>NZ_HE997626.1:2187803-2219196 GCF_000312385.1 Tsukamurella sp. 1534 | reverse complement strand
GCAGGCCGTCGGCCGGTCCGGCGGCCGCGGCGAGCACCGCGAAGGTGGCCGCGGTGCCGGCGGACCGCACGACGTGCAGCCACGGCCAGGCGGCCGGGCGGCGCACCGCGATCGACGCGACCGCGAGCACGAGGGTGAATCCGCCCAGCAGGTACGCGTCGTCGGCGAGCGACGGGGCGAGCAGATAGGTCGGCGCGAACAGGGCCACCCCGAGCCACTGCGAGCGCCAGCGGGCGGCGAGGGCGAGGCCGCCGAGCGCGATGAGCCCGGCGATCGCGAGGCCGGCGACCGGGTGCACCCAGTGGTAGACGCCGGTCACGGCCACGGTGTCGAGATAGGCCGCCGCGACGCCGGTGGCGGCGAGGGCCTGCGCGCCGGTGCGACCGCCGGGGCGGCGGTGCAGCCAGAGCGCGCCGCCGAGCAGACCGCCGGCGAGGGCCGTGCCGAGACCGACCCGGACCGCGGGGCCGAGGAGGCCGGCCTGCGCGGCGAGCACGAGGAGGAACGCGACGCCGATGAGGGTGACGAGGACGCCGGTGCCGGCGAGCACCCGGGCGACGGTGAACACGGGAGCCGCCGGCGGCCCGGGCTGTGCGGGCGGCACGAGCGGCGCGGGCACTGACGGTGGCGCGGGCACAGTGCGCGCGGGGAATCGGGCGAGCGGCGGGGCGGGGGCGGCGCCGGCGCGGGCCACGTCGGCGAGCTCGGCCTGCATCCACTGCAGGCGCCGGACGGTGATGTCCAGTTCGCCCGCGAGCCGGGCGATGCGGGGATCGGTTGCGGTCATACCCCTACGCTGCCGCGCCGGATGCCGGCGCGGCAGCGTAGGACTACTCAATCGGCGACGGTGGTTCCCACGGACTCCGGCTCGGGGGCGTCACCGGACCTGCCCGGCCGGGCGAGGGCCAGGACCACCACGGTGCCGGCGAGACCGATCACGGTGAGTCCCACCACCACGGCGATCGCGGTGCTCATGCCGGGCAGCAGGTTCCCCGGTTCGGCGGCGCCGCCCGCGCTCGTGGTGATCGCGGTGACGACGGCCATCATGACCGCTCCACCCACCTGGATGAAGGTGTTGAGCAGACCCGACGCGAGGCCCTGCTCGTCGTCGTCCACGCCCTCGGTGGCCTGCGAGTTCACGGCCGGGAAGGTGAGGGCGAAGCCGAGGCCGAGCAACAGGATCGTCGGGAACAGGAACACCCAGTAGCTCGCGCCCGGCTCGGCCCGGAGGAACCAGGCGTAGGCGCCGAGGAAGGCGGTGAGGCCCACCGCGACCAGGACCGTGCTGTTCACCCGGTCGAGCACCGCGTCGATCTTGGTGGCGGAGGCCACCACCAGCAGGCCGGCGGGCAGGAAGGCGAGCGACATGGCGACGGGGCTCCAACCCAGCTGGTCCTGGACGTACAGCGTGACCAGGAACTGGAACGCCGCGTAGCCGCCGAACATGACGAAGCCGGCCAGGTTGGCGTGCACCAGGCGCACGGACCTGAGGATGGCGAGCCGCACGAGCGGGTGCGGGTGCTTGAGCTCGACGACGACGAACGCGACGGCGAGCAGCGCGGACACCACGAACAGGCCGATCACGGTGGGCGAGCCCCAGCCGAGGTGCGGCGCCTGGACCACGGTGTACACCAGGATCAGCAGCGCGCCGGTGGACGTGAGGGCTCCGGCCAGGTCGAACCGGCGGAAGGAGAACTTCTCCGACGGTGCGGCGTGCGGGATCACCTTCCACCCCAGGAACACGAGCGCGAGGGCGATCGGGCCGGGGAAGAGCAGGGTGAGACGGTAGGAGACCTCGGTGAGGAGGCCGCCGAACACCAGGCCCAGCGAGAAGCCGGAGGCGCCGCACACGGTGTAGATGGAGAACGCCTTGTTCCGGGCGGGGCCCTCGGCGAACGTGGTGGTGATGATGGACAGCCCCGCAGGGACGGTGAAGGCCGCGGCGACGCCCTTGATGAAGCGCAGCGCGATCAACACGGCGGGCACGTCGATGAAGGCCGTCGCGACGGAGGCGACCCCGAAGACGAGCACGGCACCGAGGAACACGGGACGCCGGCCCAGCAGGTCCGCCGCGCGGCCGCCCAGCAGGAGCAGGCCGCCGTAGCCCAGCACGTAGCCGGAGACGATCCATTGCAGCGCAGCGGGTTCCATGCCGAGCGCGGATTTGATGGAGGGCAGTGCCACCCCCACCATCGAGATGTCGAGGGCGTCCAGGAACAGCGCGCCGCAGAGGACGAGCAGCAGGAGCCAGGTGCGGGAGGTCCATCCGGTCGGGGCCGTCACGTGGAGCGCCGGTGAGCCGGACCGACCGGAGGCGATCGGGTTCTCGTGTGTCGTGGTCACGAGAAGCGACTCTATGCGCATGCATTCAATGTGTCTACATTTAATTCGGAGGAATATTTTGCGGAGGTCCGGTGTAGCATGTGGCCATGACGGTCAAAGGCGACGTCGCGCACGACACGGACTCCCCCGCCACGAGTTCTCCCGGCGCGGACTCCCATGCGGACGAGGTGCTCGCCGCGCAGTGGCACCAGCTGATGCGGGATTACACGCGCATGTCCTGCGCCCTGGATCGCGCGCTCAGCGCGCACGACCTCACGTCGTCCGAGTTCGAGGTCCTCGAGCAGTTGGCCCGCGCCGGCGCTGACGGACTGCGCATGGCGGACCTGGCGGAACGGGTGCACCTCTCGCAGTCGGCGCTCTCCCGCCTGGTCGCCCGGCTGGAGCGCGACGGGCTCGCCGCGCGGTCGATGTGCGCGAACGACCGGCGCTCCGTGTTCACCACCATCACCGAGGAGGGCGGGCGCCGCTACCTCGTCGCCCGCCCCACCCAGCGCGCCGTGCTCCGCGCCGAATCCGCCGGCTGCCGCGTGGGCGAATACCTCTGCGGCGAGGAGTGATCCGACGCGTCAGCGATCGTCGGCCTCGATCAGGCCGAGGTCGCGGACGCAGTAGCGGTGGTGCTCGAACGTCTCGGTGAGAACGGTGCCCAGGCACTGCCGCACCGAACGTCCCCGGGCGTAGGGCGGCCAGACGTCGTCGGCCGGCACCGGCGCCGGCACCGCGAGCCGCTCGGACGTCACATCGTCGAGCCAGGCCTCGAGCTCGGCGGCCTGCGCCGCGCGCACACCCACGATCTCGTCGAACGCCGGATCGAGCTCGAGGTCCAGGCCGTTCGCGCCGCGGTAGGGCTCGACATCCGGCCCCATGCCGATCGGCGTGAACCGCTCGGCCGCCCCCAGGCAGCACCGCCGGAACCACGAGTCGTGCACGAAGATCAGGTGACGCAGGGTCTGCGCGGCGGTCCACTCCCCGTTCACGCCGCGCCGCTCGACGCCCGGCGTGCGGCGGATCCGCTCGATCGTCGCCGACCATTCCGCGTGCAGCGATCGGGCCGCTCGAAGCAGGTCGGCCGGGCCGTCCGAACGGATCAACGGGCGCACCGGATACCGCCGGTCGAGCTCCGCCTCGACGAATCCGGTGACGTCGACGCCGTTCACCACCAGATCGGAGACGAGCCCGTCGATCACGGCGCCCTGCATCACGACACCCACGAGGCGCGCCCCGCTCAGATCGCACTCGCGGAACTCCGCCCCGCGCAGGTCCTCGTCGACGATCCTCCTCACCTGTTCGATCCTAGGCGCCCGGGAGCCGCACCGCGCGCGACCGACGGTCAGGCCTGAGTATCCGCCTCCGCCTTCGGCTTCGGGATCAGGAGCGCGATCACTGCCGCCACGATCGCGGCCGCCGCCGCCACCACGAAGATCGTCTCGAAGGCACCGGCGGTGGGAATCACGTGTCCCGCCACGGTCACGGACTTGGCGGAGATGATGGCCGCCGCCACCGCCGAGCAGATGGTGGTGCCCAGCGAGCGCATGAGCGCGTTGAGGCCGATCGCGGCGCCGGTCTCGTTCTGCGGCACCGCGGACATGATGATCGTGGGCATGGCGGCGTAGGCGATCGCGACGCCCACGGTGCCCACGATGGACGCGATCGACAGCTTCCAGGCGGCGTCCATGAGCAGGTACGCCAGCACGTATCCGGCCGCCACCACGAACGCGCCGATGGCGAGCGTGACCGAGGGGCCGATCCTGCGGATGAGGATGCTGGACACCGGCGCGAAGATCATCATCATGATGCCGCCGGGCATCATCCACAGGCCCGCCTCGAGCATGCTCTTGCCCAGGCCGAAGCCGGTGGCGGTGGGGAACTCCATGATCTGCGGGACGCAGAGCATCATCGCCATCATGCCGAAGCCGATCGTGACGGTCGCGATGTTGGTGATGAGCACCCGAGGGCGGGCGGAGGTGCGCAGGTCCACGAGCGGATCCCGGTGGCGCAGTTCGTAGAACCCCCACGCGAGGAGCACGACGAGGCCGCCGACGAGCAGGCCCAGCGTGGAGCCGGAGGCCCAGCCCCAGTCGTTGCCCTTGGTCACCGCGACGAGCGTGGCCACCAGGCCGACGGCGAGGCCGATGGACCCGACCACGTCGATCCGGCCGCCGACGCCCGGCGCACCGTCGGGAAGGACGAACAGGACGGCGGCGAGGATGAGCGCCGCGAGCACCGTCGAGACCCAGAACAGCATGTGCCAGTCGTAGGTCTGCGCGATCCAGGCGGACAGCGGCAGGCCGATCGCGCCGCCCACGCCGAGGGTGGCGCTCATGGCGGCGACCGCGGTCGCGGTCATCGACGGGGGCGTGACCTCGCGCATCATCGAGATGCCGACGGGGATGAACGCCATGGCGAGGCCCTGGAGCATCCTGCCGACGAGCATGAGCACGAGCCCGTCGGACAGCGCACAGGCGAGCGAGCCCGCCACGAGGAGCGCGGCGCTGAGCACGAGCACGCGGCGCTTCCCGATCATGTCGGCGAGGCGCCCGCCGATGGGCATGGCGACGGCGGCGGCGAGCAGGGTCGCGGTGATCACCCACGAGGCGTTGGCCTGCGAGGTGTTCAGCAGCTGCGGCAGTTCGGGCTGGATCGGGATGACCAGCGACTGCATGAGGGCCGCCACCATGCCGCCGAAGCACAGGATGACGACGGTCACGAGCGGGTGGTTGCGGCGCGAGGAGCCCGCGCCCGCGGCGGAGTGCTCGCCCGTCGTGGAAACGGTGCTGGTCACGGGGACCGCCTTTCTACGCTGAGGGCGACTGCATGTGTGTAACATACATATCGTTGTCGTCCGCAACCATATGTGCGGCGGGCGGCGGCACGCAACACGGACATCGTGAGGGGCCCCGGCCCGGAGCGCGGCACACGGAGGGCACATGGACGACGCGGCGCGCCGCTTGGAGCGCGAGATCAACGCGCTGGGCCGACACATGCGGGCCCGCCCGAAGTCGATGGAGCTGCGCCTCGACCGCTCGGCCTATCTGCTGTTGCATCTCCTGGACTACGCCGGGGCGAGCACACTCAAGGAGATCTCGTGCGCCCTGGAGCTCGAGCAGTCGACGGTGAATCGGCAGGTGAACAAGGCCATCGAGCACGGGCTGTTGGAGGCGTCCGGCGACGTGGGCGGCCCGAAGCGGATCTCCGCGACCGACGCGGGGCGCGCCGCGTTCCAGTGCGACCGCGAGGTGAAGCTGCGCGGGATCTCCTCGATCCTCACCGAGGTGGACGAGGCGGACCGGGAGGCCCTGATCTCGGGCCTGGTGGCCCTCAACGCCGCGCTGGAGGCGCGGGCGGGCGGGAACTGACCCGCGCCCGGAACGGGCCTCCGGTCAGAGCTTCGTCTGCGTGACCGACAGGCCGGGGTCCGTGGCGGCCCGGAGGTCGGTGGGCGTCGGGTCCGCGTCGATGACGTGCGCACCCAGGGCCGCGATCATCACGCCGTTGTCGGTGCAGAGCCGCGGCTTCGGCACGCGCAGCTCGATCCCTGCGGCGTCACACCGTTCCTGCGCGAGCGACCGGATGCGGGAGTTCGCGGTGGCACCGCCGCCCAGCACCATCGTCTCCACGCCGGTGTCCTGCGCCGCGCGGATCGCCTTGAAGGTCAACACGTCCGCGACCGCCTCCTGGAACGAGGCCGCGATATCGGGCACGTTCGGCACACGCCCGGCGGCGCGCTCCGCTTCGACGTGCCGCGCGACGGCGGTCTTGAGGCCGCTGAAGGAGAAGTCGTGCCGCGCGTCCTGCTGGCGGGTCATGGCGCGCGGGAAGCGGATCGCGGTCGGATCGCCCTGCTGCGCGAGCTCGTCGATGACCGGCCCGCCGGGGTAGCCGAGGCCGAGCAGGCGGGCCACCTTGTCGAAGGCCTCGCCGGCGGCGTCGTCCACGGTGGTGCCGAGCTCGACGATCGGCGCGCCCAGGTCGGTCACGTGCAGCAGGTGGGTGTGCCCGCCGGAGACGAGCAGCGCGACACAGGGCGGCATCGGCCCGTGCTCGAGGGTGTCCACGGCCACGTGACCACCCAGGTGGTTGAGGCCGTAGAAGGGCACGTCCCACGCCGCCGCATAGGCTTTCGCGGCCGCGACGCCCACGAGCAGGGCGCCCGCGAGCCCGGGGCCGATGGTGACGGCGAGGGCGTCGGGCCGGTCCACGCCGGCGGCGGCGAGCGCGCGGTGCATCGTCGGGACGACGGCCTCGAGGTGCGCGCGGGAGGCGACCTCGGGCACGACTCCCCCGTACCGGGCGTGCTCGTCCTGCGACGAGGCCACCTCGTCGGCGAGCAGGGTCGCGGTGCGGGACTGCGGATCCCAGTCGACGATGCCGACGCCGGTCTCATCGCACGAGCTCTCGATCCCCATGACGATCATCGGGCGTCCTCCTTCGCCACCGGTTCCCGCTTCATCGTGTAGGCGTCGGCACCGGAGGGCCGGTAGTAGTTCTTGCGCACCCCGACGATCTCGAACCCGTTGCGCTCGTACAGCGTCCGGGCGGGGTCGTTGTCGGTGCGGACTTCGAGGAAGACGGGGCCGCCGTGCCGGTCGGCCACGTCGAGGAGGGTGCGCAGGAGCGCGTAGCCCACTCCCCCGCCCTGGTACGCGGGATCGACGCCGATCGTGAGGACCTCGGACTCGGGGAAGAAGCTGTTGCCCAGCAGGCCGATCCCGGCGTAGCCGACGAGCCGCTCACCATCGCGGGCGGCGAAGAACCGGGTGTGCCGCTCCGCCGCGAACGAGGAGGCGGGCCAGGGGCTGTCGCCCGCGAACAACACCGTCTCCAGTTCCGCGCAGCGCTCGGCCTCGTCGGGCCGGAGCGGGCCGAGGGCGACGTCGCGTTCAGCCACGGGCGGCCATCTCCACGGCGTCCGGCCGGCGCAGGTACAGCGGCACCAGCGGCCGCGGTTCGGTGCCGATCAGGTTGCGGCCCACCGCGACCAGCGTCGCGGGGGTCGGCGAGCCCTCGACGACGCGCGCGCCCGCGGTGTCGAGCTCGGCGGGCTTGATCACGCCGGGCCCCTCGGCGCGGGCACCGTCGGCGTACCGCGCCCAGTAGACCTCCTTGCGGCGGGCGTCGGTGACCACGACCACCTCGCCGGGTTCGCCCGCGGCGATCGCGTCGAGGCTGCACACGCCGTGCACCTCGATGCCGAGCGCGTCGCCGAACGCGGCGGCGGTGGCCATGCCCACCCGCAGGCCCGTGAACGGGCCGGGGCCGCAACCCACGATCACGGCCCCGAGGTCGGTGCGCGACAGCCCGGCCTCGTCGAGACATTCGAGCAGGTACGGGACGAGGACCTCCGCGTGACCGCGGGAGTGCGTCCGCCCGCGCTGGGCGAGCACCTCACCGGATCCGAGGTCGACGATGCCCACCGTGAGCGCCGGCGTGGCGGTGTCGATGGCGAGCACGAACATACGTGCAGGTTACCGCCTGTGGACGGGCGGCCCGAATCCGCGACCGGGCCTCCCGGATTCACGGAGCGACGGCGAGGGCGCGGAGGACGCGCACAGTGACCTCCCGCACCTCCGCGAGCGCGGCGTCGCGATCCGCGCTGCGGGAGAGGTAGAGCGCCGATTCATCGAGCATGCCCAGCAGCATGTGCGCCGTAGGACGGACGGGCAGGGGCGCGATCTCGCCCTCCTCCACGGCGCGGGTGAGCAGCCCCTCGATGACGGCCATGCCGTACTTCTCGCCGCGGGCCCGCCATTCCTCCCAGCCCAGCACCGCCGGGGCGTCCACCATGGTGATCCGCGTGATCCCGGGGTCGGCGAGCACCGCCGCGAAAGCGTCGAAGCCCACGATCATCGCGTCGATCGCCCCCTGCGCCCCGGCGGCGGCCACCGCGGTCGCCGCCGCCCCGATGGTCTCCTCCTCCACCGCGTCGAACACCGCCGCGAACAGGCCCCGCTTGTCCTCGAACTGGTGGTAGAGCGCGCCGCGGGTGACGCCCGCCGCCTCGACGATCGCCTGCGTACCCACGCCGGCGAAACCGTGCTCGGCGAACAGTTCACGCGCGGCGGCGATCAACGCCGCGCGGGTCGCCGCGGTGCGCTCCGCCTGCGTGCGGCGACCGCTCCGATTACCACCATTGACTTCCATACAGGTTGCACGTAACTTTCATACCGAGTGTTCGTAACTACGCTCCGTAGACTAGCCCCGCCGACCCCCAAGGGCGTGCCATGAGACGGTTCTACCTGGTCATGATGGTCATCGGCACCGTGGTGCCGTGGGTCTTCTTCGGCGGTTTCTTCGCCGCCGAGGGCCCGGACATCCCCCTCTTCGTCACGAGCCTGTTCCCGAACGGCGCCGCGTCCGGCTTCACGGCGGACGTCCTGCTGTCCATCGCCGTGTTCCTCGTGTGGTCCTTCGCCGACGCCGCCCGGGCGGGCGTCCGGCGCTGGTGGCTCGTCCTCCCCGCGACGTGCCTCGTCGGCCTGTCGCTCTCCCTGCCCCTGTACCTCTACCTGCGCGAGACGGCCCGTGGCGGCGCGGCGCCCGCGCGGCCCGCACCGTCAGGAGCCCCCGCATGACCATCGCCTCCCTGCCCTCCGGCACCGTCGACTTCCACGTCTACGGCCCCGAGACCTCCCCGCACCCGCCCGTCCTGTTCGTGCACGGCGTCCTCGTGGACCTGCAGCTGTGGGACCGCGTCGCGGGCACGCTCGGCGCCGCCGGGCACCGCTGCTACGCGGTCACGTGGCCCCTCGGCTCGCACCGGATCGCCTGCCCCGACGCGGTGGCCGACGGCCCGCGGGGCGTCGCCCGTCTGATCGCCGAGTTCATCGAGGACCAGGGCATCGCGGGATGCACGCTGGTCGGCAACGACACGGGCGGCGCGATCTGCCAGTTCCTGCTGCACGAGCGGCCGGAGCTGGCGGCACGCCTCGTGCTCACGGATTGCGATGCCTTCGAGGTGTTCCCGCCGCAGCCGTTCGCGGCGCTGTTCGGACTCCTGCGGCGGCGCCCGCTGATCGGCCCCCTGATGTCGACGATGCGCTCGACCGCCCTGCGCCACTCGCCGGTCGGTTTCGGGATGCTGCTCACCGATCCGGATCCCGAGCTCACCGCGTCCTGGGTGCGCCCCACGCGGGCGGCGAACCGGATCCGCGACGACCTCGCGACCCTGCTGCGCGGCATCGCGCCCGCCGAACTCGCGCGGGTCTCGCCGGCGATGCGCGACTACCCCGGCCCCGTGACGCTGGTGTGGGGCATGGAGGACCGCTGCTTCACACCGGCGCTGGGCCGGCGGCTCGCCGCCGCGTTCGGCGACGACAGGCCGGGCGGCACGCGGTTCGTGGAGGTCGACGGTGCGCGCACCTTCGTCTCGCTCGACCGCCCGGACGCCGTCGTCGAGGCGATCGAGGCCATCGCCGCCGTGGGGTGACGATCACGACCACGCCCGCTGGTCGCCGGCGCGAGGGGAGAACGGCGCGGACGCGGGACGCCTGTCAGCGCGCGGGTGCACCATGGAGACATGAGCGAGAACACCGACCTGACCGACTGGGCGCCGCTCGTCCGCGGGCTGCGCACCCGCTTCCGCACCGGCGACTTCGCCACCGGCCTCGAGCTGGTGAACGAGTTCGGGGCCGCGGCGGAGGCGGCGAACCATCATCCCGACATCACGCTGACCTACCCCCACGTCGATGTTCTGCTGTTCAGTCACGACGTGGGCGGCCTCTCCGATCGGGACCGGGCCCTGGCGGCGCGGTTCTCCGAGATCGCCCGGGCGCGGTCGATCGAAGCCCGCCCGCAGGACCTGTCCGTGGTCGAGATCGGGCTGGACACCGCGAACGCCGCCGCCATCGCCCCGTTCTGGGCCGAGGTCCTGGGCGCCACGGCGAAGGAGGACGACGGCGATATCGAGATCCGGCACGGCGATGCCGACGCCGTGCTGTGGTTCCAGGCCACCGAGCCGCACGAGACGCCGCGCCAGCGGTTCCACCTGGACGTATGGGTGGACCCCCGGGAGGCGCGGGCCAGGATCGACGGTGCGCTCGCCGCGGGCGGGCACCTGGTCTCGGACGCGCACGCGCCCGCCTTCTGGGTGCTGGCGGACACGGACGGCAACAACGCCTGCATCTGCACCACCGCGGGCAGGCAGGCGGACGGCGTCACGCGGTAGCGCGCCTGATGGCCGCCGCCGGGACGAGCGCCTACCCTGTGCGTTATGCCTTCCGCACAGCCCACCGCCCTCGACCTGCGCCTTGCCGGCGCGATGGTCCGGGAGACGCTGCGGGCGGGCGGCGTGCGCGACGCGTTACCGGCGGTGTTCCCGTGGGTTCCCGCCCTCTCCCGCGACGAGACGGCCCGCTTCGCCGACGCACTCGAGCGGCGGCTGTGGCCCGCGCTGGAGCTCGGCCGCTACACGGCCCTCTGGGCCGAGGTGGCGGCGTGGCGGGAGACCGCCGAGGCCTACGCGGCGGGCCTGACGCCGACGGCTCCGTCGGACCGGCTCCCCGAGCCCGTGCCGATGGAGCGGCCCCGATGACGGGCGGCCGCTGATGGGACGCCACCGCCCGCCCGACGACGGTTCCTGGCCGCACCCGGACGACGGCGCGGCACACGCCCGGCACGGGGACGATCCTGGGACCACCGAGTTCGCCCGCCCACGCGGGACGCGGATCCTGCTGTGCACCACCGCCGCCCGCGATGTGTGGGCCCGGCTCACCGCCGAGGATCCGCGCACGGCCACCGGGGTGTGGGACGCCCTCGCCGAACCGCCCGCGCAGGAGTCCGCCGGCTGGGTGCGCCTGCGCGGCGACCTGGCGGACATCGACCTCGACGGCGGCCGCTTCCCGCGCCGCCAGTTCCGCGTGGGCGGCCTCCGGGTGTGGTTCACGGTGCGCACCCGGTCCGACGGACACGACGTGCTGGTGGAGCGGATCGACCGCGAGGACTGAACGGGCGCAACCCGTTCGGTCGTCACTCCTGCGGGGCCGACCATTCCCAGGTCGCGGTGCGCACGTCCGTGCCCTCGGCGCGACGCAGCCGCACCACGAGGTGGCGGTCGGTGAGCCGCTCGGCCACCCCCTCGCCCCACTCCACGACCACCACGCAGTCCTCGAGGTCGGTGTCCAGGTCCAGGGCGTCCAGCTCGTCGAGGCCGCCCAGCCGGTAGGCGTCCACGTGCACCAGTCCCGGGCCGCCGGGCGTCCCGGCGCGGTGCTCGCGGGCGATGATGAAGGTGGGGCTCGACACCCGCCCCCGCACCCCGAGCCCCGCGGCGATCCCGCGGGTCAGGGCGGTCTTCCCCGCGCCGAGGGGGCCGTCGAGGATCACCAGGTCTCCGGCCGAGAGCTGCTGCGCGAGTTCGTGTCCCAGCGCCTCGGTGTCCTCGACCTCGGGCAGCACCCGCTCCCCCGCGCCGCCGGCCGTCACCGTCGGACCGCCCGTTCCACGAGGTCGGCGACGGACCGGGCCACCCGCGGCGCCGCCTCCAGGATCAGCATGTGGCCGGTGTCGGAGAGCACGACGAACTCGCAGTCCAACTCCTCCGCGAGCACCTCGGACTTGCGCAGCGGGGTCATCCGGTCGTGATCCCCGCAGACCACCGAGCACTCGATCCGGCGCAGCACGGGCAGCGCCGCCTGCTCGTCGTAGGTCTCCAGCGCGGGAATGAACCCCGCATAGGTGCCGAGCGGCGCGGAGAGGCTCATCGAGCTGGAGAAGTGCGCGAGCGACGCGCTGTGATCGCCGGGCCCGTAGGCGCCGGCCGTGACGAACGGTTCGGCGAAGGGGCGCACCGCCTCCCGGCCGCGGCCGACCACCGACGGGAGGAACCGCACCGCGACGCGGAACACGTCGAGCACCGGGTTCCGCAGCGCCGCGGCCAGTCCCGAGTCGGTGAGCGCGTGCGAGGCGGTGCCCAGCAGAGAGGCCCCCACCACGCGGGTGCCGATCAGCTCGGGGTGGCCGGTGGCGAACCCGCAGATCGCCATGCCGCCCATCGAGTGCCCCACGAGCACGACGGGACCGGTCGGCACGAGGGCCTGCAGCACCGTGGCGATGTCGTCGCCGAGGAGGCCGACCGTGCTCTGCCGGGGCGTGCACGCCCCGGAGTCGCCGTGCCCGCGGCAGTCGGGGAAGACCATCCGCACGTCGTCGCCCCAGCGGGCCCGCAGCTCCCGGAGCACCAGCACCCAGGACGCGGAGCGGAGGGTGAAGCCGTGGATGAACACCACCGTGGTCGCCGCGTCGCGCGGGCCGACCTCCCGCACGTGCAGGGGCACGCCGTCGGCGCTCATCACGATGGTCTCGCGGTCCGAACGGAAGTCCAGGTCGTCGGGCCCGACGGGGTCCTCGCCCGCGCCGCGCAAGCCGAGAAGCTTTCCCGCGGCGGCGATCCCGGTGAGCGCGGCCACAGCCACCCCGGTGCCGAGCCCCGCCAGGACGGCGGGGCCGGGAACCCGGCTGCGCTGCTCGCCCGTCACGGCCGCCCCGCGTACGTCCGGACCGCGCGCCCCCGGACGCCGGTGAACACCTCGTAGTCGATGGTGCCGAGCGTGTCCGCCCAATCGGCGGCACGGTCGGCGCCGGGCGCGTCGCCGAACAGGACGGCGGTGTCGCCCTCGGACACCCCGCCTCCGTCCGGGCCGAGGTCGATCACGAACTGGTCCATGCAGACCCGGCCCACCTGCGGGAACCGTCGGCCGCCGATCGCGACCTCGAACCGGCCGCTGAGCGGGCGCCACACGCCGTCCGCGTACCCGGCGGGGACGAGACCGACCACGGTGTCCCGGGGCGCGATCCAGGTGTGGCCGTAGCTCACCCCGTCGCCACGGGCGATCCGCTTGATCAGGATCACGGGCGCGGCGAAGGTCATCGCGGGACGGAGCCCGAAGTCCCTGTCCGGCACCGGGACCCCGCCGTACAGCGCGATGCCGGGGCGAACCAGGTCGAAATGGAGGTCGGGGCGGGTCAGGGACGCGGCGGAGTTCGCCGCGTGCACCTGCGTGGGTGTGAGGCCGTGCGCCCGCGCGTCGGCGACGGTGGCGGCCAGCACGTCCCGCTGCACGTCGAGGAAGGGGTGCTCGGGCTCGTCGCCGTGCGCGAGGTGGGTGAACACGCCCTGCAGCCGCACGTGCCCGGCGCGTTCGGCCGCCACCAGCGCGTCGCGGGTCTCGGCCCACTCGTGCGCGGAGACGCCGTTGCGGTTGAGGCCGGTGTCCACCTTGACGTGCACCACGGCGGGCCGGCCCACGGCCCTCGCGGCGGCGACGATGTTCGCGAGCTGCCGCGGAGAGCTGGCGCCGAGCCGCACGTCGGCGTCGATCGCCCGCTCGTACCCGGCGGTACCGAGCCAGCTCAGCAGCGGCACGGTGACGCCGTCCTCGCGCAGCGCGATCGCCTCGTCGACGGTGGTCACGCCGATCTCGGTGGCGCCGCCGGCCAGCACGGCGCGCGCCACGGGCAGCGCACCGTGGCCGTAGGCGTCACCCTTGAGCACCGCCATCAGCGCGGCCGACGGCGCGTGCCGCGCGACGACCGCGGTGTTGTGGGCGATGGCGCCGAGGTCGACCTGCGCGGTGAGGCGATCCAGCCCGGCGGCCGGGAGCGTTGTGTTCATGGCGATGCCAGCCTAGTCGCGCAGCACGTCCGCGAGGACGAGCGGCACGGCCGCGCCGATCGCGGCGGCGTGGGTCGGCGCACCGTCGGCGGCGCGGGCGGCGGCCAGGCCGTGCACGCGGGCGGCGCATGCGGCGGCGTCGAGCGGGGCGAGCCCTGAGGCCAGGAGCTTGCCGACGACGCCGGTCAGCACGTCGCCCGAACCGGGCGTCGCGGCCCACGGCGACCCCGCGGTGTCCACGACGGCGTCGCCGTCCGGCCCGGCGATCACGGTGCGGTGTCCCTTGAGCAGCACCGTCACGCCCAGTTCCCGGGCCAGGCCGCGCGCCGCGGCGACCCGATCGGCGCCGGGGGCCCGCCGGCGAGGCGGGCGAACTCGCCGGCGTGCGGGGTCAGCACCGTCGGGGCCGTGCGACCCGCGAGCAGGCCGGGACGCTGGGCGAGCACGGGTGAGGGCGTCCGCGTCGAGCACCGTCGGGAGGTCCTGGCCGAGGATCCGCGCCAGGCGGTCCGCCGCCGCGTCGTCGACGCCCGTGCCGGGCCCGGCGGCCCAGGCCTGCACCCGGCCGGCCTCGGCGGGGTCCTCGGTCGCCACGGCCTCCGGCCAGGCGGCGAGCACGGCGTCCCGGGCGGTGCCGGCGTAGCGGACCATGCCCGACGTGGCGCGGATCGCGGACCCCACCGAGAGCACCGCGGCGCCGGGATAGTGTTCCCCGCCCGCGACGATCCCGACGACGCCGAGCGTGTACTTGTCGTCGGCGGCGCCCGGCACGGGCCACAGCGCGGCCAGATCCGCGTCGTCGTAGGCGCGCAGCTCGCCCGGGCCGAGTTCCAGCCCGATGTCGACGAGCTCGACCCGGCCGCAGTGCCCGGGCGCGAGGGCGTGCACCGGCTTGCGGGCCCCGAAAGCGACGGTGACGGCGGCGGTGACCGCGGCACCGTCGACCGCACCGGTGGCCACGTCGACGCCCGACGGCGTGTCCGCGGCGACGACCGGTGCGTCCAGGGCCGCGACGATCCCCGCCGCGGCCGGCCGGAGCGGGCCACGGGCGCTGATCCCCACGATGCCGTCGATCACCAGGTCCGGGCGGTGCGGGGCGGTCACGACGCGGCCGCCGGCGCGGCGCAGCGCGCGGAGCCCGGCGGCGTGGGCGCGGTCGGGGCTGAGCAGCACGGCCTCCACCGCGACTCCGCGCCGGCGCAGGAAGGCTCCCGCGAACAGGGCGTCGCCGCCGTTGTCGCCGGAGCCGACGAGCAGGGTCACCCGGCGGCCCGCGACACCGCCCGTCCGCTCGGCCAGCTCTCCGGCGCAGACGCGTGCGAGCCCGTACGCGGCGCGCCGCATCAGCGCACCGTCGGGCAGCGCCCTGAGCAGGGGCGCCTCGGCGTCGCGGACCGCGTCGGGGAGGTGGTAGTGCCGCACGGGGGTCACGCTACGGGAGATCGACTACCGTGAGAGGGGTGACCGATGCGAACAAGCTGGTGAAGCAGTTGCAGCGCCGCGGCCCGCACCGCGTGCTCCAGGGCGATCTGGGCGTGGCCGGTGTGCCGGGCCTGATCTACACGCCGGAGAGCGGCGTGAACCTCCCCGCGGTGGCGTTCGCGCACGACTGGGTGACGCCCGTGAAGCGGTACCGCAAGACGCTCGAACACCTCGCATCGTGGGGCCTCGTGGTGGCGGCGCCGGACACCGAGGGCGGCGTGCTGCCGTCCGACGGGAAGCTGGCGCTGGACCTGGGCACCGCGCTCGACGTGATCACCGAGGTGCGGCTGGGCACCGGCGACATCACGGTGAACAAGGCCAAGCGCGCCGTGGCCGGGCACGCGTGGGGTACCGGCGCGGCGCTCATCGCGGCGGCCGCCGACCCCCGGATCGAGGCGCTCGCCGCGCTGTACCCGGCGCCCACGTCGCCCCGGGCGGAGCAGGCCTCGGCCACTGTCCTCGCGCAGGCCATGATCCTGGCGCGGCCCGGCGACGAGCAGTCGATGACGTCCAACGCCGGGGTGCTCTCGATGCGCTACGGCGGCCCCACCGAGCTGCGCCTCGTGCCCGATTCCGAGCCCGGTGGCCTCGCCGAGGGGCTCTCCGTGCGCGGCGCGCTCGGCGCCGGCGGCGCGGACAAGTCGACGCAGAAGATCGTGCGGGCCCTGCTCACCGGGTTCCTGCTCGGGACCGTGGGCGACCAGAAGGACTACAAGATCTTCGCCGAGCTCGACGCGGACTGGGGCGACACCTCGGCGGTGTGGACCCCGCACGCCGAGCCCGAGGAGCCCAGCCTCCTGCAGAAGGTCCGCAGCCTGGCCTGACAGGGCGGTTCCGCCCGGCGGCCTCACCCCGCGGTGAGCCAGGACGGCGGCGCCTCGTCGGGGCGGATCACGGGGATGGGCTCGGTGATCGGTTCGTCCGGCGGGGTCACGCCGAGGGCCTGCATGACGTCGTCGAGCAGCGCCTGACGCGCCGCTGTGCGCAGCGCGCGGGCGTGGTCCTCGGGATCCCACAACGGCGGTGTCACCGGCGTCCCCTACGGCGTCGAGGTCGCGAAGTCCGCACCGCTGCCCTGGGTTTCGGGCGGGCACGGCGCTCCGGAGGTCGACGGTGCGCCGGACCGCTCAGGGCTCGGCGCCGGAGTCGAAGGCGCCGGGGCCGAAGGCGTCGGTGCCGCGACTCCCCCGCCCGCGCCGCCCGGTTCGGGTGTGCCGGTGGCAGGCGCCGCGCTGGGGGTGGCACCGCCGCCGGGCTGGGCGCCCGCGGCGGAAGCCCCTGTGCCGCTGCCGGATCCGGGGGTGGAGGGCGTCGCCGCGCCGGCCTTGCCGTCGGCTCCGGCTCCGCTCGGCGCCTTCCCAGCGTCTCCGGTCTTGTCTGCCTGCATGTCTCCGCTCGCCTTGTCGCCGGCGCCGTTCTCCGCGAGGGTCAGTTTCCCGTCGTCGCCGACGCGGAGCACGGCCCTCTCCTCCGTACCGTCCGGCTTCTTCAGCGTGACCTCGACGGACTTGCCGTCGGGGCTGATGGTCGCGGTGATCTTCCTACCGAGCGCGTCGGTGAGCGTCGCCGTCCGCTCGCCGCCCGCCGGGTCCTTGCCGTTCGCGGCGTCCTCGCCGTCCTTGTCCCCCAGGCCGTTTCCTTCCCCCTTCCCGCTCTTGCCGTCGCCCGTGCCGGTATCGGAGTCCTTGCCGAGGCCCAGCTTCTCGCTGAGCTTCGATCCGAGATCCGAGAGCCACGACGGTGTTCCGCTTCCCGCCGCCGAGGTGGGCGAGGTGGTGGCGGGCGAACCGGTGCTCGGCGTCGCCGAGGTGGCCGGCGTCGCCGCCGGGGACCCCGTGCCCGTGGTCGATGGGGTGGAGCTCAACGGGGGCGTGATCGACGGGGTCGCGGTCGACGGGGTCGCGGTCGACGGGGTCGCGGTCGACGGGGTGGACGCCGGCGGGGTGCCGGCGCCCGTGGTGCCGCCTGTCCCCGTACTCGTGGACGGGCTCTTCCAGCCGGAGCCGGAGCCGGAGCCGCCGCCTCTGCCTCCTCCCGAGCCCCCGCTGGAGCCCCCGCCCGACCTCGATCCGCCGGAGCCGCCGCCGGATCCGGTGCCGCCCCCGCCGCCCGATCCTCCTCCCGTGCCGCCCGTTTCGGTACCCGTGATAGCGCCGAACGCCGGCGCGGGGAACGCCGCCGTGTTCACCCCGCTCACGGCCGCGGGCACGGTGTCGTAGGCGGCCTCGACCGCACTGACGGCGGTGTTGATGATCGTCGTGAACCTCTCGAGGTCTTCCTCCAGTTGTTCGGTGAACCGGTCGGCGAGTGTCGAGTCGATGACGTTGAGCAGAGGCATTTTCGTGGCGACGCCCATGAGACCGGAGTAGTAGGCGGCGAACCTGTCCGCCCCGGACAGCGGGAACTCCTCGGTCAGGTTCGCGACCTTCGTCTCCACGGCCGCTTTCACCGCACCCGGCACCGCCTCGGCCGCCGTCGCCGCGGCCTCGACCTTGGCGGCGACGGGCTCGCTCCATTCCTGGTGGGCGTTGAGCGTGGTCGTGGCCGCCTGACCGGCGTCGTCCGGCCAGGCGATCCGCACCCGGTCGCGGGCGCCCGACTGGTCGGCGACGGACTGCCGAGCGATCGTCGCCTGTGCCCGCAGCGTCTCCGCGTCCGCCTTGAGGGCGGCCAGGTCGGTCCCGCGCTCGTAGTCGTACTTCGCGCAGAGGGCCGACCACTCCGGCCACTGCGTTCCGGGTGCGATGACCGGCGCGATCTGCAGCATCACCTTGAAGTACTGCAGGCAGCCGGCGCCCCCGTCGAGGACACCGTCGATCCTCCGGCCGTCATCCCCCATTGCCGGCCCCGGTCACGGCGGACGCGGCACCGGTGTCGGTGCTCTTGTGCGCGGACGCGGAGTTCGTGAGCCCGGTCCCGACGGCCCGCGCACCGTTGCGCCAGGCGTCCACCGCATCGCTGAGCAGCCGGAGCGAGGCGCCGTACGCCTCCCCCTTAGCCTGGTACTTCCTCCCGAAGTCACCGGGCTCGGCGGTGTAGCCGCGGATCCGCGACGCGGCTCCGGTCAGGTCGTCCGCCTCCGTCGTATACACGCCGCCCGCGCGCGCGACCGCGGCCGCATCGATCTTCGTCCCCGACATGCGACTCCCCCGCTCGTCGTGCGTCCCATGGACCCCTCATCCATTGGACGCACGAGCGCGGCGAACGGTTCCCGAGAGCCGGGCCGGCCCACCGGCCGAGGCACCGGGTCCGTCAGGCCCGGGCGCCGGGCGGATCCCCGTCAGGCCGGGGCGCCGGCCTCCCGGACCGCGGCGACCAGGCCGTCGGGCCGTTCGTCGACGGGCAGCGGCTCCACCTGCGCGAACCCGCAGCCGATGGCCGTGGCGCCACCGTCGGCCTCGGCGCTGTCGCCGACCATGAGCACCCGCTCCGGCGGCAACCCCAGAGCCGCGGTGGCGATGCGGAACACCTCCGCGTCCGGCTTCATGTGCCCCACCTCGAAGGAGAGCACGAACGCGTCGACCAGCCCGTCGATGCCCTCGCGGACGAACGCGGGCCGGATGTCGTAGGCGATGTTCGACAGCACGCCCACCTTGAGGCCCTCGTCGCGGAGGGCGCGCAGAACGCGGGCGGTGTCCGGATAGATCCGCCAGCAGTCGGGGTTGGAGACCCGCCCGTACAGCTCGGCGCGCTGGCCCGGGTCCACGACCCCGGACTGTTCCAGCACGTGGTGGTAGGCGATGCGGTGGTTCTCGGCGCTGAGGTCGCGGCCGTGCCAGGCGGCGAGGATCTCGCCCTCCATCGGCACCGGCAGCCCCATCGGGGCCGTCATCCGGCGCATCAGCTCGGCCTGCGCCGCGCCCGCGATCGGGTTGCCCTCACCGTCGGTGAAGCCGTCGAACCAGGACGGATCCTCCTCCAGCCGGAAGAGCGTCCCGGAGAAGTCGAACAGCACACCCTGGAAGTCCTGCGAACCGGTCATGTCCACACCGTACCGGTTATCAAAACGTTTCGATAGGACTCCGGCGACTCAGGATATGAGCGATGCCAGCCGTTCGGCCGTCCCGCGGGCGGCCTCCTCGGTGGGAGCCTCCACCATCACCCGCACCAGCGGCTCGGTGCCCGACGGGCGGAGCAGGATACGGCCGTCGTCACCCAGGCGGGCCTCCTCCGCGGCCAGCGCCGCGGTGAGCTCGGCCGACGCCATCGCCGCGGCCTTGTCCACGACGCGCACGTTGAGCAGCACCTGGGGCAGCACCGTCAGGACGCCGGCCAGGTCGGCCAGGTCGCGCCCCGTCTGCGCCATCCGCTCCATGAGCTTGAGCCCGGTGAGCACACCGTCGCCCGTGGTGCCGAGGGCCGGGAGCACGACGTGCCCGGACTGCTCGCCGCCCAGCGAGTACCCGCCGTTGCGGAGCTCCTCGAGCACGTACCGGTCCCCGACGGCGGCGGTGCGCAGGGTGATCCCGGCCGCGCGCATCGCGATGTGCAGGCCCAGGTTGCTCATGACGGTCGCGACCAGGGTGTGATCGACGAGCTCGCCGGCCTCGTCCATGGCGATCGCGAGGACGGCCATGATGGCGTCGCCGTCCACGATCCGGCCGGCGGCGTCGACGGCCAGGCAGCGATCGGCGTCGCCGTCGTGCCCGAGCCCGAGGTCGGCGCCGTGCTCCAGCACGGCGGCCTGCAGGCTCTGCAGGTGCGTCGAGCCGCAGTCGCGGTTGATGTTGAGGCCGTCCGGGGCGTCGTGGATCGCCACGACGGTGGCGCCCGCGTCCCGGTACGCCTTCGCGGCGACCGACGAGGCGGCGCCGTTGGCGGCGTCCACCACGACCTTCACGCCGGTGAGCGGGTGGTGGATCGCGGACTCGAGGTGCGCGACGTACCGGTCCACGGCGTCCTCGGCGCGGGTGACCCGCCCGATCGCGGCGCCCGTGGGGCGGGGCGGGTTCGGGTCGTCGAGGACGGCCTCGATCGCGTCCTCCTGCGCGTCCTCGAGCTTGTGCCCGCCGCGCGCGAAGAACTTGATCCCGTTGTCCGGCATGGGATTGTGCGATGCCGAGATCATCACGCCGAGCGCGGCGTCGTACTCCGCGGTGAGATGCGCGACGGCCGGGGTGGGCATGACGCCCACCAGGTGCACGTCGACGCCCGCGCTGGCCAGGCCCGCCGAGACGGCCGCGGACAGCATCTCCGATGATGCCCGCGGGTCCCAGCCGACCACGGCGAAGGGCCGGGTGTCACCGTCCAGATCGTGGGCGCCGAGCACCGCCGCGGCCGCGGCGGACAGGCGTAGCGCCAGGTCGGCGGTCAGATCCTTGTTGGCCAGGCCGCGCACACCGTCGGTCCCGAACAGACGCCCCATGGGTCAGTACCTCACAAGTTGAGAAGAAGGGTGGAAACGAGACCAGGGCAGGCGCCCGCACGGATGCGGGTGCCTGCCCTGGTGGAAAGCCTGCAATCAGCGCTTGCTGTACTGCGAAGCCTTGCGGGCCTTCTTCAGGCCGTACTTCTTGCGCTCGACGGCGCGCGGGTCACGCGTCAGGAAGCCGGCGCGCTTGAGCGCGGGGCGATCCTCCGGCGAGACCTCGATGAGAGCACGGGCGATGGCCAGGCGCAGCGCGCCGGCCTGGCCCGAGGGGCCGCCACCGGTGAGGTTGGCGTGGATGTCGAACGACTCGAGGCGCTCGACGGTGACCAGCGGGTCCTTCACCAGCTGCTGGTGCAGCTTGTTGGGGAAGTAGTCCTCGATGGTGCGGCCGTTCAGCACGAAATCGCCGGTGCCGGCGGTCAGGCGCACGCGGACGACGGCCTCCTTGCGGCGGCCGACGGTCTGCACGGGACGCTCGACGACCACGGGGCCACGGGGGGCGCGGGTCTCGGCAGCGGCCTCGGGGGTCTCCGAGGTGTACTCGTTGGGGACGACCTCGGCCTCGGTCTCGATGTTCTCAGTCGCTTCGCTCACTGCTGCGCCACCTGCTTGATCTCGTAGGGAACCGGCTGCTGCGCGGCGTGGGGGTGGTTCGGGCCGGCGTAGACCTTCAGCTTGCCGCCGATGGCGCTGCCGAGCTTGTTCTTCGGGATCATGCCCAGAACAGCCTTCTGCACGACGCGCTCGGGGTTCTTGGAGCCGAGCACCTCACCGACGGAGCGCGAGCTGAGGCCGCCCGGGAAACCCGAGTGGCGGTAGTGCCGCTTGTCGGTGAGCTTGGCGCCCGAGAGGGCGACCTTCTCCGCGTTGATGATGATGACGTAGTCGCCGCCGTCCACGTTGGGGGCGTAGGTCGGCTTGTGCTTGCCGCGCAGCAGGTTGGCCGCTGCGACGGCGAGGCGGCCGAGCACCACGTCAGAAGCGTCGATGACGTGCCACTGCCGGGTCACGTCACCCGCCTTGGGGGTGTAAGTAGGCACAGGAGATCCTCTGCATAGTCGGTTCGGTGCTGGTCCGGTGCGGGGCAGAGCACTCCCGGCGACCAACGGAGACCCGGGACTCGACTGTCCTCCGGCCCGCACAGGGCGCACCGAAGGGCGTCACACACCAGCGGACCAGAGTACGCGGGCACAAGGGCGCAGGTCAAAACGCCCGACGGTGCCGGGCCCGGGTCCCGCGCCCGGGGGACGTTCAGGGTGCGAACCCGGGGTCTTCCCCGATGTGTCGGGGACTGCGCGCGCCATAGCTTTTCACCCATGACCACTGACCTCGAGCCGGTGACGCGACCCGCCGGCGATTCCGCCCGTCCCTGGTCCACCGCGCAGCTGTTCGCGTTCCGCGTCCTGTGCTGCGTGGGCGGACTGATTCTGGTGCTCGGCGTGTTGGGCAGCCTGATCCTGGCGCCCGTGATGGACCCGGTGAAGGCGCCGTTCGGGCGGATCGGGGCGTTCCTCAGCGGCACCGAGTACGCGGCGCCGAAGATCGGCGGCACGGGTGACACCCTGTCGATCTGGCAGTACCACGGGGGCGCGGTGGCCGTGGGGCTCGTGCTCGCGGTCGCCTGGTGGTACTTCGACCGGCGCCGCACCGACTACCGCGCCCTCGCCGGGCTGCTCTGGGAGGTGTCCCGGTTCGCGCTGGCCATGGGCATGATCTTCTACGGGATCGCCAAGCTGATCCCCACCCAGATGGGGATGATGGACCTCCCCACGTACGCCCTGCAGCCCGCGGGCGACATCAGCCGGATGAACATGCTGTGGGGGTTCATGGGCGCCTCGGACGGCTACTCGATGGTGACCGGCCTCGTCGAGACGGTCTCGGGGCTGCTCCTGCTGTCGCGCCGGACGTGGATCGTGGGCGCGCTGGGCGCGATCGTGTCCATGGCCCAGGTGGTGCTGATGGACACGTTCTACAACGTGCCCGTGAAGTTCCTGGCGTTCGAGTTCCTGGTGATCGCGATCGCGATCCTCGCCCCGGTGTGGCCGAACCTGGTCAACGCCGCGCTCGGGCGGCCGGCGGGCGCGCAGCCGCGGCTGTGGCGCCCGGCCGGGGCCGACCGCACCTGGCTGCGGCGCACCGGCAAAACGGTGGCCGCGCTGGGGATCGCGGTCATGCTGTTCGGCTCCGTGGCGTTGGGCGCCCTGGGCTACGCGTCCACGCAGGAGGCGCGCTCCCCCGTCGACGGGACGTGGCACGCCACGTCGTTCACGGTGGACGGCCGGGAGGCCGTGGCCTCCGGCACCGTCGCCGCGCAGGGGGCGCCGGGCGCGCTGCCGTGGGTGAACGTGGCGATCACCTATCGCGGGAAGGGTGGGGTAGAGGCGATGGCGGACGATTTCACGACGCTGGTCACGCAGACGCCCAGCGCGGCGATCACCGCGTGGCACCTGGAGGTGGGCGACGACGCCCTGACGATCAGGCAGCGGGAATCGGATCCGCCGATCCGGCTCGACTACCGGCAGGAGGCCCCCGATCGGCTCGCGCTGTCCGGCACCGTCGACGGGCACGCCGTGCGCGCCGAGTACGAGCGCCGGCCGATGGCCCGGGCGTCGGAGGGGCTGCGGTTCACCCACCAGGAGCCCGACGAGCAGCTCCCGGTTCCGGACTTCCCGTAGGCGAGCCCACGCGCCGGGAGCGATGACAGATGTCACTGGAGCCCACACCCGAATACTCATACGCTGAGCTCATGAACGCACCCGAGATTCCCGCCGCGATCCCGGAACCCGCCCCTCCGACCCCCGCCGCCGCGCCGGAGTCGACCCGATGGTGGAGTGCGCGACGCAAACTCGCGTTCCGGTTCCTGTTCGCGTTCGGGATGGGCGTCGTGGTGTTCTCGGTGCTCGGCAACGCGGGACTCGGCACCGTCTGGTACTTCACCGGCGTCTGGTGGACGCTCGCGCAGATCGGCAGCTACTTCACGACGGGCGCCGGCGTGGAGGTGACGCCGGGCAGCATCGGCGATCAGCAGTGGGTGTGGGACTGGCATCTGGGCTGGCTGATCGTGAGCGTCGTGATCACCCTGGTGTGGACGGCGCTCGACCGGCGGCGCGCGAACTACCGTTCGCTGGGCGGCCTGCTGGAGGTGTTCGCGCGGTACGGGCTCTCGCTGTCGATGATCTTCTACGGGCTGATCAAGGTGATCCCCACGCAGATGGGCTTCATGGCGCTGCCGTCGCATCAGCTGCAGCTCACCGGCGACACCAGCATGTTCAACGTGCTGTGGGGTTTCATGGGCGCATCCACGCCGTACTCGATCGCGACGGGCCTGGTGGAGCTGGCGGCGGGAATCCTGCTGCTGTGGCGCCGCACGTCGGTGGCGGGCATCGTGCTGGCGCTGGTGGCGACGGCACAGGTGTTCCTGCTCAACCTGTTCTACGACGTGCCGGTGAAGATCGTCTCCGGCGAGCTGTTCGTGATCGCGGTCGCGCTCAGCGTGCCGTACTGGCGGAACTTCCTCCGGGTGGGGCTGAACCGCCCGGGCGTGGAACCCGTGGCGCCGCTGCCGGTCTGGGGCGCATCGAAGTCCGGCCCGCGGATCCTGGGCCTGTTGGTGAAATACGCGGGCGCGTGCCTGGTGGTGGTGAGCATGGGCGCGAACGGCGCGCTCATGACGTGGGTCCAGCACACGACGCGCTCCCCGCTGGACGGGGTCTGGCGGGCCACGTCGTTCACGGTCGACGGTGCGCCGGCCCCGCTCGTGCAAGGCGGCGGCCCGGCACCGTGGTCGAACATCGCGATCACGCTGCGCGGCAGCGATTCCAACAAGGCGCTGGAGACGATCAGCTCGTCGTACGACAGCGTGGTGACGCAGGCACCGAACGGGTACGTGACGGCGTGGCAGGCCGAGGCGGACGGCGATGTCCTCAAGCTGCGCAAGAACGAGGACGACGCGCCGATCGACATGACCACCCGGTTGGACGGCGACGTGCTGCACGTGTCGGCGACCGTGGAGGGCAAGCGGTTCGAGGGCGCGTACGAGCGGCGGTTCATGGAGCGGGACCGCTCGCACTTCCGCCTGGTGTACCCGAGCCCGAACGACGTGTCCCAGACCGAGGACTCCGGCAACGCGGGCCCCGAGCCCGCTCCGCGCGAGGGCAACTGACGTAGCCTGCGCGGGCCTCGCGTGCGTTCTCCCCGCCACCCGGTAGAGATCTGTGATTGCAGTCTTGGCACGACCTCAATTCAGGTCTAGAATTGCAGGCGTGAAGACCATTTCGATCAGCACCGCGAAGTCGTCCCTCAATGAGTTGGTCGACGACGCGGCAACGACGCACGAGCACGTGACGATCACTCGGAACGGCTCTCCTGCCGCGGTGCTCGTCTCGGCCGAGGAGTGGGATTCCCTGCAGGAGACGCTGCACTGGCTTTCGCAGACCGATACGATCGCCGCCGTCTCCGAAGCGCGGGCCGATCTCGACGCCGGTCGCACGATCTCGGCGGACGTTCTCCGCGACCGATACAGCCGTCGGTGAGGTACACGATCGAGGTGTCGGTCCGCGCCGAGCGCGATCTCGCCGCGATCTCCCCGCGGTACGCCGCCGCGGTCGTCGCTTTCATCCTGGGCCCGCTGGCGGACAACCCTCATAGGGTGGGCAAGCCCCTGTCCCGCGAGCTGGAAGGCATGCACAGCGCGCGGCGTGGCGACTACCGTGTCCTGTACGAGATCCACGACGGCGCACACCTCGTACTGGTGTCACGGGTCGATCATCGTTCCCGGGTGTACCGGGCCCGGTAGTTCGGGCACCGGGGTCCCGTCAGGGCTCGTCGGGGTCGGCGGCCAGTGCGACCTGGATGAGTTCGACCCCGCGGGCGCGGGACACCCAGGTGCCGCGGCCGGGCGGCATCGCGGACATCTTGACCGCGCCGAGCACGGTGCCCTCCTCGCGGGAGCCGCTCATCACCAGCCCGTCCGCCGCGAGGTCCCGGATGCGCGCGAGGAACGGCTCGTACAGGCCGCGGGCGAGTCCGCCGCTGCGCCGCGCGATGATCACGCGCAGCCCGATGTCGCGCGCCTGCGGCAGTAGTTCCAGGAGCGGCGCCAGAGGGTTCCCCGAGGAGCCGGCCACCAGGTCGTAATCGTCGACCACCACGTAGACGTCCGGCCCGCTCCACCACGAGCGCTCCTTGAGCTGCTGCGGCGTGACGTCCGGGCCGGGGCAGCGCCCGCGCATGACCTCGGCGAGCTCCGCCGCCATCGGGGTGAGCGTCTCCGCCGACGACGCGTAGCCGGCCAGGTGGTCGCCCTCGACCGCCCCGAGCAGGGTGCGGCGGTAGTCGGCCAGGACGATCTTCGTCCGCTGTGGTGCGCCGCCCGCGACGAGCGAGGCCATGATGGTGCGCAGCGTCTCCGTCTTGCCGCACTCGGTGTCGCCGAGGATCAGGAAGAACGGCTGGGATTCGAACTGCAGCGTGGCGGCCGCCAGCTCCGATTCCCCGATGCCGAACACGGCGTGCGTCGGCGGCGCGTCCCGGCGGGCGGGGATCCGGTCCAGCAGAACGCGGTCCGGCAGCATCCGCACCTCGGGCGCCACGTCCCCGTATCGCCCGGCGAGGTCCGCGACGGTGGCCGCCTGGGCCGCCGGGAGGTCCGCCGACGGTGTGGCGCACGGCAGCGCCACCAGCATGTGCAGTTGCTCGGAGGTCAGGCCGCGGCCCGGGCGTCCGAGCGGCACCAGCCCGGCGACGCGCCGACCCATCTCGGAATCCATCGGATCGCCCAGCCTCAACTCGATGCGGGTACCCAACTGGTCCTTGACCGCCGGACGGATCTCGCCCCATCGCGCCGCCGAGATCACCAGGTGCACGCCGTAGGACAGGCCCTGCGCGGCGATCGCGTTCACCTGCGCCTCCAGCGTCTCGAACTCCGAGCGCACCACCTGCCACCCGTCGATCACCAGGAACACGTCGCCGAACGGATCCCGCTGGGCCGCGGGGTGCTCGCGGTACTGCGCCATCGACTCCACGCCGTGCTCCCGGAACGCCGCCTCTCGCCGGCGGATCACGCCGTTCACCTCGGCGACGGTGCGCCGCACCCGATCCGGGTCGAGCCGCCCGGCGACCGATCCCACGTGCGGCAACCCCGTCAATCCCGCCAGGGACCCGCCGCCGAAGTCGAGCACGTAGAACTGCGCCTGCCGGGGCGTGTGGGTGAGCGCCGCCGACACGATCAACGTGCGCAGCGCCGTCGACTTGCCCGACTGCGGCCCCCCGACCACCGCGACGTTGCCCTGCGCCCCATTGAGGTCCACCACCAGCAGATCGCGCCGCTGATCGTACGGGCGGTCCACCACACCGATCGCCACGCGCAGCGGCGTCGGATCGGTGCGACGCAGGTGTTCGGCGAGCTCCCCGACGGCGGAGGACTCGTCGAGCGGAGGCAGCCACACCTCGTGCGCCGGAAGACCGTGCCCGCTGAGCCGGCCCACCATCGTCTGCAACACGGACGCACCGGTGGCCGCCGCGGGCCCGGGCCGATCCGGGAGCGGCGCTTCGTCACCCGGCGCAGCGGGGATGCGGCGCAATCCTTCCGGGAGTCCCGTCCGCCGCTTCTCGACGGGGGCCGGCGCGTTGCCGAACACGCGGACGGAGCATTCGCCGACGGTGCCGAACCGCGCCGCAGCGGGCGCGCGCGTGGCGGGCGGCACGTAGTCGCCCGATACGTAACTGGCGTGGAACCGGCGGGGCGGGTCGGCGTCGAATTTGAGGTATCCGGCGCCCGGCGTGGACGGCAGGTGGTACGCGTCCGGAACCCCGAGGACCGCACGGGACTCACTGGCGGAGAACGTCTTCAGTCCGATCCGGTAGGACAGGTGCGAATCCAGGCCACGCAGCTTGCCCTCCTCCAGGCGCTGCGAGGCCAGCAGGAGGTGGATGTGCAGGGACCTGCCGAGCCGGCCGATCGCGACGAAGAGCTCGGCGAAATCCGGCTTCTGCGCGAGCAGTTCGGAGAACTCGTCGACGATCACCACGAGTGCGGGCATCGGATCGAGGGGTGCGCCCGCGCGACGGGCCTTCTCGTACTCGCCGACGTTGGCGAAGTTGCCCGCCCTCCGCAGCACCTCCTGCCGCCGGTTCATCTCGCCGGACAGGGCGTCCCGCATCCGGTCCACCATGGCGATCTCCTCCTCGAGGTTGGTGATCACCGCGGCGACGTGGTGCAGCGACTCCAGGCCGAGGAAGGTCGCGCCGCCCTTGAAGTCGACCAGCACCAGGTTGAGCGCCTCGGGTGGATGCGTCGCCACCATCGACAGCACCAGGGTGCGGAGGAACTCCGATTTGCCGGACCCCGTCGCCCCGATGCACAGACCGTGCGGTCCCATGCCGTTCTCGGCGGCCTCCTTGAGGTCGAGCTCGACCGGTTCGCCGCGGGGGCCCACGCCGATGGGCACCCGCAGCCGCTCGCGGGCCGTCCGCTCGCGCCAGGCCGTCTCGGGAGTGATCGCCGCCGCGTCGGCCACGCCGATGAGCGCGGGCAGTCCCGGATCCGACGGGCCCGCATCGGAGTCGAAGTCGACCAGTTGGGCGACGGATGCGGGCCGGTAGCGCCCCAGCCGGCGCGCGGTCGCCTGGGCCGCGCCCGCCGTGACGGCGTCGGGCAGGGCGAAGAACTCGGTGCCCGCGGCGCTGCGTGCGCCGAGCCGGCCCGCATCGTCGATCACCAACTGCAGGCCGCAGCGCACCGCGAGCGAGCCCGGCTCGGGCGACAGGTCGATCACGGTGACCCCGTCGATGCCGACGGCCGCGTCGAGGGCGCCGCCCGGTTCGACGTCGATGCCGCGGTCGAGCACCACCACGTGGTGCGGCCGGGACGGATCGGGCGGGGCGGATCGCGCGAACGCCCCACGGTCCACGAGTTCCGGCGTGATCGCGTCCTCCAGCTCGGCGATCGAACCGAACACGAGCCGGGCCGGGCCCAGCGCATCGCCCCGGGTGGGATGCGCCGCGTGCGGAAGCCACTTGACCCATGACCATTCCGGCGACTCCACATCGGCCGTGGCCACCACGATCCGCACGTGGTCGGGGCCGTGCAGCGTGGCGAGCCCGAGCAGGACCGAGCGGACCACGTCGTAACCCGCCACCCGCGGACCGTCGATCCCGATCGCGGGGAACCCCCGCAGGGCGACCGCGACCGGCAGGCCCGGGACGGCCGCGTTGCGGCGGACGAATCGGCGCAGCGCCACCGTCGAAACGGGCTCCAGGTCCTCCAGCGGGCCGGTCTCCGGCGGCACCAGCCGGGTGGCGAGCCGCTGGCTCCCGACGCCGACGCGCGCGTGCAGGAAGTCGGGGTCCGACGGCCGCCGCTCCCACATCCGGCGGCCGCCCACGCAGCCGGGAAGCGCATCGGGATCGGGATGGATCCATTCCAGCGCGGCGCGCTGCTCGCCCCGGGTGCGCTCCACCTGTCCGCGAACCTGTCCCAGGTACCGCAAGTAGTCCTTGCGGTCCTCGTTGAGCTCCGCGGCCGAGTTCCCGGCGCCGCGGCCGGAATTCATCCCGTACATGCCCACCATCGAGACGAGCATCATGAGCGGGAACATCATCATGAACGGGCTGGCCATCATCGAACTGCCCGAGGTGAACATCAGCACGAGCATGCCGACCACCGCGATCACCATCACGGCCGGCAGCAGTTTGCCGAGCAGGCCGCCCGGCACCGCGCGCGGGATCTCCGGCGGCGCCTGCAGCGCCACTTCACCGCCCGGCGTTCGCGGCGGCGCCAGCCGCTGCTTCCGCGCGAATCCCTCTGTGACCGGCTCGAACACCACATCAGCCACGTTCTGGCCTCCCCCGGATTGCGGCGCGCCCCCACGCACCGTCGTGTCCACACTGTGCCCCGCCCGATCGCACCACGCACGGATTTCCACGAACTTCGGCGGCGAGGGAACCGATCGCCGTCCCCGTGCGTCCAATTCATATCGGGCCCGGCGCGGGCACGGGGGAACGTCGTGCGAGGGGGAACGCGATGACCGAACTGGCGGAGGACACGAACGTCGAGCTGGCGCGGCTCAGTCGCGTCAGCGTGCTGTGCGGCGGTGCCCAGGTCGACGTCTCGCTGCCCCTGCAGTCGCCCACCGAGGTCCTCATCCCCGAGCTGGTGCGGCTGTTCGGCGATCGGGTGTCCGGCACCGACGACGCCGCATGGACCCGCCCCTGGCGACTCGCCCCGGTCGGCGGCGATCCTCTGCCCGGCCCGCGGACACCGGCGGATGCCGGCATCACGGACGGCGACCTCCTGGTGCTGTTCGTCGCCGACGCGGTGCCGCCACCGGCGGTGTTCGACGACGTCTTCGACACCACCGCAGCGGATCTCGCGGCGCGGCGCCGATGGGACGAGAACGCGGCCGCGATCGTGGGGCTCGTGGTGCTGGGGCTGGCGACCGCCGCCACCGCCGCGGTCGCGCTGCGCCTCGGGGCGGCGCCGAGGGGCGACGGCGGGCAGCGGGCAGCGGTCGACGGGGTCTTCGCGCAGCTGTGGTGCGCCGCGGCGACCCTGGCGGCGCTCGTCAGCTCGGTGGTGGCGTCGCGCCGGATGCGCGCCCCGGGGCCGGTCCCTACGGCGCTCGCGGGATGCGCCGTCGTGCTCGCCGCGACCACGGGGGCGTGCGCGGTACCGCTGGGCTCCGACGGGCGGTACGGCGCGCCGCACGCACTCCTCGCGTCCGCCGCGGCGGCGCTGACGGCGTTCACGGCGATGCGGCTCACCGGGCGCGGCGTCCTCGTGCACACGGCGGTCCTCGCCGCCGCGGCGATCGCCTCACCCGCGTTCCTCGTCGCGCTGTGGCTACCGGGCAGGCGCGCCGCTCTGGCCGCGACGGTCGCCGTCGCCGCCTACGTGGTGATCACATTCGCCGCCCGGATCGGCGCGCTGGCCGCCCGGCTCCCGTTGCCGCGGGTGCCCGCAGCGGGTGAACGCATCGATCCGATCGACGACGATCCGCCGCCCACCGTCGCCGGCGTGGGGGCCGTCGCGGTGGGCCTCGGCGACCGCGCCGAGGAGCCCACCGACGCTCCGCGGGCCGCCTACGCCCAGCTGGTGTGCAGCGGTGTCACGGTGGGCGCGGTCGCGGCGGCCACCGTCGCCACCCTCGCCGTCGGCGCCGCGACCCGCGAACTGCCCGGCCACCACTTGGCGTTCGCGCTGGTGATGGCCGTGATGCTGTGCCTGCGCGGCCGGACCCACACCGATCCCGTCCAGGCGGGGTCGGCCGTACTCGGCGGAGCCGTCATCGCGATCGGCACCGCGACGAGCCTCGCCTGGGGCTTCGGCGCCTGGCCCGTGCTCGGCCTGCTCCTCCTCGCGGCGGTCGGCGGCCTCGCGGTCGCGTGCGGTGTGGGCGCGCCGCGGGTCACCTTCAGCCCGGTGCAGCGGCGGTGCGCGGAGATCGGCGAGTACCTCACGATCGCCGCGGCCGGGCCGCTCCTGCTGTGGGTATGGGACGTGTACGCCACGGTCCGGAACCTCTGATGCGACGGGGCGCCCGCCTCACCGCCGCGGCGATGGCCGCCGCCCTCGCCGCGGGTCCGGCGCT
>NZ_HE997626.1:2143831-2187537 GCF_000312385.1 Tsukamurella sp. 1534 | reverse complement strand
GGAGCCCGCACCGCCCGACGGCGCGCCCCGCGGCCCCGTCGCGCCGCTGGCACCGACCGTGCAGAAGACGCAGTGCAACACCCTGCGCACCCAGCCGGGCACCGACTACACGCGCGCCGATCACGCCGCGCGCGCCCTCCGCTACGACGAGGCCTGGCGGTTCAGCCGCGGCGAGGGGCAGAAGGTGGCGGTCATCGACACCGGGGTCACCCCGCACCCGCGGCTCGGCGAGGTGATCGCCGGCGGCGACTACGTCTCCTCCGGGGACGGCCGTGACGACTGCGACGCCCACGGCACCGCCGTCGCCGGCATCATCGCGGGCCGCCCCGCCGCGGGCGACGCGTTCGCGGGGGTCGCGCCCGCGGCGTCGATCATCGCGATCCGGCAGGCGAGCCGGGCCTTCGAACCGCGGGAGCGCGGCGCCAACAGTCACGGCAACGTCACCACGATGGCCTACGCGGTGACCCGGGCCGTTGACCTGGGTGCCACCGTCATCAACATCTCCGAAGTGGCCTGCGGCCCCGCGGGATCCGACCTCGGGGACGCGGCGCTCGGCCGGGCCGTGCGGTACGCCTTCGACCGCAACGTGGTGGTCGTGGCCTCGGCCGGGAACGCCGGCGACACCTCGGGGCCGTGCACGCAGAACGACACGCCTGGCAGGCCCGGCACCACCGCGTCGCCGGCCAGGTTCGCGGATCACGTGCTGGCGGTCGCCGCCACCGAACCCGACGGCCGCCCGGCCTCGTTCTCGTTGGCCGGGCCGTGGGTGAACATCGCGGCGCCCGGCACCGACATCACCACTCTCGATCCGCGGGGCACCGGGCTGGCGAACGCCCAGGCCTCGCGGGAGGGGACGACACCCCTCGCGGGAACGAGTTTCGCCGCGCCGTACGTGGCCGGGGTCGCCGCGCTGGTGCGCGCGCGGTTCCCGCAGCTCACGGCCGCCCAGGTGCGCGATCGCGTCCTCGCCACCTCGCACCGGTCCTCCGCGCCCCTGGGCGCGGGCGTGGTCGATCCGGTCGCCGCCCTCACTGCGGACCTCCCCGACGGTGCAGCCGCGAGCGGCCGCCTGGAGATGGCTCCGCCGGCACCGCCGGACGGCGCACCGCGCACCGTCGCCCTGATCGGGGCCGGGCTCGCCGCGGTGGTCGCGCTCGGCGTCGGCCTGGCCCGCCGCCGCGCCTGACCCGCGGATTTCCTACTGGGGCAGGCTGAACGGCCTACCGTCCCGGGTGACCGCGGCAGCCCGCGGGTCCAGGTCCGGGCCTCCTGGCAGGGCGGACAGCACGGACCATGCGACGGGGCGCGGTTCGTGCCGCAGCCCCAGCGTCTGCGCGACCTTCACACTCGGGATGCTGTACCGCACTCCGGAATCGGAGACGTAGAACAGCCCGTCGCGGCGCTCGCCGCCGGGCTGCGCCGACAGCACGTACTCTCCCGTCCCCGACGGCACGTAGGCCTCGTCGAGCGCCGAGCCCGCACCGTCCGCTCCCGCGAGGTCCACCGGCGCGGACGGCGTCGGGAACGCCGCGAAGGTGCGGAGTTCGACGGTGCCGCCGCCCTTGCCGTCCGCGGACGCCGCGGCGCACAGCACGGGTGCCGCACGGACGGAACGGAGCTCGGGACGCTCGCCCGGAAGGTCACCGACCGGGAGGCCGCGGACCGCGGGCGCCGCCGACACCACCGCGGCCGAAACCGTGTCGATCGGCTCGCCGTCCGGCGCGCCCGCGCGGATGAGGTCCGCCGCCCACTCGCCGACCTGCTGGACGCCGTCCGCGAGCACCGCGTACAGGCGGTCGTGGTCCGCATCGGCGACCCGGACCACGTCCCCGATGCGGGCGCCGGGCACCACGGCCGAGGGCTGCCCGCGATTCGGCACCTGCGGCACCCGGATCGGATCGGTCTGGGTGAAGGCGTTGAGGACCGCCGCGCTGACCGCACGCCCCTCGGCGCCGCCGATCCCCGCGACCCGGCGGACGGCGGCGTCCGACGGATCCACGGGTGCGCGGAAACCGCCGAACAGCAGGAAGTACCGATCGTCACGACGCACCAACACCGCGCCGCGGTCCGCGGTCCCGGCCGGTTCGGAGGACACCAGGGTGTCGAGGGCGTCCCGCACCGCCGGCTTGTCCGCGGGTGCCGGCGTCGTCCGGTCGCAGAGCAGCCACGGGCTCGCCCCCTCGTGCCACGCCGCCGCCGGGCCCAGGATCTGACCGGGCGCTCCCACGATCCCCACCTCCGGGCCTCGTCGGAATGAACTGAGCCGCTTGTCCTTGACCTGCGCCGGCGATGCCGCCTCCCCGACGAGCAGGCGCGCGGACGCCAACCCCGTGACGGGGTGCAGCACATCGTCGGCGCGAACGTACAGAGCGCCGGAATCCTTGGCCAGCACGATCTTCGCGTCCCCGACCGCACCCTGCGGACGGATCAGCGCGAGCAGCCCGCATCCGCCGGTGACCACCAGCGCCAGGATCAGGCCGGCGATGAGCGAGCGGGACTGGGAAGCCATGGGATCGGAGATCATCCGCGCGTCCCGGCGGATCAGAGCGTGATCCATCCTGCGCAGCACGAACCGGTACCCGCTCACCTGTGCGCGCGTGGTCAACTGTCGACGCATGTGTGCCCGCCCTCCCCCAAGGGTGCCGTCCGGCGCTTCCCCCGAAGCCGCCGTGCTGTCGCCGAGAATACGGTACTTTCACTCCACGGCAGCGCGTTTCGGGGGAGACGGCTGCGAAACGGGGGCGTGTCATGCAGCAGATCAGTCAATCCGGCGTACCGGCGACGAGCGGGCTGGCGGCTCCGGGCCGCTGGGAGCGCGGCGCCTGGCCGTCCGCCGGCGCGGTGCTCCTGGCCGAGACCGCGGCAGTCGCGGCGGGCCTGGGGACGGCGGCGGCAGGAGGACCGCACTGGGCCGCCGCGGCCGCCGCGCTCGCGGCGGGCGGGGCCGCCCTCACCCGGCGGCGCGGTACGTCGCTCGCCGAGCTCGCCGGCGATCGGCTGCGCCGGCGCACCGCCCAGCACGTCACGGTGGCTTCGGCGCCGTACCCGGGCGGCGGCGACATCGGCGTCCGGCGGGAATCGGGGCTGCTCACCGCCGTCCTCCGCATCACGCCACCGGCGCCGCGGCTCATCACGCCACAACGCCGGGACGCGCCGAGCGTCCCGCTCGCCGCACTGGCCGGGTTGTTGCGGCACGGCGACACCCCCGCGGCGCGGATCGACGTGCTCGTGAACGGCGGGCGCGCACCGTCGGGCGCGGAACGCCCACGCGGGCGCTACCAGAACCTCACCGGCCCGATCACGGCGTGGGCCGTCGCCGATGTGCGCATCGCGATCACGATCGACCCGGTCGACTGCGCGGGCGCGCTCGCGAGGCGGGGCGGGGACGAACTCCGCGTCGCCGCGATCGCCGCGCAGCGGCTGGCGGACGTGCTTGCGGGCGAAGGCGTCCCGTCGACGCCGGTGACCGCCCGCGACACAGGACCGGGCCCCTCCACTCCGCCCGACGGTGCGGTGCCGGCCGACCCCGACAGGCTGGCCGACGGCGATATCGATCACCTGATCGCGGCCGCGGCGTCGGTGGGAACCGCGGCGATCAGCCTGCGCCGCGGAGCGGGCGACGACGTGCGGGTCGGGGCGTGGCTGTGCGCACCGGACGCCGATCCCGGACGCCCCCTGCGCGGGGATCACAATGCGGCGGGGACGGTTCCGTCGCTCCGCCGATTCCATCAGCCGCTGGCGGGGTGCGGACAGCTGGTGGGCGCCGACGCCACCGGTGGCCCCGTGACGGTGCGCCTGCACGGCCCGGGCGTCCGCACCGTCTGGGCCGCGGTCGCCGACGATCCGGCGCGCCAGCTCGTGGAGCGCGCGGTCGCGACGGGCGCCCGCGTGCTGCTGGTGACCGGCCGGCCGGCGATGTGGGAGCCGCTCGTGTCCTGGACCGGATCGCCCGAGAACCTGTGGATCTCGGGATGGCGATACCCGCCCGAGCCGCACCTGAGCGTTCTGAGTCCGGCGGACTACACCGTGACCGTGCTCGACGGGACGGCCGCGGGACTGCAACCGGGCTCGGTCGAACCGGCGGGCACGGTGTGGCGGATCGAGACCGCCGGGATCTCCCCCGTCACCGAGGCGGACGTCGTCCTGAGCCAACCGCAGCCGGGCATGCTCACCGTGCGCACCGACGGCGGCGCGGCGACGGTGCGGCTCGTGGCCTGACCGGGCGACGAACACGGCGGAGGCCCGGCGGGACGTCCCGCCGGGCCTCCGCGTGCGGGGCGCCGTCAGCCCTGCCAGCCCGCAGCGGCCTTACTGTTGGTCTGCTGCATGGACACCACCGCGTTCTCCGCGGCGGCCTTGACCCGCTGCAGCAGGTCGTTGATGTCCGAGAAGCTCTCGTTCCACTTGGTCTGCACGGCCTGGTAGGCCGTCGCGGATTCCTCGTCCTCCCAGGCGTTGTCGAACTTCCTCTGCTCGGTGCGGATGCTGTCAGCCTGTGCCAGCAGCACGCCGTGTTTGGTGGCCATGTCGTCGAGCGCCGTGCGGATGGTGCCGTAGTCGTACTTGATGTAGTCAGCCGTGTCCATGGTGCTTTCCCCCTGTGATCGATCTGTGTCGGTGTCCGGTTCGCCGTCTAGCCCAGGTTGAGCGAGCTTGCGGCGACGGCGTTGATGTCCTGCTCGTTCTGGCCCTCCTGCGAGCCGTAGCTGTCGGTGTTGCCCGCGAGCATGGTGCTGATGTCGTTCAGCGAGGAGTTGATCTTCGCCGCGTCCTCGTCCCAGCGCGCCATGACCGTGAGGAACGCCGCCTGGGCCGAACCCGCCCACGCCCCCTGCGTCATCTCCACATCGCTGCGCAACTTCTGCAGGGTGGCGTTCATCTGCACCCCCAGGTCGTCCAGCGTGGACGCCCCGTCCTTCATCGCCGCGAGTTCGGCCTTCGTCCCAGCCATGTCTTCATCTCCTCCCCGCCGGACGCGCCGGCATGACGACCCTCACCACGGTGGCGGAGGCCGAAACCCGGTCACGGCGTCCAGCCGCCACCGGGAAGTTCTTCGCAGGCGCGCCGGAGCGCCCTGCCGATGCGGTGGCCGCTGCCCTCGGAGACCGAGGTCCAGGAGCGGCCGTCCGGCTCGATGGTCGTGAGCGCCACGATCCGCCCGTCCGGCGAATCGATCACCGCGGCGACGGGCCCGAGCCGCCGCTCGCCCGCGTGCACGGTGAACTCGACGCTGCGCCGCGCGCGGGCGAACACGCGGCCGATCAGGCGCGCGGCATCGGAGTCGATCCCCGTGGCTCGCAGCTCCGCGGCGATGCGGCCGGCGTCGCCGCCGGACCGCAGGGCGTCCCGGCCCGGCTCGGTGGCGAAGGACGCCGCCACCGAGGGGTCGGCGGCCGGAGCGTCGCCGAGGTAGGGCGCGACGAGCGCGGCGAACCTCGCCGCCGCCCCGTCGCAGTACGGCACGTCGACGGTGGCGGTGCCGGCGCTCCGCAGAACGCGCGCCGTCACGTGCCCGGTCCGGGCCAGGCAGAACTTGGCGTCGAGCGAGCCCGTCGTCCGGCCCTCGAGGCGCACCTCCGGCGCGGCGAGCACCTGCAGCGCGAGGAGCTCGTCGTCGTCGAATCCGGCTGCCGCGGCATGCGTCTCGGTGCGCGCTGCGCCCACCCGCCGCGGGTCCGGCGGAGTCCAGAGGACGGGCGGCACCTCGGTGCCGAAATGGGCCCGCAACGCGGCGACGGCGTGCACGCTCATGCTTCCTCCCCGACCAGTGCGTCGGCGTGCGCGCCGAACACGGCGGGCGCGGTGTGCACCACGAAGGCGTCGGGCAGGTCGTCCGCCGCCTCCGAGGCGACGGCCCCGCCGTCGTGCTGCGCCGCGTTCCGGGAACCGGCCGCTCCCGCCGCCGCGCCCATCATGCCCGCGGGCATCATCGGGAACCCGCGGCTTCCGCTCCCCGCGGACTGGGCCGAGGCGGAGGCGCGCGGTGCCCCGGCCTGGTCCCGCTGCGGGGCCGTGGCCGCCGCGTACGCACCGAGCGGTGCGGCCGGTACGCCGACGCCGCCGGTGCCGCGGCCCGCGCCGGTCCCACCGGCGCCCCTGCCGTTCTCCTTGGGCTTCTTCTCGTTCCGGGCCGCCGCGGACTTCGGGGCGGGGGTGAACTCCCAGGGGACGCGCAACGGCTCCGCCGCGCGCTCGAAGCCGACCATGACGGTGGCGGCCTGGCCGTGCGTCTGCTGTTCCGCCCGCTCGGAGTCCGCAGCCGCACCGACGAGCGCCGCCGATGCCGGATCCGCGCCGCCCGCCGCCGCGGCCGCTCGTGTGCTCTCCCGGTCCGTCCGGAGCCGCTCCGCATCCGCCACCGACGGCATCGCACGCGCGGCGGTGCCGTAGGCCGCGGCCTGGCTGGCGAGCTTGGCCGCGTATTCGGCGAGATCCGCCGCATGCCGGGCCAGCCAGCGCGCGTAGTCCGGCAGCGGACCCGTTCGCCGCGTCTCGGGCCTCCCGTTCTCCAATGCCCCGTCGAGCCGGTCCAACAGGCGGTCGAGCCGCACGGCCGCGGCGCCGTACGCCGACGCCAGGCGCGCCGTCTCCTGCGCCGCGGCGTGCAGTGGGCGCGCCCCCGCGCCGCCGAGCAGATCGCCCGCCAGCTTCTCCGTGGGGCGCGAATACCAGTCGACGCCGGTGAATCCCGGATCGCGCGGGGCGGGCACCGTCAGGCCTCCAGGCGGAGGCCGGCCGCGAGTTCGGAATCCTGCCGCTGGACCGTGCCCGCGTGCGCCGACAAGGAGTCGGCGAGGCGGCGGAGATCGGCCGTCGTCGCGTCGGCCGTCGCGCGCTGCGCCTCGCCCATCGTGTGCGCGGTGCGGGCGACGGTCACCGAGACCTCGTCCTTCCCCGTGGCGGCGGGCGCCGCGTGCGGGACGAACCGCTCCTGCGCGCCGCGGAGATCCTCCGCTATGCGCTCGACACCGCGGGCCACCTCACGGACCGCCTCCGGATCCATGCTGAGCTTGGTCATCTCGTCTCCCCCTGAAGTTCCACTCATTCATTAGACGCACCGGGACGCACTGCGGTTCCGCTTGTCACAGACGCAGTTCCACGTCCGGCAGATCCGCGTCCGTCGCCCCGTCCGCGTCGCCCACGACCTGCGGCCCGACGAGCGGCATCCCGCCCACCACCTGTTCGCCGTTGTGCGTGGTCACCAAGTACTCGGGCACACTGTGCTCCCCCGCCTGCGCGGTGCGCGCGCCCGCGGCGCCCATCGGCATCATCCCGCCGCCCATACCCGCCCCGCGGGTCACCACCTCGGATGCCGGGACGGTGCGGGTACCTCCCTCGACGACCGGGGCCCTGGCGGGCGAGGACTGCGGCGACGACTGGGACAGCGCGGTGTTCACGGCACCGAGACCCGCGCCCCCGATCCCGGACACGCCGCCCGCACCACCGCCACCCGCGCCGCCACCGCCGCCGGAGCCCGTCGCGGTGAACGGGAACGCGCCCTGGGCCGGATCACCGCTCGCCGCATCGGTTCCGTCGTCCCTCCCACCGGACTTCTCGGACTGGGCCTCGACCATGCCGCTGACCGCCTCGCCCGCCGCCGTGGCGGCGCCCATCGCCGTCTTCATCGCCCCGCTCGCAACGTCGGTGACGAGCTTCCCCACCGCCGTGGCGGCCCCGGTGGCCGCGGAGACCACGGCCGGGACGACCGACGAGGCGATCTCCGCCGCAGTACTCGCGGCCGCCATCGGAGGGGTGGCGACAGGGACCTTGCGGCCCGCGGCACCCACCTGCGCACTGAGACCCGACAACTGGGACTTCACGCGCGAGACGACCTCGAGCGCCTGTGTGGTGTGCTCGTCCGCGGCCGCCACGGCGGCCGCCTGCCCGGGCGGGAGCCAGAGCGACGGTCCGAGCGCGGCGATCACGGCCATGAACGAGTCGATGATCGCCTGCAGCTCGGCCTCGCCGGCACCGACGACCGCCGCGGCCTCGCCGGCGGCCGTCGAGATCTCGGCGCCCTGCTCCGCGGTCATCGCGGTTCCCGCGGTGGCCTGCAGCCCCTTTCCGGTGGCCGCCGTCGCCGCGGGCCCCTGCCACACGGAGGCGAGCTGGCTGATCGCCTGCATCCCCATCGACGCACCCTGCTCGAGCGCCTTGGACGCACCGGACAGCGCGGCGGACGGGTCGAGCCCGCCGAAGCTGCCGCTACCGAAGGTCGACAGCAGGTCGGTCATCGGCTTCACCAGTCCGGCCACGTCGAACCCCGGGACCTCGGGCGCCTCCGGCACGCCCTTCGGCGCCTGCGGAAGCTGCTGCTGCGGCACCGGATCCGGCGACGTGGGCACGGGCGGCAGCCCGAGCGCCGCGAGGACCTCGTTGACCGGGCGGTCCAGCATCGCCCGGATCTCTGGGTCGAGCGCCGCCCCCTGCGCCCCGGGCGCGGCGGGCGACGGCGGGGCCGATGCCGGCGCCTGGGCGGGCGTCGTGGGTTCCGCCACGGTCAGACCGCCGCGGTGAGCAGCCCCGCCGCACCGGCGGCCTCGGTGGCGCCGTAGGACGCGACGGTGGCGGCCGATGAGGCCGCCATGCCGCCGTACAGAGCCGCGAGCTCGGCCACCGACGAGACGTAGCTGGCCTGCGCCGCGGTGAAGGCCGCGATGAAGTCCTGCCCGATCAGGCCGAGGGCGGGGTTGAGCGCGGCGACGTTGGCCGCCGCGTTCACCGATCCCGCCGTCGCCACCGACACCCCGATCCCGGCGTTGGCGGCGCCGAACGCCGCGATCGCCGAATTGACTGCCATGAACATGGTTCTCCCCTTCTTTCCGTCGGGCCGGTGCGGGGCCCTCTTCAATTGGACGCACCAGCGTGCGGATCGGATCCCGCCCGCTCCCCCGTCGTTCGCTCCCGGTCCGCCGGGAGTCAGCCGAAGTCGGCGTGGAACCGTTCCATCACCGCGCCTCGGCGAGCGGCGACCTCCCGGGCGGCCACGGCGCAGACGTCGACGATCCGGCGGCCCAGCGCAGCACCGTCGGAGCGCAGGGCTGCGGGCGACAGCTCGAGACCGACCAGGGCGCACACCCCGTCGAGCTCGACGCGGACGGCACCGTCGGGACTCGACACCGATACCCGGACCTCGTCGAGTTCTGTTCTTGCCCTGCGCGTCACGCTCAACTGCCCGCGCACGCGGGCCTCGATCCGGTCCATCTCGGCGCTCATGCTCAGCCCCTCCGCAGCCAGGAGTCGACCGGCTGCTCGTCGTGCGGTGCGGTCGTGGTCACCGCCGGCTCCGGGAGCCGGAGGGCGCGCAGCACCTCGTCGCCGACCCCCTCGCGATCCAGCTCCGCCCGGCGCCGCAGCCCCGCGGCCGTCGCCGCCTCGGCGCACAGCCGCACGATGACACCGGCCAGATCGTGCGGCTCCCTCCGCAGTTCCCCCGCTTCGATGGCGATGTGCAGCGGCGTCCCCTGATCGTTGGCCCGCACCCGCACCCCGCCGTTCCTCGACGTCGCGATGGTCATTCCCCGTCCCCCTTCGATCCTTCGTCTCAGTCCGGCCGCACCGTGGTGACGGCCCTTTCACACGCACCCGCCAGCGGCGCCGCAGTGCGGCCCGCCTCGCACCCCACGCTCAGCTGGGCCGCCCCCGCGACCACGACGTACCAGTCCACGAAGCGCTCCGCATCGAGCTGCTCGCGATAGCCGATCACGTCCCGCCCCGCGACGGACGCCCCCGGGTCCAGGCCCGTGATCCGCCGGTCACCGCGCTTGGCGAGCGCCGATTCCAGGTCGGCCGCGACCCTCGCGCGGTCCGACGGTCCGCGCAGCGCCGTCCGCACCACCGTCACGCGGCGCCCGTCCTCCGCCAGCGCCGTCCGGCGCCCGGGCCCGGGCTCGCTGACCGTCCATCCGCTGGGCAGGTCGACGACGGTGCCGTCGAACGAGACCTGGACGAAGCGCTCCGGCGCGGCTTCGGGGCGGTCCGGCGCGGCGGTGCGGGCGCGGGGGAAACAGGCCACGCCCGCCGCCGCGACGCAGACCAGCGACGCCACGGCCCCCGCCGCGACGAACCTCCGGCCGCGCGGCGCGACCGGATCAGGCTCGGGCACCGGTTCTTCGGCGCGCGCCGGCACGGGGTCGGCGGTGAGGACGTCGGTGGGCTCGACCCGTACGACGCGCCACAGCCCGGCGTCGGCGAGCGCGTCGCGGATCCGGGCGTAGGCGTCGGGCGGACCGTCGACGAGGGCCTGATCGACGCGGTCATCGAGGGCCGCGAGCGCCGCCCGCGCCGGATCCGGGTGATCGGCGACGGCGACGGGGCGCCACCGCTCGTCGGCGAAGTCGAGGACGTGGGCCCGGGCCACGGAGCCACGGCACTCGACCACGAGCGCCCGCCGGCAGTACAGCAGGCCCGCGGCGCGGACCAGCGCCTCGGCGCGTGGCACCACGTCGGCGCCGACGCCGAGCGAGCCGGCGGCCGCCGCCACCAGGGACCGCCGTGGAGCACCGAACACGCTGGGGGCCAGCACCGTCCACGCCCGGGCCGGAGGGGAACCGGCCGTCGCCGCGGACAACCAGCCCGCCCAGCGGCGCGTGGACTCGGCGGGCGCGGCGAACTCGTCCGCCCCCGCCGGGGCGGCGACGGTCCGCACGGCACCGTCGGGCCCGCGTACGTACCACTCGTCCCCCGCGCAGTCGATGACGATGCGCTCCGGGTCCCCCAACCCGATCATGGGTCGGAGGTTAGCGCGCTCAGCGGTCGGCGGGGGCGGCTTCCGCGACTTCGGCGTCCGCGGCCTCGCGGCGGCGGGCGCGGCGCCGGGTGATCACGGTGATCGCGATGGGGACGATGATGGTGAGCGCGGAGCCCACGAACAGCACTTCGAGGTGGTCCCGCAGCAGCGGGATACCGCCGAGGAAGTAGCCCAGCAGCACGATCCCGTCGCACCAGAGGATCGAGCCGAGTACCGAGAACACGGTGAACTTGCGGTGATCCATCTTCGAGAAACCCGCCAACACCGGCACCAGGGTGCGCACGATGCCGATGAACCGGGCGAAGAGCACCGTGAACGGGCCGTACCGGTCGAAGAAGTCGTACGTCTTGTCCACGGGCCCCTGGCCTATCCAGCGCATCACCCGCCCGCGCATCACCTTGGGCCCGCCGTACCGGCCGATCGCGTAGCCGCACTGGTCGCCGATGATCGCCGCGATCGGCAGGAACAGCAGCAGCTGCCACAGCTGCGCGAACGGCGTGGGCTGCGCGGCGAAGATGCCGGCCGTGAACAGGATCGAATCCCCCGGGAAGATGAAGCCCACCAGCAGGCCGGTCTCGATGAAGATCAGCAGCACCAGGCCGATGAGGCCGGCGGAGCCGAGGAAGCCGGTCACGTCGAAGGGGTTCACATCCGCCGAGTATCCCTGCGCCTTGCGACGCCACCGTGAACTCCCGGCAAACGTCGTCTGCCCGCCCCCGCGGACCGTCGACCGCCCTAGAAGAACGTTCTCTCCCCAGGCCGCGGCGACTCTCCCCAGCGCCCTGGCCAGAGGGAATGCACGCCGACCTGGGGAGACGCTCTCCCGCTAGGGGAGACCGCCTCGGCTAGTCGCCGCAGCAGCCGCCGGCCGGCGTGTCCACGTCGCGCTTCTCGCGGGTGATCAGGTTGCGCTCGGCCAGCTCGTCGTCGGCCGGGTAGTCCACCCGCACCAGGGTCAGCCCGCAGGCGGCGGCCACGTTGATCGCGCTGGAGCGCTCGCGCTCGTCGAGCAGGCCCGCGATCCAGTCGGCGGACCGTCGGCCCTCGCCGACCGCGGCGACCGCCCCGACCAGGGACCGCACCATCGACCAGCAGAACGCGTCGGCCGAGACCTCGGCCGTCAGCACCCCGTCGGGCTCGCGGCGCCACGCGAAGCGCTGCAGTTCCCGCACCGTGGTCGCGCCCTCCCGGCGCCGGCAGAACGCGGCGAAATCGTGCAGGCCCAGCAGCCGGTCCGAGGCCTCCCGCATCCGCTCCAGGTCGACGGGCCGCCGCCACGGCGCGGTATCGCGGGCGCGCAACGGATCCGCGCCAAAAGGCGCGTCGGTGAGCCGGTACTCGTAGTGGCGGCGCAGCGCCGAGAAGCGGGCGTCGAACTCGGGCGGGGCGACGCCGATCCCGGTGACCCGCACGTCCTGCGGGAGCATCCGGGCGAGCCGGCGGACCAGCCCGTCGGGCACCTCCGCGTCGGTGTCGAAGTGCGCGACCTGACCTGTCGCGTGCACGCCCGCGTCGGTGCGGCCGGCCACGGTGAGCTGAATCTCCGTGCGCAGCACGGTGCTCAGGTTCTCCTCCAGCACGCCGCACACCGTGCGGCGCTCGGGCTGGCGGGCCCAGCCGCTGAAGTCGGTGCCGTCGTAGGCGATGTCGAGGCGGTAGCGAGTCATGTCGCGCGTGACTCTACCGCTGCCGCGAGGCCGCCCAGGTAGCGCGTGAGCGCGGTGTCCAGCAGCACGTCCACGTCGTACGGATAGTCGGTGCGCATCAGGTCCGCCATCACCGGGAACCGCTCCGGCGGGGCCATCGACCGCAGCGCGTCCAGGTTCCGGTCCACCCACTCGTCCTCGGTCACGCCGGTGACGGCACGCTCCGCCAGCTCCGGCTCGATCGTCACGCCCAGCCCACGGACCAGGGTGAACAGGCACAGGTATTCGGTGAACGCCTGCGCCGGCGCCAGCCCGGCGTCGATCAGCGCGCCCAGCATGTACTCCGACATCGGCATGGCGTTGGGCAGCACGTCGGGCCGCGTCATGGACATCGCGCCCGCCAGCCACGGGTGACGCTTCATCGCCTCCCACACCGCGCGGGCCACGGCCTCCACGTCGGCGCGCCAATCCGCCGACCGCGCAGGCGGTTCCACCTCACCCAGCACGCTGTCGAGCATCGCGGCCCGCAGCTCGTCGCTGCCCGGCACGTATCGGTACACCGCCATCGTCGGGATCTCCAGCGCCGCCGCGAGCCGCCGCATGGACACCGCCTGCAGCGATTCCTCGTCGGCGATCGCCACCGCCGCGGCCACCACGCCGGCCGCGGTCAGCTCGGGGGACCGCGGCCGGTCCGGGGCCAGCACGGTACTGCCCCGCCCCGGCGCCGAAGCGATGAGCCCCTCCTCCTGCAGGAGCATCAGCACCCGGCTCGCCGTGGCCATCGCCACGCCGTGGTCCCGCACGATCGCCCGGGTCGACGGTGCGCGGTCCCCCGGCCGCAGCCGGCCCGACGCGATCCGCCCGCGCAGCACGGCCGCGATCTCCTCGGCCCTGGTCACGGCCGCCACCGCCCCACCGCACTAGTGCACTTCCCGCAATTATCCACGTCAACACTGTAGCGCAGTGCGATCGATACGGCGTACGGTCGCACCATGAACCAGTTGCGAATCCTCATCAGCGGCGCCTCCATCGCCGGCCCCGCCGCCGCGCTCCTCCTCACCCGCCAGGGCCACCACGTGACGCTCGTCGAACGCGCACCGTCGTTCCGGGCGGGCGGCCAGACGGTCGACCTCCGCGGCGCCGGGCGCACCGTCATCGACCGGATGGGCCTCACCGCCGCCACCGACGCCCGGCTCCTCACCCAGCGCGGCATCGTCAAGGTCGACGGCCGCGGCCGCCGCCGCGCCCGCATCCCCGTCGAAGCCTTCGGCGGCAACGGGATCGTCTCCACCCACGAGATCCTCCGCGGCGACCTCGCCGAGGCCATCGCCGAGGCCCTCCCCGCGGGCGTCCCGATCCGCTACGACGACACCGTCACAGCGATCGACCAGGACGACACCGGCGCCCTCGTGCGCTTCCAGAACGCGCCCGCCGAGCGGTACGACCTGGTGATCGGCGCCGACGGCCTCAGCTCCGCGGTGCGCCGCGCCGCCTTCGGCCCGGACTCCGCGACGCTCGATCCGATCGGCCTGCGCTACGCGTGGTTCACCGCCACCGTCAGCGAGGACCTGGACCAGTGGTACCTGATGCACAACGCCCGCGGCGGCCGCGTCGTCTCGGTCCGGCCGTCCCGCGACGGCGGCACCGTCAAAGCCGGTCTCGCGCTGCGCGGCTCCGACTCGCACCGGCTCACCCGCGAGGAGCAGTTCACCCTCGTCGACGAGGCCTTCGGCGACATCGGCTGGATCGCGCCCGAACTGCTCGCCCAGATGCGCACCGCCGACGACTGGTCCTACAACGACCTCGCCCAGGTGAAGCTCGACGGCTGGACCCGCGGCCGCGTCGCCCTCGTCGGCGACGCCGGCTACTGCCCCACCCCGCTCACCGGGCTCGGCACCACGCTCGCCCTCGTGGGCGCGTACGTGCTCGCCGGGGAACTCGGCAGGTCCGACGGTGACGTGCCCCTCGCGCTCGGCCGGTACGACGCGATCATGCGGCCCTTCGTCGGCCCCGCGCAGGAACTCCCGCCCGGCAGCCCCGCCGGCTTCGCCCCGATGGGCCGGCTCGGCATGGCCCTGAGCAGCCTGACCTACCGATCCGCCACCGTCTGGCCGATATCGAGGATCTGGGCGTCCCAGTTCGACAAGGCCGACGGCATAGCCCTGCCGGACTACGGCCCCGGCGTACCGTCGGTGAGGTGACCGACACCGCGCAGACCGTGACCGCCCGCGTCGACGACCTCTCCCCCGACGTCCTGTTCGCCCTCCTCGCGAGGCCCGCCAATCACGCGGCCGCGGACGGCTCCGGCATGCTCCGCGGGCTCTCCGCCGACACTCCTGAGGTGATCACCGCCGCCGGCGAGACCTTCGGGATGGAGATGACCGCGGAGGACGGCCGCGAGTACTCGGTGACCAATCACGTGACCGCGTTCGAGCCGGGGCGGCGCATCGCGTGGATGCCCGCAGGCCGCGGGCGCGAGCCCGTCGGCGTCGAGTGGTCCTGGGAATTCGAACCCTCGCCCGACGACGGCGCCGAGGCCGTCGGGACGATCGTCTCCGTCACCTGCGACTGGTCGCGCGTGACGGACGAGGCCTATCTGGCCAAGTTCACCCTGCCCCGGGTGTCGGCCGAGAAGGTGCGGGGCACCGTCGGCGCCATGGTCGCGCTCGCTACCCGCAGGTAGCAAGCACCGGATACAGACGAAGTCCCAGGAAGCAGCCTGGGCTAACGCTGTTAAGTCAGGAGCGGGCGGGCCCGGAGACGGGGCACGGCACCGGCCCGGAGACGACGAGAGCCCGCCGGACCGTGTGGTCCGGCGGGCTCTCGTGCGGGGGTGACTACTCCGAGTCGGAGGCGTCCTCCTGCTGCGACTTCGGCAGCGAGTAGCCGGCGGCCTCGGCCGCGGCCTCGTCGGCGAACCAGATCTCGGCGACCGTCGACTCGTAGAAGCGGGTACCGGGACGGTGGTACAGCTTCGAGCCGGCGTTGCCCTTGATCGGGAAGCCCTCGGGCGCCTCGTTCGGGTCCTCCAGCGGCGCGTGCGCGCCGGCGGGGAGATCCGAATCCGACTCGGCCGGAGCCTCGGCCTCGGCCTTGGTCTCCTCGGCCTCGACGGCGGCGGACTTCGCGGCGGCCTGCGACGCGGCGACGCGGGTGGCCCGCGAAGCCTCGGTCGTGGCGAGCTGCTCGGTCACGATCTCGATGACCGCCATCGGGGCGTTGTCGCCCTTCCGGTTCTCGGTCTTGATGATCCGGGTGTAGCCGCCCTGACGGTCGGCGACGGCCGGGCCGATCTCCGCGAACAGCACGTGCACGACGTCCTTGTTGCGGATCTCCTTCATGACCTCGCGGCGGTTGGCCAGCTTGCCGTGCTTGGCGTGGCTGATCAGCTTCTCCGCGTAGGGACGCAGGCGCTTGGCGCGGGACTCGGTGGTCTCGATGCGGCCGTGCTCGAACAGCGCGGTCGCGAGGTTCGCCAGAATGTGCTTCTGGTGCGAGGCCGAGCCGCCCATGCGGGCGCCCTTGATGGGCCTAGGCATTGTTTCTCCTGTGGGTACTTGATGAGCTCTTTAGAGCTGCTCGGTCTCGGCGTAGTCCTGATCGTCACCGTCGGACGAGAACGACGGCTCATCGCTCCAGGTCCCGGTGGCCGGGTCGTACCCGTCCACCTGCGACGGGTCGAACGACGCGGGGCTGTCCTTGAGAGCCAGACCCAGCGCGTGCAGCTTGACCTTGACCTCGTCGATCGACTTCTGACCGAAGTTGCGGATGTCGAGAAGGTCCGACTCGGTGCGGGCCACGAGCTCGCCCACGGTGTGCACACCCTCGCGCTTGAGGCAGTTGTACGAGCGCACCGTCAGGTCGAGGTCCTCGATCGGCAGCGAGAACGCCGCGATGTGATCGGCCTCGGCCGGCGACGGGCCGATCTCGATGCCCTCGGCCTCGACGTTGAGCTCGCGCGCCAGGCCGAACAGCTCGACCAGGGTCTTGCCGGCCGAGGCCAGCGCGTCCCGCGCGGTCATCGAGTTCTTGGTCTCGACGTCCAGGATCAGGCGATCGAAGTCGGTGCGCTGCTCGACGCGGGTGGCCTCCACCTTGTAGGTCACCTTGAGCACGGGCGAGTAGATCGAGTCGACCGGGATGCGGCCGATCTCGGCGCCCGACGCCTTGTTCTGCACGGCCGGCACGTAGCCGCGGCCCCGCTCGACGACGAGCTCGATCTCGAGCTTGCCCTTGTCGTTCAGGGTGGCGATGTGCAGGTCGGGGTTGTGCACGGTGACCGACGCCGGGGGGACGATGTCGCCCGCGGTGACGGCGCCCGGCCCCTGCTTGCGCACGTACATGGTGACCGGCTCGTCGTCCTCCGACGAGACGACCAGGCCCTTGAGGTTCAGGATGACGTCGGTGACGTCCTCCTTGACACCCGGAACCGTGGTGAACTCGTGCAGCACGCCGTCGATGCGGATGCTGGTCACGGCCGCGCCCGGGATGGACGACAGCAGCGTACGGCGGAGCGAGTTGCCCAGCGTGTAGCCGAAGCCCGGCTCCAGCGGCTCGATGACGAACTTCGAGCGCGCCTCGGAGATGACCTCTTCACTGAGAGTGGGTCGCTGCGAGATGAGCATGAGTGTTTCCTTCTTTCTGGGCGACCGCTATATGACGCCCGTCAAAGGTCGCCGGCGGCTGTTCCGCCGGCGACCGGCACTACTTACTTCGAGTAGTACTCGACGATGAGCTGCTCCTGGAACGGCACGTCGATCTGCTCACGCTCGGGCACGCGGTGCACGAGGATGCGCAGGGTCGACGGGACCACCTGGAGCCAGGCCGCGGGGGTCCGCTCGCCGACGGTCTCACGCGCGATCTGGAACGGCGTGGTGCCGAGCGACTTCGGGCGGACGTCGATGATGTCGTACTGCGAGACGCGGTACGACGGGACGTCCACGCGCTGGCCGTTGACCGTGAAGTGACCGTGGGTCACCATCTGGCGGGCCTGGCGGCGGGTACGCGCCAGGCCGGCGCGGTACACGACGTTGTCGAGGCGGGTCTCGAGGATCTGCAGCAGGGCGTCGCCGGTCTTACCCGAGGCGGTCTTGGCCTCCTGGTAGTAGCGCGAGAACTGCTTCTCCATGACGCCGTACAGGAAGCGGGCCTTCTGCTTCTCGCGGAGCTGCAGCAGGTACTCGCTCTCCTTGATCCGCGCGCGGCCGTGCTGGCCGGGCGGGTAAGGACGACGCTCGAACGCCTCCGAGCCGCCGACGAGGTCGACGCCCAGACGACGGGACTTACGGGTGACAGGGCCGGTATAACGAGCCATTGTTCTTCTCCTACCTTCCCTTAGACCCGACGCCGCTTCGGCGGACGGCAACCGTTGTGCGGCTGCGGCGTCACGTCGGAGATGGTGCCCACCTCGAGGCCGGCGGCCTGCAGCGAGCGGATTGCGGTCTCACGGCCCGAACCCGGGCCCTTGACGAACACGTCGACCTTCTTGACGCCGTTCTCCTGCGCCTTGCGGGCGGCGTTCTCGGCGGCGAGCTGCGCGGCGAACGGGGTGCTCTTACGCGACCCCTTGAAGCCGACGTGGCCCGACGACGCCCAGCTGATCACGTTGCCCGCGGGGTCCGTGATCGAGACGATCGTGTTGTTGAACGTGCTCTTGATGTGGGCGTGGCCGTGCGGGACGTTCTTCTTTTCGCGGCGGCGAGTGCCCTTCTTCGCGCCGGTGGCGGCGCGCGACTTCGGAGGCATTACTTCTTCTTTCCGGCGATGGTCTTCTTCGGACCCTTACGGGTGCGAGCGTTGGTCTTGGTGCGCTGGCCACGCACGGGCAGGCCACGACGGTGGCGGATGCCCTGGTAGCACTGGATCTCGATCTTGCGACGGATGTCGGCCTGCACCTCACGGCGCAGGTCGCCCTCGACCTTGTAGTCCGTCGACTCGATGTAGTCGCGGAGCTTGGTCAGGTCCTCGTCGCTGAGGTCCTTGCTGCGCAGATCCGGGCTCACACCGGTCTCGGCGAGAATCTCAGTCGCGCGGGTACGGCCGATGCCGTAGATGTAGGTCAGTGCGATCTCCATGCGCTTCTCACGCGGGAGATCGACACCCATAAGACGTGCCATGTCCTGGCTGTTCCTTCTCTCGTTCGGAGGTCTGCTCCCCGCCCGTCCTCGCTGGTTCCGGCGCTTTCACGCCGGCCGAGGCCCCGGCCTCCGAGCCGGGGGTCCTACAGGGGCTCGTACGCCCCCGCTGGTGCGGAGAGGTCATCAATGTCGATTCAAGCGGCGAACCGCTCAAAGCGCCGGTGACTAGCCCTGACGCTGCTTGTGACGCAGGTTGTCGCAGATCACCATGACCCGGCCGTTACGGCGGATCACCTTGCACTTCTCGCAGATCGGCTTGACGCTGGGGTTGACCTTCACGTCAGTCCTATCTTCAGGTGTTGTCCGGCGCCGAACCGGATGTTCCGGCACGGCGTCACGACGCACGCGGAAGCCCGCGCACGCACGCGATGATCCAGTCTACGCGCTCGCGGCCCTGCGCCCAAATCGCAGGTGGAACAGGCTCTCATGCTAACCTCAGGTTCGACATCTCAACGCGGTCGATTCGCCACCGAAGATTTCAACAGATGAGGACGAAACATGCGCCTGTCCCTCCCCCGCCGCCTGGGAGTCGCCGCGACCGCAGCCGGTGCCGCAGCCTCGATTCTCGCCGTCGCACCCGCCTCCGCCGCCCCGAACATCACCATCGGCCCGGGCTCGGAGATCGACGTGGTGCAGAAGGAGACGCCGCAGGGCATCGAGGTCAACGCGTGCACGCTCGGCGTCCTCGCGCTCACCCCCGACGGCCGCCGCGTGGGCGTCACCGCCGGCCACTGCGGCAAGGCGGGCCAGGAGGTGGCCGTTCCGGTGCCCGGCCAGTCGCGCACCATCGCCTCCGTGGGCTCGATCGAGAAGTCCTCGAACCCGATCGTCACCGACGACGGCCGGATGACCGACGCCAACCAGCCCGACTGGGGCACCGTGTCCTTCAAGCCGGGCGTCCCGCTCGTCAACCGCCTGGGCAAGGTCCGGCCCACCAAGGTCGGGCGCGCCGTCGTCGGCGACCAGGTGTGCCGCCAGGGCCGCACCACCGGATGGCAGTGCGGCAAGGTGGCCGACGTGGCCGGCAACCGGGTCCTCGTGAACCTCAAGGGCGATCACGGCGACAGCGGCGGCCCGCTGGTCCGCCTCTCCGACGGCGCCGCCCTCGGCATCACCTCGGGCGGGCTGGAGCTCAGCCGCGAGGCCGGCACCCAGTCCGAGTTCTTCGACCTCGGCTTCATCTTCGCCCAGGCCGGCGGCCTGCGGCTCGCGGTCTGACCGCACCCGGACACGACGAAGGCCCACCCCGCACGGGGTGGGCCTTTCTCGTACCCGCGCTCGACGCGCCGGCGCTACCGGATCACTTGTACCGGTAGACGATGCGCCCGCGGGTCAGGTCGTACGGCGACAGCTCCACGACCACGCGATCCTCGGGCAGAATACGAATGTAATGCTGACGCATCTTGCCGCTGATGTGCGCGAGCACCTTGTGCCCGTTCTCCAGCTCGATGCGGAACATAGCGTTGGGCAGGGGCTCGATCACGCGGCCCTCCACCTCGATGGCTCCGTCCTTCTTGGCCATACCCTCCACGATCCTGTGTGTTAGTCGGGCGCCGTGTGCGCCCTCCATCCACCGCGGTTGAGACACGATGAACGGTGCGGCGTACGCCGCGCTACCTGCCCATTCTACGCGGATGCTACTCGTCGGACGAATCGTGTCCGAAGTCCGGCCCCGCGCCGACGAGATCCATCCCCGTCGCGACCGAATCCGGCACGAAATCCGCGGGGTCCGCGGCCACCGCGGCGACGAGTTCCGCGGGCTCCATCCACTCGCCGCCGGCCACCTCCTCGGGCTGCCAGGTGATCGCACCGTCGTACGTGCAGACGTACCGGAAGCACACGAACCGGGTCACCGGATCCTCGTACCCGCGGGCCCCGACGGGGCGCAACGCCACCCCGTGCACCCCGAGCTCCTCGAAGGCCTCGCGGGCGGCACCGTCGTCCGGCGACTCCCCCGCCAGCAGCACCCCGCCGGCGCAGAAGTCGCGCAGCCCCGGGTACACGTCCTTGATCGCGGTGCGGCGATGCACGTAGATCCGCCCGGCGGAGTCGAAGACGAGGATCGCGGTGGTGCCGTGCCGCAGGTTCTCGGCCCGCACGCGGGACCGCGGCGCCCGCCCGCTGGGCTGCCCCGCGGCGTCGTACAGCGCCACGATCTCGTCGTCCATTTCCCTACAGTATGAGCCAAAGTCTGGACATCGCAGCGGGCGTGCACTTGTATCGGGGCCATGACTGATCCGGACAGCCCCACCTGGAACTTCGAGACCACGCAGATCCACGCCGGGCAGACGCCCGACGGGACCACCAACGCGCGTGCGCTCCCGATCTACCAGACCACCTCGTACACGTTCGACAACACCGATCACGCCGCGGCGCTGTTCGGGCTCGCCGAGCCCGGGAACATCTACACCCGGATCATGAACCCCACCCAGGACGCGGTGGAGCAGCGGGTCGCGGCGCTCGAGGGCGGCGTTGCCGCGCTGCTCGTGGCCTCGGGGCAGGCCGCCGAATCGCTCGCGATCCTCAACGTCGCCGAGTCCGGCGACCACATCGTCAGCTCCCCGTACCTGTACGGCGGCACCTACAACCTGCTGCACTACACGCTCGCCAAGCTCGGCGTCGAGGTCACCTTCGTCGAGGACCCCGACGACCTCGAGCAGTGGCGCGCCGCGGTCCGCCCGAACACCCGCGCCTTCTTCGCCGAGACCATCTCCAACCCCCGCGGCCACGTCCTCGACGTGGCGGGCGTGGCCGGCGTCGCGCACGAGAGCGGCGTTCCGCTCATCGTGGACAACACGGTGGCCACCCCGTACCTGCTGCGCCCGCTCGAGCACGGCGCCGACATCGTGGTGCACTCCGCCACCAAGTACCTCGGCGGCCACGGCGCGGCCATCGGCGGCGTCATCGTGGACGGCGGCAACTTCGACTGGACTCAGGGCCGGCACCCGAACTTCACCACCCCCGACCCGTCCTACCACGGCGTCGTGTTCGCCGACCTCGGCGCGCCCGCCTTCGCGCTCAAGGCCCGCGTCCAGCTGCTGCGCGACCTGGGCCCCGCGATCTCCCCGTTCAACGCGTTCCTGCTCAGCCAGGGCATCGAGACGCTGAGCCTGCGCGTCGAGCGGCACGTCGCGAACGCCCAGAAGGTGGCCGAGTTCCTCGACGGCCGGGACGGCGTCACCGAGGTCATCTACGCCGGGCTGCCCTCCTCGAAGTGGCACGACCGGGCGAAGGAGCTGCTCCCCCAGGGCGCCGGCGCCATCGTCGCGTTCGAGCTCGCCGGCGGCGTGCCCGCCGGCAAGGCGTTCGTCGACGCCCTGCAGCTGCACAGCCACGTCGCCAACATCGGCGACGTGCGGTCGCTGGTGATCCACCCCGCGTCCACGACGCATTCGCAGCTCACCGAGCAGGAGCAGCTCGAGGCCGGAGTCACGCCGGGCCTCGTGCGCCTCGCCGTCGGCATCGAGCACATCGACGACATCGTCGCCGACATCGAGCTGGGCCTCGCGGCCGCCGCTGCGGCCAAGGCGGAGTAAGGGGTCCGCGTGCGCGCGCTGCGGTGGTTCCGGCAGGCCGTCCGTTCCGTCCTCCGGGACGACGGCGCCTGGACCGCCGCCGTGCGGCGCGGCTGTACGTAAACGAGTGCGATCAGCGTTCCAGGGCCGCGCGGACCTGGCGCTCCAGCGCGACGGTGGCGGGCTTCGGCAGATCGATCAGGCCCTCCAACTCCCTGCGGGCCCGCTGGTAGGCCTGCTGCCGCTCGGCCCCCGTCGCCGCCCCGTCGAGGGCCACCGCCAGGAGCCGCTGCGCGCGGGCGAGCCGCTCCTGCTCCATCGGATCGAAATCGCCGCGCCGCCGGCGCTTCGCCTCCTGCTCCGCCACGTCGAACGCGGCGGCGTAGGCGTGCACCGCTGCGCGGTAGTCGTCCACCCCGTCGAGCGCGTCGGGGGTGTGCGGGCGCAGCAGGTCCGCGCGCCGCTTGGCCTTGTGGAAGTCGACGGTGAGCGGCTCCCGCATGTCGATCATCATCGGGAAGTCGAGGATGGTGGCGAGGTCGGTCTCGTAGCCGAACCAGCGCTCGTCCACCGCGTCGTGCTCGGCGACCGCGCGCTCGAGCTCCTTCTGCACCGCGGCCGCGTCGATCCGGCCCATGCCCTGCGCCTGCGCGATCGCGACCTTGGTCTCCTGTTTGATGCGGTACTTCTCCAGCCGCCGCGCGGCGCGGCGCTCGTTCCAGGCGGACACGCCCTTCACCGCAGCACTCGCCGAGCCGCCGAACACGAAGATCAGCCACCAGTACTGCATCCAGTCCACGTGACCAGCGTACTTACTCCGACGAACGGGCGCGGCGCGGTTTCCCACGTCCGCGCCCGCCCGACGGGTTCACACTCGGCCAACAGGGCCCGGTTCGCTACCGGGCCTCCGCGTTCGCGACGATCGCGTCGCGCAGCCACTGGGCGAGGCCCGGCGCGATGTCGTCGTAGTGCTTCGCGAACCGCGGGTCGGCGACGTACATCTCGGCGAGATTCACCTGCATCGCGTGATCGCAGTCGTAGTACGTCTCGATCGCGGTCCGGTGCCGCTCGGCCAGCGCGTTCGCCTCCTCCGAACCGGGCGCGACGCCCCGGGCGAGAGCGTCGGCGAACGCGGCCTCGAGGGCGTCGCCCTCGGCCTTGATCCGCTTCCAGTCGTCCTTGGTGAACGTCGCGGTGCGGGCCCGGCCCTGCTTCCAGGCGTCGGTGTCGCCCCAGCGCTGCTCGGCCTCCTCGGCGTACTCGTCGCCGAGCCAGTTGTCACCGAAGATCTCGACCTGCTCCTCGGTGGTCAGCGCGATGCCGCTCTTCTTGCTGTTCATCATTTCCTCCACAGCGGCGACCATCCGGTGCAAACGGTCGATCCGCTCGGACAGGAGCTTCCGTTGCTCCTCCAGATGCGCGAGGGCATCCGCCGACGGGTCGTCGAGCAGGGTCGCGATCTGCTCGAGCGGGAAGCCCAGCTCGCGGTACGTGAGCACCTGGTGCAGGCGCTCCACGTCGCCGGCCGAGTACACGCGGTACCCGGCGGGCGTGCGCCCCGACGGCACCACGAGACCGATCTCGTCGTAGTGGTGCAGGGTGCGCACGCTCACGCCGGTCATCCGCGCGATCACACCCACGGTGTGCTCCGCGCCGTCCACTCCGGGCCTTCCTCCGTTCACACCGATCACACTGGGGGCTCACGTCGCGTGAGGGTCAAGAGGAAGGCCATCGACGCAGGTCCGGGCCGGGCTCAGGGGCGGAGGGTGAGGATGCGCGGACCGTCGGCCGTGACCGCGACGGTGTGCTCCCAGTGGGCGGACCGCGAACCGTCGTCGGTGACGACGGTCCAGTCGTCGTCGAGGACCGACGTGTCCGGGGTGCCGAGGGTGAGCATGGGCTCGACGGCGAGCGTCGACCCGATCACCAGCTGCGGCCCTTTGCCCGGGTCGCCTTCGTTGGCGAGGAACGGCTCCATGTGCATCTCGCGGCCGATGCCGTGCCCGCCGTAACCGTCCACGATGAAGAAGTCGCGGCCGAGCCGCGCGGCCTGCGCGTAGGTGGCCGTCTCGATGGCGTGCGAGACGTCGGTGAGCCGCGCACCGTCGACCATCGCCGCGATCCCGGCCTCCATCGCGAGGCGGGTGGCGTCGGACAGGTCCCGGTCCTCCTCGGACAGCTCCCCCACGCCGAACGACCACGCCGAATCGCCGTGCCAGCCGTCCAGGATGGCGCCGCAGTCGATGGACACGAGGTCGCCCTCGGCGAGCACCGTCTCCCGGTTCGGGATGCCGTGCACCACGACCTCGTTGACCGAGGCGCAGATCGAGCCGGGGAAGCCGTGGTAGCCCTTGAACGACGGGACGGCGCCCGCCTCGCGGATCACCGTCTCGGCGACCTCGTCGAGGTCGAGGGTGGAAACGCCGACGCGGGCGGCGTCGCGGACCGCGACGAGCGCGCGGCCCACGACGGCGCCCGCGGCGGCCATCGCGTCGACCTCTCCCGCGGAGCGGAAGGGGACGGTCTTCTTACGGCGGAATCTGCTCACTTGTCGAGCTGCGTGGTGACGCGCACCAGCACCTCGTCGACGGTGCCGACGGCGTCGATGTGGGTCACGAAGTCGCCGTAGTAGTCGAGCAGCGGCGCGGTCTGCTGCGTGTACACGCGCATCCGGTTGCGGATGACGTCCTCGGTGTCGTCCGCGCGGCCGCGGGCCAGCATGCGCTCGACCAGGGTGTCCTCGGGGACGTCGAAGGAGACGACGGCGTCCAGCTTCTCGCCGCGCTGCTCGAGGATCTCGGCGAGGGCGTCGGCCTGATCGGTGGAGCGCGGGAAGCCGTCGAGGATGAAGCCGTTCTTGGCGTCCGGCTCCTCGAGGCGCGAGCGCACCATCTTCACGGTGACCGACGACGGGACGAGCTCGCCGGCGTCCATGTACTTCTTCGCCTCGACGCCGAGATCCGTGCCCTCGCTGATGTTCGCGCGGAACAGGTCGCCTGTCGAGATGTGGGGGATTCCGTACTTCTCCGAGAGCCTTTCGGCCTGCGTGCCCTTGCCTGCCCCGGGAGGGCCGAGAATAACCAGTCTCACTTCAGGAATCCTTCGTAGTTGCGTTGCATCAATTGGCTCTCGATCTGCTTGGTGGTGTCGAGTGCCACGACCACGATGATCAGGACCATCGTGCCGCCGAACGGCAGGTTGCTCATGGAGCCACCGCCGCCACCGCCCAGCTCGAGGAACAGGTTCGGGAGGATCGCAATGATGCCCAGGTACAGCGAGCCCGGGAGGGTGATCCGCTGAAGCACGTAGTTCAGGTAGTCCGCCGTGGGCTTGCCCGGGCGGATGCCCGGGATGAAGCCGCCGAACTTCTTCATCTCATCGGCGCGTTCCTCCGGATTGAACGTGATCGCCACGTAGAAGTACGTGAAGAACACGATGAGCGCAAAGTACACGAGGATGTGGACCCAGCTGCCCGGGTTCACCAGATTCGACTGGATCCACTGCACCCAGCCCGCGGAGGAGCCGTTGGCCACCAGCTGGATCACCAGCTGCGGCAGGTACAGCAGCGACGAGGCGAAGATGACCGGGATGACGCCGGCGGTGTTGACCTTCAGCGGCAGGTACGTCGACGAGCCGCCGTACATCTTGCGGCCCACCATGCGCTTGGCGTACTGGACCGGGATGCGGCGCTGGCCCTGCTCGACGAAGACCACCGCGATGATGATCAGGAGCACCGCGAAGCAGACGAGGCCGAAGACGAGGCCGCCGCGGCTCTCCAGGATCTTCTGGCCGTCGGCGGGCAGGCGCGACGCGATGCCGGCGAAGATCAGCAGCGACATGCCGTTGCCGATGCCGCGCTCGGTGATCAGCTCGCCGAACCACATGACCAGCACGGCGCCCGCGGTCATGGTGACCACGATGACGATGAGCGAGAAGACGTCGTTGTTCGCCAGGATCGGCTTGGTGCAGCCCTGGAGCAGCTGGCCGCGCGAGGCCATCGCCACGATGGCGGTGGCCTGCAGCAGTGCCAGCGCCACCGTCAGGTAGCGGGTGTACTGCGTGATCTTGGCCTGCCCGGCCTGGCCCTCCTTACGAAGGGTCTCGAACCGGGGGATGACGACCATCAACAGCTGGATGATGATCGACGCCGTGATGTACGGCATGATGCCGATCGCGAACACGGACAGCTGCAGCAGCGCGCCGCCCGAGAACATGTTGATCAGCGAGTAGACATCGGCGTTGGCGCCCTTGGAGAGGTCGTCGACGCACTGACTGACGTTCCCGAAGTTCACGCCCGGGGAGGGCAGAGTGGCACCGAACCTGTAGAGCACGAGGATGCCCAGGACGATCAGGATCTTCCGCCGAAGCTCGGGGGTCCGGAAGATCGGGACTAGGGCCGAAAGCACACATCCTCCTGGCAGCAGGGCGACCCGGAAGCCACCGCACGCTCACTGGACACGCTCAGCGCCCGCGGCACCGCGGCGTGTCTTCCTTTGATTTCCTGCAAACGCTAGAACTCTAACAGCCGTACCCATCACGGCTGTTCACGGCGGTGCCGCCCGACATGATGCGGGGCGACCCACCCGGTGAAACGCGACCGCGGCAGGCACCGTTACCGGCGCCTGCCGCGGTTACGCGTTTCGGTGACGAACCGGTCCTACTCGGACGCGGCCGAACCGGCGAGCTCGGTGACCGAGCCGCCGGCGGCGGTGATCTTCGCCTTGGCGGCGCCGGTGACCTTGGTCGCCGTCACGTCCACCTTGACGCTGATCTCGCCGTCGCCGAGCACCTTGACGATGTGGTTCTTGCGAACCGCACCGGCGGCGACGAGCTCGTCGATGCCGACGGTGCCGCCCTGCGGGAACAGACGGGCGATGTCGCCCACGTTCACGACCTGGTACTCGACCCGGTTGCGGTTCTTGAAGCCCTTGAGCTTCGGCAGCCGCATGTGCAGCGGCATCTGACCGCCCTCGAACGCCACGGGGACGTTCTTACGGGCCTTGGTGCCCTTGGTGCCGCGACCGGCGGTCTTACCCTTGGAGCTCTCACCGCGGCCGACGCGGGTCTTCTCGGTCTTCGCGCCCTTGGCGGGACGGAGATCGTGCAGCTTGATAGCCATTGCTTACACCTCCTCCACTTCCACGAGATGCGACACGACCTGGATCAGGCCGCGGTTCTGCGGGGTGTCCTCGCGAACGACACTCTTCCGAATGCCCTTCAGGCCGAGAGTCCGCAGGCTGTCGCGCTGGTTCTTCTTGGTACCGATGGTGCCGCGCACCTGGGTGATCTTGAACTGTGCCATGAGTTACGCTCCCTGACCCGCACGCGCGCGCAGCATGCCCGCAGGAGCCACGTCCTCGATGGGCAGGCCGCGACGAGCCGCGACCTCCTCGGGACGCTGCAGGCTCTTGAGCGCTGCCACGGTGGCGTGCACCACGTTGATGGCGTTGTCGGAGCCCAGGCTCTTGGCGATGACGTCGTGGACGCCCGCGGCCTCGAGCACGGGACGCACGGCGCCACCGGCGATCACACCGGTACCGGGGCTGGCGGGACGCAGCAGCACGACGCCGGCCGCGGCCTCACCCTGCACCGGGTGGGTGATGGTGGAGCCGATCAGCGGCACGCGGAAGAAGTTCTTCCGGGCCTCCTCGACACCCTTCTGGATGGCCGCGGGAACTTCCTTGGCCTTGCCGTAGCCGACGCCGACCATGCCCTGGCCGTCACCGACGATCACGAGGGCGGTGAAGCTGAAGCGACGACCACCCTTCACGACCTTCGACACGCGGTTGATGGTGACCACGTTCTCGATGTGGTTGCTCTTCTCGGCGTCACCACGGCCACCGCGCTGATCGCGGTCGCGTCCGCCACGACCGCCGCGGCGGTCGTTGCTGTTGTTGTTATCGGGTCCGTTGTTACCGGCGGGGCCATTGTTGCCGCCGTCACGACGCTGACGTCCGGGCATCAGGCTGCCTCTCCTTCGGTGGGGAACGGGGTGTTGGTGGTCTGCATCAGAACGTCAACCCGCCTTCGCGAGCGGCGTCCGCGAGCGCGGCGATGCGGCCGTGGTACTTGTTGCCACCACGGTCGAACACCACGGCCTCCACACCGGCGGCCTTGGCACGGGCGGCGATGAGCTCGCCGACCTTCTTGCTCTGGGCGGACTTGTCGCCGCCCGCGGCCTTGACGTCCGCCTCGAGGGTCGACGCCGAGGCCAGCGTGTGGCCCTTGAGGTCGTCGATCAGCTGCACGTGGATGTGCCGGCTGGAGCGCTTGACGACGAGGCGCGGACGGGCCGCGGTGCCCTCGATCTTCTTGCGCAGGCGGAAGTGACGACGGGCCTTCGACGTACGACGACGAGTCGAGACGTCCTTGCCCACCGGGATGCGCTTGGCGCTATCGGTCTGAGTTGCTGTGTTTCCCATGAGTTACTTACCCGTCTTTCCGACCTTGCGACGGATCTGCTCACCCTCGTAGCGAATGCCCTTGCCCTTGTAGGGGTCGGGACGACGGAGCTTGCGGATGACCGCCGAGACCTGGCCGACCTGCTGCTTGTCGATGCCGGACACGGAGAACTTGGTCGGGCTCTCAACGGCGAAGGTGATGCCCTCGGGCGCCTCGATCGGCACCGGGTGGCTGTAGCCCAGGGCGAACTCGAGGTCCTTGCCCTTGAGCGCCACGCGGTAACCGACGCCGTAGATCTCCAGCTTCTTGGTGTACCCCTCGGTCACACCGGTCACCATGTTCTGGACCAGCGTCCGCGACAGGCCGTGCAGCGCGCGGTTGCGCCGCTCGTCGTCGGGACGGGCCACCACCACGGCGCCCTCATCATTCTTCGAGACGGTGATCGGCTCGGAGACGGTCAGCGCCAGCTGGCCCTTCGGGCCCTTGACGGTGACGTCCTGTCCTGCGATCTGCACGTCGACGCCCGTGGGAACGACCACGGGGTGCTTACCAATACGCGACATTGTGTGTATGCCCCCTTACCAGACGTAGGCGAGGACTTCGCCGCCCACGCCCTGCTTGGCTGCCTGGCGATCCGTGAGGAGGCCACCGGACGTGGAGATGATCGCCACGCCCAGGCCGCCCAGGACCTTCGGCAGGTTGGTGGACTTCGCGTACACGCGCAGACCGGGCTTCGACACGCGGCGGAGGCCGGCGATCGAGCGCTCACGGCTGGGGCCGTACTTCAGCGAAACGACGAGGTTCTTGCCCACCTCGGCGTCCTCGGTACGGAAATCGGTGATGTAGCCCTCCTTCTTGAGGATCTCGGCGATGTTCGCCTTGATCTTCGAGTGCGGCAGGGTCACCGAATCGTGGTACGCCGAGTTGGCGTTGCGCAGACGGGTCAAGAAGTCTGCGATCGGATCAGTCATGGTCATGACAGATTCGTCTACCTTTCTCGCAGCGGTTCCCATGCAACGACGGCGCACTGGTGCCTGCGGGAGGCGGGCCTGATGCGTCCGACGGTGGGCCTACTACGAAGCAAACCGGCCTGCGGAGCCGTTGCCCCGCAGGGATTCCGGACCGGTCGGACGGATCCGTACCGGTTCGGGGAAGCGCGCCGGCCGTGCTCACGCACGACAGGCAACCTCACTAGTGTAGGGAAATCCCCGGTCAGAGTCGAATCGGAGGTCGCGGGGCCCGACGGTGCGCCGCCCCGCCGGACCGGCACGGGGAGCGGTCGCCGGGGAACAGCGGCGCCGGGGGCGTAGCGTCCGGTGGATGACACGGTCCGGCCCCGAGGTCTTCACCTTCCACCTGGTCGAATCCCCGGCACCGACGACCACGTCGCTGCTGTTCAGGCCTCCCTCCCCCGCGGATGTCGGCGGCCTGCGGTACGCCGAGTGCCTCGCGCTCATGCGGCTCGGGGCGCCGGTCGTGTCGCCCGACCGGCTGCAGTTGCGCCGGCTCGCGATGTTCGCCCGGTGGGATTCGGAATCGGCGATCGACGACTTCCTGGGCGGCGGCACCGTCGGCCGACGGTTCGCGTCGGGCTGGCACGTGCGGATGACGTTCCTGCGGCGCTGGTCGGAGGTCGCGGCGCTGCCGGGCCTCCCCGCCCGGGCCGGCGAGTGGGACGACGCGGAGCCGGCGGTCGCGGTCACCCTGGCGAGGATGCGCCTGCCCGAGGTGCCGCGGTTCCTGCAGTGGGGGCGGCCGGTCGAGCGCCTGGTGCGCGACCACCCCGGGGCGACGCTGGCGTGCGCCGCGATGCGCCCGCCGAACACGATCTCCACCTTCTCCGTCTGGAACTCGGTGCGCGCCATGACGGACATGGTCCACGGCCACGCCGACGTGCCCGATCCGGCGCGGCACGCCGCCGCGATGGCGGAGCGCCGGCGCCGCGACTTCCACCACGAGTTCGCGACCTACCGGTTCCGCCCGATCGCGGAACACGGCAGCTGGAACGGGCGGAGCGCCTTCATTCCCGGCGGGTGAGCCTGTAGTGCAGGCGCAGCGCCGTCGCGCGACCGAAGCGCAGCACGTGGTCCGTGCGCAGCACCTGCTCGTCGTCGACGTACAGGCGGAAGGATTCGTGCAGCGGCACCCGCTTGGCGTGGTCGCGGCCGGCGTCGCGGACCGCCACATAGGCACCGTCGGCGCCCCACCGGCCCGGCGGCGACGACAGTTCGAGCGCGCCGCCGGCCCGGTTGTGGGGCCGGAGGAACACCTGGAGGTTCCCCGCCTCCAGCGGGAAGGTGACGTGCACGCTGGGGCGGTCCGCGCCGGGCAGGGTCCGCGTGGTGTAGCAGCCGCTGAACACCACGTCGCCGGTGAGCCGGAGGGTGCGGATCCACCCGGCGGCGACCTGCGTGCCCGTCGAATCGGTGAGCACCGAGACCGTGCCGTCGAGGCCGCGGGAGACCTCGAGGGGGTCCAGCGGGAGCGCCAGCTGCTGCACGCGCTTCCCGAACCCGCGGGTGACCAGTTCGTCGCCCGGACGGAACTGCGGTGACCAGCTGCTCCATACCTCCATCCGCCAGTTCGCCGTGTGCCGGTAGAAGTCGTCGATCGCCGGATGCAGCGCCGCCGGGTCGAACCCCGGCCCGGCCAGCTGCGCCCAGTCGCCGATCAGGCCCGCCCCGGGGAGGGCGTGGTGCACGTGGCCGCCGCGCCGAGCGGCCTCGGCCTCCAGCCACGCCGCACCCACCCGGCCGGGCCCCGCGGTGGGCGCACGCAGCCAGTACTCCTCGCCGTCCAGGTCGATCGGGCGACCGGTGGCCCGCCAGAACTTCCTGGTTCCGAGGTCGACAGCAGCCGCGGTCGACCGTTTCACCGCCTCCAGCACGCCGTCCCCCGCTTCGCCGACCCCATGGACTCCGATGAGTCCGTACGGTACCGTACGGTCATGACCTCCGTCGACGACGTCATCCGGGATCCGCGCTTCTACCAGCTCGCGGCGGCGGGCCAGGCCGTGGACGGCGCGCTGTGCGTCGGGCCCATCCCCTACATCCGCCGGTGCCTCGAGGACGTGGAGTTCCCGATGCGGTACCGCTGGTTCTTCCCCGTCGTCAAGGGCGCGTCGGCCGTCGGCCTGGCCGCGGCGCCCCGCTCCCCCGGGCTCGCGCGACTCACCGCGATCATGCTGACCCTGTACTTCGGCGTGGCGGTGGGCATGCACATCCGGGCGCGCGACCTGCGGCTGAACTTCGCCGCGGCGACGTCGCTGCTGCTGTTCTACGGCCTGCTCGCGGCGTCGGGCCCGCCACGGCCGGCCGGATCGTCCTAGCCGACCCGCAGCGTCGTGGTCACGGGCGTGGCGTTCTGCGTCAGGTCCAGCACCGGGCAGTGCGCGTCGACGGTGGCGGTCAGCTCGCGGTAGCGCTCCTCGGTCTCGGGCCCGCTGATGTCGACGGTGACCCGCACGGCCGTGAAGCCGGGGCGCACGTTCTCGTCGAGGCCGAAGAAGCCACGCACGTCGAGGTCGCCCTCGGCGCCGAGCCTCAGCTCGTCGATCGTGATGCCCAGCTTGTCCGCGTAGAAGCGGTAGGTCACCACCTGGCACGAGAGCAGCGCGCCGAGGTACGCCTCCACCGGGTTGATCGCGGTGTCCTCGCCGCCCAGCGTCGGCGGCTCGTCGACGGCGAGGGTGTGCTGGCGGGCGGTGGTGACACTGCCGACCGGGCCCTGCGGCTCGGCGGAGGCGGAGAAGACGACGTGGGCGTTCGCGACGTTGCGCGACACGGCCTCCCCGGTGGCGTCGATGATGGCGGTCAGGGTGCCCGTGGCGGATGCGGTCATGAGCGGGACGCTACGACGGCGCAGGCGCGGGGGCGACGGTTGCGCTCACCGTGATCGCGAACCGGACACGCGAACCGGACACGGCGGGGCGGCGGCGCCCGGATAGGCTTGCGCGGTCCCTTCGAGCCCGGGGAGGTCCGGTGAACACGTTCGCGACGGTGGCCGCCCTGGCCGTGCTCACCACCGCGGGAGTGGTCGGTGCCTCGGTCACCTCCGGCGGCACGGCGATCGCGTGGGCCGTCGGGACCCTCGTCGTGGCGGCGGCGCTCGCGCTGCAGCTGCGCCGGCAGCCCGGGTACGCGCTGCCGACCGCGGTGTTCGCCACCGCGATCACCCTCGTCTCCGCGGGCCTTCCCGCCACGCTCCTGCTCTCCGAGCGCGTCGGCACGCACACCTCGTCCGCGGCGGATCGCGGCGCCGATTCCAGCGACTCCGACGACGAGGCGGCGGTCGACCCGTCGACCGAACTGCGCAGTGCGCTCGATCAGGCCGACCGGATCCTCCCGGGCGGCTCGAACTCGTTGCTGCAGATCGACATCGACGACAATTCCACCCAGATCCGCGTGCTGGACCTGGCCAAGGGCGAATCGGTGTACTCCTCGTATTCCCGGTCCGGCGCGACGTGGGGCACCGCGAGCCGCAGCGCCACCAACGACCGCGCGAACGCCGCGTTCCGGCGCGCGGACCTCGCCGCGCTCGACCTCACCGCCACGCGCGAGAAGGTTCACCGCGCAGCCGATCAGGCGGGCATCGACCGCACGAGTCGCAGCTCCGCGGACGGCGTCGTCATCGAACGCCGCGATCAGGACCAGAAGCTGGTGGTCACCTTCGCCGTCGCCACGTCGACGGAGTTCGAGGCCGATCCGGCGGGAAACCTCCCCGACAACCTCGCGCTCGCGAAGGTCGACGGGCTGCTGCCCGTCGCCGAACGGCTCTTGCGCGACAACGGGATCGATCCCGCGCAGCCGGTGCTCTCCGGCATCGAGTACAAGGCGTTCGCGCCGAACGCGAACTGGGTCGGCCCCGATCGGGGCACCGTCGAGATCACCGTCGACGGCGCGGGCCGGTACGGAACGCTGAAGGAGACCGTCGGCCGGTTCCCGGTGGTCACGCTGAAGCCGGACCGGTCGGCGGGGAGCCACCTGTTCCCGCTCGGCGTGGTCTCCTCCGCCGGCATCGAGAGGGCGCGCGCGGATCTCGAGCGCCGGTTCGCGATCCCGCCCGTCGACGCGCACGCGCTCGGCCTGGAGATCGGCCGGGACACCACGTCGCCCGGGTGGACGCGCGGCGACCTGCCGCCGCTGATGCAGGCGGGGCTCGGCCCGGACTCCTCGTCGCGGGCGTACTACCGGACCGACGGGGCGTTCGTCACCGCCGAGCGCTGACGCGCAGCGGATCCGGGCCTACTGCGCCCCGGGAACGGGGGAGCCCTGCGCCGGTAGCGGCGAGCCCTGAGCGGGCAGCGGAGACCCCTGGGCGGGCAGTCCCGGGGCCGCGGCCTGCGCCTGCGCGGGAGCCGCTTGCGCCTGCGCGGGAACGGGCTGCGCCGCGGCCTGGCCCGGCGCGGGTTGCGCGGGAGACGGAGCCGGTTGCGCCGCCTGCGCGGGCGCCGGGGCGGCCTGCGGGCGGCCGGTCAGAGTGCGCATCGTCGCGACCTCCGCGTCCCGGTAGGGCCGCCCGTCGGGCCAGAGCAGGTCGTGGAACCACTGCTGCGGCTGGCGGGCCCCGACGTACGGCTGCTTCCAGGAGTCCCACGGGTAGTAGGTCTGGCTGCGGCCGGCGACGAATCCCCACTGCATGGCGTCGATCCCGAGTTCCTTGCAGATGGGCAGGATGGTCTCGATGGTGCTGCCCTGCGGGCGGGCCATGTATTCGGTGAGCAGCAGCGGCCGGCCCTGTTCGGCCAGGTCGGCGGCCATGGAGCGGAACTTCTCCGGCGGATCGTAGGAGTGGAAGCTGATCACATCGGACTGCTCCAGCTGGATGGCACGGATCTCGGGGCGGGTATCGGCCCACACGCCGGAAGTGAGCGGCTGCGTGGGCCCACCGGCGCGCGCCCACTCGAAGGCCTTCGGGAGCAGCCGGGCGACCTTGGCCACCTTGTCGGGCGGGGCGAGGGGGTAGGAGTCGGCGAGGTTCTCCGGCTCGTTCCACACGTCCCACGCCACGACGCGCGGGTCGTTGGCGAAGGCCTTCACGACGCCGGTGGCGTAGGCCTGCAGCTTCGAGGTGTCGGGCGACGACAGGACGGCGGCGCCGGGGCTCTGCACCCACGTGGAGTTGTGCACCCCGGGCTTGGGCTCGCGCTGCACGCCGGGCTTGGGGTTCGGGTCCCAGCACGAGTCGAAGAGCACGAACATGACGCGGATGCCGTTGGCGTTCGCCATGGTGAGGAAGGTGTCGAGGCGCTGGGTGAAGCCGGCGGGGTCTGCGGTCCACAGCTGGTCCTGCAGGAACACGCGGACCACGTTCATGCCCACGCCGCGGGCCCAGCCGAGCTCGGTGTTGATGCGAGCGGTGTCGAAGGTCTGCGCCTGGAACATCTCGAACTGGTTGCCCGCGTTGGCGTTGATGTAGTTGCAGCCGACCATCCAGCCCGCCTGCTTGCGCCACTCGGCGGCGCGCTCCGCGGCCCAGCGTCCAGCCGCCGGCGCAGGCGCGGCGGGCGCCGGCGCGCCGGTGCCGCCGGAGTCGGGGCCGGAGCCGGGATCGGCGGCGGCGCGCGCGGCCACCATCGCGGCGGGAATAGCCGCCGCGGCGCCCAGCATCAGCCTTCGAGTCACTACAGTCACACAGACACCATACGTAACAAACTGGGCAAAGTCTCGGAGCCCACGCCTCGCGAATGTTCGCTCAGCGGGGCGAGCGCGTGCACTGTGGCCGCGAGCGGCCGCTGGAGAGCATTTTCGCGGAGCGGGTCAGCCCTCGATCGCCTTGCGGGCCTCGGCCTCGAGCTCGGCGCGGAACCGCGGGGCCGCGTGCAGCACGCCGCGGTCCACCAGCCGGTCGACGGTGCCCACCACCTGGTTCAGGTACGCCGCCCGCTCCGCCGATGAGGAGGCCGACGCGTGCCGGTACAGCTTGAGCCCGCGGTCGAGGTCCTTGACGTCCTCCTCTGCGAGCCCCGCGGAGCCGGTGCTGCGCGCGTACCGGTCCGCCGCGTACCAGGTGGTGCGCAGGTCGGTCACGGCGTCCACGTACTCGGAGGCGGCCTCGCGGCCCCCGGGATCGTCGCCGGGGTAGGCGTCGGTGCGCAGGGCGCCCGCGTGCTCCAGCGCGTCGTGGAAGGCCATCACCTTGGGCGAGCTCAGGTCCCACATCGCGGGGAACCGCAGCAGCATCTCGGGGTTCAGCTCGTACGCGGCGTATTCGGAGAGCACCTCGTCGTGCCGGGATCCGGCACGCTCCCACAGGGCGCGGTTCGACGGTGGCGCCGCGGCGGCGGGGCGCGACGGGGCGGCCGCGGAGACGCGTGCGGGGCGCTCCCCGCGGCCGGTACCGCCGAGCAGGGCGATCACCGCGCACACCAGCGCCCCGCCGAGGAACAGCACGCCCAGGGCGCCGGCGAAGCGCATCGCCACCAGCCCCACGAACGCGAGCGCGACCACCGCCGCGACGAGGTTACGCACCGGACTCACCCACCCGCTCAGGGTAGCGGCGAGGTGACCACGACCGGCCGCTCGCCCATGCCCGACGGGGCCGCCAGCACCCCGCCGCTCGACGGGTACGCGACCCGCGAGAACGCGTACGCCACGGCGGCCGCGGTCCCCAGCAGCAGCGCGGGGACGATCGGCCCGCCGGTGGCCATGGGCACGCTGAGGTAGCGGATGCACAGCAGGATCGCGGCGAACGCGGCCGCGCCACCCGCGACGGTCAGCACGCGGCGGCGGTGCCAGCCGTCCTCGGGCCGTACCAGCGCGGCCTCCAGGGTGAGCGCGAAGACGAAGCCGGCCACGAGGTCCACGCCGTAGTGGGCGCCGATGCCGAGGGTCGCGGACAGGGTGCACACGAACCAGAACACGCCGAACGCCTTGACGATGCGCGGCCCGCGGAGCGCGTGCAGCAGGATCGCGGTGGCCCAGGCGGTGTGCAGGCTGGGCATGCAGTTGCGCGGCGCGAGCTGGCTGAAGTACGCGGACACCGGCTCGAGCGACGTGGGCAGGACGTGCGGCCACACGTTCAGCCAGCCGGCGCCGGGCACCTGATCACCGAAGGCGTAGGCGGGGCCCACGACGGGGAACAGGAAGTAGACGATCGGCCCGATGGCGCCGATCAGGATGAACGACCGCACGATGTGGTGCCGCGGGAAGCCCTCGGTGGAGCTGCGGCGCAGTTGGAAGTAGGCGACCACGGCCGCCCCGACGGGCAGGTACGTGTACACCTTGGTGATCAGCCACAGGTACCAGCCGTGCTCGTGCACGAACCGGCCCATCACCCAGGACGGGCTGCCGAGCGCGCGGTCGGCGATCTCCACGAAGTGGTCGGCGACGTAGGGCAGCGCCTGCATGGTGAGTTCGAGCCACACCCCGGAGACCCGGCTGGTGACGATCAGGACGGCCGCGATGCCGACGGCCTTGAGCGTGACCGCCTGCTCCCGGCCGCGCAGCCACCAGGAGGCGTACACCGCGAGCCCGGCGAGCGCCCACATCACGCCGTTCCCGAAGTGCATCGGGCCGCCCGCGATGAGGCGTTCGGCGTTGAACAGCACCTCCACCCCGGCGACGGTGCCGACGAACGGCCACCGCAGCCGCTTCGGCATGCAGATCAGGGCGAGTGCGAGGGCCGCGACCTTGACCTCGCCGGCCATCGGCCGGCCGACGAAATCGTCGAGCAGCAGCCGCACCGGGCCGCGCAAGCCGTAGAGGATCGCGGCCGCCTCGATCGCGAGGACGAACGCGACCATCACCGCGACCACCCGGGTCCATTCCCGCCTCCCCCAGGCACGACGGGGATTCCGATCCCGGGGTCCGCGAGGGAGCGCGGCGTCTGCACGCACCAACATGAGATGACAGCATAGTGAACCAGTCGGTAACTCCAGGAATCCTGCAACCGTTTCGTGATGCACCTCGCCCTGCGCACGGGCCCGCGCGCCACCCCGGACACGACCGCGCCACCCCGGACACGACGAAGGGCGCGCACCCCGAAACCGGGATGCGCGCCCTCGCGTGGATCAGCCCCGGGTCAGGCCCGGGTTCGGCTCACCAGCTGCTCTTGTGCACGCCGGGGAGCTCGCCCTTGTGCGCCATCTCGCGCAGGCACACACGGCACAGGCCGAACTTGCGGAACACCGAGTGCGGGCGGCCGCACTTGTTGCAGCGGGTGTACGCGCGAACGGCGAACTTCGGCTTCTTGTTGGCCTTGTTGACCAGCGCCTTCTTTGCCATGGCTCAGTTCTCCTTGAAGGGGAAGCCGAGGTGCTTCAGGAGCGCACGGCCTTCCTCATTGTTGGTGGCGGTGGTGACGACGGTGATGTCCATGCCGCGCGGGCGGTCGATCTTGTCCACGTCGATCTCGTGGAACATCGACTGCTCGTTCAGGCCGAACGTGTAGTTGCCGTTGCCGTCGAACTGGTTGCCGTTGAGGCCGCGGAAGTCGCGGATACGGGGCAGCGCGATCGAGGTGAGGCGATCGAGGAACTCCCACATGCGGTCGCCGCGCAGCGTGACGCGCGCGCCGATCGGCATGCCCTCACGCAGCTTGAACTGCGCGATGGACTTGCGGGCCTTGCGGATCTCCGGCTTCTGGCCGGTGATCAGGGCGAGGTCGTCGACCGCGCCGTTGATCAGCTTGGCGTCGCGGGCGGCGTCGCCGACGCCCATGTTCACGACCACCTTCACGACACCCGGGATCTGCATCACGTTGTCGTACTTGAACTCGTCGTTCAGCGCGGACTTGATCTCGTCCTTGTACCGGGCCTTCAGGCGCGGCTGGGTCTTCTCAGCGGTGCTCATAATCAGATGTCCTTCCCGTTCTTGCGGGAAATCCGCACGCGCTTGCCGGTCTCCTCATCGGTCCGGTAGCCCACGCGGGTGGGGTTGCCGTCCGAGTCGATGACCATGACGTTCGAGGCGTGGATCGGGGCCTCCTTGACCTCGATCCCGCCCTGCGCGGTCGCAGACGCGGAGGTGTGCTTCTTGATCCGGTTCACGCCCTCGACGAGGACCTTCTCGTTCTTGGGGAAGGCCTCGATGACCTTGCCCTTGGCACCCTTATCGGGGCCCGAGATCACGATGACGGTGTCGCCCTTGTGCACCTTCATGACTAGAGCACCTCCGGAGCCAGCGAGACGATCTTCATGAACTTCTTGTCGCGCAGCTCGCGGCCGACCGGGCCGAAGATGCGCGTGCCACGCGGATCGTTGTCGTTCTTGATGATGACGGCGGCGTTCTCGTCGAACTTGATGTACGACCCGTCCGGACGGCGGCGCTCCTTGGAGGTGCGCACGATCACGGCCTTGACGACCTCGCCGCGCTTGACGTTGCCGCCGGGGATCGCGTCCTTGACGGTGGCGACGATGACGTCGCCGATGCCGGCGTAGCGGCGCGAGCTTCCTCCGAGAACCCGGATGCAAAGGATTTCCTTCGCGCCGGTGTTGTCGGCGACCCGCACTCGCGATTCCTGCTGAATCACTAGCTAGTCTCCTAAAGACCTGGATGAGATACGTGTCGGATTCCGACCCGAACACGCGCGGTCCGTCGCCTGCGTCCGCGGGCATGCGCGAGCGCGCCCGGAACTCAGGCAACCGGTCCATGATAGGCGAACACGCAGGTCGTCTTCAAATCGTTCCGGCGCGCCGTCGCGCGGCGGTGCTGACGCGCCGACGGATGTCCGGCGGGCCGCCGGGGAGTCCGTCCATAATGCGTACGTTGATCGACGGCGAGGGGGACGCGGGTGAGCGAGTCGACGGCCGGGCTGACAGCCACGGAGACGGCGGTCCTTCTGGTGCTCGCCGCGGAGGCGGGTCCGGTGCGCAACCCGGACCTGGCCCGACGGGGCCCGGCGCTGGACAGGCCGTCCCGGGAGCGGCTGGTGCGGCGGGGCCTGCTCGACGTGGAGGTCGGGGCCCGGCGCGCGCTGACGCTCTCGCTCACCGACCGCGGTTGGGCGGCCGCCGCCGACCTGCTGGAGGCGGAGCCTCCGGCGCGCGCCACCCCGCAGCTGCGGGCGCTGCTGACCTTCGCCGCCGGCCTGGGCCGGTACCTGCGCCGCGAGTCCCTCGCGCTCGGCGAGGTGATGGTGCCGGAGTCCGCTGCACCGCAGTCCGATTCCGCGACTGAGGTCGACGTGACCGAGCGGGTGCTCGCGGCGTACCGGATCGCGGCGCCGGCGGCCGGCGCGTGGGTGGCCCTCAAGGACCTGCGGGGGGCGCTCCCCGTCGATCTCCCCCGGGAGGCGGTCGACGGTGCGCTCGCCGCGCTGTACCCCGAGCCCGGCGTGCACATCGTGGCCGAGGACAACCTCAAGGCCCTCACCGCCGAGGACCGCGCCGCAGCGCTGTACCTGGGCGGCCGGTACCTGCACGCGATGCGGGTGGCCGGATGACGCTCTCCGACGTCCAGCGCGCCGCGCTGCGTTCCGTCCGCCTGAGCTGGGCGCCCACCTACGAGGAGGTGTGGGACTCGGCCGCCGAAACGCGGTTCGTCCACGTCGAGGGGCTGCACACCGACGTGTGGGAGGACCTCGAGGACGCCCTCGGCGACGCGGTCGCCTCGACCGGCGCCTCCCCGACGGGCCTCGTCGTCACCGGCAACGCCGGGACCGGGAAGACGCACCTGCTCACCCGGTTCCGCGACGAGGTCCAGAACCGCGGCCACTACTTCGTGTTGCTGGAACTGCTCGACGCGTCGGACTTCTGGCGCGCGGCGCTCACCTCGTTGCGCAGTTCCCTGCTCCGCCCGGCGCGGGACCACGAGACGCAGCTGCAGCAGCTGATCTGGCTGCTCTCCGACGAGGCGGGGCTGTCGCGGGCGCACCGCCGCGAGTTCTCCGGCGACGCGGTGCCCACCCCGGCGGGGCTGGACGCGCTCGTCGCGGCGATGTCGAAGCGGCGCCCGCAGGTGCGGCAGTACCACGGGGTGCTGCGCGCGCTGGTGCTCCTGGCCTCCCCCGATTCCCGTCTGGCGGACCTGGGTTCGGCGTTCCTGGAGGACATCGAGGTCGAGGAGACGGCGGCGGAGCGACTGCACTGGGGCCTGCCGGCGCACGGCTTCCCCGCGGTGGAGACGGTGCGCGCGGTCTCGGCGTTCATGGCCGAGACGGGGGCCACGGTGTTCGCGGTCGACCAGATCGACACGCTGCTGGCGCAGTCCGTCGCCCGGCTGGAGGCGCCGGACGCCGCGGAGAACGAGGTGATCGAGCAGGTGGGTCACGGACTGATGGCGCTGCGGCAGGGCCTGTACCGCACGGTGACCGTCGCCTGCATGCTGCCGACGGCGTGGGAGACGTTGTCCGGCAGGGCCACCGCGTCGGTGGCGGCGCGGTTCCGGGTGGTGGGCCCGCTGAAGTCGCTGCCCGACGGTGCCCTGGCCCGCGCCATCGTGGAGCGCCGCCTGGCCACGGCGTACCGGTCCAAGGACTTCGTGCCGCCGCACCCCACGTGGCCGGTCGCGCCGGAGGCCTTCGCGAGCGCCGTGCACCACACGCCGCGCGATCTGCTGACCCGGGTGGACGCCCACATCCGCAGCTGTGTCTCCACCAGAACGGATTTCGAGCTCGGTTCGTTCGACGACGGGCCCGGCCGCGGGGCGGCCACCGCCGCCGTTGCGCCGCCGGAGCCGGAGCCCGCTCCCGAGAACGCCCTGGCGGCGATCGACGCGCAGTTCGCGAAGCTGCGGATGACGGCGCGGGTCGGCGACGTGGCGACCGACCAGGCCGTCGCCGATAAGCGGATGGCGGCGCTGCTCGACGGGGGCCTGCGCGCCTGGACCCGGGAGGACGGCGGCGACGGCTTCCAGATCGAGCGCGGCGGAAAGCAGTTGGACGCGCGGCTGCGGCGCCGGCTCCCGGGCCGCGTCGAGGACGAGCAGCACTGGGCGTTCCGCGCCGTGCCCGCGCCGAACCCCGTCGCGGCCACCAACCGTGTGCTGGCGGCCGCCACGAGCGCCGGCCTCACGGCGGGCCAGGACCGCCGACGGCTGTTCCTGCTGCGCTCCACGCCGTGGCCCACCAGCCCGAAGGCGTCGGCGGTGATCGCCGACGCGCTGGACCGCGGCGCGGAACTCCTCCCCCTCGACGAGGCCGATCTCGCGTCGCTCGACGCGCTCGGCCGGATCATCGCGAGCGCCCCCGAGGGGCTGGACGAGTGGCTCGCGTCGCGCCGCCCGGCTCACGGGCTGCGGCTGTTCACGGGGCTCGAGACCCCGCCGGCGGCGGCGCCCGACCGCCGCGCCCCGGCGTCGAACCGCCGGGCCCGCAGCCTCATCCCCGGAGACGCAGTGGGACGCGTGGGCGGGTTGTCGAGTGCGGTCGCCGACATCATGCTGGGCGGGGTGCCCGCCCGTACCGAGCCCGCCGCTCCCCCGGCCGCGGTCGCGGTGGCGGACCCCGAGCACGGCGCGATCGTCGTCGGTCTCGCCGCGGGCGACCGCGAGATCACCGTGGACCCGGCCGACCTGCGCAGGCACACGGCGGTGTTCGCCGGATCCGGCTCGGGGAAGACGGTGCTGCTGCGCCGGATCATCGAGGAGTGCGCGCTGCGCGGCGTCTCGGCGATCGTGCTGGACCCGAACAACGACCTGTCCCGGCTGGGCGAGGCGTGGCCCGAGGCACCGTCGGGCTGGGGCCCCGGCGATGCGGACCGGGCCCGGCGCTACCTCGACGACACCGATGTGGTGGTGTGGACGCCGAACCGCCCGTCGGCGAGACCGCTGGTGCTGCAGCCCATTCCGGACTTCGCGGCGCTGCGCGCGGGCACCGGGGGCGACGGGGTCGAGGCGCAGGAGGCCCGGGAGGGCTTCATGATGGCCGTGGAGGCGTCCGCGAGCGCACTGGAACAGCATGTGGGCGTGGGCGGTTCGCGACGGGAGCAGCAACGCGCGATCCTCCGCGAGGCGCTGGGTGCGTACGCCCGGCAGGTGGACCGCTCCGACATCCGGGGCTTCGCCGACTTCCTGCGGGACTGGGATTCGAGCCGCAGCAGCCTGGCCAGCGCCGACAAGCTGGCCCCGGACCTGGCGGAGAACCTGCAGGCAGCGCTCATCAACAACCCGCTGCTCGGCGGCAGCGGCGAGGCCGTGGCCCCGGCGGCGCTGCTCACCCCGGCGGACGGCAAGCGGGCGCGGATCTCGGTGATCAGCCTGATCGGCCTGCCCGACGAGACGCAGCGGCAGACGTTCGTCGCCCAGCTGCAGCTGGCGCTGTTCTCCTGGATCAAGCGCCGCCCGGCGGGCGATGAGCCCCTGGGGTGGCTGATGGTGATGGACGAGGCGCAGCAGATCGCCCCGTCGGGGGCCGTGAAGCCGTCCACGGAGTCGACGCTGCTGCTGGCCTCGCAGGCCCGAAAGTACGGACTGGGGCTGGTGTTCGCGACGCAGTCGCCGACGGGCCTGCACAACAAGGTCGTCGGGAACAGCGCCACCCACTTCTACGGGAAGCTCAACGCGCCGGTGCAGATCCAGGCCGCGAAGGATCTGGCGGCCGCCCGCGGAGGGCGGATCGACGCGATCGGCGGGCTGGGTCCGGGCGACTTCTACCTGGGGTCCGGGCAGTCGACGGTGCGCCTGCACTCACCGATGTGCCTGAGCCACCACGCCGCGAGCCCGCCCACGGAGGACGAGGTGCTGCGGATCAGCCGCGGGGGCTGATCGCCGGTCGGCGCGGCTGTGGTGCCGATGGGTCCACGACGACATCCCGACCATCGCCCAGAACTCGTGCGCGGGTTCGGCGCCCAGCTCGCGCCGCGTCACCTGCGCGTACCGCTGCACCGCGGCCCGTGCCTCGCAGAGGTCCCCGGCCGCCAGGTGCGCCCGCACCAGCGCGCGCTGCGCGGATTCGCGCAGCGGCGCGAGCGCCACGGCCGTCGTCGCGGCGTCGATCGCTTCGCACGGCCGGCCACCGTCGATCAGGCGCCGCACCCGGATCTCGATCCCGTCCGCCGCGGACCCTTGGCGCCGATCCGATTCGTTCATGGTGCACCTCCGGGATCCATTCGACCCCGGTTCGCGCGGCCGCGAACGAGTAGCGCGCTACCCGATTCGCCGCGGTGATCAGCCGGCGGGGCGGGTGGCGCGGCGCCGGGGCTGCTGCGCGCGTCCCTGCCCCTGCGGGCGTCCCTGGCCCGACGGTGTCTGCCGGTGCTGCGCGGGGCGCTGCTGGCCGGACCGCTGCTGGCCCGACCGCTGCTGGCCCGCGCGCTGCGCACCGCCTCCCTGGCCGCGGCCGCCGCCCTGGCCCTGCCCGCGGCCGTCCCGGCCGGGGT
>NZ_HE997626.1:2069502-2143416 GCF_000312385.1 Tsukamurella sp. 1534 | reverse complement strand
ACGCGGCGGGCGGCCCTGCGCGGGGCGCTTGCGCTGCTGCTGTTGCGGCGGCGCGATCACCTCGGGCTCGACGTACGGCGCGGCCTCGCCCACGAGGTCGACCACGACGGGCGAACCGGCGGTGACGGCGACGGGGCGCGCGCTGATGGCGGCCTTCTTGAGCAGGGCCTGGGTGTCCTTGCGCTGGTCGCTGGTCATCACGGTGACCACGGTGCCCTCGTTGCCGGCGCGCGCGGTGCGGCCGCTGCGGTGCAGGTAGGCCTTGTGCTCGGCCGGCGGGTCGACGTGCACGACCAGCTCGATGTCGTCCACGTGCACGCCGCGGGCGGCGATGTCGGTGGCGACCAGCACGCGCGCGGCGCCGGAGCTGAAGGCCTCGAGGTTGCGGTCGCGCTGCGGCTGGCTGAGGTTCCCGTGCAGGTCCCGCGCGGGGATGCCCTGCGCGGTGAGCTGCTTGGCCAGCTTCTTGGCCTGGTGCTTGGTGCGGGTGAACAGGATCCGGCGTCCCATGCCCGACGCCAGCGCGCGCACCAGCTCGGTCTTGTCGTCCTTGCTGCTCACCTCGAACACGTGGTGGGTCATGTCGGAGACGGGCGACGTCTCGGGATCGACGGAGTGCAGCACGGGCTGCTCGAGGAACCGCTTGACCAGCTTGTCCACGCCGTTGTCGAGGGTGGCGGAGAACAGCATCCGCTGCCCGCCCGCGGGGGTGGCCGCGAGGATCCGGGTCACCACGGGCAGGAAGCCGAGGTCGGCCATGTGGTCGGCCTCGTCGAGCACGGAGATCGCCACGTCGGACAGGTCGACGATGCGCTGGCGCATCAGGTCCTCGAGGCGGCCGGGGCAGGCCACCACGATGTCGACGCCGCCGGCGAGCGCCTGCTCCTGACGGGACTGCTTGACCCCGCCGAAGATAGTGGTGACCTTGAGGTCGAGGGCCTTGGCGAGCGGCTCGACGGAGGCCGTGATCTGGGTGGCGAGCTCGCGGGTCGGCGCGAGGACGAGCCCGACGGGGCGGCCCGGGCGGCGGCGGGAGCCGCGCGCACCGTCGACGCCCACGACGAGCGGGATGGCGAAGGCCAGGGTCTTGCCGGACCCCGTCTTGCCGCGGCCCAGGACGTCGCGGCCGGCCAGGGTGTCGGGCAGGGTGTCGGCCTGGATCGGGAAGGGGGTGGGGCGGTCCATCGCGACGAGGGCGTCGACGACGTCGGCGGGGACGCCGAGCTCGGCGAAAGAGGGCGTGGACACAGAAGTGGACAAGGTGATGCGTTACCTCACGGTGGTGGGTGGCGAAGGCGGCGGTGGCCGCGTCCGTTCGCCGCAAGAAAAGAACCGGGTGGTGTCTGCGAGCCTGACGAATCACGGTGGCGAGACAAGGGGCCCGGGAGCCCTACGACGGCGTGGGGCAGTGCGCCCCACATCACCTCTGAGCATAGCAAAGATGTTGTTCGGAATACGCATCGCGCGCCGCCAGCGGCCTGCGCTTCCCCCGCGCCGGGCGGATGCGCGACAATTCACGGAGTCGGCGGGGCGCGCCCGCCGTGGGGAGGGAGGACGCCGTGCGAGGCAGGAACGGACGGATGGCCGCGGTGCTCGCCGCGGGCGGGGCGATCGCCGCGGTCGCGGGGTGCGCGCCCGTGCAGGGTTCGGGTTCGGCGGCGCCGTCGGACGTGACGCACTACCAGTCGGCGGTTTCGTCCTCGCGCGCCGCGGAGGCGGCCGCCGCGGCGAAGTCGGCGTGCGCGTCGTGGCGGTCGGGCTACGAGGTGCGCCGGGTGGCGACGCGGGCCATGGTCGACTACACGCACACGCCCGACGCGAACTGGGACGGCATCGTGCCCACGCTCAACGGCAACGTCGCCGCCGTCACCACGGAGTCCGGGAAGCTGCCCGCGGTCATCGCCACCGCGCAGCCGAGCCCGAACGTCCACACGCTGCTCATCGACTACAAGACCAAGCTGGACGCGTACGGCAGCGCTCTCAAGGCCGACCAGGCGGCGCGCGGCGAGGGGGAACGGAGCTGGGTCAAGGCCGAGCCCGCCGAGCGGGCGCTGCTGAACGCGGAGGACGCCCTGGAGGGCGCCTGCGGCTGACCGGGCCGCGGGCAGCGTCGTGATGCGGACCCGCGAACGGCCCTGGCAACGCGAAACCCCCGGCCCTTCCTCGCGGAAGGAAGCCGGGGGCTTCGGGTCTGTCGGTGTGGAGCGGCCCTACTTGGCCTTCTCCATCACCTCCACCAGGCGCCAGTGCTTGGTGGCGCTCAGCGGACGGGTCTCCATGATCCGGACGCGGTCGCCCACGCCGGCCACGCCCTCTTCGTCATGCGCCTTCACCTTGGAGGTGGTGCGGATGATCTTGCCGTAGAGGGAGTGCTTCACACGGTCCTCGAGCTCGACGACGATGGTCTTCTCCATCTTGTCGGACACGACGTAACCGATGCGCACCTTGCGGCTGTTGCGCTGCTCCTGATCGGCTCCAGCGGTGGTCACATTTGCTCCATTCTCGCTCATGCGGCGTCACCCTCCGGACCCGAGGCCAGGCCGAGCTCCCGCTCGCGCAGGATCGTGTAGATCCGGGCGATGTCGGTACGCACGGTGCGCAGGCGCCGGTTGTTGCTCATCTGTCCGGTGGCCATCTGGAAGCGCAGGTTGAACAGCTCCTCCTTGGCCTCGCGGAGCTTCTCCACCAGCTCGTCCGCAGTGAGACCGCGAAGATCAGCGGCTACGGTGTTCGCCATCAGAACTGCTCCTCTCGAGTCACGATGCGGGTCTTGCAGGGGAGCTTGTGCTGCGCGCGGCGGAGGGCCTCGCGAGCGATCTGCTCATTGGGGTAGGTCATCTCGAACATCACGCGACCGGGCTTGACGTTCGCCACCCACCACTCGGGGGAACCCTTACCGGAACCCATGCGGGTCTCGGCCGGCTTCTTGGTGAGCGGGCGGTCCGGGAAGATGTTGATCCAGACCTTGCCGCCACGCTTGATGTGGCGGTTGATGGCGATACGAGCGGACTCGATCTGACGGTTGGTGATGTAGGCGGGCTCGAGAGCCTGGATGCCGTAGTCACCGAACGTCACGGCGGTGCCACCCTTGGCGGCGCCGGAGCGCTTGGGGTGGTGCTGCTTGCGGTGCTTCACCCGACGGGGGATCAACATGGCGTCAGCCCTCCTGGTTCGTAGCGGCCGGAGCAGCCGCCACCGGAGTCTCCTCCGTTGCGGCCCGGCCGGCCTCGGTGCTGGTGGCGGTCGTGCCCGACGCGCCGCTGCGGCGCGGGCGCTGCGGGCGCTCGCGACGCGGGCCACGACGGTCGTCGTTCGACGGGGTCGGCAGCTCGCGCTTGCCGCCCACGACGTCGCCCTTGTAGATCCACACCTTGACGCCGATCCGCCCGAAGGTGGTCTTCGCCTCGTGCAGGCCGTAGTCGATGTCGGCGCGCAGCGTGTGCAGGGGCACGCGGCCCTCGCGGTAGAACTCGCTGCGGCTCATCTCCGCGCCGCCCAGGCGGCCCGAGCACTGCACCCGGATGCCCTTGACGTTCGGCTGACGCATCGCCGACTGGATCGCCTTGCGCATCGCGCGGCGGAACGCCACGCGGTTGCTCAGCTGCTCCGCGATGCCCTGCGCGACGAGCTGGGCGTCGGCCTCGGAGTTCTTCACCTCGAGGATGTTCAGCTGAACCTGCTTGCCGGTCAGCTTCTCCAGCTCGGAGCGGATGCGGTCGGCCTCCGCGCCGCGGCGGCCGATCACGATGCCGGGACGCGCGGTGTGGATGTCCACACGCACGCGGTCACGGGTGCGCTCGATCTCGATCTTGCTGATGCCGGCGCGCTCGAGGCCGTCGGTCAGCTTCTTCCGGATCGCGACGTCTTCCTTGACGTACTCGGCGTACTGCTTGTCGGCGTACCAGCGGGACTTCCAGTCCGTGGTGATGCCCAGGCGGAAGCCGTGCGGGTTGATCTTCTGACCCATGCTTACGCCTCCTTCCGGCGGTTGCGGCTGGCGGCGGGCTTCTTCGACTCGAGCGACTCCACCACGACGGTGATGTGGCTGGTGCGCTTGCGGATCCGGTACGCGCGCCCCTGGGCACGCGGCTGGATGCGCTTCATGGTCGGGCCCTCGTTGGCGTACGCCTCCGAGACGACCAGGGTGCGCGGGTCGAGACCCAGGTTGTTCTGCGCGTTGGCGATCGCCGAGGCGAGCACCTTCGCGACGGGCTCGCTGGCCGCCTGCGGCGCGAACCGCAGGATCGCGAGCGCCTGCTCGGCGTCCTTACCGCGGACCAGGTCGATCACGCGGCGGGCCTTCATCGGCGTGACGCGCACGAACTTGGCGGTCGCGGACGCGGTCGGATTGGCCGTGGTGGCTGCTTCGTTGCTCATTAGCGGCGCTTACCCTTCCGGTCGTCCTTGATGTGTCCCTTGAACGTCCGCGTGGGCGCGAACTCGCCCAGCTTGTGTCCCACCATGTTCTCCGAGACGAACACCGGCACGTGCTTGCGACCGTCGTGGACGGCGAAGGTGTGGCCGATGAAATCGGGGATGATGGTCGAGCGGCGCGACCAGGTCTTGATGACCTGCTTGGTGCCCTTCTCGTTCTGCACGTCCACCTTCGCCAGGAGGTGGTCGTCGACGAACGGGCCCTTCTTGAGGCTGCGTGGCATTCTCTAACTCCCTCCTAGCGCTTGTTCTTGCCGGACTTGCGACGACGAACGATCAGCTTGTCGCTCGGCTTGTTCTTACGGGTGCGGCCCTCGGGCTTACCCCACGGGCTGACCGGGTGGCGGCCACCCGAGGTCTTGCCCTCGCCACCACCGTGCGGGTGGTCGACCGGGTTCATGACGACACCACGGACGGTCGGGCGCTTGCCCTTCCACCGCATGCGGCCGGCCTTGCCCCAGTTGATGTTGCTCTGCTCGGCGTTGCCCACCTCGCCGACGGTGGCGCGGCAGCGCACGTCGACGCGACGGATCTCACCGGAGGGCATGCGCAGGGTGGCGTAGGTGCCCTCCTTGCCCAGCAGCTGGATGCTGGCACCGGCCGAGCGGGCCATCTTGGCACCGCCACCCGGGCGCAGCTCGACGGCGTGGATCACGGTGCCGGCGGGGATGTTGCGCAGGGGCAGGGCGTTGCCCGGCTTGATGTCGGCGTTCGGGCCCGACTCGATCACGTCGCCCTGTACGAGCCCCTTCGGCGCGAGGATGTAACGCTTCTCGCCGTCGAAGTAGTGCAGCAGCGCGATCCGCGAGGTGCGGTTCGGGTCGTACTCGATGTGCGCGACCTTGGCGTTGACGCCGTCCTTGTCGTGGCGACGGAAGTCGATGACGCGGTAGGCGCGCTTGTGCCCGCCACCCTTGTGCCGGGTGGTGATGCGGCCGTGCGCGTTGCGGCCACCACGGCCGTGCAGCGGACGGATCAGCGACTTCTCCGGGGTCGAGCGGGTGATCTCGTCGAAGGTCGCCCCCGACGAGCCGCGACGACCCGGGGTGGTCGGCTTGTGCTTACGGATAGCCATTTAGCTTGCCCCTCCGAAGATATCGATGGGCTTGCTGTCGGCACTGAGAGTCACGATCGCGCGCTTGGTGCTCTTGCGCTGACCGTAACCGGCACGGGTGCGCTTCCGCTTGCCCTGGCGGTTCAAGGTGTTGACGCTGTCGACCTTGACGCCGAAGACCTTCTCCACGGCGATCTTGATCTGCGTCTTGTTCGCCTCCGGGTGCACCAGGAAGGTGTACGTGTTGTCCTCGATCAGGCCGTAGGCCTTCTCGGAGATCACCGGCGCGAGCAGGATGTCCCGCGGGTCGGCGGGGATGGTTGCGGTGGCCATCAGGCGTTCGCCTCCTCGGTCTTCGTGGCGCTCGCGATGAACGAACCCAGAGCCTCGCGGCTGAACACCAGATCATCGGCGTCGAGGACGTCGTAGGTGTTGAGCTGGTCCGGGTAGATCCACTTCGCGTTCGGCAGGTTCTGGACGCTGCGCTGCGCGGTCAGGTCCTCGCGGCCGACGACCACGAGGAACTTCTTGCGCTCCGACAGCGCGGCCAGGAACAGGCGGGCCGACTTGGTCGACGCCTCCTGGCCGGCCACCAGCTCGGTGACGACGTGGATGCGGTCCTCGCGAACCCGGTCGGTGAGGGCACCGCGCAGGGCGGCGGCCTTCATCTTCTTCGGGGTGCGCTGGCTGTAGTCGCGCGGCTGCGGGCCGTGCACGGTGCCACCACCGGTGAACTGCGGCGCGCGGGTCGAGCCCTGACGGGCGCGGCCGGTGCCCTTCTGGCGGTACGGCTTGCGGCCACCGCCGCGGACGGCGCCGCGGGTCTTGGTGGCGTGCGTGCCCGCACGAGCGGCGGCCAGCTGCGCGACGACCACCTGGTGCATCAGCGCGATGTTGGGCTCCACGTCGAAGATCTCGGCGGGGAGCTCGACGGTGCCGTCGGCCTTGCCGTCGGCGGTCTTGACGTCGAGAGTCAGCTTGCTCATGCGCGAGCACCACCCTTCACAGCGGTACGGACCATCACGAGGCCGCCCTTGCGACCGGGGATGGCGCCCTTGATCAGGAGGACGCCGGCGTCGGCGTCGACCTTGAACACGGACAGGTTCTGCGTGGTCACCTTGTCGGAGCCCATGCGGCCGGCCATGCGCATGCCCTTGAAGACGCGGCCCGGGGTGGCGCAGCCACCGATCGAGCCCGGCTTGCGGTGCACGGCCTGCGCGCCGTGGCTCGCGCCCTGGCCCGAGAAGCCGTGGCGCTTCATGACGCCCGCGTAGCCCTTGCCCTTGCTGATGCCGGTGACATCGACGAAGGCACCGTCCTCGAACACGTCGGCGCCCAGCTCCTGGCCGACCTCGAACTCCGAGGTGTCCTCGATGCGGAGCTCGGCGATGTGGCGGCGGGGGGTGACGCCGGCCTTGGCGAACTGGCCCGAGACGGGCTTGTTCACCTTGCGCGGGTCGATCGCGCCGAAGGCGAGCTGGACGGCGTCGTAGCCGTCGGTGGCCTGGGTACGGATCTGGGTCACGACGTTCGGCCCGGCCTTGACGACGGTCACCGGGACGACCCGGTTGTTCTCGTCGAAGACCTGGGTCATGCCGAGCTTGGTGCCCAGGATTCCCTTGATCTTGTTCTCAGTCATTAGTCAGTATCTCCGCAGCCGCTTACTGGATGTTCACGTCGACGCTCGCCGGCAGGTCGATGCGCATGAGCGCGTCGACCGTCTTGGGCGTCGGGTCCAGGATGTCGATAAGCCGCTTGTGGGTACGCATCTCGAAGTGCTCCCGCGAGTCCTTGTACTTGTGCGGCGAGCGGATGACGCAGTACACGTTCTTCTCCGTCGGCAGCGGCACGGGACCGACGACACGGGCGCCGGTGCGGGTCACGGTCTCGACGATCTTCCGAGCAGACGCGTCGATCGCCTCATGGTCATAGGCCTTGAGCCTGATGCGGATCTTCTGTCCCGCCACGCTGTGTCCTCTTCCGTCAAGTGTTCACGTATTGCCTGACGCACTTCACAGCTGAATCACCTGCGGAATCTCGTTCCGCTGAAAGTCGATCGACGCTGTTCATGTGTCAAATTGCTCCGGTCCACGCGGTCGGGCGTGTCGCGCTGGCGCTCATGCTCCGCCTCGTGCACCGGTGGCCCCTCGGAGGGGGCCGGGCGATACCGTAGCCCGGCCGTGCGGCCCACAGAGGACCGCGCCGCCGGACAAGGCAACCTGACCAGTATGCACTGCTCGGGCCTCGGTTTCAAATCGTGACCGGATCCCGACGAAGGTCACATCCGCGTGAGACGTCCGCTCTGGAACAATCGTGGTCATGACCAAGCAGCGCGTCACGCAGATGCTCGGCGCGCTGTTCCTCGTCGGATCCCTGTGCGTCGGGGCGGCCGGCTGCGCCGTGTTCCCGGCCGAGGGCATCGGGGTCTCGACGGGGCCGTCCACCACGCCCCGGACGCCGAAGCCCTCGACCGGCGCGACCGCGGACGACTCGGTCCGCGTGACCTACCCGGCCCCGAACGCGGACCCCAACCAGAATTTCGGCGATCTCTACCTGCCGCGCGGGCGGCACGAACCGGGCACCGTCCCCCTCGTCGTGCTGATCCACGGCGGCGGCTGGAAGAACCGGGCGAGCTTGAAGTACATGGCCGACGTGGCAGCCGGGCTGCGGGACGCGGGGCTCGCCGTGTGGAACATCGAGTACCGCCGCGTCGGCTCCGGCGGCGGCTGGTCCACGACCTTCACCGACGTGGGGAACGCGGTGGACCACGTGCCCGCGCTGGCCGGGGCGGCGCCGATGCTCGACACCGCCAACGTGATCCTCGTCGGCCACTCCGCCGGTGGCCAGCTCGCGGCGTGGGCCGCCACCCGGCGCACCCTCCCCCAGGGCGCGCCCGGCGTGACCTGGGCGCCCGGCGGCGGACCGTCGGTGACGCCGCGCGCGTTCGTCTCGATGGCGGGCGTCCTGGACATGCGCACCTCGTCGCGGCTCAACGACCACGTGCGCAACGCGCTGGGCGGCATGCCCGATCAGGTGCCGGACCGCTACGCCCTGGCCAATCCGATCCAGCGGATCGACCCGGCCATGCCGTCGGTCGCCATCCACGGGTCGAAGGACGCCGTGGTGCCCGCCTCCGAGGCCACCGCGTTCGTCGACGCGGCACGGGAGCAGGGCGCACCGTCGCTCCTGATGCAGTTGAACGGGGCCGGCCACGGGACCCCGGCCACCACCCGGTCGCGCTGGTGGCCGGCGATCCGGGACGCGATCGTCACCCTCGCCACCCGGGGCTTCGGCGCGCTCGCCGCCAGTCCGCCGCGCTGAGCGGGCCGCCCGCGCCGGCGGCCGCGCAGCCGAACTTACCGCGCGGTAAGATACCGCCATGACTGACACCAGCACGTTCAAGATGTGGCGCACGCTGAGCGACAAGCCGCTCGGCAAGCTCGCGTTCTCCGCCGCCGCGTCGCTCAAGGCGCCGTACTTCGCGTCGGTGACGCCGTACATCTCCGAGATGGAGTACGGGCGCGCCGTGATCCACGGGCCGAAGTGGTGGTTCGTGCAGAACCACATCGGCACCTTCCACGCGATCGCGGCCTGCAACCTGGCCGAGGTGGGCATGGGCATGGTCATGGAGGCCTCGACCCCCAGCACGCACCGCTGGCTGCCCAAGTCGATGAAGGTCGACTACCTGGCCAAGGCCGAGTCCTCCCTCACCGCGACCGCCACCTTCCTCGAGCCCGTCGACTGGGACGCGATCACCGAGGGCCGGGACGTGGTCGTCGACATCGCCGTGCGCGACAAGAAGGGCACCGAGGTGGTGCACGCCCAGATCACGACCTGGGTCACACCGAAGCCGAAGAAATAGGCCGATTTTCGCCACTTGAGTCACGCCAGTAACATGCGTTGACTTTTGCATCTCGGTTTACAGGCGGCGCGGGTTATGACACGCTACCGTCGCACAGTTCCGTGCCGCCGACCCGAGGAGGATCATGCGCCGCACGATCGTGACCAGGATCGCGACCGCGTCAGCGCTCGTCGCAGGCACCGCCGTCGCCCTTGCGCCGGCCGCACAGGCCGAACCGGTCGCCACCATCACCCCGGGCAGCTCCGTCCTCACCGTATCGAAGCTGGTCGGCAACGTCGCGGACGGCCGCGGCTGCACCGTCGGCTTCATCGGGCAGCGCCCCGACGGCAGCCGCGTGGGCCTGTACGCCGGCCACTGCGGCGCCGAGGGCCAGCAGATCGCGGTCGACGGGCGGATCGTGGGCGTCAACACCGGGTCCTCCGCGCCGCGGCTCACCAAGACCGACACCTTCGTCATCCCGGACGCGCCGGACTGGGGTGTGTTCCAGCTCGACCCCAAGGTCGCACAGGCCGCCCCCGGCGGCCGGGTCCGCCCGTCCTCCGTGGGATCCGCCACCGCGGGCGACGAGGTGTGCAGCCAGGGCGTCAGCTCCGGATGGCGCTGCGGCAAGGTGGTCAGCGTGGACGGCGGCTACATCGCCACCACCATCCCCGTGCAGGTGGGCGACAGCGGCGGCCCGCTGATCCGCACCCGCGACAACGCGGCGCTCGGGATCGCTAGCCGCGCAGCCACTTTCGGCGCCGCACCCAAGCCCAACGGCTCGCTGTTCTACGACGTGGGCTCGGCCCTCAGCGCCGCCGGCGTCTCCCTCGTCACGGGCTAGCACTCCCCCGGCTCTTCGCGAAAATGCGCCCCAGCGGGCGGTCGCGGCCACTATGGCCGCGATGCTCCGCTGGGGCGCATTTTCGCGAGGGATTCAGTCCCGCCAGATGGTGTTCGGATCCGTGACGTCGGCGGTGGGTGCCTGCGGGGTCCCGGCGGGGGTGCGGGAGAACCGCGGAGCGGGCATCGGCCCCATCGCGCCGCCCACCTCCCGCAGGTTCTGCCGGGCGGCCATGTGCGGGTGGTTCGGCGCCTCCTCGTAGGTGAGGATCGGCGCGACGCACGCGTCGGAGTCGAAGAAGACCTCGGCCCACTCGTCGCGCGCCCTCGTCTTCAGCGCCGCGGCGATGGCCGCGCGCAGCTCGGGCCAGCGGGCCTGGTCCAGCTGGTACGGCAGGTCCTCCTGCTGGAGGCCCAGCTTGTCCAGCAGCTCCGCGAAGAACTGCGGTTCGATGGCGCCCACGGACATGTACTTGCCGTCGGAGGTCTCGTAGGTGTCGTAGAACGGGGCGCCGCCGTCCAGGGTGTTCACGCCGCGCTCGTCGCTCCAGATGCCCTGGCCCCGGAAGTCCCACTGCATCTGCCCGATGAGGGAGGCGCCGTCGACCATCGCCACGTCGATGACCTGCCCCTTGCCCGAGGTGTTGCGCTCGTACAGCGCGGAGAGCACGCCGAACACCAGGAACATCGAGCCTCCGGCGAAGTCGCCCACCAGGTTCATCGGCGGCACCGGCCGCTCGCCCTGCCTGCCGATGGCGTGCAGGATTCCCGTGATCGCGATGTAGTTCATGTCGTGGCCGGCGCGCTGCGCGAACGGGCCGTCCTGGCCCCAGCCCGTCATCCGGGCGTAGACGATGCGGGGGTTGCGCTCGAGCACGGTGTCCGGACCGAGGCCCAGCCGCTCCATGACGCCGGGGCGGAAGCCCTCGACGATGACGTCGGCGCGCTCGATCAGGTCGAGGATGGTGGCGATGTCGTCGGGGTTCTTCAGGTCCGCCTCGACGATGGTGCGGCCGCGTTTGACGGCCTGCGGCTTGCCGGTGAGGCCGACCACACCGACGCCGGGGCGCTGCACCGACACGACGTCGGCGCCCTGGTCGGCGAGCAGCATGGCCGCGTGCGGCGCGGGCCCGAGACCTGCGAACTCGATCACCTTGAGCCCCTTGAGGGGGCCCTGCTTCGTATCAGTCATGAATGCACGTTAACTTGCCCGTACCCTGGGGTGGTGACGTGGCTCTCGATTCACGATCCCGAAGGACACGATGCGCCGGCGCGGGCGACGCTGATCCTCGCGCACGGCGCGGGCGGCGACCGCGATCAGGCGATGCTGCGCCTGCTGGGCGACGAGCTGGCGCAGCGCGGGGTGCGCACGATCCGGATGGACCTGCCGTTCCGGCGCCGCCGCCCGAAGGGGCCGCCGTCGCCGTCGGGGCAGGCGGAGGACAGGGCGGCGTTCGCGGAGGCCGCGCGCGTCCTGGAGGTCGACGGGCCCGTCGTGTGGGGCGGGCACAGCTACGGCGGGCGGATGGCCTCGATGGCGGCGTCCGAGGGCCCGGACCGGCCGGACGCCCTGCTGCTGCTCTCCTACCCCCTGCACCCGCCGGGCCGGCCGGAGAAGGCCCGCACGGAGCACCTGCCCGGCATCACCGTCCCGACGGTGCTGGTGCACGGCCGGCGCGACCCGTTCGCGACACCGGAGGAGCTGGCCGAGGCGGCGGAGCTCATCGCCGGCCCCACCACGACGGTGGAGGTCGCGGCGGCGCACGACCTGGCACCGGCGAAGTCCGGCGCGCCCGCGAAGGCGGCCGACGCGCTCATCGCCGCGCTCGACGCGCTGTAACGAATGCAACGGTCCCCCGCGACCCCTGTGTGAAGGCAATCACCCGAGCACAGGAGAATCCCATGATCCGCACGCGCTCCGTCATCGCCCTCGCCGCCGGTGCAACCCTCGCCGGCGGCCTCGCACTCCCCGGGGCCGCGAACGCGGCACCCGGCCCGAGCATTCCGTTGTGCGCCAACACCGTGACGCTGGCGGCGGCCACGCCGATGGGCCCCGACGGGTACCTGCATCCCGAGCCCGGGAAGGTCGACCTCGTGGTCGCCCGGCCCTCCGTGCCGAGCCCTCCCGGCACCCGCGTCGGGCTGAACGCGAACTGGCAGAACATCGACACCGGCGCCACCGGCGGCGTGGTCCGCGTGGTGGACCTGGGCGCGCCGAACCCGTCGGCCTACTTCGCCTCGGTCCCCACGGGGCCCGGCCGCGTGGTGATCACCGCGCACGCCGTCCCGTACACCCCCGCGGTCCCGCCCACGGGCTGCACGAGTTCCCACACCGTGAAGTAGCTCACGCGAACACGTAGTCGTCGATCGGGAAGGTGGCGGCGGCGCGGCGCGCGCCGATCACCGAGCTGGGCCGCAGCAGGGTGGCCTCGCCGTGGGGGTCGAAGTAGTAGCTGCGGCTGCCCGCGCACGAACCCCGTTGGAACACGGACCGTTCCAGGCGGCCGCTCATGGCGTCCAGGAAGCGCGCGTTCGCGTCCTCGGTGACCTCGACGGTGCGCGCGCCGCGGCGGTCGATCTCGTCGAACACCCTGCGCAGGTGCACCATCTGGGCCTCGATGGTCCAGAAGTAGCTCAGGCCCGTGTAGCTGTACGGGCTGTGCAGCGAGAAGAAGTTGGGGAACTTCGGCACGGCCATGCCCTCGTAGGCCTGGAACCGTCCCTCGCGCCAGAAGGCGCCGAGGTCACGGCCGCCTCGGCCGGTCACCTCGATCGCCGGGAAGTTCTTCTCCCACAACGAGAATCCGGTGGCGAGCACGAGGGCGTCCAGCTCGTGAACGGTGCCGTCGGCCATCTCGATACCGCCCGGGAGGACGCGGCGGATGCTCGACGCCTCCAGCGTCACGTGCTTCTTGCCGAACGTCGGGAAGTAGCTGTTGGAGAACGTGGGCCGCTTGCAGCCGAACGAGTACGACGGGGTGAGCGCCCGGCGCGTCCGGCGGTCGCGGACCTGGGCGAACATGTGCGCCTTGGCCAGCAGCGCCGCGAGCGAGTTGAACCGGTGGCCGTACTGGTAGTTGAGCACGCCCACGGTGTTGAGCACTTCCAGCGCCGCGGAGTTGGCGAGGCGGGCAGCGCGCTGGGTGATCGGCAGCCGGCCGAACAGCGTCTTCACGGGGCCGGGCACGGGGAAGTCGACCTTGGGCACCACCCAGATCGGCGTGCGCTGGAACACGGTGAGGTGCCCGGCGATCTTCGCGAGTTCGGGCACCAGCTGCACGCCGGTGGCGCCGGTGCCGATCACGCCGATGCGGCGGCCCGTGAGGTCGGCGTCGTCGTCCCACTGCGCGCTGTGCACCACGGTGCCGGCGAAGTCGTCGATGCCCTCGATGTCCGGCAGCTTGGGCTGGCTGAGGAAGCCGGTCGCGGTGATCAGGTAGCGGGAGCGCAGCTTCTCCTGCAGGCCGCCGGCGCGGACCACGGTGACCTCCCATTCGGCGGCGTCCGGGTCCCAGCGCGCGCCGGTGACGTCCACGCCGAACCGCATGAGGCCGCGCAGGCCGTACTTGTCGGCAACGTGGGTGGCGTACGCCTTGAGCTCGGCGCCCGGCGCGTACAGCCGCGACCAGTTCGGGTTCGGCTCGAACGAGTAGGAGTAGGTGACCGAGGCGATGTCCACGGCGAGGCCCGGGTAGCGGTTGACGTGCCACGTCCCGCCGAGGTCGTCCTCCCGTTCGAGGATGACGATGTCCTCGGTGCCGCGCTTGCGCAGCTCGATGGCGGCGCCCATGCCGCCGAATCCGGCTCCCACGATGATCACGTCGTGCGTCATGAATACCGATGGTATTCGAATACCGACGGCTTTCCAACCGTCGCTACTCTGGGCGCATGACAGACGACGATCCGTCCACGCGCCTGCGGCGCGGGGCGAAGCTGGGTGGCGCGATGGCCCGGCAGGCCGTCGATCGCACCGTCTCCCGCGCCTCCGCGCGGCCGAACGCGACCCCCGAGGAGCGCCGCGCCGCCGAGGAGAAGGCGGCGCTGCGGGCGGCCGATCGCCTGGTCGCCGTGCTGGGCACGATGCGCGGCGCCGCGATGAAGATCGGGCAGGCCCTCGCCACCGTCGACCTGGGGATCGTGCCCGAACACGCCCTCCCCGCGTTCCAGGAGCGGCTCACTGCGCTCACGGACCGGGCGCCCGCGGCCGTGTTCGCCGAGGTGGAGCCCGTGATCGCGGCCGACTGCCCGGCCGGGGCGTTCGCGGATATCGACCCCGAGCCGATGGCGGCGGCGTCGATCGGCCAGGTGCACCGAGGCATCACGGCCGACGGCCGCGACGTGGCGATCAAGGTGCAGTACCCCGGCATCGAGGCCGCGATCCGCGCCGACCTGAAGAACCTGGCGCTGCTGCTCAACGTGTGGCGGGGCCGCCGCGCCACCGCCATCCGCACCGAATCCGTGCTCGCGGAGATCAGCGGGACCATCCTCGCCGAGCTGGACTACGCCGGGGAGTGCGCCGCGCAGCTCCGGGTGGCCCGACGGTACGCGGGCCACCCGTTCGTCCGGGTGCCCGCGCCGCTGCCGGAGCTGTGCGGCCCGCGCGTGCTGGTCACCGAGTTCGTCGACGGGGAGCGGTTCGGCTCCCTGGAGGCGGCGCCGCAGGCGGCGCGGGACCGGGCCGGCGAGATCCTGCACCGGTTCTACGTGGGCGGCGTGTTCGGCGACGGCGAGTTCTGCGGCGACCCGCACCCCGGGAACGTGCTGGTCTGCGACGACGGCCGGCTCGCCTTCCTCGACTACGGGCTGTACAAGACGCTGGGCGCGGAGTCCGCGGCGTTCGAGCGGGCCTGCTTCCGGGCCGCCGACGACGGCCGCGGCGACGAGCTCGGGGAGTTGCTGCGCTCCGTCGGCGCGCTCCGCGGCACGCTGCGCGGCGACCGCCCCGAGCCGGAGACGCTGCTGCGCTACTTCCGGCTGTCCGCGCCGTGGCACCTCCGGTCCGGGGTGAGCACCATCACGGCCGCGGAGGTGAAGCGCGCGGTCGCGGTCGCCACGTCGCCGCCCGAGGCCGATCCCCCGCTCCGCATGCCCGCGGCGCACACCTTCTCCCGCCGGGCCGAACTGCTCACCTTCGGCATGATCGGCCAGCTCGAGGCGTCGGCGGACTGGCACGGGATCTGCCGGGAGTGGATCTACGGCGACGCCCCGTCGACGGAGCTCGGCCGCGCGCACGCCGCCTGGCTCGCGGACGGCGGCGGCACCGCCGACCGATAACCTGGACGGCATGAGCCTCACCCCCCATTCGAGCCGCAGTCAGATCGTCACCGTCACCGAGGTGATCGACGAGACGGCGCTCGCGAAGTCGTTCGTCTTCGACGCCGAGTGGGACTACCGGCCCGGGCAGTTCGTCACCGTCCGGGTGCCGTCCGAGCAGACGGGGTCGGTGGCCCGGTCGTACTCGCTGTACACCTCGCCGTTCGACGACGGTGCGCCCGGCGTCACGGTCAAGCGCACCGAGGGCGGTTACGCGTCGAACTGGCTGTGCGACAACCTGATCGCGGGCTCCGAGCTGGAGGTCCTGCCCCCGTCGGGCGTGTTCGTGCCGGAGAGTCTGGACGTGCCGATCCTGCTGCTGGCGGCGGGCAGCGGCATCACGCCGATCATGTCGATCCTCGCGGCGGCCCTCAAGGCCGGCACCCAGCCGATCACCCTGCTCTACGCGAACGCCGACGCCGAGAACACCATCTTCCGCGAGGAGATCGCACGCCTCGACGCCGAGCACGAGCGACTCACGGTGATCTGGTGGATGGAGTCCGAGCGCGGGATCCCCGACGCCGACATGCTGGCGGCGCTGCTCACGCCGTATCACTCGCGCCCCACCTACCTGTGCGGCCGCGACGAGTTCATGGCCGCGTGCAAGGAGGCCGCGAAGGTCATCGGCACCCCGCGCGAGCAGGTGCATCAGGAGATCTACGCGTCGCTGACCGGCGACGCGTTCGCCGACATCGTGCCGCACGAGGTGGAGATCACCGACGATGCGCCGCAGGTCACCGTCCACAACCTGGGCGCCACGTTCACGGTGCCGTGGCCCGAGAGCGAGTCCTTGGTGGACGTGCTCATCAACAACGGCCACGACGTGCCGTACTCCTGCCAGTCCGGCGAGTGCGCCACGTGCCTGTGCCGGCTGACCAAGGGCACCGTGGACATGGCCGTCACCGACGGACTGGACCCCGAGGACGCCGAGGACGGCTACATTCTGGGGTGCCAGGCGAAGCCGACGTCGCCGGAGTTGGAGGTCGAGTACTGATGCGGATCCGCGGTGCGGTGCTGGAGGAGATCGGGCGTTCCCGCCCGTACGCGGAGTCGTCGCCGATCTCGGTGTCCGAGCTCGAGCTCGCGGATCCCGGGCCCGGCGAGCTGCTGGTCCGCATCGAGGCCGCGGGCCTGTGCCATTCGGACCTGTCGGTGGTCGACGGCAACCGGGTGCGCCCGGTGCCGATGCTGCTGGGCCACGAGGCCGCGGGCATCGTGGAGTCCCTGGGCGAGGGCGTCTCCGGGGTCGCGGTCGGGGACCGCGTCGTGATGGCGTTCCTCCCCCGCTGCGGCGAGTGCGCCAATTGCCTTACGGACGGCCAACTTCCGTGCACTCCCGGCAGCGTCGCGAACAACGCGGGCGAGCTGCTGGGCGGCGGGCGGCGCCTGTCGCGCGACGGTGCGGACGTGCACCACCACCTGGGGGTGTCCGGCTTCGCGACGCACGCCGTGGTGGACGCCCGGTCGGTGACGCGGGTGGATTCCGATGTGCCGCCGGAGATCGCGGCCGTACTCGGCTGCGCGGTGCTCACCGGCGGCGGCGCCGTGCTCAACGCCGGGCTGCCCACGGACGGCGACGACGTGATCGTCATCGGCCTGGGCGGCGTCGGCATGGCCGCCGTCCTCACCGCGCTGTCGCTCCGGGCCGACGGTGCCGTCGGCCGGGTGATCGGCGTGGACGCGCAGCCCGCGAAGCTCGACGCGGTGCGCGCGCTCGGCGCCGACGCCGCCTACACCCCACAGGAACTGGCCGAGGCCGGCGTCCGCGCCCCCGTCGTGATCGAGGCCGCCGGGCACCCGAAGGCGTTCGAGTCCGCCGTCGCCGCGACCGCCGTCGGCGGGCGCACGGTGACCGTCGGGCTGCCGAATCCCGCTGCGCGGTCGGAGATCAGCCCGCTGGTGCTCACCGCGGAGGCCCGCACCATCATCGGCAGCTACCTGGGATCGGCCGTGCCGCAGCGCGACATCCCCCGCTACGTGGAGATGTGGCGCGCCGGCCGGCTGCCGGTGGAGAAGCTGATCTCGGGCGTCATCACGCTGGATCAGATCAACGAGGGCATGGACTCCCTGGCCGACGGCACCGCCGTCCGCCAGGTGATCCGCTTCTGACTGGCGCCCTCAGGCCTCCGGAATCGGCGCAGGCCGCGGCCAGTCCGTCGGGCGCTGCTGGGCATCGAGGCCGCCGTCGGCGAAGACGACGGAGCCCACCAGGTACGACGATTCCGGCCCGAGGAGGAACTGCGCGAGGGCGGCGATCTCGTCGGGCCGCCCTGCGCGGCCGAGCGGGATCAGCTTCAGATACGCGTCCATCGCGGCGCCCATCTGCGGATCGTCGCGGCCGGTCCGCGTCATCGGGGTGTCGATGAACCCCGGGGCGATGGCGTTGAGCCGGATGCCCTGCCGCAGGTAGTCGGCGGCGTTGCTGCGCACGTAGTACGCGAGCGCCGCCTTCGTGGCCGGATACGCGGGCACCGAGGCGTATTCGCCGTAGGCGTCGGCCATCCCGCACGCGATCGCCTCGTCGCCGGCGAGGCAGGCGTCGGCCAGTTCCACCGGCCACCCCGGCTGCGTGGTGGTGGAGTTCGAACTCACCAGAAGCACTGAGGACGCCAATGACCGGGCCAGCAGCGGACGGATCCCGGCGAGCACGTCGACGGCGCCGAAGTAGTTCACGGACACCAGAGTCGAACCCGCCCGGCCCGCTCCCGGGCCGAGCCCGGCGAACGCCGCGAAGCCGTCCACGGCGCCGGACCCCACGAGCTCGCCCACGCCCCGCACCGCCTCCGCACGCCCCTCCGCGTGCGAGAGATCCGCGTCCACATCGGCGCCGGTGAGGTCGACCCCGATCACTCCGTGACCCGCCGCATGCAGGCGGTCCGCTGTCGCTGCTCCCAGACCGGATGACGATCCGGTGATCACATACATCCCCATGCCGGTCAACGTAGCGTCCGTAAATACACATGACACGGACATTCGGCAGGTTTAGCGTGAGACGGACATCGACAGACACGAGGAGGCCCCCATGCCCGCCGACGGTATCGCCGACAAGTTCAAGGAAGCGCTGGAACGGAAGAACGCCGCGAGCCAGCAGGGCACGGCCCACCTGGACGGGGCCACGAAGCCGCAGGCCCCGCACGGCTCGGAGAGCCACCAGCAGCAGTTCCGCCGTAAGAGCGGCTAGGCACTAGACTCCTTCGCAACTGCAAAACCGTGAAGGAGGAACCATCGATCTCCCCGTGCTCATCCCGGTTCCCATCGTCCGGCGCATCGAGCACGACGGGACGCCGCCGCCCCCGCCCGAGATCCAGCAGGTGCGGGCGGTGGTGGCGTCCATCCTCGGCTCGCTGCGCGGATCGGAGCACCTCCCCGACTCCGGATTGAACTGGGCCGCCGCCTATGTCACGAGGGACCGGACCCATCAGGTCGTGGTCACCACGACCGACGCCGGCTGGCTCCCGCCGGGCGTCCTCGTCCCCCGCGGCGCGCGGGTGCTGTGGAACGTGCCCACCGCCGTGCCCTGGTCCGCGGTCGACGATCCCGTGCGCCAGCTCGTCGAGTTCGCGGCCACGGAGGGCCTCACGATCTCGGCGCTCGCCACCACGCACCGCAGCCGCGCGCACTACAGCCCCGCGGCGCCGGGCAGGCTCGTCGGCGTCGACCGCCCGGGCCCCGTGCTCGACGGCGGCGCGGGCCGCTTCGAGCTCGTCTCCTCCCCCACCCGCGTCGCGCAGATCCGCGCGATGACGCCCGAGCAGGCGGACCGGCAGACCCGCGCCCTGCTCCGGGACCTGGAGCGGCTCACCGTCGAACCCGCGCACGCGATCGGGCTCGAGGAGGCGCGCGCCGAGGCACGGCGGTTCCTCGGGTCGGGCCGCGAGGTGCCGACGGCGGTGCTGGCGCAGTTGCACCGCGATGAGGAGGCCCTCGACGACGCGCTGGCGCTGGGCCGGATCGACCCGCGGGTACCGTCGCCGGGCGCTCCCCCGCCGTCCGGCCGCGAGTTGCGGGACCGGCTGCTGGAGCGGGCGGTGCTCGCGGCGACGATCGCCGGCGCGTACCACGACGTGGAGTCCGCGGTGTACGCCTGGACTTTCGCCCGGCACCTCGCCCGGGCCTGACCCCCGCCCCGAACGCAGAGCCCCCGAACGCAGAAACGGCGCCCCTCCCCGAAGGGAGGAGCGCCGTTTCTCGGCTGACTACCTAGATCACTTGACGATCTTGGTGACGCGGCCGGCACCCACGGTGCGGCCACCCTCGCGGATCGCGAAGCGCAGGCCCTCGTCCATGGCGACCGGCTGGATGAGCTTGACGCTCATCTCGGTGTTGTCGCCCGGCATGACCATCTCGGTGCCCTCGGGGAGGGTCACGACGCCGGTCACGTCCGTGGTACGGAAGTAGAACTGCGGACGGTAGTTGTTGAAGAACGGGGTGTGGCGGCCACCCTCGTCCTTCGACAGGATGTACGCCTGGCCCTCGAACTCCGTGTGGGGAGTCGTGGTGCCCGGCTTCACGACGACCTGGCCGCGCTCGACGTCCTCACGCTTGAGGCCACGGACCAGCAGGCCGACGTTGTCGCCCGCCTGGCCCGAGTCCAGCAGCTTGCGGAACATCTCGATGCCCGTGACGGTGGTCTTGGTCGACTTCTCGCGGATGCCGACGATCTCGACCTCCTCGTTCACGTTGATCACGCCACGCTCGACGCGACCGGTGACGACGGTGCCACGACCGGTGATGGTGAAGACATCCTCGACCGGCATCAGGAAGGGCTGATCGGTGGCGCGCTCCGGGTCCGGGATGGACTCGTCGACGGCGTTCATCAGCTCGACGATGCTCTCGGCCCACTTCTCGTCGCCCTCGAGGGCCTGGAAGCCCGAGACGCGGACGACGGGGGCGTCCTCGTCGAACTCCTGCGAGGCCAGCAGCTCGCGGACCTCCATCTCGACGAGCTCGAGGATCTCCTCGTCGTCGACCATGTCGCACTTGTTCAGGGCGACCAGGATGTAGGGCACGCCGACCTGGCGGGCGAGCAGCACGTGCTCGCGGGTCTGCGGCATCGGGCCGTCGGTGGCGGCCACGACCAGGATCGCGCCGTCCATCTGGGCGGCACCGGTGATCATGTTCTTGATGTAGTCGGCGTGACCCGGCGCATCGACGTGAGCGTAGTGACGCTTCTCGGTCTGGTACTCGACGTGGGAGATGTTGATCGTGATACCACGAGCCTTCTCCTCAGGCGCCTTGTCGATCATGTCGAAGGCCGAGGCCTCGTTCAGATCCGGGTACTTGTCGTGCAGCACCTTCGTGATCGCGGCCGTCAGGGTGGTCTTGCCGTGGTCGACGTGACCGATGGTGCCGATGTTCACGTGCGGCTTGGTCCGCTCGAACTTCGCCTTCGCCACTTGATGTCCTCCTGGACTTGCGTAGCTTGCGGGGCCGGTTGCCCCGCAAGGGGTTATCTTTCGGTTGTTTTCGACGCCGTGTCCGAGCCGTCGGCTCGGTGATGGGACCTCCCGGCCCCGGGCGCCTCGCTCCGGAGAGCGGGGAGATTACTCCCCGTTCACCTTCGCGATGATCTCCTTCGACACGTTCGCCGGAACCTCGGCGTACGAGTCGAAGACCATGGAGTAGTTCGCTCGGCCCTGGGTCTTCGACCGGAGGTCGCCGATGTAGCCGAACATCTCCGACAGCGGAACCTGCGCCTTGACGACGCGGGCACCACTGCGTTCCTCCATGGCCTGGATCTGGCCACGGCGGGAGTTGAGGTCGCCGATCACGTCACCCATGTAGTCCTCAGGGGTGGTGACCTCGACAGCCATGATGGGCTCCAGGATGACCGGTCCGGCCATCCGCGCAGCCTCCTTGAAGGCCTGCGCGCCCGCGATCTTGAACGCCATCTCCGAGGAGTCGACGTCGTGGTAAGCACCGTCGAGCAGCGTCACCTTGACGTTGACCAGCGGGTAGCCGGCGAGCACGCCGTACTGCATCGCGTCCTGCGCACCCGCGTCGACCGAGGGGATGTACTCCTTCGGCACGCGGCCGCCGGTGACGGCGTTGACGAACTCGTAGGTCGCGCCGTCCTCGGCCTCCTCGAGGGGCTCGAGCTTGATGATGACGCGCGCGAACTGGCCGGAGCCACCCGTCTGCTTCTTGTGGGTGAACTCGTGCTTGTCGACGGTCTTGCGGACCGTCTCGCGGTAGGCCACCTGCGGCTTGCCGACGTTGGCCTCGACCTTGAACTCGCGACGCATGCGGTCGACGAGGACGTCGAGGTGCAGCTCGCCCATGCCGCCGATGACGGTCTGGCCGGTCTGGTCGTCGAGCTCGACGGTGAAGGTGGGGTCCTCCTCGGCGAGCTTCTGGATCGCGACGCCCAGCTTCTCCTGGTCGGACTTGGTCTTCGGCTCGATCGAGACGTTGATGACCGGGTCCGGGAAGCTCATCGACTCGAGGACGATCGGGTTCGCCGGATCGCACAGGGTGTCACCGGTGGTGGTGTCCTTGAGGCCGATCATCGCGTAGATGTGGCCCGCGGCGGCGTCCTCGACCGGGTTCTCCTTGTTGGAGTGCATCTGGAACAGCTTGCCGATGCGCTCCTTCTTGCCCTTGGTCGCGTTGAGCACCTGGGTGCCCGGCGTGACGTGGCCCGAGTAGACGCGCACGTAGGTGAGCTTGCCGAAGAACGGGTGCACGGCGATCTTGAAGGCCAGCGCCGAGAACGGCTCGTCCTTGCTCGGCTTGCGCGCGATGATCTCCTCCTCGTTGCCCACGACGTGGCCCTCGATGGAGGGGACGTCGAGCGGGCTGGGGAGGTAGTCGATCACGGCGTCGAGCATGGGCTGCACGCCCTTGTTCTTGAACGCCGAGCCGCACAGCACCGGGTAGAGCTCGCGGTCGACCGTCATCTTGCGGATGGCGCCCTTGATCTCCTCGATCGAGAGCTCCTCGCCGGCGAAGTACTTCTCCATGAGGGCCTCGTCGGACTCGGCGACGGTCTCGAGCAGCTTCTCGCGGTACTCGGCGACCTTGTCGACCAGGTCGGCCGGGATCTCCTCGAAGGTCGGCTCGGCGCCGATCGCGACGGTGCCGCGCCAGGTGATGGCCTTCTGCTCGATGAGGTCGACGACGCCGTCGAAGGCATCCTCGGCACCGATCGGGAGCTGCAGGACCAGCGGCTTCGCGCCGAGGCGCTCCTCGATGGTGCGCACGGTGAAGTAGAAGTCGGCGCCCAGCTTGTCCATCTTGTTGACGAAGCAGATGCGCGGCACGTCGTACTTCTCGGCCTGACGCCAGACCTGCTCCGACTGGGGCTCGACGCCCTCCTTGCCGTCGAAGACGGCGACCGCACCGTCGAGCACGCGCAGCGAACGCTCCACCTCGACGGTGAAGTCGACGTGCCCCGGCGTGTCGATGATGTTGATCTGGTTCTTCTTCCAGAAGCAGGTCACGGCGGCGGAGGTGATGGTGATACCCCGCTCCTTCTCCTGCTCCATCCAGTCGGTGGTCGAGGCACCGTCGTGGGTCTCACCGATCTTGTAGTTGATACCGGTGTAGAAGAGGATGCGCTCGGTGGTGGTGGTCTTACCGGCATCGATATGCGCCATGATGCCGATGTTGCGGACCTTCGTGAGGTCGGTAAGCACTTCCTGTGCCACGGTGGTAAGCCTCGTTCTCTTGAGAGGATGGATGGTCTTCCGGTGACCCCGCCGGCCGGGCCTCGCGGTCCGGCCCGGCGGGGGTCAGATCACCAGCGGTAGTGCGCGAACGCCCGGTTGGCCTCGGCCATCTTGTGGGTGTCCTCGCGACGCTTCACGGAAGCGCCCAGGCCGTTGCTCGCGTCGAGGATCTCGTTGGCGAGGCGCTCGACCATGGTCTTCTCGCGGCGCTGCCGCGTGAAGGTCACCAGCCAGCGCAGCGCGAGGGTGTTGGCACGGCCGGCCTTCACCTCGATCGGCACCTGGTAGGTGGCGCCACCGACGCGGCGGCTCTTCACCTCGAGCGACGGCTTGACGTTGTCCAGCGCGCGCTTGAGCGTGATCACCGGATCGGTGCCGGTCTTCTCGCGCGTCGCCTCGAGGGCGCCGTACACGATGCGCTCGGCGGTGGACTTCTTCCCGTCCAGCAGCACCTTGTTCACCAGCTGGGTGACGACGGGCGAGCCGTACACGGGGTCATTGACGACGGGGCGCTTGGGCGCCGGTCCCTTACGAGGCATCAGCCCTTCTCCTTCTTCGCGCCGTAGCGGCTCCGCGCCTGCTTGCGGTTCTTGACACCCTGGGTGTCGAGCGAACCGCGGATGATCTTGTAGCGAACACCCGGGAGGTCCTTCACACGACCGCCGCGGACGAGCACCATCGAGTGCTCCTGAAGGTTGTGGCCTTCACCGGGGATGTACGCGGTGACCTCGACCGAGCTCGTGAGACGGACGCGGGCGACCTTACGGAGAGCCGAGTTCGGCTTCTTCGGGGTCGTGGTGTAGACGCGGGTGCAGACGCCACGACGCTGCGGCGAGCCCTTGAGGGCCGCCGTCTTCGTCTTGGCTGCCTTGTCCCGGCGGCCCTTACGGACCAGCTGGTTGATAGTCGGCATAGAAGCGCTGATTCCTTCTTCGTTTCGGCTTTGTGTAGTACTGCGGTTGTAGCTCCGGGCAAGTCCCGCGCTCTCGAGAGAGAACGAGACCTCCGCAGCGCGGCCCCACCTGCGATTCCGGCTCGCACCGTTTCCGCTGGTCAGTCCCGTTTCCGGGAAGTAGCTACCCGCCTCGCGCGTACCCCGAGGTCGGGCGTGTCGTGTGCCGCACGGTTGGTTCCGGAGGTCCGGCCTGACCATATGGACACGAGAGATCGTCCTGGCACACCAGGCACGGCGACCAAGCTTACCTGCATCAACTCACGGCGGTCAAAAAGGTTCCCGTCACAGCCTGCGGTAGTCCCGGACCGACACCCGCGGGCCCCGTCGCTCGCGGTCCGTACCGCCGCGCACCAGCAGGCGGATGACCCGCCCCCGCTGACCCGCGTAGGGCTGGAGCGCCTCCAGCATGCCCGCATCGTCCAACGCCTCGCCGACCAGGGCTGTTCCCACGATCCGCGGCAGGTGGTAGTCGCCCACGGGGACGGCGTCCGGGTCCCCGTGCGCCCGCCCCAGCACCTCGGCCACGGTCCACGGACCGATCCCGGGGAGGGCGCCCAGCCGGGCCGCCCGGTGTTCGACGGCGACGGCGCTCGCCCCGACCAGGGTGCGCATCCGGACCGGCTCGACGCCGGCGCGGTGCCAATCCCAGGTGGGGATCGCGGCCCAGTCCTCGCGGCGGGGCGGGACGACGAGCCGGGGCGCGCCGTCGACGTGCGGGATCGGGGCGGGCGTGCCGAACCGTCGTACCAGGTGGCGCCACGCGCGCCAGGCCTCGGCACCGACCACCTTCTGCTCCAGGACCGCGGGGACGAGGGCCTCCCAGACCCGGTTCGTGCGGGCGAGCCGCAGGCCGGGCGACGCCGCGACGGCGGCCTCGACGACCGCGTGCCGGGGAACGAGGGCCGACGGGTCGTCGTCCGCGCCGGCCATGGCGGGCGCGTGCTCCAGCAGCCAGGCGGCGCCGCTCCCCCACGCGTGCGCCGTGACGGCGTCTCCGGTGTGCCGTAGGCGCAGCGCGCCGGGGCCGTCGGGGGTGTGCACGGCGCGCCACAGCGCACCGTCGGGCGTCCGGGCGAACGCGGGGTCGTGCGGGCCCCGGCGGAGCACGCCGACGGTGCCGTGCAGGTCGAGGACGTGCCCCGGTCGCCATGTGCGCTGCTCGGTCACCCGCGCGAGCGTACCTACGCGGCGCGGTGCCGGTACTTGGCCTCGTAGACCCGGGCCTGGCGCTCGTGCTCGCGTCGCTGCGCCCCGCTCTCGATGTGCGGGTCGAGGTCGTTGTCCGCCAGCAACTCCTGCAGGTAGATGCTGCGCAGGCCGCCGATGAAGACCACGGCGGGCAGCAGCATCATGGCGACGAGCGCCACCTTGACCCACACGGGTGACGGGAGGAGCAGCGCGACCAGGACGAACGGGATGAACATCATCGCCCCGCGCGTGAAGTAGCGGCGGTTGTGGCCGGGGCCGGTGGCGTCCCGGATGACCCAGTCGCGCATCGAATCGGGCAGGCGCATACCCATCAGGTACTTCACCCGCTGGACGAGGTTCGGGGTGGACCGATCGGTTGAAGTGGACATGCCCTCAGGCTACGCCGCTGTGATTCGGCTCACAATCCCGTCGATCCACCCTACCGGGCGGCGCCGCGCCGGTAGGCCACGGCCCCGACGCTCCCGAACACGGCCAGCCAGACCAGCACGTTGACCACGGCCACGAGGATCGAGGTGTGCTCGCCGGTCAGCTGCCACCCGTCCGTGAGCGGGTACCGCGCGAGGGCGGCGACGCCGTACATCGGGGTGAACTGCGACGCGGTGAGCGCGGCGCCGGACAGTGGGAAGAAGACGTTCCCTGCGAACGCGAGCACCGTGAGCAGCAGGCCGGGCACGTGCAGCACGATCTCCGGCTTGAGCGCGAGGCCGAGGGCGAGCCCGAGCGCACCGAAGACGGCGGACCCGAGCCACGCCAGCAGCAGCGAGAACACCCAGACCCGCGCGTCGGCGCGCGCGCCCGTCGCCGCGCCGAGGGCGCCCACGATGAGCACGGGCAGCGCGGCGACGGCGAGCGCGCCGAGCACCTTGGTCACGATGTACGCCCGCGGCCGCAGCGGCGTGAGCCGCAGCGTGCGGACCCAGCCCGTGGACCGCTCGGAGGCGACGGCCGCGGCGGTCGTGGTGGCCGCGGCGGCGGCGCCGTAGAGGGCGAGGCCGATCATCATCCAGGCGGCGAAATCGCCGTGCGCGAACCGGGCGTCCACGCCGCGCTGCCGGAACAGGGCGAGATAGAGCACCACGGGCAGCACGGCGGTGATGAGGAGGGTCTGCCGGTTGCGGAACAGCCGGCGGACGTCGAGGAGCAGGTAGCGGGGAGTGACGCCGCCTGGCAGGGCGGTGTCGAGGGTGGGGTTCGCGGTCATCGGTGATCCTTCGTGAGCTGGACGTACGCGTCCTCGAGGCCGTGGGTGGTGGCCTCCACGTCGCGTGCGGCGGTGGCGGTGAGCAGGTAGCGCAGGGCCTCGTCGGAGGCGCCCGGTTCGGCGGTGAACACGGTGCGGTCGCCGCGGACCTCGGCGACGCGCACGCCCGGCACGGCGGCGAGGAGCGCGGAGGCGTCGTCGGGCCCGACCACGGCGGACAGCTGCCGGCCGGTGGCGGTCGCCCGGACGTCGGCGGTGGCCCCGTCGGCCACGATCCCGCCGGCGGCGATCATCACGACGCGATCGGCGAATTGATCGGCCTCGTCGAGGTAATGGGTGGCGAACAGGACGGTGGTGCCGCGCGCGGCGTCCTCGCGGACCGAGGCCCAGAACCGGCGCCGAGCGTCCACGTCCATCCCGGCGGTGGGCTCGTCGAGGATCAGCAGGTCGGGATCCGACAGCAGGGCCAGGGCGAACCGCAGCGCCTGCTGCTGGCCGCCGGAGCACTTCCCGACGGTCCGCCCGCGCAGCTCGTCGAGGCCGGCGCGGGCGATCGCGGCGGCGGGATCGGCGTGCGGATGCAGGGCGGCGATCAGCTCGACGGTGTCCTGCACGGTGAGGGTGGGCAGGAGGCCGCCGGTCTGCTGCACCGCGGCGACGCGGCCCCGTCGGACGGCCTCCTCCGGCGTCAGCCCGAAGACGGTGACGGCACCGGAGTCGGGCGGAACGAGCCCGAGGATCATGTCGATGGTCGTGCTCTTCCCGGCGCCGTTGGGTCCGAGGAAGGCGACGATCTCGCCGGGCCGGACGGCGAGGTCGATGCCGTCGACGGCGGTGACATGGTCGCCGGAGGGCGATCGATAGGCCTTGGTGAGCGCGGTGAGGGTGAGCGCCGGGGCGCCGGGTGGCGGGTTCATGCCGAGAACTGTGCCGCTGATCTGCGGCGGAGGGATCCACCCGCGGGTGGAGTCGGGGGTGGAGATCGGCGTTCGCAGGGCTGTGATTCACATCACAGCGGGCGTAGATTCAGGACCATGCGCTCACGGATCGCCCTGGCCGTCGCGGCGGCTGTGAGCCTGGCCGCCGCTCCCGCCGGAGCGGCCGCGCCGCCGCCGGGGTCCCTTCTGGGTCAGTTCGTGCGGAACCAGTTCCAGAACTGTTCGGTGATCTGCCCGTACGCGGCACAGGGCGCGGCGACGGTGCCTGCGGGTGCGGTGGCCGCGCCCGGCGCGTTCCTGGGCGCGGCGACGGAGTCCGGCGATCCGCTGGCGGCGCTGGGATCGGGCGCCTCCTTGATGACCGGGCCCGCCGACGCCGCGATGACGGGGATCATCGGGAACGACCTGAACCAGGTGGTGCCGCGGTTCCAGAACGGCGTGCTGATCGCCATGGTGGACCTGCTGCGGATCGGCGGCGGAACGGGGTCGGTCGACGGGCTGCGGTCCGACCTGCTCGCGGCGCTGCGGGAGCCGCTACCGCCGACGGCGCCGACCCCTCCCCCGCTCACCACGCCCCCGGTCTTCGGGACCACTCCGCAGCCGCGGGGTCCGGTCGAGGTCACGGCGGTCGAGGCCACGAACGTCTTCTTCGCGGCGGCGTTCTACGTCCCGGAGCTGTCGCTGCTCGGCGTGACGCAGACCGCCGACGCCGCCGCGTCCACGCTGGCGTCGACCGGGGACCCCGTCGCCGCGGTGGGCGCGGGCGCGGATGCCGCGCGGGAGGTGACGGAGGAGAACGTGCGGATCGTCGCGGACACCACATCGCGGGCGGCGTCGAACATCGCCGACGCGATGGAGACGCCCGCGCCCGCCGAGCGGCCCGCCCCGTCCGGGGAAGCGTCCGCGTCCGACGAGAAGGACGTGCCGGCCGAAACGTCCTCGACGGCAAGCGATTCCGATACCTCGGCCACGTCGGGCACCTCGGTCACGGACGGGCGTCCTACGGGCGACTCCGACGCCGGGCCCGCGGCGGGCGGATCAGCCGGGCAGACCGTCGACGAGGCGTCCGCCGGCTGAGGTGACCTCGACGGTGCCGTCGTCGAGCTCGATCCACCCGGCGACGGCGATCCTGGCAGCGATGGGCGACTCGAGTTCGGTCACCCGGCGGCGGCTTCTCGGGCGGCGATCCGGGCGCGCACTTCGGGACGGCGCAGCGGGGGCACCGTCTTGGGCGGCTGACGCCGCGCGGGCAGCAGGTCGAGCAGTTCCTCGGTGGCGGCGGTGACCTTGGCGACGGCGGTCTCGAACGCCTCGCGGTTGGCGTCGCTGGTCTTCTGGATGCCCGAGACCTTGCGCACGTACTGCCGCGCGGCGGCCTCGATCTCCTCGTCGGTGGCGGCGGGCTCGAGTCCCCGCAGTTCAGTGATGTTCCGGCACATGCCTCCACGGTACGTCCGATTCGCGAGGATCGGAACGGTTCTCCCCGCCCGCGTTCCCCCACCCCCGCGTTCCCCCTATAGGGCGGCACCTCTCCCCATGACCACGATCATGGGGAGAACACGCCGCCTCTGGGGAGACGCCGTCCCCAGAGGGAGTGCACCGGTCACACGAGGGCGGCGACCTCGTCCGCGCATCCCCAGCTGAGCGTGACACCCGCGCCGCCGTGGCCGTAGCAGTGGATGACGTCGCCCTCGCGTTCGAGGCGCACCGTCGGGCGTGCAGGGCGGAGGCCGACGTTGTGGCCGAGCACCCGGGCGCCGGCGAGCTCCGGTACGAGGGCGCGAGCGCGTTCGAGGATCGCGTCGGCGGTGGCGGGATCCACGGCGAGGTCCTCGGCGCCGTGGTCCTCGGTGCCTCCGACCACGATGTCGCGGCTGCGCGGAACGACGTAGGTCGTGACGCCCAGCTCGATCGCGGAATCGTCGATCCACCACCGGTCCAGCCCCACCTGCTCCAGGTACACGACCTGCCCGCGCACGGGCTCCATCGCGGCGTCGCCCACCAGTTCGCGGGCGCCGAGGCCGGGGGCGTTGACGACGGTGCCGCCGAACTCGGTCAGGGAGCGCACGTCCCGCTGTTCGACGGTGCCGCCCAGCTCGCGGACGCGCCCGAGCAGCCAGGGCAGGTACACGGGCATCTCGATGACCGGGGACACGAAGCTCCAGCCTTCGGCGTAGCCGGGGCGGGGTTCGTCGACGCGACGCACCTCGGGGACCGCGGAGGTCCACCACGGCTCGTCGACGGGTTCGCGGAAGATCTCGGTGCCGGGGGTCATGGCGACGCCGTCGGCCCCGCTGCCCGCGAGCCGGGTGAACTCGGTGAGCGCCGCCGCGGACCAGCCCGTGACGCGGTCCCGCGGTTCGGCGAGGTACGGGTACCAGACCGCGGCGGCCACGGCGGACGTCACGTGCGGAGGCAACTCTCGTCCGTACACCCGCACATCGTGCCCGGCCTCCAACAGCCGCACCGCGCACGACAACCCGACAACACCCGCACCCACGATCGTCACCTCGGCCACGCGCACAGTGTGTCAGTACTAGGGTCGGCTGCGTGACGAACCCCGGAGCCCGCCCGACACCGTCGACCTACGAATTCCTGCAGGAAACGCCTCCCGGCCCCTCGTTCGAGCGATCGTGGCCCGTCCGCACCGGTGACGTGAATCCCGAGCGCCGCGTACGGCTCGACGGGGTCGCCCGCTATCTGCAGGACATGGCCAACGACGAGATGTTCCACCGCGGCTTCGACGCCACCGACCCGTACTGGCTGGTGCGACGGTCGATCATCGACGTCCACGAGCCGCTGCACTGGCCCTCGGACGTGCACCTGCTGCGGTGGTGCGAGTCGACCAGCTCGCGGTGGTGCAACATGCGGATCACGTTGCGCGGCAGCGCGGGCGGGCACATCGAGACGGAGGCGTTCTGGATCCGGTTCAGCGCCGAATCCGGGATGCCGACGCACATCTCCGACGGCGGCATGGAGTACCTGCAGCAGTACGTGGCGGAGACCCGGCTGCGCTGGAAGGCCCTGAACACCGAGACGCCGCCGGAGCCCTCGGAGCGCGATTACGACGTGCGGCTGCGGGCCACCGATTTCGATCCGTATCAGCACTTCAACAACGCGGCGTACTGGCAGCTGGTGGAGGACGATCTGAACGGCGACCCGCTACTGGCGTCGCCGCACCGCGCGATCATCGAGTACCTCGCGCCGATTCCGCTGGGGTCGAGCGTGCAGGTGCGGTTCGTCCGGGACGACGCGGGATACCGGCAGTGGATCTACCTCCTCGACGAGGACGGGACGCCCGCCGCCAAGCCCGCCTCGGCCGTCTCCGTGACTCCGCTGCCGGGCGCGCCGTTCGCGCCGCCGAAGCAGTGGCCGCCGGAGCAGGTCGAACGGATCGAGTGGCGCGGCTGACGGTCCCGCACCGAGAACGGACATCGCCCGGCGCATGAGGCACCCTCACTCACCTGGGGCGATGTAACGATCGCGAAAATTGTTGAACAAATTCGGCGATACCTCTTCAATATTGTTCAACAATCGCCTACGTTGATCGCCAACCACTTCGAGCACTGCCCCGTGGAAGGCGATCCCTCATGACCAGCACCGAAAACGTGCCCGCGCGCTCACCAGGCGCGGTGAAGGCATACATAGCCAGCCTGACCGGCACCTCGCTGGAGTACTACGACTTCGCGCTGTACTCGGTCGCGTCGGCCGTCGTGTTCCCGTCGGTGTTCTTCCCGTCCGGCGACCCGTACATCGGCCTGATCCTGTCGTTCTCGACCTTCGCGGTGGGCTACTTCGCCCGCCCCATCGGCGGGATCGTGTTCGGCCGGCTCGGCGACAAGATCGGGCGCAAGAACGTTCTCGTCGCCACCCTGCTGCTGATCGGCGGCGCCACGGTGCTCATCGGCCTGCTGCCGAGCCACGCCACACTCGGCATCACCGCGTCCGCGCTACTGGTACTCCTGCGCTTCGCCCAGGGCATCGGCGTCGGCGGCGAATGGGGCGGCGCCGTGCTGCTGTCCAGCGAGTTCGCCGATCCGCGCAGCCGCGGCCTCTGGGCGTCCGCGGCCCAGATCGGCGTGCCGGTCGGCAATCTCATGGCCAACGGCGTGCTCGCCGGGCTGGCGGCGGTGCTCACGGACGAGTCGTTCCGCAGCTGGGGCTGGCGCATCGGCTTCCTCGCCTCGGCGATCCTCGTCGCCTTCGGTCTGATGATCCGGCTCCGCCTCGAGGAGACACCCGTGTTCCAGGCACTGCAGGAACGCGAGGAACCGCCCGCCGCACCGGTGATCGAGGTGCTCAAGACGCATCCCCGCGCCCTGCTGGCCGCCGCCTTCTCGCGGCTGTGCCCCGACGTGCTGTACTCGCTGCTCACCGTCTTCCTCGCCACGTACGCCACGAAGCAGCTGGGCTACGCGACCAGCGAGGTGCTGACCGCCGTGATGATCGGATCCGCGACGCAGATCGTGGTCATGCCGTTCTCGGGCTGGCTCACCGATCGCGTCAACCGGCGGTGGGTGTACGGCATCGGCGCCCTCGCCACCGCCGTCTGGGTCCCGATCCTGTTCGTGCTCATCGGAAACGACAGCCGGATCCTGCTCACGCTCAGCATCGTCGTCGGCATGATCCTGCACGCGCTCATGTACGGGCCGCAGGCGGCGTTCATCACCGAGCAGTTCCCCGCCCGGCTGCGCTACTCGGGCAGTTCGCTCGCGTACACCTTCGCCGGGGTCGCGGGCGGCGCCATGGCACCGCTGCTGTTCACGATGCTGTTCAAGAACACCGGCACCTGGGTCTCGATCGCGGTGTACGTCGCCGTGTCCGCCGCGCTGACCATCGCCGGCATGATGCTCGGCCGCGACCCCGATACCGACGAGGACCTCGAACTCCTGTCCGCCGCGCCGAAGCCCGCCGCCCAGTAGCACGGAAGGCCATCCATGCCCCGCACCCGCACGCCCCGCCGCGTCACCACCCGCGCCGCGGCCGCCGCCACAGTCTGCCTCGTCGCCGCCACTGCGGCCCCCGGGCTCGCCTCCGCCGCCCCGATGGGGCTCACCGTCGAAGAACAGCGACTCACCACGACGATTCCCGGAACCGACCGGCGCGCCTCCGCGGCGTTCATCGAGGCCGACGGCCTCGATCAGGACGTGGCCCGATTCGTCTCCCGGCTGCGTGACGCCTCCCCCGGCGAAGCGCGGCGCCTCGCTCCGGAATCGGGAGCGGCCCTGTGGAAGAAAGCCGTGAGGGCGGTCCAGTCCGAACACGCGACGACGGCCGGGGATCACGACGACCGCGGGCTCTACTGGGCCCGGCTCGCGATGACCTCCGCCCTCAAGTCCTGGGCGGGAGGGGATCCCGCCCGCGCGGCGGCGCTGCCCGACGCGCTGCACGCCCTCGACTACGCCTCCCGCGGGATCACGGACACGGGATTCCCGAGTGGCCCCGGGACCACGCGGATCATGATGTCGGGCTTCGACCCGTTCATCCTCGACGAGCAGATCCGTCGCTCGAATCCGTCCGGCGCGATCGCGCTCGTCATGGACGGCAAGACGATTCAGACACCGAACGGCCCCGCGGTGGTGCAGGCGGTCATGCTGCCCGTCACCTGGTCGGAGTTCGACAAGGGCATCGTCGAAGACGCGTACGGTCCGCACCTGTCCCGCGGCGCCGCGGACGCCGACCTGGCGATCACGGTCAGCCAGGCGCGGAAGTCCTTCGACATCGAGCAGTGGGCGGGGGCGAACCGCGGCGGCCGCAAGGACAACCTCAACGAGGAGATCAGCGGTCAGGTGCCGTTGTCGCCCCGGTGGGCGCAGCCGGCGAGCAACCCGCAGTTCATCGAGACCACGCTGCCCTGGCGGGCGATGGTCGCCGCCGGGACGGGCCCGTTCACCGTGCGGCTCAACCCCGACGCATGCGGGCGCGACGGTGCGGGCCCCGCGTCGTGCACCGACGACGGGCCGAAGCCGGGTTGGACCGCGGTCAAAGGTGGCGGAGGGGACTACCTGTCGAACGAGTCGATGTACCGGGTCAACCGGCTGCGGACCGCGCTGGGCCGCACCGATATCGGCGGCGGCCACCTGCACACCCCGGCCATCGAGTACGACTCCCTCACCGGACCGGAGCTGTCCACCGCGGCGTTCGCGAAGCAGCGCCGGGACATCGTGCACCAGGCGGAGGCCCTGATCGCCGCCGCGGCCGCCGCGCGCGGGATACGGTGATGACAGTCAGCTGAGCCGGACGGCGGGAGGGGCCATGGAGATCCTCAGCGCTGGTGCTGTGGAGCTGGCGGTGGACCGGCACGGCCCGCGGGGCGCGCCGGCCGTCCTCCTCATCGCCGGCGGCGCGCAGTCGATGGGGTGGTGGACGACGGAGTTCTGCACCCTGCTCGCCGACGATGACCTCCAGGTGATCCGGTACGACCATCGCGATACGGGGCAGTCGTCCTGCTCGCCTCCGGGGCGTCCCGAGTACAACGGCACCGATCTGGCGACCGACCCGCTTCGCCTCCTCGATGCGCTCGCGATCGAGCGGGCGCACCTGATCGGCATGTCGATGGGCGGCGGGATCGCGCAGTACCTGGCGGCGCACCACCCGCACCGCGTGCTGACGTCGACGTTGATCGAGACCAGCCCTGCCGGGGGCGATCACGGTCCGCTGCCCGCGCCGACGGACACCGTCGCCGCCTCCTGGGAGGATCCCGAACCGGAGATCGACTGGTCCGACGAGGCCGCCGTGATCGACTACCGCGTCGCCGTCGAACGACCCTACGCCGGGCCGGGCGGCATCGACGAGGAGCGGGTGCGCACGCTCGCGGCCGCCGAGGTACGACGGAGCCGGAACATGCAGTCGTCCATGGGAAACCACTTCCTGGTCGAATCCGCGGAGCCGACAGATCCCGCACGCATCACGGCGCCGACCCTCGTGGTCCACAGCGTCGACGACCCGATGTTCCCCATCGGCCACGGCGTCGCCCTCAGTCGCATGATCGCCGGTTCGCGCCTGATCCGACTCACCGGCGTCGGCCACGAGATTCCGCCGCCGTCCACGTGGCCCGCGCTCATCCCCGCGCTGCGCCGCCACCTCCTTCGCTGAGTTCCGCGGCGAGATCGTCTGCGGCGGAGGCCCAGCCTGCGGGATCGGCACCGGCCGGGATCATCGCCAACGAGGTCCAGAGGGTCGCTATGTCCAGCCACGCCGCCTCCTCCCGTGTCAGCGGGCGCTCGCTCCGGTAGGCGGCCAGGAAATCGGATCTCGCGGCACCCGACAGCGGTGCCCAATCGTGGTACCGGGTCCCGAGTAGGACGGCGGAGCGCGCGACATCGGTGACCGCGTGGTCCACGGCGAGCTGCTCGAAGTCGAGGACACCGGTGATTCGTGCTCCCTGGCAGAGCAGGTTCGCCGCGCGGAAGTCGAAATGGACCAGTTGCCGGGGCAGATCGTCGGACGGCGCGGCATCGATCAAACGTCCGAGTTCCGCGCATGCGGCAGCGGGCGCGTGCGCGGAACGCGCGGCGAGCCACTCCCCGACCCTCTCGCTCAGGGCGCGGGGACGATCGGTCTCACCGGCGCGACCGTGTATCGGTCGGCGAGCGAGAGCCCGATGCAGCCGCCCCAGCATCCGACCAGCCGCGCGGACCGCCGCTGGATCTGCGACGTCCAGGAGGTGGCCGGGTATCACGCGCTGCAGGCCGAGGCGATCACGCTCCCGGTGAACCGCACCCGTTCGCGTCAGCAGTGGCGCCGACACAGGGATCCCGTCCGCACAGACCGCGGCGACGGTTTCTGCGACCTCCCGTAGGTGCTCGGTCAGATCGGCGGCGACGCACCACTTCGCGATGAGTGCCCCGTCGTCGGTATCGAGCCACGCGAGCGCGTTGGCACTGCTCATCACTATTCTGTCGCAGGCGCGAACCGTGATCCCCCAGTCTTCGTGGACGACCGCGGTCAGCCACCGCGCCGCGTGCACGGAATCGTCGAATCCGAAGCGTGCCGTGATCACCGACTCGGGATCGCCCTGCTCCCACAGCATCTCCACGGCCGGCCGTGATGTTCCCGCCACACCACCATGGTGCCCGAATGCGCGGCACAATGTCATCTCCTCGCAGATCGATGAGTTTCCGGCTCTCGGAAGGTCTACACAGGGAAAGGGCGGTCGACGGGCCGCCCGGGAGAGGAGAGCATCATGCGCACGTTGGCGATCACCCAGAACATCACCCTGGACGGCCGGATCGAGATGCTGGACGATTGGTTCGACCCGACGGCGGAGGCCCCGGACCAGCTCGCGGAGATCCACCGCCAGGACGAACACTGTGACGCGGTCCTCCTCGGGCGGCAGACGTTCGAGGACTTCCGCGGCTACTGGCCCGAGCAGACCGATGACACGACGGGCATCACCGACCAGCTCAACGAGGTGCGGAAGTACGTCGTGAGTTCCACGATGACCGATCCCGGTTGGCGGAACTCGGTGGTCCTCTCCGGTGACCCGATCGACGAGGTCCGCGCGCTCAAACGCGCGGACGGCGACGATATCGTGGCAACCGGGAGCATCACGCTGTGCCACAGCCTGATCGCCGCCGGCGTCGTCGACGAGTACCGCCTGTTCGTGTACCCCGCGGTCCAGGGCCGAGGCCGCGGCCTGTTCCCGGACGACGTCCGGGTCGATCGCCTGGACCTGCTGGGCGCCACCGGATTCTCGAACGGTGTGACCTGTTTGCGGTACCGCGTCCGCGGCTAACCCTGCTTGTCCGCTATCTGCGGTTTGCGAATGTTTGTCGCACACGACCGATTTGGGCTAGATTGCGACTCATGGTCAGTCGCGGTCGAACCGGGCTCGTGATCGGGGTGGCGGCGGTCGTCGTGGCGGCGCTCGCGATCGTCGCCGTACTGCTGGTCCGCCCCTGGGAGCCGGCGACCCGGGCCGCCGAGACCGGGGTCAGCGAGAGCGCGCACGTCTACGACCCGGCGACGGCGGACGCAGCGGACGACCTGACCGGGTACCTGTACCGCCCCACGCCCCCGCAGGCCGCCGGCGGCACCCCCGTCATCGTCCTGATCCACGGCGGCGGCTGGCTCAAGGGCCCCGACGCCTCGTACGTGGCTCCCATCGCGCGCAGCCTCGCAGCAGAGGGCTACGTGGTGTGGAACGTCAACTACCGCAGGGTCGGCGAGGGCGGCGGCTGGCCCACGACCTTCACCGACCTCGCGCGGGGCGTGGACCACGTGATGAAGCTCCGCGACACGGCGCCGGAGATGGACACGAGCCGGATCACCGTGGTCGGCCACTCCGCGGGCGGACAGCTCGCGGCGTGGACCGCGGGCAGGCACACACTGCCCGACGGTGCCCCGGGGGCAGCTCCCGCCGTCCGCCCACATGCCGTCGTCACCCTCGCCGGCGTCCTCGACATGCGGCTGTCGCTCACCAAGAACGACCACGTCAAGCGCGCCCTGGGCGGAACACCCGACGAGGTCCCGGATCGCTACGCGCTGGTCGACCCTCTGGAGCGCCTCGATCCCGCGATCCCGCTGCTCGCGGTGACCGGCACGGGCGACACCGTGGTGCCGCCCCGCGAGGCCGCCGAGTACGTCGAGAAGCACCGGGCGCGTGGCGGTTCCGCCGCGCTCGTGGAACTACCGGCGATCGGCCACGGCGAGGTGATCGATGTGCACAACAAGTGGTGGCCCACGATCAACTCCCTCATCACCACCGTCGCGGAACACGGCCCGCGCGCCGTCGTCGCACCCCGCCCCTGACGCGGCCGGACCACGCCCCGAGGACCGTCCAGACCACGGCGGGCCCGCACATCACGAGAGGAACCGCCATGACCACACGCACATCGATGAAGGCACGATCCGCGCTGATCGCCCTCGCCGCCGTTCCCGGGCTGGCGCTGGCGGGATGCTCGGGCGACGACGCGACCCCGGCACCGTCGTCCGCCCCGAACAGCGGCGTCACCGGTCAGGCCCCGTCGGGCGAGAACGGAGGCGCGGGCGCGGGCCACGGAATGACGGGCGAGCAGGGCCACCCCGGTGGCCACGGCGGCACGGGCGGGCAGAAGCAGACTCCCGGCCACACCACCGCCGCACCGAAGCCCCACGCCACCGCCCCGAAGGCCACGCCGGGCGCCACCCAGCCGCGACAGCCCGACGCGGGCGACGACATCCCCGAGCCCGCCCAGGGCCAGCCGACCTTCACCGGCCCCGGAGGTGACGGCGACGTGCCCGAGCCCGCCCAGGGGCAGCCGACGTTCAGCGGCCCGGGCAACGACGACATCCCGGAGCCGGCGGGCGGTTAGGACGCCGGCTGGGCGGCCTTCGCCTCGGGACGAAGGCCGCTCAGGGCCCACACCGTGAGGTAGGCGAGGCCGAAGAACGCGGCCACCGCGACGGCGACCCCGGTCGACTGCACGGACGACAGCGGGGCCCGCACCCAGTCGAAGGTCGCGGAGACGACGGCGTCGGGACGCGTGACCAGGTCCCAGGAGTTCCACCGCTGGAAACGCCCGATCACCACGCCGACGGCGCACAGCGCGACGGACAGCGCGACGGCGGCCCAGCCCCACGCGGCCCCCACGTCGCGGTCGAGGCGGCGGTGCACCAGCAGCATGGAGACCACGCCCAGGAGGATGCCGGTCCACGCGGCGAACCCGTACTGCAGCACGTGCCGCCACAGCTCGTACCCCTCGCCGAGGTGCACCAGGTCGGTCACCAGATACGGCGCGTTCGGCAGGAACGCGAGCCACCCGAGGCCGAGAGGGACCAGCCACACGCGGCGGCGCACCATCGCGAAACCGACGGCGAACACCATGGGGATCCACGCCAGGAAGAGGTTCCAGATCAGGAACCTGCTCGGATAGGACAGCGGCGCGGCCGGATCCTTCGTACCGAGCGCGACGGTGAGGGCCGTTGTGGCAGCCAGCGAGCCGAGCAGCACGAGGGCGTGCACTTTCGTCATCCGACCATAGTGCCCGATTTCGACGGGACGGTGCCGTGGCCGCCGCGTCAGGCGGGCTCGGACACCCGGTCGGGCATCCGGATCGGCGGACGGGGAATGCGCCTGGCGCGGACCAGGATCGCCACCTCACGGGTCAGGCTCATGCCGAGCGCGGCGAGCAGGAAGAAGGCGCCTACCCCGTCGGGCCCCCCGTGCACGGCATCGAGGAACTCCCCGAACCGGGTGGCGAACGCCGGGGACCGCTCCAACGCGGCGACGAAGACGCAGCGACCCCCGAGGACCAACAGCCAGATCCCGAGGTAGGCCCAGCCCGCCCGGGTGTACAGGCGGCCGCCGCGCTCGGGATCGCGGCGCACGTCCATCACGGGATTGAGCGCCAGTCCGAACATCACGCCGGCCGCGGCCCCGGCGATCGCGAGCGCACCGTCGCCGGAGACGTAATGGTGCTCGCCCGTCCCGAGGATGAGGTAGCCGATGATCGCGCTGGTGACGAAGGGCATCACGGCGAGGAGCGTGGTGTGGCGGCGGTAGCCGATCTGTGTGGTCAGGACGATGGCCACGAAGATGGCCCCGACGATGAGAGCGTCCGTCATCACGTCTCCGTTCTTATTTAGCATGACTGTGCCAAATAAGAAGATAGCATCGTGATGCTATAAAGAGAAGGTGCCGAAGATCGTGGATCCGGAGGAGCGGCGGGCCGCCATCGCCGATGCCGTCGTGACCGTGATCGCCCGCGGCGGCACCGACCAGGCGACGTTCGCCAACGTCGCGAAGGAGGCCGGACTCGTCGTCGGCTCGGTCCGCCACTACTTCGACAGCCAGGCCGCGATGCTCGGGTTCGCGATGCGACGCTTGGCCGAGGGGATCCGCGGCCGGGTCCTGCGCACGGCGGAACCGGCGTTCGCCGCATCAGCCGCCCCGGATCTGCGGGACCGGCGCGCGATCACGGTGCAGATACTCTGCGAGACACTGCCGCTCGACGAACCCCGCCGGCGCGAGACGAGCGCGTGGCTGGCGCTCAGCATCAGCGCGCTCACGAGGCCCGAACTCTCCCCCATCGTCGACGAATTCCACTCGGGCGTACGATCTCTCGTCCGCGAGGTCCTCACCCGCGTCCGGGAGGCCGGTCACCTCGCCGGCGGCGACGCGGAATTCGATCTCGACGTGGAGGGACTCTCCGCGCTCCTCGACGGCCTCGCCACCGACGCGGCGCTGCGCCCCGACCACTACTCGGCGGACCTCCTGGAGGGCGTCGTCCGCAGACACCTGGAGCGACTCGACGGCCGGTGACGCGGTCGGCGCCGGAGCGCCGGACACTCAAGAGCAGCCGAGCTTCTCGGCCGTCGCCGCGGGGACGCCCTTCTCGGTGCAGGAGAAGCCGCTGCCGAACGCCACGCCGCTCCAGCCGCCGCCGGTGTAGCGGAACAGCAGTCGCGCGTTCTGCGGGTACGCGTCGCGGGCGGGGATCCGCGCCGTCGCCCACTCGTCGGCGCACCGCACGTCGTCCACGGTGAACGGCTTGGCGATCCGGTCGCCCCAATTGGATTCGGCGTTGGAGCGCAACGTCTCCGGCGTGGCTTCGGGGCAGTGCGAAGCGGGCCTCGCGGTCGTGGTGGTCGTCGCCGTCGGGGACGCGCCACCGTCGAACACCTCGGGCGGAACGTCGCGGTCGGGGGTGACGGTGCGCCCGATCAGGCTGTAGTTCACCGTGACGGGGCCGCCGGAGACGCCCGCGGTGGTGTCGCCGGGCCGCAGCCAGCGGTACTGGACCGAGACGGTGTCCCCCGCGTTGCCGGTGACGGACGTGAACGAGACGTACCGGTCCGTGGCGGTGCCGAGATATCCCCGCCGGTCGAAGAACAGGACCCACTCGGGCGAGCTGCCCGTGCCGCCCCGCAGGTAGGCCTGGGCCCACATCAGCTCCGGGCAGGCGCCCTCCCGCGCGTCGGTGCCGCGCAGAGCTGTGTACCCGACACCGCGGAACGACGGCAGCTTCGCCACGGCGTCGGTGACGACCGGCGACGCCAGATCCAGGCACTTCCCGCTGCCCGCCGACGCCGGCCGTTCGTCGGCCGTCGCCCCGCTCGCGGCGGTACCGGTTCCCGATGCGCCGGTGCCCGGCCGTGCGGTCGTCTCCGGGCTCGAGAAGGTCGACGGTGCGCCATCCGTGGTTCCGCCGTTCCCGCACGCGCCCACGAGCAGCGCCACCGAGACCAGCGCGAGGATTCCTGATGACCTGGCCATGCGTCCACCTCCACGAGGAGCGCGCTCGAACGGCACGCCATGTGCTTTGGTTCGGCAACCACCACACACTCGTTACACCGGGGATACCGGACTCCGGCACAGGCCCGGACTGAGTCCGAGGCCACAACACCGCCTCACGTCGACCGATCGTCACACCCGCATACATCAAATCGTCAACATTTCGATCAACACTCGCTCGCCTCCACAGAATCTTCATGCGGGCAAAGTAGGATGGCGGGTATGGATCTCTGGCGACTCTGGCAGCACCCGCCGCTCGACGGCTACCTTCAGCCGATGCTCACGGTCGAGGCGCTGCGCGAGACCGAGCGCGAGCTGGGCGTTCGCCTGCCCGAACCGCTCGTCGGGGCCCTGGGAATCCAGAACGGCGGACTCACCCGCTTCACCTTCCCCGCGCCGCGGAACTTCGACGTTCCGCACAGCGTGATCCGCGGGATCGGCCCCGGGTTCTGGGCGATCCGCAAGGGCGCGTGGTGGCACACGGACCCCACCTTCGCCCCGTCCCCCGACGGCGCGGAGTGGCTCATCCCGTTCGACGGTGGCGGCCACTGGGACCTCTGCCTCGACTACCGGCGATCGGCCGCCGACGACACCGGGCTGCGGACCGCACCGTCGGTCGTCGTCGTGGACACCGACCGCCGCGACGGCGGCATCGAATCCCTCGTCGCCCCGACCTTCGACGAGTACCTGTCGCAGCTCGTCCTGGCCGGCGCCGTCGGCCCGGTGCCCGCCGGAGCAGCGGCCTTCTCCGCCTGAGCCCCGGACCACCACTACACACCCGCGACATCCCGGGGTGATCAAAATATGACCGGCTCAGTAAATTGGGGCGACTACGAGGAATACACTGTAATCTCTCCCACACGCCCAGAGGATGACACACGCGATGGAGCGCGAGCCCAGTACGAGAACTGGCTTGCACAGAAGCCCCAACGCAAGCAACAGTTCCGCAAGCTGCTGGAGCTCAACGGTATCCCAACCGGCACCGACGACGCGTCGATCCAAGCGGTCAACGACTGGTTCATCGCCAACGTCGAAGGCCACAATCCACCCATCCCTGAAGCTCCTGGAATGCTGTCATCTCGCTGGTACTCCGTTGTTATCGATATCGCCATCTATCTCGGCGACATCATCATCGATCGCTACCCGAATCTTTATTGGCAGTTCTTTACCCCTGACGACGAGAACTACTTTGGTTATCAAAAGCCCGTGATCCGTGGATTCACCAATCACGGAAAAGGGCTTATGAAGAACTACGTGTTTGATCTTGCTGGAGCGAAAGGGGGGCTCGGCCATGCGATCGTCTCGGGCGATCCGTTATCTGAGCGGGATCGTCGCGACTTTCTTCATACCCTAGACCTTGCCGACTCCTTCCATTAGTCGTCGGTAATGATGAGTCTTTAGGCCGCACTAGGACTCACTGCTGCGGTCGCCGCCATCGGCATGTACACCCGAGATGACGTCTCCGATCGCGCCTGAGCGATGGCCGAGGCCTACGAGAGGCCGGACTTCCCGCTAGTGCGAGCACTCGGGGTCCGTTCACCCGATCTGGCAGACCCAGCCGTTGGTGTCGTCCGAGTACACGTAGGTGCCTGAGTCGCCGTTGCCGGTAGTGCATGGCTTCCCACCCGGATCGTCGTCGCGCTGCTCAGGCGCGGAGGCGGAACCGTCGCCGCCGTTCTCCCCGGGAACAGTGCCAGCGCCGTGATTCGGGTTCGTGCAGACCGTGCCCTGATCGGGCCCGGTGCAGGGCACGTCGTACGTACCGCCGTTGCCGGGCGCCAGGGGCTTTGTGGGCGTGGCGTTCGTCGTCGCACGCGCGGGCCCCGGATGCTGAGTGACGGTCTTCGTCGGGACCGCTCCCCCTCCGTTCCCCACCCCCGGTCGCGCGGACTGCTCCCCAGCGGGGTTCTGGTGGTGAGTGACTGCGGAACTCGACGGAGCCGTGGACGAGGTCGTCGAGCTCGGCTCAGCGTCATTCGCGCATCCCGCGATGAGCAGCACGAATGCGGCAACGCTCCCAATCACCGCCGCGGATTTCCTGCGCGCCATAGCATTTCCCTTTCCTTGGTTCTTATCTCGCGTGGTCCGACGCCGAGCGTGGCATCACCGGCATACGCTCCCGGCCACGCCGGGTCCTGCGAAACCGCCGCGCGCGACGACGGCGATCACAGCGCTGCCACTCCGGCGGGTTCATCGACGTAGTCGCACCACCACCGGTGATCGCCGGGTGTCACGTTCGCGACCGACGACCCTGTATCCACGCCGCCCCCTCTTCCAAGAACGCGAAAATTTGCCCCTCCTAACATATCTCGGCTCACCCATAACCACATGCCCTCGAGAGCGAGTTGGTGACGCAAATAGTGAACAGTTCGATTGCCTACAAAGATGCCGCCCGATTGCGCCCCGGCCCGAACACGGAGGAGCCGGACTCCTATGGCGACAAACGCAACCCCGACTCCGACGAGTCACCCCGGTCGACAACGACTACTCTGCGATGATGATGCCTTCACTGGATGTCACTTTCGTGCGCCAGCGGTTCTCGAAATCGACGGTATGGCACTCCGCTGGCACGAATCACGAAGTCCTGGTTTGGCGCCGCGGAACGGCCAGGTCGAAGGAGTACGAATTCGAACAGGGACCGACAGGTAGGTTCACCCCGGCCCCCGGCCACGTGTGGGTGGTCCCCGCGGGAGTCAGATCCGCAGCAACAGCCTGCGATGTCTCGTGCGATTTCGCCCGGATCGTGATCCCGACGTCGTCCACGACGCGGCTGGAGCTCCAAGCGTCTGCAGGCAAGCAGGACCGGCTGGTACACCACATGATCGAACGAATCGCGAGTACCGCCGCCCGAACAGATCCCGCGGGCCGACTACTGCATGACACGCTGATCGAGGCACTGCACCTTCACATCGTCGACGTGTACGGCCGGCGCCGCCCGGCCCAGCACCGGGCGGCTCGCGTACTGAGGCCCGAAGTGCAACAACGGGTCCTCGAGCGCGTCCACGACGATCCGGACGGGTCCGCCTCGTTGCAAGCCCTCGCCGACGTCGCGGAGATGCACGCCGACGAGTTCGGCCGCGCGTTCCAGGCGACCTTCCACACGACGCCGCATCAATTCGTCCTTGCACAACGCATCGGCCGAGCCCGGCACCTCCTGCGCACGACGACCCTGTCGGTCGCGGAGATCGGCCGTGTCACGGGCTTCTCCAGCGCCAGCCACTTCGCGACATCGTTCAGACGCCATACCGGTACAACCCCGAGCCGCTACCGGACCGACACGAGCGGAGGCTGACCCGGGCGGCCGCCAGCGAGCGTCACAGGCGGACGAGGCCGCCGTCCGCCATGATCGTCTGCCCGGTGACGAATGCGCTGTCGTCACTGCTGAGAAAACAGACTGTGCCCACGATGTCAGCGGCCACGCCACCGCGCTTGATCGCCTGCATCGATGCGACGCCGTCGAGGACGTCGCCGGCGATGTTGGCCTCCCCTCCGGGGGTACGTGAGGCCGTCGGCGCCACGGCGTTGACGGTGATGCCGTACGGCGCGAGGTCGGTCGCCAGACCACGGGTGAAGCCGACGACCCCGCCCTTGCTGGCCATGTAGTGCGAGAGCGCGGGCACCGCCAGGCCAAGCGAATTCGATGCCAGGTTGACGATCCGCCCCCACGCGCGATCCCGCATCGACGGGGCGAAAGCACGCGCCGTCAGGAACTGCGAGTCCAGGTTGATCGCCTGGATCGTGCGCCAGTAGTCGAAGTCGACGTCGAAGAAGTCTCGGAACGGATACACCCCGGCGTTGTTGACGAGGATGTCGACGTGGCCGAACGATCCGCAGATCTCCTCCCCCGCAGCAGCGACGGAATCCGGCTGGGCGACGTCGGCCTGCACGCCCATCGCACGCGTGCCGAGCGCCTCGATCTCCGCCACCGTCTCCGACGCGTCGTTGAGGTCGATCACCGCGACGTCTGCACCCCGTCGGGCGAGTTCCACGGCGATCGCCCGGCCGAAGCCCTGACCTGCGCCCGTGACTACTGCAACCCGCCCCGCGTGCGTTTCGACAGAACCCATGTCCGTTGCTCCTTCGTTGACTGCCACGCCTCTCCGACGGGCGACGATCGCAACACTAAGTCGCGACTGAGCAACTGTCAACAGTATTGTTGGTTAATTGACATTGATGTTGAAATGGGTCAGGCTGAGGTCCGGAAGTGTCACGGGTCACACGGCGCGCACGCGCGTCGAACGCGGATCGGTGCCATTCCCATTCCACAGACGGCGGTGTCCAGTGCACCGGCTCGTACGCATGAAAGGTGAACCCCATGACAACCGACTCCATCACCGCGACATCACAATCGGTCGGCCGTAACCTCATCGCAGGGCGATGGAGCGACGCCGGCGATCGCCTCGAGACCATCAATCCCTCGACGGGCCGGAGCATCGGGACCTACGCCGATGCCGGCGAACCCGAGGCGCGCATCGCGATCGAGGCGGCGCGCAGGACTTTCGATGAGACCGACTGGTCCCGCGATCCCCGGCGCCGCTCCCGCGCCATCAGTGAGCTCGCCGACAATCTGGAGCGGCGCGTGGACGAGATCGCGCTGAGCCTGTCCCGCGAGAACGGGAAGCGGATCGGAGAGACTCAGTGGGAGGTGTCCACGACCGTGGACTGGCTCCGTTACGCCGCCGCTTCGGCGATCGTCCTGGACGGTGGGCGGGCGTCCGAGGTCGCACCCGGCGTGTACTTCCAGACCGGCCGCGAGGCGATGGGAGTCATCGGCATCATCACGCCGTGGAACTCACCGGTGATCCTGTCCATGCGATCGATCGGGCCCGCACTGGCCGCCGGCTGCACGATGGTCGTGAAGATGCCGGGCCAGACGGCCCTCACCAACACCCTTGTCGCCGAGGTGATCGCAGAGACCACGTCCATACCCGCGGGGGTCGTGAGCATCCTCACCGAAGGCGGCAACGCCGTCGCTCCGGCGCTGGTGGACTCGCCCGACGTCGATATGATCAGTTACACCGGCAGCACCCATGTCGGTCGTGCCATCGCCAAGGCGGGCGCGGACACACTCAAACGGCTGAGTCTCGAACTCGGCGGCAAGACACCGCTGGTCGTGTTCGACGACGCCGACCTCGACGTGGTGATGCAGAACGTCGTGGCGGCGTGCACGCTGATGAACGGTCAGTTCTGCCTCACCGGATCCCGGCTCCTGGTCCAGCGCAGCATCGCAGACAAACTCCGGCCCATGATCGTCGAGGCTCTGAGCGGCCTCCGCGTGGGTCCGAGCGAGGACCCGACCAGCGACCTCGGTCCGTTGATCGATGCCGCGAGTGCGCAGCGGGTGGACGGTATCGTCGCGGCCGCGGCGTCGTATGGAAGCATCCTCGTCCGTGGTGGCGTCGTGGACGACGCCGATCGCCCCGGTGGGGCGTACTACCAGCCGAGCCTGGTCGAGGTCGATCGCCTGGACGTACCTCTCGTGCAGGACGAGTTGTTCGGCCCAGTACAGACTTTCGAGATCTTCGAAGACGAGGCGGACGCGGTGCGATTGGCGAACGGCACGTCCTTCGGTCTCGGCGCCGCCGTGTTCACGACCGACGAGTGGCGCGCGCGCCGCGTGACCCGCAACATGCGTGCCGGGTTCGTCTGGACCAACTGCTGGGGCGTGATCCACGAGGCGTTCGAGGAGGGAGGCCTCAAGCAGAGTGGATACGGCCTGTTGTGCGGTCCGACTGCCATCACCGAGTTCCAGGACACCAAGCTGTACGCGCAGGTCGCTCCCCAGTAGGAACCCGATCCACCGACGCGGAAGCGCCCATGTCCAGCCGGACATGGGCGCTTCTCGTACCGCACGGATTCAGGTCACGTCCTGCAACCAGCTCTCGATCTCGGCGCCGGCGAGTACCGCCGCGGTCGGCTCCTCCGCAGTGAGCGCCGCACCGAAGTGCTTGCCCCGCACTCGAACATGACGCACCTGGTCGGTCCCGATGGCGTCGACCATCGCCGCTGCATCGCAGGGAAAGCAGGCCTGATCGCCGGTGATCTCGATGAACAGCGTAGGCACCCGGACAGCGGGTGCGCACCGGAGGAAACCTGCACGGCTGCTCAGGGCCGACCACGTGGACAGCCACGCCTCGGGCGTGGTCAGCCTGCCGAAACCGACGACGCCGTAGTCGGTGAGGTCGGGACGCGACCCGAACAGTGAGCCGTACGGGCGGTCATTGGGATCCAGGCTGAGATCGACGCACCGCGCGTCGGCGTCCGTGCGGTACACAGTGATCAGCTCGGTCGAGAGCGCATCCCGGCGGTCTGCCGGCTCCCCGGTCTTCTTGTACCGTCGCTGCGCCTCGCGCGCGCGGGCCACCCGCTCGCGCGCGACGGCGTCGATCCGCGCGACCCGCGCGCGCTGCGCCGCCCGGTAGCGGTCCAGGAACTCGGGGGAATAGGAACTCGTTTGCGGCGCCGGGGCGAACCCGTTCTCCTCCGAGTACAGGTTCAGCGCCGGGTCCACCGAGCGAGGGTCTGCCTCGTCCGTCACGGACGGGTCGATCAGGCGCAGCAGCAATTCGCCCTGCCCGGGGTGCGGTGCCATCAACACCATGAGGTCGGCGAGCGGCATCTCGGCATCGGCGAGGGACACCGGCTTCCCGCCGGGAGTGGCCACAAGCCTCTCCGACGGTGCCAGCCCGGCCTGCTCGGCGTAGAACGCAGCAAGGGCGCCGCCGCCCGAATGCCCCACGGAGATCACGGTTTCGAATCCGCCGTGCCGGAGGAACACGTGGCCCGCCGCCATGTCCAACAGCGCCTGTTCGTGGAGCAGCGTCAGATCGTTTCCCATCGTCCTGCTGCCCTGCGTCCATACCGCGACGCCGCGACGCAGGAACTCCGGCACCAGTACGTGGTGGCTGAAGTCGTTGCGCGGGTGCATGAGGAAGGCCACAGCCGTCGCTCCCGGCACCGTGCGCAACAGCCCCGCCACAGTGGCCCCGTCGGACGTGGTGAGCTCGTGTGCGGTCACCGTGGTCTCGGCCGGCGCTTCGTCGGCACTCAGGTACCGCCCCGCTCCCACCCTCTCGCCGAAGCTCATCGCGCCACCACGCGGAGTGCGTTCTTGTCGTGCTGAACGATCTTCGAGCCCTCCAGGCCCGCAACGGCGCTGTACCACACCGCATGCCGGCATCCGGTGGCTCGCCTGTCGATCTCGATGTCTCCGTCCGCCGAGAACCGGAAGTACGGTCCTACCCTGTCCACCGTCACCGCGCGATCCGCGGACGCCACCTTGACCACACCCTCGTTCTCGGGGACGTCGAGCACGTACAACCTGCTCACCGTTCCACCTCCACCGCGTGCGTTCGCGCCCACGACTCCGCCCTCTCCACGATGAGCTCGGCCTTGCGAGTCAACAGGGAGTCGAGCGAGGCGGAGCCCGCCGTCACCACGTCGCACAGGGCGTCCAGGGTGAGCTGAGCGTCGAGGTCCTCCTGCGCGGTCACGGGGCGAAGCGCCCGAGTGATCTCCAGCATGTACCCGTTGGGGTCGTGCGTGTAGATCGACTCGATCGTCTCGTGCATCACCTGCATCTCGCAGGGCCACTCGGACTCGTCCAGGCGCCGACGGTATTCGAGTAGGTCTTCCTCACTGTCCACGTGTATCGCCAGGTGGCGCGAATTCCGGAAGAACACAGGCACGTCCTGGGCGAACCTCGCCCACGAATCGCCCGGGGCGGACTGATCCCCGTAGGGCTCGAGTCCGAAGTAGTAGAAGAACGCCATCCGGTCGCCATTGCCGATGTCGAAGAAGAAGTGAATGAAGTCCGGATGCTTCTCCGGGCCCCATCCCGCGGCACAGATAGAGTGCACGACAGGGAACTTCAGCACGTCCCGATAGAACCTGACAGTGCCCACCGGGTCGAAAGTCGGGAACGCGGCGTGGTCCACCCCACGGACCCTGTGCGCCTCATCGTGTTCAGTCATACCCTCGCTCCTTCCGGTTCGTTCAGGGGGCTTCCAGAGCCACGTCGGCACGCAGCAATGAACCCGCCCCTGGGATGTCGACGCGGGCGTCCACCGCCCGCAGGATCTGATACGCGCCCGCCGTCGCGGCCGTGATAACGGGGATTCCGAACTCGTCCTCCGCCGCCTGCACGAGGTCAAGCGACGGCATCTGGACGCACGCCGAAAGGACCAGGACGTCAACACCGGTCAGGTCCAGGCTCCGAGCCGCCTCCATGACCCTGTCACCCGGGATGCAGCCGACCTCCGCGTTGTCGGAGACCTCCAGCGCGCGCCAGTCCGACACCTCGACCCCCTCGTTCTCGAGGTAGGCCACCACCAGCTCCGCGAGGGGCCGCAGGTACGGCGTCACGACGGCGACCCTCTCGGCCTCCATGTCGTTCAGCGTGTCGACCAGCGCTCCGGCGCTCGACAAGGCCTTCGCCTCGGAGCCCCCCGTCGCGAGCTGTTCCGCGACTGCGAGCTCCGCCTCACGATGCGCGCCCGGCCCGGTCGACATGATGGCCACGAGGCATGCGTACAGGACCACATCGATACCGGCGTCACCGAGCTCGATCACGCAGCGTTCCCGCTGTGCGTTCATCGCACGCAACTGTTCCGGTGAGACCTTCTGCATGCGCATCCGGCTGGCGTGGAACGTGAATTCGGCATCCGGATGCCGTCCCAGGATTCGTGGCATCTCCGTCTCGACGGTGACGTTCGAGCTGGGGACGACCAGGCCGATGCGTTTGGTCATGTGGTTCACGCTGCTCCTCCGAGGTGGTGGTGACACGACCAGTATTCGACGTTACCGTTGAATTGTCAACATTCACGTCACGGCGCGTTCCGCAAACACGACGGCGGCCCCCAGATGGGGGCCGCCGAGTCGGTGGTTCGGAGCATCGCGCTACAGCAACGGCTCCAGCCGGTCGAGCCGGTCACGAATCTCCTGGACCAGGCCGGGAGCGCCACCAGCCGCCTCCTGCGCGGGGATGCACAGCATGCGGCCGACGAGCGAGTCCACGGTCGCGACGATCGCCTCCACCCGTGCCGCATCGTCGGGCCGTGCCCACCAGGCGACCCAGTTGCACATACCGATGAGACTGAGGGCTGCGGTGCGGGAATCCGTGGGCACGAACACGCCCGCGCGCACTCCCTCGTCGATGATCGTCACGACCTCACGCAGGATGCGTCGCTTGGCCTCCGCGTGATCGGTGCGGGCGGGTTCCGGAAGGACACTCTCGGACCTGTCCAGGATGAGGAAACGGCCGGGGTGCTGAACCCGCTGGCGGACAAGCTGCTCGGTGACTCGGGAGATCTTCTCCGCAGGCTCCAGATCGGGGCGCTCGCGCAACTCGCTCAGCACGTCGGCGAGACTCTGCGACACCCCTTCCACCAACATCACGAGCAGGTCTTCCTTGCTGCTGAGGTAGTGGTAGAGCGCCGGACGGGAGACGCCGACGGCGTCCGCGATGTCCTGCAGACTCGTGGCGTCGTAGCCCTTCTGCACGAACAGTTCGGTCGCGGCGTCGAGGACTTCGCTGACGATCAGTTCTCGGCGCTTCGACGTGGCTCCCTTGGATGTCTTCTCCGCCGTCGGCATGGAATCACCGTACCCCTGCCCTCGCGCCCGAGCGGATCGCCGACACACGGGCAGGGATGCCCGCCGGATGGCGACCACGACCGATTCAGTCCGTCAGGATCGCCGCGTCGACCCGACGGGCGGCAACGGCGGACGCGGCCTCCGAACGGGCCGTGGCCGGCATCTCGACCACCACCGTGTGCCGGCCGGCCCAGCGCACCCGTTCCGCGATGTCGATCCTGGCTCCCACCGATGCAGCAGTGCCGTCGCCACCCAGCACCAGGATCCGTTCCGCAGCGCCGCGCAGTTCCTCGACCGCCGCGTCGTGCTCGGCGTTCCACGCGTCGCCGCCGGTCCACTGCCACCGCCGAACAGTCGTCTCCGGCAGATCGACGACCTTCACGATCCGCGAAGGAGCCGAGAACTCGTCGGTCTCGAGCGGCCGCGACAGCACCCAGTCGTCGAGTCGTTCGAGCTCGTGCACCGGAGCGTCACCCAGGTACGCCAGAGCGATGCGCGCGTTGTCGGGGTACTCCCGGGCGTAGTCGGCGACGCCGATGTTGCCGGCGCGGGTCATGTACGACAACGCGATCTCCTCCGGTCTCCGCGCAGAACGGTCCCGGAAGCTGGACCACCACGCCTGCGAGCGAGCGGCGAGGTGCTTGAACTTCTCCACTCCGGGCCTCCGCGCGGCCTCGTACGCTTCGAACGCTGCACGGACGTCGGCGTGGGTGCCGAGCGCGTCGGCCAGCGAGATCGCATCCTCGAGCGCCAGCTTGGTGCCGGATCCGATCGTGTAGTGCGCGGTGTGCGCGGCATCGCCGAGCAGCACCACATTGCCCGCGGACCATCGGTCGAGGGAGACCGTGGGAAACTGCGCCCATCGCGTTCGGTTCGCCAACAGAGGGCGCCCGCGGAGTTCGTCGGAGAAGACGTCCTCGAGCAGGTCCAGACTGCGTCGGTCGGATTCGCCCGGGGCCACCTGGCGGTGATTTTCTGCGAGCCGCGCGCTCTCCCACGTGTGTGCGTCCACTTCGATCAGGAACGTGCTGCGGTCGTCAGTGTACGGATACGCGTGCACCACGAACAGACCGTCGCCTCGGGTACGCCACGTAAAGTGCGCGTTCTCCACCGCGAAATCGGTTCCGCACCACATGTAATGGAGCGCTCCGTACGCGACGTGGACCCCCAGTTCCGCTTGCAGCTTCTCCCGCACGGCGCTGCGAGCGCCGTCGGCCGCAACGATCACGTCCGCCTCGAGCTCGGATTCGTCGACTCGAGCGCCCATCCGGATGCTCACTCCCACTTCGCGTGCGGCATCGGCCAACACCTCGAGGAGGATAGCCCGGCCGATGGCGAGGTTCCGCGCGCCGTGGAGGTGCACCTCCTCGGAATCGGTGCGCAGCACCAGGTTGTGTCCGGCATGACTCGCCGATCGCATGCGCTCCGCGAGATCAGGATCCACCGCGGCGACGTTGCGCATCGTCGCCTCGGTCAGCCCGACCCCGAATCCGAATGTGCCCGTGCTGGAGTCGGCCCGCTCGTACACCGTCACCGATGCATCCGGCGAGCGCAGCTTGATCAGTCTCGCTGCAGCGAGGCCCGCGGGCCCGCCACCGATGATCGCCACCGTCCTGCAGGTCATGTCGTCGTCCTCTCTACCGGGCATCCCGGGCCGCATCGGCACGCAGTTTGTCAGCGATCCTCTCGCGCAGGTCCTTCTTCGAGACCTTGCCGACGTTCGAGAGCGGGAACTCGGAGACCACTTCGACCCGTTCGGGAAGTTTGTATTTCGCGAGGCCCTGCGCCAACAGAAACTCTCCCAGCGCCGCTACCGTGATCCCCGCAGCCCCCGGCTCGAGGATGAGGAAAGCACACGCGCGCTCACCGAGCACGGGATCGGGCATCGCGACCAACGCGGCGTTCACCACATCCGGATGACGCAGAATGATCTCTTCGACTTCTTCGGCGTGGATCTTCTCGACACCACGGTTGATCACGTCCTTGATTCGCCCCTCGATGGAGTACATCCGGACGCCGTTGATCTCGTGTGCGCGCGCGAGGTCGCCTGTGCGGTAGAAGCCATCGGAGCTGAACGCGTCCCGGTTATGCTGCGCAGCACGGTAGTAGCCCCGGATCGTGTACGGGCCGCGCGCGCAGAACTCACCGATTTCACCAACGGCGACTTCATCGTCGCTTCCGATCGCCGCGATTCGGACCTCGTCGGCAACCGACACGGGTGCCCCGACGGTGCGGTGACGCACGTCCTCTCCCGCCCCATCGGGCGTCACGAGGAACATGCCCTCGGCCATCCCGAACATCTGCATGACGGCGATACCGAGTTCGTCCCGCAACCGCTGCGAGACCCCTTCGGGCAGCGCCTGTCCTCCGACGATGAACTGCGTGATGCAGCTCAGATCCGCACCACGACTCCGCGGCTCCTCCAGCATCCGGACCGCCAGAGCAGGGGGTACGAGAGGAAGGGACACGGGTCGTTCGGCCTCGATCAGATCCAGCAACGGTGGGACGGCCGCAGAGGGCGCGAGAACCAGGGTGGCGCCGGTGAGTAGTACTGGCTGCACCGCGAGCGCGATACCGGCGTTGTGCATCACCGGAAGTGGGTAGAGGACTCGCGTGGAGGAGTCCCAACCGAGCGCCTCCGCCCATGCGCGAGAGTTGTACACGTACTCCTCGTGCTGTCGCGGCGCCACCTTGGGCAGTCCGGTGGTCCCGCCGGACAGCTGGTACACCGCGATCTGCTCGGGATGCACCGGCGCGGGCGCGGGTCCGCCGGCCCCATCGGCGACGAGTTGTTCCAACGTCGGGCCTCCGCCGATGGCCTCGCCCCGAGCGACGATGATCGTGTCGAGCACGCCCTCCGCGTGAAGCTCGCGGGCGACCTGCGCCGGCTCTCCTCGGCCGTGATCCGCCTGCAAGACGGACGCGCGCGCACCGACATGCTGAGCAAGCAGTCCGATCTCGCGGACTCGGTGCTGAGGGAGGGTGCACACCGGGCGCAGTCCCGCGACGAGGGAGCCCAGGTAGGCGACCAGGGTCTCCGCCACATTGCCCATCTGGAACATCACCGGTTCGCCGACGGCGAGGTCGGTTCCGGCCTGAATCCCCGAGGCGAACGACCGCGCCCTGCGCGCCAGATCGGAGTAGCTCCACCGAACCTCAGGGGTGACGAGGGCCGGACGGTCGGCGAAGCGATCGGCGGCATCGAGAAGTTCGTCCGGCAAGGAGCGACCACACCAGTAGCCCTGTTCCCGGTACTTCGCCACGAACTCGGCCGGATAGGGCACGAGTCCGGCGTCAGCAGGGGGGAGAGCCGGGCGAGAGGTAGGTGTTGACATGCGAGTCAATATATCAACATGAATGTTGACAAGGCAAGGTTTTCGCCGTTTGATCATGGAGAGCGGCATCTCAGGAGTCTCGCCGCGAAGCCCTTCCGCCCCTTGAGGAGTCCCGATACCCATGCACCCCCACGACCACTCGAATCGCCGCTTCTTCGTGGTGGCGGTGTGTTTCGCCGCCATCGTCTTCGACGGATACGACCTGATCGTCTACGGTTCGACGCTGCCCGCATTGTTGGATTACGACGCGTGGTCACTGTCGAAACAGCAGGCCGGCGCAATCGGCAGTTACGCACTGCTCGGCATGTTCTTCGGCGCGATCCTCGCAGGGACCCTCACGGACCGGTTCGGGCGACGCCGCCTGTTCATGGCCTGCTTGATCTGGTACTCGGTCGCGATGATCGCCGTGGCGCTGGCGCCCACCCCCGAGCTACTCGGAGTGTTCCGATTCCTCGCGGGGCTCGGTTTCGGCGGTGTCGCCCCGGTCGCCATCGCGCTCGTCGTCGAGGTCGCCCGGCCGCAGGAGCGGAACCTCCTCAACGCCCTGATGCTCTGCGGGCTGCCCGTCGGCGGCGTGATAGCCGCGGTGTTCGCGCTGACGTGGGGCGACGACCTGGGCTTCCGCGGTTTGTGGGCACTCGGCGCGTCGGCGCTCGTCCTGGTGGTGCCGGTGGCCTGGCGGGTGATCCCGGAAACGACACACGCCGCGACGGCCGCCACCGCAGAAGGAAACCACCGAGGAGCGCTTCGCGAACTCGTCGGAAGCAGGAGGGCGGCGCTCACGCTCTGCCTGTTCGCCGCAGCCAACTTCGCCGGCTTCCTGCTGGTGTTCGGGCTGAACACCTGGCTGCCCGAGCTGATGCGGACCGCGGGCTACAGCGTGGGATCTGCGCTGACCTTCCAGGTACTGCTCAACGCGGGAGCCATCGTCGGCGGGCTCGCCGGGGCGGCCCTGGCGGACCGATTCGGCAATCGCACGGTCGCGGCGGGATACTTCGTCGTCGCGTCCGTAGCGATCGCCGGGATGGCGATGACCCCTTCGACAACGGTGATGTACTTCGTCGTCGTGCTCGCCGGAGCCGGCTCGATCGGGACTCAGATCGTGCTCTTCGGTTACGTCGCCACGCATTATCCGATACAGGTTCGGGCATCGGCTCTCGGTATCACCACGGGTGTCGGACGTCTAGGTGCAGTGACGGGGCCCCTCGCGGGCGGCGTGTTGCTCGGCGCGGGGGCGACGTTCGGAGGGATCGCCGTCGCGTTCGGAGTCGTCGCGCTGATCGGAGGCATCGCATGCCTCACGGTGCCTCGCGCGGCCACGATGGGCGCATCGCCGACCGAAGATCGGGCGACACCGGCGCAAGGAGGTTCCGTGGTCACGCGATCGCGATGACGAACGTCCGGCCGGCCCGCGGACACAAGAAAACCCCCTGCGATGAGGGGGTTCTTGGTGGCCAGGGCCGGGATCGAACCGGCGACCTTCCGCTTTTCAGGCGGACGCTCGTACCAACTGAGCTACCTGGCCGTCCGATGCCGGCTGTACCGTCACCGCCGAGTCCTAGAACTCGGATGGCGACCCTGACGGGACTCGAACCCGCGACCTCCGCCGTGACAGGGCGGCGCGCTAACCAACTGCGCCACAGGGCCATATGCAATTTTGCGTCTTGCGACGTACCCCCTACGGGATTCGAACCCGCGCTACCGCCTTGAAAGGGCGGCGTCCTAGGCCACTAAACGAAGGGGGCTCGCTTCGGGCGACCGAAGCCGCTCTCCGCACCGCTTCCGTGTTCCGTTGGGAGCTGGGATAGCCTATGACAGATAGTACCAAGTTCCCAAATCGGCAGGTCAGCTATCTATTCACGGACCTTCGGCGACGGTAGGAGCAGGGCTCCCGGTGCGCTTGCGGGCACAGCCGGTCTGACGGGCGGCACCGCGTCGATCCGACGGTACGCCCGCCCCGGCGCCGGCCGCGGGTCGACGTCGCCCCGGTTCGGCCAGAAGGACATGGCCCGTTCCGCCTGCGCGGTGATGGTGAGCGACGGGTTCACGCCCGGGTTCGCGGTGATGGCGGAACCGTCGGCGATGTGCAGGCCCGGGTATCCGAACACCCGCTGGTACGGATCGACGACGCCGTCATCCGGTCCCTCCCCGATCACGCACCCGCCGATGAAGTGCGCCGTGAGGGGCACGCCGAACATGCCCGCGGTGGATCCGCCCGCCGCGCCGCCGATCCGCTCGGCGAGATCGCGGGTGACGGAGTTGGCGACGGGGATCCAGCTGGGGTTCGGCTCGCCCTCTCCCTGCCGGCTGGTCATCCGGCCGAACGGGCCGCGGCGCAGCGACGTGGTGATCGAGTTGTCCAGCGCCTGCATCACCAGCACCACGACGGTCTGCTCGGCCCACCGGCGCGGATCGTGCAGCCGCCACGCTCCCCGTAGCCCCAACTCCCGATAGGCGCGCAGGATCGCACGCAGCGTCCCCACGCCGGGTTCGGGATCGATGAGCGGCGCGTTCATGAGCGACAGCGCCCCGGACCCCTTGCCGTACCGGACGAATTCGACGTGGGTGTGGTCGTCGGGGTGGAACGACGAGGTGATCGCGACACCGGGCGTCACGTCGCGGTCCCGGTCGAACGAGCGGGCGCCCAGCACCGCTTCGGAATTCGTGCGGCTGAGTTCGCCCACGCGGCGCGAGAGCCGCGGCAACGACCGGCGCCGCAGCCGGTGCAGCAGGTTCTGGGTGTTGAGCGCGTTACCCGCGAACACCACCTCCCGAGCGGTGAACACCCTCCTGCGCAGAGGGTTTCCCGTGGAACGCGCGCGGATCACGTAGCCGTCCGGCCCGGGCCGCACATCCGTGACGGTGGTCAGCGGATGCACCACGGCACCGTTCCGTTCGGCGAGGTGCAGGTAGTTCTTGACGAGCGTGTTCTTCGCCCCCACACGGCATCCCGTCATGCAGGCGCCGCATTCGGTGCACGTGGTCCGCTCGGGACCGGCGCCACCGAAGAACGGGTCACCGGCGGGCGCGCCCGGCCGTTCGCCGAACAGGACTCCCACGTCGGCCGGGTGCAGCGTATCCGCGACCCCGGCGGCCGCGGCGGACTCCTCGATCAGCGCGTCGGCGGGCGAGCGGCCGGGCCACGTGGTCACCCCGAGCATGCGCTTGGCCTGGCCGTAGTGCGGTGCGAGTTCGGCCCGCCAGTCGGTGATGTGGCGCCACTGCGGGTCGGTGAAGAACCCGTCGAGCGGTTCGTACAGGGTGTTCGCGTAGACCAGTGAGCCGCCGCCCACGCCGGCCCCGCTCGCGATGAGGACGTCCTTGAGCAGCGTGATCCGCATGATCCCGAAGCACCGCGCCCAGGGCGCCCAGAGGAACCGCCGGACGTTCCAGGAGGTGCGCGGCAGCTCGTCGTCCGCGAACCGGCGCCCCATCTCGAGGACGCCGACGCGGTATCCCTTCTCGGTGAGCCGGAGTGCGGAGACCGAACCACCGAAGCCGGAACCGATCACCACGACGTCGTAATCCACGTCACGTGTGCGTGCCATGGACGCAGAGTAGGCCACTATTGACACAATGACAATAGTGCGGGACGCTGCCCTCGTGACGCGCACCCGACTCGACCCCGAAGAACGCCGCCGGCAGATCCTCGACGCGGCGCGCGAGCTGTACCGGGACCGCCCCTACGAGTCGGTGTCCACGCAGGAGCTCGCCGACGCGGCGAACGTGAGCCGCAGCCTGATCAACCACTACTTCGGTGACAAGCGCGCCATCTTCCTGACGGTGATGCGCGAGGCCGTGATCATGCCCCTGGCGCCGGTTCCCGATCTCGGCGATCGCCCACTGCCCGAGGCGGTCCGGGGCGTCATGGAGTGGATCCTGGACGCCGCGGCCACCTTCGGACAGGACTGGGTGAACACCAGCGGCGGCGTCGACCTGCACGGCGATTCGGACGTGCAGGCCGTGATCGACGACGCCGACGACCGCGCCGCCCGCCTCGTCCTCGACGCGGTGGGCCTGCCCGACGACGCCCATCTGCGGGCCCGGCTACGGCCCGCCGCCGCGATCACCAAGGCCGCGTGTCGCGAGTGGCTCCAGCGCGAGACCCTCTCCCGCGACGAGGTTCTCGACATCGTGACCGGCACCGTCGTCCACATCCTCGGCCCGCACGCCGGGACACCACGGGAAGGCTCCTGACATGCCCTCGATCGGCATCATCGGTTCCGGCTTCGGCGCGCTCGCCGTCGCGATCACCCTCCTGGAGGACGGCCACGACGACATCCGGCTGTGGGAGCGCTCCGACTCGATCGGCGGCGTCTGGCGCGACAACACCTACCCCGGAGCCGCGTGCGACGTCCCGTCGGCCCTGTACTCCTTCTCCTTCGAGCCCTTCACCGGGTGGGCCTCGCGCTACGCCCACCAGCCCCAGATCCTCACGTACCTGCGGCGGACCGCGGCGAAGTACGGCGTGACGCCGCGGGTGCGGACCGGCGCCACCGTGGTGGCCGCGACGTTCGACGAGGCGCGCTCGCAGTGGGAGGTCGGGCTCGCGGACGGCACCGTCGACCGGGTGGACGTGCTGGTGAGCGCCGTCGGGCAGCTGTCCGATCCGGCGCTTCCGGCCATCCCCGGCATCGACCGTTTCCGCGGCATCGCGTTCCACTCCGCCCGGTGGGACCACTCGGCACCGTTGTCCGGCAAGCGGATCGCAGTGGTGGGCACCGGGGCGAGCGCGATCCAGTTCATCCCGCACCTCGCCGACCGGGCCTCGGAACTCCTCGTGTTCCAGCGCACCCCGTCGTACATCCTCCCCCGCCCCGACCAGCGGTACGGGCGCCTGTACCGCGGCGCGTTCCGGAACGTCCCGGGCGCGCTGCAGCGGGAGCGGGAGACGTTCTGGTCCATCGCCGAACAGTTCTCCCGCGGTCTCGACGACGACTCCCGCGCCGGCCGGATCATCCGCGCACTCGCGCTGACGCATCTGCGGCTGCGCGTGCGAGACCGCGCGCTGCGGGAGGCGCTCACCCCGGACTACCCGGTGGGCTGCCGCCGGATCCTGTTCGCCAACAGCTTCTACCCCACGATGACCCGGCCCCACGTCGGGCTCGTCACCGCCGCGGTCGGCGAGGTCACCGAGACCGGGCTCGTCGCCGACGGCGTCCACCACGAGGTCGACGCGATCGTCTTCGCCACCGGCTTCGACGCCCAGAACTTCCTGTCCTCCATGCGGATCGAGGGCACGGGCAGCCGACTGCTGGCCGACGCGTGGGCCGACGGTGCGCGCGCCCACCTCGGCATGCACGTGCCCGGCTTTCCGAACTTCTTCGTCGCCTACGGCCCCAACACCAATCTGGGCGGCGGGTCGATCGTCTACATGCTCGAGGCCCAGGCGCGCCACATCCGGGACGTGCTCCGCCGGATGCGCGACGGCGGTCACCGCAGCGTCGCGGTGACGCGGGAGGCTGCGGACCGGTTCGACCACGCGGTGCAGCACCGCCTGGAGCGCTCCGTGTGGGGGCACTGCGAGAGCTGGTACCGCCACCCGTCGGGGCGCATCACGTCGAACTGGCCGGGCAACACCCGCACCTACGCAGACGCCACCGCGCGGCTCGCTCCCGAGGAGTTCTCATGGACGTGACCTACCCGCCCGAGCCCTGGCACCTGACCGGCCACTGCCTCGTCAGCCTGTTCCTCGTGCCCGGCGACGATGCCCCGGATCCGCCGCTCCCGTCGGGCGCCCGCACGCTCACCGTCTTCGGCCGGCGCATCGTGGCCACCGCGTTCTTCGTCTACGAGCCCCCCAGTCCGCTCACCTACAACGAGATCATGTGCACCACGGTGAGCGTGCGCCGCCTGCTCCCCTTCGTCACGATCCCGTTCATCCAGGTCGACAGCGCCGCATCGCGCGCCGGCGGCCGCGAGCTGTGGTCGATCCCCAAGGAGCTCAACGGGTTCGCGGTGCGACGGCTCGACCGGTACGCCGCGGAATCGGTCGCCACCGCGCGTCTGCCCCGGCCGCCCCGGTGGGTGCTCCCGTTCCTGCCCATCGCCTTCCGGCTGCTCCAGGGCGACGACGCCGGCGGGGCGCGGACCCCGGTGGCGGGCCTGGTCCGGGCGCGGCCCGTCCGCGCGGAGTGGGAGTTCGACGGTGCCGGCCCCCTCGCCCACCTCGCCGGGCGCCGCCCCGTGTTCTCACTGGCGGTGCCGCGTTTCCGCCTGCGGTTCGGGGGCCGGCGCACGCGGCGGTGGTGAGCGCACCGTCGAAACCGTCAGAGGGAGGGCAGCTCCATCGCGGCGAGCCGGCGCGAGTCCACGATGGACTCGAGGTCCACGATCACCCCGCCCACCACGGTGCAGGCCATGAGGGCCAGCGGCCGCCCCGCCGGGCTCCACACCAGGATCCCGGGCGCGCCGTTGACGCTGACCCGGCGCGCCTCGATCTGAGCGCCCGCACCGCGCCGGGCGAGCGCCAGGACCTCGTTCGCCCCCGCCGACGTGATCCGGCCGCGCGCGGTGTGCCGGGTCCACGTGACGTCCGGGTCGAGCACCGCGAGCAGGGCGTCGAAATCGCCGTCGCGGGCTGCGGCGAGGAAGGCGTCCACCACCGCGCGCTGCTGCTGCCTGTCGATCGACGGTCGCGGCTGGTCCTGGACCCGGCGACGGGCCCGGCTCGCCAGCATCTTCGCCGCGTCGGGCGACCGGCCCACGATCGGGCCGATCTCCGCGAAGGGCACGGCGAACATGTCGTGCAGCACGAACGCCAGGCGCTCCTCGGGCCGCAGCGATTCCAGCACCACCATCATCGCGAGGCCCACCGCGTCGGCGGCCACGGCCGCGTCCTCGGGGCCGTCCACGTCCTCGGTGACCACCGGGTCGGTCGCCAGCCCGTCGAGGCCGGTCTCGGCGCGCGAGGCGCGGCGGCGCAGCGCGTCGATGCAGATCCGGCCCACCACCCGGGTGAGCCAGCCGGCGAGATTGTCGATGGGCGCACCGTCGTACGCGGCGAGCCGCAACCAGGCCTCCTGCACGGCGTCCTCGGCGTCCGCACGCGAGCCGAGCGCGCGCGTGGCGACCGCGAGGAGCCGGGGCCGGTGCTCCTCGAACCGCTCGGCCAGAGCTGGTCGTTCCATCGTCGTTACCTTTCCACGTCGTGATCCGTCATCACAGTGACGAGCCCGAACGGGCGAACGTAACGAGGAGGGAATTCCCATGAACACCGCACTGTGGATCATCACCGGGCTCCTGGCCGCCGGCTTCGTCGCGGGAGGTGGCGCCCTGATCCTGCTGCCGCGCGAGCGGTACCGGGCGCTGGGCGCGAACCAGCACTGGGTCGACGACTTCGGCGACGGGCACCTCAAGGCCATCGGGGCGATCAAGGCGACCGGTGGGGTCGGCCTCGTCCTGCCGCCGCTGGTGGGCGTGGCCGAGGTGCTCTCGCCGCTCGCCGCGTGCGGGCTCGCGCTGTTCATGGCGGGCGCGGCCACCACGCGTTTCCGCCGCGACGAGTGGGCCTACATGGCCGGCGACGTGGTGTTCATCGCCGCGTTCGCCTTCATCGCGTGGGGCAGGTTCGCGCTCGCCCCGTACGGTGGCTGACCGTTGACGACACAATGCGTAAGTAGTAACTTACGCATTGTGTCCATCACCGCCGACCCCTGGTCCGCCCTCGCCGATCCCACCCGGCGAACGGTGTTCGCGCGCGTGGCCGCCGGGCCCTGCTCGGTCACCGCGATCGCGCGGGACCTCCCCGTCAGCCGGCCCGCCGTCTCGCAGCACCTGCGCGTCCTCCTGGACGCGCGCCTCGTGGACGTGCACAAGCAGGGGCGCGAACGCCTCTACCGCCCCCGCCCCGACGGCCTCGCCGCCATGCGCCGCGAGCTCGAGAGTTACTGGACACAGACGCTGACCACGTTCAAGCAGCTGGCCGAACAGGCCTACTCCGAGGAAGGGAACCCACCGTCATGAGCGCGACATCCGAACGCACCGAGTTGCGGGTCGACATCACCGTCGACGTACCGATCGACTTCGCCTTCCGGGTCTTCACCGAACGGTTCGACGAGATCAAACCGCGCGAGCACAACCTGCTCGCCGTGCCCATCGAACGGACCGTGCTCGAACCGCACGCGGGCGGCACGATCTACGACGTCGGGACCGACGGCACCGTGTGCACGTGGGCGCGCGTGCTCGCCTGCGATCCGCCGAACACGCTGACGTTCACCTGGGACATCAGCCCGCGCTTCCAGATCGAGACCGACCCGTCCCGGGCCAGCGAGGTGGAGATCCGATTCGTCGCCGAGGCCCCGTCGCGCACCCGGGTCGAGGTCGAGCACCGGCACCTGGACCGGCACGGCGAGGGCTGGCAGGCCTTCGACACCCTTGACGGCGCGAACGGCTGGCCGCTCTACCTCGAGCGCTTCCGCGCCGTCGCTGAGGCCTGACTCGAGCAGCGCCGTTGCGGGCGCAGCCGGGGTGTCGTACCCCCCGTGGGACTCGAACCCACAACCAGCGGATTAAAAGTCCGATGCTCTGCCAATTGAGCTAGGGGGGCGCCGCCGGAAATCGTAGCAGCGGGATCGCGCTACGACGCGGCGGCGTTGACCATCCAGTGGACGCCGAAGCGGTCGGTGCACATGCCGAACGTGTCGCCCCAGGGAGCCTTCATGAACGGTGCGGTCACGGTGCCGCCGGCGGAGAGCTTCTCCCACCAGCCGGTGAGCGTGTCCAGGTCGTCACCGGACAGCGACACGGAGACGTCGTCGCCGACGGTGCGCGCCATGCTCGACGGGGTGTCGGCGCACATGAGGGTGAAGCCGTCCGGCGTGGTGAGCATCCCGTGCATCACCTTCGTCGCCTCGGACGGATCGATTCCCATCTCCGGCGGCATTCCCTCGAACGTCGAGATCTCGAGGTCACCCCCGAACACGTCACGGTAGAACTCCAGGGCCTCGCGGGCGGTGTCGGCGAAGCTGATGTACGGATTCAGGCGAACGGTCATGGACATGATTGTGCGCGCGCAGGCCCGTGCACGAGAACAGTTCGCCCACATGATCCCGCACGTTCACCCCGCCGTCCGCACCCCCGGGCAGCCTGGCCCCATGCACATCGTCCAATTGGCGAACTTCTACGGCCCGCGCTCGGGCGGCCTGCGCACCGCGGTCGACCAACTGGGCGCGGGCTACGTCGCGCGCGGGCACGCCGCGACCCTCGTCGTGGCCGGCGCGCGGCCCGCCGACGAGGTACTCGACTCCGGTGTTCGCCGCATCACCGTGCCCGGCCGGCAGTTCTTCCAGGTGCAGGGCTACCGCGCCGCGAGCCCCGTCCGGATCCGCCGGCTGCTCCCCCAGCTGGGTGCCGACAGCCTCGAGGTCTCCGACCGGCTCACTCTGCGAGGCATGGGCCCGTGGGCGAAGGCCCGGGGCATCGGGTCGATCATGATCAGCCACGAGCGGCTGGACCGGATGATCGAACTGGGCGCACCACCGGCCGTCGCGACATGGGCTTCCGACGTGGCGAACCTCGGCACGGCGCGCAGCTACGACACCGTCGTCTGCACCACCGGATTCGCGGGCGAGGAGTTCGCCCGGGTGCACGCGCCCAACGTCGAGACGGTGCCGCTCGGCGTGGACCTCGACACCTTCCACCCCGGCCGGGCCACGCCGCGGGCGCGGGAACGGTGGGCGTCCGGGGCGAGCCCGGGCGAGGCGCGCCCCGCCGACATCCTGCTCGTGCAGTCGTGCCGGCTCTCGATGGAGAAGCACCCGGCGCGGGGCATCGAGGTGCTGCGCGCCCTGGTGTCCGACGGTGCCCGCGCCCGCCTGGTGATCGCGGGCGGCGGCGCGATGGAGGGTGAACTCCGCAGGCAGGCAGCAGGATTGCCCGTCACCTTCACCGGGCACCTCGACGACCGCGAGGCCCTCGCCGACCTCCTCGCCTGCGCCGACGCGGCGATCTGCCCTGGGCCGCACGAGACCTTCGGCCTCAGCGCCATGGAAGCCCTGGCCTCGGGGACGCCGATCGTGGTGTCCCGCAACAGCGCCCTCTCCGCCGTGGCCGGCGCGGGCTGCGGGCTCCCGGCCGCGGACACGGGCGCCGCATTCGCCGCGGCGGTGCGGGCCGTGGTGGAGCGCGGTGACTACGGGGCCGCCGCGCGGGCGTGCGCCGAGGAGTACACCTGGGACCGCGCGGTGGAGACGATGCTGCGCCTGCATCGGCGCACCGCCGACCGCCGGAGGTTCCTGCGGCGCACCGGATCAGCGCAGGCGGTCGCCCGATTCCGCGTGGAAGAACAGCGCCTGCTCGGCGGCGGGGATGAGCCCCGCCTCCTCGCCGGCTCGTAGCGTCGTCGCGCGGTCCACGCGCGCCACGACCGGCTTGTCCTGCCCGTCCACGGTCACGTACACCAGCGCCTCAGCGCCCAACTCCTCCACGAGGGCCACGGTCCCGCGCGCGGCGCCGGCGGCATCCGGGGACACCACGTCGAGCGCCTCGGGCCGCAGCCCGACGGTCACCGTCTCCCCCGATTCGACGGTGCGCGGCACCGCCACGGTCGCGCCCGCGATCTGCGCGCCGGCCTCCGTCCGCGGCACCGTCAGCAGGTTCATGCCCGGCGAGCCCAGGAAGCCCGCGACGAAGGTGTTCACCGGATCGTCGTAGAGCTCGCGCGGCGGCGCCACCTGCTGCAGCAGGCCGTCTTTGAGGACGGCGACCCTGTCGCCCATCGTCATCGCCTCGACCTGATCATGGGTCACGTACAGGGTGGTGACGCCGAGCCGCCGCTGCAGCGCCGAGATCTGCGACCGTGTCGAGACCCGCAGCCGTGCATCGAGATTCGACAGCGGTTCGTCCATGGCGAAGACCTTGGGATGCCGGACGATGGCCCGCCCCATCGCGACGCGCTGCCGCTGCCCGCCGGAGAGCCGCGCGGGCTTCCGGTCGAGCAGCGGCTCGAGCTCCAGCATGGCGGCGGCCTCGGCCACCTGCTTCGCCGTGTCCTCCTTGGACACACCGGCGTTACGCAGGGCGAAGCCCATGTTCTGCGCCACCGTCATGTTGGGGTAGAGCGCGTAGTTCTGGAACACCATGGCCACGTCGCGCTTCTTCGGCGAGACCGCGGTCACGTCCGCATCGTCGATGAGGATGCGGCCGTCGGTCACCGCCTCGAGGCCGGCGAGCGCCCGCAGGCTGGTCGACTTGCCGCACCCGGAAGGGCCGACCAGCACGACGAACTCGCCGTCGGCGATGTCCAGGTCGAGCGAGCTGACCGAAGGCCGGTCGGCTCCGGGGTACTGGACCGTCGCCCCGTCGAAACGCACCGTTGCCATGGTGTTCCTTGACTCCTCGTTACTCCGCTACGAAAGCTGCCGGCTACTTGGGCAGCTTCGGGGTGATCTGCGAATCGATCTTTCCCTGGATCGTCTTCTGCAGGGCGCCGAGCACCGCCGCCGCGTCACCGCCGGTGGCGATCTGCTGCAGCGCCTGCCCGATGTCGCGGCCACCGCCCGGCACGAACACGCGGGCGTTGTCCTGGACGCGGGTGTGCGGCAACTGCTGCACGGCCGTACCGAAGTTGGGGTTCTTCTCGATGAAGGCCTTCATCGACGGATCGTCGACGGCCGCCTTGCGCACGGGCATGTAGCCGGTCGCCTGCGAGAACTTGGCCGTGTTCTCCGTGTTCGTGAGGAACTCGATGAACTTCACCGCGGCCGCCTTGCGGTCGTCGGCGATATCGGCCGCCACGGCCACGCCGGCGCCGCCGGTGGGGCAGGACTTCCCCTGCGGGCCGGGCAGGAACGCGGTGCCCAGCTCGAACTTCGCGGTGGTGCTGATGGTCTTGAGCGACCCGGTGGACTGCAGTGTGACGGCGGCCAGCCCGGCGCCGAAGTCGTTCTCCGGCTTGCTGGTCAGGCGGCCCCACTTGCCGACCACGTCCTTGAGCTGGTTCGCCGCGGCGACCGACTCCGGGGAGGTGAACGTGAGGTCCCAGCCGTCCGAGTAGGCGCCGCCCTTCGACCAGTTCCAGCCCTCGAAGACCCAGTCGATGTAGTTCGCCGAATCGGCGAGCACGATGGCCTTCTTATCGCCGCCGATGGCCTCCTGGATCCGCGGCGCCCAGGAGACGAACTCGTCCCAGTCCTTCGGGCCGCGATCCTCGAGGCCGGCCTTCTTCCACACGTCCTTGTTGTAGTAGAACAGCGGCGTCGAGCGGGCGTAGGGCACCGCGTAGTGCTTGCCGTCGAACTTCGTGTCCGCGAGCAGCGAGTCGACGTAGTCGCCCGGCTTGAGGTTCGCGCCGGCGAACAGGTCGTCGAGCGGCGCGATCTGCTTGTTCAGGGCGAAGTTGAACCAGGTGACGTCGGAGACCACGATGATGTCCGGCTTGGTGCCGCCGGAGAGGGCGGTCTGGAACTTCTGCGCCACCTCCTCGTAGTCCTTGCCGCCGTCGAGGAGCTCGATCTTGATGCCCGCGTTGGCCTTCTGGAACGCGTCGATCAGCTCCTGCTCCACGGCCTTCGAGCTGCCGGGATGATTGGTGAGGAAGCGCAGCGTGATGTCGCCGCCGCTCCCGCCGGAGTTCGACGAGCCGCCGGATCCGCCGGAACCCGCGCAGGCTGCCGCGACGGCCGCGGTGGCGGCGAGTCCGGCCGCGAGGAAGCCGCGTCTGGTGAGGTCGACCATGAGTTTCTCCCTTGGTTACTTCTGGTGGTGGATCCCGGTCAGCCCTTGACTGCGCCGGACGTGAGGCCCTTGATCATCTGCCGTTGCAGGATCAGGAAGACGATGAGCATCGGCAGCGCGGTGAGCAGCGTCGCCGCCATGACGGGCCCCCAGTTCACGCCCTGCTCGGTGTTCTGCAGCAGCGTGAGGCCGACGGGCAGCGGGGCCACGGCGGCGTTGTCCGACATGAGGAACGGCCACAGGTACTCGTTCCACTCGTTCACCAGGGTGATCACCGCGAACGCCACCATCGTGGGGATCGAGATGGGCAGGATCACCCGGAACAGCAGCCGAAGGTGGCCCGCCCCGTCCATCCGCGCGGCCTCCACGATCTCCTTGGGCAGCGAGAGGAAGTGATTGCGCATGAGGAAGGTGCCGAACGCCACGCCCAACAGCGGCAGGATGATGCCGCGGAAGGTGTTTCGCATATCGGCCATCAACGCGTAGTTCGAGATCACCGTGATCTGGTTGGGCACCATCAGCGCGGCGATGATCAGCACGAACAGCGCCTTCTTGAACGGGAAGCGCAGGAACACCAGCGCGTACGCGCTGGTCACCCCGAGCACGAACTTGATGCCGCCCGTGACCAGCGTGATGACGGCCGAGTTCTTCAGGTAGTCCCAGTACGGGATCTCCTGCGTGACGTAGCTGTAGTTGTCCGGGTACCAGGTGGGCGGCCACCAGGTGGCGGGCGAGACGAAGATGTCCGGCCGGTCCTTGAACGAGGTGATGAAGATGAAGTACACCGGCACGACCACCAGTGCCAGGGCGGCGAGCATCCCGGCGTAACCGATCGCCTTCTTACCGATGTCGCTCGTGGGCGAACCGCTCACTTGTCGTCCCCCCGATCCATCATCCGGACCTGGATCACCGTGACGATGAGCAATGCGATGAACATGATCGTCGCGATCGTGGCCCCGTAGCCCGCGCGCTGGTTCCGGAAGGTCTGCCAGTAGATGTCGAAGACCATCGTCGTGGTGCCGCCCTGCGGGCCGCCGTCCGGGAACATGATGTTGACGATGTCGAAGACCTGAAGGCTGTTGAGCAGCACCGTGATCGACAGGAAGAAGGTTGCCGGGCGCAGCTGCGGCAGTGTGACCCGCCAGAACTTCCGCCAGGCCGGCGTCCCGTCGATCGCCGCCGCCTCGTCGAGGTCCTTGTTGAGCCCCTGCAGCGCCGCGAGGTAGATGACGAAGGTGTACCCCAGGTTCTTCCAGACGTAGGTGAACGTCACCAGGAACAGCGCCCACCCCGGTTCCTGATAGAAGTCCGGACTCTCGATGCCGAACCAGCCCAGGATCGAGGCCGCCGCACCGAACTGCGGGTTGAACACGAAGTAGAACGCGGCGCCGATCGCGGCGCCCGAGATGACGAACGGCGCGAAGATCGCGGACCGAACCAGGTTGCGGCCCTTGAGGTTCTGGTCGAGCAGCATCGCGAGCGCCAGGCCCAGCACCATGGAGAAGACCAGCGCGCCGATCGTGAAGATCAGCGTGACGGTGACGACCTTCCAGCTCTCCGCGCTGGTGAAGAACTCACGGTAGTTGTCCAGCCCGATCCACCTCGCGGGATCCGCGCTGGCGAGCGACCACTCCTGGAAGCTCAGCCGCACGTTGTCGATCAGCGGGCGGTAGGTGAAGACGGCGAGCAGCGCCAGGTTGGGGACCACGAACAACAGGAAGAGCAGATTGTCCTTGGGCACCAGATTGGCGGCCAGCCCCTTCTTGGGTGATGGCTCCACCCGTTCGGTCGTGGCGGTCACCGCCGTAGCGTGCTGCACTTCGGCGTCCGGCGGACGAAAATCAGGTTGAGATTCGGTAACGAATTCGTGATCGCATGGGGCGCATGCCACGCGGGCGGACGCCGGACACCCCGGAACCGCAGGTCCGGGCCCCGTCGGGCGGCATGACGAATGTCATGACGAAACGGTGACAACCCCGGCGGAACCGGTGACAGCGGGCACTACGGACGGCGCCGGATCCGGGCGAGGCTTGAACCATGAACGCCAACGACCTCCACTCCCTGTCCCACACCTCCTCCGAGACACCCCGCCGGACCGAGTCCCGCGGCGGGGCGCACGACCTGCTCATGGACTCGATGCGCCTCGGCCCCGCCCCGACCCGGGCCCGGGAGGGCGCCGTGATCGTGACCTCGGTGCTGTTCCTCGCAGCAGTGATCGCGATCCTCCAGCCCCCGGTGATCGCCGCCGCGATCGTCTCCGGCGTCGTCGCCCTGCACCTCGCGGTGCGCTGGGTCCTCGGCACCCGGAAGTGGGGCGCCGCATGACCGCCCCCGTCATCGCCGCCACCGGCCTGCGCCGCACCTACGGCTCCGGTGCGAACGCCTTCGAGGCCGTCCGCGGGATCGACCTGGACATCCGGCCCGGTGAGGTGTTCGCCCTGCTCGGCACCAACGGCGCCGGCAAGACCTCGACCCTGGACCTGCTGGAGGGGCTCGCCGAGCCCACCGCCGGCGAGCTCGCGGTGTTCGGCCTGGACCCGCGCCGCGACCGCCGGAAGGTGCGCCCGCTCTGCGGCATCATGCTCCAGTCCGGCGGCCTCCCCTCCGACCTCACCGTCCGCGAGACCCTCGAGATGTGGCGGGGGACCTGCTCTAACCCCACCACCTCCGACGTGGTGTTGGAGAAGGTTCGCCTCACCGAGCGGGCCGACGTCCGAGTCGGCTCACTCTCCGGCGGAGAGCAGCGCCGCGTCGACCTGGCCTGCGCCCTGGTGGGCCGGCCGCAGCTGCTGTTCCTCGACGAGCCGACCACGGGCCTCGATCCCGAGAGCCGGCGCTCCACCTGGGAACTCCTCGCCGAGCTCAAGGCCTCGGGCGTCACGATGGTGCTCACCACGCACTACCTGGACGAGGCGGAGGCCCTGGCCGATCGCATCGCGATCATGCACCGCGGCAGCATCGCCCGGCTCGGCACGCTGCGCGAGATCGTCGAGGACCACCCCGCGCAGATCGCCTTCGAGGATCCTCGCGTGCCGCTGCCCCACCTTCCCGGTGCGCTCGTCGCCACGGCGGCGAGCGGCCGCACCACGATCAGGACGCACCGCCTGCAGCAGGACCTGCACACCCTGCTCGACTGGGCCGCCTCGCACGGCGTCGCCCTCGCCGACCTCCAGGCGCGGCACCCCTCGCTGGAGTCGGTGTTCCTCGCCGTCGCCGACGAATCCTCCTCCGCCCCCGACGCATCCCCCGAGACGATCGGAGCCGCACGATGACCACCGCCACCGTCACGCAGAAGGGCGTGGGCTACGGCCGGCACCCACTGCGCGCCCTCGCCAAGGCCGAGTACCTCCAGTTCCGCCGGAACAAGACACTCATGTTCATGGGAACCGTCTTCCCCGTGGGCATGCCGCTGCTGATCTTCTTCGTGGGCCGCGGCGGCGCGGAGCCGAAGCCGATGGGCACGTTCATCACCTTCGAGCTGTTCGCGCTCAGCGCACTGTTGTTCGTGCAGTACTACTCGGTGCTGTCCATGGTGACCACCCGGCGGTCCGAGGGGGTGCTCAAGCGGCTCCGCACCGGCGAGGCCACCGATCTCCAGATCCTTACCGCGCCCGCCATCCCCGGGGCCATCCTCACCCTCATCGGCACCGCGGTCGTGGCCGCCGCGGTGTACGGCTCGGGGGCGCCGCTCCCCGTGAACGCCCTGCTGATGCTGCTCGCGCTCGCCGCGGGCATCGTGATCTTCACTCTGCTCGCGCTCGCCACGAGCGCGATGACCAAGAACGCCGAGGCCGCGCAGATCACCTCGATCCCCGTGATGATGATCGCGATGCTGGGCATGGGCACGATCCGCCCGATCCTCCCCGACCGGCTGTCCACGATCGCCGACTGGACTCCGTTCGCCGCGATCTCCGACCTCGTCCGGCTGGGCCAGGCCGGCCTCGCGCCGGGCGCCGCCGACGACGCCGCCGCGCTCGACTTCGCGGCGACCTTCGGCGCCACCGGGCGTCCGCTTGCGACACTGGCCCTATGGACCGTGATCTCCCTGGCACTCGCGTACCGGTGGTTCCGCTGGGACGATCGCGGCTGATGCCCAGCCCCGTGGGCCGCTCCCTCGACTGGTGGCACGCGAAATCCGGGCCCGAGAAGTTCCGCCTGTACACCCGGCTGGTACTGCAGAGCGTGCTCGTCGCGATCGTGTTGTCGGTGGTGATCTCCGGCAGCAGCGCCTTCCCCGTGGTCGGCGTGGTGATCGCGGGGATCGGGGCGCTCGCGGGGCTGGAGGCCCAGCCCGAACTGTCGGTCCGCGCCACCGAGCGCCAGCGCCACTACGCGTGGTGGTTCGCGGTGGCGTGCCTGGCCGGCGTCTGGATCGTGTCCCTCGTGCTCGCCCGGCGGGACACCGTCGACGGGGTCGACGCGAAGGCCACCGCGATCTTCGCCGTCGGCATGGCCGCGATGTCGGTGCTCCCGTTCATGCGGAACCGGTGGTGGTGGCTCCTCGCGACGGCGGCCGTGACGGGACTCCTGCTCGGCGACACCAGGTTCGTCGTCGTCATTCTGGTGATCGGGGTGTTCCTGATGTGGACCTCGCAGGCCACGGTGTGGAGCCTGCAGGTGCTCACGGAGCTGGAGGACAGCAAGAAGGTCGCCGCCGAACTCGAGGTCGCCGAGGAGCGGCTGCGCTTCTCCCGCGACTTGCACGACGTGGTGGGCCGCGCGTTCGCCGCGGTCGCGGTGAAGAGCGAGCTGGCCGCCACGCTGGCCCGCGCCGGTGCCGCGGACCGGGCGGCCACCGAGATGGACGAGGTGAAGGCCCTCGCAGTCACCTCGCTCGAGGACGCGCGCGCCCTGGTGCGCAGCTACCGCGACATCGACCTCCGCGTCGAGGTCGAAGGCGCGCGCTCGCTGCTCTCGGCCGCGGGCTGCCGGCTCCGGCTCATCGGCGGCGCCGACGAGGTTCCGCCGCGGTTCCACGAGGCCGCCGCCTGGGTGGTCCGCGAGGGCACCACCAACATCGTCAAACACTCCTCTGCCACCGAGGCCGTGCTCACCCTGAGCCCCGCGGGCCTCGTGCTGCGCAACGACGGCGTGCACCGTCCCGACGGGGAGGACGGCGCACCGTCGGGCATCGAGGGCCTGCGGGGCCGCCTCACGGCGACCGGAACCGTACTCGACGCGCGCCGCACCGGAGACGAGTTCACGCTCAAAGCCACCTGGGAGGAACAGCGATGACCGGCCCCATCGAGGTCATGATCGCGGACGACGAGCACCTGATCCGCACGGCCGTCGCCGCCCTGTTGCGGCTCGAGGACGACATCGACGTGGTCGCCGAGGCCGCGTCCGGCACCGAGCTGATCGCGCTCTGGGACCGCCGCGCCCAGGAGGGGCTGCCGCCGGCGGTCGCGGTTATCGACCTGCAGATGCCCGGTCCGGACGGCATCGACACCGCCGCCGAGCTGCTGCGGCGGACGCCCGGCGCCGCCACGCTCATCGTGACCAGCCACGGCCGGCCCGGCTACCTCAAGCGCGCCCTGGCCACCGGGGTGCGGGGCTTCCTGCCCAAGACGGTCCCGGCGGCGACCCTGGCGCAGGTGATCCGCACCGTCGACGGGGGCGGGCGGTACGTCGACCCGGAGCTGGCGGCGGAGGCGATCAGCGCGGGCGATTCGCCGCTCACCGCCCGGGAGGCCGACGTGCTGGAGTTCGCGGCCGACGGGGCGTCGGTGGAGGAGATCGCGAAGCGCGCGCATCTGAGCCCCGGCACCACGCGGAACTACCTGTCGTCGGCGATGGCCAAGCTCGACGTGGGGAACCGGTACGAAGCGGTCGTCCGGGCCCGCGAGCTGGGTTGGATTCTTTAACCTCGAATTCGCCATAGCGACATCCAGACGTTATCTATACCACATAATTCACTTTCCTGGCCGTATCCGGGATGGGGGCGTAACACTGGAGCGGACGCCCTCGATACAGCTCGACGGTGGAGGCACGGAATCCACAACGCACGGTACGACTGACCAGGAGCCGTGAAACACGGCCGACGGAGGATAATGCAGCGCGAACTCACCCAGCTCGAGCTCCTACAGGAGCTCTCGGGGGTAGCCGAGCAGAACGTCAACCGGCACCTGTCGATGACGAAGAACTGGAACCCGCACGACTACGTGCCCTGGGAGGAGGGCCGCAACTTCGCGGCGCTGGGCGGCCAGGACTGGGACCCGTCGCAGTCGCAGCTCTCCGACGTCGCGCGCGCGGCGATGATCACCAACCTGCTGACGGAGGACAACCTCCCCAGCTACCACCGCGAGATCGCGGAGAACTTCTCCATGGATCACGCGTGGGGCCACTGGGTGGGCCGCTGGACCGCCGAGGAGAACCGGCACGGCATCGCCATGCGCGACTACCTGCTGGCCACCCGCGCCGTGGACCCGGTCAAGCTCGAGCAGTTCCGGATGACCCACATGGGCAACGGCGCCACCTCCGAGGGCCACACCGGCGCCGGCCTCGACGACCGCAGCCTGCTGCACCTGGTCTCCTACGTCACCTTCCAGGAGCTGGCCACCCGCGTCAGCCACCGCAACACCGGCAAGGCGTGCAACGACCCGATCGCCGACAAGCTGCTCCAGCGCATCGCGGCCGACGAGAACCTGCACATGATCTTCTACCGCAACATCTGCGGCGCGGCGATCGACCTGGCGCCGGATCAGGCGCTGCGCGCGGTGACGGACATCGTGACGCACTTCGAGATGCCCGGCCTCGGCATGCCCGACTTCCGCCGCAACGGCGTGCTCATGGCCAAGCACGGCATCTACGACCTGCGCCAGCACAAGGACGAGGTCGTCATGCCCGTCCTGCGCAAGTGGAAGATCTTCGAGCGCGACGACTTCGGCCCCGAGGGCGAGAAGGCGCGCGAGGAACTGGCCGTGTTCCTCGACGAACTGGAGGTCTCCGCGACCAAGTTCGAGGACATGCGCAACCGCTCCCTGGCCCGCGAGGCCGCCAAACAGGAGAAGCGCCAGGCGGCCGCCGCCAGCGCCTGAGGCACCGATGCCTCACACCAGCCGATGGCTCACACTCGGCCCGGTCACGTTGAGTACCAGGGGCGATTTGCGTAGGCTGGGCAGATAGTTTCGCGATTCACACGTCGGAAGAGGAATGATGTCGACCCGTCAACTGACCCAGCTTGAGCTCCTCAAGGAGCTGTCGGGCGTCGCCGAGGACAACGTCAATCGCCATCTCTCGATGACGAAGGACTGGAGCCCGCACGACTACATCCCGTGGTCCGACGGCAAGAACTTCGCCGCGCTCGGTGGTCAGGATTACGACCCCGAGGAGAGCCGGCTGGACGAGGTGGCCAAGGCCGCGATGATCACCAACCTCCTCACGGAGGACAACCTCCCCACCTACCACCGGGAGATCGCCGCCAACTTCTCCATGGACGACGCCTGGGGCCACTGGGTCGGCCGCTGGACGGCCGAGGAGAACCGGCACGGCATCGTCATGCGCGACTACCTGACCGTCACCCGCGGGGTGGACCCGGTCAAGCTCGAGCAGGCCCGGATGATCCACATGACCAACGGGTGGGACCCGCAGGGCAAGGTGGCCCAGCACACCGAGCAGAAGATGACGATGCTGCACT
>NZ_HE997626.1:2043019-2068708 GCF_000312385.1 Tsukamurella sp. 1534 | reverse complement strand
TTCGCTGGCCCGCGAGGCCGCCAAGCGCGAGAAGGCCGGCCTGGCCGTCTAGCACCGACTACGCACCGAACCCGCCGCGCCTCTCCGGGCACGGCGGGTTCCGTCGTTCCGGGGCGTACGCGGTTTGCAGTACCCCTCCGGCGCCAGCGATCATGGGACGACCGACCACGGGAGACATCTGATGACCACAGCCGCGACGCAGCCGAAGCTGCGCATCGGACGGTTCGAGCTCGACTCCCCCGTCGTGCTCGCGCCGATGGCCGGCGTCACCAACGTGGCCTTCCGCAGCCTCTGCCGCGAGCTGGAACGCGCACGCACCGGCACCGTCGCCGGGCTGTACGTGTGCGAGATGGTCACCGCGCGCGCCCTCGTCGAACGGCATCCGGTCACCATGCACATGACCACGTTCGCGCCCGACGAGGACCCGCGCAGCCTGCAGCTGTACACCGTGGACGCCAGATGGACCTACGAGGCGGCACGGATGATCGGCGAGGAGGGCCTCGCGGATCACCTGGACATGAACTTCGGCTGCCCCGTCCCCAAGGTCACCCGCCGCGGCGGCGGCTCCGCGCTGCCCTACAAGCGGAACCTGTTCGCGAGCATCGTCGACGCCGCCGTCCGCGGCGTGGCCGATGCGGGCCGCACCGACATCCCCGTCACCGTGAAGTTCCGCGTGGGCATCGACGACGAGCACCACACCCACCTCGACGCGGGCCGGATCGCCGCCGACCAGGGCGCGGTCGCCGTCGCCCTGCACGCCCGCACCGCTGCGCAGCGCTACTCCGGCCAGGCCGACTGGGACGAGATCACCCGGCTCAAGGAGCACGTGCACCACCACGTCGGCGACGCGGTGCCGGTCCTGGGCAACGGCGACATCTTCGCCGCCGAGGACGCAGTCACCATGATGGAGCGCACCGGCTGCGACGGCGTCGTCGTGGGCCGCGGCTGCCTCGGCCGGCCCTGGCTGTTCTCCGAGCTCTCGGCGGTCCTCAACGGCACCCCGATGCCGACGCCGCCGCACCTCGGCGAGGTCACCGACATCATGTACCGGCACGGCGAGCTGCTGGCCGCGCACCACGGCGAGGACAAGGGCATGCGGGAGATCCGCAAGCACGTCGCCTGGTACCTGCGCGGCTTCCCCGCGGGCGGCGAGCTGCGGACCCGGCTGGCCACGGTGAAGACCCTCCCCGACCTGCGTGCCCTGCTCGACACCCTGGACCCGACCGTCCCCTTCCCCGAGGACGCGGAGGGCCCGCGCGGCCGCCAGGGCTCCCCCGGCAAAGTGGTGCTCCCCGACGGCTGGCTCGACGACCCGTGGGAATCGGACGCCGCCGCCATGCCCGGCGCCGAGACCGAGAACAGCGGCGGCTGAGCGAACCGTTCCATCGTTAACCTCACGTTCAACTCGTGGATGTGACCGGTCACTCAGGGTGGCTATACTCCGGCCCATGCGTACCGCGTACATCCAGCAGATGGCTGCCTTCAACGACATCCTCGGCACCATCTGCGATAAATCGGGCATCGCGATGGAGAAGGCCACCAATGCGTTGCTGCAGGCCGACCTCGCCCTCGCCGAAGAGGTCATCACCGAACACGACGAGATCGTGCGGCTGAGCAGGCAGGCCGAGGAGGAGGCGTTCTCCCTGCTCGCGCTGCAGGCCCCCGTCGCCGGCGATCTGCGCGCGGTGGTCTCCGGCTTCCAGATCGTCGCCGATGTGGACCGGATGGGCGCCCTCGCGCTGCACGTCGCCAAGGTCACCCGTCGCCGGTTCCCCAACAAGACCCTCCCCGAGGAGGTCAACGGCTACTTCTCCGAGATGGGCCGGCTGGCCGTGGAGCTCGCCAACTCGGCCCGCGACGTGCTCGTCACGCAGGACCCGCAGCAGGCCGCGGAGATCGAGGAACAGGACGATGCGATGGACGACCTGCATCGCCACCTGTTCACCGTGCTGATGGATCGCGACTGGAAGCACGGCGTGGCCGCGGCCGTCGACGTGACGCTGCTGGGCCGCTACTACGAGCGCTTCGCCGACCACGCCGTGGAGATCGGCCGCCGGGTGATCTTCCAGGCCACCGGCAACGCCGATCCCACCGCCGACGTCACCCCCTGATCACCCCTCATCCGCACCGACGCCCCGGGTCCACCGCCCGGGGCGTCGCCCTTCCCGGGGGTCTCCGGCGCGATCAGGCCGTCGCCACGTCCTGCAGCTGCAGGATCCGCCCGCCCAGGTGGATGTCGGAGCCCGTCGCGAGCGGCACGGGCCTGCCCACGGGCAGTCGTAGCGGCGCCACCGCGCCGGGCGGCCGGACCCAGGTGCCGTTCGCCGAGCCCACGTCGACCGCGAGCAGCTGCCATCCGTCGATCCGGAGCTCCAGATGCGCGCGGGACAGCGCGCCCGTGCGGTCCTGCAGTACGACGGGGTGCAGGCGCCCGGCACCGTCGAACGACCGGCCGCCGCGCCGGGACACCTGGTCGACGGGGTCCCGCCCGATCAGCATGTCGTTCTCGACCACGAAGGCCGAGCCGTCGTCGGCCACGAGCAGCCCCAGCGGCGGGCGCGGCCCGGTCTCCAGCGGCGCGCGCCGGTCCACGAGAGCGCCGCACCGGGTGCAGTAGCCGGCGCGCGGGGCGTTGAGGTGACCGAAGGCGCACCGTCGGCCCTCCACGAGCGGGCCGGCGGCCGGCGCGGCGCCCTCGGCCGGGACCTCCACGTCGTACTCCGTGGCCGCGAACAGCGGGCTCGCACCCGTGGGCTCCTCGTTGGTGGGGGCGTCGGCCGCGAACACGTCGGTCTCGACCTCGCCCTGGGGCCGCAGCGAATCGTCCGACCAGAGCACGGCACCCGCGCCGGGGACGGAGCCGCGCAACAGGTGCAGCGCGGTGGGCCCGCACACGGGCCCGGGCGGGGGCGGCGGTCCGACGGTGACCGTCACGACCGCCCCGCGCGGGAGCGGCGCGACGCGCTCGACGAATTCGGCCTCGGCGCGCAGCACGAGCCGGGGCTCGGCGGCCGTCGCGGACTCGAAGACGGCGACGGTGAGCGCGCGGTCGGCGAGCGTGTCCGGCGCGCCCCGCAGCAGGGCGTGCACGCTCGATCCTGACCCGGTGACCACGGCGAACGGCGGGCCCGGGGCCGCCCGGAGCGCGGGCGCGGGATCGCCCTGCGCGGCGAGGGCCGTCGACAGGGCCGCGACCTCCGCCGAGGCGCCGACCGCCGGCGCGTCGACCACCAGGACCGCGCCGTGGGTGCGGGCGACCACGCGGTCGCCCGGGAGCACGGAGGTGTACTGGGCGCCCGTCTCGGCGGGCGCCTCCGCCTGGGACGTCACCGTACGAGAATACCGCCGCGCGGGATCAGCCGAACCGGCCGGAGATGTAGTCCTCGGTGGCCTGCTGGTCCGGGTTGGCGAACATCTTCTCGGTGGGATTGATCTCGATCAGCTTGCCCGGCTTGCCGGTGGCCTCGAGGTTGAAGAAGGCCGTCTGATCCGAGACGCGCGCCGCCTGCTGCATGTTGTGCGTGACGATGACGATCGTGTACTGCTGCTTGAGCTCGGCGATGAGGTCCTCGATCGCCAGCGTCGAGATCGGGTCCAGCGCCGAGCAGGGCTCGTCCATGAGCAGCACGTCGGGGCTGACGGCGATCGCGCGGGCGATGCACAGGCGCTGCTGCTGGCCGCCGGAGAGGCCGCCGCCCGGCTTGTTCAGCCGGTCCTTGACCTCCTCCCAGAGGTTCGCGCCGCGCAGCGAGGACTCGGTGATCTCGTCCAGCTTGGACTTGCTGCGCACGCCCTGCAGCTTGAGGCCCGCCACCACGTTGTCGCGGATCGACATGGTGGGGAACGGGTTCGCGCGCTGGAACACCATGCCGATGGTCTTGCGCACGCCCACCGGGTCCACGCCGGGGGCGTAGATGTCGGCACCGTCGAGGGTGATGTGCCCGTCGACGCGGGCGCCCGGGGTCACCTCGTGCATGCGGTTGATCGAGCGGAGCACCGTCGACTTGCCGCAGCCCGACGGCCCGATGAACGCGGTGACCGAGTTCGGCGGAACCGACAGGGTGACGTCGGCGACCGCGTGGAACGCGCCGTAGTAGATGTTCAGGTCCTTGATGTCCAGGCGCTTCGCCATGACAGTTCTCCTTGTTCCTTACCCGGAAATCACTTCGTCTTGGGGGCGAGCAGCCGGGACATCAGGGCCGCGAGGCCGCTGGCGATGCCCACCAGGATCACCAGCGTCAGGGCCGCGCCCCAGGCGCGGTACTCGCCGACGACACCCGGGTTGTTGCGGTACTGGTCGTAGATGAACAGCGGCAGCGAGGACATGTTGCCGTTGAACACGTCCATGTTGCGGCGGTCGCTCACGCCCACCAGGAGCAGCACGGGCGCGGTCTCGCCGACCACGCGGGCGATCGCCAGGAACACGCCGGAGACCATGCCGGACGCCGCGGTCGGGACCACGATCCGCACGATGGTCTTCCACTTCGGCACGCCCAGCGCGTAACTGGCCTCACGCAGCTCGGTGGGGACCAGCTTGAGCATCTCCTCGGTGGAGCGCACCACGACGGGCACCATGAGCAGGATCAGCGCGAGGCTCACCGCGAACGCGGACTGCGGCATGCCGAGCGTGGTGATCCAGATGCCGAAGACGAACAGGGTGGCCACGATCGACGGGATGCCGGCCAGCACGTCCACCATGAACGTGGTCACCTTGCCGAGGCGGGTGCCCTCGCCGTACTCGACGAGGTAGATGCCCACCATGACGCCGATCGGCACGGAGAACACGGTGGCGATGCCCGCCTGCACCAGCGTGCCGTACAGGGCGTGGCTGATGCCTCCCGCGTAGGAGTCGGGGGCCACGCGGACCATCGACTTGCTCCACCACTCGGGGTCGAGGATGGCGGGCAGGCCGTTGGCGACCACCATGTACAGCAGGGAGACCAGCGGGGCGAGGGCCAGCAGGAAGCAGGCCCCGAAGACGATCGCGGCCGCGTTGTTCTTGATCTTGCGCGACGTGGAGGTGTTGTGGAACACGGTGCCGCTCTTGGCGACCGAGTCCAGATCTGCGGCGGTCATCCGTTCACCCGTCCTCCGCCGATCCACCGGGCGATCGCGTTCACCACGAAGGTGAGCACGAACAGCACCAGGCCGGCGGCGATGTAGGCGCCGCGGGAGTCGACGTCGTCGAACTCGGGTGCGGCGGAAGCGATCTTCGATGCGAAGGTGTAGCCGCTGTCGAACAGCGACCAGATGGAGTTCTTGGTCGCGGCGTTGAGGATGATCAGCACCGCGATGGTCTCACCGAGCGCGCGGCCCAGGGCGAGCATCGATCCGGCGACGATGCCCGAGCGGCCGTACGGGAACACCGTGAGCCGGATGACCTCCCACTTGGTGGCGCCCAGGGCCAGCGCGGCCTCCTGATGCGCGACGGGGGTCTGCCGCAGCGCCTCACGCGTGATCGACGTGATGATCGGCAGGATCATGATGGCCAGCACCACGCCCGCGGTGAACACCGTGGCGCCCAGAGTGAGCTCCACGTTGCCGGACTTGAACAGCCAGACGAAGCCCAGGTTCGCGTTGAGCCACTGCTGCATCGGGACCAGGAACGGCGCCAGCACGAGGATGCCCCAGAGGCCGTAGATGATCGACGGGACCGCGGCCAGCAGGTCCACCACGGCGCTGAGCGGGCGGGAGAGCCGCTTGGGCACGTACTGCACCAGGAAGGTGGCGATGCCCACGGCGACCGGCACGGCGATGATGAGCGCCATCACCGACGACATCACGGTGATCTTGAGCAGTTCGAGGATGCCGAACCGCATGTCGTCCGGGTCGTTGGTCTTCCACTCCGAGCTGGTCAGGAAGTTCACCTGGTCCTTGGCGATGGACGGCATCGCCTGGATCACCAGCTGCAGGAAGATGAGCCCGATGATCGCGACGAGCACGATGCCGGAGGCGTAACTGGCCCACCGGAACGCCTTCTCCATCGGTCCGGCGGATCCGGCGAACGCGGGGGCGGCGCCGCCGCCCGCCGACTTCTCGCCCGACGGGGTCTCCTCGGTTTCGGCGTCGCTTCCCGTCGAATCCTCTATTGCCATGTGTCCCCGTTGTTCGGCCATCGTGCGGCTCTGTTCCCTTTCGTTCCGGCCGGCGCCGCGCGCAGCGGTGAGGCTGCGCGCGGCGCCCGTCGGAAGCCTTGTGATCGTCCCGCTGCTACTGGATCGAGTCGATCGACTGGTTCAGCGTGGCGCGGAACGACTCCGGGATGGGAGCGTAACCCTGATCGCCCAGCTGGTCCTGCGCCGGCTGGCTGGCCGCCACCTTGAGGAAGGTCTTCAGGCCCTTGGCCACCTCGGCGTCCTTGTACTTCGAGCACACGATCTCGTAGGTCGCGAGGACGATCGGGTAGGCACCGGCGGCCGACGGCTTGTAGAAGCCCTCGGTGTCGATGACCAGGTCCTTGCTGCCCGGCGTCTTGAACTTGGCGGTCTCGATGGTCTTGGCGACCGTCTCGGCGCTCAGCTTGACGGGGTCCGGGCCGGCCGAGGTGATGATGTTGGCGATCTGCAGCTTCTGCGCCTTGGCGAAGCTCCACTCGGTGTAGGTGACGGTGCCCGGGGCCTTGTTGACCGTGGCGGCGACCTGCGAGTTGCCGCTGGCGCCCTGGCCGACGCCGCCCTTGAACGCCTTGCCGCTCTTGTCCTTGCTCCACTCGGCGGGCGCGGCCGAACCGAGGTACTTCTGGAAGTTCTCGGTGGTGCCCGACTCGTCGGAGCGGAACACGACGGTGACCGGCAGGTCGGGGAGGGCGGTGCCGTTGTTCTCGGCGGCGATCTCCGGGGCGTTCCACTTGGTGATGGCGCCGGAGAAGATCTTGGCGAGGGTGGGCGCCGACAGGTTGACCTGCTGGTTGTCCGGCAGCTTGTAGGCCACGGCGATCGGGCCGAACACGAGCGGCAGGTTCAGCGCGGGGGCGCCGCACTGCTCCTCGGCCTTCTTGGCCTGGTCCTCCTTGAGCGGCGAGTCGGAGCCGCCGAAGTTGGTGATGCCGCTGGTGAACTCGGTGATGCCCTGGCCCGAGCCGCCGCCGGTGTAGTCCACGTTCGCGCCGTCGCAGTCCTCCGAGAAGGCGTTCTTGAACACCGTCATCGCGTTGGCCTGGGCGGTCGAGCCGCTGCCCTTGAGCTGCAGCTTGCCGTCGCACTGGACGCCCGAGCCGCCTGCGGCGCCGGAGCTGCCGGAGGCGCCGCTCGACTCCTCGCTCCCGCACGCGGAGAGCGACAGGGACAGGGCGGCGACCGTGGCCACGGCCACGATGGATCCACGCTTGATGTTCACCGAGATTCCTCCGGGTTGGATGTCGTGTGTACCCGCGGACGCGGGTGTCGCTCCCACAACGTAGGGAGGGCGGGTGTCCGACTCGGGTGTCCTCGGTGAACGCGGGGCAAACTCGCCCGGTCGAGTGGATTACCGTCGCGCGTACGCCACGTGTCGTTCGTTTTCCGTAAAATCTAGTCTGCGATAGGTGCCGAGGGCCGCGGCGTTGTCCCCCTCGACGTACAGCTCCACCTGATCGAGCCCGCGACCTGCGAGGTGGTGCAGGCCCGCGGCGGTGAGCAGGGTGCCCAGCCCGCGTCCCTGCCCCTCGGGGGCCACGGCCACCACGTACACCTCGCCGAGGCCCGTCGCGGGGTCGGCGACCTTCGTCCAGTGGAAGCCGAGCAGCCGGTCCCGCTCGTCGAACGCCAGGAACAGGCCCGCCGGGTCGAACCAGGGCGCGCCGGTCCGCTCGTCGACCTGCTCCCGGCCCCAGCCGCCCTGTTCGGGGTGCCACGCGAAGGCGGCGTTGTTCACCCGCAGGATCTGCTCGTCGTCCTCGGGGCCCGCGTAGGTGCGCACGGTGACGCCGTCCGGGGCCGACGGTGCGGGGGCCAGGCCCGCGAGGGACCGGCGCAGGTTGAGCAGGGTGCGCACGGCGGTGAGGCCGAGCGTCGACGCCGTGGCGCGGGCCGCGGGCAGGTCCCCGTGCGCCCACACGGTGCCGCCCTCCCCCGTCGCGTCCAGGGCCGCGGACACCAGGGCGGCGCCCAGGCCCCGTCGGCGCTCCGACGGTGCGACGACCACCTCGGCCGCGCCGGCGCCTCCCGCGGGCGGGACGACGATCCCGGCGTACCCCGCCGGGCCGGACTGCGCGCCGCTCCCCGCGCCGGGCGCGAGCACGTGCGGCCCGTCGCCGGAGACGCCGAGCAGGAACTGCTCCGAGAGGGGCGCGACGCCGTCGGCGCTCTCGGCGCCCGCCGCGAGCGCGTGCACCGCCGCCGGGTCGGCGATCGGTCCGCGCACCACCGTGAACTCGCGGTCCATCGCTCAGGCCTCCTCGAGATCCTCGTCCGTCGGCTCCATGTCCTCCACGGGCCGCTCGCCCTTGCCGCGCACCGGGCGCACGGCTTTGTACCCGACGTTACGCACCGTGCCGATCATGCCCTCGTGCTCGGCGCCCAGCTTCGCGCGCAGGCGCCGCACGTGCACGTCGACGGTGCGGGTGCCGCCGAAGAAGTCGTAGCCCCACACCTCCTGGAGCAGTTGGGCGCGGGTGAACACGCGGCCCACGTTCTGCGCCAAGAACTTCAGCAGCTCGAACTCCTTGTATGTGAGGTCGAGCGGCTTGCCGCGGAGCCGGGCCGTGTAGGTGCCCTCGTCGATGAGGAGCTCGCCCAGCGTGATCTTGTCGGCCACCTCGTCGGAGGCGCCGCCGGCCCGCCGGGCCACCACGAGCCGCAGGCGCGCGTCGATCTCCGCGGGGCCGATGGTGGGCAGCAGGAAGTCGTCGAGCCCCCAGTCCGCGTTGGCGGCCACCAGCCCGCCCTCCGTGAGCACGGCGACCACGGGGATCTGTCCGCCGCCCGTGGCGCCCAGCAGGCGGCACAGCCCGCGCGCGGCGACCAGGTCCGAGCGGGCGTCGACGAGGGCCACCTCGGCGGAACCCACCTCGAGCAGCGAGGAGACGTCGGCGGCCAGCGGGCGCACGGAATGCGCCAGCAGCGACAGCGACGGCAGCACCGCGTCCGGGTTCGGGTCGGACGTCAGCAGGACCAGATCCACGTGCCCTCCCCTTCTGTGCGGCGGCGTTCGATCACGACAACGGATGTCAGAATAGCCGTGACCAGGTCGTCGCGTGTCGCGGCGGACCGTCGACGAGGAGGGGTGCGGGTGGCGCAGGCGCAGGGAAGAACGTGGTTGCGATGGGGGCTGGCGGCGCTCGCGCTGCTGGTCGGCGCCGCATTCCTGGCCGAGCTGGGCACCGCGTCGACCGCCGAGTACCGGCTCTCGCGCGAACTCCGCGCGGCGGCGCACCTCGACACGGACCCCGAGGTGACCATCGGCGGCTTCCCGTACCTCACGTCGGGCGGGCGGCACCCGAAGGTGACGATCGCGGCGCCCGCGCAGACGGCCGACCGCAACGTGCGGATCGAGGCGGAGATGCGGGACGTGCGGTTCCCCGCGAGCCTGCTTCCGACCTTCGGCCCGGACACCCCCATCGGCGTCGGCCACATGGAGGCACGCGTCCGGCTGGACCAGAAGGCGGTGGGCCGGTACCTGGGCATCGTGGACCTTCAGGTGCACACCCCGGCCCCGAAGAAGGCGGGCGCGGGCAGCCCCGCCGACGGCTACGTGAAGTCGTCGACGGGGATCGTGCTCACGGGCACCGTCCCGCTGCCGGTCCCCGAGGATCCGCAGCGCACCGAATCGGTGTCCGTCGCGGCGGACTTCTCCGCGGCCGGCGACGCCATCGCGATTCGCGCCACCGGGATCTATACCGGCCCCGAGGAGCACGCGACCTCGGACCTGCGGCCCGGCGAGGACGCCAAGGCCCTCGCCGCGTTCACCCGCGTCCTGGAGCCGATGGCCCTGCCCTTCGGCATGAGGGCGACGGGGGCCCGCGGCGAGAACGCCGACGTGGTGCTGCTCGGCGAGGCCGACGACGTGACGATCACGCCGGGCACCTTCCACCGCCCCCTGTGACCGCCCCGTGTGACGCGGGGCGCGTTCGTTCGGTAATCTGGACCCATGCGCAACCGCTGTGAGCTGCTGCTCACCCGCCGTCTGGCGGTCGATCTGTGCCGTATGGCCGGTTGTCGCTGTCTGGGCTAGTCCCGCTCTCCCCCGGGCCGGGTGCTCGATCTCCGCATCGCGGTGCACCCATTTCCGCCCTCCCAGCGCATCCGCGCACCCTTCGAAGTAGCGATTTCGCTTCTCACTTCACGTCCATAGGAATCAACGAAAGGGATCCTCATGGCTCGCTCCGATGTCCTGGTCTCCGCAGACTGGGCTGAGCAGAATCTCGACACCCCGGGTGTCGTCCTCGTCGAGGTCGACGAAGACACCAGCGCCTACGACGACGGCCACATCGCCGGCGCCGTGAAGCTGGACTGGAAGAAGGACCTGCAGGACCAGGTGCGCCGCGACTTCGTGGACGCCGAGCAGTTCGGCAAGCTCCTGTCCGAGCGGGGCATCGGCAACGACGACACCGTGGTCCTCTACGGCGGCAACAACAACTGGTTCGCCGCCTACGCGTACTGGTACTTCAAGCTGTACGGCCACCAGGACGTCAAGCTCCTGGACGGCGGCCGCAAGAAGTGGGAGCTGGACGCCCGCCCGCTGTCGACCGACGCGGTCTCGCGCCCGGCCACCAGCTACACGGCGCAGGCCCCGAACAACGCCATCCGCGCGTTCCGCGACGAGGTCGTCGACGCGATCAACGTGAAGAACCTCGTGGACGTGCGTTCGCCCGACGAGTTCTCGGGCAAGATCCTGGCGCCGGCGCACCTCCCGCAGGAGCAGAGCCAGCGTCCGGGCCACATCCCCGGCGCGATCAACGTGCCGTGGAGCAAGGCCGCCAATGAGGACGGCACCTTCAAGTCCGACGACGACCTCGCCGCGCTGTACGCGGACGCGGGCCTCGACGGCCAGAAGGAGACCATCGCCTACTGCCGCATCGGTGAGCGTTCCTCGCACACCTGGTTCGTGCTGCAGGAGCTGCTGGGCCATCAGAATGTCAAGAACTACGACGGCAGCTGGACCGAATACGGTTCGCTGGTCGGCGTGCCCGTCGAGCTGGGAGCGTAATCAACATGTGTGGAGCACCGAAGCAGGGCCAGGTCCTGCCCGCAGGCGTCGACGTCGAGAAGGAGACGGTGCTGACCGGTTCCGTGCTCGACGGTTCCGGTAACCCCGTGGCGGGCGCGTTCGTGCGCCTGCTGGACGGCACCGGAGAGTTCACCGCCGAGGTCGTGGCCTCGGGCACCGGCGACTTCCGCTTCTTCGCGGCGCCGGGCACGTGGACGCTGCGCGCGCTGTCGTCCGTGGGCAACGGCGAGATCACCGTCTCGCCCGAGTCGAACGGCGTCTTCGACCAGGACATCACCGTCTCGAAGTAGGCGCATCACGCCGAGAGGCGCGCACCCCGCCGGGGTGCGCGCCTCTCGCGTTTCAGCGGGTGGCGTCCCGGCGCCGGCCTCAGTCCGGCCGGACCACCAACACTCCGAGGAGCGCGTGGACCTGCGCGGTGAGATCGGTCGCGGCGCGGTCGTCCCCCCGCACGCGCCGCCGCACCGCGCGCTCGAACGGGCCGTCGAGCGCCGCGTAGGTCCCGGCCGAATCGAGAAGCGGCACGGCACCCGCCAGTTCGGCGTATCTGGCCACGACCCTGCGGATCATGTCCTCGAGCTCCCCGTCGATCGCCCGGACGTCGTCGATGAGGGCGGTCTCGAACATGGCCTGGGAGCGCAGGTCGTACCAGAGCTTGTGCGTCGCCAGGTCGTGCTCCATCGTCGCGGCGAGCCGCTCCGCGAACCGGGTGCGGAGCGATTCGGCGTCGTCGTCGGCGCGCAGAACGTCGTCGTACGACGCGATGCACTCGCTCTTGTACAGGTGCACGCAGTGCGCGATGAGCTCGAGCCGGTCGGCGAAGTAGTAGTGCAGCACGCCGTGGCTGTACTCGGAGTTCGCGGCGATCTCGCGCAGGCTTGTGCGGGCGTAGCCGAGCTCGGAGAGCGTCCGCAGGGCGGCACGCGCCAGCTCGTCGCGTTTGGCCGCGACCTTGGTGGCGTGCTTGGTGGCGCCCACAGCGGCAGGGGCACTTCCCTGCGCGATCACGTCGGTCACCCCCGCGACTCCCTTCTCCGGGCCGACGGCGCGTCGGCATCGCCCCAGGATAGCCCGCGCGTCGCACGCCCGAGGGCAACCACCTCCGAATTCTCTTGACGAATGTCCAACATTTTTCTTGACAGTCGTATAGTTTTCTTCGTGTGACGGACGCCACACCGCGCCGCACGCATTCATCGACCTCGATCAAGGGAGAACTCGTGAGCGCATTCGATCTGACCGGCCGGCGGGCCCTGGTCACCGGCGGAGCCCAGGGGCTCGGCGAAGGTATGGCACGCGCGCTCGCCGCCGCGGGCGCGACGGTGATGATCGGCGACCTGCAGGCCGACCGGGCCGCAGCGGTCGCCGCCGAGATCGGCGGCGGCTCCGCCCACTTGGACGTCACCTCGGAGGACAGCTGGACCGCGGCGATCGACGCGACCGTCGCACACCTCGGCGGTCTCGACGTCGTCGTCAACAACGCGGGAGTCGAGATCACGGGCCTCCTCACCGAGATCTCCGTCGACGACGTCCGCCGCCAGTTGGACGTCAACGTCCTCGGCACCGCCCTCGGCCTCAAGCACGCACTCCGCGCGATGCGCCCCGGCGGCGCGGCGGGCGGCGGCGGCTCCGTGATCAACGTGGCCTCCGTCGCGGCGACCATCGCCTTCCCCGGCATCGCGATCTACTCCGCAACCAAGTCCGCCATCGACCGGATGACCCGCGTCGCCGCCATGGAATCCGGGAAGCTCGGCTACGACGTCCGCGTCAATTGCATCTACCCGGGGCTCGTCCCTACCGAGATGGGTGCGGGCCTGGCGAGCGACATGGCGGAGATCGGGCTCTTCGGCTCTCCCGAGGAGGCGGTGGAGGCCGTCGTGGGGCTCACCCCCAGCGGGCGGCTCGGCGAGGTCCGGGACATGGCCGACGCCGTCGTCTTCCTCGCCTCGGACGCGTCCCGATTCGTCAACGGGGCAGGGTTGCCCGTCGACGGCGGCATGGGCATGTAGCGGAACCCCCACCAGGACAGAAGGAGACAATCACATGAGCACAAAGCCGGTCGTGGTCTACGGCGCGTCGGGATACACGGGACGCCTGATCTGCGAGTACCTCCGCGAGTACAACGTCCCCTTCACCGCGGCGGGCCGCGACGAGGGGAAGCTCACCGATTCCATGGACTCCCACGTCGCGGGCATCGAGACCGCCGACTACGAGATCGTCACCGTCGATCACGACGTCGCCGCCCTCACCGAGTTGTTCCGCGGCAGCACCGTCGTGTTGAACACCGTGGGGCCGTTCGCCAAGCTCGGCGACGTGGTGGTGGAGGCGGCGCTCGCCGCCGGTGCCCACTACAGCGACACGACGGGCGAGCAGGACTGGATCATCCACCTCGACGAGGCCTTCCACGAGCGGTACGCCGCCGCGGGCCTGCTGTTGGCCCCGGGGATCGCGCAGATGTACACGACGGGCGAGATCGCTGCCCAGATCGCCCTGGAGACACCGGGACTCGACACCCTCGACATCGCCGTGTTCTGGGGCGGCAGCCCCACCATCGCGTCCACCCGCACCATTCTCGTCAACGCCGCCGGCGGCTCCGCGTTCTACCTCGAGCAGAATCAGTACATGCCGTTCGACCCGATGCAGGGTCTCGTCCCGCTCGTGGTTCCCGGGCAGCACGAGCTGGCGCAGTCGCTGCCGTGGGGAGGCACCTCGCACCCGGTGTGGTTCAAACGCGATCCGCGCGTGGCCAATTGCAAGGCCCAGGGCGGCGTGTTCAACGCGGCCCTGATGAACAACGTGCCGGTGATCGTGGCGGATGCTCTCGAGGCGACGAAGGACATGTCACCGGAGGACCGCGCCGACGCCCTCGACGCCGTTGCGGCGCAGGTGATGAATTCGATGCCGCCGCGCGAGAACCCGCGCGTGAACAAGTCGCTCGACTCGGTGCACGCCTCCGGCCCGTTGGGCCGCTCACACGTGGTGATCCACGGCAACAGCAACTACAAGCAGACGGGCCTGTTGCAGGCCTACGCCGCGTACTCGCTGCTGCAGCAGCCTCCGCGGCGCGTGGGCCTGGCATCGGGCTGTCAGGCGTTCGGGCACCGCGAACTCGAGGGCGTGCTGCGGACCTTCGGCCTCATCTCAGAACCTATCGTCACGGTGCACCGATGACGACGGCGCCACTCCCGGACGTCCCCGACCTGCCGGAATCCCGCGCGGCGCGCGCACCGTCGGACCCGGCCGTCGCCGACGACCGACTGGACCTGTCGAACGCCGAGTTCGCCGCGGCGGTCCGCACCGCGGCGACGCGGCTGGCGGAGTTCGGCGTCGATCGCGGCGACGTCGTGGGCCTGCTCCTGCCCAACAGGGTGGAGTTGGTGGTCGGGTTGTTCGCGGCCTGGCGCCTCGGTGCGGCGGTCACGCCGATCAATCCCGCCCTCGCGCCGCCCGAGATCACCTACCAGGCCGCCGATGCCGGCGCTCGGGTGCTGGTCACCGAGCCCGGCGCCACGACGCCCGACGGCGTCGCCACGCTCACCTGCGACGAGTTGCTCGCGGAAGCGGACGGTGATGCCGCCGATCCGGTGGGCGTCCCGCCGGGCGCGCTCGCGCTGCTCATCTACACGGCCGGAACGACGGGAGCCCCCAAGGGCGTGATGATCACCCACGGCAACATCGCGGCGATGACGGCGTCGTTCATCGCGCACTTCTCGTTCACCGACCGCGACCACAGCCTGCTGGTGCTGCCGTTGTTCCACGCCAACGGCGTGGTCCTCGGCACGCTCAGCCCGCTGCGGGCCGGCGGCCGCACGACGATCGTCGGCAGGTTCCGGCCGGACGAGTTCTTCCCGGCCGTGGAGCGGCACCGTCCCACCTACTTCTCCGCGGTACCCGCGATCTACGCGATGCTCACGGCGCTGCCCGGCGAGGTGACACCGGACACCTCCTCGCTGCGGTTCGGGATCTGCGGTGCCGCACCGATGCCGGTCGATCTCATCGAGCGGTTCGAGTCACGGTTCGGCGTGCCGATCGTCGAGGGCTACGGGCTGTCGGAGACCACGACGGCCTCGGCCGTCAACCCGCTCGACGGCCCGCGCAAGCCCGGCACCGTCGGGCCACCCCTCCCGGGCCAGCGGATCCGCATCGTCGACGGTGCGCTCCGCGACGTACCGCGCGGGGAGACGGGCGAGGTGCTCATCGCCGGCGACGTGGTGATGTCCGGGTACCTGGGCCGCCCCGATGCGACGGCCGAGACGATCGTGGACGGGTGGCTGCGCACCGGCGACGTCGGCCTGCTCGACGAGGACGGGTACCTCCGACTCGTGGACCGGCTGAAGGACATGGTGATCCGCGGCGGCGAGAACATCTACCCCAAGGAGATCGAGGCTCAGCTGTACCGGAACCCGCAGGTGTTCGAGGCGGCGGTGATCGGGCGCCCGCATGACGTGCTGGGCGAGGTGCCCGTGGCCTACGTGTCGCTGCGCGAGGGCGCCACGGTGACCACGGCGGGCCTCATCGACGCACTGCAGGGCGAGCTCGCGAGGGCCAAGGTCCCGGTCGACCTGATCCTGCTCGACGAGATCCCGAAGAACCCCGTCGGGAAGATCGACAAGCCGGCGCTCCGCCGGCGCGACCGCGAGGCGTCCCCCTCGATCGAAAACCTGTAGGGAGAGAAGAGCCCCGGGTCGGATTCCGCGTAACGGTGTCCGATCGGCGGCGGGAAGCCCTCTCCTGCCGTACGGTTCGAGTAAGCTTCCGGATGGAAGTTCTATGCCATGCCGAGGAGGCGCCGTGCCCGCTCCCACCGATGCCGAGTACTTCGAACTCGGTGACCTCACGCTCCAGTCCGGCCACACCCTGCGGGGAGCGCGCCTGGCCTACAAGACCTTCGGCACTCTCAACGCCGACAAGTCGAACGTGATCGTCTACCCCACCTGGTACTCCGGCTGGCACACCGACAACGAGTGGCTCATCGGCCCGGGCAGGACGCTCGATCCCGGCGAGTACTTCATCGTGATCCCGAACATGCTGGGCAACGGCCTGTCCACGTCCCCGTCGAACTCGGCCTCCCCGTACGATCACGCGCGGTTCCCGCTGGTCACGTTCTACGACCAGGTGCAGGCGCAGCACCGGCTGATCACGGAGAAGTGGGGCATCACGTCGATCGCGCTCGTCACGGGCTGGTCGATGGGCGCCGGCCAGACCTACCAATGGGCGGTGAGCCACCCGGAGATGGTGGAGCGCGCCGCCCCGTTCTGCGGCTCCAGCCGGACCGCGCCGCACAACCAGGTCTTCCTCGAGTCCCTCGAGACGGCGCTCACGGCCGACACCGCCTGGGCCGATGGGGATTACGACCCCGCGCGCCCGCCGATCAAGGGGCTGCGGGCCTTCGCCCGGGTCTACTCCGGCTGGGGCTTCTCGCAGGCCTTCTACTGGGACGAGACGTGGCGGGAGATGGGCTTCACCTCGCTCGACGATTTCCTCCACGGCTTCTGGGAGCAGTTCTTCCGCGACGGCCGCGACCCGAACAACCTGCTCGCGATGATCCGCACCTGGCACACCGGGGACGTGGGGAACACCCCGGGCTTCGGCGGCGACACCGAGGCCGCGCTCCGCTCGATCCGCTGCCCGCTGCTGGCGATGCCGGCGGAGAAGGACCTGTACTTCCCGCCCGAGGACGAGACCTGGGCGTCGCAGTTCATCGAGCGCGGCGAGGTGCGCGTGATCCCCGGCGTCTGGGGCCATTTCGCGGGCGGAGGGCAGAACCCGGTGGACACGGACTTCATCGACGCGGGGCTCCGCGAGTTGCTGGCGAGGCCGGGCCGTTCCCAGCTCTGACGCTCCTCCCCTCCGCTGCGTTCGCTCCCCACGGCCGGGAACGGGGGAGCGAACGCAGCGGAGGGGAACACGGCCGCGGTCACGCGAGGTCGACGATGCGGTCGGCCCGCGGGGCGGTGGCCTCGATGAGGCGGGCGTTGGTCTCGTCCGATCCGTCGGCGCGCAGGCGGGCCTCCTCCGCGGTGCGCCCGAACCGCATGTGGCGCTGCACGAGTCGCTCGCGCCGCAGCCCGGGATCGATCCGCAGGAACCACACCGCGTCGAACGCGGCGCGGGCACTCGGCCAGGGCTCCTCCCCCGCGAGCAGATAGTTCCCCTCGGTGACCACGAGCGGCACCGACGGGGGCACCTCGATCGCCCCGGCGATGCTCGCCTCCAGGCCGCGGTCGAACCGCGGGGCGTAGACGGTGCCGCCGCCCTCCCGGAGGCGGCGCAGCAGGTGGGCGTAGCCGGCACCGTCGAAGGTGTCGATCGCGCCCTTGCGCTCCCAGCTGCCGTGGGCGCGCAGCACCGCGTCGTCGAGATGGAAGCCGTCCATGGGCACCAGGACCGCGTCGCCGCCGAGGGCCTCGACGATCCGCTCCGCGAGCGTCGACTTGCCGGACGCCGGGGCGCCGGTGATGCCGAGGATCGCCCGGCCGGGGCGCGCCGCGAGCGCCCGGGCGGCGTCGACCAGGGCGTCGAAGGCGTCGGTCACCGCAGGCTCCTCACCGTGTCCAGCCACTCCCGCACGCCCGGGTAGCGGCACTTGTCCGAGGCGTGCGCCGCCGCGGCCGCCAGGGCTTCGGGGACGGGTGTCCCGGACGCGATCGCGTGCGCGAACGCGCCGTGCAGCACATCGCCGGCGCCGAGCGTATCGACCACGTCCACCCGCGGGATCTCGACGGTGCCCGCCACGCCGTCGGCGACGTACCGCAGGGGGCCGGCGCCGTCGGACACGGCGACGGTGCGCGGGCCCGAGACCGGTTCGGGTGCCTGGAAGTCGGCGGAACAGATCACGTGCGCCGCCCGCGGCAGCAGGTCGGCGAAGACGGGGCGCCAGCGGCCGGCGTCGATCACGGTGGGTACGCCGGCCGCGACGGCGGCGTCCATCGCGCCGCGGGCCGCGGCGGGCCCGTGCCCGTCGAGCAGCAGCACGTCGAAGCCGGCGGCGCCGACCGCGGGCGCGGCGTCCGGGTATCCGGTGCCGTCGTAGGAGACGATCTGCCGGTCGCCGGTGGGCGCGTGCACGGTGATCGAGGAGACGGGCGGCTCGAATCCGTTGTCCGCAAGGTCGATCAGCGTCACGCCGCATCGCGCGAGATCGTCCCGCACCAGCCGGCCCAGCGGACCGTCGCCGACGGGGGCGGCGAGCACCGCCCGGCCGCCGAGCGCGGCGAAGGTCGCGGCGGCGTTGAGCGCCGGTCCGCCGCCCGCGACGTCCTGCCGGGTCGCGGTGACCTTCGCGTTCGGCCTCGGCAGCTCCGCGACCCGCTGGATCACGTCGACGGTCGCGAGACCCACGAACAGGCCGGCGGGTGCCCCGGCGGAGGGATCACGGCCCACCCGCGGCCTCCAGATCGGTGGGCTCCAGCGCACCGGTCATGAGCGCGACGACGTCCGACATGGAGCGCTGCCGCGGATCCACCACGGCCGCACGGCGGCCCAGCCGGTGTACGTGGATGCGGTCCGCCACCTCGAACACGTGCGGCATGTCGTGGCTGATGAGGATCACGGGGGTGCCGCGGTCGCGGATCTGCCGGATCAGGTCGATCACCTGCCCGGACTCCCGCACCCCGAGGGCCGCGGTGGGCTCGTCCATGATGATCACCTTCTTGCCGAAGGCCGCCGCCCGCACCACCGCGACGCCCTGCCGCTGCCCGCCGGACAGGGTCTCCACGGCGCGGGTCGCGGACGGGATGCCGATCTTCAGATCCGCCAGGTGCGCCGCCGCCGAGTCCCGCATCGCCTTCCGGTCCAGTTGCCGGAACACCGATCCCAGCACTCCCGGTTTGCGCCGCTCGCGCCCGAGGTACACGTTGGCCGCGATGTCGAGCGCGGGGATCACCGCGAGGTCCTGGTAGACGGTCTCGATCCCCGCGTTGCGGGCGTCGAGGGTGCTCTTGAAGTGCACGGGCGCACCGTCGAGCCGGATCTCGCCCTCGGTGGGCACCAGCGCCCCCGAGAGCGCCTTGATGAGGCTCGACTTCCCGGCGCCGTTGTCGCCGATCACCGCGAGCACCTCGCCCGCGCGGAGCTCGAAATCGGCGCCCGCGATCGCCTCCACCTGGCCGTAACGCTTCACCAGGCCGGTGGCCTGCATCACCGGGACCGGCCGCGCCGCACCGGGACTCACCGGATCCGGGCTCGACGTGCCGGGACCGGTGGCGTCGTCGGGCTTCTCCTGCGGGTCGCTCATTGCAGCCTCCTCCGCGACAGCTGGTCCAGCGCCACGGCCGCGATCACGAGCACTCCGGTGGCGATGTTCTGGTAGAGGTTGTCGATCCCCACCAGGGTGAGGCCGTTGCGCAGCACCCCGACGATGAGCGCGCCGACCAGCGTCCCGAGCACCGAGCCGCGGCCGCCGAACAGGCTCGTCCCGCCGATCACGACGGCGGTGATGGTGTCGAGGTTGGCGGTCTGGAAGGCGTTGGGGTCCGCGGTCGGTATGCGCCCCAGGGCCGCCCACGCCGCGACGGCGGCGATGATCCCGGACACCAGGTACACCCCGAACACCGTCTTCGAGGTCTTGATGCCGGCCAGCGACGCGGAGACCGGATTGCCACCCACCGCGTACACGTGCCGCCCGGTGGCGGTGCGGTTGAGCACGTACCAGGCCGCGGCGTACACGCCGAGCAGCACCACCAGGCCCAGGGTGAGCGGGAACCCGAAGACCTTGAGCTCCTTGCCGAGCGCGGTCAGCGGACCGTCGGCCACCCGGTAGGTCTGCGATCCCGCGTAGAGCTGGGTGGCGGCGGCCACGATGGTGAACATGCCGAGCGTCACGATGAACGGCGGCAGTTTGAGCACCGTCACCAGGGCGCCGTTGAGTGCGCCGACGGCCACGCACACGACGAGCGCGATCACCATGGCGAGAACGGGGTCCGTTCCCGCCACCTTCGCCAGCACGACGGTGCCGAGGACGCATGTGGCGCCGATCGAGAGATCGATGCCCGCAGTGAGGATGATCAGCGACTGGGCGACGGCGAGGATCCCGATCACCATGGACTGCTGGAGGATCAGCGAGATGTTGTACCCCGTGGCGAACTGCGGCGTGAGGATGAAGAACACCACGCACGCCACGACGAGGGCGGCGAGCGGCCCCGCGAGCGGTTCTCGCAAGACGCCCGCGAGGGACGGCCGGGACAGGCTCACGCCTGGCCCCAGCAGTTCTGCGCGCCCCACGCGGTGTCCTTGGACTCGAGGCCGGCGATCGGCTTGTCCGTCACCAGCTGCGAGCCGGTGTTGTTGAAGCCGCTCGGCTTGGTGCCGTCCTTGCCGAACGCGACCACGGCGTCCACGCCCTGCTCGGCCATCTTCGCGGGGAACTGCAGCACGGTGGCGCCGATGACGCCCTTCTTCACGTTGTCCACACCGGTGCAGCTGCCGTCGATGGAGCCGATCGTGAGCTGGGCGGTCTTGCCGGCCTTCTTCGCCGCCTCGTAACCGCCGGCGGCCGCCGGCTCGTTGATCGTGTACAGCGCGTTGGCGTCCGGCACGCGCTGGAGCAGGTTCTCCATCGCGGTCTGTGCCTTGGTCTGGTCGCCGTTGGTGTTCTCCTTGCCGGCCACCTCGGGCGCGTTCTCCGCGAGGCCGATGCCCTCCAGGAAGCCCCGGTGCCGGAAGTCGGAGACGGTGCTGCCCGCGGTCCCGTCGAGCATGAGCAGCTTGGCGGGCCGACCGGCGAGCGCGCCCTTGACCCAGGCGCCCTGCAGCCGGCCGGCTTCCTGGTTGTCCGTGGCGAAGGTGGCGTCGACGGCGTCCGCCGGGTCCGTCGCGGTGTCCAGGGCGATGACCACGACGCCGGCGTCCCGGGCCTTCTTGATCGCGGCGAGGATGCCGGTGGACGAGTTGGGCGTGATGAGGATTCCCTTGGCGCCCTGGCTGACCAGGTTCTCGATCGCGGCCACCTGGCCCTCGTTGTCCCCGTCGAACTTGCCCGCGAGGGCCACCAGTTCCGCGCCCTGCTTGTCGGCCTGCGCCTTCGCGGCCTCGCGGATCTTCACGAAGAACGGGTTGGTGTCGGTCTTGGTGATGAGGCCGACCTTGACCCCGCCGCCGCCCGACGAGCCTCCGTCGCGATTGCAGGCGGCCACCGAGGTGAGGCCGACGGTGAGGGCGCAGCACACGGCCGCGACTCGGATGCTCTTGCGAGGGGACATGGGGACTCCGTTTCGACCCGAATCTGTGTCGTGCGTCACACGACGGTTCCGGTTCCGGACGCTATACCTCCTGACGAGAGGCGCGCAAGGGTTTGCGCAAACGCTTGCGCGTCGCAGGTCGTGGTGCACAATCGACCCATGGGGACCATGGCCGACGTCGCCGCTGCGGCGGGAGTGTCGATCAGTACGGTCTCGCACGTCGTCAACGAGACGCGGCGAGTCGATCCGCGCACGCGGGACGCCGTGCTCGCGGCGATCGCGTCCACCGGCTATCGGCGCAACGCGCTCGCCACCGCGCTGGCCACGTCGCGCTCGGGGGTCCTCGCGCTCAGCATCGCCGCCGGCCGCAACCCCTACTTCGGCCCGCTCATGCGGGCCGTCGAATCCCGCGCCTCAGAGCTGGGATACACGCTCATGATGGGCGATTCGCACGACGACACCGACACCGAGAAGGGCCTCGTCGGCTCGCTCCTGGACCGCCGGGTGGACGGCCTCATCATGGCGCCGGCGCCGCTCTCCGAGCGCGAGACGGTCCCGATGATCCGGTCCAGCGGCACCCCGCTCGTGCTCATCGACCGGCTGTCGGAGGCGGACGTCGACCAGGTGGCCTCCGAGGGCGCCGAGCCCGTCGCGCGGCTCACCGCCCACCTCGCCGACATCGGGCACGAGCGGATCGGCGTCCTCACCGGGCGGCCCGGCATCCAGTCCACCGCGGAGCGGATCGACGGGTTCACCGCCGCGATGGAGCGGGCCGGGCTGCGCGCCGCGCCCCGCCACGTGCGCTGCGGCGACTCCCGCGCCGACGAGGCCCGCGTCCAGACGCTGGCGATGTTCCGGGCGCGGGCGCCGCGGCCCACCGCCCTCGTCGCGCTCAACAACGAGATGACGGTGGGCGCGATGCGCGCCCTGCGAGAGCTCGACCTGCGGGTTCCGCACGACGTGGCGCTCGTGGCGTACGACGACTTCGAGTGGTCCGACCTGTTCTCCCCCGGTCTCACCGCGGCCGCGCAGGACGTCGAGACCATCGGCCGGCGCGCCGTCGACCTGCTCGTCGAACGGATCGACGGGTTCGACGGTGCGCGGCGCGTCGTCCGGGTGCCGACCACCTTCCATCACCGGGACTCGTGCGGTTGCGAGGGGCCGCGCGCCGGGGTCTAGTATCGAGCCATGGTCATCTTCTTCGAGATCCTGATGGCGGTGGCGTCGGTCGCGATCTTCGCGTTCGCCATCTTCGTGGTCTACCGCGTCCTGACCGACGGCCAGTAGGACCGCCTGGTGAGCGACGATCAGGTCACTCCCGAGTCCGACGCAGCGCAGGGGTCCGGCCAAGAGGCACTGGACGCCGCCATCGGGCGTGCCGAGACCACGTCCTCGCGGAACATCGCGAACCTCCCGGACCTCCCCCTCCCCGACGACACCGCGAACCTGCGGCAGGGCCCCGACCTGCACCAGGGCCTGCTCGGGCTGCTGCCGCTCGTGGGCGTGTGGCGCGGCGAGGGCGAGGGCCACGACGAGTCCGGCGACTACCGCTTCGGCCAACAGGCCGTCGTGAGCCACGACGGCCAGAACTACCTCTCCTGGGAGTCCCGCTCCTGGAAGCTCGGCGAGGACGGCGAGTACGTCGAACCCGACCTCCGCGAATCCGGTTTCTGGCGGATCGGCGAGGACGACGAGATCGAGTTCGTCCTCACGCACGCCAGCGGCATCGTCGAGCTGTACTACGGCAAGCCCGTCTCCCAGACCGCGTGGGAGCTGGCCTCCGACGTGGTGATCCGCTCGAAGACCTCCCCGCTGGTCGGCGCCTCGAAGCGCCTGTACGGCCTCGTCGAGCAGGGCGGCGCCCTCGCCTACGTCGAGGAGCGCGTGGACGCGGACGGCGAGCTCGTCCCGCGCCTGAGCGCGAAGCTCAACCGCTACGCCGGCTGATCCGGCGCCGCCGCCGGCGGCACGCCCAGGCTGCGGAGGGTGTCGAACGCCGACGTCAGGTGCGCGTGCCAGTCGTCTCCCCCGCCCGATTCGTACCAGTTCCGCAGCGCCGCGACGAGTGACCACAGGATGGCGTTCGCGATGACGCGCGCCTCCAGCGCGTCGTACCGCCCGCCCTGGACGACGGCCCCGGCCAGCACCTCGGTCGCCTCGTCGATCTGGAGGAACGCGGCGGCCCGCACCGACGGCTCGGTGAACCACAACCGCGCGCGGACGGCGGCGGTCTCGTCGAGCGCCTCCTTCGCGTCCCCCGACACCTGGAACACCGCGGACATCACCGCCTCCCACGGCGGAACACCCTGCGCTAGAAAGTAACCCATCGACGCGAGGGAACGCTCATCGAAGGCGTCGGTGAGCACCAGCCCCTCCTTGGTGCCGAAGTAGCGGTAGACGGTGCTCGGCGAGACGTCCGCCTCCGCGGCGATCTGCTCCACGCTGACGCCGTCGAATCCGCGCTCGTCGAACATGCGCAGCGCGACCCGCTGGATGTGCACCATCGCGGCCATCTTCTTACGCTCGCGCAGCGTCGGCGTGGGCACCCGCGGCGTCGCGTGCACCGTCGAACCCTCCGGTCCGTCCACTGGGGCCTCCCTCCTGCTCCGACACGATTCTGACAGTGACTCTCTGAAGCATCTTCCCATGGGGCCCCGAGCAACGTACAGTCACTGTCATGAGAAAGTCACTATCAGTTTCTGCGAGAGGGCTCCGCAAGTCCTTCGGCCGGGCCGTCGCCCTCGGCGGCCTCGACCTCGACGTCCGCGAGGGCGAGGTGCACGGCTTCCTCGGCCCGAACGGCGCCGGCAAGTCCACCACCATCCGCGCGCTGCTCGGCCAGCTCACCCTGGACGGCGGCGAGGCCCGCGTGTTCGGCCTGGACCCGCGGGCTGCCGCGTCGGAGGTGCACGACCGCCTCGCCTACGTGCCCGGCGACGTGTCGCTGTGGCCCGGCCTCAGCGGCGGCGAATGCATCGACATCCTCGGCGGGCTGCAGGGCCACCTCGACGAGCGCCGCCGGGACGAACTGATCGAGCGCTTCGAACTCGACCCCACGAAACGAGCCCGCACCTACTCCAAGGGCAACCGGCAGAAGGTCGCCCTCGTCGCGGCGCTGGCCTGCGACGCCGACCTCTACGTGCTCGACGAGCCGACCTCCGGCCTCGACCCGCTCATGGAGGCCCGCTTCCAGGCGGCCGTGCGCGAGCGCAACGACGAGGGCCGAACGGTGCTGCTGAGCAGCCACATCCTCGACGAGGTGGACGCGCTGTGCGACCGGGTGACGATCGTCCGGGCGGGGGCGACGGTGTCCACCGGCACGCTGTCGGAGCTCCGCGCCGGCACCCGGACCACCATCGAGGCCGTCACGCCCGCCACCCCGTCGGGCCTCGCCGGGCTCGCCGGCGTCGCGGACCTCGATTCGACGGTGACGCCGGGCGGCGTGCGCACCACGCTCACCGCCTCGCACGACGGGCTCGCGAAGGCCGTGGCCACCGTGGCCGCATCCGATCCCACCGAGCTGTCGGTGCACCCGCCCAGCCTGGAGCAGCTGTTCCTCACGCACTACGGGGAGGAACGATGACCGGGGTGCTCGCCCTGACCCGGCTGCGGCTGCGCACCGGCCGGGTGGGCCTGATCGGCGCGCCGCTGCTCATCGCGGCACTCGTCGCCGCCACCGCGGCGAGCATCGCCGGGCTGTACTCCGCTCCCGCGGACCGCGCCGGATACGCGGCCTCGATCGGCGACTCCGCGTCGGGCGCGGCACTCAACGGCCGCGGCTACGACCTCGACACCATCGGCGGGATCGCGGCGCTCGAGGTGGGCCTCCTGGGCCAGATCCTGGTGGCGGTCTGCGGGATCGCGCTCGCCGTCCGGCACACCCGCCGCGAGGAGGAGGGCGGCCTCACCGAGCTGATCACCGCCACCCGCATCGCCCCGCTCGCGCCGCTGTACTCCGCGTGCCTCGCGGTGGGCGGCGCGTGCGCAGCCACCGGGATCCTGTCGGGCCTGGCCGCCGGCACGGCGGGCGGGTACTCCGGCGGCGCCTGGTACGGCGCGGGCGTCGCCCTGCTCATGGCGGTGTTCGCCGGCGTGGGCCTGCTGGCCGGGCAGCTGGCCCAGTCGGCGCGCACGGCGTGGTCGATATCCCTCGCAGTCCTGTTGGCCTGCTTCCTGATTCGCGCCGTTGTCGACGGCCGGAAGCTGGCAGCGACGTGGCTGAGCCCACTGGGCTGGCCCGCCGAGATCCGCCCGTTCGGCGGTGATCCGCGGGCGCTGCCCGTGCTGGGCCTCGCCGCGCTCGCCGCGACTCTGACGGCGGCGGCGATCACGGTGGCGCGCCGCAGGGACCTCGGGGCGGGCGTCGTGG
>NZ_HE997626.1:1898717-2042683 GCF_000312385.1 Tsukamurella sp. 1534 | reverse complement strand
GGCTGGTGCGCGGCACCGCGTTCGGGTGGACCCTCCTCGCGGTGGTACTCGCCGCGGTGTTCGGGGTCCTGTCCACCGAGGTCACCGAGCTCGTCGAGGCGAACCCGATGATGCTCGAGGCGCTCGGCGTCTCCCGCGCGACCGACCTCGTCGGCAGCATCGCGGTCCTGTTCATCGCGCTGTGCGCGGCGGCGGCGGGGCTGCAGGTGGTGGGCCGCCTCGGGCAGGAGGAGGCGACGGGGCGCCTCGGCCTCGTCGGGTCGACCCGGGTGCGGCAGCGCGCGTGGTGGCTCGCCTGGGGCGGCACGGCCCTGGCGGTCGCGGCGACGGTGCTCCTCGCCGGCGCCCTCGTGCTCGGGGTGGCGACGGCCGCCGCCAGCGGGAACGGATCCGACGTGGGGGTCTCGTTCGGCGCCGGCCTCGGCTACCTGGTTCCCGTCTGCTTCGTGGTGGCGGTGGGGCTCGCGGCGCGCGGCGCCACGTCGCGCCCGGTCGCCCTGGGCTGGCTCCTCGTGGCGTGGGCCGCGGTGGTGGGAATGCTCGCCGAGACGCTGCGGCTGCCCGGCTGGGCGCGCGACCTGTCGCCGCTGCACGCCGTCGGCACCCTCCCGATCGACGCGGCGAGCGCGCCGGTGATCGCCGGACTCGCCGCGGCGACGGTGCTCCTCGGGGCCGGTGCGATCGCCCTCGCCGCGCGCCGCGACGTGGCCGCGGGATAGGGCACGGGCCCCGGACGACGGAGAACCCCCTCCGGGCGTGAACCTCACGCGCCGAAGGGGGCCCCGTCATTCCAGGTGGGTGGCCGCCTAGCGGTCAGCCACCTCCTTGATCCTGAAATTCACCATTTCTCGGATCACCTCCTTTCCGTTGACAGGACCGACGCTACGCCCGGCCGCGGCCCCCGGCAACGGATTTAATCTCTCGGCGAACGACGAGGTCAGGGCTTCGCGGGCCGGTCCACGAACCACGCGGTGAACACGGTCTCGCCGCCGTCGCGCGCGTACCGCACGTCGCCGCCCAGCAGGCGCGCGTTCTCCCGGGCGATCGCGAGCCCCAGGCCCACGCCACCGCTGCGGGTGCGCGCCTCGGCCACCTTGTGCAGGCGGGTGAACACGGCCTCCTCGTGCCCCGCGGGCACCCCGTCGCCCCGGTCGCGCACGGTCACCAGCGCACCGTCGGCGGTCGGGTCCACGGCGACGGTGACCGGCTCGGCCCCGTGCCGCAGCGCGTTGCCCACGAGGTTGGTCACGACGGCGACCACGCGCCTCGGATCGGTGCGCAGCACCGCCGGGCGCCCGGAGACGGCGACGCGGGACCAGCCGCGCCGCTCCAGCGCGGACCCGACGAGCTCCCTCACCTCGAGCTCCTCGATCTGCAGGGAGACGGTGCCGGCGTCGCGCCGCGTCATCTCCAGCAGGTCCTCCACGAGCTGCGCCAGCTCGTCGATCTCCCGCCCCACGAGCCGGGCCGCGCGGCCGGGCGGACCGTCGCCCCGCACCTGCTCCCGCAGCACCTCCGCGGCCGGGACGAGCGCGGCGAGGGGGCTGCGGAGCTCGTGCGAGACGTCGCTGACGAACCGCCGCGAGCGCTCCTCCTCACGGCTGAGCACCTCGATCACCTCGGACTGCCGGTCCAGCATGGCGTTGAACGTGGTGGTCATGTCGCGCAGCTCGGCGACGGAGGTCTCGGGCAGGCGCGCGTCCCGGTCACCCGAGGCGACCTGCGCCGCGACCTCCTTGAGCCGGCGCAGCGGCCGGGTGAGCAGGCGCGCGAGGACCAGTCCGACCGCGCCGCCGAGCATCCCGCCGCCCACGGACGCCGCGGCGATGAGCAGAGTCAGCTGGCGCAGCCGCGCGGACACGTCGCCGAGGGGCGCGAGCCGGTAGATCGTCACCGCGGAGGCGCCCGGCGGCAGCACGTTCGAGCTGAGCGAATGCCCCACCAGCACCTGCCCGTCGGGCATCCGCTGGAACCGGTACCCCACGTTCAGTCTCTGGAGGTAGTTCTCCATCTCCGGGGGCACGAGCGGCGCCACGCCTCCGCCCTGCTCCACGACCCGCCCATCCCGGAAGACGGCGGTGTCCGGCCCCAGCTCCGACAGGTCGCGGCCCTTGTCGAACATCTCCATCTCGTGCCGGAAGGTGGTGAGCGCGGCCTCCTGCGCGTCCTCGTAGACCCACCCCCGGGCGAGGTACCCCAGCGCGCCCCCGGTGACCAAGGCCGTGGCGCACGCGATGAGCACCGTCGACAGGATGACCCGGAGGCGCAGGCTCACCTGTCGCCCCGGAACCGGTAACCGAATCCGCGGACGGTCTCGATCCGGCTCTCGCCGTCGTCGGGATCGATCTTCGCGCGCAACCGCAGGATGGCGTTGTCCACGAGGCGCGAGTCGCCGAGGAAGTCCTGGTTCCAGGCGAGGCTCAGCAGCTGCTCGCGGCTGAGCACCTGCCCTGCGTGGTCCTCGAAGGCGTACATCATGCGCTTCTCGATCGGGCTCAGCGGCAGCGCGACACCGTCGCGGAAGACCTCGGCGGCCGCACGGTCGATCACGAGCCCCGTGCCGGGGGCGGGCGCGACGGCCGCGGGGTCCGGCTCGGGCGCCGGCGGATCTTCGAGTACCGCGCGCCGCATCGCGGCCTTGATCCGGGCGTCCAGCACGCGCGGGCTGACCGGCTTGACCACGTAGTCGTCCGCGCCGGCCTCGAGGCCCGCGACGGTGTCGATGTCGTCGGAACGCGCCGTGAGGATGATGATCGGCACCCGGCTCGACCGCCGGATCCTGCGGCACACGGCGAAGCCGTCCTCCCCCGGGAGGCCGAGGTCGAGGAGCACCACGTCCGCGGCGCCGACGCGCTCCTCGAGGTCGTCGGTGGCCGCCGGCAGGTGCGCGAGGCGGTGGTCGAGCAGTTCCAGCGAGAGGGTCAGCCCCTCGACGATGTTCTCGTCATCCTCGATGAGCAGCAGGGCGACCACCCGCGCGCCTCCGTTCCGCCGTCATCGCCGCCGGGAGCTCGGCGACCCAGTCCGCCGCGAGGCACAGGACGCGGGCGAGCGCCGCCGAGAACCCGGCGAGCAGCCACGCGCCGAGCACGTCGGCGGGGCGGTGCCACTGCTGCGCGACCACGGCCACCGAGACCACGACGGCGGGGCCCAGCATGGTGAGGGCGACCACGGCGCGTGAGGAGCCCGCCCGCGCGGCGACCGTCGCGGCGACGGCGATCACCGCGACCGCCGCGACGGTGTTCGACGGGAACGAGTTGAGCAGCGGCCCCACGCCCAGCTCGGGGCGCGGCAGTACGACCTTGAGCGCCACGGCGGCGACCACGCCCACGCCGAGGGTGAGGAACGCCTCCACCCACACCCGCAGCGAGTGGCGCGCGAGCACCACCGCGCCGGCGGCGACGGCCAGGGCCAGGAGGATCGGCACCTGCAGATCGCCCAGCACCCCACGGGTGGGGACGTCGACGCCGGCGGCGCCGGAGACGCGGTTCATGACCTCCTGGTCGATGAACTGGCCCACCGGCGTGCCCACGGCACCCAGGTAGAGCATCGCGAAGGCCAGCGCGGACAGCGCGGCCGCGATGAGCGGTCGGTCGATTCGGTACATGACTCCTAGCCTGCGGTCGCGACGTCGCCGTGACCTCTCCACCGCGACGCGACCATGTCTCAGTCATGTCACAGTAGCGGTCGGGCGACGGCGCGCCGGGGAGGCTACGCCGAGCCGTACCAGTCGGCCATCTGCTTCGACGACGCCCAGCGAGCGTACGTCGGGTCCTGGGGCCAGCCGTCGGGGGCGTCCTGCCACACCTCCTGGCGCCCGTAGGGCAGCACGTCGAGGAGGCCGAAGGTGTAGGACACCTGCTCGGCGCCCCGGCTGAAGGTCTGCCACTGGTGGTAGACGGTGTCCCCGTCGCGCACGAAGGTGTTGTAGGCGAAGCCGCCGCCGGGGCTGGCCCCCATGTCGGCGCCGAAGCTCGATCCGGCGGTCGAGTACCAGGTCATCGTGTTCCCGAGCTTCTTCTTGTAGGCGAGGACCTCGTCGATCGGGCCGTTGGTGATCACCACCATCCGGGCGTCCCAGTTCTCCAGGAAGTCGAGCCGGGCGTAGTGCGCCGTGACACCGGTGCAGCCGCCGCACTGCCACTCGTTCCCGTCGGTCCACATGTGGTGGTAGGTGATGAGCTGGCTCCTGCCGTCGAAGACCTCGGCGAGGGTCACGGTGGAGCCGTCCTCGGCGGTCAGCCGGTACTCGGGGAGCTGCACGGCGGGCAGCCGCCGGCGCTGGGCGGCGATGGCGTCCAGTTCGCGGGTGGCGGCCTTCTCGCGGATGCGCAATTCGTCGAGCTGCTGCTGCCAGGTCTCGCGGTCGACGACGGGCGGTACGGCGTTCATGGGTTCCTCCGACTGATGTTCACGGTGTACACATCTGTTATGTTCACACCGTACACACGAGTGGCAGGGGGCACAAGGGTTCATGGCGTACCACCACGGGGACCTGGCGCAGGCGCTGGTCGACGCGGGCCTGGAGGTCACGCGCGGCGGCGGGCCGTCGGCGCTGACCATCCGCGAGGTGACCCGCCGGGTGGGCGTCAGCCCCAACGCCGCCTACCGCCACTTCCCCGACCGGCTGGCCCTGCTGCGGGCGGTGTCCGCCGCGATCGAGCAGCGGATGGCCGACGCGATGCCGGTCTCCGCGGGGCAGGGCCCGGTCGAGCGGCTGCGCGCCGTGGGCCTGGGCTACATCGCTTTCGCGCTCGCTGAGCCCGGCTGGTTCTCCGTCTGCTTCTTCGGCGACGAGGTGCCCGACCCCGAATCCCTCTCCGGCATACCGCCGTACGTCGCCCTCACCGATTCCCTCGACCTCATGGTGCACGCGGGCCTACTCGCACCCGCGGCGCGACGGTCCGCCACCTGGTCCTGTTGGTCGATGGTGCACGGCTTCGCGGAGATGGCGTTGCGCGGCCCCCTGCACCACCTGCCCGGCGATCAGCAGTGGCCGCTCGCCGAGGCCGCGGTGGACGCCGCCATCGCGGGCGTCATGGCCTGAGCGCCCGTGCCGCGGCTCCGGCCGTTCCGAACGTCGGGTTCTGCGGGCCTCCGCGCCGGGATTCGGCGGACGGCCGCTGAACCCGGATCTCGGGAACCGCGACGCGGCCCGGCGCCGCGTGTCCGGCGACCACGACGGTGCGCCCGCGGAACAGACCGGCGGGGTCCAGGATCTCGTCGAGCAGCCGCCCGGCGTCGGCGCGGTCCAGGTGCTCCGTCGGCTCGTCCAGCAGGACGACGGTGGCGCGGCTCACCAGGGCGCGGGCCAGCAGCAGCCTGCGCCGCTGGCCGCCGGAGAGCGAATCGGCGCCGTGATCCAGCGCGGTGTGCACCCCATCGGTGAGCCCGTCGATCCACGGGCCCAGCCCCACTGCGCGCAGCGCGGTCTCGATCTCCGCATCGGTCGCATCGCCGCGCGCCACGCGGCAGTTCTCGGCGAGCGAGGTGGCGAAGACGTGCGCGTCCTCGCCGAAGAACCCGACCGCGGCGGGGAGGTCCGCGTAGTCCGCGGCGGGCGCACCGTCCACGAGCACCCGGCCGCCGCGGGTGTCGAGGCCGGCCAGGGCCAGCAGCAGCGTGGTCTTCCCGGCGCCGGATTCGCCGCGCACCAGGAGCCTGTCGCCGGGGCGCAGGACGAGGCCGTCCAGCTCCAGCACGGGACGCCCGGCCACGGTCCGCTCCCCCGCCGCGGGGGCCGGAACGAGATCCAGCAGGGGCGCGAGGCGCGAGGCGGCGTCGGCCGATCTCACGTACTGCCGGGCGGCGTCGGGCAGCGGGGCGACCGCCTCGAACGCGCTCAGCGGCAGCAGGATCAGGATGCCCAGCGTCATCGGGTCCGCGGCGCCCGCGCGGGTGAATGCGAGCAGGAGGGCGCCGAGGACGGCCACCCCCACCGCGAGCGGCACCGCGGCGTCGGCGAGCGCGCCGATCCGGGCGGCGCGGTCCACCGCCGAGCGACGCGCTGCCTCCGCCTCATCGGCACGGGCGCGCACGGCGGCGAGACGTCCGGCGACGGCGAGCTCCCCGGCGTGGTCGAGCACCGCCGACGCGGCGGCGCCGAACTCCTCGCTGCCGGCGGCCTCGGCGGCGGCGCGGGCGCGGGTGGCCCGCACCACGAGCCACGGCGCGAGCACCCCGGCCACCAGCAGGCAGCCCGCCAGAACCGCGCCCGCGCGCGGGTCGACGAACGCCGCCCAGCCGACCGCGGCACCGGACACGGTGAGCGCGGTCGCCGCGGGGATCACGGTGCGCACCAGCAGGTCCCCCACCGCGTCCACGTCGGCGCCGGTGCGCGCCAACAGCTCCCCGTCGCGCAGGCGGACGCTCGCGGCGGGCGGCGCGGCGGCGAGCCGCGCGTACAGCGCCACCCGCAGCTCGGTGAGCCCGGACAGCGCCACGCGGTGCGTAGCGAGCCGCTCGACGTACCGCATGAGCCCGCGGGTGATTCCCAGCGCCCGGACCGCCGTCACGGCGACCGACAGCGCGAGCACCGGAGGCATGGTCCAGGCCTTCGTGATCAACCACGCGGAGAGCCCGGCGAGCGCCAGGGCACTGCCCGCGGTGAGAACGCCCGCACCGATCGCGCCCAGCAGCGCGAGCGGCCGGGTCCGCAGGGCGCGCAGGCAGATCCGCAGGTCATGCACGGCGCACCTCCAGCACCTCGTCGGCCGCCGCGAGCACCCGCTCGTCGTGACCGACGATCACCACCAGGGCCCCGGCGCCGGCGCGGGCGCGCAGCTCGGCGAGCACGCGGTCGGCGTGGTCCGGGTCCAGGTGCGCGGTCGGCTCGTCGAACAGCAGCACGTCGCGACCGAGCGCGAGAGTCCGCGCCAGGGCGAGCCGCTGCCGCTGACCGGCCGACAGCCCCGCGCCGCCCGTCCCGACGGGACGCTCCCACCCCCGCTCGGCGACCACCTCGTCGAGCCCCGTGGCCGCGACGACCCGCGGAACGGATTGCGGCACAGGAGCCCCCAGGAGCGTGAAGTTGTGTTCCAGGGAACCCGGCTCGAGGTAAGGGTGCTGCGGGCACCACGCGACGCGCGCCCACCACTCGGGGCCGCCGCGCAGGGGCGCACCGCCCACGGTGACCTCCCCGCGGTCCGGCACCGTCAACCCTGCGAGAACCGTGAGGAGGGTGGACTTCCCGCATCCATTGGGCCCCGTGAGCGCGGTGATCCGCCCGGGCCGGAGAACTCCGTCGAAGCCCGACGGGGCCGCGCCGTCCCGCCCGTCGACCGCGACGCCGCGCAGGACGATCTCGCCGGTGCGGGCGGCGCCGTCCCCGACCGCGGGTGCGGGGTGGTCGAGGAGGGCGAACACCCGCGACGTGGCCTCCACTCCCTGCTCGGCGGCGTGGAACCGGGCGCCGACCGCGCGCAGCGGCTGGTACACCTCGGGGGCCAGCACGAGCGCGAAGACGCCCGCGAACAAGGTCATCTCACCGAACACCAGCCGCAGGCCGATGCTCACGGCGACGAGCGCCACGCACAGTGTGGCGAGCAGTTCGAGCACCATCGAGGAGAGGAACGCGATGCGCAGGGCTCCCATCGTCTCGGCCGCGTTGCGCTCGCCGAGCTCGCGGACGGTGCGCTCGGGGCCGCGCTGACGGCCGAGCGCGCGCAGGGTGGGCAACCCGGCCACGAGGTCCAGCAACCGGGAGGAGAGTCTCGCCATGGCCGCGAGGCGCCGGCGCGTACGGTCGCGGGTGAGCAGGCCGATGAGGACCATGAAGACGGGCAGCAGCGGCAGTGTGCCCAGGGCGATGGCGCCCGAGATCGGATCGGCCACGAACATCGCCACGACCAGGGCGGGCGTGGCGATCACGCTGAGCGCCAACGCCGGAACGTAGCCGGTGAGGTAGGGCAGCAGGTCGTCCAGGCCCCGGGTGAGGGCGGTGCGAAGTTCCTCGTGATCGGTGCCCGCGGGCAGCCTGCCGGGCCCGACGGCGCCGAGCGCGGCGGACCGCAACTGGGACACCACGCGGTCCGCGGACCGTCGCTCGATCCGCGAGCGCACGTAGGTGGTGAGCACCCGGACGGCGACGGCGCCCGCGACCAGGAGCACCGGGCCGGGCAGGTCCGCGGGACCGGTCACGAGGCGGGCGAGTACCGTCGCCACGCCGTACGCGAGCGCGATCACGGCGGCGGTATCGACCACGCCGCAGGCGATCACGGCCGCCATGAGCCCGCGGGAGCTGCGGGCGTACCGCAGCAGCCGCGGGTCCACAGGACCCGTGCGCGTGCGGACGGCCGGTTCAGGCACGGGGGCTCAGGCCGATCGACGGCGGGATCTGCGTGGCGCTGATCCGCTTGCGGAACACCCAGTAGGTCCAGGCCTGGTAGATCATCACCATCGGCAGCAGCACCACTGTGCACCAGGACATGACGACCAGGGTGTAGTGCGAGGACGAGGCGTCGGCGATGCTGATGGACCGCGCGGGATCCGTGGCGTTGAGCACGTCGGGGAACAGCGACCCGAACAGCAGCACGCTCACTCCGATCACCGCGAGGGAGGTGGCGGCGAAGGCCGCGAGCTCACGGTCGGCGCGGATCATCGCGCCCGCCGCGACGAGGCCGGCGGCGGCCGTCACCACCATGGTCCACGTCCACGGCTTCCCGTAGGAGAGCTGCGTCCACAGCACGAAGGCGGCGCCGATCACGGTGACGGGCAGCCACATCCGCGCGGCAAGGGTGCGGGCGTCGGTGCGCACGGCACCGTCGGACTTGAGTGCCACGAAGATCGCGCCGTGCAGCAGGAACAGCCCCAGCAGCGCGACACCGCCGAGCAGGCCGTACGGGTTGAGCAGATCCCAGACCTCGGAGGTCATCCGGCCGTCGGCGTCGATGTCCACGCCTCGCAGGATGTTCGCGAACACCAGGCCCCAGCAGAACGCCGGGATCCAGGAGCCGAGGCCGATGCCGAAGTCCGCCCAGCCGCGCCACCGCGGATCGTTGATCTTGCCGCGCCACTCGATCGCGCAGACCCGCACGATGAGCCCCACGAGGATCGCGAGCAGGACCAGGTAGAAGCCGGAGAACACCGTGGCGTACCAGACCGGGAAGGCCGCGAACATGGCCGCGCCGGCCGTGATCAGCCACACCTCGTTGCCGTCCCACACGGGGCCGATGGTGTTGAGCAGCACCCGGCGCCGGGTGTCGTAGTCGGCGTGGCCGCGGCGCCGGCCGAGGATCGGCATGAGCATGCCGACTCCGAAGTCGAAGCCCTCCAGCACGAAGTAGCCGGTGAACAGGAACGCGATCGCGAGGAACCAGTAGTCGGGGAGCGTCATGGCAGTCCTCCTAGTACGCGAACGAGAGTCGGTCGGACGGCGTCTTCTCCCCCGGCGGCGCCCCGTCGGGGTCGCCGGGTTCGTCGGGCCCGTCGCCGGTCCCGTCGTCGTCGGCGTGCGGGTCGTGCAACGCGGGCCCCTCGATCACGTACCGGCGCAGCAGCGCGAACCACAGGATGTAGAGCACGCCGTAGACGGCGGCGAAGGTGATGAGCGAGAAGGCCATCATCATCGTGGAGTGACCGGACACGGCATCGGCGACGGTGAGCCGGATCGTCTGATCGCCGTTGGGATTCGGGACCACGACCCACGGCTGGCGCCCCATCTCGGTGAACACCCAGCCGGAGCTGTTGGCGAGGAACGGGGTGGGCAGGGCGATGAGGCACAGCCTGCTGAACCACTTCGACGACGGTATGCGGCCCCGCCGGGTGACCCACAGGCCGGCCAGGGCCAGCAGGCCGGATCCGACGGACCAGCCCATCATCGCGCGGAACGCCCAGTACGAGACGAACAGGTTGGGTCGGTAGTCGCCGGGGCCGAACTTCTCCACGGCCTCGGCCTGCAGTTCCGTCACGCCCTTGAGGGTGGAGTTCGGGTCGCCGTTGGCGAGGAACGAGGTGACGTACGGCACCTGCAGCACGTGCTGCACCGATTCGCAGTTGTTGTGCGTGCCGATGGTGAGCAGCGAGAACGACGCACCGGTCTCCGTGTGGCAGAGCGATTCCGCGGACGCCATCTTCATCGGTTGTTGCTCGAACATGAGCTTGGCCTGGGCGTCGCCGGTCACCGCGAGGCCGACCGCCGAGACGATCATGACCCCGAGGCCGAACCGGGTGACGGGCCGGAACATCCGCGCCAGTTCCACCGCATCGGGGTCGCCCTTGCGCATGCCGCGCACCATCCACCAGCCGCCGATCGCGGCGACGAAGGTCCCCGCGGTGAGCCATGCGCCGAACACGGTGTGCGGGAACGCCGCGAGGGTGGTGGAGTTGGTGAGCACGGCCCAGATGCTCGTGAGCTCGGCACGGCCGGTGTCGGGGTTGAACGTGGCGCCCACGGGGTGCTGCATCCACGAGTTGGCGGCGACGATGAAGTACGCGGACGCGTTGACGCCGAGCGCGACGAGCCAGATGCAGCCGAGGTGGATGTACTTCGGCAGCCTGGTCCAGCCGAAGATCCACAGGCCGAGGAACGTCGATTCCATGAAGAAGGCCACCAGGCCCTCGAGCGCGAGGGGCGCGCCGAACACGTCGCCCACGAACTTGCTGTACTCGCTCCAGGCCATCCCGAACTGGAACTCCTGGACGATGCCGGTGGCCACGCCGAGGGCGAAGTTGATGAGGAACAGCTTGCCGAAGAAGTTGGTGGCGCGCAGCCACACCCGCTTCCCCGTGACCAGCCAGATCGTCTGCATCGTCGCGACCATGGGGGCGAGGCCGATGGTCAGCGGGACCAGGATGAAGTGCATCACCGTGGTCATGCCGAACTGCCAACGGGCGATGTCGAGTGCGTTCATCCAACTCTCCCTGGGCTGAGGGTGGACCGGCGCCGTCACCGACCCGTGTTACTACGGTACGTAGTAGCTACTACGAATGGTAGTAGCTACGCCGTTTCATCCCAAGAACTGAGACTAAGCACACGTCCGGCGCGGCGGGCGACGAATGCACCCCCGCGAACGCGCGGTTCCGCCGCCCAGGAGGCCGGATTCGGCTTCGTACGGCCGGAGCGGCCCCGTTCTCGCCGGAGGAACCGGCCGGACGTCAGGCGGCGTCGGCCGGCCGGCCGGCCGCCCGGCGCTGATGGGCGACGCTGGCGGCCACCACGATCGCCGCCAGGGCGGTGGAGAGGCCGACCGCGCTGCGCTGGCTGGGTTCGACGATCATCGCGACGATGACGAACACGATGAACGCGATCACCGCGTACGTCGCCCACGGGAAGAACCACATCTGCAGCGGCGACCGCTCCGTCGCCCGGCGGCGCAGCGCGATCTGGCTCACCGCGATCACCAGGTACACGAACAGCGCGACGGCCCCCGTCGTGGCCAGGAGGTACCCGAACAACTTCTCCGGCAACACGTAGTTGCCGATCACCGCGAGGAACCCCAGCAGCATCGACGCGAGGACCGCGACCGCGGGAACGCCGCGCGGCGTGGTCCGGCCGGCGGCGCGGGGAGCGTCGCCCCGCTGCGCCAGCGAGTACAGCATCCGGGACGCGGTGTAGAGCGCGCTGTTGAGGCAGGACGCCACCGCGACCAGCACCACGACGTCCATGATTCCCGCGGCGGCGGGGATGTTCATGCCCTTGAGCACCGCCTGATAGGAGCCCGTCGCCGAATCCAGCGAGTTCCACGGCACCAGCGCCACCACCACGAAGATCGAGCCGAGGTAGAACAGGCAGATCCGCCAGACCACCGAGTTCACCGCCTTGGTGATGCCCTTCGCGGGCTCCGGGGACTCCGCGGCGGCGATGGTCACGATCTCCGAGCCCATGAACGTGAACATCGTGGTGAGCATCGCCGCGATCACCGCGCCCACCCCGTTCGGCATGAATCCGCCGGTGTCCCACAGATGATGCACCCCGGACACGCCCGATCCGGGTAGCACGCCGAAGATCGCGAGGGCGCCCAACACCAGGAACGCCGCGATCGCCAGCACCTTGATCAGGGCGAACCAGAACTCGAACTCCCCGTAGTTGCCCACGGAGAACAGGTTCGTCACCGTCAGCAGCACGACCACGACGAGCGCCCAGGTCCACTGCGGGCCGCCCACCACCTTCGCCAGGATCACCGCCGCGGCCGTGGCCTCCACCGGGATCACCAGCACCCAGAAGAGCCAGTACAACCACCCGATGCTGCACCCGGCCCAGCGGCCCAGGGCGCGGTCGGCGTAGGTCGAGAAGGAGCCGGTGTCCGGATGCGCGGTGGCCATCTCGCCGAGCATCCGCATCACGAGGATCACGAGGAGGCCCGCGAGCGCGTACGAGACGAGCACGGCGGGGCCCGCGAGGTTGATCGCGGTGGCGGAGCCCACGAACAGGCCCGCGCCGATCACCCCGGCGATCGAGATCATGGTGATGTGCCTCGGTTTGAGGCTCGTGCCCAACTGATCGCCGCTGCGCCGGTCGTCGATCCGCGTGTTCATCCTCGGGACAGTAGACCCGACGGGCCCGCCTCACCGGGAGTGCCGGGATTGTCCGTAACGCGACGGGGACCGACGCTCGAGGACGCGGAAACCGCTCTCGCCGCCACGTTCTCGCGACGCGGTGTTCTCGCTACGCGGTGTTCTCGATACCGGCGTCGATGAGGTCGCGGACCGTCGAGTCCATCGGGGCGTCGGGCAGCGCGCGCCCGTTGAGCGTGTGCACCCGCGCGCACAGCGTGATCGACGAGACCAGCCACACCCCGTCGTTCATCGCGAGGTCCGCGGGGAACAGCGGCTCGATCGCGGTGGCGACGCCCTTGTCCTCCGCGGCCTCGAACAGGGCGCGCACCGTGGTGCCGGGCAGGATGCCCTGCTCGTCGGGCGGAGTGACGAGGGTGCGGCCGCGCGCGATCACGACGGTGGCCCGCGGGGCCTCGAGCACGCGGCCCTCGCTGGAGGTGAAGATCACGTCGTCCGCGCCCTGCTCCGCGGCGTACCGCACGGCGGCCATGTTCACCGCGTAGGACAGCGTCTTGGCGCCCATCAGCAGCCACGGCGCGGCTTTCGCGAGATCCGCCGAGTAGCCCCGGTTGAGGGTGATCGCCGAGATCCCGTCGCGGCGTGCGGCCAGCGCGCGCTCGGGCAGGGGCGAGACGGCGACGTACGCGGTCGGCGTGCCCGGCGCCGACTCCCGGCCGCGGGTGTACACGAGGCGCAGGGCCCCCTCTCCGCCCGCCGACTCGCCGAACAGCATCGCGGCGCGCTCCATCGCGGCCCACCAGGCGGAGTCGTTGAGCGCCGGCAGCCCCAGCGCCTCCGCCGAGCGGGCGAGGCGGTCCAGGTGCGCGCGTCCCTTGAGGGGGCGGCCGTCGCGCACGAGCACGGTCTCGAAGCACCCGTCGCCGCGGACCACCCCGAGGTCGTCGGCGTACAGCAGAGGCGAACCGGAGTCCTGCGTCGAACCGTCCAGGGTCACCACCACGGAAGCGTCTGCCATGGCGGCAACAGTAAGCCACGCGGACGACGGGCGCTGAGGCGGCGGGCGTACAGTCGGGGTGTGGTCGATTCCGTTCACTCGACGTCCGGCATCCTGAATCCCGAGGACACCCCGGATGCGGGCGTGACCTGGCATTACGGCGATCCCTTCGCGGAGCAGAGAGCCGCCGAACGCGGCGCCGCGGTGGTCGATCGATCCAACCGCCGCGTCATCACTCTCACCGGCCCCGAGCGTCTGTCGTGGCTGCACTCCATCACCAGCCAGCACCTCACGCACCTGGCCGACGGCGCCTCCGTGCAGAACCTCAACCTCGACGGCAGCGGCCGTGTGCTGGACCACTTCTGGGTCACCGACGTCGACGGCACCACCTACCTGGACACCGAACCGGAGACGCTCGCACCGAAGGAGGCGCCGCTCTCCCCCGATCTCGCCACCTACCTGCAGCGCATGGTGTTCCGCTCGCAGGTGGAGGTCGCGGCCCGCCCGGACCTCGCGGTGCTCACCGTGATCGGGCCCGAGGCCGACGCCGTCGCCCGCACCGTCGACGCGGTGCGCCGCCCCGACCCCGACGGGGTCACGCTGATCGTGCCGCGGGACGGCCTGGCCGAGGCGTTCGCCGCGCTCGTCGCCGCCGGGGCGCGCCCGGCGGGCACGTGGGCCTACGAGGCCCGACGGGCCGCCGCCGCCCACGCCCGCGCGGGGCTCGACACCGACGACAGGACGATCCCGCACGAGGTCGACTGGATCGGCACCGCCGTGCACCTGGACAAGGGCTGCTACCGCGGCCAGGAGACCGTCGCGCGGGTGCACAACATCGGCCGTCCGCCGCGCCGGTTCGTGCTGCTGCACCTCGACGGTTCCGCCGGCGAACGCCCGTCCACCGGCGACCCCGTGACGCTCGACGGGCGCACCGTCGGGCGGGTCGGCACCGTCGTCGAGCACGCCGACTACGGCCCGATCGCGCTCGCCCTGATCAAGCGGAACGTCCCCGACGACGCGCGGCTCGAGGCCGGCGGCGCCGCGGCGGCCATCGACGCCGACGTCACCCCGTCCACCGACCGCGGCGACCAGGCCGGACGGGCCGCGGTCGACCGTCTGCGCGGCCGGTGACCCGCCGGTGACCGATGCCGGACGCGTCGTCGCCGTATGCGTCGTCGCGGAGGAGCACCACCTCGATCCGCGGAAACCCGAGCAGCGCACCGCCATCGACAAGCGTCCCGCCGTGGGACCGGTCGCCGTCGACGAGCTGGGCCCGGTCACGGACCACGTGTGCGATACGCGACACCACGGCGGCCACGAGCAGGCCGTGTACGCGTACTCCGACCACGAGGCCGCCCGCTGGGCCGACGAGCTGGGCCGGGAGCTGCCCCTCGGCTGGTTCGGCGAGAACCTCCGCGTCGACGGGCACACGACCGACCTCGTGGTGGGCACGCGCCTGCGCGTCGGCGACGAGCTCGAACTCGAGGTGACGATCCCCCGCACCCCGTGCCGCACGTTCGCGCTGTGGTCCGGCGAGGACGACTGGCTCAAGCGGTTCACCGCTCGCGGCGACACCGGCGCGTACTTCCGCGTCCTCAATCCGGGGCCGGTGGCGGCCGGCGACCGCCTGACCGTGGTCCACGCACCCGGTCACGGCGCCACCGTGCGGGACCTTTTCCACGCGACACGACCGGAGCGCCTGCGCGCTCTCCTCACCTCCCCTGACCTGCCCCCGAAGGTCGAACGGGACGCCCGGCGGGCACTCAATCGCGCGGACTGACACCCAGGCGGCAGCATCAATTGCGAGAGCACGCTAAACTGGGCGGCAGGAAGAATTTGTACACGAAGAAAGGGGCCGCCACCCACCGGGCACACCGGTAGCTGGCCGCCCCTTCATTGCGCAAGGGGGTCCCCCATGGGCCGCGGCCGGGCAAAGGCGAAGCAGACCAAGGTGGCACGGGAGCTCAAGTACAGCTCGCCGTCCACCGACCTGAAGAGGCTGCAGGACGAGCTGGCGAGTGGCGGGAACGACGAGGACGACGTGCTCGCCTCGCACCCCGAGTGGAGCGACGTGGCGGGCGAGGCCTACCGCGAGGAGGAGTGGCGCCGCGCCTGACAGGCGCCGCCATCACCGCCGGCACACTCACATCCTGAGTCTTCAGTCCTGAGAACCGAGGTTCCCCCGGAACCGGTTCTCAGGACTTCCGGCGTTCTCAGAACCTCGGGTGCGACCCGTTCAGCACAGCGCCGGCGGACTCCCCGTCGGCCTTCTTGATCGACCCCAGCACCCAGCTGTCGATGTGCCGTGCCGTGAGCACGGCCAGCGCGCGGTCCACGTCCTCGGGCGCCACGATGGCGACCATGCCGACGCCCATGTTGAAGGTCTTCTCCATCTCGGCCTGCTCCACGCGGCCGCGCTGTCCGATGAGCGCGAACACGGCCGACGGGCTCCAGGTGTTGCGGTCGAGCTCGGCGACGAGTCCCTCCGGGATCACGCGGCCGAGGTTGGCCTCCAGGCCGCCGCCGGTGACGTGGCAGAAGGTGCGGACCTGGGTCTCCTGGGTGAGCCGCAGGCAGTCCAGGGCGTAGATGGCGGTGGGCTCCAGCAGCTCCTCACCGAGGGTGCGGCCGAACTCCTCGACGTAGCCGCCGAGGTCCATGTGCCCCCACTCGAGGAGCACCTTGCGGGCCAGGCTGTAGCCGTTGCTGTGCAGGCCGGAGCTCTTCATCGCGATGACCACGTCGCCCGCGCGCACGTTGTCCGGGCCCAGCACCTCGTCTGCCTCGACGACGCCGACGCCGGTCGCGGACAGGTCGTACTCGCCCTCGGCCATGAGGCCGGGGTGCTCGGCGGTCTCGCCGCCGAGGAGGGCGCAGCCGGCGCGCACGCAGCCCTCGGCGATGCCGCCGACCAGCTCGGCGACGGTCTCGGGGATCACCTTGCCGACGGCGATGTAGTCCTGCAGGAACAGCGGCTCGGCGCCGGTGACCACGAGGTCGTCGACCACCATGGCCACCAGGTCGATGCCCACCGTGTCGTGCTTGCCCATGGCCTGCGCGACCGCGATCTTGGTGCCCACGCCGTCGGTCGACGCGGCGAGCACCGGCTCGCGGTACTTCTTCAGCGCGAACAGGCCCGCGAAGCCGCCGAGGCCGCCGAGGACCTCGGGGCGGGTGGCGCGCTTGGCGTGCGGCTTGAAGAGTTCGACGGCCCTGTCACCGGCCTCGATGTCGACTCCTGCTGCTGCGTACGAAGCGCCCTGCGGCGGCTGGGGAGAGGTATCCGTCACGGGGTCATAGGCTACCCGACCCCGGGCTTCCGCGATCTACGGGCGACGGAGGACGGCAGCCGACGGCTACGGGCGGCGCAGGGCCGACGCGTTGTCGTTGTCGGCCTGGAGAGACGACGCGTGGCCCGAACCGGCCTTGAGCATGTTCTCGAGCACCGCCTTGCCCATCGACGTGCTCTCGGGCAGCGGGATCGGGTATTCGCCGTCGAAGCAGGCGCGGCACATCGAGCTTCCGGCGTGCTCGGTGGCCGCGGTCATCTCCTCCAAGGAGATGTAGCCCAGGGAGTCGGCGCCGATCGCGGCCCGGACGGATTCGACCATCGCGTCCACGGAGTCCGCGCCGCCGCCGTTGGCGATGAGCTCGGCGGGAGAGGCGAAGTCGATGCCGTAGAAGCAGGGCCATTTGACGGGGGACGACGCGATGCGCACGTGGATCTCGGCGGCGCCGGCCTCGCGGAGCATCCGGATCAGGGCGCGCTGCGTGTTGCCGCGGACGATGGAATCGTCGACCACCACGAGCCGCTTGCCGCGGATCACCTCGCGCAGCGGGTTGAGCTTGAGCCGGATGCCCAGCTGGCGGATGGTCTGCGACGGCTGGATGAAGGTGCGGCCCACGTAGGCGTTCTTCATCAGGCCCTGGCCGTACGGGATGCCGGACTCCTGCGCGTAGCCGACGGCCGCGGGGGTGCCGGACTCCGGCACCGGGATCACCAGGTCGCCCTCGGCGGGGTGCTCGCGGGCCAGGCGGCGGCCGATGTCCACGCGGGTGGAGTGCACGGAGCGGCCGTGGATCACGGAGTCGGGACGGGCCAGGTAGACGTATTCGAAGATGCAGGACTTCGGGGTGGGCTGGGCGAACCGGGTGGAGCGGACGCCGTCCTCGTCGATGGCGAGCAGCTCGCCGGGCTCGATGTCGCGGACGAACGAGGCGCCCACGATGTCGAACGCGGCGGTCTCGGACGCCACGACCCAGCCGCGGTCCAGGCGGCCCAGCGAGAGCGGACGCACGCCGTGCGGGTCCCGCGCCGCGTACAGGGTGTGCTCGTCCATGAAGGTGAGGCAGAACGCGCCCTTGAGGGTGGGCAGCAGTTCCATCGCGGCCTGCTCCAGCGTGCGGTCGGCGGCCGCGTGCGCGAGGAGGGCACCCACGATGTCCGAGTCGGAGGTGGCGGCGTTGCCCGCCTGGGTGCCGGCGACGCCCAGCTCGGCCGCGCGCTCCGCGAGTTCCGCGGTGTTCACCAGGTTGCCGTTGTGGCCCAGGGCCACGCCGTTGCCGGCGTTGGTGGTGCGGAAGATGGGCTGGCTGTTCTCCCAGGTGGTGGATCCGGTGGTCGAGTAGCGGCAGTGGCCGATGGCCACGTGGCCGGGCATGGAGCTCAGCGTCTGCTCGTCGAACACCTGGCTGACCAGGCCGAGGTCCTTGAACACGAGCACCTGCTGGCCGTCGCCGACGGCGATGCCGGCGGCCTCCTGGCCGCGGTGCTGCAGGGCGTACAGGCCGTAGTAGCTGAGCTTGGCGACGTCCTCCCCCGTGGCCCAGACGCCGAACACGCCGCATTCCTCCCGCGGTTCCTGCTCGTCCGCGTCATCGTAGGGGTTGCTGGAATCGACGACGGTGAGCGGAAGCTGCTGCACGGCTACTCCTGGGGCTGGCTGGGGCGGGCCTGATTCGATTGTAGGGCCGATTCACGTGTCCAAACGAATCGACGAGTAGGTTTCTTCCCGTCGGCGGCGTGCGCGCCGCCCGGGGAAGGGGCCGACGATGAGGTGTGCGACGACCCGAGCGACCGTCGCGACGGAGCTGGTCGACTGATGGCGAAGACGGTGGATCCGGCGCACGTGCGGGCGGCCGTGCTGGCGGTACGGGAGTGGATCGAGGACGACGACGCGCCGAAGCCGCCGCGCGCGGCGATCGCCGACGCGGTGCGGTCCACGGCACGGACCCTCGCGCAGGACGCGCCGGGCGGATCCGTCGAGGTGCGGGTGCCGCCCCTCGTCGCGGTGCAGTGCGTCGACGGTCCGCGGCACACCCGGGGGACGCCGCCGAACGTCGTGGAGTGCGGTCCGCGCACGTGGCTGCGCCTGGCGACGGGCCTGGACGTGTTCGACGGGGCGTCCGACTCGGTGCAGGCGAGCGGCTCCCGGGCGGGCGAGATCGCCCGCTACCTGCCGGTGCTGCGGCTGTAGCCCTCGGAGCGAGCTACTTCGCGGCGCGCACCTTGTCGACGGCCTTCGTCAGGGTCTGCGCGAAACCCGGCCGGTCGAGGCGTCCGCCCTGCGACCCGGATGCGGTGACCACCACGGTGTACCCGCGCACCTGCGCGACGCCCTCGAGCTGGTTGACGTCGACCTTGCGCTGCTTGCCGGGCTTGCCATCCTTGCCGTTGATGGTCACGGTGCCGGTACCCCGGGTGGCGATCACGGTGGCGCCCGCAGGGGTGCCGGGGACGTTCACGAGCGAGAGGCTGATGTTGATCAGGGCCTTCGCGGGGACCTGCTCGGACGGCTGCAGTTCGACGGTGACGTCGCTGCAGCGCTGCAGGTTCGCGCGGTTCACGGCGGTGGGCTCGGGCGAGAGCACCTCGACGAGACCGGTGGTGGTGCGGTCGCTGAAGGCGCTCACCATGGGAAGGTCGCTCGCCTTCTGCTGCAGCGCGGGGGTCACCTTGGGTGCGCACTCGGCGGGCGTGACCTTGAGCTTGTCGGCGAACTGGTTGAGCGGGGCGATCATCTCGAGGCGCTCCGCCACGGTGAGGGGCATGACCTCGTACCCGGCGGGGAACTCGCCGTCGGCGAGGAGGAGCTGGTCGACGGGGGTCGTGGGCCGGCCGGGATCCGCCTGCGCGACGGCGGCGGGGACGACGAGGGCGGCGGCCACCGCGCCCACGGCGACGGTCTGACGGAGAGTGCGCACTTCGGACTCCTGGTTCGATCCGCGAGCCCGGCGGGCTCCTTGCTGTGTCGCAGCACTGTAGCGGAGTGTGTTGATATTGCAAACACCGCGGTTCGGATGCTGGGAATTCCCCGCGCGATGCCGAGCGGTTCTGCCACAGTTCGTCGCATGGGTGCCGACGTCGAAGCCAGGGTGTTCACGCGCGAGGACCGCATGCGGTTCCGGCGCCAGGTGCAGCGCGGAACGGACGCCATCGCCCGGATGCTGGCCGACGGCCTGTTCACCGACGACGGTGCGCCGCCGGAGCCCCTGTTGGGCATGGAGGTCGAGCTCAACCTGGTGGACGACGCCATGGAGCCGGCGATGGCGAACGCGGCGGCCCTGGACGCCATCGCGGACCCGGACTTCCAGACCGAACTGGGCCAGTTCAACATCGAGATCAACGTGGCACCAAGGCCTTTCGTCGATCAGCAGACGATGAACCTGGAGGATTCGCTGCGGGCGTCGCTCAACCGCGCGGACGAGCGGGCCCGGGTGGGCGGCGCGCACCTGGTGATGATCGGCATGCTGCCGACACTGGAGGAGAAGCACTTCGCGGCGCAGTGGTTCTCGGCGAACCCGCGGTACGACCTGCTCAACGAGCAGGTGTTCGTGGCCCGTGGCGAGGACATCGAGATCGACATCGACGGTGCGCCGATGCCGGGCGAGGTGGTGGGCGAGCGCCTGGACATCACGTCGGACACGATCCTTCCGGAGGCGGCGTGCACGTCGCTGCAGCTGCACCTGCGGGTGGCGCCGGAGGACTTCGCGGCGCACTGGAACGCGGCGCAGGCGATCGCGGGCGTGCAGGTGGCGATCGCGGCGAATTCGCCGTTCCTGGCGGGGAAGGCGCTGTGGCACGAGTCCCGTATCCCCCTGTTCGAGCAGGCCACCGACACCCGCCCGATCGAGCTGCGGAACCAGGGCGTGCGGCCTCGGGTGTGGTTCGGGGAGCGGTGGATCACGTCGACCTTCGACCTGTTCGAGGAGAACACCCGCTACTTCCCCGCCCTGCTGCCCGTGTGCGGCGACGTGGACCCGCTGGAGGTGGTGGCGAACGGCGGCGTTCCGGAGCTGCCGGAGCTGCGGCTGCACAACGGCACCGTGTACCGGTGGAACCGCCCGGTGTACGACGTGGTGGACGGTCACGCGCACCTGCGGGTGGAGAACCGGGTGCTGCCGGCGGGCCCCACGGTCGTGGACACGATGGCGAACGCCGCCTTCTACTACGGCGTGGTGCGCGCGCTGGTGGAGGCGGACCGCCCGATCTGGACGCAGATGAGCTTCGACGCGGCCACCGAGAACCTCCATTCGGGCGCGCGCGACGGCTTCGACGCGGGACTGTACTGGCCGAACGTCGGCTGGATCCGCCCGGACGAGCTGGTGCTGCGACGCCTGCTGCCGCTGATGGACGAGGGCCTGAAGTCGTACGGCGTGGGCTCACGGTCGCGGGAGCGGTACATGCAGGTGCTGGAGGGGCGCTGCGTGCACCGTCAGACGGGATCGAGCTGGCAGCGCGCCGCCGTCGCCGCGCGGGAGGCCGCGGGCGATTCGCGGGAGCGGGCGCTGCGCGGAATGCTCGCCGACTACGTACATCTCATGCACGAAGGCAACCCCGTGCACACCTGGGAGGCGTGAATCATCCCGCAGTAGTGCATGGCCCCGTCCCCGGCCCAGCCTATCGATGACGAACTACGTTCGTCACCCACGCTCCGCACAGCAACGCCCCGCACATTCAAGGAGACGTCAAGACCCCTCCTTTCTGTACCGTGCCAAGCGATTGTCTCGATCGATATTCTCTGCAGACTCCCGACTTTCCGTGTACACCTCAGGGTATCGAGTCCTGTTCCAGTTCGGCGGCCGGAATACGCGAGACCTTTCGAGAGAGCCCGCCTCTCGTAGGCCGCAGCCATCACTCAGGCGCGATCGGGAGACGTCACATCGGGTGCCCTTTCCGATGGCGATGGCGATGGCGATGGCGATGGCGATGGCAGTAAGCCATAGTGCGGCCTAAAGGCTCATCATTACCGACGACTAATGGAAGGACTCAGCAAGGTCTAGGGTATGAAGAAAGTCGCGACGATCCCGGTCAGACAACGGATTGCCCGAGACAACCGCATGGCCGAGCCCCCCCTTCGCTCCAGCAAGATCAAACACGTAGTTCTTCATAAGCCCTTTCCCGTGATTGGTGAATCCACGAATCACGGGCTTTGATAACCAAAGTAGCTCTCGTCGTCAGGGGTGAAGAAGTGCCAATAAAGATTCGGGTAGCGTTCGATGATGATGTCGCCGAGATAAATGGCGATATCGATAACAACGGAGTACCAGCGAGATGACAGCATTCCAGGAGCTTCAGGGATGGGCGGATTGCGTCCTTCGACGTTGGCGATGAACCAGTCGTTGACCGCTTGGATCGACGCGTCGTCGGTGCCGGTTGGGATACCGTTGAGCTCCAGCAACTTGCGGAACTGTTGCTTACGTTGAGGCTTCTGTGCAAGCCAGTTCTCGTACTGGGCTCGCGCTGCTTCGCGTGTGTCATCCTCTGGGCGCGCGGGAGAGATTACAGTGAACTCCTCGTAGTCGCCCCAATTTACTGAGCCGCTCATGATTAGATCACCCTCCAAGGTATTTTGGCGGCATCGAGTGCACGTTGTTGTCCTGCTGCGCTCCCTGCTGGCCGGGCTGCTGCCCGGGCGCGGTCTGCTGGGCCGGCGCCCCACGTTCGCGACCCCACGTCCACGCCCATCGGCTTCCACCCCGTCCCACTGCGCGCGTTGTCTACTGTTTGGAATCGCACGCTAGCAGGTTACTGCTGGCATTATTAAGTAGCGCTGCGAACGTGTCCGAATCCGTCGAGCGTCACTCCGATCGCGGGAGCTCGCCTAGCCGCCGAGAAGGTGCCGCAGCGCGCCGTCGAGGTCGGGGTGGCGGAACGGGTGGCCGCGCTCCTCCAGGACCGCGGGACGCACCCGCTGGCTGGCGAAGGCCAGATCGTCCGCGCCCTCCCGGCCGAGCAGCAGCGCCGGCCCGAACGCCGGAACGGGGAGGAGCGTCGGCCGGTGCAGGGTCCGGCCGAGCGCCCGGGTGTAGTCCGCGTTGCGCACGACACCGGGCGCGACGGCGTTGACCGGACCGGAAAGCGTTGGGTCCCACAGGGACCGGTGATAGACGTCAACGAGGTCGTCGATACCGACCCAGGGCTGCCACTGCCGGCCGTCGCCGAGCCGGCCGCCGAGGCCGGCGCGGAACAGGGGCAGTTGGAGCCCGAGCACCCCGCCCGACGGTGTCTGCACGATGCCGGTGCGCACCGCGACCACGCGGGTGCGTCCTCCCGCGCCGTCGCGGGCGGCGTCCTCCCAGCGGTGTACCACATCGGCGAGGAAATCGGGTTCGCCGGGGCCCGAGGAGGATTCGGTCAGCACCTCGTCACCGCGGTCCCGGCCGTAGTAGCCGACGGCCGAGGCCCCGACGAACACGGGCACACCGGCGTCGGCGGCGGCGCGGGCCAGCAGGCGGGTGGGCTCGATGCGGCTGTCGGCCACGATCTCCTTGTGGCGCTCGGTGAATCGGCCCGCGATGCTCGCCCCGGCGAGGTGGATCACGGCGTCCACCCCGTCGAGGGCGGCGGGGTCCGGCGCGACGGGGTCCCACCGGCGTTCGTCGTCGTCCCGCGGCTCGCCGCGGACGAGGGAGAGCACGCGGTGGCCGCCGGTGCGGAGGAATGCGACGAGGTCGGTTCCCACCAGGCCGGACGCTCCGGTGACGGCCACCGTCGACGGGGCGAGGCCGGCGGCAGCCGCCCTGCGGTGCGCCGCGAGATCGCCCGCGAGGCGGCGGTACCGGAACTCGATCACCTCGGACAACAGCCGTTCGGGCGCGGGCGTGGCCACCTCGTCGATGACGCGGGTGTGCTCGTCGTCGACAGGCTCGAACTCGTGCACGTGCCGCCACGGGAACAGTCCGGCGGGCAGCGAGCGGAGCCCTCCCGCCACCACCTCGTCCACGAACCGGCGCCCCGCGACGAAGCCGTCCGGGTCGTGGCGCGCGCGCCACTGCAGGCCCGCGGGCAGGTCGATCACCGTGGTGCCGTCGGCGAGCGAGGCGGCCTGGGTGCGGGCCCGCATCGGTACCCACGGCGCCATGAGCCTGGTGAAGGCGCCCCGCCTCGAGAACCACGCGAAGACCTCGTCGACGGGCGCCTCGACGACTGCTGAGCGACGGATTCCCATGGGCTCCACGGTAGCCCCGGCTCCGCCGGCGCGCCGGGTACTACAGTCGCCCCATGCCCACGTAACCGTAGTTGCAGCGCAACTGCTCACGGGTGAGCGGGAATTCGGGACGCCACCGGCCGTACCGCACGAGTCCGGGTTCCACCATCTCGGTGCCTTCGAGCCAGGAGGCGATCTCGTCGCGGCTGCGCAGGTGCAACCGGTTCGCGGTGGATTCGTAGCGCTGCCGCACCCATTCCACCTCGGCCGCGATCTCAGGGTCCGGGCAGTCCGACGCGACGTGGGAGATGGCGAGGCAGCTGCCGGGGACGACCGCCTCGCGGTAGCGGCGCAACAGGGCGGCGGGCGCGTCCTCGTCGCGCACGAACACGAGGCCGCCCACCGCGAGCAGACCGACGGGGCGGGTGAAGTCGATGAGCTCCCGGGTAAGCGGATGCGCAAGAACGGATTCGGGGTCGCGGATATCGGCCTTGATCATCGCCGCGGACGTGTCGCCGCCGAGAAGCTGCCGCCCCAGTTCGTACGAGACGGGTTCGTCGTGCACGAACACGGCCCTGGCCTCGGGGTTCACGATGCGCGCCAGCTCGTGCACCGTACCGCCGGCTGTGATTCCGGATCCCAGGTCGAGGAACTGGTCCACACCGTCGGCGGACATGGTCTGGACGGCGCGGCGGGCGAACGTCCTGTTCAGCCGGGCGCCGAGCGCCCAGTGCGGCGCCGTCCTCGCGATCTCCTCCCCCGCCTCGCGGTCGACGGGCAGGTAGCTGGTGCCGCCGAGGAAGTAGTCGTACAGGCGAGAGCCGTTGGGGCGGTCCATGTCCAGGGGGCGCGTGCCACCGTCCTCCTGGGACCGCCGGCTCGAGTGGGGGTCCGTCATATCGCGTCAGAATCTAGCCGAGCCGGTCGTTCGCCGTACTATGCGATGACGAACATCACGAACGGGGAGGGACATGAGCGAGCTCTCATCGCCGTCGTCGCCACTGCGGTACGTGGCGCGCGGGGAATCCGTGATCGTCCTCCTGGTCGACGAGTTCGTCATGTCCATCGCGGATCACGTCTATCTGCCCTTCCCGGCGGCGGTGATCCGCGCGGAACTGGTCACGGCGTTCCAGAACGTGATCGCCGAACTGGGCAGTGACGATTTCGATCCAGCGGTCGGCCGCGACGTGGGGCGCACGCTGGTCGACCTCCAGATCACCGTGCCTGAGGGCGCGGCGGCCGCCGGCCGCTCGATCGCGGGCCTGCCCGACGCGCTCATGCGGGAACCGTCGGCGGAGGTCCGGCGCCGGGTCGCGCTGATCCTCGCCGAGCTCATGGCCGGCTATTCGGACGCACTCACCCGGCGCATCATCGACGGGCAGGCCGTGGCCCAGCGCGCGGCCGAGATCGCCCGGCGGTCCGCCGAGGAGGGCGAGCGGCAGGCCCAGGCGCGGCTGCGAATGATGTTCGAGCACGCCCGATCCCCCGTGTTCGTGGCCGACGGGGCCGGCAGGGTCCTGGAGGCGAGCCCCGTGATGGCGGCGATGATGACGGAGAACCCCTCGCTGACCGGGCCCGACGGCGCGAACGTGCTGAGGCTGCTCGCCGAGGATCCGCACGAGGTGGAGGGCGCGCTCGCCGAGCTCGCGGCGGCCGACGACGAATCACTCACCCGCTACCTCGAGCACCGCGGCACCGTCCTGGGCGGCCTGCCCCGGGTGCGCCGCTGGGCGCTGAGCCGGATCCGCTCCCACGACGACCGGCCGGCGCTCATCGTCGGCGTCGGTCACGATGTGACCGAGCTGCGCACCGCGCACGCACGACTGGACCATCTCGCGCACCACGATCCGCTGACGGGGCTCCCCAACCGCCGCAGCCTCGCCGCGGACCTCCGCTCCAGGCGGTCGCAGGCGCTCGGCTTCTGCCTCATCGACCTGGACGGGTTCAAGGCGATCAACGATCGCCTGGGCCACGCGGCGGGCGACCGCCTGCTGGTGGCCACGGCGCAGCGGATGCAATCGGCGCTGAGCGGCAAGGGGGTGCTGTACCGGGTGGGCGGCGACGAGTTCGCGGTCCTGGTGCCGCCGCCCTTCCAGCCGGGCGATGCGGCGCAGGTGGTGCAGCGGGCGCTGCAGACGCCCGTGGAGGTGGCGCCGGGGACGTCGGTGCGGATCGGTGCCAGCGCCGGCACCGCCGTCACTTCGGCGACGCGGAACAGCGTGGAGGCGTTGATCTCCGCGGCCGATACCGCCCTCTACCGCTCCAAGGGCGCGCGGCGCTCCTGATCCCGCGCGGCCCGCATCCGCGCATGCAAGGTCCCGGCGAGCCACAACAGGAACACGATCAGGGCCGTGGACAGCACCTGCCCGCGGACGCCGTCGTTGGCGATCGCGAGGACCACGATGCCGGCGAGCAGCGCGCCGACGGCCCACGAGAGGTACGGGTAGCCCCACATCTTCAGGGGCAGTGGCGTCCCGTCGCGCTCGGCGCGGCGGCGCAACACGATCTGGGAGGCGATGGTCGCGAACCACGTCACGATGAGGGTGGAGCCCACCACCTCGAGCAGGCGGTCGAGTACCTCGGCGCCCCACAGATAGCTCGCCGGCACGGCGAGGAAGCCGATCACGGAACTGGCCAGCACGGCGGCGACGGGCACGCCGTCCTTGTTCGCGTGCCCGGCCGCGGCGGGCGCCATGCCGCGCTCGGCGAGCGAGTAGAGCATGCGCGAGCTGCCGTAGAGGTTCGCGTTGAGCGAGCTGAGCAGCGCCACCACGATGACGACGCCCAGCACCTTCCCGGCCGCGCTGAGCCCGGCGGCGTCGAGCACGGCCACGAAGGGCTGCTTCTTGACCTCGGGGTCGTTCCACGGCAGGGCCAGGAGGATCACGGCGACGCTGCCCACGTAGAACACGAGGATCCGCCACACGGTGGCGCGGATGGCGCGGCCGACGGTGCGCTGCGGGTCCTGCGTCTCGGCGGCGGCCACGGCCACGATCTCGATGCCGCCGAACGCGAAGGCCACCACGAGCAGGGCGGCGATGACGCCGCCGGTGCCGTTCGGCGCGAAGTCGGAGAGGTTGCTCAGGCCCGGCGACGGTTCGCCGGTCCAGCCGAGCAGGAACGCGATGCCGACCAGGAGGAAGATCGCGACGAACGCGACCTTGATGAGTGCGAACCAGAACTCGAACTCGCCGAACCCGCGGACGGCGGCGAGGTTGAGGGCGGTGAGCACCACCATGAACGTGAGGGCCCAGGCCCACACGGGCGGGCCGCCGCCCAGGAGGCCGTTGAGGATGGTGCCGGCTGCGACGGCCTCGGCCGCGACCACCAGGCACAACTGCACCCACCACAGCCAGCCGACGGCGAAACCCGCGCCCGGCCCCAGGGCGCGTCCCGCGTAGTAGGAGAAGGCGCCTGGGTTGGGGTCGGCGGCCACCATCTCGCCGAGCATGCGCATCACGGCGATCACGATGAGCCCGGCCACCGCGTAGGCGAGGAGCACGGCCGGGCCGGCCGCCGCGATGCCCTGCCCGGAGCCGACGAACAGGCCGGCCCCGATCGCCGAGCCGAGGCTCATCATGATCAGGTGCCGGGCCCGGAGCCCCGCGTGCAGGCCGGGGTCGGGCGCGGCGGCCTCGCTCGACGGTGCCGACATCAGGCGAACAGCGCGGGCAGAGTGCCCTCGTGCGTCGCGCGCAGCTCGGCCAGGGTCACCGAGAACCGGCCCTGCACCTCCACCGAGTCACTGCCCTGGTCCACGACGCCGATCCGCGCGGCGGGCAGCCCGCGGGCGGAGCACATCGCGGCGAACCGGGTCTCCTCCGTGCGCGGCACGGCCACCAGGACGCGGCCCGTCGACTCCGAGAACAGCTGGACGAACGCGTCCGCGCCCTCCGGCAGGATCAACCGGCAGCCGGTCTCGCCGGCCAGGGCGCCCTCGACGACGGCCTGCCACAGGCCGCCCTCCGACAGATCGTGCGCCGCGGAGGCGAGGCCGTCGCGGGAGGCGGCGGTGAGCACCTCGGCGAGCAGCTTCTCGCGCTGCAGGTCGACCTTCGGCGGCACGCCGCCGAGGTGGTCGTGCTCGACCTGCGCCCAGATGGAGCCGTCGAACTCGTCGTGGGTGTCGCCCAGCAGGTAGAGCGTCTCGCCGGGTTCGGTGCCGAACCCCGTCGGGATGCGGCGGCGCACGTCGTCGATGACGCCGAGCACGCCGATGACGGGCGTGGGCAGGATGGCGGTGCTGCCGGTCTGGTTGTAGAAGCTCACGTTGCCGCCGGTCACCGGGATGCCCAGCTCGACGCACCCGTCGGCGATGCCGTGCACGGCCTGCTGGAACTGCCACATCACGCCCGGGTCCTCGGGCGAGCCGAAGTTCAGGCAGTCGGTGACGGCCTTCGGGGTGGCGCCGGTGACGGCCACGTTGCGGTAGGCCTCGGCGAGCGCGAGCCGGCCGCCCTCGTACGGATCGAGGTAGGTGTACCGGCCCGAGGCGTCGGTCGAGAGGGCGATGCCGCGCTGGGTGGACTCGTCGATGCGGAGCACCCCGCCGTCGGCGTTCTCGGCGAGCACGGTGTTGCCGCGCACGTACCGGTCGTACTGCTCGGTGATGAACTTGCGCGAGCACAGCGCCGGCGAGGCGAGCATCGCCAGCGCGGTGGCGCGCAGCTCGTCGTCGGAAGCGGGGCGGCGCAGGCCGGCGGTGGTATTCGCGATGAGCTCGTCCATGAACGCGGGCCGCTCGACGGGGCGCTGGTAGACGGGGCCGTCGTGCGCGATGGTCCGCGCGGGGGCGTCGACGACGGTCTCGCCGTTCCACGTGATCTCGAGGTGCTCGCCGTCGGTGACCTCGCCGATGACGGTGGCGAGCACGTCCCACTTGGCGCACACGGCCATGAACTCGTCGACGTTCTCCGGGGTCACCACGGCGCACATGCGCTCCTGCGACTCCGAGGAGAGCACCTCGGCCGGGGTCATGCCGGTGGCCCGGGTGGGCACCTGCTCCAGGGCGATGTGCATGCCGCCGGAGCCGGCTGCGGCCAGCTCGGACGTGGCGCAGGACAGGCCGGCGCCGCCGAGGTCCTGGATGCCCACGACGAGCTTCTCGCGGTACAGGTCGAGGCAGCACTCGATGAGCACCTTCTCGGTGAACGGGTCGCCCACCTGCACGGCGGGCAGCTTCTTCGGCTTCTCCCCCTCGTCGAAGGTCTCGGAGGCGAGCACGGAGACGCCGCCGATGCCGTCGAGGCCGGTGCGGGCGCCGAACAGGATGATCTTGTTGCCGGTGCCCGAGGCGAAGGCCAGGTGCAGATCCTCGGCGCGGAGCACGCCGGCGCACAGGGCGTTGACCAGCGGGTTGCCGGCGTAGGAGGCGTCGAAGACGGTCTCGCCGCCCACGTTGGGCAGGCCCAGGGAGTTGCCGTATCCACCGACACCGCGGACCACGCCGTCGAGCACGCGGCGGGTGTCGGGGGCGTCGGCGGGGCCGAAGCGCAGCTGATCCATCACGGCGATCGGGCGGGCGCCCATGGCCATGATGTCGCGGACGATGCCGCCGACGCCGGTCGCGGCGCCCTGGTAGGGCTCCACGTACGACGGGTGGTTGTGCGACTCCACCTTGAAGGTGACCGCCCACCCGTCGCCGATGTCCACGACGCCGGCGTTCTCGCCGATGCCGGCGAGCATGGTGGAGCGCATCTCGTCGGTGGTGGTCTCGCCGAAGTAGCGCAGGTGCACCTTGGAGCTCTTGTAGGAGCAGTGCTCGGACCACATCACCGAGTACATGGCCAGCTCGGCGTCGGTGGGGCGGCGCCCCAGGATCTCGCGGATCCGCTGGTACTCGTCGTCCTTGAGGCCGAGCTCGCGGAACGGCTGGTCGACATCGGGCGTGGCGGCGGCTTCAGAGACCGTGTCTACGTGCACACGCACCAGTTTAGAGGCCGCTCGGATCGGCCTCCCGGGCGAGCCACCCCGCCAGCAGCACCCGGGCCTGTTCCGCGGGCTCGCCGTCCGCGGGTCGCAGCACGAGTTCGGGGACGGTCGGCGCCTCGTAGGGCGCGTCGACGCCGGTGAAGTCCGTGATCTCCCCGGCCCGGGCCTTGGCGTACATGCCCTTGGGATCGCGGAGTTCGCACAGGTCGATGGGGGTGTCCACGTACACCTCGTAGAACGGCAGCCCCGCCTCGGCGTGGGCGGCGCGGATCCGGTCCCGGTCGGCGCGGTACGGGCTGATGAGCGCGGCGATCGCGACGGTGCCGGCGTCTGCGAGGATCTGCGCCACCGCGCCCACCCGGCGCACGTTCTCGGCGCGGTCCGCGGCGGAGAACCCGAGGTCGGCGTTGAGGCCGTGCCGCAGGTTGTCGCCGTCCAGCCGGTAGGCGGGGGTGCCGCGGGCGACGAGCAGCCGCTCCAACTCGGCGGCGACGGTCGACTTGCCCGATGCGGAGAGCCCGGTCAGCCAGATCGTCCCGCCGCGGGTGGCGCGCTCCTCGCGGCGCACCGTCGCGCCGTGCCAGACCACGGCGCTGCTGCGCAGGGTGTGCCCGCCGATCATCCCCGCGGCCACGGTCTCGTCGGTCTGCGGGTGCACCAGTACGAAGCTGCCCAGGGTGCGGTTGCGCCGGTACGGGTCGAACAGCACCGGCCGGCGGGCCACGAGACGCACGCGCCCGATGTCGTTGAGCCCGAGGGCCTGCGCGTCCCGGTCGCGGTGCAGCGTGCTGGTGTCGAGCCGGTAGTCGAGCGCCTCCACCCGCACGAGGTCCGACGAGTTGGCGTGCAGCATGCGGTATTCGGTTCCGGCGGTGAGCGCGGCGGTGTCGGAGAACCAGCAGATCGTCGTATCCAGGTCGCTCGCCGACTGCGGCCGGTTCGCCGGGCGGCAGAGGACGTCTCCGCGACCCACGTCGAGGTGGTCGGCGAGGCGCACGCACGCGGCGTCCCCCGCGTCCAGGCGGTCGGCCTTCGCGCCGCCGGGCCGGTACAGCTCGGCCACCGTCGTGCTGAAGCCTGAGGGCAGGGCCACCACCTCGTCGCCCACGGCGAACGATCCGGAGGCGACGGTGCCCGCCACGCCGCGGAAGTCGGTGCCGTGCGGACGGATCACGTACTGCACCGGCAGGCGCGCGTCGATCAGGTTCCGATCGCTCACCACGTGCACGTTCTCCAGGTGGTAGAGAAGTGACGGCCCGTCGTACCAGGGGGTGTTCGGCGACCGCTCGGTCACGTTGTCGCCGAGCAGGGCGGAGACGGGGATGGCCTCCACGTCGTGCACCTCGAGCTTCGCGGCGAATTCGGCGAACTCGGAACGGATCTCGTCGAACCGGGCCCGGTCCCAGCCCACCAGGTCCATCTTGTTCACGCAGAGCACCACGTGCTCAACGCCCAGCAGCGAGGTGAGGAACGTGTGCCGGCGGGACTGCCGGGTGAGGCCGTGCCGGGCGTCGACGAGGATGAGTGCCACGTCGGCGGTGGAGGCGCCGGTGACCATGTTCCGGGTGTACTGCTCGTGCCCCGGAGTGTCGGCGAGGATGAACTTGCGCGTGCCCGTGGCGAAATACCGGTAGGCGACGTCGATGGTGATGCCCTGCTCCCGCTCGGCGCGCAGGCCGTCGGTGAGCAGTGCCAGGTCCACCCCCTCGTCGCCGCGCGCCCTCGTGGAGGCGGCGACGGCGCTGAGCTGGTCCTCCAGAATCGATTTGGACTCGAAGAGCAGACGCCCGATGAGAGTGGACTTGCCGTCGTCCACACTGCCGGCGGTCGCGATCCGCAGGATCTCCATCAGAAGTACCCCTCCTTCTTCCGATCCTCCATGCCGGCCTCGGAGATCCGGTCGTCGGCGCGGGTGGCCCCGCGCTCGGTGATGCGGGTGGCGGCGATCTCCGCCACCACCGCTTCGGGTGTCGCGGCATCGGATTCGACTGCGCCCGTGCAGGTCGCATCTCCGACGGTGCGGTAACGCACCGTCCGTAGGCTCGGGGTCTCGCCCGCCTGGGGCGCGACGAGCGGCCCGGTGGCGAGCAGCATCCCGTCGCGCTCGATCACCTCGCGGCGGTGCGCGTAGTACAGCGCCGGCAGGTCGATCCCCTCGGCGGCGATGTACTGCCACACGTCGAGCTCGGTCCAGTCGGAGAGCGGGAACACGCGGATGTGTTCGCCGCGCTGGTGCAGGCCGTTGAACACGTTCCACAGCTCGGGCCGCTGTGCGCGGGGGTCCCACTGCCCGAACCGGTCCCGGAAGCTGAAGATCCGCTCCTTGGCGCGGGCCTTGTCCTCATCGCGGCGCGCGCCACCGAAGGCGGCGTCGAACCGGTGCTCGGTGATGCTGCGGAGCAGGGTGGCGGTCTGCAGCCGGTTGCGAGTGGCGCCGGGCCCGGCCGGCTCCACGACGGCGCCGGAGTCGATGTCGTCCTGCACGCTCCCGATCACGAGCCGCAGTCCCATCCGCCGCGCCAGCGCGTCGCGGAAGGCGAGGACCTCGCCGAAGTTGTGCCCGGTGTCGATGTGCATGACCGGGAAGGGGATCGGCGCGGGCCAGAACGCCTTGGCCGCGAGATGCAGCATCACCACGGAGTCCTTACCGCCGGAGAACAGCAGCACGGGGCGCTCCTGCGTGGCGGCGACCTCGCGGAAGACGTAGACGGACTCGGCCTCGAGCCGCCGCAGATGGTCCGCCCGGCCCGTACGGGTGGATGGCGTCGATACCGACATTCCGCCTCCGGTTCATATTTGGACCATGCCGGTCCATTTCTGACATTCGGAGAGTAGAACGCGTTCTCGTGTGCTGTCAACGGCGGGCTGCCGTCGTCAACGCCCCGGGTTGCGGCCGCCGATCCGCACGGTGATCCGGTCCGCCGCCGCGACGAGCGCGGACGCGCGGGCCGCGATGCCCGCCTCGTCGAGCACGTCGCTCACGTACAGGCTGGCCACCATCGCCTGGGCGCCGTCGGCGTCGTACACGGGCGCGGAGATCACGCTGACGTTCCGTCCCTCGCCCGACGGTGCCGCCTCGTCGCGCAGGTGGACGCGGTCGCCGATGCCGGCGACCACCTCGCCGAGCACTGCCCGGAGCTCGGCCGGGATGTCGCCGGGCACGCCCGCCATCAGGCGGTGCAGCTGCTGCCCCGCGGGGGTCAGCAGCTCCACCAGGTACCCGTCCGCGCGGCACGCCTCGATCACCCGCGCCAGCCTGTCCCCGTCGTCGCGGCCGGTGTCGTGGGACATCCACCGCTCCAGCCGGCCGGTGCGGTCCCACAGCACGTACATCAGGCCGACGGGCGGTGTGAAGGGGTAGCCGTCGCCCACCTTCACCATCGGGGGCTGCCGCGGGTCGACGGCCACGTCGAGCACCGTCACCCGGTCGCCGACGACGCCCGACAGCGACACCGGATGCCCGAACGCCTCCCACAGGCCCGTGAGCACGTCGCCGCCGGCCGGGTCCGCCCGCAGGGACCGTCGCGCGGCGCGCCCGACCGGGATGAGCGCAGGCCCGAGGCGGTACGTCTTGTCCCGGTCGTCGCGCAGCAGGTAGCCGGATTCCACGAGCGTGGTGGCGATTCCGAGGCAGGTGGGTTTGCTCAGCCCGACGCGGCGCGCCAGCTCGGACAGCCCGAACCGCTCGGTGTCGTGCGCGGAGAGGAAGTCGAGCACCGCCACCACCCGCGCCGCCGGCGGCGACGTCCGCCCGCCGGCACCGTCCCCCGTCGCCGCCCGTTCGTCCGCCATGGCACCTCCCTTGACACCCGCCGACGCGCCCGCCTACGGTCTGAAACAGGTTCTACTTGACTGGTCCATATTTGTACCACCATCGGAGGTCGGATGTACAGCGAGCCGCTCACGCGGGCCATCGAGGAGGCCGAGGCCGTCGTCGCCGCGGCGCCCCACATCGAGAACGAGGCCGACCTGCTGGAGGGCATGCAGTACCTGGCCCAGGGCGTCGCCGCCTGCGTGCACGGCGCGTTCCACTTCGACAAGGACCACCCGTTCCTGCTCAGCGGCACGGGGCCGTTCACCAAGATGGGCCTCGACAACCCGGACACGCTGTACTTCGGCGCCCGCGTCGACGGCGCGCACGAGTACGTGGTCACCGGGCGCCGGGGAACGACCTGCGACATCAGCTTCCAGGTTCTCGGCGGCGGCGAGTACACCGACGACAACGTGCCGGCCAGCACCGTCGCCTTCGACGACCGCGAGCTCACCGTCGACGACGACGGTCGGTTCGAGGTGCGGTTCGGCCCCGGCGAACCGGGCCCCGGCTACTACCGACTGCCGCCTGGTAAGGCGCAATTGGTGATCCGCGAGGTGTTCGACGACTGGTCCGCCCGCCGGAGCACGTTCGCGATCGCCCGTGCCGACACCGCGGGCACACCTCCGCCGGCGCTCACCGAGGAGCTGCTCCGCAAGCGGTACGCCGCCGCGGGCAAGCAGCTGGTGAACCGGGTCAGGACGTGGCTGCAGTTCCCCAAATGGTTCTACGATCCGCTCCCGGTGAACACGCTGACGGCACCGAGGCTCACCCCCGGCGGCCTCGCCACGCAGTACTCCTCGGTGGGCCACTACGAGCTCGGTGATCACGAGGCGCTCGTCATCACCGTGCCGCGGGGCGACGCCCCGTACCTGGGCTTCCAGCTGGGCAGCCTCTGGTACATCTCGCTCGACTACATCCACCACCAGACCTCGCTCAACGGCAGCCAGGCGCAGGTGGACCCGGACGGGATGATCCGGATCGTGGTGGCTGAGAAGGACCCCGGCGTCGTCAATTGGATCGAGACGCTGGGCCACCGGCGCGGCTACCTCCAGTTCCGGTGGCAGCGCACGGCGCGCGAGCTGACGGCGAAGGACGGCCCCACGGCGCAGGTGGTGCCCGTCTCCGAGGTCGCCTCCCATCTCCCCCACTACGAGGACAACAGGATCGACAACGACGCCCGGCGCGCGCGGATCGCGGAGCGGCAGAGGCTGATCGGCGAGAGGATGGTGGGCTGATGACGGGGCTCGGACTCGACGGGAGGGTCGTCGTGATCGCGGGCGCCGGCCCGGCGCTCGGCGCCACCCTGGCGCGGAGGTTCGCGGAGGAGTCGGCGACGGTCGTCCTGGTCGCGCGGAACGCGGAACGCCTGGAGGCGATGGCCGCCGAGGTGCCGGGAGCGGTGGCCGTGGCCGCCGACATCACCGACGAGGAGTCGATCGCCGCGCTGGCCGCCACGGTGCGGGAGCGGTTCGGTCGCGTGGACGCGCTGATCAACAACGCCTTCACCTACCCCTCGATGCAGCGGCTGGTGAAGACCGATCCCGCCCACGTCCTGGAGAGCGTGAACCTCATGGCGCTCGGGGCGATGCGCACGGTGCTCGGCCTGCGGGAGGCGCTCGCGGCCGCCGACGGCGGCGGCGCCGTGGTGAACGTCAACTCCATGGTGATCCGCCACTCGGACCTCCGCTACGGCGGCTACAAGGCGGGGAAGACCGCGCAGCTCGCGCTCGCACAGTCCCTCGCCACGGAGCTCGGACCGGAGGGCATCCGGATCAATTCCGTGGTGCCCGGCTGGATCTGGGGCGACACTCTCAAGGCGTACTTCGAGTACCGCGCGAGCACCAAGGGCGGCACCGTGGAGGAGGACTACGCCGAGGCGGCGAAGAACTCCGACCTCAGGCGCCTGCCCACCGAGGACGAAGTCGCCTCGGCGGTGCTCTTCCTCGCCTCACCCCGCGCGTCCGGCATCACGGGCCAGACGCTCGACGTCAACTGCGGAGAATTCCATGTCTAGCAACGGATCGGGCGCCCGGCGCGGAGTCGGCACGGTGGACGACCTCCACGAATCAGCCATGCGCCGCACCGGGCTCAGCGATTTCGGCGACCCGTCGGACGGCTACCGGGAGGCCCTGCAGGTGCTGCTCGACGCGTACCGCGACGAGGCTGCGCTCACCGAGACCGGCTCCAAGATCTCGCGGGTGTTCCTCCGCGGCGCCCTCTCCGCCCGGCTGATCAGCGAGGCCGCGTTCGCCGCGCACCCCGCCCACGCGGACGTCACCGTCGACCGGCCGATCTTCGTCACGGGGCTGCCCCGGTCGGGAACCACGGCGCTGCACCGGCTTCTGGACGCCGATCCCGGGAACCAGGGGCTGCAGATGTGGCTCGCCGAGGTGCCGCAGCCACGGCCGCCGCGCGCGACGTGGGCCGAGAACCCCGTCTACCGGCTGCTCGACGAGCAGTACGCGCGGCACCACACCGAGCACCCGGAATTCATGGGGCTGCACTACATGTCGGCGTCCGAGGTGGAGGAGTGCTGGCAACTGCTGCGCCAGTCGGCGCAGTCGGTCTCCTACGAGTGCCTCGCGCACGTCCCGTCGTACGCGCGCTGGCTCGCCGGGCACGACTGGACCGCGGCGTACCGCCGGCACCGGCGCAACCTGCAGCTGATCGGCATGCGCGATCCAGGTCAACGCTGGGTGCTCAAGAACCCGAGCCACCTGTTCGCGCTGGATGCGTTGTTCGAGGTGTATCCGGACGCGCTGGTGGTGCAGACCCACCGGCCGCCCGAGACGATCATCGCCTCGGTGTGTTCGCTGGCGCAGCACGCGACCGACGGCTGGTCCACGGCGTTCACCGGTGCCACGATCGGGGCGGATCAACTGGACACCTGGGCACGCGGACTCGAGGCGTTCGACGCGGCCCGGGCCCGGCAGACCGCCGCCGGCCGGGGCGGGCAGTTCGTGGACGTGGACTACCGCGACCTCGTGGCCGATCCGCTCGGCACCGTCGGGAACATCTACGGCGCGTTCGGGATCGAGCTGACCGAGGACGCGCGACGGTCGATGGGGGCGATGCACGACGCGAGCCGCTCGGGCGCCCGCCGCCCCAACCACAGCTACTCGCTGGCCGATTACGGCCTCACCGAGGACTCGGTCCGCGCCCGGTTCGCCGACTCCCCCGCCACCGCCCGCGATTGAACACCGTTACGCAGTCGGATTCTGCGTAACGGTGTTCGACCCGGCGGGGCGGGCCGCCCGGGATCAGTGGGCGGCGGCGGGCTCGGGGGCGTGGTCGTCGACCATCGTCGTCTCGTCGAACGGATCCTGCCGGTCGAGGACGGTGCGCGTCCGGTCCAGGTCGACGGTGCGCGTCCACTTCCCGACGAGCAGGGTGGCGATCGCGTTGCCGGAGAAGTTGGTCAGCGCGCGGGCCTCGGACATGAAGCGGTCGATGCCCACGATCACGCTGACGCCGCCCAGCAGCTCGGGGCGGTGGCTCTGCAGGCCGCCCGCGAGGGTCGCGAGTCCGGCGCCGGTGACGCCCGCCGCGCCCTTCGAGGCGATCATCATGAACAGCAGCAGGGAGAACTGCTCGGCGTAGCTCAGCGGCGAGCCCATGGCGTCGGCGATGAACAGCGAGGCCATCGTGAGGTAGATGGCGGTGCCGTCCAGGTTGAACGAGTACCCGGTGGGCACCACGATGCCGACGGTGGTCTTCTCCACGCCCGCGTGCTCCATCTTCGCGATCAGCCGCGGCAGCGCGGACTCGCTGGACGAGGTGGCGACGATCAGCAGGTACTCGCGGCCCAGGTAGCGCGCCAGCTTGAACACGTTGAGCCCGGTCACGAACCGCAACAGCCCTCCGAGCACCACGAACACGAACAGGATGCACGTGATGTAGAAGGCCAGCATCAGCCAGCCCAGCTGGATCACCGCGTCGAATCCGGTGGCGCCGACCACGGCGGCCATCGCGCCGAAGGCGCCGACCGGGGCCAGCCACAGGACCATGACCAGGACCCGGAACACCAGCTTCTGCAGCACCGCGATCGCCCGCACGACCGGCTCGCCCGCCGGCCCCATCGCCTGCAGGGCGAAGCCCACCAGCAGGGCGACGAACAGCGCCTGCAGCACGCTGCCCGCGGTGAGCGCGGAGAACAGCGTCTCCGGGACGATGCCCTGGATGAAACCCCAGGTGCCGCCCGCGGCGTGTGCCTGGTCGGCGTACTTGGCGCCCACGCTGGGATCGGGCTCGATGCCGAGACCGGTGCCCGGCTTGAGCAGGTTGCCCACGAGGATGCCGATCCCGAGCGCGAACGTCGACATGGCGATGAAGTAGCCCAGCGCGAGGCCGCCGATCTTGCCGACGCTCGCGGCCGCCCGCACGGAGCCGATGCCGAGCACGATGGTGCAGAAGATGACGGGGCTGATCATCATCTTGATGAGGCTGACGAACAGGTCGCCCAGGGGCTTGAGCCCCTTCCCGAACTCGGGGGCGACGAGGCCGACGATCACGCCGGCCACCACACCGACGATCACGGCGATGTACAACCAGTGGGTGCGGTCGCGTTTGCGACCGGGCGCTGCGGGCTGTTCCTCGGTTGTGGTCACGGCTGCGTCCTCTCGTTCCTGACGGGCTGAAGTCCGTGATGATTGTGCGGCACCGTGTGACCTGCAGCACAGTTTGTGTTCATTGTGTAAACGTTGTCGTCGTGAGAACTCGTTCGCGCAGTGTGGCCGCACAGTCGTTCCTGGCCCAGATCGCCGTGCTGCTGGCCGTCGCCGTCGGCGCGACGTGGCTGGTGGTCGCGCAGGCGCGCGACGACGGCGATCGCACGGCCCGCAGCCAGACCACCGCGGCGGCGGTCGCCCTGGCGGCGTCGCCCGCGACCGCCGCGGCGCTCGCGGCTCCGGACGGCTCGGGGGTCCTGCAGCCGGAGACCCAGCGCATCGCGAAGCTCAGCGGGCTCGACTTCCTGGTGGTGATGCGGCCGGATCGCACCCGCCTGAGCCACGCCGACCCCGCCCTCATCGGCGGCAGGTTCACCGGGACCATCGACCGCGCGGTGCGCGGCGAGACGTTCACCGAGACCTACTCGGGCAGCCTCGGCCCGTCGATCCGGGCGGTCACCCCCGTCTACGACGGCGCCGGGACCCTCGTGGGGCTCGTGTCCGCGGGCGTCACCCGGGACCGGCTCGGCGACCAGGTGCAGGCGGCGCTCCCCCGGATCGTGGCCGTGGTCGCGGCGGGCGTGCTGCTGCTCGTCGCGCTGTCCTTCCTCGCCGAGCGCCGCCTGCGTCGTCAGACGCTCGGGCTGTCCGCCGACGACCTCCGTGGCCTCTACGAGCATCACGACGCGGTGCTGCACACCCTCTCGGAGGGGCTCGTCGTGTTCGACGTGGACGCGCCCGACGGCCCGGCGCCCGTGGTCAACGACGAGGCGCGGCGCCTGCTCGAGCTGCCCGACGGTGCCGTGCGCCAGGCCGACCTCCCCGCCTCGCTGCGCGGATCGGCCGACCTCACGGACGAGTTGCACGTCACGAGCAGCCGTGTGCTGCTGGTGAATCGGAGGCCGGTGAGCGGGCCCACGGGCACGCTGGGTTCGGTGCTGACGGTGCGCGACCGGACCGAGCTGCAGACGGTGCTCGGGGAGCTCGACACCGCCCGGTCCCTCGCCGACGCGCTGAGCGCGCAGGCGCACGAGCACGCCAATCGGCTGCACTCGGTGATCACGATGATCGAACTGGGCGAGGGCGATTCCGCCGCGGAGCTGGCGGTGGCGGACCGCACCGCGTCGCAGGGACTGATCGACCGGCTCGCCGGGGACGCCGCGCCGTCGGCGGCCGCGCTCCTGGTCGCCAAGACCGCCTCCGCGGCGGCCCTCGACGTGGAGTTCACGGTGGCCGACGGGACCGACCTGACGAGCGCCGGGCTGGCGGACACCCCGTTGCTCACGCTGCTGGGCAACCTGGCGGACAACGCGATCGACGCGGCGGGGCCCGGCGGCTGGGTGGAGCTCTCCGCCGGGATCGACAGCGACGGTACGTGGTGCCTGCGGGTCGCCGACAGCGGCCCGGGGATGACGGCGGAGGAGTTCGCCCGGGCCCGCGAGCGCGGCTACAGCACCAAGGACCGCAGCGACAGGCTGCACGGCGGCGGCCTGGGCCTGGCCCTGGTGGATCAGGTGGTCCGTCAGGCGAATGGGACGATCGAGGTGAGCCCGTCGCCGTCCACGGTGACGGTCCGGCTACCGGGAGGGGCGCGATGAGCGGCGATGTGCGGGTGCTCGTCGTGGACGACGAGCCGCGGATCGCCCGCGCGCACGCCGAATACGTCGGCAGGGTGACCGGTTTCGCGGTCGCGGGCATCGCGGGCACGGCCGACGGTGCGCTGCGTGAGGCGCGGGCCGCGCAGCGGCGGGGCGAACCGATCGATCTGGTGCTCGCGGATGTCGGCCTCCCGGACCGGAGCGGACTCGAGCTCGCGGCCGACCTGGCCGAGCTGTCGCCACGGCCCGACGTCATCGTGATCACCTCGGCGCGCGACATCGCGACGGTGCGCGGCGCCATGGCCCGCGGCGCGATCCTCTACCTCATCAAGCCGTTCACCTTCGCGGCGTTCGCCGACCGGCTGGAGCGCTACCGCGGGTTCCGCTCGGCGCTCGCCGGCGGCGACGTGGGCCAGCGGGAGGTGGACGCGGCCTTCGCCGCGCTCCGCGACGCCCCGTCGGCGCCCGCCGCGCCGAAGGGCATGGCACCGTCGACCCTGGAGGCGGTGACGGGCGCCCTCCGGCACGCCGACGGCCCGCTCGGGGCCGCAGACGTGGCGGCGCAGACCGGCGTGTCCCGGGTGACGGCGTGGCGCTACCTGGAGCGGCTCGCGAACGACCGCTTGTGCGAACGGATCACGGAGTACGGCGGTCGCGGCCGGCCCGAAGTGCGCTACCGCTGGCTCTGACCCGCGGCCTTCTCCTCCAGTGCGCGGTACCGGCGGTTCCGCGCCGCGAGGATGGCTCCGGCCGCGAGCGCCGCGGCGGTGGACGCCACGAGGATCGCCAGCTTGGCGTTGCCCAGCGCACCCGGGGCACCTCCGAACGTGATCTCGGCGATGAGCAGCGAGACCGTGAAGCCGATGCCGGCGAGCAGCGAGACGGCCAGGAGGTCGACCCACCGGATCGCGGGGTCCAGGCTGCTGCGGGTGAGCCGTGTGACGCCCCACGTCGCCGCAAGGATGCCGAGCGGCTTGCCCAGCAGCAGGCCGGCCGCGATGCCCAGCACCACCGGGTCCGTCAGGGCTGCAGCCGGATCCGCGCCCGAGGAGCCGACCACCTGTACGCCGGCCGCCATGAAGGCGAAGACCGGGACCGCGAATCCGGCGGAGAGGGGGCGGAACCTGTGCTCGAACTCCTCGGCCAGCCCGGAACCGGAATCGGGCCCGCCCTTGAGCACCGGCACGGCGAAGCCCAGGAGGACGCTGGCGATGGTGGCATGGATCCCCGAGGCGTGCACCAGTGCCCAGAAGGCGAAGCCGATGGGCAGCAGGACGAGCCAGGCGGCCAGGTGGTGCCGGGAGAAGGCCGCCGCGTAGCGGTGCGTGAGAAAGGCGAACAGCGCCAGCGGCACGAGGCCGAGAAGCAATGGGCCCCAGTGCACTTCGGCGGTGTACGCGACCGCGATGATCGTGATCGCGAGGAGGTCGTCGACCACGGCGAGCGTCAGGAGGAACAGCCGGAGCGCCGACGGCAGATGCGATCCGACCACGGCGAGCACGGCCACAGCGAAGGCGATGTCGGTGGCGGTGGGGATCGCCCAGCCGTCCGCGCCGGCCCGACCGGCGGTGAACGCCAGGTAGATCAGGGCGGGCGCGACCACGCCGCCGATCGCGGCGACCACGGGCACCGTCGCCGTACGGGGCGAGCGGAGCTCGCCGAGCGTGAACTCGCGTTTGAGCTCGAGGCCCACGAGGAAGAAGAAGATCGCGAGCAGGCCGTCGGAGGCCCACTGTCCGAGCGTGAGGTCCAGATGCCAGGGCGCGTAGCCGATGCGGGTGTCGCGCACCGTTTCGTAGACCCCCGAGAGGGGGCTGTTGGCGGCGATCAGCGCGGCGACGGCCGCGCCGACGAGCAGGAAGCCGCCCACGGTCTCCTTGCGGAGGAGCTCGGTGACGCGACGCGTCTCGTCCGGCGAGCCCCGCTGGAACAGAACGGGGCCGCGGGGCAGTACGGGAAGTGTGGGCACGGGTCGGGGATCCTTCGGGGTCGACGACGAGGACGAAACTGCCGACCAGACTTCCCGGCGCACCGCGCTCACACTTTACACGTTCTTTACGCTCAGGGCATCCGCGCCGACTGCCGACGCCCACCGAAAAGGCGTTGCGGAAGGGCGTGCCGGCGGTGCTAGCGTCCCGCCATGGACACCCCGGATCTCGCCGCCGCATGGCCGCCGTTCGCGGTCGAGCTGCGCACACCGCGGCTGACGCTGCGCGTGGTCCGGGACGAGGACCTCCCCGGCCTGGCGGCCGCCGCGGCGGCGGGCGTCCACGATCCAGGGCGGACCCCGTTCAGCGTCCCGTGGACCGATCAGTCACCGGAGGCCCTCCCCGCCGCGATGGCGCAATACCACTGGTCGCTTCGCGCGCGCTGCCGCCCGGAGGATTGGGAGCTCGCCTTCGTCGTCCTGCGCGACGGCGCGCCGATCGGGGCCCAGCACCTCTCGGCCCGGGACTTCCGGGTCACGAGAACGGTGGATTCGGGGTCGTGGCTGACCCGGACGGCCCAGGGAATCGGGCTCGGGAAGGAGATGCGGGCGGCGTTGCTGCTCTTCGCCTTCGATCGCCTGGGTGCCGAACGCGCGACGTCGGCGGCCATGGCCTTCAACGCCCCGTCGAACGGGGTGTCCCGCGCACTCGGCTACCGGGAGAACGGCCGCGACCGCGTGACCACCCGCCCGGGAGTCGCCGAGGAGCTGGTGCGGCTGCGCCTCGACCGGGACGAGTTCGTCCGCCCCGAGTGGGCACCTGCCGTGCGGGGCGATGCTCCCCTGCTGCGCTATGTGGGCCTGTCGGACAACGCGTCCCGCTCATAGGCGGTGCGCGCGCCGCGGTCGGCCGTGCGGGTCTGATCGGGGACCAGGAGCCGGTCCAGCAGGTCGCGCACCGGTTGCGGGGCCAGCGACTGCACGCCGTGCAGGAGTCGCACGCTGCGCGGCACGTGCACCTCGAACCGCGGCCGCACCAGCGCATCCGCGATGGCCTCGGCGATCCGCTCGGGGGTGAGCATCGCAGCGGCGCCCGTCGTGGTGCCGGCGGCGAGCGCCGTGTCCACCACCGCGGGCATCACCACGCTGAGTTCGACCCCGGACCCGCGCAGTTCGCGGCGAACGGCCTTGAGGTACCCGTATATCCCGTGTTTGGTGGCACTGTAGGTCGCCTCCCCCGCGGGGCTGAGCTTCGACGCCGCGGAGGCCACGGTCACGATGTGCCCGTGCCGCCGCATCGCCATCCGGTCAGCGGCGAGCCGGGTGCCGAGGATCGGCCCCACGAGGTTCACCGCGACCTGTCGCCGCACGGACCCCGCGCTCTCCTCGCGGAAGGGCCCCACCCACATGACACCCGCGTTGTTGATCAGCGCGTCGAGCGGGCGGTCCCCCTCGGCGGCGTCGAGGAACGCGGCGAACGACTGCTCGTCGCTCACGTCCAGGCGCATCGCCGCCGCGTGGCCGCCCGCGCCGCGGATCTCCTCCGCGACACGGGTGGCGGCCGCCTCGTCGAGGTCGCCGATCGCCAGTCGCGCACCGCGCGACGCCAGGAGCCGGGCGGTGGCCGCGCCGATCCCCGCGCCGGCGCCGGTCACCGCCACGTGCCTACCGTTCAGGTCTCGCCGCGCCACGAGCGCTCCTCTCCTCGCAGGCGAGGCTACAGCGCGGCGGGCGACGGCGCGGAGTTCTTGGCGGCCACGGAATCCGCGCTGGTGAGGTACTCCTGGTGCATCACGCGCCGGGTGATCCTCGGGGTGAAGGTGCGCCCCAGCGCGGCCAGCGAGCCGAGGGGCGTGTTCGCGCGGGTCGAACGCCGCTCGATCGCCCGCACGATGATCCGCGCGGCACGCTCCGGGCTGATGGCCCGCGCACCGTCGTAGGCCTCGGTCGGAGCGATCATCGCGGTCCGCACCAGAGGCATGTGGACGTTGCAGAACGTGACGTGGTCGGAGAGCGTCTCGGTGCCCGCCACATCGCTGAAGGCGTCGAGCGCGGCCTTGCTCGCCACGTAGGCGGAGAACCGCGCGCCGCGGGCGAGGACGCCGATGCTGGAGACGTTGACCACGTGGCCGAAGCCGCGCTCGCGCATGTGCGGCAACAGCGCCAGCGTCATCCGCACGGCCCCGAAGTAGTTGACGTCCATGGTGCGTTCGAAGTCGTGCATGCGGTCGGCGGAGGCGCGCACGGACCGCCGGATGGACCGGCCGGCGTTGTTGACGAGGTAGTCGACGTGGCCGTGGTCGCGCAGGATCCGCGCGACGGTGACGTCGACGGCGTCGCCGTCGGTCACGTCACAGACGTACGAGTCCGCGTCGCCACCCGAGGCCCGGATCTCGGCGACCGCGGCGTCCATCTCGGAACCGTTGCGCGCCAACAGGATCACCCGGGCACCACGGCGGGCGAGGGCGTCGGCGGTGGCGCGCCCGATGCCCGCCGAGGCGCCGGTGATGACGACGGTGCGTCCGGCGATCCGGTCGCCTCGCCGGAACCGGGCGGGATCGAGGTGGGAGCGCCAGTACGAGAACAGCTTCGGCCCGTACTCCGGCAGCGGCGGCACCGCGATGCCGGTGCCCGCCAGCGCCCGCCGGGTGGCCTCCGAGGTGTAGGTGGCGGTGAACCCGAGGTTCTCGAACGCCTTGGGCGGGATGCCGGCCTGCTTGAGCACGGTGTCGCGGACCAGACCCGCTCGGCCCGCCCCGCTCACGCGGATCGCGGAATCGACCACGCCGTGCGGGATCCGGCCGAGCGCGCGCGGCGCGCCGGCGGGGCGCGCGATCGCCCGGTAGACGTCCAGGACGCTCTGCGGCTCCGGGTTGACCAGGTGGAACACCTCGCCGTCGTGTCCCGGCCGGTGCATCAGTTCGACCGTCGCGGCCGCCACGTAGTCCACGGGGACCACGTTGGTGTCGCCCGTGTCGGGCAGCACCACCGGCAGAACTCCGGGCACCTTCGCCATCGCCGCGAAGGTCGGGAAGAAGTAGTACGGCCCGTCGACCTTGTCCATCTCGCCGGTGCGCGAGTCGCCGACCACGACGGCCGGGCGGTAGACGCGCCACCGCACGTCGTCGGCGGCGCGCACGAGCGCCTCGGACTCGAATTTGGTGCGGTGGTACGGCGACGGGAAGCCCTGACCGAGATCGAAATCGGCCTCGCCGAAGGGGCCGCGGTGGTCGCCCGCCACGGCGACGGACGACACGTGGTGCAGCTCCGCGCCCGTCCGGCGGGCGAGCTCCACGATCGCGCGGGTGCCCTCCACGTTCACCCGGTCGTTGACCTCGGCCTTGGCGGCCATGTCGTACACGGCGCCCAGGTGCAGGATCCGGTCGACGGCGGGCGGCGCACCGTCGAGGCCCAGGCCGGGCGCGGCGAGGTCGCCGAGCACGGGCAGCACCCGGTCGGCGCCCCACTCGGCGCGCCACGCGTCGAGCTTCCCGGCGGACGACGGCCGGACCAGCACGTGGACGACGGCCGCGGGGGCGCGCTCGAGCAGCAGCGGGACGATGCGCCGCCCCAGGAATCCGGTGGCGCCGGTGACGAGATAGGTACCCATGTGACCCTCCAGGGAGCCGAGATCCATAACTGACTTTCGGGTAAGGTTACTCGAGAGTCAGTTCCGGCACCAGGGCTTCAGGGTTGTGTGAGCAGGGTCTCCAGATCGGACGCGTCCACCAGCGGATCCTCCAGATCGACCACCAGGCGCGAGTGCGCGATGAGCCGGGCGTGCCCGGTGATCGACGAGTGCAGGGCCGAATACTCCCCCACCCGCCCGGCGTCGAGCACGGTGCCCGTGAACCGGTTGCCCCGCGGCGAGATCGTCACCAGGGACTGCCCCTCGGCGATCTCGCCGCGGCGGTGCATGAGCGCCAGCCGCGCCGACGTGCCGGTCCCCGTGGGGCTCCGGCACAGCACGCCGGGGTGCACGTACGTCGCGGACCGCGATTCGAACCGGCCGTCGCCCAGATCGCGCACGGGCCCGCAGAAGTGCGCGAACGGCAGCGGCCCCACGTCCCCCAGGTCCGGGTGCTCCTGCAACAGCCCCGGCCGCGCCGCGCGCACGAACGCGTCCCCGAACGCGGTGAGCGCGATCTGCTCGTCGGAGGTGAGCTCGAACTCCCGCTCCGCAGCGTCGATCAGCGCGTAGTAGGCGCCGCTCCACACCAGGTCGAACCGGACGCGCCCGTAGAAGGGCACCTCCACGAACAGTCCCTCCTGGGCGACGTACGCGGGCTCGCTGCGCGTGGTGATGGACTCGACCCGGTCGCCGTGCACGACGGCCTCGATCCGGGCGAGCCCGGCGGGCGACTCCAGCACCACATCCTGCACACCCTCGCGCATCGGGATCGCACCGCTCTGCAGCAGCGCCGTCGCGGTGCAGATGGTGTTGGAGCCCGAGTACATCGGATACCCCATGGCCTCCATGATGATGTAGCCCGCCTGCGCCTCCGGGTGCGACGGTTCCACGATGAGGTCCACCGACATCGCCGGATCGCCGTACGGCTCGGAGAGCAGCAGCCTCCGCAGCCCGTCGCCCTCCTCCTGGAGGTAGCGGGCCTTGTCCCGCACCGACATCCCCGGGAGCGGTTCGATCCCGGCGATCACGATGCGGCTCACGTCGCCGCCCGACTGGGTGTCGATGAGCTCCAGGGAGCGCTCACGTCGCAGCATGAGGCGCTCCCGTCTCCGCCCAGTGGCGGTCCGGGACCACCACGAGGTTGCCGATGTACTTCTTGGCCATGAACTCCGTCTGGGCCTCGTGGAACCGCGACAGCGGATACGTGCCGTGCAGCAGCGGGCGGATGCTCCCCTCCTCGATGTACCGCAGCAGCCTGCGGAACGCGGTGCGGGTGCCCTGCGAGGAGCCGTGCAGATCCAGCTGTTTCAGGTACATCGTGCGCAGGTCCAGTTGAACGACGGGGCCGCCGATGGCGCCGGCGGTGGTGTAGCGGCCCTCGGGGCGGAGGATCCGCAACAGATCGTTGAACATCGGGCCCGCGACGAGGTCCGCGACCACGTCGACCGGGGCTCCGACCACCCGCTCGACCTCGGCCACCAGGTCGCCGCCCGCGTCCCGCAGGATCACGTCCTCCGCGCCGATGTCCTTGAGCGCCTGCTCCTTCCCCGCGCTGGACACCGCGTACGGGATCGCTCCGCGCACCCGCGCGAGTTGGACGATCGCGGACCCCACCCCGCCCGAGGCCCCGGTCACGAGGACCACCTCGCCGCTCGCCAGGCGCGCGCGGTCGAGCATCTGCTCGGCGGTGAGATAGGCGCAGCAGAACGTCGCGAGTTCCGCGTCGGCGAGGGGCGCGTCCACGCGGTAGGCGTTCTCCGCGGGGACCACCGCGTACTCCGCGTAGCCGCCGTCGCGGCCGTGCCCGATGTAGTCGATGTCCGCGAGGCTCTCGTCGCCCTCGGGGCGGTTGTAGATGCTGAAATCGATCATGACCCGCTCCCCTACGCGGGCCTCGTCCACGCCCTCGCCCACCGCGGCGACGCGACCCACGACATCGGCGCCCTGGATGCGCGGGAAGGTCAGGGTGGACCGGCCGCGCCGCCAGGTGGAGACGGATCCGGGATCGGTGTCGCTGCCGTAGGCGCCCTCGCGGACCCACACGTCGGTGTTGTTCATTCCGCAGGCGTGGACGTCGAGCAGGACCTCACCGGGCCCCGGCACGGGTATGGGGACGTCCTCGCGGTGGACCAGTTGCTCGAGGCCTCCGTGGCCGACGAGCTGGACCGCCGTCATGGTCGATGGGATCGAGTCTCGGGATACTTCGCTCGGCTCCATTTCCCGATGCTACATACGCACGAACTCCGAGACCAGGACGTGTTGCGGATCCTCCGAATCGTCGTAACCCGGGTACCGGATGAGGGCGAATTGGAAGCCCGTCACCGCATCCTGGCCGGTCCGGCCGCCGTGCTCCCGGCGCACGGCGGAGCCGACGAAGCCGCGGAGCAGGCGGTACGGGACCGCGTCGCTCACGTCGCCGCGCGAGGCCCCGATGCCCACCTCGGTGCACACGTCCGAGAGGGCCTTGTCGCGGCGGCGTTCGGGGAAGAAGACGGCGTGCCGCCAGCGTCGTGCGGCGGGAGGCGAGGCGTCCGCCCATGGGCTCACCGTGCCGCCGGCCGTGGCCACCCGGTACACGACGTGAAAATCGTGCCGGGCCGGCTCGGGGGCGAAGAACCGCCAGTTGGGGATGAGCACCCCGAGCCTGTCGGCGCGGCGCACCCGGTCGAACATCTTGTTGGGGTGCTGCGCGGCCGCGGTCACCAGGAGGGCCCCGGCGAGCCCCCATTCGACCGCCCGCGCGGCGGGTTCACGCCGAGGCACGGCTGCCCTCCTTCCTCTCCGGGATCCCGGCGACCCGCGCTTCGGTCTCGAATGCGCGCACCAGCGCGGCGATCCGCAGCGCGTGCTCCTCGCGGTACAGGAGGTCGTCGTGGTCGGCGCCCGCGATCACCTCGCGGCGAGCGAGGGCGCCCGCGGCGGCGTATTCGTCCTGCAGCCGCGCGTGGACCGGGTCGTGGGCCTCGCTGAGTTCGGCGGTGACCACGAGCCGGGGCACCGCGGTCGCGGGCGGGTCGCCCGCTTTCGCCTCGAAATCCCGGAGGAGCTCTCGCCATTCGCGGTCCGCGGCCGCCCACAGCCGCGGATCGCGGAACCGGTCCACCGCGGGACCGCGGACGTGTTCGGGCAGACGGTCGACGGTGCGCGGGCGTTGCGCCAGTTCACCGAGCCCGAGGCGCATGGACCAGGCGATGATCCGCAGCGCCGCACCGAGCTGCGCGGTGCCCGTGGCCTGCACCTCGGACCGCCGGAGCTGGCCGGGGTGGCTCGCGTCGAGCAGGGTGACGGCGCCGACGGCGGGCCCCGCGGATTCCGCCGCACGCAGCGCGAGGTACCCGCCGAGCGAGTGACCCACGAGGTGCACCGGCGCGCCCGCGCCCTCGGCCCGCACGAGGTCGGCGAGCCTGGTGACCTCGGCGTCCAGCGAGCCCCCGAGCGGCGGATCCTCCGCCCGGTCGTAGGTGATGACCCGGTGATCGGCGGCGAGGTCGAGGGCGAGGTGCTCCCACGCCTCGGGGATGGCGCCGAGCCCGTTGACCAGGATCACCGTGGCCGTCGCGGCCGCCCCGGGCGGCTCCCCGGCGACGCGGTAGCGGAGCGCCCCGGCCGCGGTGCGCAGGACCCGCTCGTCGCCCCTCCCCGCCCGGACCCGGCGGCGCCGCCGGAGACGGGCGCCGTTGAGGGCGACGGCGGCGGCCGCGGCACCGAGGGCGACGGTCCGCGGGAACGCGTCGCTGCGCGGCGCACCCGCGGCGTCGGCGCCGCCGGCGCGCCGGCGCCGGTCGGTGGCGTACAGCAGCGGCGGGTACATCGAGGTGAAGGCCCAGAAGAACCGGCCGAGCCCCATCACCCGGGTGTTGGCGAGGTGGAACGTCCCCATCGCGGCGGCGAAGAACGGCGCGGGCCGGCCGCCGAACAGCAGTGACACCGGGAACAGGCACTCGCATGCGAGGACTCCCCGCTCGAGTGCGGCGGTGACCCGGGGGAAGGAGTCGAACACCTTCCAGGCCAACGGGTCCCCGTATGTCCGGGTTCGGGTCACCTCGCGCACCGCGCGCCCGCTGCGCCACGCGGGGCTGGTCAGCTTGACCCATCCGGACGCGGTGTACGACAGCGTCGCCTGCGAGGCGAGATACCACAGGCACGCGTCGACGAGCCTGGGATTCGCGCGCCCCGCCCGCGCCAGGGCGCACACCGCGGACACCATGAACGAGACGTGATCGGCACCGTCGGCGCCGAAGTGGTTGCGCGGCTGCAGGACCGCGGAGGTGACCGCGAGTGACGCACCGGCCGCGGCCCGCACCGGCGCGGGCGTGGGCGCCAGCAGTGCCGACGCGGCCGCCAGGCGGGCGATGTGCGCGGCGCGGGTCGCGGCGGGGCCGGACACGGGATCGACCACCGCACCCAGTCGCGGCGACCGCGCGAGGAATTCATCCCGCTCGATCGACCAGTCCGCGAGACCGCCGGGGCCACGGTCGATCTCACGCGTGAGGTACTCGGCGGAGGCGACCGCGTGGCACACCGCGGCCAGCCGCTCGGCTCCGCCGAGGGCCTCGTCGCGACCGAGTCGCGGTCGGCGCGAGAGAAGTCGGGAAGGACGAATCATGGTGCGCCTCCTGGGTGGTCGCGGTCGCGCCCCGCTGCTGCGCGGGGCGCGACCGTCGATCGATCGGATCAGAAGGCGCCGGCAGCGGCGGCGAAGTCCGCGCCGCCGCCCATGCCCGCCACGTCCACACCGCCGCCGCCACCGGCGGCGAATCCGACGCTCGTGACGGGCGCCGTGATGCCCACGTACTCGGGGCGATCCAGCTCCACGGGGAGGCCCGCGAGAACTGCACTGTCGTTCACCTTGGAGATCATCTCGGCCATGAGAGAACCTTCTTCCTGATTCGTGAGAAGAGTTTGCGAATGCGGGTGAACGCTCCCGATCCGCTGCTCGAATCGAGAACGGCCGCAACGTAACGCGCCCCCGGGAGGCGGTCAACGGATCTCCGCGACGGTCCCTGAGATATCCCTGAACGAAACGTCGAACGCAAATAGTCGTACACCGGCCGAGCAGCATATTTGCCGACGCACATCGCCGGAATTCCATTGCGGAACGGGGTTGCCTTATGTGAACCAGGGTGTGATGCCCACCACGTCCGCCGCACACGGCTCCGACGTCACCGCGGCCCGATTCCTCCCGGTTCCGTCAACAGCCGATTCGCCCGACTCCGCGACGCCCCGCGGCCGGACTTGTCAGACCCCCGGTGCACGCTCGGCACATGCCCCTCGAACGGCGGGATCGCGCGGAGGCCACGATCCTCCACGCCGACCTGGACTCGTTCTACGCCTCGGTGGAGCAACGGGATCACCCGTGGCTCCGCGGGCGGCCGGTCCTCGTCGGATCGGGCGTGGTGCTGGCCGCGAGCTACGAGGCCAAAGCCCGCGGCGTCCGCTCTCCCATGCCGCACCGCGAAGCGCTGGCGCTGTGCCCGTTCGCCTACACGATGCCCGCCCGGTTCGACGCCTACATGGAGGCCAGCAGGCGGGTGTTCGAGATCTTCCGGGACATCACACCACTGGTCGAGGGCATCTCGGTCGACGAGGCCTTCCTGGACGTGGGCGGCCTGCACCGGATCGACGGGACGCCGGCGCAGATAGCCGCGCGCCTGCGCGAGCGGGTGCGCGTGGAGGTGGGCCTGCCGATCAGCGTCGGCATCGCCCGGTCCAAGTTCCTCGCCAAAGTGGCGAGCGCCGTCAGCAAGCCCGACGGCCTGCTCGTGGTCCCGCCGGGCACGGAACTGCGCTTCCTGCATCCGCTGCCGGTGCGCCGCCTCTGGGGCGTCGGCCCGAAGACCGAGGCCAGGCTTCACGACGCGGGCATCGTCACCGTCGGGCAGATGGCCGAGCTGGGCGAACGCCGGCTGAGCGCGCTGCTGGGGCCGGGGTCCGGGCGGCACCTGTTCGCGCTGTCCATGGCCCACGATCCGCGCAGGGTGGAAACGGGCCGCCGGCGCAAGTCGATCGGCGCGCAGCGCGCTCTCGGGCGGCGACCGAAGTCCGAGAAGGACATCGAGGACACGGCCCTCGCCATCGTCGATCGGCTGGGCGAACGCCTGCGGTCGGCGGGGCGGGTCACGCGCACCGTCGAACTGCGGCTCCGGTTCGACGACTTCACGTCCGTCAGCCGGTCCCGCTCCCTCCGCGAGCCCACCGACGAGACGCGGATCATCCTCGTCGCCGCACGCAGGCTCCTCGCCGAGGCGATGCCCCTTCTCCGCGACCGTGGGTGCACCCTGATCGGCCTGTCGCTGGCGAACCTCGAGAACCACGGCGCCGTGCAGCTCAGCCTGCCGTTCGACCGCGACGAGCACGGCCCGGACCTCGATCTGGCGCTGGATTCGCTGCGCACCCGGTTCGGCCGCGCGGCCGTCACCCGCGGCGCGCTCCTGCACCGCCCGCTGGGCCCGGACGCCCCGATGCTCACCGAACAGGATTGAGAACGTTTATTAACATAGCGCCTGCGCGGGACCGCCCCGGCCACTAGCGTGGACGGCGGACCGAGGAGTGAGCACATGCCGACGACGACCCATCCCACCCACTGCACGCTGTGCGAGGCGCATTGCGGAATTCTCGTCACGGTCGACGGGGAGCGGCAGGTCACGCGCATCGCCGGCGACCCCGACGACGTGCTGTCGCGCGGCTACATCTGCCCGAAGGCCACCGCGATGGGCGGCCTGCACCACGATCCCGACCGGCTCCGCACGCCCGTACGCAGGACGGCCGACGGGTTCGAGCCCGTCGGGTGGGACGAGGCGCTCGACGAGGTCGGCGCGCGCCTGCGGGCCGTCCGCAAGGAGCACGGCTTCCGCGCGCTCGCGATGTACCTCGGCAACCCGGCCGCGCACAGCGTGGGTGTCGCGAACGGCCTCCTGCTGCGGATCGCGATGCTCACGCCGAACTTCTTCTCCGCCTCCTCCATCGACCAGTACCCGCACGAGTTCACCGCGTGGCGGACGCTCGGCTCGAACACGCTGGTGCCCGTGGTCGACATCGACCGCACCCGCCGACTGGTGATCGTCGGCGCCAATCCCGCGGTGTCGAACGGGTCGGTCTCCACGATGCCCGGTGCGAAGAAGCGGATCAGGGCGGTCCGCGAACGCGGCGGGACGGTGGTGGTGATCGATCCGCGCCGCACCGAGACCGCGAGGATCGCGGACCAGCACGTGGCCGTCGCGCCGGGCGGCGACGTGTACCTGCTGCTGGGCGTGCTGCACGTCCTGCTCGCCGAGGGGCTGTGCGACCTGGGCGCAGTCCGCCGGATCGCGGACGGCGTCGACGAGCTGCGGGCCCTGGTGGCCGGCGCGACGCCGGAGGCGATGGCGCCCCTCGCCGGCGTGGACGCCGGGACCATCACGGCCCTCGCCCGCGAGCACGCCGCCGCGGAGTCGGCCGCGATGTACTGCCGCATCGGAATCTGCCAGCAGGAGACCGGCACCCTGGTGACCTGGCTGATCACGGCGATCAACACGGTCACGGGCAACCTGGACCGGCCCGGCGGGATGATGTTCACGACGCCGCCGATCGACGCGCCCGCGCTCGCGAAGTTCCTTCCCGTCGGCTACCGGAAGTGGACCGACCGATCGGGGAGGTACCCGTCGTTCCGCGGGGAGCTGCCCGTCGCGGCCCTCGCCGACGAGGTGACGACGCCGGGGCCGGGCCGGATCCGTGCGATGGTCACGTTCGCCGGCAACCCCGTCTCCTCGATCCCCCACCGCGGCGAGCTCGACGAGGGCCTCGCGGGCCTGGATCTCCTGGTGTCCGTGGACATCTACGTCACGGAGACCACCCGGCACGCCGATTTCATCCTGCCCCCGCTCTCGCACCTGGAGCGCGGCGGCTTCAACTTCCTCTTCCCCGTGTTCAGCGTGCGGAACAACGCCCGGTACTCGCACCCCGTCCTCGATCCGCCCACGGGCGGGCTGGACGACTGGCAGATCCTCAACCGGCTGATCCTCGAGGTGCTGCCCGTGCCCGCGCGCAGGCTCCTCGGCCGCCCGCTCCGCCGGCTCAGCGACGCCTTCACCCCCGACCGGATGGCGGCGCTCCCCCTCGCACTCGGGCCCTACGGCGTCCTGCGCCGCGGCCGCCGGGGGCTCACCGTCCGGCGGATGCGCGAGACCGCGGGCGGGGTCGACCTCGGCCCGCTGCGGCCCCGGCTGCGGAAGGTGATCGCCACCCGCGACCGCCGGGTACGGCTCGCGCCGGAGTCGTTCGTCGCCGAGGCCCGCTCGACGCTCGCCGCGGCGCTGGCCGGCCGCGGACCGTCGACGCCCGAGGACGACGGATACGACTTGAAACTGATCGGCCGGCGGCAGCTCAAGAGCAACAACTCGTGGCTGCACAACCTGCCCACGATGGTCTCCGGCTCGAACCGCTGTTCCGTGCTGATGCACCCGGCGGACGCGGAGCGGTGCGGTGTGACCGGCGCCGAGACCGTCGCGGTCAGCTCGCGCACCGGCACCATCGAGGTGGCCCTGGAGGTGAGTGACGAGATGCGTCCCGGCACCGTCGCCGTCCCGCACGGCTGGGGCCACAGCGGCACCGGGTGGCGCGTGGCCGACGGGCTGCCGGGGCAGAACGTCAACACCCTGCACGACCCCGCCCGGGTCGACCGGCTCTCCGGCAACGCCGCCGTGAACAGCACCTGGGTGCGGGTCACGACGGCCTGACCCGGCGCCGCGCTACGTGTGCGTGAGGCGCCACTCCGCGGCCTCGGCCCTCTCTGCGGCGGCGCGCTCGGCGAACTCGGCGCGCGCCCGCCGGTGCTCGGGCGTGCGGCGGATGATCGCATACGCGACGCCCACCACGAGGAACCAGATCGGGGTCACGATCATCGCCTGCAGGGTGTCGGTCTCGCGCGTGAACGCCCACAGCAGGAACGCGAAGAACGCGAACACCACCCACGGCATGAGGGACCCGAGTGGCATCGCGAAGGTGCTCTCGGCGTGCGCCTGCGGGCGGCGCGCCCGGTACACCAGGTAGCTGGCCAGGATGATCGACCACACGAACATGAAACACAGCGACGAGACGGTGGTGACCACCGTGAAGCCCGCCGACTTGTCGAGGTCGAACGCCAGCAGCACCACCGAGGACAGCAGCATGACGGCCGTGAGGAACAGCGCGTTCTGCGGCACCTTCCGGCGCGACAGCTTCGCGAACACGCGGGGCGCGTCGCCCTCCGTCGCGAGCCCGTAGACCATGCGTGAGGTGGAGTAGATGCCCGAGTTCGCCGACGACATCGCCGAGGTCAGCACGACGGCGTTGACGAGGTGGGCGGCGGCCCCGAAGCCGGCGAGGGTGAAGAGCATGACGAACGGGGACTCGTCCTTGCTGAACCGGTCCCACGGCACGACCGACATGAGCACGATCAGCGAGCCCACGTAGAACAGCAGGATGCGCAGGGGGATCGAGTTGATCGCCCGCGGCAGGTTCTTCTCCGGGTTCTTGGTCTCGGCGGCGGTGGTGCCCACCAACTCGATGCCGACGAAGGCGAACACCGCGATCTGGAAGCCCGCGACGAATCCCATGAAGCCCGTGGGGAACACGCCGCCGAACTCCCAGAGGTTGGTCAGCGAGGCGCGGGCACCGTCGTGCTCGAACCCGGTGATGGTGAGCACCGCACCCACGATGATGAGGGCGACGATCGCGATGATCTTGATCATGGCGAACCAGAACTCGGTCTCGCCGAAGGCGCGGACGGTCGGCAGGTTCAGCCCGATCAGCAGCAGGATCACGGCGATCGCCGGGATCCACGGCGGGATGTCCTCGGCCCAGAACGTGATGTACACCGACGCGATCACCACCACATCGGCGACGGCGGTGACCACCCAGCAGAACCAGTACGTCCAGCCGGTGAAGTGCGCGGCCCACGGGCCCAGGATGTCGCCGGCGAAATCGGAGAAGTTGCGGTATCCGGTGCGACTCAGCAGCAACTCGCCCATCGCCCGCATGACGAAGTAGAGCATGAAGCCGATCACCATGTACACGAGGATCACCGACGGCCCGGCCACCGAGATGGTCTTGCCGGAGCCCATGAAAAGGCCGGTGCCGATCGCGCCGCCGATCGCGATGAGCTGGATGTGCCGGTTCGTGAGGGCCCGGGTGAGATGCTGGTCGTCCTCCGCGTCCGGCGGGACCTCAGGCGATGTATTCATGTCTCGCAACACTAATGGACGGCGCGGAGACCTCGATCACGCGGGCGCGGGGCCTCCGGCGCCTCGCTCGGCGACGAACCGGCGGGTGACGGCCATGTCGCGATCCCCGAGACCATCGTCGACGAGCTCGGTGAACGCGGCGAGCACCGCGGGCAGCAGGGCCGCCTCCGTGCCGGTCGCGTCGGCGACCTCGGCGCCGGAACGGAGGTCCTTGAGCAGGTACTTGGCCATGCCCGACGGGGAGTCGTCCCCCGTGATCAGCTTCTCGGCGCGGGTCTGCAGCAGGCGCGACGAGGCGTAGCCGTGGCCCAGCAGCTCCCACATCGCGCGCACGTCGATGCCGGAGCGGTCGGCGAGCACCGTCGCCTCGCCGAGAGCGAGGATCGTGGACGCGACCACGAGCTGGTTGCACGCCTTGGCCACCTGCCCGGCGCCGAGCGGGCCCAGCCGGACCGGGGTCCCGCACGGCGCGAGCGCCGCCGCGACGCGGTCGCAGTCCTGTTCGGCGCCGCCGAGCATGATGGACAGGTTCCCGGCGTGCGCGCCGTCCTCGCCGCCGGAGACCGGGGCGTCGACCACGCGGACCCGGCCCTCTGTAGCGCCGTCCAGCCGGTCCGCGAGCGCGCGGACGCCGGGCGCCGATGTCGTGGATCCGATCGCGAGGAGCAACGGCCGGTCGCCGGCGGCGAGTCCCCGCTCGCCCGCCAGGACCTCCTCGATCTCGGGCAGGTCGGGCAGCATGAGCAGCACCACGTCGGCGGCCGCCGCGACGCCCGCGGCATCGTCGTGCCACGTCGCGCCCGCCTCCACCAGATCGGGCCGCGGCTGGCGCGCGGTGATGTGCACGGCGCCGTGGTGGTCCAGCAGGTGCCGCGCCATGGGGTCGCCCATGGCGCCCAGGCCGATGACGCCGACGGCGGTACCGGCCTCCGATTCCCGGGCCGTCGTCACGTCACTCCGGCGCGAGGAAGGCGGCGAGGGCGGCGGAGTAGAGGCCGATGTCGGCGGAGCCCATCAACTCCCGCGCGCTGTGCATGGCCAGCTGCGGTGCGCCCACGTCGACGGTGGTCAGACCGGTGCGGGCCGCGGTGATCGGGCCGATCGTCGACCCGCAGGGCAGGTCCGCCCGGTGCACGTACCGCTGCAGGGGCACGCCAGCCTGCTCGGCGGCGAGCGCGAACAGCGCCTCCCCGTCGGAATCGGACGCGTACCGCAGGTTCTGGTTCACCTTGAGCACCGGCCCGCCGTTGACGGCGATCTGGTGCCCGGGCTCGTGCCGGTCCGGGTAGTTCGGGTGCGTCGCGTGCGCCATATCGCCGGAGGCCACCGCGGACAGGCTCAGCGTGCGCAGGAAATCCTCGCGGGACAGCTTGTGCGAGAGCCCGATCCGCTCCAGCACCGTGATCAGGAAGTCGGATGCCGCGCCGCGATCGGAGCCCGAGCCCACCTCCTCGTGGTCGAACAGCGCGAGCACGGGCACGATGCCGTCCACCGGGCGCACCCCGAGCAGCGCCTCGGTGCCCGCGTAGCACGTGCCCTGGTTGTCCAGCCGGGGCGCGGACACCAGCGCACCGTCGGACCCGACGGTGCGCGACGGGGCGAGGTCGTGCGTCATCAGCTCGAACCCGAGCACGTCGTCCGCGGCGTACCCCTCGGACGCGGCCACCCGGGACAGGAACCGGCCGGCCCCGGCGGTACCCCACACGGCGTGCACGTGCCGCTGCGGGTCGAGTTCCACGCCCTTGCGGTCCTCGGAGAGGTGGATCGCCAGCTGGGGTACCCGCAGCAGCGGTTCGTCGATGCGCACCAGCGTGTGCACCACGCGCCCGCCCTCGCGGACGGCGATCCGGCCCGAGACGCCCAGGTCGCGGTCGAGCCAGGAGTTGAGCCAGGCGCCGCCGTACGGTTCGAGCCGCACCTGCGCGAGGCCCGCCGATTCCGCGTCGTGATGCTGTTTGACCCGCAGGTTCGGGCTGTCGGTGTGGCCGCCGACGATGCGGAAGGCCGGCAGCTCGCCGTGCTCGCAGTGCGAGGAGTCGAACGCGATGACGGACCCGCCGCGCACCACGAAGTGCCTGCCGGGACCGGGCCACGGATCGTGCTCGGCGAGCTCGGTGTAGCCCGCCTCGACGAGCCGGCGCGCCACCGTCCGGCACACGTGGAACGGCGACGGCGACGCGTCGACGAACGCGCAGAGGCCCGCTGCGTCCGCCCCGACCGGCCCCGTGGTCATCAGACCGCCAGCACCGCGTCCAGCGCGGAGAAGAAGAGGCCGAGGCCGTCGTCCGACGGGCCGGTGAGGGCCTCGGTGGCGTGCTCGGGGTGCGGCATGAGGCCGACCACGCGGCCGTTCGCGGACGCGATGCCGGCGATCGCCCGCGAGGAGCCGTTGGGGTTGCCGCCGGCGTACCGGAACGCCACGCGCCCCTCGCCCTCCAGCTCGTCGAGGGTGTGCGCATCGGCCACGTAGCGGCCCTCGCCCGATTTGAGCGGCACCAGGATCTCGGCGCCCGACTCGTAGCGGGAGGTCCACGCGGTGTTCGTGGCCTCGACGCGGAGCCACTCGTCGCGGCAGATGAAGTGCAGGCCCTCGTTGCGCACCAGCGCGCCCGGCAGCAGGCCGGACTCACAGAGGATCTGGAAGCCGTTGCAGATGCCCAGCACGGGCATGCCCTTGCCCGCGGCCTCGACGACCTCGGTCATCACGGGCGCGAGGGAGGCGATGGCGCCGGCCCGGAGGTAGTCGCCGTAGGAGAACCCGCCGGGCACGACCACCGCGTCCACGCCCTTGAGGTCGTGGTCCTTGTGCCACAGCGACACGGCCTCGGCGCCCGCGCGCTCCACGGCGCGCGACGCGTCGACGTCGTCGAGCGTGCCGGGGAAGGTGATGACGCCGATCCGTGCGGTCACGCGGTCACCCGCGTCACGGTGAAGTCCTCGATGACGGTGTTCGCCAGCACGTCCGAGGCGATCTGCTGCAGCTGCTCGTCGGACAGATCGCCCTCCACTTCGAGCTCGAATCGCTTGCCCTGCCGCACATCCGCGACGCCGGGGAACCCCAGGCGACCCAGCGCGCCCACGATCGCCTGGCCCTGGGGATCCAGGATCTCGGCCTTCGGCATCACGTCCACCACAATCCGCGCCACGTGCGGCTCCCTCTCGGTTCGTCGTCGCGTGATCGGCGTGTCGATCGCGCTGTATCAAGGAGTTTACCGGCGCATACTGGCCCCATGCGACTCACCCACTTCCGCCATTCCTGCGTCCTCGTGGAGATGTCCGACACCCGGGTCCTGTTCGACCCGGGCAACTTCAGCCACGGCTTCGAAGGGCTGACGGGGCTCGACGCGATCGTGGTGACCCATCAGCACCCGGACCACATCGACCCCGAGCGGATCGACGCGCTCGTCGACGCCAATCCCGGCGCGCAGCTGTTCGCCGACCCCACCACCGCCGCGGACCGCGGCGGCCGCTGGATCGCCGCGGTGCCGGGCCACGACTACGGCATCGGCAACCTGATCGCCCGCGCGGTCGGCGGCCGGCACGCGATCATCCACCCGGACATCCCGCAGATCGACAACACGTCGGTGCTGCTCGGCGACGAGGAACAGCCGGCCCGGTTCTACCACCCGGGCGACGCGCTGCACGTCCCCGAGGACGTCCAGGTCGGCGTCCTCGGGCTCCCCGTGAGCGCCCCGTGGTGCAAGATCAGCGAGACCGTCGACTTCTTCCGGGCCGTCGCGCCCGCCGCCGCGGTGCCCATCCACGACGCGCTGCTCTCCGCGGAGGGCGACGGGATCTACCTCGGCCGGCTCGCGGCCATGGCGCCCGACGGTGCCGAGCTCGTCCGGGTGGCGACGGAGGCCTCCGCGGAGTTCTGACGCGGCGGCGCACCCCGGCGCCCTCCCGGCGGACGTCCCTCGTGACCGCCTTCCGGCGTGATATGACCTAGGTCACAATCCGCTTCGGAAGGGTATGCAATGTCACCCGAGGTCATCGCGCTGGCCGTCCTCGTCGTCGTCTTCCTCATCGCGACGGTCCGCGGCGTCAACATGGGCGCACTCGCCCTGGTCGCCGCGTTCATCGTGGGCATGGCGGTGTTCGGCGTCGACGACAAGGAGGTGCTCAAGGGCTTCCCCGGGGATCTCTTCGTCATCCTCGTCGGCGTCACCTACCTGTTCGCCCTGGCCAAGAACAACGGCACCGTCGACTGGATCGTGCACGGCGCGGTGCGCGCCGTCCGCGGGCGGGTGGCGCTGATCCCGTGGGCGATGTTCCTGGTGAGCGCCGCGGTCACCGCGATCGGCGCGGTGAGCCCCGCGACGGTGGCGATCGTGGCGCCGGTGGCGGCGGGCTTCGCGGCGCGGTACCGGATCCACCCGATCCTGATGGGGATGATGGTGGTGCAGGGCGCCACCGCGGGCAGCTTCTCCCCCATCGGCATCTTCGGCTCCATCACCAACGGCGTCGTGGAGTCGAACAAGCTCCCGGGGAACCCTGCGTTCCTGTTCGGCGCCACCTTCCTCTCCTGCGTGGCGATCGCCGTGATCGTCTTCCTCGCGTTCGGCGGCCGCGAGCTGGTCGCCCGCGGGAACGAGCCCGAGGTCATGGCGACGGCGGGCGCCGACGCGGAGACCGCGGCCCACGCCGCCACGTCGGCCGCCCGGCCCACGGAGCCGCACTCCGCGGCCGAGGTGCAACGCGCCCGCCCGGCCGGCGGCGCGGGCGACGGTTCGCCGGGCGCCGACGAACCGGACGGGGACGTGACCCGGTTGGACGCGCAGCGCACCGGCACACTGCTCGGCATCGCGGCGCTCATCGTGGGGGCCCTGGGCTTCGATCTCAACGTCGGTTTCACGGCGCTCGGCATCGCCGTCGTCCTCACCCTGGCGTTCCCCGATTCCGCGAAGGACGCGGTCGAGAAGATCAGCTGGAGCACCGTGCTGCTCATCGCGGGCATCGTGACGTACGTCGACCTGCTGCAGGAGCAGGGCGTGGTGGACTGGCTCGGCGAGGGAGTCGCGGCAGTCGGGTCCCCTTTGCTGGCAGCGCTTCTCATCTGCCTGATCGGCGCGGTGGTGTCGGCGTTCGCGTCCACCACCGGCATCATCGGGGCGCTCATCCCGCTCGCCGTGCCGTTCCTGCTGACGAATCAGGTGAGCGCCGTCGGGCTCATCGCGGCGCTCGCGATCTCCAGCTCCGTGGTCGACTGCAGCCCCTTCTCCACGAACGGCGCGCTGGTCGTCGCCAATGCGGCACCGGACCAGCGGGACATGGTGTTCCGCCGGCTCATGCAGTGGGGCATGTCGATCGTCGTGCTGGGCCCGCTCATCGCGTGGCTGGTGCTGGTGGTCCCGACGGCGTGACCCGGGTCGCCGTCAGAGGCGGAACAGGTTGACCTTGTACGCCGATACCATGGGTGTGAATCCCATGGCGCCCAGCAGGATCCGGTACTTCCACGGCCAGGTGGCCCCGACCGTCTTCTGCGGCCGCGCGAAGGACCGGGAATCGACCAGCTCCAGGCCCGCGGCCGCGAGCGAGCCGGGATCGTCACAGGTCCACTTCATCCGCGCGGTGACCGCACGGAACACCGGGTTGCGCTCCTGGTTGTCCATCATCATCGCGCCGCCGGTGTCGAGCGCGAGGGTGTCGCCCACGAACCGTCGGGCGATCCGGCCGAGCACGTCGAGCACCTCGGCCTCCGGGAAGTACAGCAGGACGGCCTCCGACAGCAGGAAGACCGGCCCCGGGCGCTCGGCGACCACGTCGTGCCAGCCGTCGTCGAACACCGATCCGGCGATCATCGTGTACCGGTCGGAGTCCTCGAAGAACCTGCGGCGCAACGCCATGGTGTCCGGGACGTCGAGGTCGAACCACCGCACATCACCGTTGTCGAGTCGGTCGAACCGGGTGGACAGCCCGCAGCCGAGATCGACGACGGTGCCGTCGGGGTGCTCCGCGAGGAAGTCCCGGATGTAGCCGTCGAAGATCGACGCACGCAGCACCGACCCGGCGAGCGCCGGGCCGCGGAACCGGCGGAAGTCGTAGTCGATCGCGTCCACCAACTCGACCGCCCGGCGATCACCGAGGACGCTGCGGTGGGCGCGGGCGTCCTGCGCCCGCCCGTAGAGCGGGATGAGGAGCGTCTCCTGGACGTCGCCGAGCTCGACGGGCACCTTCATGAGGTTACCCTAACTCGGGCGTCAAGACTCAGGCCGCGAGCAGCACCTTCGCGCGCGACGCGTACACCTGCGGGCGCGCGCCGTGGTGCAGCGCGAGGTCGACGGCGTCGAGCATCGTCCGGGTCACCGTGGACGACGCCAGCCGCCGCGCGTCGACGCTGAGCCGCAGCACGCCGCCCCGGCGGGCGATCCGGTTGGACTGGGCGAGCAGCGCGCGGCACCACCAGGGCTCGCTGAGGAACCCGTCGCCGATCCCGAGCACCCGGGCCCTCTCCTCCTCCCCGGTGATGAGGTCGGTGGTCGCGGTGTAGCCGAGGTTCACGCGGAAGCCCGCTTCGGGCAGCGCGAGCAGGGCACCCGTCGACGCGTTCCAGCGGGGCGCGGCGAAGACCCGTGTCCGCAGGCCGACCTCCTCGAGCACCCGGTCGGCGGCCGCGAGACGCAGTTTCGCCTCATGGGTGCCGAGGGTGGAGAACTCGGCACGGCGGCGCTTGGTGGCGGCCTGGTCATAACCGTTGAGCACGATCGCGTCACCGGCGGCGCGACGTTCCCGCAGGTAGGACTGCGTCGAAGGATCGTCGACGAGCCGGTACTTGCCCTTGAGCCGGGGCGCCACGAGCAGCGATACGGGTACGTCGCGGTCCGCCATCTGCTCGGTGAACCACTCGGCGCGCTCACGCGTGGCATCGGAGAGTGACGAGACCGAGACGTACAACGGCGAGCTCATGGCCTCAGTGTGAGCCGCACACCTTGCGCGCGCGAGGACGAAAGGTTGCGTGTCGCTGAACGAATCCGCCGAATCCGGTCAGCCCGGAAGGACCGCCTCGATGGCGCCGACCACCTCGTCGGACTCCGGCTCGGTGCGGGGACGGAAACGCTGCACACTCGCGTGATCGGGCGCGACGAGGAACTTCTCGAAGTTCCACTGGATGTCGCCGGCCTGGCCCTCCGCGTCCGGGGTCGTGGTCAGCTCGGCGTAGAGCGGGCTGCGGCCCTCGCCGTTGACATCGGTCTTCTCCAGCAGCGGGAACGTGACGCCGTAGGTGGTGGAACAGAACGTCGCGATCTCCTCGGCCGTGCCGGGCTCCTGCCCCGCGAACTGGTTGCACGGCACGCCGAGCACCGTGAGGCCGCGGTCGGCGTAGCGCGTGGCGAGGGCCTCGAGGCCGGCGTACTGCGGCGTGAGGCCGCATTTGCTGGCGACGTTGACGACGAGCACGGCCCGGCCGGCGTAGTCGGCGAGGGAGGTGGGCGCACCGTCGAGGGTGGTGAGGGCGATGGAGTCCAGAGCGGTCATGCCACCGACCGTACCCACGCGGCGGACGCGGTGTAACACAGAACACATCATTCTCATTGGCGCAATGATTGCGCAAGAGTTATGGTTTTTGGGTGCAAGCAACACCCGCGTCCGTGACTCCCGGGGCCCTCACCGAGGTCTTCGACGAGTTCGTGGGCCGCCTCATGTGCAACGTCACCCAGGAGACCCTGGGCACGATGTTGTCCTCCGAGATCACGGCCCACCAGTTCCACGTCCTCCTCCAGCTCAACGTCACCGACGAGCCGATGCCCATCAACAGGCTCGCCGAGGATCTGGGACTGTCCGTCGCCGCCACCGGACGGAACGTGGAGAAGCTTGTCCAGCACGGGATGGTCGACCGCCGCGAGGACGCGACGGATCGCCGGATCAAGAACCTGACGATCACCGAGATCGGCCGAAAAACACTTGCGGAGAGCTTCACCGACAAGCAACGTGAGATCCAGGCCTTCGCCGAGCGGCTCCCCGTCGATCTGAGGACGCGGCTGCACGACGTGATGCTCGAGATCCTCGATCAGGGGCTGATCCCCCACAACCCCTTCTTCACCGCATTGAAAGAGAACGCATGAGTACCGAGAACACGCTCGACAAGAGCGAGATCCCGCACGCGGGTGAGGGCCTCGACCGTCGCGTCCTGATGGTGGCCGGTGTGGTCGTCCTCGGATCGATCATGGCCATCCTGGACATGACCATCGTGGCGGTCGCGCAGAACACCTTCCAGTCCCAGTGGAGCGCATCGCCCGCCACCGTGGCCTGGACGATGACCGGCTACACCCTGGCGCTCGCCGCGGTGATCCCCGTGACAGGCTGGGCCGCAGACCGATTCGGCACCAAGCGGCTGTACATGACGGCCACCGCACTGTTCGTCGCAGGGTCCGCGCTGTGCGCCACCGCGACGTCCATCGATCTGCTGATCCTGTACCGGGTCCTGCAGGGCCTCGGCGGCGGCATGTTGATGCCGCTGGGCATGATGATCCTGACCCGGGCCGCCGGCCCGGAGCGCATCGGCCGCGTCATGGCCGTACTGGGCATCCCGATGCTGCTGGGCCCCATCGGCGGCCCGATCCTGGGCGGCTGGCTGATCGAGTCCTTCTCGTGGCACTGGATCTTCCTGATCAACGTGCCGATCGGCGCGATCGCCATCGTCTACGCCTGGTTCGTGCTGGACAAGGACGAGCCCGTCAAGGGCGAGAAGTTCGACGTCGTCGGATTCCTCCTGCTCTCCCCCGGCCTCGCGCTGTTCCTGTTCGGCGTCTCCTCGATCCCGGAGGCACAGCAGGACACGTCGATGTACACCGGGCGCGTCATCCCCGCCACCGTCGTCGGCCTCGTGCTGATCGTCGGATTCGTGTTCTGGGCGCTGCGCGCCAAGCTGCCGCTGCTCGACCTGCGGCTGTTCAAGAACCGGAACATGACGGTGGCCATGATCACCTTCGCCATGTTCGCGATCGCCTTCTTCGGCAGCTCGATCCTGTACGCGCAGTACTTCATCGGCATCCGCGGAACGTCGACCCTGATGGCCGGCCTGCTGCTGGCCCCGCAGGGGATCGGCGCGATGGTCACCATGCCGATCGCCGGCGTGCTGACCGACAAGATGGGCCCGGGCAAGTTCGTCATGACCGGCCTGGCTCTGATCACCCTCGGTATGGTGTCCTTCACCCAGCTGACCCCCGAGACGCCGTACTGGCTGCTCCTCGGTTCGCTGTTCGTGCAGGGGCTCGGCATGGGTATGACGATGATGCCCACGATGTCGGCGGCGATCCGCACCCTGGCACCGGAGTCCATCTCGCGCGGTTCCACGCTGACGAACATCGTGCAGCAGATCTCCGCGTCGATCGGTACCGCGATCTTCTCGGTGCTGTTCACCAACTGGCTGACCAACGCCGGGCCGACGATGCCGAGCCCGACGGGCGGCGAGGTCGCGAGCGGCGCGGCGGCGTTCGGCGCGAACTCCAGCCCCGCGAGCCGCGATGCGGCGGTCGCCCAGATGAGTGAGCCGGGCTTCTCGAAGTTCCTGCACGACAACCTGCCGTTCGCGGCGGAGGCCTTCGGGAACACCTACTTCGTGGCCGCGGTCCTGGTGGCGCTGTGCATCATCCCGGCGTTCTTCCTGCCCCGCACGCACGAGGCGGACACCGAGGCGGCGGAGCGCCAGATGGTGATGCCGCACTGATCGCGTCCCGTTGAGACGACGGAAGCGCCCGGTCCCCGGTTCAGGGGCCGGGCGCTTCCGTCGTCAGGGCACCCCGTCCGGACGCATCGGCGTTCGCGCGGTGCGGCGTTCGCGCGGTGCGCGGATCAGGCCAGCAGGCGGTCCATGTCGAACTTCGCTTCGACCGGCGCGATGTAGGCCTTGAGCGCGCGCACGTCGCCCGCGCCGCCGGTCGCGCACGTGTACGCGAGGGTGACGCGCGGCTTCGCCTTCCCGATGGCGTATTCGACGCGGTGCTGCGCGGCACCGGGGCAGGGCTGGCCCGCGGCGGCGCGGGGCAGGGCGTCGACGTTCGCGCTGAGGGCGCGCCACGTGGTCGCGTCCAGCGTCGCCGTCTCGGTGGCGGTCGGCGGGGCGGTGCCCCACACGCTGCTGTAATTGCCCACCCGGATCGTGGCGACGCCGTCGCGCACGGTGATCCGGTACTCGCGATGGGTCTTCATCGACGTCGAGGGGCCGATGTAGACGTAGGTGATGATCGGGCCGGGCCCGCCCGGCGCGGGGGCCGGCACCGGGGCGGCCTGGGCGGGCGCGGCGACCGTGCCGCACACCGTCGCCGCCGCGACCACTGAGATGAAGAGCTTCTTCATCTCACTGAAGCTACTGCGCCGCGCCGAGCCTGTCGAGTATCCAGGCGTACTCGAACGCGGTCTCGCGCCATTTCGCGTAACGGCCGCTCACGCCCGCGTGCCCGGCCACCATCTCGGTCTTGAGCAGGATCCGTTCGCCCGACGTGCTGTTCGCGAGCAGTCTCGCGACCCACTTCGCCGGCTCCGTGGGGAGCACCCGGGTGTCGTTGAGCGAGGTCGTCACCAGCATCGCGGGGTACGGCCTGGCCTCGACGTTCTCATAGGGCGAGTAGGCCTTCATGTACCGGTAGACCTCGGCGTTCTCGAGCGGGTTGCCCCACTCGTCCCACTCCCCGACGGTGAGCGGGAGCGACGGGTCGAGGATCGACGTCAGCGGGTCCACGAACGGCACGTCGGCGACGATGCCCGCGAAGGACTCGGGCGCCAGGTTCGCGACGGCGCCCACGAGGAGCCCGCCGGCGCTGCCGCCCATGGCCACCAGCCGGTCCGGGGCGGTGCGTCCCTCGTCGACGAGGTGCCGCGCGACGTCCACGAAATCGGTGAAGGTGTTGTTCTTCTCCAGCTTCTTCCCGTGGTCGTACCAGGCGCGGCCCATCTCGCCGCCGCCCCGGACGTGCGCCACGGCGAACACGACGCCGCGGTCCAGCAGCGAGAGGCGGGCCACGGAGAACCACGGGTCCATGGTGGCCTCGTACGAGCCGTAGCCGTAGAGCAGTGTCGGCGCGGGGCCGCCGGCGTCGATGTCGGTGCGGCGCACCACGGAGACGGGGACGCGAGCTCCGTCCCGGGCGGTGACCCACACCTGCTCGGCGGCGTACTGGCCGGCGTCGTAGCCGGGCACGTTGATCCGCTTGAGCACGGTCTGTTCGCCGGTGTCCGGCGTGAGTTCGAGGACGGTGCCGGGCGTGACGAAGGATTCGTACGCCAGGCGCAGCCGCGGGGCGTCCCACTCCGGGTTCGCGGCGGTGCCCACGTTGGCGAGCGGTTCGCCCGGATCCCATTCGGAGAAGGACGGTTCCGCCTCCGTCGCGGCGAGCGCGAGGCGCGGCAGGCCGCCGCGGCGGTAGCCGAGGGCCAGGGTGCGGGCGAACGCGTCCACGAAGTCGAGCCGCACGTCGTCGCGGTGCGGCACCAGGACCGTCCAGTCCGACGGTGCGCCGACGGGCGCCGAGGCCAGTTCGAAGTTGATGCCGGTGCGGTTGTGTAGGAACAGGAACCGGTCCTCGCCGCCGAGCACCGCGTGGTCGACCGAGTACTCGACGTCCTCCTCGCGCGGGAGCAGCACCTGGAATTCGCCGGTCGGATCGGTGGCGTCCAGGATCGAGGTCTCGGAGCTCAGCGTCGCGGAGGCGACGATCATGAGGTACTTCTCGCTGCGGGTGAGGCCGACGCCCACCCCGAAGCGTTGGTCCGGCTCGTGGAAGACACGGACATCCTCCGCGCCGGCGCCCAGTTCGTGCCGCCAGATGCTGTCCGGGCGCCACGCCTCGTCGACGGTGGTGTAGAACAGGTGCCGCGAATCGGGCGCCCAGGTGGCGCCGTAGAAGGCGCCGGACACCTCGTCGGCGAGCACCTCGCCGGTGTCGATCACCTTGAACCGCAGCGTGAACCGTTCGTCCCCCGAGGTGTCCAGGGAGTACGCCAGCAGCGCCCCGTCCGGGGAGACGGACGCGGCGCCGACGGCGATGTACTCGTGGCCCTCCGCCTCCGCGTTGAGGTCGAGGAGCACTTGCTCGCCGGGGAGCGGATCGTCGGAGAGCACCGGCGGGTTCCAGTCGTCCTCGGCCGCGATCGGGGCGCGGCAGTGGATGCCGTACTGCTTCCCCTCCTGCGTGCGGGCGTAGTACCAGTGGCGTCCGCGGCGCTGCGGGACCGACATGTCGGTCTCCTGCGTGTGCGCCTTGATCTCACCGAAGATCTTCTCGCGTAGCGGTTCCTGTGCGGCTGTCGCCTCTTCGGTGTACGCGTTGTGCTCGCGCAGGTAGGCGAGCACCTCGTCGTTCTCGGTGTCGGCCAACCAGGCGTACTGGTCGATCACGGTGTCCCCGTGGAAGGTCCGCTCGCTGGGAACCTTCTTGGCGACGGGCTGCACCGCCGCGCTCATGCGGCTCCACCGGGCCAGTCGGCGAAGCTCAGACCCGAGATGCGTTCGTACGCCTCGATGTAGCGCGCGCGGGTCCGATCGACCACGTCCTGCGGCAGCGGGGGCGGAGGCGTCTCGGAGTCGGTCGACCAGCCGGAGGGGCCGGTGAGCCAATCGCGCACGATCTGCTTGTCGAAGCTGGCCAGCGTCGTGCCGGGCTCGTACTCCGCGGCGTCCCAGTAGCGCGAGGAGTCGGGGGTGAGCACCTCGTCGGCGAGGAGCAGTTCCCCGTCGGGCGTGAGACCGAACTCGAACTTGGTGTCCGCGAGGATGATCCCCCGGTTCCGGGCGATCTCGGACCCGCGGGAGTAGACGTCCAGGGTGAGGGCGCGCAGCTTCGTCGCGAGTTCCTCCCCGACATCGGCCACGATGCGCTCGAAGGAGACGTTCTCGTCGTGGTCCCCCACCGCCGCCTTGGTGGCGGGGGTGAAGATCGGCGGTTCGATGCGGCTGCCGTCCACGAGCCCGTCGGGCAGCGGGACGCCGCACACGGCGCCGCCCGCGCGGTACTCCTTGAGCCCGGAACCGGTGAGGTACCCGCGGGCAACGCATTCGACGGGCACCATGTCGAGCCGGCGGGTGATGAGCGCGCGGCCGAGCACGGATTCGGGGATGCGCGGATCGTCGACCAGCCCCGCCAGGTGGTTCGGCACCCCGAGGGCGTCGAAGAAGTAGACCGACATCGCCGTGAGCACCCGCCCCTTGTCCGGGATCGGGGTGTCCAGGATGTGGTCGTACGCGCTGACGCGGTCGCTCGCGACGAGCAGCAGATGCTCCTCGTCCACCTCGTACAGCTCACGGACCTTGCCCGAGTAGATCGGCGTGTATTCGCTCAGTTCCGGTCGCACGCCCCCAGCCTATTGCATGGGTCGGCGGATTTCCGGCGGCAGGTTCACAGCGGTTTCCGTGACGAAACCGCAGGAACTCGCCACGGAAACCGCTGTGAACCGCGCCGAAAGGGATCCGATCGCCGCTCTGGTGCGTCCAATGAGTATGTTCCGGCGAACCCGCGACCTCATGCCCCAGGAGACCGAGTACGCCGTGCGCGCGACGTCCGCCTCGGTGATCCACGGGATCCGGCGCATCGGCGACGGGCCGCCGACGGTCCACGACGTGCGCGACGCCCTCACGCCGGCGTATCCCGATGCCGTCTTCACCGGCTGGACCGCGGCGGCATTGCACGGCGCGGATTTCGTCGACGGCCATCCCCCGGAGCTCTGGGTCCCGCAGCACCGCTCGCGGAACGGCGTGATCATCCGGTCCGGAACGATGTCGCCCGAGGACATCACCGTCGTCTCACGGCGTCGATCAGTGCGTCCGCGAAGACCGCTACGGGCGGTCCGTCACTTCTCTTCCGCAGGTCCGGGCATATCTCGCCGCCCATCGGGGTATGCACGGGCGCAGGCGGGCGCTGCAGGTCCTCGCCGAAGCGAGCACCGGCGCGGATTCGCCGTGGGAGACCTACACGCGACTCACCGTGCACAGATCGGGCCTGCGGATGTTCCTACCCCAGCGGCCCGTCGGCGGCACCGGCTACCGAGTGGACCTCGGGTCCGATGAGCACCGGATAGCCATCGAGTACGACGGGGGGCTACCACCGTTCGATCGCGCAGCAGCGCAAGGACATCCGCCGCTGGAACGCGATCGGCGGCGAGGGCTGGAGCATCATCGGGGTCACAGCCACGACCCTGGTCCACGACCGTGCCGCGTTCATCGCCCGGGTCGAACAGGAGCTGCGGGTCCGTGGCTGGACCGGTCCGGCGCCGATGTACCCGCGCCTCGACCTCCCCGTTCGCGAGATCGACGCCGTTCGTAGCGGTTTCCGCGCTGAACATGCAGGACGCGGTCGCTGGAACCCCTGCGAACCGGCCCTCAGAGGATGGGCGACGGGGTGTAGGCGGCGGCGTCGGGGTGCTTCGCGACCAGGGCCTCCACATCGGCGACGACCTGGGCGACCTGCGCCTCCGCCGCACCGGTGAAGGCGGCGCGGTCGGCGACGGCGTCGTCGAGTTGCGCGCGGGTGAGGCCGAGGCGCGGATCGGCGGCGAGGCGGTCCAGCAGGTCGGGCTCGCGGCCCTCCTCGCGCATGGCCAGCGCCACGGCGACGGCGTGCTCCTTGATCACCTCGTGCGCCACCTCGCGGCCGACGCCCGCCCGTACCGCGGCCATGAGCACGCGGGTGGTGGCGAGGAAGGGCAGGTACCGGTCGAGCTCGTTGGAGATCACCGCCGGGTAGGCGCCGAACTCGTCGAGCACCGTCAGGAACGTCTCGAAGAGGCCGTCGATCGCGAAGAAGGCGTCGGGCAGGGCCACGCGGCGGATCACGGAGCAGAACACGTCACCCTCGTTCCACTGCGCGCCGGCCATCTCGGCCGCCATCGAGCCGTAGCCGCGGAGCACCACCGCGAGACCGTTGACGCGCTCGCACGAGCGGGTGTTCATCTTGTGCGGCATCGCGGAGCTGCCCACCTGCCCGGGCTGGAAGCCCTCGGTGACCAGCTCGTGTCCCGCCATGAGCCGGATGGTCGTGGCGAGCGACGACGGCCCCGCGGCCAGCTGCACGAGCGCGCTCACGGTGTCGTGGTCCAGCGACCGCGGGTACACCTGCCCCACGGACACGAAGGATTCCGAGAATCCGAGGTGCTCGGCCACCCGCGATTCCAGCGATGCCAGCTTCGACGCGTCGCCGCCCAGCAGGTCCAGCATGTCCTGCGACGTGCCCATCGGCCCCTTGATGCCGCGCAGCGGGTACCGGTTGATCAGGTCCTCGACGCGGGCGATCGCCACGAGCAGCTCGTTGGCGGCGCTGGCGAAGCGCTTCCCCAGCGTGGTCGCCTGCGCGGCGACGTTGTGCGACCGGCCGGCCATGACCACCGACGAGTACTGCGCGGCGCGCTCGGCCAACCGGGCGGCGACCGCGACGGCGTGGTCCCGGACGTGGATCAGGGACTGCAGCACCTGCAGCTGCTCGACGTTCTCCGTGAGGTCCCGCGAGGTCATGCCCTTGTGGATCTGCTCGTGCCCCGCGAGGTCGCTGAACTCCTCGATCCGGGCCTTGACGTCGTGCCGGGTCACGCGCTCCCGCTCCGCGATCGACGCGAGGTCCACCCGGTCCACGACGGCCTCGTAGGCCTCCACCGCACCGTCGGGCACGTCGATCCCGAGGTCGCGCTGGGCCTTGAGGACCGCGATCCACAGCTGCCGCTCCAGCACGATCTTGTGCTCGGGCGACCACAGCTCGCGCATGCGCGGGCTGGCGTAGCGGTTGGCGAGGACGTTGGGGATGCGGGGGGCACTCACCCCTCCATCATCGCACCCGGGCCGGAGCCGCGGCACCGCACATCGGGCCCGACGGTGCGCCTCACCGTCAGGGGGCGATCGGCGCCAGATCATCGATGACCGCGGCGACCGCGTCTCGCACCGCGCGGGTGATGCCGGCGTCGGGATCGGTGAAGGCCGCGAGGGCCGCCCCGTCCTCGATGGCCACCAGCCGCTGCACGCGGACCTTGTCGACGGTGCGCCCGGACCGCTCGAGCACCTCGGCGTGCAGGTCCACGAGCTCTCCGCGCAGCCGGGCCTGCAGCAGCGACAGCTCGGGGTCGCGCGTGCACACCACCAGCCGCTCGTACCGGGAGACGAGGGCGCTGCGCTCCTCCTCGGTCTCGGAGGCGAAGAACACCGAGGCGATGAGCCGGGCGAGCGCGGCCTCCCCTCGTCGCCGGCGGCTCACCGCGGCGACCCGCTCCCGGACCGCGCTCACATCGTGGTCACCGGCGTAGGCGACAGCGTGAGAGAGCAGGTCTCCCAACGACTCGAAGTAGTACGTCGTGGCAGCCAGGGGGATGTGCGCCCGGTGCGCGACGGCGCGGTGGCGCACCGACTCGAACCCGCCCTCGACGAGGAGCTCGCCCGCCGCGGCCACCAGGGCCGCGCGACGACGCTCACCCTTGGGAGTGGTCGCGGCTGTCACAGAAGGACATGCTGCCAGGGCGCCGCGCTCCCAAAGCTGGTTTCGACCAAATCGTCATGCCGACTTCGCAGCGCACGGCCGTTGCAGCCGCATCACAGCGCCTGGTGGCCGATGTCCTTGCGGAAGTGACTGCCGGGCAGCTTGATCCGTTCGAGCTTGGCGTACGCATCCGCGCGCGCCGCCGCGAGATCGTCGCCCACGCCCACCACGTTGAGGACGCGTCCCCCGGCGGAGACCAGCCGGCCTTCGCCGTCGAGGGCGGTTCCGGCGTGGTAGATCCCGGGGCCGTCGGCACCGGTGATGACGTCGCCCTTACGGGGCGTGGCGGGGTAGTTCTCCGCGGCGAGCACCACGGTGATGGCGGCACCGTCGCGCCACTGCAGCGGAGGCAGATCCGCGAGCGTGCCGGTGGCCGTGGCGTGGAGCGCCTCGGCGAGCGGGGATTCGAGCAGGCCGAGGACCGCCTGGGTCTCGGGGTCGCCGAAGCGACAGTTGAACTCGACGACGGCGGGCCCCTCCGCGCCGATCGCGAGGCCCGCGTACAGCAGGCCCGAGAACGGCACGCCGCGGCGCACCATCTCCCGCGCGACGGGCCGCACGACGGTGTCCACGATCTCGTCGACCACGCCCTCCGCGAGCCACGGTAGCGGCGAGTACGCGCCCATGCCACCGGTGTTCGGGCCGGTGTCGCCGTCGCCGACGCGCTTGTGGTCCTGCGCGGGCAGCAGCGGCACGACGGTCTCCCCGTCGACGAGGCAGAACAGCGACACCTCGGGACCGTCGAGGAAGGACTCGAACAGCGCCGGCCGGCCGGACTCGATGAGGTCGGCGGCGTGCGCGCGGGCGGCGGCGCGGTCGGCGGTGACGACGACGCCCTTCCCGGCGGCCAGGCCGTCGTCCTTGATCACCCAGGTGGGGCCGAACCGGTCCAGCGCGGCGTCGATGATGGCGGGGCTGTCGACGATCTCGCTGCGCGCCGTGCGCACGCCGGCGGCCTCCATGACGTCCTTCGCGAAGGCCTTGCTGCCCTCGATCTTCGCGGCCTCCGCCGACGGTCCGAACACGGCGATGCCGCGGGCGCGGACGGCGTCGGCGACGCCGAGCACCAGCGGCACCTCGGGCCCGATCACCACGAGGTCCGCGCCGAGTTCCGCGGCCAGCGCGGCCACCGACTCCCCTGACGAGGCATCCACCTCGTGGTTCGTGGCCGACGCCGCGGTGCCGGGATTGCCGGGCGCGGCGTGCAGCTCGGTGACCCGGGGGTCACGGGACAGCGCTTCGATGAGGGCGTGTTCGCGGCCGCCGGTGCCGATGACGAGTACTCGCACGCCGCTGACCTTACCCAATGGCGGGCTGCTCATATAGCCTGGCCGTATGGCAGATTCGAATGGTACGACCAGCACAGTCTTCTCGAAGATCATCGCCGGCGAGCTCCCGGGCCGGTTCGTGTACCAGGACGATTCGGTGGTGGCCTTCCTGACCATCGCCCCGCTCACCCAGGGCCACGTGCTCGTGGTGCCGCGCGACGAGGTGGACAACTGGGAGTCCGTCGACGACGAGCTGTGGAACCGCATCACCGAGGTCAGCCGCAAGCTGGGCCGCGCCGTGAAGCGCGCGTTCGACGCGCCGCGGGCGGGCCTCATCGTCGCCGGGATGGAGGTGCCGCACCTCCACGTGCACGTCTTCCCCGCCTACACGCTCACCGATTTCAACTTCGACAGCGTCGACACGAATCCGTCGGCCGAGTCCCTCGACGAGGCGCAGACGAAGATCGTCGAGGCGCTCGCCGCGGAGTGATCACCGCGGTGTAGTCACCGGGGCAGGCTGACCGAGAAGGTGGCGCCCTGCCCGGGCGCGGTGTCCAGCCACACGGTGCCGCCGTGCCGCTCGACGATGCCGTGCACGATCGACAGCCCCAGTCCCGCACCGCCGCTCCCGCGACTGCGGGACGAGTCCGTGCGGTAGAAGCGCTCGAACACCCGGCTCGCCTCATCGGGCTCCATCCCCGGCCCGGTGTCCGCCACGGACAGCAGCACGCGGTCGGCCTGCGTCGCGACGCGGACTCGCACGGACGCGTCGTCGGGCGTGTGCCGCAAGGCGTTCGAGACCAGATTGGTCACCACCTGGTGCAGCCGGTCGCGATCACCGTCGACCACCACCTCGGGGCTCTCCACGTCCAGATCGATGTCGCGGCCCGGCTCGCGGGCCTGCGCGGCGTGCACCACCTCGCCCGCGACGGCCACCAGATCCACGGGCTCCGCCGCGAGCGGGCGACGCGCGTCCAGCCGCGCCAGCATGAGCAGGTCCTCGACCAGCAACCCCATGCGCTGCGCCTCGGATTCGATGCGGGACATGAGGAACTCGGTATCGTCGGACGCGCCCTGCCGGTACAGCTCGGCGAAGCCGCGGATCGACGTGAGCGGGGTGCGCAGTTCGTGCGACGCGTCGCCCACGAACCGGCGCATGCGCTCCTCATCGGCCCTGGCCTGCTCCTCCGATGCCGCCACCCGGCCGAACGAGTCCTGCACCTGGTGCAGCATGGTGTTCAGCGAGGCGGACAGCCGCCCGACCTCGGTCTGCGGCGGCGCCGCCGGGACCCGGCGGGTGAGATCGCCCGCCGCGATCGCCTCGGCGGTGGCCTCCACCTCCTCCAGCGGGCGCAGCGATCTGCGCACCACCAGGTAGCCGAGACCGCCGGCGATGATGAGGACGCCGCCGCCGATCAGCAGCTCCAGGGCGACGAGGGCGCGCATGGTGCCCTCGACCTCGGACAGCGTCACCGCGACGAAGCTCACCCCGAACTCCGAATGCGATTGCACGACGCGCCATTTCGGTCCCTTCCCGCCCATGGAGTTCACCGTGACGGCGTCGCCGCGCAGATCGCCGAGGCCGCTGAGGTCCGGGCGGTCGGTGAAGTCCGGGTTGCTCACCTGCACCTGGGTCCCGTCGGCGAGGAACGTCGCCTGATAGAAGCGGGTGGGAGGGCCGCTGCCCCGCGAGGGAACCGGGAAGTCGAGCGGTTTGGGCCTGCCCCAGGTGTCGGCGGCCTGGCGGAGCGACTGGTCCTCCCGGGACATCAGCCGGTCCTCCATCGCCGTCGTCAGCGCGATCCCCGAGGCGAGCAGGCCGATGAACACGAGGCCCACCACGATCCCCACCAGCGAGAAGCGCAGGGGGATACGGGATGCGAGACCGGTACGGGTGCGCACCTGCCGCCTACCGGGGCTCGCGCAGCACGTAGCCCACCCCCCGCAGGGTGTGGATCAGCCGATTCTCCCCGGTGTCCACCTTGCGGCGCAGATAGGAGACGTACGATTCCACGACGTTGACGTCGCCGCCGAAGTCGTAGTGCCACACGTGATCCAGGATTCGCGGCTTGGACAGGACGACGCCGGCGTTGACCATGAAGTAGCGCAGCAGCGTGAACTCGGTGGGTGACAGGGAGACCAGCTCCCCGGCCTTCCACACCTCGTGCGTCTCGTCGTCGAGCTCCAGATCGGCGAAGGTGAGCCGCGTGCTCACCTCCTTCTCGCCGAAGTCGCTCCGCCGGAGCAGCACGTTGATGCGGGCCACCACCTCCTCCAGGCTGAACGGCTTGGTGACGTAGTCGTCGCCGCCCAGGGTGAGCCCGGCCACCTTGTCCTCCACGGAGTCGCGGGCGGTGAGGAACAGCGCGGGCGCCTCCACGCCGTCCTGGCGGAGCCGCTTGAGCAGCCCGAATCCGTCCATCCCCGGCATCATGATGTCGAGCACCATGACGTCCGGGCTGAAGGTGCGCACCCGGTCCAGGGCCGACGGGCCGTCGTGGGCGACGGCCACGTCGAACCCCTGGAACTTGAGGCTGACCTGCAGGAGTTCCCGGATGCTCTGCTCGTCGTCCACGACGAGGACCCGGGCCGACACATCATTCTTCACGCTGGACACCCGGCCATACTGCCGCGCGCAACACCGCGCACTCTGACATCTCCCTGGCAGTTCGCTGTGAACGCTCCCGCGCTACCGCGGCTTGGCGGTGGTCGGCGGCGCCTGGCCGTTCTCGTTCGGGTTCGTGCCGGCGCCGTGGTTCGGGTTGGTGCAGATGGTGCCCTGGTCCGGGCCGGTGCACGGCACGTCGTACTCGCTACCCTCCCCCGGCTGCTGCGTGGGCTTGACGGTGGTGACCGTCTTCGTGGGCGCGGGCGCGCCGCCGCCGGGGTGGTTCGCGTGGCCGCCGCCCGTCCGCGTCGCGGGCGGGGCGGTCACGCCGGTGGCGGGCGCGCCGGTCGACGGGGTCGCCGGCTGCGAGGCCGTCACCGAGAACGTGCTCTCCGAGGCCGGGGCCGGGGCCGGCTCGGACGAGTCGTCGCCACACGCGCTGAGAGCCAGCACGGCGCAGGCCACCGCACCCGCCGCTGCGATCTTCGATCCCATGGACACTCCGACACTCCTCTGCGTTCGGTGGTGCCCACCCGGGGCCGGGCGGGCCATTCCGACCGTATCAACGTATCGGCGTACGCCAATCCCCTTGCGCCGTCAGGACAACCCGCGGCGCACGGGACCTGCGATCGCACATCAGCCGCGGAGGAACTCCAGGATCTCCGGGGTGGGCTTGTCCACGATGTCGGCAACCTCGGGGTGCTTCGAGACGTACTTCGCCACGAGCGGGCACACGGGCACCACGCGCTTGCCGGCCGCGCGGGTGTCGGCCAGCGCATCGTGCACCAGCGTGGAGCTGAGCCCCCGCCCGGAGAACTTCTCGTCCAGCTCGGTGTGCGGGAAGATCCGCTGCTCACCGCGGTCCACGAACTGCGTGAAGCCGGCGAGCTCGCCGTTCACCGTGATGTCGTAGCGGCCTTCGGCGTCGTTGCGGACGACGGCCACGGTCTCGTTCTGATCGCTCACTGGGGACTCCTCTTCCGGGGCTTCAAACGGGTCGTGGGCAGCGGCGGCGCGGGCAGGTACTGCTCGTCCCGCCAGCCGTCCACACTCCCGAAACGTTCGGTCCGCGCTTCCCATTCCGCGCGGTACTCCACGATGTCCTCGTGGCTGCGGCCGACGAAGTTCCACCACATCACGATGTCCTCGCCGAAGGGCGTGCCGCCGAGCAGGATCACGCGAGCCGGCTCCTCGGTGGGGTTGTGCAGCCGGAGTCCGCCGTGGCCCGGCCCCATGTAGCCGAGATCGCCCCGGTTCAGGGAGACCCCGTCGAACAGGAGGCGCTCGGTATCGAGGAGCGCCCCGTGCTCGAACGCGGCGTCCACCTCGAGCGTCACCCGGGCCCCGGGCCGCAGGACGAGCTCCGCTCCGAGCAACGGGGTCGCGGTCGTGACGTCCGCATCGCTGCCGGCGAGGGAGCCGATGAACACCTTCACGGTGCCGCCCGGTCCACCGGAGCGCACGTCGGGCAGGTCCACGACGGGCGGCACGTAATGCTGGAAACCGTTGTGCGCATTACGTACGCGGTCCGGCAGGGCGAGCCACAGCTGCACGCCGTGCAGCCGCTCGGTGCGCGGCGTGGACACCTCGGAGTGGCTGATGCCGAAACCCGCCGACATCAGGTTGAGCTCGCCCGGCAGCACCGGCGCCTGGACGCCCGCGCTGTCGCGGTGCTCGATCTCGCCCTCGAACAGCCAGCTCACCGTCTGCAGGCCGGTGTGCGGGTGCGGCGGCACGTTCATGCCGCCGGTGGCCGAGACGTCGTCGGGGCCGTAGTGATCCGCGAAGCACCACGCGCCGATCATCGACCGCTCGTGGGTCGGGAGGGTGCGGCGCACCGTCATCGCGCGGGGGCCGCCGAGCGGGACCTCGCGGGCCTCGATCACCTCGACTCCGGAGCCGGGGGCCGAGGCCCCGCATTCGACCTCTTCCGGCTGACGGTCGGTGTTGCTCATGTTCGCTAGCCTAGTGCCATGCCAGGGCAGCGCGTCAGAATCGACAAGGCGTCCCCGGACGCGTACCGCACGCTCGTCGCCGTGTCCGCGGCGGTCGGCGACACGGCAGCGGCGGCAGGACTGAGCCGCGCCGTCGTCGAGCTGGTGAACCTGCGCTGCTCGCAGATCAACGGCTGCGCGTACTGCCTTTCGCTGCACCACGACGCGGGCATCAAGGCCGGTCTCACCGAACAGCAGATCGCCGTGCTGCCTGCGTGGCGGGACGCGCCGTCGCTGTTCGACGATCAGCAGCGCGCGGCCCTCGAGATCGCAGAGCTGGTGACCGAACTGCCCGACCACTTCGCCGCGGACGCCGGCTACGACTGCGCCACCGACGTCCTCGACACCGCGCAGACCTCGGCCGTCGTGTGGGCCGCGATCGCGATCAACTCCTTCAACCGCCTGTCCATCGTCAGCGGGTACGAGGTGCGCAAGCGCGGCTGATCCGGGTTCCGACGGTGCGCCGCGCACCGGCCGAACCTCCACCCCAGGACGGATGCCGGAGCCGGCGATCGGTGGTTGAGTGGGCGCATGACCGAACGGATCACGGAGTTCACGCGCGCGGGCCTGACGTTCCCGGTGGTCGACACCGGCCCCCTCGACGGGGACATCGTCGTTCTCCTGCACGGATTCCCGCAGACCGCGTCGTCGTGGGGCCCGACGGCGGAGCTGCTCAACGCGCAGGGCTTCCGCACCGTGGCGCCCACCCAACGCGGCTACTCGCACACCGCGAACCCGAAGAGCCGCTGGCAGTACCGCAGCTCGCAGCTGGTCGCCGACGTGGCCGAGCTGCTGCGCGTCACGGGGCCCGCGCACCTGGTGGGCCACGACTGGGGTGCATCCACCGCGTGGCTGGTCGCCGCGGAGCATCCCGGCCTGGTGCGCAGCCTCACCACGGTCTCCGTGCCGCATCCGTTCGCGTTCCTGCGCTCCTTCCTCCGGTCCACGCAGGCCCTGAAGTCGTACTACATGTATCTGTTCCAGATCCCCGTGCTCCCGGAGTTGCTCGCCCGGCGCTACCCCGGCGCGGTCTCCGAATTCCTGCGGAGGGGCGGCATGCCCGAAGAGGCCCGGCGGGCGACCCACGACGAGATCGTCGAGCCCGGACTGTTCGGGACCGCGCTGAACTGGTACCGCGGCATGCCGTTCGTGTCGGTGGCGGGCGGCGCACCGTCGCACGTGCAGTGCCCCACCACCCACATCTGGAGCGACCAGGACATCGCCCTGGTCCGCGCGGGCGCCGACCTCGCGGGCGAGTACGTGGACGCCCCCTACCGCCTCATCGTGCTCGAGGGCGTGAGCCACTGGATCCCGGACGAGCGGCCCGCCGAACTCGCCGAGGCGATCGTCGAGAACACCCGGCCGCGCTAGGCCGGGACGCGATCAGAGGATCCGCTGCATCAGAACGAGATCGAGCCACCGTCCGAACTTGATGCCCACCTGCGGCATCTGCCCCGTCACCCGGAATCCGAGCTTGCGGTGCAGCGCCACCGACGCGTGGTTCGACTCCTCGATCGCCGCCACCACCACGTGCACACCGGCGGCCTGGGCGCGCTCGATCAGCGCGCGCATGAGCGCCTCGGCGATGCCGCGGCGGTAGTAGCCGTCGGCGACGTACACCGAGTTCTCCACGGTGAGGCGGTAACCCGACTTCGCGCGGAACGGCCCGTACGAGGCGTAACCGCCGAGCTCACCGTCGACGATGGCGACGAGCACGGGGAATCCGCCGGCGCGACGCTCCGCGAGCCACGCCTCGCGCTCGGCGAGGTCGGACTTCTCCTCGCTCCAGATCGCCGTCGAGTTCTCCACGGCGTCGTTGTGGATCTCGAGGATCGCCGGCAGGTCGGCCGGCTGGGCGTCACGGATCTCCATACCCGCGATCGTATGCCCTCGCCCGGCGGCGGGCCCGGCCTAGTCGGCCACGATGCGCGGCAGCTCCGAGGCCTTCGACGTGAACTCCGGCGCCCGCTTCTCCAGGAACGCGGCCACGCCCTCCTTGCCGTCGCCGATCGACGTGTAGAACATGCCCAGCGAGTCGGCGAGGTGCGCCTCCAGCGGGGTCGCGACGCCCATGTTGCGGTAGATGAGCCGCTTGTTGATCGCCACGCCGACGGCGGAGCGGCCCTTGACCCAGGACCGGGCCAGCTCCTGCGCGGTGGAGACCAGATCCTCGGGCTCGTGCAGGCTCCGCACCAGCCCGCCCTCGTGCGCGGCCTCCGCCGTGAGGATGTCGGCCGAGTACACCCATTCCAGCGCCTGCGCGGGGCCCACGATCCGCGGCAGGAACCAGCTCGAGCACGCCTCCATGACGATGCCGAGCCGGCCGAACACGAAACCGATCCGCGCCCTGGTCGACGCGAGCCGGGTGTCCATCGCGAGTGTCATCGTGGCGCCGATGCCCACCGCGGGGCCGTTGATCGCGGCGATCACGGGCTTGGGCAGCGCGTGGATCGCCAGCGTCAGCTTGCCGCCGGTGTCGCGCACGCCGTCCTGGTACGGGGCCTCGTCGTAGGAGGCCGCGAACTCCTCGGGCGTGGGCGAGAGCGATTCGTCCAGGCCGAACACGTTGCCCTCGCCCGTCAGGTCCATCCCCGCGCAGAAGGCGCGGCCCGCCCCGGTGACGACCACCGCGCGGATGTCGTCGCCGTGGGCGTGCACCTCGAAGAACTCGGTCAGCTCCCGCGCCATGGTGACGCTGAACGCATTGAGCTGCTCCGGCCTGTCCAGCACCAGAGTGGCGACGCCGTCCTCGTCGATGCTCCAGCTGATGGTCTCGAAGGAATCCGTCATGCCGGCCACGATATGCTGTGAGCCGCCGGCCGTACGGCCGCACGCCTCCCTAGCTCAGTGGTAGAGCACCGCTCTTGTAAAGCGAAGGTCGTCGGTTCAATCCCGACGGGGGGCTCCACGATCCTGCATCAGCCGCTCGCCCCCGACGACATCGAGGGCGCGTGGGCGCCGGCCGAACGGGCGGCGGCGGAGGTGCTCGCGGCACTCCGCTGAGCCCGCGCACCGCGCCCGCAGCGCCCGCCTGCGGGATCGTCGACGAGACGGTTCGCGACAGTTGATCGACCGAGGTGAGAAGGCACTCCGATAGACCTGAATCACCCCGGGGTCTGGCACAGTAACGGCAGACGTTCCTTCGACGACTCCGTAACGACGCAACGACCCCGAGGAGGTGTGTACCCACGATGAAGCCGGATCTCCGCGACCGTCTCGCGAACGCAGTCCAGGTCCTGACGGGCCGCAAGGCGGCGACCGCGGATACCGCAGGCCTGCCGGTCCTGACACCGCTGCAGCCCATCGACCTCCGCGACGCCGAAGCGGTCGGCGAGGTCCTCGAGGTCGCCATGAAAGTCGGCGAGGTGCTCCTCGATTCGGGAACGGGCGCCGTGGACACCGAGGCGCAGGTGCGCTACGTCGCCGCGACGTACGGCATCGACGACGTGACGGTCACCGTGACCTACAACGCGATCACGGTGTCCGTGCAGCGCGGCCGCGGCCTCCCCCCGTCGACGTACATCCGCACCGTCAGCCACCGCTCGCTCGATTACACCCGGCTGTCCCAGGTGGACACCCTGGTGCGGCGCATCGGCCGCGGCCGGATCCGGCCCGATCAGGCGCTCACCGCGCTCGAATCGATCATGACCGCGGGGCACCCGTACTCGCGCCTCGTCGCGACCGGCGGCTGGGCCCTGATGTCCGGCGCGCTCACGCTGCTGCTGGGCGGCAGGCTCGGACTCGCCGCCGTCGCGTTCGTCACCACCGCGATCATCTACGTCGTCAACGTGCGCCTCGGCCAGCTCGGCCTGCCGTACTTCTTCCAGCAGGTGGTGGGCGGCTTCCTCGCGACGCTGCCCGCGGCGCTGATCTACAAGCTGTCCATCGGCTTCGGCTGGGACGTGGAGCCCTACCGGGTGATCGTCGCCGGGATCATCGTGCTGATGGCCGGGCTGTCGCTGGTCGGCGCGGTGCAGGACGCCATCACCGGGGCGCCGGTCACCGGCGCCGCCCGGTTCTTCGAGGTCATCGTGTTCACCGGCGGCGTGGTCGCCGGCGTCGGCATGGCCCTGCGGGTGGCCTCCCAGCTGGGCGCCACGCTGCCGCCGCTGCGCCAGGAGCCGTTCGACTACGCGCCCCTGCCGATCCTGGTGTCCACCGGGGGCATCGCCGCGGCCGCGTTCGCTCTCGCCGGATACGCGCAGGTGCGCGCCCTCATCGCGTCCTTCCTCGCGGGCTGCATGGGCGCGTTCGTCTCCGGCTCACTGCTCGACGCCGGCCTGGGCCCGATCGTCGGCTCCACCGTCGCCGCCACGACCGTCGGCCTCGCCGGTGGTCTCCTCGCCCGGCGTGCAGTGGTGCCTCCCCTGATCGTCGCCGTCGCGGGCATCACGCCGCTCGTCCCCGGCCTCGCGGTGTACCGCGGCCTGTCCGAGCTGATGGAGGGCCAGACCACCGCGGCGCTCACCAACATGGCCACCGCGCTCACCGTCGGGTGCGCGCTGGCCGCGGGCGTGACGCTCGGCGAGTGGGTGGCCCGCACCATCCGCCGCCCGCACATCAGCGGTATCCCGTTCCGCCGGGTCCGCGGGCAGATGGAACCCCGGGTAAACTGACAAGCGCTTACCAATCCCTAGTGAAGGTGCGTTCATGCCCCCGAAGACCACGGACATCAGCGAAGACGAACTGGAGCCCGTCGCGGACGAGACCGCGCACCAGGCGCAGCGAGTCGTCGCGGCCTACGCGGAGGACGCCGACGAGTGCCGGATGCTGCTGTCGATGCTGGGCATCGGCCCCAAGGAGGCCTAACCGGCGATGGCAGCTGCTGAGGGCGGGGACGGGCGTACCGATGGTCGTGATCCGGAACCGCGCTCCGCGGTGACGGCGCGCGCGAAGAAGGACTCCGCGAAGGGCGGCTCCGAGTTCGTCGTGGTGGCCAACCGGCTGCCCGTCGACGTCGAGCGCGCCCCGGACGGCACCCTCACCTGGAGGGAGGCACCGGGCGGCCTGGTGACGGCGCTCAAGCCGATCCTCAGTGCCCACAACGGCGCCTGGGTCGGCTGGCCCGGCGCCCCGGACGTCGGCGGCGAGCCGATCGACGGCGAGAACATGCTGCTCTGCCCCGTCAAGCTCAGCGCACAGGAGGTGCAGGAGCACTACGAGGGCTTCTCCAACGGCAGCCTCTGGCCGCTGTACCACGACGTGATCGTCAAACCCGAGTACCACCGCGAATGGTGGAACACCTACGTCGAGGTCAACCGCCGGTTCGCGGAGGAGACCGCCAAGATCGCCGCGCCCGACGCCACCGTCTGGGTGCAGGACTACCAGCTGCAGCTGGTCCCCAAGATGTTGCGGATGCTGCGGCCCGACGTGAAGATCGGGTTCTTCCTGCACATCCCGTTCCCGCCCGTCGAACTGTTCATGCAGATGCCGTGGCGGCGCGAGATCATCGAGGGCATCCTCGGCGCCGACCTCGTGGGCTTCCACCTCCCCGGCGGCGCGCAGAACTTCCTCTACCTGGCGAACCGGCTCGTCGGCTACCCCACCAGCAAAGGCACCATCGGCGTGCGCTCGCGGTTCGGCGTTGTCACCGTCGGGTTCCGGTCGGTCCGGGTGGGCGCGTTCCCCATCTCCATCGACTCCGCCGATCTCGCGGCCACCGCGAAGACCCCGGAGACCCGCAAGCGGGCCCGCGCGCTCCGCAAGGAACTCGGCTCACCCGAGAAGATCATGCTCGGCGTGGACCGGCTCGATTACACCAAGGGCATCGACGTGCGGCTGCGCGCGATCGGCGAGCTCTACGAGGAGGGCCGCCTCGATCCGGAGCGGCACGTGTTCGTGCAGCTGGCCACCCCGTCGCGCGAACGGGTCGAGTCCTACCGCACGATGCGCAGCGACATCGAGCGCATGGTGGGCCGCATCAACGGCGACTTCGGGCAGGTCGGCCATCCCGCGATCCACTACATCCACCGCCCGGTGCCGCGACGGGAGCTGCTGGCGTTCTTCGGGGCGGCCGACGTGATGCTGGTGACCCCGCTGCGCGACGGCATGAACCTGGTCGCCAAGGAGTACCTGGCCTGCCGCACCGATTCCTCCGGCGCGCTGGTGCTCAGCGAGTTCACCGGCGCCGCAGCCGAACTCCGCCAGGCCTATCAGTGCAACCCGCACGACCTCGAGGGCGTCAAGAACGCCATCGACGAGGCGGTGCACCAGGATCCCGAGGAGGGTAAGCGCCGTATCCGCGCGATGCGCCGCCAGGTGCTGCAGTACGACGTGGACCGCTGGGCCCGAACCTTCCTGCAGACGCTGTCCGGCCGGGTCGACGAGGCACCGCGCACGTGATCCCGGCCGACCTGCGGGCCGCGCTGGAGCTCTTCGCCGGGCTCCCCCGCGTGCTCGTCGCCACCGATTACGACGGGGTGACCGCGCCCATCGTGTCCGATCCCGCCGCGGCGCACCCGCTGCCGGGAACCGTGGAGGCCCTCGTCGCGCTCGCCGCGCTTCCCGGGGTGACCGTCGCCGTGGTGTCGGGGCGGGACCGCGCCACCCTGGACCGGCTGTCGGGCGTCGAGGAGCCGATCGTGACGGTCGGGAGCCACGGCGCCGAATGGGCCGAGGGTTTCGAATCCCCGCTCGACGCGGCGGCGCTCGCCCGGCGGGACGCCGTCCTCGCCGGGCTCGAGGAGATCGCCGCCCGCCACCCCGGCGCCGCGGTGGAGCGGAAGCCGCTGGGCGCGGCGCTGCACGTGCGGAACGTGGCGGACGCCGCGGACGCGGACGGCGCGCTGGAGCAGGCCCGACGGGGCCCCGCCTCGGTGCCGGGCGTGCACGCCACCGAGGGTAAGGCCGTACTGGAACTGACCGTCACCGACGCGTCGAAGGGCCGCGCCCTCACCCTGATCCGCGACCGCGTGGGCGCGCAGGCGGTGCTGTACCTGGGCGACGACGTGACCGACGAGAAGGCTTTCGCCGTACTCGAATCCGCCGGCGACGTGTCCGTCAAGGTGGGCGACGGCGAGACCGCCGCCCGCTTCCGCGTCCGCGGACCGGAGGACGCCCGCGCGGTGTTCGAGGACCTGGCCGCCCTGCGCGCCTGACCCGCGCGAACGCTGCGGACGACGGTTCAGGCCATCGGGGTCAGCGCGGCGGGATCGTCGACGGGGAGCGGCGCCGACGATGCGGCGGTCACCGCGAGCCGCTGCAGCCGGATGGATCCGCCGTGATTGTCGAGGAACGCGATATCGGCGGCGTCGCGGCCGGTCGCGATCCGCATCATCGTCTCCCGCGGCGCGAGGCCGGTACCGTCGAGCACGGACCAGCGCCCGTCGATCAGGACCTCCGCGACGGCGTGGAAGTCCATCGGGTCGCAGCCGGGGGCGTACACCGCCGTCATCCGCGCGGGCAGCTTCAGCGCCCGCAGCAGCGCGACGGTGAGGTGCGCGTAGTCCCGGCACACGCCCGCGGACGCGAGCAGGGTGTCCGAGGCGCCGTCCAGCGGCGTGCTCGCGCCCGGCCGGTAGTCGAGCCGCCCGGCCACGAAATCCCTGACCGCCAACGCCTTCTCGGCGTCCGTGCCACCCGGGAACTGGCGCCCCGCGTACCCGAAGAACCGGTCGACGTCCGCGTACCGCGACGGGCGCAGGTACACCGACCGCAGGTACTCGTCGACGGGCTCCGGCGACGCCGTGCCCGTGACCTGCGCCCGGTACTCCATCCGCGCCTCGCCCGGCGCCGCCTCCACGCGGTGCAGCCGGGAACCGTGCGGGCCCACGAGCTCCGTAACCGGTTGCGGCGCACCGTCGAGCGTGAACGACAGCTCCTCGCGCACCTCCAGCCCGGGAACCCGTGCCACCGCGATCTGGTACTCCAGCACCGTGGCCCCGTGCACCGTGCACGAGACCTCGGAGGACACGGACCGGACGATCGGTCCTAGTTCTTCTTGTTCAGTGCCGACATCGATTGCCACGTGGGCCAGTCTATGGTCCAGTCGAAGATGTCCCCGTCAGCCTCCGACAGCGGGATCGACGTGTTGGTCACCTCCACCGGGTCACCGATCATCGCGATCTGGAAGTACGACTGCGCATCCGACAGGGACAGGTTGATGCAGCCGTTGGTCACGTTCGACGCGCCCTGGTTCCCGACGGTCTGCGGATTGGCGTGGATGAACTCACCGTTGTTGGAGATCCGCACCGCGAACCGCTCACGCACGTTGAAGTACCCCGCCGCGGGGTTGGACATGAAGAAGTCCTCGTGCATCTCGCTCACCACGTGGATGCCGGAGCGGGTCACGTTGCGCGGCAGGTCGCCCTCGCCGTAGGAGCACGGCAGATCGAGCACCACCTGGGTCCCGCGCATCACCCGGATGCGGTGGGAGTCCGCGTCCGCCTTGACGATCTGCGCGCGGCCGATGCGGAACGCGCTCGTCACATCGGCGGCCCCGTACGCGCCGCCGCCGTGGTCCAGCCCGTACAGCTTGCCGTTCATCGACACCTTCGTGCCCGGCCGCCAGTACTCCTTGGGCCGCCAGTGCGCGCGCGAACCGTTGTCCTCCGGAAGCCAGGCCCAGGATCCCTCGGTGTGCGGCGTGGTGGTGACCTCGAGGGCCTTCTCGACGGCCTCCTTGTCCTCGACGGTGCCCGAGAACTTGAGGATCAGCGGCGCGCCGATCCCCACCTCGGCGTCGTCGGCCACGTTGATCACCACGGACAGCGTCTCGCCCGGGTCCACGACGGTCACCGCGTGGTCGAGGCTCGAGAACGTGCCCGCCTCACCGTCCGCGACGCCGGACCACTTGTAGGTGGCGCCGTAGCCCAGGGGCTCGGCGACGGTGTAGGTGGTGCCGTCGGGAGAGGCGTTGAGCTTGACCGGCTTCCCGGTGGCGGTGTTGGTCAGCGCCACCCCGGGCCGGAACCGCCCGCCGTTCGCCTGGACGGAGACCGTGGCCGCCGGTGCCGGCTTCTCGTCGCCCGACGGGGTGTAGGTGTACGTGGGCCCCTCGGCCTTCTGCGATCCGGGGAGGATCCCGCCGCCGCGGCCGCACGCGGCGGCGACGGCCGCCACCGAGGCGACGGTCGCACCGAGGAACGTGCGGCGCCCCAGGGGCGCCCGAAACATGTCGAACATCTAATGGATTCTACCGGTCGGGGCGGGCAGCTCCGTACCCACCAGAACGGGCTCGGGGCGCAGCTCCACCCCGAATCGGGCGAACACCCCATCCCGGACTTCCGCTGCCAGGGAGAGCAACTCGGCCGCGGTACCCGATCCGCGGTTGGTCAGGGCCAGGGTGTGTTTCGTGGACAGGGACACACCGGCGCGGCCGCCGGAGAAGCCCTTGGCGAAGCCCGCGCGCTCGATCAGCCAACCCGCGGACAGCTTCACCCCGTCGGGCGCGGGGTACTGCGGCGGGCCCTCCCCCGTGGCGGCGGTGATCGCCTCCACGACGGCCCCGGCCCGGTCCTGCGGCACCACGGGGTTGGTGAAGAAGGACCCCACGCTCCAGGTGTCGTGGTCCGCCGGATCGAGCACCATGCCCTTGCCGCGCCGCAGCGCCAGCACGTGCTCGCGGGCCGCGCGGGGGTCCACCGTCGCACCGGGATCCACGCCCAGGGCGCGCGCCAGCTCGCCGTACCGGATGGGCGCGCTGCCCTCCGCCGACAGCGCGAACCGCACCGCCAGCACCACGTCGGCCTGCGCGGTGGGGTCCGGGGTCTTCAGCCGCGAGGTGCGGTACCTCAGGCCCAGGGACTCCGGGGCCACCCACGCCGTCTCGCCCGTGGCCCGGTGGTAGAGCTGCACCGCGTCCAGCCAGGCCGACACCTCGACGCCGTAGGCGCCCACGTTCTGCACGGGCGTCGCGCCCGCGGAACCCGGGATCCCGGACAGGCACTCCAGCCCGCCGAGCCCCGCGTCGACGGTCGCCGCGACCACGTCGTCCCACGTCGCGCCCGCGGCGGCGGTCACCGTCGTCCCGTCGATCGCGACGTCGGCGCCGGTCAGGTGCACGACGGTGCCGGCGAACCCGTCGTCGGCGACCACCAGGTTGGAGCCGCCGCCCACGAGGAGCACCGGCTCGGACGCGGCGTCGCAGCGGGCGACGGCCTCGGCCACCTGCGCTGCGGTTCCGCAGCGCAGGTACCCGCGCGCAGGTCCGCCCAGGCGCAACGTGGTCAACTCCGATAGCAGTTCAGGCACCCCGCAACGGTAACGTGTCTCCGCATGAGCACCCGTCTCGAGCGCTCGCTCGACTACGCCACCGACCCGGCCGCCCTGCACGCCGCGTTCACCGACGAGCAGTACTGGCCCGCGCGCGTGGCCGAGGTCGGCGGCGAGGGCGCCCGCATCGCCGAGCTCGCTGTGTCCGGCGACCCCGCGACGCCCGGCGCCCGCAGCGTGCGGGTGCTCGTGGTGCACGTGATCCCCGAGGACCGGCTCCCGGCCGTGGTCACCGCGATCCATCCCGGCGGCCTGGAGATCCACCGGCTCGAGGAGTGGGGCCCGTTCGACGGAACCCGCTGCGAGGGAACGTTCTCCGCCAAGATCGAGGGCGTCCCGGCGCAGATGTCCGGATCCGCCACCATCGAGGCGGGCCCGCAGGGCTCGCTCATCACGGCCCGCGGCGAGGCGACCGTGTCCATCCCGTTCGTGGCCTCCAAGGTGGAGTCCCTGGTGATCGAGAACCTGCAGGAGCTGATGGAGGCCGAGCGCGACTTCACCGTGCAGTGGATCGCGGAACGCTGAACTCCTAGTAAAGTCCCCCCTCATGGCACGACGTCTCAGCTACTCGGCGCGCTTCCCCTTCCCCGCTGACGTCTTCTACGACGCGTACTCCACCGAGGAGTACTGGAACGAGAAGATGACCGACTTCCGGAACCTCACGCCGCTGTCCGAGCTCTCCGAGTTCGACGTGGACGACGAGGGCATCACCGTCGTGCAGAAGCAGAACCTGCCGCACGAGTACCTGCCGCCGGTGGCGCAGGGCGTGGTGAAGAAGGACATGATCATCACCCGCCAGGAGTTCTACGGCGCGTGGGACGGCGAGCACTCGATCGGCGACTACAAGGCGTCGATCCCCGCGGGCCCCGGCACCCTCAAGGGCGACTGCGACCTGTTCAACACCGAGACCGGCTGCACCATGCGCTACACCACCGTGGTGAAGGTGTTCGTGCCGTTCGTCGGCACCAAGCTCGAGCAGCTCATCCTCATCAACCTCGTCGACCTGTTCCGCGCCGAAGCCGAGTACCTCAAGTACTGGGTCGACAAGCACTGACCCGTGTCCGCGCCCGCGCCGGACGGGCGTATCACCCGCGGCACCACCGGCCTCAACAGGCTGCGGCGCAGCGACCGCTGGTCGGTGCACGATCCGGCCGTGCGGCGCGCGATCGCGGCACCGTCGGCCCTCGCCGTCGACGTGGGCTACGGCGCCCGCCCGGACACGACCCTGGAATGGGCGGCGCGGCTGCGCACCGTCAACCCCGGGCTGCGCGTGGTGGGTCTCGAGATCGACCCCGCCCGCGTGGTCCCCGGCCGTGACGGCGTCGAGTTCGCGCGCGGCGGTTTCGAGCTCGCGGGCCTGCGGCCCCACCTGGTGCGCGCGTTCAACGTGCTCCGGCAGTACGACGAGGCCGAGGTCGCGGGGGCCTGGACGACGGTGACCGAACGGCTCGCGCCCGGCGGGGTGTTCGTCGAGGGCACGTGCGACGAGCTGGGCCGCCGCTGCTGCTGGCTCACCCTCGACGTCGCGGGGCCGCGCACGCTCACCCTGGCCTGGCACCCCGGGTTCACCGGCCGCCCGTCCGACCTGGCCGAACGCCTGCCGAAGGCGCTGATCCACCACAACGTGCCCGGGGAGCGGATCCACGCGCTGCTCACCCTCGCCGACCGGTGCTGGGACCACGCCGCCGGCTACGCGCCGTACGGGAACCGGGTGCGCTGGCGGGCCGCGGCCGCCGTGCTGGCCGTGGAGACCGGCGGCGCCGCCCGCGCCCCGCGGCGGCCGGTCCGGGACAACCTGCTCACCGTCGACTGGGGGTTCGTCGCGCCCTGAGCCCAGCCGGCGCCAGTACGCTGTGCGCATGGCCACACCCGTGCTGCGCGTCGCACTGGCGCAGATCGCCGCGAGCGACGACCCGGCGGCCAACGCCGCCCTGGTCGAGGAGCACCTCGACCGCGCCGCGGCCGCCGGCGCCCGGCTGATCGTGTTCCCCGAGGCCACCATGTGCCGGTTCGGGGTGCCGCTCGGGCCCGTCGCCGAGCCGCTCGACGGGCCGTGGGCCTCCCGCGTCGCCGCCGCGGCCGCGCGCACCGGGGTGCACGTCGTGGCGGGCATGTTCACCCCGGGTTCCGACGGCCGGGTCCGCAACACCCTGCTGTTCGCCGCCGCCGACGGCGGGCGCACCGGCTACGACAAGATCCACCTCTTCGACGCCTTCGGCTTCGCCGAATCGCGCACCGTCGAACCCGGCGACCGCGCTGTCACGGTGACCGTCGACCGCACCACCGTGGGCCTGAGCACCTGCTACGACCTGCGTTTCCCCGCCCTGTACACCGCGCTCGCCGACGCCGGGGCCCAGGTGATCGTGGCGCCCGCGTCGTGGGGGGACGGGCCCGGCAAACTCGACGCCTTCACCACCCTGGCCTGCGCCCGCGCGCTGGACTCGACCACCTACGTCGTCGCCGTCGACCAGGCCCGCCCCGACGAGGCCGAGCCCTCGAAGGCGCCGCGGGGCGTCGGCGGCTCCCTCGCCGTGGGGCCCGACGGTGCCGTGCTGGCCTCCGCGGGCGACGGACCGGAGCTCGTCGTCGTGGACCTGCCGATCGGCCGGATCGAGGAGGTCCGGGCCACGCTGCCGGTGCTGAGGAACCGGCGGGACTTCGCCACGGGGTGACACGAAGCACACCTAGGACTCGCGCTCACCGAGGAATGAGGAACAATCGCAGCCGATGGATACCAACCCGAACCTTCCGCAGGGCGGCCCCGGGCCGCAGAACAACGACCCGGACCCGACCCGGCCGATCGCGCCGTCGGATCAGCCGCGGCACGGAGCAGCGCCGGAGGACCTGACGCGGCCGCTCGGCGCGTCGCAGCGCCCGCCTGAGGGCGCGCCCCAGGGACCGGGACCCCAGCCGGGGCAGCAGGGACCGGCGCCCCAGGGCCAGCAGCAGCCGCAGGCACCCGGCCCGTACCCGCCCGGCCCGCAGGGGCCGGGTCCCCAGGCGCCCGGTGTGGGCCCGCAGGGCACCCAGCAGCTGGGCCGCCCCGGCCAGGGCCCCGAGTCCGGGCAGCAGCCCCCGGTGCCGCCCGTGCCGCCCACCCAGATCCCGGGCGGAGGCGGGGGCGACGGCGGGTCGGGGAAGCCCCCCAAGCGGAAGATGTCCTCGGGCAAGCTGATCGGCCTGGCGGCGCTGGGCCTCGTGGCCGTGCTGGTGATCCTGCTCGCGGGTTCCGAGCTGTACATCCGCAACCACGTGCAGAACTGCCTCGCGGACAACATCAAGAACGGCACCAAGGCCAACGACGTCAGCGTCTCCTTCTCGAAGAAGCCGATGCTCCTGCAGAACGCCAGCGGCAAGCTGTCCGAGATCGACATCCAGGCCAACGGCCTCAACGGCAGCCCCGGCCTGGACGCGCACATCCTGCTCAAGGGTGTGGAGACCGGCGGCGACAACCGGGTGGACGACGCCACCATCGTGGGCTCCATGTCGACCGAGGGCATCAAGCAGAAGGTCTCCCAGGTGCAGGTGCTCTCGGAGCCGCAGGTGAGCGTCAACGCCGCCGAGAAGAAGATCGAGGTCTCCGGCACCGCCGTCATCCTGCCGGTCACGATCACGCTCACGCCCACGCTCAAGGACAACAAGGTGCAGCTGACCGCCAGCAAGGCCTCGGTCATGGGCTTCGGCGTGCCGGACGACCTGGCGCAGCAGCTGATCGACACCTTCGCCGACATCCCCACCCCGAAGGGCCTCACCGCGAAGGACCTGCAGATGAACGACCAGGGCATCACGCTGACCTACACCGGCCAGAACGTGCTGCCCAAGGACATCGAGAGCGGCGGCGACGTGGGCGCCACCAACTGCTCGGTGCTCTGATGCCGGGGCGCGGCGGGGCGGGGCTCGTGAACGCGGCCGCCCTGCGCGTGCGCTGGGGTGTCCTGCACGGGCTCCCCCGCTACGCGCTGCCCCGTCGCGCCGCCCGCGGCGACAAGATGGCCTCCCTGCTCCTCGGGTACCGCGGTGAGCCCGGCGGCCAGTACGCGCAGTTCGACGCGATCCGCGCCGAGGGACGGATCATCGGTAGCGAGGTGGGCGCGGCCAGCGCCGATCACGAGGTGTGCCGGGAGATCCTGCGGGACAAGCGGTTCGCCACCCTCCAGCCCGCCGACTTCGGGTTCCCCGGCCCGCTGGCCCGGCTGCTGGAGATCACCGACCCGCACCTGCCCAACCCCGTCGAGCCGCCCTCGATGCTGGTGAGCGAGCCACCGTCGCACACCGCCTACCGGCACCCGATCGCGAAGGTCTTCACCCCGAAGGCGATCACGCGGTTGACCGACCGCGCGCGCATCGTCAGCGAGGAACTGCTCGACGACCTCGCCGCGGCCGCCCGCCCCGACCTGGTGACCGGGTACGCGGCGAAGCTGCCCGTCACCATGATCGGGCGGCTGCTGGGCCTGCCGGAGGCGGACGACGAGTACATGCTCGAATGGGGCGAGGCCGCCGCGCCGCTGCTCGACCCGGGCCTGCCCTGGCCCGTGTACCTGCGCGCACAGCGGGCGCTGCGCGGCCTCGACGACTACCTCACCGCGCACTTCGCGCGGATCCGGCGCGAGCCCGGCTCCGACGATCCGTTCGCGCTCCTGGCCGCGAGCGGCGAGCTCACCGACCGGGAGCTGGTGACCAATGCCGCGCTGCTCATCGGCGCCGGATTCGAGACCACCGTGAACCTCATCGGCAACGGCGTGGTGGCGCTGCTGGAGCACCCGGACCAGCTGGAGCGGCTACGCGCGGAACCCGACCTGTGGCCCAACGCCGTCGAGGAGATCCTGCGTTTCTCGAGCCCCGTGCAGCGCACGGCCCGCGTCGCGCGCGAGGACGGGGAGATCGCGGGCCTCCGGTTCCGGAAGGGCACCGTCGTCTCGCTGCTGCTGGCCGGCGCGAACCGCGACCCGGCCGTGTTCGACCGGCCGCACGAATTCGACGTGGCGCGGCCCGAGGCGAAGAAGAACGTGTCCTTCGGCTACGGCATCCACGCCTGCATCGGCGCCGCGCTGGCCCGGATGGAGGGCGCGGTGGGCCTGCAGGCGCTGTTCACCCGCTATCCCGACCTCAGCCTCGACGGGCCCGGGGAGCACCGCGGGTTGTCGACGCTGTACGGCTGGGCGTCGCTGCCCGCGCGGCTGAAGTAGCCGCGGGACGCCGGCGTTCGGGGCCGGGGCTAGGCCGGGAAGCCGTCGAGCACGGCCCGGGTTCCGGAGAGCCCCAGGCGATTCGCGCCCGCGTCGATCATCTCGCGCGCGGCCTCCGCGGTGCGGATGCCACCCGAGGCCTTGACGCCCACATCGGGCCCCACGGCCGCACGCATGATGCGAACAGCCTCGGCGGAGGCGCCGCCGCTGGGGTGGAACCCGGTGGAGGTCTTGACGAACGTCGCGCCGCCCTTCACCGACCGCCGGCACACCTCCGTGAGGAGGTCCGCGTCGCCGAACTCGAGCAGCGCCGCCGACTCCACGATCACCTTGAGCACCGGATCGGCGCCGATGGCCTCGCGCACCGTGAGCACGTCGGCGAACACGCGATCCAGCTCGCCCGCCAGCGCGAGCCCCACGTCGATCACCATGTCCACCTCGTGCGCGCCCTCCTCGATCGCCATCCGCGCCTCGGCGGCCTTGATCAGGCTGTGGTGCTTACCGGACGGGAACCCCGCGACGACGCACGTCTTGGGCACCCGGGGGCCGCCCTGCGCCGCGGCGTCGCCCGCGTCGAGCGCGACGCGCAGCGGCAGCATCGACGGGGAGAGGCAGACGGCGTAGACGCCCAGGTCCAGGCCCTCCTGATACGCGGCGGCCGCGGCACTCTCGGTGGCCTCCGGCTTGAGCAACGTGTGGTCGACGAGGGCGGCGACTTCGGATCGAGTGAGCACGTCTGAGACGATACCGGTCGTGACCCGCGACACCCGCTACGTCCTGACACTCGGATGCCCCGACACCACCGGCATCGTCGCCCGGATCTCCACCTTCCTCGCCGACGTGGGCGGGTGGATCGTCGAGGCCGCGTACCACTCCGACGCCGACACCGGATGGTTCTTCACCCGGCAGGCCGTACGCGCGGACAGCGTCTCCGTTCCGCTCGACGAGCTGCGCGCCCGGTTCGCCGAGGTGGCGGCCGACATCGGCCCCGAGACCGAGTGGCGGCTGACGTCCACGGCGGAGCCGAAGGACATCGTCGTGCTGGTGAGCAAGGAGGGCCACTGCCTGCACGACCTGGTGGGGCGGGTGGCCACCGGCGAGCTGGACGCGCGGATCGCCGCGGTCATCGGTAACCACGAGGACCTGCGGGACTTCGTGGAGCGCCTGGACATCCCGTTCCACCACGTCCCGTTCCCGGGCCCGGGCGAGGACAAGTCCGAGGCGTTCGCGGAGGTGGCGCGCCTGACCGACGCCCTGGATCCCGACGCCGTGGTGCTCGCGCGGTTCATGCAGGTGCTGCCGCCGGAGCTGTGCGAGACGTGGGCCGGCCGGGCGATCAACATCCACCACAGCTTCCTGCCGTCGTTCATCGGCGCCCGCCCGTACCACCAGGCGTTCGCGCGGGGCGTGAAGCTGATCGGCGCGACCTGCCACTACGTGACGGCGGACCTCGACGCGGGGCCGATCATCGAGCAGGACGTGACGCGCGTCGACCATTCGGACGAGGCCCGGGACATGGTGCTCCGCGGCCGCGACATCGAGAAGGTCGTCCTCGCCCGGGGCCTGCGCTGGCACCTCGAGAACCGCGTCCTGGTCCACGGCCGCAAGACGGTCGTCTTCTCCTGACACCGCCGCGCCGCGGGACCGGCCCGACGGTGCGCCGTCAGGCGGGAGCGGGGAGGGACTCGCCCAGAATGGAGTCGAGGAGGGCGTTGAGCTTCTCCGGCTGCTCCAGCGGGAGCATGTGGCCCGAGTCGCGGATCACGGCGAACCGGTCGAGGTGGCCGGTGAGGCGCAGCTCCGCGGCGATGACCTCGGCGTCCGCCGGCGGCGTCAGGTGGTCGAACTGGCCCACCACGACCGAGGTGGGGATGGTCAGCTTGCGCAGGCCCTCCGTCACGTCGATGCCGGAGAGCACGCGGCCCCATTCGGCGCGCACGTCGGACGGGCAGCTGGCCACCATGTCCTCAGTGTAGCGGACGGCGCCGTAGGAGGCGTAGCCGCAGAGGGCGGCGTACCGGACCACGGCGGTGTGCAGGCGGTTGTGCCGCACCTTGACGTTCGCGCCGAGGACGGCCGCGCCCAGCCGGTCGGTGAACCGCGGGGCGATCCGCGGGAGCGCCGCGAGCGGCGTGGCGCCGGCGAAACCGGGCACCGCGTCGCGGGCGTAGGTGGAACTCAGCACCGCGTGGTGGGCGCGCTCGGCGACCTCCTCGGGGTACTTGCCCGCCCACGCCATGATCGTGATCGCGCCCATGCTGTGGCCGACGAGGATCGCCTTCCTGCCGGCGGGGACCGCGTGGCCGAGGACCGCGTGCAGATCGTCGGCGAGCACGCCGGCGGTGAAGGCGAAGGCACCGGGCTCGGACTCGCCGTGCCCGCGCTGGTCGTAGCCGATCACGCGGAAGCCGCGGCTCACGAGGTGCTCCACCTGCTTGGGGAAGTTGGTGACGTTGCAGGTCCAACCGTGGATCAGTACGGCGATGGGCCCGTCGACGGGGCCCCAGCTGCGCACGTGCAGCCGCGTACCGTCGCCCGAGACGACGTAGGTGTCCTCCCGGGGCCCGGCGTAGTCCTCGATCAGCTTCGCGTTCTGCGGCACCGCGGGCGAGGAGAGCGCGTACGCCGCGATCCCCGCCGCCGCGGCCGCGGCGCCCGCGCCGACGGCACCCAGCGCCCCGAGGGCGAGCCTGCTGGAAGTCTTCATGGGAGTCACCTTACTAACAGCTACTCAATAACGGGGACGCCGGACCTCGTCGAGCTTGGGACGGGCGTCGAGCAGGTAGACGAGGACGCCGACGGCGGCGATCACCATGCCGAAGTACCCGGGCAGGAAGGTCAGCAGCGCGCACACCACGAGCGCGATGATCCAGTAGTTCTTCTGCCACTTCCCGGCCGCGCGGAACGCGTCCTCGGGGGTCCGGGCGGCGTGGATCGCGGCGAAGATCGCGGCGCCCAGCAGCGCGAGGCTGAGCACCAGCTGCGCGATGGTCGCGATGGTCACGTACCCGTTGAGGAGGAGGTCCATGGCTCCAGCCTAGAGGTCGGGCGCCCGGCGGCGGTTGCCGCCGGGCGCCCGGACGTCTCTCGTGCGAGGGGGCTTACTTCGCCTCGGCGGCCTTGTCAGCGGCCTTCTCGGCGACGTCGGCGGTCTCCTCGCCGGCGCGGTTGACCAGCTTCGCGGCGCGCTCGCCGACCTGCTTGGCGGCGTCGGCGACCTGGCCCAGCGAGGACTCGGTCAGCTCGACGGCCTGGTTGTAGGCCTTGGTGGCCTGGCCGGTGGCGTCCTCGATCACGGCGCCCGACTTGATGCGCTCGTAGGTCGACTCGCCGCGCTCGGCCAGCGACTCGTAGATGTCGGTCGCGACCTGGATGTAGGCGGCGGCCACCTTGCGGAGCTCCTCCGGGGTGAACTTCGCGCGCAGCTCGTCGACGTCCTTGGGCAGGCCGTCGCGGGCCTCGGTCAGCTTGGTCTTGGCCTCCTCGACGCGGGCCTCGAAGTCCTTGGAGGCACCGTCGGCCGAGCCGCGGAGCTTCTCGATGACGTCCGAGACGGCCTCGTACGCGTAGTCGCCGGCGCCCAGCGCGGCGAACAGCGGGGTCCGGAGCTCGTCGAAGTTGTTCTGCTCGCTCATGAAATGTTCTCCTTCAGTGCAGTCTCGTTCTCGCGGCGGAAGCTCTCGTAGATGTCGAGGAGTGCACGCTTCTGCCGCTCGTTGATGGCCGTGTCCGCTATCAACGCGTCACGCACCGGGGAGCCCGGGCGTTCTTCGAGGATCCCGGCCTGCACGTAGAGCACCTCGGCCGAGAGCCGCAGTGCCTTGGCGATCTGCCCGAGCACGTCGGCGGACGGTCGACGGAGCCCCCGTTCGATCTGGCTGAGATACGGGTTGGAAACCCCCGCCTTCTCGGCCAGCTGCCGGATGGACACCTCTGCCGCTAGACGTTGCGCCCGGATGAACTCTCCGATCTCAGACCCCGGTTTCGCGGAATCCCCGCTGGGCTCTTCATCGCTCGTCATTCCGGTCTCCCGTCTGCGCGGCTGACACCACGCTAACACCGAGTGCTAACTCTTGCAAGCAGTTTGTTAGCACGATGATTTTTTTCAGAACAGCAACTGGGTGACCGTGTAGATCACCAGGCCCGCGATCGACCCCACGACGGTGCCGTTGATGCGGATGAACTGGAGGTCGCGGCCCACCTGGAGCTCGATCTTCTGGGACGCCTCATCGGCGTCCCAGCGGGCGACGGTGTCCGTGATGATCGAGCTGATCTGGCCGGCGTAATTCGCCACCAGGTGCCGCACGGAACGGTCGACCCAGAAGTCGGCCTTGTCCCGCAGCGACGGATCGTCGCGCAGGCGCACGCCGAACCGGGCGGCCGACTCGCTGAACTTGGACCGCAGGGTGGACTCCGGATCCTCGACGGAGGACTCGATCATCCGCTTGGCGGCGCGCCACGCCGCCTGCGCCGCGGTGCGCACCTCCTCGCGGCCCATCAGCTCGGCCTTGACGTCCTCGACCTTCGCGATGGTCCGCGGATCGTGCTGCAGGTCCGAGGCGAAGTCCCACAGGAAGGTGCTCATCGCGTGCCGCACCTCGTGGTCCGGGTCGCTGCGCACCTTCCAGGTGAACTCCACCAGCTCGCGGTAGATCCGTTCGCCCAGCAGCGAGTTGACGAACTTGGGCGACCACTGCGGACCGTCGGTGTCGACGATCTTGTCGATGACGCCCTGGCTGCCCAGGGCCCAGTGGTGCGCCCGCTCGGCGAGCAGGTTGATGAGCGGCAGGTGCCGCTGCTCCTGGAGCAGGGTCTCCACGAGCCGCCCGATGGGCGGGCCCCACTCGGGCTCCGCCAGCCGCTTGATGATGGTGCTGTTGAGCACCGCCTCGACGTCCTCGTCGCGGAGTACCTCGCTCATCACCTTGACGAGCTTCGCCGCCTCCGCGCCGAGCCGTTCGGAGTTGTCCGGGTCCGCCATCCAGTTCGCGACGCGGGTGGTGAGCTCGAGCGAGCCGACCTTCTCGGCGATCACGTCGGGGGTGAGGAAGTTGTCGGTGACGAAATCGCCGAGCGCGTCGCCCAGCTGATCCTTCTTGCGTTTGATGATCGCGGTGTGCGGGATGGGCAGGCCCAGCGGATGCCGGAACAGCGCGGTGACGGCGAACCAGTCGGCGAGCCCGCCGACCATCCCGGCCTCGGCGGCCGCCTTGACGTAGCCCACCCACGGCCCGGCGATGGCGAGCCCCGAGCCGTAGGTGTCGAGGTACTCGCAGAACAGGTAGACGACGGCCGCGCCCAGCAGGAAGGCGAGCGCGACACCCTTCATCTTGCGCAAGTCCTTGCGCTTCTGCTCGTCCGGCGTGCCGAACGGGCTCGCCTTCGGGGCCGGCGGGGCCGTCGCAGTCGATGACACGGTCACGTGTCGATCTTGCCCGAAAGTCGCCACCGGCGACGGTTAGGGTTGCGGAATGGCGAAGAACGACGGCTGGACCGAGTCGGCATCCGAGGCCCTGCGCTGGCGGCCCGGATCACCGGTCACCGATATCGACACCTCCGGTAAGCCGGGTTTCGACGGCGACAAGGCGCTCGGGGAGGAGCTCCTCGCGTCGCGGGGCGCACGCCTGTCCGAGCTGCAGGAGTTGCTCTACGCCAACGGCCGGTCGGGCGATCACCGGTCCGTCCTCCTGGTGCTGCAGGGCATGGACACCGCCGGCAAGGGCGGCATCGTGCGCCACGTGATCGGCATGGTGGACCCGCAGGGCGTGCACACCGCCTCGTTCGGCAAGCCCACCGACGAGGAGCTCTCGCACGACTTCCTGTGGCGCATCCACAAGCAGACCCCGAAGGGCGGGCAGATCGGCGTGTTCGACCGCTCGCACTACGAGGACGTGCTCGTGGTCCGCGTGCACGATCTGGTGCCGCAGTCCGTGTGGGAGCCGCGGTACGACATCATCAACAGCTTCGAGGAGGACCTGGCGTCCTCGGGCACGACGGTGATCAAATGCGCCATGTTCGTCTCGCTCGACGAGCAGAAGAAGCGCCTGCAGGAGCGGCTGGACCGCCCCGACAAGTACTGGAAGTACAACCCGGCGGACATCGACGAGCGCGGCTACTGGCCGAAGTACCAGGAGGCGTACCAGGCGATGCTGGACCGCACCAGCACCGCCGGCGCGCCCTGGCACGTGATCCCCGCGGACCGGAAGTGGTTCTCCCGCTTGGCGATCACCGAGCTGCTCATCGAGGCGCTGGAGTCCCTGAACCTCGACTGGCCGCCCGCCGACTTCGACGTCGAGCACGAGAAGGCCCGGCTCGCCGAGGCCTGACCCGCACCGTCGTCGATCCGCACCGCACCCGCGCTCTCCCTAGAGGGGCAGCACCGGCGGAGCGGGGATCAGGCGAGGCGCTGGTCGCGGCGCTCGCCGGCCCACAGCTCCTCGACGACCACCTGCACCGCCACGGCGACGGCGCTCCACACCACCGCGGCGAGCGGGGTCGCGCCGAGCGCCACCGCCACCAGACCGCCGCCGAGCAGCAGCAGGGTGATCAGCACCGCGGCGGCGCGCGGACCGTCGAACCCGGTGAGGTACGCGTCCATGACGGCGATCCCGAGGACGGCGATCACCAGCGGGACCACGAACGCCGACGCGACCACCAGGTTGCTGACGTGCGCCTCGTGCGAGACGCCGAGAGCCTCGACGTGCAGTCCCGCGCCGAACGCCGCGACCCCCATGAAGATCACGATGTGCCCGTAGCCCCAGAGGAAGCACTTGGCCGGGTTGCGGTGCAGCGCCTCCCCGACGGGGACGGAGAAGTAGATCCACCACAGCGCCAGGTTGAGGACCATGGCCGCGACACCGAAGATCGCCACGTCGGTGCTCCAGCCCTGCGACTTCACCAGCGCCTGCATCGCGGTGACGGTGCCCACCACGCCCTCGCCGAGCGTGATGATGGTCAGCAGGCCGTAGCGCTCCGCGATGTGATGCGGGTGCCACGGCGTGGCGCGGCGCCGCTCGGCGATGAACGGGCCGGACAGCTCCACGACGTAGAGCACGAACGCGGCCGCGAGCAGTTGGCCCAGGGTCAGCGGCAGCACGGCCGTGAGGACCCAGCCGACCTGCGCGACGAGGATCGTGATGATGTACGTCTGCGCGGCGGCGCGGTAGGTGGGCGACGCGATCGCGACGCGGGCCCACTGCGCGAGGAGCGCCACGCGCATCACCACGTAGCCCAGGACGATCACCCGGTTGTCGGGCGTCTCCCCCGCCGTGATCGACGCGAACACCGGCTCCACGCCGAGCCCCATGATGCAGACGCCGATCATCTGCACCATGGTCACCAGGCGGAACAGCCAGTCGTCCGTGTCGAACGCCGACGCCAGCCAGGTGAAGTTGATCCAGGCCCAGATGGCGGCGAACGCGCAGAAGCCGAAGCCGAGGAACGCACTGAGGTAGTGCGCCTCGGCCACGGCGTCCGCGAGCTGCACTCCCGCGAGGGAGAACACGACCACGAAGGTGAGGTCGAAGAACAGCTCCAGTGTGGTGGCGGTGCGGCCCTGCTCGTCGCGGTCACGACCCGACATGCGGATCAGCCGGTGGCGCACGCGTGATGTTCGTTCAGTCACCGGGACATTCTGTACCGAACCGCCGTTGTGTGCGCGGGATGTCACCGAGTCGTGTAGCCGCCGTTGGCGAAGATCGTCTGGCCGGTGATCCAGTGGCCGCCGTCGGAGACCAGCAGGTCGATGATCGGGGCGATGTCCTCGATCAGGGTCAGGCGGTTGCCCATGCCCTGCGACTTGTGGAACTCGACGCGCTCCGGGGTCTCCTGGCCGTAGAAGAACGGCGTGTCCATCGGGCCGGGCGCAATGGCGTTGACGTTGATGCCGCGCACGCCGTACTCCTTGGCCGCCGCACGGTTGAAGTGCTCGACCGGCGACTTACCGCCCGCGTAGGTGGAGTAGCCGTCGGTGAACGCGCCGAGCAGCGCCGTCACGACGGTCACCAGGGAGCCGTTGTCGTTGAGGGTGCGGCCGGCCTCCTTGATGAAGAAGTACGCCGCCTTCGCGTTGATGTCGAACATCGAGTCGTACTCCTCCTCGGACGTCTCGAGGATCGGCTTGCGAAGCACCTTGCCCGCGGTGTTGACCGCGATGTCGATGCCGCCGAACGCGTCCTTCGCGGCGTCGAAGAGCTCGGTCGCCTTCGCCGGCTTGGTGAGGTCGCCCTGGAACAGGAGCGCCTTGCCGCCCGCCGCCTCGACCGCGGCGGCGGTCTCCTTCGCCTCCGCCTCGGAGGATGCACTGTTGTAATGCACCGCGACGTTCGCGCCGAGCCCTGCGAGGTGGCGGCTCACCAGGCCACCGAGGTTCTTGCCGCCACCGGCGACCACTGCGGACTTGCCTGCGAGATTCGTCATGTGATGCTCCCGTTCGTGTCGATGCGCATTTGCAATCTCTACGGTAGAAGCCCATCGCACAAGCATCAATCGAATGTTTCCAGACAATCCACCACTGTTGTTTGTATGTAAGGATGAGGCGTGACCACGCCCGACCTCCGCCGCCTGGAGCAGTTCGTCGCCGCGATGGAGGAGCCCTCCCTGGCGGCGGCCGCCGGCCGGCTGCACCTGAGCCAACAGGCGCTGTCCGCGGCGCTGCGGCAACTCGAACGCGAACTGGGTACCGTGCTGTTCACCCGGGCCGGGCGCCGGCTGGCGCCCACGGCGGCGGCCCGCACGCTGTACGACGGTGCGCCCACCCTCCTCTCCGCCGCCCGCCTCCTTGGCGCGCGGGCCCGGGAGGCCGGCGAGCAGGGACGGCGGCCGTTCGTCGTGGGCCGCAGCCCCGCCGTGACCTCGGCGGAGGCGTACACGCTGCTGGAGCCCCTGATCGACCTGCCGGAGTCCCCCGCCGTGACGGTCCGCGAGGTGTTCCCCGCCGGGATGGTCGACGAACTCCGCAGCGGCGCCGTGTCTCTCGTGCTGCGCCGGGGCGTCGCCACCGCCGACGGGCTCGCCGGCGTCACACTGACGCACCAGCCGCTGCGGGTGGCGATGCACCGCGATCACCCGCTGGCGGAGCGGGAGCACGTGGCACTCGCAGAGATGGCGTCCTCACCGATCGTGGTGTGGGCGCCGCCGCACCGCTCGTTCTACACGGATTTCCTTGTGGCGCAGTGCCACCGCGCGGGATTTGCACCGGACCTGGTGGTGAACCGGGTGCAGGGCACGCCGCCCGCGTCGGCCGTGCTGCCGCACCCGGGAGCCGCGGCGTTCGTCACCGACCCCGTCGGGCCGCAGTTCGAGGGTCGGGTGCTGGTGCGCGAAATCGACGATGCCCCACAGGTTCCGGTGCAGGCGCTGTGGTTGCAGCACACGACGGATCCGCTGCGCACCACGCTGCTCGCGGCCTACCCGCCGGCCTGAGGGGCCTGTGCGCGGCGCGCCGTCACGAATTGCCCCTGCCCCGAGACGGTCTGCTTGACGTCCACCATCCCCTCGTCCCGCAGCCATCCGGTGATCTCGTCCCGCCCGAACCAGCGGAACCCCGAGACCCGTTCCGCGGTAGCCGATCCGAGCACCGAGGTGAGCGGCGTCTCCAGCGAGGTGAACAGCGCCACCCGCCCTCCGGAGCGCGTCACCCGGCAGATCTCGCGGACCGCGATCCGCGGCGCGGGGATCAGGTAGAGGGCCGCGAGGCAGGCGACGGTGTCGAACGTCCCGTCGCCGAACGGCAGGTCGAGCGCGCTGCCCCGCACGTACGCCACCCTGTCACCCGAGTTGTCCCGCACCGCACGGCGGAGCATGGGGTCCGAGACGTCGAGTCCCACCGCGATCCCGTCCCCGGTGAGCCTGCGCGACAGCGGTTTCGTGTACAGGCCGGGGCCGCAGGCCACGTCGAGGATCCTCTGATCGCCGCGGGTCGCCAGATCCTCGATGAGCACGTCCTGCAAGCTCAGGGTGCCCGTGCCACCGAGGCTGAACAGGCGGGTGAACGCGGGGCGCCACGCCTTCTCGTACACCGCGGCGAGCGCGGGCACGTGCATCATCGCGTTGCTCAGGCCCGTCGGGCGGGCGCCCTCGGGGGCGAGGACGTCGATGTACCCGTGTACCCGTTCGGGATCGCGTCCCACCCGGTTCGGGTCGAGCATCGCCTCGACCCGGTCGATCGCACTGTTCACCCCGTCGACGCTAGTCGGCGGCGGCCTGCGGGCGCGACCCGGCGAGCCCGGTCCCCCGCGCCTCCCGGCGCACGCCGTCGCGCGCCTCCGCGAGCTCCCGCTCGACGTCGCGCTCCAACAGGTACGCACTGATCGACCCGGCCGCCGCCGAGCCCGCCCCGGCGGCCACGATCACCTGCGCCATCGGGTTGACCACGTTGCCCGCGGCCCACACGGCGGGCAGGCCGGCGACGGCGCCCATCGGGTCCACGGGAACGTAACCGTTCTGACCGCGCTCGGCCCCCAGCTCGCGCAGCAGATCGTCGTGCGGGACGAACCGGGGGCCGACGAACAGCGCCTCCCGCGGCACCTCCGTGCCGTCGGCGAGGCGCACCGCGCGCAGCGCGTCGTCCTCGACCGTCAGACCGGCCACGGCACCGTCGACGATGCGCACGCCCCGCGCCTCGATCCGAGCCCGATCCGCGCCCTCCACGTCGAGGCCGTTGGTGAAGAACACCATGTCGCGGGACCACTGCGGGATGAGCAGCGCCTGGTGCACCGACATCGCGGCGTTCGCGCCGGCGAGCACGGCGAGCGGCCGGTCGCACACCTCGTAGCCGTGACAGAACGGGCAGTGCAGCACATCGCGCCCGAATCGCTCGGCGACTCCGGGCACGTCGGGCAGCTCGTCGCCGAGCCCGGTGGCCACCAACAGGGTCCGGGCGGTGAGCGGCGCGCCGCTGCGCAGCGTCACCGTCGTCCCGCCCGACGGTGCGCGTTCGGCCCCGGTCGCCGCGTCGCGCACGATGCGCACGCCGTACGCCGCCGCTTCGCGGCGGCCGATCGCGAGCAGCTCGGCGGGGCTGCGCCCGTCGTGACCGAGGTAGCCGTGCATGTGGGAGGCGGGTGCGTTGCGGGGCTCGCCGGCGTCGACGACCACGACGGAACGCCGCGCCCTGCCGAGGACCTGCGCGGCGGTGAGGCCCGCGGCCCCGCCGCCGATGATGACGGTGTCGATGATCTGGTTCATGCGATCCACCGTCGCCCAGATACGACTGAACCGGCAAGTTTCCTTGCCGGTTCAGCAAACCTCGACGGCCGATCCTCCTCCACGGCACCCCGCCTTCCGACTTAACAGCGTTAGCCCAGGGCGCTTCCTGGGGAAACGTCTGCGGCTAACGCTGTTAAGTCGGGCGGGGGCGACTGAGAGGGGCGCGGCCGGTGCGGCGGCACCCGCCGGCGCGGGCTACTTCGCGGGGTACTCGTAGATGCCGCGGCCGGACTTCTTGCCGACGTAGCCGGCCTCCACCAGGCGCAGCAGCAGCGGCGGCGCGGCGTAGGTGGGCTCCTTGTACTCGGCGTACATCGCGTCGGCGATGAACTTCACGGTGTCGAGACCCACGAGGTCGGCCAGCTTGAGCGGCCCCATCGGGTGCGCGCAGCCGAGCATCATGCCCTTGTCGATGTCCTCGGCGGTGGCGAAGCCCGACTCGTACATGCGGATCGCGGAGAGCAGGTAGGGCACCAGCAGCGCATTGACGATGAAGCCGGAACGGTCCGTCGCGCGGACGACCTGCTTGCCCAGCACCTCGGAGGCGAACTGCTCGGCGCGCGCCGCGGCGGCCTCCGACGTGGACAGCGAGCTGATCACCTCGACCAGCGGCAGTACCGGCACCGGATTGAAGAAGTGCAGCCCCAGGACGCGGCCCGGGTTCTTCGTGGCGGTGGCGATGCGCTGGATCGGCAGCGACGAGGTGTTGGAGGCGAGCACGGCGTCGGGGTCGGTGACGACCTCGTCGAGCTTGCCGAAGATCTCCGCCTTGACGGCCTCGTTCTCGACGATGGCCTCGACCACCAGCTGGCGGTCCGCGAACGCGGCCAAGTCGGTGGTGAACGTCAGCCGCTCGGCGGCCTGGTCGCGCTCGCGCTCGGTCATCTTGCCGCTGGACACGGCGCGGTCCAGGGACTTGAGGACGCGGGCACGGCCACCGGCCGCGAGCTCCTCGGTGGCCTCCCAGACCAGCACGTCGGCGCCCGCACGAGCGGACACCTCGGCGATGCCGCCGCCCATCTGGCCCGCGCCGACGACGCCGACCCTGGATACAGCTTCACTCATGAGAATTTTCCTAACGTAACAACCGCTCGAGGCGAGATGAGGGTGACTCTGCAGGGGTACGCCCAGAACGTACCCACCTACGCCGCAGGCGGCCCGCGACAGAAGTCACGGACCGCCTGCGATCGGCTAGATTCCCGGGGAGGCGGGCCTGCCAGTTCCTAGTGGAACTGGCCCTCCTCGGTCGAACCCTTGAGCGCGGTGGTCGAGCTCTCCGGGTCGACGGTGGTGGCGATGCGGTCGAAGTAGCCGGCGCCGACCTCGCGCTGGTGCTTGGTGGCGGTGTAGCCCCGCTCCTCCGACGCGAACTCGCGCTCCTGCAGCTCGACGTACGCCGACATCTGGTTGCGGGCGTAGCCGTAGGCCAGGTCGAACATCGAGTAGTTGAGGGCGTGGAAGCCGGCCAGCGTGATGAACTGGAACTTGAAGCCCATGGCGCCCAGCTCGTTCTGGAACTTCGCGATGGTCGCGTCGTCCAGGTGCTGCTTCCAGTTGAAGGACGGCGAGCAGTTGTAGGCCAGCAGCTGGTCGGGGAACTCCGACTTGACCGACTCGGCGAACTTCTTGGCCAGCTCGAGATCCGGGGTGCCGGTCTCCATCCAGATCAGGTCGGCGTACGGGGCGTAGGCCTTGGCACGCGCGATGCAGGGCTCGATGCCGTTCTTGACGTTGTAGAAGCCCTCGGCGGTGCGCTCACCGGTGACGAACGGCTTGTCGCGGTCGTCGACGTCCGAGGTGATCAGGGTGGCGGCCTCGGCGTCGGTGCGCGCGATCACCACGGTGGGGGTGTTCGACACGTCGGCGGCCAGGCGGGCCGAGCTCAGGGTGCGGATGTGCTGCTGGGTGGGGATGAGCACCTTGCCACCGAGGTGGCCGCACTTCTTCTCCGAGGCCAGCTGGTCCTCCCAGTGGGTGCCGGCGGCACCCGCGGTGATCATGGCCTTCTGCAGCTCGTAGACGTTCAGGGCGCCACCGAAGCCGGCCTCGCCGTCCGCGACGATCGGGACGAGCCAGTTGTCGATCGAGTCGTCGCCCTCGACGCGGCTGATCTCGTCGGCGCGGAGCAGCGCGTTGTTGATGCGGCGCACGACGGCCGGGACCGAGTTGGCCGGGTACAGCGACTGGTCGGGGTAGGTGTGGCCCGAGAGGTTCGCGTCACCGGCGACCTGCCAGCCGGAGAGGTAGATGGCCTTGAGGCCGGCGCGCACCTGCTGCACGGCCATGTTGCCGGTGAGGGCACCCAGGGCGTTGATGTAGCTGTCGTCGCCCTTGGTCACGCCCTCCCAGAGGATCTCGGCGCCACGCTTCGCGAGGGTGTTCTCCTCGACGACGGAGCCCTGGAGCTCCGCGACCTGCTCGGCGGTGTAGTCGCGCTTGACGCCCTTCCAACGCGGGTTGGTGTCCCAATCCTGCTGGATCTCGGCGGCGGTCCTCGGCTGTCCGACGGTGCTCATTAGCTCCCCGTTCTTAAGTTGCGTCAGTTGAATCTGATCGGCGACCGGCTCCCTGAGGGCTGCGAATCGGAGCCAAGCGGCGAACCCGATTCGCGGTTCCGGCGTATCGCCCTCACACACTGTGCCACACGCAAAGCCGCAGGCCAAGGCGTCCGAGAATGCCAAAGCGGGCTAGGAATCCCTCCCCAACTTGCGAAGGTTGCGAAGAACACGGGCGACGCATCGCGCAAAAAAGTACGCCCGTACTGGGATTTTGTGGGTGCGCGCCGCCGGGCCGCCCGGCCGGATCCCGCCCGACGGTGCCGCGCCCGTCGCCCGGGAACCGCGGGACGCCTGTGATGCACCTCACTGCGAAGTGCGCGATGAAGCCGGCGAACCCGCCGGTAGCTGGGACTCCCCGACTAAGCTTCGCCGCATGTCCAAGACCTTCGTCGGCGCCCGTCTGCGCGGACTCCGCAAGGAACGCGGGCTGTCGCAGGCGTCGCTGGCGGAGGCGCTGGAGATCTCCCCGTCGTACCTGAACCAGATCGAGCACGACGTGCGGCCGCTCAGTGTGCCGGTGCTCCTGAAGATCACCGACGTGTTCGGCGTGGACACCTCCTTCTTCAACTCGCAGGACCAGACGCGGCTCATCGCCGAGCTGCGCGAGGTGACGATGGACGTGGACGCCCCCACCAGCACCGAGGAGCTGTCGGAGTTGGCCCGCGACCACCCCGGGTTCGCCCGCGCCATGGTGGCGCTGCACCGCCGCTACCTGGGCGCCGCGGATCAGCTGGCGCAGGTCACCGACGGGCGCAACGACCCCGGCGCCCGCGGCGCCATCCCGAACCCGCACGAGGAGGTCCGCGAGTTCTTCTACCAGCGGCAGAACTACTTCCACGAGTTGGACGTCGCGGCGGAGGAGCTCACCGCGCGCATGCGCATGCACAACGCGGACGTGCGCCACGAGATCGTCACCCGGCTCGAGGCCGTGCACAACGTCTCGATCCGGCGCCGCGTCGACCTCGGCGAGATGGTGCTGCACCGCTACGACCCGCGCACCCGGGTGCTGGAGATCTCGCGGCACCTGTCCGTGGGGCAGCAGGTGTTCAAGATGGCCGCCGAGCTCGCGTACCTCGAGTGCGGGCGCGACATCGACGCCCTGATCGACGGGGCCGGGTTCGGTTCCGACGAGGCGCGCAGCCTGGCGAGACTGGGACTGGCGAACTACTACGCCGCGGCGGTCGTGCTGCCGTACACCCAGTTCCACGGCGCAGCTGAGGAATTCGAGTACGACATCGAGAGGCTGTCCGCGTTCTTCTCGGTGAGCTACGAGACGATCGCGCACCGGCTGTCCACGCTGCAGCGTCCCAACCTGCGCGGCGTGCCCCTGTCCTTCGTGCGCGTGGATCGCGCAGGCAACATGAGCAAGCGGCAGAGCTCCACGGGTTTCCACTTCTCCGCCTCGGGCGGCACCTGCCCGCTGTGGAACGTCTACGAGACGTTCGCGTGGCCCGGGAAGATCATCACGCAGATCGTCGAGATGCCCGACGGGCGCAACTACCTGTGGGTGGCGCGCACCGTCGAACGACGGGCCGCCCGGTACGGCCAGCCCGGCAAGACGTTCGCGATCGGGATCGGCTGCGAGCTGCGGCACGCGCACCGGCTCGTCTACGCCCGCGGGCTGAACCTCACGGACGTCAACGCGACCCCGATCGGCGCCGGTTGCCGGGTGTGCGAGCGCGCCGGCTGCCCGCAGCGGGCGTTCCCCGCGATCGGCAAGGCGCTCGACATCGACGAGCACCGGTCCACCGCCTCGCCGTACCTGGTCAGATAGGCCCGTCGAGTAGCGTCGAAGCATGACACCGCGCGTGACACCCGGCGGCCTCCGCCAGCTCGGCCCGATCAACTACGCGATCAGCAGGATCGGTGCGAAGGCGATCCGCGCCGACGACATGCACCTGTTCTCCACCCTCGGCCGCGGCAAACGGCTGTTCCTCGGCTGGCTCGGCTACTCCGGCATGCTCATGCCGTTCGGCGCGCTCAGGCGGAGCGAATCGGAGACGGTGATCGTGCGCGTCGCGCACCTGCGCGGGAACGCCTACGAGCTGGGGCACCACCGCCGGATCGGCGCGCAGGCCGGGCTCACCGACGCGCAGTTCGACGCGATCTTCGACGGCACGGGGTGGGACGAGCCGAGCGCGGCGCTGCTGGCCGCGGTCACCGAGATCGTCGAGACGAAGAACGTCACGGATGCGACGTGGGGGCGCCTGGCCGAGTTCTACCCGGACCGGAAACTGGTGGAGATCGCGCTGCTGACCACCAATTACGACGGCCTGGCCACCACGATCGACGTCCTCGGCATCACGCCCGAGCGGTAGCGCTCCCGAGATCCGGGTCCTGCGGCGGTGCGAGGCAGGAATCGGCCTCGCCCGTCCGCAGAACCCGCATCCGGGAACCACTTCCGTCAGCGCGCGGCCAGGTAGTCCGGGCGGCGCGCGTCGGCGGCGAACGGCTCACCGAGCGCGTTCGAGACCGCGTTGAACACCACGAACAGGTTCGACCGCGGGTACGGGGAGATGTTCCCCGCCGAGGCGTGCAGGCAGTTGCAGTCGAAGTACAGCGCCGATCCGGCGCCGCCGGTCACCTGCTCGATGCCGAACGTCTCGGCCATCGACGCGATGTCGCACTCCTCCGGCGTGCCGAACGGCGGCCGGTAGGACTTCAGCGATTCACGGTGGTAGTCACCGGGAGTCGCGCCCACGCAGGACACGAACTTGCGGTGCGATCCGGGCATGATCATCAGCGGCCCGTTGAAGGGGGTGTTGGGCGTCAGCGACAGGGAGACGCTCACGGCGCGCGGAGACGGCATCCCGTCCTCGGCGTGCCAGGTCTCGAAATCGCTGTGCCAGTAGAACGGCCCGCCGGCGAAACCGGGCTTGAGGTTCACCCGGCTCTGATGCACGTACACGTCGTCGCCGAGCAGTTGGCGGGCCACGCCGGCCACGTCATCGCGGGCGATGATGTCCGCCACGAGCCCACTGAGCTCGTGGACCGCGAAGACCGAGCGGACGCTGCCGTCGGAGGTCTCGCGGATGAGGCGCTCGTCGTCGCCCAGTTCGACGGTCAGCCGGTCGATTTCGGAGCGGATGTCACCGAGGTCGCCGGCGTCGAGCACGTTCTCGACGCTGCGGAAGCCCCGTTCCGCGAAGGTGTTCACGGCGCCGTCGTCCCAGGGCCCGGAGCGCCCGGGCCAGATCACCGGGTCGTACCGGTCGTGGATCTCGCTGGTGGTGACGCGCGTGGGGTAGGGGTCGGTAAGCGTCGCAGAGTTGTTCATCGATACCTTCCGTCCGGGCAGTGCATTCTGTTTCGCACTGCGTGCCTTGCGGCGCGGACGCTCTACGGTGACCGATGCCCCTTCTCGACCCGGCGCCGTGGAACGAGTCCACGCCGCGACACCGACCATGCCAGGGGGCACGGCGCATGTCCAACCGGGAAGCGGTGACATCGATCCCACCGGAAGGATCGGCGAGCCCACGCAGTGGGACGCCGCGTGCGGTTCCGGCCAGAGCGACGACGGCGGCCCGGCACCGTCGAACGATGCCGGGCCGCCGCGACGGGCCTGTGCCTACTACAGGTTGATCATGTGGCCGGCGAGGCCGTGGATCGACTCCTGCAGGGCCTCCGAGAGGGTGGGGTGCGTGTGCACGTTGCGCGCGACCTCGTTGACCGTGAGATCCCACTTCTGCGCGAGGGTGAGCTCGGGCAGCAGCTCGGAGACGTCCGGGCCGATGAGGTGGCCGCCCAGCAGCTCGCCGTACTTGGCGTCGGAGACCAGCTTGACGAAGCCGACGGCGTCGCCGAGGCCCTGCGCCTTGCCGTTCGCCGAGAACGGGAACGTGGCGGTCTTGACGTCGTGGCCCTCGTCCTTCGCCTGCTGCTCGGTGAGGCCGAACGAGGCCACCTGCGGCTGGCAGAAGGTGGCGCGCGGCATCATCCGGTAGTCGCCCAGGGTCTGGGTCTCGGCGCCGGCGATGGTCTCGGCGGCCACGACGCCCTGCGCCTCGGCGACGTGCGCCAGCTGCAGCTTCGCGGTGACGTCGCCGATGGCGTACACGCCGGGCACGTTGGTGCGCATGTAGTCGTCGATGGCGATGGCGCCGCGCTCGGTGAGGGCGACGCCCGTCTTCTCCAGGCCGAAGCCCTCGACACGCGGCGCGAAGCCGATGCTCATGAGCACCTTGGACACGGTGAGCTCGCCGGCGCCCTTCGGCCCGGTGTACTTGACGACCACCTGGCCGCCCTGGTCGTCGACGGACTCGACCTTGGTGGAGGTCAGGATGTCCACGCCCAGCTTCTTGTACTGCTTGGCGATCTCCTTGGAGACGTCGGCGTCCTCGTTGGGCAGCGCGCGATCCAGGAACTCGACGATGGTGACCTTCACGCCGTAGTTGGCCAGCACGTAGGCGAACTCCATGCCGATGGCGCCGGCGCCGACGATCGCGATGGACTCCGGGAGGTCGCGGGTGAGGATCTGCTCCTCGTAGGTGACCACGTTGTCGGACAACTGGACGCCGGGCAGGAGGCGCACCGTCGAACCCGTGTCGATGATGACGTTGTCGGCGGTGACCGTCTGTTCGCCGACCTTGATGGTCTTGGCGTCGACGAACGTGCCGTACCCGTTGATCTCGGTGATCTTGTTCTTCTTCATCAGGAAGTGAACGCCCTTGACGATGCCCTCACTCACCTTGCGGCTGCGGTCGAACGCCGCGCCGAAGTCGAAGCTGACGTCGCCCGAGATGCCGAACAGCTTCGCCTTGTGATTGAAGGTGTGCGCCAGTTCGGCGTTCTTCAGGAGCGCCTTCGACGGGATGCAGCCCACGTTCAGGCACACACCGCCCCAGTACTTCTCCTCGATGACCGCGACCTTCTGCCCGAGTTGGGCGGCGCGAATTGCGGCGACGTAGCCTCCTGGGCCCGCGCCGAGTACAACAGTGTCAAAGTGATCAGCCACGTCGTTCAGCCTAGCCCTACTGTGGACGTCATGGACGAGTACGTATGGCTCGAAGAAGTGGAATCGACCACGGCCCTCGATTGGGCCCGTGACCGCAACGCCGCGAGCACGTCGCGCCTGGCCGGGCCGCGGTTCGAGGAGATCCAGTCGCGCGCGCTCGAGATCCTGGACACGGACCAGCGCATCCCCTATCCGGTGCGCCGCGGCGAGTACCTGTGGAACTTCTGGCGGGACGCCGAACACCCCTACGGGCTGTGGCGCCGCACCACGCTCGAGTCCTTCCGCACCGAGAGCCCGGAGTGGGAAGTCGTGATCGACGTCGACGCGCTCCGCGAGGCCGAGGGCGAGAACTGGGTCTGGGGCGGCGCGGCCGTCCTGCGGTCCGAGTCGCCCGACGGTGCGCGGTACGACCGCGCGCTCGTCTCGCTGTCGCGCGGGGGCGCGGACGCCACCGTGGTGCGCGAGTTCTCGATCTCCCGTCGGGAGTGGGTCGACGGTGCCGGCGACGGCTTCGAGTTGCCCGAGGCCAAGAGCCGGATCTCGTGGATCGACAAGGACACCGTGTACGTGGGCACCGACTTCGGCGCGGGCTCGCTCACCGAATCCGGGTACCCGCGGATCGTCAAGCGGTGGCGGCGGGGGACGCCGCTCGGGCACGCCGACACGATCTACGAGGGCCACGCGACCGACGTGTCGATCGGCGCCGGCTACGACGACACCCCCGGGTACGAGCGGCACTTCGTCTCCCGCGCGGTGGACTTCTACAACAGCGAGATCTACCTGTTGGATCCGGAGACGCTCGCGCTGGAGCGGATCGACGTGCCGACGGACGCGGACACCGACGTCCACGAGTCGCGGCTGCTGGTGCGGCCGAAGACGGCGTGGGAGTTGCCGTCGGGCACCGTCGGCCCCGGCGCGCTGGTGGCCTTCGACCTGGACGACTACCGGTCCGGCGGCCGCGACTTCACGACGATCTTCACCCCGGACGCGCACACCGCGCTGGCCGGATACGCGTGGACCCGGTCGTACCTGCTGTTGTCGACGATGCGGGACGTGCGGTCGGAGCTGCACACGCTGGAACCCGGCACCTGGGAGGAGCGGGAGACCCGCGGCTTCCCCGAGCTGGCGGAGATCGGCGTGTACTTCACCGACCCGCGGGAATCGGACGAGATCTTCGCCACCGCAAGCGGTTTCACGCTACCGCCCACGCTGCTGCACGGCACGGCGGGCGGCGAGGTGGCGCCGCTCAAGTCGGCGCCCGCGTTCTACGACGCCGAGGGCGTGACGTCCGAGCAGTTCTTCGCCACCAGCGAGGACGGCACGCGGATCCCGTACTTCGTGGTGCGCCGTCCGCAGGACGGCCCGCAGCCGACGTTGCTGTACGGCTACGGCGGCTTCGAGATCTCGCTGACGCCGGACTACACGCCGATCTCCGGCGCCTCCTGGATCGAGCGCGGCGGCGTGTACGTGCTGGCCAACATCCGCGGCGGTGGAGAGTACGGCCCGCAGTGGCACACCGCGGCGCTCAAGGAGAACCGGCTGCGGTCGTACGAGGACTTCGCGGCGGTGGCGAAGGACCTCGTCGCGCGGGGGATCACCACCCGCGGGCAGTTGGGCGCGCAGGGCGGCAGCAACGGCGGCCTGCTCATGGGCGTGATGTACACGCGGTACCCGGAGTTGTTCGGCGCCATCGTCTGTCAGGTTCCGCTGCTGGACATGCGGCGCTACAACCGGCTGCTGGCGGGGGCCTCGTGGGTGGCCGAGTACGGCGATCCCGACGATCCCGCGCAATGGGCGTACATCAGCGAGTACTCGCCGTACCAGAACCTTCCCGCCGCAGACGCGGACCTTCCGGCGCTCCTGGTGACCACGTCGACGCGGGACGACCGGGTGCACCCCGGGCACGCCCGCAAGTTCGTGGCCGCACTGCAGGACCGCGGCATCGGCGTGGAGTACTACGAGAACATCGAGGGCGGGCACGGCGGCGCGGCCGACAACAAGCAGGCCGCGTTCAAGTCCGCCCTGGCGTACGAATTCCTCTGGCGCGAACTGGGAGGTGCACGATGATCGCGGCGTTCTCGATCAGCCCAATGGGCGGGGACCAGGAGGACGGCGACGGTGGCGTCGCCGCGGCGGTGGCGGAGGCGGTCGCCATCGTCCGGGCGAGCGGCCTGCCGAACGAGACCAACGCGATGTTCACCAACATCGAGGGCGAGTGGGACGAGGTGATGGGCGTGATCAAGGCCTGCGTGGACCGCCTCGCCGAGACCGCACCGCGGGTCTCACTCGTGGTCAAGTGCGACATCCGCCCGGGGCACACCGGGCAATTGGCCTCGAAGGTGGAGCGGGTCGAGCGTCACCTGCGCTGAAAGCGGGCCTCGATGCCGAACGGCTCGTCGAGCGCGAAGCGGCCGGGACCGGCGCCCACCAGGGCGAGCAGCACCAGCAGCAGGAGCCATTCGGGGCTGTAGAAGAACTGGCTGAGGAAGCCGGTGGGCGTGGTGGACGCCTCCATCGCGGCGGGCCACACGGAGTAGAAGATCGCTCCCGCCATCGTCACTGCGAGGCCCGCCGCGGCGATCCGGGTGAGCAGCCCCAGCACGAGGAGCGCGCCGAGGATCAGCTCCGCCCACGCCGTGGCCGTCGACGCGAGGTCGGGCTCGGGGATGCCCCAGCCCGCGAAGTCGGCGGCGAACTTCTTCGGGTTCGCCGCCTTCCCCCAGCCGCTGAGGAAGAACATCACCCCGACACTCGCCCGCGCCACCACCAGCCACAGATCCCTCGCGCTGTCCACAGCGTCGAAGGTACGGAAGGCGGAACTCCGGCGCAGCCGACGCGGCCGGTTCCGGCTACGCCCGGCGCCGGGCGAGCGTCAGGACCACGAGCACCCCGGCGGCGCCCGCGAACAGCGCGGACCACACCGCTGCGGCGGCCAGGCCGCCGGCGAAGTAGACGGACCCGATCACCGACACCCCGATCGCGCTGCCCACCTGGAACATCGTGGTGACGACGCCGCTCGCCTCCGGCGCCAGGCCGGGCGCGACGGACCGCAGCGAGAGCGTGAGGATCGGGCCGAACATCGCGCCGGTCCCGGTCCCCAGGATCAGCAGCGCGAGCGCGAACCCAAGTCCCACCGAGGACGATCGTCCCGCCCACCACAGCAGGAGGTCGCCGGCCACGATCACCACGGCGCCGAGCGCGACGAGCGGCCCCAGCAGCCGTGGCGGCAGCCGCTTCCAACCGACGGTGACCGCGAGGAAACCCGGGGTGAAGAACAGGAACCACAGCCCGGACCCCAGCGGTCCGTACCCGTGCTCGTCCTGGAGGAACAGCGTGGTGGCGAAGAGGAACCCGGCGTAGTTCGCGAACACCAGCAGCACCACCGCGATCGCGGCGGGGAATCCCCTCGAGCGCAGCAGGCCCGCGGAGACGAGCGGGCTCCCTCCGCGGCGTGCGACCGCCCGCTCCACCCCGGCGAAGACGCCGAGCGCCGGAGCCGCGAGCGCGAGGAGCACGAGCACCCAGGGCGCCCAACCGTAGTCACGGCCGAACGTCAGCGGCGCGATGAGCAGCAACAACGCCGCGGCACCGGCGGCGACGCCGCCGGGATCCATCCGCGTCCCCGGATCACCCTCGTCCGCCGCGAAGTACCGGCAGAGCGCCACCAGGAGCGCCAGCCCGATCGGCAGATTCACCAAGAAGACCAGACGCCAGCCGAGGCCCGCCACGTCGAGGGCGACGAGCAGGCCTCCGCCGACCTGACCGACGATGAAGCCGCCGGCGGTGGTGAGACTGAACATCGAGAGGGCGCGCGCCAACCCGGGACCGGCGTAGCTCCGCTGGATCAGGCTCATGACCTGCGGCATGATCGCGGCCGCCGTCATGCCCTGCACCGCCCTCGCGGCGACGAGGACGACCGCGTCGGGCGCGAGACCGCAGGCGACGGAGGCGACGACGAAGCCCACGGTCGCCGCGCGCAGCGTGCGGACGTGACCGTACCGGGCCCCCAACCGGGAGCCCGTGATGATGAGCGAGCCGTACGCGAGCAGGTAGCCGCCCACCACGAACTGCAACTGCGTCGGGGTCGCGGGGAGGTTCCGCGCGATGGACGGCGCAGCGACGTTGACGATCGTCGCGTCGATCATCGGCATCGTTGAGAACCCCAACAGGGCAAGGAGTTTCGTGACACCTCCGTACGACGACGATGGGGCGGTGTCGGTTTCCCGGGCGGCGGTGCGGTTCACGGACACCACTCTCCGCACCGGCACGGAGCCGCACCAGGAGGCGGATCATCCTGGTACCGCCACCACCACCCGCGCCGGGCCGCACGCCATGACAATCCGCGGGATCCGCGGAATGCTGTCCGAGTGAGTGGCGAACGGAGCAGCGAGCTGGGCGCCTTCCTGCGCGCCCGGCGCGACGCGCTGCCCCCGGAGGCCGTCGGCCTTCCCCGAACCGGGCCCCGTCGAGTACCCGGCCTACGGCGGGAGGAGGTCGCGGCGCTCGCCGGTGTCGGCCTGACCTGGTACACGTGGCTCGAACAGGGGCGGCGGATCTCGGTGTCCACGCAGGTCCTCGACGCCCTCGCGCGGCTGTTCCGGCTCACGGGCGAGGAGCACGACTACCTCTACCGCGTCGCCGGCGTGCCCGCCGCCCGGAGCGCCGGCGATGCGGACGGCGTCGTGGAGATCGACGCCGTCACCCGGCGGGTGCTCGACCGGTTCGGCACCACGCCCGCCGCCGTCTTCACCGAGAGGTACGACCTGATCTCGGCGAGCGAGGGCTTCCGCCTGGTGTTCCGGGGCATCGCAGGCAACACCGGGCTGGACCGGAACGCGCTCTACAAGATGGGCCGCGCCGCCGACACCCGGCACCCCGTCACCGACCCCGACTACCTCGCGGCGATGGTCACACAGGTCCGCCATGCGTACGGCCGGCACGTCGGCGAACCCGAATGGGAGCGCTTCATCACCGCGATCACGGGCAGCAGCCGCGTGATCGCGGCGGCGTGGGAATCGCAGGAGGTCGGCCACTTCCCCGGCGAGCACCGCTTCCACTGTCCGCCGATCGGGTGGATCAGGTTCAGCAGCGCGCGCTACCTCCTCGACCGGTTCGACGGCTCCTTCCTCACCGTCTACCTCCCCGCCGACGAGGAAGCGGAACAGCGGTTCGCCGAGGTGGTCCGCCACGGAGGCGTCAGCTTCACGTGAAACCCCAGCTCATGTCATACTGTGACGCATGTTGCTGAAGAGGCGCCAGATGCTCGTGGGGCTCGCCGCGGTGCCCGCTGCGGCCGTCGCCTCCTCGATCGTGCTTCCCCGGGCCGCGGCCGCGGACGCCGACAGGGCGCTCCTCGACGCCGCGGTCGCCGGCGTGCCGGGCACCCGCGAGGTGATCACAGTGGCCGCACCGTCGATGTCCTCCACCGACGTGCAGGTGTCCGCGTGGGCCGTGATGGAGCGGGGCTGGACCAAGGTCTACGGCCCGATCCCCGGCAAGGTCGGGCAGCAGGGCATCGGCGAGGGCAAGGACGGCGTGCCGCGCACCCCGTTCGGCGTCTTCAAGCTGGACCTCGCGTTCGGCCGCCAGGACAACCCCGGCACGGCGCTGCCGTACACCACGGTGACGAACCAGCACTGGTGGGACGGGAACGTGAACTCCCCCACCTACGACCGCATGGTCACCCGGCCCACGAGCCCCGGCCCGGAGAGCGAGAACCTCTACGACGCCGGCCCGGTGTACGACTACGCGGTGCATTTCGACAACAACCCGAGCCACACCCCGGGCAAGGGCGGCGCGATGTTCCTGCACGTCACCGACGGCAACCCGACGCTCGGCTGCGTCGCGATCAGCCGCGAGGCGATGATCGCGCTGCTGAAGTGGCTCTCGCCCGCCTTCACTCCGGTCCTGGTCACCGGTCAGGCCGGCTGAAGCAGCCTCGGTCCGCAGCCTCGGTGCGTTACTGCGGCGACACGCCGTGCGGGGCCCGCAGCAACCCACCGAGGATCGGAACGGACCCGACGGTGCGCCTCAGAGCCCGGACGCCCACTCCGACAGGGTGGGCACCACGGACTCGGGCGAGAGGACCCACTGGTTGTGGCCGAGCTCCCCGGGGATCCGGACGTGCGCGTGCGACGGGAACTTCTCCCCCACGTACCGCGACTGCCGGTCGCTCACCATCTGGTCGCCCCCGATCGCGATGGTGAGCACCGGCGTGCGGGTGGCGGCGATCCGCGCCTCGTAGTCGATGTCGGCGCCGTCCACGTTGAAGTCGCCCGTCTGCACCAGGTGGTCGAAGTCGCGGACGATGCCCTTGGGCACCTCGCCGAGCCCGTCCGGGCCGGACCAGTGGCCCCGTCGGGCCGAGGCGCGCGCGGCCACCGACGTCCCGATGCGCCGCGCCGCGCCGCCGAGCCCGTCGAGTTTGTAGTAGCCGGTGCCGCACGCGATCAGCGCGACCCCCGCGAGGTTGCGCCGCGCGCGGGCCGCGTACATGACGCCCATCAGCCCACCGAGGCTGTGGCCCACCAGGATCCGCGGCGCGGAGGGGAACTTCTGCCGCACCAGGGCGGAGACCGCGGGGTAGTCCTCGACCACCACGTCCTGGAACCCGTGCGCGCCGCCGGCACCGCGCGGCCGGGAGTCGCCCTGACCGCGCAGCTCGGACGCGACGGCGTTGAAACCGGCGTCGACGAGGGCGCGCCCCATGTCGTCGAAGTAGCCCGCGGGCACGTTGACGCCGGGCCACAGCAGGAAGCACGGCGCCGCGGGGTCGGGTCCGCGGAAGATGCGGACGGGGTTCGTGGTCCCGTCCTTGTAGGTCAGCGTGGCGACGGTGGGCCGCCGGCCCGCGGAGGCGGGCGTGGTCACCAGCGCTGCTCCGCGCGCCGCGCGGCGACGGCGCCGAGGCCCCCGAAGATCAGCCCGATGAGCGCGAGCGCGCCGCCGACCGCGGCCTCGGTCGCGATCCACGGGTTGAGACTCTGGGTGACCTGCGCGACGGCCGCGTCGAGCACCGTCGGGCTGAGGCCGCCGGTGCCGCCCCGGCCCGTCACGTACGACGGGGCAACGACGCACAGCATCCACGTGACGCCGGCCGCGACCGCGACCCCGAGCCCCAGGTAGAACAGCATGAACCCGCGACGGTGCGCGGCCAGCAGCGCCAGTAGCGCGGACACGACGGCGATCAGCGGCGCCGCCCAGGCGGCCGTGCTGATGCCGTCGGCGACGCTCGCGTACCGGCCCGCACGGAACAGGTCGCGGTTGGCGCCGGTGCCGGAGAGGTCGATGGTCACCCGCTCCGGGACGTCGACCTTGACGTTGTTGGCGGCGGCCACGTCACGGATCATCGGCGCCAGGTCGATCTCCGCGGTGGTGGCGCCGCGCAGCCGCTGTTCCGCGGTGGGCCGGACCAGCAGCCAGGTGTGCACCTGCCCGATGGCCTCGGTGAACGCCCCCGGGAACTGCGGGCCGTGGGTGTAGCTGGAGACGTACGGAGTGATCGCGTCCAGCGGCGGCCGCGCGTCGCCCTGCTCGGTGAGCAGCCGCTGCACCTGCTGGGAGATCTCCTGCGCCATCGCATCCTGTACGCCCTGGTCGCGCCCGAGGGGCTCCATGAGCTGCATGAACTGCGCCCGGTCGACGACGTGCCGGTTCGCCCAGTTGGCGGGGACCGCCACGAACGTCGCGCCGATGGCGACGAGAACGAGGAGGAAGGCCGTCAGTGAACGCACGGCGACAACGCTACTCGACGATCCCGACCCACTCGCTCCGCTCCCGGCACCGTCGATCGCTCCGGCACCGTCAGTCGCTGATCAGGTCCTTGCCACGCCCGACGATCAGCGGGTCCGGCACCCCGACCACCTCGTGGTCCTTGTTGTCGTAATCGAACTTGCTGAGGATGTAACGCATCGCGTTGAGCCGGGCGCGCTTCTTGTCGTTGCTCTTCACCACGGTCCACGGCGCGTAATCGGTGTCCGTGGCGGCGAACACCTCCTCCTTCGCGGCCGTGTAGTCGTCCCACTTGTCCAGCGAGGCGAGGTCCATCGGCGAGAGTTTCCACTGCCGCACCGGGTCGATCTGCCGGATCGCGAAGCGCGTGCGCTGCTCCAGCTGGGTCACGGAGAACCAGAACTTGGTGAGCACGATGCCGTCCTCGACGAGCATCTTCTCGAACAGGGGCACCTGGTGCTCCCAGCGCTCGTGCTGCTCCTCCGAGCAGAAGCCCATCACCCGCTCGACGCCGCCGCGGTTGTACCAGGAGCGGTCGAACAGGACGATCTCGCCGTTGGTCGGGAAGTGGTCGATGTAGCGCTGGAAGTACCACTCGCCCGCCTCCCGCTCGGTGGGCTTCACGAGCGCCACGACGCGGGCGCCGCGGGGGTTCATGTGCTCGGTGAAGCGCTTGATGGTGCCGCCCTTGCCGGCGGCGTCGCGGCCCTCGAACACGATGATCAGCCGCTGCCCGGTGTCCTTGACCCAGCGCTGCAGCTTGAGCAGCTCGATCTGCAGCAGGCGCTTGTCGCGCTCGTACTCCGAGCGCCGCATCCGCTCCGCGTAGGGGTATCCCTCGCGCCACGTGTCCACGACGTGCCGCTCCGGCGTGAGCAGCACCGGGTCGTCGTCATCGTCGTCGTTGACCGAGAAGCCCTCGGTCGCCCTCAGGTCGACGATCTGCTGCAGCGCTTCGCGCCCGCTGACCGCGCTGAGGTCGATGCCCACGGGAAGATCGAGATCCATCACGCGACGAAGCGTAAGTGCGAGCGGGGTCCGGGCGGTGAACTATGCGTGAACGCGAGACGTCCCGCCCCGGCGTAAAGTGGCGACGATGCCTACCACCCGAACCCGCGGCCGCCGCCGCGCCGAACACCTCGGCCCCGAGCGCCGCCGCCCGCAGGTTCTCGACGCCGCGCTCGAGATCGCCGCCCGCGACGGCCTCAGCGCCGTCACGATCGGCACCGTCGCCGACCGGCTGCAGGTCACCCGCCCCGTGATCTACTCCTGCTATCCGGATCGCGTCGCGCTCATCACCGAGCTGCTGGACCGCGAGACCGAGCGGATGATGACGTACGTCCTCGCGGCACTGCACAACGCGCACGGCGAGGATCCCGAGCGCGCCTTCGTGATCGGCTTCCAGAACCTCCTGGCCGCCGTGAACGAGCGCGCCGACACCTGGCAGCTGCTGTTCTCGGGCGTCACCGATCCCGAAGTGGTGCACCGCGTTCGCGAGGCCCGCGCCACCCTCGCGAAGCAGGCCGAGGAGTGGATCCGCCCGGCCCTCACCCGCTGGTGGGACATGCAGGGGCTGGAGGCGAAGCTGCCGATGCTCATGGAGCTGTTCGTCTCCGCCTGCGAGGCCGCGGTGCGCACCATGCTGGCGGACCGCCCGGACGACGCCGGACCCGAGTGGCGCGGCGATTCGGAGCGGATCGGCGAGTTCTACGGCAGGGCCATCTGCCGCGCCTTCTACGGCGCCTGAGCGCGCCCCGGGACAGCGCCCGGGTCAGCGCGCCCGGCCCGCGACCGCCTGCCCGGCGGGCTGGGCGATCGCGAACGGCCCCAGAACCGTACGCAGCTTGTTGACGGTCTCGTCGAGCTCGGCGTGCGGATCGGAGGCGCCCACGATGCCGCCTCCGGCGAAGGCGCGCAGCGACATCCGGTCGGCGGCGACCTCCGCGCAGCGGATGGCCACCCGCCAGTGCCCGTCGCCCGCGGCGTTCGTCCACCCGATCGCGCCCGCGTAGAAGCCGCGGGAGCGGCCCTCGAGGTCGGCGATCGCGGCGGCGGCCGCGGCGCGCGGGAAGCCGCAGACCGCGGGGGTCGGGTGCAGCGCCAGGGCCAGGTCCAGGGCGGTGGTCGACGGCGCCTTGAGGCGCCCGGAGATCGCGGTGCCCAGGTGCCACACCTCGCCCGCCCGGGTGACCGACGGTGCGCCGGGCACGTCCAGCTCCGAGCACAGCGGCGCGAGCGCCGCGGCGATCTCGTCGACCACGTACGCGTGCTCCTCGCGGTCCTTGGCCGAGTCCATCAGCCCCTCGGGCGAGGAGGCGGTGCCCGCGAACGGGTGGCAGGAGACCACGTCGCCGTCGCGGCGCACGAGGATCTCGGGGGTGGAGCCCACCAGGGCCCGGCCGCGGTGGGCCTCCCCCGCCGCGTCCAGCAGGAGGGCGAACGCGTTGCCCGCGGGGTCGCGGCGCTCGAGTGCGGCGGCCACGGAGCACGGATCGACGGGGGCCGACGCGGCGAAGTCGACGGCGCGGGCGAGGACCACCTTGCGCAGGTCGCCGCCGGTTTCGATCCGCGCGACGGCGCGCCGTACCCGGTCGACGTGCTCGGCGGGCGCGGGGTGCTCGGCGGTGCGGGTCAGCGTGGGCAGCGCCGCGGGAGCCCCCAGGCCGGCGACGGTGCCGAAGGTCTCGGGCGCGGTCAGCGCGGCGGGGTCCCGCAGGTCGAAGGGCAGGGCCCCGACGACGGCGTCCACCCGGCCGGCGCGCACGGCGTCGGCGGCCTCGTGGGGATCGGTGAACGTGGCGCGCGCCCCCGAGGCGGCCACCCGTTCGCCGCCGGCGGCCAGCACGAAGTGCGGATAGTCGCCCTCCGAGCGCGTCGTCGCCGTCATCGCAGTGCCTCCCGAACCCCGTCCGTACTCTCCACTCTGCCGCATCGCGACGCGACGTACTCGAGAGCGCGGGCGTGATCCGCCGCGGAGAAGTCGGCCACGGCGTCCCGCACCACGTAGGGCTGCACGTCGCGCATGAACGCGTCGAGCGCGGTGGTCATGATCCCGATGTGGGCGTAGATGCCCGCGATGATCAGCTGGTCGCGGCCCCAGGCCTGCATCCGCTCGGCGAGGTCGGATTTGGCGAAGGCGCTGTAGCGCCACTTGGTGAGCAGCACGTCGTCGTCCGCCGGGGTGAGCTCGGCGATGATCTCCTCGTTCGCCGTCTTGAGGCCGGGGCCCCAGAAATCGGTGAGCAGGGCGCGTTCCTCGGGGTCCTGGTCGCCGGGCTGCGCCGTGTACACCACGGGCACGCCGGCGGCGCGGGCGTCGGCGCGCAGGCCCGCGATGTTCGGAACGACGGTGCGCAGCGGCTCGCGGTCCCGGTCGAAGGGCCCCACGAAGTGTTCCTGCATGTCGTGGATCAGCAGCACCGCGCGCGCCGGGTCCACGGTCCAGTCGACCGTGTCCGGGCATTCGTTCTCGGGGAGGTCGTAGACGACGCTCTTGGGCAGGCTCACCGCTTCTCCTCGTTGTTCCGCCCGGCGACGAGTTCCGCCAGGGCGCGCCGCAACTCGCGGCGACTGATCTTCCCGACTCCCGTGGTCGGGAACCTCTCGACGAGCTCGACCCGGTCCGGCACCTTGTACTCGGCCACGCCGCGCTCGCGGACGAACTTCTTCAGCTCCGGGGCGGTGGGGCGCGGGGGCTCCGCGACCTCGCCGGGCGCCACCAGGATCACCGCGCAGGTCCGCTCCCCCAGGAACTCGTCGGCGACGGCCACCACCGCGGCGTCGATCACCGCGGGATGCGCGACGAGGTGGTTCTCCACCTCCTCGGCGGCGATCTTCTCGCCACCGCGGTTGATCTGGTCCTTCGCGCGCCCCTCGACCACGAGGTGGCCCGACGGCAGCCGGCGCACGATGTCACCGGTGCGGTAGTAGCCCTCGGCGTCGAACGAGGCTGCGTCCACGCCGCCCAAGTAGCCGCGGATCGTGTACGGGCCCCGCGTCCAGAGGTGACCGGGTTCTCCGTCGGGGACGGGCGCACCGTCGTCGTCGAGGACGCGGACCTCGTCGTCCGGCGAGATGGGGCGCCCCTGCGTCCCGAGGACGAGATCCTCGGGGTCGTCGTCGCGGGTGTAGTTGACCAGTCCCTCGGCCATGCCGAACACCTGCTGCAGCCGGCAGCCCAGCTCGGGCTCCACGCGCCGGGCGGCCTCGGCGGGGAACTTCGCGCCGCCCACCTGCAGCAGCGCCAGGCTGGAGAGATCGGCGGAGGAGCCGGGACGGGCCTGCAGCCACAGCATCGCGAGCGGCGGCACGAGGGAGGTCATCGTGACCCGCTCCGCCTCGATCAGCGGGAAGGCCTTGTGCGGGGCGGGGTCCGTGCCCAGCACCACGGTGCCGCCCGCCCACAGCACGCCCAGGATGCCGGGCGAGCTCATCGGGAAGTTGTGCGCCGCGGGAAGCACCACCAGGAAGCGGGTGCCGGGGCCCAGCCCGCAGATCCGCGCGGACTCGCGGACCGAGTACAGGTAGTCGGCGTGGGTGCGCGGGATCAGCTTGGGCACGCCCGTGGTGCCGCCCGAGAGCTGCAGGAACGCCAGGGATTCCGGTGCGACCACTGCGGGCTCGGTGTCGTCGCCGTCCACGAAGGGCTCGTCGTCGACCACGAACACGGCCACGCCCCCGATCTCGGCGGCGACGCCCTGCGCCAGCGCGCGGTGGTCGAACCGCGCGATCTCCGCGGCGGTCACCAGTGCCTTCGCCCCGGACATACGCGCGAAGTGCACCAGCTCGCTGCGGCGGTGCGCCGGCAACGCGAACACGGGCACGGCTCCGATCCGGAACAGGCCGAACAGCACGGTCACGTATTCGACGGTGTTCGGCAGCTGCAGCACGACGCGCTCCCCCGCACCGATCCCGTTGTCCCGCAAGCCCGCCGCGGCGACCGCGGCCGCGCGGTCCAGTTCCCGGTAGGTCATCCGCGAGGGTGCGCCGCGGTGGTCCTCACCCACGAGCGCCTCGGCGTCGCCGAACCGGCGCGCGGCCTCGGGCAGGAACGCGGCGAAGGTCTCGCCGGTCCAGTAGCCCAGCGCGCGATAGCGTTCGGCGAACTCGGTCGGGAAATAGCCGGTCATACGGTGGCGCCTCCGTCCACGGTCAGTACCTGCGCGGTCACGTGCCGCGCGGCGGGCGAGAGCAGGTAGTCGATCGCCCCGGCGATGTCCTCGGGATCGGCGATGCGCCCCAGCGGGATTCCGAGCCGGTGCCGGGACAGGTCGCCCACGACGGCCGCATCCGCGGCGGCCTCACCGCCGAACGCGGTCTGCATCGGCGTCGCGGTGGAGCCCGGGGCCACCACGTTGATCCGGACGCCGCTGCCGGCGAGTTCGAGCGCGAGGGTGAGGGATGCGTTGTGCGCGGCGGCCTTCGAGGCGCCGTAGGCGCCGAGCCCGACTCGGGGACCGTTGCCCGCGTTCGAACCGACCACCACCGCGGCGCCCGCGCCGCGGGCGGCCATACGCCGCGCCGCCGCGGTGAGCACCGTGACCGTGCCGGTGAGGTTCACGGCGATCGCGGCGGACCAGTCGGCGTCCGGGGTCTCGAGAACCGGTCCCGCGACCAGGATCCCGGCGCAGTGCGCGAGCGCGTCGACGGGGCCGCGGGCGCGTTCCGCGGCGTCGAGGGCCGCGGCCACATCGGCGGCGTCCGTGACGTCGAGGACGTGCGAGGTGGCGGAGCCGCCGGCGGCGGACACGGCGCGGGCGGTCGCGACCAGTCCGTCGGCGTCCTTGTCCGCGAGGGCGACGGGGCCGTGCTGCGCGAGCCGCAGCGCGGTGGCCGCGCCGATCCCGGACGCGGCGCCGGTGACGAACGAGTGCATCAGTGATCGTCCTCGTCGAAGTCGGCGACGCCCAGTTTCCAGTAGCCCGTGATGTCCACGTCCCGCTTGGCGGGCTTCCACGCGCTCACGACCCAGCGGCGCAGCGGCTTGAGCACCCCCGCCTCCCCGGCGAGCCAGACGTACCACCGCTCACCGTCGGGCACCTCCTGCGGCAGCTCGGCGACGGCGCGTTCCAGCACGTCGGAGGTGCCGGGGGCGGCGTCGCCGCGGTGGCACCAGCGCACCTCGAAGCCGGGCGGCGGGTCCAGCCGGATCTCCTCGGCGGCGTCGGCCACCTCGATGAGGGCCCAGCCGCGGGCGTCGCGCGGCAGCTCCTCGAGCCACCGGTCGACGGCGGGCAGCGCCGTGATGTCTCCCACCAGCAGATAGCGGGTGTAGATCGGCGGCACCACCACGCCGCCGGGCGGGCCCGCGACGTGCACGGCGTCGCCGGGGTTCACGGCCTCCGCCCAGTCCGAGCCCAGGCCGCCGCGGTGCAGCGCGATGTCGATGTCGAGTTCGCCCGCCTCGGCGTCGTACCGCCGCACCGTGTACTCGCGGGTGGTGGGCCGCGGGTCGCGCGGCCAGTGCAGCATGAGGCCGTTCTGCTCGGGCAGCGTCAGCACGCCGTCCTCGCCCGGCAGCACGAACTTCACGTGGTCGTCCGCCGCGTGGGTCTGGAAGCCGTCGAGCTCCGCCCCGCCGAGCGTCACCCGGATCAGGGCGCTGCCGAGGCGGCGGGTGCGCAGCACCTCCAGCCTGCGCAGGCCGATGGGGTACGGCACCCGGTCGGCGCCGTCCGCGTCGCCGGCGCGCACCTCGGCGATGCGCTCCAGATGCCGGCCGCGGTGGTCGATGCGTGCGGTCATTCGTCGGTTCCTCTCGGTGGGCTGAGTCGTTCGCGGCCGCGCGACCACGCGGCCCAGAGTTCCGCGTACGCTCCGCCGGCGGCGACGAGCTCGGGGTGCGGCCCCCGCTCGATCACCCGTCCGTCGGCCATCAGCACCACCTCGTCGGCGCGCGCGGCCTGGGCCAGACGGTGCGCGACGACCACGGCGGTGCGGCCGCGGGTGATCCTCTGCGCGGCGTCCTCCAGTTCGGCGGCGCCGGCGGACCCGGCCTCCGCGGTGGCCTCGTCGAGAACGACCACCGGCGGGTCGAGGAGGGCGACGCGGGCCAGGGCCACCTGCTGCGCCTGGACGGGGGTGAGCGCCCCGGCCTGGGCGCCGACCTCGCGGTCGAGGTCGAGTTCGAGCCCGGCGACGGCGAGCGCGGCGCGCAGCTCGTCGTCGGTGGCGCCGGGCGCGGCCAGCCGCAGGTCGTCGGCCACGGTGCCCGCGAACACGTGCACGTCCTGCGTGACCAGGCAGATCTGCCGGGCGCGCGACGCCGGCGCGAGGTCGGCGATATCGGCGCCGTCGAGCAGCACCGCGCCGGCGCCCGCCGGGCGGGCGCCGGCGAGGATCGCGGCGAGCGTCGACTTCCCGGCGCCGGATGCGCCGACCACGGCGACGGTGCGGCCGGCGGGTACGGCGAGGTCCACGTCGTGCAGCACCTCGCGGTCGCCGTAGGCGAAACGCAGGCCGCGGACCCGGAGTTCGCCGTGTGCCCGGTCCCCGTCCCGGTCCGCGCCGGCGGCCCCGTCGGCGCCCTCGTTCTCGACGATCACGCCCACCACGCGCTGCAGCGACGCGGTGGCCGACGAGATGGGGTCGACCACCAGCATGAGCTGACCGATCGGCCCGAACAGCCGCAGGAAGTACAGGGTGGCCGCCGTGACGGCGCCGACGGTCACGGCGCCGTCCCGCACCAGTTGGAAGCCGATGGCCAGCAGCAGGGTCATACCGAGCCATTCGGCGAAGTTGATCTGGCCGAACAACCGGTTGTTGATGATCCGGATGGTCACGGCCAACCGCACCACCGCCCAGGAGTGTTCGCTGATCCGGGCCCGGCGATCCCCCTGCAGCCCGAACGCGCGGACCGTCGGGAGGCCGCGGACGGACGCCAGCAACTCGGCGGCGCGGCGCCCGCGATGCCGCCGTTCCTCGAGGTACTGCGCGGGCGCCTGCCGCCGGTACCGACGGATCGCGAAGTAGTACACGGGCGCCAGGACCAGGGCCACGAGCACGAAACGCCAGTCCAGCACGGCCATCCCGACCAGGGTCACCGCCACCGCGAAGCCGGCCCCGGTGATCGCGGGCAGCGTCTCGTTGACCGTCTGCGTGAGCACGGTGACGTCGTCGGTGGTGCGGGCGATGAGGTCACCCGGGCCCACCCGTTCGAGGCGCGCGAGCGGCAGGTGCATCCCGCTGTCGATCACGCGCTCGCGGAGCCGGGCTATCACGCGGTCCACGGCGCCCGCCATGAGCACGAAGCCGTAGGCGGTGAGCAGCGCGGACGCGGCGGTGGCAGCGAGCATCGCGGCGCCCGAGATCCACACGGCCGCAGCGCCGGTGGCGCCGAGGATGGAGTGCCCGGAGCGGGCGAGGTCCACGATGGAGCCCATGAGCCGGGGCGCGACGAGCGCGGCCGACGCTCCGCCGACGAGCAGGACGAACGCCGCCAGGAACCGGGCGCGCAGCGGGCGTGCCGCCTCGCCCACCACGGCGCGCACCTGCGCCGTGCTCGCGACGGTCAGCTGCGCGGGCGTGGTCCGTTCAGCGGCGGTCACGCGGTCACCTCCTCGCCGGACGCGGCGGCGGCGAGCCATGCGGGCGATCCGGTGAACACGACGGTGGTGCGGCCGGCCCGGAGCCGGGTCACCCGCTCCACGACGGCGGCCTCGGTGACGGAGTCGACGGCGGTGGTCGGGTCGTCGAGCACCAGGACGTCGGGATCGGCGTACAGGGCGCGCGCGAGCGCCACCCGCTGCCGCTGCCCGCCGGACAGCGCGGTGCCGCCCTCCCCGACCTCGTTGTCGAGGGCGTCGTCGGCGATGAGGTCGTCGAGGCCGGCGGCGAGCACTGCGGCGTCGACGGTGACCGTCCGCTCGCGCCCGGCGCGGCCGGCGCCGAGTTCGACGTTCTGCAGCACGGTCCCGTCGAACAGGTCGCCGAGATGCGGCGCCACGAGCACGGATTCGCGCAGCCGCGCGGGCGCGATGCCGCGCACGTCGAGGCCTCCGACACGTGCCGCGCCCGCGTCGGGCACCTCGGCGAGCGACAGCGCGGCGGTGGCGGCGGAGGCGTGCGCCGGCGGCACGTCGAGCACCGAGAGACCACCCTGCGGCACGGTCACCTCGTCGTCGCCGAGGCGCAGGACGATCGGGCCGTGCGGCACGTCGGCGTCGCCCTGGTCGGGCAGGAGCGACGGTGCCTGCAGCACGGACAGCACGCGGGCGGCGGAGGCCTTGCCCGAGGCCCACATGACGCTGGCCACGCGCCCGATGAAGTTGATGGGTTCGGTGATCAGCTGGGCGAGGCCGATCACGGTGATGAGCTGGCCGATGGTGATGTCGCCCGCCACGGCCTGCAGCCCCGCGATGAGCGCGATCCCGGCGACGAAGATCCCGCCCACCACGGTGAGGGTGCCCGAGAGCGCGGCGGAGGCGCGGTTGGCCTGCAGCGTCGCCGCCAGGGCGCGCTGCGAGCGCAGCCGGTACCTCTCGACGGCGGCGTCCTCGGCGCCGAGGCCCTTGACCACCCGCACGCCGTGCATGAGGTCGGCCGCGGTCCCGGCGGCGCCCGCCGCCTCGCGCTGCTGCCCGGCGACCCGCGCGGAGAGCGGCCCGCCGATCTTGTCGGAGAGGACCACCACGACGACGGCCCCGAGCAGGGTCGCGACGCCGAGCGGCCAGGAGATGGTGAACAGCACGACGGCGGCGAACACGATGCCCACCATGTTGCCGATCGGGTAGATCAGCACGCCCTTGCTGCGGGCGACGGCGTTGGTGTCCGCGGAGGAGATGGACAGCAGTTCGCCCGGCATCCGCTTCGGGCCGCCGAGACCGTGCGGGTCCAGGATGCGGTCGCTGATCCGCATGCGCAGCGCGTGGTCCACGAAGTTCATCGCGATCCAGCCCAGTCGCGACGCGTAGCGGAAACTCAACGACAGCACCGCGAACGTCACGCCGAGTACCAGGATCCACCGCAGCAGAACCCCGCCGTCCCCGGGCGCGACGCCCTGGTCGACCGCCTTGCCGACGACCACGGGCACGAGCATCTCGCCCACCTGGTGCAGCGCCGACAGCGCCACCGCGGGCACCATGTACTTCGGGTGCGCCGTCATCGCGCGCCACAGCAGGGTGCGCGGGCTGGTGTCGCCGTCGATCGCCGGGACGCCGACGACGCTGTCGGCCCTGGCTCCGGTCGTGGGTCTGTCAGTCATGTCAGCCGAGATACGCTCCGGAATCCCCGAGGACCTTCGCGGCGGGGTGCTCGGCGCCGTCGGCGGTGCGGACCCGCTCCACGACGAGGGCCGGGTTGCCCCCGCGCCACGCGTCGGGGCCGGCGACCACGGCGATGCCCTCGCCGTCGGGTACGCACACGCGCCCGGGAGTGCCCCCGTACCGCTTGTGGGACACCGACGCCGCTGTGATCGCGAGCCGCTCGCCCCGGAACACGGTGTGCGCGTTCGGATAGGGATCCGATTGCGCGCGGATGAGCCGCTCGATGGCGTCGGCGGGCCAGGACCAGTCGATCCGGCTGTCGTCGTCGGAGCGCTTGTGGAAGTAGGTGGCCGAGGCCGGATCCTGCGGGATCGGCTGGGCGGTACCGGCTTCGAGCTCACCGAGCGCGCGGGTCACCAGCGGCCCGATCAGGTCGACGGTGCGGTGGAACAGGTCGACGGTGCGGTCCTGCGGCCCCACGGCCACGGACTCCTGCGCGATGATCGGCCCGGTGTCGAGGCCCGCGTCCATGAGGTGCGCGGTGACGCCCACGTGGGTCTCGCCGTTGATCAGCGCCCAGATCAGCGGGGAGAACCCGGCGTACTTCGGGAGCAGCGAATCGTGGATGTTCAGGGTGCCCATGCGCGGCATCGCGTAGATCGACTCGGGCAGCCAGGTGCGCCAGTTGTTGGCGACGATGATGTCCGGCCGGGCCTCGGTGACGGCCTCGTAGAGGGCCTCGTCGGGCTTCTTCGCCAGGTGCACGGGCACACCGCGGCTGGTGGCGAGCTCCTCGACGGAGTCGTTCCACATCATCTCGTACGGGTTGTTCGAGACGGGGTGGGTCACCGCGAGGGTGACCTCGTGCCCCGCGTCGAGGACGGCGGACAGCGTGCGATGGCCCCAGGTCTGGAAACCGAAGGTGACGACGCGCATCATGCTCCCTTCGCGACGGTGACGGTCAAGCCGGCTTCGGCGGAAGCCGATTCGCGTTCGATGCCGTCGAGGATCTCTCCGGCACGAACGGCGACGTTGGACAGGAGGGTGGAGCCCAGGCCGTGGGTGGCCTCGGTCGCGCCCTGTACGTACAGCCCGGGGACGGGCTCCCCGTCGACGAGGAGGCGGTAGTCGCGGGCGACCGATGTGCGGTCCGCGTCGACGTCCCAGCCCGACAGCACCTCGGAGACGCCGGTGGACCGGAACCCCGTGGCGCACACCACGGCCGTGTACCGCTCGGTGGACTCCGCCCCGGACAGCCGGTCGTGCAGCGCGACGGTGATCCCGTCGTCCGCGGTGATCGCCGAAGTGATCGTGGTCGCCGGCCGGAACCGCAGTCGGCGGCGGCCGGTCACCTTCTCCTGGTACTCGGCGGCGTACAGCTCGTTGATCAGCTCGAGGTCGACGCAGCCGTAGTTCGTGGTGGCGTGCCGTTCCATCAGCTCGGTGCGCACGGCGTCGGGGGCGTCGTAGAAGTCGTCGACGGCGTCGGGGTCGAAGACCCGGTTGGCGAACGGGCTGTCGTCGGCGGGCTGGAACCCGTACGAGTTGAACGCGGATTCCACGACGGCGGAGGGGAATTCGCGATGCAGATGCTGCACCACCTCGGCGGCGCTCTGGCCGCCGCCGACCACCAGGAACCGGTGCTCGCCGTGCGGGTCGAACGCGGCCGCCCCGAGGTGCTCGAGCAGCCGGTGGTTGTGGAACAGGCGCGGGCCCTCGGTGGCCCACGCGGGCAGCCGCTCGCGCAGCCCGGTGGCCACGACGACGGATCGCGCGCGCAGGCGCCCGGCGCCGTCGGGCCCCGAGTAGTCGACGACCCACCGCGCACCGTCGGCCGCGTGCTCCTCCGCGCGCTCCACGGCCACCACCTCGGTGCCGTAGTCGATGCGCGCGTCGACGGCCCCGGCCACCCACTGCAGGTAGTCCGTGAACTCGACCCGCGTGGGGAAGAAGGTCTGATGGTTGACGAAGTCCACGAGCCGCTCACGGGCCTCGAGGTAGCTGAGGAAGCTGAACGGGCTGCGCGGGTTGCGCAGCGTGGCCAGGTCCTTGAGGAACGCCACCTGCATGGTGGCCCCGTCGAGCAGCATGCCCGGGTGCCAGGCGAAGGCCGGCTTGCGTTCGAAGATCTCCATGGAGATCCGGGGGCGGCCCGCACGGTTGTGCTCGTCGACCACCGCGGCGAGCGCGAGGTTCGACGGTCCTGCCCCGATGCCGACTACATCGGCGGTGGTTCCCTGCTGTGCCATGAGTCTCCATTCACTTCCCGAACGCACTCTGGATAGGATAGGCATACCTATGCAACCAGAGTCCAACCGCTGAGAGGAAATCCGCTGTGTCAGTCGCCACAGGGACTGTCCGGTGCGGCGCCGCCGCGGCCCTGGAGATCCCCGCCGCCGGCCCTCGGGCCGACACGTCCCCGACCCGCCGCGGTCTGCGCTCGATGCGCGCACCCCGCGAGTGGGGCAGCGTCCTCACTGCCGGTTAGCCTAACCAAAGATGGACAGCGGGACCACACCCACATCATCGGACCACAAGGGGAACGCCATTTCCACGATCGACTCCGGGACCGGATCCGCGCAGGCCACCAGCCTGAACGCGGCCGCGCAGGACCTCTGGCTGGGGCATCACGCCGCCGCGCGTCCCGCCGTGTACACCACCGCCGAGGCGGCGTACCTCGGCGGACACGCCGACGCGGCCCTGCTCGCCGAGGCGACCCGGCGCGCCCTCGACGAGTCCGGGCTGGCCCGTGTCCGCTTCGCCGAAGAGCGGGGCGCGCCCGTGCGCACCGCCGATCCGGACGCCGTCGCCCTGGTCGACAGGACGACCGTCGCGGACGCGGACGCCGCACGCCGGTTGTTCCATCGGGCGGCCGGCGAGACGCTGGATCCCGCCGGCGAGCGCCTGATGGGCGCGCTGGTGGTGGACATCGAGGACCCGTCGGGACCGCGCACGGCCTGGTGCCTGTGGGCGCACCACCTCGTGCTCGACGGGTACGGGTACGCCCTGATCCGGCGGCGCATCGGGCAGCTCTACGCCGCTCTCGCCGCCGGGTCCGAGCCGCCCCGCTCGCGGCTGATCACGCCCGAGGCGCTCCCCGCGCCGGAGACCTCCGGCGAGCCGGACGGCCCGCCGGAGGTGCCCCGGCCCCTGAGCAGCTGGTCCGAGGGCGACGCCCCCGCGACCGTCGGCCCGCTCCACGCCGGACGCACCGTCGACGTGGGCACCGTGCCCACGCCCTGGGCCCCGTGGACCGTCGCCGCGATCGCCGCGTACACCGCGCGTCTCACCGGCGCGCGGGACGTGACGGTGGGCGTGCCCGTGCTGGGCCGCTCCTCCACGACGATGAGCTCACCCCTCTCCGCTGCGTGGATCGCGGCGCTGCCGCTCACCGTGGCGCCCGAGGCGACCCCGGCCGCGCTGGCCGTCGCCGCGGAGAGCGGCCTGCGCGCCGTCGCCGCCGGCGCGCACCACCGCACCGGCGCGGGCGTCCTGGTGAACGTCAAGCCCTTCTCCTCGACCCTGCCGATCCCGGGCGGGACGCCCGAATTCGACGTGCTCGCCGAGGGCCCCATCGCGGACGTCTCGATCACGGTCGAGTCCCTGCACACCGATGCCGGCCCGCGGCTGCGGATCGACCTGGCCGCCAACCCGGACGTCTACACCGCGCCGGAGGTCGCCGGGCACGCCGACCGGCTCGCCGACTTCGCCACCGCGTTCTTCGCCGATCCCGACGTGCCGGTCGGCGCGATCGACTGGTTCACCGAGGACGACGCGCGCGCGTGGGCGTCCGCCACCGGCGGCCGCACCCTCGTCGACGCCTTCGACGAGCGCGCCGCCGAGACCCCGGACGCCCCGGCCGTTCTCGCTCCCGACGGTTCCGCCGTCTCCTACGAACGCCTGCGCGCGGACTCGGAGAACCTCGCGGTGCGGCTGCGGGACGCCGGCGTCGTCACCGGCGATCTGGTGCAGATCTCCGTGCCCCGCGGCCCGGAGGTGGTCACCGCGATCCTCGGCGTCCTCCGCGCCGGGGCCGCCTACCTGCCAGTCGATCCCGGTACCCCCTCGGCCCGCGCGGATTTCATCGTCTCCGACGCCGGCCCCACCGCCGTGGTCCGAGAGGGCGGGGCCGTGGCGCCCCTGACCTCGAACCCGGATGCTGCACGGGTTCCGCCCGGCACCGCGTACGTGATCTACACATCGGGCTCCACAGGCACCCCCAAGGGCGTCCCGATCGGGCACCGCAACGTGCTGCGCCTGTTCACCGCGACCGCCATGCGTTTCAAGCCTTCCGACCGCTGGATCATGTTCCACTCCTACGCCTTCGACTTCGCGGTGTGGGAGCTGTGGGGCGCGCTGCTGCACGGCGGCGCGGTCGTGGTGCCGTCCCGTGACGACGTCACCGATCCCGCCCGGGTCGCCGGACTGGTCGAGCGGCACGGGGTCACGGTGCTCAATCAGACCCCCGCCGCGTTCTACGCGCTCCAACACGAGCTGTCCGGCGCCGCTGCGGAACGGCTGCGGTACATCGTGTTCGGCGGCGAACGCCTCGAACCCGCGCGGCTGCGGCCGTGGTTCGACCGCGTGGGCGACCACGTCACGGGGTCCGGGCCGGCGCTCGTGAACATGTACGGCATCACCGAGACCACCGTGCACGTCACCGAGCACGTGCTCCGGGAGACGGACGGGCCCGCCTCGATCATCGGCCGCCCCCTTTCGGACCTGCGCACCTACGTGCTCGACGACGCCCGGGATCCCGTGCCGCCCGGCCGGATCGGCGAGATGTACGTCGCCGGTCCGGGGCTGTCCGCGGGATACCTGGGCCGCGCCGACCTGACGGCGGAGCGGTTCGTACCCGATCCCTTCGGCGACGGCCGGATGTACCGCACCGGGGACCGCGCGCGGATCACGCCCGGCGGCCTCCTCGAATACGTCGGCCGCACAGACGATCAGGTGCAACTGCGCGGGCACCGCATCGAGCCCGCGGAGATCGACGCCGCGGCGATCGACCACCCCGACGTCGCCGGCGCGGTCACCGTGCTCACGCCGCTGCCCAGCGGCGACGAGGGACTCGTCACCTACGTGCTCGCGCCCGCCGGGGCCGAGGCCGCGGTGCACGCGCACCTCGGCGCGCGACTGCCCGGGTACATGGTGCCCGCGCTGGTGATCCCCCTGACCGCGTTCCCGCTCACGGTGAACGGCAAGGTCGACAAGCGGGCCCTTCCCGCGCCGTCCTTCGGCGCCGCGGGCGCCGGCGACCCGCACGCCACGGGGCTCCTCGCGGACGTGTGCGCCGCCTTCGCCGACGTGACCGGCGTGGACGCGGTGCATCCGGACGCCGGCTTCTTCGCCCTCGGCGGCCACTCCCTGCTCGCGGTGCGGCTCGTGCGAAGGCTCGCGGAGCTGCCGGGCCTGGAGGCCGTGCGCCTGGCGGACGTGTTCGCGAGCCCCACCCCCCGCGCGATCGCCGCCCTCTCCGACGGGACCGCCGGAACCGCGGCCGGCCCGGCCGCCGGGCCGGTGGCCGGTTCCGCGGGAACCGATCCCACGCCGCTCTCCCCCGCCCAGGAGCGCCTGTGGCTGCTGTCCCGGCTGGAGGGCGCGGACGCCTATCTCCTCGGCCTCGTACTCCGCCCGTCGGACGGGAGCGCCCTCGACGTCGACGCCGCCGTCGCCGCGCTCGGGGACGTGGCCCGCCGGCAGGAGAGCCTGCGCACCCGGTTCCCCGTGATCGACGGTGCGCCCGTGCAGGAGGTGCTCACCTGGTCGCCCCGGCCGACGGCCGTGGACGACGTGCGCGCCGCGGTGGCGGAGGCGCTGGAGCGGGGCTTCGACCTCGCCACCGCCCCTCCGGTGCGGACCTTCGCCGCACCCGAGGGCATCGGCGTGGCGATGCACCACATCATCGGCGACGAGTCCTCCCGCCAGCGGTTCACCGAGGAGTTCCGCCGCGCCTACGCCGCCCGTCGCGCGGACGACCGGCCCGAGGACTGGCCCGCGGACGCACCGACGTACCGCGACGTGACCCTGTGGCGGCGCGAGGGCGCCGGGGGCGAGGAGACCGAACGCGATATCGAGTTCTGGTGCGGGGCACTCGCCGACGCGCCCACGGAACCGGCCTGGCGCACGGACTTCCCGCGGCCCGCTCTGCCCAGCGGCGCCGGCTCCGTGGTGCGCAGGTCGCTCGGCGCCACGGAGCACCGTCGGCTCCGCACCGTCGCCGAAGACGCCGACGCCAGTGTGTTCATGGCGCTGCACGCCGCGCTCGCGGTCACCCTGCGCTGCTTCGGTGCGGGCGACGACCTGTGCCTGGGGACGCCCGTCGCAGGCAGGGACCATCCGTCGACCGACCCGCTCATCGGGTGCTTCGTCAACACCGTGGTCCTGCGTACCCACCTCGGTGACGCCGTGAGTTTCGAGGACGTGCTGGCGCACGTCCGGGAGCGGGACCTGGGTGCCTTCGCGCACTCCGGTACGCCGTTCGACGCGGTGGTCGACGCGGTGAACCCGCCGCGGGCGAGCGGCCGGCACCCGCTGTTCCAGGTGATGCTCTCGCATTGGGCGGACAGCCCCACGGACGCCGCGATGACGCCCGAGCTGGTGGGCACCGACACCGCGAAGTTCGACCTGTCGTTCCGGTGCGTGGAGACCGCGGACGAGAACGGCGCCGCGGGCGTGGCCATCGACCTCGAATACTCCACCGAGCTGTTCACGTCGTCCACCGCGCGGCGCCTGCTCGACCGGTTCCTGCTGGCCCTGGCGGATCTGCCCGCAGCCCCGACGGCGCCCCTCGCGTCGGTCGACCTGCTCACCACGGCGGAACGGGACGACCTCCGCGCCTGGTCGCATCCCACCCACGACGAGCCCGCCCGGGAGTTCTCCGAGGTGTTCCTCCCCGTGGCCCGTGCCGACCTCGGCGCGGAGGCCCTGGTGTGCGGCGGGACCCGGTTCACCTACGGCGGCGTGCTCGCGTGGACCGACGCGCTCGGTGCGCACCTCGTGTCCCTGGGGGTCGGCCTCGGCGACGTCGTCGGCATCGCGCTGCCCCGCGGCGCGGAGATGATCGCGGCGGTGGTCGCGGTGCTCCGGGCAGGCGCGGCCTACGTCCCGCTCGACCCGAGCTACCCGGAGGATCGGCTGGCCGACATGATCGACGACGCCGCACCCAAGGTGATCCTCGGCGATCCGGCGTTCGTCGCCGCCTTCGCGCCGGGCGGCGCCCTGGCCGGTACCGGGAACGGCGCGAGCGTCGAATCCCTGCGGCGGCAGGCACCGTCGCCCGACGACCTGGCCTACCTGATCTACACGTCCGGTTCCACGGGACGGCCCAAGGGGGTCGAAGTGGCGCACCGCGGCATCGCGGACCTCCTCGTGCTGCAACGGGACGTGATCGGCATGGGCCCGCACACCCGCGCACTGCACTTCTCCTCCATCAGCTTCGATCTCGGCTTCTGGCAGATGATGTGGGGCCTGTGCTCCGGCGGCGCGCTCGTGGTGGCCCGCGAGGACGACCGGCTGCCCGGCCGCCCGCTGCTGGACGTGATCGAGGCGGAGCGGGTGAACTTCGTGGGCGTCCCGCCGTCGTTCGCCGCAGCGTTCCCGCCGGACGCGGACCTCGCCCCGGGGATCGACCTCATGCTGGGGGCCGAGAAGCTCACCCCGTCGCTCATCGCCCGGTTCGCGCCGGGGCGGCGCCTGTTCAACGCCTACGGCCCCACCGAGTGCACCGTGAACGCGACGCTCGCGACGATCCCTCCCGAGCACACCGGGCCGGTGCCGATCGGCCCACCCGATCCGGGGATGCGCGGCTACGTTCTCGACGAGGACCTGCGGCCCGTGCCGCCCGGCACGGTCGGCGAACTGTACCTGGGCGGACCGTCGGTGGCCCTGGGCTACCGCAACCGGCCCGACCAGACGGCGGAACGGTTCCTGGACGACCCGTTCGTCTCGGGCGGCCGGATGTATCGCACGTCCGATCTCGTGTGGTGGGGCGAGGACGGACAGCTGTACTTCGGCGGGCGCGCCGATTCGCAGGTCAAGGTGCGCGGGTTCCGGATCGAACTCGGCGAGATCGAGTCGGTGATCGGCGCCGACGAGTCGGTGGCCGACGTGGCCGTCGCCGTGCTCGGCGAGCGGATCGTCGCGTACGTCACCACCGTGGTGGGCGTGTCGTTCGACGCCGATTCCCTGACTCGGCGTGCCCGTTCCCGACTGCCGCAGTACATGGTGCCGGCGATCTTCGTCCCGCTGCCGGAATTCCCGCGGCTTCCCAACGGCAAGGTGGATCTGAAGTCGTTGCCGGAACCCGCTTCCGCGCACAAGATCTCGGGCCGGGGCCCGCGGACCCCGCGGGAGGAGCGGGTGTGCGCGATGTTCGCCCGGGCGCTCGGGCTCGACGCCGTGGGCATCGACGACAACTTCTTCGACCTCGGCGGGCACTCGCTCCTGGCGGCTCGCCTGATGACGGAGATCGGTGCCGAGTTCGGCGTCACCGCCACCGTCGCGACTCTGTTCGCGGCCCCGACCGTCGGCGAACTCGTCGCACGCCTGGAGTCCGGTGCGGGAGAGGAGGACTCGGGCCTGGGACCGGTGCTACCGTTCCGCACCAAGGGCGACGGTGCGCCGGTCTTCTGCTTCCACCCCGCGGGTGGGATCAGTTGGGGCTACGCGGGACTGCTGCGCCACCTCGACGAAAGCTTCCCGCTGTACGGGATCCAGGCGTCCAACCTGGCCACCGGCGCCCGCCCTCCGGGCACGCTGCGCGAGATGGCGCTCGAGTACCTGGAACGGATGCGCGAGGTGGCCCCGCACGGGCCGTACCACCTGGTCGGCTGGTCGCTCGGCGGCGTCGTGGCGCACGCCATCGCCGCGGAACTGCAGGCGGCGGGGGAACCGGTGGGCGTGGTCGCCATGCTCGACTCGTTCCCGTCCGACGCCTGGCCTTCGGTCCCCACGGAGCAGGACGCACTCGCGGCGTTGCTCTACATGGTGGGATACGACCCGCAGCCCTTGGTGGACAAGGGGATCACTCGGCAGGCCGTGATCGACGTGCTGCAGTCGGAGGGCAGCGCCCTGGCCGGTATCACCGAGGTCACGCCGAACGCGATGATCGACAACTTCGCGAACGCGGTGAACCTGGAGGCCGAGCCCTATCAGGCTGTCGTCGACGGCGATCTCGTGTTCTTCACCGCGGCGCGCGATCCCGCGACGTCGGCGACGTACCCGCTGTGGCGCCCCTACTTCACCGGGGCGATCGCCAACCACGACGTGGACTGCGAGCACAAGGACATGACCCAGCCCGGGCCGATCGCCGAGATCGGCCGCACACTGAACTCCGCACTCCTGCGGGCAGAAGAAAGGAACACTGGTGACGCAGAGCGCTACTAGAAGATCCCGTCGAGCACGTATCGCGCTCGCGGCCGCCGCGGCCACGACCATGCTGGTCACGGCCTGCGGCTCGGGAGGATCGTCCGACGGGCCGTCGTCGGCACAGGGCACCGCGGGCTTCCCCGTGTCCATCTCGTCGGCGCTCGGTACCGCGCAGATCCCGAAGAAGCCCGAGCGCGTCGTCACGCTCGGCTGGGGCAGCACCGAGGCCGCGATCGCGCTGGGTGTGAAGCCGGTCGGCATGCGGGACATGAAGTCCGACTGCGGCTGCGACAGCGGCATCGTGCCGTGGGTGCAGGACAAGCTGGGCGACGCCGAGCCCACCCTGCTGCCGGAGACCAGCAAGTCGATCCCGCTGGAGCAGATCGCCGCGCTCAAGCCCGACGTGATCCTGGCCGTCCAGTCCGGACTCACGGCCGACCAGTACGGGCAGCTGGAGAAGATCGCGCCGACGGTCGCCTACCCGGGCCGCACGTGGCAGACGTCGTGGCAGGACCAGACGACCACCGTCGGTAAGGCGCTCGGCAAGGAGAAGGAGGCGGCCGACCTGATCTCCACCGCCGACAAGCAGATCGCCGACGCCAAGGCCGCGCACCCGGAGTTCACCGGCAAGAGCATCGCCGCGGCGAGCGCCACCACCACCGACGGGCTCAACTTCTACTTCGACACCGACCCGCGCACCCAGCTGCTCGCGGGCCTCGGCTTCACCCCGCTGCCGTCGCTCGCGCAGCTGCGGGAGCAGACCCCGCCCGGCAAGTTCGCCGCGCCGGTCAGCTGGGAGAACGTTCCGCAGTACAACCCCCAGGTGCTCACCTCGTGGTACCTGGACGCGGCGAAGCAGCAGTCGACCGAGTCCAACCCCGTGTTCAGCAACCTCACGGCCCCGCAGCGGAAGTCCTATGTGCCGCTGACGGATCCGCCGCTGGTGTTCGCGGTGAGCTCGCCCAACGTCCTGAACCTGCCCTGGATGCTGGAGCGGTACGTGCCGCTGCTCAGCACGGCGGCCAAGAACGCCGGCTGACACCTGCACACGTGCAAGGGCCCCGGGAGCGGAAGCTCCCGGGGCCCTTCCGGTTCCGTGATCGTGGCGACTACAGGCCGGCGGCCTCGAGCGCCTGCTCGTAGAGGTCCGTCGCCTCCTCGCGGGACCTGCCCGCGGCCAGGGCGTCGGTGAACACCCTGCGCAGGCGGTCCTCGCCGGCGGCCTCGAACCGCTGCGTCCACTCCTCGGCGTTGAACCGCCAGTAGCCCACGATGTCGGCCCGGTCGCGCTTCCAGCCGAGGCCGCGCACGTGCTTCTTCGCAGCCCGGGTGTCCGCGGCCTCGCCCGCGAGCCACAGGTAGGCGTCCGTCGGCAGGTCGACGCCGCGCAGCGCCTCCGGCAGCCTGCTCGGACCGGCTCCGTTGCCGGTGCCGACGAGCTCGATCACCTCGGCGCCCGGACGCTGCGGCAGGTAGTCGATCTCGCTGCGGTGCAACACCTCCGCCACCACGGTCACGTCGATCCCGGCCGGTGTCTCCTCGAGGATCCTGGCCAGGGCCGGGAGCGCCGCGAGGTCGCCCGCGAGGACGTGCCGGGTGGCGTCCGACGGGGGCGCGTACCAGGACCGCGGGCCGGCGGCGCGGAGCCGCCAGCCGGGGCGGGCGGCGCGGAACCAGTCGATGGCGGGGCCGTGACCGTGTTCGGCCACGTCGATCACCATCCGCCGGCTCTCGGGGTCGAACGCCCGCACGGAGTAGTTCCGGTGGCCCCGGCTCCGGTCCGGTTCGGTGAGCTCCCACCCCCCGAGGGCCGACGGATCGTCGGAGCTGCGGACCTGCAGCTCGTCGCCGTCGGGGGAGAAGTAGAACGCGATCGCCTCGTCGCCCGGGGCGATGGGCACGTAGCCCTCCCCCGAGCCGCCACCGACCTCGAACTCGAGCCGCAGCAGGTTCTCCGCGACGGTCGAGGTATCGGTCAGGGTGAGGACGAAATCGTTCCACTTCATGGGAGTTCTCCGTTTCACATCGGTGACGTCGCACGGGGACGTCACGCGGGGCGTCACTTCTTGAAGGTCTGCTCCACCACGTTGAGGGTGTCCAGCGCGCGGTCGTAGTCCGGCCGCTGCACCCAGTACGGCAGGTCGTACGCGTGGTTCCCCGCGAACGCCGGCAGGGAGGCGTAGACCGGCTCGCTGCGCAGCTTGGCCACGTCGAACGTCTGCTTGTTGAAGCCGATGATGAAGACGGACGGCTGCGTGATCACCGACGGCAGCTGCTCGCGGCTGAGCTCGAAGGAGTCACCGCCGGCCTGATACGCCTTGTACTTTCCGGAGGCGAACAGCGGATCGGTCTGGAAGCCCAGGCGGGCGAATTCGGCGGGCAGTCCGCGGCCCTCGATGAGCACGAACGGGCGCCCGTCGCTGGTCATCGACAGGAACGAGACCGGCTGCGGCGGAAGGGCGATGTTGCCCTTGACCTGTTCGATCCGCTCGTCGTACTTCTTCTCGGCGTCGGCGTACACCTGCGGCTGGCCGAAGGCGTCGGCGAGCCACTTGTACTGCTTCTGCCACGTGTCGAGCTTGTTGTCCACGACGATCGTCGGCGCGATCTTGGAGAGGTTGTCGTAGGCGTCGTTGGCCTGCTTGAACGGGAACGCCAGGCCGCCGCCGATGATGAGGTCCGGCTTCTCCTTGCTGATCGCCTCGAGATCGAACCCCGATGCCGGCCACGGGATGAACTTCGTCCCGTCCTTCTCGAAGTCGGCCTTCCACGCATCGCGCGGCTCGCTGGTCTTGTCCGTGGCCTCGGGGACCATCGCCGTGATCGGCAGGCCCAGATCGTAGACGTACCCCGCGAGCGAGTAGTTGAGTAGGACGACGCGTTTGGGCGCGGACGGTACGGTCACGTCGCCCTTGACGGTGCTGATCGTGCGGGTGGCGCCGGCGTCGGAATCGGACTTCGCTGAGCCCGAGTCGCCACACCCCGCGACCAGCGCCACCGCGCATGCGAGCGCGGCGACGATGCGGAACTGCCTCTTCACTGGAGAACCCTTTCTCTGAGTACCACTCTTAGTCAGGGTAGACTAACCTCGTTTCGCTAAGGCACACCTACCCGTGAACCGGACATTCGAGGAGCACCACAGAAGATGACCGCACCGTCCCTCACCGCCGCACAGGTCCGCGCAGACGTCGCCGAGCTGCTCCAGGTGGAGCCGTCGTCGATCGGCCTCACCGACAACCTGTTCGACCTGGGACTCGACTCGGTGCGCGTCATGACCCTCATCGAGCGCTGGCGGACGGCCGGGGCCGCACTGGAGTTCCCCGACCTCGCCGAACAGCCCGAGCTGGGCCACTGGCAGAGCCTGGCCGGGGTCTCCGAGTGAACCCGTTCGACGCCGCCGACGGCGAGTTCCTGGTGCTCATCAACCACGAGGAGCAGCGCTCGCTGTGGCCGGCGTTCGCGGAGGTACCCCCGGGGTGGCGGACCGCCTTCGGTCCCGCCCCGCGCGAGGCCTGCCTCGACCGGATCCGTGCCGACTGGACGGACCTGCGCCCGCTCTCGCTGCAGGAGGCCATGGGCTCGTGAGCCGTGCCGGACTCGACATCGCCGCCGACGCGACGACGCCGGAATCGGCGCTGCCGCTCACCGCCGCCCAGCTGGGCATCTGGAACGCGCAACGCCTCGAACCTGATTCGCCCTACTACGTCGTCGGGGACGTGATCGAGATCGCGGGCGAAGGACCCGTGGACATCCCCGCCCTCGGCCGCGCGATCGCCGCCACCGTCGACGAGGCCGACAGTCTGCGCGCCCGCGTGCACGAGACGGCCGGCGGACCCGTGCAGACGATCGCGGAAGTGCCGACGGCACCGCCCGCGGTGACCGACCTCCGGGCGGAGCCGGATCCGCGTGCCGCCGCGGAGCGCGCCGTCACCGCGGAGCGGAACCGGATGGCGGAGCACTGCCGCGGCATGGTCGACCGCGACCTGTTCGCGCACCGCGTGCTGGTGCTCTCGGACCGCGAGGTCTGGTACACCCAGCTCGGCCACCACCTGGTGTTCGACGGGTACTCCGCGGCGATGCTCTCCCGGCGGGTGGCCGCCCGGTACACGGCCGAGACCACCGGCGGCGCGCTGCGTCCCAGCCCCTTCGGCGACTTCGCCGAGCTGGTCGCCGCGGACGCCGAGTACCGCTCCGGCCCGGAGCACGAGGCCGACCGGGCCTTCTGGCGCGACCGCCTGACCCCGCTCCCCGAGATCCCACCCCGGGAGGACGTCGACGGTCCGCCGGTCGGCACCCTGACCGCGACGGGTGTGCTCGGCGCGACGGTCCGGGAGCGACTGGACGCGGTGGCGTCCGCGTCCGGGACCACCTGGGGCGAGGCCCTCATCGCCTGTTACGCGGCGTTCCTGCAGCGCACCACCGGAGTCACCGACGTCGTCTTCGCGCTCCCGCTCATGTGTCGTGTCGGCTCCGTCGCCCTGCGCACCCCCGCGATGGCGGTGAACGTCCTTCCGCTGCGCGTCGCGGTGCATTCCGGCGACACCCTGCCGGAGCTGAGCCGCCGCATCGCGGACGCCATGC
>NZ_HE997626.1:1869841-1898394 GCF_000312385.1 Tsukamurella sp. 1534 | reverse complement strand
GCGGGATCAACCTCAAGGCCTTCGATCTCACCCTCGCCTTCGGGGAGTCCCGCGGCGTGATGCGCAACGTCGCGGGCGGACCGCCCGAGGACTACGGGCTCAGCGCCATCCCCACCGCCGACGGCGGCCTGCTGCTCGGGTTCGAGGTGGACGCCCGCACCGCGACGCAGGCGCAGGTCGATCACCGGCTCGCCGCGGTGCTGCGGCTCGCGGAATCCCTCACGGCCCCGGAGCGTCCCGCGGTGGGGCAGGTGCCGCTGCTCGACGAGGCGGCCGCCGCGGTCCTGCTCGCCGCGTGGCACACGCCCGGCGACGGTCCGCTCCAGTCGGTTCCGGACGCGCTCGCCGCGCTCGCCTCCGCACGCCCGGACGCGACGGCCCTCGTCGCCGGGGAGGCCCGCCTCACGGCCGGCGAGCTCGGCGCCCGCGTGCACCGCCTCGCCCGGTTGCTGCGACGGCACGGCGTGGGGGCGGACGACGTGGTGGCCCTGGCACTTCCACGATCGACCGATCTGGTGGTCGCGATCCTCGCCGTCCTCGACGCCGGCGCCGCGTACACGGCGCTGGATCCGGCCTACCCCGAGGCCCGGCTCCGCGGCCTGGTCGACGACGTGCGGCCACGCGTCGTGCTCACGGTCGCCGCATACGCCGCCGAGGCCTGGGTCGGCGACGATCCCTTGGTGATCGACGCCGCGGAGACCGTCACGTCCCTCGCCGCCCTGAACCCCGATCCCCTATCGCCGGAGGAGCTCTCGGCCCCGCGGCATCCCGAGCACCTCGCCTACGTCATCCACACCTCCGGATCGACGGGGAAGCCCAAGGGCGTGCTGGGCCGCGCGGGCGGACTCGCGAGCCTGCTGCGGCACCACCGGAGAACGCTGCAGCCGCGCGCCTCCCGGGCCGGGTACCTGCGCACCGCGCACACCTACTCGTTCTCCTTCGACGCCTCACTCGACCAGCTCCTGTGGCTGCTCGACGGTCACGAACTGCACCTCTACGACACGGCGCTGAGCCGGGACGCCGAGGCTCTCGCGGCCGCGTACGCGCAGGACCGGATCGACGTCGTCGACACCACGCCGTCCATGGTGCAGCCGCTCATCGACGCCGGGCTCCTCACCTCCGCGCACCCGCCCGCCCTGCTCCTCCTCGGCGGGGAGGCGACGCCCGCGTCGCTGTGGCGCACGGTGGCCGAGAGCGGCGTCCCCACGCTGAACCTGTACGGCCCCACCGAGGCCGCGGTGGACGCCACGGCGGGCGTCGTCACCGGCGCGGCGCCGACGATCGGCAGGGCCGTGACCGGCACCACCGCGATGGTCCTCGATGGGGCCCTCGCACCCGTCCCCGAGGGCGAGACCGGCGAGCTGTACCTCGCGGGGCCGCACCTGGCTCGCGGCTACCTCGGCCTCCCCGGCGTCACCGCCGAGCGGTTCGTGGCGAACCCGTACGGGGAACCCGGATCCCGGATGTACCGCACGGGCGACCGGGTGCGCTGGGTCGGAGGCGCCGTCGGCGGGTTCGAGTACCTCGGTCGCACCGACGATCAGGTGAAGATCCGCGGCTACCGGATCGAGCTGGGCGAGGCCGAGGCCGCCCTCGCCACCGCGCCCGGGGTCTCCGCCGCCGCGGCCGTCGTCCGCACGGACGGCGGGCGGGCCCGGCTCGTCGGCTACGTGACCGGCGCCGTGACGGGCGGCGAGGTGCGCGCCCACCTCGCCGACCGGCTTCCCGAGCACATGGTGCCCGGCGCGGTCGTCGTGCTCGACGAACTCCCCGTGACCATCAACGGGAAGCTCGATCGCGCGGCCCTTCCCGCCCCGCAGCTGAGCAGCGCGGGACGGGGACCGCGCACCGAGCCCGAGCGGATCATGGTGCGGGTCGTGGCCGAGGCCTTCGGCCTCGGCCGGGTGTCGATCGACGACGACTTCTTCTCCATCGGCGGAGACAGCATCTCTGCGATCACGGTGTGCAGCGCGCTGCGCGCCGAGGGCCTCGAAGTACGTCCGCGGGACTTCCTGTCCGGCAAGACCTTCGCCGCCCTCGCCGGCGGCGCCGAAGCGGTGGCCGCGATCGCGTTCGAGGACCGCCCGGTCGGCGCCGTACCGCCGCCACCGGTCGCCCGCGCCCTGCTCGACGCGGCACCGGATCTCGACACCGTCGCGGGATACGCGCAGTGGACGGCGCTGCGCGTGCCGTCCGGCCTCGACGAGGACCGGCTCTCCGCCGCGTTCGACGCCGCGCTGCGCGCGCACGACGCGCTCCGCCTCCGCGTCTCGGACGACGGTGCGCTCACCGTTCCCCCGGCCGAGGAGCACACGGCCGGAGGGGTTCTCGGCGTACGGTCCGGCGAGGCCCCGGACCCCCGCGCCGACGCCGAGCGGCTCGCCGGGGAGCTCGACCCGCGCAACGGCCGGATGATCCTGGCCGAGCTCGTCCGCACGCCCGGCAGCGGGGAGGACCGGCTCGTGATCGTCGCGCACCACCTCGTCGTCGACGGGGTCTCCTGGCGGATCCTGCTGCCCGACCTCGAATCCGCCTATCGCGGTGACCCCGTGGCCCGCGCGGCGACGAGCTGGCGCAGCCATGCCCTGGCCCTGGCGGACTCGCCACCACGCGAAGCGGAGGCGGCACTGTGGTATGCCGCGGAGGCGGACGCCGTGCGGCTCGGAGACCGGCTGCTCGACACGCGGATCGACACCGTCGCCACTGCACGGGTGTCGCACACCGAGACCCCCGCGGAGTCCGCGCGGCTCCTCGACGACCTCGCCGCGGCGTTCCGAGCGGGCACGGACGACGTGCTCCTCGCCGCCGTGGCCCTGACCCTCGCCGCCCACGCCGGCGGGACCGGTGCCGTCCCCGCCGCCGCATCGATCACCCTCGAGGGCCATGGGCGCGAAGCGCTCTCCCCGGGCGCGGATCTCGCCCGCACCGTGGGATGGTTCACCGCCGAGTTCCCGCTCCGGCTCCCCCTCGAGGCCGTACGGGCGCCCGCCGAGCTGGCCGACGCCCTGCGCGGCGGCCCGGCCGCCGGACGCTTGCTGCGCGCCGTCAAGGAGGCCAAGCGGGCCGTCCCCGATGGCGGCATCGGCTACGGCCTACGCCCGCGCCCCGAGGCCGCACCGGACATCGTGTTCAACTACCTCGGCCGCTTCGCCGAGACCCGCGACGGGGCATGGCGCCTCCCGGACCGGGAGCCGTTCGGACTCATCGACCCGCCCGGCAAGACGCTCGAACAGGTTGTGGCGCTCAACTGCTTCCGCGTGGGCCAGGGGCTGCGCATCGAGTGGACGGCGGCGTCGGAGATCCTCGGCGACGACGATGTGCTCCGCCTCCAGGCGCACTGGACGCGGGCCGTCGACGCGCTCGCGGCGCACGCGCGGTCGCTGGACGGCCGGAGGGGCGGGCTCACCCCGTCGGACGTACCCCTCGTCGACCTCTCTCAGGCCGAACTCGACGTGCTGCAGGCCGGCCGCGGGGTGGCCGACCTGCTGCCCGCCACCCCTCTCCAGGTGGGGCTCGCCTATCAGTCGATGGTGGCCCGGGACGACGATGACGGCGCGTACGTCGTGCAGGCGGCGACCCACCTCCGGGGCACCGTCGATCCCGACCGGATGCGGCGAGCCGCAGGAGAACTGCTCCGCCGGACGCCCGCGCTCCGCGCGTACCTCGCGGCGGTCGAGGGCGATCTCGGCGACGACGTGATCCAGGTGATCCCGACCGCCGAGGAGGGCGCCGAACCGGAGTTCCGCGCGCTGGATCTCACGGCGGCCGCGGATCCCGCGGAGGCCTTCGCCCGCGCCGCTGCCGAGGACAGGGGCCGGGGATTCGATCCCATGACGCCGCCGTTGATCCGGTTCCTGTTGTGCCGCACCGGTGAAAGCACGCATCGCCTCGCGATCACCAACCACCACAGCCTGCTCGACGGCTGGTCCATGCCGATCGTGGGACGCACCCTGCTCGCGCTGTACGCCGAACTCGGCGGAGGACCCGCTGCACCCGTTCCGGAGCCGCTCGGTGAGTACTTCCGCTGGGCCGCCGCGCAGGACCGGGAGGCCTCGCTCGACGCGTGGCGCACGGAGCTCGACGGGATCGACGCGGGCACCCACCTGGCGCCCACCCGGCCGGCCGGGCCCGCGCGGGCGCAGGAGCGGGTGTACGTGGACTTCGGCGCCGAGTTCACCCGGCGGGTGGAGGATTTCGCCCGGTCCCGGGGCGCGACCCTGACCGGTGTGCTGCACGCCGCGTGGGGCGTGCTGCTCGGCCGCCTCACCGATCGCCGGGACGTCACGTTCGGCTGCCCCGTGTCCGGTCGTCCCGTGGAGGTGGACCGGGTCGGCGGCATGGTGGGCCAGCTCGGGAACACGATCGTGGTGCGCGTGCGCTTCACGCCCGCGACCAGGGCCGCGGATCTCGTGGCGGACGTGCACCGCCGCGCGCTGGCCGTGGCCGACCACCACCACGTGGGCCTCGCGGAGATCACCCGGCAGGCGGCGGTGGGCGACCTGTTCGACACCATGGTCGTCACCGAGAACTTCCCGATGTCGGACCGGCACGTCGAGTCGATCACCACCGACCTCGACCTCACCGGCGTCGACATCGCCGACGCCACCCACTATCCGCTCACCCTGATCGTGCTGCCGGGCGAGGACCTGCGCATCGGATTCGGTTACCGCCCGGAACTCCTCGACGAGGCGACGGTCCGCGATTACGGCCGATGGCTGTTGCGGCTGCTCGAGTCGATGATCGAGGCGCCGGACCTCCCTGTGGGCCGGCTGCGGCACCTGCCCCGCGCGGACGAGGAGGGCGTGCTCGCGCTGGGCCGCGTACCGTCGACCCACCGTCGCAACCCGGTGCTCGACGAGTTCGCGCTGTGGGCGCGGCGCACCCCGGACCGGGAGGCTCTGGTGTGCCGGGACCGGTCCCTGACCTACGCCGAACTCGACGGCGCGGCGAACGGGCTGGCGCGCGACCTGATCCGGCGCGGCACGGCGCCGCAGGACGTGGTGGCGGTGTTCGCCGAGCGCGACGTGGAGATGACCATCGCGCTGCTGGGCGTTCTCAAGGCCGGGGCCGTGTACCTGCCCCTCGACCCCACATATCCCGCGGACCGGTTGCGGTACATGCTCTCCGACGCCGACCCCGGCGTGGTGATCACCAGCGGAACGGCACGCGAGCTGCTGCCGGACGGCGTGGTGTCGGAGCCGCTGCACCTGCGGTACGAGCCGGGCGCGACCGACCCCGGCGATCCCGCGGAGGCCCGCGGGCGCCTCACCCCCGATGCGCTCGCCTACGTGATCTACACCTCGGGCACCACGGGCCGGCCCAAGGGCGTCGCGGTATCGCACCGCGGCCTGCCCGATCTGATCTCCCTCCAGGAGGAGGTCGTGGGGATGCGGCCCGGCGAGCGGTACCTGCAGTTCGCCTCCACCGGATTCGACGTGGCGGTCTGGCAGATGCTGGGTCCGTTGCTGTCCGGCGGCACCTCGGTCATCGCACCGGACGAGGTGCGCCTCCCCGGCGACGAGCTGCTGGACTACGTTGCACGGCACCGGGTCACGGGCCTCAACCTGCTACCGTCGTTCCTCGCGGCGATGCCCGACGACCGCACCGTGCCCGACGACGTGTTCTTCGTGGTGGGCGCCGAGCGGCTCGACCCCGCCCTGGCGCGCCGCTGGGGCGAGGGACGCCGAGCACTGTTCAACGCGTACGGCCCCACCGAGGTCACGGTCAACGCCGTGACGTGGCGCTACGATCCGTCCGATCCCGGGCCGTTGCCGATCGGCCGGCCCGACCCCGACGTGCACGCGTACGTCCTCGACGACGGGCTGCTCCCGGTGGGAGTCGGCGCGGTCGGCGAGCTGTACCTCGCCGGTACCTCGGTGGCACGCGGCTACCTGAACCGGCCGGACCTCACCGCGGCCGCGTTCGTCGCGGATCCGTTCGGGCCCGCCGGTTCCCGCATGTACCGCACCGGTGACCGGGTGATGTGGCGCGAGGACGGCAACCTCGTGTTCCTCGGCCGCGCGGACCACCAGGTGAAGATCCGCGGCCTGCGGGTGGAGCTGGGCGAGATCGAGACGGTCCTGGCGCAACAGGATTCGGTCCGCGCCGCGGCGGTGCTGGTCCGCGAGGACCGGCCCGGCGAGCGCCGGCTGGTGGCCTACCTGGTCCCGTCCGACGGCGCCGAACCGGACGTGGACGCGGTCCGGGCCGCTGCGGCCGAGCGACTCCCGGATCACATGGTGCCGGTGGCGTACGTGCTTCTCGACCGGTTCCCCTTGGCGCCCACCGGAAAGCTGGACCGCGAGGCGCTCCCGGCGCCCGCGGTCGCGAACACCGGAGCGGACCGCGCACCGTCGGGCGAGGCGGAGGAGGCCGTGCTGCGGATCGTCCGCGAGGTCCTGGCCTCCGACGAGGTGCGCCTGGGCGACGATTTCACCGCACTGGGCGGCGATTCGCTGATGTCGCTGCAGGTGGTGTCGCGGGCCCGGCGCCGGGGCTGGACCCTGAGCCCCCGGGACGTCGTGGACGGGCGCACCGTGGAGGGCATCGCCGCCCGCGCCGAGCGCGCGGAAGTTCAGCTCTCGCGCCGCAGTGATTTCGAGGACTTCCTCGCCGTCCTCGACCTCCGCCGCACCGGCGACCCCGCGGTGTTCCGCGGTCGGCACCCGGACAAAGTGGGCGTGCACACCTTCGGCGGGCAGATCCTCGCGCAGGCGATCGTGGCGTCGGGGCGCACCGTGGACGGGCTTCCGCTGCACGCCGCACACACCCACTTCGTCGAACTGGGCTCGGTGGGTGAGGATCTCACCTACCGCGTGCTCGCCCTGCGGGACGTGCCGACGGCGGCGAACCGTCAGGTCACCGTCGAACAGGACGGCCGGGTGATCGCCGTCATGACGCTGGCGTACCAGGCGGACGGGCGGGACCCGCTCACGCATGCCGATCCGGCCCCCGGCGCGGCAGACCCCGAAGGGCTGCCGCGGATCCAGGAGGGCTTCGTGGGACGCGAGCGGGAGTTGGCGTCGCTCGTGGAGGCCTCCCATCCGATCGACATCCGGTTCGCCTCCGATCCGGCGTGGGTGCGCCGGGACGGCGGCGGAGACCGCGCGGCCGGGAACCGGGTGTGGATGCGCGCCGACGGTGCACTCCCCGACGATCAGGTGCTGCACGACGCGGCGCTGGCGTGGGCGTCGGACATCACGGTGCAGGACCCGATCGTGATGCGGCACGGGCTGTCATGGGGGTACGACCCGGTGGCGGCGGCGTCGCTGAACCAGTCGCTGTGGTTCCACCGGCCGGTGCGGTTCGATGCGTTCCACCTGTTCGCCACCGCCTCACCGGTGGCGCGCGGCGGGCGTGGGCTGTCCACCGGCCACTTCTACGACCGGGCGGGCGAGCTCGTGGCCACGGTGACCCAGGAGGCGACGGTGCAGGTGACCGAGCGCGGGTGACGCGGCGCTGACGCCGCGACCCGGATAGGGCAGAGTGGTTCGCATGGAGCTACGCATCTTCGTCGAACCCCAGCAGGGCGCCACCTATGCGGATCAGCTCGCCGTGGCCCGGACCGCGGAGGCGGCCGGGTTCGGGGCGTTCTTCCGGTCGGACCACTACGTGGCGATGAACGTGGACGGGGCGCCCGGCCCCACCGACTCGTGGATCACGCTCGGCGCGATCGGGCGCGAGACGGAGACCATCCGGTTGGGCACGCTCGTGACATCGGCGACGTTCCGGTTCCCCGGACCGCTCGCCATCTCGGTCGCACAGGTGGACGAGATGTCCGGCGGTCGTGTGGAACTGGGCCTGGGGGCGGGCTGGTTCGCCGAGGAGCACGAGGCCTACGCGATTCCCTTCCCGGACGTCAAGGAGCGCTTCGCGCGGTTCGAGGAGACGCTGCAGATCGTGACCGGACTGTGGGAGGCGCAGGGCCCCTACACCTTCCGCGGCGAGCACTTCTCGGTGGTGGATTCCCCCGCGCTCCCGAAGCCGGCGCAGAAGCACGTCCCGATCGTGCTCGGCGGCGCCGGGAAGAAGCGCAGCGCCGCCCTGGCCGCGCGGTTCGCCGACGAGTACAACACGCCGTTCGTGCCTGTCACCGAGGCCGCGGCGGTGTGGGCGCGGGTCGACGCCGCCGCCGTCGCGGCGGGCCGCGATCCGCAGTCGATCGTCAAGTCGGCCGCCCAGGTCGTCTGCGGCGGGGTGGACGAGGCCACCGTCGCGCGGCGCGCCGCGACCATCGGCCGAGAGCTGCCCGAGCTCCGGGAGAACGGACTCACCGGCTCCGCCGCCGAGATCGTCGACAAGCTGGGCACCTTCGCCGAGGCGGGCGCCGCGCGGGCGTACCTGCAGGTTCTCGATCAGAGCGACCTCGACCACGTCGAGTGGATCGGCTCCGAGGTGCTGCCACAGGTCGCCTCGCTCTAGGCACCGCGCCACCGAATCGGCCCGCTGCGCGGTCGGACGGAAGTATTTCCATCCTGACCGCGCAGCGGGCCGGTTTCGGTACGGGCGGTCAGGCGTTCGCAGCCAGGAGGTTGGTCGCGGTGCGGTGCGCCAGCGCCATCGTGGTGATCATCGGGTTCACGCCGGAGCAGGTGGGCATGCCGCTGGCGTCCGCGATCCACACGCCGCGGGTGTCGTGCAGCTCCCCGGACGGGTTCGCCACCGAGGTGGCCGGATCCGCGCCCAGCGGGGCACTGCACATCTGGTGCGCGCTGAACACCGGCGTGCCGCCGGGGCCGATCGGGATCTCGTTCACCTGCGCGATGTAGGCCTCCAGATCGTCGCCGCGGGTCCAGGGCTCGAAGCGCTGGCCGGAGAGGTAGATCTGCTCGGCGCCCGCCGCCTCCTGCATCCGGATCGAGGTCGCGATGCCCTCGCGCAGGTGCTTGCGGTCCAGCTCGTCGTCGAAGGGGTAGGTGTGCACGGCCTCGCCGTCGGGGCCGATGGTGACGGTGCCGGTGCCGCGGTCCTTGACCAGCACCACCCAATCGGCGCGGTTGCCGTACTGCGCGGCCAGCTCCTTGTGCCGCTCGCCGCCCAGCCAGGGCACGATGCTGGCGAACAGCCCCGGCAGGTGCTGCACGCATTCGATGAGGAAGCCGTAACCCGAATCGGCATCGGCGAACTCGTTCATCACACCGGCCATCGCCGGTCCCTCCCACGGCGCCATCGGCTCGTCGTAGATGCCGCTCACCAGCGTCGCGGGGTGCAGGCGTAGGCTCTGCCCGACGGCGGGGCCGCCGATGCCGGAGCGCAGCAGGAGCGCCGGTGTCTCCAGGCTGCCGGCGGCCACGACCACGGTGGGAGCCTCGATCCGCACCGGCGTCTGCGCGCCCGTGGCGGGATCGGTGTGCACGCCCTCCACCCCGGTGGTGGTGCGCGTACCGTCGGCCGCATCCACGGTGGTGACGGTGGCGATCCGGGTGTTCGGCAGCAGGCGGGCGCCCGCGTCGGAGGCGTCCTGCAGGAACGTGCGCATCGTGCCGTTCTTGGCGCCGGTCTGATCCCCCATGCCGCTGTAGGCGCTGCGCACCACGTCGTAGCGGTCCGGGTTCACGTTGAGGTCGGCGAGCCGGTAGGAGTAGCCCAGTCCCGCCGCCCCGGCCGCGAGCATCCGGTGCGGACCGTTCTGCGTGGCGACCTCACTGTTGCAGCCCATCCGCGAGAAGACCGCGTCGAGGTGCTCGTCGAACTCGGGGCCGAGGGCGTCCTCGAGGCCGGCGTCGGCCCACTCCTTGCGCACCACGTCGGGGGTTCGGAGCGAGTTGGACCAGTTCACCGTGCTCCCGCCGCCGACGGTGGCGCCCGCCGCGAGCATCACGGTGCCGTCGGCCGTCGGGAAGAAGCCGCCGCGCAGGAACAGGGTCTGGTACGCGAAGAGCTCGTTCTGCACGAAGTCGGCCTCGTTGCGATACGAGCCGCCCTCCACCACGATGACCTTCTTGCCGGCCCGGGCCAGCTCGGCGGCGGCGACACCACCGCCACTGCCGCTCCCGACGATCACGACGTCCGCGGTCAGCGTCTCGCCCGCCGCCGGGGTGATCGTGGTGATGGTCTTCGGGGTCGCGGGCGGCGCGGACACCGGCCCCGGATACCCCATTCCGGCCCACAGCGGATTGCGGCCCTGATCGTCCATGAGTCCGTAGGCGATCATCGTCGACAGCTGGCACAGGCTCGCGATGGCGAGGCCCGCCTCCGGCGTGATACCGGAGAGGTTCGCGAGGATCACCTCGCGGATCGCCTGCGGCTGGTTCTTCATCCCCACGAGGGCGGCGGTGTCGAGCAGCTGGGCGAGACCCGCCAGCTGCTCCTCGGGAAGGTGGTCGAGCAGGTACTGCTCGACGGCGGCGTCGACCTGCAGGTCGCTGCCCTTGACGGCCCAGAAGCCGGTCGGGTCGTCCTCGCGGGGCACCGAGGCGACGAAGGTGTCGACCACGGCGGTGAGCGTCTTGCGCTGGCGCGCATCGAATTCGAAGGTCATGATGGGTCCTCTCAGGATGGGTGGGCGTGGGTCGGATGCGCGCTCAGGGCAGCTGCATCGACTTGGTCTCGAGGTAGTCGTCGAGGCCCCACGCGCCGAACTCCCGGCCGTTGCCCGACTGCTTGTACCCCCCGAACGGGGCGTGGATGTTGAAGGCACCGTCGTTGATCTGCACCTGCCCCGCCCGGATCCGGCGGGCCACCGCCACCGCGCGATCGCGGTCCGCGGAGAAGACCGCGGCGTTGAGGCCGTACGGGGTGTCGTTGGCGAGACGGATCGCCTCCTCCTCGTCGTCGTACGCCTGGATCACGAGGACGGGCCCGAAGATCTCCTCGCGCACGATCGCCATGTCCTCGGAGACGTCGGTGAAGACGGTGGGCCGCACGAAGAAGCCGCGCTCGAGGCCGTCCGGCGGGGTCGGGCCGCCCGCCACGAGGCGCGCACCGTCGGCGACGCCCCGCTCGATGTACCCGACCACCCGGTCCCGCTGCTGTGCGGAGACCAACGGGCCGAGCACGGTCTCGGGTTCGAAGGGCCCGCCGACGCGGATCTGCTCGACGCCGGCCGCCGCGATCGCCTCGACCTGCGGCATCGCGGCGCGCGGGACGAGCATGCGGGTGAGCGCGATGCAGGTCTGGCCCGAGTTGAGGAAGCAGCCGTTCAGGCCCGCGGAGACCGCCTCGACGAGGTCGGCGTCGTCGAGGATCACCAGCGGGGACTTGCCGCCGAGCTCGAGCGCGACCTTCTTGATGGTCTGCGCGGCCACCTCACCGATACGGCGGCCGGCGCCGGTGGAGCCGGTAAGGGAGACCATGTCGACCTCCGGGTGACCGACCAGTGCCTCGCCGACGGCCTGCCCGGTTCCGGTCACCACGTTGAACACGCCCTTCGGCAGGCCCAGCTCGTGGAACACCTCGGCGAGCACGAAGGCGGTGAGCGGCGCGACCTCGCTGGGCTTGAGCACCACGGTGCAGCCCGCGGCCAGCGCGGGAGCGACCTTCGCGACCACCTGGTGGAGCGGGTAGTTCCACGGTGTGATCGCGACGACCACGCCGATCGGCTCGCGCACGACCAGCGAGTTGTAGACGTTCTCCTCGAAGGCGTACGTGCTCGCGACCTCGGCGATCGAGACGAGGGACTGTACCGGCAGGCCGGCCTGGACCACGTTGCTGTAGGCGAAGGGCATGCCCACCTCCTGAGTCACCAGGGTGGCGATCTCGGTCTGGCGGGCCTGCAGCGCCTGCGCGGCGCGGGTGAGGAAGCCGATCCGCTCCTCCAGCGGGGTGCGGGACCAGTCGTCGAAGGCGGCCCGAGCCGCGTCGACCGCGGCGTTCGCGTCGTCGGCGGTTCCGGCGGCGACCCGGGCGATCACCTCCTCCGTGGCGGCGTCGACGACGTCGATGACCTCGGTTCCGGTGGACGGACGCCACTGGCCGTCGATGTACTGGCTGGTGCGGTCGATCATCGGGAGCTCCTGCGGTCGGTTGTGTTGTTCGGCACTCCTATACTCAGTTGTGATGGCCGTCATATTCTTGGCGTCATGAGCAAAGACCGACGCGGGATTTGTCCTCCGGAACAAAACGCTGCGGCGATGGACCACCTGAGCGCTCCGGCGCGCGAGTGGCTCACCGCGTTCTCGCGCAACGCCGAGAACGAGCAGACGCTGGACGCGATGGTGGCGAGAGTGGACGACGCCATCGTCGCCGCCATCCCGGCGATGAGCGAGCCCCTGCTGCGCGCCGAACTCGACGCGAGCACCCGTGCGCACTGGCGCGGCGTGCTGTCGGCGATCACACGCACGTCGTCCACCGCGCACCCCGGGGAGGAGACGCACGACCTGGCGCGGACGATGGCTCGTCGCGGCTTCGAGATCCAGGTCCTCCTCGGGGTGTACCGGGTGGGCCAGAACGCCGCGTGGGAGGTGTTCACGGGGACCACGGCCGCGGAGATCGACGACGTGCAGGTGCGCTCCGAGGTGCTCCTGTACTTCTGGCCGCGCACCACGGACTGGCTGGACAACGCGATCGAGGAGATGATCGGCACCTTCACCGCCGAGCGCGAGCAGTGGCAGCGCGGCGCGCTCGCCCGGCAGGCCGCCGCGGTCGAGGCCGTGCTGTCCGGGCAGGAGGTGGACGCGGGCGAGGTCAGTGCGGCTCTCGGCTACCCGGTGCACGCGCTGCACACCGCCTACGTCCTGTGGGCCGACGACGGTGTGCCCGATGCGGACGTCCACCGCCATCTCGAGCGCGCGGGCCTCGCGGTGCACCGGGCCGTGGGTGGTGAGCACCGTCTGGCCCTCCGCACCGGTGCGCGGTCACTGCGCTGCTGGAGCGCGGGTTCCGCGGCGCCCGATCCGCCGGAACTCCCTTCGACGGTGCGCTGCGCCCTCGGCACCGCGCATGCCGGTATCGACGGGTTCCGGCGGAGCGAGGCCGAGGCGGCGGCGGCGTTGGAGGTCGCGCAGCGGACGGGGCGACGGACCGTCGCCTACCGGGACGTGGAGCTGGCCTGCCTGGCGCACGGGATCGCGGGACCCGGGGGTGCGCAGACCCTGATCCGCCGGGAACTCGGAGAGCTGGCCGCGCCCACGGATTCCGCCGCGCGCCTGCGGGACACCGCCCTGGCCTTCCTCGGCGCGGGCGGCGACGCCAAGGCCGCCGGCGAAGCGCTGGTTCTGCACCCCAACACCGTTCGCTATCGGATCCGGCAGGTGGAACAGCTACTGGGGCACTCGATCGACCAGCGCCGGGTGCACGTGGAACTGGCCCTGCACTCGGTGAGGACCTTCGGGCCGGAAGCCTGAGAGGCCTGCCGTCAGGAGGCGAGTGCGCCCTTGAGGAAGGCCGCGGCACCGAGGTGTTGCGCGCAGTCGTCGACGATGCTCACCAGCCGCACGGCGACGGTGACCGGCGGGTCCCACGCGTCGTCGATCACCCGGGCCAGCTCCTCGGGCGTCACCCGGTCCAGGTATCGCCGCGCCATCGCGTCCACATCCCGGAAGTAGCCGATGAGCAGCGCGTCGCTCCCGTGCACGGCGGCGGCCTCGGCGCGGTCGTGCCCGAAGCCGGTGGACTCCGGCGGCAGGTCGAGCCCGAACCGCTCGTACCAGCCGTCCGCCGTCCACGACTCCTCCACGCCGGCGATGGGGGCGAGCTGCGCGTCGATCACCCGCGCGCTGTGCCACACCAGCCACGCGATCGTGTTGGCGTTCGGGGTGATCCGACGGTCCGCGATGTCCGCCGTCAGCCCCTCCGTCACGTCCTCCGCGTGCTCGAGGATGCGCGCGAAGGAATCCTGGAGGAGCTCGCGGGCTGCGGTGGTGTCGGTGGCGTCCATGATTCCGACGGTACCCCTCCTGCCCGCGCCGCGGATCGGCTCAGGCAGTCGGCACGGCCGCGTCGGCGGGGTCCTCAGTTCAGGCCGCGGGCCAGGTGCCGGGCGAGGACGGCCGCGAACTCGGCCGGATCGGCCACCGCGCCGCCCTCGGCGAGCACCGCTGTGCCGTAGAGGATCTCGGCGGCGTCCTTGAGCGCGGCGTCCGCTCCGGCCTCCTCCGCGCCGGCGATCCGGTCGCGGAGCGCCTGCACCAGCTCGTTCTCGGGGTTGAGCTCCAGCGTGCGGCGGGTGCGCGGAACCTCCTGGCCGCTCGCCCGATACATCTGCTCGAGCTGCGGGGTGAGGTCGAACTCGCCGCCCACGAGGCACGCGGGTGATGTGGTGAGCCGCGACGTGAGTCGCACGCCCGACACCTTCTCCTCCAGCACGCCGGAGAGCCACTCGGTGAGCTGCTCGAAGCCCTCGACCTGCGGCGCCTCGTCGCCCAGATCCGCCTCGCCCTTGGCGACCGAGACGAACCGCTTACCGTCGAACTCCGCACCGGGCGTCCACAGCTCGTCGACCTGGTCGGTGAGCAGTAGCACCTCGAATCCCTTGGCCGCGAACGCCTCCAGGTGCGGAGACGATTCCAGCTGGCGCCGCGATTCGCCGGCGGCGTAGTAGATCACGTCCTGGCCCTCGGGCATGCGCGCGACGTACTCGGCGAGCCCGGTGGTGCCGCTCTCGCTGAACGTCGACTCGAACGCCGATGCCTTGAGCAGGGTTTCGCGGTTCTCCTGATCGTCGAGCAGCCCCTCCTTGAGGACCGCGCCGAACGCGGTCCAGAAGGTGTCGTACTTCTCGCGCTCGTTCTCCCGCATGGCCGTCACGGTCTGCAGGACCCGCTTGACGAGGCGCTTGCGGATCATCACCAGGTGCCGGTCGTTCTGCAGGATCTCGCGGGAGACGTTGAGCGACAGGTCCTGTGCGTCGACGACGCCCGCCACGAACCGGAGGTAGCCGGGCAGCAGGGCCTCGCAGTGATCCATGATGAACACGCGCTTGACGTACAGCGCGGGCCCCGGCTTGGTGTTCCGGTAGAACATGTCGAACGGCGGCATCGTGGGGATGAACAGCAGCGCCTGGTACTCGAAGGTGCCCTCGGCGCGGACGGCGATGGTCTCCAACGGCTCGTCGAACGCGTGGCTGACGTGCCGGTAGAAGTCGGCGTACTCCTCGTCCGACACCTCGTCCTTGGGGCGCGCCCACAGCGCCTGCATCGAGTTCAGCGTCTCCGGGCCGGACGGCTCGGCACCGTCCGTCCCGGCGTCGGGGGCCGTGGACTCGGACTCGGCTGCGGGGAGGAGTAGGCGGATCGGGAAGGCGATGAAATCGCTGTAGCGGCGGACCACCGTGCGCAGCACGTGCTCGGACGTGTAATCGTGCAGGCTGTCGTCGTCGTCCTGGGCGCGCAGCTGCAGGATGATGGCGGTGCCGTGGCCCTCGGGCATGTCGTCGCCCGTGAGGTCGGTGATCGTGTACGTGCCGTGGCCCTCGGATTCCCAGCGGGTGGCGGTGTCCTCGCCGGCCCGGCGGGTCACCAGGGTCACCTTGTCGGCCACCATGAAGGCCGAGTAGAAGCCGATGCCGAACTGGCCGATCAGCTCCGCGGAGGCGCCCTGCTCCTTGGCCTGCTTCGCGGCCTCGAGCTTCTGCTTGAGCTCGCCGGTGCCCGACTTGGCGAGCGTGCCGATGAGGTCGACGACGTCCGCGCGGGTCATACCGACGCCGTTGTCGGCGATGGTCAGCGTGCGCGCCTGCGCATCCGGGATGAGGTCGATGTGCAGGTCCGAGGCATCGGCCTCGAGATCCTTGTCCTGGTACGCCTCCAGCCGCAGCTTGTCCAGCGCGTCCGAGGCGTTCGAGATCAGCTCGCGGAGGAAGACGTCCTTCTCCGAGTACACGGAGTGGATCATCAGCGACAGCAGCTGATCGGTCTCGGCCTGGAACTGCAAGGTCTCTGCGGTCACGTCGTCGCCTCTCATCTCCAATGACGGGTCCGCCGACGATTCTGCCAAGCGCGGTCACGGCCTCCGCCGCCGGGGCGGGGTTGGAAAAGCCCCTTCGAATACGCAGCTCACCCGCCGTTTCGCTACACGAATCCCCGCCCCGCGAATACCGAAACCGGCGTTCTACGGGATCACGCCGAGACATATCCATCGTGCCCTGGCAGAACGCCGGTTTCGGAACGAGAGGGGCCGGCACCTCAGGCCGCGCTCAACCCTGCACCGTTGGAAGAACGATCATCGACGCGACGTTGACACTGTCCGGCAACGAGGCGCTCCACACCACCGAGTCCGCGATCGCCGACGCGGGAATCGGCGGGGTCTCAAGCGTGAATCGGCGCAGGAACTCCCGAGCTCCGGGATCAGACATGTCGTGTCCGAGCTCCGACTCCGTCATCCCCGGTTCGATCGCCCGGACCCGCACGCCGCGGGGCCCGAACTCGGCGCGCAGGTTCGTCGCGAGGTGCGTGACCGCCGCCTTGGTCGCCGTGTAGACGGCGTATCCCGGCAGAACCATGTGTGCGCCGATGGAACTCGTGAGAACGAGGTCGGCCGGTCCGGTCTCCGCCGCCTGCGTGAGATCGTCGATCGTCGCGCGAGCCGTGGTCAGCAGGCCGGTGACGTTGGTGGCAACCATGCGCTCCCACTCGTCCTGGTCCGCAGTGTCGAAGGGGGCTGCGAGCATCGTTCCCGCGTTGGCGACGACCAGGTCGAAGCGTCCTACCTCGGCTCGGAGTTCGGCGATCGCCGCTATCACGCCGTCTCGGTCGGTGACGTCGGCGGAGGCGAACTCAGCACCGATGCCGGATGCCACCTGGGCCAAGCGATCGGCACGCCTCCCGACGAGAGCGACCCTGGCACCTGCGGCGGCAAGGGCGGTGGCGGTGGCGGCGCCGATCCCGGTTCCGGCCCCGGTGACGAGTGCGGTGCGATTCCGGAGGACTGTCTCATCTGTACCTGTCATGTCTCCACGGTCGCCGCTCACGAAGCCCGGAGGGAGGCCGCGCCGCTGCGGGGTAGCGCCACTACCTGTCTCGTCCGGTGTCAATGCGTAGCGTTGACCGCGTGCAGGACAACCTCCTCGGCGAATTCCTCCGAGCACGACGTGAGCGCGTCGATCCCGCATCGCTGGGCCTCCGCGCCATGGGCGTGCGCCGCACCCCGGGACTGCGGAGGGAGGAGGTGGCGGCCCAGGCCGGCATCAGCGTCGAATACCTCGTTCGACTCGAGCGGGGTAGGGACCGCCGCCCCTCTCCCGCCGTCGTCGCCTCGCTCGCCCAGGTGCTGCTCCTGGACGCCGACGGTGCCGCGCACCTCGCGCGACTCGCCGAGCTCCCCGCCGAACGGGGCGAGGTCGTCGACGAAGTGTCGCCCCTCCTGCGGAGACTGGTCGAATCGTGGCCGAACCCGACCGTCGTCACCAATTCGCTGCTCGACCTGATCGCCACGAACGCCTCGGGAGAGGAGCTGCATCGCGGGATCGGCCTGCACGTCGGCGACAACATGGCGCGGTCCCTGTTCCTCGATCCGCAGGCACGCGAGGTGTTCCTGGACTACGACACCGTCGCGCGGGAGACGGTCGGCAACCTCCGCTCACTCTCGGGCCCCTCCCCCGCACATCCGCGATTGATGGAACTCGTCGGTGAGCTGTCGGTCCGCAGCGAACTCTTCGCCCGCCTGTGGGGCGAAGGCGAGGTGCAGGCGAAGACGAACGGCGCCAAGGTGATCGCACACCCCGAGGCGGGCGTGCTGCACCTCGAATGGTCCACCCTCGAGGTCGCCGCCGCGCCGGGGCAACTCGTCGTCGCCTACCAGGCGCAGGAGGGAACCGAAACCGTCGAGGCCCTCGAATCCATGGTCCGCCGGGCGCGACGCGAATCCCTGCACGCCACAGATATCCTCGCGCGCGGCGGAGATACGCGGGGCGAGCGGGGATACCTGTAGCGCGACCGCGGAATCGCAACGAGAGGGGCCCGGCACCGTCGGGAAGACGATGCCGGGCCCTGAATCCCTAGCCGAGTGGCAGGACTTAGAAGTCCATGCCGCCCATGCCGCCGGTCGGATCGACCGGGGCGCCGCCCTTCTCGGGCTTGTCGGCGACGACGGCCTCGGTGGTGAGGAACAGCGCCGCGATCGACGACGCGTTCTGCAGCGCCGAGCGGGTGACCTTCACCGGGTCGTTGATGCCGGCGGCCAGCAGGTCCTCGTAGACGCCGGTGGCGGCGTTGAGGCCGGTGCCGGCCGGCGAGTTGCGGACCTTCTCGGCCACGACGCCGGGCTCGAGGCCGGCGTTGATGGCGATCTGCTTGACCGGGGCCTCGAGCGCGACCTTGACGATGTTCGCGCCGGTGGCCTCGTCGCCCTCCAGGGCGAGCGACTCGAAGACGGTGCCCGACTGCGCGAGAGCAGCGCCACCACCGGCGACGATGCCCTCCTCGACGGCGGCCTTGGCGTTGCGCACCGCGTCCTCGATGCGGTGCTTGCGCTCCTTGAGCTCGACCTCGGTGGCGGCACCGGCCTTGATGACGGCGACGCCGCCGGCCAGCTTCGCGAGGCGCTCCTGCAGCTTCTCCCGGTCGTAGTCCGAGTCGCTGTTCTCGATCTCGGCGCGGATCTGCGAGACGCGGCCCGCGATCTGCTCCTTGGAGCCGGCACCGTCGACGATGGTGGTCTCGTCCTTGGTGACGACGACCTGGCGCGCCTGGCCCAGGACCTCGAGGCCGGCGGTGTCGAGCGACAGGCCGATCTCCTCGGAGATGACCTGGCCGCCGGTGAGGATCGCCATGTCCTGCAGCATCGCCTTGCGGCGATCGCCGAAGCCCGGCGCCTTGATGGCGACGGACTTGAAGGTGCCGCGGATCTTGTTGACGATGAGCGTCGACAGGGCCTCGCCCTCGACGTCCTCGGCGATGATCGCGAGCGGCTTGCCGGCCTGGATGACCTTCTCCAGCAGCGGCAGCAGGTCCTTGACGGTCGAGATCTTGCCCGAGACCAGCAGGACGTAGGCGTCCTCGAGCACGGCCTCCTGACGCTCGGCGTCGGTCGCGAAGTAGCCCGAGATGAAGCCCTTGTCGAAGCGCATGCCCTCGGTGAGCTCCAGCTGGAGCCCGAAGGTGTTGCTCTCCTCGACGGTGATGACGCCTTCCTTGCCGACCTTGTCCATGGCCTCGGCGATCAGCTCACCGATGGCGGGGTCGCCGGCCGAGATGCCCGCGGTAGCAGCGATCTGCTCCTTGGTCTCGACCTCCTTGGCCTCCTTGAGCAGGTGCTCCGAGACGGCGTCGACGGCCTTCTCGATGCCCCGCTTGAGGCCCAGCGGGTTCGCGCCCGCGGCCACGTTGCGCAGGCCCTCGCGCACGAGCGCCTGGGCCAGAACGGTGGCGGTGGTGGTGCCGTCGCCCGCGACGTCGTCGGTCTTCTTGGCGACCTCCTTGACGAGCTCGGCGCCGATCTTCTCGTAGGGATCCTCGAGCTCGATCTCCTTGGCGATGGAAACGCCGTCGTTGGTGATCGTGGGGGCGCCCCACTTCTTCTCCAGCACGACGTTGCGGCCCTTGGGGCCGAGCGTCACCTTGACAGCGTCGGCGAGGGCGTTCAGGCCCCGCTCGAGGCCGCGGCGGGCCTCTTCGTCGAACGCGATGATCTTGGCCATTGCGAAGTGATTCCTCCAGATAGGGGTCTGTTGGACCCGTACTTTGGACACGTCTTCTAGGTCGATTCGGTGCCCGCGACGGACGACCCGGCGTGTCACCTCCGCGCGTGCGCGGAGGGCCCGGCCTCACCTACCTGACCTAGCACTCACGTTATCCGAGTGCTAAGTCGTTTCTAGCACTCGACGGGGTCGAGTGCAAGGTCGTCTGCTGCTGGCCGCGGCCCCTTTTCCTACCCATGGGTAGGATCCGGTCATGGCAACCCCCGTATTGGAGTCGAGCATCGTCGTCGATGCGCCCGTGGAGAAGGTCTGGCCGGTCGTGTCCGACCTCGCGAAGATGGGCGAGCGCAGCCCGCAGTGCAAGAAGGTGTTCGTGTTCGGCGGCCCCCTCAAGGAGGGCACCCGGATGCTGAACATCAACCGCCAGGGCTGGCGCGTGTGGCCCACCAACACCCAGGTCACCGAGTTCTCCCCGAACGAGAAGGTCGCGTTCCGGGTGGCCGAGAACCACACCGTGTGGAGCTTCACCCTGGTGGCCGAGGGCGACAAGACCACGGTCGTCGAGCGTCGCGAGGCGGCGGACGGCAAGACCACCGCGGTAAGTAGCCTCCTCATCAGCGCACTGCTCGGCGGCAACGAGGACTTCGAGCGCGGCCTCCTCGTGGGCATGAAGCAGACGCTCTCGCACATCAAGACCGAGGCCGAGGCGAAGTAGCCTCCCGGATCGACGGAGGGCGCATCCCGCACGGGATGCGCCCTCCGTTCGTCTGCGGCCTACTTCTGGCTCTGCAGGATCAGGTACTGGGCGCCGATCGCCTGGATCGCCTGGACGCGCTGCGCCGAGGTGAACTCTCCGAGGTACCGGCCGACGGGAGCGACGCAGTACGTGTTCTTCGTCTTCGCGAACTCGTTCTCACGGAAGGTCAGGCACGTCGCGCCCGGCACTCCCTTCACCGTCTCCGTTTCGACGTCCTTGTACGCGGCCTTCGTCTCGGCGACGAACTCGTCGGCGACGTGCCGCGCGCCGCTCTCGTCGCGCGCCCGGTACACGGTGCTCCCACCGACGCCGATCACGTCGACCCCTGCGTCCGCGAAGGTCTTGACCGACCGGCTGACGTCCGTCTGCGTGAGAACGCCGATCCGGACCGGGACCGAATACCCCGTGTCCCTCCGCTCCGGAGCGAGAGTCAACCGCGTGACCCCCTCCGGGTCGGGACGCAGCCGTCCGAGGGTGCCGAGCGACGTCGGCGAGAAGCCGTCGAGGCCGACGGTGGTCCGATCGAAAACGGTGCGGATCTGCTCCACCGAGAAGTCACCGTAGACACCGATGACATACCGCTTGTGCGCCAGGTACGCGACCGTCGGAGGCCGAAGCCCCTGACCGAAGTCCTGCGTGTAGGCAACCGCGCGCTCATGCCCGGGAATCGCCGCCGGGAGCTTCTTCGGGCTGTCCTTGCCCGACGAATCCTTCTCGCCCGCGAGGAGGTCCGCCCCCACGGCGCGCGCCGCCGCCTCCTCGTCGGGCATGCGGATGACCGCGACCGAGACCCCGCGCCAATCGACCGAGAAGTCCGGCTTGGCGCCCGGCGGCTCCTCCCCCGCGCCCATGACCACCTGTACCTCCGCACTCGAGCCGATCGCACGATTGGCGGCATCGCCGAAGATCCTCTTCACCGAAGCGTCCCCGACCGTCGGCGCCCCGGAGGTCATCCGGCCCCGAAGGTGAAACGCGGGCTCGACCTCGTGCACCATCGGGATGACCTCGGCCATCCGATTCCCCTCCAGCACGAGTCCCTCCTCCTGCGTCACGACTCCGATCGTGCGCGGCGCGGTGGGGTACGAACCGGTCTCCGGCTTCGGAGCCGCCGCCGGATCCACGACGGGGGTGCCGGCCACCGTCGCCGAACAGCCGGTGAGCGCAAGGCATCCCGCCAGAATGGCGACGGGGAGGCGGTTGGGCTCGCGCATCATTCTGTGTCGGAGAGGATCCGGTACGAGGCGTTGATCGCCTGGATGGCCTTGACAGCCTGCTCGTCGGAGACGGTCGCGACGTAGCGTCCGTGCGCGACGGCGCACGCGGTCTTGGAATCCTTCGACCCCTTGTACCGCGGATACGTCCAGCACAGGGAGCCGGGCGCCGCCTTGATCGCCGACGAGGCGGAACCGTCGGGGTAGGTCTCGCGGTACCAGTCGCCCACGCTCTTCGCGAATCCCGTTGCCGCGGCGGCGTCCTTGGTCCGGAACACCGTGGACTCGCCGTAGCCGATGTAGTCCACTCCCGCGTCCTTCATCCGCTTCTCCGCGGCGACCACGTCGTCGTTGCGGCCCGCGGCTTTGGTCGCAGTGGTCCACGTCTTGGGGTCCTGCGGCAGGGCCAGCCTGACGACGCCGTTCGGATCCGGTTGCTGCGCGGTGAGCTTGTCCAGCGGCACAGCCTTGAAATCGGCGAGCGCCTTCTGCTGATCGCTGAAGAAGTCGGACAGTCGCTTGGGGCCGTCGGCAGGGTCAACCGTGGTCGCGGTCGCCGCGAGCACGTACTCGCCGGAGGCCATCATCGCCGTGAACGTCGTGGTCCCCAACGACTTCCACTCGGTTGAGACGGCCTTCGCGGACGGGTGGCCCGGCAGGGTCACCGGGGTTCGCGGCTGATCACCGGCGTCGGCCTTGCCGAAGTCCTTGTACTCCATCGCGCGGTTCGCGGCGCCCGCGTCCGCCATGCGGAGCACCGCGACGGCCATGTCCTTCTTGCGCTTCCCCGACCCCGGCTTCGCGTCGTTCGCGCCGAACATGGCGCCGAGCACGAAGTCCCCGGCCGCCTTGCTCACGTCGCTCGACAGCGTCATCTGGAGCGCCATCATCGAAGGCGTGCCCAGGTAGCCGGATCCGTTGTACCGCAGGTCCGGATCGAAGGTGTTGACCAGCGGCAGGGTGTCCGCGAGGCGGCCCGCCTCCAGTGTCTTCGCGGCCACGTCGTCCAACGGGGCGACGTCCATCGGCGCCTTCGGGAACGAGCCGGTGTCGAGCGTCGCCGCGACCGCCGCCGGGTCCGCCTCCGGTGCGCCGGGCACCGTCGTCGAGCATCCGGCGAGCACGACACCCAAAGCCACCACCGAAGCGGTTCTCCACCTGATCATTTCGCCCCCTGAAGAATGAGGTAGGAGGCGCCCAGCGCCTGCTCCACCTTCGCCTGCTGTGTATCGCCGAGCTCCGCGAGGTATCTGCCCACCGGCACCACGCAGTACGTCTCCGTGGTCTTCGCGCCGTCGTACGACGGATAGGTGAGGCATCGCCCGCCGGGGACGCCCTTCACCTTCGATTCGGTCGCCCCCTTGCGGAACCCGCGCGTCTCCGCGATGAAGCGATCGGCGAGGAGGTCTGCTCCGGCCTCGTCCCGGGCCCGGTACACGTAACTCGCCCCGCGGGCGACGTAGTCGACGCCGGCCTCGTCGAAGTTCTTCTTCGAGGCCGCGATGTCGGTCTGCTCCCCCAGCGCCGCCCGCGCCGGAAGCGCCACGTCGCGACTGCTACTCGCGGCCACCGTGTACGTCAGCAGGTTGTCGTGGTCCTTGGGCAGCGACGCGAACTTCTCCGTCGGTGTGGGCTCGAACCCCTCCAACCCCTTGATCTGCTGATCGAAGAACTTCTGCACCAGCTCGACCGGACCCGACGTGTACGCGGCGAGGACGAACCGCCCGTGGGCGCGGACAGCCGTCACGGATGTGCTCGACGTCCACTTCTTGGTGAACGCCTTGGCCTCGCCGTGGCCCGGCACGGTCACCGGCGTCTTCCGCGGGCCGTCGTCGTTCGTGACGCCCTTCTCCGGGGCGAGCAGGGCCGGAGCGGCCACCGCCGCCTTCGCCGCCGCCTCGTCCTTCATCCGGTAGACGCCCATGACGATCGTCTTCCCCGGATCGGAGGTCGACGCCCCCGGATCCTTGTCGGAGGCCGAGGTGTACGCGGCCACCTCGGCGCCGGTCAGCGCGATGAACACGCCCTCGCCGAAGGTCGACTTCGTGCTGCTCGACAACGGCCCCGTGGTGATCTTGCCGTTGTAGCGGATCGCCGGATCGATGTCCGGCGCCAGCGGGATCGTGGCGATCATCCGATATCCCTCGGCCGCGACCGCCTGGACGTCAGTCAACGGCCCGACCTGCCGCGGCGATGTGGAGAAGCTCCCCACGTCCGGCTTGGGCACCGCGGACTGATCCACGACGGGGGTGCCCTGAACGGTGGTCGAGCACCCGGTCAACAACAGGCCCGCCCCGAGTACGGCGCCGGTCAGTCTCCGCATGGAAGTCCTCATCTCGTGTCCCGGAGGAACGCATTCCGCCGGAGACCTTCTTTTATCGTGTACACGATATTGGATGGCGAACCGAACGGGCGATTACTCGCCATCCCAGAGAAGCAGCACGCCCCAAGCGCCCGCTTAAGCCGCGCTATCGTGGCCCGACGGACGTTCCCGGCAGCGCGGAGGGCTCGACATGACCGATACGACGGTGCGCGACGCGGTCGCGGGACTCATGGGGCAGGCCAGGGCGGACCTGTCCGCGCTGGTCTCGCACCCCTCGGTGCACGACTCCCCCGAATTCGGCGCCGAACCGAACCGCGCGTCGGCGCAGTGGGTGGCGGACGCGTTCACCGCCGCCGGCATCGACAACGTCGAGCAGGTCACCACGTCCGACGGGTCGATCGCGATCGTGGGGCACACCCCCGCCCCGGAGGGCGCGCCGACGGTGCTGCTCTACAGCCATCACGACGTGCAGCCGCCCGGCCCCCGCGAGGCCTGGGAGTCCGACCCGTTCACGCTGACCCCGCGCCCTGGGCCGGACGGCGCCGAACGCTGGTACGGCCGCGGCGCCGCGGACTGCAAGGGCAACCTGGTGGCCCACCTCACCGCCCTGCGGGCGGTCCGGGAGGCCGCGGGCGCCCTCCCCGTGGGCGTACGGCTCGTGATCGAGGGCTCGGAGGAGGCCGGCGGCGAGGGCCTCGACGACCTCATCGCGCAGCGCCCCGACCTGGCCCGGGCCGATCTCATCCTCATCGCCGACACCGGCAACGTCGCCGTCGGCCGGCCCACCCTCACCACGTCGCTGCGAGGCGCGGTGAGCGTGCGCGTCGAGCTCGCGACCGGCACCTCCGACCTGCACTCGGGGCAGTTCGGCGGCGCCGCGCCCGATGCGATCGCCGCCCTCATCGCCCTGCTCGCCACCCTCCGTGACGAGCGCGGGAACACCACGATCGACGGGCTCGACGCCTCCGCGCGGTGGTCGGGCGAGCCGTACGATCCGGCCCGGTTCGCCGCCGACGCGGCGATCTTCGACGACACCGCGATCCTCGGCTCCGGCACCATCGCCGACCAGCTGTGGGCGCGGCCCGCGGTCACCGTCATCGGCCTGGACGCGCCCGCCACCGCCACCGCCGCGGCGGCGATCCAGCCCCGCGCCGCCGCCCTGCTCAACCTGCGCGTGCCGCCCGGAACCGATCCGCACACCGCGGGGGAGAAGCTCGTGGCGCACCTGCGCGACCACGCGCCGTGGGGCGCGCACGTCGACGCCCACGTCGAGTCCGTCGGCGAGCCGTTCGCCGCCGACACCACCGGCCCCGGTTACACCCGGCTCACCGAGGCGCTGTCGGAGGCGTACGGCGGTGTCGAGGTCGTCGCCAGCGGGCAGGGCGGCTCCATCCCCCTGTGCGCCCAGCTCCGCAAGGCCGCCCCGGGGGCCGAGATCGCGCTCCTCGGCGTGGAGGAGCCGCAGTGCCGGATCCACGCGCCCAACGAGTCCGTCGACCCCCGCGAGATCGAGCGCACCGCCCTGGCCGAGGCGCTGCTGCTCACCCGATTCGCATGAGATCCGTCGAGGAGCACCGGGCCGCCGTCGCCGCGATCGTGCCGGCACCGCGGACCGTCGAACTGGCGCCCGGCCTGCTGCCCACCCTGGTCCTGGCTCGCGACGTGGCCGCCCCGATCTCGTTGCCGCCGTTCACCAATTCGGCCATGGACGGGTACGCCGTGCGGGCCGCGGACGCGACAGCGGGCGCCGTGCTGCCCGTCGTCGAGGACATCCCCGCCGGCCGCACGGGCGTGCCGCCGCTCGCGCCCGGCACCGCGCACCGCATCATGACCGGCGCCGTCGTGCCGGAGGGTGCCGACTCCATCGTGCCGGTGGAGAACACCGACGGCGGCGTCGACCGGGTGCGGATCGAGGCGGCGCCCGAGCCCGGCCGGTTCTTCCGCGCCGCGGGCAGCGACATCGCCGCCGGCGACCTCGCCCTCCACGCGGGCGACCGGATGGGCCCGGCCGCGGTGGGACTGGCCGCCGCCCTGGGCCTCACCGCCGTGCCCGTGTTCGCGCCGGTACGGGTCGCCGTGCTGTCGACCGGCTCCGAGCTGGTCGCGCCCGGACAGCCGCTGCAGCCGGGCCAGATCTACGAGTCGAACGCCGAGATGCTGGCCGCAGCCCTCATCGAGGCCGGCGCCGCCGTCGAGACGCTGCGCTTCGTCGAGGACTCCCCCCGCGCCCTGCTCGCCCGGGTGGCCGAGCGGCTCGCGAACGGCGGGGTGGACCTCGTGGTCACCACCGGCGGCGTCAGCGCCGGCGCGTACGAGGTGGTCAAGGACTCGCTCGCCGACCGCGGCGTCGAGTTCACCAAGGTGGCGATGCAACCGGGCATGCCGCAGGGCTGCGGCATCGTCGCGCTCGACGGTGCGCCGCCCACCCCGTTCGTCACGTTCCCCGGCAACCCCGTCAGCGCGCTGGTGTCCTTCGAGGTGTTCCTGCGGCCCGCGCTCCGGGCCGCGATGGGCCTGCCGCCCGACCGGCCGCGGCGGCGCGCGAGGCTCGCCGCGCCGATCGAGTCCATCCCCGGGAAACGCCAGTACCTGCGCGGACGGATCGAGAGGTCGGACGACGGTACCGATTCGGTCTCGGTTCTCGGCGGACCGGGTTCCCACTACTTACGATGGCTTTCGCAGGCCGACTGTCTCCTGGACATCCCGCCCGAGGTCCAAAACCTGGCCGCGGGCGAGCCGGTGGACCTGATCGACCTCGACCACTGACCAGGAGGTAGTCATGATCGTGCAGTACGCAGACACCGTGATGCTCGCGTCGAAGAACTTCAGCGCAGGCTGGTTCGCTTGGATCATCATCGGCGGGCTCGCGGGCTGGATCGCGAGCAAGATCATGGGCACCGACAAGCAGATGGGGATCTTCCTCAATGTCATCGTCGGTTGCATCGGCGGCTGGATCGGCGGCTACATCCTCCGCCTGTTCGACGTCCAGACGGGCGCACTGGGGTGGATCTTCACCTTCCTCACGGCGCTGGTCGGCGCATGCCTGCTGCTCGGCGTAGTGAAGCTGTTCACAGGGAGCAAGTCCGGTAGTAAGTAATCCCCCCGCCGGGTGCGAGAATATGGCCCGACACGAACAGCGATACGAGAGGACGTGAGGTGGCGCGCCGACCACGCACGCCGGTCGACGGCCATCTGACCGAGCACTCCACCGGCATCGAGCACGTCGCCGAACTGATCCGGCACACCGTGCCGCCGCTGCACCCCGCCGGGATCCCGTTCATCGCCGGCTCCCTCGGGGTGGCGGCGGTCGGCTACAGACGCAGCTGGATCCGCGTTCCCGCGCTGGTCACGGCCGCGGCCTGCGCCGGCTTCTTCCGGCACCCGCCGCGGGTCGTCCCGGCCGAGGAGGGCGTCGCCGTGGCGCCCGCCGACGGCGAGGTGACGCTCGTGGACACGCACGTGCCGCCGGCCGAGCTGGGGCTGGGCGACGGGCCGCTGCCCCGCGTCTCGATCTTCCTGTCCGTCTTCGACGCGCACGTGCAGCGCGCGCCGCTGGCCGGCGTCGTCGACTCCGTGGTGCACACCTCCGGGCAGTTCCTCTCCGCCGACCTCCCCGAGGCCAGCGACGCCAACGAGCGCACCAGCGTGCGGCTCGCCACCGAGTACGGCCCCGTCGGGGTGGTGCAGATCGCCGGGCTCGTGGCTCGCCGCATCCGCACCGACTGCGCCCCCGGCGACGCCCTGGAGCTCGGCGAGACCTACGGCATCATCCGGTTCGGCTCCCGCGTGGACACCTACTTCCCGGCGGGCACCGAGCTCGCGGTGTGGAGCGGTCAGCACGCCGTGGCCGCCGAGACGGTGATCGCCCGCCTGCCGCGGACCCCGGACACCGACGACCGCCCCGACGACCTCCCGTGACCGCCCCCACGAAGGACCGGGACGCCGACGGACACCGGCCCGTCGGCGTGATGATGCTTCCGTCCGTCCTCACCGTCGCCGCGCTGTGCGCCGGCCTCACCGGCGTCCGGTTCGCCGCCGAGGGCAAGATCGACCTGTCGATCCTGCTGGTCGTCGTCGCTGCGGTGCTCGACGGTCTCGACGGCCGGGTGGCCCGCCTGCTGGGCGCGTCCACCAAGATCGGCGCGGAGCTCGACTCCCTCGCCGACGCGATCAACTTCGGCGTCACCCCGGCGCTGATCCTGTACTTCACCTGCCTCGACGGCTCGCCCGCCGGCTGGGCCGTGGTGCTGGTGTACGTGGTGGCGATGGTGCTGCGGCTGGCACGGTTCAACACCCTCGCCGCCGACCCGACCGCGCCCGCGTACACCAAGGACTTCTTCGTCGGCGTGCCCGCGCCCGCCGGTGCGTTGCTGGTGCTCGTCCCCCTGGCCGCGCAGCAGGAGTGGGGCGCGGGATGGTGGTCGAACACCGCGGTCGTCGCCGTGTGGACGCTGTTCATCGGGGCGCTCACGGTGTCCCGGATCCCCACCTCCAGTTTCAAGACGATGACCGTCGAACCGGCCAAGGCGGCCGGCGTGCTCGTGGTGGTCGCGTGCCTGGTCGCGCTCATCCTCACCTTCCCGTACGTCGCGCTCATCGTGGTGTCGCTGGCGTACCTGCTGCACATCCCGTTCGCGTGGCGGTCGAAGCGGTGGGTCGCCGCGCGTCCGTCCGCATGGGAGACCAAGCCCGCCGAACGCCGCCAGATGCGCCGCGAGCAGCGGCGGCCCGTGCGGCCCCGTCGGCGCG
>NZ_HE997626.1:1728790-1869264 GCF_000312385.1 Tsukamurella sp. 1534 | reverse complement strand
GCGACTAGTGTGGTGACGTGCCGAACCTGTCGCTCACCGTCCGCCTGCAGACCTCGGCCCTCGAGGCGCGGCGCGGCATCGTCCGCATCCACGCCGAGGCCCTCGCCGCGCTCGGCCTGCGCGAGTGGGACGGGATCGAGTTGCTCGGCGCGCGGCGCACCGCCGCCGTCGTCGCCGCCGCCCCCGCCGGGACCGCGCCCGGGGTGGCCCTGCTCGACGAGCTGACCATCACCAACTGCGGCCTCCGCGAGGACGCGACCGTCGTGATCTCGCCCGCCACCGTCTACGGCGCGAAGCGGGTTCTGCTGAGGGGTTCGACGCTCACGCGCAACGCGCTCGACGGTGCCGCCCTCCGGCAGGCCCTGCTGGGGAAGGTGATGATGCCCGGCGACAGCGTCTCGCTGCTGCCCCGCGACCTGGGGCCGGGGACGTCCAACGCCGCGGCGACGCAACAGCTCTCGCGCCTGGTGGGCATCACGTGGACCAACGAGCTGCTCACCGTCGTGTCCGTGGATCCGACGCCGGGACCGGTGTCGGTGCAGCCGAATTCGGCGGTGCTCTGGGCGGACGGCGCGACGGACGCGCCCCTGATCGACGGCGCGGCGGAGGTGACCGTGAGTATCGAGGAGTCCGTGCCCGAGGTGGAGGCCGAGGCGGTGGCGGTGCGGCCCGTCGCGGATCTGGTGGGCGCGGAGGCCGCGGTCAAGCGCCTCTCGGAGTGGCTGACCCTGGCGCTCGACGAGCCGGAGCTGCTCGCCACCCTGGGCGCGCCCGCGCACCTCGGGGTGCTCATCACCGGCCCCACCGGCGGCGGCAAGGCCACGATGGCGCGGGCCGTCGTGGCGCCGCGGCCCCTCGTGGAGCTCGACGGGGCGTTCACCGGCGCCCTGGAGCCGCAGGCCCGCCTCGCCCGGGTGAAGGAGGCCGCCACGCGGGTGCAGCAGCAGGTCAACGGATCCGGCGCGGCGCTGCTGGTGCGCGACGTGGAGGCCCTGCTCCCGGCGCAGCGCGAACCCGTGTCGACGATGATCCTCGACGAGCTGCGCAAGATCGTCGCGGCGCCCCGGGTGGCCTTCCTCGCCACCACCTCCGCGCCCGGCGACCTGGATTCCCGTCTGCGCGAACCCGATCTGGCCGACCGGACCATCACCGTCGACCTGCCCGACGCCCGCGACCGCGAGGCACTGCTCGCGCTGCTGCTGCGCGACGCGCCGACCGAGAAGGTGGATCTACACGAGATCGCCTTGCGCGCACCGGGATACGTCGCCGCAGACCTGGCCGCCCTGTGCCGGGAGGCGGCGCTGCGGGCCGCCGCGCGCGTGGTCGGCACCGAGGAGCACGTCGCGATCACCCAACCCGATCTGCTGGGCGCCCTCACGGTGATCCGCCCCGTCTCCCGGTCCGCCGCCGAGGAGGTCTCGGTCGGCGCGGTGACCCTGGACGACGTGGGCGACATGGTGCAGACCAAGCAGGCGCTCACGGAGACCGTGCTGTGGCCGCTGCGGCACCCGGACACGTTCTCCCGCCTCGGCGTCGAACCGCCCCGCGGCGTCCTGCTGTACGGGCCGCCCGGCTGCGGCAAGACCTTCGTGGTGCGGGCGCTCGCCGCCTCCGGGCAACTGTCGGTGCACGCGGTCAAGGGCGCCGAGCTGATGAACAAGTGGGTCGGGGAATCGGAGAAGGCCGTCCGCGACCTGTTCGCCCGGGCGCGGGGCAGCGCACCGTCGTTGATCTTCCTCGACGAGGTGGACGCCCTGGCCCCGCGCCGCGGGCAGTCCTCGGATTCGGGCGTGGGCGACAAGGTGGTCGCGGCGCTGCTCACCGAGCTCGACGGCGCCGAGCCGCTGCGCGACGTGGTGGTCCTGGGCGCCACCAACCGTCCTGACCTGGTGGACCCGGCGCTCCTGCGTCCCGGGCGGCTGGAACGGCTGATCTTCGTGCCGCCGCCGGACGCGGAGGCCCGCGCCGAGATCCTGAAGACCGCGTCGCGGTCGATCCCGCTGGCCGGCGACGTGGACCTCGCGGCCCTGGCCGAGGGACTCGACGGCTACTCCGCCGCGGACTGCTCCGCGCTGCTGCGCGAGTCCGCGCTGACCGCGATGCGGCGCGATATGGACACCGCGACCGTGACGGCGGAGGACGTCGAGGCCGCGCGGCGCGTGGTCCGCCCGTCGCTCGACCCCGCCCAAGTCGCCGACCTGGAGGCCTACGCGGACCGTCGCTCCTCGTAGATCCCCGCCAATCCCGCCCGGCCGGCATCGGTGAGGCGCACGGCGCGGTGCACCTTCGTCCGTTCCACCCAGCCCCGCGCGAACACCGCATCACACACGGCGGTCCCCAGCGGCCCGGCCAGGTGGTGCCGCTGCTCGGTCCAGTCCGCGCAGTACTTCAGCCGCCCCGCCTGCGGGGCGACGCCCAACTCCCCCAGCCGCCGCGCCCCGAGCTCGGTGAGCCGGTACTCGACGGTCCGCCCCGGTGCGGACAGATGCTCGCCGGGCGCGAGCGCACCGTCGCCCCCGGTCACCCACCCCAGGTCGAGCATCCCGCGGAACACGTCGACTCCGAGGCGGCCCGCGAGGTGCCGATAGCAGGTGCGGCCGGCGCGGAGCGCGTGCGCGCGGGTGTGCTCGCGGAGCGAGGTGATCGGACGCTGCGGGGCGAGCTCCGACAACACCTCCAGCAGGCCCTCCACCTGCGGATTCGCCAAGCGATAGTAACGACGCCTGCCCTCCTGCCGGGCATCGACGAGACCGTGCTCGCGCAGGATGTTGAGGTGGCCCGTGACGGTCGACGGCGCCACTCCCGCCTCGGCGGCGAGCCGACCGGCCGGGAGGGCGCGGCCGTCGGCGAGCGCCATCAGCACACGGATCCGCCGCGGATCGCCGATCGCGCCCGCCACCGATTCCAGATCGACCTGCATATCAGCACGGTAGTCCCGGATCGCTTCGGCCCTCGCCGAAGCGATCCGGGCAGACCATGAGCGGCGTGAGAGAACGCATCCTCCTCGCCGGCCTGTGCGGCGGCTACTTCCTGATCCTGCTGGACGTGACCGTGGTCGCGGTGGCACTGCCCGCGATCGGCGACGACCTCGGCGCCGCCGGGTTGGCGCGGGTCGTCGACGGGTACACGCTGCCGCTCGCCCTACTGCTGCTCCCCGCCGGTGTGCTCGGCGACCGGATCGGGCACCGCCGGGTGGTCCTCGCCGGGCTCGCCGTGGTCGGCGCGGCGTCGGCGGTGTGCGCGGCGGCACCATCGATGGCGGTGCTCGCGGGCGGCCGGTTCGCGCAGGGCGTGGGTGCGGCACTGCTCCTCCCCGGGACACTCGCACTGGTCACAGCCCTGTTCCCCGCACCCGGCCGGCGGGCGCGGGCGATCGGCGTGTGGTCCGCCTTGGGCGGCCTGGCGCTACCCGCGGGCCCGCTGATCGGCGGCGCACTCACGGGCTCGCTCGGCTGGCGATCGGTGTTCTGGATCGCCCTGCCGGTACTCGGGATCGTCGCCGTGGCGGTGGCCGCCTGCCCGGCGGGACGCGGCAACGCGCCGTCGCCGCGCGACCTGCGTCACGCGCCGCGCCGGTTGTTCCTCGCCGCGGGCATCGCCGGCGCGATGAACCTGTGCACGGTCGGGATGCTGTTCCTGGTCACGCAATGGTTGCAGGTGAGCGGCGGGCTCACGCCGATGCGGGCGGGGCTCGCGCTGCTGCCGGTGTTCGCGCCCATGCCTCTCCTCGGGCCCGCCGTGGGGCGGGCCGTCGCGCGGCGAGGAGCGTGGCTCATGGCCGCCGCAGGGCTCCTGATCGCGGCGGCCGGCCTGGGCTCACTGGCCGTCACCGGCGGCGGACCGTCGTGGCCGGCCGGCGCGGGCATGCTCGCGTGGGGCGTGGGGATCGCGGTGCTCACGCCGGCGATCGTCACGGCGGCGATGGAGCAGCTCCCTGCGGCTCCCGGCCTGGCATCCGGACTGTCGAACGCGGCCCGTCAGGCCGGCACCACGGTGGGCGTCGGCCTGTTCGCAGCGCTCGCGGGACCCGCGTCCTCGGGGGACTTCGCGCGGGGCCTCGCCGTCGCGGCGGCGGTGGCCGGCGCGACCTACGCGGTGCTGGCGGTCGTCACCGCGCGGGTCAGGCCTTGCTGATCGAGTAGAAGACGGAGTTCGGGATCGCGGCGTCCGTCACCGAACTCACGGTGATCACGTAGCCCTTCCCCGAGTACTGGGCAGAGGTACTGCTCCCCTCGGGGCCCGCGCCGAGGGCCTGGAAACCCGCGTCGGCCAGCTTCTTCTTCGCCTCGTCGAAGCCGCCGGGCGCGGCCTGCACGGTCACGTTGTAGACCTTGACGCCGTCCTGGTCGCGCTCGCCCGCGTCGATCAGGGTGCCGTCGACGAGGGGCACGTCGGCCTTGGGGAAGGAGGCGGGCAGGGTCACCGTAGGACCGGGGTCGGCACCGTCGTCGCTCGGCCCGCAGGCGGCGCCGCCGAGGAGCAGCGCACCGGCGGCCAGCGCGCCGGCGACCGTTCGCCCGACGCGTCGTCGAGCCGCGGCCGAAGTAGTCGGACGATCCTTCAACTGGTCCATGGGGCCCTCGTCATACCTCACCGGTAGAATCTTTAAGGAACGACACCCCGCTCAAAAAGGACGGAGTGCCCTTGCTTGTCATCCTTGTCAGTTTGTCATTGGCGACCTTAGCCGCCCCTGTAGTCGTCGGTCGGTTCGGCGCGCGCGGGTTTCTCGGACTCGCAGCGGTCCCCGCGGCCGCCCTGGTGTGGATCCTGGCCCAATGGCCCACCGCCGGGAAACCGGTGCGGACGGAGTCCTTCACCTGGGTCCGGTCGCTCAACATGAACGTCGACCTGCGGCTCACGCCGCTGAGCGCCGTCATGTCCGTGCTGGTCCTCGGGATCGGCGCCGTCATCCTGGTCTACTGCGCCGGATACTTCACCGGCACGGGCAGCACCCGCAAGCTGCCCACCTTCGCCGCCGAGCTGGTGGCGTTCATGGCCGTCATGTTCGGTCTCGTGGTCAGCGACAACATGCTGGCCATGTACGTCTTCTGGGAGCTCACGTCGGTGCTGAGCTTCCTCCTCGTCGGCTACTACGCCGAGCGCGCCACCAGCCGCCGCGCCGCCACCCAGGCGCTGCTGGTCACCACGCTCGGCGGGCTCGCGATGCTGGTCGGCATCGTCCAGCTGGGCGAGCACTACGGCAGCTACCTGTTCTCCGAGGTGATCGCCCGGGCGGTCGCCGACCCGTCGTCCATCACGATCGGCGTCAACGTCGCGGTGGTGCTGATCCTCGTCGGCGCGATCTCGAAATCGGCCATCGTGCCGTTCCACTTCTGGCTTCCCGGCGCCATGGCCGCGCCCACCCCCGTCTCGGGTTACCTGCACGCCGCCGCCATGGTGAAGGCCGGCATCTACCTCGTGGCGCTGCTCGCCCCCGCGTTCGCGCACCTCGCCTCGTGGCGCGTGATCGTCCTCGGCCTGGGCATCCTGACGATGATCCTGGCCGGGTGGCGCGCGCTCCGAGAGTTCGACCTCAAGCTGATCCTCGCGTTCGGCACGGTGAGCCAGCTCGGCATGCTCATGGTGCTGGTCGGTGTCGGCGAACGGAACGTCGCGCTGGCGGGCGTCACGATGCTCACCGCGCACGCCCTGTTCAAGGCGACCCTGTTCATGGTGGTCGGCATCATCGACCACACCACCGGCACCCGCGACATCCGGCGGCTGGCCCTCCTCGGCCGGGAGCAGAAGGCGCTCGCGGTGGTCGCCGCGCTCGCCGCCGCGTCGATGGCGGGCCTGCCGCCGCTGTACGGCTTCGTCGGGAAGGAGGCCGCGCTCGAAACCGTGCTGCACAGCGCCCTCCCGTCGCCGCTCCCCGTACTCCTGCTGATCGGACTGTGCGTCGGCTCCGCGCTGACCATGGCCTACAGCATCCGGTTCCTCTGGGGCGCCTTCGGCCGCAAAGGACAGGACTCCCCCACCCGCGCGGTCGCGGAGATGCACCGTCCCAGCACGCTCTTCCTCGTGGGGCCGGCGCTGCTGGCGGCGCTCTGCCTCGTCGCCGGCGTCGCGTCGCCCCGGCTCGACGGGGTCCTCGCCGGCTACCCCGACGGGGCGTTCCCGCCGGCCGAGGAGCCGTACCACCTGGCGCTGTGGCACGGCTTCGGCCTCACCCTCGGCCTCACCGCGCTGGTCATCTGCTCCGGCATCGTGATCGCCCAGCCGAACAGCCCGTTCTCCCGGCTGCGCCGGCGCAACAGCCCGCTGCTCGGCAACGCGGACCGGCTGTACGACGGTGCGCTGCGGGCCGCGGACTGGCTGTCGTTGCGCATGACGCAGGGCACGCAGCGAGGCTCGCTGCCGCTGACGCAGGGCACGATCCTGCTCACGCTGGTGCTGCTGCCGATCGTGGTGCTCTACGCGGGGACCCGCGCCCGCCCCGAGATGCGGATCGAGTCCTCCCCGCTGTTCCTCGCGATCTCCCTGCTGATGTGCGCCGCCGCACTCACGGCAGTGGTGCTGCGCAACCGCCTCGCGACGGTCCTCGTGGTGAGCGTCACCGGCTACGGCACCGGCATCGTCTTCGCCATCTACGGCGCGCCGGACCTCGCGCTCACCCAGTTCCTGGTGGAGACCCTCACGCTGGTCGTGTTCGTGCTGGTGTTGCGCAAGCTGCCCGCGGAGGCGCCGATCACCGGAAGCCGCCCCTCCCGGGTGGCGCGTGCGCTGCTCGGCGTCGCCGTCGCCGCGATGGTCGTCGCCGTCGCGATCGCGGCGCGCGCTGCCCGGATGACGGAACCCGTCGCGGACCGTCTGCCCGAACAGGCCTACAAGTTCGGCTACGGCCACAACACCGTGAACGTGATCCTGGTGGACATCCGCGCCTGGGACACCTTCGGCGAGATCTCCGTGCTGCTCGTGGCGGCGACGGGGGTCGCCTCGCTGGTGTTCCGCAATCGGCGGTTCGGGGCCGCCCCGCGGGTCACCGCCGAGGCGGCGGCCGCCGCCGATTCGTCGGGCACCACCTGGCTGCGGGGCAGCGCCCTGCGCGACCCGCGACACCGCTCGCTGGTGCTCGAGGTCACCTCGCGGCTGGTGTTCCCGACGATCATGGTGCTGTCCGTGTACTTCTTCTTCGCCGGGCACAACGCACCCGGCGGCGGCTTCGCCGGCGGGTTGACCGCGGGCCTCGCGCTGGTGCTGCGGTACCTCGCGGGCGGCCGGTACGAGATCGGGGAGACGATCCCGCTCGACGCGGGCCGCATCCTGGGCGTCGGCCTCCTGCTGGCCGCCGCGGGCAGCATCGTGTCGCTCGTCCTCGGCGCGCCGGCCATGACGTCGGTCGCGTTCGAGTTCACGCTGCCCGTCTTCGGCGACGTCAAGGCCGTCACCGCCCTGGCGTTCGACGCGGGCGTCTACCTGATCGTGGTGGGCCTGGTGCTCGACGTGCTCCGCAGCCTCGGGGCCCGCCTCGACCTGGAGGGATCGCCCACCGACATGACGTCACCGATACCGGTCCAGTCGAGCGGGGGTGCGCGATGATCGTCGACGTCGGCCTCTTCGCCGCCATCGCCGTGCTCGTGGCGACCGGGGTGTACCTGCTGCTGGACCGCAGCCTCACCAGGATGCTGATGGGCATCATCCTGTTCGGCAACGCCGTGAACCTGCTCATCATCGCGCTGGCGTCGCCGCCGGGGAACCCGCCGATCGTGGGCTTCTTCTCGGAGGGCCGCACCACCGAGGCGGATCCGCTCGCGCAGGCACTGGTGCTCACCGCGATCGTCATCACGATGGGCCTGTCGGCCTTCATCCTGGCCCTCGCCTATCGGTCCTTCACGATCAACACCGACGACGAGGTCGACGACGACCCCGAGGACACCAAGGTGCTCGAGCGCGACGTGGATCGCGCCTCGGATGATCCGGACTACGACGCCTCGGACGATCCGATCACGGGCGAACCGTCGGCTCTCGGCGACGCCTTCGGACCCGACGGTGAGCCGTTGTCCACCGAGGACCTCAAGAAGGCCCGCCTGGACGCGGTGGACACCGGGGCGCTGCCCCTGCCGCGGGTGCCGACCGAACGAGAACTGCCGCCGGGCGACGGGAAGGGGGACGCGCGATGATGACCGAATCGACGATGCTGACCCTGATCCCGCTGCCCACCGTGCTGCCGGTCGTGGCGGCCGCGGTCACGATGGTGATGGGCCGTCATCCGCGGCTGCAGCAGCTCATCGCGCTGTTCTCGCTCACCGCGATCGTCGCCGTCTCCGCGGCGATGCTCTATTACACCGACCGGCACGGCACCGTGGCGCTGCACATCGGCGGCTGGGGCGACCGGGACGGCCGCGGCAGCCCGCTGGGCATCACGCTGGTGGCCGATCAGCTCGCGGCGATGATGCTGCTGGTCTCGGCGATCGTGCTGCTGGGCGTGCTCGTGTACTCGGTGGGGCAGGGTATCCGGGACGGCAACGCGAACCAGCCGGTCTCGATCTTCTACCCCACCTACCTGATCCTCGCGGCGGGCGTCTGCAACGCCTTCCTGGCGGGCGACCTGTTCAACCTGTTCGTCTCCTTCGAGATGCTGCTCGCCGCGAGTTTCGTGCTCCTGACGGTGGGCGGCAGCGCGGACCGCATCCGCGCGGGCGTCTCGTACGTCATGGTCTCGATGGTCTCGTCGGTGGTGTTCCTGCTGGGCATCGCCTACGCCTACTTCGCGACGGGCACGCTGAACCTGGCGGACATGGCGATCCGGTTGCAGGACCTGCCGGACGGCACGCGCACGTCGCTGTTCGCGGTGCTGCTGGTGGCGTTCGGGATCAAGGCCGCGGTGTTCCCGCTGTCCACGTGGCTCCCCGACTCCTATCCCACGGCCCCGGCCCCGGTCACCGCGGTGTTCGCCGGACTGCTCACCAAAGTCGGTGTGTACGCGATCATCCGCGCACACACGCTGATGTTCCCGGGCGGTTCGCTGGACGACGTGCTGATGATCGCGGGCCTGCTGACGATGATCGTCGGCATCCTCGGCGCCATCGCGCAGACGGACATCAAGCGACTGCTGTCCTTCACCCTGGTCAGCCACATCGGTTACATGATCTTCGGCATCGCCCTGTCCACGCCGCTGGGCCTGTCGTCGACGATCTACTACGTGGTGCACCACATCCTCGTGCAGACCACACTGTTCCTCGTGGTGGGCCTCATCGAGCGCCAGGCGGGCGCGGCGTCGCTGCGCCGCCTCGGTGGGCTGGCCGCGGCGAGCCCGGTGCTCGCGATCCTGTTCTTCCTGCCCGCGCTGAACCTGGGCGGCATCCCGCCGTTCTCGGGCTTCATCGGGAAGGTGGGCCTGATCGAGGCGGGTGTGCAGCAGGGTTCGATCCTCGCGTGGGTCCTGGTGGCGGGCAGTGTGATCACGTCGCTGCTGACGCTGTACGCGGTGGTCCGCGTGTGGACGAAGGCCTTCTGGCGGGCGCGCGCGGACGCCCCGGAGGGGCAGCTCGCGGGCGCCCACCCGGAGGCGCTGCTCGACGACGCGGACGACATCGAGTTCGCGGATCGCGAGGACGTGGGCAGGATGCCGCTGAGCATGGTGGCCCCGACGGCGGGCCTGCTCGCTGTGGGCCTCGTCATCGCGATCTGGGCGGGCCCGATGTTCGACGTCACGGACCGCGCGGCGGCGCAGCTCATCGGCCGCGTCGACTACATCGAGGCGGTGCTCGGCCCGGAGGCCGTGCCGAAGGTCAGGACGCCCGACGGTGCGCCCCCGGGCATCGACCGGGCCGACGGTGCGCCGGCCGGAACGGGAGGCGGCCGTGGCTAGGCGACTCGTGAACCGGATCCTGCCGGACCTCAGCGACGGGCGGACCGTCGCCGTGAAGATCGGCCAGCTGCTGTGGCTCGACGCGGTGTGGGTGATGCTGTGGGGCTCGATCACCCCGGGCAACATCGCGGGCGGCCTCCTCGTGGGCCTGGCGATCCTCCTGCTGCTGCCGCTGCCGCCGGTGCCCGTCGAGGGCCGGGTGCACCTGTTCTCGCTCCTCAAGCTGATGGTCGTGTTCTTCGTCGAGCTGCTGCGGTCCTCGCTCGAGGTGGCGTGGCTGGCGATCCGTCCGGGGCCGCCGCCGATGAGCGCGGTGCTGCGCGCGAAGGTGGTCATCAAGTCCGACCTCGTGCTCACGCTGCTGGTCGACATGATGAACCTGATCCCCGGCACGATGGTGCTGGACATCGACACCAAGCGCCGCCTGCTGTACGTGCACGTGGTGGACGTCAGCAGCGAACGCGCGGTGCGCCAGTTCTACCGCTCCACGGCCCGATTGGAGCGGTTGTTCGTGAGCGCCTTCGAGCGGGAGAACGAGTGGCATCCGAGTCCGATGCACGGCGTGGACGACGACGAGTACCACCACGTCGCGGGTGCGGACCGGCACGAGGTGGGCGACGCGCGCAGCGTCGCGGCCCCCGAGATCGCGTACCGGCGTACGCGTTCCGGCGGCGATCGGAAGGAGGACCGGTCATGACGGCGGTGTTCGTGACGACGGGCGTCGTGCTGGTGCTGGCGGCGTTCGTCACGTCGTACCGGCTCCTGGTGGGGCCCAACACCCTCGACCGCGTGGTGGCGGTCGACGCGCTGGTGGCGATCGCGATGGGCGGCCTGGCGGTGTGGGCGGCGTACAGCCGCAACTCGTCGGTGATCCCCGGGATCGTCGCGCTGTCCCTGATCGGTTTCGTGGGCTCCACGTCGGTCGCGCGCTTCCGCGTGCCCGACGACGCCGGCGTCGCCCGGTCGAACTGGCTCGCCACCGCGCCGAAGCCGGAGCCGCCTGCGGAGGCCGCCGAACCCCCGGGCGCCACTCCCCGGCCTGAAGACGGTGATCGCCCGTGATCGACGTCATCTCGAGCATCTGCTTCATCGCGGGCGCGTTCTTCGCGCTGACGTCGGCGATCGGCATCATCCGGTTCCCGGACACGATGACCCGCATGCACGCCGCCACCAAGCCGCAGACGATGGGCCTGCTGCTCCTGCTGGCGGGCGCGGCGATCCGCCTGTCCGAATCGGTCGACGTGTGGATGCTGGTGCTGGCGGGCCTGTTCGCGCTCCTCACCGCTCCGGTGGTCGCGCATCGCGTGGGCCGCGTGGCCTACCAGGAGCAGCGCCTGCAGGACCAGACGATCGAGCCGGGCGACATGGAGACCGGCGCCCGCGACTGAGAACCGAGTTCCTCGCTCGTACTTCCCGCCGCGAGGTGGGCGGCGGTCACGGCAGGACGAGATCTCCGGTGACGGAGCGGACCACGTCGCGGTAGGTGTCGAGGTTGCAGGCCCCGTCGGCGACGGCGCGCTGCCGCTGATACGAGGCCCCACGACGCGGAATGTCCTGCACCGCCGACAGTTCCCGCTCACAGCCGAGCCGCCGCGCGACCGGCGCGAGCCGCTCGAGCAGCTCGTCCAGGTCGTCGGTGACGAGCCGCTCGTTGTTGTCGGCGTCCTGGATGATGATCGCGTCGAGGCCGTAGCGCGCGGCGCGCCACTTGTTCTCCTGAACGTGCCAGGGCGGCAACGTCGGCAGCGTCTCCCCCGCGTCGAGCCGGCCGTCGAGCCACACCACGAGGCTGTGGATCAGCGCGACGATCGACTCGAGTTCCGCGAAGGTGGACACACCGTCGCAGATCCGGACCTCGATGGTGCCGAGGTGGCACGCGGGACGGATGTCCCACCGGATCTCGTTGAGGTGGTCGATGATCCCGGTGGTCTTCTGGTCGTGCACGAAGCGCTCGAACTCGCTCCACCGCTCGAACTGGAAGGGCAGCCCGGCGGTGGGCAGCTGCTGGAACATCATGGCCCGGGTGCTGGCGTAGCCGGTGTCGTGACCGCCCCACATCGGGGAGCTCGCGGACAGGGCCAGGAGGTGCGGGTACTGGTTGAGCAGCGCCGAGATGATGGGCAGCACCTTGTCGCGGTGGTTGACCCCCACGTGCACGTGCACGCCCCAGATCAGCATCTGCCGGCCCCACCACTGGGTGCGGGCGATCAGCTCGTCGTATCGCGGGTTGTCGGTGAGCTGCTGGGCGTTCCACTGCGCGAAGGGGTGGGTGCCCGCGCCGAACAGGTCGACGCCCATGCCGTCGGCCACGCCGCGCACCACCTGCAGGGTGGAGGCGAGGTCGGCCATCGCCTCAGCGGTGTCGTTGCAGACGCCCGTGACCACCTCGACGGTGTTCTTGAGCATCTCCGAGTGCACTCGGGGGGCGAGGTCCGATCCGGTGGCGCTGACACCGTCGAACAGCTCGCCGGCGCGGCTCACGAGGTCCGCGGTCTCCCGGTCGACGAGGGCGAACTCCCACTCGACGCCGATCGTCGGCCGCGGCGACGCCTCGAAGGCGACGGGCTCGATGGTCAGCCGACCTTGATCACGCCGCAGGCGATGCGGCCGCCCGCGTCTCCGGTGGAGAGCGTCTGGGCGTCGGGGACGGGCTGGCCCGGAACGGCGTTCGCGTACTTGGACGCGGGCACGTTGCCGAAGTTGTCGGCGTCGGCGTGGACCATGAGGGCGGCGCCGCCGCTGTTGCGCTTGAGGTCCGAGAGGCTGAACGAGCTGGTGCTGGTCACCGTCTGGCCGGTGCCGTTGGCGTTGACGTAGATCGACACCAGGTCGCCGCTCGCGGGGTGCTGGGTGCGGCCGCCCACCTGGTAGTGGCCGCCCGCGGAAAGGAAGTCGCCGGGGGCCGTCGGGGCCGCGCCGCCGGTGGCGGGGGCGGTGGAGTTGGGCTCGCACTTGCCGACGCTGTGGATGTGCATGCCGTGGAAGCCCGCCGGGAGGCCGGTCACGCGGACGTCGACGACGACCACGCCGTCCTTCTCGCTGAAGCTGGCCTTGCCGGCGCTGCTGCCGTCGCCCTTGATGAGGGAGGCCTCGGCGGTGCCGCTCGACGGAGTGCCCTCGCCCTCGGAGGCCTTCTCGCCCTCGCCGCCGTGCGCGCCGGGGGCGTTGCTGAGTACGGGTCCCTGCGCGGGCACGGTGCCGCCGGTGACGACCGCGGGGGTGGTCCCGGCGCCCGGGGCGGCCGGCTCCTCGTTGGTGGTGCAGCCGGTCAAGGCGAGTGCCGCCACCGGGAGGATCGCAATGGGGGCGAGGGACCAACGCTTCGTCATCGACGACTCCTTATGCAACGGCTACCTGTGCTGAGCTTGCGCAAATCATATCCGGGGTCGCACACACCGTCGCGGACAGGACCCGATTCGTCCCGCCACATGCGGACTCCTACTTGCGGACGACCGCGACGGCGATCTTGCCGCCGCAGGCCTCGAGTCCTCCGGGCCGGGCCGCAACGGCCGAACCGGGGAGCGCCTCGGACACGGCCTTGGCGTTGCTCTCGCCGCCCTCGTCGAAGAAGACGGTGGTGGCGCGCGGCGCCGCGGGGCGAGCCGGCCAGGCGGCGGGGTCCCCGGCGGGTGCGAAGCCCGCCGCGGTGAGCTTCTCGGTGGCGTCGGCCACGGGCGCGCCCTTGACCGCGATCAGGCACACCTCGGGCTTCGCGGCGGCGGACGTCTCGGTGGCCGCGGCCTGCAGCTTCGCCTCCTGGGCGTTGAGCGCGGCATCGGGGTCGTCGTCACGGGTGATGAAGCCGTGCACACCCACGGCGGCGAAGGCTATCGCGAGCGCGACGAGGATCATGATGATCGCCCGAATCGGGATGGCGCGGCTGTTCTGGGTGCTGCTCACAGCATTGAACTCTACAGATCAGGTGATCTCGAAGCCGAGCTTGCGCGCGGCGCGGGCCTTCTGCCGGCTGGCCCGGACCCGGCGCAGGCGCTTGACCAGCATCGGGTCGGCGGCCAGCGCCTCGGGGGTGTCGACCAGCGCGTTCAGCACCTGGTAGTACCGGGTGGCGGAGAGCGAGAAGAGCTCCTTGATCGCGTCCTCCTTGGCACCGGCGTACTTCCACCACTGCCGCTCGAAGGCCAGGATGTCGTGCTCTCGCCTGGTCAGCCCGTCCTCGCCCCGCTCCTGCGCGGGCTGCGCATCGGTATTGACCGTCTTCTGCGCGGCCGCACCGGCGCCCTCCATGCGTTCCCCTCGCATTCGAAATAACACTCTTGTAGTTCAGTGCAATCTAACCACGCTGCCGAGCGCGCCGCCGGGGCTGCGGGGGCGTGTCGCGGATCCGCCGCGGCGGCCGGGTGGGCGCCCGCGCCGCGGCCCCGCTCCCTCGCGCGTGCGGCCGGGCCCTCTCACCGGCTACCTTGTCCCCCATGTCTGTACTCCCCATCGTGATCGTCGGCGACCCGGTGCTGCACTCCCCCACCGAGCCCGTCGTGCTGGACGCCGACGGCCGCCCGTCGACCGAGATCGTGACCCTGCTCGACGACATGTACGAGACGATGGACGTGGCGAACGGCGTCGGCCTGGCGGGCAATCAGGTGGGCCGCTCGCTCCGCCTGTTCGTCTACGACTGCCCCGACGAGGAGACCCGGGAGCGTCGCCGCGGCGAGGTGATCAATCCCGTCCTCACCACCTCGGAGATCCCGGAGACGATGCCGGACCCGGACGACGACTGGGAGGGCTGCCTCTCGGTGCCCGGTGAGTCCTTCCCGACGGGCCGCGCCGACTGGGCCAAGGTCGTCGGCACCGACCGCAACGGCGATCCGGTGGAGATCGAGGGCACGGGCTTCTTCGCGCGCATGCTCCAGCACGAGACCGGCCACCTCGACGGCTACCTCTACACGGACGTGCTCACGGGTCGCTACGCGCGGCAGGCGAAGAAGGCGATCAAGAAGAACGGGTGGGCGGTCCCGGGGCTGACGTGGACGCCCGGCACCGTCGACGATCCGTTCGGCCACTGAGGCACCGATGGCGGCGCCGCAGGCCGGGGACCGGGTGGTCGTGCGCCACCTGCTGCCCGACGGCCGGGCCACCGACGTCGTCGGACACCTCATCGACGGGGGCGACCCGCTGATCGTCGAGCGCGACGGTGCGCGGCACGTGATCGCCCGGGACGCGGTGGTCGCGTTCAAGGCAGTACCGCCGAAGCCGGTGCGCGCGAGCGAGATCCGGTCGTTGGATCTCGCGCGGGCGCGGGGCTGGTGGTCGCTGGAGCGGGAGTGGGTGGACGGCTGGCTGTGCCGGGCCGCACCGGGGCTCACCGGCGACCGCGCGAACTCCGCGGCGCCGCTGCATCCCGACGCGTCGCTCGACCGGCTCGACGGGGTCCGCGCCTGGTACGCCGAACGCCGCCTGCCGGTGCGGCTCTCGACCTCCGATCGCCTGCTCCGCGGCGCACCGGCACTGGCGCGCACCACGGACGTCCTGACGGCCCCCAGCGGCGGCACCGCGGACGCCGGCGTCGTGCTCGCCGCCTCCCCGGGGGCGGACTGGCTGCGGCTGTCCGGTGCCGCCGCAGCGCTGGCCGCCTCGGCGGAGGGCACGGTCGGGTTCGCGTCGATCGTCGAGGACGGGGAGACGGTGGCGACCGCGCGCCTCGCGGTGACGGCGGACGCCGCGGGAACCCAATGGGGCGGGGTGAGCGCGGTGACCGTGGCGGAGCGGCACCGGCGACGGGGCCTCGCGTCACGGATCATGGCGGCGGTCTCCGCACGCGCCGCAGAGGAGGGCGCCGCGCGCCTCTACCTGGAGGTGCTCCAGGACAACCCGGCCGCACACGCCCTGTACGCGGGCCTCGGATTCACCCGGCATCACAGCTACGGCTATTGGACGGACCGGTGACGCACCCGGCGCAGGCGGCCTGGGGAGCCGGTCCGGCCGGGTACCGGCGCTCCGAGGTGAGCGCCGTCATCGGGCACGGCGAGGACACGTTCCGCCGCGCGGCCGCCGCCCTGCTGCGCTGGGGCGTCAAGACGGCCAGCGGTTTCGCGGTGGCGCCCGAGGGCGCCGTGCGGCCCGGCCTGCGGGTCACGGTGACGGCGCGGGTGGCGGGCGTGACGGTGACCGAACCGGTCCAGGTGGTCGACGTGGTCGACACCCCCGAACGGGCCGGGTTCTCCTACCGGACCCTCCCCGGGCATCCCGTGCGCGGCGAGGAGGCGTTCGTCGTGCACCGCGACGGCGACGACGTGGTGCTCACAGTGCGCTCGCTGACCCGGGCGGCGCCGCGCGGATTCTGGCGCGCGGGCTTCCCGGCTCTGCTCGTCGCGCAGCGGGTGGCGCGCCGCCGCTACCTGCGTTCCCTCCGCTGATCGCGCCCGTCAGGTCCGGGCGGCGACGACCACCTCGCCGTACTGCGGGAAACGCGTGACGAAGTCGCGCACATACGTGCAGACGGGGATGACCCTGCGCTTGCGGGCACGCAGGTCGTCGAGGACACCCGACACCAGTGCGCGGGCGAATCCCTGCCTACCGAACTTCTCCATCACCACCGTGTGCAGCAGGATCACGTCGCCGTGGTCGGTGATCTCGTACCCCTCGACGCCGATCAACTCGTCACCCGCCCAGAGTTCGAAGCGATCACGCACCGGGTTGTCGAACAGCCGGAGTTCGTCCGTGAGCGCCAGCGTGGGCGGTGGGACCTCGACCTTGTCTGCCATGAAACACCTCCGTGTGATCCGTGTCACTCCACGGTACGCCGCATGACCGCCGAGAACGTGTTGCCGGGGCACCGTGTCTTCTGCTCAGGAAAATTTCATGATCACGAAGCCGAAAACGCGGCTACCGTGTTCGGGTATGACCCTGATCGCCCGCGGCCTGACGCGGAGCTTCAAGCAGCACGTGGCGGTCGCCGATGCCACGCTCACCCTGACGCCCGGCCGCATCACCGGACTGGTCGGCCCGAACGGCGCGGGCAAGACGACGCTCCTACTCATGCTGGCGGGACTCCTGGAACCGTCCGGCGGGACCATCGAGCTCGACGGTGCGCCGGCCGACCCCGCGTCGCTGCGGCCCCGGATCGGCTGGATGCCGGACGTGTTCGGCACCTGGGACTCGCTGACGCCCACCGAGATCCTCGGGACCTTCGGCCGGCTCTACGGCATGCCGCCGGCGGCCGCGAATGCCCGCGCGCGGGAGTTGCTCGACCAGGTGCACCTCGCCGAGTTCCGGGATCGTCCGGCGCAGGTGCTCTCGCGGGGGCAGAAGCAGCGCCTCGGCTTCGCCCGCGCGATGGTGCACTCGCCGCCGATCCTGCTCCTCGACGAGCCGTCGTCCGGCATGGATCCACGGTCCCGGTACGAGCTGCGGGACTCCCTGCGCGCCTTTGCCTCCGGGGGCGTCGCGGTCCTGGTCTCGTCGCACATCCTGTCCGAGCTCGGGGAGATGGTCGACGACGTGGTGATGATGGCGCGTGGCCGCACCGAGGCTCCGCCCCAGTCCTCGTCGAGCGCGTGGCGCATCCGGCTGGTCGGTGAGCCCGCGGGCGGCGGCAGGCTCCTGCGGTTCGCCTCGGAGTCCGACGCCGCAGCGCATCTCGCGCGCGAGATCGCCGGCGGTGCCTCCGTCGCCGAATTCACGCGCGCCACCAACGCACTCGAGGACTCGTACTTCGCACTGGAGGCCGACCGCACATGAACGGTTTCACGAACTGGTGGCGCACCGTCGGCGTCCTCGTCGGGCTCGAACTGCGCCAGCGCACGCGCGCCACTCGCTGGCGCATCCTGCTCGGCGTCTTCTTCCTCGTGGTGAGCCTCGTGGTGTTCGGCTCGCTCTGGTTCAGTTCGACCACGGGCGGCGACGACGCCTACCGGGACTGGGCCGAGAACCTCTACCTGATCGTGATGGGCTTCGTCGGCTTCCTCGGGCTGGTGATCGCTCCGACGATGACCGCGACGTCCATCAACGGCGACAGGAAGGACGCCACGCTGGCCGTGGTCCAGGCGACGCCCGCGAGCGGCCTGCAACTGGCCGCGGGCAAGCTCCTCGGGGCGTGGATCGCGTCGTGCGCCCTCCTCGCGGTCTCCACCCCCTACCTCGTCTGGGCGATCGCCGAGGCCAACTACCCGGTCGGCTTCTCGATCCTCGGCGTCGTCGTGGTCGCCCTGCTGTTCCTCACCTACTGCGGCATCGGCCTCGGCCTGTCCGCCCTGTTCTCCCGCCCGATCGGCTCCGCGGCGATCACGCAACTCGTCATGCTGTTCCTCCTGATCGGCCTGCCGGTCGTCGCCGTCATGCTGGTTCCCACGACGGAGACGCAGGTGATGGCGAACAGGCCCACCTGGGACTACGACCCGACCGATCAGACGTCCACCTGCCGCGTCGAGATGCGTGAGGTGACGATCCAGCACACGGAGCGGATCTGGTGGATCGTCGCACCGAACCCCGCAGTCGTCCTTGCGGATTCGGCCGCCCAGCGGGACGCCGGCCGGCACGCACGCAGGTCCGGCGAGAACGTCTACGTGGATACGGGCGGCGACGGCCTGCGCCGGCCTCAGGAGTCCGCATTGGGGGCCCTGGCGGGCGGGGTGTCGGAGTTCCGGACGGCGCCCGCCGCGGCCCAGGACCGCGGCTGCCCGGAGAAGCGCTCCGACGACTACCCCCGCTACACCGACTACGACTTCGGCCCGGGGCAGGACACCACCGGCTACCTCGGCCACACCTGGTACCTCGGCCTGCTGGCGAACCTCGCGCTCGGCGGGATCGGGCTGGCGTTCGCCGCCCGGCGGCTGCGGGTGCCCGCGGGGACGCTGCCGCGGGGAGTCCGTATCGCCTGATGACTTCTCCGGTGTGCGTTACGCTCGGTAGTGCACACCACACGGGAGCTCGCTGCAGCGAGCTGAGAGGGCGCCTTATGCGGGCGTCGACCGTACGAACCTGTCCGGGTAATGCCGGCGTAGGGAAGAGGAGTCCCGCATGTCTGTTTCCGCATCCGCACCCGTCTCCACCGTCACGGTCGGCCCGATCGAGGGCTCGGAGAAGGGCTACCGCAATGTCCCGGGGGCCGAGACCACGCTGCGGGTCCCGTTCCGCCGGATCAATCTGACCAACGGCGAGCACCACGACGTGTACGACACGTCGGGCCCGTACACGCAGTACATCGACGAGGGCCGGCTGCACGATCTGCAGGACGGCCTGCCCAAGACGCGCGACGGCTGGTCCCGGCCGGAGGCGGTCGACGGTGCGCGCACCCAGCTCGCCTGGGCCCGCGCCGGGGTGATCACCGACGAGATCCGATTCGTCGCCGCCCGTGAGGGTTTCGATCCCGAGTTCGTTCGCGCGGAGGTCGCGGCGGGCCGAGCGGTGATCCCTGCCAACCACCGCCATCCGGAGCTGGAGCCCGCCATCATCGGCAAGGCCTTCGCGGTGAAGATCAACGCGAACATCGGCAACTCGGCCGTCACCAGCTCCATCGCCGAGGAGGTGGAGAAGATGGTGTGGGCCACCCGCTGGGGCGGCGACACCATCATGGATCTCTCCACCGGCAAGGACATCCACGAGACCCGCGAGTGGATCATGCGGAACTCGCCGGTGCCGGTGGGCACAGTTCCGATCTACCAGGCACTGGAGAAGGTCAAGGGCGATCCGACGAAGCTCACCTGGGAGATCTACCGGGAGACCGTGATCGAACAGTGCGAGCAGGGCGTGGACTACATGACGGTGCACGCGGGTGTGCTGCTGCGCTACGTGCCACTGGCCGCCAACCGGGTCACCGGCATCGTGAGCCGCGGCGGTTCGATCATGGCGGCGTGGTGCCTCGCTCACCACGAGGAGTCGTTCCTGTACACGCACTTCGACGAGCTGTGCGAGATCCTCCGCGAGTACGACGTGACGTTCTCCCTGGGCGACGGGCTGCGCCCCGGCTCCATCGCGGACGCCAACGACGAGGCGCAGTTCGCCGAGCTGCGCACCCTGGGCGAGCTCACCAAGGTCGCGAAATCACATGGTGTGCAGGTGATGATCGAGGGACCGGGGCACGTCCCGATGCACAAGATCGCCGAGAACGTGCGGCTCGAGGAGGAGCTGTGCGAGGAGGCGCCGTTCTACACCCTGGGCCCGCTCGCCACCGACATCGCGCCGGCCTACGACCACATCACCTCCGCGATCGGGGCGGCGATCATCGCGCAGGCCGGTACCGCGATGCTCTGCTATGTGACTCCCAAGGAGCACCTCGGCCTGCCCAACCGGGACGATGTGAAGACGGGTGTCATCACGTACAAGATCGCCGCACACTCGGCCGATCTCGCGAAGGGGCATCCGGGCGCGCAGGCCCGCGACGACGAGCTGTCCAAGGCGCGCTTCGAGTTCCGCTGGGTGGACCAGTTCAACCTGTCGCTGGACCCGGACACGGCGCGCGAATACCACGACGAGACCCTGCCCGCGGAGCCCGCGAAGACGGCGCACTTCTGCTCGATGTGCGGCCCGAAGTTCTGCTCCATGCGGATCAGTGCGGACGTGCGCGCGTACGCCCAGGAGCACAACCTGGTGACACAGGAGGACATCGACGCCAAGCTGGCCGCGGACATGGCGGAGAAGTCGAAGGAGTTCACGGACGCCGGTGGGCGGGTGTACATCCCGCTGGAGACGACGCGGGCGTGAGCACCCCGAGAACGGTGGCGGTCGGCGCACCGTCGACCCTGCCGACCGCGCCGCGGGGTTCCGCGCCGCACCGTGTGCTGACGATCGCGGGGTCGGATTCCGGTGGCGGCGCGGGCATCCAGGCCGATATGCGCACTTTCGCGACGCTGGGGGTGCACGCGTGCGTCGCGATCACGGCGATCACGGTGCAGAACAGCGTGGGGGTACAGGACTTCCGCGAGGTGGACCCCGCGATCGTCGCGGCCCAGATCGACTCGGTCGCAGCCGATATCGGCGTGGAGGCGGCGAAGACCGGCATGCTCGCCTCGACCGCGATCATCGAGGCCGTCGCGGCGGCCGTGGACGCGCAGGGCATCGGCCGCGATCGGGTCGCGCCGCTCGTGGTGGACCCGGTGGCCGCGTCGATGCACGGCGACCCGCTGCTCGCAGCGGAGGCCCTCGACGCGCTGCGCTCAGTGCTGATCCCCCGGGCCACGCTGGTGACGCCGAACCTCGACGAGGTGCGGCTGATCACCGGGATCGACGTGACCGACGCCGATTCCCAGCGCGACGCCGCACACGCCCTGCTCCGCCTCGGCGCCCGCTGGGCGCTGGTGAAGGGCGGGCACCTGCGGGATTCGCCCGAGAGCCCCGACCTGCTCACGGACGGCGCCGAGTACATCGCGTTCACCGCGCCGCGCGTCCCCACGGGGCACGACCACGGCGCCGGCGACACCCTGGCCGCCGCGATCACCGCGGCGCTGGCGCACGGCCGGGCGGTGCCCGAGGCCGTGGAGTTCGGCAAGGCGTGGGTGACGGAGGGCCTGCGCTGGGCCTACCCCCTCGGGGCGGGCCACGGCCCCGTCAACCCCCTGTGGGCCGTGGCCGTGGCCGCCCCCAGCCCCGCCTGACGTGGGCCGCCCCGCGGGTCTAACCTCGACGCATGCAGTACCTGCCCCTGCCCGCAGACGGTGAGCCCCCGGCACGGGTCATGACGATCGCGGGCTCCGATTCCGGTGGCGCCGCGGGGCTGCAGTCCGACCTTCGGACCTTCGCGCTCGCCGGTGTGCACGGCACCAGCGCGGTCACGGCGGTCACGGTGCAGAACAGCCTGGGCGTCACGGGTTTCCATCCCGTTCCGCCGGAGACGGTGGCGGGGCAGATCCGCGCGGTGGTCGCCGACATCGGTGTGGGAGCGGTGAAGACGGGGATGCTGGCGAACGCCGGCATCATCGGCGCGATCGCCGATGCCGCGACGGAGCTGGGGATCGGGACGGCGATCCCGTTCCTGGTGGACCCGGTGTGCGCGTCCCAGCACGGCGATCCACTGCTCTCGCCGGAGGCACTCGACACGCTGCTGCGCCGCCTGTTCCCGCTGGCGTGGGTGGTCACGCCGAACCTCGACGAGGTGCGCCTGATCACGGGCATCGACGTGGTCGACGAGGCCACGCAGCGGGACGCCGCCCGCGCGCTGCACGCCCTCGGCCCGCGGTGGGCGCTGGTCAAGGGCGGCCACCTGCGCACCGCGGTGACGAGCACCGACGTGCTGTACGACGGCGCGGAGTTCCTCGAGTTCGAGGCGCGCCGCATCGATACCTGGCACGATCACGGCGCGGGCGACACCCTCGGGGCCGCAACGGTGTGCGCCCTCGCGCACGGCCGCACGGTGCCCGAGGCGATAGCGTTCGGCAAGGAGTGGGTGACCCGCTCGCTGGCGGCCGCGTATCCGGTGGGTGCCGGGCACGGTCCCGTCAACGCGTCGTGGCGGCTGCGCGCGCCCTCCTGAACCCCGGCAGCCGGTTCATGGCCGTGACGATCAGCGGTAGCGCGAGCACCACGATGATCAGGCGCAGGCTCTGCACCGAGGCGATGAGCGCCATGTCGGCGTCCCCGCTCCCCGCCGCGCTGGCGACCACCGCGTTGATCCCGCCCGGGGTGGTCGCGAGGTAGGCGTCCGCGAGCGAGACGCCGGTGAGCCGGGCGGCTGCCACGGCGAGCAGCGCCACGGCGCCGCACAGCACGACGATGCCGCCCGTGATGGCGGGCAACAGGTTCGCGAGGCGTCCCATCACTTTCCTGTCGACCATGAGCCCGACCTCGAGGCCCACCACGATGAGCAGCATCTCCTTGAACGCGCCCTGCGGTGCGAACCCGCGGGTGAGTCCCGCTCCTCCGACCACGGCGGCCACGAGCATCGGCCCGATGAGGCCGCCGCCGGGGATCCGGAGCCTGCGGCCGAGCCACATCCCGGCGATCGCGAAGACGATGGCGGTGGACAGGCCCGCGACCTGATCGCCGCGGCCCACGATCTGGAAATCGGTGAGCCGCGGGCGGTCGGCCGTTCCGGCCGGGCCGGCGAGGGCGGTCATCACGAACGGCGCGCTGAGGCTCACCAGCAGCACCCGCGAGTACTGCATCACCCCGACCACGTCCTTGCGGGCGTGCAGTTCGTCGCACATCGTGACCACCGCCGACGAGCCGCCGGCCATCAGCCCCAGTGTCGCTGTGCGCTGGTCGAGGCCGGTGATCCAGCGGCTCAGCGCCCACGCGGTCAGCGCCGACAGCGCGATGGTGAGCACCGAGATCCCCAGGAACGGCGCGAGGACCGGGCCCACGGACCGCAGCGCCGCGAGGTTGAGATAGCCGCCCAGCATCACCCCGATGAACGCCTGCGTCCACCGGCTCACCTCGGCGGGGACGGCGATCTCGCGACCGAGCACCAGGCGCAGCGCAGCACCGAGGGCGAGGGCCGCCAGGAGCGACGGCGCCGGCACGCCGAGCAGGCCCGCGGCCTCGGCCAGGAACCAGGCGAGGATCGCGACCGCCGCGTATCGCGGGCCGCGCGCGGTACGCAGCCCGCGCAGGACGCCCGGGCGCGGCGGCGCGGCGCCGGACGGGCCCTCCGTGTCGTCCTCCCGGCGGTCGTCGGCGACGGTCGTTTGCGAGGTCACACCACTTTGTAGCATTGCGAACCATCCGCTCACCAGTGGTGCCGGCGAACGTTCACGAGATGCTCACATATCGGCTATCCTTCTCGACCCCAACGATTTTGGAGTGAGACCCGCGTCACCGTCAGGCGTCCCGGCGCGCGACCACCGTGACCGCCGCGAGCCACAGCAGCCCGATGACCACCACCAGGTAGCCGAACGAGACACCTCCCGGCCAGGGGAAGTCGCCGAACCGGATCCCGATGAAGTTCTCCAGGTTCGACATCGGCAGGTACGGTCCCGCCTCCCGCGTCTGCGGCACCGTGGTGATCACGTTGTCCACCACGAACAGGTAGGCCAGCAGGAGGGTGATCGCCCCCGCCGCGTTCCGCAGCACGGCGCCCACCGCGATGCCGAGGACGGCGCAGAACGCCGCGGCGATCGGGAGGGTCACGTAGGTGCCGGCGCCCTCACCGAACGGGTCGAACGACGGTCCGCCGCCGCCCACCACCGCGAACACGGCGATCGAGAGGACCTCGGCGAGGAGGAAGCCCAGCGCACACACCGACGCCACCACCGCCGTCTTCGCGGTCATCGCCGCCCAGCGGTTGGGCACGGCCAGGAAGGTGGTGCGCATCGTGTTGTACCGGTACTCGGTGGTCACCGAGAGGACCCCGATCACGGTGGACGCCAGCACCGCGATACCCGGGATGCCGGGGAGCCCGCTGAACGGCGCCAGCGCCACGACGACCTCGTTGTCGAGGTCCTCGCCCAGCTTGTTCGTCACGATACCCACCAGGAGCACGATCGCGAGGCCGAGAACCATCGCCCCGGCGAGCAGCCAGCGCGTGGCGCGCACCGTCATGAGTTTCACGACCTCCGCCGCGATCGCCCGCCCGATCATGCGACGCCTCCCTGTCCCCGGTACTCGACCGTCGCCCCGGTCAGTTGCATGAACACCTGTTCCAGCGAGCTCTGTTGCGGCGCCAGCTCGGAGAGTGGCAGTCCCTCGAGTGCCGCGACCTCGCCCACTGCGTCGCTGCTCGCTCCGCGCACCATCAGCACGGTGCGTCCTCCACCGCCCGGGGCCGGCTCGGGGACGGAGCTCACGGCGTATCCGCGGGCGGTGAGCGCGTCCGCGAGCTCGCGGTCGCGGGGGCTGCGCACCCGGACGGAGTGCTCGGAGTTCTGGGCGATGAAGTCGTTCATGGTGCCGTTCCACACCAGATGGCCGCGGCCCACGATCACCACGTCGTCGGCGGTGAGCGACATCTCGGCCAGGAGGTGACTGGAGACGAACACGGTGCGGCCCTGCGCGGCGAGCGATTTCATGAAGGTGCGCACCCACACGATGCCCTCGGGGTCGAGCCCGTTGACCGGCTCGTCGAACATGAGAACCGCCGGGTCCCCGAGCAGTGCTCCGGCGATGCCGAGCCGCTGGGACATGCCCAGCGAGAATCCGCCGGCCCGCTTCCCCGCCACCTCGGACAACCCCACCATGGCCAGGCACTCGTCCGCGCGGCCCGCCGGGAGGCCGCTGGCGACGGCGAGCCACCGCAGGTGGTCGCGCGCGGTGCGGTTGGGGTGCACCCATTTCGCGTCGAGCAGCGCGCCCACCTGGGTGAGGGGCCGGTCGAGCGAGCGGTACTCCCGGCCGCCGATGGTGGCGACCCCGGCCGTGGGCCTGTCGAGCCCGAGGATGCACCGCATCGTCGTCGACTTCCCGGCCCCGTTCGGGCCGAGGAACCCCGTCACCCGGCCCGTGCGCACGGTGAACGAGAGATCGTTCACCGCGCGCACGGCGCCGTACGTCTTGGTCAACCCCGCGACTTCGATCATGGATTCACGCTAGCAATCGTCATCGCACACCGCCGGGACGCCGATCGGCCTAGACTCCGCGTCACGGGGACCGGAGGAGGCCGGGTGAGCGAGGAGAGCACGGGGGAACGCACCGGGACCGTCTTCGGTCCGTACCGGATCGGGCGGCTGCTGGGGCGCGGCGGCATGGGCGAGGTCTACCTGGCGCACGACACCGTCCGCGGGCGCGACGTGGCCCTCAAGCTGCTGCACGGCGCGGCCGCGCAGGATCCGGGATTCCGCGAGCGCTTCACCCACGAGTCGCGGACGGCGGCGCGTCTCGCGGACCCGCACGTCATCCCGATCCACGACTTCGGGGAGATCGACGGCACGCTGTTCCTCGATATGCGCCTGGTGGACGGCGGCAACCTGGCGGAGACGGTGGCCGCCGGGCCCGTGCCCGCCGACCGGGCCGTCGAGCTCGTCGCTCAGATCGCGTCCGCCCTCGACTCCGCCCACACGCAGGGGCTCGTCCACCGGGACGTGAAGCCGGCGAACGTGCAGGTGACCCCGTCGGGCTTCGCGTACCTGCTCGACTTCGGCCTCGTGGTGGGCGACGACGGCGAGCGGCTCACCTCGGCGGGCCTGTTCGTCGGGTCGCAGGCCTACGCCGCGCCCGAGCGGTTCGACGGTGGCGGCGCGACCCCGGCCGGGGACGTCTACTCGCTGGCGTGCATGTTGTTCGAGCTCCTCGTGGGCCGCCCACCGTTCGCGGCGCGGTCCCTCGCGGAGATGATGCGCCACCACATGTTCTCGGCACCGCCGCGCCCGTCGGTGGATTCGCCGGTGCTGGTGCCCGCGGCGCTCGACGCGGTGGTCGCGAAGGGCATGGCCAAGCGCCCCGAGGACCGCTACGCGACGTGCGGCTCGCTGGCCAGGGCCGCGACCGCGGCGCTCACCGGCGGCCCCCGGAGCTGGGGCACCACGACGACGGTGCCGGAGGCGAACCGGCCGACTTTGCCGGTTTCCACGCCGTTCCCCGCGATGCCGCAACACTCGGCGCCGCCCACCTCCGTGCCCCCGCCCGGCGCGCCGCCCGGCCCGCCCGGCCCGGCCGGGTACGCCGGATACGGCGCGGGCGCGCCCGGGTTCGTCGCCGCGACCACGACACCGCCGCAACGCAACCGCGCGCTCATCCCCGTTCTCGCCGCGGTCGTCGTCGCACTGATCGCGGCGATCGCGGTCGGCGTGATGCTCTGGTCGTCCGGGGGCGGAGGCCGGGCGCCGTCGACGGCGGCCTCCCCCACCGGTCCGGAGTCCGCCGCACCGTCGACGCCGACGACGACCCAGTCCCCGCCCCGGGCCGCACAGCCCCCTAACACCACGGCCTGCCCGCCGGATGCGGCGCAGCCGTTCACCGCCGTCGCCGCCGACAACGGCACCGGGGTGCCCGGCGATCCGTACACGTCGTGCGAGTTCGCCCGCGCGATCTTCGACGCCTACCGCGCGAAATACACGGCGCCGCAATCGGGTACCGTCGCGGCCGTGAGCCCGAAGGCGCCGGATCAGGGCCTCATCTCGATGTCGTGCACCGGCGAGACGACCATCGTCACCTGCCGGGGAGGGAACAAGGCGATTGTCCACATCTACTGAGCGGGCGGCGATCCCGGCGGTCCTCCTGGCGGTCGCGCTCGTGACCGGCTGCACATTCGGGGACGGCGGCCGCGCCGCCGATCGCTCCGCGGAGGCCTCGCCTACGACACCGTCGAGCGCGCCGGTCCCGCACTCCTCCTCCGGCCCGTCCGGCACGCCCGCCGGAGCCGACACTGTTCTCGCACAGTCGCTCTCGAAGGTCGACGGTGACGCCTCCGTTGCCGTGGCGGGTGCCGACGGCACCGTCGTCGCCCGGGGCGGGGTCGATGCGGCCGTGGCGTGGTCCACCGTCAAGGTCCCGCTCGTCATGGCCGCCTTGCCGGATGCACCGCCCGGGCAGCAGCCGCAGCCCACCGACCTCATGCGCGCCGCGATCGTCGATTCCGACAACGATGCCGCGGAGCAGATCTGGAGATCGCTGGGGCAACCCGCGGACGCGGGCCGCGCCGTACAGGCCGTGCTGCAGGAGAACGGGGACGCGCGCACCGTCGTCCAGACCCGGCGGGTGCGACCCGAGTACACGGCGTTCGGCCAGACGCAATGGGCCGACGGCGACGCCGCGCGATTCGCGAGCCGGCTGCCCTGCACCCCGGCCGGAAGAGCGACGTTCCAGCTGATGAAACAGGTCGGCGGGAACCAGCAGTGGGGGCTCTACCGGACCGCCGGCGTGGTCGGGGTGAAGGGCGGCTGGGGCCCCGGCGCCGACGGCCGGTACGTGGTGCGCCAGCTCGGAGCGATCACCACACAGCGGGGTACCACCGGCTTCATGCTGACGGTGCGCCCGTCCGACGGTACGCAGGCGTCCGGCCAGGCCGCCCTCACCCGGATCGCGTCGGCGCTCGTCGAGCGCCTCGGAGAACTCCCCACCGGTCAGTGCTGACGTCCGGCTCGGCGAGTCAGAACGGCGGAGGCTCGGGTTCGGTGTTCGGGACGAACTCGACGCCCTCTTCCTCGGCCTGCTTGCGTTGTCGTTCCAGTTCTTTCCGTAGTCGTTCCTCGGCGCGCTTCTTGACCTTCTCGAGGCGGATGCGGCGATTGCGGGTGCGTTCGTCGCGGCGTTGTTGGGCGCGGTGTTCGGCGTGGGTGTCGAAGGTCTGCGGCTGAGGCGGCTCTTCCGATTCGGAGCGGGCGGGGGTGTCCCAGATGAGTTTCCCGAGGCCGGGGAGGATCTCTTGCGCGGCGCCGGGTGGGGTGAGCCAGATACCTCCGGCAGGGTGGTGCCATTCGACGGTGCCGTCGTCGAGCAGGTCGGAGAGCCATCCGGTTTCGGTTTTGATGCGGTGGTGGAATCCGCACAGCGGTACCAGGTTCCCGGGGCCGTGCTTCCCGGCGACCGTTGTCCGGCCGCCGCGTGCGGGGGTGCGGTGGTCGTATTCGGCGACGTGATCTGCCTGGCAACGGGTAGAAGGCACGCTGCATCCGGGGAACACACACGTCGGATAGGTCAGCCGCATGATCAACAGTTGGTACTGCGTGGGGGTGTACCCGGAGGCTCCGGTGAGGTGGATGTCTCCGGTGGCGGGGTCGCGCTTACCCAACGTGCGGATGGTGGTGTCGCAGTGGTCGATCAGGTCGTACGCCTGCTCCGCGGTGACCGGCCCGGAGATGCCGAGTTCGTCGCACACCACATACGCCGCGCCCGACGAGTCCGGAGGCGTCGACGCGCGCTGTGCACCTGAGTCGCCGGAGGCGATGTCCCCGGTTTCGTCTACGTCGTCCGCATCGGTCGTGGTGTCTTCGGCGGCGGGTGGTTCGTCGAACAGGGTGATCACGTCGTCGACCGCAGCAGCGGTGGCGGCGGTGGGCTTGGGTTCGGCCGCGGCGGGTTCCGGTGGGCGGAGGTCGGATTCGTTGAGGAGGATCAGCGCCAGGGCTTTCACCTCCGATGCCACGGCCGCGGTGCGGGGTCGGCGTTCCTTGTACTCGCAGGATTCGTTGGAGCATTGACAGCCGAGAGTTTCGTAGCCCTCGATCAACGCGGCATGCGCGGCGACCTGCCGTTCGCCGAGGGTGCGGGGGTCTTTGCGGCAGGTGGTCTTGAGCATGTCCGCAAGCAGAGCGGCGAACCGGATGCCGTCGGCCTTCGGGATGACGGCTTCGACATCGACGGTTCCGTCCGCCCGCGCATGCATGTCGATTCCGAACCGCGGCTTCTTCTCCGGAACCTGCGGCACGGCATCGATGTCGATCCGCACCAGAATCTGCTTCGCCGCCTCCTCCACTGCTGAGGCGGTGACGGCGGTGTCCGGATCGGACAGCATTCCCGATAACCAGGCGGCCATGCGGACGTCGAACTCATGCAGCACGCGATCGTCGATGATCGCCGACGCATACCGCAGCACGGGGTAGAGCTGCTGGTTCGTCACGATCCCGGTGGCACAGACCGCGAACACGCGCGGCAACCGCTCCCGCAGATCCAGACCACGATGCACCGCCGCGGACGCGCCACCCCGCCCGACCTGCAACACCGCACCCACCTCGGCGACCAACTCATCCCAGTCCCCGACGAACCGGCGATCGGACTCGGCCCGGCACCGCCGCGCATCATCACGAACCACGAACAACCGGGACAGCAGAGCGTTCTTCCGGGCCTCCAAACGGTTGGCCTCGGTGATCGCCGCTCGGAGCTCCGCCAGAACTCCGCCGGCATCGAGCAGATCGACGTCCCCGAACTCAGGAGGCAGCGGCCGGCGGACCACCCTCCCGTGTTCGAACCTATCGTCCGCTGTGCTCATACATTCGATACTACGCCGCTCACTCAGGCGTTGCAATACCGAACATCTAAGGGATTCCTCTCCCCCGCAGAATGTTTCATACGCCAAGAAACGTCTGCACCGGCGGCTCCGACCGAGACGGATCGAACGCCGCCGGGCCGACGCACACACCCGCAGCCCTCTAGGCCGGGCGCCCCGCCCGCGGAGCCCCGCCGAGCAACAGGTTCGTGATCACGCGCGCCGTCTCGGCGGGGTCCGGCACGTCCAGGTCGTTCACCATGGCCGCGACGACGCCGGTCATGTAACCGAGCCACCCCTCCGCGATGTTCTCCACGGTCACGGCCGATGTGAGCAGGCCCGCCTCCGCCGCCGGGGCCAGGATCCCCGAACACCGCCGCACGGCCTCCCGATACAACTGCAGGTACTCCTCGAAGCTGTCGGCGTCCACGCCCGGCACTTCGAACAGCAGGAACCGGTACTCGTCGATCCGGTCCGCGACCTCGGTCAGGACACCGGCCGTGGCGGCGTGGATCGCGGCGCGCAACCCGGCGACGGTGACCGGATCGCCCATGACCCGGCCCGCAGCGCTCACGGTGTCGAGGAGCGCCGCCGATTCGCGGTCGATCAGCACGGACAGCATGTGCCGTTTGCTGTCGAAGTAGTTGTAGAAGGTGCCGTGGCTGACACCCGCACGCTCGGTGATCTCCTTGACCCCCACGGCCGCATAGCCGTTCGCGAGGAACTCCGAGACGGCGGCGTCGAGCAGCTCGGTGGCGCGCCGCGTCACCGTCTTCGCCGTCATCCGGCGGCCCCCTGCGGGGTGTCGGCCGCGCGGGCGTCGTCCGACAGGATGCCGCGCTGCAGCATCGTCACGGCGGCCGACACGTAGGTCTCGCGACGCTCGGCGTCGTCATCGTTCTGCAGCGCCATCACGATCCCCGGAACCGCCAGCGCGGGAAGCAGTCTCCCCAGCAGCGCGTAGGTCTCCTCGGTATCGCTGCGCCGGTCCGGGATCCAGCCGCTGTCGCGGGCGTTGTTCAGCGCGCGCACCGTGATCGAGTCGAACGTCTGGTACAGCCCCTGGATCCGGTAGCGCAGTTCCTCATCGACGGTGCCGGCCTGGACCAGGACCATCCTCAGCAGCTCGGGGCGGGCGTCGGCCAAACGGTACAGGCGCTCTCCCAGCGCCCGGATCGCCTGTGCCGCATCGCCCACCTCGCCCCGGGTCACGGACAGCACGTCGTCGGGGGAGACGGCGGTCATCAACGCGTCGACGCAGCGGTCGAACACGAGGTCCAGCAGTTCCCGCTTGCCGTCCACGTAGCGGTAGAGGGTGCCCTGCCCGATCCCGGCGCGCCGGGCGATCTCGCTGACGGACGCCTTCTCGTACCCCTGCTCCGCGAACACGGAGAACGCCGCGTCGGTCAGCTCTTCACGCCGCCGTTCCGCGAGTCCGGCGGAGCGCGGACGGCCACGGCGTGGCCTGTGGTCCGCGGCCCCCTCGGGCTCCAGCTCCAGCATGAGGATCGATTCTATCGGGCCGGCCGGGTTCCGCGGGCCCGCCACTCTGCAATCTCATCGCCCATCGCGGTCGCCGGGGGCCCGATCCCGAGGATCTCGCAGGCCACGGCACGCCACGGCCCGGTCGCGTGCAGCTCGCCGAGCAGCGCGGCGGTCGAGATGTCGGTGCGGCGGCCGAGCGCGTGCGCCTCCTGCAGCTTCTGTCCCGCGAACCTGTCCCGGAAGCCGCCCGCCGGGAGCGCCACCGAGACCACGGCGTGCCGCGCCGTACCGGGCGTGACGGTGACCTCCCCCTCCTCGAGGTGCCAGCCCACCACGTGCCCGATGAACTCGGACAGGTCGTCGACCCCCATCACGTCGGGACGGCCGATGAACCCGCCCTCCACCGCCAGGCGGTGCACCTCGGTCTTGTCCCCCCGCAGCACCGCGGCGAACAGCGCCCGCTCGAACCGGTGTTCCTCCTCGGTGAGGAGCACGGTCATGCCGAAATCCACGAACCCCGTTCGGCCGTCGTCGAGGAGGAGGACGTTGCCGGGATGCGGGTCGGCACAGAACCGACCGGTGCGGTACATCTCGCCGCAGTAGAACCGGTACACCGCCTCCGCGACGCGGTTCCGCGTCGACTGGTCCGCGGCGACGGCGGCGGCGAACGGCCGTCCCTCCAGGAACTCGGTGACGAGTACGCGGTCGGTGCACAACTCGTCGATCGGCTCGGGGACCGCGATGGCGGGGTGCCCCGCGAACAGGCCGGCGAAGTAGCGGTGGTGGTCGAGTTCGGCGGCGAAGTCCAGCTCGGCCAGAACCTGTTTCGCGATCTCCTGCGAGAGCGCCTCGGCGTTCGACGCGGGGACGTACTTGCCCAGCACCTTCATGAGCAGGCGCATGTTCTTGAGGTCGGCGCGCACCATCGCATCGACCCGCGGGTACTGGATCTTGACCGCCACGCGCCGCCCGTCGTCGAGGAGGCCCCGGTACACCTGGCCGATCGACGCGGCCGCGATCGGCCCCTCCAGGTCGACGATCCGCGACCGAAGCGGCCCCAGTTCCTCGTCGAGGCGGCGCATCATGTCGGCGTCGCGCCAGCGGGGCGCCGTGTGGAACAGCGGTTCCAAGCGGTGGGCGAACTCGTCCCTCGCGCTCCTGCTGGTGATCCCCATGTCGATCACCGCCAGCAGCTGGCCCAGCTTCATCGCCGCGCCGCGCATACCGCCGAGCACCGTCACCAGATCGTCGGCCAGGGCCAGCATCGCGGCGTCCTGCGCCGCCCGCGCAGCCTCCTCGTCGCGGAACCGGGAGCCGGCAGCGGTGGCCGCGGTGCGCACCGCGTGCCGCACGGCGACGCCGCCCAGCTGCGCCCCGCGACGGACCCGGCCCGTGGACGCACCCGCACCCTCGCCGGTGTGCTCCGGATCCCTCATGGCCGCTCCTCTCGCCGCACGACGAGGCTACGTGCCGAGCCGCCCTCCCGTGGGCGATGACGCCTGCGCCCACCTGCGGCGCGGGATGCGGCCCGCGCTGCGGGCGAGGCGGCCCGCGTCCACGGCGAGCCTCATCGCGGTGGCCATCGCCTCCGGATCGGCGGCGCGGGTCACCGCGGAGGCCAGCAGCACCGCGTCGCACCCGAGCTCCATCGCGGTCGCCGCGTCGCTCGCGGTGCCGATCCCCGCGTCGAGGATCACGGGGACCTCGCTCTGCGCGACGATCATCTCGATGTTGTGCGGGTTGAGGATTCCCAGGCCGGTGCCGATCGGCGAACCGGCGGGCATCACTGCGGCGCAGCCCACGTCCGCGAGGCGGCGCGCCAGGATCGGGTCGTCGTTGGTGTAGGGCAGGACCACGAATCCGTCGGCCACGAGCTCCTCCGCCGCCTCGACGAGCGCCACCCCGTCGGGCAGCAGCGTCTCGTCGTCGCCGATCACCTCGAGCTTGATCCAGTCCGTGCCGAGCGCCTCGCGGGCGAGCCGCGCCGTGAGCACGGCCTCCGCGGCCCCCAGGCACCCGGCCGTGTTCGGCAGCGGCATGATGCCGAGTTCCCTGATCAGGTCGAGCACGCCGCCACCCTCGGCAAGGCTGGTGCGGCGGAGCGAGACCGTGGTGAGCTCGGTGCCCGAGGCGACAAGGGCGGCCCGTAGATGGTCCAGGTTGGCGCTGCCGCCGGTGCCGGTGATCAGCCGGGAGCCGAACTCACGACCGGCGATCACCAGGCGATCAGCCACCCTGGACCGCCGTCAGCAGCTCGATGTCGGCGTAGGCGGGGAGGGCCTCGCCCCAGTGCGACCGGGGGTGCACCGCACCGTTCACGGCGATCGCCACGCCCTTGTCGGGCAGCCCGAGCTGTTCCAGCAGCGTGGTCGCGGACGTCCCGTCCGCCACCTGCCGATCCTCGCCGTTCACCGTCAGCTCCATGCGTGCACCTCCTGGTTGAGCACCATATCCGTCACCCTCGCGCCCGTGACCGGGGCGAGCAGGATCCCGTTGCGGCCGTGCCCCGTCGCCGCGAACACGCGGCCGGCGAGTGGGGCGATCACCGGCACGTTGTCGGAGGTCGACGGGCGCAGGCCCGCGGTCACCTCGATCAGGTCGTACTCCCGCAGCGACGGGAGGACCGCGAACGCGTCGTCGAGCAGGTCCACCACAGGGCCGATCCGCGGCGCCAGATCGAGATCGTTCTCGTACTGCGTCGCCCCCACGATCACACCGTCGGCGCGTGGGACCACGTACACCTGCCGGCCGTGCACCCGCGCGCGCACCGTCACCGTCGGCGGCGGTAGGCACTGCCGCCCGCGGCGCAGCCGTACCACCTCACCCTTGACGGGCCGGATCCCCAGGCCCGGGGCGATTCGATCGGAAGCCGAACCGGCACAGACGATCACGGCATCACCGGGCAGGCCATGAGGGTCCTCCACCCGCTCGCGGCGGAGCACGACACCCGCGTCGTCGCAGGCGGCGAGCAGGGCCCGGTGCACGAGGCGGTTGTCCACGGCGATCTCCTCCGGCACCGACGCGGCGGCCCGGATCCGCGGCGCCGCACCGGGAACCGCGCGCACCGCGGCGGACGGCCGCATCGGCCAGAACAGCGCCGCGTCGCCCACGGCGGCCGTGGCGGTGGCGAGGTCCGCCGCGTCGCCGTCGTCCACGGCGAGCCAGACGGTGCCGCGGGCGGTGATCAGCGGACCGTCGGCGAAGGGTTGCAGGGCCTCGGCGAACGGCGCCCACAGGCGCAACGACTCGATCCCGAGCCGCAGCAGGGGCTCCTCGCCCGGCCACGCCTCCGAGTACGGGGCGATCATGCCCCCGGCCACCCAGGACGCGCCGGAGCCGGGATCCGGGTCGACGACGGTGACGCGTGCCCCGGCACGCGCGAGCGACCATGCGACGGTGAGCCCGACGGTCCCGGCACCCACCACGGAGACAGTGCAATCCACCTGCTGCGATCCTTCCTTCGCCGGCATTATCCGGATCAGGTCTGACGGTCAGGGGCGCGGCGAGCCCCACTCTCAGCCCCGCGGCCGGGGCTCCCGTGTGTTCGCCCTTCATCCTACTCTGGGCACATGCCGTCTCCGCGCGAACGCCTCGACTCCGCCGTCCTGTACCTGTGCACCGACGCCCGCCGCGAGCGCGGCGACCTCGCCGAGTTCGTCGCCGCGGCGGTCCGCGGCGGCGTCGACATCGTGCAGCTGCGGGACAAGGGCTCGGCGGGCGAGCGCGAGTTCGGGGCGCTCGAGGCGAAGCAGGAGGTCGAGCTCGTCGAGCAGTTGCGCGAGATCGCGCACGCGCACGGAGCCCTCGTGGCGGTGAACGACCGGGCCGATGTCGCGCGGGCGGCGCGCGCCGATGTGCTGCACCTCGGCCAGGACGACCTCCCCGTGGCCGTCGCCCGCGAGATCGTCGGTGCCGACGTGGTGATCGGCCGGTCCACGCACGACGTCGCGCAGGCCCGCGCCGGGGCGGCGGAGCCGGGGGTCGACTACTTCTGCACCGGGCCGTGCTGGCCCACGCCGACGAAACCCGGGCGCACCGCGCCCGGCTTGGACCTGGTCCGCGCGACCGCCGCCGCCACCCCCGCGCGGAAGTGGTTCGCGATCGGCGGCATCGACCTGGCGCGCGTGCCCGAGGTGGTCGAGGCGGGAGCGGACGCGATCGTGGTGGTCCGCGCGATCACGGCCGCCGAGGACCCCGAAGCCGCCGCCCGCGCCCTCCGCACCGCGCTGGGTGGCCCGGGCTCGCGCCCGGCCGACTGAACAACACGGCCGCGCCGCGACGGGCGCTACCCGTCGGCGAGGGCGCGGACGTGGAGTTGCAGGTCCGGCCAGGCCGTCGCGAACGCCGGATGCAGCTTGCGGTCGGTGACGGCGCCGAGGTGCACCCACTCCAGCGCCGTCGACTCCTCGTTCGGCACCAGGTCCCGGGGTTCGACCAGCCGGGCCAGCACCGTCGTGTACGTCCAGCCGGACTCGGCCTGCGCGGTGACCACCTCGGACAGCACCTGCAGGGCGGTGGACGGAAGCCCCGTCTCCTCGAACGCCTCGCGCAGCGCGGCGTCGGCCGCGGACTCGTGGGAGTCCCGCGCCCCGCCCGGCAGTGCCCAGGTACCGCCCTGGTGGCTCCACCACGCACGGTGCTGCAGTAACACCTTGGTCTCGTCCGGCGACAGAGCCAACAGACCCGCCGCGCCGAAGCGGCCCCAGTAGCGGGCCCCGTCCGGGTCGTGGACCCAGCCGTTCCCGTCACCCAACATGGCTCCCACCGTAGCCGACGGAGGGAAGCTCGGGGCGGCGAAAAGCGCGTCGGTCACGGCCCGACGGGGGCCCTGCGCGATAGGGTCGACACACGGTCAACGCGGTCGCGAGTCGCGGCTTGACGGGCGACCCGAGGGAAGGGGCAGGCGGTGACAGCCCAGGCGTCGAAGAATCGGCAGCTGTCGACCCTCCGCCTCCGATCCTTCCCCGAGTCGTCGGTCTTCGCGGAGCTGCGCGAGTTCTTCACGTCGAGCCCCGGCAAGCTCGTCTCGATGGCCATCGTGCTCGTCACCATGTGCCTCTTCACGGGGTGGTTCACCTCCGCCGGCCAGCTCTCCCGCACCGAGGTGCTGCGTGACAACCTCAACGATTTCGAGCCGCGGGCGCACGCCGCGCAGGTGCTCTACAGCTCGCTGTCCGCGGCCAACGAATCCGCGAACGCGGCGTTCGTCGCTGGCGGGCTGCCCGCCGACGAGATCCAGAACACCTATCAGCTGTCGATGGCGACCGCGGGCAAGTCCCTGATCACCTCGGCGGCGAGCCTCCCTCCCGAGGATTCGGTGGCGCAGGGGTACCTCAACACGATCTCCATGAACCTGCCCGTCTACACCGGCCTGGTGGAGACGGCCCGCACCAACAACCGGCTCGACAACTCCGTCGCGGCCGCCTATCTCGCGACCGCGTCCACGCTCATGCAGGAGACGCTGCTGCCCGCCGCCGAGTCCTTCTATCGCGAGGAGGCCGACAACCTCCGCGACACGCACTCGCAGTTCGCCTCGCCGCCGTGGGCGATCTACGGCGTCCTCGGGATCGCGTTGGCCTCCCTCGTCGTGACCCACCGGTACCTGGCGCGGCGGACGCAGCGCCTGGTCAACCGCGGGCTGGTGGTGGCCGCCGCGGCGCTCACCATCGCCCTCGCGTGGGTGGTGGTCGCGGGCCTGACATCCGCCACCTATTCGTTGCGCGCCGAGCAGCGCGGCACCGCGGCGGTCGACGCGCTGTCGCAGGCGCGCAACCTGACCCAGAAGGCCCGCTCGTTCGAGACGATGGCCCTGGTGCAGCGCGGCGCGGGCCGCAGCGCGCCGCCCAGCGCGTTCGCGGACACCCTGGAGCAGGCGCAGAACACGCTCGACTCCGTCAGCGGTTCGGACCCCGAGATCGCCGCCGCGGTCGACGGCGCGCGGGCCGACGCGAAACGGTGGGTGGCCGCGCACCAGCTGATCGCGGCCAGTGAGGCCACCGGCGACTACCTCGGCGCCACCCGCATCGCGATCGGCACCGATCCCGGTTCCGCGGCCGTCTCCTACCGGGCGCTCGACGGGCAACTCACCACGGCGATCGCGCGGGCGCGGACCCTGTACCGCGACAACGTGAACACGGCGCGGTTCTCGATCGCGTTCTCCGGACCCGGCGCCTTCGTGCTGTGCGTGGTCGCCGCCGCGGGCGTCGCCGCGGGCTTCTACCCACGTGTACGGGAGTACCGATGATGCGCAGAATCGCCGGAGGCGTCGCCCTGGCCCTGTCCGTCGCGCTCGGCGCGACGGGCTGCGTCGTCTCCGCCCCCGAGGCGCCGGGCGACGCGGTCACCGCGTTCCCCCAGCCCGTGCCCGGATCCGGAGCCGCGGTCCCCGGCGACGCTCCGATCCCCGCCGAGGTCTCGATGTGTCCCGGCACCCTGTCCCCCGCTGCGGTACCGCCGGCCGGTCAGATGCCTCCGGAGTCGACGATGGCCGACATCGCGAGCCGCGGCCGGCTCGTCGTGGGCATCGACATCGGCTCCAACCTGCTCTCCTTCCGCGACCCGATCAGCGGCGAGGTCAAGGGATTCGACGCGGACATCGCACGCAGGATCGCGGCCGCGATCTTCGGGGACCCGAACCGCGTGCAGTTCCGGATCCTGTCCACGGCCGACCGGCAGAAGGCGCTCGAGGAGGGCACCGTCGACGTCGTGGTGAAGACGATGTCGGCCACCTGTGAGCGCGCGAAGTCCGTCGCGTTCTCCGCGACCTACTTCATCGCGCAGCAACGGATCCTGGCTCCCCGCGGGACCGCGATCAACACCGTGGGCGACCTGTCCGGGCGGCGGATCTGCGAGGTGCGCGGCACCACGTCCCTGGACCGGGTACGACGGGCCGTGCCCAGCGCCTCCGTCATCGCGACCGACTCCTGGTCGGACTGCCTGGTGATGCTGCAGCAGGCGCAGGTCGACGCGGTGTCCACCGACGACGCGATCCTCGCCGGGCTGGAATCGCAGGACCCGAACCTGCAGGTCACGGGCCCGTCGATGGGGCTGGAGTACTACGCGGTCGGCATCGGGAAGAACCGGCCCGACCTCGTGCGTTTCGTCAATGGGGTGCTGCTGCGCATGGCGTTCGACGGCACCTGGATGCAGTTGTACAACGAGTGGTTCCGCCCGTCGTTGGGCCCGGTGTGGTCCGCGCCGGCGGCGCAGTACACGGGCTAGGGGCTGGTGAGCGGCATGAGCGACGACGAAGAACAACACACACAGGCGCAGGCCGTGGTCTTCGACGACGAGGACGACGACGGCCCGCAGACCGAGGCCCAGGCGGTCGCGCTCGGCGACGACGAGGACGACGAGGAGCAGGGCACCGTCGGCGCCCCGATGACGGACCTGTTCGACGACACGGAACCCCCGCCCGTGGGCACCCAGGTCACCGCCGTGCCGCCGCCGCAGCAGGCGGTCGAGACGGCCGCGACGCCGCGGTTCGGCAACGGGCCGGGACGATCGGTCACCACCACCCGGGTCGCCGCACGCCGCCGGGTGGGCGGCGGACTCGTGGAGATCCCCCGCATCACCGAGGTGGACCCGTCCGAGGCGATCACCACCAACCCGATCATCGCCGAGGGCAAGAGGTACTGCTGGAACTGCCGCAAGCCGGTCGGCCGCAGGCACGACGGTGAGCCGGGGGCGCTGATCGGCACCTGCCCCCACTGCGGCGCGCGGTTCTCCTTCGAACCCGCCCTCAAGCCCGGCGACATCGTGGCCGATCAGTACGAGATCCAGGGAGCCATCGCGCACGGCGGCATGGGGTGGATCTACCTGGCGACCGACCTCAACGTGGTCGATCGCCCCGTGGTCCTCAAGGGGCTGTTGAACTCCGGCGACGCGCAGGCCCAGGCCGTCGCCGTGTCCGAGCGGCGGTTCCTCGCCGAGATGACGCACCCGTCGATCGTCAAGATCTACAACTTCGTCGAGCACCCCGATCCGGACGGGACCCAGATCGGGTACATCGTCATGGAGTACGTACCGGGTAAGACGGTCAAGGAGATCCTCTCCGAGGCCGAGGCGACGCTCGGCACCCCGGAGGAGACCCACATCGAGGTGGAACAGGCGATCGCCTACATCCTCGAAGTGCTGCCCGCCCTCGGCTACCTGCATTCGCTGGGCCTGGCGTACAACGACCTCAAGCCCGACAACATCATGATCAGCGAAGAGGACGTCAAGCTGATCGACCTCGGTGCCGTCGCCCCGCTCGGCGGGTACGGATACATCTACGGCACACCGGGTTTCCAGGCGCCGGAGATCGCGAAGACGGGCCCCACCACGGCCTCCGACGTCTACACGGTGGGGCGCACCCTCGCGGTCCTCGTGTCCGACGTGCCGATGGAACGCGGCCGCTACGTCGACGGCCTGCCCACGCCCACCGACGATCCCACGCTGGCCAAGTACAACTCGCTCTACCGGTTGCTGATCAAGGCGACGGCGGAGGACCCCGAGGAGCGCTTCGCCTCCGCCAACGAGCTCACCGACCAGTTGCTCGGCGTCCTCCGGGAATGCCTGTCCACCAAGTCCGGCGAGCCGCGACCGGGCCTGTCCGTGGTGTTCACGCCGCAGCGCTCGACGTTCGGCGTGGAGCTGATGCTACGGGCGGTCGATCCCGATCCCGACGTGCACGACGACATGCTGCGCGCCCCCGAGGTGCTGGCGGCGCTACCGATCCCGATCGCGAACCCGTCCGACCCCGCGGCCGGCGTGCTGGCCCTCACCATGCGCAGCGACCCGACACAGATCCTCGACTCGCTGGCCGAACTGCGGGAGGCGATGGCCGGCACGGTCGAGATCGACCTGGCCGAGGCCCGCGCGCACCTGGAGCTCGGCGAGGTGGATGCCGCCACCTCCCTGTTGAATTCGCTCGCCGAACGCGAGCCGCACCGGTGGCAGGTCACCTGGTACCGCGCCGAGACGGCGCTGATGCAGGGCGACTACGCCACGGCCTACGACCATTTCGAGGCGGTCACGGACCAGGCGCCCGGCGAGGCCGCCCCCAAGCTCGCCGCCGCCGTCGCCGCCGAATTCTGCTACCTGTCCGGCGAATCCGATCCCGAGGGCTGGCGCGACCGGGCTCGCGAGCGATACGAGGGAGTGTGGCGCACCGACCGCGGAATCATCTCCGCCGCCTTCGGCGCGGCCCGGATGCGACGGGCCGGCGGCGATGTGGCGGGCACGGTGGAGATCCTGGACCAGGTGCCGTCCACGAGCCGGCACTTCCACAACGCGCTGTGCTCGTCCGTCGTGGCGCTGGTGCACGGGCGCGACCTCGCGGAGGTCACCGAGGCGCAACTGCAGGAGGCGGCGCGCCGCGTCCGCACGCTACCCAAGTCGGAGTTCCGCAGACTGCAGCTGCGGGCGCTGGTACTGGGCGTCTCCCTCGGCTGGGTGCAGCACCGCAATCAGCACGGCCGCCTGGACGGGAAGGCCACGATCCTCGACCACGCGCTCACCGAACGCGGGCTGCGCACCGCCGCGGAGAAGTCGTTGCGCGACCTGGCGGCGCTCGCCGAACGCAAGCGGCAGCGGCACGCGCTGGTGGACCTGGCGAACGCCATCCGGCCGCGCACGGTCTTCTGATCGACCGCCACCCCTGGAGAGGCGTTCATGTCATCGCCGTCAACCGAATACAACGGCGTGCCGGAGACGGCTCCACGCTGTCACGCCGTCACCGTCGCGTCGGCCGCAGCAAGGCGGGCGACGTCGTCCACGACGCGTGCACACACCTCGCCGTGCGTGAGCGGCAGGTAATGGCCCGCACCTGGGACGACCTGCAGACTGCCGTGGGACGTCGCCGCGAGGAACCTGTGCTCACCGAAGCGGAAGTGGTCGTGCCCGCCGTTGAGCAGCAGCACCCTCCCGCGGTACCGCGCCAGCAGATCGATCGAGTCGATCCAGGCGGCCGCGTCCATCACCGACGGGACCACCTCGGTCGCGATGCCCGCCGCGATCACGGGCTCGGCGACCTCGCTCGGTAGCACTCTCCGCAGCGTGCGAGCGCTGGCCGCCGCCCCATCGTCGCCGAAAGCCGTGAGCACGCGATGCCCCAGTCGGAACGCGCCGCGCAATGCGACACCGGGCACCAGGGAGCAACCGACACCGACCAGGGCCGCAACGCGATCCGGATGATGTGCGGCTGTGGCGATCGACACGAACCCGCCGAGTGAGTGCCCGACCAGCACAGCGCGCCCGCCGACCTGGTCGATGGCGCTCACGACTGCGTCCACGGCAGCGCCGACGGTGAACGCCTCTCCTCGACGGGTTCCGTGACCGGGTAGGTCGGGCGCGACCACATCACGAGCGCCGAGCAGACGTGCCTGCTGCTGCCAGCACGCACCGGACAAGCGGACGCCGTGGACGAACACCACGGGCAGAGAAGCGGTCATGGGTACACCTCCAATGCAACGGATCGTTGCATTGGAGGTCTAACACACTCGCATCCGACTATGCAACGCACCGTTGCATAGTCGGGTAGCCTCAAGACCGTGAACCGGACTCCATCGCGACCGCGGAAGGCGGAGGCAATCTTCTCGGCGACCTTGGAGTTGCTCGCCGAGCACGGATACGACGCTCTGACCGTCGAGGCGATCGCCGCGCGGGCGGCCGTGAACAAGACCACGATCTACCGCACGTGGGCGACCAAGGACGAGGTCTTCGCCGACGCGCTCCTGCAGGCTCCGCAACTGGCCTTCGAGATCCCCGATACCGGCAGTCTGCGAGGCGATCTCGTTGCGCTCGGACAGCGGATCAATCGCCTGCTCACGCACGACGAGCCCCGCCGGATCATCACCGCCGCGCTCGCGGCGCTACCGGACCGACCCGCGACCGCTCACGCGGCCCGCACGTTCTTCGCCGACCGCCTCCAGCGTGAGCAGGTGATCTTCGAGCGCGCGCACGCGCGCGGCGAGCTCGCCGACATGACGGACGCGGCGATGATCGTCGACCTGATCGGCGGCGACCTCTGGCTGCACACCGTCGCCCGCGCGAAGACCGCCGACGACACGCACATCGAGCGAGTCGTGGATATCGTCCTCGCCGGCGTCACGACCTGAACCGACCGCCTCCGCGCGCGGCCCGAAGTCCGACGATGCTGTACGCCGGCAGGACAATCGGACTGTTCGCGCTAGTCGGCCGCCCCGGTTCGACGCGTGCCGATGGGCACGATGCAGGGCCTGCCCGGTGCGACGGGGTCGTCGATCACCTGCGACTTCAGGCCGAACACGTCGTCGAGCATCTGCTCGCTGATCACCTCGGACGGCGCGCCCTGGGCGACCACCGCACCGTCGCGCATCGCGATGAGGTGGTCGCTGTACCGGATCGCGAGGTTCAGGTCGTGCAGCACCATCACCACGGTGCGGCCCTGGCTGCTCAGCTCGTCCACGAGGTCCAGCACGTCGAGCGCGTGCGAGAGGTCGAGGAAGGTGGTCGGCTCGTCGAGCAATAGCAGGTCCGTGCCCTGCGCGAGCGTCATCGAGATCCACACCCGCTGCCGCTGGCCACCGGAGAGCGAATCGACGGCGCGGTCGGCCAGGTCCCGCACGCCGGTCTGCGTGAGCACGGCGTCCACCACCTCGGCGTCGTCGGAGCTCCACTGCCGCAGCCAACTCTGGTGCGGGTGCCGGCCGCGCGCCACCAGGTCCGCCACCGTCAGCCCCTCGGGGGCGAGCGGGCTCTGCGGCAACAGGCCCATCGTCGTGGCGATCTGCTTGGTCTTGAGCTTGGCGATGTCGTCACCGTCGAGCACCACCTGACCGGAGCTCGGCTTGATCAGGCGCGCCAGGGTGCGCAGGAGCGTGGACTTGCCGCAGCCGTTGGGCCCGATGATCGTGGTGACCACGCCGGTCGGGATGTCGAGGTCCAGGCCGTCGAGCACGGTGACGTGCCCATAGCCCGAGGACACGGACCGGGCGCCCAGGCGCGACGGTGCGCCTGCCGCGGTCTCGGTGGTGGTCGCAGCCGGGTTCACTTGGCCCCCTTGAGGTTCTGACGGACGAGCAGGTACACGAGGAACGGGCCGCCCACGGCGGCCGTGACGATGCCGACGGGCATCGACGTGGAGAACGCGGTCCGCGCGACGAGGTCGGCGCACACCAGGAGCGCGGCACCCATGAGCGCGGACGGGACCAGCGGCGGCGAGGGCAACCTCGTCAGCCGCATCGCGATCTGCGGCGAGACCAGCGCGACGAACGCGATGGGCCCGGCCGCGGACACGGCACCCGCGGCCAGCAGGACCGCGGCCAGCAACAGCAGCAGGCGGATGGGCCCGAGACGCACGCCGAGGCCCAGGGCGACGTCGTCGCCCAGCTGCACCGCGCGCAGCGCGAACGCGGCGCCGACCGCGAGGATCGCCGCGGGCAGCGCGATGTAGAGCGCGGAGCGCACGTCGCCCCAGTCACGGCCCTCGAGCGAGCCCACGAGCCAGGCCTGCGCCCGGGCCACGTCGCGGATGTCGGCGCGCACCAGCATCCAGTCGATGAGGGCGCGCATGAGCGCGGTGATCGCGATGCCGACCAACACCAGCCGCATCCCGTCGACGCCGCCGCGAACGGAGAGCAGGTACACCAGCGCGCCGGTGACGAGACCGCCGGCGAGGGCGACGATGGGAAGGCCCACGTCGTTGTTGAGGGTCGCCGCGAGCCCGCCGGTGGAGGTCACCAGGAACACCGCCGCGACGCCGGCGCCCTGGGTGATGCCCAGGATGTCGGGGCTCGCGAGCGGGTTGCGCGCGATGGACTGCACGATCGCGCCGGACATGCCGAGCGCTGCGCCCACGATGACGCCGACGAGGGCGCGCGGCATGCGCAGGTCCATGATGATGAACTCGGTCATCGAATCGCCGCGGCCGATCAGCGTGCTGAGCACTTCGCCGAAGGTCAGCGGGAACTCGCCCATCCGGATGCTGGCACAGAACGCCACGAACGCGATGGACGCGAGGATCGCGGTGACCGCCACGGGGAGCGGCCGCCACACGAAGGAGATGACGTTCCCGAACCGCACGCCCGGCCGGATCGGCGGGAGACCGGTCGCCGGGCCGGGCTTCTCGAGGGTTGCGCCGCTCATACCCGGACCGCCTTCCGCCACCAGACCAGGGCCACGAAGAAGGGCGCGCCCACCAGGGCCACCACGATGCCGACCTCCAACTCGCCGGGGCGGGCCACGACGCGGCCCACGATGTCGGCGGCCAGCAGGAGCCAGGCACCGAGCAGCGCCGAGAACGGCAGCAGCCAGCGGTAGTCCGGCCCGGTGAAGAACCGCGCGATGTGCGGGACCATGAGGCCGAGGAAGGAGATGCTGCCGCACGCGGCGGTGGCGGCGCCCACCAGCAGTGTCACGGCGCCGATGCCGACGGTGCGCGCCAGGTTGATGTTGAGGCCCAGCCCCTTGGCCACGTCGTCGCCCATGTTGAGCAGGTTCACGGCGGGCCCGTTGGCGAGTGCGAGCAGCAGGCCGATCACGATGAACGGCGCCACCGTGAGAATCACGTCGTATCCGCGGCCGACCACGGCGCCCGCGTTCCAGAACCGCAGCGTGTCCAGCGACTGGTTGTCGTTGAGCGCGATGCCCGTGGTCATGGCGCTGAGGAAGAAGCTCACGCCCGTGCCGGCGAGTACCAGGGTGAGCGGCGACCGCACGCCGTTGCCGATGCTCGACAGGCCGAACACCACGACGGCGGCGACGCCCGCACCGAGGAACGCGAACCACACGTACTGGACCGGCGCGGTGAGGCCGCCGATGAACGTCGCGCACACCACGGCGAACGCCGCGCCCCAGGTGAGGCCCAGGATGCCGGGGTCGGCGATGGGGTTGCGCGTGTGCCCCTGGATGAGGGCGCCGGCCACCGCGAGCGCGGCTCCGGCGAGCAGCGCGAGGAGGGTGCGCGGCACGCGCAGCGTCTGCACGATGATCGCGGCCTCGTTGAGCCGCGGGTCGCCCTGGTCGGCCCCCGTCGTGTAACTGTGGGTGAGGCCCGCCCACACGTCGGACGGCGCCAGGCTCCGGGAGCCGATCGCGAGCGACGCGATCACGGTGACCGCGAGCAGCGCCAGGAGCAGCACGAGGCCGATCACGCGTCGCCGGCGGCGCGCGACACCGGCGAGCGACGCCGGCCCGCCCGGCGGCACCGCGCCGGGCCCGGCTTCTTCAGTGGTTACTGCGGTCATCCACGTAATGATAGGCTGCCCTTCGCTCAACGGAAGGGGCGGCATGCGTTCTCTCGCGACGATCCTCGCGATCCTGGTCACTCTCACCCTCACCGCGTGCGGGTCCGGCGGTTCCGACTCCGCCGAATCCTCCAGCGGCGCACCGAAACGCGTCGCCTCGCTGGGGCTCGGAGACGTCGACACCCTGCTGGCGCTGGGTGTCACCCCCGTCCTCGTGGCGCCCTGGGCGCAGGACGCGAAGGAGCCCGTCGGCGAGTGGTCCAAGCCGCTGCTCAAGGGCGCGAACCCCGAGATGCTGCTGGGCACCAGCAGCCAGGTGGACACCAAGGCCATGGAGAAGCTGGCGGCGGCGCGGCCGGACCTCATCGTCGCGGTCAACTCGGGCTTCGACGAGGAGACCTTCAAGAAGCTCGAGTCGATCGCCCCCGTCGTGCGGCGGCCCGCGGACTCCCAGGCGTGGGGCGTGCCGTGGGAGAAGCAGGTGCGCACCATCGCGTCCGGCGTCGGCAAGGCCGAGGAGGGCGAAGCGCTGGTGTCCAAGACCGAGGGTGCCATCACCGCGGCCAAGGACGCGCATCCGCAGTACCGGGGCAAGTCCGCGGCCACCGTGCTCCCCATGTCCGACGGGGGCTTCTACGTGTACTCCACGACGGACGGCCGCGGCCAGGTGCTCACGATGCTCGGCTTCACGCTGCCCGAGACGCTCTCGTCGCGGGTTCCGGGCGGCACCTTCTACGCGACCGTGTCGGCGGAGAACCTGTCCCTCCTGGACCTCGATGCGCTCGTCTACCTCGACTACGGCACCAAGCAGGCGGACGACACCGCGTTCCGCTCGCTGAAGGTGAGCCGGGAGAACAGGGTGGCCACGATCGACAAGTCACTGGGCAACGCGATGTCCATGCCCAACCCGGTCACGATCGACTGGGTCCTGAAGAACCTGCCGCCGAAGCTCCCCGCCTTCGCCTGACCCCCGGCGCACCGTCGGCGGTCCCGCACCGGGGTCGACGGTCCGCCGCCTTCCGGCGGACCGTCAGCGCACGGCCAGGTACATCCGGGTCGGCTCGTTCCGGCCCCGCAGAACCTCGGTGGGCCCGACGCGCCAGTTGCGGCGCTCCGCGGGCACCGCGGCGAAGATCGCCGGGGCCGACGCCCACGGCACCGTCGGGTCCGCCTTCGCCTGGGTGGACAGCCGGGACGCCTCGTTGACCGGGTCGCCGATCACGGTGTACTCGAAGCGGTCCGCCGCACCCACGTACCCCGCGACGACCGTGCCGTAGGTGACGCCGCACCCCGCGCGGACCTCGGGGACCTCACGCGCGAGCCGCTGCATCATGGCCCGCGCCGCGGCGAGCGCGGCCCCCGCGGGATCGGTCAGCTGGGTCGGGGTGCCGAAGATCGCGAGCACCGCGTCGCCCTCGAACTTGTTCACCAGGCCGCCACGGCTGTTCACCTCCGCGACCACGACCCCGCAGAACCGGTTGAGGATCTGCACGACCTCGGTGGCCGGCCGCTCCGCCGCCAGCGCGGTGGACCCGACGAGGTCGATGAAGATCACCGCGACCCGCTGCTCGACGCCGCCGAGCTCCGGCTCGGATTCGATGGTCGCGCGGGCCACCTGCTCGCCGACCTGGCGGGCGTAGAGGTCGCGCACCCGCTCGCGCTCGCGCAGGCCCGCGGCCATCTGGTTGAAGCCGGACTGCAGGTCCCCGAGGGTGGTGCCGTCGTAGACCACGACCTCGGTGTCGTACCTGCCTTCACTGACCCGCCGCATCGCGGCGGTCACGCTGCGCACCGGCCCGGAGACGCGGGAGACGCCGAGCAGGTTGAGCACCGACCCGGAGACGATGCCGCCGCCGGCGAGCGCCGCGGCGCCGATCGCGACGCCGCCGGTGGTGGCAGCGGGCTCGAACAGCGCGAACACACCCACGAGGACCACACCGAGCATCGGCAGTCCCGAGCCGAGCATCCACAGGCCCAGCGACCTGCCCTGCAGGCTCTGGTGCCGGGGTGTGGGCCGGTACGTCTGCAGCACGATCGCGGTCACGGGCCGCAGGCAGAACTCGGCGAGCAGCATCGTGATGCCGGAGGTCACCAGGCCCGCACCGAGCACCACGAGCGACACCTTGGGGACGAGCGCCACGTCGTAGTTCCCGTAGACCACGCCGAACACGACGGCCGCGACCACCCAGTTGACCAGGTGGAACCGGTACATGCCGCTGGGCAGGGCCAGGGTCGCTCGCGCCTCCTCCTCGGTGGGCGGTTCGGTGCCGCCCACCCAGCGCAGCGTGCGGAACACGGTCCAGGTCTCGACGGCGTGCCCGAACGCGAAGCCGACGGCGACGTACAGCGGCATCCACAGCGCGTTGATCTCGTGCAGGCCCGGCTCTCGCACGGACGGTTCGGGTATCCCGACCATGATGAGCATCGCGCCGTACCCGGCGCCGAGCACGGTGGCGATCGACATGCTGGCGATCATCAGCACGATGGTGCGGTTGCGGCGGCTCACGCCGTCCTCGTCGCGGTTGCCGAGGAGGGGCGATCCGTAGTCGCCTCCCCCGTCGTCCGGCTCCGCTCCACCCGGGGCGTGGTGCCCCAGCGGCATCAGACGGCCGCCGCGTCGCGGGCTATCGCCAGTTCCTCGTTGGTGGGCACCACCAGCACCGCGACGGGGGCGCCGTCGGGCGAGATCCGCCGGGGCTCACCGGATCGCACGGCGTTGCGCTCGGGATCGACGACGATGCCGAACCGTTCGAGCCCGGCCAGGGCGTCGGCCCGGACCTGCGCGGCGTTCTCGCCCACGCCGGCGGTGAAGGTGATGGCGTCGACGCCGCCGAGGTCCACCAGGTAGGCACCCACGTATCGGCGCAGGCGGTGGATGTACACGTCGTAGGCGAGCTTCGCGTGCTCGTCCCCCTGGTCGATGAGGGCGCCCAGGGCGCGGAAGTCGTTCTCGCCGGCGAGGCCCTTGAGGCCCGATCGGCGGTTGAGCAGGTCGTCGATCTCGTCGATGGACATGCCCAGCGAGCGGCCGAGGTGCAGCACCAGGCCGGGATCGATGTCGCCGGTGCGGGTGCCCATCACGAGACCCTCGAGCGGCGTGAGCCCCATCGAGGTGTCCACGGCGCGGCCGCCCCGCACGGCCGACGCCGAAGCGCCGTTACCGAGGTGCAGCACGATCTGGTTCACGTCGGCGTCGGGTTTCCCGAGGAACGCCGCCGCCCGCGCGGACACGTACTGGTGCGATGTGCCGTGGAATCCGTAGCGCCGCAGGCCGTGTTCCTCCGCGAGCTCGCGGTCGATCGCATAGGTCGCGGCCGCCGCCGGCAGGTCGAAGAAGAAGGCGGTGTCGAACACCGCCACCTGCTTGACTTCGGGGAGCAGCTCACGGGCCACCTCGATGCCCTGCGCGTTCGCGGGGTTGTGCAGCGGGGCGAGGGAGCTGAGGCGGCGGATCTCGGAGAGGACGAAGTCGTCGATCAGTGTGGGCGAGTGGAAGGTCCGGCCGCCGTGCACCACGCGGTGGCCGACGGCGGCGAGCCCGTCGGGGCCGCCCGCGCCGGCCTGGAGGTCGAGGCCGCGCTCGGCGAACTCGTCGAACACCAGACGCAGGGCCGCCTTGTGGTCCGGGACGTCGGTCTCGCCGATCCGCTCGACGATGCCCCCGTGCACCACCTCCCCCGTCTCCGGGTGCAGCAGTTGATATTTGAGCGATGACGAACCCGAATTGAGGACGAGCACCGCCCCCGCCACTCCGCTCATGTCCGGCTCCTCTCCGCCGCGAAGGCCTGCGCCTGGATGGCCGTGATCGCCACGGTGTTGACGATGTCCTCGACCAGCGCCCCGCGGGAGAGGTCGTTGATCGGGGCGTTGAGGCCCTGCAGAACGGGTCCGATCGCGACCGCGCCCGCGGAACGCTGCACGGCCTTGTACGTGTTGTTGCCCGTGTTGAGGTCCGGGAACACCAGAACCGTGGCCTTGCCGGCCACCGGGGAGTCCGGCATCTTCGAGGCGGCGACGCCGGGATCGACGGCGGCGTCGTACTGGATCGGGCCCTCCACCAACAGTTCCGGGGCGCGGTCGCGGACCAGCCCGGTGGCGGCACGCACCTTGTCCACGTCGGCACCGGTGCCGGACTCGCCGGTGGAGTAGGACAGCATCGCCACCCGCGGGTCGATCCCGAACTGGGCGGCGGTCTGGGCGGAGGAGATCGCGATGTCCGCCAGCTGGGTCTCCGACGGGTCGGGGACCACGGCGCAGTCGCCGTACGCGAGCACCTTGTCCGCCAGGCACATCAGGAAGATGGACGACACCGTCGAGACACCGGGCTTGGTCTTGATGATCTCGAACGACGGGCGGATGGTGTGCGCCGTGGTGTGCGCGGCGCCGGAGACCATCCCGTCGGCCATGCCCAGGTGCACCATCATCGTGCCGAAGTAGCTCACGTCGACGACGGCCTCGGCGGCGCGTTCGAGCGTCATTCCCTTGTGCTTGCGCAGCTCGTAGTAGGTCTGCGCGAACTTCTCGACGAGGGCGCCGGCCCGCGCCGGGTCGATGACGTCGGTGTCGCCCAGGTCCACGCCGAGTTCGGCCGCGCGGGCGCGCACCTTGGACTCCTGTCCCAGGATGGTCAGATCGGCGACCTCGCGTTGCAGGAGCCGGCCGGCGGCGCGCAGGATGCGGTCGTCACCGCCCTCGGGCAGCACGATCCGCTTGCGATCGGCCCGAGCGCGCGCGATGAGGTCGTACTCGAACATCTGCGGCGTCACGACGCCGGGGTTCGAGACCTGCAGCGCCTCCAGCAGATCCGCCGACACCACGTACTTCTCGGTGAGCGCGATCGCGAGGTCCACCTTGCGTTCGGAACCGGGCCCTACGCGGCCGCGGGTCTCCGCGGCGATCCGGGCGGTCTCGAAGGTGCCGTGCGGCACCGACACGATGGGCAGGCTGGGCCGGAGCCCGTCCACCAGCGCCGCGGTCATCGGATGCGGCGCATAGCCGCCGTTGAGGATGATCCCGGCGAGCGAGGGGAATCCGTTGGCGCGGTGCGCCGTCACCATCGCGAGCAGCACCTCGGAGCGGTCGCCGGGGGCGATCACCGCGACGCCCTCGGTGACCCGTTCCAGGCTGTGCTCGGCCGTCATGCCCGCGACGAGGACGTCCATCGCCTCGCGCGACAACAACTCCGGGTCGCCCCAGAGCAGCTTCCCCTCCATCGCCTCCATCAGCTCACCGACGGTGGGGGCGGTGAGGACCGGCTCCTCGGGCAGCACCCACACCGGGAGCCCCGTGTCCGCCTTGAGCGCGTCGCAGACGGCGTCGAGGCGGTCGGGGTTGCACCGGTTGGCGATGATCGACGCGGTGTGGGCGTGGTTCGCCTTGATCTCCGCCATCGACTGCTCGGCGACCGACACGACCTGCTCGGGCGTGCGGTCGAGGGCCTTGACCGCCAGGAGGATCGACGATCCGAGGTTCGCCGCGATCCGGGCGTTGAACGACAGCTCGGTGGGTGTCGTGACGTCGGTGTAGTCCGAGCCGAGGACCAGCACGAAGTCGCATTTGTCGGCGACGGCGTGGAATCTGCTCACGATCTCCGCGATCGCCGCGTCCGGGTCCTCGTGCACCTGGTCGTACGAGACGCCCACGCACTCGTCGTAATCCAGCTCCGCGGTGGCCTGCTCGATGAGCAGCTCCAGGATGTAATCCCGCTGCCCGCCCCAGGAGCGTGGAACGGGCCGGAAGACGCCGATGGTCCACCCCGTCGAGGTGAGCAGGTTCATCGCGCCCAGCGCGATGGTGGACTTGCCGGTGTCCCCCTCCGGGGAGGCGATGTAGATGCTGCTGGTCTTCGGGGATCGCTCAGCGCTCTCGGCCATGGGCTTTACTATCGCAGCTCTGGCTCAGCCGAGCGCACGCAGCCGGGGCGCCAGGTCACGCTCGAAGTTGTCCAGGAAACGGCGCTGATCATGGCCGGGGGCGTGGAACACGAGGTGGTTGAGGCCCGCGTCCACGTATTTCTTCACCTCGGCGACGGCCTCGTCGGGATCGGAGGCGACGATCCACCGCTTGGCGACCTGCTCGATGGGCAGCTCGTCGGCGAGGCGCTCCATCTCGGCGCTGGAGTTCACGCTGTGCTTCTGCTCCGCCGTGAGCGAGAGCGGGGCCCAGAACCGGGTGTTCTCGAGCGCCAGTTCCGGGTCCGGGTCGTAGCTGATCTTGATCTCGATCATCTTGTCCAGCGCGCCGAAGTCGCGGCCGGCGATCTCCGAGCCCTCCTTCGCGGCCGGGATCAGCTTGTCCGTGTACAGCTCCATGCCCTTGCCGGAGGTGCAGATCATGCCGTCTCCGGCGCGGCCCGCGTACTTGGCCACGACGGGGCCGCCCGCGGCGATGTAGACGGGCACGGGACGCTCCGGGCGGTCGAAGAGCACCGCGTCCTTGGTGTGGTAGTAGTCGCCCTCGAAGTTCGTGATCTCCCCGGACCACAGCGCGCGCATCAGCCGCACCGACTCGCGCAGCCGCGCGAACCGCTCCTTGAATTCGGGCCACTCGCCCTGGAATCCGGTCGCGTACTCGTTGAGCGCCTCGCCCGATCCGACGCCGAGGAAGATCCGGTCCGGGTACATGCAGGCCATGCTCGCGAACGCCTGCGCGATCACCGCGGGGTTGTACCGGAACGTGGGGGTCATGACCGAGGTGCCGATCTTCACCCGCTCGGTCCGCTCGCCGACCGCCGCCATCCACGCGAGGGAGAACGGGGCGTGGCCGCCGTTCACCCGCCACGGCTGGAAGTGGTCGCTCACGGCCACCGAATCCATCCCGGCCTTCTCCGCCGCGACGGCGATCTCCACCAATTCGCGGGGCCCGAACTGCTCCGCGGATGCCTTGTACCCGAGCTGCAACTTCGCCATGGAACTCACCCTACTGTTCGCGCCCGGGGCGGCGCGCCCCCTCTCCGGAGCGCACCGTCGTGCGGCCCGGGGCGCGCGCGGCGGACCGTCAGCCGGCGGGATCGTCTGCGCGCGAGGCGCCGTACTCGGTCTCGAAGACCTTGCCGTTCTGCGCCATGACGAGGCCGGGGGTGCTCGCGACGATGGCGTCGGTGCGCGGGTCCTCCCGGTCGACGCCCCCGTACACCTGGGAGGCCTGGGTGTCGTCGAACTCCTCGCCCCGCTCGGCGCCGCGGACCAGCGCGTACGACCGGGCGGCGATGGCCTGCGCCTGCAGCGCCGCGGTGCCGCCCTGGTCGGCCCAGCCGGGCGAGCTCTCGACCGGAACCACGCTGCGCACGTAGTCCTCGATGCCCACGTAGTTGAGGACCTTGCCCTCCTTGGCGGCGAGCCGGCCGCGGTAGCCCGCGTTGCTGCCGCAGAACCGGAAGACCTGGTCCACGGGTACGCCCTGGTTGGCGGTCGGCGGGCTCACGGTGCCGTCGGGTGCCGGAACGGTGGCGACGACGGGGCCGCCGCACCCGGCGCGGACCGTCGCCGTGGTGCCGTCGATGCTGACCGCCTGGCCGGGCGCGACCTGCTGTCCGCCGACGACCGCCCCGGCGGGCGCGACCACGTCGACACGGTTCTGCTTGGTCAGCTGCACCGTCACGGGCAGGCCGGTGTGCACGGTGCCGAGCGTGGTGCCCGGGTAGTAGAAGTTGAGGATCTGCTGCGCGTTCCAGCCCTGTTTCGCGTACTGGAAGGCGCCGAGCTGGCTCATCCCGCGGCCGTGGCCGCCCGCGCCGCCGGGTGCGACGCCGCCGGGTGCCGATTCGTCCACCAGCGTCGGCTGGGCCGGCTGCTGCGTCTGGAATTCGAGCACCGCTCCGCCGATGGCGAGGGCGGGCACGACGGTCACTATCGCGGCACGGGTGACCCGCGCTCGTCGCGAACGACGGGGGCCGCCGTCGATCCACACGGGCATCCTCGAGTCTCCTTCGGTCGCTGACACAGGCCGGGCCACACTGAGACGAGTGTGACAGTTGTGACTACTGAGGTTCAAGTAAAGATCGAGACTTGTCAACCGCACGCTGCGCTCAACATCTCGCCCACGACCGCCGGCGCACCGTCGAAAACTCCTACCACCAGGACACTTCCCGGACCGGCGCGACGTCACCTCCGGATCAGAACCAGGTGCGCGCGAGCCAGGCGGCGAGGGCCAGCCCGCACACGCCCACGACGCGGCGCAGCAGGTCCTGATCCACCCGCTCGGCGACGGGCGGACCGCACCAGCCGCCCGCGAAACCTCCGACCGCGAGGGCGATGGCCGCCGGCCAGTGCACGGGACCGAACACGGCGAACGCGATCGCCGCCACGAGGTTCGCGACGCCGAGCGCGAAGCTCTTCTCGATCACCGCGCGCCACATCGGCAGCGTGGTGCACACCAGCGTGATCGCGAGGATCATCACCCCGGCCCCGGCACCGAAGTAGCCGCCGTACACGGCGGCCAGAAACACACCGCCGTAGTACAGGACGGGAAAAGTACGCTCGCCCGCCAGCGCCCGTAGGCGCGGCTGCACGAGGATCGCGACGGCCGCGATCGCCACCAGCACCGGCACGACGGCGGCGAACGACTCCCCCGGGGCGACGAGCAGGATCGCGGCCCCGGCGGCCCCACCCACGAGCGCGACCAGGGCCAGGCGGGCCATCCGGGGCTTGTCCTCCGAGAGCTCGGGCACCGAGTTGGCGACGGAGCCTCCGCCCACCGCCACCATGGCGACGGTGTTGGTGACGTTCGCGGCGACCGGCGGCAGTCCGACAGCCAGCAGCGCCGGATAGGAGACGATCGATGCCAGGCCGGTGAGGAATCCGATCAGCCCGGCGGCGAACCCCGCCAGGCAGACCAGGACCAGTTCGACCGACGACACCGGTCCATCCTCCGCCACCCGTCCCGACGTGCGGACACCGGCCGCACGAGCCCCGCGATTCCTCGCTCGGCGAAATCACTGGACATCAAGTTAACTTGAGGTCGTAGTCTTCTATGCATGAGCATGGAATCGGTCGCGTGGGACACCCTCTACCGCGGGTCGCGGGCACTGGACGCGCCGTCGCGCAAGCCGTCGGAGACGCTGCGACGGATGGGCCCGTTCGCCCGCCCGCACCGCTGGCGGCTCACGGGATTCCTCCTTCTCTCGGTCGTCTCGGCACTGCTCGCCGTGGCCACTCCCCTGCTGGCGGGCAAGGTCGTCGACCGGATCGTCGGCGGCGGACCGACGAGCACCGTCATCGAGCTCGCGATCCTCATCGCGGTGATCGCGATCGTCGGCGCGGGCGTCGATCTCGGCTCCCGGTGGTTCTCGTCGCGGATCGGCGAAGGACTCATCTACCAGCTGCGCACCGCCGTCTTCGACCACGTGCAGACGATGCCGGTCGCGTTCTTCACCCGCACCCGCACGGGCGCGCTGGTCTCGCGCCTCAACAACGACGTGCTCGGCGCGCAGCGCGCGTTCTCCGACACCCTCGCGGGCGTGGTCACCAACCTCGTGACGCTCCTGCTGACACTCGGCGTGATGCTCACGATCTCCTGGCAGATCACCCTGCTCGCGCTCATCCTCCTCCCCGTCTTCCTGCTGCCCTCTCGCCCGATGGGGAGGAAGATCGCGGCGATGTCCCGGCGGGCCGCACGACACAACGCCTCCATGAGCGACCAGATGACCGAGCGCTTCTCGGCCCCCGGCGCCACCCTGGTGAAGCTGTACGGGCGTCCCGAGATCGAGTCGCACGAGTTCGCGACCCGCGCCGCCGCGGTCCGCGACATCGGCGTCAGCACCGCGATGGCGCGGATGCTGTTCGTCACCCTGCTCACGCTGGTGAGTTCCCTCGCGCTGGCGCTGGTGTACGGCCTCGGCGGCTTCTACGCCATCCGCGGCGAACTGCAGGCCGGCTCGGTCGTGGCGCTCGCGCTGCTCCTCACCCGCCTCTACGCTCCGCTCACCGCGCTCGCGAACGCCCGGGTCGAGGTGATGACCGCGCTCGTGTCCTTCGAGCGGGTCTTCGAGGTCCTCGACCTCGAGCCGATGGTGCGCGATGCACCCGACGCGGTCACCGTCGAGAAGGGCTCGACCGAGCTGCGGTTCGACGACGTGAGCTTCGCGTACCCGTCGGCCGACAAGGTCTCGCTCGCCTCGCTGGAGGAGGTCGCCCAGCTGGACACCCGTGGCGGCGAGACCGTACTGCACGACGTGTCGTTCACGGCCGAACCCGGATCGATGGTCGCGCTGGTCGGCAGCAGCGGCGCCGGAAAGTCGACGATCGCGCAGCTGGCCACCCGCCTCTACGATCCCGATCTCGGCGGAATCACGGTGAACGGCACGGATCTCCGGGACATCACCGCGCGATCGCTGCACGCCACCGTTGGCCTGGTCACCCAGGACGGGCACCTGTTCCACGACACGATCCGCGGGAATCTGCTGCTCGCGAATCCGGCCGCCACCGATGCCCAGATCGCCGACGCGCTGCGCCGGGCCCGGCTCACCGACCTGGTCGCGATGCTGCCCGACGGCCTCGACACCGTCGTCGGTGAGCGCGGCTACCGGCTCTCCGGTGGCGAACGGCAGCGGCTCACGATCGCCCGGCTGCTGCTCGCACAGCCCTCGGTGGTGATCCTCGACGAGGCCACGGCGCACCTGGATTCGACGTCCGAGGCCGCGGTGCAGGCGGCACTCGGCGAGGCCCTGGCGGACCGGACGTCGCTGGTGATCGCGCACCGCCTGTCCACGATCCGCGCTGCCGACCAGATCCTGGTGCTCGAGGCCGGACGGATCGTCGAGCGCGGTACGCACGACACGCTGCTCGCCCAGGGCGGCCGCTACGCCGAGCTGTACCGCACCCAGTTCGCGGACCAGGCTGCCTGATTCAGCGGGTCAGTGCTCCCCGTCCTGGGCGATGCAGAACTCGTTGCCCTCGGGATCGGCGAGAACCGACCAGCGGAAGCCGAACTCGTCGTGATCGCGCAGGTGCGTGGCGCCCAGGGCCACCACCCGCGCGACCTCCGCGGCCCGGTCGCCTGAATGGAAGTCGAGGTGCAGGCGGTTCTTCACCGTTTTCCCCTCCGGCACCGCGAGCAGCATCATCCGGGGCAGCTCGGCGTTGCCGAACCCGAGCGTGCGCATGAAATCGTTGCCGTCGGTCTCGTCGATCGGGAGCCCGAGTGCCTCCGACCAGAACGCCGCCTGCGCGGCGACATCGGCGCAATCGAAGTTGATCGCCTGCAGCTGCAAAGCCATGGGAGGCCCCTTCTTCCGTGTCTCGTCCGGCAACGGCGACCCGTCGTCGGAATCAGACGATACGGTCAGGGTGTGACAGGTTCCGCCGCTTCCGCAACGCCCACCCCCGACGATCTGCCGTACCTGCGCCGATGCGTCGATCTCGCCCGCGAGGCGCTCGACGCCGGCGATGAGCCGTTCGGCTCGCTGCTCCTGGACGGCGGCGGCGCGGTGGTCTTCGAAGACCGCAACCGAGTCTCGGGCGGCGACGCCACCCGGCACCCGGAGTTCGAGATCGCCCGGTGGGCGGCCGATCATCTCGCGCCCGGGGACCGGGCGAGGGCCACCGTGTACACGTCGGGCGAGCACTGCGCGATGTGCAGCGCCGCGCACGCGTGGGTGGGCCTGGACCGGATCGTCTACGCCGCGAGCACGGAACAACTCGTGGCGTGGCACGCCGAATGGGGCCTCCCCGCGGCACCCGTGGCGCCGTTGCCGATCACCGCTGTCGCCCCGGGGATCCCCGTCGCCGGCCCCGAGCCGTCCCTCGCGGACGAGGTGCGCGCCCTGCACGCGCGTGCCGCCGGAATACCGGTGTGACACCTGAGCCCCGTCAGGCCGCGGCGGAACCGATCTCCTCGGCGGCCGTGAGCTCGGTGGAGAGGAAGTGGACCGCCACCTTGTAGGCGTCCCAGGACTCCCGCGTGAGGCCCGCACTGACCACGAAGGCGTGCACCTGACCGTCGTAGATGTGCACCTCGTTGCGGATGCCCGCTCGATCGAGGGATTCGTGCAGTTCGAGCGAGTCCACCATGAGGGCCTCGCGGTTCGCGGCGAACAGCACGCTGGGCGGGAAGTACGCGGCAGTGGCGTCGGTGGTCATGTCCTCGGGTCCGCGGAGGGCCTCGGGACCGCGGCCCAGCACGGTGCGCAGCTTGCGGATCTTGCTGATCGGCAGCATCGCGTCGCGCCGCGAGGAGCGCGGCAGGGTGGCGCTGATGTCGAGGAACGGGGAGAACCCGGCGAACGCCGTGGGGCCCTGGATGCCGGCCTCGGCGGCGTACTCGATGACCTTCGCGCACACGAACCCGCCGGCGGAGTCTCCGGCCACGAGGATGCGGTCGAACTCGCCGGAATCGAGCAGCTCGCGGTACGCGGCGAAGCCGTCGCCGACCGAGGTGCCGACGCCGCCGTCGGGGTACTGCCGGTACTCCACGTTGTAGACGGGTACCCGGAGACCGCGGGCGAGGAGCGCCGCGATCCGGCGGTGGGTGTCCAGGTTGCAGCCGATGAACGCACCGCCGTGGTAGTAGACGAGCGCGGCTCGCGGGTGCGGGTCGGCGTCGCCGTTGGCGACGATCCGCTCGGTGGGGACGCCGCCCAGGGTCGTCTTCTCGATCCGCACGCCGCGGATGGTCTGCGGGACTCGGCCGAGGTACGGCTCCGCGGCGCGCAGGAGCGGCAGGGTGCGGTCGCTCATCGGGAAGACGCGGAAGATCGTCTTCATGACGATCAGCACGAACCACTTCACGAGGCGTGCCGGGATGCTGCTGCCACGATGGGCGACGACCGCCATCTCGCTTTTCTCCTTGTTACTGACCAGTAAATCGTTCCTTCACAGCTTAGCTCCGCCCACCCGCAGTGCGAAGTTCCTGTGACCTGACACAATCACTCCGAAGTGTTGTGTGCTCCGTCGTCCCGTCTCCTTGAACCGGAGGAAGTCGACCACTGTGGTCACGAACGAGATCCCCTCGCAGTACCTGCTGTCCGCGCTCGCTCCCGAGCCGCGCACCCTGATCGACATCCTTCAGGCCACCGTCGAGACGTACCCCGAGGTGCCCGCGATCGACGACGGTGACGTCGTCCTCACCTACTCGGAAGTGTGGGAGGAGGTGCTCGAGGGCGCCGATTTCCTGGGCCGCAGCGGCGTCCGGGCCGGCGACCGCGTGGGCATCCGCATGCCCTCGGGGCACCGCTCCCTGTACGTGGCGATCCTGTCGACGCTCGCGGCCGGCGCCGCGTACGTCCCCGTCGACGCCGACGACCCGCAGGAACGCGCCGACCTGGTGTTCGGCGAGGCCGCCGCGGCGGCGATCTTCACCGGCGACGGGCTCTGGCGCGCGCCCGAGACCAAGGCCCGTGCGGCGGCGATCGAGGCCGGGACCGCGCAGGCAGGCAACCGGCTGCCGACGCCCCAGGACGACTCCTGGATCATCTTCACCTCGGGTTCCACCGGCACCCCGAAGGGCGTCGCGGTGACGAACCGCAACTCGGCGGCGTTCGTGGACGCCGAGGCGCGGCTGTTCCTGCAGGGCGAGCCGCTCAAGCCGGGCGACCGGGTGCTCGCCGGCCTGTCCGTGGCGTTCGACGCCTCGTGCGAGGAGATGTGGCTCGCGTGGCGGCACGGCGCGTGCCTGGTGCCCGCCCCGCGTTCGCTGGTGCGGTCCGGCATGGACCTCGGGCCCTGGCTGGTCTCGCGCGACATCTCCGTGGTGTCGACGGTGCCGACCCTGGCCGCGATGTGGCCGGCCGAGGCCCTGGAGGCCGTGCGCCTGCTGATCTTCGGCGGTGAGGCCTGCCCGCCCGAGCTGGCGCAGCGGCTCGCCGTCGACGGCCGCGAGGTGTGGAACACGTACGGGCCGACCGAGGCCACCGTCGTGGCCTGCGCGTCGTTGCTCGACGGGCTCGGCCCCGTCCGGATCGGCCTACCGCTCCAGGGCTGGGACCTGGCGGTCGTGGATCCGGCGACGGAGCTCCCCGTCGCGGAGGGCGAATCGGGCGAACTGGTGATCGGCGGCGTCGGCCTGGCCCGCTATCTCGATCCCGCGAAGGACGCCGAGAAGTACGCCCCGATGGAGACGCTCGGCTGGGACCGCGCCTACCGCTCGGGCGATCTGGTGCGGCTGGAGCCGGAGGGCCTGCTGTTCGAGGGCCGCGCCGACGATCAGGTGAAGGTCGGCGGCCGGCGGATCGAGCTGGGCGAGGTGGACAACGCCCTGCAGAACCTGCCCGGCGTCTCGGGCGCGGCCGCCGCGGTGCGGAAGAACTCCGCGGGCACCTCGATGCTGGTGGGCTACCTCGCGTCGACGGACCCCGACTTCGACGTCAAGGCCGCCCGCGACCTCCTCGCGGAGCAACTCCCGGCGGCGCTGGTCCCGCGACTGGCGCTCGTCGACGAGCTGCCCACGCGCACGTCGGGCAAGGTGGACCGGAACGCCCTGCCGTGGCCGCTCCCGGGCGCCGACGAGGCCGACACCGGCGATCTCACCGGTACGGCGGCGTGGGTGGCCGAGCGCTGGTCGGGGATCCTCGGGGCGTCCATCACGAGCGAGGACGCCGACTTCTTCGCGGAGGGCGGCGGTTCGCTCAGCGCCGCGCAGCTGGTGACGGCCCTGCGCGAGCAGTACCCGTCGGTCACCGTCGCCGACCTGTACGACCACCCGCGCCTCGGTTCGCTGGCGGGCTACCTCGACTCCCTGCGGCCCGCCGAGGTCGCCGAGCCGCGCGTCGTCCGGCCGACGCCCCGGTCCACGGGGCTGGCGCAGATCGTGCTCTCTGTGCCGCTCACGACGCTCACCGGACTGCAGTGGGTCACGTGGGCCGCGATCGCGAACAACCTGTTCGCCGCGACCACCGGGTCCACACTGCTCCCCACCATGAGCTGGTGGATCGTCCTGGCCCTGTTCCTCGTGTTCATCACGCCGATCGGCCGCATGGCGATGTCGGTGGTCGCGTGCCGCGCGCTGCTGGGTGGGCTCGAGCCCGGCGTGTACCGCAGGGGCGGCCCGGAGCACCTGCGGCTGTGGATCGCGGAGCGGTTCACCGCGGCCTCGGGCGCCGAGAACCTCTCCGGCGCGCCCTGGATGATCTACTACGCCCGCGCACTCGGCGCCAAGATCGGCCGCGGGGTGGATCTGCACGCGCTGCCACCCGTCACCGGCATGCTCGAACTGGGTGATCACGCCTCCGTCGAACCGGAGGTGGATCTCGCGGGCCACTACCTGGACGGCGACGAGCTGCACATCGGCGCGATCAGCATCGGCGAGGAGGCGTCCATCGGGGCCAGGTCCACGCTGCTACCCGGCGCGAAGATCGGCCGACGGGCCGAGGTCGGTCCCGGGTCCGCGGTGTTCGGCAAGGTCAAGGCGAAGCAGCATTGGGCGGGCTCGCCCGCGGAGAAGATCGGCAAGGCAGAGCACCCGTGGCCGTCGGAGCGGCCGCCGCGGCGCTCGCACTGGGTGTGGATCTACGGCGTCAGTTCCGTTCTCCTGGCGGGTCTTCCGATGGTGGCGATCGCCTCCGGACTGGCACTCATCGGCTGGCTGGTCCGCGATGCGTCGAACCTCGAGGAGGCCGCGCTGACGGCCCTGCCCGCGCTTCCGATCGCGGCGGTCATCGCGCTCACGGTGTACGCGCTGCTCACCCTGATCGCGGTGCGCCTGTTGGCGATCGGGCTCAAGCCGGGGTATCACGCGGTGCGCAGCCGGGTGGGCTGGCAGGTGTGGGCCACCGAGCGCCTGATGGACGCGGCACGCACCTTCCTGTTCCCGCTGTACGCGTCTCTGCTCACCCCGCTGTGGTTCCGCATGCTGGGCACCAAGGTCGGCAAGGACGCCGAGATCTCCACGGCCATGGTGATCCCCAAGTTCACGTCGATCGGCGACGGTTCGTTCCTCGCCGACGACACCATGGTGGGCAGCTACGAGCTGGGCGGCGGCTGGATGCGCATCGACGAGGCCAAGATCGGTAAGCGCGCGTTCCTCGGGAACTCGGGTATGACGGGGCCTGGCCGGCGCGTCCCGAAGGACGGTCTCGTGGCCGTGCTGAGCGCGACACCGTCGAAGGCGAAGAGCGGAAGTTCCTGGCTGGGCAGCCCGCCCGTGCGCCTGCGCCGGACCGCGGGGAACACCGATTCCACCTTCACCTACAACCCCTCGCACGCACTGCGGTTCGCCCGCGGCACCGTCGAGACCGCTCGCCTGCTGGCCGTGTTCGTCAGCTTCGGGCTGGGCCTGGGCGTACTGGTGTCCTTGAACTACTTCGCGATCAACGTGGGCTGGTGGCTCGCGGCACTGCTGTCCGGGGTCACGCTGCTGGTGGCCGGCGCGGTGGCGTGCTGCACCGCCGCCGCGGCGAAGTGGTTGGTGGTGGGCCGGATCGGGCGCGAGGAGCACCCGCTGTGGTCGTCGTTCGTGTGGCGCAACGAGCTCTCGGACGCGTTCGTCGAGTGCGTCGCGGCGCCCTGGTTCGCGCACGCCGCGACCGGCACGCCGATCCTGAACCTGTGGCTGCGGATGCTGGGCGCGAAGATCGGCCGCGGCGTCTGGTGCGAGACCTACTGGCTTCCCGAGGCCGACCTCGTGACGCTCGGTGACGCCGCCACCGTCTCCCGCGGCTGCGTGGTCCAGACCCACCTGTTCCACGACCGGATCATGGCGATGGACACCGTCGTCCTCGGCGAGGGCGCGACGCTGGGCCCGCACTGCGTGGCGCTGCCCGCATCCTCCGTCGGCGACGGGGCCACGGTCGGCCCCGCGTCGCTGGTGATGCGCGGCGATTCGGTGCCCGCCAACACCAAATGGCAGGGCAATCCGATCTCCCCGTGGGTCGTCAACGCGGGCAAGCGCAAGCGAGACTAGCCCGCCGCCCCGCCCCGACTTCTCCGCCCGCTACAGAAATCCCCGCTCGCCCCGCGCATCTCCGCAGCGAGCGGGGATTTCTGTAGCGCGGGAGGCCCCGGCGAGCGATTGCCGCGAATTCTCGACACAAATAGCACTCGAAGACTACTCTCTGAGACATGAGCGTTGATATGTCTCACGGTTTCGTGCCCCGCTCAGCGGCGACGTGGGCGGATCCGTGGCCGATGTACCGGTGGCTGCGGGAGCACGACCCCGTGCACCGCGTCGACCGGGAGGACGACGATTACTACGTCCTGGCCCGCCACGCCGATGTGCTCGCGGCGCTGCGGGACGCCGAGACCTTCTCGTCCGCCGACGGGGTCACCACCGTCTACGGTGAGCTGGAACGCACCGGCCTGCAGGACAACCCGCCGCTCGTGATGCAGGACGCCCCGCGGCACACCGATTTCCGCCGGCTGGTCGCCCGCGGCTTCACCCCGCGCCAGGTCACCGCGGTGGAACCCGAGGTGCGCCGGTTCGTGATCGAGCGCGTCGAGCGGCTGCGGGACAACGGCGGCGGCGACATCGTCGCGGAGCTCTACAAGCCCCTCCCCAGTATGGTGGTGGCGCACTATCTCGGTGTCCCCGAGGAGGATCGGCCGCGGTTCGACGACTGGACGGAACGGATCGTCGGCGCGGCGGCGGAGGCGGGTACCGACATCGCCTCGATGGGCCCGGAGGTCGCCACCGCGATCGGGGAGCTCATGGGCTACTTCGGCGAACTCGTCGAACGGCGCCGCAGGGACCCCGGCGACGACACCGTGAGCCATCTCGTCGAGGCCGGCATGGGCGACGACGGCGACGTCTCGGGTCTGCTCTCGATCCTCGGCTTCGCCTTCACGATGGTCACCGGAGGCAACGACACCACGACGGGGATGCTCGGCGGAGCCACCGCCCTCCTCGCCGAGAATCCAGGCCAGTTACGTTCGCTCACAGCGGATCCCGGAACCATACCCGACTCCGTCGAGGAGTTCCTCCGCCTCACCTCGCCGGTGCAGGGGCTCGCGCGCACCACCACGCGGGACGTCCGGATCGGCGGCGTCACGATCCCCGCCGGGCGGAAGACCCTGCTGCTCTATGCGAGCGCCAACCGCGACGAGACGGTGTTCGGTCCCGACGCCGAGACGCTCGACGTGGGCCGCCGCCCGCGCGACATCCTCACGTTCGCACAGGGGAACCACCACTGCCTCGGCGCCGCCGCCGCGCGCATGCAGTCGCGGGTCGCCCTCCACGAGATCCTCACCCGCATCCCCGGTCTCGAAGTGGACCTCGACTCCCTCACCTGGGCACCGGGCAATTACGTGCGCCGCCCACTCTCGCTCGAGGTGCGCGTCCGATGAGTTGGCGCGCGACGCAGCGGTCCGCGCGCGAATCCGCGGCCACCGACCGGATCCTCACCGCCGCCGGCGAGCTCTTCGGCCGCGACGGCGTCGCGGCGGTGGGGATGGCCGAGGTCGCCGCCGCCGCGGGCTGCTCCCGCGCGACGTTGTACCGGTACTTCCCCACCAGGCAGGCCCTGCACGTGGCCTTCGTCGAGCGGGAGGCCCGGACTGTGGCGGCGACGGTCCGCGACGGCGCGGCCGCGATCGACGATCCGGCGGACCGTCTGGCGACCGCGCTCGCGACCGCGGTCGCCGAGGTACGGAGGACGCCCCAGCTGGCGGCGTGGTTCTCGCCCGACGAACCTCCCGCGGGCGGGCTGGCCGCGCGATCCGCCGGCATCGAGGCGGTCGCCGCGGGATTGCTCCACGAGCTGACCGGCACCGTCGACGCCGATGCGGCACCGTCGGCCGCCCGGTGGCTCGTCCGCGTGGTGGTCTCGCTGCTGTCGCACCCCGAGCGCACCGTCGGCGACGAGGACGACCTGGTGCGCCGCTTCGTCGTTCCCGCGGTGCTCGCCGATCCGGCGTTCGCGGCTACGGTGACGGGGTGACCGACGACCTCCACATCGCCCCGTTCGCCCCCGGAGACGTGGCCGAGTTGCTCGTCCTGCAACGCTGCTGCTGGGTGCAGGAGGCGATCGCCAACAGCACGCTGGACATCCCGCCGCTCACCGAGACCCACGACGAGATCCTGGCCTGGGCCACCACGTGGAACACGGTGGTGATCAGGCTCGACGGCCGCCTCGTCGGCGCCGCGCGCGGTCGCGCCGAGGCCGGCGGGACGTGGCACATCGGCAGGATCATGGTGGCGCCGGACCTCGCGGGGCACGGCCTCGGAACACAGCTCATCGAGCTCATGGAGGCGCTCGCGCCCGCGGACACCCGCGAGTACCTCATGTTCACCGGCGCGGGGAGCGAACGGAACATCGGGATCTACCGGCGCGCGGGGTACGAGGTCTCCGATCCCGAGCCCGCTCCGCACGGCGGCGTCGCCACGGTCACGCTGCGTAAGCGTCGCGCCTGATCCACCCTTTCCTTGCTATCGTGACGAAACAGTTCACGATGAGTGGGGGTCTCGGGTGTTCGAGCCGGCGGATTTCACGGCCAGGGTCACGAGGAACGTCCGGCTGGCCACCGCCGTCACGGTCGCGTGCGCCGGGATCGGGCCGCTGAGCATCGTTCTCGACCTCCTCCCCCGCGACGCGGAGGAGGCGGCCGAGAACGGCCTGTTCGTCGTCTTCCTGTGCTCGCCGCTGCTGTTCCTCATCGCGCTCGCGCTCCCGGCGACGGCGTGCCCGAGCGGGCCGACAGCGCACGGCCCGCTCCGGGACCTCGTACCGCGATGGATCCTCGCCCTGGCCGTCGTGATCTCGGTGCCCGCGCTCGCGGCACCGCTCTTCTTCACCGACCCGTTCCTCGAGCGGACCGAGGTGACCGACGGCGGACGGTTCCCGTTCGCCGGCATCGCGTGGGTGTTCTACGCGTGCTTCGCGGGCGGCCTGCTGCTCACGCTGGTCATCGTGGGCGAATGCCGGGGCCGGGCCGAGCTCGACCCCGCGGACGAGCCCCGGGCCAGGAAGCGCATCGCCACCCGCGCCGTGACGGCGCTCGTCCCCCTGGCTACCGCCTGCGTCGCCGTGGAGGCGTTCGCGATCGGCGCGGCGGGACAGCGCTATCGGGACCTCACCGACCAGGGCTCCCCCGCACCGGCGGGATGGGCGTTCGCCGCCGAGCCCGGTGTGTCCACCGCAGTGATCACGGTCCTCGTCGCCGCCGCGATCCTGTTGATCGGGGCGGCGATCGTGTTCTCCTCGCCGCCCGTGGGCGATCGGGCCGCCGCGGCCGAGCGCGCGCCCGATTCCCCGGCGATCACGACGCGGCGGGGTCGCCGTGCGACGACGAGGCGAGCCCGCCGGTAAGGTGATCACCCGACCCCAGAGCGAGAGGCAGGTGCGATTCGTGGTGCGCAAGTCGGCGAGGCCGAAGCTCGGTGCCGCACCCAATCCCCAGCACGCCCGCGCGGTGGATCCGTACATCCCCGGCCACGGGAACCCCGGCTACCGGATTTCGCGGTACGACCTGGAGCTCGACTACAAGGTTCCCAGCAACCGGCTCGAGGGCAGGGCCACGATCACCGCGACCGCGTCCGAGCCCCTCAAGCGGTTCTCGCTCGATCTCTCGGACTCGCTGAACCCGGCGAAGGTGTCGGTGAACGGCCGACGCCCGCAACGCTTCTCCCACCGCGGCGGGAAGCTGGACATCACCCTCGCGGCCGAGGTCCCGGCCGGCGCCGCGATGACCGTCGCGATCCGCTACGCCGGGACGCCCCGCCCGATCCGCTCCACCTGGGGCGAGGTCGGCTGGGAGGAGCTGACCGAGGGCGTCATCGTGGCGTCCCAGCCGAGCGGTGCACCCTCGTGGTTCCCCTGTGACGACCATCCGGCGTCGAAGGCCTCCTACCGCATCCAGATCACCACGGATTCGCCGTACCGCGTGGTCTCCAACGGCGTACTGACCTCGCGCAAGGTCGCGGCCGGCCACACCACCTGGGTCTACGAGCAGGCGGCGCCCATGGCCAGCTACCTCGCCACCATCCAGATCGGCGCCTACGAGCTGGTGAAGGTCGCGGAGAAGCCGGTGCCGATCCGGGCAGCCCTGCCGCCCCGCCTGGCCCGCCATTTCCAGGGCAGCTTCGGCAACCAGGAGCGCATCATGCGCGCCTTCACCCGCTGGTTCGGCCCGTACCCGTTCCCGGAGTACACCGTGGTCGTCACGGACGACACCCTGGAGATCCCCGTCGAGGCGCAGACGGTGTCGATCTTCGGCGCCAACCACTGCGACGGCACGCGCGACGCGGAGCGACTCGTCGCGCACGAGCTGGCGCACCAGTGGTTCGGCAACTCCCTCACGCTCACGCGGTGGAAGGACATCTGGCTGCACGAGGGTTTCGCCTGCTACTCGGAGTGGATGTGGGCGCAGGAGTGCGGCGAGGCCACCACCCAGCAGATGGCCGAGCGCTACTACGGCAAGCTCGCCGCGTCCCGGGCGGACATCATCGTCGGCGATCCCGGACCGCAGCTGATGTTCGACGACCGCGTGTACAAGCGCGGCGCGCTCACCCTGCACGCGCTGCGCGCGGCGATCGGCGACCCGGCCTTCTTCACCCTGCTGCACGAGTGGACCTCGGAGTACGCGCACGAGTCCGTCACGACGGACGCGTTCGTGACGCTGGCCGCCAAGCACAGCCCCGAACCGCTCCGACACCTCTGGCAGAGCTGGCTCTACGACGCCCCGCTGCCGCCTCTTCCGGTGCTGACGGCGAACTGACGGCGACCTCGGAGAAAATTCTTCGGGGTCGTGTCGAAGACCGTCCCCCGCATTCGACGTAGGTGCGAGACAGTTGTTCACCATCTACGTAAAGGACTGATCGACATGCCACGTTTCCTGGGATTCGTTCGTATGGAAGAGGGACCCGCCGTCGGAACGCCGCCGAAGGCGCTGTTCGACGCGATGGACGTCTACATCGGAGAGCAGGCCGCCAAGGGCCACTTCATCGACGGCGGTGGCCTCTTCGGCACCGAGGACGCCGTCAACTACGTGGTCCGCAAGGGCGACATCACCCGGGTCGACGGCCCGTACGCCGAGGCCAAGGAGGTCGTCGGCGGCTGGTCGCTGCTCGAGTACGACACCGTCGAGGAGGCGGTGGCCGCGCAGGAGGAGTTCGCGCAGCTGCACGCCACCCACTGGCCCGAGTTGAACATGGTCGCCACCCTGCGCCAGGTCTCGGACGAGCCGCCGACACCGGCGGACGACTGACGCCGCGGCGGTGGTCCCCTTACGCTGGACCTCGTGCCAGCAGGGACCACCGCCGACGCCGGGAGCGGAGCGACCGGGTCGAATTCGACTCCGCACGCCGGGAGCGGAGCGACCGGGTCGAATTCGACTCCGCACGCCGGGAGCGGAGCGACCGGGTCGGACACACCCGAAGCGATCACCGCCACGTGGCGGGCCGAGTCGGGCCGCCTCGTGGGCGCTCTCACCCGGATGACCCGTGACATCACGCTCGCGGAGGACCTGGCGCAGGACGCCCTCGTCGCCGCGCTCGAACAGTGGCCGGCGACCGGGGTTCCCGGCAACCCGGCCGCCTGGCTGATGACCACCGCGAAACGTCGCGGGATCGACCAGATCCGCCGCGCCGAGACCCTCCGCCGCAAGACCGAGGAGATCGGGCGCGGGCTGCGGGAGGACGACGGTATGCCCGACCTCGACGAGCAGGTCGACTACATCGAAGACGATGCGCTCCGCCTGATCTTCCTGTCCTGCCACCCGTCCCTCACCCCCGAATCGCGGGCGGCGCTGACGCTGCGCGTCGTGGGCGGGCTCACCACCACGGAGATCGCCCGCGGCTTCCTGGTGTCCGAATCGACCATGGGGCAGCGCATCTCCCGCGCGAAGAAGACACTGACCACCGCCCGCGCCGAGTTCGAGCTCCCCACCGGCGAGGAGCGGGTGCGGCGCCTGGACGACGTGATGGCCGTGATCTACCTGATCTTCAACGAGGGCTACGCGGCCACGTCCGGCGACGACTGGGCGCGGCCCGATCTCGCGCGCGAGGCGATCCGGCTGGCACGGATGCTGGCGGACCTCGCACCCGGTGAACCGGAGGCCCACGGCCTCCACGCACTCCTGGAGTTCCAGGGTTCACGGCTCGACGCGCGCACCGGCGAGGACGGGGCCCCCGTCCTCCTCGAGGACCAGGATCGCGCACGCTGGGACCGCTTGGCGATCCGCCGCGGGACGACCGCGCTGCGGCGAGCCGAAATGCTCGCCGTCCGTGGCGTTCCGGTGGGGAAGTACTTCCTCCAGGCTGCGATCGCGTCGCGGCACGCGCTGGCGGAGACCGCCGCGGAAACGGACTGGCAGGCCGTCGCTCGGCTCTACGACGCACTGGCGGAGGCGGCGCCGGGCCCCGTCGTGGAGGTGAACCGGGCCGTGGCGCACGGCCGCGCGTACGGCCCCGCCTCGGGGTTGGCCGTGCTCGACGCGATTCCGCCGGCCGACCTCGCCGATTCCCCGTTGGTGCCCGGCGTGCGCGGAGACCTGTTCGCCCGCGCCGGAAGGAACGACGAAGCGGCGCACCAGTTCCGGGAGGCGGCGCGCCGCACCCGCAACGACGGTGAGCGCGCGCTGCTGGAGCGACGGGCCCGGGAGTGCGGAGGCTGAGTCGTCGTCAGCCGCGCCAGGCCGGCAGTTTGCCCGCGGCCAGGGCCTCCGCCAACGACGGTGCCGCCGTGTCCTTCTCGGACAGGATCGGGGCGACCTCGGCGGGCCACGGCACCGCGAGCTCCGGATCGAGCGGGTCGATCCCGTGCTCCCCGGTCGGGTTGTACTCGGAGGAGACGTGATACGCGACGACGGTGTCGTCGGTGAGCGCGCAGAATCCGTGCCCGAGTCCTTCCGCGAGGTACGCCGTGCGGTGGGCGGTGGAGTCGATCCGCACCGTCTCCACCGCCCCGAACGTGGGGGAACCGACGCGGAGGTCCACGATCACGTCGAGCACGGCGCCGCTGAGGCAGGCCACGAGCTTGGCCTGCCCGGGAGGCACGTCCGCGTAATGGATTCCACGGAGCGCGCCGCGGTGATTGACCGAGACGTTGGTCTGCGCGACCACCAGTTCGTGGCCCGTCGCCTCGCGGAACGCGGACGATTTGAACAGCTCGAAGAATTCGCCGCGGGAGTCCGGCCGCACGATCGGGTCGAGGACGAACGCGCCGGCGATGGGCAGGGCTCGCACGGTCATCGGTCCCCCTCCTCGAGCAGGCCCCGCAGGTACGTCCCGTACCCGGATTTGGCGAGCCGGTCGGCGTGCTCGGCGAGCCGCGCGTCGTCGATGAAGCCGCAGCGCCACGCGACCTCCTCGGGCGCACCGATCTTCGTTCCCTGCCGCTGTTCCACGGCGCGCACGTATCCGGTGGCGTCGGACAGCGCGTCGAACGTCCCGGTGTCCAGCCAGGCGGTGCCGCGCGGCAGCACGTCCACGGTGAGCCGGCCCTCGCGGAGGTAGTGCAGGTTGACGTCGGTGATCTCGTACTCGCCCCGCGCCGACGGCCGGATGGACCGGGCCACGTCGACCACCGACGGGTCGTAGAAGTAGAGACCGGGCACCGCGTACGGCGAGCGGGGGCGCTCCGGCTTCTCCTCGAATCCCACTGCGCGCCCGGCATCGTCGAACTCGATCACCCCGTAGGCCCGCGGATCGGCGACGCGGTAGGCGAACACGGCGCCGCCGTCCAGTCCGTCGAAGCGGCGGAGCTGGCTGCCGAGGCCCGGGCCGTAGAAGATGTTGTCGCCCAGGACGAGCGCCACAGTCTGATCGCCGATGAACTCCGCACCCAGGACGAACGCCTGCGCGAGCCCCTCGGGCCGCGGCTGCACCGCGTAATCGATCCGCACCCCGAACTGCGAACCGTCGCCGAGCAGCCGGTGGAACTGATCCGCGTCGCCGGGCGTGGTGACCACGAGGATCTCGCGGATCCCGGCGAGCATGAGGGTGGAGAGCGGGTAGTAGATCATCGGCTTGTCGTAGACCGGCAACAGTTGCTTGCTGACCCCGACGGTGATCGGGTGCAGCCGGCTGCCGGTGCCTCCGGCCAGGATGATCCCTCGCATGCGCACACGATATCGCGACACCCGGGGGAGTTATCGTATGCACATGCACATCGTTGTCACCGGCGGCGCCGGATTCATCGGGGCGAACTTCGTCCGGCGCACCGTCGACACCCGTCCCGACGTGCGGGTGACGGTGCTGGACTCGCTCACCTACGCCGCGAACGAGTCGTCGCTCGACGAGGTGCGCGACCGGATCGACTTCGTCAAGGGCTCGATCACGGATCCCGCGGTGGTGGACGAGGTGATCGCGGGTGCCGACGCGGTGGTGAACTTCGCGGCGGACACCCACAACGACAATTCGCTCAACGATCCCTGGCCGTTCCTGGACACCAACATCCGCGGGACAGCGGTGCTCCTCGACGCCGTGCGCCGGCACGACGTACGGCTGCACCACATCTCGACCGACGAGGTGTTCGGCGACCTACCGCTCGACACGCCCGAACGGTTCACCGAGGACACCCCGTACCGGCCGTCGAGCCCGTACTCGGCGTCCAAGGCCTCCTCCGATCACCTGGTGCGCGCGTGGGTGCGCAGCTTCGGGGTGCGGGCCACGATCTCGAACTGCTCGAACAACTACGGGCCGTACCAGCACGTGGAGAAGTTCATCCCGCGGCAGATCACCAACGTGCTCAGCGGCGCCCGGCCCAAGCTCTACGGCGCGGGCCTGAACGTGCGCGACTGGATCCACGTGGACGACCACAACGACGCCGTGTGGGCGATCCTCGACCGGGGCGCGATCGGCGAGACGTATCTCATCGGGGCCGACGGTGAACGGTCCAACCGGGAGGTGCTCGGGATGATCCTGGAGGCGATGGGGCGTCCGGCCGACGATTTCGACGCGGTCCCCGACCGCGCTGGTCACGATCTGCGGTACGCGATCGACGCGACCCGGATCCGCCGCGACCTGGGCTGGGAGCCCGCGCGGGCGGACTTCGCACAGGGCCTCGCGGACACCGTGAACTGGTACCGGGACAACCCGTCGTGGTGGAGCCCGGGCAAGGCCGGAGTGGAGTCCGCGTACGCCCGGCGCGAGGCATCGGATGTGTGATCTTCGTCGGGAGGTACGCGGAAACCACAGGTACGGCACGAAAACCTGTTTCAATTATTCGCAAGCAAAGCGGCTCGCCCCGATCGGGGAGCCACGACGAAACGATTGATCAGAGGTGACATCCATGCCGCCCCAAGGCACCCCCGCCGCCGCCACGGCAGCGCCGGCCGCAGCACCCTCCCGCGATGATCTGGACACCGCGGGCCAGAGGGAGCGGCGAAAGCGCATCATCGACGCGACGCTGGCGCTCGCGCGTAAGGGCGGGTACGACGCGGTGCAGATGCGCGCGGTGGCCAAGAAGGCGGACGTCGCGCTGGGCACCCTGTACCGGTACTTCCCGTCGAAGGTCCACCTGCTGGTGGCCGGGCTCGTCAGCCAGTTCGAGCGGGCGGGCGAGCGGATCGGCAAGGCGCAGATCCCCGGGGGACACGTCGGCCGAGCGCCTGATGTTCGTCCTGGACCGGAACACCCAGGCCCTGCAGCGCGCGCCGCTGCTCACGGAGGCCATGGTCCGCGCGTTCATGTTCGCCGACGCCACCGCCGCGGCCGAGGTCGAGCGGGTGGGCCGGCTCCTCGAGGGGATGTTCGCGCACGCGCTCGGGATCACCGATCCGGACGAGCGCCAGCGCGACACGTTCCACCTGATCGCGGACGTGTGGATGGCGAACCTCGTCGCGTGGGTGACGCACCGCGCATCGGCGTCGGAAGTGCAGAAGCGCCTCTCAGTCGCGGTCGATCTCCTGATAAAAGACTGAGAAAGACCCCCCATACGCCCAGGTCACTGGGTAAAGGACTGAAACACGTACTAGTTTTGCCGCGCGCTTGTTACGCTCCTTTCGCACCTGAGGAAAGGACCGCGATGTTGGCGTTCGGAGGCGTGGCATGAGGGCCGCGTTGCTGTACCGGCTGTACCAATTCGCCGCGATCTTCACGAAGAGTCTCTCGACGGTCGGCCGCTCGGTCCTGCTGGCGCAGCAGATCGTGACGTGGACGTTCCGCGGCGTCGTCCGCCGCAACTTCGCGGTGGGCGAGACGGTCTCGCAGGCGGTCACCCTGCTCCGCGTCACGACGCTCCCCGCGATCCTGGTGGCGATCCCGTTCGGCGCCGTCGTCTCGGTGCAGGTCGGCGCCCTGGTGGACACGGTCGGCGCGAACTCGCTGGTCGGCGCGGCCTCGGGCATCGGCATCATCCGGCAGGGCGCTCCCCTGGCGACCGGCGTCCTTCTGGGCGGCGTGTGCGCGTCCGCCATCGCCGCCGACCTCGGCTCGCGCACCGTGCGCGAAGAACTGCAGGCCATGCAGGTCATGGGCGTCGATCCGATCGCCCGGCTCATCGCGCCGCGCATGCTGGCCCTGATCCTGATCGCCCCGATGCTGCTCATCGCCATCGTGGCCGTCGCGATGCTGGTGGCGCTCGCGGTGTCGGTCTCCCAGTTCGGGCTCAGCTCGGGCGGCTTCTGGTCCTCCTTCGGCGCGTTCTCGGCCCCGGCCGATCTCGTGTTCGCCGTGCTCAAGGCCGAGACCGGCGCGGTGATCGTGGGACTGGTGGCCGGCCTGCGCGGCCTCGAGGCCTCGGGCGGCCCGCGCGGCGTCGCCGACGGCGTGAACTCGTCGGTGGTGCTGTCGATCACCCTGATCTTCCTCGCGTTCCTCGGTCTCACGCAGATCGAGACCATGTTCTTCCCGAGTCAGGTGGCGTGATGGCGACTCCGACCACGACTCCCGGGGGCGGGGCGCCCGCGCCGCAGACCCCCGCCAAGGAGCCGACCACCCACCAGCCGAGCCGGCCCACCTCCGCGATCGCGAAGATCGGCGAGGCCGTGGTCTTCCTGGCCCAGTCGATCTACCTCATCCCCGTGGCGGTCATGAAGTACCGGGGCGAGACGTCCCGGGTCCTCAAGACACTGGCGTGGGGCCGTGGTTCCGTGATCGTCGACGGCGGCGTGGTGGCCATGATGGTCATCCTCGGCGCGGCGAGCGGCGCTGCCGTCGCGATCGAGGCCTACGCGGGCCTGAACCTCATCGGCTTCGGGCCGCTGACGGGCGTCATCGGCGGACTCGCGAACATCCGCGAGATGATCCCCATCTCCGCGGGCATCGGCTTCGCGGCGCAGGCGGGCTGCCGCATGACCGCGCAGATCGGCTCGATGCGCATCGCGGAGGAGATCGACGCGATCGAGGCCCTCGGCATCCGCTCGATCCCCTACGTGGTGAGCACACGCCTCATCGCCGGGATCGTGGTCGTCATCCCCGCCTACCTGCTGACGCTGCTGCTGGCGTTCCTCACCTGCAAGCTCATCGTGGTGGTGTTCCACGGCCAGGCGCTCGGCACGTACAACCACTACTTCGAGCAGTTCCTCAGCCCCACCGACATCCTGTCGTCGACGGTGAAGGCGGTCGTGTTCTGCGCGGCGGTGACGATCATCCACTGCTACTACGGCTTCTACGCCAAGGGCGGCCCCGAGGGCGTCGGCCTGGCGAGCGGGCGCGCGGTGCGCGCGAGCCTCGTCTCCGTGCTCACCCTCGACTTCATCCTGACCATCACCATGTGGGGCCTGACCCCGACGATCATCTTCCGGGGGTAGGCGCGTGTACGAACTCCTGGGGGGAACACCCCAACGCCAGCAGAAGATCTTCCTCACCGTGGGGGCCGTCGCCGTCGTGGTGGCGCTCCTCGCGGTACTCGTCCTGGTTGTCGTGTCGGGGCGCGACTCCGACGACGGGAAGCTCTCCCTCACCATCTCCGCCGGTGACATCGGGCCGGGCGTCAAGGCCGGCACCAAGGTCACGCTGCGCGGTGTACCGGTCGGCGAGGTGCGGTCGGTGGACACGCCCGACCCCGGCGACGTCCGGGTCGGCGTACGGCTCGACCCGACCAGCGTGGCCGGCCTCACGGACGCGTTCTCGGTGCGGTACCAGCCCGGCAACTACTTCGGCATCACGGAGATGGCGCTCCTGCCCGGCTCCGGCGGCGGCGAGCTGCGTTCCGGCTCCGTGCTGCGACCGGCGTACAGCTCGGACACCATCTCGGACCTGCTGACCCGCAGCTCCGATTCCGTGTCCGGCGTCATCACGCCCAAGCTGATCGACGTGACCCGCAAGGCCACGAAGTACACCCAGGCCGTGACGCCGCTGCTCCAGGTCGCGTTCGCGGTCGAGCAGCAGAACGCGCTGAGCTCCCCCGTCCCGATCGAGACCACGCAGCGCAACGTCCGCAAGACGCTCGACGGTGCGCCCGGGGTCGTCGAGGCGGCGTTCGAGGGCTGGTTCATCCCGCAGATCAAGGGCGGCGAAGCCGCGGGCACGCTCGACTACACCGTCAACAACTACGACAAGGTGGACGCCACGACCACGCTCCTCGGCACCGGCTTCTTCACCCCGCTGGCCGACATGTTCGGTTCGCACGAGGCCGATTTCAAGCCGGGAACGGTCATGCTGCGGGTGATCATGGACAGCACGACGAAGGTCATGCGGACCGTGAGCGTGCCGCGCCAGGTGGTGCCGCTGATCACCGGGCTGAACCGTTCCTTCGTCACCGTGCCCCAGGGGACCGCCCTGCGCACGAACGTCGTCGTCGACCGCTTCCCCGCCGCCGCGTCGGTGATCGACCAGGGAGGACGCTGATATGCACCACTCGTACCGACGCGCCACCATCACCCTCGCCGTCGCGCTCGCGATCACCGTGCTCATCGGTGCCGGGATCTTCGCGGCGCTGCGTAATCCCGCGGGTGGCGAGACCTCGAGCTACGAGGCGTCCTTCTCCGACGCCTCGGGCCTGCGCACGGGCAGCGACGTCCGCCTGCGCGGCGTCCTCATCGGGAAGGTCACCTCGGTCGAGGTGCGCAAGGGAGCCAGCGGCAACGACGCCGTCGTCGGATTCACCTCGCAGAAGACGCATCCCGTCACCACGAGTACCCGCCTGGCGGTGAAGTACCGCAACCTCACGGGCGAGCGCTTCATCGAGGTTCAGCCCGGCTCGGGCGCCCAGGGCACCAGGACGTCGAAGGTCCCCGTCTCCCAGACGACCCCGTCGTTCGACATCACCAACCTGTTCAACGGCCTCGCCCCGGTGCTGCGCACTCTGAGTCCCGAAGACGTCAACGAGCTGACCCGGAACCTGTTGGGGCTGTTGCAGGGCGACGACACCACGGCCAAGCAGACCTTCGCGTCCATCGACAGGGTCACCGCGAACCTGGCGGACCGGCAGGCGGTCATCAAGACGCTGATCGACAACGTGACCCGCGTGGCCAACATGATCAACGACTACTCGCCGCAGGTCGTGGAGTTCATCACGAACTTCGATCTGCTGCTGACCAAGGTGCTCCAGAACCTCGAGGAGTTCCGGCGCACCGCGACGTACGGCCCCGGCTTCGGTGCCGCCACCAACCGGGTGCTCACCGCGCTCGGCCTCTCGAAGGAGCTCGACGTCGAGAAGCTGTTCCACACGGCGGTCCGCGATCCCAACGAGGCGATCGCCGCGATGCGCCAGCTGCCCGGCCTGTTCACCGGCGTCGCCGCACTTCTCGGCGCGCCGCCCCAGGGTTCCTGCAGCAAGGGCGAGGCGAAGCTGCCCGAGTCGACGACGGTTCTGATCGGCGGAACGAATGTGACGGTGTGCGCGAAATGATCTTCACCGGAAGGCCGCCCTGGCGGTCACTCATCAGCCGCTCGACCAAGATCGGCGCGATCGCGGTCGCGATCGCCCTCGCGATCGCCGCGGTCCTCGCGTACGTCTACGCCCGCCCGCCGGGGCAGAAGCAGATCGAGTTCTCCACCACGGACGCGGCGCTCATCAAGCCCGGCTACGAGGTGCGGTCCGCGGGCGTGCGGATCGGGACCATCAGCTCGGTCGAACTGCGCCGGGACGACGTCAAGGTCGTGGCCAGGGTCGAGAACTCGGTGTTCGTCGGCGACCAGACCTCGGTCGCGGTCCGGATGTTGACGGTGGCCGGCGGCTTCTACGTCGCGCTCTCGTCCGCCGGGCGGAGTGACCTCGGGGACAAGCCGATCCCACGCGAACGGGTCAGCCTGCCGTACACCATCGGCGACCTGCTGCAGGAGGCGCCGGACAAGCTGACACCGCTCGATCGCACACAGCTCGCGGGCTCGATCAAGGAGCTCAGTGCGGGGCTGGAGGGGAACCCCGGGTCGGTGGAGAACATCGTCGAGGGCGTCAACTCCCTGGTCGGCCAGCTCACCGAGCAGCGGAACCAGGTGGGCCGCATCATCAACGTGAGCACCCAGTACGCCGAGAGCTTCGCCAAGGAGCGCGAGACGATCATGAACATGGTCCGCAAGGCGTCGCTGGCGATCGTCACCCTGGATCAGACCGCCGTGAACTTCGGCGTCGCGTACCAGGGGCTGGCGGGGATGTTCGGCAAGATCAAGCCCTTCCTCGATCTGTACTACAAGTACCGGGAGCCGTTGGGATCGGCGTTCTCCCAGATGGAATCGGCCTTGCAGACCACGAACGTGACGATCCCCCAGATGATCTCCGAACTGCAGAAGGGCATCGACGCGATGCAGGCGACCCTGGAGCAGCGCGGCACGCCGGCCCCGGAGAACACGGTGCTCGCCAGCAAGCTGTGCTTCCCGACGGCGACGGTGAGCTGCTGATGCGCGCGAACAAGTACCTGTCCCTCGGCATGGCGGCGGCGCTCGCCACGTCGACCCTGATGGCCACCACTGCGGCTCCCGCCCAGGCGGCGGGGAGCGGCACGATGTGCGCGTTCCTGTCGGACAGCATCGGCCTGTACCCCGATAACGACGTGACCCAGATGGGCGTCAAGATCGGCTCGGTCACGAAGGTGGAGCCGCAGGGCGACGGCGTGAAGGTCACGTTCGACGTGTCCGGCCGCACGCTGCCGGCGTCGGTCAAGGCCGTCACCCGTTCCGTGTCGATCCTCGCGGACCGCACCCTGGAACTGGTCGGCAACTACTCGTCGGGCCCCACCCTGCAACCGGGGACCTGCATCGGCCGCGACCTGACGGCGACCCCCAAGTCGATCTCGGAGACCACCGCCTCCGCGACCCGCGTGGTCAACGCCGTCACGGAGGGCGGGGCCTCAGCCGATCTGGGGAAGCTGCTGACCACGCTGGACGAGCAGGTCGGCCCCGGTGTCGCACCGCAGGCGAACCGGTCGCTGAGCAATCTCTCGACGCTGATGAGTGACCCCGCGGGGTTCCTCGGCGATGTCACGACGGTGGTCAGCAACGTACGGCCGCTGATGCAGGACATGGACAAGCAGTGGGGGCAGCTGCTGCTCACGCTGCAGCACGTGGGTCCGGTGCTCGAGGAGTACGGCCGGGTCACGTTCCCCGCGGTGCAGGAGATCTTCCAGACGCTGCCGGTGTTCTTCCTGGTGGGCGACGACCTGATGCGGCGCTACGGCCACATCCTGCGTCCCGGCGGGGAGGCCGCCTCCGACGCGGTCCGGCTGGCCGCATCCGGCGTCCGCTCGAACGAACAGCTCGCCAAGACGCTGCCCGTGTTCGGTTCCATGGTGGCGCCGTTCCTGCCGCGCGGCGACGGTGACCAGCCGCTCACCGTGGCCGGCGTCCCCACCACCAGCGTGGCGTCCGCCGACCCGAACGGCCTGTGCCGCAAACTCAACGACCGATCGCCGGGCTCCTGCGAGGTGGCCGGCGGGAAGGCCCAGGTGGCCGACGTGGACCTGCTCAAGCTCGTACTCGCGCAGGGAGGACGATGATGAAGGCCCCCGCTCTGACGATGCGCTGGCTGCCGCGGCCGATGGTCACGGTGGTCGCCCTGCTCGGACTGATCGCCCTCGGCGGATGCTCCGTCAGCCCCGCGAACATGGACCTGCGCAACCCGGCCTCGACGAGCGACCAGTACCAGGTGGACATGAAGTTCGCCGACGTCCTGAACCTGCCGATCGGCTCGAAGATCACGCTCGGCGGTATGACCGTGGGCCGGGTCAAGGGCGTCGCGCTCGCCGACGACGCGGTGACGGTGTCGTCGAGGATCGACGAGAAGGTCAAGCTCCCGGCCAACGTGCACGCGGCGGTGCTCCAGGACACCCTGCTCGGCGAGGCGTACGTGCGCCTCGAGATCCCGGGCGGCACACCGTCGCAGTCGAACCTGCGCGGCGGTTCGGTGCTCCCCCTGACGCAGACGAGCCCCCCGCGGTCCGTCGAGGGGACGCTCACCGTGCTGGCCGACTACTTCGGCAGCGGCTCCGTCCAGGACATCAGCCGCACCATCACCAAGCTGAACACGTCGCTGCCCAAGAACACCAAGGAGTTCGACCGGCTCACCTCCCAGCTGGGGAAGGACGTGGAGGGCTTCGGCGCGTCGACCGCGGAGACCAACCGGCTGTTGGACTCGGCCTCGGAGATGGCGGACCGGCTCGCCAAGCAGGAGAACAACTTCAAGACCACCTTGTCGCCGTACAACATGAAGTACTGGATGAACCAGGGCAAGCTCATGTCGAACATCGGCGTGCTGCTCCCCGCGGTGGGCGGCATGCTGCAGCAGGGCTACTGGCTGATCCCGCTGATGAACTCGTCCTCGGACCTGTTCGAGCTCCTCACGGCGGACATGGTGTCGCTCGGCGACGCGATCCACGGAGGATCGGTGCTGGTCAACTCGAATCTCGTTCCCTTCCTCAAGAAGCCGACCCTCAAGGTGGACTCCGTCACCGGACCCGACGGGAAGAACATCACCGACGGGACCGCGGCGATCCTGCGCATGATCGGACAGGCGAAATGACGCGCTCGGGAGTGGCATCGGCCCTCGGACTCGTCGCCCTGGTGGTGGTCTCGGTGATCGCACTGGGATTCCAGGGCGTGCAGTGGCTCTCGCCCTCGGACCAGAGGACCGCGTACATCCAGCTGACCGACGCGAACGGCCTCATGGTGGGCTCGCGGGTGCTGGACCGCGGCGTCGACGTGGGCACCGTGCGCGCCGTGACGGTGAACGCCGACCGCGTGGAACTGGAGCTCGCGTACGCGAAGGGCACGCGGATCAGCGAGGACGCGTCGATCCGGGTCCAGAACCTCTCCGGCCTCGGCGAGACCTATCTCGCGCTCCTGCCCGGCACGGGTCCGGCACTCGCCGACGGTGCCCGGGTCAAGGGAGTCGTGGACACCGCCGATTCCACGGTGGGCGCGCTCTCGACCTCGTTGTCGCGGTTGATGAAGCAGCTCGACCCCAGCACCGTGCAGCGCCTGCTGGGACGCGCGGAGGAGTCCCTCCCCGCGGGCGAGCAGGTGGCCCCGGTCATCGACGCCGGCGCGGTGCTCACGGCCACCTCGATCCTCCGGCAGCTGCCGGACATCAAGGACCTGCTCGGCTCGTTCAACTCGATCACGCCGCGCGCCGATCAGGTGGGCCCGCTCCTGATGAGCATCGCCGGGCCTCTGCGCACCTTCGGCAAGGGCTATGGCGAGATGGCGCCCTACTCGGTCTCGTACATCAGCCAGGGCGACTACCCGAACGTGATCAAGAACGGCATGCTGGAGCTGTTCAAGGTGATCCAGAAGTTCGAGGACGGCTCGGGTCCCAGCGTCAAGTACCTCTCCGAGCTGGTGCTGCCCTCCGCCCGCGCGATCGCGGAGCCGCTGTCCACGATCAACGCGGGTCAGCTGCTCGACACGGCGCTGGCGTCCGTGCGCGGCCGCAACGGAGTCACCCTGAACCTGAACGGGCAGGGCGGCCCCGCGCCGGCACCGGGTGCCTCGCCCGCCGCGCCGAAACCGTCCTCGGCCAAGCCCTCCCCGTCCGCGCCCGTGTCTCCGTCGGCGTCCCCCTCGTCGACGACACCGGGCCGCTGATCCCCGCAACGGAGTACCCACGATGACCTTCGCTCTCACCGACGTTCAGCACGCCCTCTCCGAGGCGATCGACGACTGGGCCGCCCGGACCGACCCGTCCGCGGCGGTGCGCGCCGTCGAGCCGGATGCCGACGCGCGCGTCGATCCCGCCGCCGTGGATGCGGCGTGGAAGGGCCTGACCGAGCTCGGCGTCTTCGGGATCGGCGTCGACGAGGCACTGGGCGGCGCCGGCGGCACCGCGACCGACGTGGCGACCGCCATCGAATCCGTCACCCGGGCACTGGTTCCGGGCCCGGTCGTCGGGACCCTCACCGTCCTGGGACTGCTCGGCGCCGCGGACCGTACGCCCGTGGTGCGGGCCGCGCTCACCGACGGTGCCGAGGGCGCGTTCCGCGCCGCGGTCGCCGGCCCCCTCTCCTCCGGTTCCGCCGCGACCGTCGCGGACGCGGCCCGGGACACCCATCTCCTGGTCGGGGTGGCCGGTGGGGATCGGTGGTACCTGCTTCCGCCCGGCCACCCGGCGATCGCCGTCGAGGACCTCCCGCCGCTGGACCGCTCGCGTCCGCTCGCCCGCGTTCGGCTGACCGGAGAACCGCCGGAGGAGTTCCGCGTCAACGGGATCGGGGCGGCGACGGTCCGCGCCGCGACTCTCGCCGCGGCCGCCGCGGAGGCGGCGGGGATCGCCTCCCGCTCGCTCGACACCGCGGTCGAGTACGCGAAGGTCCGCGTGCAATTCGGCAGGCCCATCGGCTCGTTCCAGGCGATCAAGCAGATCGCCGCCGACATGCTGTGCCGCTCGGAGGAATCGGTGGCGCTGGCGTACGACGCGGCGTCGTCGGGCGCCGAGTTCGCGGCGGTCGCGGCGGCGGCCCGCACCCTGGACGCCGCGGTGCTCAACGCGCAGGACGCGATCCAGGTCCTCGGCGGGATCGGTTTCACGTGGGAGCATCCCGCGCATCTGTACCTCCGCCGCGCACTGGGACTGCGCCAGGTGCTCGGCGGTTCGGCGTGGTGGCGGACGGAGACCGCCCGGATCGCCCGCGACGGTGCCCGCCGGACACCCGTGGCCGTCGCCGAGCCGTCGGCGGAGCTGAGCGCCGAGGCAGCGGCGATCGCCGCGCTCCCCGGAGCGGAACAGCGGCGGGCGCTGGCGGATTCGGGGATGCTCGTGCCGCACTGGCCCGCGCCGTACGGCAGGGACGCGGACGCCGCGGCACAGCTGGAGATCGACGCGGCGCTGCACGGTGCCGGCGTCGATCGCCCGGACCTGGTGATCGGCGCGTGGGCGGCGCCCACCGTTCTCGCGCACGGCACTCCCGAACAGGGCGAGCGCTTCGTCTGGCCCACGCTGCGCGGCGAGATCACCTGGTGCCAGCTGTTCAGCGAGCCCGAGGCGGGGTCCGACCTCGCGGCGCTGCGCACCAAGGCGGCCCGCGTGGACGGCGGGTGGGAGCTCACCGGGCAGAAGGTGTGGACCTCGCTCGCGCACGAGGCCGACTGGGCCATCTGCCTCGCCCGCACCGATCCGGATGCGCCGAAGCACAAGGGCATCACCTACTTCCTCGTGGACATGCGCAGCGCCGGCGTCGAGATCCGGCCGCTGCGCGAGATCACCGGCGATGTGCGGTTCAACGAGGTCTTCCTCAACGGGGTCTTCGTGCCGGACGAGCTCGTGGTCGGCGAGGTGAACCGCGGCTGGCGGCTCGCCCGCACCACTCTCGCCAACGAGCGGGTCGCGATGAGCGGCGGCGCCACCCTCGGTGCGCGCCTGGAGGCGCTCGTCGCGGGTGCCGACGACGCGGACGAGTCCCTCGGCGGCCTCGTGGCCGAGGCGTGCGCGTGCGCGGCCCTGGACGACCGCGCCACTGCGCTCGCCGTCGACGGACGGGACCCCGGCCCCGTGTCGAGCGTCCGGAAGCTGATCGGAGTGCGACACCGTCAGGCGGTCGCGGAGGCGGCGCTCGTCCGCCTGGGCCCCGAGGGCGCCGTCGCCGACGGTGATGCCGTCGACGTGCAGTACGAGGCCCTCCTGACGCGGTGCCTGTCGATCGCCGGCGGCACCAGCCAGATCCTGCGGAACGTGGCCGCGGAGCGCGTGCTGGGCCTGCCCCGCGACTGATCGCGATCGATCCGCGAGGGAGGCGCGCGCAAACCCTCCCGCGAAATTGGAACGTGTTCTACCATTCTCGACATGGATGACTCCGCGATCGCCGCTGCCGCCGAGGCCCTGCTCGGCGCCTACGCCGCCGGCGAGCCGATCGATCCGCTGATCGAGACGTTCCCGCAGGCCACCATCACCGATGCGTACCGGATCCAGCAGGAGCAGGTGCGCCGCTGGGAGGCCGCGGGCGACAGGGTGAAGGGCCACAAGGTGGGCCTGGCCTCGCTGGCGATGCAGCGCCAGATGAACGTCTTCGAGCCCGATTTCGGGCACCTGACGGCGTCGATGTTCCACCTGGAGCACCTCCCCATCGACGCCTCGGCGTGGATGCAGCCCCGGATCGAGCCGGAGATCGCGTTCATCCTGGGGCGCGAGCTGCGCGGCCCGGGCGTCACGGTCGCCGACGCGATCCGGGCGGTGGACTACGTGGTGCCCGCGCTCGAGGTCGTGGACTCCCGGATCAAGGACTGGAACATCTCGATCGTCGACACGGTGTCCGACAACGCCTCGTCGGGCGGGGTCGTCCTGGGCAGCCGCCCCACCCGGCTGGACGCGGTCGACCTGCGCACCGTGGGCTGCACCTTCCGGATCAGCGGCGAGCAGGTGGGCACCGGCGCCGGCGGGGCCGTCCTCGGCTCCCCCATCAACGCACTCGTCTGGCTGGCCAACACGGTGGGGCCGCTGGGCACAGCCCTCGAGCCCGGTCACGTCGTGCTGCCGGGATCGATGACCCGCGCGGAGCCGGTGCGGGCCGGCGACACCATCGTCGCCGACATGGGGCCGCTCGGCTCCGTGACCGCCGTACTGGCCCCCTGACCACTGGAATCCCGCGAACGGAGAGTACGCACATGAAGATCACCATCGGCGACGCCTGCACCGGATTCGGCGTCTGCGAGGGCATCCGCCCCGACGTGTTCGAGGTCAACGACGAGGGGTTCGCCGAGGCCACCGACGAGGGACTCACCGAGGCGGACCGCGAGGACATCGAGTACGCGGTCACGCAGTGCCCGACCCAGGCCATCCTGCTGGCGGACTGAGCACGCGGCGGGCCCCGCACGTCACGGGGCTAACGGACCGTCCTCGAGCGGCGATGTACGGGTGAGTCGTGATGACACCGCGGCGTCCACGTCCGGCGAGGAAGGGAACCTCATGGCCGCCACCACCCGAATCCTGACCTGCGGCGCGGCAGCGCTGTCCCTGACCGCTCTCGCGGTTCCCGGTGGAGCGAGCGCCGCCGAGCCGCCCACCCCCGAGGCGCGGCTGGCGGTGCAGCAGCTGCAGCAGCTGCCCGAGATCGACCCTTCGGGCAGTCCCGACATGAGCGACTACCGCAGGGCGTTCTTCCGCATTGGCGACGCCCAGTGCGAGATCGGCCCGAACGGCGGCCTCGCGGGTTGCGGGATGGTCCCGCGCAGCGCCCCGGACGGGGCCATGGCCACCATGTCCGCGAGCTATCAGGCGGGCCGGTTCGAGGGCACCGCACCGAGGCAGCGCCCCGAGACCGTCCAGCTCGGCGCCGGGCAGAAGACCGGGAACGAGGGCTCGGAGTGCGGACGGCCCGATGCGGCCCGGCTGGTCTGCACGACCGGGCCGCACGGGTTCCTGCTCGTCACCTCCGGAACCGGCTACGCCACCTTCTGGTGACGGGCGGGCTCACACCTTCTGCGCCGCGGACATCTCCACCGCGATCGCGATGATCATGTCCTCCTGGCCGCCCACGTAGCCCCGGCGGCCGCACTCGTAGAGGATCTCGTGCGCGGGAACGCCGTAGCGCTCCGCGGCGCGCTCGGCGTGCAGCAGGAAGCTGGAGTACACGCCGGCGTAGCCCTGCACGATCGAACTGCGATCCATCACCGGGAGCCGCGTGATGTACGGCTTCACCACGTCCTCCGCGGCGGCCATGAGCGCGTCCTTGTCCGTGCCGGTGCGCACGCCCAGCCGCTCGAACGTCGCCGACAGGATCTCGGTCGGCGAGTTGCCCGCGCCCGCGCCGAGCGCGAGGAGCGAGCCGTCGATCTGCTTCGCCCCCGCGCGGTACGCGAGAACCGAATTGGCCACGCCGAAGCTGAGGTTCTGGTGCCCGTGGTAGCCCACCTGCGCATCGTCGCCCAGCTCGGCTACGAGGGCGGCCACGCGGTCCGCGGCGTCCTCGAGGATGAGGGCGCCGGCCGAGTCCACCACGTACACGCATTGGCAACCGGCGTCGGCCATGATCCGCGCCTGCTTCGCCAGGGCCTCCGGGGTGGACATGTGCGAGAGCATGAGGAAGCCGACGGTCTCCAGGCCGAGTTCGCGTGCGGCGCCGAAGTGCTGGATCGAGACGTCGGCCTCGGTGCAGTGCGTGGCGATGCGCAGCGCGCCCGCCCCGAGGTCGGCCGCCACCCGGATGTCCTCGACGGTGCCGAGGCCGGGCAGCATGAGCACCGCGATCTTCGCCCGCTGCGCCTCGTCGACCGCGGCGGCGATCAGCTTGCGCTCGTCGACCAGGGAGAAGCCGTAATTGAAGGTGGAGCCGCCCAGGCCGTCGCCGTGGGTCACCTCGATGAGCGAGACACCCGCGTCGTCGAGGGCGCGCACCGTGTCCCGGACGTTCTGCTCCGTGAACTGGTGCGCCATCGCGTGGCTGCCGTCGCGCAGCGAGGTGTCCACGATCCGCACGTCCCGGTTCGGGTCGTTCCAGAGTTCGCCGTTGATGCCGCTCATGCCTTCACTCCTGCCAGGATCCGCTGCGCCAGCAGCTCGCCGGCGCGCGCCGCGGCCGCCGTCATGATGTCCAGATTGCCCGCGTAGGTGGGCAGGTAGTCGCCGTTGCCGGCCACCTCCAGGAACACGGCGACCCGCGCCTTGCCCTCCCAGCCCGGCCTCGGCTCGTCGTACTGCGGCGGCGCCTTGAGCGTGTACCCCGGGACGTACACCTGCACGTCCCGCACCATCTGCTCGATGGACGCCGTGATCGCGTCCCGGTCGGCGTCCGGGTCGATCGCGCAGAACACGGTGTCGCGCATGATCATCGGCGGTTCCACCGGGTTGATGATGATGATCGCCTTGCCCTTCGCTGCGCCGCCGACCTCCTCGATCGCGCGGGCCGTGGTCTCGGTGAACTCGTCGATGTTCGCGCGTGTGCCCGGTCCGGCGGAGCGGGAGGACACGGACGCCACGATCTCCGCGTAGTCCACCGGCGTGATCCGGCTGACGGCGTGCACGATCGGGATCGTCGCCTGCCCTCCGCAGGTGATCATGTTGACGTTCGGCACGTCGAGCTGGGACTCCAGGTTCACGACGGGGCACGCGAGCGGCCCCACGGCCGCCGGCGTGAGGTCGACCGCCACGATGCCGGCCGCCTCGTACCGCGGCGCGTTGGCCCGGTGCGCCTTCGCCGACGTCGCCTCGAACACCAGCTGCGGCGGGTCGGGCTGCGCCAGAAGCCAGTCCACGCCCTCCGCCGAGGTCTGCAGACCCATCTCGGCGGCCCGCTTGAGGCCGTCCGATTCCGGGTCCACGCCCACCATGTACCGCACGTCCACGTGCTCGCTGCGCTGCAGTTTGGCCAGCAGGTCCGTGCCGATGTTGCCCGGGCCCACGATGGCCGCCGTCACCTTCTCCGTCATACCTCGACGATGCGCCTCGCGAGCCCGCATACTCAAGGCATGTGTCCCGCTGAGCGGAACGACGGTGCCGTCGTCGCGCGCGTCGAGGCACTGCTGTCCGCGTACCGCCCCGGCGACGGGGCGCTCGGCGTCTCGGAGCTCGCGCGGCGCACCGGGCTGCCCAAGTCGACCGTGCACCGCCTCGCCGGGAATCTCGTCGACGCCGGGCTGCTGGCGCGCTCCGGCACCGCCCTGCGGCTCGGTCTCCGGCTGTTCGAGATCGGCCAGCTCGCGACGGGCCAGCGGGACCTGGTGGACGCGGCGCGGCCCGTGCTGGCCGATCTGCGCTCCGGCACCCGGAACACGGTGCACCTCGCGCGCCTGGAGGGGACGGAGGTCGTGTACTTCGACGTGGTCCCCGGCCCGGACGCGCCCGACCTGCCGTCGCGCGTGGGCGGGCGGATGCCGGCGCACGCCACCGGAGTCGGCAAGGCCATCCTCGCGTTCTCCGGCGGGGCGGTGGTGGACGCCGTCGTGGCGGCGGGCCTGCCGCGGTTGAGCACCCGCACGATCACCTCGCCCGCGCTGCTGCGCCGCCAGCTGCAGCGCATCCGGGTGGACGGCGTCGCCTACGAGCGGGAGGAGTCCGGGCGGGGAACGGTGTGCGTCGCATGTCCGGTCCTCGACGCCGACGGTGCGCCCGTCGCCGCCGTCTCGGTCGCGGGCTGGAGCAACCGGATGCGCCCGGAACGGGTGGCCCCCGCGGTCCGCGCCGCCGCCCTGACCCTCTCCCGCGTCGCGGGGTCCGGACTCTGAACGGTCATCCCACGGTGACGACGACCTTGCCCCGGACCCCTCCGCTCTCGAACCGGCGATGCGCCTGCGCGACGTCCGCCAGCTCGTAGGCTGCACCGACCACCGGCCTCAGATCCCCGGCGTCGGCCATCCGCGCGAGCTCATCCAGGAGCGCACGCTCGGGTCGGCCTCGGAAGAATCGGATCCTGCTGGTCCCGTGTACGCCGGACATCGCGATCCCGCCCAGGGCACGTACCGGACGCGCGGTGTCGAATCGCACCGCGACCATACGGCCGCCCGGCTCGAGGAGCCGCCGGTAGGCACCGAGGTCCGTGCCCACGGTGTCGATGACGACGTCGACGGTGCCGATCTCCCGCGGGACCGTACTTCGGTAGTCGAGGACCCGGTCCGCACCGAGCTCCCCGACGAAGCCAGTCGTGGGCCCACTCGCCAGTCCGATCACCTCGCCCGCTCCCAGCGCCTTGGCCACCTGCACCGCTGCGCTTCCCACGCCTCCCGCCGCCCCACGCACCAACACCCGCTCCCCCGGCCGGAGCCGGGCCTTCCGTCGCAGGGCGACCAGTGCGGTCAGTCCACCGACCGGGAGCGTCGCCGCCTCCGGAACGGAGAGCGTCTCCGGCGCCGGCGAGACCTGGTCGGGCCGGACCGCGACGTATTCCGCGAGGCTCCGCAGGGGCTGCCCCCGAGCGTCCGGCTTCTCGTCGAGCAGTCCCCACACGCGGTCCCCCGGCGAGTACCCCGTCACCGCCGCGCCCACGTCGACCACTTCCCCGACGAAGTCAAGACCTGTCTGGCGCGGGAAGGGAGCCCGCATGAACCACGGCGGCAGACCGCCGGATCGCACGATCACCTCCCCGCCGTTCACCGTCGTGGCACCGACGCGGACGAGGATCTCGTCGGCGGCCGTCACCGGTGCCGGCACCCTGCCCTCGTAGAGGACGTCCGGTGGTCCGAACCGGTCGAAGAGGGCGGCGCGCATGAATCTCTCGTCATCGGTGTTCATGTCCGCCAGAACTCGCGGCGAACGGAGGGATGTTCCCGTCACCGATAAAGTGAGAGACATGGCGGCCGCGAAGCCTCAGTCACCGTCGGGAACGCCCCCGTCACTCAGGGCCGACGCGCGACGCAATCGCGACCGGATCGTCCGCGCGGCGCGAGAGGTGTTCACCTCCCGCGGGATCGACGCGCCGCTGTCGGCGGTAGCCCGGCGCGCGGAGGTCGGACTCGCCACGCTTCACCGCCGCTTCCCCCGTCGTGAGCTGCTGGTCGCGGCCGCGTTCGACGAGCAGTTCGGTTCGTGCACCGGGGCGGTGGACGCGGCGCTCGCCGACTCCGATCCCTGGCGTGGCCTACAGACGCTCGTCCACACGGTCTGCGAGCTCCAGGTGTCGGACCGCGGGTTCACCCAGGCCTTCCTGGCGACGACTCCGCACGGAACCGATTCGGCCACGATCGCCGCGGCCGAACACGGGCTCGGCGAACTCGTGCGGAGATGCCGGGAGTCCGGAGGGGTCCGCGCCGACCTGACCGCCGACGACATCACGCTCGCGCTCATCGCCAACGCGGGCCTCGTCGCGAGACTGCGGGCCCCGCAGCGGGCCTCGGCACGGTTGGTGGGCCAACTCCTACGCGCGTTCTCCGCGTCGGGCGAGACGGCGCTTCCGCCGGCCCCTGGACTCGAACTTCGCCCGCTCCTCGCCGCTTCTGAAACCGGCGACACCCACCGGCACGACCCGGTTCAGCCTTCTCCGAAGTAGAGGGTGATCGCGGGATCGCCCGGTACGCCGCCGAACTCGACGAGAGCGAGGCCGCGACGGTCACCGTCGTGCACCGTCACCGTGACGGAGGTTCCGGCGGCGAGGGTCTTCCCCACCGACAGCCCTCGACGGCGCAGCGCCGCCCGGGCACGGCGGCGGCCGCCGGCGCCCACACCGCGCAGTCCCGCGAGGAATCCCGCCGCGGCGCGGGGGCCGAGCGTGCGCACGAGGCGCGGCCCCAGGATCGTCCCGGCGAGCAGCCCGCGCGGGCCCGCGGCGAGCAATTGGGCGATCATCCCCCGCAGCTCCCAGTGCGCGTACAGCCCGAGGATCCGGGCGCGGCCCGCGTCGTCGAGGGTCACTTCGTACCGCAGGTGCATCGGGATCCGCATCGTGACGCCCGTGCTCATCGTCGTGTACACGGTGAGGTCCCGGATCATCGTGTCGCCGGCGATCACGTCGTGTTCCACGTCGAACACGATGGTGTTGGGCGCGATGAACATGTCGTAGAACCGCGCGATCGCCGCCGGGTCACGTTGCGGCCGTGCGCCCACCGGGTCGTGCACCTCGCCGTCCGCGGCGAACAGCGCGGTCCACGCGCCCTTGTCGTGCGCGGCCACGGCGGCGGGCGAGGCCTCGACCACCGCTCGCACCGACTCCCGGGGCGGCGCCGTCACAACTTGAGCGCGTGGGTCGCGGTGGCGCCGCCGTCCGCCACGAATTCGGCGCCCGTGCTGTAGCTCGCCTCGTCGGACGCGACGAACAGGACCAGCGAGGCGATCTCGTCCGCGGTGCCCTGACGGCCGATCGGCAGGCGCTGCTTGAGCCAGTCCGTCGGCGGCTCGTTGCCGCCGAGGGCGTCCGCCACCATCGCCGTGTCGATCATCCCCGGATGCACGGAGTTCACCCGGATCCCGTACTGGCCCAGCTCCATCGCGGCCGCCTTGGTCATGCCCCGGATGGCGAACTTACTGGCCGTGTACGCCGTGAGGTAGGGCATTCCGCCCAGGCCCTCCACCGAGGACGTGTTGACGATGGATCCACCGCCGGCCGCCTTCATGGGCTCCACCGCCGATCGCATCCCGAGGAAGCAGCCGAACTGGTTGATCCGGATCACGCGCTCGTAGTCGGCGAGGGTGGTCTGCTCGAGCGCCGAGAAGAACAGCACGCCCGCGTTGTTCACCAGAACGTCGAGACCGCCGAAGGCGGTGGTGATCCGCTCGACCGCCGCCGCCCAGTCGTCCTCGTTCGTCACGTCGAGGTGCTGGTACACCGCCGCGCCGCCCAGCTCGTCCGCCAGGGCCTGCCCCTGGTCGTCGAGGACGTCGCCGAACACCACCGTCGCGCCCTCCGCGACGAACCGGCGCACGACCGCTTCGCCCTGCCCGCGCGCCCCGCCGGTGACGAGTGCGCGCTTACCGTCGAGCCTGCCCATGGTGCACCTACCCTTCCAACTGTGCGGCGACGAACATCCGGTCGTCGCGGTCCGCGAAATATCCGCCCACGGAGGCGGCCAGGTCGGCCTCGTCCCATTCGCCGCCCTCGGCGTCGAAGCGCCGCTCGAGGCTGGGCGGTGCCATGAGGGCCACCATCCCGCCGTGCACCACGAACACCTGCCCGTTGATCCGGTCGGCCTCCGGGCCGGCGAGGAAGCGCACGAACCTGCCCACGTGATCCACGGACAGCGGGTCGACGGTGCCGTCGGGCGCGTCACCGAAGACGCCTTCCGTCATGGCCGTCCGGGCACGCGGGCAGATCGCGTTGGCGCGCACGCCGTAGCGGCCGAGGCCGCGGGCGGTGGCGATGGTGAGCGCTGCGATGCCCGCCTTCGCGGCGGCGTAGTTGGGCTGTCCGACGGAGCCGAACAGGAACGCCTCCGAGGAGGTGTTGATCACCCGGCCGTACACGTCGGCCCCCGAGGTCTTGGCGCGGTCGCGCCAGTAGGCGGAGGCGTTGCGGGACAACAGGAAGTGCCCGCGCAGGTGCACCCGGACGACAGAGTCGAACTCGTCGTCGGACATGGAGAAGATCATCTTGTCCCGGCAGAACCCTGCGTTGTTCACCACGATGTCCAGGCCGCCGAGCCGCTCGGCCGCGTCCATCAACCCGTCCGCGGTCTCGCGGTCACCCGAATCGCCCAGCACCAGTTCCGCCCGGCCGCCGTCGGCGCGGATCGCGGACACGACCTCCTCGGCCGCGGGCGCGACGTCGCCGATCACGACGGCCGCGCCGCCCCGGGCCAGGGCCAGGGCCTCGGCTCGGCCGAGTCCGGCCCCGGCGCCCGTCACGATCGCCACCTTGCCGTCGAGACTCTCCAGTGCGCCCTGCGCCATCCGTGCCACCCTTCGTCAGCTGTCGCCATGAGAACGTGTTACCGATTCCGCGTACGGCTCGGTACAAGGGAAAAGTACCCCCGAGAACGCCGATTCGTTCCACTTTTCTAGAACTTGTTCTACAGTGGCGCCATGCGGATCGACTACGCCCCGGAGCAGCAGGAGCTCCGTTCGACCCTGCGTTCCTACTTCGCGCAGCTCATGACGCCGGAGCGCCGCGAGGCGCTCACGGGCGCCGGCGGCGAGTACGGCGACGGTGAGGTCTACAAGGAGATCACGCGCAAGCTCGGCCATGACGGCTGGCTCGCGATCGGCTGGCCGGAGGAGTACGGCGGCCAGGCCCGCCCCATGCTCGACCAGTTGATCTTCACCGACGAGGCCGCCATCGCCGGTGTCCCGGTTCCGTTCCTCACGGTGAACACCGTGGGCCCGGCGATCATGGCCGGCGGCACGGCCGAGCAGAAGGCCACGCTGCTGCCGGGCATCGGCGCCGGCGAGACGCACTTCTCCATCGGCTACTCCGAACCGGAGGCGGGCACCGACCTGGCCGCGCTGCGCACCCGCGCCGTGCTCGACGGCGACGACTACGTGATCAACGGCCAGAAGATGTGGACGTCACTCATCGAGTACGCCGACTACATCTGGCTCGCGGCCCGCACCGACCCCGAGGCGGCGCGGCACCGCGGCATCTCGATCCTCGTGGTGCCCACGGACTCCGAGGGATTCTCCTGGACCAAGGTGCACACGGTCGCGGGGCCCGGAACGTCCGCGACGTACTACGAGGACGTCCGGGTGCCGGCCTCGTCGGTGGTCGGAGACCTGCACGGCGGTTGGAAGCTGATCACCAACCAGCTCAATCACGAGCGCGTCGCGCTCACCTCCTCCGCGCCGCTCCTGGATTCCGAACGGCAGGTACGGCACTGGGCCCAGAACACCAAGCTGGCGGACGGATCCCGGCTCATCGACTCCGAATGGGTGCAGACCCACCTCGCCCGCGTGTACGCGCACGCCCAGTACCTCAAACTGCGCAACTGGAAGATCGCCTGGGCGGCCGACCACAGCGAGCTGGGCCCCGCCGACGCCTCGGCGACGAAGGTGTTCGGCACCGAGTACGCGACGGAGGGGTACCGGCTGTTGATGGAGGTGCTCGGCAGCGGGGCCGTGATCCGCGGGAACTCCGCCGGCGCCCTGCTCCGCGGACGCATCGAGCGCCTGCACCGCAGCTCGCTGATCCTCACCTTCGGTGGAGGTACCAACGAGATCCAGCGCGACCTGATCGCCGGAGCCGGCCTGCGGCTACCCGTGAGCCGCTGAGCGTGTAGGAGGAGAGACATGGATTTCACCGTCCCCGAGACGCAGTCCGATCTCGCGGGGCTGACCCGCGACATCGTCGAGGCCTGGGCCGCCAAGACCCCGCAACCGTCGGACGGCGGTTTCGACGCGGACCTCTGGGCCGTCCTCGCCCGCTCCGGCGTGCTCGACGCGGCGCTGCCGGGTTCCGTCGGCGGAGGCGGACTGGGGCTCCTCGCGCACAGCGCGGTCCTCACCGAGCTCGGCCGCGTGGCCGCACCCGCGCCCTACATCGACACGATCCTGCTCGCGGCGGAGGCCCTCGCCCGCCACGGCGGCCCGGAACAGCGTGAGCGCTGGTACCTCCCGCTGGTGCGCGGCACGTCGACCGCCACCGTGGTGCTCGGCGACGACCTGTCCGGGTTCACGTCCCGCACCTCGGGTACCGGCTGGACCGTCGACGGGGCGCAGACCGCCGTCTCCTCCGCAGCCTTCGCCGACCTGTTCCTCGTCGAGGCGAGCACCCCCGAGGGGCCCGCACTGTTCCTGGTCCCCCGCGACAGCGCCGGGCTGACCGTCAGCGGGCAGCACGTGGTCAACGGCACCGACGCCGCGCTCGTCGAGGCCGAGGGGCTCGTGCTGCCGCCGGACGCCCGGCTCGCCTCCGGCGACGGCGTGGCCACGGTGCGGCGCACGGCCACCATCGGCTGGTGCGCCTGGCAGGCCGGCGTCACCGAACGCGCCCTGGAGCTGACCGCCGACTACGCCCGCACCCGCGAGCAGTTCGGCAAGCAGATCGGCTCCTTCCAGGCCGTGCGGCAGCGCCTCGCCGACGCCTACATCGACGTCGAGGCCGTGCGCCTCACGGCGCTCGAGGCCGCGTGGCGGGAGTCCGAGGGGATGGACTCCGCAGCCGAGATCGCGACCGCCAAGTTCTGGGCCGCCGAGGCCGGGCACCGGGTGGCGCACACCGCCGTCCACGTGCACGGCGGCGTCGGCATCGACATGGACCACCCGACCCACCGCTACTTCATCGCCGCGAAGCGCGCCGAGTTCGCGCTCGGCGGCGCCACCGCTCACCTCCGCGCCCTGGGCGCGGTTCTCGCTGGAAGGAACCCCGCATGATCCGCAAGCTCTCCAAGACCGCCACCACCGCCATCGGCGCCTCCGACACCGCCGACTACGTGGTGATCGGTTCCGGCAGCGCGGGTTCCGTGGTGGCCGGCCGCCTCGCCGACACCGGGGCCACCGTCGCCCTGCTCGAAGCGGGCCCCGCCGACAACACGCGGATGACGCAGGTGCCGGGAATGATCACCATGGTCCACACCGTGCCGCAGATGAAGTCGCGGGTCGCGTGGAAGCAGTACTCCGTGCCGCAGAAGTTCGCCAACGACCGCCGGATCCCCATGACCCGCGGCAAGATCCTCGGCGGTTCCAGCTCCATCAACGGGATGCTGTTCGTGCGCGGCAACCGCGCCAACTACGACTCCTGGGCCGCGGAGGGCGCGACGGGATGGGACTACGAGGGGGTGCTCCCCGCGTTCAAGCGCCTCGAGAACTGGGAGGACGGCGAGAACGATCTGCGCGGCGCGGGCGGCCCCATCGAGGTCACGCGCCAGCGTGATCTCACCGAGGCCACGCAGTCGTACATGGAGGCGCTGTCGGGCACCCTGAACGCGCCCCGGATCGAGGACTACAACGGGCCGTCGCAGGAGGGCGTCAGCGTCTTCCAGGAGAGCGCCGCGGGCGGCACCCGGTACAGCTCCGCGCAGGGCTACCTGCGCACCGCCCGCCCGAATCTCCGGGTCCATGTGAACGCCCACGTCAAGCGCGTCGTCATCGAGAACGGGCGCGCCACCGGCGTGGAGGTCCTCGACGGCGCCGGCACCAGGACCATCCGCGCCAACCGCGAGGTGATCGTGTCCGCCGGCGTGATGGGCAGCGCCCAGATCCTCATGCTGTCCGGGGTCGGACCGGGGGCGCACCTGCGGGAGAAGGGGATCCATGTGCACGCGGACCTCCCCGTCGGCCAGAACCTGCACGACCACCTGTTCGTCCCGATGACCTTCCTGATGAAGGACGCCGTGCACAAGGGCACGCCCGCCTACTTCGCGAAGGGGCTCGCGAACGAGATCCGCAACCCCGGTACCACGTGGGTCGCGCGCACCGTCTTCGACGCCGTCGGCTTCGTCCGCACCTCCTACGCCAAGGACATACCGGACCTGCAGATCCACTGCCTGCCGTGGAACTACCCGGTACCGAACCAGGACGCCGACAAGCTGCACATGGTGGATCCCCGCCCGGGCCTGACGATCCTGCCGACGCTGATCTACCCGCAGAGCCGCGGCGAGCTGCGGCTGAACTCCTCGGACCCGCTGGACTCGCCGGTGATCGACCCCGGCTACCTGTCGGACCCGCAGGACACCGAGGTGCTGATGGAGGGCATCGGGATGATCCGCGAGGTGATGCGCCATCCCGCCGTCGCCGGCAAGGTGAGCGAGGAGTTCACCCCGGGCGCGGGCTACATGGACGAGACCGCCCTGCGGCGCGAGCTGCCGAACCGCGTGCACTCGGTGTACCACCCCGTGGGCACCTGCCGGATGGGCACCGACGAGCGCTCCGTGGTCGACCCGCAGTTGCGGGTCAACGGGATCGAGGGTCTGCGCGTGGCCGACGCGTCGATCATGCCCTCGGTCACCGGCGGCAACACCAACGCCCCGTCGTACATGATCGGCGAGATGTGCGCCCGGTTCCTCGGCGCCTGATGTGAGCACCGTCGCCGACCTCCTGCTCGCCCGCGCCGGGGATCCCGGCGCGGGCCTGCGGGCCGGTGACGACACCTGGACCTGGTCCGAGCACGTATCCGGCTCCGCCGCACGGGCTTCGGTCCTCGCGGAGCTGCTGCCCGATGGCGCGCCGCCCCACTTCGGAGTGCTCGCGGACAACGTCCCCGAGTTCTCGCTGCTGTTGGGCGCCGCCGCGCTGTCCGGTTCGGTCCTGGTGGGGCTCAACCCGACCCGCCGGGGCGCGGCGCTGGCCCGCGACGTGCGGATAGCGGACTGCCAGGTGGTCCTGGCGGCGGGCAGGCACCGCGCGCTCCTGGACGACGCACATTCCGGCGTCCCGGTGATCGACTTCGACGGCGCGGACTGGGCGCGCCGAATCGCCGCACACTCCGGAGCGGAACCTCCTCGTGCGGACCTCGGCCCCGAGGACCTGCTGGCGCTCGTGTTCACATCGGGCACCAGCGGCGAGCCCAAGGCCGTGCGCGCTACGCACGGCAAGTTCGTGGGCGCCGGATCCATGCTCGCACAGCGGTTCGGGCTCACGGGCGCCGACACCGCCTACGTCTCCATGCCGTTGTTCCACTCCAACGCGATGCTGGCCGGGTGGGCCGTCGCCGTGGCGTCCGGCGCGACGATCGCCCTGGCGGAACGGTTCTCGGCGTCCGGGTTCCTGCCCGACGTGCGCCGCTACGGCGCCACCTACGCGAACTACGTGGGAACCCCGCTCGCCTACATCCTCGCCACCGAGGAGAAGCCCGACGACGCGGACAACCCGCTCCGCGTCCTGTACGGCAACGAGGGCCGGGCGGACGACATCGCGGCGTTCGCAGCACGTTTCGGATGCCACGTGCAAGACGGCTACGGCTCCTCCGAGAACGGCGTGGCCATCGCCCGCACCCCGGACACCCCGGCCGACGCCCTCGGGCCGCTGCCCGACGGGGTCGCCGTGTGGCGCGTCGGCACCACCGTCGAGTGCGCCCGCGCGGACGTGGCACCCGACGGGACCCTCCGCAATCCCGACGACGCGATCGGCGAGCTCGTGAACACCGCCGGCACCGGCGGCTTCTCGGGGTACTACAACGATCCCGGCGCGGATGCGGCGCGCTCCGCCGGCGGGGTCTACCGCACGGGCGACCTGGCCTACGTCGACGCCGCGGGTTACGTGCACTTCGCGGGCCGGACTGGCGACTGGATGCGGGTGGGCGGCGAGAACCTGGGCGCCGGCCCGATCGAGCGGGCACTGCTGCGGCATCCCGACATCGCAGAGGCCGCCGTGTACGGCCTCCCGGACCGGGTGGGCGATCAGGTCGCGGCCGCGGTGGTCCCGCGTCCCGGGGCGCGGATCGATCCCGCCGAGGTCGCGGAGTTCATGTCCGCCCAACCGGATCTGGGACCGCGGCAGCGGCCCCGCCGGCTCCGGGTGGTCGCGGAGCTTCCGCGCACCCCCTCGTTCAAAGTGCTCAAGCGGGCCCTCGTCGCCGACGGGGCGGACGCCACCGTCGAGCTACCCGGGTAGCAGCGCGCGCACCGCGTCGATCGTGTCGGCCTGCTCCGCGGTCTTGTCGGGCCGGTATCGCAGTACCCGCGCGAACCGCAGGGCGACGCCGCCGGGGTAGCGGCGGGAGGTCTGCACCCCGTCGAGCTCGATCTCGACCACGATCTCGGGGCGCAGGTACACCGTGTGCTCGTCCCGCTCGCGCTCATGGCGCGGGAACTCCTCCGTCTGCCAGCGCAACAGGGCGTCGGTGAGCCCCTTGAAGGTCTTGCCCACCATGATCGGCTCGCCCCCGTCCGGGTCGCGCGCGCCGAGGTGCAGGTTGGACAGCATCCCAGTGCGCCGCCCGTACCCCCACTCCGCGCCGAGCACCACGAGGTCCAGGGTGTGGGTCTGCTTGACCTTCTGCCACGCGCGGCCGCGGCGCCCTGCGGCGTAGGGCGAGTCGAGTGCCTTCACCATCACGCCCTCATGACCGGCACCGAGTGCGGCGGCGAGGTGGCCGGCCGCCTCCTCCGCGGACGGTCGCGTGAGGGCGGGGATGCGCAGCTCGCCCGCGACCGACTGGAGCGCGTCGAGGCGCACGGAGAGCGGCTCGTCGAGCAGGTCCCGCCCGTCCAGGTGCAGGCAGTCGAAGAAGTAGGGGCGCAACGCGGTCGAGCCGTCGGCGTCCTCCGCCGAGCCGAACCGGCTCATCGTCTCCTGGAACGGCCGCGGCCGCCCCGCGTCGGTGAGGGCCAGTGACTCCCCGTCGAGGACCACGGATTCGCACGGCAGTTCCCGTGCCAGCGCGACGATCTCGGGCACGGCGCCGGTGATGTCCCGCAGGGTGCGGGTGTACACGCGCACGTCGTCGCCCGCGCGGTGAACCTGGACCCGCGCACCGTCGAGCTTGAACTCGACGCTCACGTCCGCGCCGAGGTCCGCCAGCGCGGAGTCGAGATCCTCGGCCGGCGAGGCGAGCATGGGCGAGACGCCCCGCAGCACCTCGAGCCCGAACCCGGCCAGTTCCTCCGCCCCGCCTCGGAGCGCGGCGGCCGCGGTCTCGGGCAGCGAGCCCGAGAGCATCGATGCGCGGCGCACGGTGTCGAGGGGGACGGCCGCGGCGCGGGCCACCGCGTCCGTGACGACGCCCGCGAGCGCTCCGTGCCGCACCTCCCCCGTGATCAGCCCCACGAGGAATCGTTGCTCGGGTTCGGTGGCGCGGCCGAACAGCGCGGCGAGCACGGCGTCACGCCGGGCGGAGGAGCCGGCACCCGAGGTGCCGGCCAGTTCGTCGAGGGCCGCGGTGACGTCGGCGACCGTGAGGGACGGTTCCGAGGCGCGCGGCGCGCCGTCGGCGACGGTCCGCGCGAGCGTGCGCCACCCGGTGCCCAGGCGACCCTGCAGCAGCGTCCCGGACAGCCAGGCGACCACGGGCAGCACGTCCTCCGGCCCGGCGGCGGCGATCACCCGCGCGAGGGCCTCGATCTTCGCGGTGCGGGACCGGGTGGCGCCCACCTCGGCGGACGCGGCGACGACATCGGCGAACAGCACGCGACGATTGTCGCGCACGGCACCGACATGCGGGCACCACCTGACGACAGGCCGGCGACAGCGCCACGACAGCGCGGTCCGGCACCGTCGTCGGCATGACAGTCACACAGATGCGGACGGGGCCCGGCCCCGCCTCCCCCACCGACCTCGCGATCGACGCGACGGGCCTGGTCAAGCACTTCGGCGCCACCCGGGCCGTGAACGGCGTGGACCTGCAGGTGCCCACCGGCACCGTCTACGGCGTGCTCGGCCCCAACGGCGCCGGCAAGACGACCACGATCAGCATGCTCGCGACGCTGCTGCGTCCCGACGCCGGGAGCGCCCGGATCTTCGGCCACGACGTGGTCGCGGAGTCCACCACCGTGCGCTCCCTCATCGGGGTCACCGGCCAGCACGCCTCCGTGGACGAGGATCTGACGGCGAATCAGAACCTCGTTCTGTTCGCGCGCCTGCTGGGCAAGAGCCGGGCCGCGAGCCGCGCCCGCGCCGACGAGCTGCTGCACGCCTTCGCCCTCGAGGATGCGGCGGACCGGCCACTCAAGGAGTTCTCCGGCGGCATGCGGCGCCGCCTCGACCTGGCGGCGAGCCTGATCGACACCCCGCCGCTGCTGTTCCTCGACGAGCCGACGACGGGGCTCGACCCGCGGACCCGGTCCCAGATGTGGGAGACCATTCGCGGCCTCGTCCGGGACGGTGCGACGGTGCTGCTCACCACCCAGTACCTCGACGAGGCCGACCAGCTCGCCGACAGGATCGCCGTGATCGACCACGGCCTGGTGATCGCCGACGGCACCGCCGACCAGCTCAAGCAGTCGGTGGGCTCGTCGACCCTGCAGCTCACCCCCGCCGACCGCGCCGATGCCGCGGTCGTCGCGCGGACCGTGGAGGCGGTGCTCGGCGAACCCGCCGCGCTCAGCCCCGAGGCCTCCCGGGTGACGGCCACCCTGCATCGTCCCGACCTGGTGCCCGATGTGCTGATCACACTGCGGGAGCACGACATCGCCGTCGAGGAGATCGCCGTCCAGAAACCCAGCCTCGACGAGGTCTTCCTCACCCTCACCGGGCGCGCCGACCCCGGTGCCGACCACGACAACGCCGAGGAGGCGTCATGACCACCACTCTCACCGCCGCCCCGGCAGCGCCGCCGGATCACGTCGGTCTCACCGAGACCGTCCGCCAGTCGTTCACCATGGGGTGGCGCGGCCTGCTCAAGCTGCGGCACAACCCGGAGCAGTTGTTCGACGTGATCCTCCAGCCCGTCGTGTTCACGCTGATGTTCGCGTACATCTTCGGCGGTGCGATCAGCGGCGACGTGCACAGCTACCTCCCCGTGATCATCCCCGGCATCCTCGTCCAGACCGTGATCGTGGCCTCCATCGTCACCGGCACCCAGCTGCGGGAGGACATGGACAAAGGTGTGTTCGACCGCTTCCGGTCGCTGCCCATCGCCCGGATCAGCCCGTTGGCCGGCGCGCTCCTCGCCGATGTGGTGCGATACCTCATCGCCACCGCCATCACGTTCGTCGTGGGGATCGCGATGGGGTGGCGCCCCGATCCGGTCGGCGTGATCGCCTCCACGGCACTCATCCTGTTCTGCAGCTTCGCGGTCTCGTGGATCTTCGCCCTCATGGGCTGCTTGATGCGGAAGGCGACCTCGGTCCAGGGCGTCTCGATGATGATCATGTTCCCGCTCACGTTCCTGTCCAACGCCTTCGTCCCGGTGGACACCATGCCGGGCTGGCTGCAGGCCTTCGTCGACGTCAACCCGGTGAGCCACCTGGTCTCCGCGGTCCGGGAACTCTGCAACGCGGGGCACGCGGGGATGCACGTGGTGTGGAGCCTGGTGGGCGCCGTGGCACTGATCGCTGTCTTCGCTCCGCTCGCCGTGCGCGCCTACATCCGCAACGCCCGCTGAGCCACTGAAGCTGCGCGACCGGCCCCGTCAGTCGACGAGGCCGGTCGTGCGCAGCCCCGCCACGGTCCCGCGCAACATGTGCACCGCAGCCGCGCGGGAGAGCACCCGCTCACCCGAGACACGTTCGGTCGCTCGCAGTTTCGCCGCCCGCATGACCGGGTAGTCCTGGCGGGCGCCCAGCCGCACCGCGAGCCGGTAGAGGGTGACGGTGTCGTCCTCCGCCCCTCCCACGGAATCGAGGTACTCCCCCATCGCGAGGGCCATCGTCGCGGCCTGCGGCAGGTCCCAGTACCCCGCGGCGCCGAACATCGCATGCTCGCCGGCCACGAGTGCCGACGCGAGGGGCCGTGCCGACGCACCGGACCCGCACGCCACGGCGCCGAGGAGCGCCACCGACAGCAGCATCTCCGATCCCGGGTCACGGGTGCCGTCGGGGATCCTGCGGATGAGCAGTTCGCCGGCGCGGATGTACCGGGCGCCATCGGGTTCGCCCCGCAGGCGTGCGATCTCCGCGCCACCGAGCATCATCGCCGCCACCACCTCGGGCCCGCCGTTCGGGTCGGGCGCATCCGGCGTCCACCCGTTCGCCAGTCGCCGGTACTGTTCCTCCGCCTCGTCGATCCTGCCCAGGCAACACAACGAGGCCACGAGGTAGCCGCGCGCCTGCCGGGCGTCCTCGTCGGCGCCGATCGATTCGAGTTGGGTTATCGCCCTGCGGTATCCGCGCTCGGCATCGTCCCACAGCGCCTGCTGCCCGTAGATACTGGACGTGGTCATCGCGACCAACGCGTCGAACCAGGGATCGGAGCCGTCCCCACTCGACCTGATGGTCGCGGAATCGGCGAGCGCTCCGACGAGGTCGCCGTTGTTCTCGCGCAGGTTCATCCGCAGGGCGAGCGCCGGAAGCCGGACCTCGGGCTCCGCGGCGGCCACCCCCGCGAGCACCTGCCGCATGATGGTGAACGACGAGTGTGCGAGGAACATGGCGCTGGCGAAGTCACCGGGCCGGCGCAGCGTGAGCTCCGCGCGATGCAGTCGGCGCAGCAGGACTCGGCCACGCGCCACCCGCCGGGAGGTCGGGTCGGTCGCGAGATCGGCGGCGCACGCGAGGATCACCGCCTGCCACCGCTCCCGCTCGGCCTCCGTCAGCACGGGCGGCGGGGCCGGCAGGGCTGCGAGTACCCGCTCACCCCAGTCCTGCAACTGTGCGTGCAACCCGCGCATCACCCATAGGCCCGCGATGAGCGGGAACACCGAGATCACCGTCGGGGCCGCGCGCTCGTCGCCGCCTTCCAACCGGGACACTGCGCCGCGCAGCACGAAGACGAGGTTCTCGAAATCGCCGGTCAGGCGGGCTATCACGGTGCGCCCACCCCCGGCGCGATAGGTCTCCCACAGATCGATCGCCGTGTTACGGGCCCAGGCCGCCATGGCCTCGTCCACGACGTCGAACTCGGACGGCGCACCCCGCGCGCCGGCGCCGCCGAGGCGCTCCTCGCCGAACTCGCGGACCGTCTCCAGCATGCGGTAGCGCGCGCGGCCCGCAGCCTCCGAGACGTGGAGCAGGGACTGGTTCACGAGGGAGGCCAGGGCGTCGTCGAGCCGGACGCCGGCCATGGACGCGACCCGTTCGGCGGCAGCGGCGTCGAAACCGGCTGGGAACCTGCACAACCGGCGCAGCGCGGTACGCGCGTCGTCGTCCAGGAGATCCCAGCTCCACTCGATCACGGCGTGCAGGGTGCGGTGCCGGTCCGGGGCTGTCCGGTCGGACGAGCGGAGCAGCGCGAACCGCTCGGAGAGGCGGTCCGCGATCTCCGCGACGGTCATGGTGCGCACGCGGGCCGCGGCGAGTTCGATGGCGAGCGGCAGGCCGTCCACGCGCCGGCACAACCTCGCGACCGCATCCGGGTCGAGATGCGCATCGGGACGCACCGCGAGCGCGCGCTGCCGGAACAGTTCCACCGCAGCGGACCCGGCACCCTCCGCACCGAGGACGGGGAGCGGGTACACCTGCTCGGCGCGGATCTGCAGCGGTGACCTGCTCGTCACCAGCACGGCCACCTCGGGGGCGGTCGCGATCAACTCCGCGACGAGCGCCGCGCACCCGTCGATCACCTGCTCGCAGTTGTCCAGCACCAGCAGGCACCGGCGATCGCGGAGCGTGGACAGCAGGAGTTCACCGAGGTCGCCGACCGCGACGCGGGGCCTCCCGTCCGCGCCGAACTCGGTCTCGGCGACACCGATCGCGCGAGCGACCGCGGCGACCACGTCCTCGGCGTCGCGCACGGACGCCAGCGGGACGTAGTGGACCTCGGTCCCCCCGGCGGCGACGGCACGGCCCACCGACTCGGCGACCCGGGTCTTCCCTACCCCGCCCGGACCGAGGACGGTCACGGCCCGGTGATCGACGACGGCGCGCCGCAGATCGGCCAGTTCCGCTTTCCTGCCGACCAGCGGCGTCGACTCCGCCGTGAGCCCCTGCGCGAGACCGAAGGGCCCTGCCGGCCCGCCGGATTCGCGTGTCGGCGCGGGGCCTTCCGCCGTCGAGGCGAGCAGCGCACGATGCACCCGTTCGGCCTCGTCGCCGGGGTCCATACCGAGCTCCGCCGCCAGGGTCCGGCGCAGATCCGCGTACGCCGCGAGCGCCTCGGCGGTCCGGCCCTCTCCCGCGAGGGCGCGCATGAGGAGGACCCGCGCGGGTTCGTCGATGGGGTCGTCGGCGACGCGCCGCTCGGCGAGCGCGCGAGCCGCCGAGTAGTCCCGTGACTCCAGGGCCGCCAGGGCGGCACGATTCTCGAGAACGTCGCGGGCGCGGCGGGCGCGGCGCGCGAGCTCTGCACCGGGTCCGTCGCCGACGATGTCGTCGCCGGGGACTCCCCGCCACAGCAGGAGGGCCCCGGGGTCGTCACCGGGACGCGACAGCGCGTCCTCGGCGCGCGCGAGGTCCGAGTCCGCGTCGGTCAGGCGGTATCCCGCCGGTCCCGCCTCGATCGAGGCGGGGGGAGGAGCTGGCGGAGTCGCGACACCTGCGTGTGGAGCGCCGCGTGCGGCGCCTTCGGCGGGGCGTCGCCCCACACCTCGTCGACCAGGCTGTCCGCGGACACGGCCCGCCCGTCCGCGAGGACGAGTGCGACGAGGAGCCGACGCGCCCGCAGTCCCGGCACGCCACGGCCGCCGACGGTGACCGGCCCGAGGACGCCGATCACCGGCGCCTTCGCGGGAGGGGCCGGATCGTCGCGCACCCGGACAGCGTAGCCGCGCCGCGAAGCCCTCAGCGGATGCGGAGTTTGCGCATCCAGCGCAGCACCTGAACGGTCTGCTGCGCGTACTGGTCGTAGCTCTGGCCGGGGCGGGTGCCGTAGACCTGCTTCTTCATCGTCGCGAGGTTCGTGGTGTCGGTGTACTTGAGCAGGCCGGCATCGCCGTGCCGGACGCCGACGCCCGACGCCTTCCAGCCGCCCGACGGTGTGCCCTTGCTCGCGAACGACGCAGCGAAGCCGTCGTTGATGTTGATGTTGCCGGCCTCGAGCTGCGCACCGATCCGGGCCGCCCGGCGAAGGTCCTTGGCCCAGACGCTGGCGTTCAATCCGTACCGGGTGTCGTTGGCGAGGCGGATCGCCTCGTCGTCCGAGGAGTAGCGGAACAGCGCCACGACGGGCCCGAAGGTCTCGGCCGTGGCGAGATGCATGTCCGGTGTGACGCCGGTGAGGATCGTGGGCGCGTAGAACGCCGGGCCCACGTCGGTCCGGGCGCGGCCGCCGCAGAGCACCGTGGCACCCTTCGCGCGGGCGTCCTCGACGTGCGCGGAGACGCGGCGCATCTGCTCTGGCGAGGCGAGCGATCCCATGTCCGGCTCGTAATCGTAGGTGGCGCCGAGTTCGAGCGCGCCCGCCGCGGCGACGAAGCGGCGCGCGAATTCGTCGAAGATGCTGTCGTGGACGTACATCCGCTCGATGTGCATGCACGCCTGCCCCGCGTTGGCGAACACGGCGAAGATCGCGCTGGGAACGGCTTCATCCAGGTCCACGTCGTCCAGGACGATCATCGGGTTCTTGCCGCCGAGTTCCAGGCTGCAGCCGATCAGGTTCTTGCCCGCGCGCTCGCCCACGGTGACGCCGGTGGCGCTGGAGCCCGTGAACATGACGAAATCCGAGTCGTCGATCAGCGCGGGCCCCACGTCGGGGCCCTGACCGCAGACCACCTGGAACAGTCCCTCGGGGGCGCCGGCGCGGCGCAGCAGCTCGACGCCGTAGAGCGCCGCGAGCGCGGTCTTGTTGTCCGGCTTGAGAACCACGCCGTTGCCGGCGATGAGCGCGGGGATCGCGTCGGAGAGGGCCATCGCGAACGGGAAGTTCCACGGCGCGATGACACCGATGACGCCCTTGGGCCGATGCAGCTCGACCGAGTTGCTCAGCACCGGGATCGGGCCGCCGCGCGTCCGGCTCCGCAGCAGCCGCGGCGCCGCCTTGAGGTAGTGGCTGATCACCATCGGCACGTCGCAGGACTCCTCGAACGCCATCCGGCGGTTCTTACCCGTGCCGCTCTGGATGAGGTCCACGAGGAGCTCGTTGTTCGCCAGGATCAGTTCGTGCAGTCTCCGGAACACCGCGAGGCGCTCCTCCAGCGGCCGCTGCGCCCATTCCTTCTGCGCCTCCCGCGCCGTGCCGAACGCGGCGGCCACGTCTGCGGGCGTGGACTGCGGGAGATCGGCGATCGGGGCGCCGGTGAACACCTCGGTCATGGTGAAGGGCTCGCGCGTACCGTCGGCGACGACGAGCCCGGTCAGCCGCTCGATCAGCTCCGCGGAGACGCGCGCGGGCAGGGTGTTGCGAACCTCGGTCGGTGAAGCCATAGCCGAACTCTAACCCACGAACGTAGAACTTGTTCTAGATTCGGGGCATGGGCACCGATCTGAATCTGGGCATCAACCTCGGCTACTGGACCCGCGGTCCCGAGGATCACACCGACGCGGTGATCGCGGCCGACGAGTTGGGCTACGACTACGTCTTCACGGCGGAGGCGTACGGCTCCGACGCGTTCTCCACGCTGGCCTGGTACGGCTCGCGGACGAAACGGATCAAGCTCGGCACCGCCGTGGCCCAGATCCCGGCCCGCACGCCCACCGCCACCGCCATGCACGCGCTCACCATCGACGGCCTCTCCGGGGGGCGCATGGTGCTGGGCCTCGGCGCGTCGGGGCCGCAGGTCGCCGAGGGCTGGTACGGGAACCCATTCCCGAAGCCACTGGCACGCACCCGCGAGTACATCGACATCGTCCGCCAGGTGATCGCGCGCGAGGCGCCGGTCACCAGCGCCGGGCCGCACTACCCGTTGCCGCTGCCGAGCGGCACCGGCCTGGGGAAACCCCTGAAGTCGATCGCGCTACCGGTGCGCCCGAGAGTGCCTGTCTTCCTGGGCGCGGAGGGCCCGAAGAACGTGGCCATGGCGGCGGAGATCGCCGACGGCTGGCTGCCGCTGTTCATCGATCCGACGCAGCTCGAAGCGGTCTTCGGCGAATCCCTCGCGGGGCGCCCGCCGGGATTCGAGATCGCGGCGACGGTGTCGGTGATCGTCTCCGACGACCTCGATGCGGCACTCGCGCAGGCGAAGATCCCGCTCGCGTTCTACATCGGCGGGATGGGCCACAAGTCCACGAACTTCCACCTGGACCTGATCGGCCGGCTCGGACACGCGGACGCCGCCGTCGAGGTGCAAGAGAAGTTCCTGGCCGGCGATCGCGCCGGGGCGATCGCCGCCGTCCCGGACGAGCTGGCCGATTCCATCGCCCTGCTCGGCCCGATCGACCGGATCGCGGAACGGATGCAACTCTGGCGGGACTCGCCCGTGACGACGGTGCTCTTCAGCGGCGTCCGGGACGAGCCGACGCTGCGTGCCCTCGCTACGGCTGCCCGAAGCTGAACGCGAGGTCCCACGGATCGAGGTCCCACCGGCCGATGGCCTCGGTCATCAGCGTGGGCACCACCGTGACGGTCTCCGGAGAGAACGGCGCGCTCATCGTCTGACTCGGTGCCGCCGGGTCGAGGAACGGCTCCCACAGCGTCGAGCCGGCGGGCGCCGGTGCCGTCTCCACGACCGAGACCCGCGCGGCACCGTCGGGCAGGACGGCGAAGAGGCAGAACGGCTGGTCCGGAGCCCCGATCCCGCCGCGCCGCACGACGAGGAACTCGTACTTGGCGGCGCAGTGTTCGACGGCCCGGGTGAGCACCTCTCGGAAGTCCTCGAAGGTCGCGCGGGAGGCCCGCCTGCGGGGTTCGGCGAGTTCGACGGTCTGCGCCTCCATGGTGAGCCCGTCGGCCGCCTGCACGGGGAACCGCGGCCGGATCACCAGCGCCGAGCCGTCCCCGGCGAGCTCCGCCGCCTCGCCGGACAGTCGCTCGCCCCGCGGGATCCGCGGCAGGCGGCCCGTCGCCTGGTTCTCCCGCAGCACCGCGTCGTTCGGGACGGACCACAGCCCCGTCGTCCCGTCGTCGCCCCACGTGCGGATCCGGCCGCCCACGCAGGGGCTGAGCTGGACGGCGGTCATCAGAGGTACTGCGCCGTCGACCCGCTCACCGGCATCGCGGGCATGCCCATCTTGCGGTGGTCCCAGCTGCGTACCCGGGCCCCGCGCAGCCGCACGGCCACCCGCTTGTTCATCATGGCGTCGATGGCCGGTTTGAGCTCCTCGGTGTACGGGCCGAAGTAGCGTTCGTACACCTGCACGCACACGGCGCGGACCGTCGCCTCGTCCTCGGCGATCTCGGCCTCGCCCTCGATCGCGACGCCGCGCAACTGGTCGTACGACTGCCCGGCCTCGATGGAGACACTCATCACCGGGTTCCGGCGCAGGTTCACCACCTTCTGCGATTTGGTCTTGGTCTCGATCCACACATCGCCGTCGAGGACGGCGTACCACATGGCCACGAGGTGCGGCACCCCGTTCGCGCCGACCGTGGCGATGGTCGCGGTGCGTTGGTGCTCGAGGAACTCGGCGATCTCCGCCTCGCTCATCTGGATCTGGCTGCGCTGGTTCTCTCCCATGGGTTCAGCGTGCCAGGTTCAGCCGGTCCACGGAGTCCTCGAAGTCGCCGACGAGCTCGGCCATGATCTCCGCGACGGGCCGCACGGCGTTCATCCGGCCCACGATCTGCCCCACCGGCATGGCCACCACGGAGGGGTCGCCGGAGACGCTGATGCGCTTGTGCGCCTCCCCCACCAGCAGGTTCTGCAGGGGCATCGGGAGGGCCGACGGTGCGCCGGGCTGCTCCCAGGCCTCGGTCCACCGCGTCTTGAGCAGGCGCGCCGGCTTGCCGGAGAAGATCCTGGTGCGCACGGTGTCGGCGCTGGTCGCGGCGACGAGCGCGTCCTGCATGGTGCGCGAACCACTCATGGTCTCCAGGTACTCGGTGGTGGTGAGCCAGTAGGACCCCATCCAGACCCCGTCGGCGCCCAGCGCCAGGGCGGCGGCGATCTGCCGGCCCGAGCCGATCCCGCCCGCGGCGACCACGGTGGCGTCCTCGCCCACCGCGTCGACGATCTCGGGCAGCAGGACCATCGAGGCGATCTCGCCGGTGTGGCCGCCCGCCTCATAGCCCTGGGCGATCACGATGTCCACCCCGCTCGCGACGTGGGACCGGGCGTGCGTGGCACGGCCGGCGAGCGCCGCGACCTTGACGCCCTTGTCGTGCGCGGCGTCGATCACGTCCTGCGGCGGAGACCCCAGGGCGTTGGCGATCAACGCGATCCGGTGCTTGAGCGCCACCTCGACATGGGACCGGGCCACCGAGTGCAGCCAGCCGAGCACCCCGGCACCGGCCTCGCCCTCGGGCAGCTCGGGCACCCCCAGTTCGCGCAGCGTGCGCTCGACGAAGGCGCGGTGCTCGGCGGGGATCAATTCGGTGAGATCACCGGCGCTGCCCTCGGTGGGCACCTTGTTCGGCATCACGATGTCGACGCCGTAGGGGCGTCCGTCGGTGTTGGCGTCCATCCAGTCGAGCACCGCTTCGAGTTCCTCGGCCTCGTTGAACCGCACGCAGCCGAGGACGCCGAGCCCTCCGGCGCGCGAGACGGCCGCCGCGACGTGCTCGGACGGGGTGAAGGCGATGACCGGGTATTCGATTCCCAGGTCGTCGCACAGGGGTGTACGCATCTGTTTCCTCCTGAAGACGGCTTACCTCCAAACTAGAACCTGTTACTGTTCCGAGAAGCGGATTTCCGCAATTGCCGACCCGTAGCCGGGATTTCTCATCACAGGAGCGCCCCATGTCCGACGACTCCCCGCACGCCCTCGTCGAGCAGCGCGGCCACACGCTGCTCATCACGATGAACCGCCCGCACGCGAAGAACGCCCTCACGGGCGAGATGCTCCAGATCCTCTCGGACTGCTGGGACCGCATCGACGAGGATCCCGAGATCCGCAGCGCCGTACTCACCGGCGCGGGCGGCGCCTTCTGCGCGGGCGCCGACCTGAAGAACATGGCGAAATCCGATCCGGGCACGGCGATGTCGGGCGGCGGCTGGGATCCGTCGAAGATCCCCGGCCTGATCAAGGGCCGGCGACCGGGTAAGCCGCTGATCGCCGCCGTCGAGGGCGCGGCGATCGCCGGCGGCACGGAGATCCTGCAGGGCACCGACATCCGCGTCGCGGCCCAGAGCGCCCGCTTCGGCGTCTCCGAGGCCAAGTGGAGCCTGTACCCGATGGGCGGCTCGGCCGTGCGGCTGCCGCGCCAGATCCCGTACACCGTGGCGGCGGAGCTTCTGCTCACCGGCCGCCACATCAGCGCGGCGGAGGCCAAGGAGTACGGGCTGGTCGGCCACGTGGTGCCCGACGGCGAGGCGCTGGACAAGGCGCTCGAGCTGGCCGAGCTCATCAACGCGAACGGCCCCCTGGCCGTGCAGGCCATGCTGCGCACCATGCGCGCCACGGAGGGCATGCCGGAGGACGAGGCCTTCGCGATCGACGCGAAAGAGGGCCTGCCCGTGTTCCTCTCACAGGACGCGAAAGAGGGGCCCCGCGCCTTCGCCGAGAAGCGCACCCCCGTGTTCGAGGGCCGCTGACGCACCCCGCTGCCTGACTTAACAGCAGTAGATCCCTGCTCTGACGGCTCCAGAGCGGGGATCTACTGCTGTTAAGTCAGGAAATGCGGTTCAGGCGTAGCGGGCGCGGAGGGCCTTCTTGTCCGGCTTTCCGAGCGGGCTGACCGGGATGGCGTCCACCACGTCGACGGTCTTGGGCGTGTACACCGCGCCCTTGCGCTCGCGCACCAGGTCGCGGAGGGCGTCCGCGCTGACCTCGGCGCCGTCGCGCGGCACCACCACCGCCTTGACCGCCTCACCCCACTTCTCGTCGGGCACCCCGATCACGGCGACCGAGGCCACCGACGGATGCGTCGAGATCACGTCCTCCACTTCCCGCGGAAAAACGTTGAAGCCGCCCGTGACCACCATGTCCTTCTTGCGGTCCACGATGTACAGGTAGCCCTCGTCGTCGAAGCGGCCCACGTCGCCGGTGTGCAGCCAGCCGTGCTCGGTGGCCTCCGCCGTCTGCTCGGGCTTGTTCAGGTAGCCCTGCATCACCAGCGGCCCGCGCACGCAGATCTCCCCCGGCTCGCCCGGCGCCGCCTCGCGGCCGTCGTCATCGAGCAGGGCGACGTTCACCCACGGGACGGGCTTGCCGCAGCTGGCCAGGCGTTCCGGATTCGACGGGTCGTGGTCGCCCCTCCGGAGTACGGAGATCGTCATGGGGCACTCGGCCTGGCCGTAGAACTGGAAGAACTTGGGGCCGATGCGGTCGACGGCCTCCGCGAGCCGGGTCGGCGAGATCGAGGACGCACCGTAGAACACGGTCTCCAGGCTCGACAGGTCGTAGTCGTCGAACCGGGGATGATCGAGCAACGCGTAGATCATCGTGGGCACCAACATGGTGGCGGTGATGCGGTACTTCTCGATCGCCGCGAGCACGGCCTCGGGTTCGAACCGGGGCAGCACCACCATCGACCCGCCGGTCATGGCGGTGGGATTCCAGAACGCGCCGCCCGCGTGACTCAGGGGTGCGCACACCAGGAATCGGATCTCCTCGGGCCACTCCCATTCCGTGCGCTGGATGCGCAGCAGCGCGGCTCCGCCGGCGTAGCTGAGCATGACGCCCTTGCTCTTGCCGGTGGTGCCGCCGGTGTACGCCAGGCTGGCGATGGACGACGGGTCCGCGGTGTGCGCCCGGAGCGGCGCGGGGTCGAACGCCGCGGCCGCGGCGGTCAGATCGGTCCCCACGTCCGTGGGTCCGAGTGACAGCAGCGTCTTCAGGCCGGGAACCCGTCCACGCAGGTCGGCGGCGCGTTCCTCGTAGAGCCGCGGATCGTAGATCAGCGTCTCGATCCCGGCGTCCTCCATCACGTACACGTGGTCGTCGAGCGAGCCCATCGGGTGCAGCGCGGCGAACCGCACCCCCGTGACGAGGTTGGCGGACTGAGCGATCAGCACCTCGTGCCGGTTGCCGGAGAGCATGGCGACAGGGCTCCCGACGCCCAGCCCGAACCGCTCGTACGCCTGGGCGTAGCGGCTGATCTCGTCGCGCATCTCGGCGTACGTGAGCCTCCGCTCGCCGCGGGCGTCGGTCACGTGCACCGCGGTCCGGTCGGGGTGGAGATCGAGCGAGCGGAGCAGGATGTCGCCCGCCAGCGGCTCCCGATGCAGGTCGTCCATGGGCACCTCGTAGTCGGTCGGAATGGGGTGTGCGAAGTGAGTCGCGCGTGATTCCACCGTAGGCGCAGAAGTCGTTTTCCGGCATAACCTTGCGCCAAAAAGTTAGAACATGTTTCACTCGATTGGTGACGGCCGAACCGCAGACGCTCTCAGCGCCGCTTACCCTGTCCTTCGACTACACCCGTTCGCTCGGGCCCGTACTCGGAGCGTTCATGACCAACCTGCGCGCGCGCCGCATCGTCGGCACGCGGGACGCGAGCGGACGGGTCCACGTGCCCCCGCTCGAGTTCGATCCGGACACCACCGCGCCGCTGACCGACGTGGTCGCCGTGTCGGACACCGGCACGGTGACGAGTTGGACGTGGAACGCGCACCCCGTCGAGGGACAACCCTTCGACCGGCCGTTCGCGTACGCGCTCGTCCGGCTCGACGGCGCGGACACGTCCCTGCTGCACGCGGTCGACGTGGCCTCCCCGGACCGGATCAGCACGGGCATGCGGGTCCGCGCCCGCTGGGCGGAGGAGCCCACCGGCGCGATCGGCGACATCCTGGCCTTCGAACCCGGTGAGGGAGACGGGATCCCGCCGGGAGAGGCACCGTCGGGCGACGCGGTCACCATGGTGACCACCCCCGTGAACCTGCACCTGCACCACTCCGCCTCGGAGCCCGAGACCCGGTACCTCCGGGCGATGGCCGAGGGGCGGCTGCTGGGGCAGAGGTGCAGCACGTGCGGCAACGTCTACGTCCCGCCGCGCAATTCGTGCCCGATCGACGGCATCCCCACCACGGAGGAGGTCGACCTGCCGGACACCGGCGTGGTCACCACCTTCTGCGTGGTCAACGTGCCGTTCCAGGGGCAGCGGATCAAGCCGCCCTACGTGGCCGCCTACGTGCTCATCGACGGCGCGGACATCCCGTTCCTCCACCTGGTCCTGGGCTGCGACGCCGCCGAGGTGCGGATGGGCATGCGGGTCCGCGCGATGTGGAGGCCGCGCGAGGAATGGACGGAGAGTCCCGGCAACATCTCGCATTTCGAACCGACCGGGGAGCCGGACGCCCCCTACGAGAGCTACGAGAGGCACCTGTAGATGACGGGCCGTACCTGCACCGATCCCGACGGCTCCGTCGCCGTCGTCGGCTACGCCGCCACGCCGTGGCGGCGGTCCGCGGAGACCACCACCAACGGCGTCGAGATGCTGATCCCGTTGTTCTCCGAGGTGTTCGCCCAGACGGGTATGACCAAGTCCGACATCGGATTCTGGTGTTCGGGGTCCTCGGACTACCTGGCGGGTCGGGCGTTCTCGTTCATCGCGGCGGTCGATTCGATCGGCGCCGTTCCCCCGATCAACGAATCGCACGTGGAGATGGACGCGGCCTGGGCCCTGTACGAGGCCTGGGTGAAGATCCGCACCGGCGAGGTCGACACGGCGCTCGTCTACGGGTTCGGCAAGTCCTCAGCGGGGATGCTGCGCCGGACCCTGACCATGCAGCTCGACCCGTACACGGTCGCGCCGCTCTGGCCGGATTCGGTGTCGGTGGCGGCGCTGCAGGCCCGCGCGGGCCTGGACTCCGGCGCCTGGTCCGAGGCCGACATGGCCGAGGTCGCCGCCCGCAGCCTGTCCGACGCCACGACCAATCCCGCCGCCCAGTTCTCCCGCACGGTGGACGCCGCGACGCTGCTCGCCGAGCCGATGTGGTCGGATCCGCTGCGCCGCCATGACATCGCGCCCGTGACCGACGGTGCCGCCATGATGATCCTGGCCTCGGCCGAGAAGGCGCGCGAGCTCCGGGAGAACCCCGCCTTCGTCACCGGCTTCGAACACCGCATCGACTCCCCCGCGATCGGCTCGCGCGACCTGACGGCCAGCCCCTCCACAGCGGCGGCCGCACGGGCTGCCGGCGCCGACGGCGCGGAGATCGCCGAACTGCACGCCCCCTTCACGCATCAGGAATTGATCCTGCGGTCGGCGATCGGGCTCGGCGACGCCGCGGCGGTCAACCCGTCGGGCGGTGTTCTCGTGGGCAACCCGATGTTCTCCGCGGGCCTCGCCCGGATCGGCGAGGCGGCCCGCGCGGTCTGGGAGGGCCGCGCCGGCAAGGTGCTCGCCCACGCGACGAGCGGCCATGCCCTGCAACAGAACCTGATCGCAGTGATGGAGGCCAAGTGACCGCGCACCGCACCGCCGTACTGGGCACCGGGCAGACCCACCACCGCGCCAAGCGCACCGACGTGTCGATGGCGGGGCTCATCCGCGAGGCGGTCGACCGCGCGCTCGATGACGCCGGGACCACGCTCGCCGACATCGACGCCATCGTGATCGGCAAGGCGCCCGACATGTTCGAGGGCGTCATGATGCCCGAGCTGTTCCTCGCCGACGCGCTCGGCGCCGTGGGCAAACCGCTTCTGCGCGTACACACCGCGGGGTCCGTCGGCGGATCCACCGCAGCCGTCGCCGCGGCCCTGGTCAAATCGGGCGTGCACCGGCGGGTCCTGACGGTGGCCTGGGAGAAGCAGTCCGAATCCAACGCCATGTGGGCCCTGTCCATCCCCGTGCCGTTCACGGTGCCGGTCGGCGCCGGCGCGGGCGGCTACTTCGCACCCCATGTGCGCTCCTACATCCGCCGCTCCGGCGCGCCCGCTCACGTGGGCGCGATGGTCGCCGTCAAGGACCGGCGCAACGGCGCGAAGAACCCGCTCGCGCATCTACAGCAATCCGACATCACCCTGGAATCGGTTCAGGCGTCCCAGATGCTGTGGGATCCCATCCGGTTCGACGAGACCTGCCCGTCCTCCGACGGCGCCTGCGCGATCGTGCTCGGCGACGAGCAGAGCGCCGCGGAATCCGAAGCCGTCACCGGGAAGCGGCCCGGGTGGGTGCTCGCGACCGCGATGCGCACCGAGCCCCTCGCATACGCCGGCCGCGAGCATGTGAGCCCCGAGGCGGGCCGGGACGCGGCCGCCGCGCTGTGGCGCGCCGCCGGCATCACCGATCCCCTGCGCGAGGTGGACGCCGCCGAGATCTACGTGCCGTTCTCGTGGTTCGAACCGATGTGGCTCGAGAACCTCGGTTTCGTCCCCGAGGGCGACGGATGGAAGCTCACGGAGAGCGGCGGCACCGAGATCGGCGGCGCGCTCCCCGTCAACCCGTCGGGCGGCGTGCTGTCCTCCAATCCGATCGGCGCATCGGGCATGATCCGCTTCGCGGAGGCCGCCAAACAGGTCATGGGACGCGCGGGCGACTACCAGGTCGACGGTGCGCGCACCGCCCTCGGACACGCGTACGGCGGTGGCTCTCAGTACTTCTCGATGTGGCTCGTCGGAGCTGACAAGCCGCAGTGACGGTGTGGCGCGGGCGTCGATCGAATCGCCGCCGCGTTCCGGATCTCGGGTTCCACGAGGGTCTGCCGCACGATCCTGCCGCGGACGGCCGTGGAACCCGAGGTCCGGGCCGTCGTGAGTGACCCCCGGCTTCCGGGCCGACTGCCGAAGTGCGTCGATCGGCAACAGGTTCTCCCGCAACGCACGACTGCGCCCCGGGAACGGCGTTCCCGGGGCGCAGTCGACGGAGGCGTCGACTACTCGTACGCGACCTTCCAGTGCTTGATGCCGTTGAGCCAACCCGACCGCAGGCGGCGCGGCGGCTCGAGCTCGCGGATGTTGGGCATGACGTCGGCGATCGCCTTGAACATCAGATCCATCTCCAGCCGCGCCAGGTTGGCGCCCACGCAATGGTGCGTGCCGGAACCGCCGAAGCCCACGTGCGGGTTGGGGTCGCGGAGGATGTTGAAAGTGTAGGGGTCCTCGAAGGCGTCCTCGTCGAAGTTGGCCGAGGCGTAGAAGAGCGCGACGCGCTGCCCCTTCTTGATCGTCTGCTCCCCGAGCTGGACGTCCTCGAGCGCGGTCCGCTGGAACACCGAGACGGGCGTGGCCCACCGGACGATCTCGTCCGGCGCGGTGCGGGGCCGTTGTTCCTTGTAGATCTCCCACTGCTCCGGGTGATCGACGAAGGCCTTCATGCCGTGGCTGATCGCGTTGCGGGTGGTCTCGTTGCCGGCCACGGCGAGCAGCAGAACGAAGAACGCGAACTCATCGCTGCCTAGCGACTCCCCGTCGATGTCGGCGTGGATGAGAGAGGTCACGATGTCGTCCATGGGGCACTTCCGGCGCTCCTCAGCCAGGTTCCAGGAGTAGCCCGTGAACTCGGTCATCGCCTCCAGGTAGTTGCCCTCGAACTCGGGATCGTCGTAGGCCATCATCGAGTTCGACCAGTCGAACAGCTTCTTCCGGTCCTCCTGGGGCACGCCCAGCAGTTCGGCGATCGCCTGGAGCGGGAGCTCGGAGGCGACCTGCTCGACGAAGTCGCCGCCGCCGGTCTTGCGCGCCTCGTGCACGATCCGCTCGGCACGCTCGGCCAGCGCGTCGTGCAGCGACTGCACCGCCTTCGGGGTGAAGCCGCGCGAGATGATGCGTCGCGTCTTGGTGTGCTGGGGCGGATCCATGTTGAGCAGGAGCATGCGCTGCATGTCGATCTGCTCGCGCTCCATCTCCGGCCCGAACCGGACGATCGCGCCGTTCTCCCAGTTGGAGTACTGCTTCGGATTACGCGAGATGGCCTTGATGTCGTCCAGTTTGGACACCACCCAGAAGCCACCGTCGTCGAAGCCTGTGGTCCCGGGCGGCACGTCCTGCCACCACACCGGCGCGGACCGCCGGAGCTCGGCGAACTCGGCCTCGGGCCGCCGCTCGGACCACAGATCAGGGCTGGTGAAATCGAACCCCGCGGGGAAGTGCACGCTCACGCCGCCTCCTCAAGCGCTGCCGCCTGGGACTGGCCAGGCGTATCTGAAACATGTTCTACTCATTCAAGCACAGTCCGCGTCGTCGTGAGCTAGATTGCGAGATACGCGGGGTGCATGGCATCCAATCAGGCCAGAAGCATCCATCGACGCCATCGGCGGACCTCGACAGATCTGCGCGGCGGCGGCACAATCAAGAACGTGCTCTACCCAGGCGGTAGGGCGGAAGGTGAGGTCCGTTCGATATGGGTACCCCCGTCATCGTCGACGCCGTACGGAGTCCGATCGGCAAGCGCAACGGCTGGCTGAGCGGCCTGCACCCGGCGGAGCTTCTCGGCGCCACCGTGACCTCGCTCCTGGATCACGCCGGCGTCGATCCCGAACTCGTCGAGCAGATCGTCGGCGGCAACGTCACCCAGGCCGGCGAGCAGGCCGGGAACATCACCCGGACCGCCTGGCTCAACGCCGGGCTCCCCGAGCTCACCGGTGCCACCACGATCGATGCGCAGTGCGGCTCCGCGCAGCAGGCCACCGGCCTCATCGCGGGCCTGATCGCCACCGATGCCATCTCGGTCGGCCTGTCCTGCGGCGTCGAGTCGATGAGCCGCATCCCGCTCGGCGCCAACCGCCCGGAGGGGCTCGGCAATTCGCGCCCGCCGTCGTGGACCATCGACCTGCCCAACCAGTTCCTCGCCGCCGAGCGCATCGCCGAGCGCCGCGGCTTCACCCGCGAGCAGGTCGATGCCTTCGGCCTCGAGTCCCAGCGCAAGGCGATGCGCGCCTGGGAGGAGGGACGGTTCGAGCGGGAGGTCGCGCCCCTGAAGGCACCGGCCATGGCCGACGGTGCGCCCACCGGCGAGACCTTCCTCGTCTCCTGGGACCAGGGCCCGCGCGAGAGCACGATCGAAGGCCTGGCGAAGCTCAAGCCCATGCTCGACGGTGGCCGGCACACGGCCGGCACCTCGTCGCAGGTGTCCGACGGTGCGGCGGCGGTACTCCTCATGGACTCCGACCGCGCGGCCGCGCTGGGCCTCAAGCCCCGGGCGCGGATCGTCTCCCAGGCGCTCGTCGGCGGTGAGCCCTACTACCACCTCGACGGCCCCATCCGCGCGACGGAGCGGGTACTGGAGCGATCCGGCCGCTCGCTCGCCGATATCGACCTGTACGAGGTCAACGAGGCCTTCGCCTCGGTCGTGATGTCCTGGCAGCAGGTCACCGGCGCCGATCCGGACAAGCTCAACGTCAACGGCGGGGCGATCGCCCTGGGGCACCCGGTCGGGTCCACGGGGGCCCGCCTCATCACCACGGCCCTGCACGAGCTCGAGCGCCGCGACGCGTCCAGCGCCCTCATCGCCATGTGCTGCGGCGGTGCGATGGCGACCGGCACGATCATCGAGCGGGTCTGAACACGATGCGGGTGGCGGTGACCGGCGCAGCCGGATTCGTGGGCGGGAACCTCCTGCATCAGCTGGTCGAGCACGGCCACGATGTGGTCGCCATCGACCGGACCGCGTCGCCGCACGCGCCCGAGGGCGTGCGCTGGGTGCAGGCCAGCGTCCTCGACCCCGAGGCTATGCGCGAAGCCCTCCGCGACGTCGAGGTGGTGTACCACCTGGTCGCGATGATCACCCTCCGGATGGAGGACGAGGTCGCGTGGCGGCTCAACACGGAGGGCGTGCGCACCGTCGCGCGCGCCGCCCTGGAGTCCGGCGTCCGGAAGATGGTGCACCTGAGCTCGATCCACGCGTTCGACCAGGACCTGGTGGACGTGATCGACGAGACGGCACCACGCTCCGAGCGGCCCGAGATCCCGGTCTACGACCGTTCGAAATGGGCCGGCGAGCAGGAGCTGCGCAAGGTCATCGAGGACGGGCTGGACGCCACCGTCTGCAACCCCACCGGCGTGTGGGGCCCGGCGGACCACGGCGCCACGCTGTCGCGGCTGAACCGGCTGGCACACACCGCCGCCCGCGGGCGAATGCCAGCGTTCGTCTCGAAGGCGGGGTTCGACCTGGTCGACGTACGGGATGTCGCGACGGGGGTGATGCTGGCCGCGGAGAAGGGACGCACGGGCGAGAACTACCTCCTGGGCGGCGAATTCGCGCCGATCATCGACGCCATGCGACTGTCCGCACGCGCCGCGGGCAAGCCCGGGCCGCTCGTGGCCCTGCCCATCGGAGCGCTGGCCGCGGTGATGCCCGTTCTCGAGCCGATCAACGCGCGGCTCGGATCGGACGTCCTCTCCAAAGCCGCACTGGGTCCACTGTTCGCGTCCCCGCTGGTGGACATCAGCAAGGCGCGCAACGAACTCGGCTACTCCCCTCGCTCGATGTCCGCCACCGCCGAGGAACTCGTGGAGTTCTTCGCCCGCAGCGGCCGGCTCGGCACCCGGCGGCGATAGCCGCCCAGGAACTCGGCCCGCTCACCGCGCCGAGACGCGACCGGCCGCGCGGAATCCCCTCCCGCGCGGCCGGCTTCGTCGTTTCGGCCCCCGTCAGGCTCCGTACACGGGCTCGGGCTGGGGCCCCTCGGCGACGAGCTCGCGTACGACAGAACCCAGTTCAGCCGGCTCCCACCGCGCGCCCTTGTCCCGCCCCGGGCCGTGCCGCCACCCCTGGGCGACGGACACCTTGCCTCCCTCGACCTCGAACACCCGGCCGGTGACGTCCGCGGAGTCCGTGCTCCCGAGCCACACGACCAGCGGGGAGATGTTCTCCGGCGCCATGGCGTCGAATCCGTCCTCGGGAGCGGCCATGTCGTCCGCGAACGTCACCTCGGTCATCCGGGTACGCGCGGCCGGCGCGATCGCGTTCACGGTGATGCCGTACCGGGCCATCTCCGCCGCAGCCTGGATCGTCATCTCCGCGATCCCCGCCTTCGCGGCGGCGTAGTTCCCCTGCCCGATGCTGCCGAGCAGGCCGGCACCCGAGCTGGTGTTGACGACCCGCGCGTCGGGCTGCCGTCCCGCCTTCGACTCGTCGCGCCAGTACGCGGCCGCGTGCCGGAGCATCGCGAAGTGACCCTTCAGGTGCACCCGCGTCACCGCGTCCCACTCCTGCTCGGACATGGTCACCAGCATCCGGTCGCGCAGGAAGCCCGCGTTGTTGACCAGTACGTCGAGCCGGCCGAACTCGTCGATCGCGGTGCGGATCAACGCCTCCGCGCCGTTCCAGTCCGCGACGTCGGACCCGTTCGCGACGGCGCGTCCGCCGGCCGCGCGGATCTCGTCGACCACCTGTTGCGCGGGCCCGCTCGAGGCGTCCGCGCCGTCGAGCCCGACGCCGTAGTCGTTGACGACGACCGCGGCGCCCTCCGCCGCGAACGCCAGTGCGTGAGCCCGGCCGATTCCGCGGCCGGCGCCGGTGATGACGACGACTCTGCCGTCGACGATTCCACTCATGGATCTTCTCCTGCTTCTCAGTTGCGTTCCCGCTCGCCGTGATCCGCGGTGGCGGCGGCGAGGAAGGCGGGGCGTTCGCCACCGCCGTGGACGAGGAGGGTCGCGCCGCTGACGTAGGACGCGAGGGGCGAGGCGAGGAAGGCCGCGCACGCGCCGATCTCCTCGGGATCGGCGAGCCGGCCGAGCGGGATCGTCGCCCCGATGGCCGCGATCCCGGCCTCGTCGCCGTAGTGCTGCTCCGCAGCCTCGGTGCGCACCATGCCCACGTCGAGCGCGTTGACCCGGACGGCGGGCGCGAACTCGACCGCGAGGCTCGCGGTGAGCGAATCGAGCCCGGCCTTGGCGGCGCCGTAGGCAGCGGTGCCCGGCGACGGGCGGGTGGCGCTCACGGAGGAGACGTTGACGATCGCCCCGCCTCCCGCCCGCTGCATGGCCGCATTGGCACGCTGCGCCACGAGCAGCGGGGCGAGCAGGTTGAGCCCGATCACCTTGTCGTGGAAGCGCGGCGACGCCGTCGCGGCGTCCGCGAACGGCGCGCCGCCCGCGTTGTTGACGAGGACATCCAACCGGCCGTGCCGGTCGACGATCCCGTCCACGAGCGCGGCCACCTGTTCCGGCTCGCGCACGTCGGCGGCGACGAACTCGGCCACCGCACCGTCGGCCTCGACGGGACGCTCGGGCTCCCGGCGCGCGCAGACCACCACCGTGGCGCCGTGACGCAGGAACACGCGGGCGATGCCCGCCCCGATCCCGCGGACGCCGCCGGTCACGAGGACGACCGCGCCGTCCAGTCCCAGGGCTAGTTCAGACAACGTTTCCCACCTTCGTAGTTCCGGTGCACCCGGCACCGGTGGTAGCGTACCAAGCAATTGCTAGGTTTAGATCATGTTCTACCTCCCTACCTCGAAGGAGGCACTGTGCCTTCACCGGTCACGACCACCGTCCAAGCCCCCGGCATCCACGTAGTCACCGTGGACGCGCCGCCGGTCAACGCCCTCACCGTGCAGGGGTGGTTCGACCTCGCGGAGGCGATCACCGCCGCCGGGCGCGACCCCGAATGCCACGTCGTGGTGCTCCGCGCCGCCGGGCGCGGCTTCAACGCCGGCGTGGACATCAAGGAGATCGACGCCTCGGAGGGCTACGGCGCCCTCATCGGTGCCAACCACGGCTGCGCCGCCGCGTTCTCGGCGGTGTACGACTGCGCGGTACCCGTCGTCGCCACGGTCAACGGCTATTGCCTCGGCGGCGGAATCGGCCTCGTCGGCAACGCCGATGTGGTGGTGGCCTCCGACGACGCGACCTTCGGCCTGCCCGAAGTGGATCGGGGCGCCCTCGGCGCCGCGACGCACCTCGCGCGTCTCGTGCCCCAGCACCTGATGCGGACGCTGTACTTCACGGCGGGCACGGTGACCGCGCAGCAGCTGCACCACTTCGGCTCCGTGTATCGCGTGGTGCCGCGCCCGGAGCTCGACGAGGCCGCGCTCGACGTGGCTCGCGCGATCGCGGCGAAGGACACCCGCGTGATCCGCAAGGCGAAGGAGGCGATCAACGGCATCGACCCCGTGAACGTGCACACCAGTTACCGGTACGAGCAGGGCTTCACGTTCGAGCTGAACCTCGCGGGGTACTCGGACGAGCACCGTCAGGAATTCGTCGCCACAGGCCGCACGGTCGGCGAGGCGAAGGAGGAGAAGGCATGAGCGACAAGCGGATGACCCCCGAGCAGGTCGTCGACCGACTCGAGGACGGGATGACCCTCGGCATCGGCGGCTGGGGCTCTCGGCGTAAGCCGATGGCGCTGATCCGCGCGATCCTGCGATCCGACCTCAAGGACCTCACCGTGGTCTCCTACGGCGGGCCCGACGTGGGCCTGCTCGCCGCGGCGGGCAAGATCCGGAAGCTGGTGTTCGGCTTCGTCACCCTGGACACCGTGCCGATCGACCCGAACTTCGCGCGGGCGAGGCAATCCGGGGCGATCGAGGTCGCCGAATGGGACGAGGGCATGTTCGCGGCGGGGCTCAAGGCGGCCGTCCAGCGGCTCCCGTTCCTCCCCGTCCGCGCCGGCCTCGGATCGTCGGTGATGGACGTCAACCCCGACCTGCGCACGATCCGCTCGCCGTACGCCGACGGCGAGGACCTCGTGGCCGTGCCCGCCCTCCGGCTGGACGCCGCCCTCGTGCACATGAACCGGGCCGACGAGCGCGGCAACGCCCAGTACCTCGGTCCCGACCCGTATTTCGACGACGACTTCGCGCTCGCCGCGGACGCCTGCTACGTCTCGTGCGAGCGCATCGTGAGCACCGGCGATCTGGTGGCGGGCGGCCCCGTGCAGTCGCTCCTTCTCAACCGCAGCGCCGTCACGGGTGTCGTGGAGACGCCCAACGGCGCCCACTTCACCACCGCCGCACCGGATTACGGACGCGACGAGAAGTTCCAACGACACTACGCCGCGAGCGCCAAGGACCCCGACGCGTGGGCCGCGTTCACCGAGCGCTTCCTCACCGGCGACGAGGCGCACTACCAGGCCGAGGTGGCGGCATGGGCCGCCGAACAGGAGGATCGGACATGACCGACATCACCCGCGCAGAGGTCTGCGTCGCCGCGATCGCCGACCTGTTCCGCGGCGACGGGGAGATCACCGCCAGCCCCATGGGGCTCATCCCGTCGCTGGGCGGCCGCCTGGCCCGACTCACGTTCGCTCCCGATCTGCTGCTGTCGGACGGCGAGGCGTACCTCGTCGCCGATGCGGCGGACCCGTCCGCCGGCATCGAGGGCTGGCAGCCGTTCAAGAAGGTGCTCGACGTGGTGGTGCCGAACGGGAAGCGCCACGTGATCATGGGCGCCAGCCAGATCGACCGGCACGGCAACCAGAACATCTCGGCCATCGGCGATCACGCCGCGCCGACGCGTCAGCTGCTGGGCGTGCGCGGCGGCCCGGGCAACACGGTGAACAACCGCACGTCGTACTGGATTCCGAAACACTCGACCCGGGTGTTCGTCGAATCCGTCGACGTCGCCAGCGGCGTGGGGTACGACAGGGCGAAGGCCGCGGGCCCCGCGGCGGCGCGCTTCCACGACGTGTACCGGGTGGTCACCGACCTCGCGGTGCTGGGCTTCGACGCCGACGGCGCGATGACGCTGCTGTCCGTCCACCCCGGCGTCACCGAGCAGCAGGTCCGCGACGCGACCGGGTTCGAGCTGACCGGCGCCGGCGTCCCCGAGACGCGCCTACCGACCGCCGATGAACTCGAGCTCATCCGCACCGTCGTCGATCCGAAGAACCTGCGCTCCAAGGAGGTCCCCGCATGACGTTGCGGACCCGCCTGACCGACCTGGTGGGGATCGAGCACCCCGTCGTCCAGACGGGGATGGGATGGGTGTCCGGCGCGCACCTCACCGCGGCGACCGCGAACGCCGGTGGTCTCGGGATCCTCGCTTCGGCGACCATGACCTACGCCGAGCTCGAGACCGCGATCCGGAAGACCAAGGAGCGCACCGACGAACCGTTCGGAGTCAACCTGCGTGCGGACGCCGAGGACGCCCAGCAACGGGTGGACCTCCTGATCCGCGAGGGCGTGAAGGTGGCGTCCTTCGCACTGGCCCCTCGCAGGGAGATGATCGCGCAGCTCAAGGACGCCGGCCTCGTGGTGATCCCGTCGATCGGCGCGGCCCGACACGCGGAGAAGGTCGCATCCTGGGGCGCCGACGCCGTCATCGTGCAGGGCGGCGAGGGCGGCGGCCACACGGGCGGCGTCGCGACGACTCTGCTGCTGCCGTCCGTCCTGGACGCCGTGGACATCCCCGTCATCGCGGCGGGCGGGTTCTTCGACGGCCGCGGCCTGGCTGCGGCGCTGTCCTACGGCGCCGCGGGCGTCGCGATGGGCACGCGGTTCCTGCTCACGAAGGACAGCCGGGTCCCCGATTCCGTCAAGGCGGAGTACCTGCAGCGCGGCCTGGGCGACACCGTCGTGACCACCAAGGTCGACGGTATGCCGCACCGGGTGCTGCGCACCGCCCTCGTCGATGCGCTGGAGCGTTCGCGCGGCGCCGCCACGCTGGTGCACGCCGCGCGGAACACCCTGCGATTCCAGGCCCTCACGGGCGTCTCCTGGAAGGGACTGATCGACGAGGGGCTCGCCCTGAAGAAGGGGGGCGACCGCACCTGGAGCCAGCTGATGATGTCGGCGAACACGCCGATGCTGCTGCGGGCGGGCCTCGTCGACGGCAACACCGAGGCCGGAGTCCTGGCGTCGGGCCAGGTCGCCGGGATCATCGAGGACCTGCCGACGGTGGCCGAGCTCGTCCCGCGCATCGTCGCCGAGGCCGAGGACCGTCTGGCCGCCGCGGCCGCCCTCCGCTCCTGACCGCCGGCACCACCCGCACCCGTCCCCACCCCGTCCATGCCCACCCCCACCCTGACTTAACAGCGTTAGCCCATGCTGAAACGCCAGGTGGACGTCTGGGCTAACGCTGTTAAGTCAGGAACGCGGGGCCGACGGGGCCGACGGGGCCGGCGGTGGGGTCAGGCGAAGCGCATGACCTCGCTGTAGACGGTCTTCATGTCGTCGAAAGCTCGCGAGGAGACCTTGAGGGTCGAGTAGGCGACGGCGTCGACACTGCCGATGCAGCCCTCGATGCTGACGCGCTTCTCACCGAACCGCACGCCGAAGGACTCACCCACCGCGGGTTTGTCGATCGTCTTGGTGCCGACGGGGAGGTAGACGATCGCGCCGGGCGCCGTCTTGATCACCTGGTTCTGCGTCAGCCCCAGGGAACCGCCGACGCCCACGAGCGCGGCCCCCGCCGCCGGAATGCTGCCGGCGAGCGCGCCGCCGGCTCCGATCGTCTGGTTACTCCCGATCCACGACTCGAACCCACCGTCCTTGACGCCGCAGGCGACCACGTAGCCGACCTCCACCGTCGCCGATTCGACGCCGCCCGGACCGGCGGTGATCACGCCTTCGGCCTTGCCGTCGACGTACGCCAGGCGCGACTTGTTGTCGCCGGCCAACGGCGGGAACAGCTTGGCCTTGAGGTCGAACAACGCGATCTGCGCGTTGAGCCCCTCCGGGGACTTGACGGTCTGCTTCGCCCCCTTCACCGGACCCGACGGGTTCTGCGGGGTGATCTGGGCGGAAGCGGGTCCCGCTGACATCACGGTGCCCGCGCAGGCGGCGGCCACGACGACCGCCGTTCCGAGCTTGATTCGACGCACTCTTCGACTCCTCTGGTCACGCCTGATTGACAACGCACAGAGAATCACAGCAAACAATATTTGCCAACCCGGCACAGCCGCCGACGACGTTCTGCGACACAACCAAGAGGTCTTGCGACAAACCGCAATGAGTTCGTTATCTCGAATAGCTTCTTGTGCATCGATCCGAACGGCGTTCACCAGTGCCGATCCTTGACCAGACCGAGAACTCTGAGTAACTTCTGAGAATCAGGCGAGAGTGGACCCCACGTTCGACGCACCAGCGGGACGCGGATGCGGTAGACCTTCCCTGGTGAACGGAGACGAAGGTAGGGTGGTTGTTCTTTGCCACTCAACATCGGGGTTGCGATGAAACAAGGAGTGACACGGTGCAGATCCTGTACCTGCACAGCGCCGCGACGCCCCTGAGCGCGCCGCCGCTGGAAGCACGGCTCGAGCCACTGGGCCACGGCGTGTTGATGGTGCCGCTCGTGCACGCCGCGCCGCTGTACGCACTCACCGGTGTCGGCGCGGTGCTCATCGAGACGACCAACGGCGACTCGTTCGACGCCTGCCGCGATCTCCGCCGGATCTCCGATGTGCCGATCATCATGATCGGCGACCATCACGACGAGGTCCACGCCATCACGGCCCTCGCCGTGGGCGCCGACGACTACCTCGTCCGGCCCGTCTCCGGCAGGGAGATCGATGCGCGCCTGAGGGCGATCGGCCGACGGGTCCGCGCCGAGAACTCGTGCACACTCACGTGTCGCACGCACGGTGGGGCGGACGACACGACGGTGGTGATCGAGCAGAGCGGCCTCACCATCGATTCGGTCACCCGTACCGTCACGCGGTCCGGGCACCCCGTTCCCCTGACTCCCACCGAGATCGGCCTCCTCATTGCGCTGGCGTCCCGGCGCGGCGTGCCGCAGTCGCGGGACACCCTGCTCCGCCAGGCCTGGGGTCACGACTACCTCGGGCGATCGAGGATCGTCGACAACGCGGTGCAGCGCCTGCGCACCAAGATCGACACGAACGACTGGCGGCACATCAGGAGCGTCCGGGGCTTCGGCTACTCGCTGCGCTGACCGCCGGCCGAGCGGCTACGCGAGCCGCTCGATGACGGTCACGTTGGCGGTGCCGCCCCCCTCGCACATCGTCTGCAGTCCGTAGCGTCCGCCGCGGCGCTCGAGCTCGTGCAGCAGGGTGGTCATCAGTTTGGCGCCCGTCGCGCCGAGGGGGTGGCCGAGCGCGATGCCGCCGCCGTTGACGTTCACCTTCTCGTGCGGGATCCCCAGTTCGTCCATCCAGGCGAGAGGCACCGAGGCGAACGCCTCGTTGCATTCGAACAGGTCGATGTCGTCCACCGTCAGTCCCGTCTTCCGCAGCGCGTACTGCGTCGCCGGGATCGGCCCCGTCAGCATCCACACGGGGTCCGCCGCGCGGACCGAGATGTGGTGGATCCGCGCACGGGCACGGAGGCCGTGCGCCTCGACGAAATCGCCGGAGGCCACGGTGACCGCTGCGGCGCCGTCCGCGATCTGGCTCGCGACCGCGGCGGTGATCGCCGAACCCTCGGCGAGGGGGGCCAGGCCCGCCATCTTCTCCAGAGACGTTCCACGCCGGGGCGTCTCATCGACGGCGAAGTCGCCGACCGGGGCGATCTCGTCGGCGAACCGGCCCTCGTCGGTCGCGGCGAGCGCGCGCTCGTGGCTGGCGAGAGCGAACTCCTCCATCCGGCTCCGCGAGATCCCCCATTTCGTGGCGATCATGTCCGCGCTGGCGAACTGCGACACCTCGACGTCGCCGTACCGCTCGCGCCACCCCGTCGAACCGGAGAACGGGTCATCGAACCCGTACTCCCTCCCCGCCAGCATGGCGGCGCTGATCGGGATCGCGCTCATGTTCTGCACCCCGGCCGCGACCACGACGTCGGCGGTACCGGACAGCACGGCCTGCGCGGCGAAGTGCACCGACTGCTGGCTCGATCCGCACTGCCGATCGACGGTCACGCCCGGGACGTGCTCGGGCAGGCCCGCGGCGAGCCACGCGGTGCGCGCGATGTTGCCGGACTGCGGGCCGATGGTGTCGCAGCAGCCCATGATCACGTCGTCGACCAGCTCGGGGTCGATGCCCGAACGCAGGACGGCGGCGCGCAGCACGTGCGCGCCGAGGTCGGCGGAATGCACCTCGGCGAGCGAACCGCCGCGCTTGCCCGTGGGGGTGCGGACGGCGTCCACGATGTAGGCGCCGCTGTTGTTTCCGGTCATGACTTCTCCTTGTCGGGCTGCGCGATCCCCTGCTCGAGGATCTTCAGGTACTGGCCGGCGACCTCGCCGACGGGCAGCTGGCCACCGGGGCGGTACCAGCGGATCGCGACCCAGACGGTGTCGCGCAGGAAGCGGTAGGTCACGTCGATGTCGAGATCGGCCCGGAACGCACCGGACTCCACACCGCGGGTGAGGATCCCGCGCCACATGGTGCGGAACTCCTCCAACAGGTCGGCGATGTAGCGGAACCGTTCCTGCTGGGCGAGGCCGCGGGCCTCGGCCTGGTAGATCGCCACTGCGTCCGGACGGGCGTCGATCGCGTCGAACGACGCGATCACGCAGCCCCGCAACTGTTCCCGAGGATCATCGACAGTCGCGAGCACCTCCCGGTAGCTGCCGAACAGCTCATCGAGGAAGTCGCGCAGGATGTCGTCGAGCATCGACTCCTTGGAGTCGAAGTGGTGGTACAGGCTCCCCGACAGGATTCCCGCGGCGTCCGCGATATCGCGGACGGTGGTGGCGCGGAACCCGTTCTCGGCGAACAGCCGCGCGATCACGGTGAGCAGCTCGGTCCGCCGCGCCGACGTGTCCGGTCTACGCATGCTGGCTGCTCACGGACACGACCTCGCCCGTCATGTAGCTCGCGTAATCCGATGCGAGGAAGGCGATCACGTTGGCCACCTCCCACGGTTCGGCGGCGCGGCCGAACACCTCGCGACGGGACAGCTCGTCGAGCAGCTCGTCGGAGGTGACCTTCGCGAGGAAGGGGTGCATCGCGATGCTGGGCGAGACCGCGTTGATCCGTACGCCGTGCGGCGCCGCGTCCACGGCGGAACACCGGGTGAGCGCCATGACGCCGGCCTTGGCCGCGGCGTAGTGGGCCTGCTCCTCCTGGGCGCGCCACCCGATCACCGACGCGTTGTTCACGATCACCCCGCCCCCGCCCTGGTCGATGAAGCGGTTGATCGCGGCGCGGGTGGCGCGGAAGGTACCGGTGAGCGTCACGTCGAGGACGCGCGACCACTGCTCGTCGGTCATGTCCTGCACCGCCACGCTCCCGCCGAGCCCGGCGTTGTTGACCAGCACGTCGACCCGGCCGAACCGGTCCGCGGCGCCGTCGAGCAGGCCCTGGACCTGTTCCTCGACCGTGACGTCGCAGGGGATGGAGTGCACGCGGTCCCCGAAGTCGGCGGCCAGCTCGGCGGCCTTCTCGCCGAGCCGCCGCTCGTGCCAGTCGGAGACCACGACGCGCGCGCCCTCCTCGAGGCAGCGCCGCGCCGTCGCGGAGCCGATGCCGGTACCGGCCGCCGCGGTCACGACGACCACGCGCCCCTCGAGGAGGTCACGCCCCCGGGGGTACGGGGGTGCGGGGATCGCGGGTGCGGTGGGCGGGTTCTGTGCGGTCACGGTCGTGCCTCCCTCGGCAGGCCGAGCACGCGCTCGGCGATGATGTTGCGCTGGATCTCGTTCGAGCCGCCGTAGATCGTGTCGGCCCGGGTGAACAGGTAGAGCCGCTGCCAGTCGTCGAGCTCCGGTTCGGCCAGTAGGCCCGACGGTCCGCGGACAGCCATCGCCAACTCGCCGAGGCGCCGGTGCCAGTTGGCCCACAGCAGCTTCGCGACCTCGGCGGTGCCGGTTTCGGCCGAACCCAGCGAGCGCAGCGCGTGCGCGCGCATCACGTCGAGTTCCATCCAGGCCCGGCGCAGGGCCTCCGCGATCTCGGGGCGATCGGCGACGCCGGTGTCGAGAGCGAGGTCGGTGAGCCGCTGCAACTCCCGGCGGAAGCCGAGCTGCTGTCCCAGGGTCGCGACCCCGCGCTCGAATGCGAGGGTGCCCATCGCCACTCGCCAGCCGTCCCCGGGCGCGCCGACGACGTTGGCCGCGGCGGTGCGGGCACCGTCGAAGAACACCTCGTTGAATTCGGAGGTGCCGGTGAGCTGCACGATCGGCCGCACCTCGATGCCCGGCTGGTCCATCGGGACCAGCAGGTAGGAGAGGCCGCGGTGCCGCGACGAGCCCGGCTCGGTCCGCGCGACCACGAAACACCAGTCGGCGACGTGGGCGAGCGATGTCCACACCTTCTGACCGCTGATCACCCATTCGTCGCCCTCGAGCCGGGCCTGCGTGCTGACGTTGGCGAGATCGGACCCGGCGCCGGGCTCCGAGTAGCCCTGGCACCAGAGCTCGCGGACGTCCCGGATCGCGGGGAGAAAACGCTCCTTCTGCTCCTCGGTGCCGAACGCGATGAGCGTGGGCCCCAGCAGCTCCTGCCCGAGGTGCGAGACCTTGGCGGGCGCACCCGCGCGGGCGTACTCCTCGTGGAAGATCACCTGCTGCGCGAGGGTCGCTCCCCCGCCGCCGTTCTCGGTCGGCCAGCCGATGCAGTTCAGGCCCGCCGCCGCGAGGTGACGCTCCCACGCGATGCGCTCCTCGAAGTACTCGTGTTCGCGGCCGGGGCCACCGGCACCCCGCAGCTGCGCGAACTCGCCGGCGAGGTTCGTCGCCAGCCAGTCCCGGATACGGGTGCGGAAATCCGCGTCGGTCTCGGTGCTCGCCGTGGCCACCGCACTCCCTTCGCCGCGCCCTCGAGCAGCCGCTCGGGGGATTCGAGTTACACAGACACTCAACGCACTGTAACGTGTTCTACCAAGCACTTGCTAGGTAGGAGGATTTTCGCATGTCGCGCACCATCGCACAGGCCCTCCGTGCGTCCGCGGAGCAGTTCTCGGGGAACGAGGCGGTGGTCGACGGCGACCTCCGCATCACCTACGCAGACCTCCACCACCGGGTCCGCTCCGTCGCGAAGGCCCTCCTCGCCGAGGGCGTGCGCGGCGGCGACCGGGTGGCGATCTGCGCGCCGAACGGGCACGAATGGATCGAGGCCGCGCTCGGCGCCGCCTACATCGGGGCGGTCCTGGTCCCGGTGAACACCCGCTACACCGGCCCGGAGATCGTCGACCTCCTGGTCCGGACCCGCGCCCGGGCCTTCGTGGTGGCGGGCGAGTTCCTCGGCGTCGACCGGCTGGACCTCGTCAGGGAGACCGCCGGCGGCCTGCCGCCGGACATCGCCGCCGTCCTGCGCACGCCGGACTGGGACGGCGTCCCCGCGCGCGGCGCCGGCGTGCCGGACGACGAGCTCGACCGCGCCGCGGACGAAGTGACCCCGGACGCCCCGTCGGACGTCTTCTTCACCTCGGGCACCTCGGGCCGGAGCAAGGGTGCGATGAGCACGCACGCGCAGACGCTCGCGAACGCGGCCAACTGGTCGGAACTGGTGGGCGTCACCGACACCGACCGCTACCTGATCCTGAGCCCGTTCTTCCACATCTTCGGCTACAAGGCCGGCGTGCTCGCCGCCCTGCAGTTCGGCGCGGCGATCTACCCGGCGCAGACCTTCGACGTGGTGAGGGCGTTCGATCTCGTGCAGCGCGAACGCATCTCGGTACTCCCGGGCGTTCCCACCGTCCACCAGATGATGCTCGACCACCCGGACCGCGACCGCTACGACCTGTCCAGCCTGCGCGCCGCGACCACGGGCGCGGCGACCATCCCGGTCGTGCTCATCGAGCGGATGCGGGCGGAGCTGTACGAGCGGGTGCTCACGGCCTACGGGTTGTCCGAGGCACCCGTCGTCACGATGTGCCGCGCCGACGACGCGCCCGAGGTCATCGCCACCACGTCCGGGCGCGCGGTACCGGACATGGAGGTCCGGATCGCCGACGACGGGGAGATCCTGGTGCGCGGCCCCAACGTGATCGCCGAGTACTTCGAGGATCCCGAGGCGACGGCCGCCGCCTTCACCGGCGAGGGATGGTTCCGCACCGGCGACGCGGGAAGCATGGACGACGCCGGGAACCTGCGGATCACCGACCGGATCAAGGACATGTTCACCAACGGCGGCTTCAACGTGTATCCCGCCGAGGTGGAACAGGTGATCGCGCGGCTCGACGGGGTCTCGGAGAGCGCGGTGATCGGCGTTCCGGAACCGCGGCTCGGCGAGGTGGGCAAGGCGTTCGTGGTGACCGCGGCGGGCCGCGCGCTCACCGAGGAGCAGGTGATCGAGCACTGCCGCACGTCACTGGCCAATTTCAAAGTCCCGCGCAGCGTGGAGTTCGTCGACGAACTGCCCCGCAACGCAACCGGAAAGGTGCTCAAGCGCGTACTGCGCGGCGAGCCCGAACCCGTATCAGGAGAGAAGCGATGACCGAGAACACGACGCCGACCGCCGACCGCCCGGACGCGGAGGAACCCGTCACGTACGAGACCCGTGGCCCGGTCGCCGTGGTCACGATGAACCGCCCCGAGTACCGGAACGCCCAGAACTCCGCCATGACGTACGCCCTCGATGCGGCCTTCGTTCGCGCGGTGGAGGATCCCGCGGTCAAGGTGATCGTCCTCGCCGGCGCGGGCAAGCACTTCTCCGCGGGGCACGACATCGGAACCCCGGGACGCGACGTGGATCAGCACTTCGAGAACACCGCCGTACTGTGGTGGGATCACGTGGGCAAGCAGGGCGGCGACCAGCGGTTCGCGCGCGAGTCCGAGGTGTACCTGGGCATGTGCCGCCGCTGGCGGGAGATCCCCAAGCCCGTCATCGCATCGGTCCAGGGCGCCTGCATCGCCGGCGCCCTCATGCTCGCCTGGTCGTGCGACCTGATCGTGGCGTCGGACGACGCGTTCTTCTCGGACCCGGTGGTGCGCATGGGCATTCCCGGCGTCGAGTACTTCGCGCATCCGTGGGTCATGGGTCCGCGCGCCGCCAAGGAGTTCCTGTTCACGGGTGACCGCTTCACCGCGCAGCAGGCCAAGGAGTGGGGAATGGTCAGCCGCGTCGTGCCTCGCTCGGAGCTGGAGGAGGAGTCCCTCGCACTGGCCGAGCGGATCGCCGAGATGCCGACGTTCGGCCTGGCGCTGACCAAGAAGGCCGTGAACCAGTGCGAGGACCTGATGGGGATGCGCGCGGGGATGGACTCCGTGTTCGGCCTGCATCACTTCGCGCACGCGCACAACGCCGAGGTCTCCGGGGGAGACTCCCTGGGCGGCCAGGACGCCAAGTCGATGGCGTCCGGGGCCCGCCGCGCGGGCGACGGCGGAGCACCGAAGGGCGGGGGCGAGTAGGTGGACCTCGAATTCGACGAAGCCACGATCGCCTTCCGCGACGAGGTGCGGGCGTGGCTGGCGGACAACGTTCCCGCCGAACCGCTCCCGTCCTTCGACACCGCCGAGGGTTTCGCGGCGCACCGCGCCTGGGAGGCGCGGCTCGCCGACGCGGGCCTGGCGGCGGTGTCCTGGCCGAAGGAGTACGGCGGCCGCGAGGCGACGCTCCTGCAGTGGGTGGTCTTCGAAGAGGAGTACTACGCCGCCGGAGCGCCCCTGCGGGTGAATCAGAACGGGCTGTTCATGCTGGCGCCCACCCTGTTCAGCCACGGCACCGACGAGCAGCGGGCGCGCATCCTGCCCGCCATGGCGCGCTCGGAGCGCGTGTGGGCGCAGGCGTGGTCCGAACCGGAGGCCGGCAGCGACATCGCCTCCCTGCGGTCCACGGCGACCCGCGTCGACGGCGGCTGGACGCTGTCCGGGCAGAAGACCTGGAGCTCGCGGGCGGCGTTCGCGGACGGTGCTTTCGGGCTCTTCCGCAGCGAACCCGGTTCGGAGCGGCACCGCGGACTCACCTACCTGATGTTCGACCTGCGGGCGCCGGGCGTCACCGTGCGCCCCATCCCCCAGCTCGACGGCGAGCCCGGCTTCGCGGAGATCTTCCTCGATGAGGTGTTCGTCCCGGACGAGGACGTGATCGGCGAGCCGGGCCAGGGCTGGAAGGTCGCCATGACCACGGCCAACAACGAGCGCGGACTGTCGTTGCGCAGCCCGGGCCGGTTCCTCTCCGCGGCCGACGCCCTCGTGGACCTGTGGGACCGCGAGGACGGCAGCACCGAGAGCGCGGAGGCGGCCCGCGTGGCCGACGCGTGGATCGGCGCGCGCGCCTATCAGCTGTACACGTTCGGCACGGTCACCCGCCTCCAGGAGGGCGGGGAGCTGGGGCCCGAATCCAGTGTGAACAAACTGTTCTGGAGCCACCTCGACGTCGGATTGCACGAGACGGCGCTCGATCTGCTGGGCGCGCGCGGCGAGCTCACCGGCGGCACCGCGCCCGACGGGGGCCGGTGGCCCGCGGGCTACCTGTTCTCGCTCGCCGGACCGATCTACGGCGGAACCGACCAGATCCAGCGCAACACGATCGCCGAGCGGCTCCTCGGCCTTCCGAGGGGAGCACGATGAGATTCGCACCGTCGGAGGAGAACCGCGCGTTCGCCGAATCCCTCGGCGACCTGTTGGCGGGTGCCGGCACCGTGGCCGCGGCCCGCGCGTGGGCCGCGGGCGACGCCGGCCCCGGCCGCAAGGTCTGGTCCGCCCTGGCCGAACTCGGCGTCACCGGGCTGGCCGTCGATGAGGAGCACGGCGGAGTGGGCGGCGGCCCCGTGGATCTCGCGGTCGCGTTCGAGGCCCTGGGCTATCACGCGGTACCGGGCCCGGTGGTGGAATCGATCGCAGTGCTGCCCGTCCTGCTCACCGGCGGCCTCGCCGACGCGCACCTGCCCGCCCTCGCGGAGGGTGCGATCGGCACCGTCGCCATCGCCCCGCGCACGCCGTTCCTCCTGGACGCCGACGCCGCCGACCTCCGATTCGTCGCGGCGCCGGACGGCGCCGTTGCCGAGGCGCCGGCCCCCACCGGGCCGCCGCGCCGCTCGGTCGACCCCACCCGGCGCCTGTTCGACGCCCCGGAACCCGCGGGGGGGCAGGCGGGCGATCACGCCCGGGCCGAGTTGCTCGGCGCGTTCGCCGTGTCGGCGCAGGTGCTCGGCGCCGGCCGGCGACTGCTGGACGAGTCGGTCTCGTACGCGAAGGCACGGGCGCAGTACGGGCACGCGATCGGCGAGTACCAATCGATCAAGCACCTACTGGCCGATGTGGCCACACGGCTCGAGCTCGCGGCACCGCTGGTGCAGGGCGCGGCGGTCTCCCTCCTCGCGGAAGGCGGCCCGGTGCACCTGGATCCGGTGCGCGACGTCGCGGCCGCCCGCGTCGCCACCGCGGACGCCGCGTACCTGGCGGCCCGCACAGCGCTCCAGGTGCACGGGGCCATCGGCTACACCGCGGAGTACGACCTGGGGGTGTGGCTGACCAAGGTGCGTGCGCTGCAATCCGCCTGGGGCACACAGGCGCAGCACCGCGCGGCTGTGCTGGACGCGGTCCGGGGGGCGGCGCGATGAGCTCCGAACTCGACGACCTCGCCGCCGCGGTCCGCAGCGTGGTGGACCGGCGTTGGTCGCCCGCCGCCCTGCGCGCGGCGATCGACGCGCCCACGGGCCGCGACGACGCCCTGTGGTCCGTGCTCTGCGAGCAGGTGGGCGTCGCGGCGCTCGCCGTCCCGGAGGAGTTCGACGGTGTCGGCGCGGGCGTGCGCGCACTGCAGACGGTCGCGGGAGAGCTGGGCCGGCACCTGATCCCGTCCCCGTTCCTCGGCTCCTCCGTGCTCGCCACCACCGCCCTCGAGGCCGCCGGGCAGAACGCGGCCGAGTCCCTCGGCGCGTTGGCCGCCGGGGAACGGACCGCCGCCCTCGCCGACCCCGCCCTCGCCGACTCCGACCTCGCGAACGGCGGCGTCGCCGTGACGGACGGAGGACTCACGGGCACCGTCGGCCTCGTCCTGGACGGGGACCTGGTGGACCTCCTCCTGGTGCCGGTCCGCGACGGCGGCCGGACCGACCTGTACCTGGTCGACGGCTCCACGGCGCACCGTCGACACACGCCGTCCATGGACCCGACCCGGCGGTTCGCGGAGATCGTGCTCGACGGCACGCCCGGGATCCTGATGCGCGAGGATGCCGCGGCCGCGCTCGATCGTGCGACCGGAACGGCCCGGGCGGTGCTCGCCGCCGAGCAGGCGGGGGCAGCCGCGGAGGCGCTGCGACGCACGGTGGAGTACACGGGGACGCGGGTGCAGTTCGGCCGGCCGGTGGGATCCTTCCAGGCGCTCAAGCACCGGATGGCCGATCTGTTCGTACTCGTGGAGGCCTCGCGCTCCGCCGCGTACGCGGCCGGTGACGCGCTGGACCGCGGGGCACCGGACGCGGCGGTCGCCGTGGCGACGGCCGCGACGTACTGCTCCGAGGCGTTCAGCGCGGTCGCGGGCGAGATGATCCAGTTGCACGGCGGCATCGGGATCACCTGGGAGCACGACGCGCACCTGTACTTCAAGCGCGCGCACTCGTCGTCCCAGCTGTTCGGCGACCCCGCCTCCCACCTCGCCCGCAGGGAGCTCACCCACTCCTAGCGCGCCCCTGGAACACGTTCTTGCCGTTGCAGTCGCGAGCCAGTAGTTTGGTAAGCGAACAACTATCGAGGAGGTTCCATGACGACGGGCAGCGCACGGACGGACGGCGACACCTGGGACATCGCCACCAGCGTGGGGTTCACCGCACTGCTGGTGGCCGCGGCACGGGCGCTGGAGAACGACCGCGCCGATGCGCTCGCGCGCGATCCGTACGCCCGCGTTCTGGTCGAGGCGGCGGGCGAGCCGCGGGCGATCGCGATGCTCGACACCCCGGCCGACGGCTCGACGCCGATGAGCGCCATGAGCGCCAGCCGGCACCTCGGGGTGCGCACGCGGTTCTTCGACGACCATGTGCGGGACGCCGTCGCGGCGGGCGTGCGGCAGGTGGTGATCCTCGCGTCGGGCCTCGACTCGCGGGCCTATCGTCTCGATCTTCCCGGCGACGTCGACGTGTACGAGCTGGACCAGCCGGCGGTGCTCGCCTTCAAGCGCGAGACCCTGTCTGCACGGGGCATCCGGCCGGCCGCCGGCCTGCACGCCGTGCCCGTCGACCTCCGCGAGGACTGGCCGGCCGCCCTGCGGTCCGCCGGATTCGACGGTGCCGCCCCCTCGGCCTGGCTCGTCGAGGGCCTCCTGCCGTACCTTCCCGCGCAGGCGCAGGTCCTGCTGTTCGAGCGGATCGTGGAGCTGGCCGCACCCGGCAGCCGCGTCGCCGTCGAGGGGCAGACCGGCCCCCTCGATCTCGAAGGCTTCCGCGCGCTGGCGGACCGGTACTCCTCCTCGCCCGACGACCCGCTCGGCGAATTCGACGTCACCGCACTGTTCGCGGAGGACCAGGGACGCGAGGATCCCGCGGAGTACCTCGCACGGGAGGACTGGTCGATCACGCGGAGCGGCAGCCCGATCGATCTCGGCCGCGCGTACGGCGTGGAGACCGTGGTGCCGGAGGGCACGGCGCACCTCAACGCTGCGATCGGCTACTTCACGGCGACCCTGCCGGGCTGATCACGCCGCCGTCATCGTGCGGCGGCGTGGTACTCCGGGTTCGGCCGCATGTCGATCGCCGACGCCAGCCGGTTGGTCATGTTGAAGAAGGCAGCGGTGTTGGCGATGTCGTAGATGTCGCGGTCACTGAACCCGCTGTCCCGCAGGCGCTGCCGATCGGGCTCGTCCATCTTCGACGGGGCCTCGGTCAGCTTCTCCGCGAACTCCAGCATCGCCCGCTGCCGCGCCGGGAGCTCCGCCGCGCGGAAGTTCATCACGAGCGTCTCACCGAGGGCCGGGTCGCCGGAGAGCTCGCGCACCGCGGCGCCGTGCGCGGTGAGGCAGTAGAAGCACTTGTTGATCGAGGAGACGACCACCGCGATCATTTCGCGCTCGAGCGTGGTGAGGCCCGAGTCCCCCAGCATCAGATCGTTGTAGGTGGCGGTGAACGCCTTCAGTTTCGCCTCGTCGAAGGTGAGGGAGGACAACACGTTCGGCACCATGCCGAGCTTCTCGCGGCACACCGCGAGATAGCGCTCGGTCTCCTCGCTGAGCTCGCCGGCTGGTAGGTCCAGCGCGGTGATCCGTTCGGTCACGGGCGCCCTCCTTCGATCGTCGTCCCCGGTACTCCTCCCGGAGTACCAGAGCGCGGCGCGGCCCGAGCCGGTTCCGCTACATCAGGTCGCCTACATCCAGTCGTCGCCGACGGGCCAGGTGAGGAACGAATCGAGCGACAGCGCACGCGGAATGGCCTCGCCCCGTTCCGTCACGGTCTGCGTGTAGCGGCCGCGGTAGAACAGCAGGGGCCGACCGGCGTTGGGCGGACTGAGCTCCAGCACGCGTCCGATCACGATGTGGTGATCGCCGCCGTCGTGCACGGCCTCCACGGCGCAGTCGATCCAGCTGAGCGCACCGCCGAGCAGCGGCGAACCGGTGCGCGAGGGCTTCCACTCGACCGCACCGAACTTGTCGGGATGCCGGGAACCGAACACCGAGCTCACGTCCTGCTGCCCCTCGCCCAGCACGTTCACCGCGAAATGCCCGGTGCGCTCGATCGTGCGCCAGGCGCCCGAGGTCTTCATCGGGCAGAACAGCACGAGCGGCGGATCCAGGGACAGCGCGGAGAAGGACTGGCAGGCGAACCCGACGGGGCCCTCCCCGTCGGCCGCGGTGATCACCGTGACGCCGGTGCAGAAGTGCCCCATCGCGGTGCGGTAGTCGAGCGGCTCGATCGGTGCGGGGGCGTCCGTGGGGCGGGTCATCACTGCTCCTTGAATCCGATGGAGAAGTCGTGGCCCCAGAGGCTGACCGCGGTGGACTCCCGCGCGATCCAGTCGTCGTTCTCGACTTCGAGGCCCTCGCAGCCGAACTCGATGTCGAAGCCTCCGGGGGTCTTCATGTAGAAGGACAGCATCTTGTCGTTGATGTGGCGGCCCAGGGTCGCGGACATCTTGACCTTCTTGCGATTCGCTCGATCGAGGCACAGGCCCACGTCATCGGAGTTCTCCACCTCCACCATGAGGTGCACGATCCCCGTCGGGTTGGGCAGCGGCAGGAAGGCGAGCGCGTGGTGGCGCGGATTGCACCCGTAGAAGCGCAGCCACGCCGGATCGCCGTCCGCGGGGCGGCCCACCATCTGTGGGGGCAGGCGCATCGAATCGCGGAGCCGGAAGCCGAGCACTCCCTGGTAGAACTCCTGCGCGGCAGCGTCGTCCGTGCAGGTGAGCACGACGTGCCCGAGCCCCTGCTCGCCGGTGACGAACCGGTGCCCGTACGGGCTGACGAAACGCCTGCCCAGGTACTGCGCGCCGTGGAAGGCCTCGAGGGTGTTGCCCGCGGGATCCTGGAAGCGGATCAACCCCTCGACGCGGCGCTCGGCCTTCTCGTCCTTGGTCCCCTCCTCGAAGGTGACGCCGGCGGCGGTGAGGGTGTCGCGGAGCTCCTGCAGACCGGGGGCGTCGGCGACCTCCCAGCCGGACACCAGGAGCCTGTCCTTCTCGCCCGGCACGATCACCAGGCGGGCCGCGAAATCGTCCATCCGCAGGTAGAGGGAATCGGGGTCGTTGCCCGTCCCCTCCATCATTCCCAGCACCTTCAGCCCGTACTCGCGCCAGGCCGCCATGTCGGTGGCCTCGATGCGCATGTACCCGAGCGCCTTGATCGCCATGTGCCTACTTCTCCTTGTCAGCCGGCCAGGAAATCGGCCGTGAGCCGGTTGAACTCGTCGAACTTCTCGAGCTGCGCCCAATGCCCGCACTGCCCGAACACGTGCAGCTGGGCGCGCGGGATCTGCTTGAGGGCGAGCAGCGCACCGTCGAGCGGGTTGACCCTGTCCTCCCTGCCCCAGATCATGAGGACGGGCTGGCGCAGCTTGTAGGCGTCGCGCCAGAGCATGCCCTTCTCGTAGTCCGCGGACGCGAAGGACTTGCCCATCGCCGTGAAGGCGGCGATCGCCTCCGGATCGAGTGCGAGCTCGAACCGCTCCTCGATGAGTTCGGGCGTGATCATCTTCTGGTCGAAGACCATGATCCGCAGGAAGTCCTCGAGCCGCTCCTTGCTGGGCGCGGCGTAGAACTTCTGCAGGGTGCGCAGGCCCTCGGTCGGGTCCGGCGCGAAGGTGTTCACGCTGAGCCCTCCCGGGCCCATCAGCACGAGCCGGCCCGCGCGGTCCGGGAAGTCGAGAGCGAACCGCACGGATGTGCCGCCGCCGAGCGAATTGCCCACCAGGTGCACGCGTTCCGTGATCCCCAGCGCGTCGAGCAGGCCCGCGAGCGCCGTTGCGCTGTGCACGAAGTACTGCGGGTGCTCGGTCGGCTTGTCGGACCGGCCGAAGCCCGGCTGGTCCACCGCGAGCACGTGGAAGCGCTGCGCCAGAACGGGGATGTTGCGCCCGAAGTTGCTCCACGAGGAGACGCCGGGGCCGCTGCCGTGCAGCAGCACGACGGTGCCGTTGGCCCGGTTCTCCTCACCGGCCTCGTGGTAGTGCATCGTGAGGCCAGCGGCGGTGGTGGCGAACTTCCCCTCCTTGAGGACGTCCACATCCGTCTCCGTCACGGTCAGACCATCCCGTCCATCACCGGCAGGCCGAACTCGCCGGTGCCGAACATCTTGTAGGCGCGCTCCGGATCGTTCGCCGCGTGCACGCGACCGGCGTGGGCGTCGCGCCAGAACCGCTGGATCGGCGTGCCCTCGGCGAGTGCCCGGCCGCCGGAGTTCTCGAACATGCGGTCCACGGCGAAGATCGCACGCTCGGTGCCGCGCACCTGGTCGCGACGGACCTTGAGGCGCAGGTTGAACGGGATCTTCTCCCCGGCCTTGACCAGCTCGTACTCCGCGTTGACGTTCGAGATGAGCTGCAGCCAGGCCGCGTCGATCTCGCTGCCCGCCTCGGCAACGCGCACCATGGCGAACGGATCCTCCTTGGCGGACTCCCCCGCGTAGGCGGCGCGCACGCGGTTGCGCTGGTGCTCGACGTGGGCGTCGTAGGCGCCCTGCGCCATCCCGATGATCGGGGCGGTGATAGTGGACGGGTGCACCGAGCCGAAGGGCAGCTTGTACAGCGGGCTGGTGTTGACCTCCTGGCCCGGGCCCTTGCACTTGGACACCTGCTGGAAACTCAGTGCGCGGTGCTCGGGGACGAAGACGTCCTCGACCACGATGTCGTTGCTGCCGGTGCCGCGGAGGCCGACGGTGCGCCACACGTCGTTGATGACGTAGTCGCTGATCGGCACGAGGTAGGTCAGGAAGTCGACGGGCTTGCCGTCCTTGAACGCGGGGCCGCCGAGCAGCGCCCACGTGGCGTGATCGCAGCCGGACGAGAAGCTCCACTTGCCCGAGAGTCGGTAACCGCCCTCGACGATCTCCGAGCGGCCCATCGGCGCGTACGACGAGGAGACCAGCGTGTCCTGGTCCTCGCCCCACACCTCCTGTTGCGCACGGTCGTCGAACAGCGCGATGTTCCACGGGTGGATGCCGAGGATGGAGGCGACCCAGCCGGTGGAGCCGCAGGCGCCCGCGAGCATCTTGACCGCGGTGTAGAAGTCCTCCGGATCGGCCTCGAAGCCGCCGTAGCGCTTGGGCTGCAGCAGCCGGAAGAAGCCGCTCTGCTGCAGGGACTTGATCGACTCCGCGGGTACCCGGCGCGCGTCCTCGGTCTCCTGCGCGCGATCCCGGAGCGTCGGCAGCAGTTCCGCCACCTCCGCCAGCACGGCGCTGACGCTCTGTTCGCTCATGTTTCCTCGCTCTCTGCGATTCTCGGACGGGCTGGCGCCTGTCGGTGGAACCGATACTAGAACACGTTCTCGTTTTCTGGTTCGAAACGCTACACCAAAGGCTCGAATCTGCCTATCTTGCTGGTATCTCCCTTGGCCGGACCGTGACCGATCCGGCCGAAACCGGGAGATAACCGGTTACGACACCAGCCCGAGGAGTCCCATGCCCGCCAGCCGCCGCCCCGTCGCCGCCGAATCCGTGACCGACTGGACCCTGGAGGCCGATGTCGTGGTCGTGGGCTACGGGATCGCGGGCGTCTGCGCCGCCATCGAGGCGGCGCGCGCCGGCGCCGACGTCCTGATCCTCGAGCGCGCCGGGGGCTGGGGCGGTGCCGCCGCGGCCTCCGGCGGATGGATCTACCTGGGCGGAGGCACCGGCCTGCAGCGCGCGCTGGGATTCGAGGACACCGCCGAGAACATGGAGACCTTCATGACGGCCGCGCTCGGCCCCGGGGTGGACGAGGCCAAGATCCACGCCTACGCGCACGGCAGCGTCGAGCACTACGACTGGCTCGTGGGCTGCGGCGTGGTGTTCAAGGAGGAGTTCTGGGGCGAGCCCGGATGGGAGGTCCCGCACGACGAGGGCCTCGGCTACTCCGGCGGGGAGAACGCGGCGCCGTTCAACGCGGTCGCGACCCCCGCCCCGCGCGGACACGTCCCGCAGATGGCGGACAAGCGGACGGGCGTGCGGGGCGCCGGCTACATGCTGATGAAGCCCCTGGCGGAGACGGCCGAATCGCTCGGAGTGCGTGCCGAGTACGACGTGCGCACGGCCGCCCTGGTCACCGACGCCGACGGCCGCGTCGCCGGGGTGACCGCTCGCCGGTTC
>NZ_HE997626.1:1538710-1728240 GCF_000312385.1 Tsukamurella sp. 1534 | reverse complement strand
GCGCTCGCGCACATGGACGCCACCGAGGTCGCGTTCTTCGGCGACCCGCAGATGATGGCCCGGGGGATCCTGGTCAACGGGCGCGGCCAGCGGTTCATCGCGGAGGACACCTACGGCGGGCGCATCGGCCAGGCCTCCCTGATCCAGCAGGACAACACGGCCTACCTGGTGATGGACATGGCCGCGCACGAGGAGGCGCTCGCCACCGAGACCTCCACGCCCTACTTCCGACAGCCGCCCACCTGGGCCGCCGAGACCGTGGACGAGCTCGAATCGGATATGGGCCTGCCCGCCGGCAGCCTCGCGGCCACCGTGCAGATGTACAACCGGCACGCCGCGACCGGTACGGACCCCCTGCTGCACAAGAAGGAGCAGTGGGTGCGCCCGCTCACGGGCCCCGTCGCCGCGTGGGACATGCGCGGATTCACCGCGGGCTTCACCCTGGGCGGGTTGCGCACCGACGTCGAGTCACGGGTGCTGCACGTCGACGGTGCGCCCATCCCCGGCCTGTTCGCCGCCGGCCGGTGCACGTCGGGCGTCTGCGCCGGCGGGTACGCCAGCGGAACCAGCCTGGGAGACGGAAGCTTCTTCGGGCGCCGGGCCGGGGCGACCGCCGCAACCTGAACGCATCTCGATTTGCAGTCGCTGCGCAGCCGAACCCCCTCCGACGTCGACGGGGACGGACGCGGGCACAGGACCGCCGATTCACCATCGCGGAAAGAAGTCTCAGCGTCTGATCATCAGTGCCCCATCGTGATTCGCAACCTTCCCCGGATCGACCGAACGACACCGGAGACTGGGAGGATGGCGACATGATCGACCTTCCGCACCCGCACTCCGCACGCCGACACGGAGGCGCCCGCGCATGACGCACCGCGTCGACAGGTCCGCCGGACGGACTGGGCGCCCCGGGGGCTACGCTGCCCGCCTCGCGGCGCTGGCCGCCGCCGTCGCGGTGTGCGTCGTCGGCATCGTGGTCGCCGTGAGCATGGGCGGCGACACACCGGCCGAGCCCGCGTCGTCGGTCCCGTCGAGCACCGTCGTCCCGGCGCAGCCGAGGGCCGCGCTCCCGGAGGCCCCGGCCGCGACGGGCCCGTCGCCCGCACCCTCGAGCCCCACCCCCGCCACGGCGACGACGACCACCGGGGCCACGAGCACCGGAGCCACGAGCACCGAGGCCCCGACGCAGCAGGCGACGCCGACCGCGGCGAAGCCGGCACCGTCGACCTGCAAGCCGCAGCAGAAGTGGGTCTTCCGGCCCAGCACCGGGACCTACGAGCGGATCACCGTCCCCTGCTGACGGGCCGCCGGCCCCCGCTCCACGTTTGCCGGGCGATCGAACCCGAACCCTGGCGACTGAAACGTGTTCTAGTCTATGCTGCAGACATGGCATCCACCTGCCGCTCATCGCCGCAGGTAGGGCTAGAGAACTTGTTACATTAACGAGGAGAGTCGATGACGGCGGAAGCCACCGAGTACGACGTGATCGTGGTGGGAAGCGGAGCCGCGGGGATGGCCGCGGCGCTCAAGGCGGCCGACAGTGGGCTCAGCGTGCTCATGGTCGAGAAGGCGCCCCACTACGGCGGCTCGACCGCTCGCTCCGGCGGCGGCGTGTGGGTGCCCGGCAACGAATCGCTCGTCGAGGCGGGCATCAAGGACACCCCCGACGAGGCGCGTCAGTACCTGCACGCGATCGTGGGCGACGTGGTCCCGGCGGAGCGGATCGACACCTACATCGATCGCGGCCCCGAAGTGATCTCGATGCTGCACCGGATGAGCCCACTCGAACTGACATGGGTCCCCGGCTATTCGGACTACTACCCGGAGGCACCGGGCGGACGGGCGCACGGCCGCTCGTGCGAGCCCAAGCCGTTCGACGGCAAGCAGCTCGGCGACGAGCTGAAGAACCTGGAGCCGGATTACACCAAGGCCCCGATGAACCTGGTGGTCACCCAGGCCGATTTCAAGTGGCTGAACCTGATCATGCGCCACCCCAAGGGCGTCGCGCGCGCGCTGCGCGTGGGCGGCCGGTTCTACCTGGCGAAGGCCCGCGGCAAGCACCTCCTGGGGCGCGGTCAGGCGCTCATCGCCGCACTCCGCGTGGGCCTGCAGCGCGCCGGCGTCCCGGTGTGGCTGAACACCCCGCTCGTGTCCCTGCAGCAGAGCGGCGGGCGCGTCACCGGCATCACCGTGGAGCACGACGGAGCCCCCGTGGCGCTCACGGCCAGGCGGGGCGTGATCCTCGCCGCCGGCGGTTTCGAGTCCAGCGCCGAGATGCGCGCCCAGTACCAGCGCCAGCCGATCGGCACCGAGTGGACCAACGGCGTCCCTGCCAACACCGGCGACGCCATCCGCGCCGGCCAGGAGCTCGGCGCCGCCGTCGAGTTCATGGACGACGCGTGGTGGGGCCCGTCGATCCAGCTGCCGAAGATGGCGTGGTTCGCGCTCTCCGAGCGCTCCCTGCCCGGCAGCCTCATGGTGAACGCGCGGGGCGAGCGTTTCGTCAACGAGTCGGCGCCGTACGTGGAGGCGGTGCACGCCATGTACGGCGGCGAGAACGGCCAGGGCGAGGGGCCGGGCGAGAACATCCCGGCGTGGCTCGTGTTCGACCAGCGCTACCGTAACCGGTACATGTTCGCGGGCCAGCCCCCGCGGCAGCCGCTGCCCAAGCGCTGGCTCGAATCCGGCTGCCTGGTGCGGGCGAGCAGCCTGGCCGGACTCGCCGAGAAGATGGGCGTGCCCGCCGAATCCCTGACCGCCACCGTCGAGAAGTTCAACGGCTTCGCGCGCGCCGGACGGGACGACGACTTCCACCGCGGCGACAGCGCCTACGACCACTACTACGGCGATCCCCGGAACAAGCCGAATCCGAGTCTCGCCGAATTGCAGACGGGTCCGTTCTACGCTGCCCGTATGGTTCCCGGCGACCTCGGCACCAAGGGCGGGCTGCGCACCGACACGGCCGGCCGGGTCCAGCGCGAGGACGGTTCCGTGATCGACGGGCTGTACGCCTCGGGCAACACCAGCTCGCCCGTCATGGGCCACACCTACGCCGGCCCCGGCGCCACCATCGGCCCCGCCATGGTGTTCGCCTACCTCGCCGTGGAGGACATGGCGGCGGCCCCCGCCTCCTCCACCTCAGCCCCCGCCCGTGCGGAAGAGGAGATCTCATGAGCAACACCGAAACCGCGGCCCGCCTCATCGACAGCGGCACCGCACCCACCCGCTACGCCCGCGGCTGGCACTGCCTCGGCCTGGTGAAGGACTTCGCCGACGGGAAGCCCCACGCCGTGCAGGCGTTCGGCACCAAGCTCGTGGTGTTCGCCGGCGAGGACGGGAAGGTCAACGTTCTCGACGGGTACTGCCGGCACATGGGCGGCGACCTCACGCAGGGCACCGTCAAGGGCAACGAGGTGGCCTGCCCGTTCCACGACTGGCGCTGGGGCGGCGACGGCAAGTGCAAGGCCATCCCGTACGCCAAGCGGGTACCGATGCGGGCCCGGACCCGCACCTGGCCCACCATGATCGAGAACGATCAGCTGTTCATCTGGCACGACGTGGAGAACTCCAAGCCCGGTGAGGAGCTCGCGATCCCCAAGATCGACGGTGACGTCGACGGGCCGGAGTGGTCCAACTGGGTCTGGAACGAGATCATCATCGAGGGCAGCAACTGCCGCGAGATCGTCGACAACGTGGTCGACATGCCGCACTTCTTCTACATCCACTACGGCCTGCCCACGTACTTCAAGAACGTCTTCGACGGACACATCGCCTCGCAGTACTTGGATACCAAGGGGCGCAACGACGTCGCCGACATCGGGCTCTCGGGCGGCGACGACGTGCTGCTCAAGTCCGAGGCGCACTACTTCGGGCCGTCGTACATGATCAACTACCTGCACAACGACTACAAGGGCTTCCAGATCGAGAACGTCCTGATCAACTGCCACTACCCGATCGATCAGCACTCGTTCAAGCTGATGTACGGCGTGAAGGTCAAGAAGCTGCCCGGCTTCGACGACGAGAAGTCCGACTACCTGGCCGGCAAGTTCGCCAAGAACGTGGGCCTGGGTTTCCTTCAGGACGTGGAGATCTGGAAGAACAAGACCCGCATCGACAACCCGCTGCTGTGCGAGGAGGACGGCCCCGTCTACCAGCTGCGCCGGTGGTACGAGCAGTTCTACGTGGACGCCGCGGACGTGTCCGAGGACATGACCCAGCGCTTCGAGTTCGAGATCGACACCACCCACGCCGTCGAGGCCTGGGAGGCGGAGGTCGCCGAGAACATCGCCAAGCAGGACGCGCAGAAGGCGCAGAACGGCTCGGGGGCCTGAGCTCGATGACCAGCACGGTGACGATGTTCGGCGAGCCGGTGACCCGGCCCGACACGGTGGCCGATCGGGAGGGCTTCCTCACCGACGGCTACACCCCGCTGTCCTGCGGGACGTGCGGCGTCGACGTGCAGGTGCGCAAGAACAGTCGCGAGCAGACCTCGATCCAGTGGTGCGGCGCGGCCGCACGGTGCGAGGTGTTCGCCGCCGACGGCGGTGCCAGCGCGCTGCGCGCCACCTGCCCGCGGCTGATGGAGTCGATCGCCCGCGCCGCCAAGCTCGGCACCATCCCCCTGCCGGCGGAGTCCGCTACGGACACCGCCGAAACCGAGGAGAGACAGAAGAAGTGAGCATCCACCGCCTGCTCGTCGCCAAGGTGGTCGCGGAGACGCACGACGCGCACTCGATCGAGTTCGAGGTGCCCGCCGACAAGGCGGACCTGTTCGTCTACAAACCCGGCCAGTTCCTCACGCTGCGGGTCCCGAGCGACGAGACCGGGTCCGTGGCGCGGTGCTACTCGCTGTGCAGCGCGCCGCACGACGGCGGCCCGCTGCGCGTCGCGGTCAAGCGCACCGCCGACGGCTACGCCTCGAACTGGCTGTGCGACAACGCCACCCCTGGCATGGAGATCGACGTCCTGGTGCCCGCCGGCATCTTCACGCCGAAGTCGCTGGACACGGACATGCTGCTGTTCGCCGGCGGCAGCGGGATCACGCCGATCCTCTCCATCCTGCGCTCCGCCCTCGAGACCGGCAGCGGATCGGTGACGCTCATCTACGCCAATCGCGATGCACAATCGGTGATCTTCGCGTCGGCGCTCGCCGAACTGAGCCGCCGTTTTCCGGAGCGTCTCGTGGTGGTGCACTGGCTCGAGTCCCTGCAGGGCCTGCCGAGCGTCGCGAACCTCACCGCGCTGGCCGCACCGTACGCCGGTCGCGAGGTGTTCATCTGCGGCCCCGGGCCCTTCATGGACGCCGTCGCCGAGGCGATGGCGGCACTCGGCCGCGGGCGCCGCGAGATCCACATCGAGAAGTTCCGCTCCCTGCCGCGCAACCCCTTCGAGGTCGAACCGGCCAAGGAGGAGGCCGAGGAGAAGGCCGCGGTCGCGGAAGCCGAACAGGACGAGGAGCGAGCCGGCGATGCGCCGCCCGTGGAGCCCGTCGCCGACGACGGGGGCACCGTCACCGTCGAACTCGACGGGGCGACCCACGAGTTGGCCTGGCCCGCGCAGAAGAAGCTGCTCGACGTGATGCTCGAGGCCGGGATCGACGCGCCGTACTCGTGCCGCGAGGGCGCGTGCAGCGCGTGCGCCTGCCGCATCGTGGACGGGAACGTGGAACTGGCGCACAACGAGGTGCTCGATCCCGAGGACCTCGAAGACGGCATCATCCTGGCGTGCCAGTCGATGCGCCGCACTCAGTCCGTCCACATCACGTACGAGTAGGAGCCCCATGCCCATCGCCCCGTCCGTCGCCATCGGCGCCGACCTCGGGACCGCCGAGTTCTCCTGGACCACTTCCGACGTGCTGCTCTACCAGCTGGCGCTCGGGGCCGGTGCGGACCCGCTGTCGCAGCGGGAGCTGCGGTACGCCACCGAGAACGACACGGTGGTGCTGCCGAGCTTCGCCACCGTGGCGCAGAACTTCCACGCCACCGAGCCGCCGAAGGTGTCCTTCCCCGGCGTCGAGATCGACCTCGCCAAGGTGGTACACGGCAGCCAGTCCATCGTGGCGCACCGCCCGCTGCCGACGAGCGGAACGGCCGTGTCGCGCACCAGGATCGCGGACGTCCACGATAAAGGCAAGGCCGCGGTGATCTGGCAGGAGACCGAGGTCGTGGACGCCGACGGCGCCGCGCTGTGGACGGCCCGCTCCTCCATCTTCGCACGCGGCGAGGGCGGTTTCGGCGGCGAACGCGGACCGTCGGACCGGATCGCCCTCCCGGAACGCGACGCCGACGTCGTGGTCGACGTCCCGACTCTCGGGCAGCAGGCCCTGCTGTATCGGCTGTGCGGCGACCGGAACCCGCTGCACTCGGACCCCGCGTTCGCGAAGGCGGCGGGCTTCGACGCACCGATCCTGCACGGGCTGTGCACCTACGGCATAGTCGCGAAGGCGGTCACGGACGCGGTACTCGACGGGGACGCCACCGCCGTGGCCTCGTGGTCCACCAAGTTCGCCGGCATCATGCTGCCGGGTGAGACCCTGCGGGTGCGGATCTGGCGCGAGGGCGGGCGGTTCCTGGTGACCGCGGAATCCGTCGAGCGGTCCGCCCCGGTGCTCTCCGACGCGGTACTCACCGCACGGTAGGTGCAGAAACCGGGCTCGAACGCGGCCAGGGCGTGCGATATCCATCGTGGCCGCATTCGGGCCCGGTTTCCGAACGTCAGTCGGCGGCGGGGCGGGCAGTGGCCATCGCCCGGTCGACCTCCCAGAACGCGCGCAGCGCCACGATCTTCCCGGCATCGTCCACCTTGTAGGTGAACACGCCCTCCGCGTCGATGATGTGCCCGCCGATGGAGGTGCGGATCAGCCCCGTGAACGCCACCTCGTCGCCACAGGCGAAGCCGTCGTCGAAGAGGAACTCGAGGGACTCCGCCACGCCGATCGTCTTGTCGTAGAACGCCGCGATCTCCTCACGGCCGTGGTGCCCCTTGCCCTCCGGGTCGAAACCGGAGGGGCCGACCGGATCCTCCACCACTCCCTCGGGTGCGAACAGCCCCAGCCAGGTCTCCTTGTCGTGCGCGCTCGCCGCGGCCTGTGAGGCCCGTCCGGCGCGGACCGCGGGATGGTCGTCCTTCATCTCTGCCACCTTCCCGGTACGGGTCACGAGCACTTGGAGATCACGGAATCCGCGTACCGCCGTAGGTTGTCGATCTTAGGCTGCAAGGGCTCGGTGTCGGGGCCGATCTGGTACGGAAGGCGGAATCCGACGATCACGTCGGTGACCCCCTTGTCCTCCAGCCGCTTGATGCCGTCCACCGTGTACGCGTCGAGGGAGATCACATGGATCTCGAAGTTCGGATCGTCGCGCTCGCTGCGGAGTTCGTCGATCCGGGCGATCATCCGGTCGAGCTCGTCGGCGTCGCCGCCGGCGTGCATCCACCCGTCGCACAGGCGCACCGCGCGCCGCAGCGCCGGATCGGCGTGCCCGCCCACGAGGATCGGCAGCGGTTCCGACGGCACCGGGGAGATCTTGATCGAGGGGATGTCGTAGAACTCGCCGTGGTACTCGAAGTACTCGCCGGTGGAGAGGCCGCGGACGATCTCGATGCACTCGTCCATACGCTTACCGCGCCGCTCGAAGGGAACCCCCATGATCTCGAAGTCCTCGGGCCACGGGCTGATTCCGACGCCGAGCGAGAAGCGGTTGCCGCTGATCGCGGCGAGCGAGGCCGCCTGCTTGGCCACCAGCACCGGCGGCCGGATGGGCAGCTTGAGCACGAACGGAGTGAACCGCAGCGTGGTCGTCGCCGCGGCCAGGGTGGCCGCGAGCACGAACGTCTCCACGAACTCCTTGCCGTCGAGGAACTCGCGGCTCCCGTCCGGCGTGTACGGATACTTCGAGTCCGAGACCTCCGGATACGCGACGCTGTCGGCGACGCACATGCCGTGGTACCCGGCCTCCTCCGCCGCCTGCGCCAGCGGCACGTAGTACGACGGATCGGTCATCGCCTCGGCGTACGTGAATCGCATGGTCACCCTTTCATCGAACAGCTTGCGGGCCAGCACCCCACTTGCTAAAAATAGAACACGTTTCACCTATTTGTACGCGGTATCGAGATCAGGAGTGCATGTGGATTTCCACCCGGACGAGAACCAGGTGGCCGTAGCGGGCCTCGCTGCGGACGTGCTCGCACGCACTCAGGAGAGCGGCGACTGGCGCGCCGCCTGGGCGGACCTCGCCACAGCGGACCTGCTGGGCCTGCCCGTCCCCGAGGATCAGGGCGGCGCAGGCCTGGGCGCCGAGGAGGTGGCGGCCGTGCTCACCGAGGCCGGCCGGCTCGCCGTCACGGCTCCCCTGCTGTCGGCCCTGGCGCTCGGCGTCCTGCCGGTCGCCGCGCACGGCAGCGTCGCGCAACGCGAGGCCCTGCTCCCCGCCGCCCTGAACGGTGACGCGCTCCTCGTGGGCGCCCTCGACGAGCCGGGCGCCGCACTCCCCTCGGCGCCGACGACCCGCGCCGACCGGGACGGCGAGGGCTGGTCGCTCTCCGGCCGCAAGGTGGCCGTCGGGCACGCCCAGCACGCCGCGACGTTCCTCGTGAGCGCCTCCACCGACTCGGGCGCCGCCGTGTTCGTCGTCCCCGCGGACGCCGCAGGCGTCACGATCGCCGGGAACCCCACCGCCACCGGCGCACCCGAGGGCACCGTCGCCCTCGCCGGCGTGCGGCTCGGCCCGGACGCGCTCCTCGGAGGCGCGGCGGACGGCACGGTCGCCGCCGCGACGCAGCGGTACGGCCGGCTCGGGGCCGCCGCCCTCGCCGACGGTGCGCTCGCCGGCGCGTTGGCCCTCACCGTGGACCACCTGCGCAAGCGGGAACAGTTCGGCCGGCCCCTGGCGGCGTTCCAGGCCGTGGCGCAGCAGATAGCGGACGTGTACATCGCCTCCCGCACGCTGCACCTCGCCGCGACCAGCGCAGCCTGGCGCGTCGGCAGCGGATCCGCGGCCGACGAGGCCACCGCCCTCGCCGCCTACTGGCTGGCCACCGAAGCCCCTCGGGCCGTGCGCACGTGCCATCACCTGCACGGCGGCATCGGTGTGGACGCCACCTACCCGCTGCACCGCTTCTACTCGCTGCTCAAGGATCTCGCACGGTTCGTGGGCGGCGCGCCGCAGGCCGAGCGCGCGCTCGCGGGAGCCGACCGGGACGACACCGTCGCGAGCGGCGGATCCGGAGCCGTCGCGGGCGGCGACGCGGGCCGGTTCATCGCGCTCACGGACGCGCAGCGCTCCCTGCGGGCCGAGCTGCGCGACTACTTCTCCGCACTGATGACGCCGGAGGAACGCACCGCGATGCTCACGCAGCGCCACGGCGACGACTTCCGGAACGTGGTGCGCCGCATGGGCACCGACGGGCGGCTCGGCGTCGGCTGGCCGAAGGAGTTCGGCGGCCACGGATTCGGCCCGATCGAGCAGTACCTGTTCGTCAACGAGGCCTCCCGCGCCGACGTCCAGCTTCCCTCCGTCACCCTGCAGACCGTGGGGCCCACGCTGCAGGCCTTCGGCACCGAGGAGCAGAAGGCGAAGTTCCTCCCCAAGATCCTCTCGGGCGAGGTGCATTTCGCGATCGGGTACACCGAACCCGAGGCGGGCACCGATCTCGCCTCGCTGCGCACCACCGCCGTCCGCGACGGCGATCACTACGTGGTGAACGGCCAGAAGATCTTCACCACCGGCGGTCACGACGCCGACTACGTGTGGATGGCCGTCCGCACCGATCCCGACGCGCCGAAGCACAAAGGCATCTCGATCCTCATCCTCGACACCTCGGACCCCGGGTACAGCTGGACGCCGATCATCACGGCCGACGGCGCGCACCACGTGAACGCCACCTACTACAACGACGTCCGTGTTCCGGTGGACATGCTGGTGGGCACGGAGAACCAGGGCTGGAAGCTGATCACCACCCAGCTCAATCACGAGCGGGTCATGCTCGGCCCGTCGGGCCGGATCGGCGCCGTCCACGACCGCGTGGCCGACTGGGCCGGGGCCCACGGGCTCCTCGACGACCCCGACGTCGCCGCCGCGCTCACCCGCGTGCGCGCCGACGAGCTCGTCAACGAGCTGCTCAACTGGCAGGTGGCGGCGGCCGAGGCCGGCGGACCCGTGGACGTGGCCGACGCCTCGGCGACCAAGGTGTTCGGCTCGGACCGCATCCAGGGCCTGACCGCGCTGCTCGAGGAGGTGGTGGGTACCCACGGCGATCCGGCGGAGGAGTCCACCGCCGAGCTGTTGCACTGGCTGGACGTCCAGGCGAAGCGGAACCTGGTACTCACCTTCGGAGGCGGAGTGAACGAGATCCAACGCGAGCTCATCGCGCTCATGGGCCTGCAGCTGCCGCGGGTGCCCCGGTGACGGCCCCGGAGACGGCGGACACGGCCGCGCAGGTACTCGCCGCCGCGGAACGGATCCGCGCGCTGGGCGATTCCGCGCCCCGCCCGGGCCGCGATCCCGTGAACCGGCCGATGATCAACAACTGGACCGAGGCGCTCGGCGACACCAATCCGCTGTACTCGGACCCGGCGTTCGCCGCGGCCTCCCGGTTCGGCGGCGCCGTCGCGCCTCCCGCCATGGCGCAGGTCTGGTCCATGAACGGCCTGCACGGCACCCGGGCGGACGACGACCCCCTCGGGCTGATGACCGCGGCCCTGGACGACGCCGGATACACCTCGGTGGTCGCCACCAACTCGGAGCAGACCTACCACCGCCACCTCCGCGTCGGCGAGGAGATCACCACCTCCTCGCACCTCGAGGACGTGGTGGGCCCCAAGAAGACCGGGCTCGGCGAGGGCTGGTTCTTCACCACCCGCACCCTGTGGCGCGTGGGCGACGAAGTCGTGGCCGAGATGGTCTTCCGGCTGCTCAAGTTCAGGCCGCCTGCGGAGGACGCCGACGTGGCGCGGGAGATTCCGGAGGCCGGGCCGAGCGGCCGGATCGTGGACGCCTCGGGCTACGCGGGCGGCGTACTGCGCCCGGTGGTCTCGCGCGATACGGCCTTCTACTGGGAGGGCGCCAAGGCCGGCGAGCTGCGGATCCAGCGGTGGGGCGAGACGCTCCGGCACCCGCCCGGCCCGATGGACCCCGGCGGCGACCTCGCCGCCGTCCCCGACTACGTGGTCTCCCCCGGCACCGGCACGGTGTTCAGCTTCGTCGTGCACCACCACCCGAAGGTCCCGGGAAAGCGCCTGCCCTTCGTGGTGACGCTCGTGGAACTCGACGAAGGCGTGCGCGTGCTCGGCGAGCTCATCGACGTGGACCCCGCGGACGTGACCATCGGCATGCCCGTCCGCGCCGTCTTCCTCCGCGTCGACGACGACCTGACCCTGCCCGCCTGGGAGGTGGCATGAGTAGCCCCACGACACTGCGCGCGTCCGAGGTCGCCGTCGGAACCACGCTGACGCCCATGACGATCCACGCGACCCCGACGTTCGTGACGAGCACGGCGATCGCCACCCGCGACTTCCAGGACGTGCACCACGACCGCGATGCGGCGCACGCCCGGGGCAGCAAGGACATCTTCGTCAACATCCTCACCGACAACGGCCTGGTCCAGCGGTACGTCACCGACTGGGCGGGCCCGGAGGCCTTCGTGCGGAACATCTCCATCCGGCTCGGCGTGCCCTGCTACGCCTACGACACCCTCGAGTTCGCCGGCACCGTGACGGCGGTCGAGGGCGACCTCGTGACCGTGGCCGTCACGGCGAAGGACAGCCTCGGCGACCACATCACGGGCACCGCGACAGTGGAGTTGCCGGCATGAGCGGGCTCGGCGGCAGGGCCGCGATCGCGGGGATCGGCGCCACCGAGTTCTCGAAGGACTCCGGGCGCAGTGAGCTCCGGCTCGCCGTCGAGTGCATCCGCGCGGCGCTCGACGACGCGGGTCTCGCCCCGTCGGACGTGGACGGGCTGGTGACCTTCACCATGGATACCAACTCCGAGATCGCCGTCGCCCGCGAGCTGCGGGTCCCGGAACTGAAGTTCTTCAGCCGCATCAACTTCGGCGGCGGCGCGGCCGCGGCCACGGTGCAGCAGGCGGCGATGGCGGTGGCCACCGGCGTGGCCGACGTCGTGGTGGCGTACCGCGCCTTCAACGAGCGCTCCGGACACCGCTTCGGCCAGGTCTCCAACGCGGCCGCGCAACAGGTGAACACGAACGGCATCGACAACGCGTTCCACTACCCCGCCGGGATCGCCACGCCCGCAGCCACAGTCGCGATGGCGGCGCGCCGCTACATGCACGACTTCGGCGCCACCAGCGAGGACTTCGGCAGGGTCGCGGTCCTCGACCGCGCCCGCGCCGCGACCAACCCGAAGGCCTGGTTCCACGGGAAACCGATCACCCTCGCGGACCATCAGGCGTCCAAGTACGTCGCCGAACCGCTGCACCTCCTGGACTGCTGCCAGGAATCGGACGGCGGTGTGGCCCTGGTGATCACGAGCACCGAGCGCGCCCGCGACCTGCGCCGGACTCCGGCCGTGATCTCCGCCGCCGCCCAGGGCAGCGGACCCGACCAGTACGTGATGACCAGCTACTACCGCGACGGCCTCACCGGCCTGCCCGAGATGGGCGTCGTGGGCGGCCAACTGTGGTCGCAGTCGGGGATGGCACCGTCGGACATGGATCTCGCGGTGCTCTACGACCACTTCACCCCGTACGTTCTCATGCAGCTCGAGGAGCTCGGCTTCTGCGCGCGGGGCGAGGCACCGTCGTTCCTGGCGTCCGGCGCCTGCGAACCGGACGGCGACCTGCCGCTCAACACCCACGGCGGGCAACTGGGCGAGGCCTACATCCACGGCATGAACGGCATCGCCGAGGCGGTGCGGCAGCTGCGGGGCACCGCGGCGAACCAGGTGGCGGGCGCCTCCCGCGCGGTGGTGACCGCGGGCACGGGGGTTCCGACCAGCGGTTTGGTGCTGAGTAGAGTCTGATCCCATGACTGACGCCGATCCGGACAAGGTGGACCTTCGCAGCGAAATCCCGCGGTTCAAGGAGGCCACTCCGCCGCCCGAGTTCGGCGACTTCGTGGAGAACATGCGCCGGCTGCAGGACCTCGCTGTGAGCATCGACGCGCCCGACGAGGTGTACGCGGAGGCGAAGGCGCGCACCGCGGAACTGATCGACCTCCTTGCGCCGCACGAGGCCCGCGAGGGCAAGGGGCCCGCGAACCGCTCCATGCAGCTGCCCGGCCGCGGCAGCCTGCTGATGCCGCCGTGGAAGGTGGAGAAGTTCGACGAGGAGTCGGTGGTCGCGCGCGGGATCCTGCGCCGCTACCACCTGGGCGGCGGCGGCGTGGCCCACGGAGGCGTACTGCCGCTCATCTTCGACGACAACTTCGGCATGGTGGTGTACGCCGCGAAGCGCCCGATCAGCCGCACCGCGTACCTGCATGTGAACTACCGCAAGGTGACTCCGCTGAACGTGCCGCTTGTCATCGAGGGCAGGGTGGACCGGGTGGACGGCCGCAAGACGTTCATCACCTCACGACTGACCGAGGAGGACGGCACGCTGCTCGCCGACGGCGAGGGCCTGATGCTGCAGTTGCTCCCCGGCCAGCCCTGACCGGGCCGGGTCGGAGCCCGCGGGCCCCGACCCGTGTGCGCCTACTTGCCGCCGAGCGCGGCGTCGATCCCGCGCACGTCGGTGATGACCCAGTTCTGGTTGCTGTCGATCGTCAGCGAGTAGGTGGCGGTCGACGGTATGCCCTGGGGCCGCTGCGTGCTCTTGGTGATGACGTTGACGAACACGTTGACCACGATGACGCCGTCCTTGTTGGACGTGACCACGCTGCCCAGCGGCGTGGCGGTGGACTGCCACTGGAGCGGGACGTAGAGCTGCTCGAGATCGTTGGACGCCGTCTGCAGCGTGTTCGCCAGCTGCGGCGTGGTGTTCGCGGCGAGGGCCGTGCGCCACGGCCCCAGGTTCTGGTAGTCGACCGTGGCAGCGCCGACGGCGTACTTCGTCGCGACGTCCTGCGCCCGCTTGTCCTGCTCCTGCGTCTCGGTGGCCGTCGCCAGCTGGGCCTGCGCGTCGTCGGCATCGGATTTGGCGGACAGCCAGAGGAATCCGAACGACGTGGCCAGCACCGCGAGCACCACCACGATCGCCGCGAGGCCGAGAGCCAGCGGGGACACCGTGATGCCGGCGGCCTTCGCCTCGGTCTTGGGCACGGCCTTCTCCGCGGCGGGCTTCGTCTTCGGCGCCGCCGCGGCTGCGGCCACCGGCTTCGTGGCGCCGTCCGATGTGGCCTCCGCCCGCTCCTCGGGCTGCGCCGAATCGTCCTTCGCAGCGGACTCCTCGGCCTCGCCGACCTTCTCCGACGCGCCGTCCGCGCCCGACTTCGTTGCACTCATGCCGGTTCCCCTTCCCCGCGCGGACACCGGAAAACCCCAGGCAGGACATGTCTCCGACGCGGTATGTCGGGCAAAACTGTAACACGTTCCACTTTTGCGCGGGGATGTTCACCGCGGAGGACCGGGCCGAACGCTACCCGGCGCGGAACTGCTGCGCGGCGGGATCGTCGAAGACCGCCGTCGACTGCGCGGCCACGATCCGCCACGCCCCGTCGTCCTTGGAGAGAACGTACAGCGGGGCCGACTCGGGAAGCCCGGGCAGGGGCGCACCGTCGGGCCCGAGGGGCCGCACCCGCACGCTGACCGCCGCGACATCGGGGCGGACGAACAGGATGCGCTCGACGGAGTAGTCGGCGGCGCCCCGCGCCATCGCCCCGCGGACGGTGCGGGCCAGGAAGGCGTCGATCGCGGCGCGGCCGTGCAGGCGGCGGCCGTGCGCAGTGGTCCACACGGCGTCGTCGCGGAAGAGGGACCGCACCCGCGGGACACTGCCCGCCCGCTGCGCCTCGAGCACCTCGACCACGAACTCCTCGATCGCCGTGGCATCGGCGGAGCCGCCGGCGCCGAGGATCTCCGGACTGTCGTGGAACCTGTCGTCAGCCATGCGTCCAGGCTCGCGTATCAACCCCGGTTGAGGTCAAGGGCTGGACTCAGCGCGATTGGATCACCCGGCGACCGCCCCTGCGGTAGTAGAGCTCGTTGACCAGGCGCAACGCCAGGAGGAGGGCGACGAGGACGAACAGGAAGGTCATGATCCGCACGCTAGGAGCGCGCCCGCTCGGAGAGAACCCCGCTTGACGCCGTCCTGACACGACCTTGACGCCCCGAACAGCAAAGTGATATCACTTTTAATTAAGTGATATCAGAATACCTGGAGGAGGAGTGATGACCGGCATCGTTCAACCGGAGGACACACAGGTCGCGATCAGCGAACGCCCCGCCTGGCACGGGGGCGCCGGCGCGGCGGTGGCCGCGTTCGTCGGCATCGTGGTGCTGGCCGCCGCGGCGGTGGGCCTGGTGTTCCTGTCGATCTCGACCGAGACGCCCGCCCTGATCATCGGCACGGTGGTCCTGGCGATCGCCGCCACCCTGCTGCTCAGCATGGTGGTCGTGGTGGCCCCCGGCCACACGCTGGTGGTGCAGTTGTTCGGCAAGTACGTGGGCACCGTGCGCGCGCAGGGCCTCGGCCTGGTGCTGCCGCTCACCACCCGGCGCCGGCTGTCCGTGCGCGTGCACAACTTCGAGACGGCCGAGCTCAAGGTCAACGACTCCACGGGCAACCCGGTGAACATCGCCTCGATCATCGTGTGGCAGGTGGCCGACACGGCCCGCGCCACGTTCGCGGTCGAGGACTACGAGGAGTTCATCGTGTCCCAGGCCGAATCCGCCCTGCGCCACGTGACCACCAGCCACCCCTACGACGCGGACGACGCCGTGGCCGGCGCCACCAGCCTGCGGGGGTCCACCGATCAGGTGGCCGCGGAGCTCGCCGAGCAGGTGGCAGCCCGTGTCGAGCTCGCCGGACTGCAGATCCTCGAGGCACGGATCTCCTCGCTGGCCTACGCCGCCGAGATCGCGGGCGCCATGCTGCAGCGGCAGCAGGCGTCGGCCCTGCTCGCGGCGCGCGAGAAGATCGTCGAGGGCGCCGTCGGCCTCGTCGAGAACGCGCTGACCCGGCTCGAGGAGAACGCGGTGGTGGAGCTGGACGACGAGCGCCGGGCGGCGATGGTCTCGAACCTCCTCGTGGTGCTCTGCTCCGACAGCCGCACCACGCCGGTGGTCAACACGGGGAGCCTGTACAGCTAGTGAATCCCCAGCCCACCGCCGACCGGCCGGAGCGCAGCGGGCCGGAGCGGGGCCGTAAATCGGTCCCGCTCCGGATCGATCCGGCCGTGTACCAGGCCCTCGCCAAGTGGGCCGCGGACGATCTGCGCAGCGTGAACGCGCAGATCGAGCACCTGCTGCGGCGCGCGCTCGACGATGCCGGGCGGATGCCCGCCAAGGCGCGGCCGATGCGCGGCCCGGGCCGCCCGTCGCGCGAGGGGTGAGCGTGAGCTCGGCGAACGATTGTTGCCGTACGAGGTAAGGCCAGCGTAACCTTCCCACTCGCGATTTCCGCGAAGGATCTCCGCGACTGGAAGGAACCCCCTCACCCATGAAGCTCACCCTGACGCGCGTGGCCACGGCCGCGATCGCCGTCGGCCTCCTCACGGCCTGCGGCTCCGGCGAACCGTCGACCACCACGTCCAGCAGCGCCGCCGGCGGTGCCGGATTCCCGCGGACCGTCGAGCATGCGCTCGGGAGCACGACGATCCCCGCCCAGCCGCAGCGCGTGGCCGCACTCGACGCCTCGTTCGTCGACGCGACGCTCATGCTGGACACCAAGGTCGTGGCGTTCACCGAGTACAACCAGCTCGGCGACAAGCTGCCGGGATACCTCGGCAAGTCCGGCACCGCGTACGGCGCCGAGGCGCAGCCCGTGGGCAAGCTCGCCTCCCCGTCGCTGGAGAAGCTGGCCGGCATCAAGCCCGACCTGGTGGTGAGCGCGAAGGTGCGCCACGACAAGATCTACCCGCAGCTGAGCAGCATCGCGCCGACCGTGTTCAGCGAGACCACGGGCCCCACGTGGAAGGACAACATCCGGCTGCTGTCCCGCGCACTCGGTAAGGAGTCGCTCGCCGATCAGCGGATCGCGGAGTACGAGGCGCAGGCCAAGAAGGTGGGCGACGCCGTCAAGGCGAAGGCCGGGCCGGACACCACGATCTCCGTGGTGCGCTTCGTGGAGGGGCCGACGCGCCTGTACGCGAAGAAGTCGTTCTCCGGCATCGTCCTTCAGGACGCCGGGCTCGCGCGGCCCGCTCCGCAGGACGTGGACCAGTTCACCGTGGAGATCAATCCCGAGCAGATCCCGATGGCCGACGGCACGAAGATCTTCGTGACCACCAACGGCGAGAAGGGCGGACCGTCGCGCGGCGCCTTCCTGCAGAACCCGCTGTGGCAGCCGTTGGCGCCCAAGGCCGTCGAGGTCAACGACGCCGAGTGGATGAGCTCGGTGAGCGTACAGGGCGCGTACCGCATCCTCTCCGACATCGCGAAGGGCTTCGACGTGCCCGGCCCCGTGATTCCGGATTGGATCGGCCCCACGTCGTAACCGGCGGTAGCGTGGCATCACGGGACCACCCCCTGCCGGAGGAGCTGTGATGCCACGCGAGCTGGTCTACGCGGAACCACATGTGACACAAGACGGTTCGACGGTGATCGCCGCCGCCCGGGTGCACGGGTCCCGCAGCACGCCCGTGGGCGTGTTCGTGATCCGCGCCGATTCCGCGCAGTGGGTGCCCGCCGTCGACGCCGACCGGATCGCGCTGATCGGCGTGGCCACCGGGTTCGTCGCCGCCACACTCGGCTGCCTCGCCGTCCTCCGCACGCCGCCCTGGGCCGGGTGGGGCACGGAGCGGAGGCTCCCGCGATGAGCCTGCCGGCGAACCAGCCGAGCCTCGGGGCGGACGTGCTTGGCGCGCCGCTCCCCGAGCAGTTCGAGACCTTCGTCGACGAGCACAGGGACCGCCTCGGAGCCGTGCTCGACGGCCTCACCGAGGAGGAGGCGCGCGCGTCGATCGTGCCGTCCCGCACCACCCTGCTCGGGCTGGTCAAGCACGCGACCTCCGTCGAGCGGATCTGGTTCGACGGTGCCGTCACCGGCAGGACGCGCGGGGAGCTCGGGATCGGCGCCACCGTGGACGACACGTTCGTACTGGAACCCGAGGACACCGTCGGCTCGGTTCTCGCGGAATACCGTGCCGCCTGCGAGGCCTCGCGCCGGGTGACATCCGCGATGGACCTCGACACCGTACTCCCGCACCACCGCTTCGGCCCCATGCCGCTGCGCTGGGTGTACCTGCACCTCCTGCGCGAGCACGCGCAGCACCTGGGGCACGCGGACATCCTCCGCGAGCAGCTCCTCGCCCGCAGGTCGTGACTCTCCCGCGCACGTGAGCGGTGCATTTGGACCATCGTCGGGCGATCAGTACACTTGGTCCTCGGTCCTGCACCCGTGTGGGGCCACGCCGCCTTAGCTCAGTCGGTAGAGCGCTTCACTCGTAATGAAAAGGTCGGGGGTTCGATTCCCCCAGGCGGCTCCGTGTGATGAGTCGCGTCATGTGTCACACATGAGTCGCGACAGATGTCACTTTCGGGAAGCCCCCGGCCATCGGCCGGGGGCTTTCTGCGTGTTGCGCCAGTAGGTCTTGTCGGGCGGATCGTGTACGCGGTGATCGCGGCGGACGGTTCCGGGGCCATCCCGGTGCCGGATCGGCGGCGCGCGGTGCTCGCGGCCTGCCCCTCCTCGCGAATCTTCGCCGAGGAGCGGGCTCGCGGCCATAGTGGCCGCGGGCGCCCTCTGCAGTGCATTTTCGCGGGGATCCGCTGCGCGGTCCGGGCCGGGGGATGGGCGCGGGCGACGTGTGCCTTTACCCGGACAGATTCACACGCGCAGACAAGCGCTGCAGCCCCGGATTCAGACTGGCAGTGTGGGAGTACGGGTTCGAGTCCCGCTCACGCCGCGTGCACGGGACATGCACGTTGACTCTCGCCTACTCGGTCGGGATGGGACAGATGTCCCGACTCATCGGTGACTATCACCTGAGACACATGTCGTGAACCCAGACACCCAGGCGGCTCCCACACTTCCAGGTCAGGCGGGGCGGACGCCCCGCCTTTTCCGTCTTCAGGCGCGTGAGCGCGGCCGTCGCAGCGGTCCGCGTGGTCCTCGCCGTCACCTCCGGCGCGGGACGAGGTGGCCGCCGATACCGAGCACGTCGCACAGGAACGCTCGGGCGCGTTCCAGCTCGTCCTCGGTGCAATCGAGCAGCACCTTGATCTCCGCGTCGCGCTTCGTCGCATCCGCGGTCAGCAGGACCGCGACGACGCCGCTCCCCGTCGCGGTGCCGATGAACACGTCGATGCCCTGGCCGTCACCGCTCGTCGTGCCGACGAGGTGGCCGTAATCGAGGGGGTAGACGGCGCGCGGGAAACGCGGGTGGGCCGTGCCGGCCCGGCGGTCGACGATGACCTCGGACGTCCGGGCCAGCTCGTCGAGCGCGGCGAAGAAGCCGTCGGCACCATCAGTCATGCCGCAAGCGTAGGCGTCCCGCGACGGAGCCCGCATCAAGCGGAAGTACACGAACCCGCGCCCGCGCGCATGGTGTTCCTTCCCACAGCGCGACGGGGTAACGCGCGCGGCGGACCGACCGATTTCTCCCGTGAGGCGGCGTATGCCCCCACCACGACTATGACGCGAGACAGCGGAGGGAGAACACGACTGTGCAGGTAGGAACAGCCATCGCCGAACGGTACGAGCTCCTCCGGCTCATCGCGACCGGCGGCATGGGTCAGGTGTGGGAGGCCATGGACACGCGTCTCGACCGGCGCGTGGCCATCAAGGTGCTCAAGGCCGAGCTCTCCGGTGACCAGGACTTCCTGGCCCGGTTCCGCACCGAGGCCCGCACCACCGCGGCCCTCAACCACCCCGGCATCGCCGGCGTCTACGACTACGGCGAGACCGCGGACCAGGCCACCGAGGCTCCCCTCGCCTACCTGGTCATGGAACTCGTCGACGGCCAGACCCTGCACAGCGTGCTGCACCGGCACGGCCGCCTCAGCCAGGCGCAGACCCTGGACCTCATCGCGCAGGCCGGTCGCGCACTGCACGTCGCCCACAGCGCCGGACTGGTGCACCGCGACGTGAAACCCGGCAACATCATGATCACCCCCACCGGCCAGGTGAAGATCACCGACTTCGGCATCGCCAAGGCCGTCGACGCCGCCCCGGTCACCAAGACCGGCATGGTCATGGGCACCGCCCAGTACATCTCCCCCGAGCAGGCCTCCGGCGAGGACGCCACCGCCGCCTCGGACGTGTACTCGCTCGGCGTCGTCGGCTACGAGTGCCTCGCCGGCCGGCCGCCGTTCCGCTCGGAGTCGCCGATCGCCATCTGCGCGAGCCACATCCGCGACACCCCGGACCCGCTCCCCGCGGCCGTTCCGGCGCACGTCCGCGAGCTCATCGATAACGCCATGGAGAAGTCGCCGCACGCCCGCTACTCCGACGGCGGCGCGCTCGCCGAGGCGGCGACCGCCACCGCGAACGGACTGCGGCCCGCGGCGACGGGGAGCACGCAGCCCCTGCACACGGTGACCACGGCACTGCGGCCGTCCAGCGACCGCCCCGTTGCCACGACCGCGCCCTCGCGGAACACGAAGGCGCACCGTCGCACCGCGGTCGTCTACACCGCTGCCGCGACCGCCGTGATCGCGGCGCTCGTCACCGCCGCGACCGTCCTGTTCCCCGGCGCTGGGGATTCCGGCACGGACACACCGGCTTCCGGCCCGACCGCGAACGCAGGGGCGGCCCCGAGCGGGCAGGCGATCGCGCCCACGACGGGTGCGCCTGTCCCCGACCGGGTGGTCGGCCGGCACGTGCAGGTTCCCGCGCCCACCACCCCGCCTCCCGGGGCGACCTCGACGTCACCGTCGCCGACGACGACCAGCCCGAGCACACCGCCCAGCTCCACGACGACGCCGACCACCGAGCCCACGACGCCGACGACGACCACCACGGAGCCCACCGAGACGTCGACGCCGACCACGACGGAACCCGTCCCGACAACGACGACCGCCGCCGGCGCCGACGAGCAGGTCTAGACCCCACGCCGGCGCGGGCGACGGCCGCCCACCGGATCAGTGCAGCGCGATCAGTGCAGTGCGTCCCGGAGCGTCTGCTGGGCCACGCGGATCGCGAGATCGGCTCCGCGGGTGGAGCGGAGCGCGTTGAGCATCATGAAATCGTGGATGACCCCGCCGACGCGGATGTGCGTCACGGGGACGCCTGCCTCGCGCAGTTTCGCGGCGTAGGCCTCGCCCTCATCGCGGAGGACGTCGGCCTCGGCGGTGATGATCAGCGCGGGCGGGAGGCCCGCGAGCTGCTCGAGCGACGCCCGAAGGGGTGACGCGTAGATCTCCGCGCGCTGCGCCTCGTCGGTGGTGTACTGATCCCAGAACCACTGCATGCCCTCGCGGGCCAGGAAGTAGTGCTCCGCGAACCGGTGGTACGACGGGGTGTCGAACGCGCCGTCCGTCACCGGGTAGAGCAGCACCTGCTGCGCGATCTTCACGTCCCCGCGGTCCTTGGCCATGAGCGTCAGGACGGCGCTCATGTTGCCGCCCACCGAGTCCCCTGCCACGGCGAACCGCGACGCGTCGAGCCCCTTCTCCGCGCCGTGCGCGAACACCCACTGCGCCGCGGCGTAGTTCTGCTCGATCGCCGTTGGGTACTTCGCCTCCGGCGACAGGTCGTACTCCGGGAACACCGCGGCGGCGCCGGCGCCCACGGCGAGCTCACGAACGAGCCGGTCGTGCGTGTGCGCGTTCCCGAAGACCCACCCGGCGCCGTGGATGAAGAACAGGACCGGGAGCACGCCGGTGGCCCCGGCGGGCTTGACGATGCGGGCCCGGACCGAGCCGGTGGGGCCGCCCTCGACGGTGATCCACTCCTCGTCGACGTCGGGCTTGTCGACGTCCCCCGACTGCACCTCGTCGACGGTCCTCCGCCCCTCCTCGGGCGGGAGCTGATAGAGGAACGGTGGAGCATCTGTGGCCCGCGCGAACTCGGCCGCCTCGGGCTCCAGAACGGGATTGATCTCGGTCATGTCGCTCTCCTTCTGTGGTTGGGTCACTCAGCGGGTCACACATCGCCGGGCAGCAGGAGCACCTTGCCGACGGAGTCCTTCGATTCGAGCAGGTCCTGTCCCTTCTCGGCGTCCGCCAGCGGGAGGGCGGTGGAGATGACCGGCGCGATGAGGCCTCGTCCCACCAGGGGCCACTCGTCGGCGGCGACGGCCGCGACGATCTCGGCCTTCGAGCCCGGCCCGGTGAGGGGCCGGTTCCGCACGTTGAGCCCGATCACCCTGGCCCGCTTGCCGATCAATGCGCCCACGTTCACCTCTCCGGTGAATCCGCCCTGCATGCCGATGACCACGAGGCGGCCGCCGATGCCCAGGGCGTCGACGTTGCGCGCGAGGTAACTGCCGCCCATGATGTCGAGGATGACATCGACCTGCCCGGCGAGCTCCGCAGCGAAATCCTGCTCGCGGTAGTTGATCACGATGTCGGCGCCCAGCTCGCGTGCGCGCTCACCCTTGCCCGCCGAGCCGACGGTGACCGCGACGCGGGCACCCAGCGCCTTCGCCACCTGGATGGCGTGCGTGCCGATCCCGCTGCCGCCGCCGTGCACCAGGAACAGCTCGCCGGCCCGCAGACCGGCGTCCATGACGACGGTCGACCACACCGTGCTCGCCACCTCGGGCAGCGCGGCCGCATCGATGAGCGGGACACCGGCGGGCACCGGAAGCAGTTGCGCCGCCGGAACGACGGCGTACTGCGCGTATCCGCCGCCGGCGATGAGGGCGCACACCTCCTGCCCGACCGCGACGCCGTCGACGCCCGGGCCGAGCGCGGCGATCGTGCCCGAGACCTCCATGCCCATGATGTCGGTGATGCCGGGCGGCGGCGGGTAGAGGCCCTGGCGCTGCATGAGGTCGGCGCGGTTGATGCCCGCGGCGGCGATGCGGACGAGCACCTCCCCCGCGGCGGGGACGGGCGTGGCCACGTCGTCGAGGACGAGGTTCTTCTCGCCGTCGACGACGATGGCGCGCATGGTTTCCGGGATGCTCGTCATATCGGAGCCTTTCTGTGGAACGGGGTCAGCGGACCGAGAACGGGGCCGGCATGTGCAGTGCGGCCTGCGCCGAGGTGGTGGCGTCGAACCGGATGGCGCGCAGCGGTTTCAGCGAGCGAAGGTCATCGGCCATCCGGCCCTCACCGAGGGTGAGATCGAATCCCCGGGGCAGTAGCGAGGACCCGCCGGCGAGGACGTTCGTCTGGTTGAGGGTGGAATGCCACGCACCGTCGCGGCGGGTGTAGGAGGTGAGAGTGGAGACGCGCTCGCCGGAGGGGAAACGCTTCTGCTTCGGAGTTGCGGCGGAGAACCCGACATCGACGCCGCCGTCGCCGTTGGCGATCCGGGCGGTCGTACGCTCCTCGCCCACCGAGACGTCGAGGTCGGTGACCCACTTGGGGAATCCGTATCCGTCGTGACCGCGCACCTGGGCGATCTCCGTGTTGACCGGCAGCGCGAGGACGTAGGCGTGGATATGGTCGTCACCGAGCGCGGATGCGAGGTCGGCGACGCCCGGGCCGCCGTGCCGTGCTGGCCGGACGGCGACGCCCACGGCGGCCTCGGTGTAGAAGTCGATGTCGCACACGTCGTACCGGAACAGCATGAGGGAGACGACGCCCAGGCCGGGCGCGATCTCCAGTGGCGCGAGTTGCTCGGGGAGGCGCCCGCGGAGCGCCCGGCTCGGGGCGATCATCGTCAGCCTCGCCGAGGACATCGCGTAGTAGAAGTTCGGGGTGAACGTCGGCCCGATCGGCGACTGCACCCGGGTCTTGGGGAGCGAGCGGAAGAAGTCCACGCCCGGCACTCGGGGGTCCGCGGCGACCTCGTCGAGCGGGGTTCCATCCGGTAGCGGTCGAACAGGCCGCCCTGCGGGACCGCGACCGTCTTCCCTCCCAGCTCCACCTCGACGGTGCCTCCTGCTGTGTACGTCATTCCGGACTCCTCGCCATCGCCTGATGTATGCGTTGCTCACATCAGCGTACGACTCGATGTAAGCAGTGTCAACACCCGTCACGACCTGGGAGGGCCATGGTGCGCGGGGTAGAGGCGAGAGGTCAGCCGCGAACGCGGAGGGTGGCCTCGACGGTGGAGCGCACCGTGGAATCGACGACCTCCGCCGAGGAGGAGTCGAGCTTGCCGTCGATGAACAGGAACGCGAGGCCGTGCACCATGGCCCACGCACCGGTCGCGACAGCCTTCGGCGAATCGGAGGGGATCCCCCTCTCGACGATCCCGAGGAGGTACGCGGTGATCGCCTCGACCGCCGCGACGCGGTCCGCGTCCTCGGTGTCGCAGACGCCGCCGAACATCACCCGGAAGATCCCGGGCCGGTCGAGTGCGAACCGCACGTACGCCACGGCGATGTCCGCGATATCCGATGGCGTCGCCGGATCCGGGTGCGCCGCTTGAAGAGTCGCCGCGAGCTCACGGTAACCGACCGCCGCGACCGCGGAGAGCAGGGCGTTGCGATCGGCGAAGTGCCGGTACGGTGCGCCCGTCGAAACGCCGGCCCTGCGGGCCACCGCCCGCAACGACAGGTCCGCGTCCGAGCCGTCCTCGTCGAGTTGCTCGATCGCGGCGCGGACCAACGCGGCGGGGAGGTCGCCGTGGTGATAGGCGGGACGCGATTGCATAGTGCGAATCTACAACGCCCGCTCCGCGATCGCGGAAACCCCATGGTTGACGGACCCGTCGGACGGCTCTAATGTAAGCGGTGCACACATCAATCGTCCGGGGCGGCCGACACCCGAACCCGCTGGTACGGATCCCTTTCGGTCACGAACACCGGTATCGCACAGGAGGCACTCATGACAAAGCGCGTACTCACGGTGGTGACCAACGTCGGCCACTACGACGACCCGTCGCACAAGACCGGCCTGTGGTTGTCCGAGCTCACCCACGCCTGGCACGTCTTCGAGCAGGCGGGTTTCGAGCAGGTCCTGGTGAGCCCCGCGGGCGGCGCCGTACCGCTCGAGCAGCGGGCGCTGAAGTTCCCCAACTACGACAAGACCGCCAAAGCATGGCGCGCCGACCCCGAACGGATGGCGCTCCTGGAGAACACCGCCCGCCCGGACCAGGTGGACTCGGCCGATTTCGACGCGATCTACTTCACCGGCGGCCACGCAGTCATGTACGACTTCCCGGACAGCGAAGGGCTGCAGCGGATCACACGCGAGATGTTCGAGCGCGGCGCCATCGTCTCCTCCGTCTGCCATGGCTACTGCGGCCTGTTGAACACGACACTGTCCGACGGCTCGTACCTGATCGCCGGGCGGAGGATGACCGGATTCGCCTGGCAGGAAGAAGTTCTCGCGCGCGTCGACAAGCTGGTGCCGTACAACGCCGAGGAACGCTGCAAGGAGCGCGGCGCCGTCTACGAGAAGGCGAAGCTGCCGTTCGTCTCGTACGCCGTTGTGGACGGGAACCTGGTGACCGGACAGAATCCCGGGTCCGCCAAGGAGACCGCGCAGAAGGTGGCCGCGCTGCTCTGACCGCACCGGGACCGAACCGCCGCGGGCGGCACCGTCGCCCTCGTACCCTGGCACCATGCGCGAGGACACGGCCACCCGCACAGTGACGGCCGCGCCGGCCCAGGTCCGGCGCGCGTTCGCCGACGCCGACCTGCTTGCCCGGTGGCTGCCACCGTCGGGCATGACGGGCGTGCTGGACCGGCACGACCTGAGGCCCGGCGGCGGATTCCGGCTCCGGCTCGTCTACGACGGGCCGCACGGCGCGCCCGGCAAGCACGGGCCCGACGAGGACGTCTCCGAGGTGCGGATCCCGGAACTCGGCGACCGCGCCGTGTGGCTCGTGGACTTCCCGTCGGACGACCCCGCCTACGCCGGAACGATGACGATGACCTGGACCTTCCTCCCCGTCGACGGCGGAACCGAGGTGACCGTCCGCGCGACGGGCGTGCCGCCGGGCATCTCGCCCGAGGACCACGCGGAGGGGCTGGCCTCCTCGCTGGCGAACCTGGCGGCCGCAGTCGAAGACCGGTGATGCGCGACAATCGACGCCGACAGATCGGAGCGACGATGCAGCAGACCTGGCCCGAACCCTCGGAGCGGGTGAAGGAGCTGATCCGGCGCGGCGCGGAGATCGCGAGCAACCCGCCCGAGGAATGGGTCGCAGAGATCCACGCCGCGACGCTCACCGGTGCGATCACCTCCGTCATCGCCGCCGACCCCACCCTGGCCGAACTGGTACGGAAGTCCAACACCGCCGCGCTGCTGCTCTGGGCCACGCACAACCTGCGCGCGCCCGGCACCCGAGTACCGCCCAACACCGACGCCGAAGCCCTCGCCGTCTCCCGCGACCTGGTGCGCCGGGGCCTCGACCTGCACGGCATCGACTCCTATCGCACCGGCGTCAACGTGGCCTGGCGGCTGTGGATGGAGGTGTGCTTCGGCCTCACCGACGATCCCGACGAGTTGCGCGAGCTGCTCTCCGTCACATGGGAATCCATGTCCACCTACATCAGCGACACGATCAACGCCCTGGCGATCCGGATGGCCGGCGAGCGGAACCAGCTGACCACCGGCACCAACGCCGACCGCTTGGAGACCGTGTCACTCCTCCTCGAGGGCGCACCCCTGTCGCGGGACACCGCGGAACAACGCCTCGGCTACCGGCTCACCGGCCCGCACACCGCGGCCGTCGTGTGGACCACCGGCGACGCCGGCGACCTCGACGCCGCCGCCCGCGCCCTCGCCCGGCACGCCGACAGCCCGCGACCGCTCACCGTCGTCGCCAGCGCCTCGGCCCTGTGGATCTGGCTGCCCGGCACCGTCGCGCCGCCCGCGGCCGAACTGGCCCGCGACCTGTCCGACCACCCCGACGTGCGAGTCGCGCTCGGCCGGCCGGGCCAGGATCTCGACGGGTTCCGGCGCAGCCACCTCGACGCCGGTACCGCGCAGCGCCTACTGACCCGCCTCGGATCGCCGCGGCGCGTGGCCCGCTACGACGACATCGCGCTGATCTCGCTGGTCACCGGCGACACCACTAAGGCCGACGAGTTCGTCCGCGACACCCTGGGCGACCTGTTGAGCGCCGATCAGGACACGCGGGACACCGTCGCCACCTACGTGGCCGAGCAGTTCAACACCTCCCGCACGGCGGAACGCCTGTACACCCACCGCAACACCGTGATCCGCCGCCTGACCAGGGCGGACGAACTGCTCCCCCGCCCGCTCGCGGAGAATCCGACCGGCGTGGCCGTCGCCCTCGACGTGCTGCGCTGGCTCGGCGACGCGTGACGTTCTGCACCACCCTTCACCTGATCCGGGTGCACTCTGCGCTGGCCCGACCCGCCTCCGAGGCGAGAGAGTTAAGCATCGGTTCTATCACTGAGCCCCCGGACCAGGAGAGACACGTATGACGAGCACCATCCCGACCGAGCACCTCGACATCCTGGTGATCGGCGCCGGCATCTCCGGCATCGGCGCCGGCCATTACATCCGCACCGAGCTGCCCGCCAAGTCCTTCGCGATCCTCGAGGGCCGCGCGACGTTCGGCGGCACCTGGGACCTGTTCAAGTACCCCGGCATCCGCTCGGACTCCGACCTGCACACCTTCGGCTACGAATTCAAGCCCTGGGAGGCCAAGGATTCGATCGCCGACGCCCACAAGATCCTCGACTACCTGCGCGAGACCATCGAGGAGAACGACCTGGGCGACAAGATCCGCTACGACCACAAGGTGCTCTCCGCCGACTGGTCCAGCGAGGACGCCCGATGGACCGTGCAGGTGGAGCACGCCGGCGAGCAGTTCGCGATCACGGCGAACTGGGTGTTCTTCGGCAGCGGCTACTACGACTACGAGCAGGGCTTCACCCCCGAGTTCACCGGCCGCGACCGCTTCCAGGGGCAGATCGTGCACCCGCAGTTCTGGCCCGAGGACCTGGACTACGCCGGCAAGAAGGTGGTCGTCATCGGTTCGGGCGCGACCGCCGTGACCCTCGTCCCGTCGATGGCCGACGAGACCGAGCACATCACCATGCTGCAGCGCACTCCCACGTACATCATGCCGGTGCCCAAGCAGGACCCGCTGACCAACCTGTTCCATCGCGCGTTCGGCCACAAGATCGGCCACGACCTGTCCCGCAAGCGGTTCATCTGGCAGCAGCGCGGCGTGTACGTGTTCGCCCAGCGGTTCCCCGACCTGGCGCGCAAGATCATCCGCAGCGAGAACGCCAAGCGGCTGCCCAAGGGCTACCCGGTGGACGTGCACTTCAACCCGCCGTACAACCCCTGGGATCAGCGCCTGTGCGCCGTGCCCAACGGCGACCTGTTCACCGCGATCCGGCACGGCAAGGCGTCGGTCGCGACCGACCGGATCGCCACCTTCACCGAGACCGGCATCGAGCTGGAGAGCGGCGAACACCTGGACGCCGACATCATCGTCACCGCGACCGGCCTCAAGCTCAAGCTGTTCGGCGGCGTGCAGCTGTCCGTCGACGGACGGCCCGTGGACGTGACCCAGTCGGTGATCCACCGCGGCGCGATGCTCTCCGGCGTGCCCAACGTCGCGATCGCGATCGGCTACACCAACTCGTCGTGGACCCTCAAGGTGGGCATGCTGTTCCGCTACGTCACCACCCTGATCCGCTCCATGGACGAGAACGGCCAGGACGTGGCCGTGGCCGTCGCCGACCCCGAGATGCCGACCCGTCCGGCCCTCGACTTCGAGGCCGGGTACGTGCAGCGCGCGCTGCACGAGCTGCCCCGGCAGGGCGAGGCCGACGACTGGCGCATGTCGATGAGCTACTTCGAGGACGCCAAGCGGCTGAACAACGAGCTGTCGCTGGGCGAGGAGTCCGGACTGCGTCTCTCCTCCAGCAAGCGCATCGCACCCGCCGGGGTCTGACCAGCACCTGAGGCCGGCCGGCGCCCGGGGTTCCCGTTCGCAGCGACCGCCGCGCAGCCGCGCGGTAGCGTCGCTGCGGACGCCGAGAAACCCAGGGCGTCGGCCGTTTCCACGTCAGGGAGATCATGGGCAGCATCCACGCACACGAATTCGTCACGCTCGACGGGTTCTTCGACGACCCCGGCTTCACCGTCCCGTTCGGCTTCGACCCCGCGATGGGCGAGACGCTCGGCGCGATCACCGGAGCCGCCAGCGACATCCTGTTGGGCCGCAACACCTACGAGATGTTCGCGCCCGCGTGGCGCGACCGCACCCCGGACGACGACCCGGGCGCGCCGTTCTTCAACGAGACGCCGAAGCACGTGGTGGGCGCGAACCCGCTCGTCGAGGAGTGGAACAACACCCGGCCCCTCGGCGGCTACGACCCCGCCGCGATCGCCGGGCTCAAGGCCTCGGCCGCCGGCGACGTGTACGTCAGCGGCAGCGGCCGGCTGGTGCGCGCCCTGCTGCGGGACGGCCTGCTCGACTCGCTGCACCTGTTCGTCTACCCCGTGATCCTCGGCCGCGGGGAGCGCCTGTTCGGCGACGACGGGCTCACCCTCGCGCTGCAGGAGTCGCAGGCGTACGCCAACGGCGTCGTGCATCTCGCGTACGGGCGCGCCGGGGACTGATCCTCGTTCCTCGCGCTCGCCCCGTCGGGCACCCGCTGACCTGCGGGAATCCCTTTCAGGCGCGCGTGCCGCTACCGTAGTACGGATGCGTCCGACGGTCGGCCGCGGCGTGAGGGAGTGGATGAACGAGCAGCAGATCGCGGGCTACCGGGTGGTCCGTCGACTCGGTGGTGGAGGCATGGGCGAGGTGTTCCTCGTCCAGCATCCGCGGCTGCCCAGGCAGGACGCGCTCAAGCTGCTGCACACGTCCGTCAGCAGCAACGAGCAGTACAAGGCGCGATTCGAGCGCGAGGCCTACGTGCTGGCGCAGCTCAACCACCGCAACATCATCCACCTGTACGACCGCGGCGAGTTCGAGGGACGGCTGTGGATCTCGATGGAGTACGTCGCCGGCCCGGACACCGCGCGGATGCTCTCCGACCGGGGACCGATGCCCCTCGGGCTCGCGATCGAGATCGCCGACGGTGCCGGCGCGGCCCTGGACTACGCGTACCGCCAGGCCGCCATCACGCACCGCGACGTCAAGCCCGCCAACATCCTCGTCTCCTTCGACACCGACGGTTCGCCGCAGGTCAAGCTCGCGGATTTCGGCATCGCCAAGGCCGCGAGCGAAGCGGCCGGCGTCACGTCGACCGGGGTGACCATCGGGACCATGTCGTACATGTCCCCGGAGGCCTTCGACAACAAGCTCCTCGATAACCGGGCGGACCTCTACTCGCTCGGCTGCACCGTCTTCGAGCTGCTCACCGGCGCGCCGCCGTACCCGGGGGACTCCCCCGCCGCGGTCATCGCCGCGCACCTGAACCAGCCGGTGCCGCGGATCACGTCGCGTGCCCCGCACCTGCCGCCGCACCTCGACGCCGTGTTCCGCACCGCCCTGGCCAAGCGGCCCGAGGACCGGTACGCCTCGTGCGCCGACTTCGTGGCCGGGCTGCGCGGCGAGGCACCGGCTGTGCCCCCGCCCGGGACCGCCCCACACCCCGCGCCCGGCTTCACCGGGCCGCACACGGCCCCCTACACGCAGGCCGGGCCGGCCACCCGCGCCGAGCCGCCGAACGCGTCGTACACGGGCCCGTACACCTCGCCGTACCCGAGTCCCGAGCCGCAGGTCGCCGCTGCGCGAGGGGCGCTGGCGGCGTCGGGCGGCGGGCAACCGGCCCCGCAGCCGCGGCGGCGGAGCAGAGCACTGCCGATGGCGCTCGGCGCCATCGTCCTGGTGATCGGCCTGGTGGCCGGCGCGTTCTTCCTCATGAACCCCACGGGGGCCGGGAGCGACTCGTCGGGCGGGGCGCTCACGGCGCAATCCGTCCGCCAGATCACCTTCCAGGGCGATCAGGAGGCCTCCAAGAACCTGGCCAACGTCCTCACCGGCGACCAGCCCGCGTGGCGCACGGACCAGTACTTCTCCGGGCCCCAGTTCGGCGGCCTCAAGAAGGGCACGGGCTTCGTCATCACCCTCGACCGGGAGGCCGTCGTGAAGTCCGGCACGATCACCTCGCCCAGCTCCGGCTCGACGGTCGAGGTGCGCACCGCGTCCTCATCGTCGATCAGCTCGCTGGACGACACCACGAAGGTGTGGGACGGGACGCTGAGCAGCGGCACCACCGATTTCGCCGCGAGCGACGCGCCCAAGACCCGCTACGTGCTGATCTGGATCACGGGCCTGACCCAGGCGAACAACGGGAAGTGGCAGACCACCATCGAGCAGGTGCAGCTGCGCGGCGACTGACGGCTACCGGCGGTAGTCCCGCAGCGCCGTGGACACACCGGCGGCCATCGCGTCGAGCGCCACCACGGGCTTGACGTTGAGGTCGATGGCCTCGCGACAGTCCAGCACCGACTCCACGCACCGCAGCAGCCCCTCGGGCCGCGCGTATCCGGCCAGCCTGCGCGTCTGCTCCGCCTCGTCGGGATGCATGAGCGTGACCTCCGCGCCCGTCCCCTGCACCAGCGCGTCGCGGAACAGTGCGGCCAGGTCGATGAGCGCCCGGTCGAGGGAATCGCGGACGGTGCGCGTGCCGCGCGCCTTCTGCCGGCGCTCGAGGTCCTTGAGCTGGCCGGCGGAGCCCCGCATCACGCCCGCGGTGCCGCGGCCCGAGCCGCCCGCGCCGAGGGCCGTCTTGAGCTCCTCGGTCTCGCGCTCGTTGAGATCGGCGTTGATCTCCTTGGCCACGGCCTCGGCGTCCCGCAGCAGCTGCTCCACGACGCCGTAGACGCCCTCGGAGGTGGCCGCCCGGGCCAGCCCCAGCGCCTGCCGGCGCTGTTTCTGCGCCTCGGGATCGGTCGCGAGGCGCTTCGCCCGCCCGACGTGGCCGCCGGCGACGCCCGCCGCCCACTGCGCCCGCTCGGGTTCGATGCCGTCCCGTTCGAGCACTGCGGCGATGGCCGGTGCCGACGGAGTGACCAACGGCACATGCCGGCACCGGGACTTCAGGGTGACCGAGATGTCCTCGGGATCGACCGTGGGCGCGCACAGCAGGACGATGGTCTGCGCGGGCGGTTCCTCCACCATCTTCAGCAGCGCGTTGCCCGCCTGTTCGGTGAGCCTGTCCGCGTCCTCGATGAGCACGATCTGCCAGTTCCCGACGGACGGCCGGCGGGATGCGTCGGCGACCACCTCACGCATCTGCTTGACCGCGATCGACAGCCCGTCGGGGGCGATGGACCGCACGTCGGCATGGGTCCCGGCCAGCACCGTCGTGCAGGCGCGGCATTGACCGCAGCCCGGCACCGTCGGGTCGTCGCACTGCAGCGCCGCCGCGAGGGCACGCGCCGCCACGGAACGGCCCGATCCGGGAGGGCCGGTGAACAGCCAGGCATGGGTCATCGCCGAACCGGCGAGATCGGCCACCGTGCCGGAACTCTCGACCACCACGCGTGCGGCCGCGGCGGCGGCCCGCAGCCCCGTCACCACGGCCTCCTGGCCCACCAGCCGTTCGAACACCCCACTCACGCCACCCAGCCTAGCCCTCCCGTTCGAGACGAAGCGCACGCTAAGTTGGACCCGTGGCCACACCAGACAGCAGACTCAGTCGCGGGTTGCGGCTGGCGCGCTGGCTGGCCAAGACACCGTGGCCGATCTTCGCGCTCGACATCCTGCGCTCGAACATCCTCGGAGCGGTGTTCGTGTTCGGTTTCCTGCGGTTCGCGCTGCCCGTCAACCAGTCGGTGCAGTTGCAGGGGATCAGCGTCCTCAACCTCATGGTCTTCGTGGTGTACCTGCTGGTCTCGACGATCGGCGGCGCTTTCGTGGGGCTGCGCATGGTGCTGCCCGTGCTGCGCTGGCACAGGCGCAGCGCACCGAACGATCCGGACATCTCCCGTCGTGCCCTGACCCTGCCCGGCCGGATGGCGATGCTGCAGGCCGTGCTGTGGCTCATCGGCGGCGCGATCTTCGTGCTCATCAACATCGACGCGCCGCGCGGAACGCCCGTGGTGATCGCGATGACGGTGTTCCTCGGCGCCACCACGACCTGCGCCCTGAGCTACATGCAGACCGAGCGCGTGCTCCGCCCGATCACCGTCGCGGCGCTGGCGCAGGAACCGCAGGGCACCGCGGGGCTGTCCGTCACCAGCCGCATCCTGCTGAGTTGGGTGCTGGGCACCGCGACGCCCATCCTGGGCATCCTCATGGTGGTGTTCTCGCAGAACCTCGGCCTGGTCGACGAGGACGCCGACACCGCGATCGACCCGGTGTTGCTGCTGTCGCTGGTGGCGCTGGCGGCCGGCCTGCTGGGCACCGTGCGTGCCGCGAAGTCCATCGGCGACCCCATCCGCGACCTGTTCCAGGCGCAGCGCAAGGTGCGCGACGGGGACTTCCGGGCGTCGGTGAAGATCTACGACTCCAGCGAGCTGGGCCTGCTGCAGGCCGGGTTCAACGACATGGTGCACGACCTGGCCGAGCGGCAGCGGATGCGCGACATGTTCGGCCGCTACGTGGGGCAGGACGTGGCGCGCCAGGCCCTGGAGCACGGCACCCACCTGGGCGGCGAGATCCGCGAGGTGGGCGTGCTGTTCGTGGACCTGGTCGGGTCCACCCGCCTCGCCGTCACCGAGGAGCCCGCGGCGGTGGTGGACCTGCTCAACGACTTCTTCAAGGTGGTCGTGGACCTGGTGGACCTGCACGGCGGCTTCGTCAACAAGTTCCAGGGCGACGCTGCGCTGGCCATCTTCGGCGCGCCCCTGCCGCACCCCGACGCGGCGGGTGCGGCCCTCGCCGCGGCACGCGAGATGCGGTTCCAGCTGCGCGACGTGCTCGGCGGCACCGGCTTCGGCATCGGCGTCTCCGCCGGCCAGGTGGTGGCCGGGCACATCGGCGCGAAGGCCCGGTTCGAGTACACCGTGATCGGCGACCCGGTGAACGAGGCCGCGCGGATCACCGAGATCGCCAAATCGGAACCGTCGAGCCTGCTGGCCGCCGGTCGGGCCGTGGAGGCCTCCACGGAGGCGGAGCAGGCGCTGTGGAGCCTCGGAGAGGCCATCGAGTTGCGCGGGCGCGGCCAGCTCACCCAGCTGGCCCGCCCGCTCGACGTGGACTGAGCGCTAGACCGTCTCGTCGGCCGACGTCTCGGCGGCCTTCTTCGCCGGCGCCTTCTTCGCAGCCGATTTCGTGGCCGTGGCCTTCTTCGCGACGGTCTTCTTGGCCGCCGCCTTCTTGGCCGGGGCCTTCTTCGCCGCCGTCTTCTTGGCGGGCGCCTTCTTGGCCGCCGCCTTCTTGGTGGCCTTCTTCTTCACCGGACCGCGGGCGCGACGGTCCGCGAGGAGCTCGGACGCGCGCTCGTCGGTGATCGACGCGACCTCGTCGCCCTTGCGGAGCGAGGCGTTGGTCTCCCCGTCGGTGACGTACGGACCGAACCGGCCGTCCTTGATCACCATGGCGTTGCCGGAGACCGGGTCGTTGCCCAGCTCGCGCAGCGGCGGCGCGGCGGCGGCGCCGCGGCCCCGTCGCTTCGGCTCGGCGTACAGCTTGAGCGCCTCCTCGAGGGTCACCGTGAACATCTGCTCCTCGGTGGCCAGCGAGCGGGAGTCGGTGCCCTTCTTCAGGTACGGCCCGTAACGGCCGTTCTGGGCGGTGATCTCCTCGTTGGACTCGGGGTCGACGCCCACGACGCGCGGCAGCGACAGCAGCCGCAGCGCGTCCTCGAGGGTGACGGTCTCGATGTCCATGGTCTTGAGGAGCGAGCCGGTGCGCGGCTTGGGGCCGTCGGCCTTCTTCTTGCGCGTCTTCGGCTTCGCCGCCTCGTCGAGGTTCTCCGCGTCGGCGTCCTTCTCGGGCTCCGGCAGGATCTCCGTGACGTACGGGCCGAATCGGCCCTCCTTCGCGACGATCTCGTGACCGGTGGCGGGGTCCACGCCCAGCGGGCGGCCGTCCTGCGGGGTCGCGAACAGCTTCTCCGCGACCTCCTCGGTGAGCTCGTCGGGCGTCATCGACGCGAGGATGTTGGCGCGCTGCACCTCGGGCTCGCCCTTGTCGCCCGTGACGGTGCGCTCCAGGTACGGGCCGTAGCGGCCCACGCGCACGTAGACGACGTTGCCGTCGGCGTCCGTGTACAGCGGGATCGAGTTGATCTCCCGGGCGTCGATCGCGTCGAGGTTCGTGGCGACGAGGTTCTTCAGGCCGGGGCTGTCGGGGCCCGGGCCGTCGGCGCCGGAGACCGCCGCGCCGTCACCGCCGGGCCCACCGTCGCCGAAGTAGAACCTCGTGAGCCAGTCGACCCGGCCCTCGCGGCCGCCGGCGATCTCGTCGAGGTCGTCCTCCATCGAGGCGGTGAAGTTGTAGTCGACCAGGCCGCCGAAGTGGCCCTCAAGCAGTCCGATCACGGCGAAGGCGACCCACTGCGGGACGAGGGCGTTGCCCTTCTTCACGACGTAGCCGCGGTCCTGGATCGTCTTGATGATCGAGGCGTAGGTCGACGGGCGGCCGATGCCCAGCTCTTCGAGGGTCTTGACCAGCGAGGCCTCGGTGTACCGCGCGGGCGGGCTGGTCACGTGGTCGGCCGCGGCCAGCTCTGCGGCCGTGACCTTCTGGCCCTTGACCAGCTGCGGCAGACGGGATTCCGCGTCGTCGGCCTCGCCGCCGGACTGGTCGTCGACCGTCTCGACGTAGGCCGAGAGGAAGCCCGGGAACGTGATGGTGCGGCCGGACGCGGCGAACTCGCAGGCCTCGCCCGACGAGGCCGTGCCGCCGATCCGCAGGCTCAGCGTGGTGCCCTTGACGTCGGCCATCTGGGAGGCGACGGTGCGCTGCCAGATCAGCTCGTAGAGCCGGAACTCGTCGGAGTTGAGCACGGACGCCAGCGCGCCCGGGGTCTGGAAGGTCTCGCCCGCGGGGCGGATCGCCTCGTGCGCCTCCTGCGCGTTCTTCACCTTGCGGGTGTACTGCCGCGGGGTGGGGTGCACGTAGTCCGCGCCGTACAGCTGCCGCGCCTGGTCGCGGGCGGCGGCGATGGCCGTCTCCGACAGCGTGGTCGAGTCGGTACGCATGTAGGTGATGTAGCCGCCCTCGTAGAGGCGCTGCGCGATCTGCATGGTGCGGTCGGTGTTGAACCGCAGCTTGCGGCTCGCCTCCTGCTGCAGGGTGGAGGTCATGAAGGGCGCGTAGGGCTTGCGGGTGTACGGCTTCTCCTCGACGGAGGTCACCGTCAGGCTGGCGCCCTGCAGGCCCTCGACGAGCGCGTTCGCCCGCGCACCGTCGAGCACGGTGATCCCGGACGGCTTCTTGAGCCGGCCCTGCGCGTCGAAGTCGCGGCCGGTGGCCACGCGGTCGCCGTCGACGGTGACCAGGCGGGCGCCGAACGCGCGGGGCGTGGCCTCGGCGCCGGCGTCGAGCTGGGCCGCGATATCCCAGTACCCGGCGGTGCGGAAGGCGATCCGCTCGCGCTCCCGGTCGACGATGATCCGGGTCGCGACGGACTGCACGCGCCCGGCCGAGAGGCCCTGGTTGACCTTGCGCCACAGCACGGGGCTGACCTCGTAGCCGTAGAGCCGGTCGAGGATGCGGCGGGTCTCCTGCGCGTCGACGAGGTTCATGTCGAGCTCGCGCGGCTCCTGCGCGGCGGCCTGGATGGCCTGCTGGGTGATCTCGTGGAACACCATCCGCTTGACCGGGACCTTCGGCTTGAGCACCTCCTGCAGGTGCCACGCGATGGCCTCGCCCTCGCGGTCACCGTCCGTCGCGAGGTAGAGCTCGTCGGCCTGCTTGAGCAGGGACTTCAGTTCGGAGACGGTGGAGCGCTTGCTGGCGGACGTCACGTAGTGGGCCTCGAAGTCGTGGTCCACGTCCACGCCGAGCCGCGACCAGGACTTGCCCTGGTCGGCCTCGGGGAGCGGGTTGTCCCGGCTCGGGAGGTCACGGATGTGCCCCATCGACGCCCGGACCGTGTAGTTCGGCCCCAGGAAGTCGCCGATCTTCTTGCCCTTGGCGGGGGACTCCACGATCACGAGGCGCTGCAATCCGTCGCCGGCCGATCCATTTCCGCGTGCCGCCATGGCCCCTCCTGCCGTCTCCCGGTGGCGTCAGTGCACCACCTGGACCTCCCGTGTCACGTCCGACTCGGTGGTCATCGGGTGCACATTCTGCCGCACCTTTTGCTCCACCTTATATACAGGGTCCACTGCGCACCTCGCCGCACAACCCGGACGACGCCGGGTCAGGGCTGCGGCCAGTGGGCCGCGGCGTCCGGGCCGGGCGGGTCGCCGATGCTCTCCCGCAGGCGCAGGAGACGACGGTGCCCCGACACCCGGAGGCCCGGTTTCGTGCCCCTGGTGCCCACCAGGGTGGGCGCGACGCCGGCGCGCATGAGTGCCGTCGCGAGCACGGGCGCGGACTCGGGGGCGTGCGGATCGAGCGGCAGCAGGTAGTGCGCGCCGTCGACGTCGCCGGTCGCGAGCGCCCAGGCCCGGAGCGCACGGGGGCCGGGCACCCAGGCGGGCGGGGCGGTCTTGGCCGCGCCCCGGGTCCATTCCAGCGCCATCGGCTGCAGTTCGGGCGCCGCGAGCGTCCGGACCAGCGGGGTGCCCTCATCGGAGGTCCCGATCTGCGACCGCAGCCCCGCCTCGTCGATCAGCGCGGCGATCGCCTCGGCGCGCCAGAGATCGGCGACGACGACGGAGACGCGGGCCGCGCCGCCCAAGTGGACGATCTGTCCCGTGGTCGCGAGCAACCCGGCCAGATCGCGCGGCGACGGCGCGGTCTGTTCGGCCGAGAAGAGTGACAATTGGGACACGAGTTGAAGCGTAGTGCTCCGGGGACTACGGCACCGAGGTCGACACTCTGTCGTGACCGTCCCGAAATACACTTTCACCCCCTGGCCTGAAGGCGAGGGGGTGAAGCGAGAAACGCTTATCGCGTGGCGTTAAAGGTTTCTTAGAGGGCGCGGACGCCGGTGGCCTGCGGGCCCTTGGTGCCCTGGCCGACCTCGAACTCGACCTGCTGGTTCTCCTCGAGCGTACGGAAGCCGTTGCCCTGGATCTCCGAGTAGTGGACGAACACGTCATCCGAGCCGTCGGCCGGTGCGATGAAGCCGAAGCCCTTCTCCGCGTTGAACCACTTCACAGTTCCCTGTGCCATTGAGATGTTTCCTAACTTGTCTTTCTACCGGTGTAGGAACTCATCCCCGAGGGGACGGGTTCCTGGCCGGTTCCGGCCGCCATACTTTCTGGAGCCGTTTGCGGAGACCCGCACACAAAAACCTTCAGTACCACGCCCGCAACATCGATCCCCCGATGGTCCATAGGACCCCCGGCGGGAGCTGCGACCGCATACAGTCAATCACGATTTCGAACGAAGCGACAGCGGGCGGGCGGAATTCGCCCTCCGTTAACCCCGCGTCCGACGTTTCGTCCCCTTGTTCGACCTCCGAGTAGACTGGCGGATCGCCGTGACGGCCGGCGTCGCGGCCGTGGAGCCGGGCCCCGGAATCGAGGTGATCGCGTTGGACCCCAACACTTTCGGACGCGAACTCCTCGCCCGCATCCAGGCCGGCGCGGGCCCGGGGAACGACGGCCTGACCCATGTGACCGATATCCCGTCACGTCGAGCCCAATTCGCGGACTGGCCCGGCTGGTTGCCGCCCGCCGTGCGGGATGGACTCGTCGAGGACGGAATCGAGCGGCCCTGGCGGCACCAGGCGGATGCGGCCGAGCACGCGCACGCAGGCCGGCACGTGGTGATATCGACGGGCACCGCGTCCGGGAAATCGCTGGCGTATCAACTCCCCGTACTGGCCGCCCTCGTCGACGATCCGCGCGCCACCGTGCTGTACCTCTCCCCCACGAAAGCGCTGGGCACCGATCAGCACAAGGCCGCGGTGCGACTCGCGGCCGACTTCGGAATCGGCGACGCCGCGCCCGCGATGTACGACGGCGACACCTCGCAGGAGATGCGCCGCTGGGCCCGCTCCGACAGCCGCTGGGTGTTCACCAACCCGGACATGGTGCACGTGGGACTGCTTCCGCGGCACGCGAAGTGGGGACGCTTCCTGCGGGGCCTGAAATACGTAGTGGTGGACGAGTGCCATCACTACCGCGGCGTTTTCGGATCGCACACGGCGCTGGTGCTGCGCCGGCTGCTGCGCGTGGCGGCGCGGTACGGGAGCAGCCCCACCGTGATCTGCGCCTCGGCCACCACATCGGATCCCGCGGGCGCGGCGTCGCGGCTGATCGGCGCGGACTGCGTTGCGGTCGACGAGGATTCGTCCCCGCACGGGCCGCGGACCGTCGTGCTGTGGGAGCCGCCGCTGCTCCCCGACCTGGAGGGCGAGAACGGCGCGCCCGTGCGGCGCGCCGCCACCACCGAGGCGTCGCGGATGGTCGCCGACCTCGCGGTGGAGGGCGCGCGCACGCTCGCGTTCGTCCGGTCCCGGCGGTCCGCGGAGACCGTCGCGCTCTCGGCCCGCCGGATGCTCGCCGAGGCCGCTCCCGAGATCGCGTCCCGGATCGCGGCGTACCGGGCCGGATACCTGGCCGAGGACCGTCGCCGGCTGGAGGAGGGCCTCAACGACGGTGCGCTGCTCGCCGTCGCCACCACGAACGCGCTGGAGCTGGGCGTCGACATCGCCGGCCTCGACGCCGTCCTCATGGCCGGCTTCCCCGGGACCGTCGCCTCGTTCTGGCAGCAGGCCGGGCGCAGCGGCCGGCGCGGGCAGGGCTCGCTGATCCTGCTCATCGCGCGCGACGACCCGCTGGACACCTACCTGGTGCACCACCCGGAGTCGCTGCTCGGCAGGCCCGTGGAGGCCACGATCACCGACCCGTGGAACCCCTACGTGCTGGGGCCGCAGCTGTTGTGCGCGGCGGGCGAGCTGCCGCTGACCCGCGAGGAGGTGACCGAGCTCGGAGCGGTCGACGTGGTGGGGCGCCTCGCCGCCGACGGCTTGTTGCGGGAGCGGCCCGCGGGGTACTTCCTGGCCGCCGGAGTGGATCCCCATGCGCGGGTGAACATCCGGGGCGGCGCGGGCAGCGAGGTGCTGATCGTCGAGGAGGCCACCGGCAGGCTGCTGGGGACGGTCGACTTCACGCGCGCCCTGTCGACGGTGCACGAGGGCGCGGTGCACGTGCACCAGGGCGAGTCGTACGTGGTGGACGAGCTGGACCTCGACGAGGGCCTCGCGATGGTGCACGCCGAGGAGCCCGAGTGGACCACCTCCGCGCGCGAGGACCTGGACGTGCACGTGACCGCGGCGCACTCCTCCGAAGCGCTGGGCGAGGTGACGGCGGGCTTCGTCTCGGTGGAGGTGACGAGCCGAGTCGTGGGCTACCTGCGCACGCTGCGCTCGGGCGAGGTGCTGGACGCGGTGGAGCTGGACCTGCCGGAGACGACGCTGGCCACCAAGGCCGCGCTGCTCACCATGACGCCGGAAGCGCTCGACGGGGCCGGCCTCGCCGAGGAGCGGTGGCCCGGCGCCCTGCACGCCGCCGAGCACGCGGCGATCGGCCTGCTGCCGCTGGTGGCGTCCTGCGACCGCTGGGACATCGGCGGCCTGTCCACTGCGCTGCACGAGGACACGGGGCTGCCGTCGATCTTCGTGTACGACGGCTACCCCGGCGGCGCGGGCTTCGCCGAGCGGGGCTACGAGTCCCTCGCGACGTGGCTCGTCGCCACCCGGGACGCGGTCGCGGCGTGCGAGTGCCCGTCGGGCTGCCCGTCGTGCGTGCAGTCGCCCAAGTGCGGCAACGGGAACGACCCGCTCGACAAGGACGGCGCCGTCGTGGTGCTCGACCTGGTGCTGGCCGCCATCGCGAAGGGCTGAGGCGCCGCTACTTCGGCGGGAGGGAGCGGGCGTGGTCCACGCCCCGGCGCACCCACTCCCTGAGCTCCACATCGGAGGCGGTGGCATCGCTCGCCAGATCGAGCCAGCCGCGCAGCTCGCGCCCCCGCATCACGGTGTTGGTGACGTGCGGCCCGAGCAGTTCGTCCGCCGCGTCCGGGTGCACGCGCACCATGGCCTCGCCGCGACTGTTGGCCGCGATCGCCATGTGCCCGTCCACCAGGAACGCCAGGCCGCCGAACATCCGCTTCTCCGTGATCCCCGGCTCGCCGTCGATCGCGTCGCGTATCCGGTCCGCCAGGCCCTCGTCGTGCGCCATCGCTCCAGTGTGCGCCGTGCGCCGACGGTGCGCAGCCCAACGCGGCACACCGGCCGGCGCGGTCACCGCGGGCCCGCACGGGCGAACGCGACGGCCTCACCGGATCCGAAGGCCGCGAAGGACACCGGGACGCGCACGCGCACCGTCACCGCGAACTCCTGCACCGCGCACGCGGCCAGATCCGCCGAGTTCGCCCGCGCGAACCGGGCCGCGGCGGCGCACGCCGCCTCCGCGTCGACGGCACTCGCCGCGCCCGCCAGCGCGGCGAGGTCCGCCGCCGACTGCGCCCGGTGCCGCGCCGACACCGCCGCGCCCACGTCGACCACCATGACGGCGACCGCCACGATCGCGGCGATCATCACGGCAGCCAGCACCGTGGCCACGCCGTCCTCGCGCGCGGCCGCCTCCCGCAGCATGCGCATCACCCCTCACCCGGCTCCACCGCCGCGACGGCGGTGGCAGTGAGCGTCAGTCCCGGCAGCACCGGAACCGGGGCTCTGACCTGCACCGTCACCGAGTCACCGTCGCGCCTCGACGAGATCGCCGCCCCCGGCGGGCCGACCGCGGACACCGCGCGCGAGGCGCCGGCGTCGTCCCCGCGGGCGGCGAGCCGTGCCGCCTCCCGGGCGGCGTCGACGCACCGCACGTGCGCCGTGACCCCGACGATCGCTCCCACGCTGAACACCAGGACCGTGACCAGGCCGGCGACCGCGAACGCGGCCTCGACGGTGACCGCGCCCGCGTCGCCCGCTAACCGGTGGAGGTGCCCAGCGCCTTGCCGATGATCGACGTGAGGCCGCTGATGATGTTGTCCCCGGTGACCACTCCGTAGAGCACCGCGCCGAACGCCGCGGCGGCCACGGTACCGATCGCGTATTCCACGGTCGACATCCCCTCCTCCTGCAGCATCATCTCGGTCATCCTGCACCGCAATCGAATCCACATTCCATCCCCCTTTCCTCGAGCCGCCTCACAGCAGCCCGTCGCCGAGCACCGTGCCGGCGAGTCCCATCACGACCGGCACGATGCCGAGGCATACGAACGCCGGAAGGAAGCACAGTCCGAGTGGCCCCGCGACCGCGACGCCCGCGCGTTCGCCGGCCGCGACGGCGCGGTCCTCCGCCTGCGCGCGTTCGGCGCGCGCCAGGTCCGCGAGGCCCGCCGCCGGTGACGAGCCCGCGCGGGCGGACCGTCGCAGCATGCGGGTCAGCGCACTCACCTGCGGGTCGTCGGAATCGTTGCGCCATGCGGCCTCCGGATCCGAACCCAGCGCCAGCAGCTCGGCGGACCTGGACAGGACCGCGGCCAGTGCAGCGGGTGCGGATCCCGCGACGGCCCGCGACGCATCGGCCGTCGGCATTCCCGCGCGCAGGCACACCGCGAACAGGTCGTAGGCGGCGGCCGCCTCGAACGGATCCGGTTTCGGCGCCCTCCGGGGCAGCCGGGGAACCCGCGACCCGCGCCCCTCCGGTTCCGCGACGCACGCGCCGAGCCGAGACCGGGCGGCCACCGGCAGCACCGCGAACGCGACGGCGATCAGGACCAGCGCCGCCGCGAGGGGGCCGTGGCCGCTCATGCCCCACCGCCCTGCGTGCCGGCACTCCGCACGCCGGCACTCTTCGCCCCGCCGCTCCGGGTGGCGACGCTCTGAGCGGCGGCGGGGAGTCCCGCGGCACCGTCGGCGATGGCGCGCGACCACAGCAGCCCGGCGGACGTGAGGCACACGCCGACCACGAGCAGCGTGCCACCCGCGCCGGTGCGGAGCAGGAGCCCGAGAGGGTCCGCACCGATCAGCTGCCCCATCGCGACCCCGAGTACGGGCAGCGCCGCGAGTACCTGCGCGGTGGCGCGGGCACCGGCCAGCGCGGAATGTGCTCGCTGCGTATAGCGTTCGCGGGCACGAAGGTCATCGCGGACCGAACCCAGCAGGTCGCCCATCCCGATCCCGTGCCGCGTCCCCGTCTCCCAGGCCGCCGCGATCCGTCCCCATGCCGCGCTCTCGCCCTGGTGCCGGCGCAGGCCCGCCGCCACATCCCCGCCGAGCTCCGCGCGGCCCGCCATCTCGGCGAACACGGCACGGATCCGCGGGTCGTCGGCGTCCCGTCCCGCGGCGGCGCAGGCCGCCGCGGGGTGCGCGCCGACGGACAGCTCCGCCACCATCGCGTCCACGCCCGCGAGCACGGCGGACAGCCACTGCGCCTCCTCCCGCCGGACGCGCGAACGGGACCACAGCTCCCGCGCGGTGCCCGCCGCCAGCGCGGCGGCGAGGGCCTGGGCCGGGCCGATCAGCAGGGCGCCGGCGGGCAGGGCCGCCGCCAGCCATCCCCAGCGGAGCGCGGCCCGCGACCGCGTGGCCGAACCCGCTCGCAGCCGCGCCGCCGCCGGACCGCCGGGCCAGACCAGGGCCGCGGCCGCCAACAGGAGTACCGGAATCACCATCAGAGCGCCTCGCGTTCGTCCAGGAGCGCCCGCAGGCCCGCGAACGCCGGCGTGAACCCGCCGTCCCGCTCCCACGCCGCGCGGACGCCGACGAAACCGTCGCCGCCGCGCTCGACGACGCCGATGCTGCGCAGGCCGCGCCTGCCCGACGGGCTGCGATGCACCGCGAACACCACCTGGATTCCTTATCGGTAATTTCCCTGCACGACACGGTAATTCATCCTAGTCAGAGCTGGTTTTAATCGTCCACTACATGTAGGATTAGATGCATGTCAGTGGTCGGGTCTACCGTAAAACGCGATGGTGGGCGAGCCTCTTGCGAGTGGAGGGTTTCCGTGCAATTATTTCGCTATGGCACTCCATGGGGAGCTTCAGAAGACACTCGAGGCGTTCGTCGAGCAGCATCGTCCCGCGTTGGCGACCGTGCGTCTCGATCTGCCGGTGGCGATCACCGAGGTCGGGGAGATGTGGTCTCCGCGACATGCGGATCCGGCGGAGGTGTCCGGCGATGCGTTCTGTTCGGCGGTGCGGCACACGATGCGCGATATCTGGAAGAACGAACGCAACGACAGGCCCGGAGTCAATCTGCGGTGCATCCGGGGCCAGGGCGGCGGCGCCGTGTTTGTGAATCTGGGTACGGAGTTTCGGCTCCGGAAGTTTCTATCCAGGCATCTGCAGGCGGCGGTCGACCGGGAGGTCGTGCTGCCGCCGGAGGTCGAGCAGAAGATCGCGAACGGCGGGCTGCGGCCGGAGCAGATGAATCTGTTCGCCGGACCTGGCCAGATCCCCAAGCCCGCGAAGCGGAGCACCAGCGGGGACGACGAGGAGCAACGCGAGCACGACGGCATCTTCGCGTTGTGGTCGACGACGGACAACACAACGTTGGAGGCGCTGCACCTGGCGGTGGTTCGTGGGGTGGACAACCCGGCCAGTGCGGAGATCTTGGCGTTGGTGCCGTTCCCTCCGGTGGAGGAGTCACCGTTCTACGGACTGCAGAAGCCGAAGCCGATCGGCGGCGCCCCGTCGGACGACTTCGGGACCTACGACAAGCGCGCCCAGGGCACCGGCGACGACCACGACGACGGTGGGCCGGATACCACGCCCACGCCTGCGTAGCCGTCATAGCAGGGGGAAACTGGTATGCAGCGGGGACCTGCAGCGTTGAATCGGATGTGCAATGAGGGCGACGGTGAACGTATACGGACGCCGGGTGCGTCAAGCCCGGATCATGCGGAAGATGACCGCGAAAGCGCTGGCAGCTGAGTTGGGATGGCCGTCGGCGGCGCGACTGACCCGTTTGGAGAAGTCGATCACTAGCGAGATCAGTACCGATGAACTGGAGGCGTTTACGACGATTCTGCGGTTCCCGCCACGGTTCTTCACCACGGAGCCGCCGATGCGGATCCACCCATCGGACTTGCTGTTTCGGGCGCCGCAGTCGACGACGAAGACCGAGCAGGAGTACCTGACGGATTTCGCTTCGATGGTCGGGGAGTTCCTCGACGAGTTGCATTCGCGGTGGCAGCTGCCGGCGGTGAAGATCCCGATGGTCGATCCGTCGGTGCCGGTCGCGGAGGCGGCCGGGCGGGTACGTGATGCGCTCGGCGTGGGCCGGGACGAGCCGATCGACTACCTGACCCACAACATCGAGCACGCGGGTGTGCCGATCGTGATGCGGCGGATGCTCGCTGCCGCGACCCTGCGCGACGGCGACGGCGGCGCGGCCGCCTCGGAGAAGCACCTCGGGTATTCGACACGGGTCGGTGAGTTCAAGGCGCGGCCGCTGATCGTAGTGCGGCAGTCGACATCCTGGGAGCGGACACGGTGGACTCTCGCCCATGAGTTGGGCCACTTGAGCTTGCACTGGAGCGGCGATGTCACAGAGGACAAGGAGGAGCAAGCGTCGCGGTTCGCCTCGGAGTTGCTCGCCCCGTTGGCGCAGGTACGCAAGGAGGTTACGCGGACGCCGTCGCTGATGTCGTTGGTGCCGGTCAAGCAGAAGTGGGGCATTTCGATCGGCGCGTTGCTACGGCACCTGCACACCGGTGGCGTGCTCGACGACGACCGGTTCCGCAGCTTGCAGAAGCAGCTCTACCAACGGGTCAACCCGGATACGGGCCGGACCTGGGGCCGGACCGAGCCGGGCTGGGACGACCGGGCCGTGGAGCGGCCGCGTTTGCTGAGCAAGTGGATCGAGTTGGGCTTTTCCGTGCAGTCGCCGCAGTTGTTGGCGACCTACGACCTGATCTTCCCGGGCGATATCCTCGCGGATTTCCTGGTCGGGCAGCGGCCCGCCCCCTCCACCACCTCGTCCCCCACCGCCTCCTCCGCCGCGGCTCCCTCGGCTCCGGCCGTCGACACCGTCGCAGGTGCGCGGGGTGAGGACCGGGATGCCGCTGACGGTTCAGCGGATGTGATCGACTTCCGGCGGTTCCAGCAGCGGTCCCGGCGAGCCTGACCCGAGACATGTAGGCGGGCGGGACGGTGGCGAAGGTGCAGCGGGTGCGGTACCCGGACCGGCCGGGCACGTACATCGTGGTCGACGAGCTGGACCGGCCGATCAAACCGGCCCGGGAGTACCTGCGGTTCCTCACGGCGAGCGCGGCGTCACCGAACACGGTCCGCGCGTACGCGGCGGGGTTGGCGCAGTGGTGGACGGTGCTCGATCACAGTGGGCACCGGTGGGATGAGTTTCCCACCACCTTGTTCGGGCAGTTCCTGACGTTCCTGCGGACGGGGGATCTGCCCGGGACCCGGCGGATCGGCCCCGAGATCGTCGGCGGGTCGTCGACGGCGACGGTGCAGCTGCGGGCGACCGCGGTGCTCAGCTTCTACCGATTCCAGGCCGACGCGCACCATCTGCTGGGCCCGTACGAGAAGCTGTTCACCTCGCACGGGCAGTGGCGGCGACGGTCCCGGTACGTCGGGTTCCTCGACGGTGTCGGCCCCAGCCAACCCACCGATCACCCGATCTACCGGGTACGGCAACCCAACCGGTCCGCCACCCCTGTGCTGTTGCCGCGGGAGGTCACGGCGATCCTCAACGCGTGCGCCACCCATGACGGCACCCGCTGGTCCGGCGCCGGTCCCGGGCTGCGGAACCGGCTGCTATTCGCGATCCTCGTTGAGACCGGGATGCGGCTCGGTGAGTCGTTGTCGTTGCGGCATCACGATTTCCACATCGGTGGCGGTGGCACCCCGTATGTGGAGGTCGCCGGCCGCCAGGACCACCCACACGAGGTGCGATGCAAGACCGGGCCGCGGCGGATCTACGTCGGCGACGATCTAGCGGCCCTGTACTCGGAGTACGTGTGGGCGTTGATCGATGACGGCGCCGATCTGGAAGTGCCTGGTTTCAGTACGCATTTCGTGTTCGTCAACCTCACCCACGGCACCCGGTTCGCGCCGATGCGGCCGGAAACGGTGTACGCGGCGGTTCGGTCGATCACCCGCCGCTGCAACCACCCCGACACCGACACAGCCACCCACACCGACGCAGAGCCTGGGCAGCGGGCGCTGCAGCCGGGGTGGACGCCGCACTGGCTCCGCCACACTCACGCGACGGCGTTGCTGCTCTCCGGTGTCGCTCCGCACGTGGTGATGCGCAGGCTCGGCCACGCGGACGTGCAGACCACCCTGTCGACCTACGGGTGGGTCACTGAGGACGCCGAGATGCGGTCGATCGCGCAGTGGCGCAACTACGTCGCCGGATGGAAAGGCCTGCACGATGACCACCCCTGAGCCTGCGCCGCGGTTGTCGGCGGCGGCGGCGACCGCGTTCACCTGGCAGGCGCAAGCCGCCCTCGTGCCGGCGGCGTGGCGGGAGCCGATCTACCAGATCGACTCGCCCGAGCACCGGGAGGTGTTCCGGCAGAACTCGCGCTATCTCGGCCGTCGTCTGGACTTCACCCCGCAGGGCTGCCCGCCGCGGTTCGCCCGGGAGGTGGCCTGGTTCGTGTGGCTGTGCGACACCGACCAGATCGGCAAGATCGAACCGGCGTACCTGCGGTGGTGCTGCGAGGCGATCTCCCACGCCACCCAGAGCTTCACTCGGGAGCACGGGCATCCACCAGTGTCGATCACCGACCTCACCTCGGCGGCGCTGCTGCGGCACGCCCTGCGCGCCTACGAGGCCCGCAACAAGCGGCTCCCACCGGTGAACACCCGCCGCAGCATCACCCACCTGATCGAGCAGCTGCACCTGTACCTATCGGTGCGATGCACCGACCGCTCCTGGTGGGAGCACGACATCTGGGACCTGCGGGTCGATCCGCGGATCCCGCAACGCGAACACGAACCCAGCCACGACATGGCCGCCCGGCTCGGCGGCATCGAACCGGTGTGGCTGCGCGAAGGGGTACGGTTCTGGCTCCGCGTGTCCATCACCGCCGAGCTGCTGCGCTGGTCCTCCGCGGTGGAACGCTCGAGGATGGCGACCCGGCACCTGGGGCGGTTCCTCACCGACACCGGACACACCGATGATCCGGTCCTGGCCGATGACCCCGCGCAGCTGCGCACGATTTTCACCGAGTTCGCCGCATGGCTGCGCAGCCCGGCCGCCTCCGCCCGCCCGGACCGACGGCTGACCGGCTCGGCGATCGAAGCGACCGTGTCCCAGACGCAGGTGTTCTACACATTCATGGTCGACCACGCCGGGGAGGCGGCCGCGGCGACCGGCATCGCCCGGTGGGGCGAGGTCGGACCCGCGCACACCCGCCTGTGGGGGCCGGCGTTCCGCCGCCGCGCCGCACCGAGGAACCGGGAACTGACCTGGTACAGCACCGGAGATCTGCAGCGGATGCTGTGCTACCTCGACGTCCTCGCCACCGACCGCGGCCGCCACGTCACGCTCACCCACCCCGACGGCACCGTCTCCCTCGTCGCCGGCCTCGGGGACCCGCAGGCGGCACGGATCTGGCTCCTGCAGGCCCTCACCGGCCGGCGGGCCTCGGAGATCCTCATGCTCGACGTCGACCCGATCGAGCCCATCCCCGGGTTCGAACGCCCACCCACCGACCCGGCAGAGCACCCCACGAACAGGGCTGCCAGCAAGGTTACCAGCGGGGTTAACGACCGGGTTCCCGACAGGGCCGGGGACCGGGTTGGGGACAGGGTGGGGAGGGAGCCTGTGGCCAGCGACGACGCTGGTGACAGCGGGGTGTTCGTGGCGAAGTTGCGGTACCAGCAGACCAAGGTCGACGGGGTGATCCCGACGATCCTGATCGAGCAGGCCGTGGTCAACGTCATCGCCGAGCAACGGGCCTGGCTCGCCGCGCAGCACCCGGACTGGTCACCGCGGTACCTATTCGTGCCGCTGCGCGATCACCACCAGGGCCGGCGACACCGCCCCTACAACAGCTACCGGCAGGCGCTGAGCAACCTCGATCGGATCCATGGACTCACCGACAGCACCGGGCGGGCCTTGCGGTTCACCCAGACTCACCGGCTGCGGCACACCCGCGCCACCGAGCTCCTCAACGACGGGGTGCCCTTGCACGTGGTGCAGCGCTACCTCGGGCACAAGAGCCCCGAGATGACCCTCCGGTACGCCGCCACCCTGGCCGCGACGTCGGAGGCGGAGTTCCTCAAGCACAAGAAGATCGGCGCCGGCGGCGTCGACATCGCCCTGAGCCCCAGCGACATCTACGACATGACCCAGCTGGCCAAGCGCACCGACCGGGTCCTGCCTAACGGGGTGTGTCTACTGCCGCCGGTGAAGACCTGCGACAAGGGCAACGCCTGCCTGTCCTGTGGGCATTTCGCGACCGACGCAACACACCTCGACGAACTGCGCTCGCAGCACGCGGCCACCACCGCGCTGCTGCAGGCCCGCCGCGAGCAGTTCCACGCCCGGACCGGACGGAAGTTGACCGACGACAACATCTGGGTGCACCAGCGGCTGCGGGAGCTGCATTCGCTCGAGCAGATCATCACCCGCCTCACCACCGAGACCCAAGGCTGCAAAGACCAGGGCTGCGCAGGCCAGGACGGGCATCGCCACACTGCAGGGACGGTGACCGGTGCCGGCGCCGCCGATCGGCTGCCGATCCTGCAGATCCAGACTCGCGGGAGCCACGAATCGGCCCTGCGCACCGCTGCAGGCGGCGCCGCAGGCACTGCCGCGGGCGGCACACCGGCTGACGGCAGAGCAAGTGAAGGCGATGGCAGCAATGTCGATGCCGGCGGCGATACCGCCGGTGAGGACGGCGGCGCGTGAGCGCCAACGAAGCCTCTCGTGCCGCGTTGGCCGCGAGCGCCGAAATCCGGTCCGAGGCATCCAAGCGCAGTATCGAAAAGGCACTCACGGCGATGCGCCGCAACGGGGAGACCATCAACGTCCAGGCGGTCGCCCTCCGGGCCGGGCTGGCGCGCTCCACCGTCTACCGGCACAAGGAGCTGCTGGCGAAGGTTCACCGCCAGCGGCGCACCGCAGCGACCCCGCCACCAGCTGCTGCCGGCCACGAGGCGGCTACAGCGGATCCGGCTACCGGCGTCGTCGCGGCCATGCATCTGCGGATCCATCAGAAAGACGCCAAGATCGCGGAGCTGACCCGGCAGATCAAGCAGCACGAGGCCACGATCGCCCGGCTGCACGGAGTCATCGACGACCTGTCCCCGGACTGAGCGAACGCATCTCCCCCGGGGCATCGTTGCCGCCGACCTGGGGGGGCTATTGCCGCCAGCGGGCGCAGTCTGCTGCGGCCAGCGCCAGCACGGTCGCAAGGCGACGGAGGTCCGGCGCATCGCCCACCGGATCGCGGTCGACGAGATAGCCGATCGCGGTGTGGCCGTCGATATCCCGGGACGGCGCGCACATCCAGCACGCGGCAGTCCACGGGTCAGCGGCCTGGCGCAGGAGTTGCCAAACGGGTGAGCAGCGGCTCGTGCACGTGGCGGTCGGGGTGGAACTGCCAGGCGGGGAACACGAGTGTGCCAACGGCGAGCGGCACCGCGATGACAGCCGGGCAGGGTTCGGCGGCTCCTGGTGGATACTGGCGGTTATGGCGAGCGATGACAGGGCTGTGGAGTTCATTTCCGGGAACGAGCGGCTGGCCCGGATACTGTCGGATCCGGATCGGCGCGCACAGGTCGATGCCATCACCGCCGAGATGGATCAGATCGACGGCCGCTACCGCGACGCGGTCCAGGCCCTCAACGAGGCCGTGGCCGCGACGGAAGCCACCGCGGGCGCTCCGGCCGTCACCGAGGTCCTCCGGGCGCTCCAACGGCACCTGAGGACTGCTGGGGTCCGGGACCTCGGCATCACGCTCACGTTCAGTGATCACGAGGTGACGGTGCCGCTGGAACGGATCGCTTCCGCAGATCGCTGAGCGACGGGTTCGGTCCTTACTCGGATGCGTCGGGGATGAAGCCGCTCGCCGCAGCGTCCGCCGTGCAGAGTGTCCGAGCCCAGGTCCCCCGGTGCGCCAGGGCGCCGTCGTTGCCGCATTCCTCGCAGGTCCGCTCCGACCGCCGTTCGGCCACACGAATGAGCTCATCGAAGCCGGGCCGCGGCCGGTCGGGTTCGAATTCGACGTAGTAGCGCAGGCCGCCGAATTTCTCCTTGACCTGCACCAGCTGGTAGTCGGGGTCGATCGTCGCGACTTCCCGGTCGAGGTCGATGACGATCGGGTACCAGCCGGGCCGGATGTCGAGGGTCGGGTAGGCCCCGGGAAGGAAACGGGCACGGATACCCGCGAGGGCGTCGTCCGTCAGATCATCTGCCATGCCTTCGAGCCTGCCAGCCCGCCGTGCGTCGTGACGAGCCCGGTCCGTTTCGCCCATACTGCGAATTAGGCACCCCGGGGTCCATCGACCGCCTGGCGGTGGCCGAGGAGACCCACATCCCGCCCGGCGGTCGTGTCGTGCTTTCGATCCCGTTCGCCGATCAGCCGATCAACAGGGCATTGCCCGTTCACGCCGCCTGGGTGCAGGTGCATTGGCATTCGGTGAGTGTGCCGCCTGCGGCGGCGGTGTGCCGCCATTCGGGGCTGCCGGGCTCGAGTGGGTTGGGCGCGGTGCCTGCCGCAGTGTCGTCGCCAGCACCGGTGGGCGGGGTGCGGCGCCACAGTAGTGGGGCCAGGACTGCCCCCGCAGCGGCGATCAAGGCCAGGAGCGCCCAGGCGGGGACGAGCCCGAAGCGGTTAGCGCCCCAGCCGGAGATCGGGTAGGCCACCAGCCAGGCCAGGTGCGAGAGTGAGAACTGAGCGGCGAACACGGTGGCCACCTCGGTGGGGGCGGCGGCCGCGCGGAGCACCTTGCCGGTCGGTGTGATCGCCATCGCCGAACCGGCCCCGCTGGCCAGCCACACCACTGCGGTCACTGCCCACGAGGCGTGATCAGCCGAGGCCATGACTACCGCCCCGATGGCGGCGGCGGTGAGCAGCGCTGCACCGGTGAGCATCACCGCCCGTTCAGTGAGCCTGTCCAGAAGCCGCGGTACTGCGAGCGCCACTACCAGGGTGCCGCCGCCCGAGGCGGCGAGCATCCAGGCGACATCCGATTCGGTGCCGCCGAGCCGGTCCCGGACGTAGTTGACGGTGTTGACCACGACGATCGAACCGGCGGCGGCGACGGCGAAGTTCACCGCGAGCACGCCGCGCAGGCTGGGGGTACCGGCGAAGATCCGGACGCCGGCGAGGATCCGCTCTGCCGGCCCGCCGGAGGTGGCCGCGCGGTGCGAATCGGGGACGGTGGCGCGGAGCACCAGCGCGGCTGAGATCACGAACCCGGCGGCGGTGCCGAGGAAGAGCACGTTGAACTCGATCACCAACAGCGCTAGCGCCGCCACCACCGGGCTGGCCAGGCTCTCCATCGTGTACGCGACCTGGGACGCCGACAGAGCGGTGGTGTACTCCCGCTCGTCGGTGATGATGTCCGGGATCACCGCTTGGAAGGTCGGCGTGAACGCCGCCGATGCGGCCTGCAGGGCGCCGATCAGCAGGTAGATCTGCCACACCTGCGTCACGAACGGCAACGCGAGCACGATCGCCGCCCGGAGGATGTCGAGCGAGACCAGGAACGCTCGGCGGGGCAACCGGTCGACGTAGGCGGCGGCAATCGGTGCGATCACCACGTACAGCACCATTTTGATGGTCAGGGCGGTGCCCAGGACCACCGCGGCCGACGATCCGGCGATGTCGTAGGCGAGAAGGCCGAGTGCGACGGTAGTCAGTCCGGTGCCGAGCAGCGCGACGATCTGCGCGCTGAAGAGCAACCGGAAGTCCCGGTGGGCGAAGGGTCCCACGATGGCTCCTGACGGGTAGCGATTCGAGTTCGATCTCAGTGGTGGTGGCCGTGTCCCGCGTGGTGTGGGGCGTGGGGCGCAGCGGTGTGGTCGGCGGGCCCGTCGTCGACGGTCAAGGTGAAGTCGGCGGTGCGGACCGTGCCGCCGTGCTGGAAGTCGAGGAAGAGCCGGTACGTTCCCGCCGACGGTGCCACCGCATGGAATCGGATGTCGGGTCCGGCCGGGGTTGCCGGATCGGACGCGTCGCCCTCGGGGTGTATGTGCAGGTACGCGAGGTCGCCGGCGCGCAGCGCCACGAGATGGCCGTAGGCGGCGAGGTAGGGCTGCAGGTCGGTGACGGGCACACCCGCGCGGGTGACGGTGGCGCGCAACTCGGCGCCGCGGCCGACGGCCATGTCCCCGGCGAGGGTCACGGTGTAGTCGTCGATCGCCGAGGTGATGCTGTGCTCGGGAAGCGGATGGGGTTGGAAGTCTCCGGGTACCGCGAGGTCTGCGCCGAGCGTGAGTGCGGCACCTGCCCCCGTGGGGGCGAAGTCTGCGAACAGCCGCCATACACCCGGGGTGAGGTCGACATCGACCGACCACAGGCCCGCCGTGTCCATGACCGGGTGCAGGTGGTGGAACACACTGGTGTCGCGGAGCGCCGCGATGAAATGCAGGCGCTTGTCGTGCCGCTCGTCGAAGGCGGTCACGGGGGCGCCGTCCGGGCCGACGATGGTGAATTCGATCCGGCTCGTGCCGGCGGCCGCGGTGTGGAAGGCCGGGGTGATCCGGTACCCCTGCTCGGCAACCTGCAGCCCCTGAGGGACCGCGGCGGCGGAGTGCCCTGCGTGTGTGGTGTGGTCCATGGTGTCTCCTTAGGATTTGGGGCCGGGGCTCGCCCGTCTGGTCAGGCGCGGACCAGTCGGGCGATCGCCGTGGTCGCCTCGTCTAGTTTGGTGGTCAGTTCGTCTGGATCCGACTGCGCTGCTTGCACCACGCAGTGGCGGATGTGGTCATCGAGCAGCGCGAGCGCCAGGCCTTGCAAAGCGCTGGTCGCGGCGCTGATCTGGGTGAGGATGTCGATGCAGTACTGGTCCTCGTCGATCATCCGCCCGATCCCTCGGGCCTGTCCCTCGATCCGTTTGGCCCGCGCCAGATATCGGCTCTTGTCGGTCAGGTACCCGTGCTGCGACTGGCAGCAGTCCCCCGGGGCCGCGGGTGTGGTCGGTGCGGATTCAGCGCCGGCGGGCTCAACCGGCGTGGGGTCGGTGCCTGCGGAGACGGTGGTCATGCCGACGCCGCCGCGGTGTACTTGTGCGGGTCCGCGTCGAACTTCGGACCGCATCCTGCGCAGCACAGGTAGTAGCGGGTCCCGTCGAAGTCCCGGTACAGGCCCTTGCTGACCGCGGTCGCCTTGTGCACGGCAGTACCCGCCATCACGGGGCATTCAGCCATCTCGTCGACACTGGGTGCAGGGGCGGTCCGCGACAGCTCCAGCGGTTCTGCGGCGTCGCTCGCGTGGCCGCAGCAGGACTGGCCGGGTGCGTTGTCGGTCATGGGGAACCTCACTTCTCGTGGTCGGGTTCGACGGTCGAACCGGATTCGTATACCCCATCGGGGTATCTCGATTTATACCCCCTAGGGGTATCGACGTCAACTATCGACCTTTGATCGGAATCGCTTCCCGGATGAGAGTGGCTCCCTCTAGACATACCCCCCATGGGTATGCTATTCCTGAAGTGTCAGATACCCCACAGGGGTATGCATCAGGGAAGGGAGAGCGACATGACCACGAACGAGTACCAGGTGAGCGGTATGACGTGCGGACACTGCGAGATGTCGATCCGCGAGGAGGTCGGCCTGATCGCCGGTGTCGAATCGATCGAGGTGAGCGCCCGGACCGGACGGCTGCGGGTGACCGCGGCGCAGGGCATCGACGACGCCCGGGTCCTCGCTGCCGTGGAGGATGCCGGCTATTCGGCGGTGCGTGACCGATGAACCCATCACAGAAGCTCGCAGCGTACGGGGCCGGCCTGGTCGTGGCCTTCGCCGGCGCTTACGGGATCGCCGGTGCGGTGGTGCCGGACTCCGTCGTCGCCGGGTGGGAGCGCGGTAGCACGAGCACGCACGCCGGCGCGGAACACAATGCAGGCAGCGCCGCAGCCGCCAGCACCGCTGCCCCGGCCGCGGCCGCGATCAAGGGCGTCTCGCTCAGTGCGGACGGGTACACCCTGGGGCCCGTGACGGCCCCGGTCGTTCCGAACGTCGCCGGCGGTGTGGACTTCACGGTGCTCGACCGCCAGGGAGCACCGGTGCGCGAGTTCGACATTGCGCACGAGAAGCAACTGCACCTGATCGCCGTGCGCGCCGATGGCGCGCACTACCAGCACCTGCATCCGACGCTCGACACCGCGAGCGGCCGCTGGTGGGTGCCCGTCACGTGGCCCGAGGCCGGTACCTACCGGATCTACGCCGACTTCACCCCGACCGGCGCGAAGAGCTCGACCACGCTGACGCGGACCGTCCAGGTCGATGGGGCGGCCATCGCGCAGCGCCGCGAGGCCTCCCGTATCGCGCAGGTGGACGGTTTCACCGCCGTGCTGGGCGGCGATCTCGCTGCGGGTGGATCGAGTGACCTCACGGTGACGATCACGCGAGACGGGGCGCCGGTCATTGACCTGGAGCCCTATCTCGGCGCCTACGGGCACCTCGTGGCGTTGCGCGAGGGCGACCTCGCGTATCTGCACGTGCACGCCACCGGGGCGGAGCCGCTGCCCGGCGGCCGTTCCGGTCCCGACATCGGGTTCGCAGCGGAGGTTCCCACCGCCGGCAGGTACCTGCTGTACCTGGACTTCCAGGTCGATGGCGTAGTGCGCACCGCGCAGTTCGTCGTCGACGCCCGACAGGGCGGGGATGAGCAGGGCGGGAACGCGGGGGCGGCGCCGTCGCACGGAGTCGGGCACTAGAGCACCAAATGACACACGGAGGAAAGACATGAGTGTGAGAGCGCCTTCGGGCGGCAAGGACGTCGAACTGGTGATCGGCGGGATGACCTGCGCATCGTGCGCGAACCGGATCGAACGCAAGCTCAATCGTCTCGACGGCGTCGAGGCGACGGTCAACTACGCCACCGAGAAGGCCAAAATCCATGTGCCCGAGGGGTACGACACCCAGCAGCTGATCAACGAGGTGCAGCAGACCGGCTACTCGGCGACCGTACCCCAGGCCCCCGCAGGCGGGGCCCGGGCGGTGGGCGAGGGCAACGCCAACGATCCCGACAGCGGCGACGAGCCCGACCCCGAATTGACGTCCCTGCGGCAGCGCCTGATCGGCTCGGCCGTGCTGGCGGTACCTGTGATCGCGATGGCCATGGCCCCGGCACTGCAATTCACCTACTGGCAGTGGGCATCCCTGGCGCTGGCGGCGCCGGTGATCCTGTGGGGCGCCTTCCCGTTCCACCGGGCCGCGTGGATGAACCTCAAGCACGGCACCGCAACCATGGACACGCTCATCTCCATGGGCACCCTGACAGCGTTCCTGTGGTCGCTGTACGCGCTGTTCCTCGGCACCGCGGGCACCCCGGGGATGACGCACGGCTTCGAGTTCACCATCGCGCCGTCGGACGGTGCGGCGAACATCTACCTCGAGGTCGGCGCAGGCGTCACGGTGTTCATCCTCGCGGGCCGGTACTTCGAGAAGCGCTCGAAGCGGCAGGCCGGCGCCGCGCTGCGCGCCCTGCTCGAGCTCGGCGTCAAGGACGTGGCGGTGCTGCGCGACGGGGCCGAGGTGCGGATCCCCGTCGGGGATCTGGCGGTCGGCGACGAGTTCGTGGTGCGCCCGGGCGAGAAGATCGCCACCGACGGCATCGTGACCGCGGGGTCCTCGGCGATCGACGCGTCGATGCTCACCGGCGAATCGGTGCCCGTCGAGGTGTCCGCCGGCGATGCGGTCACCGGCGCAACGGTGAACTCCGGTGGCCGGCTGGTGGTGCGGGCCACCCGCGTCGGCGCGGACACCCAGCTGGCGCAGATGGCGCGGCTGGTCGAGGACGCGCAGACCGGCAAGGCGGAGGTGCAGCGGCTCGCCGACCGCGTGTCCGGGGTGTTCGTGCCGATCGTCATCGCGATCGCGTTCGCCGCCCTCGGCGGCTGGCTCGGCGCCGGCTTCCCCGTGGCGGCGGCGTTCACCGCGGCGGTCGCGGTCCTCGTGATCGCCTGCCCGTGCGCGCTGGGCCTCGCGACGCCGACCGCGTTGCTGGTCGGTACCGGCCGCGGTGCGCAGATGGGGGTGCTGATCAAGGGGCCGGAGGTGCTGGAGTCCACCCGCAAGGTCGACACCATCGTCCTGGACAAGACCGGAACGGTCACCACAGGCAAGATGACGCTCGTCGAGGTGATCGCTGAGGACGGCGTGGACGAGCACGAACTGCTGCGGCTGGCAGGCGCACTGGAAAACGCTTCCGAGCACCCGATCGCGCAGGCCATTGCCACCGCGGCGACGGAAGCCACCGGAGCACTGCCGGCGCCGGAGGGCTTCGCCAACATCGAGGGCCAAGGTGTGCAGGGCGTCGTCGACGGCCACGCCGTGATCGTCGGCCGCGAGTCCTTGCTGACGGACTGGGCGGTCTCACTAAGCGCGGACACGGCAGCCGCCAAAGCCCGCGCAGAATCCGAGGGCAAGACCGTCGTCGCCGTGAGCTGGGACGGCCACCCGAAGGGCGTCCTGGTCGTGGCGGACACTGTGAAACCGACTAGCGCCCAGGCGATCAGCGAACTACGGGCCCTGGGCCTGATGCCCGTGCTGCTCACCGGCGACAACACCGCCGTCGCGCAGCAGATCGGAGCGGAGGTCGGCATCGACGAGGTGATCGCCGAAGTCATGCCACAGGACAAGGTCGCGGTCGTCACACGGCTCCAGGAGCAGGGCAAGGTCGTCGCGATGATCGGCGACGGCGTCAACGACGCCCCGGCCCTCGCGCAGGCGGACCTCGGCCTCGCCATGGGCACCGGCACCGACGTCGCGATCGAGGCCTCCGACATCACCCTCGTGCGCGGGGACCTCCGCAGCGCAGTCGACGCGATCCGCCTGTCCCGCAAGACCCTGAGCACGATCAAGACGAACCTGTTCTGGGCCTTCGCCTACAACACCGCCGCGATCCCCGTCGCCGCGGCGGGCATGCTCAACCCGATGCTCGCCGGCGCGGCGATGGCCCTCTCCAGCGTCTTCGTCGTCGGCAACAGTCTGCGGCTCCGCGGATTCCGCAGCGTCTCCGCCAACTGAATCCCACACAGTAGAACCGCCACCGGCCTCCGGCCGGGCGTATACCCCCTACCGGAATGGAGTACATGATGGGTACCGAAAGCAAAGCAGGAGGAGGCACCACCCGTTGGTGGGCACTCGCCTTGATCGCCACCGCGCAGTTCATGGTCATCATGGACACCTCGATCATCGGCGTGGCCCTGCCGCAGATGCAGGCCGACCTCGGGTTCACCCAGCACAACCTGTCGTGGGTGTTCAACGCCTACGTCATCGCCCTCGGCGGCCTGCTTCTGCTCGGCGGTAGGTTGTCCGACCTGTTCGGCGCCCGCCGGATGTTCGCGACCGGTTGGCTCGTCCTGCTCGTCGGCTCTCTCGTCGCCGGGCTCGCCACCAACGTGGGCATCGAACTGACCGGCCGCGCCATCCAGGGCGCTGGCTCCGCATTGATCGCCCCCTCTGCGCTGACATTGCTGATGATGATCTTCGGAGCGAACCCGAAGGAGCTCACCAAGGCTCTCGCGCTCTACGGCGCAGCCGCCCCGGCCGGAGGTACCGCCGGTGTGTTCCTGGGTGGCGTGATCACCGAGTACATCTCGTGGCCCTGGGTCTTCTTCATCAACATCCCTATCGCCGCGATCGCCCTCATCGCCACCCCGGCCCTGATGCCCGGCGGGGCGATGGGCGGCCGTGGCTCGGTGGACATCTTCGGAGCGCTGACCGTCACCCTCGGCCTCGCCGCAGCGGTGTACGGCATCGTCCGTGCCCCCGAGGCCGGCTGGGGCTCCGGCGAGACCTGGATCGCACTCGGCGTAGCCGCGGTCCTGCTGGTGGCGTTCGTGGTCTCCCAGGCCGTGCGTCGTGAACCACTCATGCGGCTGTCGATCTTCCGCACCCCCAACCTGGGCGCGGCCAACCTCGCCCAAATCCTGCTCGGCGGCGCGTGGATTCCGATGTGGTTCTTCCTCAACCTCTACCTGCAGCAGGTCCTCGACTACACCGCGTTCCCATCGGGAGCAGCACTGCTGCCCATGACCGCGCTGATCATGCTCGGCATGATCGTGCTCGCGCCCCGAATCATGGGCGCGTTCGGGCCGAAGGTCCCCATCGTCGCCGGACTGCTGATCCTCGCCACCGGCATGGGATGGCTATCGCAGATCCGACCCGACGGCACCTTCTGGGTCGACGTACTGCCGGCCTCCCTCGTCGCCGCACTCGGCATGTCACTGGCCTTCATCCCCTCGCTGGGCACCGCGATCTCGTCGGCCCGCCCCGAGGAAGGCGGTCTGGCCGCAGGCATCGTCAACACCAGTTACCAAGTCGGATCAGCGCTCGGGCTCGCCGCCATGACCGCCGTCGCCGCCGCGTTCGGCGCCGACCAACTCGGCAACCCGCAGGCACTCACTGACGGATTCTCCGCCGCTTTCCTTGGCGCTGGAGCAATCGCTTTGGTCGGCTCCGGGATAGCTCTGGTCACGCTGCGGCGCACACCAGCCGCTGAGCTGGGGAAGGATACGGACGTGACTACGACCTGAACCAAGGTTCTCCCATCCGAACCCGGCGGAGCAAACCCGCCGGGTTCGGCGTGTGAACGCACCCGCGCGGCCTTCGACTACTGACGCCGCATCCGCCTGCTACCGCCGGTGCCGACCGGCCACAGCAGGTCGTCGATGGGACGTGCCGGACGGCTCAGATCCAGTCAGTGCGCCGGAGCGATGCAGGGCGCCCAACGCTATCGTCGCCGCGGCGCCGATAGCGATCAGCACCGCCCAGATCAACCCCGGAAACCCCAGGCGCACACCCAGCGACAACAGCGCGCCGGTCCCCAGGTTCCCGGCGAGGATCCCCACGCCGACGACCGTGTTGTACAGCCCGTAGTGGGTGGCGACCAGCCGATCGCCGGAAAGGTTGACCACGGTGTCCATCTCGAACGGAAAGACGGTCGCGGTCGCGATCGCCAGGCCGGCGGCAGCGACAAGCAGCGCACCGGCAGCGGTGGCCTTCCCGGCCAGCGTCGCGGTCGGTACCACCAGCAACGGCACGAACGCGCTGGTCATCACCGCCATACCCACTCCCAAGCTGCGGGTGGGGCCGAATCGACGGCGGAACCAGCTGGTGATCCGTAGCTGCCCGGCGACCGCGATGATCCCGGTGACCACGAACACCGACGCCACCAGGTACGTCGACGAGGGTTCGCTGCCGGTGATCGCCGCCGCGTGCAACGGCAGCGCCAAGTACACCTGGAACGAGAGCACGTACGATCCGATCATCGCGCAGGCGAACAGGACGAACTGCCGGTTCCCGGCCACGATCCGCCAGTCCGCCAGCACCGAGCGCCGCGGTTCGCAAGCAGGCGCACCCTCGCGGCGATCGCGAGGCAGAGCGAGGATCTGCGCGACGGTCAGCGCGGCGAACACCAGCGCGGCCACCAGCGAGGTCACGCGGAAGTCGAACGCCATGAGCAACACCCCTACCAGGGGGCCGACGAGGATCCCCGCCTGGTAGAAGATGTTGAAGATCGCGAACGCTTCGATGCGTCGGTCTCCGGCGTCCGCGGCGAGGTAGGCGCGCACCGCGGGGTTGAACAAGGCGCCGGCGAACCCGGTGGCCGCGGAAGCGGCAAGCAGGGCGGGCAGGGAATCAACCGTGGCCAGCAGAGCGAACCCGACGGTCCGCAGCAGACACCCGGCGACGATCAGCGGCTTGTAACCGAGCCGGTCAGCCAGCGTGCCGCCGACCAGGAACATGCCCTGTTGAGAAAAGTTGCGGATTCCCATCACCAGACCGATGGCCCACCCTGCAAGCCCGACGGGCCCGGCCAGGTATCCGGCGAGATAGGGCATGAGCATGTAGAAGCCGAGGTTGATGGTGAACTGGTTGACCATCAACACCTGGCTGGGCCGGTCGAAGGTGCGGAACGTGGCGATCGGTCCGGTCATCGCGCATTGAGAGGGTCGCGGACCGCCTTGCACCGTGACCATCGGGTCACCACGGTCGCGGTGGGGTCGGCGATGGTTACCGGCGCGGACGGCGGCGCCATGGTCGGGTCGATGCCGTTGGCGTGGCAGTACTCGTCGCTGTACACGGTTCCGTAGTACCGCTGTGGGCCGTCGGGGAACACCGCGGCGACGACTGTGTCCGGTGAGCGGGTGCCGGCGATCCACCCGGCTACCTGTGCGACTGCTCCGACGCTCCAGCCGCCGGTGGCGTAGTGCGTCGATGCCAGGGCCCGGCACGCCCACACCGATTCGGCGGGGGCGACCCAATGCACCTCGGAGAACGCCGAGTAGTCGACATTGCCCGGGTAGATGCTCGAGCCGAGACCGCGCATAAGCCGTTTGTGCGCGGGTTGACCGAAGATGGTCGATCCGATCGTGTCGACGCCGACGAGCTCGACGTCGGGCAGGAACTGCCGCAGAGTGCGGCTGATCCCGGCGGAGTGGCCCCCGGTGCCGACGGAACAGACGAGGACGTCGATGTGCCCGAGCTGAGTGAGCAGTTCCAGCGCCAGGGGCTGGTAGGCGCTGACGTTGTCCGGGTTGGTGTACTGATCCGGGCACCAGGCCGTTGGATCTGTGGCCAGGAGGGTTTGGACGCGGTCCCGGCGGGCCTGCTGCCACCCGCCGCTCGGGTGCGGTTCGGTGACCATATCCACCCGGGCGCCGTAGGCGGCGAGCATCTGGGTGAGGATCGGTTCCAGTCCCGGGTCGGTCACCAGTGTCACGGGATGATCGTGCACGATCCCCGCCAACGCCAAGCCGAGTCCCAGGGTGCCACTGGTTGATTCGACAATCCGTGCGCCTGGCGCCAGATCGCCGCGCGCTTTCGCCCGCTCGACCATGTGCAGAGCGGGCCGGTCCTTCATCCCGCCAGGGTTGAAGCCCTCCAGTTTCGCCCAGAAACCATGTCCGGCGGGTGCGAACGGCTCGGCGACCCGCATCACCGGTGTGTTCCCCACCAACGCGCCAGGCCGGTCCGACGACGCCGTAGGTTCGCCGAACTGCCGGTACGGCAACGCCGGATGATGCAGCGGTACTGGCGGTTGTTGGGCGGGAACCGTGGTCACGTGGAGGCTCACGTCGGGGTATTCCTTTCGGACGGCGAAGCAGGATCTCGCGGGTGTGCGGCGACGCCGCCCGCCCGCAGCAGAGTTCCGCTGCGGCATCGGCTGGGGAGCCGGTCGGGCGGCGCGCCTGTGGCCCGTCCGGGTGAAGGCGGGTCACATCGTGATCAGTCCGGTGAGGGGTTTCTGATCGCTTTCGACTGTGCGTGCCGTAACTGGGATGTTACGTTTGCTCAAGGTCAAGATTTGCTCAAGATCGCCGTCCCAGGTCGACCGTCGGCATACCGTCAGGCCACGATGGGAGGCATGGATGCGATTGTTGCCGAGCCCAGGCCGGCGGCGGTGACTGAGCCGCGGCCGAAGCTGGGCCTGCGTGCGATGGTCATCGAGGACGAACCCGACCTCGCCGAGGTCATCGCCGACTACCTGCAGCGCAGTGGGTTCGACGTGGAGATCAGTGGCGATGGCGCCGCCGCGGTGACCGCTGCGCATCGCCTGCCCCCGGACGTCGTCGTCCTCGACCTCGGCTTGCCCTCGCTGGACGGCGTCGAGGTCTGTCGGCAACTGCGCACTTTCTCCGATGCCTACGTGGTGATGGTCACTGCCCGCGCCGACGAGGTTGACACTCTCGTCGGGCTTTCGGTCGGAGCGGACGACTACCTGACCAAACCGTTCAGCCCCCGTGAGCTGATCGCCCGGATCGAAGCGATGCTCCGCAGGCCGCGCGCCGGAACCGTCAATGCCTCTGGCATGCCGCTGCCCGGGGAACGCCGCATCGATGAGCTGGTGATCGACCCGCAGGGGCGGGAAGTGAGCCTTGCGGGGACACCGATCGCGCTCACCCGAACTGAATTCGACTTGCTCGATGTGCTCTCCCGCCGACCAGGGATGGTGTTCAGCCGCGATCAGCTCCTCTCCGAGCTCTGGGGTCCCGGTTGGGTCGGCGACGCCCACGTCGTCGACGTCCACATCGCGAGCCTGCGTCGCAAGCTCGGTGACACCGCGGCCGAGCGCCGCTACATCCGCACCATTCGCGGGATCGGGTACCGAATGGGTGACGGCCGGTCGCAACGATGAGCACGCTGCTGTCCGGTCGGCGGGCCGGCGGGCGGCAACGTTCGGGGTTCACCACTCGCCTGTTCATCGCCCAAACCGTCGTGATCGCCGCAGGCGCCGCAAGCTCAGCGTTGGTCGCCTGGACGGTCGCGCCGCACCTGTTCCACACCCACATGGCTCACGCCGGCCTGCCCACCACATCCCCGCAGGCCAAGCACGTCGAAGAGGCGTTCGCCTCGTCGCTGATCGTGTCCGTGTCGGTCGCCCTGCTCTGCTCGGTGGTGCTGGCACTGGTGGTCAGCTGGCTGATCACCCGCCGGGTGCAGCGCTCGATCAGCGCCGTGGTCACCTCGACGGCGAACATCGCCGCTGGTAACCACGCCGTCCGTGTCCCGCCCAGCCGCCTGGGCCGTGAATTCAGCGACTTGACCCGCAGCGTCAACCGGCTCGCCGAGCAGCTCGACACCACCGAGGAGATCCGCCAGCAGATGCTCTCGGACCTCGCCCACGAACTCCGCACCCCGATCACCACGATCGCCGCGCAGATCGAAGCCGCCGAAGACGGCATCCGCACCCCGGGCGAGCAGATGTACGGCGTCATCCGCAGCGCCACCGGCAGGCTCAAACGCCTCGCCGACGACATCGATTCGGTCTCCCGCGCCGGCGAACGGCAATTGCGTGTCGAACCCGAACCGACCGCGGTCAACGACATCACCACTGGCGCTGTCCGTGAAGCGCAACCTGGCTACGACGAAGCGGGTATCCACCTCGTCCTCGGCCCGACCAGCACCGACCTCGTCGATGCCGACCGTGCCCGCATCGGGCAGACCTTGGCGAATCTGCTTAGCAACGCCCGCCGGCACACCCCACCGGGCGGCAAGGTCACGGTCAGCAGCCGACGCCGCGATCACAACCTGATCGACATCGTCGTCGACGACACCGGCGACGGCATCGCCCCCGAGCACCTCCCGCACGTCTTCGACCGCTTCTACCGCACCGACACCTCCCGCAATCGCGACGCCGGCGGAAGCGGGATCGGATTGACCATCGCTCGTGCGCTCGCCGAAGCCCACGACGGATCCCTCACCGCTACCAGCCGCGGGCCAGGCCGGGGCGCCCAGTTCACGCTAACGTTGCCGATCTACCAGTGCCGCAGCGGCAAGCGTGGCTACCCGGCGTCAGCCCCCGACACCACCGAGGTGTCGAACTCACCTCCCAGACAAGCCCACCGCAGAGTCCCCCAGAGAATCCCGGCTAGAAGGAAGAACCCATGAATCCCAAGCGACTGTTCACCACGGCGGCTGTTACCGCCACGATCGCGCTCGCCGTCACCGCCTGCGGCGACGGCATGTCGTCGATGAACCACAACACCGCCACCACCACATCGGTCTCAACTCAGACTTCGATGCCCGCCGGGCACTCAATGAGCAGCTCCCAGAGTTCTTCCCCCGCATCGCACCCCAGCATGCCGGGGATGCCAAGCATGCCAGGAATGGACCACGGCAGCCCCTCCACCAGCCCCGCCGCGCCATAGACACCGCCTCTTCCAGCCTCTCGACTCGACTAAGGGGATCACGCATGACACCGGTGACCAGACGAACAGCCCTCTTCGGCGGCCTCGCCGCTCTCGGCGTCGGAGCGCTCGCCGCGTGCGGCGACAAGACCGCCAGCACGCCCGGCGGCGCCTCCCGTCCGCTGCAGGGTCCCCCGCTGCAAGCAACACCCCAGGCGGGGCAGAAGGTCGTTGAAACGACACTCACCGCCCGGGAGAGCACGGTCGACCTCGGCGGCATCACTGCTCGGACGTGGGCCTACGACGATTCCCTGCCCGGGCGGGTCATCCGCGCCAACGCCGGCGACTTCCTTCGCGTGACCCTCGACAACAAGCTCCCCGCCGACACCAGCATCCACTGGCACGGCATCCGGCTGCGCAATCCGGCCGACGGCGTCCCCGGCGTCACCCAGGATCCGATCCGCCCTGGGGGCAGGTTTGTCTACGAGTTCACCGCCCCCGATGCCGGTACCCACTACTTCCACCCGCACGTCGGCGCGCAACTCGACCGCGCCCTGTACGCCCCGATCATCATCGACGACCCCAACGAACCCGGCGCCTACGACGCCGAATGGATCGTCGTCCTCGACGACTGGACCGACGGCGTCGGCAAGAACCCCGACCAGATCCTCGCCGACTTCCAAGCCAAGACCGGCCCGATCAAACCCGGCATGGACATGGGCGGCATGGACCACTCGTCGATGCCCGGCATGAGCAGCTCCCCGCTCGGCGATGCCGGGGACGTGATCTACCCGCATTACCTCATCAACGGCCGGATCCCGGCCGCGCCCACCGAATTCCGCGCCAAACCCGGACAACGCATCCGCCTGCGAATCATCAACGCCGGCTCCGACACCGTCTTCCGGGTCGCCCTCGGCGGACACAGCATGACCGTCACCCACACCGACGGCCACCGAGTGCAGGACAAGCATGCCCGGGCTCTCTACGTTGCGATGGGTGAACGATACGACGTGACCGTCACCGCAGGCGACGGCGCGTTCCCCCTCGTCGCAGCCGCAGAAGGCAAGAACGGCCAGGCACTCGCAGTCCTGCGCACCGGCTCCGGCGCCGCCCCCGCCGCCGACATCCGTCCCGCCGAACTGGACGGCCCCGTGCTCCTCGGCGCCACCGAGCTCGCCGCCGCCGACTCCGCACGCCTACCCGCCCGCGAACCGGAGTCGACGATCAAAGTCTCGCTCAACGGCCAGATGGACCCGTACGCCTGGGGTATCAACGGCAAGAAGCACGGCGAGGACACCCCTCTGAGCGTTACCAAAGGTCAGCGGCTGCGCATGCAGATCACCAACGAAACGATGATGCTGCACCCGATGCACATTCACGGGCACACCTGGGCGCTGCCCGGCAGCGGAGGACTCCGCAAAGACACCATCCTCATCAAGCCCATGGGCTCGGTCGAAGTCGACCTCGACGCCGACAACCCCGGAACGTGGGCCCTGCACTGCCACAACATCTATCACATGGAGATGGGCATGATGACGACCCTCAAGTACACGTAACACCGTCCAAGGCTGCAACACCGGTCAAGGGGGCAGACCCCGTAGGTGATGGCTGGTTCCGTCACTTGCATTGGTAGGAAGCGTGGCATGCGCCGAGAGTCTGAACTGGTATCGCCGCGCCGTCGCGCCCCCCGGGACCTTCGCCGCGGCACCGAGGTGCTCCTCGTCGCGATGTCGCTCACTGGGCGTGTCCACCAGGCTTCGCCGCCACGCCCGCCACACTGTGGCCACCGGTACCCGTTCGCAGTGGGGCGGGTTGTGACAGGGCCGGCTGCCGACGCATCTCGGCGGGTTCAGCAGACCGGTGCTGGTTCGGTCCTGGGGCAGAGATCCGCATGTCGGTTTGCGCTAACGCTCGGTAGTATTCGCACCGCCGGCTAACCAGGTAGCCCATGGCACCGACCAGTCGCCGTTCTGCCACTGCTCCAGCGGCGGGCCGCCGGTGTTGCGGACCTCCACCACGTCGCCCGGCTGGCTGATCCCGAAGAACCACTCGGCGTTCTCCGGGTGCAGATTGAGGCAGCCGTGCGATTCGTTGCGCAGGCCCTGCGCTTCGATGTTGTCGAGCGCGTGCAGGTAGATGCCGTCGTTGCTGATCCGCGTGGCCCAGCCGATGGTCTGCTTGTAGCCCAGGCGGGAGTTGATCGGCAGCCCGTAGGTGGACGAGTCCATGATCACCGGGTTCGCCTTGTCCAGCACCGTGTACACGCCGCGCTGCGTCCAAAAGTGAAGCGTCTTGCCGTTGATCACCTCAGTGCCGCCCTGCCCCATCGACGTGGGCATGGACCGCACCATCTGGCCATTGATGAACACCTGGACCTGCTTGGTGGTGTCGTCGGCGATCAAGACGTGGGATTCGCCGATGCTGAAGGTGATCGCGACGTCCTTCTCGCCCCACAGGCCCGGGCTGACCTCCCTTCCGAATACCTTCGCTTCGACCGTGACCTTGGTGCCCGGCGGATAGTAGTCCTTGGGCCGCCACGCCACGGTCTTGTCTGTCGTCCACATCCACGCGCCTGCGACAGGCGGGGTGGTGGTCGCCGTCAGCAGCTTCTGCGCCATCGCTCGGTCGGTGATCCGCTCGTCGAAGTGCACCACCGCAACCTGCCCGACCCCATACACGGCACCATCGTTGAGCGAGTTGCCGCCGGTGCTCTCGAAGTACGGCAGCGTCTTGTTGGTGCCGTCGACCATCACCGTGCTGAAGGTGCTCGTGTGCTCGCGCTGCTGGCCGAGCGCACCATACTTCACCACCAGCGTATAGAGGCCGTTGTAGGCAATGGGGGTCGCCAGCTTCCAGGACAGCATGTCGGGCGAAACGTTGCCCTCGACCGAGTCACCGTTCGCGTCGATGAGGGTGACCGAGACCAGCGTCGCATTGGCGACCGACACCGACACCGGCGCAATCGGGCTCACGTCCTTCGCGCCATCGGCGGGGGTGACGGCGACCTCCGCCGGGCCGGCCGTAGCACCAATGGCGGCAGTGATGCTCGAGGAGCCCGTGGCAGGGCGCCCGCCGTGCGGGACATCATCTGTGGCACACCCTGCGACGATGACCGGCACCGTGCCAACCGCAGTAAAAAGCAATGCACGTCGATCTATCTGACGCAGGCCGAGTTGATCAGTACGTCGGTCTTGAGCCGTCACAGCATGCCCCCTGCCGAGCGCGACGTAGGCTGAGGTCGTCGAGGCGCAAATGGAACCGAACGGCATATTGCAGATATTGGTGCGCATACATTACCCAATTGCGGCGGCGCGCCACATGTGGCATCAGAGCTCGGCATCAGCACGGAGCTGCTGCTCCGATCGAGGGGAGGCCAGCACTGCCGGCAACGGTAGCGCAGAATCCGACGGCCGATCGGCGACGATCCCGCCGGCCGGGATCGTGCGCGCGGCCGTGTGCGACATATCGCGACCGGTGTCGAGGTCATCGACGACCTCCTGCACCTTAGGTGGGCGCTCACTGTCCCACAGCACGTGCATGACTGCCGATTCCAACTCACCAGACAAGGCTCGCACTACTCCTTCGTGCTATCGCGGATAGTTGCAGGATCTTGACGGAATCTTGAATACCGCAGATCAGCACCCACGCAGACGCTGTCGGTGACGCTCGGGTGGTTCCGCCGCCGCTTCCGCATGTGACGACTGTGACGTACGGTTCGGATGGTGCGGCAGAGGTGACTGCCATCCAGGAGACCATGAAGCGGCAATGTATCTGCACACCAACTGATTCCGCCCCTCGGGGATGCCCGGGATGGCTAGGCGAGGTATCGGCGCCGGGTCGCTAGATCGAAGGAGAACTCGTGGCTGCACAGCGGCGATGGTCATCTCGCATACACCGCGCTTCGGGGATCGTGATCATCACCGCGCTGGTGATCGTCAGCCCGGCGCCGGTGCAGGCGCGGCACATAGCTACCGATCCCGGTGCCGGTCATCCGGTGGCTGTAGTGCCGACCCTAATCGTACGGGTCGCCGACCTCGAGCAGCAGATCGCGGCGTTGCAGGACGATGTGGATGTGCGACGGCAGTCAGTGAACAAGGCGGCGATCGACGTGGCGGTGTCAGCCGACGCGGCGAGGGCCGCCGGAAATGCGGTGATCGTCGCTGACCGTGAAGTCGCTGCGGCAGATCGCGGTGTCGCCGACGCGCAGCGAGAGCTGGACACGATGATCCGTGCCCTCTACGTCCAAGGCAATGTGACAGGAGGATTAGCGGATGCGGTGACCGCCCCGGATGGCCCCACCGCTCTCGACCGGACAGCGATCTTGCGCCGTCTGGCATCCGAACGGGCTCGCACCGTAATTCGGATGACCGAGTCCCGCCGGCGGGCAGAGCTGAGCCGCAGCGCAGCGCGCGCCGCGAAGATCGCGGTCGACGCCACGACCGGCGCGGCCGCTGACCGTCGACGCCAAGCCGAAACATCGGTGGCGATAACGCTAGAACGCTTGCGCCGGGCATCCGATCAACGACGACAGCTCAGCACTCGCCGCACGGTAGCCGCCCGGGCACTTGAACAAGCGAAGGCAGCGTCGGACGACCCGGCGAGTCAGCAGCGGATCTACGACCAGTTTGTAGTGGCCGAACAACAATCGGTCCCCGTGACGTCAGCACCCCCTGCCTCCCAGGCCGCCGCGACCACTGGGGCCGTGACCGCCGCACCCGGTAACGCTGCCTCATCGCTGTTGGGGCAACTGACCTCCTTGTTCGGGATCGGAGCGCCGGTGCCGCAGGCCCAGACCGCGCCTCCCGCGACCGCGACCACGCCAACAGCACCTGTGTCGGCCAGCTCGATGACCGGTCAGCAGATGATCGAGGCGGTCATCGGCCGCGGACTGTCCGTAGTGGGTACCCGGTACTCCTGGGGCGGCGGCGACATCAACGGCGCCACCGTCGGAGTCCGCGACGGCGGGGTCGCCGATAGCTTCCGGGACTTCGAAATCCCCGGGTTCGACTGCTCGGGATTGACCCTGTTCGCGTTCGCAGCCGTCGGGATCAAGCTGCCCCATTACAGCGGCTATCAATACAACATCGGCATGCGAGTGCCATTGTCGCAAATGAAGCGGGGCGACATGATCTTCTTCGGCCCCAACGCCAGCCAGCACGAAGCCCTCTACCTCGGCGACAACCAAATGCTCGAGGCCCCCGAGTCCGGGTCCACGGTCAAGGTCTCACCGCTGCGAACCGCCGGGGCAATGCCATACGCCGTCCGTCTGATCAACTCATGAGGCCCCACCTTGGCTGGCATTGTCGGGGTGGACATAGATGCTGTGCTCGATGACTCCGGCGTAGACGCAGCGGCTGGACACCGGTGACGCGGCGACCCACCCGGTGACCTGCCTGCAATCGTCGAGGGCGACGAATCGATGCGCCGGGAGGTGGCGGTGGTCGACTGCTGCAGGTCGTCGACGTTGAGGGGCTAGTTGGACGCGCGGGACATGAGCACCTCCGAGGCTGAGACACATACGCCCAAAACGCTTCCCGTGGTGTCGATATCAGCGCCCCGATCTGCTGCGCACCGCTCGCCGCCGGTGCGATGGACGCCGGAGCCGCGCTCGAGTCTCTCGCCCTGCGACTCAAGGCCCTCGCCGACCCTGCGCGGATCCAGCTGATCTCGATTCTCATGGCCGCCCGTCCCGGCGAGGTCAGCACGGGCGACCTCGCCGAAACGGTGAACCTGTCCTCGGGACCGTGAGCCACCTCGGCCAGCTGAAGAAGGCTGGCCTGGTCAGCTCCGACCGGCGCGGGCTCAACGGTCTTCTACCGCGCCGAGCCGGGTTCTCTCGAGGCACTGCGTGCCGCGCTGGCCACCCTGCTGCTGAGGTGATTCTCGTCAGTTCGGTTCGGCCGCTGGGCTGTCACGGATCGATCCCTGTTCCGGTTCCGTTCCATGGTTTCCTGGCCTTCGTCGTTGCTGGGTTCGAGCGCCTGGGCGCGCAGCTGGTGGCGGGTCTGCGGCCAAGCCCGGCGCCCTTCGCGGGTGTGGAGCTGGTGTTCGTGCACCAGGTGCCAGGCTGCGCGCAGATTGGCCGGGAAGCTCCGGGCGACGGCCTCACCGAGCATCGCCTCGTGGCGCTGGCCGTGTTCGCGCCAGATCAGGAATGCGTAGGTGCGGCGTGCTTTTCGACGGCGGGTGAACTTGATTCTGCCGAGTGCGATCGTGCCGTCATCGCAGATGATGCGGCGACGCAGTTCGCCGCCGGCGGCAGTGTCCTGCTCGGTTTGGTGTTCACGCAGGGTGGCCGCGGCTGAGCGCACCGCGTCGGGCGGTAGCGGCGCCGAACGCCACTTCCGGCGGACTGTCCGCACAGGAACCGGGCCGGTTTAGACGCTACTCAGCTGCGGACGCAGCCGCGGGAACGGCCACGAGTCACCGAACACGTCCTGCAGTTCCCGCGGTCGGGTCGCGGTGATCGCGGCGATGTCGGCGACGGCGTAGCGGCTGCTGCGCAGCGAGGTGAGGAACTCGGCGGCCGCCTGCGGACGGACCGGGTACGTCGAGCGCCGCTTGTCCCGCAGCAGGTTCCGGGCGTTGAGGGTGCGGAACCAGTACCGGTACTGCGATTCGGTGATGTCGGCGTGCACGTGCGCGCGGCGCACCAGCGCGGATAGGCTCACGCCCCACCGGCGCCGCAGATCGTCGAGGGCATCGATCCGGGCCGGCGTGATTCCCCGCAGCTCGTCTCGCAACGACCCGTAGGGGGCGAGGAACTCCGCTGCGAACCGATCCGCCCGGTTCTCGATCTCCTTGAGCCCCAACGACACCCCGGACAGTTCATCCATCACCAGGTGCCCCAGCTCGTGCGCGAGGGTGTGCCGCTGCCGGTCCTCGGGAGTGTCGGGGTTGAGCAGGATCACCGCCGTCACCGGGCCGGTGGTGCGGACGCTGATCGCGTCGACCTTGTCCACATCGGAGGGCATCGGCAAGATCATGATCCCGGCGCTCTCGAGCAGACCCGCGACATCGGAGACCGGGCCATGCAGCCGCCACGCCTTGCGCACCAGCTGGGCGGCCTCCTCCGGGCCCTCGTCGAGCAGGTCCACATCCAACTGTGGCACCGACCGCGGATGCACCGCGGTCGCGAGCGTGTCCTCATGGAGCCGATTGAGCATCCAGCCGGCGAAGTTAGCGTGCTGAATCAACCTGTCCTGCAATCGCTTGGTGACGGCTTGGCTGCGGAAGTGCACCCCCTCGGGCGGTTCCTGCGGCAACACCGTGCACAGCAGCTCCTCGGTCACATCGAGCACCTGCGCCCACAACGTCAGGTCAGCACCGCTGACTGATCCGTCGCCGCTCTCAGCGCGCGAGACGTAACTCGGAGAGCGACCCAGGGCATCAGCGACCTGCTTGGCGGTCAGTCCGCGGCGCTCACGAGTGGCGGTCAGCGTCGCGGCCACCGCGCCGCGGTCGGTCGACAGCGGCGAACGCGATGCCCGCGAATCAAGATCTGTCACCGTTCCCATAGCCAGAATCGTAGACCTTCCCACCCACACGGATCACGCTGACGTGCCGAACACCACGCAATGATTCCCCGCACACCGGTAATCTCTGCCGTCACACCAGCCCCACCGAGGGATCGGCCCCGCAGATGCGCCTGACGCTAATCGTCTGCTGCGGTGCCCTCGGCGGCGTTCGGGTTGGTGGGGATATCGAAGCGGCTGCGCTCCGCGGCCAGGCCGGCGCGGCGAGTCAGGACGGCGATGTCGGCTTCAGCGCGGAAGAGCCGATCCCGCAAATCCTCGTTCTCGGCACGCAGCCGAGCCGCTTCCTCACGGGTGGCGTCCGTCGTAGCCAGCACCAACGCGCGATCGGACGTCATCAACCACGGCACCCGGCGCCGACGCCAGGAGACCAGCATGCGCCGCGCCGCGTCCATATCCACCTCATGCGGCGCCCACAGGTACCGCTCGCCGAGGCGGGTGCGGGCCTGCACCCCGGTGATCCGGTTCGCGTCGTTGAGCGTTCCGGAGAGGTCGACGTTGGTCACCGCGAACTCGGCGGTGCTGACCACGTCGAACGGCAGCGTGTAGTCCTGGCACTGCTGCTTGCGCAGGCGCTGGCGTTCGCTCTGCGATACCTGCCTCCAGGGAGTGTCCCGCTCCACCTTCACGTGCAGGTTGCCGTGCACGATCAGCTCGGTCCAGTTGTGTGGCTCGTGCAGCCGCACGTGCGGCGGGTTCACCTCGTTGGTCCATTCGCGCAGCCCCTCCGACCACACCATCGCGGTTAGCAGGCCCCGCGACTTCGAGTCGTACCGGCGGCGCGACGCCGGATCCAGGTACAGCGCCTCGCACAGCTGCGTGCACGCCTCATCCGCAGCGAGCGCGATCGCGGCGATCGGCACCATGTGCGGCCGCAGCATTCGCAGCGCTTGCGTTCGCGGCGCCCTCGGACGCAGTCCCTCGATTCGCACCATGACGCCTCCCCAGAAGTCGTTACCAAACTTGCTGTCTATCTTGCAGAGGGGGTAACGATCCTGACGTTCGGACACGCCGCAGCGCAACCACTCGAAACTCGACGGCTCCGACCGGGGCCGAGGAGACCGGGGCCGAGGAGACCGGGGCCGAGGAGAAGACAAGGGAACCGATCGCCGAGCCGATGCGTCCAATAGGAGTGAGCACCGATCGCGACTTACCCGACGGCACCACCGAGAGCGACATCCGGGACGACTTCTACGACGGAGTCACCGTGCTGCCGCCCTGGGTCGAAGCCTGGTTCGCTCAGGAACGCGCACGCCACCGCACAGCCCGCGGCGAGAGCCACCCCGACGGAGACGACTGGAACCACTGGGAAGAACAGCTCAGCAACGACTGACCGCCCTCCAACCAACGTTCGCTACAGCTCAGATAACACTGACGCACACGAACACTGCTCCACCACAGAACACCGTCCGCTACAGAGTGAGACAGCCACCAAGTAGCTACAGATAAGAACGCCGCCGCGAGCTGCGCATGCAGCGCGTCCCGCCCCAGCCCGCCGAGGGCCGCGAGGGCCTCCAGCCGCGCGGGCACCTCACGTGGCGAATTCGCGTGCACCGTGCCGGCTCCGCCGTCGTGGCCGGTGTTCAACGCGGTGAGCAGGTCGACCACCTCCGCCCCGCGGACCTCGCCGACGACGATCCGGTCCGGCCGCATCCGCAGCGACTGCCGCACCAGATCGCGCACCGTCACCGCGCCGACGCCCTCGACGTTCGCGCCGCGCGCGATCAGCGACACCACGTGCGGGTGCACGGGGGCGAGCTCATGGGCGTCCTCGACGCACAGCACCCGCTCGCCGGGCGCGACCGCGCCGAGCAGGCCGTTGAGCAGCGTCGTCTTCCCGCTGCCGGTCCCGCCCACCACGAGGAACGCCAGCCGCGCCGCGACGACGCTCCGCACCAGGTCCGCGACCTCCGCCGGCACCGCGCCGGACGCGATGAGGGCGTCCAGGCTCTGCGTCGCGGGACGCAGCACGCGCAGCGAGATGCAGGTGCCGCCGTGGGCCAGCGGAGGCAGTACCGCGTGCAGCCGGATGCCGCTCCCGGCCCGGCCGCCCGGGACCGGAGGGAGGTGCCCGTCCACCCAGGGCTGCGCGTCGTCGAGGCGACGGCCCGCGCCGAGCGCCAGCCGGGCGGCGAGGCGGCGCACCGCGTCGTCGTCCTCGAACCGCACGTCGGTGCGGACGAGCCCCTCTCCGCGGTCCACCCACACCCGGTCGGGCCCCGCGACCAGCACGTCCGCCACGCGGGGATCGGCGAGCAGCGGTTCGAGGCGGCCCGCCCCCACGAGTTCGGTCTCGAGGTAGGCGAGGCCGTCCAGCAGCTCGGTGTCGCCGAGGACGCCGCCGCACTCCGCCCGCAGGGCCGACGCCATCACGTCCGGCGTGAGGACCGTCGCCGTGTGGGCGAGCCGCTCACGGACCCTGGCCAGGAGATCGCCGCCCCCGGCGCCCGCCCGGGTCACGCCGCGCTCCGGCGGACACCGTCGAGCACCCGGCCCGCGGCCACGGCGAGCGGCGAGCCCTTGCGCAGCCGCAGTCCGCCGCCGTCGAGCTGCGCGTCCAGGCCCGCCTGCGGGCGCATCGAGGCCAGGAGGGGAAGGCCGACGGCGCGCTCCACGTCGCGGGCCGAGAGGCCACCCGGCGCGGGGCCGCGCACCACGAGCCGCGCGGACCGGGCCCGGCGCGCGACCCCGTCGACGACGGACCGGGCCGCGGCGCAACCGCGCACCGTGGCGGCGACGACGACCAGCACGACGTCGGCCACCTCGAGGCAGGCGACGGTCGCGGCGTCGGCGCGCCGGGGTAGATCGACGACGGTGACTCCCACACTCCGCCTGCCCGCGTCCAGCACCGCGAGCAGCGCCTCGGCGGGGATCTCGGGCGCCGGCCCGCCGCCCACGGACAGCACGGCGACGGCGTCCGCCCTGCCGGGCAGAGCCGCGACCAGAGCGTCCGACGGGACGTGCCCGCCTCGCAACGCGAGATCGCCCCACCGGAGTCCCGGCAGGTCCGCGCAGCCGAGCAGGAGGTCGAGGCCGCCGCCCCACGGGTCCGCATCGACCGCCAGCGCCGTGACGCCCCGCCCCGGGGCCGCGACCGCGATCGCGCCGGCGAGCACCGACGCGCCCGCGCCCCCGTGACCGCCGAGTACGGCGACCACGCGGGAGCGCGCACCGTCGTCCGGCTCTCGGGCCGCGAGGAACCGGGCCAGCTCGCGCACCTGCCCGGGCAGCGCGAAGACCTGCGCCGCGCCCACGTCGACCGCCGCGGACAGCTCGGCCACCGAGGCCTCCGCCGCGACGATCGCAACGCCGTCGCGGCGGGGCAGGCCACCCGCGCGGGCCGCTTCCGCCATGGTCGAGGCGGCCTCCAGGTCGAGTACCAGTCCGGTGGCCGACGCCCACGCCGACCTGGGCCGGCCCCTGTCGATCTCCGTCACCGCTCGCGCCGCGGCCGCGGCGGCGCGCCGCACGTCGTCCGCCAGCGCCGGATCCGCCACCGCCATCCCGATCTCCATCCCCCGCATGCACCGAGCATCACCCGCACGCCCGCCGCCGCCTCCCCGGGAGACGCCCGCCTGTGGATGAATCGACCGGATCGCAAAAAGTTGTGGATGAATCCGGGCTCGCCTCTTGCGGGGTGTGAAAAGACGATCCGGCGGTAGGCTGAGGCGCGTGAGCTCAACCGCGCCCGACGAGGCCCCCGCGCGGCGGGTCGCCGCCTTCTTCGACCTGGACAAGACCGTCATCGCGAAGTCCTCCGCGCTGGCATTCTCCCGCCCCTTCTTCGACGAGGGCCTGCTCAACCGTCGCGCCGTGCTCAAGTCGAGCTACGCGCAGTTCCTCATGATGCTGACCGCCGCGGACCACGACCAGATGGAACGCATGCGCGAGAACCTCACGCAGATGGCGAAGGGCTGGAACGTGGAGCAGGTCCGCTCGATCGTGCGGGAGACCCTGCACGACGTGGTCAACCCGCTGGTCTTCGCCGAGGCCGCCGAGCTCATCGCCGGCCACCACGCCCGCGGCCACGACGTGGTCGTGGTGTCCGCGTCCGGCGAGGAGATGGTGCGGCCCATCGCGGAACTGCTGGGCGCCGACCACTCCGTGGCCACCGTGATGGCGGTCGAGGACGGCACCTACAACGGCGAGATCGAGTTCTACTGCTACGGCGAGAACAAGGTCACGGCGATGGAGAAGATCGCCGAGCAGAACGGCTACGACCTCGATCAGTGCTTCGCGTACTCCGATTCGATCACCGACGTGCCGATGCTCGCCGCGGTCGGCCACCCCACGGCGGTGAACCCGGACCGCGGCCTGCGCAAGGAGGCGTCGGAGCGCGGCTGGCCCGTGGTCTCCTTCTCGAATCCCGAGCCCCTGCGGGACCGGATCCCCACGCCGTCGCGGAACTCGCTGCTCGCGTCCGCCGGTCTGGTCGCCCTCGCGGCCGGCGCCGGCGTCGTCACTTACGTTGCGTTGCAGCGTAAGCGGGCGTAACAAGCGGACCGCGGAACCGTTACCGAAATTTCCCGCGCTACCCCTTGCTGTGACCGCCGTCACAAGGTACAAAGGAATCACGGAGCGGCGCAAAGCCAAACCCCCACCGGAAGAGAAGGTCGAGGGTTCCTGAGCGTCAAGGCTCCCAGCGCGGACACCAGGCACCCACGCGGAGCGCGCCGCATTGGCAGAAAGCGCTGTGGGCCTGCGTCACCGGGGAAATCAGTGGTCAGCACAGGTTCGCGGACAGTGAACCCTCCCGCAGGTGAACGCCGAGGCCGTCCACACAGCCCACCCAAGCACGCTTGGTAACCGGGATCCGTGCTAGCGAACGGCGATTCGGACCCGTTCTGAGGACCAGCACCATGCGGTGCACATGCCTCAGCTCAGGCCGGATCGCCGTTGCGCATGTCCGGGGTCCTTCCGCCGGGCACCGCGGTGCGGTTCACCGGTCGGCGAGGGCCAGGGATTCCCGCGCTCCGGCCTCCAGGGCCTGGCAGCACAGCACGACCCACGCGACCACGCCGTCCGTGGATCCCATACCGAAGGCGTCCGCGGCCTCGGCGTAGCTCGGGGCGAACTTCAGCCACGTGGTCTCGGGGATCCCCAGCGCGTGCGGATCGAGGCCCGAGGCCACGGTCACCAGCCGCGACGCGGCGCGCGCCACGACCCCGTCGGACACCTCGAAGGGCTTGAGCGAGAGCAGCTCGCCGTGGACGACCGCCGCGAGAACCGGCGCGGGAGCCTTCGTGCCACCTGTGACCAGGTCCGCGAGCAGACCCAGCCGCTCCCCCGCGCCGGACCGGGGCCGGCCGAGACGCTCGTCGTCCCCGTCCACCAGATCGGCCGCGGCCAGCGTGTGCAACCGCGCAAGCACCTGCAGCGGCGCCCGTCGCCACACGGCGACGGTCGCGTCGAGCGAATCCCCGTCGATCGCCTGATACACGCGCATCGCGCCGGCCAGCACCGGGTCGGTGACGAGCTGGTCCCGGCTGAGCTCGACGGCGCCACCGTCGAGCGCGGCGGACGCGCGGGCTCCGCGCAGGGAGGATTCGGTGGCGGTACCCCGCCATTCCCGGCGGTTCGCGGGGTGCCGGTGCACCTGCGCGAGGGCGTCGCGGGCGGCGTCCGCCGCCTCCGCGACGGCGGGGACGGCGACGAGCGGGCTCAGCGGGTCGGTCACGATCACCCAGCCTAACCCGCCCGTCGGCGCCGCCTCCCGCGCGTCAGCGCGCCAGTTCGATCGATCCGCCGGGGATCGCGTCGATCAGGCTGCGGGTGTAGTCCGACGACGGGTTGTCGTACACCCGATCCGTCGGCCCCGCGTCGACCACCTCACCCTTGCTCATCACCAGGGTCTGGTGCGCGATCTGCTTGACCACCGCCAGATCGTGCGTGATGAACAGGTAGGTGAGCCCCAGCTCCTTCTGGAGGTTCTCCAGCAGCGTGAGGATCTGGGCCTGCACCAGCACGTCGAGCGCGGAGACCGCCTCGTCGAGCACCACCACCTCGGGGTTGAGGGCCAGCGCCCGCGCGATCGCGACGCGCTGCCGCTGCCCGCCCGAGAGCTCGTTCGGGTAGCGATGCAGGGTGTCCACCGGCAGCGCCACCATGTCGAGCAGTTCCTTCGCCCGGTCGATCCGCGAGTTCTTGTCGCCGATGCCGTGCACCACGAGCGGCTCGGAGATCGCCCGGTACACCGAGTACATGGGATCCAAAGAACCGTAAGGGTTCTGGAACACCGGTTGCACCCGGCGACGGAAGGTCTTGGCCTCGGCGCCCGACAGCGTCGACACGTCGACCCCGTCGAATTCGACGGTGCCACTGGTGGGTTCGAGAAGGCCGAGCACCATCTGCGCGACCGTCGACTTGCCCGAACCGGATTCGCCGACCACCGCGGTGGTGGTGCCCCTCTGCATCGTGAAACTCACATCGTTCACCGCGCGGAAGTCCGTGCTCTGGAACGGTAGTGAACCCCGGATCGGGAAGTCCTTCACCAGATGCGACACGACGACCACCTCGGCGGGGCCGTCGACGGCGTCGTCGCGTCCCTCACCCACGACGGTCGCGGCCTCGGCCTTCTCCTCGCGCGCGCCCTCGCCGACTGCGGTGACCGACGGTGCCTCGTCCCGGCGGACCGCCAGCGACGGCGCCGCCGAGACCAGCCGCTTGGTGTACTCGTGCCGCGGATCCTGCAGGATGTCCAGCGCCGGACCGGATTCCACGACGCGACCCTTGTACATCACCACGAGGTGGCTGGCCCGCTCGGCGGCGAGCCCCAGGTCGTGAGTGATGAGCAGCACCGCGGTGCCCAGATCGTCGGTGAGCGTCTCCAGGTGGTCCAGGATCTGCCGCTGCACGGTCACGTCGAGCGCCGACGTGGGCTCGTCGGCGATGAGCAGCTTCGGCCGGCAGGCCAGGCCGATCGCGATGAGCGCGCGCTGCTTCATGCCGCCCGAGAACTCGTGCGGGTACTGGTTCACCCGCTTGTCCGGATCCCGCATCCCCGCCTCGGCGAGCAGTTCCACCGCCCGCTTCTTGGCGTCGCCCTGCTCGGCGTTGTTGGCCTTGAGCGCTTCCCGGACCTGGTACCCCACGCGCCACAGCGGGTTGAGGTTCGTGTTCGGGTCCTGCGGCACCAGGCCGATGCCCGAGCCTCGGATCTTCTGGAACTCCTTCTCCGAGGCCTTCGACAGGTCCTGCCCGTCGAACAGGATGCTGCCGCCCGCCACCGTGCCGGTTCCCTGCAGCAGGCCCATCACGGCCGCCGCGGTCGTCGACTTGCCGGACCCCGACTCGCCGACGATGGCCACCGTCTGCCCCGGATAGACCGTCAGGCTCGCCCCGCGGACCGCGGGGACGGGCTTGCCCTGCACCTGGAACTCCACGACGAGGTCGCGGATCTCCAGCAGCGGATCGGGGATCGTCCCGTCGCCCTTGCTCCCGTCGTGCTTGTTCGCGTCGGACATCAGCGCTTCCTCGCCTTCGGATCGAGCGCATCGCTGAGGACGTCGCCGAGCATCATGAAGGTGAGCACGGTGATCGCCAGCGCGGTGGCGGGATAGAACAGGATCGCGTTGCCCTCGCGGAGCAGCTGCTGCCCATCGGAGATGTCCAAGCCCCAGGACACCTCGCTCGAAGGCAGGCCGATGCCGAGGTACGACAGCGTGGCCTCGGTGACGATGTAGATGCCGAGCGCCACCGTCGCGACCACGATCACCGGTCCGAGGCAGTTCGGGATCACGTGCGTGAAGAGCGTCCTGACTCTCGACGCACCCAGAGACTTCGAGGCGGTGATGAACTCCTCGTTGCGGATCGAGATGGCGGCGGACCGCGCGATGCGGGCGATCTGGGGCCAGCTGAAGATCGCCAGCACGGCGGCCACCGAGAAGACGGTGCGGGTGCTGACCATCTGCATCACGACCACGGCCGCCAGCATGAGCGGGACGCCGAAGAACACGTCGGCGAGGCGCGCGATGAGCGAATCCAGCCAGCCGCCGAAGTAGCCGGCGGTGGCGCCGAGGAGGCCGCCGACCACGACGACCGCGACCGTCGTGAGCACGCCCACGATGACCGAGGCGCGGGCCCCGTAGATGGTGCGGGCGTAGATGTCGTGTCCCTGGAGGTCGGTGCCGAACCAGAACTCGCCGCTGGGCGGGAGCAGGGAACGGTCCAGCGATGCGAAATGGGGGTCCTTGCCGAAGGCGAAGACGCCGGGGAAGAGCACGACGAGCAGGATCAGCGTCAGCAGCGCGACGCAGACCCAGAACAACTTCTTGCTGCGCAGCTCGTTCCACGCGGACTTCCAGAAGCCGGCGGGCTGGACGTCCTCGTCCACGGCGTCGACGGCGCCGACGACCACGTCGTCGGCCGCCGCGACGAAGCGCTCCTGTCCGGGATAGGTGTGATTGTCAGGCATAGCGGATCCTCGGGTCGAGGGCGGCGTAGAGCAAGTCGACCACCACGTTGCAGATGAGGTAGATCACGATCAGGACGGTCACGAAGGAGACCACAGTGGTGGCCTCGCCTCGGATGATCGCCTGGTAGATGGTGCCGCCCACGCCCGGGATGTTGAAGATCCCCTCGGTGACCAGCGCGCCACCCATGAGCGCGCCGATGTCGGCGCCCAGGAAGGTGACCACGGGGATCAGGGAGTTGCGCAGCACGTGCACCAGGACCACCCGGGAGCGGGGCACGCCCTTCGCGGTGGCGGTCCGCACATAGTCCGCGGTGAGGTTCTGCGACACCTGCGAGCGGGTGAGGCGCACGACGTACGCGAACGACACCAGGCCGAGCACGATGCCCGGCAGCAGCAGGTGGTAGAAGTCCAGGTTGCCGCCGACGGTGACCGGGAACCACTCCAGCTTGACGCCGAACACGAACTGGGCGAGGAAGCCGAGCACGAAGATCGGCACCGCGATGATGATCAGCGAGACGAACAGGATCGTGGTGTCGAACCACTTGCCCTTCTTGAGGCCGGCGATCACGCCGAAGAAGATGCCGAGGATCGTCTCGACCGCGAGCGCGATGAGCGCCAGGTTCACCGTGACCGGGAAGGCCCGCTTCATCACGTCCCACACCGGCTGGCCGGAGAAGGAGGTGCCGAAGTCCAGCGAGAACACGCCCTTGATGTAGTACCAGTACTGCACCAGGAAGGGCTGGTCCAGGTGGTACTGGGCGCGCAGGCCCTCGACCACCTCGGGTGGCAGCGTGCGGTCGCCGCCGAGCGCGGCGATCGGGTCCGCCGGGACCAGGAACACGAGCGCGTAGATGAGCAGCGTGGCGCCGAAGAAGACGATCACCAACTGCCCGAGTCTGCTCAGGAGATATCTCAGCATTGCGCTACTCCTTCGTGATGTTCGGGTAGTCGGGACGCCCGTTCCAGGTGAGCTGCCCCGTGACGCCCTCGCCGACGACCGCGGCTTGGAGGTAGTCCCACATGGGAACGATCGGCAGATCGCGCAGGAGAATCTCCTGCGACTTGTTGACGAGATCCGTCGACCGCGCGGGATCGAGCGTCCGCTCCGCCTCCTCGATCAACGCATCGAACTGTGGGTTCGTGTAGTCGCCATCATTCGATCCACCACCGGTCACGTAATTCGGGACAAGAAAGTTGAGCTGCGTCGGGTAATCGCCCTGCCAGCCGTTGCGCCCCGCCGAGGTGAGGGTCTTCTTCGTCAGTTCGTCGCGGATCTGTTTGAAGGTTGCGTAGGGCTTGCCCGCCGCCTCGATCCCGAGCGTGTTCTTGACCTGATTAGTGGTCGCGTCGATCCAGGTCTTGTGTCCGCCGTCCGAGTTGTAGGCGATCGTGAATGCGCCGGACCACGGACGGATGGCGTTGGCCTGGGCCCACCGCTCCCGCGCCTTGTCCGGGTTGTACTTGAGGGTCTCGTTTCCGGGGATGTCATCGCGCCAGCCGGGAACCGCTTTCGCGGTGAAGTCGACCGACGCGTTCCTCATGCCCTGAAACACCTTCTCGATGATCTGGGGGCGATCGATCGACATCGAGATCGCTTGCCTGCGCAGTCGCCCCTCCTCGTCAGGACCGAAATGATCGAGGAACTGCGGGATAACGAACGACTGCGTCTGTGCCGTCGGCCGGATGATCGCGCGGTCACCGAACACCTTCCGGAACGATCGGAGCGCGCTGTCGGGGAGCTCGTCCTGCAGGTCGAGATTGCCTGAGAGAACGTCGGTGTACGCGGCGTCGTACGTCTCGTACATGATGAACGTGATGCCACCGTTCTTCGGCTTCGGCCCCTTGTAGTCCTCGTTCCGGACCACGTCGAGCTGCACGTTGTGCCGCCACTGCTTCAACTTGTACGGACCGTTGCCCACGGGGTTCTGGCCGAACTTCTCCTTGCCCTCGGTGAAGAAGACATCAGGCAGAGGTGAAAACACCATGTAGCCGAGTCCGAGTTTGAAGTCGATGTTCGGGGCGCTCAACCGGATCGAGAACGTGTAGTCATCGATCACCTTCAGCCCGCGCATCTCGCTCACCGGGGAATCGGTGCTCTTGACCTCGTCGAAGCCGTCGATCGCGGCGAAGAAGTCCTGCTGCTTCTGCAGGTTCTTCCCCGCGGCGCCGAAGTTCCAGGCCCGCACGTAGTTCGAGGCTTTGACGGGCGTGCCGTCGGTGAACTTCCAGTCCTTCTTGAGCTTCACCAGGAAGTTCTGGTTATCAGTGGTCTCCACGGATTCCGCGTTCGCCGGTTCCGGCTTGCCGTCAGCCGTGTACTCATACAATCCGTCGAAGAGCATCTCGAGGACCTGCCCGCCACCCTTCTCGTTGGTGTCGGTGGTGACGAGGCCGCTCTGCGGCTCGGTCGAGTTGACCCGAACCACCGCATCTGGGCCCACCGTGTTCTGGGCCTTCGCACCCTCCATACTGCAGCCCGACACCGCCAGGCTCGTGGCGATCGCCGCCGCGAGGATCGCCCGCGGCGCAGACCATCGCCTACTTCGTTTTCTCACTACTACCTCCGCCTGAGTTGGCCACTTCGGTGCTGAGCACTGTAAGGCCGCCCCACCTGTGTTGTCCTGCTAACGGGATCGTTTCGCGTACCGTCGGGCCGCCGGACGGTGCGGGGAGCAACCCCCTGCAACCCCGCCCCTGGCGCGCCGAATTCGGGTAAACCCCTCCTCAAGCCCCTTTCGCGTCCCTACGATTGGCCCATGACTGATTCCGCGACAGCCGCATACCCGCCCTCCGCAGAATTCGCAGCTCAGGCCAATACGCACGGACGTGATTTGTACGATCGTGCCGAAGCCGACCGCCTGGGTTTCTGGGCGGAGCAGGCCGGCCGCCTGCACTGGGACACGCCGTTCGGCGAGGTCCTGGACTGGTCGGGCGCGCCGTTCGCCAAGTGGTTCGTCGGCGGCAGGCTCAACGTCGCGTACAACTGCGTGGACCGGCACGTGGATGCCGGCAACGGCGACCGGGTCGCGATCCACTGGGTCGGCGAGCCGGGCGACAGCCGCGACATCACCTACGCCGATCTCAAGGCCGAGGTGAGCCGCGCCGCGAACTACCTCTCCTCGCTCGGCCTGGCGGCCGGCGACCGGGTGGCGATCTACATGCCGATGGTCCCCGAGGCGATCGTCGCGATGCTCGCGTGCGCGCGCCTGGGCCTCACCCACTCGGTGGTGTTCGGCGGATTCTCCGCGGCCGCGCTGCGTTCGCGCGTCGACGACGCCGAGGCCAAGGTCGTCATCACGACCGACGGCCAGTTCCGCCGCGGCAAGCCCGCGCCGCTCAAGGCCAACGTCGACGAGGCGCTGGACATGGACATCGACGGCAAGAAGGCCGAGTCCGTGCAGAAGGTCATCGTGGTGCAGCGCTGCAAGAACGACGTCGACTGGCACGACCGCGACGTGTGGTGGCACGAGTCGGTGGGCGCGGCGTCGCCCGAGCACACCCCGGAGGCCTTCGACTCCGAGCACCCCCTGTTCCTGCTGTACACGTCGGGCACCACCGGCAAGCCCAAGGGCATCGTGCACAGCTCGGGCGGGTACCTGACCCAGGCCGCGTACACGCACTACTACCTCTTCGACCTCAAGCCCGAGAAGGACGTGTACTGGTGCACGGCCGACATCGGGTGGGTCACGGGGCACACGTACATCGTGTACGGCCCGCTCGCGAACGGCGCCACGCAGATCGTCTACGAGGGCACGCCGAACTCCCCCACCGAGCACCGCCACTTCGAGGTCATCGAGAAGTACGGCGTCTCGATCTACTACATCGCGCCCACCCTGGTGCGCACGTTCATGAAGTGGGGCAGGGAGATCCCCGATGCCCACGACCTCAGCTCGATCCGCGTGCTCGGCTCGGTCGGCGAGCCGATCAACCCCGAGGCGTGGCGCTGGTACCGGGACGTGATCGGCGCGGGCACGGCCCCCATCGTGGACACCTGGTGGCAGACGGAGACCGGCGCCGCCATGGTCGCGCCGCTGCCCGGCACCACGACCCTCAAGCCCGGTTCGGCGATGGAGCCTGTGCCCGGGATCAGCGCCAACATCGTGGACGACGACGGGAACACCCTTCCCCGCGGCGAATCCGGCCTCCTCGTGCTCGACGAGCCGTGGCCGGCCATGCTCCGCGGCATCTGGGGCGACCCGGAGCGCTTCGTGGACACCTACTGGTCGCGGTACGCCGAGCAGGGCTGGTACTTCGCGGGCGACGGTGCGCGGTACGACGAGGACGGCGCCCTCTGGGTGCTGGGCCGCGTGGACGACGTCATGAACATCTCGGGCCACCGGATCTCGACGGCCGAGGTCGAGTCCGCGCTCGTCGGGCACCCCGCCGTCGCCGAGGCCGCCGTCGTGGGCGCCTCCGACGCGACCACCGGCCAGGCCATCGCGGCGTTCGTCATCCTGCGCCAGGGCGTCGACGACTCCGACCCGGACAAGCTCATCGCGGAGATGACGGCCCAGGTGTCCAAGGACATCTCGCCGATCGCCAAGCCGCGGGAGATCAACATCGTTCCCGAGCTGCCCAAGACCCGGTCCGGCAAGATCATGCGCCGCCTGCTCCGCGACGTGGCCGAGGGCCGCGAACTGGGCGACACGTCGACGCTGGTCGATCCCACGGTGTTCGAGAACATCCGCAAGCAGCGCAGCTGAGAGGCTTCCGAAAGCCACGGGAGGGCGGTAACGTCAGTCCACTGTGTCGTCGCGAACCGGCGCGGCCGCAGTGTCCGGGCGTGCCGCCCTCCTCCACAGAGCCCGAACCGCCGTCCTCCCCTATGCGCGCCTGACGGCCGCGGGCTTCCGCCAGCAGTCCACGTACCTGGCGGCGGCCGCCGCGGGCGTGTTCACCAACACCGTTTTCGGGTTCGTCAAGATGGCGATCCTGCTCGCGACCCTCGCGGGCGCGGGAGGCGCCGCCGGCGGGTACACGCCCGAGCTGATGGTGAGCTACATCTTCCTCTCGCAGGGGATGCTCACCGCGATCGGCGCTTTCGGGGGCGACGGTGCCCTCGGCGAGCGGATCCGCACTGGCGATGTCGCGGTCGACTTCCTGCGCCCGCTCGACGTGCAGTTCGCGGCGCTCGCCACGGTGATCGGCGGCGCCGTGTACTCGCTCATCCCCCGCGCGCTCCCGCTCGCGGTGATCGGCGCCGCGACCTCGATGATGGCGTGGGCCTCCGAGCCCGCCGCGTACCCGCTGGCCGCGGTGAGCGTCCTGCTGTCGATCGTGCTGGGACAGGGGCTCCTGTACTGCGTGCAGGTCCTGGGATTCTGGGTGGTCGACACCCGCGGGATCCTGATGTTCTACGTGGTGGTCGGCACCTTCCTCATGGGGATGTTCGTCCCCGTGGGGCTGTTCCCCGGGTGGCTGGAACGGATCGCCGAGCTCACCCCGTTCGCGTGGGTCATCATGCCGCCCTGCGACATCCTCTCCGGACGGATCGACGCCGCACACGGCGCGACGACGGTGGCGATCCAGGCGGCGTGGGTCGTCGCGGTGATCGCGTTGGGCCACATCCTGACTCGGCTCGGTCGCCGACGGCTGGAGGTGCAGGGTGGCTGACCCTCCCACCGGCACCCGCCCCGGCGCGCTCGCGCCCTACCGCGCCGTCCTCGCCTCACGGGTGCAGGCGCAGGTGAGCTACCGCGCCTCGCTGGCGATGGACCTGTTCACCGCCCTCCTCCTGGGCCTGGTCGAGCTCGCCGAGGTGTGGCTGCTCTTCCACAACGCGCCGGTCATCGGCGGACTCACCTTCTCCGCCGTCCTGCTGGTGTTCGCGCTCGCCGACCTCGGATTCTGCTCCGCCGATATCGTTCTCGGGCACCTGGACAAGCTGCCGCGGTACGTGCGGGCGGGCACGATCGACGTGTTCTACCTGCGCCCGCAGCCCATCCTGTTGCAGCTCATGACCAGCGACATCCGGATCCACCGGCTCACCCGGCCCGCCGTCAGCGTGTTCGCCCTCGTCTACGCGCTCACGCACAACGACATCGACTGGGGCCCCGGCACCGTCGGCATGCTGGCGCTCACCCTGGTGTGCGGGCCGCTGATCTACGGCTCCGTGTTCGTGATCGCCGCGGGCCTGCAGTTCGTGCTGGTGAACGGCGCCGAGTTCACCAGCTCCTTCGTGTACGGCGGCAGGTACGCCGCGACGCAGCCGGCGTCGGTGTGGCCCGGCGCGATCAAGGCGACCTTCGGGTTCGTGCTCCCGCTGGCGTTCACCGGTTACCTTCCGGCGCTGTGGATCCTGGGCCTCCCCGGGGTCGGGATGTTCCAGCCGCAACTGGCGTGGCTGCTACCGGTGGTGACACTGTGGGTGACGGCCCTCGCGGGCGCGACGTGGCGGTTCGGACTCAGGCACTACCGGGGAGCGGGCGGATGATCATCGAGACGCGCGGGCTGACGCGCACGTTCGTCAAACGCGGCTGGAACGGCCGTGCCGGTTCCGTCACCACCGCCGTCGATCACTTGGACCTGGCGATCGCGCCCGGCGAATCCGTCGGCTACATCGGGGCGAACGGCGCCGGGAAGTCGACCACCATCAAGATGCTCATGGGCATCCTGGTGCCCACATCGGGCACGGTGCGCACCGTCGGGCTCGATCCCCTGGCCCGGCGGCGCGATGTGGCCCGGCGCGTCGGTGTGGTGTTCGGGCAGCGCTCGCAGCTGTGGTGGGACCTGCCGACCGGACGGTCGCTGGAGATCCTCGCCGCTGTGCACCGCCTCCCCGATGCCGTGGCGAAGCAGCGGGCCGGCCGGCTGATCGAGCAGCTGGAACTGGGCGGGTACCTGGACCGCCCGGTACGGCAGCTCAGTCTCGGCGAGCGGATGCGCGCGGAAGTCGCCGCGGCGCTGATGCATTCACCGGAACTGCTGATCCTCGACGAGCCGACCATCGGCCTCGACGTGCTCAGCAAACAGCGGCTGCGCGAGTTCCTCATCGCGGAGCGCGCGGAACGGGGCCTCACGCTGCTGCTCACCACCCACGACATGGGCGATGTGGAACGGCTGTGCGAGCGGATCCTGGTGGTGGACCACGGCCGCACGGCCTTCGACGGAACGCTCGACGGGCTGATCGGCACGGTCGGGGCCGCGCGGGTGCTCGTGGTCGACCTCGACCGGCCCACGCCGGACCTCGAGGTCGACGGTGCGCGGCACGTCGGCAGCGAGGCGGGCGGCCTGCGACAGCGGCTGGAGCTGACCGCGCCGCTTCCCGAGATCCTCACCGCCATCGGCGGACACGCGACGGTGCGGGACCTCACCGTCGAGGAGCCCGACATCGAGGACGTGGTGCGGCGGCTCTACGAGCGGTCGCGGCCCAGCACCTGAGCGCGGAGCGCGTCGATCGGGTCTCCGCCGCCGCGGCCGGGCGCGGGGCCCGCCTCCGGCGTGCCGAGCGGTCCAGTGAGGTCACGCTCCCAGCGGGTCCAATCGCACACCGCCCAGCGCTCCGCGATCGCCCACCTGCCGTCGCGCCGCTCGAACCGGTCCACGTAGCGCAGCCCCAGGGTGAGGTACGCCTGCAACTCGGCTCCCGGCGCGGACCAGTGCGTCGCCGTCGCGTAGGTCTCGACCGCGGCCACGTCGCCGGCGATCTCGCTGAGATGGTTGCCCACCTGGTGGTGGGTGCCGCCGAGCGACTCCAGCTGGCCGCGCACCCACGGCACGTACTCCTCGACGGGGCCGTCGAATCCGGTGTGGTGGTCCACGGCGCCGGGGTGGTAGCAGGCGCGGACGGCATTGAGATCGAGCCTGTCGATGCCGCGGCAGTACCGCAGCAGCACGTCGTGGATCTCCTGGCGGGCGAGAAGGTCGTCGAGGGACATCCTGCGAGTGGACCACAACCGCCCCACCGGGTAGGCAGAGACGCATGGGATTCACGCGCGAGGAACTGCTGGCGTACGGCGACACCGAGGTCCCGGACCTCATCGGGCCCGGCTGCAGGCTCCTGTTCGCGGGGATCAACCCCGGGCTGTGGACCGCTGCCACCGGCGCCCACTTCGCGCGGCCCGGCAACCGCTTCTACCCCGCGCTGCACGCCGCCGGCATCACGCCGTACGTCATCGACGCCTCCGACGGGATGACCTTCCGCGACCGGAACACCCTCGTGGATGCGGGGATCGGCATCACCAACGTCGCTCCGCGGGCGACGGCGAAGGCGAGCGAGCTCACGACCGAGGAACTCCGCGCGGGTGGCCGCGCGCTGGTCGAGCGCGTCGAACGGGTGCGCCCCGGGGTCCTCGCAGTCCTCGGGATCACCGCCTACCGCACGGCCTTCGGCGAGCGGGCGGCGGCGCCCGGGCGCCAGCAGCGCACCGTCGGTGATGCCGAGCTGTGGGTGCTCCCCAACCCGAGCGGCCTGAACGCGCACGAGACCGTCGCGACGCTGGCGGCGGCGTACCGTCGGGCGGCGGACGCCGCAGGCGTACCCGACCTGCGTGACGGCGCCGGGGACTAGACCTGGTCGAGCTCCACGTCGCGGGTCTCCTTCATCACCAGGAGAGCGATCAACGTGGCCCCGCCGGCGATGGCGAGGTAGACGCCCACCCAGCCGACGCCGTACGAGCTCACCAGCCAGGTGGCGATGAACGGCGCGATCGCGGCGCCCAGGATGGAGGCGAAGTTGTAGGAGATTCCGCTGCCCGTGTACCGGACGTTGGTCGCGAACAGCTCCGGCAGCACCGCACTCATCGGCCCGAAGGTGAGCCCCATCAGCGTGAGCCCGGCGATGAGCACCACCAGCATGGTGGTCTCGGTCGTGCTCTCCGGGTTGAGGATCCAGTAGAACGACAGCCCGTACGCCATGATCGCCACGGTCACGATGATGAGCACCAGGCGCCGGCCGAACCGGTCGGCGAGGCGCCCGGACACCGCCACGAACACCGCGAAGAACAGCACCGCGATCAGCTGCATCTGCAGGAAGTCGATGTAGGAGATGCCGAGCTTGATCCCCGACTTGTCCACGACCTTGCCCGTTCCGTAGGACACGATCCATGTGGTCACCAGGTAGAACAGCGTGTACGTGGCCACCATGACGAAGGTGCCGATGATCAGCGGCCGCCACGCGGTGCGCAGCACCTCGCCCAGCGGCGCCTTGACCTTCTTGCCCTCCTCGACGGCCCGCGCGAAGACGGGGGTCTCGGTGAGCTTGAGCCGCACGTACAGGCCCACGATCACCATGATCGCGGACAGCAGGAACGGGATGCGCCAGCCCCACGTCATGAACGCGTGGTTCGCGTCGGCGCTCTTGGAGTCGTAGTCCATCACCTGCATGATCAGCAGGAACACGCCGTTGGCGAGGAAGAAGCCGAACGGGGCGCCCAGCTGCGGCCACATCGCGGCCCACGCGCGTTTGCCCTTCTCGGCCGTCTCGGTCGCGAGCAGCGCGGCGCCAGACCACTCGCCGCCCAGGCCCAGGCCCTGCGCGAAGCGCATCAGCGCCAGCAGCGCGGGCGCCAGGTACCCGGTGGACTCGAAGGTGGGGAGGACGCCGATGAGGAAGGTCGCGATGCCCATCGTGAGCAGCGATCCCACCAGGGTTGCCTTGCGGCCCACGCGATCGCCGAAGTGGCCGAACAGGATCGAGCCCAGCGGGCGGGCCGCGAACGCCAACCCGAAGGTGGCGAACGACGCGAGCAGCGCCGCGGTGTCGTCCCCCTTCGGGAAGAACAGCGTCGGGAAGACCAGCACTGCTGCGGTCGCGTAGATGTAGAAGTCGAAGAACTCGATGGTGGTGCCCACCATGGAGGCGACGACGATGCGCCTGCGATTCACCCGGAGGACAGTACTGCGCCGGTGATCCGTATCACCGACCGGCCCTGCGGTACGTTCGACTGATGAGTGACGCATCGTCGGACCAGGAGACGAGCGCCCTATCGCGGTTCCTTCGCACCGAGACCGTCGGCGGCACCGCCCTGCTGTTCGCCGCGTTCGTGGCGCTCGTGTGGGCCAACTCCCCGTTCGCGGACGCCTACCACGGGCTCAGTGAGTTCACCCTCGGCAGCGACGACTGGTCCGTGTTCGGCCAACCGCTGCACCTCGAGCTGACGCTGGCCGACTGGGCCAAGGACGGGCTGCTCGCCGTCTTCTTCTTCGTCGCCGGCCTCGAGCTCAAACGCGAACTGGTGGTGGGCGAGCTCTCCACCCTGCGCGGCGCGGCGCTCCCGGTGATCTGCGCGACCGGCGGCGTGATCGTGCCCGCGCTCATCGCCGCCGCGGTGGCGCACGACAATCCGCACATCGGAACCGCGTGGGCCATCCCCATCGCCACCGACATCGCGTTCGCCCTGGGCATCCTGTCGCTCATCGGATCCCGGTTGCCGTCGGGGGCGCGCGTGTTCCTGTTGGGCCTGGCCGTGGTCGACGATCTCATCGCGATCGCCGTGATCGCGGTGCTGTTCTCGCACGGCCTCAGCGCGCTGTGGCTCGGCGTCGCCGCCGCCGGCTGCGTGATCTGGGTGCTCGGCCAGCGGGCCAGGATCACCACGCCCCTGCTGTACATCCCCGTCGCGATCGTCGTGTGGATCGCGATGCTGCAGTCGGGCGTCCACGCCACTATCGCGGGGGTCGCGCTGGGGCTGCTGACCCGCGTGCGGCCGGATCCGGGTGAGGCGTCGGCGCCCGCGGAGCGGATCGAGCACCGGATCCAGCCGATCTCGGCCCTGATCTGCGTGCCGATCTTCGCGTTCTTCGCGTCCGGGGTCACGGTGAACGGGTCGGTGTTCCGCGAGTTGTTCACCAACGACCTGTCGATCGCGATCATGGCCGGCCTGTTCTTCGGCAAGATCATCGGCATCTCGGGCTCGAGCATCCTCGCGGTGCGGCTGCGGATCGCCGAGCGTCCCGCGGGGCTCTACACGCGGGACATCCTGGCGCTCAGCGTGCTCGGCGCGATCGGCTTCACCGTCAGCCTGCTCGTCGCCGAGCTCTCCCTGGGCGACGACCAGGTGGAACTCGCCAAGGCGGCGGTGCTCCTGACCTCGGTGGTGGCGTCGGTGATCGGGTCGCTCCTGCTGCTGCGGCGCGGTCGCGTGCACACCGCCCTCTAGTCCTCGGGACCCCGTCGGGACCCCGGCGGGACCCCGGCGGAACTCGGGCGGAACTCGGGCGGAATCCCCTCCGGGCGGCGCACGGAATTCGCACGGATTACGAACCCTCGGCGCGGTCGCCTACACACGGGTAGGTGACCTCTGGCACGATGACAACGAATAGAGGAGGACGACAGTGAGCTTGGACAGCACACCCACCACCGGAACGCCGAAGACCCTTTCGGCGATCCCCCTCACCGATCCGAACGTGACCTCGACCGGCGAGCCCTCCATCGGCAGCCTGGTGCGCGACGCATCGGCGCAGGTGTCCTCGCTGGTCCGGGCCGAGGTCGAACTGGCGAAGGCCGAGACCGTCCAGGACGTGAAGAAGGCGGCCACCGGGTCGGCGTTCTTCGCGATAGCCGGCGTGGTCGCGCTGTACTCGTCGTTCTTCTTCTTCTTTTTCCTCACCTGGCTGCTCAACGTGTGGCTGCCGATGTGGGCCTCCGCGCTGATCGTGTTCGTCCTGATGATCGTCGTGGCGGGCGTCGCCGCGCTGCTCGGCTACCTCAAGGTCAAGCGGATCCGCGGACCGCAGAAGACGATCGAGTCGCTCAAGCAGTCGCAGTCCCTGCTGTCGTCGGACGCGAAGGCGGCGGCCGGGGCGTCCTCGGCGCCGGCCAAGCAGTCCTGACCGGGCCCGGCCGCCCGGCCACGAGGTACCCGTGGTGACCAGTCCCGATCCGTCCAGCGTCCGGTTCCCCGGACCGTGGGAGCACCTCGACGTGCGCGCGAACGGCATCCGCCTGCACGCCGTCGAGTACCGCCCGGAGGGCCCCGTCGACGGCGCATCGAACGCCGCCGACGCGCAGGCACCGCACGACCGTCCCCTCGTGGTGTTCCTGCACGGCTTCGGCGGATTCTGGTGGAGTTGGCGCCACCTCATGCCCGTCGTCCACGACGCGGGCCACCGCGCCGTGGCCGTGGACCTGCGCGGCTACGGCGACAGCGACAAGCCGCCCCGCGGCTACGACGGCTGGACCCTGGCCGGCGACGTGAGCGGCCTCGTCCGCGCCCTGGGCCACACCTCCGCGGCGCTCGTCGGGCACGGCGAGGGCGGCCTCGGCTGCTGGGCCACGGCCACCCTCCATCCGCGGGTGGTCTCCGCGCTCACCATGATCTCCTCGCCGCACCCGATCGCGCTCAAGCGCTCCGCGATCCGCAACAAGGACCAGCGCTCGGCGATGCTCGGCCCGATCACCTTCGCGCAGCTGCCCCGCGTCGCCGAGGACCGGCTCACCCGCGACGACGGGGCCGAGATCGCGCAACTCATCGAGGCCCGCAGCGGCGCGACGTGGCGCCGCACCGCCGACTACATCGACGCCGTCGACCGGTACCGCAGCGCCATCCGGATCCCCGGCACCGCGCACTCCGCCCTGGAGTACGCGCGCTGGGCCTGGCGCAGCCAGTTCCGGCCCGACGGGAGCAGGTTCCTCAACCGGATGAACCAGCGGCTGCACATCCCCGTGCTCGCGTTCCGCGGCGAGGACGACCCGTACGTGCTGCCGCAGCCCGTGTACTCCAGCCACGACTGGGCGAACGACTACCGCGTCCGGGCCGTCGACGGCGCCGGCCATTACGCCCACGAGGAGGCGCCGCGCACCGTCGGGCCGCAGCTCGTGGACTTCCTGCGGGCCCTGCCCGGGCCCCGGCTGCTGCCCTGAACCGCCCGGCCTACCGGTTGACGCAGTCGCCCGTCTGGACCCCGGCGGTCAACCCGGGCGCCGCCTGCAGCGCCGGCTCCACCTGCTTGGCGGTGAGCGCGAACGCGGTGTCCGGATCGTCGACCGCCACGCCGAAGATCACGCCCACCACGTTGCCCTGGCGGTCGAACATGGGTCCGCCCGAGTTGCCCGGGCGCACCTGGCCGCGCAGCAGGTAGACGTCGCGACGCACCTCCGCGTCCCGGTAGATGTTGCGGCCGTCCAGGCTCTGCTGGCTGCGCACCCGCGACGACGACAGCGTGAGCGGCCCCCCGCCCGGATAGCCGAGCACGAACCCCGGATCCCCCGGGTTCGCGCCGTTGAACACGATCCGCAGCGGCTTGGCCTGCATGTTCGGGACGGCGAGCACCGCCACGTCGGTCTGCGGGTCGAAGTAGACGACCTGCGCGCTGTACTTCTTCGTGCCGTCCACGGTCACCTGCACCGTCTGCGTCCCCGCCACGACGTGGGCGTTCGTCACCACCCGGCCGGGTGTCGCGACGAAACCGGAGCCTTCGAGGGCGCGGCCGCAGCCGGGCGCCTGGCCGTCGATCCGCACGACCGAGGACCGCACCCGCTGCACCGCCGGATCGGCGAACTCGACGCGCTCGGGCACGTCCACGTTGACGACGGGGGTCTTCACGAACGGGCCCAGCGCCTGCGGCAGGCCGGAGTCGTCGATGATCGCGGCGAACTTCTGCGGGAGGTCGTCCATCCCGGCGCGCTGCGCGACCTTGTTGACGCCGGAGAGGATCGAGGAGCCGTTGACCGCCCTCGACACGGACGGGGCGGCCGCGGAGGTGAGCGGGATCGCCACCAGCCAGGCCGCGACGAGCAGCGCCCCCACCTGGACGAGGGCCCCCACGCTGGAATCCGCGGCCCGCAGACCCGGCCCGCGGATCGAGCTGCGCACCACCCGGCCGAGCACCATGCCCGAGAGCTCGCCGATGATCACCAGCCCCGCGAGCAGGCCCACACCCAGCAGCACCCGCCCGCGGGCATCGGTGACCGAGCCGAGCACGTGCGGAGCCAGCAGCACGCCGGCGGCGGCGCCCAGCACCACGCCGATGAACGCCAGCACCGACGCGGCTGCACCCTGCCGGTACCCGGACACCGCCGCCACCAGCACGAGCGCGATGACGACGAGATCGACCCACGTCGAGCCCGTCATCGCACGCCCTCCTGCCAGTTCTCGGCGCGCTCGGCGGCGGCCCGGACCTCGTCGGTCAGGGGCCGCACGTCGTCGGTGTCCCAGGGCCGCTCCCAGCCCGCCGCGGCGATGAGCGCGGTCAGCAGGCCTCCCGTGAAGCCCCACACCAGCATCGGGCCGACCGCGAACGCGGGCCCGCGGTAGAACGATTTGCGCACCATGAACCTGTTGGCGGGATCCACCAGCTCGGTCAGCGGCACGCGCCGGACCAGCGCGGTCTCCCCGGTGTCCACGACGCGCACCGTCGACGGGCGGGCGCCGAACGCGATCACGGGGACCACGTCGAACCCGGACACCGGCACCTCGATGGGGTCGAGCGCGGTGAGCACGTCCACCGAGGCCGGGTCCAGGCCCGTCTCCTCCTCGGCCTCGCGCAGCGCGGCGGCCACGTCGTCGGCGTCCTCGGGGTCGCGGGCGCCGCCGGGGAACGCGACCTGGCCCGAGTGCTGGCGCAGCGCCGACGCACGCTGCGTGAGCAGCACCGTCGCGTCCTGAGGCGGGGCGTCGCCGGCGGCCGACGGGTCACCGTCGAACACGATCAGCACGGACGCCCGGCGCGGCTTCCGGACGCGTTGCAGCGCGGCCACGGCGCCGCCGCGGCGCCGCAGCTCGTCGCTGACATCCCCCAGGTTCCCCAGCAGCGGGTCCAGCCACGCCGGGGCGGTCACAGGGCGATCCCCAGCTGATCGCGGACCACCGCGGCCACGTCGTCCGCGGAGGTGAAAGGTCGTGCGTGCACACCGGCCACAGTGCCATCGGCGCGCAACAGAACGGTCACGGGGTACGCGCGCGGGGCGCCGAGCAGTGTCGCGACCCGGGCCCGCGGGTCCTCCACCGTCGGGATCTTCACGTTCAGCTCGGTGAGCAGGTCCAGCGCGAACGCCGGGTTCGGGTCAGCATGCACCGTGAGCACGGACAGCCGATCGCCCGCGCGTCCGGCGAATTCGCCCAGGGCGGGGAGCTCGGTGCGGCAGGGGCCGCACCAGTACGCCCACACGTTCACCAGCGCGGGCTTCCCCGCGAGCGCGGCGCCCACGTCGACGGGGCGGCCGTCGCCGAGGCAGTCGAGGGTGAGCCCGGCGAGCGGGCCCGCGGCGGGGCCGGGGCCCGTCGGGCACGGAGGCAGGGCGGCCCTGCCGCGGGCGGCGCCCAGTTCCCCGGGGCTCACGCTGGCCGACGGTGCGCCGGACGGTTCCGGCGCCGGGCCCCCGTCGCCGGATTCGCGGGGCCAGATCGCGACGCCGAGGGCGAGCGCGAGGACGGCGCACACGATGAGCCAGCGGGTGGTGCCGGAGAGCCGGCCGGGCTTCTCTCCGGGCAGCAGCGGGGTGGGATCGTCGCCGGGTTCGGTGCCGCTCATCGCGGCGCTCCGGCCCGCGGTCGGCGCCGGCGCGGCGGGGCCGGTGCGATCTCCAGGAGGTGCTCCCGCTCGGGGCCCTTGACGAGCTCGGCGGCCTCCACCGGGTCGACGGGGCCGGCCCCGAACGCCGGGCAGTCCTTGGCCAGCACGCATATCCCGCACGCGGGTTTGCGGGCGTGGCAGACGCGGCGGCCGTGGAAGATCACGCGGTGCGACAGCAGCGTCCACTCCTTGCGCGGGATGAGCTCGCCGACGGCGTGCTCGATCTTCACCGGGTCCTTCTCCTCCGTCCACTCCCAGCGGTGCACGAGGCGGCTGAAGTGGGTGTCCACGGTGATGCCAGGCACGTCGAAGGCGTTGCCCAGGATCACGTTCGCCGTCTTGCGGCCGAATCCCGGCAGGGTCACGAGTTCCTTCATGGTGCGCGGGACCTCTCCGTCGAACCTGTCGACGAGGGCCTGCCCGAGGCCCATGATCGACGTGGCCTTGTTGCGGTAGAAGCCCGTCGAGCGGATGTACTCCTCGAGCTCGGCGCGCTGGGCCCCGGCGTAGTCGGCGGCCGTGCGGTACTTCGCGAACAACGCCGGTGTGACTTGATTCACGCGCACGTCGGTGCACTGCGCCGAGAGGATCGTCGCGACCGACAGTTCGAGCGGCGTGGTGAAGTCGAGTTCGCAGTACACGTGCGGAAACGCCGTCGCCAGTGTCCGATTCATCCTGCGGGCGCGACGCACCAGCGCGAGGGGGGACTCCGGCTCCTGGGGCATGGGAACCGATTCTAACGACGTTGCCGTATCCGGTCCGTTGCCGTATCGAGACCTTCGCTGTGTTTACTGTCCGGCATGCAAGGATTGCTCGGGTTGCTGTTCCCGGTGGTACTGATGCTGTTCGCGTTGTTCATGCAACGCGTCGAGTCATCGGTCACCGCCGACAGGCCCGTGCCGGCGCAGCCGGGCGACGACGAGACTCCGGACGTGGAGACCCTCGCGACCATCGGGCTGCCCAAGGCGATCGACAGCCTGAACCTCGACGGCGGCGCCGAGCGCCGCGCGAGCTGAATCTGGGCGCCCCGGGGGCGCCCCGTCGGCGATTCGTAGCCGAGCTCACGGCCGCGGGCTGGTCGGCGTGCTACACACGAGGTGACCGGGTAAGGTTCATTGAGCCGTCTGTGCGATTTCCCACATCGGAACGGACCGGTGCATAGACTCACACAGTCATCAGGAGCGGCGGGAAGCGTCGCGGAATCGGGAAGATCGAGGAAGAGGTACCCCGTGGACGAGGTCCTGGCGCGGGCCGGCATTTTTCAGGGTGTCGAGCCGAGCGCTATCGATGCGCTCACCAAGGATCTGCACGAGGTGGATTACCCCCGTGGTCATGTGATCTTCAACGAGGGCGAGCCCGGCGACCGGCTGTACATCATCCTGTCCGGCAAGGTGAAGCTCGGGCGCCGCTCGCCCGACGGCAGGGAGAACCTGCTGTCGGTGATGGGCCCGTCGGACATGTTCGGTGAGATGTCGATCTTCGACCCGGGCCCCCGTACGTCGAGCGCCACCTGCATCACCGAGGTGCGCGCGATGACGATGGACCGCGAGGCCCTGCGCTCGTGGATCCGCGACCGGCCCGAGATCGCCGAGCAGCTGCTGCGCGTGCTCGCGCGGCGCCTGCGCCGCACCAACAACAACCTGGCGGACCTCATCTTCACGGACGTCCCGGGCCGCGTCGCCAAGCAGCTGCTGCAGCTGGCGCAGCGCTTCGGCACGCACGAGAACGGCGCCCTGCGAGTCACGCACGACCTGACCCAGGAGGAGATCGCCCAGCTCGTGGGCGCCTCCCGCGAGACCGTGAACAAGGCGCTGGCCGATTTCGCGCACCGCGGCTGGCTCCGCCTCGAGGGCAAGTCCGTGGTCATCACGGACAGCGAGCGCCTCGCCCGCCGCGCGCGCTGACCCCGCCCGCGGGCCGAGCCCGAACGCACCGCAGCCCCGCCCCGCCTCCTCGGCGCGGCGGGGCTGCTGCGTTCACCCCTGCTGTTCGGCCAGGTACTCCAGTTGCACCTTGACGGACATCTTCGCCGCGGGCCACGCCTTCTTGGAGACATCGCGGTAGACGTGCTTGACCACCTTCATGGGCTTCGCGTCCTCGGCGGTGACGCCCATCTCGACCAGCGCGTCGCGGACCTGCTGCAGGCGTTCGTGCCGGTGAGTGGTGTAGCCGGCGACGACGGGCGACGCGTCGGGCAGATCGGGGCCGTGCCCCGGAAGCAGGACCCGGCCCGCGGCCACCGTCGCCAGCAGGTCGAGCGAGCCGAGGTAGTCGGCGAGCGTGCCGTCCTTCCCGTCGAGCACCGTCGTGCCGCGCCCGAGGAGGGTGTCACCGGAGACGAGCGCTCCGGGCCCGTCCTCGTCGGCGTGGTCGACCAGGAAGCTCAGCGAGTCCGCCGTGTGGCCCGGGGTGTGCAGCACCCCGATCCGCAGGCCGGCGACGGTGATCGTCTCACCGCCGCGCAGCGGCGTCGCGGTGTTCACGCAGTACTTCGGCGCGTACGCGCGAATGGGGCTGCGGGTGAGCTCCTCCCACCGCTTGAGGCCGCCGGTGTGGTCCTTGTGCCGGTGCGTCACCAGGGTCAGGGCGACGGTGCCCGCCGCCGCCGCGACGCGCTTGAGGTGCTTCTTATCGTCGGGGCCGGGGTCCACGACCACCGACTCCTCCCGCCCCGGCGCCCGCAGGATCCACGTGTTGGTGCCCTCGAGCGTCATCACCGACGGGTTGTCGCAGAGCATCACGGCCGCGTACGGCGTGACCTCGCGCAGCTCCTTCGGGGCGGGATGGCCCGTCATACCTGGACCGTGAGCTCGACCTCGACGGGCGCGCCGAGCGGGAGCTCCGCGACGCCGACGGCGGACCGGACGTGCGTGCCCGCCTCCCCGAAGACCTCCCCGAGGAACAGCGAGGCACCGTTGAGCACGACCGCCTGATCGGAGAACCCGGGCGCGGACGCCACGTAGCCGGTGACCTTGACGATCCGCTTGACCGCGTCGATCCCGACGAGCCCGTGGATGGCCGCGAGGGCGTTGAGGGCGCACTGCCGGGCCGCGAACACCGCGTCGTCCACGTGCACGAGGCCCTCGGCGTTCTCGCTGACCTTGCCGACGGCCGTCAGCTCGCCGTCGCGCAGGGGCAGCTGCCCGGAGGTGTAGACGAAGTCGCCCACCTGCGTGGCCGGCACGTACGCGGCGAGCGGCGGCACGACCTCGGGGAGCGTGACGCCGAGTTCGGCGAGGCGGGCGGACGGCGTGGTCACGACGTGGCCCGCTTCATGTACGCGACGTGCTGCTCGCCGGTGGGGCCGGGCAACACGGTGACCAGCTCCCAGCCGTCGGCGCCCCAGGTGTCGAGGATCTGCTTGGTGGCATGGGTCAGGAGGGGGATGGTGGAGTACTCCCACGTGGTCTTCTCGCTCATGGGTTCACCCTATCCACCCCGCCCCGATACGGCGCGCCCGTGCCCGATCGGGTTCGCGGGGACGGACCGCGAGGTTGCCCCTATCGCAACGTCGTGAACCGGTGGTGTGGATATGCTGCGAACGTGGTGGTGAGCGAGGTGGGCCCGGGAGGGGTCGCACGGGAGGCGGCGACGACCTGGCCCGAGGAGCTCCGCGGTGCGCGGTTGCACTTCGTCTCCGGCAAGGGCGGGACCGGCAAGTCGACGGTGGCGTCCGCCCTGGCCCTGGCCCTGGCTGCGGGCGGGAAACGGGTTCTGCTCGTCGAGGTCGAAGGCCGCGCGGGCATCGCCCCGACCTTCGAGTTGGAGGCCCTTCCGCCGACGGAGTCGAAGATCGCGACGGCGCACGGGGACGGCGAGGTGTACGCCCTGCCGATGGATGTGGAGGCCACGTTCCTCGACTACCTCAAGACGAATTACGGGATGGGCCTCGCGGCGCGGGCGCTGAAGTCGATCGGCGCGATCGAATTCGCGACGACGCTGGCGCCGGGCCTCAAGGACATCCTCATCACCGGCAAGATCATGGAGTGCACGCAGCGCCGCGGGAAGGACGGGCGCTACGCCTACGACGCGGTGGTGGTGGACGCGCCCCCCACGGGCCGGATCGGCAAGTTCCTGGACGTGACCCGCGCGATGAAGGAGATCGCCAAGGCCGGCCCCATCGCCGGCCAGGCCGACCGGGTGGTGCGCCTGCTGCACTCCCCCGACACCGCGATCCACCTGGTGACGCTGCTGGAATCGCTGCCGCTGCAGGAGACCGCGGAGGCGATGCGCGAGCTGCACGAGCTCGATCTGCGGGTGGGCGCCGTCGTGGTGAACCGGACGCTGCCGCAGCTGCTCGACGAGGGCGAGCTCGCCGCGGCCACCGACGGCACCGTCGACGGTCCGGGCGTACGGGCCGCGCTCGCGGACGCCGGGCTGCCGCTCTCGGACGGCGACTTGGCCGGATTGCTCACGGAGACGATCCAGTTCGCCCGGACGGTGCAGGGGCAGGACGAGGCACGGGAGGACCTGGACACGATCGACGCGGCGGGCCGCCTGGAACTGCCGCTGCTCACGGGCGGGGTGGACCTGGGGGGCGTCTACGATCTGGCGCAGGTGCTGGCGGAGGCGGGGGTCAAGTGATCGAACTGAAAATGGGTCCGCAGCTTGTGGATCCGGACACCCGGGTCGTCGTGTGCTGCGGCAGCGGCGGAGTGGGCAAGACCACCACGGCGGCGGCGATGGCGCTGTGGGCCGCCGAACACGGCCGCAGGGTGGTGGTGCTGACGATCGATCCCGCGCGCCGCCTGGCGCAGGCGCTGGGCGTCGCGGACCTGACGAACGAGCCTCAGGCCGTGGAGGTCTCGGGAACCGGGACGCTGCACGCGATGATGCTGGACATGAAGCGCACGTTCGACGACATGGTCACGTCGAACGCGGACGCCGACCGCGCGCGGGAGATCCTGGACAACCCCTTCTATCAGACCGTGGCCTCCTCGTTCTCCGGGACGCAGGAGTACATGGCGATGGAGAAGCTGGGCCAGCTGGTGGGCGACGAGCGCTGGGACCTGGTGGTGGTGGACACGCCGCCGTCGCGCAACGCGCTGGACTTCCTGGACGCGCCCAAGCGCTTCGGGTCCATGCTGGACTCGCGGCTGATGAAGCTGATCGCGGGCCCCACCCGGGGTGTGGGGCGGATGCTGTCCGGCGGGATGGGGCTGGCCCTGAAGCTGGTGTCGACCATCGTGGGCAGCCAGATGCTCTCGGACGCATCCGGTTTCGTATCCCAGATGGACACCCTGATCGGCGGATTCCAGGAGCGGGCGGACCGGACGTACGCGATGCTCGCGCAGCCGAGCACCCGGTTCGTCGTGGTCGCCTCGCCGGAGGAGGACACGCTGCGGGAGGCCACCTACTTCGTGCAGCGCCTCGCGGGCGAGCAGATGCCGCTCGCCGGCCTCATCGTGAACCGCACCCACCCCGGCCTCGCGACCGTGCCGGTCCAGGCAGCGCAGGAGGCCGCCGGGCGCCTGGCCGACGACGGTGCCGGCCGCACCGCCGCGGGCGTCGTGCGGGTGCACGCGTGGCGCGGTGAGATCGCCTCGGGGGAGATCCAGATGCTGGGCGGCTTCGTCGGGGCCAACCCGGAGGTTCCCGTGGTGGGCGTCCCGTCGCTGCCGTTCGAGGTGGCGAGCCTGGAGGCCCTGCAGGCCGTGGCGGAGCAGATCGTCGGGGAGTAGCTCGCCGGACGGGCAGTCGCCGGGCAGAGGAAGGGCCCCGCACCGTCGATGGATGCGAGGCCCTGATGCCCCGTGGAGGGGCGGGGTGAGCGGTCAGCCCGCGGCGACGACGCGCTTGCGCTCGCGCTGGGCTTCGAAGAAGGCGCGCCAGCTGGTGACCTCGGGGTGCTGGCGGAGGAGAGCGCGGCGCTGGCGCTCGGTCATCCCGCCCCAGACGCCGAACTCGACGCGGCTGTCGAGGGCGTCGGCTCCGCATTCGAGCTGGACAGGGCAGTGGCGGCAGATGGTCGCGACCTTGCGCTGCGCGGCCCCGCGGACGAACAACTCGTCGGGGTCCACGTCGCGGCACTTGGCCTTCGACACCCACACGAGGCGATCCTCATCGTCTACCAGTACGCGTGCATTGGTCATCTGACTCCCCTTTCGCCTGAAGCGGCCGAACCCTGGAATCACTCCCGTGCGGGGGTGTGCGGGGGGCCGATCGAGGTGCTCACCACATCGTCTGCAATAGTGTTACCTGAATCACACGGAGGACACAAGTCGAGGACCGAGGGAATTCAGAACGGTGGTCCAAGAAAATCGGCACGCTCGTACCGATCTGCTGGTCGGCGCGTCGGGACCCCGGAATCGTACGGATCGGCACGTATCCTGGTGACCGTGTCGAAACCCGGAGTGATCGCGAAGTTGGCCGGCTGCATCCTGCTCGCCGGACTACTGGTCGCCGGTCTGCTGTTCCCGTACATCGGTGGCCTGGGGTTGGTCTCGAACCGCGCCGCGGACACCGTGGACAACATCAGCTCCGAGTTGCTGGAGGGCCAGGTCCCCGAGGTCACCACGGTCACCGATGCCACGAACGCGCCGATCGCCTACCTCTACGACCAGCGTCGCGTGCAGGTCCCATTCGATCAGATCTCACCGAACATGGTCCGCTCGATCATCTCGATCGAGGACAAACGGTTCATGGATCACGACGGCGTGGACTACCAGGGCACGCTGCGCGCGTTCCTGAAGAACCAGTCCGCGGGCGAGGTGCAGCAGGGCGCGTCGACGCTCGATCAGCAGTACATCAAGAACTACCAACTGCTCGTGCTCGCCAAGACGGACGCGGACCGCCGGGCGGCCACCGAGACGACCCCCGCCCGCAAGCTCCGCGAGGTGCGCATGGCGCTCACCCTCGAGCGAACGCTGAGCGAGCGCGCCAAGGAGGAGCACGGCGTCGACGACGCGCAGGCCAAGGTGATGGCCAAGGAGCAGATCCTGGCGCGCTACCTGAACCTGGTGCCCTTCGGCAACGGCGCGTACGGCATCGAGGTGGCGGCGCAGACCTACTTCGGCAAGCGCGCCTCGCAGCTGAACATCCAGGAGTCGGCGATGCTCGCCGGCATGGTGCAGTCCAGCTCGGCGCTGAACCCGTACACCAACCCCGAGGGCGTCAAGGCGCGGCGCAACGTCGTGCTCGACACCCTGATCGCGAACTTCCCGGACAAGGCGGACGAGTACCGCGCCGCCAAGAACGCGCCGCTCGGGACGCTGCCCCGGCCCAACACGCTGCCGGGCGGCTGCATCTCCGCCGTCGGCGGCCGCGGCTACTTCTGTGACTACGTGCTGCAGTACCTCGCCCAGGCGGGTATCCCCAAGGAACAGGTCATGCGCGGCGGGTACACGATCCGCACGACCCTCGACCCGCGGGTGCAGGACTCGGTGCAGGCGGCCCTGAACTCCACGGCCAGCCCCACCACGCCCAACGTGGCGCAGGTGATGAACGTGCTCAAACCCGGCACCACGTCGCACGACATCCTCGCGATGAACTCCTCCCGCGTGTACGGCCTGGACGTGGACAAGAAGGAGACGGTCCAGCCCGAGCCGTTCGCCCAGCTGGGTGACGGCGCCGGGTCGACGTTCAAGATCTTCACCGTGGCCGCGGCCATGGAGAAGGGGATGGGCATCGACTCCAACGTCCAGGTGCCCAGCACGCTGTCCGTCAAGGGAATGGGCAACGGCGGCCTGGTCGGGTGTCCCGAGGGCTCCTACTGCGTCAAGAACGTGGGCCCCTACCCGTACAGCATGTCGCTCACCCAGGCGCTCGCCACGTCGCCCAACACGCCCTTCGTCAAGATGATGGAGCAGGTGGGGGTGTCGCCGGTCGTCGACATGGCGGTCAAGCTGGGCCTGCGCTCGTACACGCTCCCCGGCAGCTCCGGCTTCGGCACGGACAGCCTCGCCGACATGTTCAAGAAGCAGAACCTGGCCTCGTTCACCCTCGGCCCCACGCAGGTCAGCGCGCTGGAGCTGTCGAACGTCGCGACCACGCTCGCGTCGGGCGGCGTCTGGTGCCCGCCCAATCCGGTCCACGCGATGACCCAGCCCAAGCGCAACAGCGACGGCATCCAGACGGTGGGCCCCGACGGTAAGCCGGAGACCATCCCGGTGCCGTACAAGTCGGAGAAGTGCGAGCAGGTGGTCGACAAGGGCCTCGCCAACACCCTCACGAACGCGCTCAGCCAGGACGACCGGGGCTCCGGCACGTCGGCGGGATCCGCGTCGCGCGCGGGGTGGACGCTGCCGCTGGCCGGTAAGACCGGTACCACCGAGACCTTCCGCTCCTCGGCCTTCCTGGCATACACCAACCAGTACGCCGGCGCCAGCTACGTCTACAACGACGGCGACTCCCCCGGCCCCATCTGCACCAGCCCGCTGCGGTCGTGCGGTGAGGGCAACGTCTACGGCGGCAACGAACCGGCCCTGGCCTGGTACAACGGTCTCAAACCGGTCTCCACGCAGTTCGGCCCGGTGAGCCTGCCGCCCGTCGACCCGAAGTACAAGGACGGCTTCGGCCCCGGCAAGGTCCCGAACGTCACGGGCCTCAACGTCAACTCGGCCAAGTCGCGCTTGGAGAGCGCCGGGTTCAAGACCTCGGTCAACTACGTCGACAACGCGGCGGCGAAGGACACCGTCGTGTCGACGGCCCCGTCCGGGTTCACCCAACCGGGCTCGACGGTGACGATGAACGTCTCGAACGGGATCGCCCCGGCGCCGACGACCTCGTCGGGCCCGCCGGTGCAGAACGGACCGGGCGGCACGACGATCACCATCCCCGGCTTCGGCCAGTTCACCATCCCCGGCGCGGGTGGGCAGGGCGGCGGCCCCGTCCAGCCGCCTCAGCCCGGGCCCGGGAACTGACGCGGCCCGGCGATGATCCCGTGGCGGAAGGCTGCGTCGCACGGTGACGAGCTGATCGACAAACCGCGCTGAGGGAGTTACGCAATCGCATTGTGCGAGCGGCGCAGCGGTCCGTGTCTCCCTACTGTGAGGTGAGGGGCAACCCCGCGGCGCCGGCTGGCACCGCGTCCTCCGACGGAAGGATCGTCGTGCCCACCAACCCCTTCGCCGAGATCGTCGACCGGCAGCGCGCGCATTTCCACACCGACGTCACCCGCTCTCTCGAATGGCGCATGGACCAGCTGGGCCGGATGCAGCGGATGCTCTCCGAGAACCAGGACGATTGGACCGCAGCCCTGTACCAGGACTTCCGGAAGCCGCCGTTCGAGCAGCTCTTCGAGATCACCGTGCCGACCGGCGTGATCGAGTACTACCGGAACAATCTGGCCGAGCTCATGGAGCCGGAGCGAGTGGCCATTCCACCGGGTTTGGAGGCGATCGGGAACAGCGGCGTGATCCACCGCGAGCCGTACGGGGTGACGCTCGTGATCGGCCCGTTCAACGCACCGATCCTGCTGCTGCTCGATCCCGCGATCGCCGCGCTCGCAGCCGGCAACACCGTTGTCCTCAAGCCCGCCAACACCACTCCGGCCACCGCGGCACTCTTCGCGAAGCTGATCCCGCAGTACTTCGAACCGGAGGACGTGGCGGTGGTGACGGGCGGACGGCAGGAGATCAGCGCCCTGCTGGATCTGCACTTCGACTTCATCTTCTTCACCGGCAGCTCGGCCGTCGGCAAGGTGGTGATGCGCGCCGCCGCGGAGAACCTGACGCCGGTGCTGCTCGAATTGGGCGGCCAGAACCCGACTCTCGTGGACGCCACCGCGAATCTGGATCAGGCGGCGGACCGCATCGCGTGGGGGCACAACGCCATCTCCGGCCAGTGGTGCATCGCCCCCGGCTATGTGTGCGTGGAGGATGCGGTCGCCGATGAGTTCGTGGAGAAGCTGTGCGCGTCGATCACCCGGATGTACGGGACCGACCCACAGGCCAGCCCGGATCTGGCCCGAATGATCAGCGAGCACGACACCGAGCGCGTCGCCGGGTACATCCTGCCCGAGAAGACCGTCCTGGGAGGACGTTCCGACGTCCCGGATCGGTACGTGGAGCCGACGGTGCTGTACCCGTCGGACTGGGACGATCCCGCGATGCAGCAGGAGGTGTTCGGGCCGGTGCTGCCCGTGCTGCGATACTCCAGCCTCGACGAGGTGATCGGCCGGATCCGCGCGCTGCCGCGCCCGTTGGCCGCGTACATCTTCAGCACGGACGAGCCGACGATCGATCGCGTGCTGCGGTCCGTGTCGTTCGGCGGCGGCTGCATCAATCAGACGAACCTGCACTGCTGGATCGACGCCCTGCCGTTCGGCGGCGTCGGCAACAGTGGGATGGGGAAGTACTACGGCAAGGCCGGATTCGACGCGCTGAGCAACACCAAGTCGCTCCTCGTGGGCGATCCGGACCGCCCGATCGACGTGTTCCCGCCGTATCAGGGCAAGGACCTGACGGCCGCGCTGTCGCTGTTCAGCGGCTGAGCCCTCAGCCCAGGCTGTCGATGACCTTCGTCATGCGCGACTGGAGGCGGCGCAGTTGCAGCCCCTGATCGTCGAGGCGGCGGGCGATTGAGTTCACCGCGTCGCACGAGCCGGTCTCGTGCAGGCTGCGGGCGTCGATCTGGAGGTCGTCGCCGGTCCGCCCGATGGAGGCGGCGATGCGCGTGAGTTGGGCGGTGAGATCGTCGAGTTCGCTGCGGACGGTGCCTGCGGGCCCCATGGTGGTGTCCCTCTCTGCTGCGCCCCGGGTGGGCGTTCGCCTGCACAGTAGGACGTGACGCCCGTCACGACGCCGAATGGCAGGTGTCTGTCGCGTGACCGTTGCGCGACGGCTTGATGCCGCGCCGGACGTCATTCCCCGAAGGCGCCGTGTCGCCCCGCGCCGCCCGCGAATCGGGCGGCGCCGGCGATGGCACCGTCGGACAGCGAGCCGCGGCCGTAGCGGTGCTCGACCCCGAGGGCCTCCTCCTCGGTGCGCCCCTCCCCCTCGAGCATCGACAGCCGGTCGTTGCGCATGCAGGTCTGCGGGAACTGCGCGAGCCGGGTTCCGAGCTCGACGGCGGCCTCCAGGGCGGTGCCCGCGGGGACGACGCGGTTGACCAGGCCCATCGCCTCGGCCTCGGCGGCGTCCACGGGGCGGCCGGTGAGGATCAGGTCCATCGCGCGGCTCGCGCCGATCAGGCGCGGCAGCCGCACCGTTCCGCCGTCGATGAGCGGCACACCCCACCGGCGGCAGAACACGCCGAGCACGGCGTCGTCCGCCGCCACCCGCAGGTCGGCCCAGATCGCGAGTTCCAGGCCGCCGGCGACGGCGTGCCCCTCGATCGCGGCGACCACGGGCTTGCCCAGCCGGAGGCGGCTGACGCCCATGGGGGCGTCCCCGTCGGGCTCGAACCGGTTCGGCCGGCCCTCCGCGACGGCCTTGAGATCGGCTCCGGCGCAGAAGGTTCCGCCGCGTCCGTGCAGGACGGCGACCGCGGAGCCCTCGTCGGCGTCGAAGGCACGGAAGGCGGCGGCGAGGGCTTCGGCCGTGTCCCTGTCGACGGCGTTGCGCACCGCGGGGCGGTCGATCTCGATGACGGTCACGGGTCCGCGGGTGCTGACGGCGACGGTGCTCATGGCTTCTCCCTCAGTGATTCTCGGTCAGGACTTCTCCGGTCCGTGCACGGCGGATCCTGTCGCGACGCCCGTCACGCTGCAGACGCCGAACCGGCCGTGGCGGTCGAACATGCTCGCGGAGGCGGCGCTCACCCCGTCCACGAGGAGGTGCTGGTCGGCCTCGAGTCCGATCTCGTCGCCGATCGGGGCGCGCGCCAGCGCCATCGAGACGTCGCCGTTGATGGTCTGGACCCCGCCGGTGCCCATCCCGGTGACGAGGTTCGTGCAGTCCGAGACCATCGCGGCGCGGGCGAACGGCGTGGTCTCCTCCCCGTCGAGCACCCGCCACCCGACGGTCCACAGCCGCTTGCGATCCGGGGTGTTCCACCGGGCTCCGCCCTCGAAGGGCGCGTAGTCGCCGTCGCCGGCGGCCATCGACAACCGGTACTCGTTCGACGGTGCCGGCGCGGGTTCGTCCGGGTCGCTCCAGGCGTGCCCGTCGGGCTGGGGCGCGCGGTGGTAGAACGTCGCGGACGCGCGGACGACGGTGGTGTCGTTCTGCACGATCTCGGCCTCCGCCACGCGGATCCGGCGCCCGGAGCGGACCAGCCGGGTGCGCACGTCGACGTGGCCCGCGCGGACCATCCGGAACAGGTCGCAGTGCCAGCGGGCGGGCACCAGCCCCTCGCCGAACGCACCGTCGAGGACCTGCGCGAGCAGGCCGGCCACCGCCGGGCCGGCCAGTGTGCCGGGAGCCCACCGCCCCTCCGCCGCGGGCAACGAGGAGAAGCCCTCGCCGTCGCGGATGAATTGGGGGCTGACCTGCTGCGGATTCACCTCTATGGGTCTACCAGGTGCGTCCCGGGCGGCCGCGTCGCGGGTCAGCACCCGAGCTGATCGGCGAGGTCGTCCATGCCGGTGGCGTGGAACTCGTCGAGGGGTTCGCGCTGTTCCGGCTTGGCCATCGGACCCCACTCGCGGGGACGTTCGATGTACGCGGTGCGCAGTCCGCAGCCGCGGGCGGCGGCGAGGTCCGAGGCGTGGGTGGCCACCATGAGCACCTCGTCGGGTCGTACCCGCATCAGCTCGGCGAGGCCGAGATAGACCTGCGGCGCCGGCTTGTAGTGGCGCCACAGGTCGGCGCCGCCGATGAAATCCCAATCGAACCCGTTGTGCTTGGCCATCTCGGTGAGCAGGGCGACGTTGCCGTTGCTGAGCGCGGTCACCACGTAGCGGGTCTTGAGCCTGCGGATGGCGTCGGCGGCGTCGGGCCAGCCGGGGATGACGTGCCAGGCGTGGACGGCGTGGTCGAGTTGCTCCGCGCTCGCCTCGATCCCGTGCCGGTCGCGCAGGATGGCGTCCAGTTCGGTGCGGTGCAGGTCGTCGAGGAGGGCCCAGGGACGTTCGCCGGACTCCACCTCCGCGAGGGCGGGGCTGTACCGGAGTCGCCACGCCAGGGCGAGCTGCGCGGCGTCGACCCCGGGAAAGGTCTCGGCGAGGACCGCGGTGACGCCGGTGTGCCAGTCGGTGACGGTGCCGAACGTGTCGAACGCGAGGACCTTGATCCGGGACATGACGCGATCCTCGCAGACCCGTCCCGGCCGCGGGCGGTGTGCGCCGGAAACCTAGGGGAGGACGCGGATCCGCTGCATCATGTCGTGGTCCTCGTGCTCCAGGTTGTGGCAGTGCCACACGTAGCCGCGCACCGCCTCGTGCGGCGTCCCGTCCGTGTCGTGCCCTCCGCCGTGCCCGCCGCCGTGTGGTCCGGCCCCGGTCCCGTTTCCCGCTCCGTGTCCGGACATCCGGACCACTTCGGCGTCGCCGGGGACGGGAATCGGCGCGTCCGGGTCGAAGCCGAGGTCGTCCGCGCTCGGCCAGAACACCAGGATCGAGGTCACGGACTGGGCGGGGCAGGTGACGGTGTCCTTCCAGCCCGCCTCCCATGCGGGCGCGGGTTCCAGTTCGTCGGCGAATCCCTCGACGGGCGGGGCCCATCGGGTGCCGAACGGCGGGACGGGGTGGACGAGCATGTACTGCGCCGCCCGCAGCCGGCCGCGTCCGATCACCAGGAACCGCGCGAGGTGCACGTGGACGGGGTGCTCGAAGTCGGTGACGTTGGCGATGTCCCAGCGTTCGACGGTGCCCGCGCGGGCCCGGTCCACGTCGTCGGACATGAACGGCAGGTTGTTCAGCGTGAGCATGGTCGGGACGAGGGACGCGATCCTGGGGAGGTCGAATTCGTAGGTGAGGGTGACCGTTCGGGTGCGGTCGGGCCGCACGCGGGAGGGCCGCTCGATGCGCGGCAGCCGCGCGCCGTCGCGGAGCACCGGGTGCACGCGCGGAACGGGTTCCGTCGCTTCGCCGACCACCCGGAACCGGATGATCTCGCGCAGGTCCGGCGTCATGAGGATGTTGTTGCCGACGCTGTTCTCGGCGGTGTTGATCAGGTCCACGGTGTCGCCCACCCGGTAGCGGCGGAAGTCGACGAGCAGGTCGATCCGTTCTCCGGGACCGAGTTTCACGGTGTCGGCGTCCACCGGCTCGTTGAGCAGGCCCTGGTCTCCGCCGATCACGGTGAGGTCGTGTCCGGGGCTGTCGAGGCCCAGCCGGTAGGTGCGGGTGTTGGCGGCGATCACGATGCGCAGGCGGTAGACGGTGCGCCGCACGTCGAGCCGGGGCCAGGCGGTGCCGTTGACCACGGCCACGTCGCCCATGAGGCCCTGCTGGTCGTAGCCCGGCGGGAACGGGGTGACCATCTTCGGCTGCGGGCTGCCGTCCGGGTTGATCATGAGATCCTGTATCAGTAACGGGATCTCGTACTCGCCGGCGGGGAGACCGAGGGGGTTTCCCGGGCGCCCGGTGTCCAGATCGTCCCGCACGTAGTAGCCGCCGGCGAGCCCGGCCTGCACGTTGAGACGGGTGATCCCCATGGCGTGGTCGTGGTACCAGAGGGTGCCTGCCTCGTGCCGGATCCGGTAGCGGTTGCGCTGCACACCGCCGTTGCGCCAGTTGATCATCGGGTGCCCGTCGGATTCCGGTGCGGTCTCGGCGCCGTGCAGGTGCACGGTGAATCGCGGGTCCACCTTGTCCCGTTCCGTGGTGCCGCCGATGCCGACCTCCACCGATGTTGCGAGCGGGTGCACGCCGAGCGCGTTGACGAAGGTGACATCGGTGACGCGGCCGGACCGGGCCTCGAGGACGGGCCCGAGCACACCGTCGTGGAAGCCCCACAGCCGCGTGGCCGGAAGGTCCCGGTGGTAGCGGTGGCGCACGGGCCGGGCGGTGAGCCGCGCACCGTCGGCCGCGATCACGGGCGGGACGGCCAACGCGTCGACGAACTTCCGCAGGACCGGTGAGCGGTGGTAGAAGCCGGGCGGGCCGCCGGGGAACACCGGCCGCATGTCCGGCACGGGCACCGGGATCGGCGGGATCGGCGGCGCGGGGACGGGCGGCAGGGCCCGCGCCTCGGCGCCGCAGAGCGTCGCGGTGAACGCCGCCAGGGCGGAGCGGAGCACCGTGCGTCGGCTGGGCATGGGCCCCGGACGCTACCCCGGTCCGCGCACGCGACCGAGCGGTTCGGCGGGAACGGCAACCCTGGTCCACCTGTGGATTCCGGCTTCGGTGCGTTCCGCCCGTGTCGCGCGGGGCTGGCCACGGCGGGCCGGGTGGGGTACCAAGAAGGGACGAGACCCGAGGAGACCGGTGATGGGCGATTCCCTGTTCGTGAAGGTGTGGCCGGCGATCGTGCGGAACGAGCCGCCGCTGATCGGCGAGCTGCGGCGGCGCAACCTGGCAGGGCTCGCCGGCAGGGTCCTCGAGATCGGCGCCGGAACCGGCACGAACTTCCCGCTGTACCCGCCGGAGGTGACGTCCGTCGTGGCGCTGGAGCCCGCGGAGGGGCTGCGGGTCCGGGCCGAGCGCGCGGCGACGGACGGGCGGTTCGAGGTGCGGCCCGAGCGACTCGACGAGTTCACCTCCGCCGAGCCGTTCGACGCCGCCGTGTTCAGTCTCGTACTGTGCTCGCTCCCGGGCCCGGAAGCCGCCGTCGCGCAGGTCCGTTCGCTCCTGCGCCCCGACGGTGAGCTGCGCTTCCTCGAGCACGTCTCCGCCGAGGGCGGGATGCTGGAGGGCCTGCAGAAGCTGGTCGACGGGACGTTCTGGCCCAGACTGTTCGGCAACTGCCACACCCATCGGGACGCCGCCGGCATGATCCGGTCGGCGGGGTTCACGATCTCCGCCGTCGAGGACCGGATGCTCGCGCCCGCGTGGGCGCCGGTGCCGTCCTCTCCCCTCGTTCTCGGCCGCGCGACGGCCTGACCGCGGCCCCTCGGGTAACGCCGCCGGGAGCCCGGGGCGACATTCCGGTGTCGACACTTGTTCGCAGCGTTGAGCCTCACAGCGCGTATCCACGGCCATCCCTACTCGAGAAGAGGCGATCGATGACGAAGCAGTTCGTGCGCACGCTGGTTTCCGCGGCCCTCGGCCTGACGGTGCTCTCCGGGGCCGCGTGCTCGAACGACACCGGCGGCACACCGGCTCCCGAGACGGCGTCGATCACCGCGTCGAATCCGGCGTCGGTCCAGACCGGGACCGTCGAGACGCACGCCCCGGAAGCGCCCGCCACGAAACACACGCCGGCGCAGCGGCCGACGACCAAGCCGAGACAACCCGAGCCCGGCCCGACCACGCCGGCGCAGGAGGCTCGCCGCTGCACCGACCGGATCAATTACGCGGGCGACCCGCGATCCAACGCCGAGATCAACTCCATCGGCGAACGCACCGGCAAGTGCCCGCCGCCGATCGAGAAGGAGACGGCGAAGTGCACTGATCAGATCAACTACGCGGGCGATCCCCGCTCCAACGCCGAGATCAACTCCATCGGCGAACGCACCGGAAAGTGCCCGCCCCCGAAGAAGGCACCGTCGTCCAATTGACGAGAACTGCGGACCGGACCGGCCCGTGGAGTCACGGAGTGCGGGACCGGGGCCGTGCTACGCGAGGCTGTCGTCGTAAGCGGCGGTCAGAGCGCCGCCCGCGTCCCCGGTGTTCACGACTCCGGCGGGCTCGATGATCACTGCATGGACCTCACTGGAAGCGGTGGGGCGGTGCTCCACTCCGCGCGGCACGACGTACAGCTGCCCCGGGCCGACCGTCACTGTCTGGTCGCGCAGCTGGATCTCCAACTCGCCTGACAGAACCAGAAACATCTCGTCGGTGTCCTGGTGCGAGTGCCACACGAACTCGCCGTCGAGCTTGACGACCTTGATCTCGTAGTCATTCATCCGCGCGATCACCTTCGGCGACCAGTGTTCGGAGAACAGCGACAACTTGTCTTTGAGGTCTACCGCTTGAGCGGGCGAAGAGGGCATGGATCCAGAGTCGCACACTCGTCGCCGCAGGCGCGCCCTGTTCGGAACGCGTTCGTCAGTTGCTATATGCGAAAAATAGCACATACTGAACGCATGGATGTGGGAGCCGTATTCACGATCGCCTACGCCTTCGGCAGCGCCCTTATCCCCATCGCCCTGTTGGTCGTCGTCCGCCGGCGCCAGAAGCGGGGAGAGTGGTCGGGCGGGTTCACCCCACACTTCCGTAAGTGGACGCTCGGCGAGGAGGACGAATGGCGCTACGTGCCTCCGCCAGCCCATCACATCGGCAGCAGCGAACACCGCCCTCCGCCCGAAGGCTGGCGTTGACCCACACTGAGACGGGGGCGTTGTGATTCCAATGAGGCGCATCGGCGTGTGCTTTGTGGTGGCGTGTTGCGTGACCGTCGCCGGATGCGGCACCGAGCCGAAAGAGCCGTCCACAGACGAGATCCTGCAACTCTCGTCCGCAGCCGGCGTCACCGTCCCCAACACGGCGAACGCCTTGACAGCGAGACTCGAAAAGGGCGGGTGGAAGAACGACCTCACGTCGATCGACCTTGTCTTCACTCTGACCGCCGCCGCGGCAGACGAGTTCGTCGTTAAGACCGTCCCCGGAGCGGAGGCGGTCGACGCCCATCCTCGAGTACCGCCCTGTGTTCGCGCGGGGCAGACGACTCGCGGTTCGCAAAGCGTGAACGAGGGCGGCACACCACGCGACGTTTCAGGGCCGATCGTCGACTACTTCGTCACCACCGGAGTCTTCGAGGGCTGCACTGGATTCGAAACGCGAACCATGACTACCGGCCAGTGCCGTGTGACGATGGTCACCAAGCAGGAGGATGGCCTGTCGAAGATCGGGATCGCATCACGGGACCCATGCGCGATTCCCAAGACGCACAGTGGTGCACCGGGTCGACGTGACCTCTGTGGACAACCCCGCAGTTCTGGACTGGTCTAATCTGGGCCCGATCCAGCTGGGCCTGCGTGCTGCTATCTGCCTGGCCCCGGCCCCGCGGCGTCGCCGATACTTGCCATACGTGAACAATGACACATGCTGAACACATGGATGTGGGAGCCGCATTGTCGACCGCCAGCGCCTTCGGCGACGACGTTCGAAATCAACCGCGCCTCGGCATACCGCATCACGAAGGACGCCGCGCTCGCACCGTCGAGATGAGTGTCGCCCTCGTTGAACGGACCCTAACCGCGCGAAGCACAGCGGACCGAAGCGTGATGTTATGGTCCGGAAAGTCCGGACAACTCCCACGTCAGAGCGTCAGCCTTATAGAACAACGATATCGTCCGCTCTTCTCGATCATAAGGCGTTGTGGCATCTCGGCAGTGTTGGATCACCTTCACATCGACCCGTCGTGAAGGCATCGGACGAACGGCACCCGGTACCTTCTTTCCTCCTGTTTCACCGACGTCGACAACGTCCTCAACGGAGTATCCGCAACCGGGTGGTGGCATCGCCGCCGTGATCAACTCGAGCACCTCTGGTGAGAAGGGTCTACTCTCAGGTGTTGTCACTCCTGGGAGATTTCCTCGGATACCGACCATCATCGGGTCCCTCGTGTTCAGGCCGGCGACGACGCGTCCAGCGTCTTCCCCCATCTGCAGATCCGTAAGTGCGGACACTTCAGGAACACCGGTCCACCAGTAGCGCCAGGCGGTTCTCGAGTCCTCGCTCGCAGACAGCCAAGCAATCCGAGCTGCCATAGCGGCGAAGATCGCAAACAGGGCGAGCGCGAACAGCACCCGGACGATTCGCCTCCGTGAACGGACTCGACTCATGATCCCCTCACTCGCCCGGGTACTTGAGCTTAACGAACTCCGCCTGCGCGACTCCGCCGCGGCAGTAGCCGCGCATTCGCGCCGCGGGTGCCGCTCGAATCTCGTCATCGGGAGACATGCGCCCGCGGAGCAGACGACCTACGGTTTCGTAACCTCGACCGCGGCGACAATCCGAACTGGGCCGCCTGACGTGCCTTCGTCTTGCGAGAAGATGCTTACGCGTACGTCTTGCCCGTCCTCGTTCCATTCTTTTGAAGCGAACCTTGTCGGCATATCGCAGCTCAGCAGTGAGGCGTTCACCAGTTTCAACGCCAGGTTCTCTGGCTCTGAAAGCGCCCTCTGGACGTTCCCGGGATTCTTGACACAACCATCAGCCGGTAGTTCCTCAAGAGCAATGGACAAGAACTGCGATTCGGCGACTGCGGTGTTTCGGGTCTGGAACCTCAGCCCCTTCACCGGATCGGCGTTGTTAACAGCCACGCTCGACAAGGCGTACGAGTCCAACCAGGCGTCGTCACTCTGATAAGAGTGGTACTCGTCGGACCCCAGGCTCGTGAGTGGGATCGTGAGGTACCGCTCGACGGTGTCGAAGGTGTGGCGCTCCTGGTCTCTCTCCCGATGCTCCAGGTACAAGGTCGCCGACACCAGAGCAATAGCGGAAACAACAAGAACCGCCACTCCCAACCAGACCGCTTTACGTCGGGTCATATTCCTAGATCGTCCCTGCGAGACTCTGCACAGTGCCCGACCCTGTGACCAGGAACTCGTTTGCGTAGCCCAGTTCGTACAGCTTCACCATGTTCGATGACGTCTGGTGCTGGATGTCGCCCCAGTCGCCCTGCGGGGAGAAGTTGTAGTAGTCGGACACATCGGGGCGCCATGCCATGGAGAAGTTGCCATCGGGATCCATCGTGACGGAGTAAGCAACCGATACGGCATAGCGCCCCAACGTGGTTACAGAATCTTCGGAGTTTCCGGAGACACCGGCGATCCATCGCGTATTGCCGGAGGTTGTGACGGTTTGCCCAGCGTCCTTCGCCTGCTGCAGCGCTGCTTGGAGCGCTTCGTTTCTCAGGGTGTCCACAGCGCCCTTAACAGGAGTCTGGTAGGCGGTCGTCGCTTCCGACGTCCAAGCGTCAACCGTCGACGCGGGCAGAGTCATCGGCGTGCCGCTATTACCAAGGTAGTGCGATAGGAAACTTGCCGCGGTCGGCTTCCCCGAACCTTTGAAGTACGCCACCACGGCCCAGCCGTTAGCCCGAAGGTCAGTTGCCCCCTCGAGCCTGTTTGCGATGCCGCTCTCAGATCCGTACACAGCCTGGTTGTCACTTCCCACGGGAGGCGCCGGAGCAGGAACGCTCGAAGCGGACGGCTTGCTGACAACAGTCGCATCGCGCGTCACCTCGGTTATCGTGTTGTCCGCGACGGCTCGACCGTCCCGCAGCGCTCTGTTCGCCCACGCAGTCCGTCGCCGGTAGGTGCCGGCCACCGCTGCGAGCTCCGCGACGGCGTACGGCCAGCCGGGGCGGTCCTCATCCCTGTTCTCGTCGCGGTCGTTGTTGTCGCGGTCACTGACCGTGCGGTTGCGGGTGGTCGACGTCGTGGTCTCCGGTACCGGGGTGCGCAGCTTCGGGGTCGAGGTCGGCACGCGCGGGGTGTTCGGAGCGGTCGTGACGGGGTTCTGCTGCGCGGGGTTCTGCGATTGGCCGGCGGTCGGCGCGGTGGCCTCGTTGCCGGGGATCCTCGGGGGCTGCGCCGGTGTGGCGTCGCATCCGACGATGCACGACCCGGGCTCCGGGGTGCCGAAGTCCGGGGTCTGGACGTGGAAGTTGCCCCCGTCGTTCGGTGTGCCCTGCGTCGGAGCGGCAGGGGTGTTCGGCGGGGTGTAACCGGGGATCGTGGTCTGCGGCGCCTGCGGGGCGGTGGTGTTGCCGCCCTGAGTGGGGCCGGGGTCGAAGGTGGGGGCCGTGGGGCCGCAGGTGTTGCTCCCGTCCGGGCAGGGCAGCGCGTTCGCCGGCGCGTCCGTCAGGCCCACCGGGAGGAGCACGAGTGCGGAGGCGACACCGACGGCACCGGCCGCGGCGGCGGCCCGCGTCGCCAGGGGTGCGGGTTCGTGGGTGTTCAGCTCCGGAGCACGGATTTCACTTACGCCCGTCCAGAACACCAGGCTGATCGCGCCGGAGACGAAGAAGTACGCGAGGAACACCACGGGCACCGGCGTCCAATAGCGCACAGGGCCGAACACGGCGTGCACGACACCCATAACGAGGAGCATTCCGGCGGTGATGGTGATGACCCACCAGCCGGCGCGGCCGACGCCCGGGGCGTCGGAGCCGACGGCGTGCTGTGGCCGGGTTTGATGAACCGGAGGGGAGCCCTCAGCGAACTGCTCGGTCTCGTCGGACAGAGACGCCATGATGCCTCGATTCTTCAGCAGGATGGGTTGCCGTCTCCGTGTCGCTGGATGCGATTCGAGATCGGCGATCGATGTGTTCACCAGAGCACGGAAACCTCCGCCGGTTCAACAATCCGGCGCGGTCCGGCGCCAACCGGCGGACGTCACCGCAGGTCAACGAGAGTATCCGTGATCCAACTGTTACCTTCGCAAACCCCGCCGGAGTGGATGAATCAGATAGCGCGGCGGCGTTGCACCCGATCGGGCGCGCGATCAGTGTCGGAAAAACACTGGATCCGTTGCAGTGATTCACTTCTGCAGTATCGTCACTACCATGGTTGAAAAGCCCCCAGGAGGCGGCGAGCAGACTCGCGGCGACGCGCTGACGGCCACCCTCAGCGTCTTCGTCGGAGCCGTTCTGATCGTCGCCTGTGCCCTGACGCTGCCGCGGCTCCCGGCCGCCGCCGAGGTCATCGGCACGTGGACCGTGTGGGGAGCGTTCACCGTCATCACGGTCATCGCGGGCTGGTTGCTCTGGCAGAACCTGATCAAGCTCTACGGGCTACTCACGTCATGACCACGGGGAACACCACACTCGCCTCCGCGCTGCAACGCGCGTTCGCGGAGGCCGGCGATCCAAGCGTGACGGAGGTGGCCGACTCCGGCGTCGGAGTCAGTCGGCAACGGATCAGCGATTGGCGTGCCGGCCGGCACGTACCGAGCAGGTTCGGCGATCTCGAACCGGTGATCACCTACCTCCAGATCTCGGCCGCACGCCGCGACGAGGTCAGCGCGTCCACTTCCGACAGGGTCACGGCCTGGCCGAAGGACCGGTGGCGCGAGGTGTGGCGCGAGGCCGTCGGAGCCCCGGAGGAACCCGAACCGCCGACTCCGGGTACCGCCGAGGCAGAAGCGTCGATGCCAGCACACGTCGATCGGCGACCGATCGCACTCGCGGTGGTCGCGCTTCTCGTCGTCCTGGTTGCAGCCCTCGCTGTCGCGGCCTATCTGCTCAGCGCCGCCACGATGTAGACGCGCAACAAGTAAGGCCCCTGGCCAGTGTCTCCACTGATCAGGGGCCCTGCTGTCGTCTCAACCAACGAGTCGGGGTGGCGGGATTCGAACCCACGACCTCTTCGTCCCGAACGAAGCGCGCTACCAAGCTGCGCCACACCCCGTTTTGAGAACCTCGACAAGGTTACTACAGCCACCGTCGGGCATGAAATCCGCAGGTGAGCGACGCTACGCGCGCACCGCCTCCGGGGTGACCGCCGGGCCGATCTCGATCTCGTGGTCCCGGACCGGAGCGCTGACGAGGGTGAGGAGCGAAGCCTCGGGACGGCAGAACGTGCGGAAGGGCGCCCACGGCGAGGTTCCCAGTCCGGCGCTGACGTGCAGCTTCATGTGCGCCCCCCAGGCGGAGGCGCCCTTGACCCGCGACCGGTCGAGGCCGCAGTTGGTCACCAGCGCGCCCACCACCGGCAGGCACAGCTGTCCGCCGTGGGTGTGGCCGGCCAGCGCCAGGTCGTACCCGTCGCTGGCGAACCGGTCCAGCACCCGCGGTTCGGGTGAGTGGGTGAGCGCGAGCCGCAGGTCGACGGCCTCGTCGGCCCGGCCGGCGATGGTCTCGTACCGGTCCCGCTCGATGTGCGGATCGTCGACGCCCGCCACGGCGATGGTCACGCCGCCCACCTCGAGCCGGTGCTTGGCGTGCGTGGCGTCCAGCCAGCCGCGCTCGGAGAACGCGGCCCGCAGGTCCTGCCAGGGCAGCGGCTCGCCGTACTGCCGCTCGTGGTTCTTGTCGAAGTACTTCGCCGGATTCTTGGGCGTCGGTCCGAAGTAGTCGTTGGAGCCGAACACGAACAGGCCCGGGCGGCCGAGCAGCGGGCCGAGAGTCTGCACGACGGACGGCACCGCGCGGGGGTGCGAGAGGTTGTCACCCGTGTTCACGACGAGGTCGGGCTCCAGGCCGGCGAGCTCGCGCACCCAGGCCTGCTTGAGGCGCTGCCCGGGCGTCATGTGCAGATCCGAGATGTGCAGGATCTTCAGCGTGGGCGTCCCCGGCGGCAGGATCGGCAGCGTGTGCTCACGCAGCGTGAACGCGTTGCGCTCGAGGACGGTGGCGTACGCGGCACCGGCGATACCGGCGCCCACCAGCGACGCTCCCGCACGGACCAGGGACGGTTTCACTGCCATTGCGCCAGGATACTTCCGTGCCCCCTCCGCGCGCACCGCGTAACTTGGTTGGCATGTCTGAAGTGAAGGCCGCTATCCGCGACGACCTCAAGACCGCGATGAAGGCCAAGGACACCCTGGTCACCGGCACGCTGCGCATGCTGCTGTCGGCGATCCAGGCCGAGGAGACGTCCGGCACCGCCCACGCCCTCACCGACGAGGAGTTCCTCAAGGTGGTCGCGCGCGAGGTGAAGAAGCGCGGCGAGGCCGCCGAGATCTTCACCGAGAACGGCCGCGACGAGCTGGCCGCCAAGGAGCGCGCCGAGGCCGACGTGATGGCCCGCTACCTCCCGCAGCAGCTGGGCGACGACGAGCTGAACGCCCTCGTCGACGACGCCGTGGCGCAGGTCAAGGACGAACTGGGCGACGATCCGACGGTGCGCAACATGGGTCAGGTCATGAAGATCGCCACCGCGAAGGCGGCGGGCGCCGCCGACGGCAAGCGGCTGTCGGCCGCCGTCAAGGCGCGGCTGGCCTAGCGCGTGGCTTCGGGGGTCCGCCGGGGAGGCGCGGTATGGCTGTGGGCGCTCGTCTCGCTCGCCGCGGGCGCGGGCGCGATCGCGCTCGGCATCACGGGGATCGTGCAGTGCTCGGCCCTGTTCGGCACGCTGGGCTACCCCGGGAACTTCCCGTCGTCGCCGCTCGGCGTGCGCACCATCGCCGTGATGGTGCTGTGCATCGGCAGCCTGGTGGCCTGCGCGGCGATGGCGTTCACCGGGCTGTTCGCCCTGTTCGGTGTCCGCTGGGCGGCTCTGACCTACGCGCTGGTCACGTTCCTCGGGTTCCTGGCGATCGCCGGGGAGGTGCTGCTCGCCAACCCCGTCGGCTACACCGACCCGGTGAGTCGCTACGGCGTGGACCACAACGGGCAGCCGCTCTCCGGGCTGCCGATGTGGGGTGGCGTGATCGTGCTGGTGCTGTTCCTCGCGTCGCTCGCGCTCACGAAGCCGGTGTACCGGTACGCGCTCGCCCGCAGCGGCGCCCCCGCCTGACGCCCCGGCGACGGCCCCGGCGCACCGTCGGGCCCGCGGGGCGCACGGTCAGGCGAACGCCGCCGTGCCCAGGGCGTACCCGCCCCACACGGCGAGCACGCTCACCACGACCGTCGCGAGTCCGTATGCGATCCCGTCCCGGTACCGGCAGTCGCGCAGCAGCCCCAGGGTTTCGACGGTGGCGGTGCTGAACGTCGTGTAGCCGCCGCACAATCCGGTGCCGAAGACGGCGAGTGCGGCGCCGCCGATCCCGTTCCCGGCGGCCGCGCCGGCGAGGAGACCCAGCGCCAGGGAACCGGACGCGTTGATCACCGCGGTCGACCAGACGGTGAGCCGGGCCCGGAGCCCGGTGTCCACGAGGAACCGGAGGACGGCGCCGAGGCCGCCGCCGAGGCAGACGAGGAGCGTGGTCATGTCACCTCCGCACCGCGAGAGCGCCGGCCAGGGCCGCCACGAGGCCGCACAGGATCGTCGCCGCGGCGTACAGCGCGCCGACGGCCGGCGCCGCGTCGTGGATGTCGAGGGCGAAGGCGCTGTAGGTGGTGAGACCACCGCAGAATCCGGTGCCGATCAGCAGCCGGATACGGCGAAGCCGTTCATCCTCGGCCCGCTGGGACAGGGCCTCGGTGAGGCCGCCGAGCAGGAACGCGCCGATCATGTTGACCGTGAACGTGGCCCACGAGAAGGGCGAGTGCGGGAGCCACTCCCCCACCCCGGCGCGAACCAGGGTTCCGGCCGCGCCGCCGGCGAAGACGAGTCCGACGGCGGCGGGCCGCAGGTTGGCGTGGACGCTCAGACCTGGGTGGTGAGATCGACGTCGATGTTGCCGCGGGTCGCGTTCGAGTACGGGCACAGCTGGTGGGCCTTGGACACCAGGTCCTCGGCCACGGCCTGCTCCACGCCGGGCAGCGACGCGCTGATCGCGGCGTTGATGCCGAACCCCGAGTCGGTCTTGCCGAAGCCGACGGTCACGTCGACGCTGGTCTCGGCGGGCAGCGCGACCTTCTCGCCCCGCGCCACCGCGTGGATGGCGCCGAGGAAGCACGCGGCGTAGCCGGCGGAGAACAGCTCCTCGGGGTTGGTGCCCTCGCCGCTGCCGCCCATCTCCTTCGGCGGACGGGTGTCGAGGTCGAGGCGACCGGTCGCCGACTTCACGTGGCCGTCACGGCCGCCGCCGGTGGCGGTCGACGAGATGGTGTACAGCACTTCGAGGCTCATCAGATATCTCCTTTGCACGACACAACGAGGATTGCGCCGCGTCAACGGGCGGCGCAGTCGCGACAGTACCCCCAGAACGTGACCTCGGCCTCGTCGATGGCGAAGCCGTGGTCGTCGTCCGGAGTCAGGCAGGGGGCGGCGCCGACGATGCAGTCCACGTCGATGATCAGCCCGCAGCTGCGGCACACCAGATGGTGGTGGTTGTCCCCCACCCGCCCCTCGTACCGCACCGCGGAGCCGGCCGGTTCGATGCGCCGGAGCAGGCCCTTCTCGGAGCACACGCGGAGCACGTCGTAGACGGTCTGCGTGGCGACGGTGCCGAGCCGCTCCCGCAGGTGTTCCGCCACGTCGTCGGCGGTCGCGTGGGGGTGTCCGTCGAGGTAGCCGAGGGCGGCGACGCGGGGCGCGGTGATCCGCAGCCCCACGCCGCGCAGCCGCTCCTCGGCCGTCGGCACCACCTCAGTCATGTCGCTAGACTACGCCTGATTCTGGAATGGTTCCAGGGTTTCGGAGCGGCTGTGACGTCACGTCCGCGGCGCGTCCAGGAACTCGTCGATCACCGGGGCCAGCAGGTCGGCGCGGGTCACGAGGTCGACGTGGCCGCCGTCGTGCCGGTGCAACGTGGCGTGCGGCAGCAGCGCGTCCATGATGCGGGCGTTGATCATCGGCACGATCGGATCGTCCTCGCCGGCCACGATGAGCGTCTGCTGCCGTATCGCGGGGAGCGCGAAGATCGACGTCCACACCGCGCCCGCCATGAGCTGGTGCAGATACCCCCTCTTGCTGCCGCGGTGCAGTTGCTTGATGAACAGCTCTCCCACATCGCGCCCGTCCTCCCGGACGGAGCCGCCGTACAGTTCGCCCGCGATCGACGCGGCGTACTCCGGGTCCCGGAACCGCCTCGGGGTCACCATCTTCGAGAGAACCAGGGGATTGCCGGGCACCATGATCGCTCCAGTTCCCGTGGACACCAGCACGAGTCGCCGGCAGCGCAGCGGATTCTGGAACGCGAGCTGTTGGGCGAGCGCCCCGCCCCAGGACAGGCCGAGCACGTCGAACACTCCCACGTCGAGCTCGTCGAGCATCCGACCGACGACCCACGCGAGGTACGGGAACCCGTACGGCAGCTTGGACGTCGGCGAATCACCGGTGCCGGGCGCGTCGAACCGGATCACCGGGCGACGGGGGTCCAGCGCCGCGACGAACGGGTCCAGCACCTCGAGGCTCGCGCCGATCCCGTTGCACACCACCAGCGGTACGCCCACACCGGGCCGATACCGCACGCGCAGCCGCTGGCCGCCCGTCGCGATGAGGGTGTCGGGCAGTTCCTCGGCCACGTCGTGCGTGAGGCGGTTCTCGTCGTCGCTCACCGGTAGAGCACCACCGTCTCGGCGATGCAGGCCGGCCGGTCGCCGCCCTCCACCTCGTAGGTCAGCCGGATCACGGCCTCGATCCCGGCGGGCTTCTCCTGCGCGGAGACCAGCTCGACGGCCGCCCGGATCCGGGCCCCGACGGGCACCGGCGCGGGGAACCGCACCTTGTTGAGACCGTAATTGACCGCCGCCCGGACGTTCTCGACGACGAGCGCCTCGGCGACGAACAGCGGCGCCAGCGAGAGCGTGAGGTAGCCGTGGGCGATGGTGCGGCCGTACGGGCCGGCGGCCGCCTTCTCCGGATCGACGTGGATCCACTGATGGTCGCCGGTCGCGTCGGCGAAGAGGTTCACCCGCTCCTGATCGACGGTGAGCCACGAGGTGGTGCCGAGCGCGGTGCCCGCGAGACCGGGGAGGTCGGCGGGACTGTGGACGGTGGTGGTCATGATGCTGTCTCCCTGAGCTTCTCGGTGGTCACTTCTCGAGCACGTAGGTGCCGGGCGCGGGCACCAGGGGCTCGTAGCCCGGGGCGCCCAGCTGCGCCGGTGCGTCGACCTCGGCGCCGCTGCGCTCGGCGAGCCAGGCGAGGTGGTGCGACCACCACGAGCCGGACTGCTTCTCGGCGCTCTCGAACCACTCCTCGGGTGTCTGGTCCTGCAGCACCGGTGCGGTGCGGAAGGACGACTTGGGGTTGCCGGGCGGGTTCACCAGCGACGCGATGTGGCCGGCGGTGGACAGCACGTAGGTGTTGTCCTTGCTGCCCAGCAGGGCGGCGCTGCGCTCGGTGGCCTGCCAGGGGCAGATGTGGTCGGAGATGCCGCCCACCACGTAGGCGTCGCACTCGATGGTCGACAGGTCCACGGGGGTGCCCAGCATGACCTGCTCACCGGGCGTGACCAGTGTGTTGTCCAGACCCATGAGCACCATGTCGCGGTGCAGCGCGGCCGTCATCCGGGTGGTGTCGGCGTTCCAGAACAGCACGTCGAAGGGGGCCGGGGAGCGGCCCTGGATGTAGTTGTTCACCCAGTAGCGCCACACCAGGTCGGTCGGTCGCAGCCAGGCGAACATCTCCGCCATGGAGGCGCCGTCGAGGTATCCCTTGCTCGCCGACGAGCGGATCGCGGCGTCGGCGCCGCGCCGGCTGGCGAGCGCCGACCCGATCCCGGCGTGGCTCTGGTCGAGCACCGTAACGCCCAGCGTGAGGCCGGCGATCCGGTCGCCGTGGCCGGTGGCGAACAGGTGGGCGATCACCATCGAGGTGAGGATGCCGCCGGAGCAGGTGGCGAACACGTTGGCCGTGTCCACGCCGGTGATCACCTGCAGCGCGTCGAGCGCCTCGATGATCGCGGCGCCGTACTCGTCGAATCCCCAGTCGCGGTGGCGCGCTGAAGGATTACGCCAGGAGATGGCGAACACCTGCTGGCCGCCCTGCAGGTAGTGCTCGATCAGGCTGCGCCCCGGCGCGATGTCCATGACGTAGTACTTGTTGATCACCGGCGGCACCATGAGCAGCGGCACCTCGCGCACCTGCTTGGTCTGCGGCGCGTAGTGGATCAGCTCGAACATCCGGGTGCGCAGCACCACGGTGCCCTTGGTGGTCGCGACGGTCTCGCCCACGGTGTAGGCGTCGGGCTCGATCATCGCGGGGATCCGCGGCGAGCTCATCATGTCGCGGGCGAACGCCTTCGCACCGCGCACCGCGGACAGTCCGCCGGTGTCGATCATGGCCTTCCAGCCCAGCGGGCTGAGCACGGGGCTGTTGGTCGGGGCGAGACCCTCGATCAGGTTGTCGAGGACGAACCGCATCTTCTCGGCGTCCTTCCAGTCCAGGTCGGCGTCGTCGTACAGCTGATCGGCGGTCTCCGACGCCGCCAGGTACGCCTGCTCCACCCGGCGCAGCAGCGGGTTCCCGGTCCAGGCGGGATCGGAGAACCGGCGGTCGCCCTTCTTCGGCTCCCGTTGGCTCTTTCCGGCGGCGATGAGCCCCAGCTCCTTGGCCAGGCTCGCGGTGCGCTCGGCAACGGTCACGGGCCGGCCGGCCAGCGAGAGCGCGAACCGCGCCCACGCGGCGTTCGGCATCATCCGCGCACCGAAGGTCTTCGTGGAGTTCACCAGCAGCATATCGAGGGGTGCGCCGAATTCGTCGGCGCCGGAATCGGTCTCGTTCTTCACGGTGTCGGTCATGTCTCTACCTCTCGGGACTCGTGCGGGCGGTTCAGGCGTCGAACTCGGCGGGAACGGTGATGTCGCGCTTCTGGACCTTGCCGGTGGCGCCCTTGGGGAGCTCGGGCATCAGCCACACGTGGCGCGGGTACTTGTAGGAGGCGACGCGGTCCTTGACGTAGGCGCGGATGTCGTCCGCGGTGACGGTGGCTCCGGGCTTGAGCGCCACGGCGGCACCCACCTCCTCGCCGAGCGAGTCGTGCGGGAGCCCGATGACGGCGGCCTCGGCGATCTCGGGGTGCCCGTAGAGCACCTCCTCGATCTCGCGGGGGGTACACGTTGAAGCCGCCGCGGATGATCAGCTCCTTCTTGCGGTCGACGATGGAGAAGTAGCCCTCCTCGTCGACGATCCCGATGTCGCCGGTGGAGAACCAGCCGTCGGCGTCGATCGCGGCGGCGGTGGCCTCGGGCAGGTTCCAGTAGCCCTTCATGATGTTGTGGCCGCGCACCTGGATCTCGCCGCGCTCGCCGGTCGGGACGGGCTTACCGTCGTCACCGATCACCCGCATCTCGACGCCCTCGATGGGCGTACCGATCGTCCCGGCCTTCCGCGGCTTGTCGGGGTGGTTGAAGGACGCGACCGGCGACGTCTCGGAGAGGCCGTAGCCCTCCATGATGATCGCGTTGAACGCCTCCTCGAAGTCGGAGATCACCCGCAACGGCAGGGCCGCGCCGCCGGAGCAGCAGGCCCGCAGCGAGGAGACGTCGTCGCCGGGCTGGATCGCGGCGACCATGGCGCCGTACATGGTGGGGACGCCGAGGAACACGGTGACGTGGTCGCGGCCGATCACGTCGATGGCCTTGCGCGGGTCGAACCGCGGGATCAGGGTGAGCGCGGCGCCGAACAGCACGGCCGTGTTGAGCCCGCAGGTGAGGCCGAACACGTGGAACAGAGGCAGGCAGCCCATGACCACGTCGTCGCCGGTGAGGTGCAACAGCGTGCGTCCGGCGATCTCGCAGTTGCGGTTCAGGCCGGCGTGGGTGAGCTCGGCGCCCTTGGGCTTCCCCGTGGTGCCCGAGGTGTGCAGGATGACCGCGGTGTCGAAGTCGGCGCGCGGCTCGACCGCGGTGAGCGGCTCGAAGCGGGAGAGCAGCGCCGCGAGGGCGGCGTCGTCGCCGAAGTGGCAGGTGGCTCCGGCGGCCTTCGCGCCGGCCTCGGCGTCGGCGGCGAAGACGGGGGTGGCGAACAGGGCCTTGGCGGCGGTGTTCGCGAGGTAGTACTCGATCTCCGCGGACTTGAGCAGCGGGTTCATCGGAACGGCGACCGCGCCGCGGCGCAGGATCCCGTAGAAGACGATCGCGAAGGCGGGCGTGTTGGGCAGCATGACGCCCACCCGGTCGCCGGGGCCGATGCCCTGGTCGGCGAGGTACGCGGCGAAGCGGGCGGCGGCCTCATCGAAGGCGGCGTAGGTGTACTCCAGGTCGTCGCATTTCAGCGCGAGCGCGTCGGGGCGCGCGGCGGCTGCGGCGGTGAGGTTCTCGGCGAGGTTCGGCATCGGGTGGTGTCCTTCGCGGCGGTGGTGGTTCGGTCGTCTGCTACAACAGTGACCCCGAACACCCGCCGCCGGGAATGGTGACAGAACAACGTTCCGGGCCGTGACGTGTCACGGAGCACAATGGGGTGCGTCCGGGCAGGTCACCGACGGTGCGACGACGGTGCGCCGGCGCCGCGGTCGGGCATCACGCCGATGCGGGCGTCCACCTCGAACGCGAGGCAGAGCTCCGCGAGCTCCCGCGGGGAGCCCACCGCCTTGCCCGTCAGCTGCTCCACACGGCGCAGACGGTGCCGCACCGTGTTCGGGTGCACGTAGAGCTCCGCCGCCACGTCCTTGACGTTCCCGTCGTGGGCGACCCACGCGCGGAAGGTTTCCATCAGCGGCCCGCAGTCGTCGGCGGGCAGCCGGTAGAGCCCCTGGAGCACGCTCCGCGCGAGGTCGACGGTGGTCTCCGGCGCGGCCATCGCGGCGGTGCCGAGCACGGAACCGTCGAACACCGAGACGCCGGTGCCGGGCCCCACGAGCTCGCGCCGGGCGAAGGTCAGCCCGTGCGGGGTGTCGCGCAACTCGGAGAACGGCGCGCTCACGCCGACCCGGCCCGTGGCGACACGGCGGAACAGGTCGATGACCTGGCCTCGGGTGGCCGCGGTCGGGGCGTGCACGATCCCGATCTGCTGGTCCGGCAGGAGACGCCAGGCGGAGTACACGTCCAGCGCGCGCAGCCGGTCCGCGATACCGGGCAGCGGCTGCCGGCCGATCTCGGACGCCGCGGCCGCCACGGCGAGGTACGGCCCCGTGGTGGGGATGTGCAGCATCGCGGCGATCTCCCACAGGCTCTGGTCCGTCGGGATACGGCCCTGCAGAAGATATTCCGCGAGCGCCGCCCGCTCGGCCGCGTCGTCGAGCGCCTGCTCGGTGGTGCGCTCGCGGTGCGCGTCGGCCATCGCGTCGACGAACACGTCCTGCGCCTCCCAGATGTGTTGCGCCGACCAGAGCAACGACCGCTTGCTCAGTTCGGGATGCCGCTCCGCGATCACCGACACCTCGGACCACAGGCGGTGCATCCCGATCCGGTAGGCGTGCATCACCGAGGCGAGCGGCACGTCGAGCTCGGCACGGGTCCGCCCGGTCGTCGCGGCGGGGGCGGTGTCGAAGGCGGGCTCGGTGAGCGCGTCGACGACGAACCGGAGGTTGTCGTGGACCGTCGTGCGGAGCAGCTCGTCGGAGATCACCGCGTCGGTCGCGTAGAACGGGACGCCGGCGCGGATGCCGGCCACCGCGGCGTCGGTGATGGGGTCCAGCCGCGCGTACAGCTCGTCGCGGATGCACAGGACATCCGCGTCGACCGGTCTGCGTGCGGCGTGACTCACAGCCACGATTGTGGACGCCCCGCCGCGTTTGCGGACGCGAATTCACGGGCGCACACGATCCGTTCGCGGACGCGTGACCGGCGCGGCCGCCGTTAGACTCCGCAGCATGGACCTGATCCGCCACCTGCGGTTCTTCGTCGCGGTGGCGGAGGAGCAGCATTTCGGCCGCGCCGCGGACCGGCTGGGGATCACGCAGCCACCGGTGTCCGCGGGGCTGCGCCGCCTCGAGGAGGCGCTGGGCGTCACGCTCATCGACCGCAGCCGGCGGGGCGCCGATCTCACCCCGGCCGCGCGGGAGCTGCTGCCCCGCGCGCGGGTGATGGTGGGCGACGCGGACCGGTTCGTGGCCGAGGCCGCCCGGCTCGGTGCGGGCACGGGCGAGCGGCGGGTGGCGCTGTGCGATGCCCTCGGCTCCGCGACGTCCGCGGTGTGCGCGGCCGCGCTCGCCCGCGGGAACGGCGGCCCGCCCGTCACCCTCTCCGCGGGTGCCTCGCCCCAGCTCGCGCGCGCCGTGTCCGAGGATCTGCTCGACGCGGCCGTCGTCGAGCATCCGGTACTCGCCGACGGTGCGCCGTCGGGCCCCGTCATCGCCCTGCCCCGGGACTTCCTCGTGCCCGAGGACCTGCGGTCGACCCGGCTGCGGGACCTGTCGGCCCTCGCGGTGGCGCTGCCCCCGCGGTCGGCGAACCCGCCCGCCGCGGATCTGCTGCTGGACCGGCTGACCGAGCGCGGCATCACGTCGGCCGTCCGCCCCACCGAGACGGAGGCCGCGGCGCACGCCGCGGTGGCCGCGGGGCTCGCGTTCACCCTCGCCCCGGCGGGCGGCGAGACGCCCGCGGGCACCGCCCGGCGTCCCGCGCCCGACTTCCCGCTCCGGGTGCGGGTGCTCGGCCGCCGCGACCATCCCGATGTGGCGCGCCTGGAATCGGTGCTGTGGAAGCTGGGCCGGTGACGGGGCCCGCCGAGGAGATCGCCGCGGTCTTCGCGGACGCCGGCTGCAACGGCTGGCTGCACGCGCGGGTGGTGGGTCACCCGGCCCGGCTGTCGGTGGGCGGCGAGCAGCCGGTCGTCCCGGCCTCGGTGTACAAACTGGTGCTCCTCGTCGCCGCGGCGCGCGCGTTCGACGCGGGACGGCTCGATCCGCTGGAGCGCGTCACCGTCGACCCGCGGACCGCCACGCCCGGCCCCACCGGCATCGCCGCGCTCGACGATCCGGTGGAGATGACGCTGCGTGATCTGCTGCGCACCATGGTCGCGGTGTCCGACAACGCCGCAGCGGGAACGCTGCTGCGGCGCGTGGGCCTGGACGCCGTGCAGGCGACCGCGACGGCGCTGGGGCTCGCGGACACCCGCATCACGGGCGGCGACGCCGAGCTGTACGCCGCGCTCATGGACGAGACGGGCACGCGGACCGTCGCCGAGGCCTTCGCGGTGCTCGCGGACGACGACCTGTCCCGCCCCGTGCACGCCTACGACCCGTCGTTCGGCAGCGCGACCACCGCCGCCGACGCCACCGCCCTCCTCGCGGCGGTGTGGTCGGACGCGGCGGCGTCGCCCGAGCAGTGCGCCTTCGTGCGCTCGGCCCTGGCCGGGCAGACGTTCCGGCACCGGGTCGCCTCCGGGTTCGGCTCGGCGGCCCGGATCGCGGGGAAGACGGGCACGCTGGGCGCGCTCCGGAACGAGGCCGCCGTGATCGCGTACCCGGACGAGCATCCCGTCGCGGTCGCGGTGTTCACCCACGCGGCGCGCAGCGACCCGAGCCTGCCGCGGGTCGACTCGGCCATCGGGGAGGTGGCCGCGATCGCGGTCAACGCCCTACGCATCCCCTCTTACCAGCACTGATATCGAATCGCTATCGTCCACCCCCGTTTCGCTCTTTGCCGGGTATCACGGTGCGCGGGTCAACTGGACGTCATGCACATCCGTCCCGCGGCCGTGGCGCTCGCCCTCAGCGGCGCCCTCACGGCCTCCCTCGTCGCCTGCTCTTCCGACGACGTCGTCTCCAAGTTCGCGGCCGCGGTGTCCGAACGGGACGCGACCGGGGCCGGCGCCCTCACCTCCGACCCCGAGGGCGCTTCAGAGGCGCTGCAGGCCAACTTCGACGGGATGGGCGACGCGACCCCGAAGGTCACCGCCGGCAAGGACGGCGAGGAGCAGACCCTCACCTGGTCGTGGAACCTGCCACGGCACTCCAAGCCGATCAGCTACACCGCGCCGGTCGTCGCCGGCGGCGGGAAGCTGACGTGGAAGCCCACCGTCGTCCATCCGGACGCGACGCCGGGCTCACGACTGCTGTACTCCGACGAGAAGGCGTACGACACCCCCGTCGTGGATCGGAAGAACGCGCCCCTCATGACCTGGCAGACGGTCACCGTCGTCTCCCTCGACCCCGCTCGCGCCGATTCCGCGGACGCGCTCGCGGCGAAGCTGGCCGTGGCCGATCGTTCAGTGACCGCGGCGAGCCTGCGCGCGGCGGTCAAGGACAAACCGGCCCCGACAGCGGTCATCTCGCTGCGCGCCGCCGACGCGAAGAAGGTGGGGCCGCTCGCCGGCATCGCCGGCGTCTCGACCCGCGAGGAGGGCCGCCTGCTCACCGCGTCGCCCGCGCTCCGCTCCCCCGTCGACGGTGCGCTCGATGAGCGGTGGCGCAGCGACGTGGACGCCGCCGCGGGCGCGAACATCACGATCGTCGACGCGGCGAACAAGCCCGTCCGGCTGGTGGACACCATCGGCGGCGAGCGGCCGCAGCCGGTGCGCACCACCCTCGACGCGGGCCTGCAGCGCGCCGCGAACGCGGCGGTCGCCGGGGAGAAGCGGCCCACGATGCTCGTCGCGATCCGCCCGTCGACCGGCGGGCTCCTGGCCGTGGCCCAGAACAAGGCCGCGGACGGCCAGGGCCCCGTCGCCCTGACCGGGCTGTACGCGCCCGGTTCGACGTTCAAGACGATCACCACCGCGGCCGCGCTGCAGGCGGGTGTGACCACCCCCGACGCCGAACTGCCGTGCCCCGGGAAGGCGACCTTCGGCGACCGCAGCATCCCCAACGAGAACGAGTTCGCGCTCGGCACCGTGCCGCTGCACACCGCGTTCGCCAAGTCCTGCAACACCACGATGGCCGGGCTGGGCACCAAACTCGGGGACACCGCTTTCACGGACACGGCCCGGGCGTTCGGGCTGGGCGTGGACTTCGAGATCCCCGGCGTCACGACCGTGACGGGCAACGTGCCCGCCGCCCGCACGCCCGCAGAGCGGGTCGAGGAGTCCATCGGCCAGGGGCGGGTCACCGCCTCGCCGTTCGGGCTCGCGGTGGTCGAGGCGAGCCTCGCCGCCGGCCGGACCGCCCAGCCCTCGCTGTTCGACGGTGAGCGGGCCAAGGCCGACGCCCCGGCGCTGCCCATCGACCCCGGCGTCGCCGACGCGCTGCGCTCGGCGATGCGGGAGACCGTCACCTCGGGGACGGCCACGGCGCTGCAGGACATCGACGGACTGGGCGGCAAGACCGGCACCGCGGAGTTCGGCAACAACGAGCACGCCCACGGCTGGTTCGCGGGCATCGTCGGCGACCTGGCCTTCGCCACGTTCGTGGAGTCCGGGGACAGCTCGGGCCCGGCGGTCACCGTGAGCGGCGCGTTCCTGCGCGGCGCAGGTGGCGACCTGCCCTGATCCGGTGCGGATGAAAAACTCTCCGAATATCGATACAGTAAAGCGTCGATTTAATGGAGGTGTCCATGTCCACCCGTCTCACCGCCCGCCGCCTCGGCGCCGCGACCGCCGCCGCGTTCGGCCTGATCGGCGCGGGCCTCATCCTTCCGGGCGGCGCCGCGAACGCCCTCGAGCCCTGCCCGCCCGGCCAGACCCCGTTCTGGAACGGCAAGAACTGCGTCATGCAGCTGTGCACGCCGCCGTACAACCCCACGTTCCCGCCGTGCACCATGCCGATCCCCACGGCGCCGCCGGCGCCGGTACCCACGGCCCCGGGCGCGATCCCCGGTACGCCCTTCTGACCGGAGCCTGACCGGAGCACCTAAGCTCACCTGCATGTTCATCAAGGTGTGCGGCCTCCGGACAGCCGACACGGTGGACGCCGCGGTGGGCGCGGGCGTCGACGCCGTGGGCTTCGTGTTCGCGCCCGGCAGCGTCCGCGAGATCACCGCCGGGGCCGCGGCCGCCCTGGTCGCGCGGGTCCCCACCGGCGTGGAGACCGTCGGAGTGTTCCGCAAGCAGCCGATCGACGAGGTGCTGCGCCTGGCCCGCGCGGCGGGGATCGGGACGGTGCAACTGCACGGCGACGAGCCCGACGAGGACTTCGTCCGCGCGGCCGACGCGGGGTTCGCGACGATCCGCGCGGTCTCCGCCGCGCGCTACACCGCGACCCGCGGAACGGCGGGCGACGGGCGGCCGCAACGGCTCCTCATCGATGCCACCCGCCCGGGGTCCGGAGAGCCGTTCGACCCCGCGGACCTCCCCGCGCCGCCCGGAACCTTCTGGCTACTCGCGGGCGGGCTCACCCCCGAGAACGCCGCCGAGGCGATCGCCGCGTTCCACCCGTCCGGCGTGGACGTCTCCAGCGGCGTGGAATCGGCGCGCGGGGTGAAGGATCCGGAACGCATCCGGGCGTTCGTCCGCGCGGCGCGCACCTGACCGTCTGACCAGCCGGTTCCGCGCCGGGAACCGATCCCCTACAGGGAGTAGTATTCGCCCATGCGCACCCCCGCCGGCCCGCCCGCCACGGTTCGTGGCGCGATGGTCGGGCTGGTGTCGTTCGGGGCGAGCCTCGCGGCGCACGCCGCCGCGATGGCGGGCGCGACCGCGGGAGGAACGGCGGGCCATTCGATGCCCGCGGGCACCGGGGATCCCGGCAGCGCGGCGCACGGGACTCACGCCATGCCCGGGCACGCGATGACCGGCGGCGCCATGGATCACGCCGCGATGGGGCACGCGATGGCCGGGCACGCCATGCCGGGGGCGGCGCCGATTCCCGCGGGCCCCGCCTCCACGCTGATCCCTGCGATCCCGTCGACCTCGATCCTCCTGCTCGCCGCCGTCTGCGCCCTCCTCGGGGTTCTCGCGGCCCGCCCCCGTGCCGCCGGCCCCGCCACCGCGGGTGCGCTGGTGCTGGCCGGTCAGGGCGCGGGCCACCTCGCGCTCGGCGTCACGATGGGGCACCTGGGGATCACGCCGGCCATGGCGCTGGCGCACGTCGCCGCCGCGGCGGTGGCCGGGGCGGCGATCGCGGGCGCCGAGGCCGCGCTGCGCCTGGCCCTCGCGGCGCTCCGCCCGATCAGTCGCACCGCAACGGTGGTGCGGCGCACCGTCGTCGAGCGGGACTGGACGTTCCGCGCCGCACCCCTGCCCGTGGTCACCTGCCACGGTGCCCTGCGCGCCCCGCCCGCCTGACCTCACGCATCTCTTCTTCCCGCTCGGACGGCACCGCCGCCCGGGCTCTATCCACGTGAGGTGAAAACTCTTGTCCTTGTTGGAATCCACCGCCGACGATGCGTCGTCGGCGAACGACCCCGGCCCGCCCAGACGCGCGGGCTGGAGGGCCGCGATCATGCGGCTGCACTTCTACGCGGGCCTGTTGGTGGGCCCGTTCATCCTCATCGCGGCGATCAGCGGCGGGCTCTACGCGGCGGCGCCCACCGTCGAGCGGTTCGTGTACGCCGATCAGCTCGAGGCCTCGACGGCCGGTGCGCCGCAACCGCTCACGGCACAGGTCGCCGCCGCTCAACAGTCGCGGCCCGGCCTCCCGGTGGCGGCGGTGCGCACGGGCGACGGGCCCGATCGCACCACGCGGGTGCTGTTCGACGACCCGTCGCTCACCGACGGGCGGCAGCTCGCCGTCTTCGTCGACCCGGCGTCGGCGCGGGTGCAGGGCGCCCTCCCCGTGTACGGCTCGATCGAGGCGCTGCCGATCCGGTTCTGGGTGGACAGGTTGCACGTCGACCTGCACCTGGGCGCGGTGGGCCGCTTCTACAGCGAGCTGGCGGCGTCCTGGCTGTGGGTGGTCGCGCTCGGCGGCCTGTACCTGTGGTGGCGCAGCCGCCGCGGGAACGTGAAACGGATGCTCGCGTACGACCGGCGGGCCGGGGGCCGCGGCGGCCGGATGAGCCGGCACGCCGTGATCGGCACCTGGCTCCTGCTGGGTCTGCTGTTCTTCTCCGCGACGGGGCTCACGTGGTCCAAGTACGCGGGCGAGAACGTCGGGCAGTTGCGGGCGGAGCTCGGGTGGACGAAACCCACGCAGTCCACGTCCCTCTCGCCCGACGGTGCCGGTGGTTCCGCCGACGAGCACGCCGGGCACGGCGCGGCCGCGGCCGCGCCCGAGGTCGAGCCGGCCGTCGCGGACGAGACCCGCGCGCGGAACATCGCGCAGCTCGATCGCGCGGTGGCCGCGGCGACGGCGCGGGGAGTCGACGGGGCGGTGCAGGTTTCGGTACCGGCCGATCCGGGCACGGCGATCACCGTGGCCCAGACGCGGCAACCGTGGCGGTTCGGGATCGATTCGGCGACGGTGGATCCACGCTCCGGCGACGTGGTGTCGGTACTCGCGTTCGCGTCGTGGCCACTCCTGGCGAAGGCGACGGAGCTGTTGATCAACACCCACATGGGATGGCAGTTCGGTCTGATCAACCAGATCGGATTGGTTGCATTCGCAGCACTTCTCACGTCCGTGATCGTGCGGGGCTACCTCATGTGGTGGCAGCGCAGGCCGCGCGGCGGCGGGCTCGCTCCGCCGCCCGCGCGGGGCACGTGGCGGAGGATCGAACCGTCGCAGGCGATTCCGGCCGTACTGGCGGTCGTGTTCGTGGGCTGGTTCCTTCCCGTGCTGGGCGTCTCGCTGCTCGCCTTCGTGGTCCTCGACCTTGCGATAGGCGTGGCTAAGAGGGGTAGGGCTAGCCTAATAAATAGGCCCTGACCTGCACAAAGGGTCGCCTTGCCTGCGTTGCGGGGCAGGTCCCGCGGACTTACAGTCGAAGGCATGAAGCTCACGGACGCCCTCGAAGAGAAGTTCAACGACCAGATCACCCTCGAGTTCGAGGCGTCGCTGGTGTACCGCCAGCTCGCCATCGAGATGGAGATCCGGGACCTGCCCGGCATCGCCGGATGGCTGCGCCATCAGGCCGACGAGGAGATCGTGCACGCCAACAAGTGGATCGACCACCTGTCGGACCGCGGTAACCACCCGAAGATCGGCGCCTCCGCGGCGCCGAAGCTCGACGTGTCCACCGTCCTCGACGTGTTCGAGGCCGCGCTGGAGCACGAGCAGCGCGTCTCGGAGTCGATCCGCGAGCTCTACCGCGCCGCGAACGACGACATCGATTCCAAGGCCCTGATCCAGTGGTTCGTCAACGAGCAGGTCGAGGAGGAGGCGACGGTCAGCGAGATCGTCGGCCGCCTCAAGCTGATCGACGGTGACGGCCCGGGCCTGCTCCGCCTCGACGAGGAGCTGGCGTCCCGCCCCGCGCGGACCACCGAGAACGCGAAGTAGACCACCTCTGCAGCCCGGAACGGGGCCGCTCCCTCCTGGGAGCGGCCCCGTTCTCATGCGGGGACTTCCCAGGAATGACCCGTTGTGCTAATTTCTGACCATGCGGCCAGAAAATGAGACGATGGACCAGCCCCGGTCCTTCATCGAGGAGGCCCGCCGCCGGCAGATCATCGCCGCGGCGGTCGAGGTGCTGGCCGACGAGGGCTACGGCCGCGCGACGCTCGCGCGCATCGCCCGTCACGCCGGGATCTCCAAAGGCGTCATCTCGTACCACTTCGCCGGCAAGGACGAGCTCATGCGCGAGGTGGTCGTGCAGCTGTTCGTCTCGGGCGGGGAGTTCATGGCGCCGCTCCTCGCCGAGGCGCGCTCCTCCACCGACACTCTGCGCACCTACATCGCGGGAAATCTCGAGTACCTCAAGACCAACCGCCGATTCCTCGCCGCCATGATCGAGGTCGTCGTCAACCTGCGCGATCCGGACGGCACCCTGGCCTTCGGCCCGGACGACGGCGAAAAGGCCATGGTCGCACCACTTCTCGATATCCTCCGCGCCGGACAGGAGGCCGGCGAGTTCGGCGAATTCGACCCGTTGATCATGGCGCACCTCATCCGGGACTCGATCGACGGCGCCGCCGGCCACGCCGCGCGCAACCCCGAGCACGATCTGGACGCCCACGCGGAGCAGATGGTCCGCGTCTACCTCTCCGCGGTGAAGACGGCGCCGCCCAGCTCCGAGAACGCCCCCGGGCCGGAGGATCACGATGACTGAGACCGCACCCCACACCCCGTCCGCCCCGCCCGTCGAATCGCCCGGGCGGGACGGCCCCGCGCCCGTCGCCTGGTCGCTGGTCGTTCCGGTGATGATCCTCAGTGCCGTCGCCGCCGCGTTCGGCGCGAGCCGCTACCACCTGTTCGGCGACGAGCTGTACTTCATCGGCGCGGGGCACCACCTCTCGGTGAGCTACGCCGATCAGGGCCCCATCCTGCCGCTGCTCGCGCTCCTCGGCGACGCGATGCCGGGCGACTCCCTGATCCTGTTCCGGCTCCCGTCCCTCCTCGTCACCGTCGTCGGCGTCCTGCTCGCCGCACTCATCGCGCGGGAGCTGGGCGGCGGGCGGTTCGCACAGACGCTCACGGCGGCCGCGTACGCCACGTCGACGTTCCTGCTCCTGCAGTCCTCGCTGCTCGCGACGAACGCGATCGACACCCCGCTGTGGGTGGCCACCACCTGGCTGGTGGTGCGCTGGGTGCGCACCCGGCAGGACTGGCTGCTGTTCGCCGCGGGCGTCGTCACGGCGCTCGACATGCAGGTCAAATGGCTCATCCCGGTGTTCTGGGTATGCGCGATCGCCGCATCGCTGGTGTGGGGCCCGCGCGACCTGATCCGCAGGCCCGCCCTGTGGGCGGGCGGCGTGTTCACCGTGGTCACCATGATCCCGGCGCTACTCTGGCAGGCCGACCGCGGCTGGCCCTACCTGCAGCTGACCGGCCAGGTCGCGGAGGAGAGCCAGTACGCGGGCGGGCGGCTGCTGTTCGTGCCGATCATGCTGCTCACCGCCGGCGTGCTGGGCGCACCCCTGCTGCTGGGCGGGCTGTGGGCCCTCCTCCGGTCACCGAAGCTGCGGCCGTACCGATTCCTTGCCCCGGCGTTCGTGCTGTTGGTGATCGTCTTCGTGGTCACCGCGGGCCGCCCGTACTACCCGGGCGGCATGCTGCCGGTGATCATCGCGGCCGGCGCGGTCGCGTTCGAGGGCACCCGGTGGCCCCGTACCCGCTGGATCGCGGCCCCGCTCTCCCTGCTCGCGGCCGCCTCCATCCTGGTGAGCCTGCCGTTCGCGCCGGAATCGGAGATCGAGGAGCCGCAGTCGATCAAGGAGGCGGGGATGCAGATCAGCGTGTACGGACAGTTCGGCTGGCCCGAGCTGACGGACCAGGTGCAGCGGGCCGTGGCGGCGCTCCCCGAATCCGAACGGCCGCAGGCGATCGTCACCAGCTCCTACTGGCAGGCGGGTGCGCTCGACTACTACGGCCGCGGGCTGCCACCCGTGTTCAGCCCGAGCCGGGGGTACGGATTCTTCGGGCAGCCCGATGATTCCGCGACGACGGTACTGTGGGTCGTCGCGTCCGAGGCGGAGCAGCCGGGCGACATGTGCACACGATCGCGCGTACTCGGGAAGGTGCACCACCGGATCGGCATGCCCACCGCCTCCACGGACGTCGACATCCGCCTGTGCACGCCGCGCGCCCCCTGGTCACAGCAGTGGCCGCAGCTCCGCCGGATGTGACCCCGGGCTACCCCGCTTGTCGACCGGCGCCGCTGCGGCGCAACGAGACCCAGCTCGCCGCGGCGATCGCCGCGGTGAGCGCCCCCGTGGCCAGCAGCTGATTGCGGGCTGCGGTGTCGAACATCGCGAGGATCGCTACGCCCGCGAGCAGGGCCACCGCGAGGTAGGACAGGTACGGGAAGCCCCACATCTTCAGGGGCAGCGCGTCCTCGGTGCCCTCGCGCCGGGCGCGGTTGCGGAGCCGGATCTGCGAGACGCCCACGAAGGTCCAGAGCACCAGGATGGTGGAGCCGACCACGTTGAGCAGCAGCGGGAGCACCTTGTCCGGCGCGAGGTGGTTGAGCACCACGGTGAGGAAACCGAAAGCCACCGAGGCGAGCACCGCATTGCGCGGAACGGACCTCCGGGTGAGCGCCGAGAACACTCGCGGCGCCGCTCCCCGCTCGGACAGCGAGTAGATCATCCGGGAGGCGCTGAACAGCATCGCGTTGAGCGAGGACAGCAGGGCCACGACGATGATCAGCGACATCAACCCGGCGGCGCCGGGGACGTGTGCCGTCCGCAGCACCTCGACGAACGGGCCCGTCGCGAGCGAGGGTGAGTTCCACGGCACCACGGCCACGATGAGCACGACCGAGCCGACGTAGAACACGAGGATGCGCCACACGATGGTGCGGATCGCGCGTCCCGTGTTGCGGCGCGGGTCGGCGGTCTCCGCCGCCGCGATCGCCACGATCTCGGTGCCGCCGAACGCGAAGATCACGATGAGCAGGCCCGCGGCGACGCCGGTGACGCCGGTGGGCGCGAATCCCCCGTGCTCGAACAGGTTCGACGCCCCGGGCGATGTGCTGCCGGGCAGCCACCCGAACAGCAGCGCCAGGCCGACGCCGAGGAAGGCGAGTACCGCGACCACCTTGATGGCGGCGAACCAGTATTCGAAGGCGCCGAACGTGCCGACACCCACCAGGTTGATCGCCGTGAACAGCACCATGAACCCGAACGCCGCCGCCCACTGCGGCACCGCGGGGAAGGCGGCGCCCACGATCGCCGCGGCGGCCGTCGCCTCCGCGGCCACGACGGCGACCACCTGCACCCAGTACAGCCAGCCGATCGTCCTGCCCGCCACGGGGCCCAGCGCCTTCTCGGCGTGCACCGAGAAGGCGCCGCTGGCGGGGTCCGCGGCCACCAGCTCGCCCATCATGCGCATGACCAGCACCACGACGAGGCCGGCGATGAGGAACGACACGGCGACCGCCGGGCCCGCCACGCCGACGGCGGCACCGGAGCCGACGAACAGCCCGGTCCCGATCGCGCCGCCCAGGCTGATCATGATCAGCTGACGCGGCTTCATCCCCCGCCGCAGGTGCGTCCCCGCGGGTCGGTCCCCCGCCGCGCCGCCGCGCACCGTCGTCCCCGGCTTCTCCGCGAGCGTCATCTCCACTCCCCTCAGACCAGCTGGTCGAGTGCGATCTCGAACGCGGTGGCGGCCACCAGGGTCCGCTGCGCCGAGCGGGCGTGGCAGCGCTCCAGCGCGGCCCCGACGGTCCGCGACACGTCGCCGAAGATGGCCTCGTCGGACACCTCGACCTCGCCCTCCATGAGCATCGCGAAGGCGCGCGCCATCCCGCAGTTGGCGACGAAATCGGGGACCACGGCCACGTTCCGGTCGGCGTGCTCGTACACCGGGCCGTAGAAGATCTCGGGATCGGCGAAGGGCACGTTCGCGCCGCACGCGACCACCTCGAGGCCGGCGCCGATGAGTGCGTCCACCTGCTCGCGGGTCACCAGACGCGATGCGGCGCAGGGCAGGAAGACCTCGGCGCCCACGGACCACACCCGCTCCGCGGCCTCCTCGAAGGGGAGCACGTCGTCGGCGACCAGCTGGTTGCCGCGCTTGGCCAGGAACAGGTCGGTGATCTCGTCGGCGCTGATGCCCTCGGGCCGCACCAGACCGCCGTCGCGGTCGAGGATCCCGACGACGCGGGCGCCGGCCTGCGCCGCGTAGTACGCGGCCGCCGCACCCACGTTGCCCCAGCCCTGCACCACGACGCGCTTGCCCTCGAGAGTCCCGCCGTAGACGCGGTAGAAGTGCCGTACGGATTCGGCGACGCCCCACCCCGTGATGAGATCGGCCACGCTGTACCGGCGGCCGTGGTCGGGGGTGAACCGCGCGTCCTCGACGATCTTCGCGACGCCGAGCCGCAGCTGACCCACGCGCTGCACGTGATCGCGGCCGTCGGAAGCGAAGTGCCCGTTGACGACTCCCTCCTGCGGATGCCACAGGCCGTAGCTCTCCGTGATGGGGACGACCTCGAGCTTCTCGTCCACGTTGAGATCGCCGCCCGTGCCGTAGTACGCCTTGAGCAGCGGGGTGACCGCCTTGAACCAGCGGCGCAGCACCTCCTCCTTACGCGGGTCGGTGGGGTCGAAGTCGATCCCTGATTTGGCACCGCCGATGGCCGGGCCGGCCACCGTGAACTTGACCTCCATGGTCTTGGCGAGCGATTCCACCTCGCGCCGGTCGAGGCCGCGGCGCATGCGGGTCCCGCCGCCGGCGGCTCCCCCGCGCAGCGAGTTGATCACGGTCCATCCGCGGGCGGACGTCTCCGAGTCGTGCCACTCGAAGACGACCTCGGGTGCCTTCGATTCGAACCGGGTGAGCAGCTGCTTCATATCGCTCCTGGGGCTGGCCGCGCCGAGCGCGGAGGGGGTGTGAACCCGATCACTGTGTGGCGCATCACGTGATCCGCGCAACGATCGGCCGGCCCGGATCGCAGAATGCGCACCCGATGCACACCCGCGGGCCGCTCAGCTGATCAATCTGTTCAGCCGCGGTATCGGGGGGCCCGCGTCGCCGCGCGCCGGTCGAGCGTCCGCAGCAGCGGCATGGTCCGCAGGGGCACGATCTCGGACAGCACCACGATGCTGATGGACCGCGCCACGAGCGGCGACCGTCCGATCCGGATCAGGGTGTTCTGCAGGTCCTCGTGCGAGGCCGCTGCGACGCGGCACAGCACGTCGCTCGCGCCCGTCGTGGCGAACGCCTCCAGCACGTCGGGTATCGCGGCCAGTTCCTCGGCCACGGCGGAGAGCTCGCCCTGCGCGGTCTCCAACTGCACGAAGCACTGCACGGGAAAGCCGGCGGCGGCGAGATCCAGGTGCGGGTGGTAGCCGGAGATCACGCCCGCACCCTCCAGCTTCTTGAGCCTGGCCTGCACGGTGGCGCGGGCCACGCCGATCCGCCGCGAGGTCTCCAGCACCCCGATCTGCGGGTCGCGGTGCAGCGAGTCGAGCAGCGCGAAGTCGACGTCGTCGAGTTTCACGGGATCCAGCATGTGCGCGGTTCTCCTAGTCGATCTGTCTACTTCGATGCGCCGATCGGCGACGCCACACGGCACATTGGGCAGTCTCAGCTGTCGATATTGCTACAGCCGCGAACGGGGCCGATCGTAGTGATGCACGTTACATTCAGCCCGGAAGGTGACCAACCCATGACGACGAACGCCGCCCTCGAGCCCACCTCCCTCGAGCAGACCCTCACCGACGAGGAGAAGCTCGCCGGCCTCGACGCCGAGCAACTCCACCAGCTGGTGGGCCTGGTGTCGCACGACCCCGCCGCCGACGGCTTCCCGGTGAACGGGTGGGACTCGATCGTGTTCGTCGTGGGCAACGCCACGCAGACCGCGCACTACTACCAGTCGGCGTGGGGCATGGAGCTCGTCGCGTACCGCGGCCCCGAGCAGGGCGAGCGCGATCACAAGTCGTTCGTGCTCCGGTCGGGCTCGATCCGGTTCGTGATCAAGGGCGCCGTCAGCCCCGACAGCCCCCTGGTGGACCACCATGCCCGGCACGGCGACGGTGTCGTGGACATCGCGCTCGAGGTGCCCGACGTGGATCGCTGCATCGAGCACGCCCGCGCCACCGGCGCCACTGTGCTCGAGGAGCCGCACGACGTGTCCGACGAGCACGGCACCGTCCGGATCGGCGCCATCGCGACCTACGGCGAGACCCGGCACACCCTGGTCCAGCGCGTCGTCGGCGGCGAGCGCTACGCGGGCGCCTACCTCCCCGGGTACGTCGCGGCCACGAGCACCTTCCGCAAGCGCGACGGTGCGCCCAAGCGCATCTTCCAGGCGCTCGACCACATCGTGGGGAACGTCGAACTGGGCCGGATGGACGAGTGGGTCGGCTTCTACAACCGGGTCATGGGCTTCACCAACATGGCCGAGTTCATCGGCGACGACATCGCGACCGACTACTCCGCGCTCATGTCCAAGGTGGTCGCGAACGGCAACCACCGCGTGAAGTTCCCGCTCAACGAGCCGGCCATCGCCGCGAAGAAGTCGCAGATCGACGAGTACCTCGAGTACTACCGGGGCCCGGGCGCTCAGCACCTCGCCGTGGCGACGAACGACATCCTGGCGGCCGTCGACGCGCTGCGCGCGGAGGGCGTGGAGTTCCTCAACACCCCCGACGCCTATTACGACGATCCCGAGCTGCGCGCCCGCATCGGCCAGGTGCGGGTGCCCGTCGAGGAGCTGCGCGCTCGGGGCATCCTGGTGGACCGGGACGAGGACGGCTACCTGCTGCAGATCTTCACCAAGCCGCTCGGCGACCGCCCCACCGTGTTCTTCGAGATCATCGAACGTCACGGCTCGTTGGGCTTCGGCAAGGGCAACTTCAAGGCCCTGTTCGAGGCCATCGAGCGCGAGCAGGACCGCCGCGGCAACCTCTGACACCGCCGATTCGAGGAAGATTTCCCATGGCCCATTACCGCAGCGTCGGGCAGGTACCGCCCAAGCGCCACACCCAGTTCCGCCGGGACACCGGCGAGCTGTACTACGAGGAACTGGTCGGCGAGGAGGGCTTCTCCAGCGACTCCTCGCTGCTCTACCACCGCGGCATCCCGTCGGCGATCACGGAGGCCGCACCGTGGACTCCGGGCGACCTGAGCCTCGAGCCCAACGCGCCGCTGCTGCCCCGGCACCTGCGCCTGCACGACCTGTTCGACGGCGCGGCGGCCTCCGCCGCCGACGTGGTCACCGGCCGCCGCCTGGTGCTGGGCAACGCCGACGTGCGCATCTCGTACGCGGCGGCCGGGGCCCCGTCACCCCTGTACCGCAACGCGATCGGCGACGAGTGCGTGTACGTCGAGGAGGGCGCGGGCACCGTGGAGACGGTGTTCGGCACCCTCGACTTCCGGTCCGGGGATTACGTGCTCATCCCCCGCGCCACCACCCACCGTTGGGTCCCGTCGGAGGGAACCACCGTGCGCGCCTATGTGATCGAGGCGTGCGGCGGGGGCGGCGGGCACATCGCGCCACCGAAGCGGTACCTGTCGCGATACGGCCAGCTGCTCGAGCACTCGCCGTACTGCGAGCGCGACCTGCACGGCCCGTCGGAGCCCCTGCTGCGCGAGGGAATCGGCGTCGAGCTCCTGGTGAAGCACCGGGGCGGGACGGGCGTGGCCGGCACCCGGTACGTGCTCCCCTCGCATCCGTTCGACGTGGTCGGCTGGGACGGGTGTCTGTACCCGTACACCTTCAACGTGGCGGACTTCGAGCCCATCACGGGCCGGATCCATCAGCCCCCGCCCGTGCACCAGGTGTTCGAGGGCCACAACTTCGTGATCTGTAACTTCGTGCCGCGCAAGGTCGATTACCACCCGCTGTCCATCCCGGTGCCCTACTACCACTCCAACGTGGACTCCGACGAGGTCATGTTCTACGTGGCCGGCGATTACGAGGCGCGCAAGGGCACCGGCATCGGCCCCGGTTCGGTCTCGCTGCACCCGGGCGGCCACGCGCACGGCCCGCAGCCGGGCGCGATGGAGGGCAGCATCGGTCGCGAGAGCTTCGACGAACTCGCCGTCATGGTGGACACCTTCGCGCCGCTGCAGTTGGGCGAGGGAGCGCGGGCCACGGACGACGGTGTCTACTACCGCAGCTGGTCGCTGTGACCGGGGCGCTGCTGGCGGACCTGGTGGATGATGCCGGGTTGTTCCCGCCGACCGCGCTGCCGATGGCCGCGGCCCTGGAACGGCACCGCGCCGACCTCGCGGCCGGGGATCCGATGCTCACGCACCGGTTCCTGTGCCCCGCGGCCCGGCTCGGCGAGCTCCGCGGGCTGCTCACGGCCGACGACCGGATCCGCGTGGGGGTCATCCTGTCCGACGGGGCGCCGCACGACTGCGCCGCGGTCGTCGACGCGGATCCGCGGCTGCGCCTGGCACTCATCGAGACGCCGTGCACGCTCGCCGCCGTGGACCGCGTGGTGTACGCCGCCACCGCCCCGGGCGTCCCCGTCTACGTCGAGGCGGCCGATCGGGACGAGGGACCGCGCCTCGCCGCCGCGCTCGCGGGTACCTCTGCCGGGCTGAAGATCCGGTGCGGCGGCGTCCGCGCCGAGCTCTTCCCCTCCGCTGAGCTGATCGCGGCGGCCCTGGTGGCCGCCGCGGAGGCGGGCGTGCCGGTGAAGGCCACGGCGGGCCTGCATCACGCTGTGCGGCACACGGATCCGGCCACCGGATTCCTGCACCACGGATACCTCAACCTGGTGGTCGCCGCGGCGCGCGCGGCCGCCGGCGCCGGAGCGGCCGAGGTCGCCGCAGCCGTACTCGTCACCGACGGTGAGGCCCTGGCCTCGGAAGCCGCCGCGCTCGGTCCCGACGCCACGGCCGCGACCCGGAGCCTGTTCGTCGCGTACGGATCCTGCAGTACCGCGACCCCGGTCGATGAGGCCGCCGCACTGGGCCTCTCCCCTGCGGTCGGCGCCGCCGCGCACGGCCGCCCTCGCACCATCGACCCCGCATCCCTCTGACCGCACACCACTGATCAAGGACCACACTGTGACCACCACCTGGGCCCCCGTCCCCGCCGGCTCCGGATTCGGCGTCGACAACCTTCCCTACGGCGTGTTCACGCCCGCCGGCGGCGACCCGCGCGTCGGCGTGCGGATCGGCGACCACGTCCTGGATCTCGCCGCGGCGCTGAATGATCCGGTATTCTCGGCGGACTCGCTCAACCCGTTCCTCGCGCTCGGTCCCGCCGCGTGGCGCGGTGTACGCGCCGAGATCGTCGCGCTGCTCACCGATCCCGCCGGGGAGGCGGCGCACGCCGCGGCCCTCCACCCGCTCGCGGACGTCGCGCTCCGGCTTCCGTTCGAGGTCGCCGATTACGTGGACTTCTACGCCAGCGAGCAGCACGCCACCAACCTCGGACGCATGTTCCGGCCGGATGCCGCTGCGCTGCTACCGAACTGGAAGCATCTGCCCGTGGGCTACCACGGCCGCGCGGGCACTGTCGTCTCCTCCGGGACCCCGGTGGTCCGGCCCGCCGGGCAGCGGAAGGCACCGTCGGACGAAGCGCCGGTGTTCGGGCCCTCCGTGCGTCTCGACATCGAGGCGGAGCTCGGCTTCGTGGTCGGCGCGCCGAGCGAGGCCGGAAAGCCCGTGGGCACCGGCGGTTTCGCCGAGCACGTGTTCGGCGTGTGCCTGGTCAACGATTGGTCCGCCCGCGACATCCAGGCGTGGGAGTACGTGCCGCTGGGCCCGTTCCTGGGCAAGAGCTTCGCGACCTCGGTCTCACCGTGGGTCGTGCCGCTGGAGGCGCTCGGCGCCGCGCGCACGGCGACTCCCGCGCAGGACCTGGCCCCGCTGCCGCACCTGGTCGACGAGGAGCCGTGGGGCCTGGACATCGCTCTCGAGGTGGAGCTCAACGGCCAGATCGTCTCCCGCCCACCGTACGGGCAGATGTACTGGTCCCCCGCGCAGATGCTCGCGCACATGACGTCGAACGGCGCCCGGCTCCGCACCGGCGACCTGTTCGCCTCCGGCACGATCTCCGGCCCCGAGCGCGATCAGCGCGGCTCGTTCATCGAGCTCACCTGGAACGGCGCGGAGCCGCTCCGCCTGGCCGACGGGACCGAGCGCACGTTCCTGGAGGACGGTGACACCGTCACCCTCCGCGCCACCGCGCCGGCGCCCGGCGGCGGGCGCATCGATCTCGGCGAGGTGACGGGGCGGATCGCCCCGTCGCCCGCCTGACCCGGGGGAACGACGAACGGCCCACGGAGCGCTCTCCGTGGGCCGTTCGTTCCGTTCTGTCAGACCAGCAGTTCCGCGATCTGGACAGTGTTGAGCGCCGCGCCCTTCCGCAGGTTGTCGCCGCTGATGAACAGCGCGAGGCCGCGCCCCTCCGGCGCGCCCGGATCCTGACGGATGCGGCCGACCAGCGAATCGTCGGCGCCCGCGGCGGCGAGCGGCGTGGGCACGTCGACGAGCTTCACCCCGGCCGCAGAGCCCAGCAGCTCCTGCGCCCTCTCCACCGACAGGGGTTGTGCGAACTCGGCGTTGATCGACAGCGAGTGGCCGGTGAACACCGGCACGCGCACGCAGGTGCCGCTCACCAGCAGGTCCGGCAGGCCCAGGATCTTGCGCGACTCGTTGCGCAGCTTCTGGTCCTCGTCGGTCTCGCCGGAGCCGTCGTCCACGATGGCGCCGGCCAGCGGAAGCACGTTGAAGGCGATCGGCGCCACGTACTTGTTCGGCGCGGGGAACTCGACGGCCGAACCGTCGTGCACCAGCTTCTCCGCGTCGTCGGCCACCGCGCGCACCTGGGTGGCGAGCTCCTCGACGCCGGCCAGGCCCGATCCGGACACGGCCTGGTACGAGGAGACGATGAGCCGCTGCAAGCCCGCCTCGTCGTGCAGCACCTTGAGCACCGGCATCGCCGCCATGGTGGTGCAGTTCGGGTTGGCGATGATGCCCTTCTTCAGGTCCTTGACCTGCTCCGGGTTCACCTCCGAGACCACGAGCGGCACGTCGGGGTCCTTGCGGAAGGCGCTCGAGTTGTCGATCACCGTGACGCCGGCGGCGGCGAACCGCGGCGCCTGCACCCGGGACATCGTGGCGCCCGCGCTGAACAGCGCGATGTCGAGCCCCGTCGGGTCCGCGGTCTCGGCGTCCTCCACGACGATCTCGCGGTCGCCGAAGGGCAGCTTCTTACCCGCCGACCGCGAGGACGCGAAGAACCGCACCTCGTCGGCCGGGAAGTTCCGGTCCAGCAGCAGCTGGCGCATGACGGCGCCCACCTGGCCGGTGGCGCCGACGACTCCTACGCGTACACCCATGCCCTATCGCCCCGTTCCGGCGTAGACGGTGGCCTCTTCGTCGGTGCCGAGGTCGAAGGCGTCGTGCAGGACCTTGACGGCCTCGTCGAGCTCGGTGTCGCGGATCAGCACCGAGATGCGGATCTCCGAGGTGGAGATGAGCTCGATGTTGATGCCGGCCTGCGACAGCGCCTCACAGAAGGTGGCCGTGACGCCCGGGTGGCTCTTCATACCGGCGCCGACCAGCGAGACCTTGCCGACGTGGTCGTCGTAGACGACCGAGTCGAAGCCGACCTCCTTGCGCAGTGCCTCGAGCTTCTCGACGCCGAGCGGGCCCAGCTCGCGCGGCAGCGTGAACGTGATGTCGGTGCGGCCGGTGTCGATCTTCGACACGTTCTGCAGCACCATGTCGATGTTGATCTCGGCGTCGGCGATGGCGCGGAACACGCGCGCGGCGTAGCCGGGCTTGTCCTCCAGGCCGACGACGGTGATCTTGGCCTCGCTGCGATCGTGGGCGACGCCGGTGAGAATTGCCTCTTCCACGGGGATGTCCTCCATTGAGCCGGCCACGATGGTGCCGGGCTTGGTCGAGTACGACGAGCGCACATGAACGGGAACGTTGGCGCCGCGGGCGTATTCCACGCAGCGGAGCATGAGCACCTTCGCGCCGCAGGCGGCCATCTCCAGCATCTCCTCGAAGGAGACCTTGTCGAGATGCCGCGCGTTGGGCACGATGCGCGGGTCTGCGGTGTAGATGCCGTCGACGTCGGTGTAGATCTCGCAGACGTCGGCGTTGAGAGCGGCGGCGAGCGCCACCGCGGTCGTGTCGGAGCCGCCGCGGCCGAGCGTGGTGACGTCCTTGGTGTCCTGGGAGACGCCCTGGAAGCCGGCGACGAGCACGATCTTGCCGTCGTCGATGGCGGCCTGGACGCGGCCCGGGGTGACGTCGATGATCTTCGCGGCGCCGTGCTTGCTCGTGGTGATCACGCCGGCCTGCGAGCCCGTGAAGGACTGCGCCTCGGCGCCGAGCGAGTGGATCGCCATGGCGACGAGCGCGTTGGAGATGCGCTCGCCCGAGGTGAGCAGCATGTCCATCTCACGCGCGGGCGGCGCGGGGCAGACCTGGTTCGCGAGGTCGAGGAGCTCATCGGTGGTGTCGCCCATGGCGGACACCACGACGACCACGTCGTTTCCGGCGCGCTTCGTCTCCACGATCCGTTCGGCCACGCGGCGGATCCGTTCGGCGGAGGCGACGGAACTGCCCCCGTACTTCTGGACGACGAGTGCCACTGGAAACCTTTCCGTTGCGCGCGTAGTTGCCCCTCGATCTTACCGACCAGGGTTTCTTCGTCCCCAGGGTGTCGTCCGGGCCTCCCGATTCCCGCCGTTCGACGGTGCCCGGCGACGACCGCGCGGGAGGCGGCGTCCAAGCGGTGCGCAACCCGCCGTTCAGCGCGGATGCGGATAATCGGCGGGACGGCGACGCGAGGAGAACCGATGAACCCGTACGGCGGAGGCCAGAGCCCCGGGCAGCACCCCGGGCAGCACCCCGGTGGCCCGTACCAGCAGCCCGGGCCGTACCAGCCCACCGTGCAGCAACCGGCGCAGCAGCCCGGCTACCAGCAGGGCTGGTATCCGCCGGGACAGCAGCCGGGGCCCCAGGGGTTCGGCCCGCAGCCCGGGCCTCCCCCGGGCCCGCCGGGTGGCGGCGGGAAGAAGGGGCTGGTGATCGTCCTGACCACGGTGGTCGCGGTCCTCGCGGTCGCCGCCGCGGTCGGCGCCGGCCTGGCGCTGCGCGACGACGACGCCCAGACGGCCTCGCCCGTCACGTTCGGGACGGCACCGCCGACCTCGGGCGCGCCCACCAGCACCTCGCCGGCGCCGGCGAGCACGACGCCCGCCCCGCAGTCCGACGGGTTCGTCACCACCACCCCGCCGACCACCGCCGCGGCGGGCGGCACGACGTCCGTGCCGGTGAAGCTCAAGGCGACCGGCAGCGGACCGGGCGTCATCGCGTTCGGCGGCGTCCCGGCCGAGCAGATCCCCGCGGTCGGCGGGCTGCCGTGGGAATGGCAGGGCAGCCTGAACCTGGGAGAGAAGATGACGATGGAGGTCAACGGCACCGGCCCCGTGTCCTGTTCGATCTCCGTGGACGGCAAGGAGCTGAGCAACCGGACCGGCACCGACCGGGTCACGTGCGGGATCGTGCGCAAAGCCGCCCCGTGACCGCCGCCGGCGCGCGTCGTCCCGCGGCTCCGCGCCGGCGCCTCGGTACGATGCAACGCGTGCCGACCGCCCCCGACCTCGCCGAAGCCGACGCGAAAGCCCAGGCCGATGCGGCGCCGCGCACCCTGATCGACCGCACCCGCTCGGTCTGGGTGCCCATCGCCTACTACCTCGCGATCCGCGGTATCGGGCTGGCCGTGCTCGCGCGGTTCGCTCAGCTCCGCAACCAGAACCTCGCCGACCTGCTCACCGCGTGGGACGGCAAGTGGATGATCGGCCTGGCCACCTACGGCTACAACGACATGCCGTGGCGGTTCGTGGACGCGCGCGGCGAACACACGGCCGACACCGCGTACGCCTTCTTCCCCGGTTTCCCGATGCTGGTGCGGGCCGTCGCCCAGTTGCCCGGCTTCGACGCCTACCGCGCCGCCCTCACCGTGAACCTGCTGCTCGGTTGCGCCGCGGCGGTGGCCGCCTACCGGCTGGGCCGGTTGTGCGTCGAGTACATGCCGCAGATCTCCGATCGGTACGCCGAGCGCGCCGGCCTGATGACGACGGTGCTGTTCGCCGCGGCCCCGATGTCGATCGTGCTCACGATGGCCTACACCGAGGCCCTGTACTGCGCCCTCGCCGGCTGGGCGCTGGTGGGGGTCCTGGAGCGCAAGTGGATCGTGGCCGGGATCTGCACGCTGCTCGCCGGGTTCTGCCGTCCCACGTCGATCGTGCTCATCGGGGTGGTCGCGCTCGCGGCACTGCTCGCGGTGATCACGACGAGCGGCGCCGAGCGGATCCGGGCCGGCCTGTGCATCCTGCTCACGCCGGTGGGATGGGTGACGTACCTGCTCATCGTCGCGCAACACACGGGAAGCCTCACGGGGTGGTTCCGCGTCCAGACGGACGGCTGGGGCACGACGTTCGACCTGGGGGTGCAGACGTGGCAGTTCGTCAACTACACCCTCATCAACGGCTCCGACATCGCCGATCTCTCGGTGGTCGCGCTGCTCGCCGCGTCGATCGTCCTCATCGTGATCGCGATCCGCGCGCGCATGCCGTGGCCCGTCACGCTCTACGGGACGCTCGTCGTGATCTCGCTGCTGGGCTCCGGCGGGCTGATGATGTCGCGGCCGCGGCTCCTGCTGCCCGCGTTCGTGCTCCTGGTGCCGATCGCCGTCGCGCTCGCGCGTACGTCGAAGCCCGCCAGAGCCTGGACGTGCGTCGGGATCGTGACGGTCACCTGCTGGTACGGCGCGCACATGGTCAGCGTGTACCCGCACGCCGTGTGACGGGCCGGTACCCAGCGGGCGTCCGCGGCCCCGGCGCACGACGGCCTCCCGCGGCGCACCGTCGCGCCCGGTGAGGCGGCACGAGGGGGCGACGGGGAGGCCGGCGTCGGTCGGGCGCGGGCGCGCCCTGTGGCGTGAGCGGCTGCGGGTCAGGCGCGCAGGCTGAGCGGGCGGATGTCCGTCCAGGCGTTCTCGATGTACTCGAGGCACTCGGTGCGCGACCGGCCGCCCTCCCCGAAGGTCACGGTCCATCCGTTCGGCGCCTCGCGGAACGTCGGCCACAGCGAATGCTGGCCCTCGTCGTTGACGAGGACGAGGAACTCGCCGGATTCGTTGTCGAAGGGGTTGTTCATTTTTCGTGACTCCTTGTTCGGAGGGATATGGGGACGGGTGGTCTGTGGGCCGCTAGTGCCGCATGTAGGCGCGGGCGGCGAGCGGCACGAGGATGACGATCATCGCGACGGAGCTGATGGCCGCGTACGCGGTCGCGTGCTCCGACGCCCAGTTGATGGGCTCGTCCATCACGGGTTTGGGGCTCAGCGGGTTTCCGAACGCCTCGCGCAGGGAGCGGGCCATCGCGGTCACCGGATTCCACGCCGCGATGGTGCGCAGCGGTCCGGGGAGGTCGCCCGCGGCGATGAACGCCGAGGAGATGAAGGCGATGGGGAACATCACGATCATCAGGGCGGCCTGCGCGGACTCCGGCGTCGACACCATGAGCCCGATGAGGGCACCCAGCCAGGACATCGCGAAACCGAACAGCAGGAGCACGGCCAGCGAGAGCAACGCGTCGCCCCAGTCGCCGCGCATCCGCCAGCCCACGATGAGTCCGACGCCGAGCATCACGGCGATGCTGATCACGTTGACCACGAGGTCGGAGACGGTGCGCCCCACCATGATCGACAGGCGGGACATGGGCAGCGAACAGAACCGGTCGATGATGCCGTTCTTCATGTCGGACGCGACGCCGATCGCGGTGGTCGCGGAGGCGAAGGCGACCGTCTGCACCAGGATGCCGCCGAGCAGGAACTCCCGGTAGTGGGCGCCGCCCACCTCGCCGCCCAGCGCGGAGCCGAACACGTAGCTGAACAGCAGCACGAACATGATCGGCTGCACGGTGGCCGCCAGCAGCAGCTGCGGGATGCGCACCAGCGTCGTGAGGTTGCGCCGGGTCATCACGGCGCAGTCGCTGACGAAACCGGCGAGCGAGGACTGCCGCTCCTGCGGGAAGGTGATCGCGGTCATCGGTTCGACTCCTCCGAGCTCGACTTGTTCGCGTCCTCGCCGGTGAGGGCGAAGAACACGTCGTCCAGGGTGGCCTCGCGGACCATCGCGGTCTCGGCCTGGACACCCGCCTCGCGCAGGTCGTCCAGGACGGCGACCAGCTTGTGCTGCCCGTCCGCCACGCGGATCGCGCACAGCCCGGAGGCCTCGCGGATCGCGGTGCCGTCGATCGCGTGCCGCGCCAGGATCGGCCACGCGGTGACGCGATCCCGTTCCCGCAACCCGATCTGGATCAGGTCCGCCGCCGCAGCCGATTTCAGCTCAGGGACGGTGCCGCTGCGGATGATCCGGCCCTGGTCGATGATCGTCACCAGGTCGGCGAGGATCTCCGCCTCGTCCAGGTACTGCGTGGTGAGCAGCACGGAGATCCCGTCCTCCTTGCTCAGCCGCGCGATCACGTCCCACACGTCCTTGCGGCTGCGCGGGTCGAGGCCGGTGGTGGGCTCGTCGAGCACCACGAGCCGCGGCCGGGCGATGATCGCGCCCGCCAGGTCCAGGCGCCGGCGCATACCGCCCGAGTAGGTGCCCGACGGGCGGTCGGCGGCGTTGGTGAGCCGGAACTGCTTGAGCAGCTCGATGGCCCGCGCCTTCGCCGACGTCTTGTCGAAACCGTAGAGCCGGGCGAACATCTCGAGGTTCTCGCGGCCGGTGAGGTTCTCGTCGACGGCCGAGTACTGGCCCGAGAGGCCGATGATCGAGCGGGCCTTGCGGGGGTCGGCGAGCGCGTCGACACCGTCGATCGTCACCGTGCCCGACGAGGGCTTCATGAGCGTCGAGATGATCTTCACGGTGGTCGTCTTGCCGGCGCCGTTCGGGCCCAGCAGCGCGTGCACACTGCCCGGCGCGATGTCCAGATCGACCCCGTTGAGCGCGTAGACGGCCTTCTTGCCACGGCCGTACTTGCGCGCGAGGCCGCGCACGCTCACCAGCGGCGTGGAATCGTCGATGGTCTTGCTCTTCGACGCGACCACGGCCGTGTAGTTGCCCGTGAGGAACACGTTCATCGTGCGCGCGATCTCGTCGATCGCGGGTGCCGATCCCAGCTGGTTGTGCGTCGCCTCGATGTCGTGCACCTGCACCAGGCCGGTCACGAACGGGCGCCACAGCTGCGGCACCAGCCCGCCGACGGGCTGCTGCGTCGCGCGGAACACCAGTACGTTGCCGTCGTACTCACGCGGGAGGTGCGAGTAGCCGAGCAGCGTGTTGTGCTTGTAATTCGACAGCAGCCGCTCCATCTGGCCGCGGGAGAGCTCCCGCGCGGGGCCGCCGGCGGTGGCCAGCAGGTCCAGCGCGTCGTCGGCGGTGAGCTCGGCGTCCTCGGGGACGTCGAGGCCGACGAACTCGCGCAACAGCGCCGCGATGGACATCTCCTCGCGCGGACCGCGGTAGTCGTTGAGCGGGTACGCGTCCATGAGCGCGAGGTTCACCTTCTCGCCCAGGCCCCGCAGCTCCACCGCCATCTCGTGCGCGATGAGCCCGCCGAGGCTCCACCCCAGCAGGTTGTACGGGCCGTGGGGACGGCTCGCCCGGATCGCGCGCACGTAGTTGCGCGCGAGCTCCTTGATGGAGTCCGCGGGCGGCATCGGGTGCGAGATCCCCGGCGCCTGCAGCCCGATGATCGGGATGCTCGGATCCAGGCTGCTGCTGAGCCCCAGGTAGTTCCACGCCAGGCCGACCGCGGGGTGCACGCAGTACAGGGGGTCCACGCCGGCGGTTCCGGCGCGCAGAGGCAGGATCGGGTCGGTGATGGCGGTGTCGGAATCCGCCGCCACCCCGGTGATCACGGCCGTCGTCTCGACGGGCGCCGGCGCGCCGGCGAGGCGCGCCGCGATCGAGCCCACGGTGGCGTCCTCGAAGAACCAGCGGATGCTGGCGTCCTCCGCGTCGAACTTCTCGCGCAGCCGGTCCACCGCGATCGCGGCCTGCAGCGAGGTGCCGCCCGCCGCGAAGAAGTCGTCCTCCGGGGCGAGGGACGCCGCGCCGAGCACGTCCGCCAGGATCTCCGCGACGGCGGTTTCGAGCCCCGCGGACGACGCCGGCGCCGGGACCGCGCGCAGCGGCGTGGGTTTCGCGCCCTGCGCCGCCCGCGTGCTGGGCTCCGCCTTCGGGCCCGGCTTCGGATCCGGCGCCGATTCCGGCTCGGGTTCGGGCTCGGAGTCCGGCTTCGGCGCGATGCGCTCCGCGGGGGCGAGGGACACCAGACCGGCGAGCGAGGACGGCACCTCGAGCTCCGGCTCGGCCGAATCCCGCGTCTCGGCGCGCTCCGCGCTCACCGGCGGCAGGGCCTTGAGGTCGGTCTTGCCGTGCGCGGTGAGCGGCACCTCGTCGATCCGCTGGAACACCGTCGGGACCATGTGGCGCGGAAGGCGATCCGAGACGTGCTCGCGCAGTGCCTCGGCGGTGAGCACGCCGTCCGCCACGTAGTACGCGACCAGCCTGGCCGCGGCCTGCGCCGCGAGCGAACCGTCGCCGCGGTCCACGACGACCACCGCCTGGCGTACCGCGGGGTGGCTCTCGACGGCCGCCGCGACCTCGCCGGGCTCCACCCGGAATCCCCGCACCTTGAGCTGATCGTCGCTGCGGCCGACGAACTCGAGCACGGGCTCGCCGGCGTCGTCGGCGCGCCAGCGCACCAGGTCGCCCGTCCGGTACATCCGCTTGTAGCCCTGCGCATCGTTGTACGGGTTGGCCACGAACCGGGATGCGGTGAGGTCGGGGCGGTCCAGGTAGCCGTGCGCCACACCGGGTCCCGCGACGTACAGCTCGCCGACGGTGCCCGGCGCCACCAGGTTGAGGCGTTCATCGCAGATCATCAGCTGCGCATCGCTGACGGCGCTGCCGATGCCCACGTTGTCGGGGTCGACCTGCCCCATGGTGGCGGCGATCGTCACCTCGGTGGGGCCGTAGGCGTTGATCAGGATGCGACCGTGCGACCACCGCCGCGCCAGCTCGCTCTGCAGGGCGTCGCCGCCCACGCTCAGCGCCTCGAGCAGCGGGAGGTCCCGCTCCGGCACGGTGGCGAGGGCCGCAGGGGTGATGAACGCGTGGGTGACCTCGTTCTCCGCCAGGAACTCCCCCAGCGGGGAGCCGCCGTAGAGGGTCGTCGGCGCCACCACGAGCTCCGCCCTCGACCAGGTCGCCAGCAGGAGCTCCAGGATCGACGCGTCGAAGCTCGGCGAGGCGAAGTGGAGGACCCGCGCGCCGTTGCCCACGGCGTGCCGGCGCACCAGGGTGTCCGCCATCGCGGCGAGCCCGCGATGCGCCACGACGACGCCCTTGGGGCGCCCGGTGGAGCCGGACGTGTAGATCACGTAGGCGGGGTCGTCGACCGCGACGGCCGGCTGTTCCGCCGACGGGCGCTGGACGCGGGAGGTGGACTGGTCCACCGTCACCCACTCCACGTCCCCCGGCAGGCCCGCCTGCGCCTCGCGGACCGTCAGGCCGAGCGCGGGTCGGGCATCGTCGAGGATGTACCGGATCCGCTCGGCCGGGTAGCTCGGGTCGATCGGCACGTACACGGCGCCGGCCCGGGCGACCGCCCAGAACGCGACGACGGAGGCCGCGGACCGCGGAACGGCCACGGCCACCCTGGTTCCGGGCCCGACGCCGAGGCTGCCGAGGCGGTTCGCGAGCGCCGAGACGGCGGAGTCGAGCTCGGCGTAGGTGTACGTGAGGGTGCCGTCGCGCAGGGCCGGACCTGCCGGGCGCTGCCGCACGGCACGCGCCAGGATGTCCGACATCGTCTGCGGCTCCACCGAACTCGTGGCGCGGAGGAACAGCTCCTCCTCAGTGGGAAGCAGTACCGGCAGATCGGCGACGGGTGTGTCCGGATGGGCCACGCCGGCCATGGCGAGCCGCACCAGGCGGGCGACGATGCCCTCCGCGGTGCCCGGCTTGTACAGGTCGCTGCGGTAGCGCAGGTTGAACCGGAGGCCGTCCTCCACCTCGCGCACCTCGAAGGTGGCGTCGAAGGTGGTGGTCGCGGCGGCGAGCGGGAGCGGATCCAACTCGAAGACGCCGGCTCCGTCGGTCGTGATCACGCTCAGCGGGTCACCGAGGTTCTGATGGCTCAGCACCACCTGGAACACCGGGTGCCGGTCGCGGCTGCGCGGCGGTGCGAGGGCCTCGATGACCCGCTCGAACGGCGCGGTCGCGTGCACGAGGTCGTCGAGGTCGCCGCTCCGGATGCGGTCGACCAGCGCGCCGAAGCTCTCGGTCCCGGTGACCCGGGTCCGCAGCGCCACCGTGTTGACGAACATGCCGACCACGTCGCGCAGCCTGCGATCGGTCCGGCCGATCACCGGGGTACCGACCACCACGTCGTCGGATCCGTTGACGCGGTGCAACAACGCGGCGAGGGCCGCGTGCAGGACCATGAACATCGAGACACCGCGCCGGCCGGCGAAGTCCGCCAAAGCATCCCGGTCCGCCTGCGGCAGCACCAAGGCCACCTCGCCCGCGTCCGTGGAGCCGATCGTCGGCCGCGGCCCGTCGGCGGGGAACGAGCTCTCCTCGGGGATGCCCGCCAGGCGCTCGGCGAAGTAGTCCACCGCGCCGGCGTCCTTGTCGACCTGACCGCGTTGCCACACGGCGTAATCGGCGTACTGCAACGGCAGCTCCGCCCAGTGCGGCTCGCCGCCGCCGGTCCGCGCCAGGTAGGCCGTCATGAGGTCGCGGGTCAGCGGGACCACGGAGGCCCCGTCGGCGGCGATGTGGTGCACCGCGATGGCGAGGATCGACCCCTTGCCGGTGGGTGCCGTCATCACTCGCAGCGGCAGATCGCGGTTCAGCGCGAACGGGCGCGCGACGAACTCCTCGATCGCGGCCTCCTGGCCCGCGACGCCGGACGTCGCCGTGCCGAATTCGGCCGCGAAGGACTGCACCTCGGTGGAGTTCGCGGAGAGGATCTCCTGGTACGGCCCCTCGGAGCCGGAGGGATAGCGGGTCCGGAGGCTCTCGTGCCGAGCGAGCACGTCGCGCAGCGCGGCGTCGAGCACGCCCTTGTCGACGGGGCGGCTGGCCAGGAAGGCGGCGCCGATGTTGTAGGTCGGGCCCGGGTCGATCTTGTTCTGCAGCCACATCCGCTCCTGTGCGGACGACAGCGGCATCCGGTCGCCGCGCTGCACTCGGCGCAGGCCCTGGTCCTCGAGGGCGTCCTCATCGGTGATCCGGTCGGGATCTCCGGTCAGTGCCGACGCGATGGCCGACGGGGTGCGCAGATCGAACACCGTGCGCACCTCGATACCGTTGCCCAGCAACCCCACGAGCTCGTTGGCGGAGAGCGAGTTCCCGCCGAGGTCGAAGAAGTCGTCGTCCACGCCGATCGCGTTGTTGCCCAGCACCTTGCGGAACGCCTCGACAACGCGCGCCTCGCCCGGAGTGGTCGGGGTGGCGGCGGTGTCGCCGGTGCCGCCGAACCGCGGCGCGGGCAGGGCGGCGTTGTCGAGCTTGCCGGTGCTGCCCATCGGTACCGCGTCGATCGGGACGACCGCGGCGGGCACCATGAAGCCCGGCAGGCGGGTGCGCACGAACGCGCGCACCGAGTTCGGTTCGATCGAGACGCCCTTGACGTACGCGACGAGCGCGGGCTCTCCGTCGGGTCCCGGGCGGACCTGTGTGGTCACGAAGTCGACGCCCGGCATCGTGCCGATGGTCGCATCGATCTCGCCCAGCTCGATCCGGATACCGCGGATCTTCACCTGGAAGTCGTTGCGGCCCACGAAGTCGACGACCAGCTTGCCGGCGTCGTCGCGGGTCCAGCGCACCACGTCGCCGGTGCGGTACATGCGATCACCGGGTGCGCCGTACGGGTTCGCGACGAACCGCGACGCGGTGAGCTGCGGGCGGCGGTGGTAGCCGCGCGCCAGTTGCGGTCCCGCCACGTAGAGCTCGCCGGCCATGCCCACGGGCACGGGGCGCAGTTCCTCGTCGAGGACGAGCAGGCCCTGGCCGCGGACCGGCGGGCCGATCGGCACCCGCCCGTCCCCGGAGAGGGCGTCCGAGATCGCGGTCATGATCGTGGTCTCGGTGGGCCCGTAGCCGTTGTGCAGGCGCCGGCCGGCGCTCCACTTGGCTGCGAGCCCCGGGTTGATCGCCTCGCCGCCCGCGAGTACGTGACTCCACGACGGCACGGCCGCGGGGTCGAGGGTGGCCAGCGTGGAGGGCGTCAGGAAACCGTGCGTCACACCGTGATCGGCGATGACGCGTTCCAGTTCCCTACCTCCGGTGGTGCCCGGAGGCACGATGACCAGCGGGGCTCCGACGCGGATCGCCAGGAGGTGTTCGAGGACGGTGGCGTCGAACGCGGTGGACGCGAAGGCCATCACGCGGGTGTCTGCGCCGGTCTGCAGGCGCACGTGCAGTTCCTCGGCGAAGTTCGCGAGGCCGCGGTGGGTGACCACGGTGCCCTTCGGCTTCCCGGTGGAGCCGGAGGTGTAGATGACGTACGCGGCGTCGTCCAGGTTGGGCACGATCTGCGGGTCGTACCCGTCTCCGTCGAGGCGGTCCAGGGCCACCCAGTTCAGGCCGGGAGCGCCGCCGGTCGCGGTGACGCCCACACGGGCGCGGACGTCCTCGGCGATGTAATCGCGGCGTTCCTGCGGGTACTTCGGGTCGACGGGCGCGACCGCGGCGCCGGCCAGCGTGATGCCCCAGAAGGCGGTGACCGACGAGATGGAGCGGGGCAGATCCGTGAGCACGGCCTCGCCCGGGCGCGATCCCGCGGCGAGGACCGCCGCGGCAACGGTGCGGGCGTCGGCGTACAGCTCGCGGTAGGTGAGCACGCGGTCGCCCTCGATGACGGCGGGGCGGTTGGCGTAGGTGCGGGCCGCCTCGCGGATGAGCTGCCCGAGCGGGGTGCGGAAGTCTGCGTCGACGCCCCGCACCGGGGTGAGCTCGGCGAAGCGCTCCTCCGTCATGATCGGCAGGTCGGCGATGGTCAGCTGCGGATCGCGGCCCGCCGCGGTGAGCACGGAGACCAGCGCGTCGAGGATCGATTCGGCCTGCTCGGCGCGGTACAGCTCGGACGCGTACCGCAGCTCGATGGTGCCGTCGCCGGCCAGGGTGACCTCGAGGTCGAACCGGGCGATGGGCACGTCGACCGGCACCACCTCCACGTCGATCCCGGCCATCGGGAAGTGCTGGGTGTCGAACGGCCGCTGGTTGAGCATCACCTGGAAGATCGGGTGCCGGCCGGCGGCGCGGGGCGGGTCGACCAGCTCCAGCACCGATTCGAACGGCAGGTCCGAATGATCGAGCGCATCGAGGTCGCCGCGGCTGACGGCGGCGAGGTGCTGGGCGAACGTCATGGTCCGCGGTGTGCGGGTGCGCAGCGGGATCGAGTTGACGAACATCCCCACGAGCCCGTCGAGCTCCGCCTCGCCGCGGCCCGCGACGGCCGTGCCGATCACCAGGTCCTCCTGGCCGGACAGCCGCGAGATCGCCGCCGCGAGCGCCGCGTGCACCACGATGAACGGGGTGGTGGTGTGTGCCCGCGCGAGGCCGGCGACGCCGGCCCAGATCTCGGGCGCGACGCGGGTGTCGATCGTCTTGGCGCCCGAGACCACCCCGCCGGAACGCGGGACCGCAGCGGGCGGAACCGATTCCGCGGGCGGGTTGGCGAGGGTGTTCGCCCAGAAGGTGTCCAGCGCGTGACGGGGGGCGCCGGTGAGCCGGTGCTTGTAGATGCGCGCGTGCTGGGTGTAGGTGCGCGGCAGCGGCGGGAACTTCGGCGCCTTCCCACGCGTCCGCGATGCGTACGCCATCGCGAGCTCGCCCGCGAGCGGCATCATCGACCAACCGTCCGCCGCGATGTGATGGATCACCAGCACCAGCACCTGGTGCCGCGGATCGATCTTGTAGATCCGCGCCCGGATCGGCACGTCCGCCGCCAGATCGAAGGGATCCCCGGCGTACTCGGTCGCGGCCGAGGTGAGCTGGTCGAGGGGCAGGGTGCGCTCGGTGAACGGCACCAGGTTCGGGCCGGCGGGCAGCACCTGCACCTCCGGTTCCCCCGAGGTGGGGCCGTTGCGGTAGACGGTGCGCAGCGGCGTGTGCCGCGCCACCACGTCGCCGAGCGCCAGGCGCAGGGCGGAGACGTCCACGTCGCCGCGCAGGTGCAGGGCGACCGGAATGTGGTAGGAGCCGTCGGGGCTCACCCGGTTGCGCACCCACATCTGGTGCTGCGCGGGAAGCAGTTCCGCCGCCTCCTCGAAGTCGGGTGCCGCCGCGGCGGATTCGGGGGCGGCCTCCGGTTCGGCCCCCGCGAACGAGGCGATCGCCTGCGCGGCGGGCACGGGGGTGCCGCCGATCGCGGCCGCGAGGCCCTCGACCGTGGGGCCGGCGAACACCGTCGCCACGCTGACCCGGCTGCCGGTGGCCGAGCCCAGGCGGGCGGCGATCCTGGTGGCGGACAGCGAGTTCCCGCCCAGATCGAACAGGGTCGTGGAGACGTTCAGGTTGTCCTTGTCGACGCCGGGGATCACCTCGGCGAACGCGGCGGCCACGAGCCTCTCCGCGTCGGTCGACGGTGCGCGTCCCGCCGTCTCGGCGACGACGGCGCGGTCGGGCTGCGGGAGCAGCTTGTGGTCGACCTTGCCGTTGACCGTGAGCGGGAACTCGTCGATCACGATGATGTGGGCCGGGACCATGTACGCGGGCAGCTCCGCCGTGATGCCCGCGGTGATCGCGACGGCGTCGGCGGTGCCGGTGACGTAGCTGACGAGTTCGGCGGTCGCGGTGTCGTCGCCGAGGACCACGGTGACGGCGCGCTCGGTGCCCGGAACGCGCATGACGGCGGCGTCGATCTCCCCGAGCTCGATGCGGAATCCGCGCAGCTTGACCTGGGAGTCGATGCGGCCCAGGAACTCCAGGGCGCCGTCGCGGTCCCAGCGGACGAGGTCGCCCGATCGGTACATGCGGCTGCCGTCGGCACGGAAGGGATCGGCGACGAAGCGTTCCGCCGTCATCCGCGGGTTGCCGTGGTAGCCGCGCGCGACGCCGGGCCCGGAGATGTAGAGCTCGCCGGCCACGCCGATCGGGCTGGGGCGCAACGACGGATCGAGCACGTACAGGCGGGTGCCGGGAATCGGGCCGCCGAGGCGCACGGGCCCGTCGCCCGACAGCGCGCCGAGGGTCACCGCGATCGTGGTCTCGGTGGGGCCGTAGACGTTGACCAGGGTGCGCCCCGGTGCCCACTTCTCGACCAGCGCCTGCGGGACGGTGTCGCCGCCCACGCCGAGAGAGGTGAGCTCGGGCAGCTGCCCGGGCTCGAGGGTGGCGAGCGCGGCGGGGGTGATGAAACCGCCGTTCACGCCGCCCTTCTCGAGAACCTCGCCGAGCTCGTCGCCGCCGTACACGTCCGGCGGCACCACGACCAGGGCCGATGCGCCCTGCACCGCCATGAGCAGTTCGAGCACGGACGCGTCGAATCCCGGCGAAACGAAGTGCATCACGCGGGCGCCGTCGCGCAGGCCGTGTGCGCACACGAGTTCCGCCGCGAGGCCGGACAGCCCGCGGTGAGTGACGCTGACGCCCTTGGGGCGGCCGGTCGAGCCGGAGGTGAAGATCAGGTACGCGGGGTTGTCGAGGGAGATCTCGGGCCAGTCCGCGTCGCTGCTGCCGGCGTTCGCTCCCGGGCCCCACACGCGGGCCAGGTCCGACGGTGCGAGCGTGGCCACGGGCGCGGCGGCGGCAGCGATGTGCGCGGCGCGGTCGGCGGGCAGGCGCGGGTCGATCGGGACGAACGCGGCACCGGTCTTGGCGACGGCCCAGACCGCGATGACGGACTCCAGCGAGCGCGGGATGCGCAGCGCGACGCGCTCCTCCGGCCGCGCGCCCACCGTCATGAGGTAGCGCGCCAGCCGGTCGCTGTACTGGTCCAGGTCGGCGTAGGTGATGGTGCGATCGCCGTCGACGACCGCCACGCCGTCCGGATGGTCGGCGGCGGCGCGGCGCAGCAGATCGGGCAGCGGCACCGAAGGGCCCGCGGCCTCCCGCGCGTCCTCGTCCGCCCCGGCGAACCGGAGCCAGTCGGCCTCCTCGCCCTCGGATCCGACGGCCAGCGCCGAGAGCGGCGTGGAGCCCGCCGCGGCCGCGAATCGCTCGAGGTAGTCCATGAAGCGCGCGTGATGGGCGTGCAGGTCGTCGAGGGAGTGGCCGGCCGGGTTGGCCTCCATGTCGATGCGCAGAGCGCCCTGTTCCGACTCGTACACGGTGACGGCGATGTCCTCGGCGGGCCCGGAGGTGAGCAGGTTGAGGTGTCCCTCGGTCTCCCCCAGCGTGATGGCGGTGGAGAACATCATGATGTTGATGGTGTCGCCGAAGGTGGAGCCGACGACGCCGTCGCGCAGCGTCGGGGCCTCCATCCGGGCGGCCGGATACAGCTGGTGGCGCAGCCCGTTGCGCAGGTCGAGCCCGGTGCCGTCGATGACGTCCGAGACGGTGGCGCCCGCGCCCGCGCGCACGGGCACGGGGAGCACGTTGGCGGTCATGCCCGTGGAGCCGCGGAGCGCGGCGGTGGTGCGCGCGGCCACGGGCACCGACAGCGAGATCTCGTCGCGGCCCGCGACGGCGGCGATGTACGCACCGAACGCGGCGATCACGAGGCCCGTGCGGTTCGTGCCCAGGCGCTCGGCCGCGGCCTCCAACCTGGCGCCGGCCTCCGCGGACGGGGTCCCGTTGTGCCGCAGGTTGATCGGCGACGGCGCGGCGATCCTCCGGCCGAGGCCCGCGGCCTCGGGAAGGGTGGCGACCACGCCGGCCCAGTACTCGCCGTCCCCCTCGGAGCGCGGCGAATCGAGGTACTTCCTCTCGGCGGCGACGAAGCCGTCGGGGCCGAGCGGGGTGGGCCGGAGCGGCGGCACCTCGGCCCCGGTGACGTACGCCGTGTACAGCTCGGCGACGCGCCGCTGCAGCGTGGACGCGCCGTAACCGTCGATCACCACGTGGTGGGCGCGCGCGTACCAGAACCAGCGCTTCTCGCCGATCCGGATGAGGCTGTTGATGATGAGGTCGTCGGTGGCCAGGTCGAGCGGGCGGGTGTACTCCGCGCGCATCCACTCGACCGCCGCCGCCACGCGCTCCTCCTCTGACGCGTCGCCGAAGTCGAGCTCGACGATCGACGCGGCCCCGTCGATCGATCGGTCCACGCGCTGCACGGGCGCCCCGGACTCGTCGACGTCGATCCGGATGTACGGGGAGACGAACTCGTCGGACGCGGCCCGGGTGGCGGCGCGCATCTGATCGAGGTCCAGATCGCCGTGGAAATCGACGTACTGCGCAACGGTGTACGCCACGTCGGGCGACATCTGCTGGCTGAGCCACATTCCGTACTGGGCTCCGGTCAAGGAGTGCACCTCGTGCTCCACCAAGCTCTCCTAGGGTCGTTGCACAACAGGGTGAGTTGCAATCGCAAGATTGTAGGGATGGATCGCTTGAAATTGCAACATCATCAAGTGAAGTTGCGGTACAGCGATCTTCCGGAGAACTGCCTGGTGAAGCGAAGGGCCGGGTACCGAAGTTTACTGGCGAGTAGGCCGTGTGCAGTTTTCCCTGTTCATCAGATCGTGACCTGACGCCGAGAATGCGTCATCCTGAACTATTTCTTTCAAAGCTTCTCGAAGAGTTCATCAGAACGTGTTCTACGTCACATCGCCGGGCGGGTGCGGAACCCGGCGAATCGGCCTCACTTCCGCCCGGGGCGTGGCGTGCGATACATTCGACCCGTGCAGCGGCGCGCTCTTCTCCTCGGTTGCCGCGGCGGGGCCTGATCCAGACCGGCTCCCCGTCGCGGGGTTGAGCCGTGGTCACGCGGACGTGCCGGTCGAGAGACCTCCTGGCCATCCGGCCGCCTGAAGTCCCTGCGATCCGCGGGGACGAACCGAGAAAGTAGCCTCGACATCATGAGCCCTGCAGCCGATTCCTTCACCTCCGGCGTATCCAAGATCTCCGCCCCCGCCGGCCCCCGCACCCCGGACCAGCCCGCGTGGAACGCCCAGCGCTCGAGCGCGATGCCCGCGCACCGGTACCGCTCGTTCGCCGACGAGGTCGAGTCCGTCGCCCTGCCCGACCGCACGTGGCCCGACAACGTGGCCACCACCGCGCCCCTGTGGTGCGCCGTGGACCTCCGCGACGGCAACCAGGCGCTGATCGACCCCATGAGCCCCGCCCGCAAGCGGCGCATGTTCGATCTCCTGGTCCGCATGGGCTACAAGGAGATCGAGGTCGGCTTCCCCTCCGCGAGCCAGACCGATTTCGATTTCGTCCGCGAGATCATCGAGGACGGCGCGATCCCCGACGACGTGACCATCCAGGTCCTGGTCCAGTGCCGCGACGAGCTGATCGAGCGCACCTTCCTGGCCTGCCAGGGCGCGAAGAACGTGATCGTGCACTTCTACAACTCCACCTCGGTACTGCAGCGCCGCGTGGTGTTCCGCGCCGATAAGGCCGCGATCAAGAAGATCGCCACCGACGCCGCGCACAAGGTCCGCGAGGTGGAGAAGAACTACCCGGACACCAACTGGCGCTACGAGTACTCCCCCGAGTCGTACACCGGCACCGAGCTGTCCTTCGCCAAGGAGGTCTGCGACGCGGTCACCGAGATCATCGCGCCGACGCCCGAGAACCCGATGATCCTCAACCTGCCCGCCACCGTCGAGATGGCCACCCCGAACGTCTACGCCGACTCGATCGAGTGGATGAGCCGCAACCTGGCGCGGCGCGAGTCGGTGATCCTCTCGCTGCACCCGCACAACGACCGCGGCGAGGGCGTCGCGGCCGCGGAGCTCGGCTACCTGGCAGGCGCGGACCGCATCGAGGGCTGCCTGTTCGGCAACGGCGAGCGCACCGGCAACGTCTGCCTGGTCACGCTGGGCCTGAACCTGTTCAGCCGCGGCGTGGACCCCCAGATCAACTTCTCCGACATCGACGAGATCCGGCGCACCGTCGAGTACTGCAACCAGCTGCCCGTGCCGGAGCGGCACCCGTACGGCGGCGACCTGGTCTACACCGCGTTCTCCGGCAGCCACCAGGACGCGATCAACAAGGGCCTGGACCAGATGAAGGTGGATGCCGACGACGCCGACAAGGACGTCGACGACATCCTGTGGCAGGTGCCCTACCTGCCGATCGACCCCAAGGACGTGGGGCGCAACTACGAGGCCGTGATCCGCGTGAACAGCCAGTCCGGCAAGGGCGGCGTCGCCTACATCATGAAGACCGATCACGGCCTGCAGCTGCCCCGCCGGCTGCAGATCGAGTTCAGCCAGTCGGTGCAGAAGATCACCGACGGCGAGGGCGGCGAGGTCACGCCGAAGGAGATGTGGGACGTCTTCGCGGGCGAGTACATCGACCCGATCCGTCCGCTGGAGCGGATGCGCCAGAAGGTCACCGCGTCGGAGGTGGACGGTGGCGTCGACCGCATCGACGCCGTGGTCAAGGTGGACGGCAAGGAGCAGGAGATCTCCGGCGAGGGCAACGGCCCGCTCGCCGCGTTCGTCGACGCCGTGAGCACCGTCGGGTTCGACGTCCGGGTGCTCGACTACAGCGAGCACGCCCTGTCCGCGGGCGACGACGCGCAGGCCGCCGCGTACGTCGAGGCGATCGTCCGAGTGGGCGACGAGGACCGCACGGTGTGGGGCGTGGGCATCGCACCGTCGATCACCACGGCCTCGCTGCGCGCGGTGGTCTCCTCGGTGAACCGCGCGCACGGCACCGTGGGGGTGCCGGACGACGCGCCGGCGGGCGAGGCGTCGACCCGGACGTGGGCTCCGTAGCCGCCCACCAACCCCGTCGCCGCCCTAGAGGGAGCGCCTCTCCCCAGGCCCCGGCGTTCCTCCCCATGTCCGCGGACATGGGGAGAAGCGCTGCGCCTGGGGAGAACGCGTCCCGCTAGGGAATGCGGCGACGGTCAGCGCGTGAGGAAGCCCGCGAGTTCGGCTGCGACAGTGCGGGGCTGGTCGAGCATCGAGAGGACGTAGGCGTCGTCGACTTCGACGAGGCGCGCGTTCGGGATGAGGTCCGCCAGCATGCGGCCGTGTTCGCGGGGCATCACCCTGCCCGCGGAGGACCACAGGATCAGCGCGTCTCCGCCGAACCTCCTCAGCGCCTCCGTGTTCGCGATCAGGTCGCGGCGGCGGGAGCGGGCGTACTTGAGCAGATCCCGCCGCACACCCCGCTGCCGGATACCGGGTTCCGTCCATCCGCGTACGAGCTCCGCCGGCAGCGGGCGGCGGGCCATGTGGCCGAACAGCAGGGGCAGCCGCATGATCCACGGGATCCGCATCTGGCGCAGCCCCAGGGAGAGGGCGCCGGGTATCCACGCGACGACGGTCGCGGTCTTCCCCGGGAGCCCGGGCGGGAAGTTGTCGAAGGCCTCGCACGGCAGGGCGACGATCCGGCCGACCCGCTCATCCAGCCCGTAGGCGGTGAGGAACAGTCCCCCGCCCCAGTCGCTGTGCACCAGCGTCACGTCCCGCAGGTCGAGGGCCGCGAGGAAGTCGGCTATCAGCGCGTTGAGACCGCGCATGCTCAGGTCGGCGTCGGCCCGGAGCGGCTCGGGATGGGAGCCCAGCGGCAGGTCCGGGCGGATCCAGCGGAACCCGTCGGGCAGCAGGTCCATCACCGGGTCCCACACGGTGCGGTTCATGAGCAGGCCGTGCAGGAGCACGACCGGCGGGCCGTCCCCCGCATCGGCGTAGTGCACGCGTCCGGCGGGAAGATCGACGGTGGGCACGGCCACCACCTCCTAGAATGCTCGTTCTAGAATGTTTGCTCTAGGCTAGGGCCATGGAAGGGAGCACGTCAACCACCACGCGCGACCGATTGGTCGCCGCGATGACCGAGTGCCTGCGCCGGAGGGGCTATGCGGGCACGTCGGTCAAAGAACTCACCGCGAGCGCGGGAGTCACGGTCGGGTCGATGTACCACCACTTCCCGAACGGGAAGCCCGACGTCGCCGCCGCGGCCCTCAGCACATCGGGCGCGGCCTACATGGAGCTGCTGCCCATGCTGCTGGACCAGGAGCCGAACCTCCCCGCGGCGGTCGCCGCCGCGTTCGAGGCCGCCGCCGAGCAGATCGAGGGCACGGGGTGGATCAACATGTGCCCGGTGGGCACCGTCGCGGGCGAGATCGCGGACAGCGAGCCCCGGTTGCGTGAGGTCGCGGCCGAGGTGATGACGGCGTGGAGCGCCGGCGGGGCCCGGTACTTCCGGGCCCGCGGGCTCGCCCCGGACGACGCCGATCGGTTCACGCTCGCCGTCCTCTCGTCCCTGGAGGGCGCGTTCATCCTCAGCCGTACGCTGCGCTCGACCGCGCCGCTCCACGCGGCCGGCCGGGCGATGGCCGGGCACGCGGACGCCCTGCTCCGGGCGCGCACCGTCGACGGGGTGCCGCCGTGCGCCGGATGACGCGTCGCGGCAGGGTCCTCGTAGCCGTTCCGCTGGTGATCGCGTGCGTCCTCGCGCTGCTGTACGGCCTTCTGGCCGTGAGCAAGTCGCGATCGTTCCAGTTCTTCGGCGAGATCGTGAACCGGGTCGAGACGGACCAGCGCGTCGTCGCGCTCACGTTCGACGACGCCCCCACCGAGCGCACCGCCGAGGTCCTCGACGTGCTCGCGGCCGCGCGCGTTCCGGCCACGTTCTACGCGATCGGGCGGAACCTCGAAGAGCGCCCGGACCTCGGCCGGCGGATCGTCGGGGCCGGCCACGAGCTCGGGAACCACACCTACGACCACCGGAGAATGCTGGGCACCCACGAGACTCCCGGCTACGTCCGCGATCAGCTGGACCGCACCGACGCCCGGATCCGAGAGGCCGGGTACTCCGGCGCCATCACCTTCCGGCCGCCCAACGGCAAGAAGCTCCTCGGGCTCCCCTGGGAACTGTCGCGTCGCGGTACGACGACGGTGACCTGGGACGTGGAGCCGGACACGTTCCACGCCGGCGACGCGGCCGCGATCGAGCGGTACACGCTGGACGGTGTTCGCCCGGGTTCGATCGTGCTCCTGCATCCGTTCTGCGAGGAGGGATGTCGCGCCGACCGCGAGGCCCTCCCGAGGATCGTCGACCGGCTCCGGGCGGACGGATACCGCTTCGTCACCGTCGGCGACCTGCTGCGGCTGCGGTGACGCCCGGCCCCGCGCTGCGCGAACGCACGGCGATCGCCGCGCAGGCGACGACCACGAGACCTCCCAGTACCGTCGGCCATCCGATGTGCTCGCCGAGTAGCACTGCCGCCCAGTCCATCCCCAGCACGGGCTGCGTCAGCTGCACCTGGCTCACGGTGGTCATCGGTCCGATCGCGAGCCCGCGGTACCACGCGAAGAACCCGAGATACATGCTCACGACGCCGAGATAGGCGAAGGCGGCCCAGCCCGCCGTCGTTCCCGATGGCAGTCCGTCGCGCGCCGCGACCGCCGTGAGGAGCACCATCACCGGCGCCGATACGACGAGAGCCCACGAGATCGTCTGCCACGCACCGAGCTCGCGCGCGAGGAGACCTCCCTCGGCGTACCCGATCGCGGCCGCGATCACGGCGCCGAACAGCAGCAGGTCGGCCGGCCGGACGGCACCGACTCCCCCGCCCTGGACCGCGGCGAAGCCGACCGCGCACACCGCGCCGAGCGCCGCCGCCACCCAGAACGCCGGCGGGGGCCGCTCCCCGGCCCGCCGTACCGCGGCGACGGCGGTCGCCGCGGGGAGCACGGCGATCACGACGGCCGCGTGCGAGGCGGAGGCGGTGGTGAGTGCGAAGGAGGTCAGCACGGGGAAGCCGATCACCACCCCGAGGGCGACGACGGCGACGCGGATCCACTGACCCCCGCGCGGTAGCGCCTGCCGGGTGACCACCAGCGCCACCGCCGCGAGCGCCGCGGCGACGACGGCGCGCCCGGCCCCCACGAACAGCGGCGGCAGGCCCCCGTCCATCACCGCGACCCGCGTGAACGGGACGGTGAACGAGAAGGCGAGCACGCCGAGGAAGCCCCACAGCAATCCGGACCGGGAGCGATTCGGCGGTATCGGTCGCGCCTCAGAGAGAGTAGCGCTATCGTAGTGGTTCATGTCTGACGATAGCAGTGGCGCTCGGCTCGCGACAGCCCTGCGGGCGTGGATCGCCACCTCCCCGCCCGGAGCGAAGCTGCCGTCCACGCGCAGCCTGGTCGCGGAACACCGGGTGAGCCCGGTGACGGTGCAGCGGGCGCTGCGCGCCCTCACCGCCCAGGGCGTGGTCGAGAGCCGGCCCGGCGTCGGCACCTTCGTCCGCGGGACCCGGGTCGCGAGCCCGGTCGACTTCGGCTGGCAGACGGCGGCTCTCGGGGTGCAGGGGCGCCGCGCACCGTCGCACCCCTCCGCGCTGCAGACCGCCGACGGCGACGCCATCGGCCTGCATTCCGGCTATCCGGACCGGGAACTGTTGCCGGAGCGCCTGGTCCGTGCCGCGTTCGCGCGCGCCGCCCGGGGCGAGGCGCTGCTCGGCAGGCCGCCCACGGCCGGGCTGCCCGAGCTCCGCTCCTGGTTCGCGGCCGAGCTCGAGGCCGCGACGCCCGCGGGCACCACCCCCGCGGCCGCACGCGACGTGGTGGTGACGCCCGGCAGCCAGAGCGGGTTGCTCACGGCGTTCCGGGCACTCGTCGGGGCGGGCCGCCCGCTCCTCGTGGAATCGCCCACGTACTGGGGCGCCATCCTCGCCGCGCGACAGGCGGGCGTGCAGATGGTGCCGGTGCCCAGCGGACCGTCGGGCCCCGATCCCGCCGTGCTGGAACGGATCCTGGCGGAGACCGGGGCGCGCGCGTTCTACGCGCAGCCCACGTTCGCGAGCCCGACCGGAGCCCGCTGGGACGCCAACCGGGCGGAGCGCGTGCTCGAGGTGGTGCGCGCCGCCGGCGCGTTCGTCATCGAGGACGACTACGCCAAGGACTTCGGCATCGACGCCGATCCGGTGCCCCTCGCCACCCGGGACGGGTCCGGCCACGTGGTGTACATCCGCTCGCTGAGCAAGTCCGTCGCGCCGGTCGTGCGGGTCGCGGCGATCGTGGCCCGGGGGCCCGCCCGGGACCGGATCCTCGCCGACACCCAGGCGGATTCGATGTACGTCAGCGGGATCCTGCAGTCCGTCGCGCTCGACGTGGTGACGCAACCGGCGTGGCGCTCGCACGTGCGGCGCGTGGGCCGACAGCTCGGCGAGCGCCGCGACCTGCTGCTGCGATCGCTGCGGGAGCACGCGCCCACGGCCACGATCGAGGCGGTGCCGCGCGGCGGACTCGCGCTGTGGGCGCGGCTGCCCGACGACGCGGATCTCGCCGCCGTCGTGGAGCGGTGCCGACGGGACGGCCTGATCGTGGGTGCCGGCGACGAGTGGTTCCCCGCGGAGCCCACGGCGAACCACCTGCGCCTGGCGTACGCCGGCCCGCAGCCGGAGCGGTTCGAGGAGGCGGCCCGCATCCTCGGCTCCGCCCTCTCCGAGCCCGCTACCGCCTGAGTCCGTGCTTGCGGGCGACGATGGAGGAGACCACCTCGACGGGGACGAGACGCTTGAGCAGGAACACGAGCGGGGCGTTGCTGCCCACCGCGTAGAACTCGCGGGGCTTGCCCGCCTCGATCGCCGCGACGATCACCGAGGCCACCTTCTGCGGCGCGATCCCCGCCTTCTCGTTCGCGTCGAGGTTCTCGATCATGGTGTCGAAGTCCTTGCGGTACACCGAGTCCTCGGCGACGTACTTCGTGCGCCGCTCCCCTATCCCGGTGGCGATCGATCCCGGCTCGACGGTGGACACCCAGACACCGAACGGCGACAACTCCTGCCGCGCCGCGGACGCGAAGCCCTTGAGCGCGGCCTTGGCGGCGACGTACGAGCCGCGATACGCCAGGGGGAAACTCGCGAGCATGGAGCCCACCATGATCACCCGGCCGTGGCCGCGCGAGCGCATGCCCGGCAGGAGCCTCTGGGTGAGCTGGACCGCCCCGAACACGTTGGTCTGGAACAGCCGGTCCACGGCATCGGCGGGCAGCTCCTCGAGCGGACCGGACTGGCTCTCGCCCGCGTTGTTGACCACCACGTCCACGTCGCCGGCCGCCGCGGCGCAGGCGGCGATCGAGTCCCGGTCGGCGAGGTCCAGCGCAAGGTACTCCACGCCCGCGATCCGCTTGTCCGCAGGGATCGTGCCGGGGTCGCGACTGGTGCCGAGAACCCGGTATCCCTTGGCCGCCAGTGCCTTCGCCACCTCGTAGCCGATGCCCGACGATGCGCCGGTCACCAGCGCGGTACGCCCGTTCATGCCTGTCCCTCCGTCGTCGTGATCCCGGTCGCCGCGGCGGCGGCGCGCCCCGCGGTCATCCCGGAGAAGATGCAGCCGCCGAGGAAGGTGCCCTCGAGGGCGTTGTACCCGTGTACCCCGCCGCCTCCGAAGCCGGCGACCTCGCCCGCGGCGTACAGGCCGGGAACGGGCGCACCGTCGGGCCCCAGGACCCGCGCCGAGAGATCCGTCTCGAGCCCGCCGAGCGTCTTGCGGGAGAGGATGTTCAGCCGGACGGCGATCAGCGGCCCGTGCTCGGGATCGAGGATGCGGTGCGGTTTCGCGACCCGCACCACCTTGTCGCCCAGGTAGTTCCGGGCGTTGCTCATCGCCTGCAGCTGGGCGTCCTTGCTGAACGGGTTGGCGATCTCCCGGTCGCGCGCCTCGATCTGCCGCCGCAGGTGCTCCTCGTCGACGTGGCCGCCGCGCCCGATCCTGTTCATGCCCTCGACGAGCTCGGCGAGCGTGTCCGCCACGACGAAGTCCTCGCCGTGCTGCTTGAAGGCCTCCACGGGGCCGGGCGCACCCTTGGATTTCACCCTGCCCAGCGCGAGCTTGACGTCCTTCTCCGTGATGTCCGGGTTCTGCTCGGAGCCGGAGAGCGCGAACTCCTTCTCGATGATCGTCTCCGTGAGCACGAACCACGAGTAGTCGTAGCCGGTGTCGAGGATCGCCTTCATCGTGGAATTGGTGTCGAAACCCGGGAAGTTCGGCGCACGGAAGCGGTTTCCGTTCGCGTCGAACCACAGCGACGACGGGCCGGGGATGATGCGGATGGCGTGCTTCGGCCAGATCGGGTCCCAGTTGTGGATGCCCTCGGTGTAGGCCCACACGCGGTCGCGGTTGACGATGTTCGCGCCCGCCGCCTCCGAGATCCCCAGCATCCGGCCGTCCACGTGCGCGGGAACGCCCGCGATCATCGTCTCCGGGAACGGCCCCAGCCGCTCGGCCGGCCAGTACTTGCGCATGAGGTCGAAGTCGTGGCCGATGCCGCCCGAGGTGACCAGGACCGCGGGTGCGCGGAACTCGAAGCCGCCCACGGTCTCCCGCGAGCTGGCGACGCCCCGATCGAGGTCCGTGGGCTCGAGGACGGCTCCGCGCACCCCGACGATCGCGCCGTCGCCGTCGCGGAGCAGTTCGTCCACGCGGTGCCGGAACGCGAAGCGCACCGATCCGCTGCGCTCGGCACGCTCCACCGGCTCCCGGAACACGCGGACCACCTCGGGCCCGGTGCCCCAGGTGAGGTGGAAGCGGGGCACCGAGTTGCCGTGTCCGTCGGCGGCGCCGCCGCCGCGCTCTGCCCACCCCACCACCGGCGTGATCCCGAGCCCGAGCCGGCGGAGGTAGTCCCGCTTGCGGTGGGTCGCGAATTCGACGTAGGCCTTCGCCCAGCGGCGGGGCCAGAGATCCTCCTCGCGGTCGAACCCCGCGGAGCCCATCCAATCCTGCAGCGCGAGCTCGTACGAATCCTTGATGCCGAGCCGGCGCTGCTCCGGCGAGTCGACGAGGAACAGCCCGCCGAGGCTCCAGAACGCCTGGCCGCCGAGGTTGTTGCGGTTCTCCTGGTCCAGGATCAGCACCCGGCGCCCCACGCGCGAGAGCTCGTACGCGGCGACGAGGCCCGCGAGCCCGGCCCCCACCACGATCGCGTCCGGGCGGAACTCCGCCGAATCCGTCGATGCCGTCCCGGCCATCCGCACACCCTCTCGTCGAGTTCCGCATAAGTAGACTAACCCGTCTATTTATCGCTATCATGGCACGCAGCCCCCCTCAGGTCAACGGATGCGAGGTGAGGATGGCCAAGGGCGAACAGACCCGGGCGCGCACCGTCGAGACGTTCCTCGACGCGGGACTGGAGGTGTTCGCGGAGCGCGGGTTCCATACCGCCTCCATGGACGACATCTGCCACCGCGCGGGCCTGTCCCGCGGCGCGTTCTACTCGAACTTCGCGGGCAAGGAGGCCTTCTTCCTGGCCCTGTTCGATCGCCACGCCGAGCGCCAGGTGGGCCGGATCGCCGCCGCGATCGAATCCGCCGGATCCCTCGAGGCCGCCATCACGGCCACGGTGGACGCCGCCGCCCCGGACGATCCGGAGGAACGCCGGTGGTTCCTGGTATCCACCGAGTTCACCATCCACGCCGCCCGGAACGCCGCTGCCGCCGACCACCTCGCCCAGCGGGACCGGGCGATCCGCGACCGGCTCTCGCACGCGCTCGCCCGGTTCGACGTGGCCCCGCACGACGCGGACCTGCTCGCCCGGTACGCCGTCGCCCTCTACGAGGGGGCGCAGTTGAGCAACGTGGTGGACGGCGACGCCGCGGCCACCCGCGAACTGCTCACCCGGTTCGTCCCCGCGGGTCTGGCGGCGCTGCGCGGCTGACGCGCCGCGCTACCGTGGACAGCGGTGCGACACGTCACGAGGGATCAGGTCATCGGGTACCGCCTGCAGGCGCACGGACTGCGCGAGCGGCGGGCCGAATCGCCTGCGGCCGTGTCCGCCCGGTGCGGCCTGCAGGACAGCCCACCGGGGTCGGGCCTGCTGGCCCTGCACGCCCGCGCCGACGGCGTGGGCCCGGGCACCGTCGACGACGCTCTCGAGGGCCGCACCCTGCTCCGCACGTGGTCGCTGCGCGGCGCGCCGTACCTGATCCCCACCGACGGTGCCGCCGTGTACACGACCGGGGTCCTGCCCGCGGGCGACGCCGCGACGCGGCACTTCATCCTCGGTGCGGGCCCGTCGCTCGACGCGCTGGAGATGTCCGCCGACGAGGCCGTGGAGGCGACGGCGGCCGCGGTCCGGCGGGTGCTACGGGGCCGCCGCCTCGCCATCGGCGCCCTGGGCGCCGAGGTGGCGCAGGCCATCGCTCCGGAACTCACCGCGGCGCAACGGAAGACGTGGGAATCCGAGGGACCGCACGCCCCCGGGCAGCCCGTCGGCGAGGCGATCGTGCACTTCTGCGTCCGGATCCTCACGCTGCGCGGCATCGTGTGCTTCGCGCCGCGCGAGGACGGCACGGCACCGTTCGTACTCGTCGACGAATGGCTCGGACACCCGCTCCCCGAGATCCCTACCGGGCACGCGCGCACCGAACTCGTCCGGCGCTTCCTGCGCTGCCACGGCCCCGCCACCCGCGCCGGCTTCGCCGCCTGGCTCGGCGTCCGGTCCGGCGACGCCGCACCGTGGTGGTCGCTCCTCGCCGACGAGATCGAGCCCGTCGACCTGGACGGCCGACGCACGTGGGTCCACGTCGCGGACGCCGAATCCCTCGACGCTGCACCGGATCCCGCCGGGACACGGCTCCTCCCGCCGCACGACCCCTACACCCGGGTCACGGACCGGGACACCATCGTCGCGCCCGAGCACCAGCGGGCGGTGTGGCGCACCGTCGGCGATCCCGGCGCGCTCCTGCTGGACGGGCGGATCGCCGGCACCTGGCGGCCGCGCAAACGCGGAGACCGCCTGGGGCTCACCGTCGAGACGTTCGCGCCGCTCCCGCGGCGGGCGCGCACCGTCATCGAGGAGGAGGCGCACGCCGTCGGGCGGGTGCGCGGTGCGACCGCGATGGAGGTCGCGTTCACCGGGCCGTGACCGACGCGACGGCCGCGACCTCGTCGTCGAGCGCCCGCAGCACGGCGGCCACCGCCGGCCGACGGTGCGCGCCCGGCCGCGTCGCGACCTCCAGGATCCTGGCGGCGCGCACACCCGCGATCTCCAGCCCGCGCACCCCCGGATGGGTGACGGCGTGCCGGGCCACGAGCGCGACCCCGACGCCGCCCGCCACGAGCGATTGGATGGTGTGGAAGTCGTTGATCCGCTGGATCACCCGAGGCTGCACCCCGGTGAGCGTCGCGAGCGAGCGGAGAACGTCGTCCACCGGGAAGCCGTCGCGCACGCTGATCCAGTCGAGACCGGACAGCTGCTCCGCCTCGACCCTGCCCGCGGCGGCGAGTGGGTGATCGAGCGGGACCACGAGATCGATGGGCTCCCGCATCAACTCCCGGGAGGCGATGCGCGGGCCGCCCAGCGGCGCCGCGCGCTCGTCGCGGTGCGCGACCACCACATCGGCGTCGGCGAGCATCGTCGGGAGGTCGGTGCCCGGCAGGTCCGGGTCCGACGCGGCCACCTGCACACCCGCCGCCGCCGTCCGCCGCAGCACGCCGGGCAGAAGGAGCTCCGCCGCCGAGGGGAACAACGACAGCCGCACCACGCCGACGGGCGTGGAGCGGTAGCGATCCATCTCCGCGCGCGCCCGGTCGAGCTCGCCCAGAACGGATTCCGCGCGCACCACGAGCGCGAGCCCCGCATCGGTGAGCCGGACCCGCCGGCCGTCCGGCTCCAACAGGTCGACGCCCGCCTCGCGAGCCAGGACCTTGAGCTGCTGGGACACCGCCGACGGGGTCATGTCCAGGGCGCGCGCGGTCGCGGCGACAGTGCCGCGGTCGGCGAGCTCGCGCAGGATCCGCAGCCGGTGGACGTCCATGGCCCTGAGGTTACGCCGGACCGGCCGACTCTTTAGTTAAGCGATCCTGAACGGTAGCTGCAGAAGTATTCGATTGTCCTGAGTTATGGCGGGCGGAAGAGTGGGGCCCATGACCCCGCGCCACCGCCTCGTCGCCCTCACCGTGGTCGTGCTGTGGGGCCTGAACTTCCTCGCCATCCGCTACGCGCTCGACTACTTCCCGCCACTGTTCCTGGGCGCGCTCCGGTTCGCCGTGCTCGCCGTCCCGGTGTTGCTCTTCGTGCGGCCGCCGAAGGGTCCGGTGAAGTGGCTGCTGCTGTACGGGATCGGCTCGGGCACCTTCCAGTTCGGCCTGTTGTTCACGGCGATGCGCATCGGCATGCCGACAGGGCTCGCGTCCCTGGTGCTGCAGTCGTCGGCGCCGTTCACCGTGCTGCTGGGCGCCGTCCTGTTGCGCGAGAAGCTCGCCGTCCGGCAGATCGCGGGGATCAGCATCGCCGTCATCGGGATGCTGTTGATCGTCGCGGACCGCGCGGATGCCGCGGCCGGCGTCGGCGTGCTCGGCGTCGCGCTCACCCTGCTCGGCGGGCTGAGCTGGGCCTTCGGCAACATCGGCCAGCGGCTCGCGGCACCGTCGGAGCCGTTCCGGTTCACCCTCTGGATGTCGGTGATCCCGCCGATCCCGATGCTGGCGCTCAGCGCCGCCGTCGAGGGGCCCACCACCGGCTGGAATGCTCTGGCCCACAGTCTCGACGGTGCGCCCGGCCTGCTCGCGCTGCTGGGTGTCGCGTACATCGCGGTGATGAGCACCGTCGTCGGCTACGGACTGTGGGGCGGGCTCATGGCGCGGTACCCGGCGTCCACCGTTGCGCCGGCCACGCTCCTGGTTCCCGTCGTGGGGATCGCGGCGAGCGCCGTCGTGCTCGGCGAGCACCCGACGCTGTTGGCCCTGGCCGGCGCCGCGACCGTGATCGGCGGCTGCCTCCTCGGGATGCTGCGGCGACCGGCGCCTGCGGGCCCCCGCGGCGGAGCCTCGGTGGATTCCGGCGGGGACGAGGCGGCGAGTCCCCGCAGGGACGCACCGAAGATCGGGACTAGCGCTGTGCGATGAGAGTGGTGGTGCCGGCGACGAGCTCGACGTCACCGTCGCCGATGACCTCGGCGAGAGCCGCGCGCAGGGCGGCCCGGCGGTCCTCCGGCAGGGTCGAGTGCGCGGAGTAGGTGAAGACGAGGTCCAACCAGCGGCCGGCGGACTGCGTCTCGATCCAGGAGTCCTCCCGCTCGCTCACCGTGAATCCGTCCGCCTCGAACCGGCCGCGGAGTTCGGCCATCCGGTACATCTGGTCGTGCGGGGAGCCCGCGCCCGCGGCCTCGACGTTGACGTAATCGGGGCTCGCGGCGCGCAGCGCCTCGTTCGCCGGGCGCGTCGGCCGCAGCCTGTTCCACAGCAGCGCCACCCGCCCGCCCGGATTGAGCAGCGCAGCCAGCCGCGGGATCGCGCGGTCGGCGTCCACCCAGTGGAAGGACTGCCCGAAGGTGACCAGGTCGAACGTGCGGCCCGCGGCGTCCCACTCCTTGAACGTCGCGACCTCGGCGGGCACGCCCGAGGCCCGCGCGACGCCGGCCATAGCACCGTCGGGCTCCACCGCTAGGACGTCGACGCCCCGGTCCCGCAGCTGCCGGGCGAGGATTCCGGTTCCGGCCCCGATGTCGGCGGCGGTCCGCGCACCGTCGGCGATCGCGTCGACGGTGGCGGCGGCGTAACGCGGGCGCAGGCGGTCGTAGTCGGCGGCGATCGCCCCGAACGAGAGGGCCCGGTTCCGGTCTTCGTGCAGTTCGGCCATGGGCCCAGGGTGCCTCACGCCGGCGCATGACAGGCCATCAGGCCGGTCGTAGCACCACGCAACACCGGTCGGGCGCGGGCTCGAGGGCGCAGGCGAGAAGCTCGCCGTCGAGCTCCGACGCGACCCCGTCGACCAGCGCGTGATTCATGCCGCACACCAGCTCCGTCTGCTCCTGCGCAAGTGCGTGGAACGGGCAGTTGACCAGCGTCAGCTCGTCCTCGTCGACCCGCGGCTCGTAGCCGTACCCGGCGAGGGCGCGCCGGGCCGTGTCGAGGGCCTGCGCGGCGTCGGCCGGGCGGCCGAACTCGGTGGCCGCCGCCGCGCCGAGCCGCCGACCGTGGCCGGCGGCGAGCCGTTCCAGGGCCGCCGCCGCGGATTCCCCGGTCCGCACCGAGTCGGCGATCGCTTCGGCCATCAACCGTCCCGCGAGGGCGTACTCGCGCTCCGGCAGCGAGACGGAGACCTCGCCCGGCGCCCGGCGGTACAGCTTCGACGTGCGGCCGGCGCCGGGCCCGGTGCGGCCGGTGATCCGCGCGAATTCGGCGTCGAGGAGCCCCTCCCTCTCGAGCCGGTCGAGGTGGAACTTCGCCTTGTGCACCGGGATGTCCAGCGCGGCCGCCGCCTCGTCGCGCCCCACGGGACCGGGCTGCACGCACACGTAGAGGTACAGCTCACGGCGCACGGGATCGTCGAGTGCACCGATGCGGGACACCCTGTCGCGGAAGGACAGCACAACTCCACCTCTAACGGAGAAAAGTATTGACGTAAGAACCGCCGCGGTTCTAACGTCAATATTACTCACCGTTAGATCTGGAGGAACCGGAAATGACCACCCTCACCCGCCGCACCGGCGACCCCGCCTTCCAGGCGTACCTACTGCTCCGCACCGTGTTCACGGTGGCCCCGGTCCTCTTCGGCCTCGACAAGTTCACCAACCTCATGACGGACTGGCCCCGGTACCTGGCCCCGTGGATCGACGACCTGCTGCCCGGCACCGCCGCCCAGGCGATGTACGCGGTCGGTGTGATCGAGATCCTCGCCGGCGTCGTCGTCGCAGTGGCGCCCCGCTTCGGCGCGTACGTCGTGGCGGCGTGGCTGGCCGGGATCATCGTCGACCTCCTGACCCTCGGCGACTACTACGACGTGGCCCTCCGCGACTTCGGCCTGCTGGTCGGCGCCCTGGCCCTCGGCCGGCTCGCGCAGGCCGCGCATTCGGCGGCCGCGAGCGCACCGTCGACGCTCCGGGACCCGGCCGCGGCCTGACCTCTATCCTGGAGCGCATGCCCGGACTCCCCCTCCGCGCCCGAACGGCGCTGCTCGCCGCCCGCTCCGCAGCCTGGGCGTCGCAACGCGCCGGGCGGGGCAAGGGCTCGATGATCGGTGGGCTCATCGCCCTCAAGATCGAGCCGAACCTCATGACCCGGCTCGCCGCCGGCAAGCGCACCGCCGTCGTCACCGGCACGAACGGCAAGTCGACCACCACCCGGATGACGACGGCCGCGCTCGCCACGCTCGGCGGCGAGATCGCCACCCAGGCGGACGGTGCCAACATGGACGCCGGGATCGTCGCCGCGCTCACCGCGCACCAGCGGGCGCCGCTCGCCGCGCTCGAGGTGGACGAGTTGCACGTGCCGCACGTGCTCGACGCCGTGGACGCCGAGGCACTGGTGCTGCTCAACCTCTCCCGCGATCAGCTGGACCGCGTCGGGGAGATCAACGCCATCGAGCGCCGGCTGCGCGCCGGCGTGGACGCGCACCCCGAGCTCACCGTCGTGGCCAACTGCGACGACGTGCTCGTGACGTCGGTCGCCTACGACGCGAAGAACGTCGTGTGGGTGGCAGCGGGCGGCGGCTGGACGAGCGACTCCGTCTCCTGCCCCCGCTCGGGCGAGCCGATCGTCCGCGAGGGCGAGCACTGGTACTCGACGGGCACCGACTTCTCCCGGCCCGCACCGGACTGGTGGGTGGACGACGAGAACATCCACGGCCCCGACGGTTTCACCGCGCCCCTCGTGCTCAAGCTGCCCGGCCGCGCCAACCGCGGCAACGCCGCACAGGCGGTGGCCGCGGCGGTGGCCATGGGCGCGGATCCCGCGAAGGCGGTCGAGGCGGTCGGCACCGTCGGCGAGGTCGCGGGCCGCTATTCGACGGTGACCGTCGGCGAGCACACCGTACGCATGCTGCTGGCCAAGAACCCCGCGGGCTGGCAGGAGGCCATGTCGATGATCGACGGCACCGCCGAGGGCCTGGTCATCGCCGTGAACGGGCAGGTACCCGACGGCGAGGACCTGTCCTGGCTGTGGGACGTGCAGTTCGAGCGGTTCGACAACGCGAAGGTGGTGGCGTCCGGCGAGCGCGGCGCCGACCTCGCGGTGCGGCTCACGTATGCGGGCGCCGAGCACTCCCTCGTCGCCGATCCGGTCGCGGCCATCGCGTCGTGCCCGCCCGGGCGGGTGGAGGTGCTGGCCAACTACACGGCCTTCCGGGACCTGAACACCGCACTGGAAGGGCGCCGCGCGTGATCGACTTCTCCGGATCCACAACGCGGATCAGCGAATCCACGCTCGTCATCGGGCTCGTGCTGCCGGACGTGATGGGCACCTACGGCGACGGCGGCAACGCCCTGGTGCTGCGGCAGCGGGCGCGGCTGCGCGGCATCGAGGCCGAGGTCCTGCCGATCACCCTGGCCGATCCGGTGCCCGCGTCGTGCGACGTGTACACCCTGGGCGGCGCGGAGGACTACGCGCAGCGCCTGGCCACGCGGCACCTCACCAAACACCCCGGGATGCAGGAGGCCGCCGCGAAGGGCGCCCCCGTGCTGGCGATCTGCGCCGCGATCCAGGTACTCGGCCACTGGTACGAGACGTCCGAGGGCGAACGGGTGGACGGCATCTCGATGTTCGACCTGACCACCACGCCCCAGCAGACCCGGTCCATCGGCGAGATCGCGGGCGAGCCGCTGCTCGACGGGCTCACCCAGCCGCTCACCGGTTTCGAGAACCACCGCGGCGGCTCGGCCCTGGGCGCCGCCGCCGCACCGCTCATGCGGGTGGTCCGGGGCACGGGCAACGGTGCGGGCGTCGCGGTCGACGGTGTCGTCCAGGGCAGCGTGCTCGGCACGTACATGCACGGACCGGCGCTCGCCCGGAACCCGGAGCTGGCGGACTACCTGCTGGAGAAGGCGACGGGGCGCGCGTTGGAGCCGCTGGACCTCCCCGACGTGGACCTCCTGCGCCGCGAGCGCCTCCGGAGGTAACCCGGAGAGTTCCCCGGCGTCACCAGAGGCCCAGCACCGCTTGCTCGTTCGCGAGGAGACGCATCTTGGTGGCGACGCCGCCGGACGCGGAGAAGCCACCCGTGCGCCCGTCCGCCGCCGTGATCCTGTGGCAGGGCACGATCGGCGGGAAGGGGTTCTCCCCCAACGCCCGCCCCACCGCGCGGGCGGAACCCGGGAGCCCGATCTCGGTGGCGATCTCCCCGTAGGTCCGGGTGGATCCGGGCGGGATCCTGCGCGCCACGTCGTAGACCGCGCGCTGGAAATCGTTGAGGCCCTGCATGTCCAGCGCCACCCAGGAGAGGTCGTCGTCGAGGTTCGCACCGGCGACGAGAAGGACCACCGCGGCGATCACCCGCCCGACCTCCTCCGGCGGCTCGGATTCCGGCGATCCGCCGGCGGCGAGATGATCGCGCATCGCCTCGTCCGACGCCTCGGGGAGCCGGGCGGCGGTGACGGCACCGTCGGCGCCCCAGGCGATCCCGCACCGCCCGACGGCGGTGTCGAAGAGCGCGAACCCCGGCGTCACGGGGCGGCCGCCGCGGCGATCGCGTCGAGGTTGGCCTCCATGCCCGTGCGCCAGACGCCGAGCCGGAAGTCGATGATCCGCGCCTCTTTCCCGGGATTCGCCGCGACGAAGCCGGCGAACGGCGAGCGCCCGTCCCCGACCCGCGCCCACTGCCGGACCAGCGCACCGCCGCGGGCGGGATCGACCTCGAAACCCCAGGTGGCCCACGGCTCCTCACCCTCGGGGCCGACGGACCAGACCCAACGGCGGCCGTCCTCGACATCGGTGACCACGGAGTCGGTCGTCCAGTCGCCCAGCTCCTCGTTGCGGTTGTGCCCGCGGAAACGCGCCCCCACCGCCACGCCCGTGGCACCGTCGAGCCACTCGACCCGCTGCAGCTCCCCGGCGACGCGGGTGGGCAGCTCGATGTCGGTGACCAACTCCCACGCCCGCTCCGGCGTGCAGGCCACCGCGCGGGTGACCTCGATGATCGGGTTGTCGCGCAGTCTCATGCCCCGATCCTATGACGCGCGAATCTTCGCTCCAGCGGCCCGACGCGGCCATTATGTCCGCGCCTCGCCTCCTGAGTGCATTTTCGCGAACGGCGCGATCGGCACGCAGCGCTCGCGCGTGCCGTCGACCGCGAACCAGCCGGACTCGAACTCCTGCCAGCGACGCAGGTGCTCCCGCTCCGCCTCGCCGTCGCGGGCCACGCTCCGCTCCAGCCGCTCGGCGGCGGTGCCGCCCTCCAGCCACAGCGCGAGGCCGAGCCTGCGGGCGAACGAGCGGCGCGCGCTGGACACGCCCTCGATCACCACGAGCGGCGCCCACGGCAGCCGGACCTCGGGGCCGGGCCGCGGCGTACCGTCGCGCCAGACCATCGGCCGGTAGTGCGCGTCCCAGCCGCGCGAGAAGGGAAGCAGGATCTCCTCGACCATGCGAGGCCACCAGGCGACGGGGTCGTCCCAGGTGGCGTAGTCGTCGGTGCGGACCAGGGCCGTGCGCGCGCCCGCGGCGCGCAGCTCCTCGACGAGGCCCTGGGCGTACGTCGACTTCCCCGCCCCGGACAGGCCGTCGACGGCGACGGTCCCCTCGCGGCCGCCCAGCCGCTGCACCACCTCCGCGGCGTCCACGGATCAGCTCGGCGGGGACTCTTCGAGCACCCGCGGGGGCTCGGCGAGGGAGCGGCGGCCGGACATCGCGCGGCCGAGGGTGAGCTCATCGGCGAACTCCAGCTCCGCGCCCATCGGCAGGCCGGCGGCGGGCCGGGTCACGGTGAGACCCGGGAAGTCCTTGAGCATGCGCACCAGGAACGCCGCGGTGGCCTCGCCCTCCGTGTTGGGGTCGGTCGCGATGATCACCTCGTCGACGTCCACCCCGTCGACGGGGGTGCCCAGCCGCACGAGCAGCTCGCGGATCCGCAGCTTGTCCGGGCCGACGCTCTTGATCGGGTTCAGGGCGCCGCCGAGCACGTGGTAGAGCCCGCGGTACTCGCGGGTGCGCTCCACCGCCTGGACGTCCTTCGCCTCCTCGACGACGCAGATCTTGGAGGCGTCGCGGCGCGGATCGGAGCAGATCCGGCACCGTTCCTCGGCGGCGACGTTGCCGCACACCTCGCAGTAGCGCACGTCGTTGCGCACCCGGGTGAGGGCATGGGTGAGCCGGTCGATGTCGCCGGGCTGCACCCCCAGGAGGTGGAACGCGATGCGCTGGGCGCCGCGCGGCCCGACTCCCGGGAGCTTGGCGAGCTCGTCGATCAGCTCTTGAACTGGGCCTTCGTACACGGGCCGTCCGTCAGAACGGCAGGCCGCCCGAGAGCGGCCCCATCTTCTGCTGCGCCAGTTCGGCGGTGTTGTTCGACAGGTCGGTCAGCGCGCCCAGGACCAGGTCCTGCAGCGTCTCCACATCCTCCGGGTCGACCACCTTGGGGTCGATCACCACGGACTGGACCTGGCCGTCACCCGTCGCGGTCACCTTCACCAGGCCTCCGCCTGCCTGACCCTCGACCGTGGTGGCCTGGATCTCGGCCTGTGCCGCCATCAGCTGCTGCTGCATGGCGCCGACCTGGGCCATCAGGTCTTCCATCGAGCCCTCGGGCTGCATGCCGTCTCCCCTCTGCCGGTCATCGACCCGCATGTCCGATTCTTGTTACTAGTGTTACCACTGCGGCGGTTGAGGCGGTACGCTTCGCTCGTGAACATGCGCAGCGCCGTCCTCGTGGCCGCGGGCCTGGTCCCGGCCCTGATCCTCTCCGGCTGCACCATCGGTGACGCCGGACAGCGGCGGGACGCGGCCGCACCCACCAGCCTATCGCTCTCCGAGCCGGGCCTGGTGAACAACGCGGCGCCGCTCGCCGCCGGCTCCCTGACCGGCAAGAAGATCTTCCTCGACCCGGGACACAACGGCGCGAACGACGGCTCGCTGAGCCGCCAGGTGCCCACCGGCCGCGGCGGCACCAAGGACTGCCAGACCACCGGCACCACCGGCGTGAACGGCCTGGCCGAGCACACCTTCAACTACGCCGTGGCCTACCAGCTCTACCAGGTGCTCACCGGCGCGGGCGCGCAGGTGATGATGTCCCGCAACGACGACAAGTCGGTCGGCTCCTGCGTGGACGCCCGGGCCGAGGCCGCCAACAAGTGGGGCGCCGACGCCGCGGTATCCATCCACGCCGACGGCTCCGCCCCCGGTAACCGCGGGTTTCACGTGAATCTGTCCGATCCGCCGCTGAACCCCGCGCAGACGACCGCGAGCCCCGCCCTGGCCAAGAGCCTGCGCGACGCCCTCGTCTCGGGCGGCTTCACGCCCGCCGCGTACATCGGCAAGGACGGCCTGTACCCGCGCTCGGACCTGGCCGGACTGAACCTCGCGACCGTCCCGTCGGTGCTGGTCGAGGCCGGGAACCTCAAGGACCCGGCCGAGGCCGCGACGTTCGCCTCGCCGCAGGGGCAGCAGCGGCTGGCGCAGGCCGTGGCCGCCGGCCTCGCCGCCTACCTGGGCGGCGGTCAGACCCGCTAGCACCCCGCCCCCGCGGGCGGCGTTTCCCGGGACTACGAGCCCTGTGGAGGGATGGTGGACCCGGATTCCGCACCGTGCGGGACGGCCAGCTCCCGCGCGCTGGTGAACTCGCGCTCGGCGCCGTCGACCGGGTCGGTGAAGGACAGCCGCCGCGCCAGCAGCCGCAGCGGATCCGCGAAGTCGCCGTCCACCACGTCGCGCTGTTCGGGATAGAGCGGATCCCCCAGGATGGGTATCCCCAGCCGCGCCATGTGCAGGCGCAGCTGGTGCGTCTTCCCGGTCTCCGGGCGCAGGCGGTACCTGCCGACGGCGCCGGACGCGGTCGCGATCTCGGCCTCCAGCTCCACGTGCGAGCGCGCGTTCACGGGCCCCTCCACCTCGTAGGCGCGCATGATCCCCGGCGTCTTCTCGATCCGGGATTCGACGGTGGCGGGCAGGTCCAGGCCCGCGCGGAGCGGGGCCAGCGCGGCGTACTCCTTGCGCGCCCGCCCGGTGGCGAACAGCTGCTGGTACGCGCCTCGCACCTCGGGGTCCCGGGTGAACAGCAGCACACCCGCAGTCAGCCGGTCCAGACGGTGCGCGGGCGAGAGGCGCGGCTCTCCCAGCTCGCGCCGCAACCGCACCAGCGCGCTCTGCACCACGCGCGCGCCGCGCGGCATGGTGGCCAGGTAGTGCGGCTTGTCCACCACCACGATCCGCTCGTCGGCGTGCAGGATCGGCATGGCGAACGGCACGTCGATCTCGTACGGCAGTTCGCGGTACATCCACACCGCCTGCCGGGCCGCGACCGTCGAGGACGGGGCCAGGGACGCACCGTCGGACGTGACGACGGTGCCCGACGCGCACTCCGCGAGCACGTACGCCGAGGTGCCCGGGAACCGGGCCTCGAGCACGTCGCCGAGCGTCCGGCCCGCCTCCTCCTCCGCGATCACGAGGCGGGTGGCGTCCACCCCGTCGCGCAGGGGCAGCGGCGGGACGGGCGCCCTCCGGTGGCGCCTAGCCGTTGGACTCGACCTGCACCTTGAGGTTGGTGAGCAGCTCGTCGTAGATGCGGCCGAGCCCCTTGGGGGCGAAGGTCTTCTCGAAGAAGCCGCCGATGCCGCCGGCGCCCTGCCACGTGGTGGTGACGGTGACCGAGGTCCCGTCACCGGCACCGTCCGCGGCGACGACCCGGTAGGTGGTGACCATCGACGAGTTCGCGTCCGTCTCGGTGACGGTGTCGCCGTCGACGGTGACCGTGGCCTTGACGTCGCGCGAGCGCTTCTCGGTGGCCTGCAGGGTCCATGCGGCGACGGTGCCCGCGCCCTGGCCGCCCTCGAGCACGCGATAGTCGTGGTAGTTCGGCGGCAGGATCTCGCCACGGCGGGTGTAATCCTCGATCGCGGCGCGCACCGTCTCCGGGGAGGCGGCGATGGTGGTGGACTTGGTGGCGGTTACCTGGGCCAACGTTCCTATCCTCTGCTCGGGGTTTCGAACTCAGCCTAACCAATCGGGTCCGGGGCGCGCGCGTCGCGGCCGGGAGGTATAGCGTCGGTAATCGTGAGCGCTCGCAACGACCCGCAGGCCCGCACACCGACCACGGTCCCGATCGGCGGCGAGGCCGCGTACGCCGAGGGCCTCGCCCGCCTGGAGGCCAGCTACCGGGCCATTCCGGCCGAATCCCGGGTCCGCCTCGCGAAGAAGACCTCGAATCTCTTCCGCGCCAGGGCCGCGACCGACGCCCCGGGCCTGGAGGTCTCCGGCCTGGGGGCCGTGGTCTCGATCGATCCGGACGCGCGGACCGCGGACGTCGGCGGCGTGTGCACCTACCAGGACTTCGTCGCCGCGACACTGCCTTTCGGCCTCGCGCCCACCGTGGTGCCGCAGCTCAAGACCATCACCCTGGGCGGCGCGGTCACGGGCATGGGAATCGAGTCCAGCTCGTTCCGCGCGGGACTCCCGCACGAGGCGGTGCGGTCGATGGACATCCTCACCGGCGCCGGCGAGGTGGTGACCGCGACCCCCGACGGACCCAACGCGGATCTGTACTTCGGTTTCCCGAATTCGTACGGCACGCTGGGCTATTCGACGCGGCTGACCGTGGATCTGGAACCCGTCCGGCGGTTCGTCGAGCTGCGGCACGTGCGCTTCCACGACCTGCACGAGTTGCAGGCGACGATGGACGCCGTCGTCGGCGCCGGGGCCCACGACGGCGAACCCGTCGACTACCTCGACGGCGTGGTGTTCTCCCGGGACGAGGCGTACCTCACCCTGGGGCGGAAGACCGACGACGACGGCCCCGTCAGCGACTACACCGGGATGGACGTCTACTACCGGTCGCTGCAGCACGCCGACGGGGTGCTGCGCGACCGGCTCACGACCCACGACTACCTGTGGCGCTGGGACACCGACTGGTTCTGGTGCTCCCGAGCCTTCGGCGCACAGAACCCCAGGATCCGCCGGATGTGGCCGAAACACCTGCTGCGCAGCAGCTTCTACTGGAAGCTCGTGGCGCTGGACCGGCGCTGGGACATCGGCGACAAGCTCTCGGCGCGCAAGGGCGAGCCTCCCGGCGAGCGCGTGGTGCAGGACATCGAGGTGGAGATCGGCAAGATCACCGACTTCCTGGACTGGTTCCTCGACGAGATCCCGATCGAACCGATCTGGTTGTGCCCGTTGCGCCTCCGCGAACCCGCGCCCGCCGGCGCCGACCCGGAGCGGCCGTGGCCGCTCTACCCGCTGGAACCCCGGAGGACGTACGTGAACGTGGGGTTCTGGTCCGCAGTCCCCAAGCAGCCCGGCCAGATCGACGGCCGCGCGAACCGGCTGATCGAGAAGAGGGTCTCGGAACTCGGAGGGCACAAATCGCTCTACTCCGAAGCCTTCTACGGGCGCGACGAGTTCGACGCCCTCTACGGCGGCCCGGACTTGGAACAGTTGAAGTCCCGTTACGACCCGGCCGGACGCCTGCTGGGCCTGTACGACAAGACAGTCAGGAGGCAGTGAAAAATGACGCGCCACACACATACCGAGCATCTCCCGAAGCTGACCCTCGCCGAGATCATCGAGAAGGCCGCCGGCGGAAGGCTCGCGATCCGGGTGAAGGCCTACGACGGCTCGTCGGCCGGGCCGGACGACGCGGAGTACGGGCTCGACCTGATGACCCCGCGCGGCACCACCTACCTCGCGACCTCCCCCAACGACATGGGTCTCGCCCGCGCCTACATCGCGGGCGATCTCGAGCTCACGGGCGCCCACCCCGGCGATCCGTACGCGGCGCTCAAGGCGCTGTCGGACGACCTGCAGTTCGCGAAGCCGGGGCCGAAGCTGATCGCGCAGATCGCCCGTTCGGTGGGGGCCGAGCGGATGATCCCCGTGCCGCCGCCGCCCCAGGAGGCCATCCCGCGCTGGCGCCGGATCGCGGAGGGACTGCGGCACAGCAAGTCCCGCGACGCCGAGGTGATCCACCACCACTACGACGTCTCTAACCGGTTCTACGAGATGGTCCTCGGACCGTCGATGACCTACACGTGCGCCTGCTACCCCGACGCCGGCGCGACGCTCGAGCAGGCGCAGGAGAACAAGTACCGCCTCGTGTTCGAGAAGCTGCGTCTCAAACCGGGCGACCGGCTGCTGGACGTGGGCTGCGGGTGGGGCGGCATGGTGCTCTACGCCGCCCGCCGCGGAGTCCACGCCATCGGCGCCACCCTGTCGAAGGAACAGGCGCACTGGGCGCAGGCGGCGATCGAGGCCGAGGGGCTCGGCGAGTTCGCCGAGGTGCGGTTCAGCGACTACCGCGACGTGCCGGAGAGCGAATTCGACGCGATCAGCTCCATCGGCCTCACCGAGCACATCGGCGTGCACAACTACCCGTCGTACTTCACATCACTGCGGGGAAAGCTGAAAACCGGTGGGCTGCTTCTCAATCACACGATCACCCGGCACGACAACAAGCTGTCGGGCAAGGGCGGCCAGTTCATCGACCGGTACATCTTCCCCGACGGGGAGCTCACCGGTTCCGGCCGTGTGATCGCCGCGATCCAGGACGTGGGCGGGATGGAGGTGCGGCACGAGGAGAACCTCCGCGAGCACTACGCGAAGACCCTCGCCGCCTGGGGACGCAACCTGGTCGATCACTGGGACGATGCCGTCGCGGAGGTCGGCCTGGGCACCGCGCGGGTGTGGGGCCTGTACATGGCCGGATCGCGACTGGGCTTCGAGCGCAACGTGGTTCAGCTGCACCAGGTGCTCGCGGTGAAGCTGGACGACAAGGGCGGCGCGGGCGATCTGCCCCTGCGCCCGTGGTGGGAGGCCTGATCAGATCGGGCGGGCGCCGAGCTCGTTCTTGAGGAGCTCCAGCGCCACCTCCTCGGGGTCGCGGCGCGGCGCGCTGCCGCCCCCGCCCGTCGCGTCCTCGCGGTGCGCGTCCGCCATCATCTCCTCCTCGGAGACCTCGGCGGGTTCCGGCTCGGGTTCGGGCTCCGGGGGCAGCGGGATGTCGTCGTGGTGCGACGGTGCGCGGTTCTCCCGGCCGGCAGGGCGCGGATCCGGCTGGCCGCCGCGTTGCTCCCCCGCGCGGCTGCGTCGCTCGAAAGTGGGCGGCGCCTTGCGCTGCGGCTCGGGAGCCGCGCGCTGCGGCTGCTGCGGAGCGCCCTGCTGCGGCGCGCCGGAGCCGTCACCCACCTCGACGTTCCACTGCGTGCCGAACACCTCACGCACCGCCTCGCGGACGTTGCCCACGTGCTGCGGATCGCTGAACCGGCCGAGCAGCGCCGGGATCGGCAGCGCGAGATGCAACGTGTCGCCGGCGAGCCCCGCCACCTGCATGTTGGTCATCAGCGTGGCCGTGACCTTGCTGCGACCGCTCACGGCGCGCAGCACCTTGGGCCAGGCCGTGCGGACCTCGTCGAGCGACGGTCCCGCCGCCTGCGCGGCCTGGGCGGCCGGTCCGGGCGATGCCGGCTGGGGTTCGGGCGGGGCCTCGGGCCGGCGCTCGGGCTCCGGTGCCACGGCCCGAACCGGCTCCGGCGCAGACTGTTCCGGCTGCGGGGCACGCGGCTCGGGTGCCGTGACCGCCTCCGCGGCGGGGGCCGCGGGTTCGGGGCTCGTGGCGGCGGGGGCGGCCTCCGCGGGCGCCGACGGGGCCGAGGGCGACTGCGCCGCGGGTTCCGTGGCAGGCTCCGGCTCGGACGGGCGGCGGTGCAGCACCGGCTCCGATTCGACGGCGGGCGCCGGCTCGAACGCCGCCGGGG
>NZ_HE997626.1:1332571-1538438 GCF_000312385.1 Tsukamurella sp. 1534 | reverse complement strand
GTGCCTGTGGTTCCGGCGCGGCGGGGGCCTCCGCCTGGCGCTGGCTCGGGCGCACGAACCGGGGAGCCGGACCGTCGGGTGCGGGGGCCTGCGCCGGCGGTGCCGACGGTGCCGGGGACGCCGCCGCCTGCGGAGCGGGCGCGGCCGGGGCGGCGCCGGCCGGGCGGCTCTCCAGAGCCTCGATGCGCTGCAGCAGCGCGGCCTGGGACTCGTCCGCGGCGGGCAGCAGCATGCGGGCGCACATGACCTCGAGCAACAGGCGCGGCGAGGTGGCGCCGCGCATCTCCGCGAGGGAGGCGTGCGTGACCTCGGCGCACCGGGTCAGGGTGGCGAGGCCCAGGCGGGAGGCCTCCCCACGCATCGTCTCCAGGACGTCGATCGGCACGTCTACGAGTCCGCGATCCGCGGCGTCGGGAACCGTGTGCAACAGGATCAGGTCGCGCAGGCGCTCGAGCAGGTCCGTGGCGAAGCGGCGCGGATCGTGGCCCGCCTCCATGACCCGCTCCACGGCCCCGAACAGGGCCGCACCGTCGGACGCCGCGAGGGCGTCGACCGCCGCGTCGATGAGTGCGGTGTCCGTGACGCCGAGCAGGCCGAGCGCGCGCTGGTAGGTGACGCCCTCCGCCCCGGCGCCCGCGAGCAACTGGTCCATGATCGACAGCGAGTCACGCGGTGACCCGCCGCCCGCCCGGATGACCAGCGGGTAGACCTGCGGTTCCACGGTGACGTGCTCCGCGCCCGTGATCTTCTCCAGCAGCGGGCGCATCACGTTGGGGGCGAGCAGCCGGAACGGGTAGTGGTGGGTGCGGGAGCGGATGGTGGTGAGCACCTTCTCCGGCTCCGTGGTGGCGAAGATGAAGATGAGGTGCTCCGGCGGCTCCTCGACGATCTTCAGCAGCGCGTTGAAGCCCTGCGGGGTGACCATGTGCGCCTCATCCACGATGAAGACGCGGTACCGCGATTCCGCCGGGGCGTAGAAGGCGCGGTCGCGGAGCTCGCGCGCATCGTCCACGCCGCCGTGGCTGGCCGCGTCCATCTCCGTGACGTCCAGGTTGCCCGGGCCGCCGGGCGCCAGGGCCAGGCACGAGTTGCACACGCCGCAGGGCGTGGAGGTGGGGCCCTGCTCGCAGTTGAGCGAACGGGCCAGGATGCGCGCCGACGACGTTTTACCGCAGCCGCGGGGGCCGGAGAACAGGTACGCGTGGTTGATCCTGCCCGAATCGAGCGCGGTGCTCAGCGGCTCGGTGACGTGCTCCTGCCCCACGACCTCGGCGAACGTCGCTGGACGGTACTTGCGGTAGAGAGCCACGGTCTCAGGCTACCGGTGCCCTGTGACACGTCCGCGAGACGGCCGTGTCCGTCATGAGCCGCTCGGCTGCTGCGGGAACGAGCCGGTGTCGTGCCCCTGCGCCGGGGGCTCGGCCGGGAACCGGCCCGCGGGGAATCCGCCGGGTCCGACGGTGCCTCCGGGCGGGGGAGGCACCGTCGGCGCCCCGCGCCCGACGGACAGCCGGTCCGCCAGCGCGAGGGCGAGGAGCATGCACAGGGCGACGAACAGCACCAGCACGTACGCGGGATGGACCTGCACCGCCACCAGGCCGACGGCCATGAGGACCGCCCACACGCAGCAGCTCGCGACGCGGGCCCCGAGCGACCCGCGGGCCACGAACACCGCGAGGCCCACCAGGGCGACGAGGGCGATCACCAGCATCACCGCGAGCGGCGCCAGCAGGTAGACGCCGATGAAATCGGTGTACGTGCCGCGGTACGCGTCCGCGGAGCCCTCGTAGGAGGCGTTGGCCATCCAGTAGATGACCGCACCCAGCAGCGTGAGGGCGGCGATCATCGCCTGGACGAGCGCGAGCGCCCGGTACAGGCGCGGGACGGGTGGCGCGTACGGGTACATGGCTTCCCCCAGAGTTTGCGATGTCGACGTCCACGCTAGCGGGCGGAACGTCGCCGGAGAAGGGGCGCGGCACCGCCCTACTGCTTCGCGCGATCCAGGCCCAGGGCGTCCTGATGGACGAACGGCCACACCGCCCTACTGCTTCGCGCGATCCAGGCCCAGGGCATCCGTGATGTAAAAGAACGGGTCCGTCTGGTCGGTGAGGCCGGTGACATTGGCGGCGCCGGGACCGTACGCGGCGATGCGCACCTGGCCTCCGGTGTGCTGCTCCTCGCCCGGCTCGAGCGACGTGCCGTAGTTGACGGTGAGCAGGCCGCCGTCCTTGGTGTTCAGCGTTCGGGTGAGACCCGGTGTCACGGAACCGGTCTCGACGATCTGACTGGTGTGGGCGTGATCGCCCGTGACGATCACCAGGGTGTCCTTGTCCTGCTTGGCGAACTCCAGCGCGGCGGTGACGGCGTCGGAGAGCTGCACGGTCTCGCCGATCTGGCCGCACGGATCGGCGTCGTGGTTGGCCTTGTCCACCGAGCCGGATTCGACCTGCAGGAAGAAGCCCTTGTCGCCCTTGAGCAGGTCGATCGCCTTCGTGGTGAGCGACTGGAGCTTCGGGGTGGCGCCGAACGCGGGGTTCGGCGCGCAGGTGACGGCCGGCTCCGCGCCGCCCTCCTTGGTGGCGGTGGCCTTGTCCCACAGGCGCGGCAGGTTGCCGTCGGCGAACACGCCCAGCACCGGCTTGTCCTGATTCGCCTCGGTGACCCCGTCGAGCTCGCCGCCCGACCGGACGATCTGGTAGCCGCGCTCCTTGGCCTGCACCTCGAGGGTCTTGCCGTTGTACTCGCCGGCGTCGGCCGTCTGCTGGAAGGTCTTCCAGCCGCCGCCCAGGGTCACGTCGGCGCGGGCGGCCAGGAGTTGCTCGGTGATCGAGCCGGGGCCGCCGTTGGACAGCGCGTCCGAGGCGCACTTCTCCTTGGTCTCGACGGGGCCGTAGCACTTGCGCTGGGCGACGTGCGCCACCTGCACGGCGGGGGTGGCGTCCTGCAGTTCGGTGGTGGTGACGTTGCCGGTATTGCGGCCGTTGGCCTTGGCGATCTCCAGGATCGAGCGCTGGGCCTTGCCGTTCACGTCGACGCCGACGGCGCCGTTGTAGGTCTTCGTGCCGGTGGCCCACGCGGAACCGGAGGCCGCCGAATCGGTGGTGTAGTCCGGCTTCTTGGTGTCCTTGTTCAGCGAGTAGGTGGTGTAGTCGCCGGAGAGCGGCAGCTGGTCGATGCCGGGGATCTGGCCGCCCGCGCCCCACTGGTAGTCGCGGGCCAGGGTGAGCTCCTGGTTGGCGGTGCCGTCGCCGATCACGAGGATGACGTTCTTCGCCTTCGACCGCTGGATCGAATCGGCGATCGCCCGCGTCTGATCGCCGTCCAGTCGGCGGGCGCCGCCGTTCGCGGTGATGTCGCCGGCCGCGTCGCGGTTGATCTCCACCTTCGCGGCGGTGTCGCCGTTCACGCCCGGGCCAGTGTCGTCGCCGCCGCACGCTGCCGCCAGGGCCAGCACGGACACCATGCTCAGGGCCGCCGCGACCCGCGTCTTCCTACCGTCGATTCCAGTCATTCATGCATGACAGCATATGTGTTTGAACATCTATCATTAGCCAGATGAACTTTTGATGCGGCGACGGAGATGCCGGTCACACCGGTCATTCCCGACGGGGGAGCCTGGTCGCGAGGGCCTGCGCCAGTGCCGACCCGAACAGCAGCCCCAGCGCCAGCGCGGAGATCACCGCGGCCACCTCCACCGCGGTCCGCGCGCCCTGCCCCGGATCGATCCCCAGCGAGGTGACCGACAGCAGGCCCAGGCTGCCCGGCACCAGCACCCAGAAGGCGGGCAGGAACACCACGAGTCGCGGGAGCGTGGGCCACACGTACGCGACCACCGAGGCGCCGAGGCTGCCGGCGATCGCGCCGAGGAAGCCGCCCAGCACGGGGCCGGACATCGCCTGCCCCGCGACCTGCGCCCCGAACGCCGCGGCCACGACGAACGAGATCGCGGGCAGCATGCGGAACGAGGCGCCCTCGTTGAAGCAGAGGCCCACGCAGATCAGCGCGAGCCCGACGGGCGGCCCCCACCAGCCGAGCTGGTTCACCCGCTCGTTCACCAGCAGGTCCGCGCCGACTCCGAGCAGCGTGGTCGCGGTGAGCACGCCGAGCGAGAAGAGCAGCAGCTGCACCACGCCGAAGGTGAGCCGCGCGGCACCCGCGACCATGGCGCCCGCTGCGAGCTCGGACATCCCGGTCACCATCAGCGCGCCGGGCAGCAGCACCGCCAGGGGCGCGAGGAGGGTGCGCAGCGGACCGTCGAGCCAGCCCGCCTGGGCGGCGGCGAAGACGCCCGTGGCCACGACGAACGCGGCGATCGTGGGCAGCAGCGTGGCCGCGAGGCGCACCCGCCCGGCCAGCGAGACCAGGAGCATCACGGCGACGCCGCCGACCGCGGCCGCGGCGATGTTCGGCCAGCCCGGCTGCAGCACCATCGCGATGCCCACCGCGATGATCGACCACGACGCGTCCTGCATCCAGCGCGGGAACCTGTGCGGCAGGGACCGCAACGAGCCGAGCGCGCCGAACGCCTCGTCGGGCGTGACGCGGCCGGAGACGAGGCCCCGTCGCACGTCGTTGACCACGGCCGACTGCTCGAGCCGCAGCGGACCGTCGACCGATTCGAACGTGGCGGGCCCGCCCGGCGTGAGCCCGAGCGTGAGGCCCGTGGGGGTGGCGCCGACCTGCGTCAGCGGGTGCCCGAGCGCGGTGGCGACGGACCGGACCTCGGACTCCACCTCGTGCACGGGCTGGCCGCCGGCGATCAGTGCGGCGCCGAGGTAGGCGAGCAGCCGGCGGTGCTCGGCCGCGGGATCGGACCCGGCGTCAGGCAGCACGGCGCGACCGGTCCGACCGCGCGAGGAAGGCCGCGCTCCCGACCAGGGTGGCCACGAAGATCCACACGTACACGCCGCTCGCGAGGACCTTGAGCACGGGATCGTCGACGGGCCGCAGGAAGATGCCGATGGCGTAGGTGTCGTGGACGTCGTCGACGCCGAGGGGCTGCAGGGTGGGGAAATAGGTGACCCAGATGAACGTCGCGGCCACGAGGGCCAGCGGCGCGATCATGCCGAGGAGGCGCCCCTGGAAGTCGGTGGCCACCAGTGCCGGCGTGAGCAGGACGAGGAGCAGCAGCACGATCCACACCCAGTGGTGCCCCCAGGAGAACGGGGAGACCGCGCACGCCGTCATGCCCACCACGGTGATCGCGAGGAGGACGTGTCCGCGGCGGTACGCCCAGGTGGCGATGCCGAGGCCCGCGAGCGCCGCGGGCACGGCCGCGAGCAGCCACAGCGCCGTCGACGGGTGCTCGGCGTGGGTGAGGAACGCGATGAGGCCGTTGATCGACTGGTTGCCCACCTGGTTCGGTTCGCCCACCCGGTTGGCGTCGAGGAAGGTGCCGGACCAGTACTGCCAGGACTGCTTCGGGATCACGATGAACCCGATCGCGACGGTCCCGGCCAGCGTGAGGAGGGCGTTGCGCGCCTCCCGCCACTGCCGCGTGGCCACGAGGTAGAAGAGGAAGAACGCCGGGGTCAGTTTGATGCCGGCCGCGATGCCGATGCTGAACCCCTTGAACCGGGCGCCCTTGGGCCGCCCCAGGTCCCACAGCAGGATCAGCATGAGGAACACGTTGATCTGGCCGAACCAGATGGTGGTGCGCACGGGCTCGAGGACGGTGGCGACGAGCGTCAGGCACACCGCGGCGAACCACACCCGCCCGTCGCGGGCGAACCCCAGCAGGCGGAAGCCGATCAGGAAGCAGGCCAGCAGGGCCAGCATGATCGCGATGGTCCACACCCACCGCAGCACGTCGGTGGACATCCAGCTCAGCGGCACGAACAGCACGCCCGCGAACGGGGTGTACGTGAACGGCAGGATGTCGTTGAGCAGCGGACCGTCGTACAGTCCGGCCCCGCCGTGCGCCACGATGTCGCCGCCCTTGCGGTACACCTCGGCGTCGATCTGGTTGTGGAACAGCCCGTACATGGGCGTGGAGAACGGGATGCGCACGAACTGCTGCCACACCGCGACGCCCGCCGCGAGCGCGAAGAGGCCCAGCACCCACCACTGGCGGGGGAACCGCCGGCTGATTTCGTCCGCCACCGGCGCGATCCTCCTGTTCGGACCTACTGCATCAGTTTTTCAGCAGAAGCCAAGAGTACACAGGTCGCAACACCGTCCATAGCCGTCTCCAGCTCGTCGATGCTGGGGAACGTGGGCGCGAGGCGGATGTTCCGGTCGTGCGGGTCCACCTTGTTCGGGAAGGTGGCGCCGGCGGCGGTGAGGGCGATGCCCGCCTCCTTGGCGAGTTCGACGGTGCGCTTGGCCGTCCCGTCGAGCACGTCGAGGCTGATGAAGTAGCCGCCGGCGGGTTCGCTCCACGACGCCACCTTCGCGCCGCCGAGGCGCTCCTCGAGGATCTCCAGGACGCGCGCGAACTTGGGCGCGATCAGGTCGCGGTGCTTGCGCATGTGGGCGCGCACGCCCTCGGCGTCGCCGAAGAAGCGGGCGTGCCGCAGCTGGTTCACCTTGTCCGGGCCGATCGAGGTGAGGCTCGCGTACTTGCCGTACCAGCCCAGGTTCTCGGTGGACGCGCCGAAGAAGCTCACGCGCGCCGGCGAAGGTGATCTTCGACGTGCTGGCCAGCACGTAGGGCCGGTTCGGGTGGCCGGCCTCGGCGGCCATGCCCAGGATGTCGTGGTCCGACGGTGCGTCGCCCACCAGGGGGTGCACGGCGTACGCGTCGTCCCAGAAGATGCGGAAGTCCGTCGCCGCGGTGGGCATCGACGCCAGCTCGCGGGTGACCTCCTCGGAGTACACCGACCCGGTGGGGTTGGAGTACTTCGGGACGGTCCAGATGCCCTTGATCGACGGGTCGTTCGCCACGAGCTCCTTGGCCACGGCCATGTCCGGCCCGTCGGGGTTGAGCGGCACCACGATCATCTCGATGCCCAGTTCCTCGGTGATCGCGAAGTGCCGGTCGTAGCCGGGCGCGGGGCAGAGGAACTTCACCCTCTCCTCGTCGCCCCAGGGACGCTCACCGTCGACGGTGCCGTGCAGCCAGGCGATGGTGATCAGGCGGTGCATGATCTCCAGGCTGGAGTTGTTCTGCGCGTAGAGGTTGTCGACGGGGATCCCCAGCAGCTCGGCGAAGATGCCGCGGAGCTCGGGCAGGCCGGCGAGGCCGCCGTAATTGCGGGTGTCTGTGCCGTCGGCGGCGCGGTAGTCGTCCTCGCCGGGCAGCGCGAGCAGCCCGTTGGACAGGTCCAGCTGGTCGGGCGCGGGCTTCCCCCGGGTGAGGTCCAGCTTCAGTCCCTTGGCCTTGAGCGTCTCGAACAGCTCCGTGAGCTTCGCGTGCACGTCGGCGAGCTCGGACGGACTCAGGGAGACATAGGGGGACATGGGGTGCGCCTTCCGGCAGGAAACGGGTCCGGACATAAAGGGGACTCCGCGCACCCGCCAGAGCCCGTTGACCCTTGCTGCGTTCCCGCCCTGGGGGAGTTCACAGGATGGACGCCGCGCGGAGTCCATCGACCACTATACGTGCTCGGCCGATTTCGGGTCGACGGGGGCCGTCGTCTACGATGGTCCACGGAGGATTCGCCTAGTGGCCTATGGCGCTCGCCTGGAACGCGGGTTGGGTTAATAGCCCTCAGGGGTTCAAATCCCCTATCCTCCGCCACGGCAACGGCCCGTGACCAGCACAGTTGGTCACGGGCCGTTGTCGTTCGACGGGTGGGTAGGCTTCGGACATCGATCCCGAGGACAGGAGTCACCGTGGCCAAGGGCTACTGGGTCAGCGTCTACCGCACGATCAACGATCCGGCGAAGGTCGCCGCGTACGACGCCCTCGCCGGCCCCGCCGTCCGGGACGCGGGCGGGCGGCTGCTCTCCCGCGGGAGCCGCGTCGAGGCGTACGACGCCGGGATCGCCGAGCGGACGATCCTCATCGAGTTCGACAGCTTCGAGCAGGCCGTCGCCGCCCGGGAGAGCGCCGCCTATCAGGAGGCGCTGGCGGTGCTGGGCGACGGCGTCGAGCGCGACTTCCGGATCGTCGAGGGCCTCGGCTGAGAGCCTGAGGCGCCTGCCGCGACGAGGGCGCCCTCGGATTCCGTCCGGTGCGGACAGCCCGCCCGCAGTGCCCGACGGTGCCCGCCGCCCGGGCTTCTCCCCCACGCACGGCCGTCTCCCCCCACGCACGGCCGTCTCCCCCACGCACGGTTTCGCCCCCACGAGAAGTCGTCCCTCTGGTCCGGTGCGCGGGTAGGCGTCACATGCGCGGCGAACACGGCGGATCGGCGCGGGACGGGGACAGAGCGGGTGGATTCGGTGAGAATGCGGTACATGGGAGAAGGAGTTGGGCAGGCAGTGGCATCGCCACGGCGGGACGCGGCACACCGAGGCAGTGCGGAGCACCGGGAGGGGATCGCATGACGCAGCCTCCGGAGCAGCCGTCCGGCCAGCCGCAACCGGGAGAATCGGGCACGCCCCCACAGCCCGCGCAACAGCCGCCGCACCCGGGCGCGGCCGGGCCGATGCCGATGGGGCCGACCCCGCAGTACGGCGCCCCGGGGTGGGCGCCCGCACAGGCGGCGCCGACGCGAGGCGCGGCGCCCGTGTCCAGCCGGGTATCGCTGGCCGTGGCCGCCGTGGCGATCGTGGTCGCGATCGTGGCGCTGGCCGTGGCCTTCACCCGCGCTCCCGCCGCGCCCGCGACCGAGGCCGCACCGACGTCGACGGAGTCCGCCTCCACCTCCCTCCCCGAAACCCTTTCCGTTGCACCGACTCCCACGGAAACCCCGGAGCAGGCGAAAGCCGCCCTCTGCGACGGCCCCTTCTTCGACCTTGTCGGTGAGCTCATCCGCGCGTGGCGAAGCGCGCCAACCGACGATCCACAGATTCGAATGACGATCTATAACGCAATCGAATCCGCCACGCAGAGACATTCGTCAGCTCCGCCCGAAGTGATCGATGCGCTGAGGTCGTACGCCGCGGGCGTGATCAACCCGAAGCGCACTGAATCGCAAGCATCTAGCGATCGGGTGAACCGCGCCTGTGGGCGCTGAGAACGCGTCGATCAGGGGAGCTGGATGCGGGCGGTGGCGGTCGCGGTGGCAAGGAGGGCGCCGGACGGATCGCGCAACTCACCGGCGAGGAAGGCGAGGGACCGGGTGCGGTGAACCACGCGGCCGGTGCCGACGAGACGCCCCGGCGACGCCGGCCGCAGGTACTGCACGTGCAGGTCCACGGTCGGCGCGAACCCGCCGGCGGGCAGCGTCGCCACGACGCAGGGCCCGAGAGTGTCGTCGAGCATCGCCGCGAGGAATCCGCCCTGCACGTTTCCCGCGGGGTTGAGCATGGACTCGTCCGCCGTGAACCGCACCTCGATCGTCCCGGCGTCGGGGTCCACGGCGATCAGGTCGAACCCCAGCGTGGCCGCCGCGGGCGGCGCCGGTACCCGCCCCTCCACGAAGTCCCAGAAGTGTCCGCCGCGCTCGCTCATGCCGGCAGTCGACCACGGACCACTGACAGGAACGCCGCCGGCGACCCGGCGACATGTCCGAAATGTGCGTTCGCTCACACGGGGTTGCCGCCGCCGTGCGGGGCCGTGGAACCCTCGCTAGCCTCGGGAGGCACCCGCCCCGACCGACGCACCGGAGGCAGAGATGCGCCGCACCGTGACCGGCTTCGCCGACGCCGTCGTGATGGCCCGCGGGTTGGGGACGACATGGTCCACGGCGCACGAACTCGTGGAAGTGGTTGCCGCGCACCGCGATCGGACCATCGAGATCGCCGAAGCGGATCTCACCGGGACCGGCATCACGGGGACGGTACTCAGCGGCGGGGACCGGGACACCATCGTCCACGCGACGGGCCTGCCGCCGTTCTTCGCCGAGCACGTGATCTTCCACGAGGTGAGCCACCTTCTGTGCGGACACCTCGACGGGGCACCCGCCACCGTCGGGCCGATGACGCACCGGCACCACGAGAACGCGCCCCACGAGCAGGAGGCGGAACTCCTCGCGACGGCGTTCGCGCACCTGCGTTCGGAGCGGGGGCGCACACCTCCCGGCGGCGCCGTCGCGGACGACGGGGGCCTCGCCGCGACGCTCGCACCGCACCTCCTGACGCGCTGACCCGCCATGACGCCGCCCATCGTCCTCGCGCTGAACGACGCGCTCTTCTCCACCGCGGCGGTCACCTGCGCGATCGCCGCGGCACTCATCGCGGTGACGTGCTTCGCCCCGGGGAGGACGGCGCGGGTGCGGCGGTGGGTGGCACTCTCTTTCGCGCTCAAGGCGATCGCCTTCGCCGCCGCCGCGCCGTGGATCGTGCGGCGGGTCAACGCGGCGTTCGCCGACTCGGTGTCGCTCCTCGTCGCGTACAGCACGTCGCCCCTGTGGTGCGCCTCGATGATCGTGGTCGCCCGCACGTGGCGAGGCGGCGCGATCACCCCCGCCTACGGGGCGGCGCTCGCCGCCGCGGCACTCGGCAGCGTCACCGCGATGGCCGTCCTGTGGTCCTCGACGTCCGGCACCGAGCTCACCGGGGCGATCAGCGCCGAGCTCGCCGAGCATCCGGCGGGGACCGCCCTGGTGCTCACCTACGCGGGCTCGCTGGCGGTGGGTCTCGTCGCGCTGTACGACGCCTGCCGTTTCCACATCGACCGCGACGCCCGCGGCCCCGATCCCACCATCCGCCGTGCCACGACGGTCATCTCCTGCGGAGTGGCGTTGTACCTGTGCTTCGCCGGCGTCCAGGGCGCCAAGGCGATGTCCAGCGCCGGCGGCACCCCGCTCATCGTCCTCGAATACCTCACGGCGCCCGTGGCCATCGCCGGGGCGGTGCTGCTCGCAGCGGGATTCGCGTATCCCGAGGCACGGCACCGGTGGGACGGGGCCACCCGGGCGACGACGGCCCGCCGCAGCTGCCGGACCCTGACCCCGCTCTGGGCGGACCTCAACGCCGCCCGCGGGGCCGCCGCGCCGCCGTGGCTCGCGGGCGCGGACCCCGAGATCCGGCTGTACCGCATGATGGTGGACATCCACGACGGCCTGCTGCACCTCGCCCCGCACCTCCCCGGCGCCGACGGGCGCGACGAGCAGTCGAGCGCCGATTTCGCCCGGGAGATCCACGGCGCGTTACGGAGACATGAATCCGCGGCGTCCCCGGAGGGCGAGTGCGGGTTCGGCGGGATCAGCCGCCGTCCGGACCTCCCCTTCGACCAGCAGATCTCCTGGCTCCGCGCGGTGGCCCGCGACTATCGGGCGTTAACGGTGCGTGAATAAGCCGCCGAAGTGATTCGCATCACTACCTAATTCTACTGTCAGTAGATTACGGTCGAATCAGACGGTCGCCGACGACGCCGAGCGTCGGCAGACGTCCGACCGAGGACATCCCCGACGACCGCGAGGTACTCGCCATGAACGAGAAGTCCGCAGCGCCCACCCGAACCGACACCTTCCGCCGCCCCGACGGCCGCCGCGTCGCCTACCGGTACACCCCGGCCCGGAGCTGCGTGGATCGCACGCCGATCATCCTGCTGCACGGCACCTTCCAGTCCGGCGCGGTCTGGCGATCGATCGGCGTCGCCGACGCGATGCACGGAGAGCGGCCCCTGGTCGAGGTCGATATGCTGGGTCACGGTGACAGCGATAAGCCCCGGGATCCGCACTCCTACCTCATCGACCGGATGGCCGGCGACGTACTCGGGATCGCCGACGACCTCGGCTTCGACCGCTTCCACACCGTCGGCTTCTCGCTGGGCGCCCGCACCTCCCTGCGGATCCCGTTCCTCGCGCCAGGACGCCTGGAATCCATGGTGTGCGTGGGCGGTTCGCACCGGCCCCAGCCGTCGATGGCCGACCGCGTCTTCTTCCCCGGCGCCCGCGCCGCCCTCGACGGCGGTTCGATGGAGGCGTTCATGGATCACTGGGACGCGCTTCGCGAGCGACCGCTCAGCGCCGCCGCCCGGGACCGACTCGGCCGCAACGACGCCCACGCACTCGCGGCGTTCTTCGATTCGCAAGAGCTGGATCCCGGACGCGAGATCGACGACTACGCAGCGGTGTTCACGCCCGCCCTGTTCATCGCGGGCGAGCACGACACCGATCGGCTGGCCGATTCCTGGCTACTGGCCGGGACCATGCCCGCCGCCTACTTCTCGGTGATCACCGGCGCGGGGCACTCGGCCTCGCTGCGCGAGGCGGCGCCGGAGATCCTGCGCCACTTCGATGCGATGGAGCTGCACGCAGCCGCGTGACGAGACGGCCGCGGCCATCCCCGGCGGAGCGGCGCTACGGCGCGGCATCCCCCGGTTCGGCGCCGTGGCCCCGAGCCGGCGCCGGGCCGGGCGGCTCGCCCGCGGCGGGAAGCCCCTCCAGCCTGCGCGCGTTGTCGATGATCGCCGCGATGCTCGCCAGGCTGGCCTCGCCGAGCCCGTGCGCGCGCAATGCGAGCGCACGGATCCCCTCCTCGCGCATCACCAGTTCAGCGGCGAGGGCGGCCTCTTCGTCCGTGTTCGGCGCCGTGAAGTGATCGACGGGGACCTCGAAGTACCCGGACAGGGCGCGCAGCAGTTCGATCGACGGATGCGCCCGGCCGCCGTTCCGCAGCGCGGACAGGTATCCGCCGGACACCCGCAGGCCGGGATTGCGATCCCGGAGTTCCTGTGCCAGCGCGTTGTTGGTGCGCGGCCTACCCGCGTGCGCCTCTCGCTCGATCAGCGCGTTGAGGCGCTGCGCGAGCAGCAGCTGCGCGCCCTCTGCTCCCCCGTCGGACATGGCAGGAATTCTACTACCAGTCGCTTTCCCGTACGAATCATTAATCGAATCCATGCCACTCCTCCTTCCTGCGCGGGGAGGCCCCGTCGGGCTCAGCGGGACCCGCGCGGGGCACCGGACCGCCGCCACCGCAGCACCTCGCGGACCGCGAGGAAGGCCATGAACGCGCCCAGCACCGCGGCGAGGCCCCGCTCGGGCAGCGCCAGCGCCAGGCTGACGCCCACCAGGGAGCCGGGCAGTGCAGCGGCTGCCAGCGGCCGGCCGACGCGGAGGTCGGCGCTGCCGTGCCGCACGTGGGTGACCGCGGCGACGATCGCGTTGGGCAGCATCACCAGCAGTGAGGTGCCGGCGGCGGTATGCAGGTTCGCACCGAACAGGACGGCCATGACGGGCACCACCAGCAGGCCGCCGCCCAGCCCCATGGCGGCCGAGTAGGCACCGACCAGGAGACCGGTCACCGTCGCGACCGAGACGATCGTCGCGGTCCCGTGGAACAGGTTCGCCGATCCCACTTGGACACCGACGGCCTGCAGCAGGAACTTGGCCGACGACAGCGCGAGGACCAAGACGAACAACGACCGCAGCACCGCCTCCGGAACTCTGGAGACCCACCGCGCGCCGACGTACGCGCCCACGACGCCGCCGATCATCAGGCCGATCCCGGGCACCGCGTCGACGTGCCCACCGCGGAGCGCGTACACGATCGATCCGACCAGGGCGGCGGAGACGTTCGCGAGCGTCGAGGTGCCGTGGACGACGTGCCGCGGCAGCGTCGAGTGCTTGTCCAGCGCCGGCACCGTCACCACGCCCGTCCCGCCGCCCAGCAGACCGCCGGAAACGCCGCCGAGGAAGCCGATGGAGGCGGACCGCCGGGTGCCCGGGATGCTCACGCCGGCGGGCGTTCCGCCACTCACCCGGTCGCGTGCCGAGGTCTGGGACATGACGCCTCCTCTGTAGCCGTACGAATCATCTCCAGTGTCATTCGCGATAGTCACGCAGCACAATGGCCACTTACGCAGGGTTATGATGCGAATATGCAGCAGTCGACGACCGCTCGGCTCTACGCCCTGGCCCCCGGTCTCACGGAGCTCGCGGCCGTCGTCCGCACCGGCAGCTTCGCCGGCGCGGCCGCCGACCTCGGCGTCACGCCCACGACGGTGAGCCGCGCGATCCACCGCCTCGAGGCGCGCCTCCGGCTCCCCCTGTTCCGGCCCGAGGGCCGCGGCGTGGTCCCCACGGGCGCTGCGCTCGAGCTCGCCCGGTACGGCGGGGAGGCGCTCGACCGGATCACGCTCGGCCTGCAGCGGGCCGATCTCGCGGCGACACCCGAACCCCTGCTCCGCCTCGGCTTCATCCGCACCCTGGGGGCCTCGTTCGTGCCCCGCGTCGTGGCCGGCTACCGGCGGCTCCGTCCCGACGTGCGGTTCGTGTTCGAGCAGGGCGCCACGGACGACCTACTCGACGCGGTGGAATCCGGCGCGGTCGACGCCGCCCTCGTCTCGCCGCCGCCGGACCGCGCCGGGCTCGCGGTCACGCCGCTGTTCAGCCAGCCCCTCGTGGCGGTCCCGCCGCCGGATTCGCCGCTCGCCTCCCGCGGCGAGGTGGACCTCCGGGAACTGGCAGACGCCGGTTTCATCCTGGCCCGCACCGGCTTGGGCACCCGTGCCGCGACCGACGAGCTGTTCGCGCACGCGGGATTCGAACCGCGCGTGCTGCTGGAGACCGAGGACATGACGATGGCGCGCGCGATGGCGCTGGAGGGCCTCGGCGTCGCGCTCGTCCCGGGCCCGGCGCCCGGCGACCCGGCGTTCCCGCACCCCGTCGTCCGGCTCACCGACGCCGCGGCCACCCGCTCGGTCGTCGTCGTCACCTCCCCGAGCGGGCCGGAGGGCGCGCCCGCGCCGGAGTTCGCCCACTTCCTCGCCGAGGAGTACGGCCCGCGGATGTGACGGTCGCGCGAGAAGTCGGTGAACTCTTCACGATTCGTCCGCGAACGCCGTGTGCGATCGTGAATGATGTGCAAGGCTACCGGTGATTTCGTTTCCTTCTCGCCGAAAGCTGAACGGACCATGCCCGAGTTCGTGTCGAAGATCCGCCTCCCGCGCCGCACGGCCACCGCACTGATCGCCCTCCTGGGTGCCATCGCCCTCGCCTTCACCTCGGCGGTCGCCTGGGCCGCGACGACGGTGCTCGTCGTCCCCGGCACCGGGACCAAGAACCCGTCGCTGGTGCCCGGGTACCAGGAGAACTCGATCGGCTACTACGTCCAGCCGACCGGCGCGTGCGACGCCGGCGGCTGCACCGCGACCCCGGTCCCCTACATCGCCGAGTTCTGGCCGATCCCGCTCGAGGGCTGGGGCGGTCTCGAGGGCGCGAAGTGGGACGACTCCGTGGCCAGCGGCGTCACGAGCCTGAACACCGCCTACGCGGACGCCGACAAGGATTCGCCGATCGTCATCTTCGGCTACTCGCAGGGCGGCACGGTGGTCAGCGCCGTGAAGAAGCAGCTCTCCGAGCAGCCCGGCGGGGTCCCGGACACCGTCTCGTTCGTGCTGATCGGCAACGCGAGCCGCCCGAACGGCGGCCTCTTCACCCGCCCCTCCTTCCTCGGGCACATCCCGATCCTCGACGTGACCTTCGGGCCCGGTACGCCGACGAACACGTCGACCACCGTGAACACGACCGACGTCGCCTTCCAGTACGACGGGGTCACGGACTTCCCGCGCTACCCGCTGAACCCGCTCGCCACAGCCAACGCGCTCGCCGGCTTCTGGTACGTGCACGGGAAGTACCTGGCGCCCAAGGGCGACGACCCCGCGACGGCGACACCGATCGGCTACACGCCGGACGAGATGCGGGCGGCCGTTGAGGCGGCCACCGCGAACTGCACCGCCGACACCTACTGCCAGGTGAGCGGCGACACCCGGTACGTGACGCTGCCGGCGAAGATCCTGCCGCTCGCCCTGCCACTGCTCGACCTCGGCGCGCAGACCGGCACCACGCCGCTGATCCGGCCGCTCATCGACCTCGCCTCCCCGGTCGCCCGGGTGCTCATCGAGACCGGCTACACCCGTGACGATTACGGCCGGCCCACGCCGTTCGGCATCGCCCCCGTGCTGAATCCGTTCACCCTGGGCCTGAACCTGATCGGCGCGACGGTGCAGGGCGTGCAGGCGGCCGTCACCGGCACGGGCGACGCGTCGAAGTACCTGGAGTCCACGAAGCCCGCTGCCACACCGACCACCACGAGCGGCGCCCCGACGGAGGCCGCCTCCACCGCGCCCGCGGCCGCGCTCGCGGTGGCCCGGTCGGCGCGGGAGTCCGTGGCGGCCAGCACCTCCACGAACGCGCCGACGGGCAGCGCGCCCACCGGGACGACCACCGCGGGGAGCACATCGACCGGCACGAGTACCGGCACGAGCACCGCGGGCACGAGCTCGGCCGGCGCGGCCGCCACCGGGACGTCGGGCGCACCGTCGGGCACCTCGGAGCCGGAGACGACCGCACCCGCGGGCACGAGTGAGGCGTCGGAGCCGTCGGGCACGGCGAGCGAGGAGAAGACGTCGGCCCCGACCACCGGGGACGCGACCGCCACGGCCACCGCGGACGCCCCGCCGGCAGCGGAGTCCGCCGCGGATTCGAGTGAGCCCGTGGAGGTCCCCGCCGCGGCGTGACGCGGATCGGGGGTCCGGTCAGCCCTCGGTGAAGAAGCGCGCGGACCGCTCGCTCTGCGCCCGCGCCCGTTCCTCCGGGACGCCCGTGGCGATCGACGCCTCGGCCCAGTCCCGCGCGGCCGAGGTGAGCAGCGTGCGGATCAGCGGGGACACGAAGAAGGGGTCCTCGTCGTCGGGCTTGATCCAGTCGGCGGTCAGGGATGCGGCGAGGCCGAAGAGGCCGAGGTCCCATCCCAAACCCGTTGCGCTGACGCCGAACTGCTCGTAGAAGTCCCGCGCATTCTCCCCCGAGTGGGTCAGCGTGAGCCGGGCGCCGTCGCCCTCCCGCTCGACGACGACCTCGACGTGGGACGTCGATCCGTCGTGCTCCCAGGTGGTCCGGTATCGCCGCGGCGGCTCGCACTCGAGGATCGTCCCGGCGGTGTAGCCGGCGAGGTCGAACCGGCCGCCGAGCGCGAGATCGCCGGTGACCTCGCCGAACCAGCGGGCGAGCCGCGACGGATCCGTGACCGCCTGCCACAGGTCGGCGACGTCGGTGCGGTACACCTGGCTCAGCGTCGCGGCGACGTACACGTCGCCCTCGCCGGGGTCCCGGACCTCGGCGCGACGGGTCACGGCGCCGGGCTGCGCCGCCGCGACGGCGTCGATGTCGTCGTTCATGACTTCTCCTGTCTCCGCGAGCGCCGCCCGCGAGCGATCTCGGTGTCCAGCGCCGCCAGCCGCGGCTGCCAGAACCGGCGGAAGGGGACCAGCCAGTCGTCCACCTCGCGCAGCGACTCCGGCTGCACCGCGTAGAGGCGCCGCGCCCCGTCGGGACGCACCGTGACGAAGCCCGCCTCGCGGAGGACCCGGAGGTGTTGCGAGACGGCGGGCTGGCTGATGCCGAAGCGTGCGCGCACGTCGTCGGCCAGCTGGCCGGCGGGGCGCTCCCCGTCGGCCAGCAGCTCGATCAGGCTCCGGCGGACCGGGTCACCGAGGATCTCGAAGGCGTGCACGACCGATGTATTTCAGTATCAACTTATATAAGTCAACACTGAATCGATCAGCCGACGGTGATCGTGATCGTGCGCTCCTCCGTGGGTTCCTTGAGGCGCGCGGTGTCGATCTTCAGCACCTCCAGGCTGTCCTGCAGGCCGTTGGCCAGGATCTTCGGCTTGAGCCGGAACGGCGGCCGCTCGCTCGCGCCGGCCAGGCCGAAGTCGCTGTCGTTCGCCACGTAGATCGTCTTGCCGCCGTCGGTGGACGCGAGCCCCTCCACCTTGTCGTGCCCGAAGAAGCGGCCCGCCGGGTTCACCTTGTCGAGCAGGCCCGAGAGATCGACGGCCACCTGCTTGCGCACGGGGGTGATCCCACTGGACTTGAGCGCGGATTCCGCTGCGGCGGCGGTGTTCACACCGGCGATCGACTCGGGGTTCTGCTCGCCGAGCGGTGTGGCGCCGTCGAGGCTGATCCGGTAGATCGACTTGTTCGCACCCGGGCCCGGCTTACCGTCGCGCTCGACCACGAGGAACTCGGTGTTCGAGATCGCCGTGATCTCCGAGGCGGCCTTCTTCGTGTCCTTGGGGTCGTCCAGCATGTAGGCGTACTGCTGCACGGCCTTGGTCTTGAGGTCCACCGACACGATCCGTGTCACCGGCACCTCCTTCGCGGTGCCGCCCAGTCCCCCGACGTTGAGCGCCGACTGCATGATCCCCACCAAGCGCGCACCGTCGGGCGTCACGGTCAGGCCCTCCATGCCCTGGTTGGGCGTGCGCTCCTTGAGCACCTCGGGGAGGCCCTTGCCGGGCGCGAGCCGGTCCAGCTCCTGGCCGTTGGCGTCGAAGTGCACGAGGAACGGCCCGTACTCGTCGGACACCCAGAACGAACCGTCGGGCAGGGCGACGAGGCCCTCCGAATCGATCCCGTGGTCGGTGGGCGGGATGTCCCGGCCGTCCATGTCGACGATCTTCTCGCCCGTCGGCGCGGCGGTGTCGGTCATGCCGTTGAACGGCCTCCCGTTGCGGCCCTTGAGGTCGATCACGCTCTGCAGCTCGGCGCTGCCGTCGACCAGCTTGAACCGGCCGATCTGCGGCGTGAAATCGGGGGTGACGGCGATCTTGGCGCCGTCCGGCCCGTCGACGTTGGGGCCGCGGTCGGTGAGCCCGTAGAACTCGCCGGGCGCGCCCGGCACCGGCACCCACGCCGAGCCGTAGCCGCTGCCGTCGATCGACGCGCCGCCCACCGTGGCGAGCGGCGGGATGTTCGACGAGAACAGCGAGACCGCCGGCGAGACCACGGCCTGCAGCTTGGTGGCGCCGGTGAAGCCCGCTTTCGGCGTGAACACGAGAGCGCCGCCCTTCGCGGCCGCCACAGTGCCGTCGGCGTTGGGCTTCACGTCCACCACGGCGCCGCCCTCCGCGAGCCCCGCGAGCTGGGCCGCCGTGATCGTGACGGGCGCGTTCGCGCCGGTCTTGAGGTCGAGCGTCGCCGGTGCCTTCTCGTCTCCCCCGGTCGAACATGCCCCCACGGTGGCGGCGCCCGCGAGGACGGCGGTGAGAGCGGCTGCGAGGTGACGGCGTGAACGCATGCCCCTGTGCTTACCAGACCGACATGACATCGTCAGGAATCAATGCGGTTGCCCTGCTCGTCCCAGTGCTCCGCGACCTTCTTGCTGGGCTGCACCCGCGGCGGCTCGCCCGGCATCTTCGGGTAGTCCGGGGGATAGTTCAGCTCGACGGGGTGTTCCTCCCACTTCTCGAGGAGCGGCGTGATGTCGTGCGCCGTGCGGTCCATGCCCGCCCACGGGTTCCCGTCGGCGAGGCGCTCGGGGACGGTGACGATGTTCAGCGTGTGGGGGTCCTTCAGCTCGGCGAGCGCATCCCATTCCAGCGGGGTGGAAACGGTGGCGCCCTGCACGGCGCGCAGGGACCACGCGGAGGCGATCGTGCGGTCGCGGCAGTTCTGGTTGTAGTCCACGAAGATCCGCTCCCCCCTCTCCTCCTTCCACCAGGCGGTCGTGACGCCGTCGTCGCGCTTCTCCAGCTCCCGGCCGAACGCGATGGCGGCGTGCCGCACGTCGGTGAAGTCCCAGCGCGGCTCGATCCGCACGAACACGTGAACGCCGCGGTTCCCGGAGGTCTTGCAGTAGGCGCGCATCCCGAGGTCGGCGAACAGCTCGCGCGCGACGGCGGCCACGCGTACCGCGTCCGCGAATCCCGTGCCGGGCTGCGGGTCCAGGTCGATCCGCAGCTCGTCCGGGTGGTCCACGTCGGCGCGACGCACGGGCCAGGGGTGGAAGGTGATGGTGCCCATCTGGGCGCACCACACCGGGATCGCCGGCTCGCTGGGGCAGAGCTCGTCCGCGGGGCGGCCGGACGGGAACGCGATCCGCACCGTCTCGGCGTACGACGGTGCGCCCTTCATCATGCGCTTCTGGTAGAAGCCGTCGGCGTCCTTGTCCATCGGGCCCTGCGCCAGCCGGCCGCCGGGATGCACACCGCCGGGCCGTCTCTCGAGCGCGGTGGGCCGGCCGCCGATCGCGGCCATGAGCGGCTCACCGACCGTCGCGAAGTACTGCGCCACCATGAGTTTGGTGACATCCGGCGTGAGATCGGTTGCAGGATAGATGATCCTGTCCGGACTCGACACACGCACGGCACGGTCACCGGCGGGACCGGGAACGACGACCTCGGCCGCCGGGGTCTTGGCCATCTACTTGCCCTCCTGCAGCACATCGTCGAGGTCGTAGTTGACCGGGGTGTCGAGCTGCTCGTACCCGCAACTCTCGGGGGTGCGATCCGGGCGCCAGCGGGTGAACTTCGCGGTGTGCCGCAGGCGCATCCCCTCCATCTGGTCGTAATCGAACTCCACGACCAGTTCGGGCCGCACGGGCACCCACTCCCCCGTCTTCTCCGGCGTGGCCCACCGGTTGGGCTCGCCCTGGACCGAATCCGCGGTGCGCATCGGCTGCAGCAGGTGGAAGTACTCCGCCCGCTTGGCCGCCGTGAACGCGCCGATACCGCCGATGGGCAACAACTGATCGCCCTGGTAGAGGCCGAGCAGCATGGAGCCGACGGCGTCCGGCTGCGACTTGTGCGGCCGGTAGCCGATCACCACGCCCTCGGCGGTGCGGGCGTGCTTGACCTTGATCATCTCCCGCTTGCCGGGGAGGTAGTGCCCGTCGATCCGCTTGGAGATCACCCCGTCGAGCCCGGCGCCCTCGAACCGCTCGAACCAGTCCTGCGCCGCGGCGGCGTCGGTGGTGACCCGGCTGATCTTGCAGGTTCCGGTTCCGGCGTAGGCGGTTTCGAGGACCTCGCGCCGAGTGGTGAACGGGCGGTCCATGAGGTTCACGTCCGCCATCGCGATCGCGTCGAAGCCGATGAAGATCGCGGGGGTCTCCTCCGCGAGTTTCGTGATCCGGGACTGCGCCGGGTGGATCCGCGCGGAGAGCGACTCCCAGTCGAGCCGCTTGCGGCCCTCCCGGTGCACGGCGACGGCGATCTCGCCGTCGAGAACGCAGCGGGCGGGCAGCTCCGCGCGGGCCGCGGCCACCACCTCGGGGAAGTAGCGGCCCAGATCCTTACCGCTGCGCGAGCCGATGAACACCTCGTCCCCGTCGCGGAAGATCAGGGCGCGGAAGCCGTCCCACTTGGGCTCGTGCGAGTACCCCTCGGCGGGGACGGCCTTGGCGGCCTTCGCGAGCATCGGATCCAGCGGCGGGTTCACGGGGAGGTCCACACCGACGATCGTAGGCGGGACCGCCGACACCGGGCCGGAACTCGCGAAGGCCCGCCCTCAGCCCATGCTCTTCTGGCCGTCGATCGTCTCGCGGATGATGTCGGCGTGGCCGGAGTGGTGCGCGGTCTCGCCGGCGATGTGCAGGAACACGCGGCGCACCGTCCAGAACACGCCCGGCGGCTGCCAGGGTGCCTCCGGCAGCTCGTACGCGGTGTCGAGGTCCAGGGTGCGGACCAGCTCGTCGGTGGCGGCCGCGGTCTTCTCGTGCTCGGCGAGGACGGACTCCAGGGTCTCGCCGTCGACGAACCGGAACCCGTTCTGGAACGCCGCGATCTGCTCCGGGGTGAGGTTGTCGAAATCCATGGCCTCGACGGGGTGCGCCTTGCCCAGCGCGAAGTCCTGCCAGCTCTTCTCGACGTCGGTCACGTGCTTGATCAGGCCGCCCACGGTGAGCTCGCTGGCGGTACTGCGGGTGGTGGCCTGCTCGTCCGTGAGGTTCTGCGCGGTGAATCGGAGGAAGTGCCGGCGCTCCGCGAGGAGGCTGAGGATGTCGGCGCGTTCTCCACTGACTTGCTGCTGTGTTTCGGTCATGGGATAAGACTATGGAGCATTAGTGTCAGTTTCTGTCCTCAATAGAAATCATCCTGGAAACATGGCGAACACGAGCTCACGAACACTGCGCCTGCTCTCGCTCCTGCAGACGCACCGGTACTGGCCGGGGGCGGAACTGGCGGACCGGCTCGAGGTGTCCGTCCGCACCCTGCGGCGCGACGTGGAGCGGCTGCGCGACCTGGGCTACCCGGTGACGGCGTCGCGCGGCGTGGACGGCGGCTACCAGCTGGCCGCGGGCGCCGCGCTCCCCCCGCTCGTGCTGGACGACGAGGAGGCCGTCGCGATCGCGGTGGGCCTGCAGGCCGCGGCGCAGGGCGGCGTGGCCGGTATCGCCGAGACCTCGGTGCGCGCACTGGGGAAGGTCGCGGCCGTGATGCCGCCGAAGCTGCGCAAGCGGGTGGAAGCACTGGGCGCCGTCACGCAGCCCGCCGCACTGGCGGGCGGGCCGGCCGTCGACTCCCGCATCCTCACTGCGCTCGCCGAGGCCTGCCGCGCGGAGGAGCGGATCGAGTTCGGCTACACCGCCGCCGACGGGGCGGTGACCGAGCGGCTCGCCGAACCGCTGCGGCTGGTGTCGCTGGGCCGGCGCTGGTACCTGGTGGCGTACGACCTGCACCGGCACGACTGGCGGAGTTTCCGGCTGGACCGGATCACCGCGCCCCGGCGCACGGGCGACCGGTTCCGGCCCCGCGAGCTCCCGGCCGAGGACGCGGCCGCCTACGTGCGCGCCGCCGTGGGCCAGCGCACCCCCGGCTTCACCATCGAGTTCGTGGTGTCCGCGCCGATCGACCGCGTGCGGGCCGCCATCGGTCGGTGGGCGCGGATCGAAGAGGACGGGGAGCGGACCGTCGTGCGGATGCAGGCGGACACCCTGGACTGGCCGGCGATGGCGATCGCCGTGCTGGGCGCCGACGTGACCGTCGTGCAGCCGCCCGAGCTCGCGGAGCACGTCCGCGGGTGGGCGCAGAACCTCGCGCGGGTCACCGGTCCCTGACCGGGCTTTCGTAGGCTGGAGCGGTGACAGCGGGACGATACGCGCCGAGCCCGTCGGGCGACCTCCACGTGGGCAACCTGCGCACCGCGCTGCTCGCCTGGCTGTTCGCGCGGTCGACGGGGCGGGAGTTCCTGCTGCGCGTCGAGGACCTGGACCGGGTGCAGGACGGCGCCGAGGCGCGGCAGCTGACGGACCTCGCCGCGATCGGCCTCGACTGGGACGGCCCCGTCGTGCGGCAGTCCGGCCGCGCCGGACTGTACGCCGACGCGTTGTCCCGGCTGGACGTGTACGAGTGCTACTGCACCCGAAGGGAGATCCTGTCCGCGCCGTCCGCCCCGCACGCGCCCGAGGGGGCCTACCCGGGCACGTGCCGGGACCTCACCGAGGCCGAACGGGAGGCGCGCCGCCGCGACCGGCCGGCCGCCCTCCGGCTGCGCTCGACGGTCCGCTCGTACACCGTGGCCGACGAGCTGCACGGCGAATACACCGGCGCCGTGGACGATGTCGTGCTTCGCCGCGGCGACGGGACCTACGCCTACAACCTGGCCGTGGTGGTGGACGACGCGGCGCAGGGCGTGGATCAGGTGGTCCGCGGCGACGACCTCCTCTCATCCGCACCGCGGCAGGCGTACCTCGCATCGCTCCTGGGCGCGGCGCCGCCGCGGTACGCGCACGTGCCGATGGTGCTGGGGCCCAACGGCGTCCGGCTGGCCAAGCGCGACGGCGCGGTCACCCTCGCCGAGCGCGGCGGCCCGTCCGTCGTGCTGCCGGAGCTCGCGGGCAGCCTGGGGCTGCGCGGCTCCACGCCCGCCGAGATGCTCGACGGTTTCGATCCGGCGGCGCTCCCCACGGAGCCCTGGACCCTGCCCCTCTGATCCGCGCGCGCCCGGTGACCGGGCGGCACGCGGCCCCCGTGGCGCACCGTGTTCGCCGCCGCGACACCGGCGAGGAACTCGCCGATCCAGGCGAAGATCGTTGCGGCGCCGCTCTTTTCCCTCTGCTGATTCGTCATGCTCCGAACGTACGGCGTGGGGAGCCGGTCGCCCAGCGGCCCAGATGCCGTCTATCGGTAAGATATGGCCATATCGCGGTTCACGCGGAAACGTTCGCGGTACGCGGTGGGGCTCAGGCCCGTCTGGCGCTTGAAGTGGTACCGCAGGGTCTCCTCCGCGTCGAACCCGGCGCGCGCCGCCACCGCCGTGACCGGCTCCTCGGTGGTCTCGAGAAGGCTCATCGCCCGGTACACCCGCTGCCGGGTGAGCCATTCCAGCGGGGCAGCACCCGTGTGCCGGCGGAACTGCCGGTGCAGGGTGCGGCGCGAGACGCCCGCCCGCTCCGCCATCTCATCGATCCCCGCGACGGACTCGATGCGGTGCGACAGGTCCTGCAGGTAGTCGGCGAAGCGCGCGTCCACGTCGGGACGGAGCGCGTCGATGGTGACGAACTGCGACTGATCGCCGTCCCGGTTCGGCGCCACCACCATCCGCCGGGCGATCTCGTTGGCCGCCGCCGGCCCGTGGTCCTCGCGGATCAGCGTGAAGCACAGGTCCAGTCCCGCCGCGGATCCCGCGCCCGTGGTGACGCCGCCGTCCCGCACGTACAGATCCGACGGCGTGACGCGCACGCGCGGGAACCGGTGTTGCAGCAGGCCCGCGTAGCGCCAGTGGGTGGTCGCCCGACGGCCGTCGAGCAGGCCCGCCTCGGCGAGCGCGAAGGCGCCGCTGCAGATGGAGACCATCCGGGCGCCGTTCGCGGCCGCGGCGCGGAGGTGCTCCGTCCACTCCGGGTTGGAGTCGCGGCGCGGGTCCGACACGGCCGTCACGATCACGGTGTCCGCGGTGTCGATGTCGTCCAGGCCGTAACCGGGCCGGAGCACCGCCCCGCCCACGGTGTGCACACCGCCCGCCGGCCCGCAGGCGCGCACGTCGTAATCGAGCGTGAGATCGCCCCAGGCGAATCCCAGAGCCTCTACCACGATGCCGTATTCGAACAGGGTCATCCCGTCGCAGACGGGTAGGGCGACGACGTGCGACATGGCCGTATCTTACCGTGCGGAGACTTCATGCCACCAGGGTGATCGACGTTCGCGGCTCCCTGGAGGCCGAAGTTCTGCCGCTGCCGCTAGTCGGACTTGGCGAGGTGCTGCTGGGTGCCCTTGTAGTAGCGCCCCAGGAACTCCTCCTTGAACTCCCAGTACGTCCCGTCGACCATCGACTGCCGGATACGCGCCACGAGCGAGACGATGAACTGCTCGTTGTGGATCGTCGCCAGCGTGGCGGCGAGCCCCTCCTTGGCCTTGAACAGGTGATGGATGTACGCCCGCGAGTACTGCGACGTGAAGTTCTCCGTCTCCGGGTCCAGGGGCCGGAAGTCCGTCTTGAACCGGGAGTTGGTCACGTTGTAACGGCCGTCCACCGAGTAGATCGCGCCGTTGCGCGCCACCCGCGACGGGGAGACGCAGTCGAACGTGTCCACGCCCTGCTCGATCGCGGCGAAGATGTCGTCCGGCTCGGAGATGCCCAGCAGGTGCTTGGGCTTGTCCTCCTCCAGCTCCTGGTTGACCCAGCGCACGATCGTCGACAGGTTCGCCTTCTCCAGCGCACCGCCGATGCCGTAGCCGCCGAAGCCGAGGCCGCCGGACAGCTGGTCCTCCTCGCTCAGCGCCCGCAGGTCCCGGGCCGCCTTGCGGCGCAGGTCCTCGTACTGCGCGCCCTGCACCACGCCCCACAGCGACGCGGCGTCGTGCCGCTGCGCCGTGAGCCAGTTGTGCTCGGACAGGCAGCGCCGCGCCCACAGCCGCGTGCGCTCCAGCGACGTCACCTGGTAGTCGCGGCTGTTGTGCAGCGTGGTCAGCTCGTCGAACGCGAAGATGATGTCGGCACCCAGCTGGTGCTGGATCTGCATCGAGCGCTCCGGGGTGAACCGGTGCTCCGTGCCGTCGAGGTGGCTGAGGAAGGTCACCCCGTCGTCGTCCACCCGCGACAGCCGGTCCTTGCCCTCGGCGATCGCGTCGTCGCCCAGCGGCTCCTCGCCAGAGCCGCCGGTCATGTCGATGACCTTCTTGAACCCGGATCCCAGCGACATCACCTGGAAGCCACCGGAATCGGTGAAGGTGGGGCCCTCCCAGTTCATGAACTTCGCGAGGCCGCCGGCCTGCTCCACGATCTCCGGGCCCGGCTGCAGGTACAGGTGGTAGGCGTTCGCCAGCACAGCCTGCGCGCCCAGGTCCGCCACGGCGTCCGGCATCACCGTCTTCACCGTGGCCTTGGTGCCCACCGGGATGAAGGCCGGCGTGAGGATCTCGCCGTGCGGGGTGAGCAGGCGCCCGGCGCGGCCCAGCGGGTCGCCCGGGCCCTCGAGGCGGGCCTCCACGTCGAATCGCGTGGGATCGCTGACGTGCTCGCTCTGCAGGCGGGTGCGGCTGGCCATCGACCGGTAGTCCGAGCGCAGCGCGCTGAGCTCGGCCGCGATCGCCCGGTTCTGCTCCCGCAGCTGCGCGATCTCGTCACGCGTGGTGCCGGGGCGGCTGCGCTCGCGGATCGGGCCCGTCGTGGCCTGCGCGGACGTCGGGGCGCCGGGCCGCGCGACCGGGTACTCGGCCGTGTCGGGTGCCGACGGCTCCGCGGCGGCCTCCGCCGCCTCATCCGCGGGAACCGCGTCCCGCGCGGGCTGCCCCGCATCGCCCTTCGCCGCATCGGCGTTCGCGGCGGGGACGGGCACCGTCGGCGCCTCCCCCGGACGGTCCGCGCCGTTGACCCCGTTGACCGGGGCACCGTTGCGGCCCGCGGGTCGGGCGAGCCCGACCTCGGCCGTGTCGTGCCGCTCCTCGGTGCTGCCGGCGATCGCCGCGGTCGCGGCCGCACCGGCGGCCGCCGCGCCCGCGCCGGCCGGAATCGGTGCGGTCGCCGCCGCGGGGACGCCGAAGTTCTCGGTGACGGAATCCGCGAGGATCGCGGTGGTCTTCGGGTCGCGCTCGGCGAGCCGCGCGACCAGCTTCTCGCCCTCGATGTCGGCGTTCGGCAGGATCCTGTCGAGCCACTTGGGCAGCCACCAGGCGTGCTTGCCCAGCAGCATCATGATCGACGGGATGATCACCATCCGCACCACGAAGGCGTCGAACAGCACGGCCATGGCGAGGCCGAAGCCGATCTCCTTGATGAACACCTGCTCGTTGAGGATGAACGAGGCGAACACGGAGATCATGATGATCGCCGCGGCGGTCACCACGCGGGCGCCGTACCGGACGCCGGTGACCACCGACTGCTTCGCGTCCCCCGTGTGCACGAACTCCTCGCGCATGCGGGACACCAGGAACACCTGGTAATCCATCGCGAGGCCGAACACGATGCCGATCATGAAGATCGGCAGGAACGAGACCAGCGGCTGGGTGTTGTCGATGAGCCCGAGCGCGCCGTCGGTGAAGATCGCGGAGGTCACGCCGAACGTGGCGACCACCGACAGCAGGAACCCCAGCGCCGCGGTGAGCGGCACGAGGATCGACCGGAAGGCGATGAGCAGCAACAGGAACGCCAGTCCCACGACGATCGCCAGGTACTTCGGCAGCGCCTCCTTGTTCAGCTTCTCCGAGATGTCCATCTCGATCGCCGTGGCGCCGGCCACGCCGAGGTCCGTGTTGAGCCGCGCCTCGGTGCCGTTGGGCCCGTTGGGAAGCGCGCGGAGCTTCTCGACCAGGTCCTTGGTGCCCTGCTCGTTGGGCCCCGTCTTGGACGTGACGATCACCTGGGCGGCGCGGTTGTCCGGGGCGAGCGCGGCGATCTGCGCGTTCGCGACGAGGGGTTTGAACACCGGATCCTGGTTGAGCCTCTCGACGATGTTGCCGTAGGTCCGCAGCCGCTGCTCCGGCAGCACCTTCGAACCGTCGATCGCCACCATGAGCGGCCCGTTGGCGCCCGCGCCCCAGCCGTCGGCGATGAGGTCGTACGCCTTGCGCTCCGACGTCGACTTCTCGCTCATGCCGGAGCCCGGCAGCGCGGTCTGCATGTCCTTCATCGGGATCGCGAGGATGCCGAGGACGGCGATACCCGCGACGAGCGTGACCACCGGGACCTTCTTGACCACGTTGGCCCAGCGCAGGCCGTTGGCGGTGCGGCCCTCGCCCTGGTCGGTGTCCTGCGGGTGCAGGCCCTTGACCCGGCCGGCGAACACCTTGCCGCCGAACAGGCCCAGCAGGGCGGGCAGCAGCGTGATCGCGACGATCACGGCCACGAGCACGCCCCACGCGGCGGCGACACCCATCTGGCCGAGGAAGTCCATGCCGATGAACGCGAGCGCGGCGAGCGCGATGATCACCGTCAGGCCGGCGAAGATGACGGCCGTGCCCGCGGTGCCCACGGCGATGCCCGCGGCCTCGGCGCGCTCCTCCCGAGACGAGGCGCTGAGCCTCCGCAACTCGTGCCGGTACCGCGAGACGATGAACAGCGCGTAGTCGATGGTCACGGCGAGGCCGATCATCGAGGTCAGCACCGTGGGGAAGGTGCCCAGCTCGATGAAGTGGGTCGCGATCATGACGCCGCACAGCGCGACCGGCACCGCGATGATCGCGTTGAGCAGGGGCAGGCCCCAGGCGACGAGCGACGCGAAGGTGATGATGAGGACCACCGCGGCCACCAGCATGCCGATCAGCTCGCTGGTCATGCCCATGTCTTCCATGCCCTTGGCGGCGGAACCGTCGGCCTCCACCTGGAGCGAGCCGCCGGAGGCGTCCTGGCCGGCCTCCCGGGCGTCCTTGATCTTCTCGGCGGTGTCCTTCGGCAGGTCCGTCACCTTGCCCACGAACTCGACCTTGAGCTGCGCGGTCTTCCCGTCGGGGCTGACCTTCGCCGTCGCGTCCGCGTCGGATTTCTTCTGCTCAGGCGACTTGGTGGACTCGATGTCCTTCTGCTGCGCCGCCATCGCCTCCAGCTTCTGGCGCTGCTCGGCCGAGAGCGTGTTCTGGTCCAGCTGGGCGGTGGGGTTGATCAGCAGCTGCGGATCCTTGACGAGTTCCTTGTCCCCGTCCTTCATCGCCTTGAGGTCGGCGATCGTCTTGTCGATGCCCTTGGCGTTGTCGGGATCGGTCAGCTTGCCCTGCGTGGCGTGGAAGACGAGCGTCGCCGACGCGCTGGTGAACGGGTCCTCGCCGCCTTCGCCGCCGAAGCCCTCGGAGACGATGTTCGTCGCCTTCTCGGAGGGCAGGCCGGGCAGGTTGAAGTTGTCGACGGTGGCCTTGCTGAGTGCGAAGGCGCCGAAGCCCATGCCGATGAACACCAGCAGCCAGACGGCGATGACCTTGAAGCGGTTCAGGTAGGCGAACTTGCCCAACCGGTACAGAAGCAGTGCCATGGGAGGAACTCCGGTTCGTCGGAAGGCGCACGGGCTGCCGCGCTGCGGTCTGCCCGCCAGTGTACCGATCGATTCAGAGTGCAAGTAACCCGCTGACCGGCAGTTTTGTGACGTCAATCACCGGTACGCCGGTAGGGTGGGGTGCATGAGCAACGCGCGCAGGCTAACAACACCAGTCACAACCGTCGCAGTAGCCGCTCTCGGGGGGCTCCTCCTCGCCGGCTGCGGCGGCGGTTCCGAATCCTCCTCCGGCGCCGAATCCGGCGCCGCCACCTCCACCGCGACGGCCGCCGAGTCCTCCGCGGCACAGGAGGTCACCCGCGGGCAGATGTGCGGCCAGACCCGCGGACCCGACGGTGCGCTGTACGTCCACGTCGTGGGCAGCGCGAAGGTCGACTGCGGTGAGGCCATGAAGGTGGCGAACGCCTTCGGCCCGATGATCGCGTCGGCGAAGCCCGCCACCGTCGAGGGCTGGAACTGCCACTTCACCGACACCCCGGGCATGCTGGCGCGGTGCGACAGCGCGCCGAAGTCGATCGGCTTCTTCAGCTCGCACTGAGCGCCCGCCTCACCCGCAGGGGTGAGGCGGAACGGCCCGCGCGGGTGATCCGCCCGCGCGGGCCCTCTTCCTACCGTCGCGGGCATGAAGAAGATGCTGATCGGCGCGCTGATCGTGGCGGTGTTCCTGGCGTACTCGCTGCCGCCGTACCTCACCGGGGGCAGTCGCGTCCCCCTCGACGACCAGCCGTCCTGGTACTACGCGCTCCTCGTCGGCCACATCATGCTGGGCTCCGTCGCGATGCTCGCCGGGTTGATCCAGCTGGGCCGCCGCTGGTTCGCCCGATACCACCGGATCGCCGGCCGGGTCTACGTCGCGTGCGCGATCCCCGGGGCGCTCGGCGCGATCGCCGTCGGCACCGTCTCCCCGTTCGGGCCCGTCAACGCGGTCTCCAACGTGACGCTCGGGACCCTCACCCTGCTGTTCACCGGCCTCGGCGTGCGCGCGATCCTGCGCGGCGACGTCCCGTCGCACCGCCGCTGGATGCTGCGCAGCGCGACGCTCATGTACTCCGTGATCATCAACCGCATCCTGGCCCCGGTGCTGGCGATCACGATCGGCGCGCTCGGGATCGACGGCCCGCTCGGGGACACCCTCGTCACGGGCCTCACCGCGTGGCTCAGCTGGATGATCGCGCTGGGACTGTGCGAGTGGTGGATCCGCCGCACCCCGCGCCGGCGGCGGCCGGCGGCGACAGGGTCGGGGCGACGCGACGCGGCCCGAAAAGCGAAGAACCCCCTCCGAACTCGGTCGGAGAGGGTTCCTCTCGGCGGTGGCGGAGGGATTTGAACCCTCGGTACGGGGTTACCGCACACAACATTTCGAGTGTTGCACCTTCGGCCGCTCGGACACGCCACCGTCGGAGTACTTTACCGGACACCCACCGGAGCGCCGAATCGGCAGGTCAGCCGCGGTGCGGGGCGAAGAACTCGGTGAGCAGCGCAGCGCACTCCGCCTCCCGGACGCCCGCGCGGACCGTCACCCGGTGCGCCACCCGCGGATCGCGCACCACGTCCCACACCGAGCCCACCGCGCCCGTCTTCGGCTCGAACGCCCCGAACACGAGATGGCCGATCCGCGCGGAGACCAGGGCGCCCGCGCACATCGCGCACGGCTCCAGGGTCACGGCCAGCGTGCAGCCACCGAGGCGCCACCCGTCGCCGAACAGCGCGGCGGCCTCGCGCAGCGCGAGCACCTCGGCGTGCGCGGTCGGGTCGCCCAGCGCCTCCCGCCGGTTCCCCGCCCGGGCGAGCACGGCACCGTCGGGCCCGAGGACGACGGCGCCCACGGGCACGTCGTCCGGGCCGGACAGGCGCGCGGCGTCGAGCGCGAGCCCCATCGCCGAACGCTCGGAGGCGAGGTGGGGCACGTCAGTTCAGGGCGTCGAGGATCGCGCCCAGCTCCCCGTCGAACCGGAGCCGCTCCGCGATCACCTGCAGTTGCTCATCGGGGTACAGATCGGGGTCGGCGAGGAGCACGCCGAGCTCCTGCTCCCCCAGCCCCAGGTCCGCGAGGATCGCGAGATCGCCCTCGGGCCACGGGTCGGTGTCCTCGATCTCGTCCGGATCGATGTCCGGTACCTCCACGTTGAGCCGGTCGAGGGCCTGCTCGGCGAGGTCGTCGAACACGGCCGCGGTCGCATCCGACAGCAGCAGCCGGGTGCCCGACGGGCCCGGGCGCACGATGACGAAGTACTCGTCGTCCACGTTGAGCAGGCCGAACAGGGCGCCCGCCGCGCGCAGGCCCTTGAGCTCCTGCTCGGCGTTGCCGATGGTCCGCAGCGCACCGGGGTCGAGCAGGGACACGGACCACGACGTCTCGTCGCGCACCACCGCGACGGCGTATCCGTCGGTGTCGTCATACTTCTCCGGCGAGGTCTGTGCGGCCATGGAAGAACCGTAACCGCAATCCGGGTGAAACGACACGCCTCGAGCGGCATCGCGCCCGCCCTGTGGAACGCTGGTGGCGTGTCCGCCCCGCGTACCCCCCGTTCCGCCGTCCCCGTCTGCGTCCTGGGCCTCGGCCTGATCGGCGGCTCGATCCTGCGCGCGCTCGACCGCGCGGGGCGACCCGCGTACGGGTGGAACAGGTCCGCGGCGGCCGCCGACGACGCCTCGGCCGCCGGTTTCGACGCGACGACGGACCTCGCCGCCACCCTGCGCCGGGCGAACGACGGCGGGCACGTGATCGTGGTGGCGGTCCCGGTGCCCGCGCTCGACGGGGTGCTCGCGGCCGTCGCCGACCACGCGCCCGGCGCGTGGCTGACCGACGCCGTCAGCGTCAAGGGCGACGTGGCCCGGCGGGTCGCCGCCGCGGGCCTGACGGGCCGCTACGCCGGCGGGCACCCCATGGCGGGGACGGCGTTCTCCGGCTGGGAGGCCACCGACGCCACCCTGTTCGACGGGGCGATGTGGGTCGTCACGGCCGACGACGACACCCCGTCGCGGGCCTGGCGGCTCGCCGCGTCCGTGGGGCTGGACTGCGGCGCCGTGATCGTTCCCGCGGGATCCGCGGAACACGATGCGGCCGTCGCCCGGATCTCGCACTCGGTGCACGTGGTGGCGGAGGCGGTGGCGATCGCAGCCGAGTCGGATCCGGCCGCGAAACAGCTGGCGCTCACGCTCGCGGCGAGCAGCTTCCGCGACGTGACGCGGGTGGCGGGCACGGCACCGTCACTGGTGAACGCCATGTGCGAGGCGAACGCCGGCGCCCTGTTGGACGCGCTGGACGACACCATCGCCGCGCTGAACGCGGCCCGCGCCGAGCTGGCCGAGCACGGCACCGTCGGGACGATCACCGAGCGCGGCTACGCGGCCCGCCGCAGGTACGAGAACGCCCGCCGCACCCCGTTCGCCCCCGTGCTGGACGGGGCGGGATGGCAGCGGGCGTTGCGGGAGGCCGGGCACGCCGGCGGCGTGGTGACGGCGCTCCCCGCGGAAGCGGATCAGTCGACGCGGCTCGACAGGCCCGGGTAGTCGAGGATGAAACCGTCCTCGTCGACCGAGACCTTCGAGCTGGAGACGGGCGAGATCACCGTGATGCCGTCGGCCGCGGCCGCGTAGTTGATCACGGTCTCCTTCACCTGCAGGCTGGGCAACTCGACGTACACGACCGGCACGTCGACCTCCTCGGTGTGCGTCTGCAGGTCGTACCGGCGGATGGTGAGGGCGTTGAAGAACGCCGACTTGAGCACGTCCACGCTCAGGGCGCCCGAGAAGAAGCCCCGCTCGGCGCCCTGCGCGCCCTGCACGAGCCAGTGGCTCTCGCCGTCGCGCGCGATCGTCACCTGCGACTCGCCGGCCGCGGTGAGGGCGTGCACCGAGAGGCGCTTGGTGACGCCCTCGTCGTCGGTCACCAGGTCGTACGACGCGTTGAACGCGGGGGTGTCGCCGGCCGGGGCGCCGATGATCCGCCCGTAGGCACGGATCCGATCACCGGTGACCTGCACGCGAACAGATTCGAGCAGGTTCCCGTCGTCGGACCGCCACGTGAGGATGCGGGGCCAGCTGCCCCCGGTGATCACGGTCGCGGGCGCGTCTGCGGAGGAAGGGGTACTCACGCCCTCTACCGTAAACCCTCGGCTTCCGCCGCCGACGACTCACCGCGCGAGCAGTGACGTACCGGCGGTCGACACCGGACATATGGCCGCGGTTACAGCGCGGCGACGGCCTCGAGCTCGACCACCTGATCGTCGTAGCGCAGCCGGGTGACGCCGACCACCGAGAGCGGCGGCAGCGCGTCCAACTCCTCCGCCAGGGTGTCCACCGCGACCTGCAGGTCGATCTGCAGCCGCTCGGCCACGTACACGGTCAGGCGGGCGACGTCGGCCAGGCCGGCGCCCCGCTCCGCCAGGATCACGTCGAGGTTCGCGACGGCCGCGCGGACCTGCCCCTGCACGTCGCCGGGGGCGATCGTGGTGCCGCCCTCGTCGAGCGGGGCGACGCCCGCGATGTGCAGGGTGGCACCGCCGGGAACCGTCGCGCTGTAGGCGTGCGGCACCGCGGTCGTCAGCTTCTCCGACCCGTTGAGCTGGACGTTCGCCATGATCAGGCCGCGTTCTTCTGGATCGCGGCGCCGACCCGCGGGAGGGCCGCCACGACGTTCTCCTTCGCCTTGCCGCGCAGGCTCTGGTACGCCTTGCGCAGGGCGGGCTGGGTGGTGGACTCGGCCTTGCGGTCGGTGACGGCGAGCAGCGCGTCGCCCGCCTCGTCGCCGCGCGAGGCGAGGTACTGGCCGAAGTCGCCGGGGCCCTGCGCCTGGAAGTCGGCCCAGAACGGGTCGAGGGCGGACGCGAACTCCGGAAGCAGCTTGGTCAGGGCCGATTCGATGACCGACGGCGAGACCTTCTTGACCGCGGAGTACGCCGCCTTGATCGCGGTGCCCGAGAGGCCGCTCTTCTCCTTGACCTCGGCGTCCACCACGGACGCGAAATCGGCCACCACCGCGGGCTGGCGCGCGGGATCGAGCAGCGAGGTGGTCAGCGACGTGGGCACGATGGATCCTCCGTGATTCGGGTGCGATTCGGGCGCTGTCAGCGCCTACCAGGCAGCTTATAGGCCGCGCGGGGGCGGCCGCAGGGGTGCGGGAGGACGGCGCTCCGCGGTGCACGGGGAGGACATCGTTCGGCCACGAAACGGCAACGATGCGGGATCCGGTTTTGTGAGGTGCGTCACCTGTGCTCTAGGTTGAACCTTGAACGAAGGGGTACTCGATGACGAGCAGCCAATCCGGTAGAGCGAATGCGCGCCTGGGTCGGTTCCCGCTGTGGGACCGGCACCGGTCGCTGCCCACGCCCGTCCGCGGGGAGCACCACCCGCGGGTGGACCACGCTCTGCCGCTCGGCGATCCCACCGGCGGTGCGGACGCCCGCGCCTGGCGGGAGGCCGTGGACGGCCGGCTCACGTACCCCCGGGTGCACATCGACCGGAACGTGGACATCCGGATGTCCGACGGTGTGCGGCTGCGCGCCACCGTCGTGCGACCGGCGGAGCGCGACGGCGAGCCGGTGACCACGCCGTACCCCGCGATCCTCAACATCAACCCGTACAACCGGGCGGTGGTCGACGCGATCGACGAGGCGACCCACGCGCCGTTCCTGGGCCCCGTGGTGAACACCGCGACGAAGACGTTGACCGGCAGCACCATCGACCCCACGGGCGGGATCCTGGAGGGCTTCGGCATCAACCGGCGCCTGGTGCGCAGCGGCTACGTGCAGGTGATCGTCGACGTGCGCGGTACGGGTACCTCGCACGGGGTGTGGCAGATCATGGGCGCACGCGAGCAGCAGGATTCGGTCGAGGTACTCGCCTGGGCGCGCGAACAGGACTGGTGCGACGGCGAACTGGGCATGGGCGGCTGGTCGTACTCGGCGATCAACTCCCTGCAGGCTGCGGGCCACAATCCGCCGGGGCTCGGCGCGGTGTTCGCGATCGAGGGCAGCGAGGACATCGTTCGCGACATCTACATCACGGGCGGCCTTCCCTCCGTGTTCATCCCGATCTGGCTGGGCGCGGTGAACGCGCTGAAGTGGCTCTACAACCCGCGCACGCTGTTGCGCGACACCGTGAACGGCAACACGTTTCGGTGGCTGCTCAGCCGTCTCGGGTCCCCGGCCACGGAGCTGGGCTCAGTGGCGTCCGGCGTCGTGACGGGGCGGGATCCGCGGGTCAACGACAACCCGTACTTCACGGAGCGGCACGCGAGGATCGAATCGATCGCGGCACCCACCTTCCTGTTCGGCGGCTGGCACGACCTGTTCGGCCGCAGCACGCCACGCACCTTCTCGCGGCTGAATCTTCCTGCGGGACAGAAGCAGATGGTGATCACCGACGGGTACCACTTCGACATGGGCGCCGGGTTCGGCGGCAGCCAGTCGCCGCCGCGGATCGACGTCCTGCAGCGGGCCTGGTACGACAAGTGGCTCAAGGGCATCGACAACGGCGTGGACGGCTACGGCCCCGTCACGCTCAAGCAGCAGGGCGGCGGATGGTCCGCGGGAGAGTCCTTCCCCCGCCAGGGCGCGCGCACCGCACGGCTCTACGCCACACCGGTGGCGTCCGGGACCGCGGCGCACGCCAAGTACGACGGGGGCCTCGCGCCCTTCCCCGCCCGGCAGCGGGCGTCCGCGTCCACACGGCTGGACCTGCGGGGAATGGTCTCGCCGGACCTCACGCAGGTGCTGGCCGGCCTGACCAAGACACTGCCCTTCCTCGACGACGCCGGGGCGCAGGAACGGGGCGCGATCTCCTTCACCTCGCCGCCGGCGGCCGTGCCGGTGCAACTGAGCGGCGCGATCAACGTGCACCTGGTGACGCAGTGCGAGGGCGACGAGGCGATCTGGACGGTGACCGTGAACGACGTGGCGCCCGACGGCACGTCGAGGGTGCTCTCCGGCGGCGCCCTCCTGGCGTCGAACCGCGCGGTAGACCCGGCGCGCAGCGAGTACGACGTGGACGGCGAGCTGCTGTCGGCGTTCCACCCGCTCACCTGGTCGGCGAAGCAGAAGGTGCCGCCCGGCGAGACCATCGAGCTGGACGTCGACGTGGTCCCCACCGACGCGCTCCTCGACGAGGGGCACCGCCTGCGGATCGACGTGTACGCGGGCAGCGTGCCGCGGTACCTGGCCACGCTGCCGGACCTGGCGCGCACCAGGCTCGGCAAGCAGACGGTGCTGCTCAGCCCGGATCAGCCGTCGTACGTGAGCTTGCAGTTCGTCGGCGACCCGGGCTGGTGAGCCCCGGTCGGCCCGGGCGCCGCTGCGACGGCGAACGGTGACGGCGAAGCGGCCTCCCGGCGGCGGGTTCGGCGCTATCTTCGGTAGCACGATGGTTGCAGGGTCCCTCGCCGCCACGTCGGCCTCGGCCGCCGCGCGGCTGCACAGCAAGTTCGTCGACGGTGCTGTCGACGACTCCGCCCTGCGCCGCTCCCAGCTGCGCGGACTGATCGCGGACAGTTGGCAGCGCAGCCGCGCCCTGGGCGTGAACCCGGACGGAGAGGCACCGTCGGGCGCCGCGGCGCTGGATCGGCTGCGCGCCCGCAACCCCCTGAGTTCCGTCATGCCGGTGGTGCGCCGCCTGCTGGTGGACGATTCCGCCGGCGCGATGGTCGCTGTCGGCGACCGCGACGGCACGCTGCTGTGGGTCGAGGGCGACGGTTCGACGGTGCGCCGCGCGGAGGCGATGAACTTCGCCCCGGGCGCGGACTGGAGCGAGACGGCGGCGGGCACGAACGCGCCGGGCACGGCGCTGGCCCTGGACACCGAAGTGCAGATCGCGGGGTCGGAGCACTTCGCCCGCCTCGCCCACACCTGGAACTGCACCGCGGTCCCGATCCACGATCCGGTGACCCGCACCCCGATCGGCGTGCTGGACGTGACCGGGGGTCCCGAGGTGACCACTCCGCAGGCGATGGCGCTGGTCCGCGCCGCGGCGCTCGCGGTCGAAGGGCAGCTCGCGGTGCTGCGGCTGGCCCCGCGGGATCCGGCACCGTCGGACCGCCTGCGCCTCCTGGCCGGGCCTCCGGTGCTGGAGCGCGACGGCGGGGAGGTGCGGCTCACGGGGCGGCACGCCGACATCCTAGCGCTGCTGTCGCGGCATCCCGAGGGCCTGACCGCGGACCACCTGGCGCTCCTGCTCGACGAGCGGGACCTCGACGTGGTCACCGTGCGCGCGGAGGTGTCCCGGCTGCGCAAGACGATCGGCGCCGAGTTCCTGGGCTCGCGCCCGTACCGGCTGCTGCGGCCGCTGGCCTCCGATGCGGAGGAGGTGGTCGCGGCGATCCGTGCCGGCCGGGTCGGGGACGCGCTGAGCGTGTATCGCGGTCCGCTGTTGCCGAATTCGTCGGCGCCGGGGGTCGCGCGGTTGCGTGCGGAGTTGGCCGGGAGCGTGCGGTCGGCGGTGCTGGCGAGCCGCGATCTGGGGTTGCTGCGGCGGTGGCTGGACCTCCCGGACGCCCGGGACGACGAGCAGGGCTGGCGCGTGCTGCGCACGCACGGGGACGCGCAGGCCCGCGCGGAGGCGGACGGCAGGCTCGCCGCGATCGCCGTCGACCTGGGCTGAGGAGCCTCCCGGCCACGACCGCCCCGCCCCCGCGGCGCCCCGAACAATGCCCCGAACAGTGCCCCGAGGCACGTGCAACGGTGTTGCAACGGTCCGCGCGTACCGTGGACTGTGACGCCCGTCACCCCTTTCTTTCGGAGGCACGACATGACCGTTTACGCACGTCCCGGGGCCGCAGGCTCCCTCATGAGCTACCAGTCGCGGTACGACAACCTGATCGGCGGGCAGTGGACGCCGCCGGTGAAGGGCCAGTACTTCGAGAACCCGTCGCCGGTCACGGGGCAGCCCTTCTGCGAGGTCGCGCGGTCGACCGCCGAGGACATCGAGCTGGCGCTGGACGCCGCGCACGCGGCCGCCCCGGCGTGGGGCAAGACCTCCTCGACGGTCCGCGCGAACATCCTCAACAAGATGGCCGACCGGATGGAGGAGAACCTGGAGGCCATCGCCGTCGCCGAGTCGTGGGAGAACGGCAAGCCCGTCCGCGAGACGCTCAACGCCGACATCCCGCTCGCGATCGACCACTTCCGCTACTTCGCGGCCTGCCTGCGCGCGCAGGAGGGCAGCCTCTCCGAGATCGACGAGAACACCGTCGCGTACCACTACCACGAGCCGCTCGGCGTTGTGGGACAGATCATTCCGTGGAACTTCCCCATCCTCATGGCGGTGTGGAAGCTGGCGCCGGCGCTGGCCGCGGGTAACGCGATCGTGCTCAAGCCGGCCGAACAGACGCCGGTCTCGGTGCTGTACCTGTTCTCGCTCATCGGCGACCTGCTGCCCGACGGCGTGGTGAACATCGTCAACGGTTTCGGCCTGGAGGCCGGTAAGCCGCTGGCGTCGTCGAAGCGCATCCGGAAGATCGCGTTCACCGGCGAGACCACCACGGGCAAGCTGATCGCCGGTTACGCGGCCGACAACCTGATTCCGGTCACGCTGGAGCTGGGCGGCAAGAGCCCGAACGTCTTCTTCAAGGACGTGATGGCCGACAACGACGACTACCAGGACAAGGCCCTCGAGGGCTTCACGATGTTCGCGCTGAACCAGGGCGAAGTATGCACGTGCCCGTCGCGCGCGCTGCTGGAGCGGCCGATCTTCGACGAGTTCCTGGAGCTCGGCTCGATCCGCACCAAGTCGATCCGCCAGGGCGATCCGCTCGACACCGACACGATGATCGGCGCCCAGGCGTCGAAGGAGCAGCTCGACAAGATCCTCTCCTACATCGATATCGGCAAGGAGGAGGGCGCCACGCTGGTGACCGGCGGCGAAGCGGCCGATCTGGGCGGCGACCTGTCCGGCGGCTACTACATGCAGCCGACGATCTTCAGCGGCACCAACGACATGCGGATCTTCCAGGAGGAGATCTTCGGCCCCGTGCTGGCGGTCACCTCGTTCGACGGCTACGACAACGCCATCGAGATCGCCAACGACACCCGCTACGGCCTGGGCGCCGGCGTGTGGTCGCGCAGCGGCGACGTCGCCTACCGCGCCGGCCGGGACATCCAGGCGGGCCGCGTGTGGACCAACACGTACCACCAGTACCCCGCGCACGCGGCGTTCGGCGGCTACAAGGATTCGGGCATCGGGCGTGAGAACCACAAGATGATGCTCGATCACTACCAGCAGACCAAGAACCTGCTGGTCTCCTACGCGCCGACCGCGCAGGGCTTCTTCTGAGCCCCGGCGTGACCGGCACCATGTGAGGGTGTCACGGCGCCGCCCCGATCCGTCGGGGCGGCGCCGCCGCCGTCTCCGGCCCCGCCGCCCGACGGTCCGCCTCACACCGTCTGGTACTTCGCCCCGACGGCCTCGTAGGTGGGAATCGCCCGACGGTCACGGGTCAGCAGCGGAACCTCGGCGTGGGCAGCAGTGGCTCCGACGAACGCGTCGTAGATCGCTCCGCCGCGAACACCTTTGGCACCCAGCCCCGCGACGAATGAGCGCATGTCGTTGGTCGGAAATCCAATCACCTGCAACCCGAAATCCTCGATCGTCTCCGAGGCCTCCGCCGGGGATATCCGGTGGGGCGAAGGTAGTCGCGTGAGCACGGAGAAGGTCTCAAGGAGAACGTGGGTCGGCAGAACGCTCTCCGACAGACGCACCGAACCCCGCAGCTCGTCGTGCGCCGGGTGCCATTTCATCAGCATCGGAAGCAGCACACTCGAGTCGAGGGCGTAGAAGGTCATCGTCGCGTGGCCTCGAGCGTCTCGCGGATGATGTCGTCAGTCAGTGGTGGCAGGTCTTCCGCCGCCCGAATGACCGGCAGAATCCCTCCCTTATCGATGTGCACCTTGGCCGGTGCGATCTCGATCTCGATGCGTCCGTCTGCCAATGTCACGTCCACCGCCCTCCCGGCATCCAGCCCCATCGCGTCCCGGATGGCCTTCGGCACCACGATCCGCCCCGCCCCATCGATGGTAGTTCTCATGCCATTTTTCTACCACCGTTCCTGCCATTCGTCTATGCATTCGCACACCTCACCGCGTCCGACGCCCGCGCCCGGTACGCCGCGGAGGACCGCCGCCTGCTCCCGCAGGTGGCCGCGCACCGGCGCACCTCCGCAGCGCCGATACGGCGTCCATGCGGATCGGGTCAATCCACCGGGATCGTGGTGGTGCCCAGGACGTCCCCGAGCTGCCACGGGTCGCGACCGTTCGCGGCGTTCATGTCGCAGCGCACCCGTCCGTAGCCCTCGGGCAGTCCGTCACCGTAGCCGCTGCCGTCGGTGTATTGGTGGATCACGTAGCGCCGCCCCAGTTCCGGGGCGTTCGCGAAGTCCGGCGGTGCGCCGTAGGAGGGCACCACGAACGGGATGTCGGGCAGCTTCTGCCAGATGCCGGCGTCGTTCGGGTTGAGGTAGCCGAGGCAGCGGGTGATCCGGGTTCCGGTGCCGCCGCGCCATTCCGAGGCGCCGCGGACGAAGCCGTTGAAGGCGTCGGAGTGGTCGCCCACGATCTGCCCGCCCCACGATTCCGCGTCGGCCATGGTGACCACGTCGGGCCTGTCCTCGCCCTGCATCTCGATGTGCACGTCCAGGCTGTCCTGCCAGTTGGGGCGGACGACGGCGTACACGATGGCGCCCACCAGGCGCCCGTCGTCGAGCATGCGGCGCACCGTGTCCCAGTTCTCGGCGAACCGCCGGTCCCGGTAGGTGCCGTCGTTGGAGCGGATCGCCACCCAGCGATACGGGTACTTGTCCGGTAACGCCGGCTGCCACTCGGAGACGTCCGCATACAGCGTGTCCGTACCCGACCTGCGCTTGCGAAGCCTCTTCCTCACCGCGGCACCTCCACACCGGCGACGCTACCCGCTCGGGCACACCGAGTTTGCGTCCTCGGGAAGGTGGTGCGTCAGGCGGCGGGCCGTCCGTCCGCGGTGCCCGACGATGCCCGGCGCCGCCAGGCGACGAGCGCGACGACCGCCCCGATCCCCAGCAGCGCGGTGGCCACCGCCGATCCCTCGAGCCCGAATCCGCCGCCGGTGAGCAGGTCGTTCGCGCCCTCGGCCGGCGAGAATCGGGTGAGCGAGGTGGTCACCTCGATGTTCGAGACGGTGCCGCCGGCCACGTTGGCGAGGCCCCAGTTCCACACGGCGTGGAACGCGCACACGCCCCACAGGCCGCGTTCGGCGAGCGCCCAGAAGCCCAGCATCACCGCGACGATCAGGAGGTTCGCGACGGCGAACAGGCTGACGTCGCCGTTGGCGCCGTGCAGGAACGCGAACACCATCGCCTGGACGACGATCGCCGCCCACACGCCCCACCGCCAGGCCACGGCCTGCACCAGGAAGCCGCGGGTCAGCACCTCCTCGGTCGATCCCTGCACCGCGAACCCCGCCAGCAGGATCAGCACGGGCACGAGGGAACCCCATGCGGGTGCGGAGAGCGTCGCCGCCCCGCTCGCGACGTTCACCAGGACGAGCAGCGCGATCATCGCCGCGGCGACGGCCGCGCCCCGCGCCACCTGGCTGCCCGCCGCGCCCGGGCGCAGGCCGCCGGGGAAGCCGACCGTGGCGAACCGTCGGCCCTCCCGGTACCGCACCCAGAGCGCGAGGAGTCCGAGCGTGCAGGCGAATCCGACGGTGAACACGGCCTGGAGGACGAACGTCATCCGCGTCGCCCCACCGCCGGCGATCGCGAGGCCGATCACCGACGGCGGCAGCTGCCCCAGCAGGAAGCAGACGAACACCACGAGCACTCCGAGCAACGGCCCGGTCCGGTTCGCGGCGAGCAACATTCCCGATTCCAGGGGTGCACGAACGTCCTGAGGCGTCACCAGGGGGACGCTACCCGGAACCGAGATCGACCTCCACCCAGCGCCCACCATCGGTTCACCCGCTCACGGGTTGCGAGACCATCTCTCGCGCGGGCGATCCGGGCTGATGCCCGCATAGCGCCCCTCGGCGCTCGGCGACGCCGTGGCGCTGACCGTCAGGCCTGCGGGACGGAGCAGGCGGCACCGTCGCCCGTGATCTCCACGCGGGACACGAACCGGTGCCCGGTGGAGCCCTCCAGCGAGAAGCCGGCGGCGCGGCCGGGCTCGAGGTCCAGGATGAGGCGGCTGTTCTCCCACACCCGGGCCTCCCCGTCGGAGACCCATACGGGTACCACGTCGCCGTTCCCCAGGTCGACGGTGCCGAGCCGCACGTTGGCATCGCCGACGCGGAACTCGTCCACCGTGAAGCACATCGGTGCGGACCCGTCGCAGCAGCCGCCGCTCTGATGGATCAGCAGCGGCCCGTTGCTGGCCCACAGCCGCCGCAGCATCTCCCGCGCCGGCTCGGTGGAATCCACGCGCTCAGTCATGCACACGCCCCTCTCGTCCCCGTCGACGGTAGTCTCGCGAAAGGCACCCGGCGGGCGGTTGACGAAGAACGACAACACCCGGACGACGGATGTCGACCGGGTGTTGTCCTGTGCGCCCGAAGGGATTCGAACCCCTGACCTTCTGATCCGTAGTCAGATGCTCTATCCACTGAGCTACGGGCGCATACCCATCTTCAATTGTCGCCGGTCCGAAGACCGACGTGGCGGAGGCGAGAGGATTTGAACCTCCGGTCCGGTGTTGGCCGGACAACTCATTAGCAGTGAGTCCCATTCGGCCGCTCTGGCACGCCTCCAAATCGGACGCGATGCGCGAGCGATCCTTACGGGTCACGCGCAACCGCCGAGCAGCTACTTTACACAACGCCTTCCCAACCCACAAAACCGCAGGCCACGCCTCGATCCCGCTCACGGCACCCGGGCGAGCGCGCGGACCGGCGCACCGTCGAACGGGCCCACGGCGAGAGGGTGGATCCCCACCTCGCACTCGGCGGGCAGGCCCGTGAGCCCGCACAGGTTCTCCACGATGAGCCCGTCCCGCCCGAGCACGAGGGCGTGCACGGGGAAGGTCGCGGAATCGATGGCGTCGGGGCTGTAGCAGTCGACGCCGAGCACCCGCATCCCCCGGTCCCACAACTCCCCCACCGCCTCCGGCGCGAGAGCGGAGTGTTCGCGGTACCGGGCCGTCCCGAACCAGCGGTCCCAGCCGGTGGCGATCAGGACGATCGCCGGGAGCCGCGCGGGGAGCGCCCCGAGATCCGAGGGCCGGATCGCGGCGCCGGCGGCCACGTCGACGGGGATCACGCGGGCGGGTCCGATCAGCTCCTCCGGCGGCACGTCGGCGACGGTCCGCCCTCCGGCCACGGTGTGGCACGGGGCGTCGACGTGGGTGCCGCTGTGCGTCGACAGCAGCAGCCGCGTGACGGCCACCCCGTCGTCGTCCAGCGTCAGCGCCGGCTCCGCGGCGATGGGCGGGTCGCCCGGGTACTCGGTCCCGGGCGTGAGCGGGTGGGTGAGATCGATCCAGCTCACGCGGTCACCGGCTCCTCCCGTTCGCCTTCGCGTCGTCCGCTGACGGCGACGCTCGCCGCCCAGTACAACCCGGCGCTCACGAGGAACGTGGGCACCGTGGCCCCGACGGGGCTCACCCACAGATACGTGATGGCCGAGGAGAACGCCACCCCCACGATCCACACCACGACGGCGATGGGGTTCCAGCCTCCGCGGTACCAGTACTCGCGGGAGTCCGCGGAGGCGAGCGAGGCCGCGTACCGCCCGCGGCGCAGCACGTAGAAGTCCACGACGATGATCGCGAACACGGGGATGAACACGATGCCGATGGCGGTGAGGAACGCGGTGAACTTGTCGAGCAGGGCGAGCCACGCCGATCCGGCGATGGAGATCACGCCGAGCCCCAATGCCGCGGGGAGGAAACGGATCCGGCCGGGTTCGGAGTTCACCAGCGACGTCACCATGCCGTAGACGGCCATGGTGTTGGTGGCCATCACGGAGAAGAACACCACGATCGCCAGGGGCACGCCGAACTCGTCCACGATCACCGTCGGGTCGAACGACGGGACGTTCTTGCCCTGCGCGAACAGGTAGGCGATCGCGGTGGCGCCCAGGGCCATCGCCGCCACCGTCGACCCGACGTAACCGAGCCCGGATCCCACGACGCCGCCGCGCGAGGTGCGGGCGAACCTGTTGATGTCGGCGGAGAGCACCGTCCAGGAGATGGCGGTCGCGACCACGATGTCGAAGATGCCGAGGCCGCTCAGCCCCTCCGGGTCGAGCGGCAGGGAGTCGAGGCGGGAGTAGCCGTCGCCCAGCATCATCGCGAACAGGTAGCCCATGATCGCGAGGATGACCACGGCGAGGATCGGCTCGACACGGGCGATGCCGGCGTGGCCGAAGATGGCCAGCGACACCACGATCACCTCGCAGAGCACCGAGAACAGCACGGGGTTGGAGTAGCCCGTCTGCGCCGCGATGACGTGGTTGACGGTGACGCCGGCGAGCATGGCCTGCACCCAGCTCCACCCCATGAGCACGGCGATGTTGGCGGCCACGGGGATCCGGCTGCCGCGCACGCCGAACGAGGCGCGGGTGAGGGCCATGGTGGGCAGCCCGGTGCGGGTGCCGACGTTGCCGACGGCCACCAGCACGAGGGCGCCCACGACCGTGCCGGCGACGATGAGCCACAGCGCGGTGGTGAGCGACACCGACGGCACGAACAGCGTGCCGGTGAGCATGGTGGTGACCACGAGATTGGCGGCGAGCCAGATGAATCCGATCCGGGGCCCGCTGAGATCGCCCGCCACGGGCTGTCCGTCGTCGGCACCGGCGTGCAGGTGCGCGTCGAGGCGGCGGTAGTAGCGCAGCATCATGCCTCCGAGAGGTGTTCGTGGACGGCGAGGAGCGCGCCGTCGTCGCGGGCGGCGAACACGATGGATTCGCGTTCGCGGGTCTCGGTACGCGTGCCGTCGGCGTCCTCGGTCACGGTGCGCACGCTGTGGCTGAACACCGCGGTCCGGTCGACCACGGTGACGGTCCGTTCGGAGCTGTCGCAGGAGACCACGCGCCAGCCGCTCTCCACCCAGCCCGCCCAGAGCCGCTCGTACTCGGCGCGGTCGCGGAGGGTGCGGGGTTCGCTGTGGAAGACGAACGTCGCCCGCGGGTCGAAGCCGGCGAAGTACGCCTCGGTGTCCGTCGCAGCGAAGGCCGCGATGATCCGGTCCGCTGCGGCCGTCACGTCCGAATCGGTGATGGTCTGGTTCACTGCGCCTCCTGACCTGGCAGTTCCTCTGCCTGAGGGCGCAACTGTAAGCCCGGTCACACGAGTCCGCAAGCAGTTCGAATACCCGCGACCGGCGCCGGTGACGCATATGCTCGACAGTGACGAGGCGTACGCGTCCAATCCGGCCGATCACGCACCACTTCACGCATGATCTGCGTGCACTGGCACGCCGAAACTGCCCGCACCGAATATCGGGAGGCGCGATGGACCAGGTCGATCAGCGGCTCGTGGACCTCTTGGGGCTCGACGGGCGCATGAGCCACCGGGATCTCGCTGCGGCCGCCGGCATCACCCGGGCGACCGTCGCCGCGCGGCTGCGCCGGCTTCTCGATGCGGGCGGCGTCACGGTGCAGGGCGTCGTCCATCCGTCGGTGATCGGCCGGGGCGAGATCTGCTACGCCCGGATCGCGGTCGACGGTGCCGCCACCCCCGTCGCCCTCGCGCTCGCCACGCTCCCGGACGTCGTCTACGTCTCGATCACCACCGGCCGGTTCGGGATCGCCGCCGAGATCCGCGCGGGCTCCGTCGCCGCGGTCGACGGCGCGCTCGCCCGGATCCGCGGGCTGCCCGGGGTGGCGCGGGTGGAGGCCCTCGCCTACCGGCGGATCCTGCGGGACGCGGTGGGCCCGGTCGGGGACGCCCGGGCGCAGCTCGACGCGGCCGACGTGGCCCTGTTGCGCACCCTCGAGCACGACGGGCGCGCCTCCTACGTGCGGCTCGGGGACGCCGCCGGCCTGTCCGCGGCCGCGGCGCGGCGGCGGGTGCTGCGACTCGTGGAGGAGTCGATCGTGCGGATCGGGCCGATCGTGAGCCGCGCCTCCGAGCACGCGATGGGAATGGGCATCCACGTGCGGGGCGACACCGCGGAGGCGGCGGCCGAGGTGGAGGCCGCGGCCGGGGTGTCCTTCCTGGCGCGCACATCCGGAGCCTTCGACCTGCTGGCGACGGTCCGCGCGCCGACGGCCGCCGCGCTGGCCGACGCGGCCGACGCCGTGCGGGGGCTGTCGTCCGTGGCCGGCGTGGAAACGTGGGCGCACCTGCGGTTCGTCAAGGAGTCGTACGCGTCGCTGGACGCGGGGCCCTGGTCGCACGGGGCGCCGGGCACCCGGACCGCGGAGGGGGACGGGCGCACCGTCGGACTACCCTGACGGGGTGGCCACGCAGAACCAGCCCCGTCCCGACGCGCTCGCCCTCCGCCCGGATCTCGACGCGCTGCCCGCGTACGTCCCGGGCAGGTCTGCGCCGGGGGCGATCAAGCTCGCGTCCAACGAGATCGTCGACGGTCCGCTGCCGTCCGTCGCCGCCGCCCTCTCCGACGTGCTGCGCAGCGCCAACCGCTACCCGGACAACGGCGCGGTCGCGCTGCGGGCCGAGCTGGCGAAGCTGACGGGCGTCACCGAGGACCGCGTGCACGCGGGCTGCGGTTCGGTGGCGCTGTGCCAGGACCTGGTGCAGGTGACGTGCCGCCCGGGCGACGAGGTGGTGTTCGCGTGGCGCAGCTTCGAGGCGTACCCGATCGTGACGAGGGTCGTCGGCGCGACGCCGGTCCAGGTGCCGCTCACCGACGGCCACGTGCACGACCTCGACGCCATGGCCGCCGCGATCACGGACCGCACCCGCCTGGTCTTCGTCTGCAACCCCAACAACCCCACCGGGACGACGGTGTCGGAGGAGCAGCTGGAGGCGTTCCTCGCGAAGGTGCCTCCGCACGTGATCGTGGCCCTCGACGAGGCCTACTACGAGTACCACCGGCCCAACGAGGAGTCCGGCGAGCGGATCGACGGTGCGGCGCTGATCTCCCGGCACCGCAACGTGATCGCGCTGCGCACCTTCTCCAAGGCGTACGGCCTCGCGGGGCTCCGGGTGGGATACGCGATCGCGGACCCCGAGCTCATCGCGGCGCTCACGAAGGTGCACCTGCCGTTCTCGGTGAGCGTCCCCGCGCAGGCGGCCGCGATCGCCTCGCTGCACGCCGGCGACGAGCTGCTGGCCCGCACCGACGCCGTGGTCGTGGAGCGGAACCGGGTGCGGGAGTCGTTGCGGGAGAACGGGTACGAGGTTCCGCCGACGCAGTCGAACTTCGTGTGGCTGCCGCTGGGCGCCGACGCGAGCCGGTTCACCGCCGACGCCGCGGAGGCCGGGCTGCTGGTCCGCGGGTTCGACGGCGACGGCGTCCGCGTCACGGTGACCAACCGGGAGGAGAACGACGCGTTCCTCGCGTTCGCGAAGGGGTGGGCGGAATGACCCTCGGCAAGCACGAGTTCGCGTTCACGGCGCACGTGCCGGTGCGCTGGTCGGACATGGACGCGCTGGGCCACGTGAACCACGCGCGTATGGTGACGCTGCTCGAGGAGGCCCGCATCCAGTGGCTGCTGTCCGCGGGTGAGAAGTACGCGCCGCTGATCAAGAGCGCGTTCATCGCGGATGTGGCGATCAAGTACAAGGCCCAGCTGTACCACGAGGATTCGCCCGTCCAGGTGGGGATGTACATCGCCGGGAACCGCAGCGTGGATTTCACGCTGGGCTACGAGGTGCGGGCGCGCGGCGCGGCACCGGAGTCGAAGCCCGCGATCCTCGCGACCACGCAGATGGCCGTGGTGAACATCGAGAAGCGCAGCCTGCGCCGCCTCACGGACGAGGAGAAGGGCTACCTGGCGTCCTGGTCACGCGCCTGATCCGGCGGCGGGCCCGCCGGGCCGCTACCCGGGAGCGCGGGGCGCGACGCCGAGCCGAGTTCGCCTCGGGCGCCGAGGATCTGCCCCGCCACGCGGGTGGCGCTCTGCGTGGAGATCTCGCGTTCGCCCGAGCGCAGCACCAGCTCGTGGATCTGCTGGTCGATGGATTCGATCGACATCCGCCGCGGCCGTTTGGAATCGGCCACGTCCACCAGGTCCCCCACGCGGGTGAGGGCGGTGACGCGCGCCAGCAGTTCCTCCCAGACCCGGTCCAGCTCGCCGGACCGCGTACCGTCGGCCAGTCCCGGGGCGTAGCGGAGCTGCCCCCACACGGCCCGCATCTGCGCGACGTCGGCGGAGATCTGCACCAGGTCGGTGGGCAGGTCCAGCTGGAGCAGTTGCTCGTCGAGATCGCCGGCGCTGACGGACCGTGAGTAGCTGACCTTGTCGTAGACGAGGCCGGCGAGGAACAGCAGCACGTCGTACCGGTCCTCGAACACCAGCAGCCGCTCGTCGGGAGCGCCGTGGCCGTCGACCCAGCCGGCGACCTGCGGAGCGAGCCGCAGCACGGGCCCGGCCACCCGGGCGACGGTGCGCGCGGCCACGGCGGCGGCCGACGGGGTCAGGGGCAGCGGGGTCCGGCACAGCGCGTCGAAGAGGGCGTCCCGCTCGTCGAGGTCGAGGTGCACCGCGTCCTTGCGGGCGCGGCGGACGGCCCGGACTCCCGCGGCGAAGGACAGCCGGTTGAGCGTGAACGCGTGCCGGAAACCGGCGAGCTTGCGACGGGCGTCGGCGGCGCGCAGGGCCTCGGCCGCCGTCTTGGCCTGCACGAAAGGGTTGGGTGGCAGATCCTCGGCGAGGGGCTCCGGCTCGGTCGCCTCGGCGATCCTGCTGAGCCTGCGCAGCTTGGAGTAGCCGCCGATGTCGGGAAAGGCGCGCTCGGTGTCGAACCGGTTGAGCACCACCTCGCGGGCGGCGGGCTCCAGGTGGCCCGCGGCGATGAGGAGGGCCGCCTCGTCGGAGAGCTCCCGGCGCGGCATCGGGATGGCCCGCGCCTCACACCACCGGCGTACCGGCGCGTCGATGTGCACCTCCGGATCCGGCTCCGTCATCGTCCACCCCCTTTCGCGGTCGGTCCCGGTCATTGTCCCCGAAGGGGAGGGCGGCGCGCAGCGCCCACGCGAGCGGGATCGTCACCAGGGTCGTCGTGACGAAGGCGATCGCGATGTTCCCGGTGAACGGCACCCAGTCGAACACGTCGAGCAGCAGCACGTCCATCACGATGAGGTGGATGAGGAAGAACTCGTAGGAGATGCCGCCGAGCCACACCATCGGCCGGCTGCCGAGCAGCCGGTGATAGAGGGCACCGCCGCGCGGCGCGAGGCCGAGCGGGGCGATGAGCGCGGCGGAGATCACCAGGTAGAGCGCGGACTTCATGATCGCCTCGACGGGGCTGCGGGGCACCATCGTGGGCGGCCCGCCGATCGCCGGGAGGGCGGAGACGACGAACGCGGCCACGGCGAGCGCGAGGCACGCCGGGGTGGCCCAGCGGGGCCACGCCCGCAGCGTCCGTGCCGCGACGGTGAGCGCCATCCCGGCGATGAACCACCACAGGTACGCCGGCGGCCACATCCGGGCGGTGAGCTCGATGTCCGGGGCCACCGTGATCCACGCCGGCGTGATCGCCGCCAGCGCGGCCAGCCCCGCGAACAGCCGGCCGGGCCGCCAGCGATAGCGGCACACCACCGCGGTGAGCAGCCAGCCGAGCAGCGGTAGCGCCAGGTAGAAGGCCATCTCCACGCACAGGCTCCACGCCTGGGTGAGTCCCACCCGCATGTGGCCGAACCCGTAGATCTGGAGAAAGCCCAGGTTGCGCAGGTACCCGTCGATGCCGCGTCCGGACGGGTTCGGCTCGAACCGGATGATCCCCAGCAGGTAGACCGCGCTCACCACCACCCAGTAGGCGGGCACCACCCGGCGGAAGCGGTGCCACGCGTAGCGCCGCAGGTCGGGCTGGCGCCCCGTCCCGTCGCACAGGAGCGCGACCCACGGCCGGAACAGGAGGAAGCCGGAGAGCGCGAAGAAGATGGGGACGCCGATCTCGAATCGCGCCCAGAAATGACCGACGAAATCGTCCGTGTAGTGGCCGGTGGAGAACGCGGCGTGCGTCAGGCAGACCGCGGCCGCGGCGACGGCGCGCAGTCCGGTGAGCGGAGCGATCCGACCCTGCATGCCTCCATGATGCCGTGGCGCGCTCAGGCGCCGACCGCCGGTCGGAACACCCGGCGGTAGCCGAGCGGGGTCATCCCGGTGTCGCGCCGCAGGTGCGCGCGCAGGCTCGCCCCGGTGCCGAATCCGGCGTCGCGGGCCACGGCGTCGACGGGGCGATCGGTGGCCTCCAGGAGCTCCCGGGCGTGATCGAGCCGGCGGCGCAGCACCCAGGCGCCGGGGGTCTGCCCGGTCTCCTCGCGGAACCGGCGGTTGAAGGTGCGCACGGACATGCCAGCCCTGCGGGCGAGGCGTTCCACGCCCAGGTTCTCGGCGAGGTTGCGCAGCGCCCAATCCCGGACGGCGACGGTGCTTCCCGGGCCTCGGGCCGGCACGGGTGCGTCCACGAACTGGGCCTGGGTGCCCTCGCGGCCGGGCGGGATCACGCAGTGCCGGGCCACCTTGTTGGCCACGGCGGCGCCGTGGTCCGTGCGGATCAGGTGCAGGCACAGGTCGAGGCCCGCGGCGAGACCGGCTGAGGTGAGCACGTCCCCGTCGTCGGTGAACAGGACGTGGTCCACGAGCCCGACGCGCGGGTAGAGCCGGCGCAGTTGGGCGCCGTACTTCCAGTGCGTGGTCACGTCGCGGCCGTCGAGGAAGCCAGCGGCGGCGAGGACGAACGCGCCGGTGCAGATGGACACCAGTCGGGTTCCGGGACGGATGGTGTCGAGCACGGCGCGCAGTTCCGCGGGCAGGGTGCCCTCGAACCGCGGACCGTCGATCTTGGTACCCGGCACGATCACGGTGTCCGCGTCGGCGAGCACCTCGGGTCCGGCCTCGGGCGTGATCGTGTAGCCGCCGATGGCGCGCACCGGGCCGCCGTCCGTGCTGCACGTGACGACCCGGTAGAGCGGGGCGTCCGCGTCGTCGGTGGCCTCGGAGAAGCACAGGGACGGGATGGCCGCGTCGAAGCCGACGATCGGTTCCACCAGGAGCACTGCCACCGTATGCATGGCATGATTCTTTCATATCTTGTCATTCATGCCACTGGTTCGGGCCGACCGTCGGCGGAATCCTGATCGGGTGACTACGACACTGCGGCGCGCGCGACGCGCTCACTACGCGTGGATCGTCCTCGGCGTGGCCTTCGTGACCATGCTCGGAGCGGCGGGATTCCGCTCCGTGCCCGGCGTCATGATGGACCCGCTGCACATGGAGTTCGGCTGGTCGCACGCGATGATCGGCGCGGCGATGTCGGTGAACATGGCGCTGTTCGGGCTCACCGCCCCGTTCTCGGCGGCGCTCATGGACAAGCTCGGCGTGCGGCCGGTGGTGGTCGGTGCGCTGTCGCTCGTGGCCGCCGGCACCGGCCTCGCGGTGTTCATGACGGCCTCGTGGCAGCTGATGCTGCTGTGGGGCGTGCTCGTCGGCCTCGGCACGGGCTCGCTCTCGACGGCGTTCGTCGCGACGATCGCCCAGCGCTGGTTCGTGGCCCGACGGGGCCTGGTGACCGGCGTGCTCACCGCCGCCGGCGCCACCGGGCAGCTGATCTTCCTGCCGATCGTCGCGGCGCTGTCGGAATCGTTGGGCTGGCGTGCCGCCACGCTCGTGGTGACCGCCGTGGCAGTGGCGGTGATCCCCGTCGCGGGCCTGCTGCTGCGCTCGTGGCCCGCCGACAAGGGGCTGCCGCCGTTCGGCGCCGACGAGGTGGCGCCGCCGCAGCCGGCCGGCGGCGGCGCCGTGAAGTCGGCGTTCGCCGGCCTGGTACTGGGCGCCCGCAGGCCCGCGTTCTGGTTGCTGGCAGCGAGCTTCGCGATCTGCGGCGCCACCACGAACGGGCTGCTGCAGACCCACTTCATCCCCGCCGCCGGCGATCACGGGATGCCCGCCACCGCGGCGGCCTCGCTCCTCGCCGTCATCGGGATCTTCGACGTGATCGGCACCATCGCCTCCGGCTGGCTGACCGACCGCGTGGATTCGCGCATCCTGCTGGTGGTCTACTACCTCGGTCGCGGTCTGGCGCTGGCGTTGCTGCCCTCGCTGCTCTCGCCGGAGGTGGCGCCCGGGTTGCTGGTGTTCGTGCTGTTCTACGGGCTCGACTGGGTGGCCACCGTGCCGCCCACGATGGCGCTGGCCCGGCAGCACTTCGGCGAATCGACGCCCGTCGTGTTCGGCTGGATCTTCGCCTCGCACCAGGTGGGCGCTGCGGTGGCCGCGTTCGGCGCGGGCTACATCCGCGACGCCTCGGGCGGCTACGACCCGGCGTTCTACACCGCCGGCGCGCTCTGCGTGGCGGCGGCGGTCATGTGCTGGGCCGTCCCTCGGGCCCGGGCGTCGACGGCGACGCCCGAGCCGGTGGCCGTCTAGTCCGAAGCGGCGCCCTCGGGGACGGCGTCCTTCGAGTCGACGAGGAGGCGGACCATGAGTTCGGCCGGCGGGTTACCGGGGTCGGGCTCAATGAACGCGGTGAACATCGCGCCCCCGCCGGAACTGTGCTCGAGCGTCGCACTGGCCTGCAGCACCTCACCGCCGACGGTGGCTGTGAGGCCGTCGAGAATCCCCTGCTTGACCATTCGCGGATCACCCAGGTCGACGTGGATCCGGCTTCCCACCTGAGGGATCCGCGCCCCGAAGCAGCCGGTCGGCCCGGTGATCATCAGGGTGCGGCGCTCCCGCTCCTCCGTCGCGAGCCGCGCGTCGACCTCGCCGGCGGTCGGTATCCGCAGCGCGGTCATCCGGATGCCCGCGACGACGCCGGTGGTCGCCCGGCCACCGTCCTCCAGCAGGTCGTCGGGCCACCGGGTGGCCTCCCGCACGGGAGTGTGGACGGCTGACTCCGGGGCGAACCGATACGACCGCTCGCCGGTCCGCAGGAACCTGCCGGTCTCCTCGTACAGGCGCTCGACCACGCCCGTCAGGACGGGGCGTACGTCGTGCTCGTGCCAGCTCAGCGCGAGGTGGAGCGGGCCGGTGGGATCGGCGAGGCCGTAGCCGAGCTGCGCCACCACCTCGCCCATGGTGACGAGCCCGCTGTGCGGGTCCCAGCCGGTGACTGCGGGGGCGAGATACGCCGGCACCTCGGCCGAGTGGACGGAGAGCGAGCCGGTGAGTTCGGCGCCGAGATGGGGCACCGTGCCGCAGCACTGGTACTGCCAGTTCGAGATACGAACGTGGACAAGGGAATCGTCGATTGACGACAGGTTGTTCACTGTGATCACCGGGCGGTGGAGGACCCGCGGCGCGAAGGCCCGGGAGCCCGATGTACCCGGACCGATGCTAGCGGATCAGCAGTAGCCGCAGATACCGGTTGCGGCGAGCTCGGTGAAGCAATTGGGGCACAGTTTCGGTTGCCGCGGTTCGGGCTTGGCGGGTGCGGCCTTCGTGGCCGACGGTGCCTTCCGCTCCCCCGGCGCCGTCGCGCGGGCCGCGCCGGAGCGCGGCGCGGCCGAGCGGGCCTTCACGACGCGTCCGGTCGACGGCCGGGACTTCGCGGCCTTCGCCGCCGCCGCGCGACGGGCCTCCTCCAGCTTGGGCGTGAGGCGGGGGCCGGCGCCGGAGGGGACGGCGGCACCGAAGTGCTGGTAGCAGGCGAAGCGCGCGGCCGCGGCGTGCTCGTCGAGGTTCCCGGGAACCGGGAGACCGGCGGCGGCGACCGCGTACGCGTAGCCCTCGCCGACCTTGTGGTCGTGACCGACCATCAGCGCCACGAGCGGGGGCTCGCCAGCGGCCTGGCAGAGGTCCGTGATCCGCCGCTGCAGGGCGGCGACCCAGAGGCGGACGGGCGCACGCGTGGCGATCCCGGCGTCCGCCTGGGCGCGAGCCGCGAGCTCCGCGTAACTGATGAAGAATCCGAAGCGTCCGGCGTCCTGGGCGAGCGCCGCGTGGGCGGCGTCGGCCCACCGGTCCAGCGCTTCGCTGAACGGGACGGACAGTTCGTTGGTGCTCCGCCACGCCTCGAGGTCGATCGGGTCTTCGGGGGCGCCACCGGCTTCGCTCACCCCGCCATTTTACGTCCAGCCATGGGCTACAACGCAAACCGTTCCGCTGTGCGTGAACCAGCTCACTGAGTCACTACGTCGAAACCGATCTTGCAGATGAACGCGGAGACCACCACGAGGAAGACGACCTTCACGAAACCGCTCCCCTTCGATACCGCGGTGCGCGCCCCGAGGTAGCCGCCCGCAACGTTGGCGCACGCCATGGCGAGGCCCAGCTTCCAGTAGCCGGCGCCCTGCGGGAGGAACACGACGAGCGAGGCGAGGTTGGTCGCGAAGTTCGCGACCTTCGCCTTGGCCGACGCCTCGAGGAAGGCGTAGCCCATGAGGCCGACCATCGCGAAGACGAGGAACGAGCCCGTGCCCGGGCCGAGCGCACCGTCGTACACCCCGATCGCGAACCCGGCGAGCCCGGCCGTCACCAGGTGCCTGTGCCCGCGGAACCGCAGGTTCGTGGCGTCGCCGAGGTCCGGCTGGCGCAGCGTGTAGACGAACACCACGATGAGCGCGAACAGGATGATCGGGTTGAAGGCCGAACGCGGGATGTGCGAGGCGATGAGCGAACCGGCGACGCCGCCCGCGAAGGCGGGGATCGCGAGGGCGACGGCGGTCCGGGCGTCGGGCCGGACGCGCCGCCAGTAGGTGATGCTGCTGGTGGCGGTCCCCGCGATCGACGCCATCTTGTTGGTGGCGAGCAGATGGATCGGCGCGGCGGTCGGGAACGCGATGAGCAGCGCGGGGAGCTGGATCAGGCCGCCCCCGCCCACGACGGAGTCCACCCACCCGGCGGCGAGGGCCGCGAGCAGGAGAAGGAGCAGCGTCGTTGTGGTGATGTCCGGCACGGGATAGATCGTGCTGTAATGGCCTTGTGCATATCAACCCTTACGGGTCGGCCCCGGTGCTACTCGCCGCCGACCTGGCGAACGACCCGCCGGCCGGCCTGGAGGAGCTCCTCCGACGGTGCGCCGACCACGACATGGTGGTCGAGCGCGCGGCACCGTCGGACTTCCCCGCCTGCCGCGCACTCGTGGACGCGTGGCTCACCGTGGTCGACGCGACCGGGCCGGCGGAGCGCGCCGAACGACTCAATTCTCTTTTGGCGCAGCATGTGTCGTATCCACGGGTGACCGACCATGCGGGCTCGGGGTGGCACGTGCACTACCGCGACTCCGACTCGTCGCTGCAGGCCCAGCTGGCGGTCCTGATCCTGGTGGGGACGGCGCTGCACCTCACCACGCAGGGAATGTCGCGGCTCGCGCGGTGCTCGTCGAGCGACTGCTCGCGCGTTTTCGCCGACGTCTCCCGCAACGGGACGCAGCGGTACTGTTCGCCGCGCTGCGGCAGCCGGGAGGCCGTCCGCCGGCACCGCGCGGGCTAATCTGTCCGAGCAACCGGACGGAGAGGGCGGCAGGACGGAACTGCAAAAGTCTTGGCGGAGAAGCGGTGCGGCCGCTCTGATCGCGGTGGGCGTGCTCGCGTTCGGCGGGTGCGCGAAGGCGGGCGGCGACACCACCTGCGAGAACTACCTGAAGATGTCCGACGGCGACCAGCGCGAGCAGGTCGGCAAGCTCTACAAGGACAAGCACGGTGAGGACCCGTCGGCGCTGGTGATCACCGGGCTCCAGCAGCAGGTGTCGGTGTGGTGCAAGACCGCCGGCAAGCCCGATTCGCCCATCAAGGAGATCCCCATCTCCTGATCTCGCACCCCCTTCGGCCCGCCGTTTCCAACCGGTCGGACCGAATGTTGGAGGTCCGCACAAGTCGTCGACGGGGTCGCCCCCGTACGTTCGACTGCATGTCGAACGATGTGGTGTCCCCCGAGGCTCTGTCCAAGGAAGAGATCAGCGCGCGGGCCGAGGCCGCCGTGGGATATCACTACGTGCACAAGGACACCTACCTCGTGGGCCGCGAGAAGATCCGCGAGTACGCGTGGGCGTCGCAGTTCACGGCCCCCGTTCACTACGACCTCGAGGTGGCGCGCGCCGCGGGCCACGACGATCTGGTGGCGCCGCCGATGCTGGTGAGCGTTGCCGGGATCGTGGCCAACCGGCACCTGTTCGACGACGGCGTGATCGGCTACGGCGCCAGCCAGTTGATGCAGGCCGACGAGTCGATGACCTACCACCGGCCCGTCGTCGCCGGCCACGAGCTGACCATGCACGTGCACGTGGACAAGTACCGCCAGGTGGGCGGCTACGACATGGTCACCATCCGCAACGAGATGTACTCGCAGGACGACGAGCACCTGGTGACGTTCTCCACCACGCTGATCGGCATGTCGCCCGACGAAGAGTCCGACTTCACCGACATCGCCGAGCGCATCGTGATGCACGGCGTGGTGACGGCCTGATCAGAGGCGCTCGATGATGGTGGCGTTGGCCATGCCGTTGCCCTCGCACATCGTCTGCAAACCGAAGCGACCGCCGCTCGATTCGAGGTGGTTCACGAGCGTCGCGAGGAGGCGAGTGCCCGAACCACCGAGCGGATGGCCGAGCGCGATGGCGCCGCCGCGCGGATTGAGCCGCTCGGGATCCACGTCGAACTCCGCCGCCCACGCCATGGGCACCGATGCGAACGCCTCGTTGACCTCGAACGCGTCGATCCGATCCGCGGTGAGGCCGGCCCGGTCGAGCGCCTTGTGCGTGGCGGGGATCGGGCCGCTGAGCATGATCTCCGGATCCGAGCCCACCACGGAGAACGAATGGAAACGGGCGCGGGGCGTGAGGCCGAGGGCGGCGGCCTTCTCGGCGCTCATGATGAGCGCGGCCGAGGCGCCGTCCGTCAGCGGCGACGAGTTGCCCGGCGTGATGGACCAGTCGATCTCGGGGTAGCGCTCGGCGAAAGCAGGGTCGGCGAACGCGGGCTTGAGGGCGCCGAGCCCCTCGGCGGTCGTGGTTGCGCGCACCGTCTCGTCGACCGAGTGCACCGTACCGTCGGGCAGGGCGACCGGAACGATCTCGGAGTCGAACGCCCCGGAGGCGTGCGCATTCGCTGCACGACGGTGTGATTCGGCTGCGAAGGAGTCCAGGCTCTCCCTGTCCAGTTTCCAGCGGGCGGCCATCAACTCGGCACCGATCCCCTGGTGGGGCAGGCTCGGGAAGCGGGCTGCGAGCGGCCCCATCGGCGCGCCGACGAGCGACGTCGAGCCCATGGGCACACGGCTCATGGACTCGACGCCACCCGCGATCACCACGTCGTACGCGCCGGCGATCACTCCCTGCGCAGCGAAATGCGCCGCCTGCTGGGAGGATCCGCACTGACGGTCGATCGTGGTTCCAGGCACCTCCACCGGCAGGCCCGCGGTCAGCCCCGCGATCCGCGCGATGTTGAGAGCCTGGTCCCCCACCTGGTGCACGCAACCTGCGATCACGTCGTCGATGACGGCGGGATCGATGTCGTTGCGCTGCACCAGGGCCGAGATCACGCCCGCGAACAGGTCGACGGGGTGAACGGGATGCAGTGCACCGCCCGGCTTCCCCTTGCCGGACGCGGTGCGGACGATGTCGACGATGACGGCGTCGGTCATGGTGGTTCCTTCGATCTGGTTGGGAGGGTATGACGGTGCGCTCAGCGCGGGGCCATGCGGATGGCGCCGTCGAGGCGGATCGTCTCGCCGTTGAGCATCGGATTGCCGACGATGGCCGCCACCAGATCCGCGTACTCCGACGGGCCGCCGAGGCGCGCGGGGTGCGGGACCTGCGCACCGAGCGCGGCGCGGACCTCCTCGGGCAAGGTGCCGAGGAGGGGCGTGTGGAACAGCCCGGGCGCGATGGTGACGACGCGGATCGCGACGGAGGCGAGGTCACGGGCGATCGGCAGGGTCATACCGACGATGCCGCCCTTGGACGCCGAGTAGGCGGCCTGCCCGATCTGGCCGTCGAACGCGGCGACCGAGGCCGTGTTGACGATGACGCCACGCTCCTCGCCGTCCTGCTCGTTCGCGGCGATCGCCGTGGCGGCCAGGCGGATCACGTTGAACGTGCCGATGAGATTGACGTTGACGACCTTCGTGAACGCGTCCAGCGGGAACGCGCCCTTCTTGCTGGTTGTCTTGATCGCGTTGCCGATACCGGCGCAGTTGACGACGATCGCGAGCGTGCCCTGATCGTTCGCCTGGTCCACCGCGGCCTGCACCGCTGCCTCGTCGGTGACGTCGGCGGGCGCGAAGCGGACGGCCTCGCCCAGCGCGTCGAGCGCGGTGGTGTCCGCACCCGGAAGGTCGATGGCGACCACGCGCGCACCGTCGGCGGCGAGCCGGGTGACCGTCGCGAGTCCGAGCCCGGAGGCACCCCCGGTCACCAGCGCGGTCTTGTTCTTCACATCCATCTTCGAAGCTCTCCTCGACAGGCGACACGGTCGCTCAGTTACAGAACAGTCATTAACTTCTAGCATGTGGACCGGAGCCTGGTCCAGCAGATGAGCAAACGAACCCTCCGCAGTACGCACCTTCTCTACCGTCTGGCGCCGCGATTCGAGTAGCCGTCTACTCGCGCGCTCCCGGCACGCGCCACACGACGATCGACGACACCGGCAGGTCACCAGCCCACATCGCTCGACCACCGACGCCGGCACCCGACAGCGCCGGCCCGATTCGGACAGGCGCACGACTGCAGGAGGACAACCATGGGGTACAGATTCACGGTCAGCAACGCTGAGAACGGACAGGCGACCTGGCGGCTCCACGCCGGTAATAACGAGATGGTGGCATGGGCAGGCGAGACGTTCGCGAGCTTCTCGAACGCCCGCCGAGCCGCCTCCGACTTCAAGACAGGCGCGAAGTACGCGACGTACGACGTCTACCTCGATGCCGGCAACGAGTGGCGATGGCGTGCCGTACGAGGCGGGCGCAAGGTTGCAGCCTCAGGAGAGTCCTTCGCCAACAGGGCGAATGCCGAGAGGGCTTCGGCGAACGTTCGCGACAACGCCGGGGGCGCGAAGCTCGACTGATTCCACGACGCGGCACCCGTTCAACGCGCGCCAACCGCGACGGCGCCCCGCGTACCGCCGGGGCGTCGTCAGCCGTCGGCGAAAGGGCTGAACTGGATGCCCGCGAGCCGCCACGCCCCGTCGTCGCGCACCCACGTCTGCGAGACGCGGGTGGCGATGCGGACGTCGTGCCCGGACGAGTCGGCGTGATTGCGCTGCACGGAGCGGACGATCGCCGCGTCGCGGAACACGCGCGCGTCGATCTCGTCGACGTCCAGCTCGTGATACCTGAAGAACTCGTGCCGGCCGATCCACTGCTCCTTGTCCAGCACGAACCCCTTCGGCCCGATCGACTGGAACTCCGGGTGCAACAGCTCGTTCAGCACCGCCCGGTCGTCACGCAGCTCGGCGTCGTCGAATCTGCTCTGCGCCTCGATCACCGTGTCGTGGTCACTCATTTTCCGTCTCCTCAGGGTCTGTGCCTCACCCACCAGCTATGTTAGAGTGACTCTAAGTTTCGAGCAACCATATTTTTGGAGTGATCATGGCACCGCCCGACGGACTCGGCCTGCGTGAGAGGAAGAAGCTGGAGACGCGGCAGCGGATCCAGCAGGTTGCGATCGACCTCTTCGGCGAACGGGGATTCGACGACGTGACCGTCACGGAGGTGGCGCGCGCCGCGAACGTCTCACAGGCCACCGTCTTCAACTACTTCCCCACCAAGGAGGACCTGGTCCTCCATGGGATGGCCGCGTACGGCGATCGACTCGTCGACACGCTGCGCGACCACCCCGGCGGCGTGCCCATGCTCCAGACTTTCCGCGCCGAGATCCTCGAACCCAGGGGCGTTCTGGCGCAGAATGATCCGTCAGCGATCGACGGCCTGGTGCGGGTACACGAGATCATCGCCGGTAGTCCGGCGCTCCGAGCCCGCCAACTCCTCATCGCGGAAGCCACGGCGGCTGACGTCGCCGAGCTGTTCGCCGGCGGCGCCCCCGACGCCGTGCACCCACGGTTCCTCGCCGCCGCCGTCGTCGGCATCACGCAGGCGATGACCAGCGAGATCCACCGCCTGGCCGCCGCCGGGCACTCCGGCACCGACATCGCCGAAATCGTTCTCCCGCAAGGCGCGCGCGCCGTCGACCTCCTGATCGCCGGCCTCGCCGCAGAGGACGCCAACACAAGGAGTGGACGATGAAAGTCAGTGTTTCCGTTACGAACCCATCCTTCGCCGACGGCCCCTTGCCCGGACTCGCGCGCGTCGCGGCTCTGGCCGATGGCGCCGGCTTCGACACCCTGTGGGTCGCCGACCACCTGGTGCAGATCGATCCGACCGCGCCGGAGGGTGATCACGACCATCTCGAGGCCTACACGACGCTGGGATACCTCGCCGCACGCACCGAGCGGATCCGCCTGGGCGCCATGGTCTCCCCCGCCACCTTCCGGCCGCCCGCGGTGCTCATCGCCGCCGTCACCACCCTCGCCCTACTGTCCGAGGGCCGAGCGTGGCTCGGGCTCGGCGCCGGCCACCACGGGGGCGAGGCCGCCGACCTCGGCCTGCCTTTCCCCGCGGATCGCGCGCGGCTCGACGCGGCCGAGGACACGGCGCGCCTGGCCCGCCGGGTCTGGTCCGGCGACGACCGTCCGTTCCGCGGTTCGACGGTGCGCCTCGACCGCCCGCGACTGGCCCCGTTGCCGGCCCACCGGCCGCCGATCCTGATCGGCGGCGCGGGAGAGAAGCGGACGCTCCGCATGGTGGCCGAGTACGCCGACGCCTGCAACGTGTTCGACATCCCCGACGAGGGACGAACCGTGCGCCGCAAGCTCGCCGTGCTCGCCGAGCACTGCGCCTCCGTCGCAAGGAATCCCGCCGAGATCGAGACCACTCTGAGCACGCGGCTCGGCCCTTCCGAGACCGCCGACGACCTCGCACGCAGGGCGCGGACCGCCGCGACGTGGGGGATCGATCACCTCGTCCTGGTCACCTCATCGCCGTGGACGACGGAGGCCATCGACACGGCCTCCGCAGCGGCGCAGCAGATCTCCGACCTGCCGTCGACCCCCTGGTACCCGGCGAGCGGATAGGGCCCGTTCGTGTTCTCGTCGCCCGGCCTAGTTTCCCCGCTCGTCTTCCACCATCGCCGTCAGGATCCGACGCGCGCGTACAGCGGCCCGGTCCGCCTTGACGTTGACGTAGCGCCGTGGGATCGGGTCCTCGTCGAGGCACCGCTGCATGGTCTCGAGCACGGCGGCGTCCCGGTCTGCCATCGCGCGGAAGACCGCGATCAACTGCTCGCCGATGTCGAGTGAGACCGAAGCGCCCCGCCACGAGATCTGTAGGAAGACATGGGTGACTCCGGACGACTGCGGTGTGAAACCGTGAGTCCGCACGAGCTCCAGCTCCGGGCCGGCCGTACCGATGATGCTGTAGGTCTGCTTGTGCAGGCCCGGCGTCACGAACGTGCCCGTCTCCGTCCGACCGAATGACGTTGCCACAGTGGCATCGTCGATCCCGGTGACCCCGGCTTCCCACGGAGCCAGCGGCGCCTCGGGCAGTTCTCGCCGGTAGGAGACCGAGACCTCGGACACCTCGACGTCCTCCAGCGGCGGCAGCGCCTCGATGCCGGGCGGCACCATCTCCGGGTGCATCGCGAAGACGTTGGAGAGGTCGAGGTAGTGCTCGTGCAGCAACTGCAGGCTGGCGGCCACCTCGCGCCGTTCCCCGACGCTCGACCAGCCGTCACCGTGTAACCACGGTGTCGTCGGCGGCGGCCGCAACCGCTCGCCGCCGGGCGTCCCAACCCAGATCCAGACGAAGGGTCCGCGCTCGACGACCGGGAAGGCTCGCACCCGCGCGGAGGGCGGGTTGTCCTGGGACGGCACGCTCACCCAGCGCCCGGTCGCGTCGTAGGTGCAGCCGTGGTAGCCGCACACGATGAAGTCGTCCTCGCGGTGTCCGGCCGACAGCGGGTAGGGCCGATGCGCGCAGCGGTCCTCCAGCGCGGCGACCGTGCCGTCGGAGAGGCGGAAGAGCACGACCGGTGTGTCGAGGACGCGCCGCGCGGTGAATCCGTATCCGACCTCGGCAACGGTGGCGACGACGTACCAGCAGTCCCTCGGATAGTCGACGGCGGGATGATTCCGGGCGGTGTCGTTCATACGTCCAGCACCAGCTTCTTCGACAGGGAACGGGAAACGCAGAGCATGATCGTGTCGCCACGTTCCTTCTCCGCCTTGGACAGGATCGAGTCACGGTGCTCCGGCGTGCCCTCGAGCACGTCGGCCTCACAGGTGCCGCAGATGCCTTCCATGCAGGATCCGAGCACGTCGACGCCGGCCTTCTCGACCGCGTCGAAGATCGTGGTGCCTTCCGGAACGGTCACCGTCACTCCCGAGCGCGAGCACACGACCTCGAACGAGTCGAGCGCATCCTCGGACGCCGCGACCTCCTTGGCCGCGAAGCGCTCGATGTGCAGGCTGCCGTCGGGCCACGGCGCGCACGCCTCCTCCACGGCGTCGAGGAAATTGCCTGGGCCGCAACAGTAGACCACCGTGTCCGGTGTGGGCGTTCCGAGCGTCGCAGCCAGGTCGATCCGACCGTTCTCGCTGCTCGGCCAGATCGTGACCCGCTCGGAGTCCTCGAATCGGTCCAGGAACGCCATCGACTCGCGGGAGCGGCCGCAGTAGAGCAGGCTCCATTTCGCCCCACGCGCCTCGGCGGCCTCGATCATCGGGAGGATCGGAGTGATCCCGATGCCGCCCGCGACGAATCGGTAGTTCGCGGAGGCGATCAAGGGGAAGTGATTGCGCGGACCACGCACGCGCACCGTCGCACCCTCCGTCAGCTTCTCGTGTACGAACGCCGAGCCACCCCGGCTGTCCGGGTCGCGAAGGACGCCGATCTTCCACGACGACTCGTCCGAGGCGCTGCCGCACAGCGAGTACTGCCGCGTCAGCGACGGCTCCAGGAGGAGGTCGATGTGCGCCCCGGCAGTCCACGACGGAAGCGGTGCACCCGCCGGGTCGCCGAGCGTGAGCTCGACGACCCCGTCCGCCACCTCGCGCCGGCCCGTGACCTGAACGTCGACTTCCGTCTCGGTGGTGGTGGTCGCTTCGCGGGAGCGACGAATCGGTTGACGAACGGGAGTCCGTGCCGCGGCGGGCTGCAGGGGCCGTTGGTCGCGGGGGCGAGGCTCCTGCCCGATCGGCGTCAACGTGACCATCATCTTCGTGTAACCCCGGATGAAGTTCGACTGGAGGTACTCCGGCTCGTCCACCACTTCGATGTCCGCGAACCGCGCGAGCAATTCCTCCCAGAGGATCCGCAGCTGCAGTTCGGCCACGCGACTGCCCATGCAGCGGTGCACGCCGATGCCGAACGAGAGGTGGTGGCGGGCGTTGTGCCGGTCGATGATGAAGTCGTCCGGGTTCTCGAAGGTGCGCTCGTCCCGGTTCGCCGAGGCGTACCACATGACGACCTTGTCGCCTTTGCGGATGAACTGACCGTTCAGGACGGTGTCCTTCTTGGCGATGCGCCGCATGTAGGCCAGCGGCGTCTGCCAGCGGATGTTCTCGTGGACGAACTTCGGGATCAGGCTGTGATCGGCTTTGAGACGATCGAATTGGTCCGGGAACAGGTTGAGGGCGTACACGCCGCCCGACATCGAGTTGCGAGTGGTGTCATTCCCGCCCACGACGAGCAGGATCAGATTGCCGAGGAATTCCATCGGCCTGTTGATCAGGTCCTTGGTGTCCTCGGACATCTGCATCAGGGTGATCAGGTCGTATCCCGGCTTCTCGCCCGCCTTGAGGCGCGCCGCCTTGTCGTGCCACAGGTCGCTGAAGCTCTTCGCCATCTCGGCGACACCCTGGTACATCTCGTCCATGTCGACGTCGCCGCCGGTGGCCGCGGCGCTGGCGCCTGCCAACTCGGTCCAGTGCACGAGCTTGCGCCGTTCCTCATAGGGGAAGTCGAGCAGGGTGGCGAGCATGCGGGATGTCAGCTCGATGCTGACCCTGTCCACCCAGTCGAACGGTTCGTTGACCGGCAGGTCGTCGAGGACTTCCTGGACGCGCGACCGGATCAGTCCCTGCATCTCCTCGAGATTCTGCGGTGCCACGACGCCCTGGACCGCCCCGCGCTGCACGTCATGGCGTGGCGGGTCCATCGCGATGAACATCTCGATGTCCAGGCCCTCTGGCGGTACGCCGATGACGATCTGCGGCTCGGCCGAGTAGGTCTCGAAGTCGCGGTCCACCGTGACGATGTCGTCGTACCGCGTGACCGACCAGTACGGACCGAATTCGCTCGACGCCCGGAAGTGAACCGGCGCCTCGTTGCGCAGGCGCTCGAAGTAGGGGAGCCACTGGCCCTGCCGCCACATGAACGGGTTACTCATGTCGATCTCTGTCAGCGTCACCGCGTCGACGTCGGGGATCTCCTCCTCGACGAAGTCCGGCTGCCGGTCACCCAGAGCCATCGTCTTGGCCTTCTGGAAGAGGTGCAAGCCCTGCACTTGCCGTTCCATCGGGATGGTTGCCTGGGCCTTGTTGATGACCCGTTCGAGAAAGCGCATGGTCCAACCGCCTTGCGAACGAAGATGTGTGGACGTACCCAAACTAAGCCGTCCGTCACGTCGCGCGGCCGGGTTTCTGGTATTCGATCGGCCGCCGGGCCGAAAATCGATCGAAGCCTCGCCCCATCGCCTCGCACCCTCGACGGCTGGCCGCACCATGCGATGGACGCCCCCGGAGCCAGCGGCTACCGGGTACACGACAAGAGGCACACGTCTGCCTCGCGCTCCGCGCTCCCCGAACTGGGCGGAAGTGGAGGGATTTGAACCCCCGGTGGTTTCACCCACGCTCGCTTTCAAGGCGAGTGCATTCGGCCGCTCTGCCACACTTCCCTGCGGCGAATCGTACCGGACGGGCGGCGGCACAGCGCCTGCGTATCCGGTGTGCTACCCATGAACCATGAAGGCGATCGGCGTCGACGAAACCAGTAAGGATCTGCAGCTCATCGACCTGCCCGTCCCCGAGCCGGGCCCCGGCGAGGTGCGGATCAAGGTTGCTGCGGCGGCGGTGAACCGCGCCGATCTGCACCAGCGCCGCGGCCACTACCCGCCGCCGCCCGGGGCCAGCGAGACGCTGGGCCTCGAGGTGTCGGGCACCGTCGACGCCGTCGGACCGGACACGACCGGCCCGCGCCCCGGCGACGAGGTGTGCGCTCTCCTCGCCGGCGGCGGCTACGCCGAGTACGCGATCGCGCCTGCCACACAATGCCTCCCGGTCCCGAAGGGCGTGAGCCTGGTAGATGCGGCGGGCCTCCCCGAGGTCGCGTGCACCGTGTACTCCAACGTGGTCACCGAGGGCGGGCTCCAAGCGGGCGAGACCCTGCTCCTGCACGGCGGCGGCAGCGGCATCGGCACGCACGCCATCCAGCTGGGGAAGGCGCTCGGAGCGACGGTGGCCGTGACCGTGGGCTCCGATTTCAAGGCGCAGCGCTGCCGCGAGCTGGGGGCCGACATCGTGATCAACTACCGCGAGCAGGACTTCGCCGAGGTCCTCGACGGCCGCGCGGACGTGATCCTCGACATCATGGGCGCGAAATACCTCCCCGGCAACGTCCGCGCGCTGGCGAAACAGGGCCGGCTCGTGATCATCGGCCTGCAGGGCGGCGCGGAGGGCGCCCTGAACATCGGCGCGCTGCTCGCCAAGCGCGGCCGGATCAGCGCCACCAACCTGCGGGGCCGACCGCTCGACGGGCCGCACGGCAAGGCCGCCGTCGTCGCCGGCGTCCGCAGGGACGTGTGGCCCCTGATCGAGGAGGGCCGGATCGCGCCCGTGATCTCCGCGCGCCTCCCGCTCGCCGAGGCGGAAGCCGCTCAGGGGCTACTGGATTCGCCGGAATCGATCGGGAAGGTGCTGCTGACCGTATGAGCGACGATCTCGCCTCCCGCCTCCTCGACGCCCAGGTCGAGTTCGCCAAACGCCAACTGCGCGATACGGAGTACCACTCCCTCGTGATCGACGAGGTGGATCACGCGCTCGCCGAGGCGTCGCGGATCACCCTCGCCGAGGCCGTGACCCCGGACATGATCAAGGCCGTCGCGGCGAAGTACGCCGTGCAGGTCCCCGTGGAGGGCGCCATCCCGGAACTGGTGGGCGAGATCGCGGGTCGCCTCTACCGGCACTCGGTCAACGACACCACGCGCCTCGCCGATGTGGTGGACACACGCAGTTTCGACGACCTGCTCACCGCCGTCATGCAGATGGAGGCCACGCAGCGGCTGATCCACGTGCTCGGCGAGAGCCCCGCGACCGCCGACGCGGTGACCTCGGTGCTGCACGCCGCGGCCTCCTCCGCCGCCGACGACGCGGCCCAGGCAGTCGCCCGGAACGCGGTGACCCGTACCGTGTTCGGCGCCGCCGCCAAGGCCCTCGGGCCTGCGCTCCCCGCGATCGGCGAGCGCGCCGACGAGGCCGCCCGGCGCGGCATCGGCGCCGTCCTGCGGCGCGCCACCGCCGAGGGCGACGACTCCCTGGCCGAGACGGTGCGCGACGTGTGGCGCCGCAACCGGCAGAAGTCGCTCGCCGCCTACCGCGACGTGGTCACCGACGCCGACATCGAGGACTTCGTGGTACTCATCTTCGAATTCTGGCGCACCTTCCGCGACACCGACTACTTCCGCGCCCTGCTCGACGAGGGCATCGACCACGTCTTCGACAAGTACGGCGACACCTCGCTGTACGAGCTGCTCGCCGAGCTCGGGGTGGGCCGCGAGGACATGATCGAAGAGGCGCTCCGGTTCGGTCCGCCGGTGATCGCCACCCTCGACGACCGCGGCACCCTGGACGCGTTGCTGCGCAGGCGGATCGCCCCGTTCTTCGAATCCGCGGAGTACCACGCGGCCGTCGGAGACCTCGCGTGAGGCGCGGCGCCGCGGCCTTCACGGCGGTGGCGCTCCTCCTCTGCGCCTGCGACACCGGTGCAACCGAACCGTCCGCCATCAGCACCCCGTCACCCGCGCCGGCGACCGGATCCGCAACCGCGACACCTTCCTCGGCCCCGGCGCCCGCAGGTCCACTCGCCGGGCCCGCGCACGGGTACTCACCGTCGCCCGTCTCGTCTCCCGGCGCGGGACCGGGCCGCGTACTCACCCTGCCGCAGCTCCGCGGCGGCGACCCCGCGGTGACGAACCGCTTCAACTCCGCCATGCGCGCCTCGCTCGCCGGCATGCCACAGCCGTCGCCGGAGACCTCCGTCGACGACGGCGCTCTCCCCGGAGGCCACCGGAGCGGCGTCACCCGCATCGGTGCGGGCGCGATCGCCGGGCGGCTCGTAGTGCTCTGGTACAGCAAAGGCGCCGCGCATCCGAACCAGAACCTCGGCACCGTCGTCATCGCGACCGGGACGGCGCAGCCGGTCACCGTCGACGACCTGTACCGAGACCGGGCCGCCGCGCTCGACCGGATCCGGAAACTGTTGCCGGAGTCCGATTCCAGTAAGCGCCTGGACCCGAGGGACGTCGACGACGACCGGATCCTCGACCACTGGCTCCCGACGGCGACGGGACTGGAGTTCTACATCGGCGTGCCGCACGCCGCCGGCGACTTCGTCTCCGTCCTGGTCCCGTGGGACCGGATCGCCGATCTGCTCCGCCCGGGCGTCCTCGACTTGCTGCGCGCCGACTGACGACCTACAGCACCGCGGCGAGGATCAGGATCACTCCGCACACCGCCACGATGAGGCCGCCGATCACCGAGAGCGTCTTCTGCATCCTGTCCGTCGACCGCGCCCGCAGCGCCGCGCCGATCGCGACGAGCACCACGCACCAACCGAACGACGCGATGCCCACGCCGATGGCGAACACCCCGGCCACCGGCCGCTGGTGCAGCGAATCACCCAGTCCCACAGAGATCGCCATGAAATACAGCAGCGGCATCGGGTTGACGATGGTGAGCCCGAAGAACATCGACGCCCGCGCGATGCCGTGCGCGGCGGCGGCCCGCGGACCGTCGGGCCTGGGCGCCGGGGGCTTGCCCCGATAGGCCCGGCGCAGCGTGAGCGCCGCGACCACCAGCAGCAGCACGCCGCCCACCGCGGCCGGCCACTTGCCCCAGGCCGTGATGAGCGGTGCCACCACGGATCCGGCGGCGAGCGCCACCACGCAGAACACGAAATCGGCGAACCCCACGCCCATCGCGGCGGGCGTGCCGTGCCGCCACCCGCGCTCGGTGCCCTCGCGCAGGAGCATCACGCCCATGGCGCCGATGGGCACCGTCGCACCGAGCCCGGCGATGATTCCGGCACCGAACGCCGCCGGCACCATCGAATAGTCCACGCGCCTACCCGAGCGAGGCGAGCGCCCGGATCAGCTGATCCACGTCGTACGGCGTGGAGTACTGACCGAGCCCGACGGTGACGGCGCCCCCGTACTCGGGCACGCCGAGGCCGGCGAAGAACTGGCTGGGCACGTTGGACAGCGCGCAGACGCCGTTGTCCGCCAAGCGCTTCGCCGCCTTGGCGGCGGGGACCCCCGGCATGGTGAAGGACACCGTGGGGATCCTGCGCTCGGCCCGCCCGATGATCGCCACCTGCGGCGTGGACGCGAGCGAGTTGAGCAAGTAGAACAGCAGCCGCTGCTGGTACTGGCGCAGGCCGAACATCGACTGCTCCAAACGATCCCGTCGGGTACCCACGGACGATTCGTCGAGCCCGGCGAGGTGATCGATCGAGGCGATCAGGCCGGCGAGCATGGCGTACTGGTGCTCACCCACCTCCAGCCGCTCCGGGCCCGCGGCGAAGGGGTCCGGGTTCACCGCCCGCATCCGGGCGAACACCGACGGGTCCCGGAAGGCCATCGCGGCCACCTGCGGGCCGCCCCACCGATTCGCGCTGACCACCATCACGTCGGCGCCGAGGCGCTCGATGTCGAGGAGCTCGTAGGGGGCGGCGCTGGTCGCGTCCACGACCAGGAGCGCGCCCACGCGGTGCGCCGCCTGCGCCGCGGCCGCCACGTCGACGACCGTCCCGATGGTCGACGAGGCCAGGGTGACGGCGACGACGGACGTCGCCGGGGAGACGAGCTCCTCGAACTGCCAGCCCGGTACCTCGCCCGTCTCGATGTCCGCCTCGGCCCACCGGACGTGGGCGCCGCCGCGGTCCGCGACCCGGAGCCACGGCACCTGGTTCGCCTCGTCGTCGAGCCGGCAGAGGACGACCTCGGAGCCGAGCCCGAGCCGGGCGCTCAGCGATTCCGCGAGCGAATTGAGCAGTTGTTCGCGGCTGGGGCCCAGCACGACGCCTTCGGGTTTCCCGTTGACCAGGTCCGATACCGCGACCCGCGCGGCGTTGACGATGCCCCGGGTGTGTGCGGCCGCAGCATAGACTCCGCCGGGGTTACTTACGAATCCGCGAAATGCATTCGCGACCGCCGAGGAGACAGCGCCGGGGATCTGGGCTCCCGCCTGCGTGTCGAAGTGGATCCACCCGTCTCCCAGGGCAGGGAAAAGCCCCCGGACTCGGGCTACGTCGAACGCCGAAACGGCAACCGACGTTGAGGCCCGACCGGGTGCACTCTGGCCGACCGAGAACGCGTTCACTGCGTCGCAGATTACACCCGGACGCCCATCAGTCGACCGACCGCCCGCGTCCTGCTGCCAGAATGGTGCTATGAGCGATCGCAACGAGGTGGAGATCATCCCCGCCGTGGGAGCGGGCACGACCGGCGACGGACAGGCCGACGGCGAGCAGCCCGAATCCGGCGCCGACGAGCTGCACACCATGGTGGAGCAGCCCGCGAAGGTGATGCGGATCGGCACCATGATCAAGCAGCTCCTGGAGGAGGTCCGCGCCGCTCCTCTCGACGAGGCCAGCCGGGCGCGCCTGAAGGAGATCCACCAATCCTCGATCAAGGAGCTCGAGGACGGGCTCTCCCCCGATCTGCAGGCCGAGCTGGAACGGCTCGCGCTCCCGTTCACGGAGGACTCGAACCCGTCGGACGCCGAGCTGCGGATCGCGCAGGCCCAGCTGGTCGGTTGGCTCGAGGGCCTGTTCCACGGCATCCAGACGGCCCTGTTCGCGCAGCAGATGGCCGCCCGGGCCCAGCTGGAGCAGATGCGCCAGGGCGCGCTGCCGCCGTCGATGAACCCCGGCCCGGAGTCGCAGACCGGACACGGCCAATACCTGTGACCGCCCGCAGGCCGACCTCCCGGAACGCCGCCGTGGCGGCGGGTACCCTTCACAATCGTGCCCGTCGATAGCCCCGCCGCCCCCCAGCCGGCGTCCATGCAGTCGGATTCGCGCTCCTTCCAGCGCGCGATCCGCGACCTGGTGGACGGCGCCACCGTGCACCGCGAGCTGTGGCTCGAGCTGGGCTGGCAGGACATCAAGCAGCGCTACCGCCGCTCGGTCATCGGCCCGTTCTGGATCACCATCGCCACCGGCGTCACCGCCAGCGCGCTGGCGCTGCTGTGGTCCGTGCTGCTCCAGGCCGACGTCAAGGTGCTGCTGCCGCAGCTCACCGTCGGGTTCGTGCTGTGGGCGTTCATCCAGAGCTCGATCATCGACGGCGCCGAGGTGTTCATCGCCAACGAGGGCCTGATCAAACAGTTACCCGCGCCGCTGTCGGTGCACGTCTACCGACTGGTGTGGCGGCACATGCTGTTCCTCGCCCACAACATGATCATCGTGGTGATCGTGCTCGCGATCTTCCCGCCGAAGCACTGGTCGTGGACGCAGCTCAGCCTGATCCCCGCCGTCGCCATGCTCGCGATCACGGGCGTCTGGGTGTCGATGTCCTTCGGCATCCTGGCCACCCGGTTCCGCGACATCGCGCCGCTGCTCACGGCCCTCACCCAGCTGCTGTTCTACGTGACGCCGGTGGTGTGGACGCTAGAGACCGTGCCCGGCGGCAACAGCGAGCGCGCCCAGCTGGTCAAGCTGAACCCGCTGTACCACTACCTGGAGCTGGTCCGGGGGCCGCTCACGGGCAAGCCGTTCGACCCGCAGCACTGGTACGTGGTGATCGGGTGCACCGTGGTCGGCTGCGCCGTGACGCTGGTGCTGATGAAGCAGTTCCGTTCCCGAGTCGCGTATTGGGTGTGAGATGAGCGTTTCGATCCGTACGCAGGACGCCTGCGTCGACTTCCCGGTGTTCGACGCGAAATCGCGCTCGCTCAAGCGCGCGGTGATGGGCTCGGCCGGCGGCAAGGTGATGGCCGACGACAACGTGGTGGTCGTCGAGGCGCTCCGGAACATCACCATGAGCCTCGACGAGGGCGACCGGGTGGGCCTGGTGGGCCACAACGGCGCGGGCAAGTCGACGCTGCTACGCCTGCTGTCCGGCATCTACGAGCCGACTCGCGGCACCGCCGTGGTCAAGGGCCGCGTGGCGCCCGTGTTCGACCTGGGCGTGGGCATGGACCCCGAGATCTCGGGCCTCGAGAACATCATCATCCGCGGACTGTTCCTGGGGCAGACCCGCAAGTCGATGCAGCGGAAGCTCGACGACATCGCCGAGTTCACCGAGCTCGGCGACTACCTCACGATGCCGCTGCGCACCTACTCGACCGGCATGCGGGTGCGTATCGCCCTCGGCGTGGTCACCTCGATCGATCCCGAGATCCTGCTGCTCGACGAGGGCATCGGCGCCGTCGACGCCGAGTTCCTGCGCAAGGCGCGTAAGCGCCTGCAGGCGCTCGTCGAGCGGTCCGGCATCCTCGTGTTCGCCTCGCACTCCAACGAGTTCCTCGCCCAGCTCTGCGACACGGCGATGTGGATCGACCACGGCCAGGTCCGCAAGGAGGGCGACATCGAGTCCGTGGTCACCGCCTACGAGGGCCCCGAGGCGGGCGAGCAGGTGCGCAAGGTGATCGAGAAGGTCCAGGCCGAGGACGACGCGGATGCCTGACGCCGGCGGAGGCGCCGCCCGCGCGGAGAGCATCGTCGCCGTCGTCGTCACGCACGACCGCGCCGAGCTGCTCGCGAAATCGCTGGAGGTCCTCAGCGCGCAGAGCCGCCCCGTCGACGCCATCGTCGTGGTGGACAACGCCGACCAGGCCGAGGTGGCCGAGCTCGTGGCCCGGCAGCCCGTCGAGACGGTGTACCTGCCGTCGAAGTACAACCTGGGCGGCGCCGGAGGATTCGCGCTCGGCATGCTGCACGCCCTCGCGATGGGTGCCGACTGGATCTGGCTCGCCGACGACGACGGCCGCCCCGAGGGGCCCGAGGTGCTCGCGACGCTGCGGGACTGCGCGCAGCGGCACGGCCTCGCCGAGGTCTCGCCCGTGGTGGCCACCATCGACGATCCCGAGACGCTCGCGTTCCCGTTGCGGCGCGGTCTCGTGTGGCGGCGTAAGCGGGCCGAGCTGATCGACCCGAGCGCACCGTCGGACGACCTGCTGCCCGGTATCGCCTCCCTGTTCAACGGGGCGCTGCTGCACAAGGACACCGTCGCGGCGGTCGGCGTGCCCGACCTGCGGCTGTTCATCCGCGGCGACGAGGTGGAGGTGCACCGGCGCCTGGTGCGCTCCGGGCTGCCGTTCGGCACCTGCCTCACCACCGCCTACCTGCATCCCAACGGCGCCGACGAGTTCCGGCCGATCCTCGGCGGGCGCATGCACACGCAGTACCCCGACAACGAGACCAAGCGCTTCTTCACCTACCGCAACCGCGGCTACCTGCAGTCCCAGCCCGGCATGCGCAAGCTGGTCCCGCAGGAGTGGGCCCGGTTCGGCTGGTTCTTCCTGGTGCAGCAGCGCGACGTGGCGGGCTTCAAGGAGTGGCTGCGGCTGCGCAAACTGGGCAGGGACGAGCACTTCACCCGCCCCTGAACCTCCGGGCACAGGTTCTTATTGAAGGCCCCTCAACAAACGGACGACGGTGCGCCTATCATCGTCCGCATGGGAACGAGCCTGGTCTCCGATCTGCTTCCGCAGGGCCACGCCCTGCTGCGCATGCTCCAGCGACGGGTCGTGGACCCGGTTCGTCCGGACGTCGCGCTCCGCGCCCTCGGCTACAACCGCCGGTACGGGCCGCAGGCGGCACTCGTCATCAAGGGCGCCGCGGAGAACCCCGACCGCGTGGCCATCGTCGACGAGCGCGGCAGCCTGACCTACGCGCAGTACGAGGCGCAGTCCAACGCGCTGGCCCGCGGCCTCCGCGCGTCCGGCCTCAAGTCCGGCGACGTGATCGCCGTGCTCGCCCGGGACCACCGCGGTCTGCTGCTCATCATCAGCGCGGCGGCCCGCGCCGGGATGCGCCTGGCCATGATGAACACCGGTTTCGCCAAGCCCCAGTTCTCCGAGGTCTGCGCCCGCGAGAAGGTGCAGGCGGTGTTCCACGACAGCGAGTTCACGGGCCTGCTGGACGCGCTGCCCGAGGACATGCCGCGCTACCTCACCTGGGTGGACGAGTCCGACCAACTGCCCGACGGCGCGCAGACCATCGACCAGCTGGCCGCCGGCCGCGACGCCAAGCGGGTGCCGCCGCCGGAGAAGCAGGGCGGCTTCATCATCCTCACGTCGGGCACCACGGGCCTGCCCAAGGGCGCGGCCCGCAGCAAGGTGCCGCCGCTCGCCACGGCGATGCTCGTGGACCGCATCCCGTTCCGGCGCCGCGGCACCATCGTGATCGCGTCGCCGATCTTCCACTCCACCGGCTTCGCCATGTGGTCCGCGGGGATGTCGGTGGGCTGTACGACGGTCACGATGCGCCGCTTCGACCCCGAGAACACGCTCAAGCTGATCGCCGACAACCGCGCCGACATGCTGGTCGCGGTGCCCACCATGCTGACCCGCATGCTGAACCTGCCCGCCGACGTGCTCGCGAAGTACGACACGAGCTGCCTGAAGTCCGTGGTGGTGGCCGGCTCCGCCGTCTCGCCGGAGCTGTCCGAGCGGTTCCAGGACACCTTCGGCGACGTGCTGCACAACGTGTACGGCTCCACCGAGGTCGCCGTGGCGACCGTCGCGAAGCCGGAGGACCTGCGCACGGCGCCCGGGACCGTGGGTAAGCCCCCGGTGCTGACCACCGTCCGGCTCTACGACGAGAACGATCGGCTGGTGGAGGGCACCGGCAGGCGCGGCCGGGTCTTCGTGCGCGCGGGTGCACCGTTCGAGGGCTACAGCGACGGCAAGACCAAGCAGATCATCGACGGGCACCTCTCGTCGGGCGACATGGGCCACTGGGACGAGCACGGACTGCTGCACATCGACGGCCGCGACGACGACATGATCGTCTCCGGCGGCGAGAACGTGTACCCGCTCGAGGTGGAGAACCTGCTCGCCACGCGCGACGACGTCATCGAGGCCGCCGTCATCGGCGTCCCCGACCCGGAGTTCGGGCAGCGCCTGCGGGCGTTCGTGGTGACCGCCGACGGCCCGCCCGCCTCGGACGAGGCGAGCGAGGCCCTGTCCGGCGAGATCCGGGACTTCGTGCGTGCCAACCTCGCCCGCTTCAAGGTGCCGCGCGACGTGGTGTTCCTGGAGAACCTGCCGCGCAACCCCACGGGCAAGATCGTCCGGCGCGAGCTCCCCAAGGACTGACGAAACTCCGGTCACGAACCCTCTGTTCTCCGGGGTTCAGTGACCGAAGTTCTGCCGCGCCGGAACCAAGGTCGCTCCTGCTGCGTCCAATGGGTATGTGGAAGCACGCTGCAGAGGTGTTCGCGGACCAGGACGGGGTCGCGACTCTCGCCCAATTGCGGGCGGTGGGCGTCACCGACCTCATGATCTCGTCGAGGCTCGCTTCCGGAGAACTGATCCGGGTCGCTCGCGGGCTGTTCCGCACGACCCATCATCCACACACCGATCGCACGGGCGTGCGGATCGGCGTGCTTCTCGCGGGCGGCGCCGCCGATCGACGCACCGCGCTGTTCTGGCACGGACTGCTCGACGAACCACCCGGCGAGATCACGGTCACGGTTCCCACGGAGCGCCGACTCCGCTCGTGCGCGGGCTACCGGATCGAGACGCGGCGGCGGTGGTTGGATCCCGCTGACGTGACCGAGGTCGGCGGATTGTCCGTCACCCGGAAGCCGCTCTCCGTCCTCGAGGTGTGCGACGCGCGGATCATGGACCGCGCTCTCCAGCAGCAGGCGGTCACGCTCGCCGATCTCGAGGCGGCCCTGGGCAGGAACGCGGGCGCGCGGGGGATCTGCCGGGCGCGCGAGGTGTTCGCCGTCGCGGCGGGCGACACCGAGTCCGAGGCCGAGCGCCTGTTCGTGGAGTTGCTGCGGCTCCACGGCATCACGGGATGGACCGCGCAGGCACCCTTCCGTGGGTGGTCGATCGATTTCGCGTTCCCGGAATCGCGTCTCGCGGTGGAGATCAACGGCTGGGCGTTCCACCGTTCCCGATCCCGCTGGATGCGGGACCAGGACAAGTCGAACGCACTGAGCTCCGCGGGCTGGTCGGTGTTGAACTTCTCCTGGCATCACCTGGCCGAGGATCCGGAGGGCGTGATCACCACACTCGCCGAGACGCTGGCAGGGCGAGCGGCCTGAACCACGAACTCCGGTCACGAACCCCGCCTTTCGCGGGGGTTCGTGACCGGAGATCGCGCGCAGCTGAACGAGCCTCCCGAATGCTGAACCGTTCCGCCCGGAATCTCAATTCCTTCCCTGACGTTATTAACGATCGACGCCGGTCTCGACCCGGAAGGCGGTATGGACACCCTCCTCAGCGGCTACGTCGCCGGGTTCGCGCTCGCCATGCCGCTGGGCCCGTTCGCAATCCTGCTGATCGGTATCGCGGCCCGGAGTTCGATCCGCACAGCGCTCTGGGGCGCACTGGGAGCGGCGGTCGCCGACGCGGTGTACGCGGCCGTCGCCGTGTTCGCAGGCGCCGCCGCGGCACGCGTGATCGCGCCGGTCGAGGGGCATCTGCGCATCGCCGCGGGTGCCGTCCTCATCGCGATGGCGCTCTACATCGCCGCCCGCGCTCTGCGCCCCGCAGAAGGCGACGGCGCAGAGGGCGGTACCGCGCTGACGCCGAGGCGTGTGTTCGTCAGCCTCTTCACCCTCACGATGGTCAACCCATGGCCGCTCCTGTATTTCACCGCGCTGGTTCTCGGAGGCGGAGTAGGGGCAGGGTCGGCATCCGCCAACCTCCTCTACATCGCCGCCGTCCTGCTCGGGTCCCTGACGTGGCAGGCGTTCATCGCGTCCGTGGGTGGGGTCGTGGGGCGCAGGATCCTCAGCGGCGCAGGCAGGAGGCTCTCCGGGCTCGTTTCCGCGGCCCTCATCGTCGCGTTGTCGTGCGCGATGATCGCGGGCTGATCGGCGTCACCAGTAGCGGTGGTGGGTGATGGGGAGGGGCTGCGGGTCGGGGCCCACGGCGGGCTCGGGTCGCACCAGCCGGACCACCTGCAGGATGTGGAACTGCTCCTGGTGCACCACCGCGAGGCCGCCGTAGTCCAGCGACACCTGCATGTCGGTCCCCATGAACTGCGACGGGCGGAAGGTCCACCACAGGTTCCCGTTCTCCTGCCGGAAGTCCTCGTCGGGGCGATCGGCGTCGGTGAGAACCCATGCGGCAGTGCAGTTGTCGGCCGCCCACGACGCCCACTGGTTGACGCCCTTCTCCCTGTCCCAGAGCTTGCCGTCGACGCGGCGGTCACCGTCGTTCCCCATGTCGCGCAGGCCGTCGAACATCCCCGGCAGCCCGTCGTGCGCGATCCGCAGCGACGGGTACGCCCAGCTCGGCTGCACCTGGAAGAACACGCAGTCCCCCGGCCGCGCGTTATCGCGGATGTACCGGGCCGCGTAGCTGAAATCGCTGCCGCCGGGCTTCGACAGCGGGCTGTGCTGCCACAGGTACCCCGGGATCGCGGTCACCGCGAGCACGGCCAGCACACCCGCAGCCACGAGCCGCGGGCGCGGGAGTGCGCGCGCCAGCGTGGTCACCGCCGCCGCGAGCACCAGCACCACACCGGGCACGGTGAAGCTGACGTACCGCCCCACGTACGACGGGGCCACCGTGGACACCAGCAGGATCACCGCGAGCGGCACGAGCGCCGCGGTCACGCCCCAGCGCAGCGCGGGCACCAGGTCCGACGGGACGCCGCGCCGCCACCACAGCACGCCGGCGGCCGCGAGCACGAGCCACGCCGCGACGGCGAAGGCGTAGGAGTGATCGAACCACTGGTCGACGAGGACGTTCTGGAAGATCATCCAGCCGGGCCACTGCAGCCACGACACCTGATCGCGCTGGGTGGCGGCGAGGACCGCGACGGGGCTTGCGATCAGCACCGCCGCCGCGGACGCGATGAGGGCCTGCTTCAGCCGCGCGCGGCGCTCATCGGTCGCCGTCCACGCGATCGCCACGACGACCGCGGCCGCCATCGTGGCCGAGTAGAGGAACAGCGCCGTCGCGAGCACGAGCGCGGCGCCGTAGCCGACCCAATCACGCCGGCGGCCCGACGCGGCCGCGCGGTGCGCGGCGATGAGCACGAGCGCCGCCGCGGCGATCACCCAGGAGTAGGAGCGCGCCTCCACGCCGGACCAGGTGATCCGCGGCAGGACCAGCGCGACGACTCCCGCGACCAGCGCGAGGGCGTCTCCGCCGAGCCGGCGCGCGAGCGCGTAGCACGCGGCCGTCGCGACGCCCACGCCCACGGCCGAGAACGCGCGCAGCGACGCCTCGTCGAGACCGAGCGGCAGGGTGAAGAGTTTCAGCGCGTAGTAGTAGAGGCCGTGCACCGCGTCGATGTGGCCGAGCATCCGCCACATCTCGCCGGGCGAGCGGTCCACCGCCGACCCCGTGGCCAGTTCGTCGAACCAGACCGACGGCCTGCCGCCGTGCCACAGCGACAGCAGGATTCCGAGAAGGGCGAGCGCCCAGGGTGCAGCGCGCCTCACATCAATCGGAAGATCACCGTGCGCTGCACGATGAAGTTGACGACCGTCGCCGTACCCTGCGCGAGCACGAACCCGATCAGGCGATTGACGTAGCTGCCGATGCCGTCCTCCGGCGGCGGGAACAGGTGGTAGAAGGCCATGTAGATGCCCAGCTGCACCCCGTACATGGCGATGTACAGCGCCCACACCGCGATGAGCCGCTTGGTCGACGGGGCCGCCTTGAACGTCCAGCGCCGGTTCAGCAGGTACGCCGTGGTGGTGCCGCAGATGAAGCCGATGGTCTTCGCGAGCGCTTCGTCGAGCCCCAGCCCCTTGCCCAGGATCAGCGTGATGCCGAAGTCGACGATCGCCGAGAACCCGCCCGTGAGCACGAACCGGATGAGCTGGGTCTTGAGATCGAGGTGTTCCCGATGCTCTCCCTGTTCCGGGGCGTCAGATGTGGTCACGGAGGTTCAGGGTACCCACCCGGGGCCCGTTACTCGAAGACGTCGTCGTCCTCGGCGGCGCGCGCGTCCTGCCGCTTCTCCCGGTGCTTCACCCACGCGGCCGCGCCGATCACCACCCCGATCCCGAAGGCGGCGCCCACGACGGCGCCGAACAGGCTGCTCGGGTCGGTGTCGAAGTAGTCGGCCCCCACCGCCATCGCCCCCAGCCACACGACGATGAGCGGGACCACGGTGGCGAGCACGATCAGCTTCCGGCGCCCTTTCGAGAACGCGGCGGTGAGCTGGGCGTACGCGACCCCGCGGCGCCGGCAGTAGCGGAACATCGCCAGGGTGATGACGCCCGGCAGGATCATCGCCGCGAGCGACGCCGCCGCGGCGCCCTGCAACGCCGCGATGATCGCCACCAGCACGAACGCGTAGGTGCACCAGAACTGGCCGATGGTGGCGGCGCGATAGTACTCGTCCCGGTTGCGCTCGTCGCCCCAGGCGGGGTCCGACGGGGCCAGGATGAACCCCTCCACGCGGTCCTCGACCGACATCTCACTCGACATGGCTCGCCTCCTCCAGCGGGAACAGTTCCTCGACCGTGGACTCCAACGCCCGCGCGATCCTCAGCGCGAGGTACACGCTGGGCGCGTAGTCGCCCTTCTCCACCGACACGACGGTCTGCCTGCTGACGCCGACCTCCCCGGCCAGGTCCGCCTGCGTGATCCGCCGTGCCCGGCGTCGCATGCGCACCGGATTCGCGTCGTCCTCCACAGCACGAAGTCAAGCATTCTTGACATCTTCTGTCAAGAGCCCTTGACATTCGTGCCCGCCATCCCCGTCGACCCGTCGAATGCGACACGTTCCTGCCCGAATCCGGGCAGGAAATTGACACCGACACCGCAGCACCGGAAGATCGACGTCGTGCCGGACAGCGACCTCGTCGACCACATCGCGCGCACCACGGGGCTCACCGCCGCCGAGGCCGTGCGCGTCATTGACGACGTCACCGCGTACTACTCCGAACCCGTCGAGGAGTTCGTGCGGCGCCGGCACCGTTCCCTGCAGGGCCGAGGGGCGAAGAACGCGGAGATCTTCGCGACCCTGACCGACGAGCTGCGCACGCGGCTCGTCGCCGCCCCCGACCTCACCGAGCGGCAGCTGCGCCGCCTCATCTACAGCTAGGAGCCACACGACACATGTGCGGAATCGTCGGTTACATCGGCGGCCAGACGGCCGTGGACATCCTCATCGACGGGCTCACCCAGCTCGAGTACCGGGGCTACGACTCGGCGGGCGTCGCCGTGCTCGGCCCGTCGGGCGCCCGCCGCGTCCGCAGCCTCGGTCGCGTCCGTGACCTCGAGGCGGCGCTGCCCAAGCGCCTGGCCGGCAAGACCGGCATCGGCCACACCCGGTGGGCGACGCACGGCGCGCCGTCGGAGGCCAACGCGCACCCGCACACCGACGCCACCGAGCGGATCTTCGTCGTGCACAACGGCATCATCGACAACGCCCGCGACCTGCGGGTCGAGCTCGAGGCCGACGGGGTGGAGCTCACCTCCGACACCGACACCGAGGCCGTGGCCCACCTGATCGCCCGCAGCGGCGCGGACACCCTGGAGGACGCCGTCCGCCAGACGCTGCACCGGCTCAGCGGCACCTACGCGCTCGCCGTCATCGACATCGAGCACCCCGACCGCATCGTGGTGGCCCGCAACGGCTCCCCCCTCATCATCGGCGTGGGCGACAAGGAGATGTTCGTGGCATCGGACATCTCCGCCGTGGTCCGGCACACCAGCCAGGTGGTGCACCTGGACGACGGGGAGTGCGCCACCGTCACGGCCTCCGGCTTCCGGATGTTCAGCGCCGACGACGCGCGTGCCGTCGCCAAATCCGCTACCACCGTGGACATCTCCCCCGACGAGCTGGAGCTCGGCAACCACAGCCACTTCATGCTCAAGGAGATCGCCGAGCAGCCGCAGTCGCTGGAACGCATGCTCTCCGGCCGGCTCGACGAGCGCTTCGCCACCGCGCGCCTGGACGGCCTCAACCTGGACGCACAGGCGCTGCGCCGGTTCAAGCGGGTCAAGATCCTGGGCTGCGGCAGCGCGTACTACATGGGCCAGATGGGCGCCGCGATGATCGAGGAGCTCGCCCGCATCCCTGCAGATGCGGAGCCCGCCAGCGAGTTCCGCTACCGGAACCCCATTGTCGAACCCGACACCCTGTACGTCGCGGTCAGCCAGTCCGGCGAGACCGCCGACACCGCGTTCGCGGTGCAGGAGGTCAAGCGCAAGGGCGGCACCATCGTCGGCCTGGTGAACGTGGTCGGCTCCACCATCGCCCGCGAGGTGTCCGGCGGCATCTACCTGCACGCCGGCCCCGAGGTGTCCGTCGCCTCCACCAAGGCCAACACTCACATGGCGGTGGGATTCGCCCTCATGGCGCTCGCCCTGGGCCGGGTCCGTGACCTCTCGATCACCGACGGGACGCGGATCGTCAAGGCGCTCAAGGCGCTCCCGGCACAGATCGCCGAGATCACCGCGATGCCGGAGGAGATCGACCGCGCCGCGAAGCTGCTGGCCGAGGCTCCCAGCCTGTTCTTCGTTGGCCGGGTGCGGGGCTACCCGACGGCCCGCGAGGGTGCGCAGAAGTTCAAGGAGATCAGCTACCGGCACGCCGAGGCGTACCAGACCTCCGAGCTCAAGCACGGCCCGCTGGCCCTGATCAGCCCCGAGCTCCCGACGGTCGCGATCGTGCCCGAGGACGAGCTGCTGGACCGCAACGTCGGTGCGCTGCACGAGATCGGGGCCCGCGGCGGCGAGATCGTGGCGATCACCAACCCCGGCGTCGACGTGCCCGAGGCCAAGGTGGTCCTCACCGTGCCCAAGAGCGAGCCTGAGTTGGACCCGATCCTGCTCATGATCCCCACGCAGCTGCTCGCCTACTACGCGGCGCTCAGCCTGGGCCTCAACATCGACCGCCCCCGCAACCTGGCGAAGTCGGTCACCGTCGAGTAGCGGGCGGTGTGGATCAGGCCCGCTTGGGCCCGATCCACACCTGCTGCGCGTTGACGAACTCGTGGATGCCGGCGCGGCCGAGTTCCCGGCCGTAGCCGGACCGCTTGATGCCGCCGCTCGGCAGCCGCGGGTCGGTCTTGACGATGCCGTTGACGCTCACCTGCCCGGCCTCGATCTCCCGCGCCAGCGCCTCACCCCGGTCCGCGGTCGTCCACACGCTGGCGGCGAGGCCGTACGGCGTGTTGTTGGCCAGGTCGAGGGCGTGGTCCACGTCGACCGCCGTCATCACCGCGGCGACCGGGCCGAAGGTCTCCTCCGCGCAGGCGGCCATACCGGGGCGCACGCCGGTGAGCAGCGTCGGCGGGTAGAAGTAGCCGGGACCGTCGGGCAGCTCGCCGCCCAGGACGCACGTGGCGCCCGCCTCCACGGTCTCGACCACCTGCCGATGCAGGTTGTCCCGCAGGTCCGCCCGCGCGATGGGGCCCACCTGGGTGGTCTCCTCTCGGGGATCGCCCATCCGCAGGGCGGCGAGCCGCTCCCGCACCTTCTCCACCAGCTCGTCGTGCACGGGCCGCTCCACGATGATCCGCTTCGCCGCGATGCACGACTGGCCGGCGTTGATGATCCGGGACAGCGCGATCACTTCGGCGGCGGCGTCGAGGTCGGCGTCCGCGAGCACGATGCACGGATCCGAACCGCCGAGTTCCAGGACGGCGGGCTTGATCTCGCTCGCCGCCGTCGCCGCGACCGCGGCCCCGGCCCGGTCGGATCCGGTGAAGGAGACCGCCCGGATGCGGCGGTCGCGGATCACACCCTCGACGTCCGGCGTCGCCGCCGGCAACGACGCGAACACCCCTTCGGGGGCGCCCACCGCACGGAAGGCACCGTTGATCGCGGCGGCGCAGCCGGGTACGTGCGGATCGTGTTTCATCACGCAGGTGTTCCCGGCCATGAGCGCCGGCGCACAGAACCGGAAGGCCAGCCAGAACGGCGCGTTCCACGGCAGCACGCCCAGCACGGGGCCCAGCGGCAGGTACTGCACGTAGCTCAGCGTGGCGTCCGATCCGACGGTGTCCGCAGCGAGGTACTCGGCGCCGTGTTCCGCGTAGTGCTCCGCGGCCCACGCCGCCTTCTCCACCTCGCCGAACGCCTCGGTGATGGGCTTGCCCATCTCCTCGGTCATCATCATCGCGTAATCGGCCCTGCCGCGGCGCAGCTCGGCCGCCACCTCGCGCAGCAGCCGGGCCCTGTCGGCGAACTCCGTGCGGCGCCAGCCGTCGAAGGCGGATTCGGCGCGGGCCAGGGTGGTCTCGATCTGTTCCGCGGTCGCCGCCGGAACCTCCCGCACGACCCGGCCGGTCGACGGGTCGGTCACGGTCAGCATCGTCGGTTCGGTCATTCGGGCACCTCCGTGGCGTCGTTCGGTTCCTGCTGCACTGCACCGCCCGGGATCACGGCGCCGGGCGGCGCCAGGGTGGCGTCGCCCCGGCCCTCGTGCACGGTGAAGTCCTCGTCCAGGGTGAAGAAGGACTCGCACCCGTTCTCGGTGATCCGGATGGTGTCGGAGATGCCGACGGTCTTGTCCCCGTCCACCCCCCACATCCACGGGATCACGTGGAACGTCATCCCCGGCTCCAGCGCCGTGAAGTCGCCCGGGTTCAGGCTGAGGATGTAGCCCTCGTCCCACGACGGGGGGAAGGCGATTCCGATCGAGTAGCCGGAGCGCGTGACCAGGCGCGCGCCCACCGTGTTGTCGGTGATGATCCGCCGCACCACGGAGTCCGCGTCGGACACCGTCATTCCCGGCCCCATCAGCGATTTCAGCTCCGACAGGGCGAGTTTCATCCGCTCCTGCGCCTCGTACATCGAATCGGTGAGGTCGCCGTTGACGGCGGTCCGCATGAGCGCGGCGTGGTAGCGGCGGTAGCAGCCGCCGACCTCGAGGAACACGTGCTCGCCCGGTTTGATCTCGCGGCCCTCCCAGGTCGCATGGCCGATCATCGACCGGGGGCCCGACGCGACGTACGGCATGACGGACGGGAATTCGCCGCCCGCGCGGAACATCGCGGCGCTGATCGCGGCCGCCACGTCGTTCTCCGTGTTGCCGGGTACCGCCGCCTCCAGGCCCGCGGCCATGCCCGCCTCGGCCGCGTGCGCGGCCTTGCGCATCACCTCGATCTCCGCGTCGGACTTGGTGGCCCGCCCCTCCTCGACGATCCCGAAGCAGTCCATGAGCACGCCGTGCTGGAACGAGGTGTGCACGCGGTCCTGCTGGTACGCGGGGAAGAAGTAGCTGTTGCGTTCGTAGCCCACACGTTTGGTGCCGAGCCCGGCCTGCTTGAGCGTGAGAACGAGCTCCTGGATCGCGTCGCCGGTGTCCGGGTAGGGGCGGGTCCTCTCGACCCAGGTGCGGGCGATGGCGTTGGACTCCTCCATCGCGCGGGTGATCATCACCGGCTCGTCGTCGAGCGGCACGACCAGCGCCTGGAAGAACGAGTACCCCGTGGTCTGGTAGTCCGTGAGGTACATCAGGTTCTCGGGGTCGGTGATGACCACCGCGTCGAGCTGCCGCTTCTCCATTCGCGCGCGCAGATCGTTCAGGCGCCGCTCGTACTCGGCGGTCGGGAAGGTCATGTCATCGCGAGCCCTCATCCCGCCGCCACCTCGCCGATGGCGCGCTCGAGGATGTCCAGCCCGGCGGTCAGATCCTCGGCGGGGATGGTCAGCGGCGGAATCAGTTTCAGCACCCGACCGCCGCTGCCGCACGGGCCGATGAGCAGGCCGGCGTTGAAACAGGCGGTCTGCACCGCCTTGGCGAACGCGCCGTCTCCGGTGTCCAGGGCCTGGATCATGCCCTTGCCGCGCACCTCCCAGTCGCGGTCCGGGTGGGCCGCGGCGATCGCGGCGAGTCGCTCGGCCATGAGGTCGCCGTGCGCTGCGACGTCCTTCATCAGCGCGTCGTCGGCGAAGTAGTCCAGGGCCACGGTGCCCGCCACCATCGACAGGCCCTGACCGCGGAACGTGCCGGTGTGCGCGCCGGGCGACCACTTCGCGTCGACCTCGGGCTTGTTGAGGTTCATGGCGATCGGCGTGCCGTATCCGCCGAGCCCCTTGGCGAGCGTGATCACGTCCGGGTCCAGGCCGTAGCCGTCGAAGCTGAAGTAGCTCCCGGTGCGGCCGCAGCCGGCCTGGATGTCGTCGATGATGAACAACGCGCCCACCTCGCGAGCGAGATCCTGCACGGCGTGCAGCCAGTCGGCGCTCGCCACGTTGACGCCGCCCTCGGCCTGGACCGCCTCCACCAGGAACGCGGCCGGCGGTGTGAGACCGCTCGACGGGTCCTTCAGTGCGGCCGCGTAGTCCGCGAGCGCGTCCTTCCCGCCGGGTGCCGTCTCGAAGGGCAGCCGCACCACATCGCGCAGGGGCACGCCCGCCCACTGCCGGAAGGCGTCGTTGGCGGTGGCGGCGAGCGCGCCGAGGGTCATGCCGTGGAAGCCGTGGCTGAACGCCACCACCTCGCGCCGGCCGGTGGCCAGGCGGGCCAGCTTGAGCGCGGCCTCCACCGCGTTGGTGCCCGTCGGTCCGGTGAACTGCATGCGGTGATCCATGCCCCGCGGCTCGAGGATCACCTCCCGGAAGCGGGTGATGAAATCCCGTTTGGTGGTGGTGTAGGTGTCCAGGCTGTGCGCCACCCCGTCCGCCTCGAGGAAATCGATCATGGCGCGCTTCATCTTCGGGTTGTTGTGCCCGAAGTTGAGCACTCCGGCCCCGGCGAAGAAGTCGATGTAGCTCGTGCCGTTCTCGTCGACCTGGCGAGCGCCGGAGGCCGAGGCGAAGACGGTGGGGAACGCGCGGCAGTACCCGCGAACCTCCGACTCCCAGTTCTCGAATGCTGTGGTGTCCATGCGAATCCTCTCGTTCCGTGTGTTCTCGCGGTCTGATCAGGTGGGTGGTTCCGGTGCGCCGGCCATGCCGACGAGGATGCGGGCGGCGGGGTCGAGCAGCCCGTCGTCGAAGTCGTAGTCGGCGCTGTGCAGCGGGGCGGTTCCGGCCGAGCCGAGCAGCGCGAAGGCCCCGGGCACGCGCTGCAGGTAGTAGGAGAAGTCCTCGGAGGCGAGCACCGGGGTGGGGGCCGAGGGTTGGGGCCAGGCCGGCCCGAGCACCGTCGACAGGCGGTCCCGGAGTTCGCCCGCGGGCCCGGGGTGGTTGACGGTGGCGCCGTACCGGATCGTGGTCGCGACATCGGCCTCCACGCCGTAGGCGGCGGCGGTGGCGTGCGCGATCTCGGTGATGGAGGCGAACACCCGCGTGCGCGCGGCGTCGTCGGCGGCGCGGATGCTGCCGCCCAGAACGGCCTCGCCCGGCGTGACCGTCGCGGCGCTCTCCGCGTTCAGGGACGTCACGGCGACGACCACCGACTCGTGCGGTGCCGTGCGCCGGGACACGATCTGCTGCAGCGCGAGCACGATCGCCGCCGCCGCCAGGACGGGGTCACGCGTGGCCTCCGGCTGGGAGGCGTGTCCGCCGCGCCCGCGCACGATCACCTCGAAGGTGCCGTTGGCGGACATGACCGCACCGTCGGGGCAGAGCGCGCGCCCGAACGGCAGTCCCGGCCAGTTGTGCCAACCGAACACGGCCTCGACGGGTCGCCCGGAACCGTCGAGACACCCGTCCTCGATCATCCCGCGAGCGCCGTGCCCTCCCTCCTCGGCGGGCTGGAAGAGCAGGGTCACGGGGCCGGGCAACCGGTCCTCGTACGCGCGCAGCCACCGCGCGGCGGCGACGAGCGCGGCGGTGTGCCCGTCGTGGCCGCACGCGTGCATGACGCCCGGCCGCTCGGAGGCGTAGGGCAGGCCGGTGGCCTCCGCGATGGGCATCGCGTCCAGGTCGGCACGCAGTGCGACGTGCCGGCCGGCGGCGTCCGGAGCGAGCAGGCCGACGGTGCCGGTGCCCGCGCAGGGCCGCCAGGGCACGCCGAGGGAATCGAGACGGTCACGCACCGCCGCGGCCGTATCGTGTTCGGACCAGCCGAGTTCCGGGGACCGGTGGAGCTCTCTCCTGAACTCCGCCGCCTCGGTCACGATCTGGGACCACTCGAGGTGCATAGGACCTCCTCGGATCGACAACCCGTCTCGGTCACCGCCAACCTACCGCCGAAACCGTGCTGATGCCTCCGTATTACACCGCGACTGCGCGCGTCGTGGGCCGCGCCGGAATCCGCCGATCGGCCGGTCGCGCGCTGCCCGCGCTCCCCTGGGGCGGAACGGCGTCCGTGGCGGACTCGCCGCCGTTGACGGCCGGGCAAGGACACCGGGCACGCGGGAATCGACAGCGCCCCGACCGGGGCCTCCGGTTCACCTCCGCCTCGAGACGGCCTCGGTGTCGCCGCGCTATGTACGCCGGGATCGGGAGCCGCCGCGACCACCGTCGTCGTCCGCAGCACCCGACCGCTGCCGACGGCGTTCGGCTGTCGCGGGCCGCGCCGCCCCGTCGATCACCCGGCGCCCGGCGGCTCCACCATCCGCACGGAGCCCGCCGACCGCCGCGTCCTCATCGCGCAAGCGCTTACATCGGGGCCGCCACGATGACGACATTGAGGCTCGATGACCTGATGAGTCGATGGAAGCAGCGGGGCCGGTAGGACGAGCTCGCGATCGGCGCCATGCGCACGCTGCGGCGGGCGGGCCTGGACATCCCCCGCCAGATGTCGGTGATCGCCGTCGACAACCACCCGATGAGTGAGCTGGTGGACCTCACGACCATCGCCCAGTCCGGTTTCGACCAGGGGCTGACCGCGGCCCGGACGATCGATTCGATGCTCTCCGGGGAACGCCCGGAATCCGTGCTCATACCCACCAAACTCATCGTCCGGCACACGACCGGCCAAGCCGCCTGACCACGCCGCGCACAGCGCGCACGGCCGGGCCCTCTACACCGAGAAGTCCGTTTCCGACGTTCGACCGACGAATCGGCGACGGATATCGGCCGAATGGAGGATGTGCGGGGCGGCCGGTCGCTCTTAGCGTGAGCTCATGACCGACAGTCGGCTGCGTGAGACGTCCGTGGATGCACGGATGTTCTCGGCGCTGCCGGCGGAGCTGTATCAGGTCCTCTACCTGCGGGTAGTGCGGCGGCTCACCGTTCACGAGGCGGCGCACCAACTGCGCATAACGCCGAACGCCGTGCGGGTCCGCCAGCACCGCGCGATGGAGGCGCTGCGCCGCCACACGGCCGCGTGAGCTGGGCCGAGATACAGCACACACCGTGTCACAACTCAGCATCGACTCAGGTACCGCGCGGTAATCTGATGGGCGATGTCCGAGACAACTCTTCCCTATCTGCCCATCTCGACGCGCAAGCTGGTGGGCTGGTCGCGCACCACGCCGATCGAGGGGCACGTGCTCTCCACCCCCGACGTGGAACAGATCGCCAAGGCGGTCGCCGTGGTCGCCGATGCGGAGGCCGATAAGCCCTCCTACCTGCGCCGCGGCGTCATCGCGCGCGGCCTGGGCCGTTCCTACAACGAGTCGGCGCAGAACTCCGGCGGCCTCACGATCGACATGACGCCGCTCAACGCGATCCACGACATCGACGCCGAGACGGCGATCGTGGACGTGGACGCCGGCGTCGACCTCGACACCCTGATGCAGGCCGCGCTGCCGTACGGCCTCTGGGTCCCGGTGCTGCCCGGCACCCGCCAGGTCACGATCGGCGGCGCGATCGCGCACGACATCCACGGCAAGAACCACCACAGCCAGGGCTCGTTCGGCAACCACGTCCTCGAGATGACGCTGCTCACGGCCGACGGGAAGGTGCTCACGCTCACCCCGAAGGGCTCGTCCGACGATCCCGACGGTGAGCTGTTCTGGGCCACCGTGGCCGGCGTCGGCATGACCGGGATCATCCTGCGGGCCAAGATCCAGATGAAGCGGACCGAGAGCGCCTTCTTCATCGCCGACACCGAGCGCACGGGCTCGCTGCAGGAGACCATCGACCTGCACCTGCAGGACGGCTTCGAGGACGGTTACGAGTACGCCTCCGGCTGGTTCGACGCGATCAGCGCGCCGCCCAAGCTGGGCCGCGGCACCTTCTCCCGCGGCAATCTGGCCACGCTCGACGAGCTGCCGGAGAAGTACCGCAAGGACCCGCTGAGCTTCAACAACAAGCCGCTGATCAGCTTCCCCGACATCTTCCCCAACGGGCTGGCGAACAAGTTCGACTTCTCGCTGGTCGGCGAGGCCTACTGGCGCGCCGGGCCTCCCAGCCAGGGCAAGGTGAAGAACCTCGCGGGCTTCTACCACATGCTCGACGTGTTCGGCGGCTGGAACAACGCCTACGGCCGCACCGGCGGATTCTGCCAGTACCAGTTCATCGTGCCCACCGGCAACGAGCCCGAGTTCATCAAACTCATCGAGGACATCCAGGCCTCCGGCCACGTCAGCTTCCTCAACGTGATCAAGCTGTTCGGCGACGGGAACCAGGCTCCGCTGAGCTTCCCGTTCAAGGGCTGGAACGTGTGCCTGGACTTCCCCGTCAAGCGCGGCCTCGCCGAGTTCCTCAACGAGCTCGACGTGCGCATCATGGCGATGGGCGGCCGCCTGTACACCGCGAAGGACTCGCGTACCACCGCGGAGCGCTTCCACGCCATGTACCCGCAGATCGACCAGTGGATCGCCACCCGCCGGCGGATCGACCCCACCGGGGTGTTCATCTCCGATCTGGGCCGCCGCCTGGAACTCGCCTGACCGCTGCCCACCAACGAAGGAAAGCTACTGATGATCAACGCCGTGGGCGTTCCCCAGTCCGTGCTGCTGCTCGGCGGCACCTCCGAGATCGGCCTCGCCATCGTCGAGGAGTACATCGCCAAGGGCACCTCCCGCGTGGTGCTCGCCGCGCTCCCGAACGACCCGCTGCGCGAGAAGTCCGTCGCCCAGGTCGAGGCCGCCGGCGCCACCTCGGTCGAGGTGATCGACTTCGACGCGACCGCGTTCGACGAGCACGAGAAGACCATCGACGCCGCCTTCGCGGGCGGCGACGTCGACGTCGCGATCGTCGCCTTCGCGCTCGACTTCGACGCCGAGGAACTGTGGCAGAACCAGCGCAAGGCCGTGCTGCTGGCGCAGGTCAACTACACCGGCGCAGTCTCGGTGGGCGTCCTGCTCGGCCAGAAGTTCAAGGAGCAGGGCCACGGCCGCATCATCGCGATGAGCTCGGTGGCCGGGCTGCGCCCGCGCCGCACCAACTTCGTCTACGGCTCCTCCAAGGCCGGCTTCGACGGCTTCTACCTCAACCTGGGCCAGGCCCTCGAGCCCTTCGGCGCGGGCGTCACCGTGGTCCGGCCGGGCATGGTGCGCACCAAGTTCTCGGCGCACGTCAAGGAGGCCCCGCTGACGATCGACAAGGACGTCATCGGGCGCCTCGCGGTGGACGCCGCGATCGCGGAGAAGCCGATCGTGTTCGCACCGGCGCCGTGGGCCTTCGTCAACTTCGGCCTGAAGAACATCCCCCAGCCGATCTTCCGGAAGCTCCCCATCTAGTGGGCTCCGTCGACCCGCGCGGCCACCGTCTAGTCTGACCGCGTGACTTCGCCGAGCTCCGCCCCCGCCCCCAGGGCCCGGGATCTCGCGCTCGACCTGGCCGCCGCCGTGATCATCGCGGCGGCGGTCGGCGTCGTCGGGTGGTACGCGATCCAATCCGTCGAATGGCCCGCGTACAGCAGCTCCAACGTGACGCGGTCGCTCGCGACCGTCGCCCAGGTGGGCGCGATCATCCTGCTCACGGTGTGCGCGTTCGTCGCGACCCGGGCCCGACGGTCCGCCGCTCGCGCGGCCCGGATCGTCTCCTACGTCGCCGTCGCCGGGTTCGTCACCGCCACGCTGGGCCTGCCGCTGGGCGGCACCAAGCTCTACCTGGGCGGCATCTCCGTCGACCAGCAGTTCCGCACCGAGTTCCTCACCCGGTTCACGTCCTCGCCGCGCCTCGCGGACATGACGTACGCCGATATGCCGCCGTTCTACTCGCCCGGCTGGTTCTGGCTGGGCGGCAGGTTCGCCCGGATCTTCGGCCTCGACGGCTGGGAGGCGTTCCAGCCCTGGTCGATCATCTCCCTCGCGGTCGCCGCCTCGGTGGCTCTGGCACTGTGGCTCGCCGTCGTGAGCCCCGCGCGGGCCATCGCGGCGACGCTCGCCACCACGATCGCGATGCTCCTCTACGGCTCCGCCGAGCCGTACGGCGCCGTCGTCACGGTTCTGCTGCCTCCGGTCCTCATCCTGGCGTGGCGCGGGCTGACCCGCGGGGACCGGTTCGCACTCGCTCTGACCGCGGTGTACCTGGGCCTCGCGGTCTGGTTCTACACCCTCTACCTGGGCGTCGCCGCGTTCACCGTGGTGCTCATGGGCGTCGTCGCGCTGGCCGCGCGGTGGTTGCGGGACAAGGCCTTCGACTGGCGGATCCCGGCCCGGGTCGCCGGCGTCGGCGTGGTCTCGATCGCGATCGGCCTCCCCGCGTACGCCCCGTACCTGTTGCGGATGCTCCGCGAGCCCAGCGATTCCAGCGGTTCGGCCCTGCACTACCTCCCCGAATCCGGATCGGTGCTGCCGATGCCGATGCTGCACGTCAGTCTCATCGGCGCGCTCGCGCTGATCGGCGTGATCTGGGTGCTGGTGAAGGCGCGCACGTGCGCCGACGCGCAGGCGCTGGGGATCGGCATCGTGGGCGTCTACCTGTGGGCGCTGCTGTCCATGGTGGTGACCGTCGCCGGAACGACCCTGCTCGGTTTCCGCACCGAACCGGTGCTGCACGTACTGCTCGCGGCCGCGGGCGCGCTGGGTGCCGTCACCCTCTCCGGATCGCTGGGTGGCGGCTATCCGCGGTACCGCGAGGCGGCCGTCGTCCTGGCCGCGGTGGCGGCGATCGGCGTCTCCCAGACGATCCCGGCGCAGCTCGCGGGCGAGATCGCGATCGCCTACTCCGACACCGACGGCAACGGCCAGCGCGGCGACCGCCGTCCCGCCGGCGCCGAGGCCTCCTACCGCGAGGTGGACGAGAAGATCCGCGCCACCACCGGCAAGGACCGCACCGACACGGTGGTGCTGACCGCCGACTACGGCTTCCTCGCCGTGTACCCGTACTGGGGCTTCCAGAACCTCACCTCGAACTACGCGAACCCGTTGGCGCAGTTCGGCGCCCGGTCGAAGGCGATCGAGGACTGGGCGAAGCTGTCCACCCCCGAGGAACTGCTGACCGCCCTCGACGAGACTCCGTGGCGCGCACCGTCGGCCTTCGTGTTCCGGCGGTCGTCCGACGGGCTCGCCCTGCGCCTGGCCGAGGACGTGTACCCCAACGACCCGAACGTGCGCCGGTACACGGTGACGTTCCCCGAGAAGCTCTTCGACGACCCCCGGTTCGTCGCCGGCGAGGTCGGCCCGTTCGTCGTGATCGTGAGGAAGTGACCGTGTCCGTTCGCCGCTCCGTCCAGGAACTCCTGCAACGCCGAAGCCTGCTGCCCGATGCGCTGGACGCGGCGTTGTCCGGCCGCGGCCGGACGCTGCACGGCCTGCGGATCGTGGTCACCGGGGCCTCGGCGGGCATCGGCCGCGAGGCCGCGCTGCTGCTCGCCGAGCGCGGCGCGCACGTGATCGCGGTGGCCCGCAGGGAATCCGAGCTCGAAGACCTGTGCCAGCTGACGGGCGGCGAGTACCGGGTGTGCGACCTGACGGACACCTCGTCGATCGACGGCCTACTCACCGACCTCGGCGAGGTGGACGTGCTGATCAACAACGCGGGGCACTCCATCCGCCGGACGATCGTGGATTCCACCGACCGGTTCCACGACTACCAGCGCACGATGAACCTCAATTACTTCGCCGCCGTGCAGCTCTCACTCGGGGTGCTGCCGGGGATGATCGAGCGGGGCCGCGGGCAGATCGTCAACGTGTGCACGTGGGGCCTGCTGGCGAACACCTTCCCGCGGTTCTCGGCGTACGCGGCGTCCAAGAGCGCGCTCGCGATCTTCGGCCGCAGCCTCAACGCCGAGCGCCCGCATCCCGGCGTGCACGCCACCAACGTCTACTTCCCCCTGGTGCGCACCGAGATGATCGCGCCCACCGCGGAATACGCGGAGGCCGGAGCTCTCGACCCGGTGGAGGCCGGACGGTGGATCCTGCGGGCCGTGACGCATCAGCCCGTCGAGGTGTCGCCGGCGGCGCTGCGCGCGGTGCTCCCGGTGGTCGACCTGCTCTCCCCCACCGCGTCCGACCGCGCGATCTCATCGCTTACCTGACCTAAGCGTGGTTTGCCTACCCTAAATCATCGAGTACGCTACGCCCGTGATAACCCGATCCGTCGCCCGCCGCCTCGCGCCCGCGGTCGTCCTGCTCGCCGCCTCCGTCGGCATCGCGTCCTGCTCGAACTCCGACTCCCCCGACAAGAACTCGGGGAACGCCGACGTCGCCACCGGCGGCGAGCGGTTCGGCACCGCCGATGCGGAGACCGCGAAGCTGGGCAGTGACGCCGCGCCCGGGGTCTTCCCGCGCACCGTCACACACGCCCGCGGCGTCGCCGAGATCCCGAAGAAGCCCGAGCGCGTCGTGGTCCTCGACACCGGCGAGCTGGACTCGGTTCTCTCGCTGGGCATCAAGCCCGTCGGCATGGTGGAGACCGAGGGCTCGTCCTCCGTGCCCTCCTACCTCGCGGACAAGGTGCAGGGCATCGAGAAGGTCGGCAAGATCCAGAGCGTGAACCTCGAGGCCATCGCCAAGCTCAAGCCGGACCTGATCCTGGGCAGCCAGCTGCGCGTGGACAAGCTGTACGACAAGCTCAACGCGATCGCCCCCACCGTGCTGTCGATCCGGCCCGGGTTCCCGTGGAAGGAGAACTTCCGCCTCGCGGGCTCGGCACTGGGCGAGGAGAAGAAGGCGGTGGACGCGCTCAACACCTACGCCGACAACGCGAAGGCGCTGAGCACCAAGGTGTCCGGTAAGCCGACCATCTCCCTCGTGCGTTTCCTCCCCGGCAAGATCCGCCTGTACGCGAACAAGTCGCTGATCGGCGTGGTGCTCAAGGACGCCGGGCTCACCCGCCCCGCGAACCAGAACGTCGACGAGCTGGCCGTCGAGATCTCCATGGAGAACCTGCCGCAGGCCGACGGCGACTACCTGTTCTATTCGAGCTACGGCACCCCGGAGGCCACCGGCGAGGCTGCCGCCCTGGCGAATCCCGCGTGGGGGCAGCTCGGCGCGGTGCAGCGCGGCAAGGCGTTCCGCGTGGAGGACGACGTCTGGTACCTGGGCCTCGGCCCGACCGGCGCGAACCTCATCGTGCAGCAGCTGGGCGACTTCCTGGCGAAGTAGCGGCGCCGGGGATTCGCGGACGCGCCGCCCGGCCGGTGTCCGCGAATCCCCCGTCGCATGGCCGATTCGGCCCCGCCGACGCGGCGAGACTCGCGAGGCGCATGTGACTAATGGTGTGTACGGTACGCCTGTGAACAACAGGGGTATGCGTATCGCCGACGGGGCGGGGGTCGCCCGATGACCACCCGCCGCAGTTTCCTCCGAGCCGGCGCCGCCGCCGTCACCGCCGCCGCGGCGACGGCCGCCACCAGCCGCTTCGCCTCCGCCGAGCCCGCGGCAGCGGCCGCGGCGAACATCGCCGGCACGACCCTCGAGCGGGTCAGCGTGCCCGGCGCGCCGCGCGCCGGCGGCTATCGCCCCCTCGTCCCCGGCGCCGCCTGGCCGCTGTACGTCCGGCAGGAGCTGGCCACGGCCGGCGCCGCGCGGGAGACCGCGCGCACGCCGCTCGCGTCCTTCGTGCAGCTCACCGACATGCACATCGTCGACGCACAGAGCCCCGCCCGGTTCGAGTTCGTGCACCCCTTCCAGGGCTCCGCCTACCGTCCGCAGGAGACCCTGACCACCCAGGGCGCCGTCGCGCTGGTGCAGCGGATCAACGCCCTGCGCGGCGGCCCGTTCACCGGCCGTCCGTTCGACTGCGTCATCACCACCGGCGATAACACCGACAACCGAGAACTGGCCGAACTCAACTGGTTCCAGACAGTCCTCTCCGGTGGCACGATCGTACCGAACACCGGTGCCCCCGATCGCTTCGAGGGCCTCGAGGCGCACGGCGCCGCCCTGTACTGGCAGGCGGAATCGCCGTACTGGGACATGTACAAGGACAAGGGATTCCTGCAGATCCCCGGGTTCCACCGCGCCGCGATCGGCGCGCACACCAGCCCCGGCCTGCGCACCCCGTGGTACGCCGTGGTCGGCAACCACGACGACGGGCTGCTCGGCACCCTGCCCAACGGCGTCGCCGACTGGCTCTACCTCTCGCCCGTCAAGCTCGACATCCCGCACACCGATCCCGCGGCGCTCGCCATCGCGCGGGCACTCACCAGCGACCCGTCGCAGCTCGGCCCGATGCTCACCAAGCTCAAACTGTCCGGGCCCGTCGTTCCCGCCACCGTCGACCCGAAGCGAACGCCGTTCAGCCCCAGGGAGTTCGTGCGCCGGCACTTCGATCCCGCCGTCACCGGGCCCGGCCCCGTCGGGCACGGGTTCTCCAGCCCCGACGGCCCCACCTGGTACACCTTCCAGATGGCGCCCTGCGTCCTGGGCATCGCGCTCGACACCACCAACAACCTCGGGCTCTCCGAGGGCACCATCGGCGAGAAGCAGCTCGCGTGGCTCGTGGCGCAGCTCAAGGCGCACCCGGACCAACTGATCATCGTGTTCAGCCACCACACGTCGACCACCATGACCGCGAAACTCCCCGACCCCGAGGAACCCGGCGAGAAGCAGTACGACGGAGGCGTTCTCGTCTCCACGCTGGCCCAGCACACCAACGTGATCGCATGGGTCAACGGCCACACCCACAAGAACGAGATGATCGCGCACCCCGGGCCCACGCCCAAGCAGAGCTTCTGGGAGATCAACACCGCGAGTCACGTCGACTTCCCGCAATTGGCCCGGATCATCGAGGTCACCGACAACCGGGACGGGACGATCAGCATGTTCACCCCGCTGATCGAGGCCGACAGCCCCGTCACGGCGAACCCGTCGGACCTCAGCGCGCCCGGCCTCGCCAGCCTCTACCGGGAGCTGGCCTACAACGACATCCATCGCGACGACGACAAGCTCGGCGCCGTCGCCGACCGCAACTGCGAGCTGCTCCTCGCCCACCCGCTCCGCTGACGCGCCGCCCCCCGGGGCCGGGATCCCGACGGACCCCGGCTCCGGGAGCGCTCCCGCGCGCCGGAGGACGTCACCGGCCCCCGGGGCGCACCCTGTCGGCGGATCACTTGTCCCACGGCGTGACCGGGTAACCGCCGCTCTTCGGGTTGCCCGCCGCGTCGAACTTCGCGTCCAGGTCCGCGATGATCCGCGCGTAGTTCGGCGACTCCGAGTTCACGAACGCCTTCCGTTGCGCCAGCGTCATACCCGGCGCGTAGATGTCCACGGGCTTACAGCCCTGCAGCCCCTCGGGCCACGGCTTCTTCGAGCCGTCCTCGGCCACGAAGTCCAGGCAGCTCGGCAGCGTGCTCGGATCGAAGCCCGGGTCGGCGTTCGCCGAACCCGCCGCAGCGACTCCACCCAGCAGCGCGCCCGCGGCGACCGCCGAGCCGGCGATCCCCGTCATGATCCGATTCCTTCGCGAAAAGCTCGATCGCATGGTGCATCTCCTCATTCGTCGATCAGCCGCACGACCTGTGCGACACCGACCACACTCGTCCGGAGATGTCGCACGACCGTCCCAGCGATGGCGCGATCGAGCACGAAACGCGTCCCACTTCCCGCCGTCGGTGGCGCGCCGCCGACGGGAGCTACAGGCCCCGGGCGGCGAGGGCCTCGCCGAGGAGGTCCGCATCGCGGACGAGGCGGATGAGCACCGTCGGGAGGACCCGGACGAGCGAGGCGCGGCGGCCCCGGGCCCACTCGGCCTCACGGGACTGCCGCACGATCGCGATCACCGCCGGGATGGAACGCACCGTCAGCGCGATGAGCAGTTCCACCCGCCACCCCAGCAGGCGGCCCGCGAGCGACGCGAGGTCCGTCGCCCGAGTGGTGAACACCAGCAGGTTGCCCGCCAGCACGCCCACGATCAGCTGCCCCACCGGGCCGATCGCGGCGCGCGCACCGTCGGGCCAGCCCCGGCTGACCAGATAGAAGCCCGTGAGCACCGCGGCGAACAGCAGCGCCGGGCGCAGCGCCCGCCACAGGTGCACGGGCCGCAGCCGCGCCACCGGGAACAGCGCCGCCACCAGCAGCGCTGACACGGCCAGCGGCGCCGGCCGCGGAACGATCGCCAGGAACGTCACCAGCGCGAGCATCGCCAGCAGCTTCACCCCCGCCGGCAGCCGGTGCAGCGGCGACCGGCGCGGGACGTACTGCCCGATCATCGCGCCGCCAGCTCCCGGTAGAAGGGAACGGCCTCGGCGGGCGGACCGTCGAAGACCACCGCCCCGTCGTCCATCACCAGCACCCGGTCGAAGTCGTCGAGCATGTCCAGATGGTGGGTCAGCAGGATCACCTGCTGCTCCAGCGCGGCCAGCCGGCTCCGCACCAGCAGCACGTTCCGCAGATCCAGCAGCGTGGTCGGCTCGTCGCACACGAGGATCTTCGGCTCGGTGACCAGCACCGACGCGAACGCCAGCATCTGCTTCTGCCCCGAGCTCAGCAACTGCGCCGGCGCGTCCGCGTGATCGGCGAGCCCGAACTCGGCCAGCACCTCGGCGACGCGGGCGGCCACGGCACCGTCGGGCCCGCCCCGCCGCCGGCGGCCCCGCGGGCGCAGCGACAGCGCCACGTCCTCCGCCGGGGTCGGCATGACGATCTGCGCCGACGCGTCGGCGAACATGAACCCCACCTGCGCACGCACCTCGGCGCGCTTGCGGCGCACGTCCAGCCCCAGGGTCTCGACGGTGCCGCGGTCCGGCACGACGAGCCCGTTGAAGGTCCGCGCCAGCGTCGACTTGCCGGAGCCGTTCGCCCCGATGATCCCGATCCGGCGCTCGGACAGCTCGGCCGACACGCCCCGGAGGACGGGCCGGTCGTCGTAGCTGTGCCAGACGTCGTCGAGGACGATCACGGTCTCTGGGCGATCTTCGGATAGGCCCGCACCACCGTGACGGTGACGAGCGCGGTGATCGCGACCTTGATCAAGTCGCCCGGAATGAACTGCAGGCCCAGCGTGAGCTTGGCGAACAGGCCCGATCCGGTGCGCCAGCCCAGCCACGGCAGGCCGACCGCGTAGACGATCAGCATCAGGCCGATGACGTTCGCGAGCGCGATCTTCAGCGGGTTCGTCCGGCCCCAGGTGTCCACCAGCCACCCGGTGATCAGCGCGCCGACGATCGCGCCGACGAGGAAGCCGCCGGTGGGGCCGGTGAGCACCGCCAGGCCGCCGCGGCCGCCCGCGCCGATCGGCAGGCCGATCACGATGAGCAGCACGTACAGCGCCACCGAGGCAGCGCCCCACGGGAACCCGAGCAGCGTGGCGGCCAGCATGAACCCCAGCGTCTGCAGCGTGATCGGGGCGATCCCGCTGATCGTGATGGTGGGCAGCGCGAGCACCGCGGTGAGCGCGGTGAACATCGCGATCAGGGCCAGGTCCCGGGGGGTGGCGCGATACGTCGCAGCGTTGAACACGGTTCAAGAAGTAATCCGGTGCTCGGCTACAGTCAAATCCGTGGCCATCAACCGACAGGACGTGCTGACCTCCGCGATCGGCGTCCTCGACCGGGTGGGCCTTCCCGATCTGACGATGCGCCGCGTCGCGGGCGACCTCGGGGTCGCACCCGGAGCCCTGTACTGGCACATCCCCAACAAGCAGTCGCTGCTGGCCGCGATCGCGGACACCATCCTCGCCGACCCCGCGCTCGCCGCCGCCGCGTCCAAATCCCGGATGCGCTGGGACCGGCAGCTCACGGGGTACGCGCACGCCCTGCGCGGCGTGCTCAAGCGGCACCGCGACGGGGCGGAGGTGGTCTCGGCGTCGCTCGCCTCCCGGCTGGGCACCCGCAACCTGCACGAGCAGATCGCCGACATCGCCCGTTCCGCCGGCGCCAAGCCCGCCGACGCCGCCTCCGTCGCCCGCACCCTGACCCACTTCGTCGTGGGGTTCACCTTCGAGGAGCAGACCCGGGAGGCGATGGCCGAGGCCGGTGCCGCCGCCGGGGACCTGGACCGTTCCGCCACGGACCGCGAGTTCGCGGGCGGCGTGGATCTCGTCGTCGACGGACTGCGCACCCGGCTGCCCGGGGACTGAGAGGCCCGACGGTGCGCCGCGGACCGTCGGGGACCGGCCCGGCGGCCGACGGGACGTCCCGGCGACGGGCCGTGCTCAGGCCCTGTCGACCGCCCTGTCGACCGCGTGCCCGTAGCCCGCGATGCCGAAGCCGGCGATCACGCCCGCCGCGATCGGGGAGACGTAGGAGTGGTGCCGGAACGCCTCGCGGGCGTGCACGTTGGAGATGTGCACCTCGAACACCGGGACCTCCGGGATCACGAGCGCATCCGCCAGCGCGACGGACGTGTGAGTCCACGCCGCCGGATTGATAACAATCGCATCGAACGACTTCTCCCGCGCGACGGCGTGGATCCAGCCGATCATCTCCGCCTCGTCGTTGGTCTGGCGGACCTCCGCGACGGCCCCGCGGGCCTCCGCGGCGCGTTCACAAACGGCGACGATATCGGCGTACGAATTCCTTCCGTACACCTCCGGTTGACGAACTCCGAGCATGTTCAAGTTCGGTCCGTTCAGCACCAGTACGCGGGGACTCATGGATACCGAGCCTAGCCGCCCGTGCCGAATCCATTTGGGATAGTTATCCCACGGCATGCGCATCTGACGAGCAATTCATGTAATGTCACCTGTGATCGCAAGCAGGAAGGGAGGGCTCCATGACAACGTTTGCGGCCAAGCTGAATCGACTTTTCGAGGTCGTCCATCCCGCAGACCGAGGGCCCTATACGTCGTCGGAATTCTGCCGGATGGTGGAGGAGAACGGCGGCAAGCTGTCCGTTCCGTATCTGTCGCAGTTGCGCTCGGGCCGTAGCTCGCGCCCGGCGTACGACATGGTGGCGTCCATCGCGCAGACCTTCGGTGTGCGCGCCGAATACTTCTCCGATCCGCTGTACGAGCGCGAGGTCCTGGGCGACCTCGAGCTGACCCGCGAACTCCGCGAGGCCGGCATGCTCGAGATGGCTCGTCGTTCGACGAAGCTGTCGGCGGACCGTCGTGCGACGCTCGCCGGGCTCCTCGCGGAGCTCGAGGCCGCCGACGATCAGGAGCGCACCGCCAAGTAGCGGTACGAGCACGTCGAAAACGGGCTCAGCGCACCCGCTCCAACAGGGGCGACGGGGTGTGCTGGGCCCTTTTCGTCACCGCGGACGTCCACCGCGCCGCGCGCCACCCCGGCGGCGGCGCCAGATCGGCCGACGAGATCGAGCTGTAGGGCGCCGTCTGATCCAGCCACTGCGCCACCGCCCGGGCGCGATCCGCGGGCGACTCGTCCGCGTGCAGCGCCTCCCCCGGGCGTGCCAGCATCGCCCACCCGTCGAGCAGCACGATCGCGCGGGCGTCGGCGGTCTCGACCCACCCTCCGCCCGGCCGGAGCACCGGCTCGAGATCCGGGAACAGCTCGTGCACCTGCTCGAACGCCGGCCGGAAATCCAGCCACTCCCGGGACGCGATGAGCGCCGAGCCGAGCCACGACGCCATGAGCACCAGCGTCCAACCGGCGAACGCCGCGCCCAGCATCGCCCGGTTCACCCGCAGCACCCACACGCTGACCTGCAGTTGCTGCAGTAGGAAGCCGCCCGCGATGACGTTAGCGACCGCCACCACCGCCAGCACGATCCCGCCCAGCGCCAGGACCTGCAGCTGCACCCGGTGCACCCGGGTCCGCTGCGACGCCCGCCAACTGGACAGCGCGACGCCGAGGGCCGTGGCCGCGAGACAGCTGTAGACCAGCGCGTTCTCCACCGCGAGTTGCAGCACGTCGTCGGCCGTCGAGGGGTCGAACCTCGTCAGCACGGTGTTGACCACCACGACGACCCCGGCGAACAGCAGCGGGACGGCCCGGACCGCGGCCCGGACCGGCGTCAGCCGCCCGTCGAGGGCCAACGCGAAGACGAGGGCGCCGAAGCACGCCACCAGCAGCAGGATCCGCTCGATGGTGATGACCTCGGACACGGTGAGGCCGGCGCCGACGAACGCCTCCCGCACCAGGGGCGTGTCGAGCGTGAGCATGAGGGCCAGGGCGACCGCCGTGACCAGGCCCGCGGTTGCGGGGGCGTTGCGATGGCTCTGCCACCGGCCGAGACGTTCCAGCGCGCCGAACCAGAGGATCGGCGCGACGAGGGTCGCGATCATCCGAGCAGCTCGTCCACCACGGAGTGGACGCGGCCCATGGCGTGCCCGGCGTTGACCCGGCGGACCAGCAGCGTCGCGAAGGACTCCGCCTCCACCTCGCGCTTGACGGCCCGCCCCTCGTCCGGGTCGGCGTCGCAGCCCGCGTCGTGCCCCAGCACCAAGTGGCCGAACTCGTGGGCGAGGGTCTGGTCGAACGTGGCCACCCCGGTGGAGACGACCAGGACGTCACGCTCGGCCGAGGCGAACCACATCCCAAAGACGCCGACCTCCAGCGTGATCCGCTTGATCTCGATCGGCCGGCCGCGGCGGTCGGCGTACGCGGCGACCACCTCGGCGACGGTGCCGGGGCCCGCGCCCTTCTCCGGGGTCACGACACGCAGAACGTCGCGCACTGCGCGCGTCGCACGGTCGATGCCCCTCATGACCTGAACTTTACGTCCAAACGTCAGTTCGTCGTACTCCAAGCGCCTGTTCGGAACCCCGCGTTGTCAATACCTGAACGCAATGTGCGTTGACCATGTGTTGCACAAGGATCGCCCCGGCCGCAACCCCGCAGGTCGCGGGCCCCCGCCGGGGCCGCCGGGGTGGCGGACCGGCACTCGCCACGCGGGGGTCGGCGTCTAGACTCGCGGGGTGCCCGATCAGCCCAACGCACCGCGCGCAGCCCGCGTCACGGCGTGGACCGCCGCCGTGACCGGCGTGCTCGGTGTCCTGTTCGCGCTTCTCACACCGTTCATGCCGGTGAAACAGACCACGGCCGCCCTGGAGTGGCCGCAACGCGACTCCCTGGAGTCCGTCACCGCCCCGCTCGTCTCCTACGTACCGGACCGGCTCGACGTGACGCTCCCGTGCTCCGCGGCGGCGGCGCTGCCCGGGGGCACCGGAACCCTGGTGGCGACGGGGCCCAAGGGCTCGCCCGACACCGTGCGACGGGGCCTGCAGATCGCCGTCAACGGCGGCGGCGAGGGCCGGCCTGCCGCGCTGCAGGTGGTGGTCCGCAACACCCCGCTGATCAGCGTCGACACGGCGACGCTCGCGAACCCGGACTGCCGCACCGTGCGCTTCCGCGGGGACGCGGAGACCGTCGAGGCCGAGGTCACGGGCGTCACCGGGCCCGACGGCGCGCCGATCAAGGGCGGCAAGGACAACGGCTTCGACTACCGCCCGCAGACCGTCGGGGTGTACTCCGATCTCGCCGGGCCCGTCACGGACGCCACCCGGATCCGGTTCCACGCCGACGTGGACACCCGGTACACCACGACCCCGTCGTTCCTGCGCTGGGCGACGATCGTGCTGGCCGTCGGGTTGATCCTGGCGAGCCTGGTCACCCTGCACCGCCTGGACGCCGCCGCCGACGGGCGGCGGCACCGCCGGGTGCTGCCCGAGGGCTGGTGGCGGCCGAGCAAGCTGGACAGCACCGTCATCGCGCTGCTGATCACCTGGCACTTCATCGGCGCCAACACCTCGGACGACGGCTACATCCTCACCATGGCCCGCACCGCGAGCGAAGCGGGCTACACGGCCAACTACTACCGCTGGTACGGGGCACCCGAGACGCCGTTCGGCTGGTACTACCAGGCCTTCGCCTGGCTGTCCCATCTCTCCACGTCCAGCCCGTGGGTGCGGCTTCCCGCCCTGCTCTGCGGGATCGCGACGTGGCTGATCATCAGCCGCGAGGTGGTGCCCCGGCTGGGCCGGGCGGCGCGCTCGAGCTTCGCGCTGTGGGCGGCCGCCGGGGTGTTCCTCGTGTACTGGATGGCCTTCAACAACGGGCTGCGCCCGGAGCCGATCATCGCGCTCGGCGCCTTGCTGACCTGGTGCTCCGTGGAGCGGGGGATCGCCACCGGCAGAGTCCTGCCGTTCGCCGCCGCGGCGATCGCCGCGGGGTGGACGGTCGCGGCGGGCCCGACGGGCATCATGACCGTGGCGGCGCTGCTCGCGGGCGTGCGGCCGATGGGCCGGCGGATCCTGTCCCGGGCCCGGCGGGGCACCGTCGGGGTCCGGCTGAGCGTCCTGGCGAACATCGCGCCGGTGCTGGCCGGCGGCGTGCTGCTGGTGCCGATCATCTTCTCCAAGCTGACGGTCACGGCGTTCTTCGCGAAGACCGCGATGCAGTCCTCCGTGGGCACCGTGGTCGAGACCAAGCAGTGGTTCAACGAGATCGACCGGTATTCGGCCCTGTTCACGTTCACGGCCGACGGGGGCGTGGCCCGACGGTTCGCGGTGCTCGTGACGCTGCTCTGCCTGCTGTTCGCCGCGGCCATCACGCTGCGCAAGAACCGGATCCCGGGCGCCGCGCTGGGCCCCAGCCGGCGCCTGGTCGCGGTCACCTTCGGCGGCTTCCTGCTGCTCATGTTCACCCCGACCAAGTGGACGCACCAGTTCGGCGCGTTCGCGGGCCTGGCCGGGGCCCTCGGGGCGCTCACCGCGGTGGCGATCGCCCCGACCGCGATGCGCAGCCCGCGGAACCGCGCGCTCAGCGCCGGCGCGGTGTTCCTGGTGCTCGGGCTCGCGTTCAGCGGCCCCAACGGCTGGTGGTACGCCAGCAATTACGGAGTGCCCTGGGGCGAGTCGACGGTGCTGGCGCTGGGCGGGATCTTCTTCGCCGCCGCCGTCCTCTCCGTGGTCGCGGCGGGCTGGCTGCACTTCCACGAGCCCGATCCGCCGCCGACGCCGCGCCTCGTGGCGCGGACGAGCGCGTTCTTCGGCCGCCAGTCGCCGGTCACGTGGGCGGCGGGCGCGGTCGTGCTGCTGTGCGTGGGCTCCATGGTCGCGACTACCACGCTCACCCAGTACTCCTCCTACTCCAACGGCAAGGCCAACCTGCGCGCCGTCGCGGGCCACGGCTGCAACATGGCCGATTTCGTGCTCACCGAGCCGGACCCGACGACGGGGCTGCTCACCCCGCTCGACGGTGCCCCGCGGGACGGCCTGAGCGGGCCGGGCACCGTCGGGGTGTCGCCCGACGGGGTGCCGGTGGTGATCAACGCGACCACCTCCTCGGCGACGGACGACTCGTCGACCTCGCTCGACGCGATGACGCGGCTGCCGCAGGACACGACGTCGGGCCGCACCTCGACCGCCGGGCTCAACGGCTCGCACATGAAGCTGCCGTACGGGCTCGATCCGGCGCGGACGCCGGTCCTCGGTTCCTACGCGCAGGAGGATCAGTTCCGGGCGCAGATCGTCTCCCGGTGGTATCCGCTGCCCGCGGCCACGGGCGACCGGCCCCTCATCACGATGTCGGCGGCGGGCAAGTTCACCAACGACGAGTTGTACCTCGAGTACTCGACGGACGCGGCGAAGCCGGGCGCGCCGATGCGGGTCGCGGGGAAGAAGCCGTTCATCGACATCGGCCCGAAGCCGGCGTGGCGGAACGTGCGGATGCCGCGGACGGACCTGCCGGAGAACGCCACCGCGGTCCGCGTGGTCGCCAAGGACGACGATCTGGCGATCGACCACTGGCTGGCGGTGACCCCGCCGCGGATGTCGAAGCTGGTGACGGCGCAGGAGCTGGTGGGCTCGTCCGATCCGGTGCTGCTGGACTGGACTTCGGGCCTGTCGTTCCCGTGCCAGCGGCCGTTCGGGCACCGCGACGGCGTCGCCGAGGTGCCGCTGTGGCGGATCTCGCCCGATCAGAACCTGTCGCCGGTGACCACCGAGTGGGAGGGCACGCTCGGCGGCGGCCCGCTGGGTTGGGCGCAGATGCTGCTGCAGCAGGAGAAGATCCCCGCGTACCTCCGTGGCGACCTGGGCCAGGACTTCGGCGAGGTGATGCGCTTCGCGCCCTACGTGCCGGCCCGGAAGGCGGATCTCTCCCTGGGCAGCCGGACGATCTGGGGCACGCATTCGGAGGCGCCGATCCGCAAGGACAAGACGGATTCGTGATTCGGCGGGGCCGCCGGTTCCTGACGATGCGCACGCCTCCTGCTGAGAATCCCCTGAACGAACGCCCAGGTGGCGGGGCCGCGGCTCGGAACACGGGGTGTCCTGGCATACCATGAGCACCCGTGTCCGTGCCATCGTCTCGCTCCGGTCAGGAGCCCGGCTCTCCGCGCCGCATCGCGGCCGCGCGTCTCGTCGCGGTCGTCGCCGGTGCCGTCGGCCTTCTGCTGTGCCTGCTGACTCCGCTCCTGCCGGTCAAGCAGGCCACCGCCGCCGTCGACTGGCCGCAGTCGCGTCCCGGCGCCGAGAGCGCGAGCGTCACCGCGTCGCTGGTCTCGCAGGCCCCCGCCGATCTCCGGGCGACGGTGCCGTGCGCCGCGTTCGCGCGACTCGCGCCGACGGGCGGGACGGTGCTCTCGACCCTCCCGCCCGGCTCCTCCGGCGCGCGTGAGTTGGGGCTGAACGTCACCGTCGGCTCCCCGGGGCCGGGGCAGAGCGTGACCGTCTCGACCCGCAACACCGTGATCGCCTCCGCGCCGCTGGACCACGTGCGGAACTGCTCGCAGTTGCGGCTGTGGTCCTCCATGGCCGACGTGGGCGCGGCGTTCGAGGGCACCGACGTGCGGGGCACCACGTCGACGGACAACCGCCCCGTGGTGGGCGGCGTGTTCACGTCCCTGACCCCCGAGCAGGTCGCGGCCGCGGGGCCCGGGATGCGGTTGCACGCCGATGTCGACACCCGGTTCGAGCTGTCGGCGGCGCCGCTGAAGACGCTCGCGATCGCCATCGGACTGCTCGCCGTGCTCGCGTCGCTGGTCGCGCTGTGGATGCTGGACCGCGGATTCGGGCACCACCGGCGGCCCCCGGGCCGGTCGTGGGCGCAGCTCCTGCGCCCCCGCCCCGTCGACGTGGCGACGATCGGCGGCCTCGTGCTGTGGTCGTTCCTGGGCGGCGGCGGCTCGGACGACGGCTACATCCTGTCGATGGGCAAGGTGGCGCAGGAGGCCGGGTACACGGCCAATTACTACCGCTTCTTCGGTGCCCCGGAGGCGCCGTTCGACTGGTACTACACGTTCCTCTCGCACTGGTCGACGATCAGCGCGGGCGCGCTGTGGATGCGAATCCCCGTGCTGGTGGCCGGGATCGGCGTCTGGCTGCTGCTGTCGCGGGTGATCCTGCCGCGCCTCGGCGCGGGCATCCGCCGCTACCCGGTGGCGATCTGGGCGGCCGCGGCGATGCTGCTGGCGTTCTGGTTCCCGCTGAACTCGGGCCTGCGGTCCGAGCCGATCATCGTGCTGGGAACGATGATCACGTGGGCCGCCGTGGAGCGGGCCGTCGCGACGCACCGCGCGCTGCCCGCCGCGGTCGCGGCGATGGCCGCGGGCCTCACGCTCGGCCTGGCGCCGCAGGGCGTGATCGCGGTGGCGCTGCTGCTGGCCTCGTCGGCGGCGGTGCTGCGGATGCTCGTCGCCCGGCGGAAGGAGGCGGGCCTGGCCGCGCTGGTGCTGCCGGTGCTGGCGGCCGCCGCGGTGATCGTGCCGGTCGCCTTCCGGGACCAGTCGCTGGCCTCGGTGGCCGAGGCGATCCGGATCCGGCTCGAGGTGGGTCCGGCGGCGCCGTGGACGCAGGAGTACCTGCGCTTCTTCTTCCTCACCGCGGAGACCACCGACGGTTCGCTGGTGCGCAGGGTGCCGATCTATCTGCTCATCGTGTGCCTGTTCGTGGTGCTGTTCGTGATGCTGCGCAGCACCCGGATCCTGCGCCTCGATCCCGGTCCTGTGTGGCGCCTGGTGGGTTCGGTGTTCATCGCCGCGGCGCTGCTGTCGCTGACGCCGACCAAGTGGACCGTGCACTTCGGCGTGTACGCCGGGTTCGCGGCGGCGCTGGCCGCGGTCACGACGGTGGCGGTGGTCGAGGCCGCGCGCACCTCGGTCCGGAACTTCACCTTCTTCCTGTGCGGCATGCTGTTCGCGCTGGCGGCGGCGTTCGCGGGCTACAACCTGTGGCCGTGGCCCTACGCGTGGGGCGTGCCGTGGTTCGACCGCCAGCCGGAGGTCGCGGGCGTCACCTTCAGCACGGCCTGCCTGGTGCTCGCAGGGCTGGCAGGTGCGCTCGCCGCGTGGCAGCACTTCCGGATCGACTTCCGCCGGCGCGGCGAGGGCGGCCTCGCGGACGACGCGATCGTCGACGCCGACGATGCGGAGCTCGCCTCGCACACGAAGGCCGAGCAGGAGCTGGCCCGACGGGGCCGTCGCCGGCTCCAGCTGGCCTCGGTGCCGCTCGTGGTGGTGCTGGGCCTGCTGGTGCTGGGCGAGGGTGCGATCTTCGCGAAGGCGATGGTCTCGAACCCGTCCACGTACACCGTGGCCAAGGGGAACCTGGACACGCTGCGCGGCGACGAGTGCGGCATGGCCTCGAAGGTGATGGTCGAGACCGACCCGAGCTCGGACATCCTCGACTCCGCGGAGGGCCGCCCGGCGGGCGACGCCCTCGTCGGCGAGGGCAGCCGCGGCTTCCTCCCGACGGGCATCCCCGGCGAGCTCAAGCCGCTGCCGATCAGCTCGGCGCCGGGCCAGATCAACATGGCCTCGCCGATCACGTCGCCGTTCACGTCCACCGCCGCGACGGCCGGCACGGGCGGCGGCTCCGGCCCGAAGACGGTCAACGGCAGCACCGCGGCCCTGCCGTACGGCCTGGACCCGGCGCGGACGCCGGTGGTGGGCTCGTACGGCCAGAACTCGGTTCCGGCTGAGCTGTTCAGCGACTGGTACACGCTGCCGGCGCGCACCGCGGACCGACCGCTGGTGGCGTTCGCCGCCTCGGGCGCGATCTCCTCGGTCGGCCCGACGGGCGAGAAGCAGTACGGGCAGCAGGTGAACCTGGAGTGGGCGGAGCGCCGCCCCGACGGGTCGATCGGCGCGCGCGGTTCGATCGACCCGATCGATCCGGGCCCGAACAAGCCCTGGCGCAACCTGCGGGTGCCGATGGGCGCGATCCCGCCGACGGCGAACGTGGTGCGGATCCACGTCAACGATCCGAACCTGGGCGCCCAGCAGTGGGTTGCGGTGACCCCGCCGCGCGTCCCGAAGCTGCGGACGCTGCAGGACGTGGTGGGCAGCGACGATCCGGTGCTGCTCGATCTGCTGGTGGGACAGCAGTTCCCGTGCCAGCGGCCGATGGCGATCCGCAACGGCGTCTACGAGCTGCCGAAGTGGCGCGTCCTGCCGACCCGCAAGGACGCGCTGTCGACGTCCGGCACGTGGCAGGCGCGGGAGGCCGGCGGCCTTCTGACGGCGCCGGACACGTTGCTGCGGACCACGACGCTGCCGACCTACATGACGGGCGATCTGGCCCGCGACTGGGGCGATCTGCAGCAGTACGAGCCCCTCGTCGACGACGCGCCGCAGGCCGAGGTGTCGACCGGTACGCGGACGCGGTCCGGCTGGTGGCGCGAGGGCCCGATCCGGGCGCTGACGAACCAGACGGTGAGGAACTGATGACCAGCGAGCACTCGACCTCCTCGGCGCCGTCCGGCGGGGACGCCGCCACGACGGGGAAGGCCCGGAAGGGCGCGGCCGTGCCGCCGGAGCAGCGGTACGGGAAGTGGCGGATCGTCGCCGCCGTCGCCGGCCTGCTCGGCTTCGTCCTGGCCTGCCTCACGCCGTTCCTGCCGGTGAAGGAGACCACCGCCGCGGTGCACTGGCCGCAGAACGGTCGCGTCGCCAACGTGGATGCGCCGCTGGTGTCGTACGCGCCCGTCCGGCTCGACGTGTCGCTGCCCTGCTCGCTGGTGAACGAGCTGCCGCGGGACGGCGGCACGCTGCTGCGCACCCTGCCGGAGGACGGCCCGCGCCCGGGCCTGCAGGGCCTGGCGATCAAGGCCGACACCAAGAACGTGATCATCGCCGACCGCGACGTGGCGCTGGCCACGGCGAACCGCGCCGACGTGGCGCGCGGCGGCGAGGGCTGCGCGATCGGTTTCGTGTCCACCCCGGAGAAGACGACCGCCAGCATCACGGGCCTGCCCGACGGTGCGCATTCGTCGAACGAGGGCCACGAGAGCGTGGCGGACCCGAACCTGCGTCCCCAGATCACCGGCTTCTACACCGATCTCCCGGACACCGCGTCCACGGCGGGGATCGACGTGTCCACCCAGGTGGACACCCGGTTCAACACGAAGCCGTCGACGATCAAGCTGATCGCGATCGTCGTGGGCATCGGGTCGATGCTGCTGTCGCTCGTGGCGCTGGGCTTCCTGGACCTGCGCGACGGCCGCGGGCACGTGCGGATCATGCCGCCGGGCTGGCTGCGGCCGCGGCCGGTGGACTTCACCGTGATCGGCGTGCTGGGAATCTGGTGGTTGATCGGGCCGAACACGTCGGACGACGGCTATCAGATCACCATGGCCACGCAGGCGAAGTACAGCGGCTACCTGATCAACTACTTCCGCAGCTTCGGCGTGCCGGAGAACCCGATCGGCTGGAACGACTACCTGTTCACGGCCATCTCGCACTTCACCACGGCGGCGCCCGCGATGCGCCTGCCGGGCCTGGCGATGGGCCTGCTGACGTGGCTGATCATCTCGCGCGAGATGATCCCCCGGCTGGGCCGCGCGGTGCGCAACAACCCGGCGGCGCTGTGGGCGGGCGCGGGCGGCTTCCTGCTGGTGTGGCTGCCGCTCAACAACGGCCTGCGGCCCGAGCCCGTGGTGGTGCTGTTCTCGCTGCTGACCTGGGTGTCGGTGGAGCGCTCGATCGCCACGGGCCGCCTGCTGCCGGTGGCGATCGCCGTGCCGTGCGCCGCTCTGTGCGTGGGCGCGGCCCCCGGTGGCCTCATCGCCGTCGCCGCGCTGCTCGCGGCGTCCCGGCAGATCGTCACGCGGATCGTCAAGCGCCGCAAGCGCGACGGGCTGTTGCCGTTGGTCGCGCCGATCCTGGCCTCGGGCATGGCGTACCTGTTCTACGCCTCCTTCACGCCGAGCTTCGCCGCGCTGCGGGAGGCCATCAAGGTCAAGGGCATCACCGGCCCCACCCTCGACTGGTACGAGGAGGGCGTCCGCTACTACTACCTGATGCTGGAGACCGAGGACGGCTCGGCGGTGCGCCGCATCGGCGTCCTCACGGCGTTCCTGTGCCTGCTCACGGTGCTCACCTTCATGCTGCGCCGCAAGCGCCCGTCGGGCATCTCGGCGGGACCCGTGTGGCGCCTGATGGCGGTCTTCTTCGCCACGGTGGTGCTGCTGGCGTTCACGCCCACCAAGTGGACGCACCACCTGGGCCTGTTCGCGGGGTACGCGGCCGGCATCGCCGCGGTGGCCGCGACGATGACGATGGCGCCCATGATGCGCTCGAAACGCAACCGCGTGTTCTTCGCGGCGGCGGCACTGCTCGTGGCGGCGGTGTCCTTCGCCGCGCGCGTCGGCTACTACTGGGTGGGCACCTACGGCATCCCGTGGAACAACATGCCGCCCGAGCTGGCGGGGGTGAAGATCTCCTGGGTCCTGTTCGCGGCCGCGGTGATCACGGCGCTCTACGGGCTGTGGCTGCACTATCAGAGGGACTACCGCCCGGAGCCCACGAAGAAGGCCTCGCGCGGGCTGCCGACGCTGGCGATCCTCACCATGATCATGGTGCTGTTCGACGTGAGCACCATGGCCAAGGGCGCGTACGCGCAGCGCGGAAGCTTCTCCTGGACCGCCTCCAACGCCCGTGCGCTGCAGGGCGACACGTGTTCGATGGCGGATTACGTGCTGATGGAGCGCGACCCGAACCAGGGGCAGCTGAAGCCGGCTCCCCGGCCGGACGGGTCGGTGCCCACGGCGGCGCAGGCCCTCGCCGGCCGCTCCACCGGGTTCACCCCGACGGGCGTCCCGTCGTCGGTCACACCGGTCAAGTCGAACCCCGGCCACAACACCGACAGCACGAACATGGACGTGCCGGAAGTGGTGGGCGGCAAGCGCAATCCGGATCCGAAGACCGACGGTGTGCCGCTGCCGTTCGGCCTGAACCCGGCCACCACCCCGGTGCTGGGCTCGTTCGGCGCGACCGGGCTCGCGAACCTGACCACGGACTGGTACCAGCTGGGTCCCATCACCGACCGCACACCGCTGGTCACGCTCTCGGTGGCGGGCTCCGCCGCCGCGACGGGCCTCAACGGGGTCCCGCGCCCGGGCCGCACGCTGATGCTGGAGGCGGGCCGACGGTCCGCCGACGGCGCGGTGCAGCCCCTGGGCCGCCTGGCGCCGCTGGACGCGTGGTCCGGTGCCGACTGGCGGAACCTGCGCTTCCCCACGGAGAACCTGCCGCGGGGCGCGAACACGGTGCGCGTGGTGATCGACGATCCAGTGCCGTCCTCGGAGTTCGTGGCGATCACGCCGCCGCGGATGACGACGATGTCCACCGCGCAGGAGGTGTTCGGCCGCGACACCGTGGTGGCCCTGGACTTCATGGTGGCCTTCGCGTTCCCGTGCCAGCGTCAGGTGCGGGCCGTGAACGGCGTGTTCGAGCGCCCGGAGTACCGGATCGCACCCGACGCGGGCGCCACCCGGACCACGTCGAACACGTGGCAGGGCTGGAAGACCGGCGGCCCGCTGGGCGTGACGGACGCGATGTACCACGAGCAGATCGTGCCCAGCTACCTCAAGGGCAAGTGGGCGATGGACTGGGGCACGATCACCAGGTACACACCGTGGACGAAGGCCGAGCCCGCACAGCTGGACATCGGTTCCGCCACCCGCAGCGGCTGGTACACACCGGGCCCCATGCGCTCCGCCGACTACTGACCCGCCCCGCCCGACCCCGGCACCGTCGAGGCCCGCACCGTCGGCCCCGCCGGGCTCAGCCGGGGCTCAGCCGAGCTCCGTCTCCCCGCCGGGAGAAGGTGTCCCGGTTGTTTTAAGGCGTAGCGGCCCCAGTTTCATGGGGGACGCCGAAATACGACGGGGCTGCCTTCTCCCGGCGGGGAGACGAAGCCACGCGGGACGAAGGCCCCGGGGGACGGGGCGGCGGGTCACCGGGCGCGGGCACGGCGGAAGGACGCGGGCGGGCGTAGCTTCGAGGCATGGAGAAGGACGGGAACGACCGCCGGATCGACGTGGTGACCACGCGGACTCTGTGGCGCTCGTTCGACGTACTCGCTCGAGCCTTCGCCGACGATCCGGTGATCCGGTGGGTCCAGCCCGCTCGGTGGGGCGACCGCGCCGTCTTCGCGGGCGTGTACCTGGCCTCGCACGGCGCACCGGGCACGGGACACCTGTTGTCCGAGGGCGGAATCGCGGTGGGCGCCGCCTATTGGGATCCGCCGGGATACGAGCCGTCCCCGCTGCGCCGGGTCGCCTCCCTGCCGGTGCTCCTGGCCGGCACCACGACGGGCTTCGCCCGCGGTGCGACGCTCGCGAAGGCGCTCGGCGAGCGCCGCCCCCGGGTGCCGCACTGGTACCTCTCCACCCTCGGCGCGGTCGCCACGGGCCGAGGCATCGGTTCGACGCTGCTGGAGTACGGCCTGCGGCACGTCTCCGCGCCGGCCTATCTGGAATCGAGCAACCCACGCAATGTTCCTCTCTACCAACGGTTCGGATTCGAACCGCTCAGCCCGATCCGGCTTCCGCACGGGGGTCCCGCGCTGATCCCGATGTACCGCTCCGAACGCTGAACGCGGCCCGGGGACGGGCGCGCCCCTTCGGAGGTGCCTAACGCACTCCCTCCCAGAGGACGCGGGTAGCACCGTCGAGGTCGTCGATCACGGTGCCCTCGGCCCCGTCGCCGAACACCCGCACGGAGCGCGCGGCGCCGTAGGCCGGCCAGCCGGGGTCCCCGTCGCGGGTGAATCGCACCCACGCGGAGTGCATCTCGTCCGCCAGGACCTGCGGCGGGTTGGGCCCGGTGAGGGCCTCGACGCCGTCGGCCCCGAGGGCGTCGAAGGCGAACGGGAGCTCCACGGCGTGGCAGGCGCCGAGCGCACCGTCGAGCGCGGTGGAGCGGTGGTCGAACCGGTAGACGTACGCGAGTCCGGGCCTGGTCTCCGCGAGCCGGACCGCGGGGATGCGGAAGAACCAGTCGGTCATGATCCGTGAGACGAGCTGTCCGCCGGGCAGATCCGCGTCGCCGTCGCGGTACACCGCGGCGGCGGCCGCAGGATCGGGCAGGCCGTAGCCGGCCGCGATCCCCAGCGCCGCCTCCGGCGGCATGAGGTCGACGACGCCGCCGGGCGCGAGGAAGAACAGCATCTCCTCGGCGTTGGAGCCCACCAGGATCCGGACGCCGTCGCCCGCGCCGTCCCGGATCCCGTCGATCGGCAGCCGGGGCAGCACGTCGTCGCCGATCACCGGCTCGAAAAGCATGACGTTGGTGGTGATCTCGCCCCACCGGGCCGGGTCCGGGTTCTGCTGGACCTCGATGTCGAGCGCGGAGGAGGCGGCGATCAGGTCATCCGCGGCGACGCCGGCGAAGGCCTCCCGGGTGGGTGGGATCCCCAGCCGCTCCGCGAGGGCCGCGGTGACGGCCTGTGCGGTGGGCCGGGTGAGCGCGTGGTGGCCCGCGCCGCTCTGCAGCACCGCCTGGGAGAACAATCCGGCCGCGCGCGGCGAGGAGAGCAGCGATCCCACGCTCATCCCGCCCGCGGACTCCCCCGCGACGGTCACCCGCGACGGGTCCCCGCCGAACGCCGCGATGTGGTCGCGGACCCATTCCAGCGCCGCGATCTGGTCCCGCAGGCCGATGTTGGTGTGCTCGTCGCCGGTGTCGAGGAAGCCGTAGGCGCCGAGCCGGTAGTTGATGCTCACGCACACCACGCCGTCCCGGGCGAAGGCGGAACCGTTGTAGTAGCCGCTGCGGCCGCTGCCGTTGCGGAAGGCGCCGCCGTGGATCCACACGAACACCGGGGCGGAGCCGTCGGTGGCCGGTGTCCACACGTTGAGGTTGAGGCATTCGGGCCCCGGGAAATCGGGCTCGGCCGTGAGGATCCGGGCCACCGGGCCCTGATAGCCGGGTTTGGGCACCGTCGCGCCGAACGCTGTGGCATCGCGCACCCCGTCCCACCCCGGAACGGGCTGAGCGGGCAGGAACCAGTCCTGCCCGCTCAGCGGCGCCGCGTACGGTACGCCCAGGAACGCGGTCACTCCGTTCTCGACGGTGCCGCGCAGGCGGCCGGGCGTGATGTCGACGGTGACGGAGGAGGCGTCCATGCCTCCCTGTCTACCGGGGAGCCGCCTCCTCCGAGGCCGAATCCCCTCCCTTGTCCGCGTCGCCGTTGACGAGGTTGTCGGCGTCGAAGACCTCGATGGTCACCAACTCGCCCGTGAGCGTCGGGTGGTACAGGTCCTCGGGGACCGTGCCGTCCGAGTACACCGGCAGGTCCTCCGACGGCAGCACGTCCGTCGAATCGTCGGTGATCGCAAGGGTGTTGGCGTGCCAGCGCATGCGCTCGCCCAGCTCGTCGCGGTGCGTGCGCTCGGCGACGATGAGCGGGTCGTGCCACAGGTCCATCATGAGCGCCACGCACATGCCGACCATCACCACGAGGAACGGCACCGCGGCGATGATCGCCATCTGTTTGATGCCGGTCAGCGCGTCGTCGCCGCTCACGTACAGCAGCAGCGCCGCCACGGTGCCGGTCAGCACGCCCCAGAAGATGGTGATCAGCCGGTTCGGCTCCTCCGCACCGCGCTGGGACAGGGTGCCCATCACGATGGACGCGGAATCGGCGCCGGAGACGAAGAAGATGCCCACCAGCAGCACCACGAGGAACGCGGTGATCGACGGCCACGGCAGGTGCGCGAGGGAATCGAACAGCAACTGCTCCTCGTTCGCGGCCTTACTGACGCCCAGTCCCCCCTGCTCCTGGTTGATGGCGGTGCCGCCGAAGACCGCGAACCAGACCAGCGAGACCAGCGTCGGCACGGCCATCACGCCGATGACGAACTCGCGGATGGTGCGGCCGCGCGAGATCTTGGCCAGGAAGAGGCCGACGAACGGGGTCCAGCTGACCCACCACGCCCAGTAGAAGATCGTCCACGTCCCGAGCCACTCGCCCGCCTCCGGCTGGTTGGCGGCCGAGCGGGCCGACATGTCCATGAAGTCGGCGGCGTAGGCGCCCATCGTGGTGGGGATCAGGTTCAGGATGAACACCGTGGGGCCCACCACGAACACGAACACCGCGAGGACCAGCGCCAGCACCATGTTGGTGTTCGACAGGAACTGGATGCCCTTGGCGATGCCGGAGACGGCCGAGGCCACGAAGGCCAGCGTCAGCACGGCGATGATCGCGACCAGCAGCAGCTTGGCGGAGCCGTCGCCGACCCAGCCCAGGTTCTCCAGGCCGGCGCCCACCTGGGCGGCGCCCAGGCCCAGCGAGGCGGTGGTGCCGAACAGCGTGGCGAAGATGGCGAGGATGTCGATGATCCTGCCGCCCACGCCCTCGCCGCCGGTCTTGTTGAAGATCGGGGCGAACACCGAGCTGATCAGCTGGCTGCGGCCGCACCGGTAGGTGCTGTACGCGATGGACAGACCGACCACCGCGTAGATGGCCCAGGGATGGAATCCCCAGTGGAACATTGTGGTCGCCATCGCGACCGCCACGTCGTGGCTCGAGGTGCCCGGAGGCGCCTTGACGAAGTGCGCGATCGGTTCCGCGGCGCCGTAGAACATGAGCCCGATGCCCATACCCGCGCTGAACATCATGGCGATCCACGAGACCGTCTTGAACTCGGGCTTCTCCCCGTCGCGGCCCAACGGGATGCGACCGAAGCGGGAGACCGCGAGGAAGATGGCGAACAGTACGAAGAGGCTGGCTGAAATCAGGAACAACCAGCCCAAATCAGTGATGATCCAGGTGAGAACATCGGAGGTCGTCTGCTTCAACCCATCCGAATCACGGAAACCCCAGACGACGAATGCGAGAACCGCCACCGCCGTCACGCCGAACACGACCCAGTCAGTCCGGCGATGGTTTCCTGTCTCGTTACTAACAGTAGCCATGCGACCACTAGATCACAGGACGTGTGCCGTTCACCAAATCTCCACGAAAGACTTGCGACTGCGTATCCCACGCACTAGCCTGCGGCGAATTCCCTGCGCATCGCCCCTACCAGTGGCTATCCGGACGAGGGCACCACCGATCGGACCCACCCCTCCAGGCCCTTCGGGTTACGGGTCTGCAACAGGATCCGGCCGGGCCCGGTGAACTCGAAGACCATGCCCTCGCCCGACTTCATGGACTGGATCCACTTGCCCTGGACCGCGCGGCGCATCGTGAACTGGATGCCCAGGTCGTACGCCACCACGTGGCCGGTGTCGATGACCACCTGCTCGCCCTGCCGCAGGTCGAGCGCGTCGATCGCCCCGTAGCAGGCGACCAGGACCTCGCCCTGGCCCGCGGCCTGCAGGCCGAACGCACCCTCGCCGCCGAAGAACGTCTTGGCGCCGCCGAACTGGGTCGTGGTCTGCACGCCGTACGAGCTGGCGAGCCAGCCTCCTCGGGTGATGTAGTACGGCCGGTCGGGCTGGATGGGGATCTGCGCGATGTCGCCCGGCAGGACGCCCGCGAGGTCCACCCAGCCGCCGTTCTGCGGCGCCGTGAAGGTGGAGACGAAGAAGGACTCCCCGGAGAGCAGGCTGCGCTTGAGGCCCTGCATGATGCCGCCCTGCGACTGCGACTGGAGGTGCATCCCGGCCGAGTGGGCCACCATCGAGCCGGATTCGACGGTGAGCGGTTCGCCGGGCGCCAGGTGGCACCGGGCCATCGAGAAGGACGGGTTGTGCCGGAGCTGTACCTGCATGCGTCGAACCTAGCTCAGACGCCGGCTGCAGTCACCGCCTTGTAGCCGCCGGCGACATCGGCCGCGCGGTGCAGCCCGATGTCCCGCAGCGCCGCGGCGGCGAGGGAGCTGGAGTACCCCTCGGAGCACATGATCAGCCAGCGCACGTCCCAGTCGACGGCCTGGGGGATGCGGGCGCCGGAGGTGGGGTCGAGGCGCCACTCGAGCACGTTGCGTTCGATCACCAGCGCGCCCTCGATCTCGCCCTCGGCCGCACGCTGGGCTGCGGGGCGGGTGTCCACCAGGACGGCGCCGGCGGCGAGCTCCGCCTCGAGGTCGCCCGGTTCCACGCGGTCGATCCGGCCCCGCGCGGCCGCGAGGAGGGCGTCGATCCCGCGCCCGCCCGTGGGTTCCTCCGGGTGGTCGGTCAGCTCGGTGCGCACCCTGCGGAGCCTACCGCCGGGGGTCACCTCGTAGAACGACATCGCGGTGAGCGGCGGGGAGTACGCGTGCACGGAGAGGGTGGGCGCGGCGGCCTCACCGGACGCCGCGTCGTGCGCACCGGGATGCCTCGTCACGTCGTGCACCCAGCCCCGGTCGAAGGCGGCCTGCCCGCCCGCGTCGATCCGTCTCTCACGCAGAGCCGTACCGTCCCAGCTGCGTTCGGACAACGCACCGTCGACCACCGTGAGCGCGCCGAGGGAGCCGGCGTGGTCGTGCAGCGCGGTCGATCGCTCGGGCACCCAGCTGATCAGCCACACGTCCACGTCGTCGTCGCCCCACAGCCGGGCGGCCCAGCGCTCGCCGGGCGGCCACTCGCCGGGGGTCACGTGGTCGTACTCCCCGGAACGTACCTTCGCCGCCTCGGCGGCGGTGAGCGCCAACAGGTCCGGTGCGCGTTCGGTCATATCGGCCAGTGTCGGCCGGTCGACGGTACGCGGGAACGGTTGCGCTCAGTGCGAACGCAATACCGTCACTTCACGAGGCCCTCGCGGCGCAACCAGTCCCCCGCCACATCGGCGGGTTCCCTTCCCTCGATGTCGATCTCGCCGTTGAGCTCCTGCATGGTCTCGTTGGTGAGCAGGCGGCTCACCGTGCCGAGCACGTCCTTGATCGCGGGATACTTCGCGAGCGCGTCCGAACGCACCTCGGGCACACCGTCGTAGGGCAGGAAGTACTTGCGGTCGTCCTCGAGCAGTTCGAGGCCGAGCTTGCGGATCCGGCCGTCGGTCGCGTACACGTCTCCCGCCAAGCAGGTGCCGCCGGAGATCGCGGAGTAGACCACGCCGGCGTCCATGGTGCGGACGCCGCCACCCGGGGGCACCTCGTACTTCTCCAGCAGCGGCGCCAGACCGTCGGGCCGCGACTGGAACTCGGGATCCACGCACAGCGGCCGATCGCCCGGGGGCAGGCGGAACAGATCGGTGAGGGTGCGCAGCCCGAACTTCGCCTTCTGCGCCGGGGTCACGCCGAACGCGTAGGTGTTGTTGAACGGCGCCGGCGTGAGCACCTCGATGCCGTTGGCGCGCTCGGAGTCCCGGACGCGCCGCCACAGCTCGCCGGAATCGCTGATGGTGTCGGTCTGCTTGAGGTAGCTCACCCACACCGTCCCGGTGTACTCCCAGGACACGTCAGCGGCGCCGGAGACCATGGCCTGCCGCGACGACATCGAGCCCGGGGCGTTGGTGAGGTCGGTGACGTCGGCGCCCGCGGCCTGCAGGATCGTGGTGCTGATCTTCCCGAGCAGCACGCCCTCGGAGAACGATTTGGACGTGACGGTGATCTTGGCGCCGTCGAGCGGCCGCTGTCCGTCGGCGGATTCGCCGCGCACGAACCGGCCGGAGGAGCTCTCCAGGCCGCAGGCGCCGAGGGTGACGACGAGCGCCGCGAGCAGCGCGACGACGAGGGGGCGGGTGCCGCGGATTCTCATACCCCCACCTCCCGGAGGCCGCGCGGTGTGAACAGGTACTCGGCCACGCGGGCCAGCCAATCGATCCCGAGCGCCAGCAGCGCCACCAGCACCGCGCCGGAGACGAGCAGCTTGGGGAGGTACAGGGTGACGCCGGTGGTGATGAGCACGCCCAGCCCGCCGGCGCCGATGAAGGTTCCGAGCGTCGCGGTGCCCACCAGAATCACCAGGGCGGTCCGGACGCCGTGCAGGATCACCGGCACGGACAGCGGGAGCTCCACCGTGAGCAGCGTCTTCCGTGCGGAGAAGCCCTGCCCGCGGGCTGCTTCCACGATCCGCTGATCCACCTGGCGCAGGCCGGTGATGGTGTTCTGCAGGATGGGCAGCACCGCGTACACCACGAGCGCGACGAGGGCCGTGGTGAAGCCGGTGCCGAGCCACATCGCGAACAGCACCACCATGCCCAGCGCGGGCGCGGCCTGGCCCACGTTCGCGAGGCCGACGATGATCGGGGACACCTTCGCGAACCGCTTGCGGGTCACCAGGATTCCGAGTGGGATGGCGATGATCACCACGATCAGCGCCGCGACCACGGTGAGCTGCACGTGCTCCCAGATGGTCTTGCCGAGGGCGCTCCACTCGAGCTGCAGCTCGGTGTCCGTGAAGGTCTGCGTGGAGTGCCATACGACGTATCCGGCGAAGCCCACCAGCACGAGCAGGGGCTCGAGCCACAGGTCCAGGGGCAGCCGCTTGCGCGCCGCCGGGGCAACCGGTTCCGCTCCGCCGGCGGGCGCACTCGGCGGCCCGGCGGTGGTGCCGGGCTCGCCGCTCGCCGCGGTGCCGGGCTCACGGCTCGCCGCGGTCACGGCGCCGCCCGGTAGGTGTCGGCCGCCTGCTCCGGGTTGGCGAGCGCCTGCCGCTCGCGGATCCGGCCCGTCACCTGCTCGATGGTCACCGAGCCGGTCACCTTGCCGCGCCGCAGGATCAGGACGCCGCCCTGGCTGGCCGCCAGCATCACGTCGAGGGCGTCGGCCAGGGTCGCGGTGTGCTCGACCACGGGCAGGCGGCGATCGACGTACTTCGACACGGTGGGCTTGCTCGCCACCTCGTTCACGGACGGCCAGGCCCGCGGGCGGTCCTCCGCGTCGGCCACCACGATCCAGTTGTGGCCGATCTCGCGGGCGCGGGCCACGGCCTCGTCGGACGGGTCGCCGGGACGCGCGAGCACGACGGGGGTGAGGGGGATGTCGGACACGCCGGACAGGGTGAGGTGACGCAGCGTGGCACCCGATCCCACGAACTCCTCGACGAATTCGTTGGCGGGACTGGTGAGGATCTCCTCGGGGGTGCCGAACTGCTCGATGTGCCCGCCCTCGGAGAGGATCAGCACCCGGTCGGCCAGCTTGGTGGCCTCGTCCACGTCGTGGGTCACGATGACGATCGTCTTGCGCAGCTCCTCCTGGATGGAGAGCAGCTGATCCTGCAGCCGTACCCGGGTGATCGGGTCGACGGCGCCGAAGGGCTCGTCCATGAGCAGGACCGGCGGGTCGGCGGCGAGGGCCCGCGCGACGCCGACGCGCTGCTGCTGACCGCCCGACATCTCCTTGGGGAACCGGCCGCGGAACTCGTTCGAATCCAGGCCGACGAGCTCCAGCAGTTCCGTGACGCGGTCCTCAGTGCGGGCCTTGTCCCAGCCCAGCAGGTTCGGTACGGCCGCGATGTTCTTCTCCACGGTCCAGTGCGGGAACAGCCCGCCCGCCTGCACCACGTAGCCGATGCCCTGGCGCAGGTCGTCGCCGTCCACGCCCTTGGCGTCGTTCCCGTCGATCAGCACCCGGCCCGAGCTGGGCTCGATGAGCCGGTTGATCATCTTCAGGGTGGTGGTCTTACCGCAGCCGGACGGGCCGACGATGGCCACCGTCTCGCCCGCGTCGATCGCGATGGACAGTTCCTTGACGGCCGGCTTGTCCTGCCCGCGGTAGCGCTTCTCCACCCCGTCGAGCTCGATGGCCACGCCCGTGGTGTGCGCCGCCGATGCGGGGTTCGCAGTCGTTGTCATCGGAGTCCCTTCGAGACGGTGAGGCGGCCCAGCAACACGAGCAGACCGTCGAGTACGAGTGCGACCACCACCACGAGAGCGGTGCCCACCAACGCGGATTCGAGTGCGCCCGCGCCGCCGAGGCGCGCGAGGCCGGAGAAGATGAGCGAACCGAGGCCGGGTCCGAGGACGTAGGCGACCACCGCCGCGATGCCGACGACGAGCTGCGTGGCGACCCGGATGCCGGTGAGGATCACCGGCCAGGCGTGCGGCAGTTCGACGGTGGCCAGCACGCGCCAGCGCGGCATGCCCAGGCCCCGCGCGGCTTCCACCAGCGTGCCGGGCACGGACCGGAGCCCCACGATGGCGCTCGTGAGGATCGGCAGCGTGGCGTAGAAGGCGAGCATGAACACCGACGGGGTGACGCCCAGCCCGAAGACGAGGATGAGCAGGGCCAGGAGCGCCAGCGACGGCACCGTCATCCCCACGGACGCGACGGCCGTGGCGATCGCGGCGCCCGCGCGCGACCGGTAGACCAGGCCCGCCAGGACGAGCGCGAGGACCACGCCGAGCAGCACGCACTGGATGACCAGGGAGGCGTGCTGATAGGTGAGGAAGGCGAGCTGGCCCCCGCGACCGGCGAGGAATCTTCGGAGGTCCATCGATCTGAACCTACATACATCGGGGGCGTCGTGCTGGATTCGCGTCAGACTGCGCCGAATCGGCCGACTCGCTCCTCCCTCTTCAACGTATAACGCACACCGGGTCTTGCCGCAAGGCCCCGGTGGGGGCGCACACTCGTACCTCCCGACCAGGTCGGGAGGACGAAGGCGAGGGTGTGCATGACCGATCACGAGAACGAGTTGGCCGCGGAGCGGCGGTACGTGGGGGAGCTGTACGGGCGGCTCGACGCCGAGCGGGAACGGGCGCGCCGACGGTACGCGGACGCCCTGGCCGATCACGAGGGCCGGGCCGTGGACCGGGAGGGCGACGTCATGACGACGGCGCGCGAGATGCGCCGCCTCGACGTCGCGGAGGAGGGCCTGTGCTTCGGCAGGCTCGACGGTGCGCCGCGGCCCGACGGCACCGTCGACACGCGGTACGTGGGCCGGCTCGGCCTCTTCGGGGACGGGGCGGCGGACTCGGCCGGCGACGAGGAGCGCACGCTGCTGCTGGACTGGCGGGCGCCCGCGTCGCGGGCGTTCTACACCGCGACCGGGGCGCACCCGGAGGGGGTGCACCGGCGCAGGCAGTTCCTGAGCCGCGGCCGGGACGTGGAGGACTACACCGACGAGATTCTGGGCCGCCCGGGCGCCGACGCCGAGGGCGACGCGGCGCTGCTGGCGGCGGTGAACGTGCCGCGCGGCGAGGGCATGCGCGACATCGTGGCCACGATCCAGGCGGACCAGGATCGCATCATCCGCTCGGACGATCCCGGCGTCACGGTGATCGAGGGCGGGCCGGGCACGGGCAAGACGGTGGTCGCGCTGCACCGGGTGGCGTACCTGCTGTACACGCAGCGGGCGCGGTTCGAGCGGCACGGCGTGCTGGTGGTGGGGCCGAACACGTCCTTCCTCCGGCACATCGGGCGGGTGCTGCCGTCACTGGGCGAGTCCGACGTGGTGTTCGCGACGCCCGGCACCCTCTACCCGGGCGTCACGGCGTCGGCGGAGGACGCCCCGGAGACGGCGCGGCTCAAGGGTTCCGCGGCGATGGCGGCCGTGCTCGCCGCCGCGGTCGCGGACCGTCGAACGCTGCCCGAGGCGCCGGTGTCGATCGGACTCGGGGATGCGACGGTGCGGGTCACGGCCGACGTGGCCGGGTGGGCGCGCGACGAGGCGCGGGACAGCGGGCAGCCGCACAACCAGGCGCGGTCGGTGTTCCTGGACGTGTTGACCTGGGCGATCACCGAGCGGGCGCTCGGGCGGATCGGGCGGCAGTGGCTGCGCCGCGAGGACACCCGCGCGTGGGAGGAGATGCGCGCGAGCATGCTCGCGGACCTCGCGGTGGACGGGACGTTCCGGCGCACCGTCGACGCGCTGTGGCCGGTGCTGTCCCCCGAGACCGTGCTGGCAGACCTACTGTCCTCCCCCGAGCGGCTGGCCGCGGCGGGCGCGGATCCCGCGCTGCTGCGGGCCGACGGTGCCGCCTGGACCGTCTCGGACGTGCCGCTGCTCGACGAGCTGGCGGAGCTGCTGGGCCCGCACGAGCAGGAGGACCGGACCGCGGCGCGGCAGCGGCGGCGCGAGCAGGAGGAATTCGCGGAGGGCGTGCTGGATTCGCTGGTGTCCCGGTCGGACTCGATGGACGACGAGGACCACCTGTTCGCCACCGACCTGCTGTACGCGGAGGATCTGGCGGGGAGGTTCGAGGAGCGCGACACCCGGGACCTGGTGGAACGGGCGGCGGCCGACCGCACCTGGGTGTACCGGCACGTCGTGGTGGACGAAGCGCAGGAGCTGTCGGCGATGGACTGGCGGGTGCTGATGCGGCGCTGCCCGAGTCACTCGTTCACGGTGGTGGGCGACCTCACCCAGCGAAGCGCGCCGGCGGGCGCGCGGTCCTGGGGCGAGATGCTCGATCCGTACGTCGCGGGCCGGTGGGCGTACTCGGCGCTCACGGTGAACTACCGGACGCCCGCGGAGATCATGGCGATCGCCGCGGGGGTGCTGGCCGAGTTCGCGCCGGACGCCGAGCCGCCGGAGTCGGTGCGGTCGTCGGGCGCGCGGCCGTGGGCGCGTCCGGTGTCGGACGCCGGGATCGCTTCGGCGATCGAGGAGTTCGTCCGCGAGGAGGGGGATCGACCGGGGACGGCCGCGGTGATCGGGCCCGCGGGGACGCCCGGGGCGATGACTCCGGGGCAGGCGAAGGGCCTGGAGTTCGACGCGGTGCTGGTGGTGGACCCCGCCGCGATCCTGGCCGACGGGGACCGCGGGGCCGCCGAGCTGTACGTCGCGTTGACCAGGGCGACGCAGCGGCTGGGCGTGCTGCACCGGGAACCGTTGCCCGCGTGCCTGTCCGGTCTGAGCGAACGGGTGCCGTCGTCATCCGCCGACAGGCCCCGCTAGCGCACCGCCCGCTCGCGGGGCGCGACCGCGCCGTCGCCCTCCGGGGCGGCGGCGCGGTGGTTCACCGGGCAGCCGGGGGCGAAGGTTCCCATCTTCTCCACCTGGAATCCGAACGGGTAGCTGCGGATCCGGCGCGAGTCCCGGACGAGTTGCGCCCGGCGGCGGGGCGGCAGTACCGCGAGCAGCCGTCCGCGGGCCTTCAGGGAGCCGACGGCGATCCTGCGCGCCAGCGGGCCGGGCTCGCGGAACCGGAACGCCTTGATCAGCGGCTCGTCCATGAGCGCGCGGCTGAACACGTCCACGGCGCGCGCGGCGGGACGGGGGTAGAAGCTGTTGAGCAGTGCCAGGGTGGAGTCGGCGACGCGGCGGGCGCCGGGGTCGTACGCGAAGTGCTGCGCCTCATAGGAATCCATCAGGTCGGCGAACTCCTCGTAGGTCTCCGGGATGTCCGGGATCGCCATGTGCTTCCCGAGGGTCTGGTAGTAGCGGACCGTCGCGCGGACCTCGTCGGGGGTGAGCCTGCGCCAGCCGTAGTCCTCGATCCAGCGGACGGGCACCACGACGAACGTGGACAGCACGTAGCGCATGTCGTCGTCGGAGATGTCGTACATCTTGTGCATCTGGTTGATGCGGCGGACGGCGGACCTGCCCTCCGCGCTGGAGAAGCCGTTGATGAGGGGCTCCTCGAGGAGGAGGGCGGTGTCGTCGTAGCGCTTCTGCACGCGGCCGGTGAACTCGCCGGTCTCGTCGAGCAGGCGACCGATGCTGGGGACCGCGTAGGTGCGGAACAGGGCGAAGCTGAGCGCCTGCATGATGTCCCAGGGGAATTCGTACGTGGCCAGGTTGCGGCTGATCTGCTCGAAGTCCGTCTCCGGATCGAGTCCGGCGCTCAGGCTGGTCTTGGTCATCGTGCCTCCTCTGCGGCGTGCCCTCACTATAAGTCGACTTCTAGTTGTGTGCAAGAGGTCACATCGGGTCCCCCGGGCGGCGCGCTCGGCCGGATGCGCGCGGCCTACGATCGGATCCATGAAGCCAGCGCGGTCGACCCCGTCCCGCTACGCGCAGCTGCGTTTCCTCGACGCCGGGCTGACGGTGCTCGCGGAACAGGGGCACGCGGGACTCAAGTTGGCGACGGTGTGCTCCCAGGCCGGCGCGACCACCGGCAGCTTCTACCACGCGTTCACGGGATGGCCCGAGTTCACGTCGGAGCTCATCACCTATTGGCGCCAGACGAAGAGCGACCGCCTGATCGACGCCGCCCGCCAGGTCGCCGACCCCACCGACCGGCTCATGGCGCTGGTCGACACCGGGCTCGGCCTCCCGCACGCCACCGAGGCCGCGATCCGCGTGTGGGCGGCGCACGATCCGGAGGTCGCCCGGCACCAGGCGGAGGTCGACGGTGAGCGCCGCGACGTGATCGCGCAGACCTACGCGGAGCTGCTCGACGATCCGGAGCTCGCACACCGGTACGCGACCATCGCGATGTACCTGCTGGTGGGCTACGAGAGCGGGACGCTCCAGTCGATGGACACCCTGGCGTTCGGCTTCCGCACCTTCACCGATTTCGCCCTGGGACTCGACCCCACCGCGGAGTGAGGGTGTAGGGTCCCGACCTACCTGGCGACTGTCAGCCTTCTCACCTGCACTGCATCACGCAGTCCCACGGAGTTGGCATCTCGCCAGTCCCAGCAACATGGCATTTCCACCACAGCATTCAGGCCGTCGCCGGACTCCCACTCCAGCAGCAGTACCGTTCCCACAGCCTTCGACAGGTCGTAACTAGAACTGGGTCTACGAATTGATCAGCCGGACCACGTAGGGCATCGCGCCGTCGGTGCGCAGCGGCGATACTTTGACCGTCGATCCGGACTCGGGTGCCTCAAGCATCTGGTTGTCACCCAGATAGAGCGCTTCGTGCTGGCTCGCATTCGGGCCGAAGAAGATCAGGTCACCCCGCTTGATCTCAGCGAGCGGAACCTTCTTGCCGATGTTGTACTGGTAGCCGCTGTAGTGCGGGAGCTTGATGCCGACGGCAGCAAATGCGAACAGCGTCAGGCCCGAGCAATCAAATCCCGGGTTCTCGAAGTCACGGAAGGTATCGGCAACGCCGCCGTCGCGGACCCCGACGGTGGGGCCGTTGATATCACCACCCCCCCAGGAATATCTGGTGCCGACCACCGACAGGCCCCGGGCAATGACCGTGTCAATCATTTGCTTGCCCGACATCGACGCGACTGACACAGGCGCTACTGGTGCCTGGATTGCAGGCACCTGGGCTGCCGCTTGAGCCGGGACCTGGGATGCGGTCTGCGGTTGCGGCGTGAACCCGAACAGGTTGCTCAGTTGCCCGAGCAACGACGACGCTGCGGTCGCGGCCGACGGTGGCCCCCCGGGCGCCGACACTGCCGGTGCCGCAGAAGGAGCCGCTACGGGTGTGCTTGCGTTCGGGGGTGCCGCCGGTGCAGGAGCCGGCTGCGAGGAAGGCACCGTCACTGTCTGCTGTTCGCTGACGACGTATTGGTCATAGATCCGCTGCTGACCTGCGGCATCCCCGGACTTCGCCTTCGCCTCGGCGAGCGCCCTTGCGGCCGTCTGCCGACGCAAATCCAACCGTCGGCGTTGATCGGTCGCCGAACGCAGCGCCTCCAGGGTCTGGGCCACCGACCCCTGCGCTCGGGTGCGGCGGTCGGCAGCCGCGCCAGCCGCTGCATCCGCGGAGATCTTCGCGATCCGCGCAGCATCGCGGCTCGATCGCGCCCGCCGCCGGGCGTCATTGAGGCCGGTGACAGTACCTGCCTGGGCGGCAGCAACGCGCCGAAGAACCGCAGTGCGGTCTACCGCCGTCTGCCCATCCGGGGCGGTCAGAGCATCCGCGACCCCGCCCGAGGAGTTCCCCTGCATGTAGGCGGCGCGGAGCATCTCATCGAGCCTGCGCTGAGCAGCATCCACTGCCTGGTCGGAAGCCACGGCCTCCCGATCCGCAACTACTACTGCATTCGTCGCGGCCCGCGCAGCGTCGGCGGCCAACGCCACGTCGATCACCGCCTTGTTCACCGACTGCCGCCGAATGTCAACGTCGTTCTGCAAAGCCGCGATCTGCTGATCAAAGTCCGCAAGGCGCACGATCAACGAAGGAACCACCGCGACCGAGTGACCTGCTCGAGGGTCGTCTCCCACGTGCCGCGCCCACGCAGGATCCGCTCCGCCGACCACGATCGCAGCCACGATCGTCACCGCCGCCGCCCGCTGCATTCCAGACGCCCATCGATGCTGATTCACCACGGAACATCTCCTTCAACGAGCCGACCGCCCCCCGCGGGGAGGTTGCGCCCACGCGAGGGGATCAGAAGCGGAATATTGTTGGTGCGCAATCTTTTTACGCAAAGTTTGACGCGCCGCACCGGCACCCCTTGAGTACCATCCGAACCGTACGTCACAGACGCCACAGAGGGAAGCGGTGATCGAGCAGATGCAGAGCCTTAACTGCCACCTACAATGGGGTTGGCCTGCGGTATTCAAGATTCAATCAAGATCCTGCTACTATCCACGATAGTACTAAGGAGGAGTGCGACCCTTGCCTGGTGAGTTGGAATCCGCGGTCATGCAAGTGCTCTGGGACAGTGAGCACGCCTTGAAGGTGCAGGAGGTGGTCGATGCCCTCGACACCGGGCGGGCACTGGCCTACACCACGGTGATGACGGTTCTAGACAACCTGCACCGCAAGCAGTGGGTCCAACGCGAGAAGGTCGGCAAGGCCTACTTCTACGAGCCGACACTCAGCCGCGCGGAGGCTGCGACCCAGGCGCTGCGTGACGTGCTGGATGCATCCGGCGATCCTGAGGCAGTGCTGCTGCACTTCACCGAGTCCGCGTCGGACGAGGAATCAAAGGTCATCCGGCGGGCACTACGCCGTCGGTCACGGCAGCAATAGACTAAGCCCGGTGCGCGAGATCCGAATCCGGACCCGGATGGAGGGAATGAGTACACGATGACGGTGTTCGCGGCATTGGTCGTCGCGGCGGCTGCGATCGCGGCTGCCGGACCTGTGCTGCTCACCCGCGCGGGGCGTACGCGGCTCGATCCAGTTGCCCTGCTCATCGGCTGGGTGGGAGCGCTGGCAATGCTTGGACTGCTGACGGCGTTAGCGATCGTGGCACTGTTGCTGCCGCTGCACGCAGACTACTCGGTAACCACTGCGTTCGGAGACTGCTGGTCCCTGGCGGTCCATGGCACCGTGCCGCAGGGACGCCGGGCGACCGGCGCCGCACTAGCCGCGCTCATTGCGGGCTCCGTCGTGATCTCCGGCGTGCGCTGCGTCTTCGTCCTCGCGCGCCGGCGGGCGGTCGCGACGTTGCATTGCGACCGAATAAGGCTGGTGGCCAGTCCAGCCGCCGGGGACGGCCGAGTGTGGTGCCTCGAGCACGACGCCCCCTTGGCATTCGCCATCGCCGCACCCAGGGGCGGGATGGTGGTGATCTCCCGCGGCCTACAGACCTTGTTGGCACCCTCCGAGCTGGCGGCAGTGCTGGCACACGAGCACGCACACCTCCGCGGTCGCCACCACCTGATCGTTGCCATCACTGAGGTCATCGGGCAGGTCCTGCGCCCGATCCCGCTGTGCCGGAACGCCCCGAGCGCCGTGCGGGAATTGGTCGAGGCGATCGCTGACGGAGCAGCAGCACGCCGTTGCGGGGCGGCCACGGTACACCGGGCCCTGCTGCAGATGGCCTCCGCACAATCGGTGCGGCAGCGATCAGGGACAGCCGGGCGGGGCCCTACTCTGGCGATGGCGACCACCGCGACCTCGGCGCGGGCCCGCCGCCTACAGCTCCCCGCAGCGAGCCGCAGTGCTCGCGTGCGCCACTGCGGCGCGGTCGCCGCGGCCACCGCCCTGGGATCAGCCGCTACGGTGGCGCTTGCAGCCCTCGTCGTGTCCGCTATTTCCTGCCCAGCGCTCTAGCCCGCTGCGCCCGTGGCGCAGCGTGACAGAGAGATTTGCCTGTTCCCCGGGGGGCCAACTGCGCAGCAACATCCGCTGCGACGCTTCATCGTGACTAGCGAGTGCGACCCACGAGTCGCATTTCAGCGACCGTACACCGAGTCCCGAGCGCCTACGTCCTTGAGCCACTACGCTCCGGTGCCGCTATTCGACGAGTCACGAATGCCGATGCCCGGCGGTCGTGTCCACAGCCACAGGCATCTTCGCCGAGGGGTCGCACACCCCGGCGGGGCATTCGCTCACCTGTAGCGGATGCTCAGGCTCGCCGCCCCGCCACGACCACCGTATCCCCCAGCGGGTGGCGACCGCGGCACCCATGGCGAGGGCCGAGACGACAGCAACCAGGGGCTGCAGCGGCGCCCACAGCGTCAACGCTCCCGACGCGCCCAACATCGCGACGACGACCTTGTTACACAACGGGCACCCCACCGCGAGCGTCGACAGGACCACACCGGAAGTGCCTCGCACAGCACCACGATTCCACCCGGCCACCACCGGAGCTGCCAGCCAGGCGGCCGCGAGAACGGTCACCACCACGAGGACGAGGTAGTCCCACCAGCGCACCGGCGTCATCCGGGTGAAGACAGGATTGGGAAGCACTCGGGAGGGGATCGCGATCACCAGTGCGATCAGCGCACCGCCAGCCGCTGCGTGCCACCACCGCACCCGTCCAATGACCGCCCTGCGGTTCATACCACTCACAGTGCACCCTCCTCACCTCGCGCTTGTCTTTCCTCGAACTCAGCATAACTACTAGATCACATAGTAGTTCTTGGTGGCGGGCCTGCCCGCCCCTCATCTACTATTCAACATAGTAGTTACCTACTAAGCGTGTTAGTAGCTCAATCTCGGGAGAGGCCTGATCGATGAAACATCTCTCTAGCGTGCCGGATCCAGACGTGGGCCTTCCAACGGTGACCGAATCCGTCGGCGCGCCGGTGCGGCATGACGCGGTGCAGGCGTCGGAGAGGATCTCGACGATCACCGGTCCGGTGGGCGGTTGCGACCCAGTGAACGAAGCGGAGCCACAAGGACTGTCCGCTACGTACGTGCTAGACGCGGTCAGCGCTCCCGGTGCGCTCCGGATGCAGTACGAGGGCCTACGGATCGGCGCCGAGGCCGACGATACGCAAGGGCGATTCACCTGCCAGCGCGATGTCAGTCTCGCGGCGGCCCGCGGGCGGCCGGTCGCTGTGACCGAGCGGCTATCGGGGATCCCGGCAGGCGAGTGGGATATTCGGGTGCGAGCAGCGTGGACACCGGCTGCGACGCAGGCGGGCGAGCTGGCGGGCGAGATGAAGCTTCCGGACCAGCAGATGCGGGTCCGGACGGTGTTCGCGCCTCTGGCACACGGGCCCGCGGTGGCAGCGTGGTGTTGGCCGCTGCTGGTGGGGCTCGGCGCTGTCGTCGCGGTCGCGCTCATGGCAGTGAACGTCTCCCTCGCTGGCGGCTCTGCATTCGCGGCGGTGGGGATCAGCGGTGTGGCCTGTGCTGTGGGGTTTCTCGGCGCGCGGTTGTGGTTCTTGGCAATCCATCGGATGCCGCTACGGAAGCTGCTGTCCTCCGGAGCCTGCATTCAGGGGTTCAACGCCGCTGCCGCGGTGGTCTTGGTGATGGGGGCGCCGGCGATCGGACTGTCATGGGGCGCGGTGCTCGATTCTGCTGCCCCGGCACTGCTCGCAGGGATGGCCGTCGGGAGGCCGGGGTGTTGGCTGACCGGCTGTTGCGCTGGAAAGGTCACCGTGTCGCGGTGGTCACTGTGGTCATCGGATCGGAGGGTGGCCGCTTCACGCTATCCGGTGCAGCTGTTTGAAGCTGCGGCGTGCGGGACGCTGGCGATAGGGGCCGAATTCCTGTTCCTGGGCGTCCGGCACTCGGGAGCGATCTTCGTGATCGGACTCGCTGCCTACGCGCTGGTCCGGCAGGTGCTGTTTCCGCTGCGCTCCGACCCGCACACTCGGTGGGGGCGTACCGCAGTCGCAGCAGGTGCTACGGCCGCGATCGCGGTGGCGATATGGGTGATGACGTTGTGACGAGTCGGCGGGGCTACCGGGATGTGCTCAGACAGATCCGGACTGCCTCGCCCATTCTCCGTCCTGGTCAGCGGCCTTCCGACGACGCCAGGGCGCTGGCTTTGGTCCACTGCTGCCAGGGCACACTCCAGTCACCGTTCTGCCATTGCTCGAGAGGTGCGCCGCCAGTGTTGCGGATTTCGACGATGTCGCCGGGGACCGAGAAGTCGAAGAACCATCGAGCGTTGTCACCGTTGAGGTTGAGGCACCCGTGGGAAGTGTTCGTGTTGCCCTGCGCCCACACAGAACTGTCGAGTTGGTGCAGGTAGATACCGTCTGTGCTGATCCGTGTCGCGTAGTTGATCGTCTGTTTGTACCCCAAGCGCGAGTTGATCGGTAGCCCGTAGGTGGACGAGTCCATCACCACCGGGTTCGCCTTGTCCATCACGGTGTAGATGCCCCGTTGGGTCCAGAAGCTGATGGTGTTGCCGTTGATGATCTCGCTGCCGCCCATGCCCATGGAGGTGGGCATCGTACGGACGAGATTACCGCCGTCGTAGACGGTGACCGTCTTGGTCGCGTCGTCGGCGATCGAGACATGCGAGGCGCCGATGGTCGCACTGGCACGCACGTCCTCGGCGCCGTAGAGGCGCTCGCCCAGGCGGACACCGTATAGCGCGGCGTCCACGGTGATCTGAGTGCCCGGCGTGTGGTATTTCTCAGGTCGCCAATGCGCTTCGGTATTCGAGACCCAGCACCACGCTCCCTCGACCGCGGGTGTACAGGTGACTTTCATACGACGTTCTGCCTCGGCGCGGTCTGCGATGTCGGTGTCGAACTTCGCCACCAGCACCAGCCCCACACCGTAGGTCCGCCCTTCGCCGACCGGGGTGCCCGCCGTCGTTGCCAGCTCCATCGTCGCCTGCGCCTGTGGCGCGAGAGTGGTGAACGTGCTCTGCCGTTCGGTCCGGCGTCCTGCCTCATCGACCGCGACCGCTCGCAAGCGGTAGGTGCGGCCGAATCCAAGGGGCTCACCGGCCGACCAGGATTTGCGCGGTGCGTCCAACGTGCCGGCAACGGCGCGTCCCGCCTCGTTGGTGAGCGTGACTTCGGCGAGGGCGCCGGTGCCCACGACACGCACAGTGACCGGTGTGCGGGGTGTGACCTCCGCGGCGCCGTCGGCCGGCGCCAGCTCGATCAGTGGCACGGCGCCCGACGGTTTCGGTGAGGACGAGGATCCGCTCAGCGGCACCGCGCCCCGCTCGGCACCGCAGGCGGACGTGATCGCGACGGCTCCGATTCCGGTTGCCGTCCGCGCCAGCAGAGTTCGCCGTTGCAGAACCATTCAGCCTCCCTCGACCCGCCTCATCACGCAACTACTAATTTGCATAGTACTTTATGGTGAGTGGTCGAGCCCGCCAGGTCCGCAGGCGAGGTACTCTCACCCGCTCCGCCGGTACAGGTACCAGGCGCGGCGAGTCGTCGAGCAGGTGCGGGTGGGTGTTCTGACCGTTCCATCGACTGAAGCGCTCACTTGCCCGGAAGCGAGGGTTGCGCCCTAGCAACAGCGTCCTCGATGTCCTGTACTGATCGGAAGACCAGCGGGTCCACGATCCGCTGCACGGAGCCGTCGGGGCGGACGAGAAAGGACAGCGGCAGCAGGGGCGGGATCTGCAGTGTCCTCGCGACCGCGCCGTCCGCGTCGATGATGCTCGGGTACGCGAGGGCGAGATCGGTGGCGAAGGTACGAGCGTAACTCTCGACGTCGCGGACGTTGATCCCGAGTACCTGGACTGCTTCGGGGCGTTGGGCATAGCGCGAGAGGATCGGCATTTCTTCGCGACACGTCCCGCACCAGGACGCCCAGAAGTTGAGCAAAGTGGTTCTGCCTGCGGTGAGTTGTCCGAGGTTGATCACATCGGGGGTAGTGAGGCAGGGCTCGGACAGATCTGCCAGGGGCCCAACGGATCGGGCTGATACCGATTTCGTTCCGCCGCACTGCGGTTTAGGTACACCGCGGGCTGAGCTGGCCTGGAGTGGGGCCTCGGTTCCAGTGCGGGTGCCGGTGGAGGCGGTATCGTGGTCTCCTGGTTTTTCCGTGAGCGAATGCGCGGTCGAGACGGCGATGAGCAGCAGCGCGGCAGCGATCGCAATAAGGGCCAGTGCGTACCGGTGCCGGCGATGCCACGGCGGGGTTGAGGCGCACTCGTCGGGTCCGGGGGGAAGGGCGACGCTCATGGTGTCTTCTGCTCGTCGATGGGCACGGGCGTCGTATCGGCGGGGACCGACTGTTTGAGACCGGTGGTGCGACGTGCGCGCCGTTTGATCACCGTTGCGGCGATCAGGGCCGCAGCGGCCAGGGCGGACGTGACCGCTTCGGGCAACGCGCCCCAGCGGGTGGCGAGTGTGAGCCGGTCGTCGAGGGGAACAGTCGCGATCAGAGTATCCGCGCTGAACAGTGCGGACTGGTCGGTGACCGTCCCGTCCGGGGTCACGACAGCGCTGACGCCACTCGTCGCGGCGATCAGGACGGTGCGGCGGTGCTCGATGGCCCGCAGTCGGGACATCGCCAGTTGTTGGTACGACATGGCCGTGCGGCCGAAGGTCGCGTTGTTAGTGGGCACGGTGATCAGCTGGGCTCCACCGCGTACAGATTCACGGACGAGGTCGTCGAAGGCCACTTCGTAGCAGATGGCAGCCGCGGTCGGTATGCCAGCGAGGGTGACAATGCCGTCACCATCGCCAGGCACGAACCGGCCGGCCTTGTCGGCGTATGCGGACAGGCGGGTCGCGAGCGGCCGCATCGGTAGGTACTCCCCGAAGGGCACCAGTCGCCGCTTGATGTGTTGCTGTCCAGGACCGGAGCCGGGGTTCCAGACGATGGAGACGTTGCGTGATGTGCCGTCGTCGGCGGAGAGCACTGCACCGACGAGGACAGGTACGCCGAGCCTGTTGACCGTCTCATCGATCCGCGCGCGCACCTGCCGATCGCGCAGCGGGTCGATATCCGAGGCGTTCTCGGGCCAGACGATCATGGCGGGCCGGGGCATCTGGCCAGATTCGATGGCACTGGCGAGGTCCTCGGTGCGTCGTAGGTGATTCTCGAGCACTGCGGCACGCTGAGCATTGAAGTCCAGTCCTAGGCGGGGAACGTTGCCTTGGATCACCGCAACGGTCACGCTCGCTCGCGGTTCGTACGCTGGTAGCGCGATTAGGAGTGCTGCGCCGGCGAACGGGAGGATGCCACCAAGCGACGCACGGACAGCAGCGCGCGGTGACCTCCGCAGTGCCGCGCGGACCACGGCGAAACCGGAGCACCCGATGAGGGCGACCGCGAACGAGACGGCCGGTGCGCTGGCGATCGCGGCCAACTGTACGAGAGGCCCATCGGTCTGCCCGAACGCCAACTTTCCCCAAGGGAACCCGCCGAATGGCAGGCGGCTGCGCAGTGCCTCCGTCGCTGTCCACGCGCAGGCGCACCACAGCGGGTAGCCGGGGAGAACCACCATCCGGCTGACCAAGGCGCCGAACACCGCTACCGCGACGGCTTCGACCGCGGCGAGCGCGATCCACGGCCCAGCCCCAACGTAGATGCCTACCCACGGAAGCAAGGGCAGGAAGAACGCCAGCCCCGCGGCGTAGCCGTACAGCAGGGCTTGGCCGATTCCGCAGCCCCACACGGCGGCGACCACGAGCGCGACACCGACCGGCGCCGCTCCCCACAGCGCGGTGGGTGGGAACGAGATGAACATCGCTCCGCCGCCGGCGGCAGCCAGAAGTAGCCTGACCGCTGTGTGCGTCCACGGCCAATGAGCCGGCCCCCACCGAGTGGATGTCGCGGATGGGAGCCTTCGTGCTGTCTGCGTGGTCACGAGTGAGATCTCCTCAATTCTGGACCGTGGTGGTGCTGCTCGTCGCGAGTCGTCTGGGCGATCGCGGGCGTACTGGTTGGTGCGTGTCGACGGCGATTCCTGTCAGATCGGCATGACGATGTTGGAGACGAAGAGCCGCCGGACCATGTCGACGAAGTCGGACCAGTAGCCGGTGACCAGGGCGAGTCCGACGGCGATCATGAGCACGCCGCCGGCGACCTGGATGCGTCGGCTGTTGCGGCGAAGCCATCCGACGGCCCGCACCGCGGCGGTCGATCCGACGGCGAGTGCGATGAACGGCAGGCCCAGGCCTACGCAGTAGGCCACCACCAGCGCGGCACCGCGTGCCGGCGCTGCGTTGGTGCCCACAATGATCGACATGATCCCCGCCAGGGTGGGACCGATACAGGGAGTCCAGCCGAGCGCGAACACCCCGCCCAGCAGCGGGGCACCGGCAAGCGTGGTCCAGGGTCGTGGCGCAAAACGCACCTCGCGGGCAAGTGCCGGGACCAATCCGATGAACGCCAAGCCCATGATGATGGTGATTCCCCCACCTATCCGCATCAGCGTCTCTGCATTGAGCCGAATCGTCGCCGCCAGACCAAACACCGACATCGTCATCAAGAGGAAGGCCGCTGTGAACCCGCCGACGAACAACGCGGCTGCGCCGAGCACTCTCCACCGACCGGACCGGTCTACCGCCTTTCCGCTGCCGCCGAGCTCTGCGATCGACGTCGCTGGAGCCTCGGCGCCGACCAGCCCCGCGAGGTACGACAAGTAGCCGGGAACAAGGGGCACGATGCACGGCGAGGCGAAGGACACCAACCCGGCGAGCAGGCATGCCCCGATCGCCAGGATCAGCGGACCTGACACGGCGGCGTCGGCAAAGGCTTGTCCCATCAGCCCTCCCCGGCGACGCGGTCCACGGCATCGGTGAGGGTCTTCTCGTCGATCGTCGTCAGGTATGCCGCGGCCACGCGATGCTGCCGATCAAGGACGAAGGTCATCGGCACTACTGTGGTCGGGTACTGCTCACCGAGCGCGAGCAGCGTCTTGCCAGGGGGATCGTAGATCGACGGATAGGTCAGCCCGTGGGAGCGGATGAAGTCCCGCGCCGCATCGTCGCCGGCGGTTTCACGAACGTCGATACCGAGAAACTGCACACCCTTGGACTTGCGCGCCGTGTACACCTTTTCCAGAGCAGGAGCCTCGAGACGACAGGGGGCGCACCAGGAGCCCCAGACGTTGATCACCACGACCTTTCCGGCGTAGTCCGACAGTCGCAGCGTGGCCCCGGGATCAGTGACACTACGTCCGGACAGCTCACCGACGACGCTGCGCCGCTCGGGCGGGTAGAAGTGCCTGGCCTTGCCATCCGGAGCGATGATCCCGCCATCGCGTGCCCGGTCGCTGAGCTGAACGCACCCGCCGAGCAGCATCGCGACCACAAGCACCGCGATCACACCGGCGCACCGGCGCAGACTCGAGCTGCCGCTCGGGGGACGGTCATCATCGCCCAGCGATGCCCGTGTGGACTGTCGTCGCATCCTCACCCCTTCTCGGCGGCTAACGAACCAGCCACCAACTACTAAGTAGCATAGTAGTTGGTGGCTGGTCGGTCGCACTCGCCATCGGGGGCAGCCGCGGAGACGTCGGTCGCGTCAGGTGTACTTGAGGGTGGTCATCATGCCCATCTCCATGTGATAGATGTTGTGGCAGTGCAGGGCCCAGGTTCCGGGGTTGTCCGCGTCGAGGTCGACCTCGACCGAGCCCATGGGCTTGATGAGCACCGTGTCCTTGCGCAGTCCGCCACTGCCGGGGAGGCCCCAGGTGTGGCCGTGGATATGCATGGGGTGGAGCATCATCGTTTCGTTGGTGATCTGCATCCGCAGTCGCTGGCCCTTGCTGACGCGCAGAGGCGTGTCTTCGCCGTGCTTCTTGCCGTTGATGCCCCAGGCGTACGGGTCCATCTGGCCGTTGAGAGTGACCTTGATCGTGGAGTCGGGCTGGGCGTCAGGAAGGCGCGCGGAGTCGGCGGCGGTGAGTTCGGTGGCGCCGAGCAGGACCGGGCCGTCCAGTTCCGCGGGGCGAATGTCGGCGGCGGGTGCGGCGCCGGAGCCTGTGCGCAGGACTGCCAGAGCCTGGCCCTTCTTACCTTCGGCGGCGGCGACTAGCGGAAACGCGCCGTCGCCTGCGGTGACGGTCACGTCGTAGCGTTCCCCCATAGCGACGAAGAGCGCGCGGGCCTGCATGTCGTTGACCCTGTGTCCGTCGGTGTGGGTGACGGTCATCGTGTGACCGCCAAGGGCGACCCGGAAGACGGTGTCGGAGCCGGCGTTGATGATCCGCAGGCGGATGCGTTGTCCGGGCTTGGCGCGGAACTCGGTCGGCGCCGTAGGGATTCGGCCGTTGATGAGGTAGTGCGGGTAGACCACGTCGCCAGCATCGCCCAGCGGAGAGCTTCCCATGCCAGGCATCGAGGAGTGGTCCATGCCACCCATCCCGCCCATTCCGGTCTGCAAAGGTCCGGTCTTGGCTTGGAAGTCGGCAAGGATCTGGTCAGGGTTCTTGCCGATGCCGTCGGTCCAGTCGTCGAGGACGACGATCCACTCGGCGTCGAAGGCGCCTGGTTCATTGGGGTCGTCGATGATGATCGGAGCGTAGAGGGCACGGTCGAGTTGGGCACCGACGTGGGGATGGAAGTAGTGGGTGCCGGCGTCCGGGGCGGTGAACTCGTAGACGAATCGCCCCCCGGGGCGCACAGCATCCTGCGTGACGCCGGGAACGCCGTCAGCTTCGTTACGCAGGCGGATGCCATGCCAGTGGATGGTGGTGTCGGCGGGAAGCTTGTTGTCGAGGGTGACGCGGAGGAAGTCTCCGGCGTTGGCGCGCAGGACCTTGCCGGGGAGGGCGTCGTCGTAGGCCCAGGTACGGGCGGTGATACCGCCGAGGTCTACGGTGGTCTCGCGCGCGGTGAGGGTCGTCTCAACGACCTTCTGTCCGGCCTGGGGTGTGGCCTGTAGTGGCGGTCCTTGCAGCGCACGAGAGGCACCACTCGGCGTGCTGGCGGTCTTGTCGCCACATGCGGCGAGCGCGCCGACGCTGAGCGCGGCGAGACCGCCGAAGAGGGCTGTTCGTCTGGTCACCGGTGTCATGAATTGGTTCCTTGGTTTGACGTCGAGGAAGTCGGGGGCGGCCCTGCTTAGGGGGCAGCGGGGCTGACTGTCGGGCTGCCGTCGCCCATCCCTGGCATACCCGACATACCCGGCATGCTTGTGTGAGGTGTCGGCGATGAAGTCGGGGAGCTGCTCATCGAGTGGCCTGCGGGCATCGACGGTTGGGTTGAGGTGGGGGTAGTGCTGGTGTCGTCGTTCATGTTCATCGTGGACATGTCGTCGCCGCAGGCGGTGACGGCGAGGGCAATAGTGGCGGTGACGGCGGCGGTGGTGATCAGTCGTTTCGGGTTCATCGGTTCGTCTTTCTGGCAGGGATTCTCTGTGGGGTTCGTTGAAGGGGCGGTCGGGGTAGTGGGCTCGAGGCTGTACCGGGTTCCGGTGGTGGGTGTTCTCGCTTGGTGTTGCGGCGTTTGTAGACCGGCAGGGTCAGGGTGAACTGGGCGCCTTGTCCGGGGCCGCGGCTGGTGGCGGTGAGGGATCCGTCGTGGGCCTCGGCGAGCGCGCGGGCGATAGTCAGGCCGATACCGCTGCCGCCGGCGTCGCGGCTGCGAGAGGTGTCGGTGCGGTAGAAGCGGTCGAAGATGTGTGGGAGGTGTTCGCTGGCGATGCCTTCGCCTGTGTCCTCGACGATGATGTCGATGAGGTTGTGGTCGCGGCGGCGGCTGCTGACCGTGACGCTGCCTCCCGGTGGGGTGTGTCGGCGTGCGTTGCTGAGCAGGTTCGCGAGGGTCTGGCCGATGCGGGCACGGTCGGCGTCGACGAGGTCGGTGGTGGTGGGTCCGAGGCCGAGGTGGATACCTACGGCGTCGTAGCCGGGTTGCGCTTCTCGGACCGCGGCGGTGGTGATGTCGTTGACCGCGGTCGGCTCTGCTTCGACGCGTAGTTGTCGTTCGCCGGCGCGGGAGACGGCGTCGATGTCGTCAGCGAGTCGCTTGAGGCGGCCGGTGGCGCTGCGGATGACGCCGTACATTTGCGCGCCCGGCGTGCGGATGCCGTCCTCGGCGGCTTCGATTTGGGCGGTGATGGTGGTGATCGGCGTCCGGAGTTCATGGGCGAGGTCGGAGAGCATCTGCTGGCGGATCTCTTCGGTGGTATCGATTTGCTCGGCGAGTCGGTTGACGCTGCGGGTCAGGTCGCTGAATTCGCGGCCCAGGCGGCTGGGCGGGACGCGAATGGCGTGGTTGCCGGCGGCGATGTTCGCCGTCGAGGTCACCACGGCGCCGATGGAGCGTCGGACGCGGCGGGTGATCAGCCAGCTGACGACCAGTGCGAGGACCACGGAGCTCAACAGGGCGACCGAGACGGATACCACCAGTGAGGAGGCGAACGCCTCCTCGACGTGTTTGGCTTGGGGTGAGGTGGTCGGCAGGCCGGCGTGGGCCATGTGGGTGTGGAACAGGTGCGGTGCGACAGTCCACGCCACCAGCGCGGAGGCCCCAGCGCCAGCGGCGATGACGATGGTCTGGGCGATGAACAGCCTGGTGGTGAACCCCGAACGTGGGCGACGGGTGCGCCGTGCGTCGGATCGGGGCGCGCTCATTGCTTCGACCGGCCGTCACCCATTCGGTAACCGATGCCGCGGATGGTGCGGATGTAACGCCGCTCGGTGGTGGTGTCGCCGAGCTTGCGACGCAGGCTGGCGATGTGGACGTCGACGACGTGTGCATCGCCGACCCAGGTCGGTCCCCAGAGTTCGGCGAGCAGTTGGTCGCGGCTGAACACCATGCCCGGGCGGCGGGAGAGGACGTCGAGAAGGTCGAACTCGGTGCGGGTGAGAGCCGCGGGTCTACCGGCGACGCTCACCTCCCGACCGTTCGGGTCGATTAGCAGATCCCCGATGCGGCGCTCCGCGCCCTGGGGCATGGCGGGCCCGTTGACGGTTCCGGCGCGGGGGCGGCGCAGCATTGCTTCGATTCGGGCGATCAGCTCCCGCGGGCTGAACGGTTTGGTCAGATAGTCGTCCGCCCCGACGGACAGGCCGACCAGAGTGTCGACTTCGTCGGCGCGGGCGGTGACCATGACAACGTAGGCGTCCGAGAAGGTGCGCAGTTGCCGGCACACTTCGACACCGTCGAGCGAGGGCAGCCCGAGGTCGAGGACGACGACATCCGGTGGAGTTCGGTGCGCGGCGGCGACTGCGGCCGCTCCATCGCCGGTGATCTCGACATCGAAACCACTGCGCTGAAGGTAGTCGGCGATGACCTCGGCGAGGTCCGGCTCGTCCTCGACAACCATCGCGCGCAGGCCCAGCTTCGGCCGCGGTTCGGTCACCGCCGTCGGCTTGGGCTCGGCAACAATCGCATCCATGCCTCCATCGTGGCCTGACCGTATGCCCAGGATCGACCCGAGGCGCGGTTCTTGAGCAAATCTTGATCTTGAGCACACGTAACGGCCTGGTTAGGGCACGCACAGTCGAGGGCGATCAGATACCCCTCACCGGACTGATCACCGGTGGCACGTCTTCACCCGGCGGGCCACGGGCACGCCATCTGCCGACTCACGCTGACCGTCCTGGTCCTGCAAGACCGTCGCGCCGGGTGGCGTGCCACACACCTGTGCCGCCCTTTTCCGCTTCCGAAAGGACCCCAGCACGTGAGCACCGAAGTGACCACGGTTCCTGATTCTCGCCCCCCACTGTCATTGCTGCACCCGCCGTTGCCCGCCCGGTCGCTCCTCGACATCGGACCTGTCTCGGAGCGCCCGGCGGCCCTGGTCGGCAACACTCCGGTGATGCGGATCGCCGAACCGTTCGCGCCGGCCGGGCACGGGTTCTGGGCCAAACTCGAGGGGTTCAATCCCGGCGGCATGAAGGACCGCCCTGCCCTGCACATGATCGAACGGGCCAAGGCACGGGGGGATCTCACGACGGGCGCACGGATCGTGGAGTCGACCAGCGGCACGCTCGGGCTCGGCCTGGCGCTCGCGGGCATCGTGCACGATCATCCGGTGACGCTGGTGACCGACCCGGGGCTGGAGCCGATCCTGACGCAGATGCTCGCCGCCTACGGCGCCGAGGTCGACCTGGTGACGGAACCTCATCCGGCGGGCGGATGGCAGCAAGCCCGACGCGACCGGGTCTGTGAGCACCTGGCTGCGGACCCGACCGCGTGGTGCCCGGACCAGTACACCAACCCGGACAACGTCAGCGCCTATCAGCCGCTGGCCCTCGAGCTGCTGACCCAGCTCGGGCACATCGATGTGCTCGTCTGCTCGGTCGGCACCGGCGGACACTCGGCCGGGGTCAGCCGCACCCTGCGGCAGTTCCTGCCGGACCTGCAACTCGTCGGAGTCGACACCATCGGATCGACGATCTTCGGCCAGCCCGCGCACAAGCGACTCATGCGTGGCCTTGGCTCGAGCATCTATCCGGAGAACGTCGACTACTCGGCGTTCTCGGAAGTGCACTGGGTCGCGCCCGAGGAGTCGGTGTGGGCGTGCCGGACCTTGGCATCGACGCACTACGCGACCGGCGGCTGGAGCGTCGGTGCGGTAGCCCAGGTCGCCGGGTGGATCGCCGGCACCCGCTCGCCGGACACGGTCGTTGCTGCGATCTTCCCCGACGGCCCCCAGCGCTACTACGGAACCGTCTACAGCGACGCCTACTGCCACGCCAACAACATCGACCCGACGCTCGCACCACCGTTGGCGCCGATCACCATCGCCGACCCAGCCAGGACCGTGGTCACCCGCTGGTCCCGCACCACCAACGTCCGCAACCCGCTGACCGTCGTATGAGGGGGCCCATCGCCACGTTCCGGACCTTCGACCGGCCCAGCCAGGTGTTGATGGTCAACCAATTCACCATCAACCTGGGCTTCTACATGCTCATGCCCTACCTAGCCGGATACCTCGCTGGCCCCGTCGGGCTCGCCGGCTGGGCGATCGGGTTGGTGCTGGGAATTCGGAACTTCTCCCAGCAAGGGATGTTCCTCATCGGCGGCACCCTCGCCGACCGACTCGGCTTCAAGCCGCTCATCGTCGCCGGGTGCCTACTGCGGACCATCGGGTTCGTACTGCTGGCGACGGTCGAATCGCTGCCTGCACTGCTAATCGCATCCGTAGCTACCGGATTCGCCGGGGCACTGTTCAACCCCGCGGTGCGCGCGTACCTGGCCGCTGACGCCGGAGACCGGCGCATCGAAGCCTTCGCGATCTTCAACATCTTCTACCAGGGCGGCATCCTGATCGGCCCGCTGGTCGGGGTAGCGTTGATGGCCTTCGACTTCCAGGTGACATCGGCGGTCGCCGCTGGGGTCTTCGGCGTGCTGACCGTCGCGCAGATCCTGGCTCTGCCACGCGATCGGCGCGACCGCAGAGCCACAGCCGAGCCGCGGCCGTCGGTGCTTGCCGACTGGCGGACCGTGGCCAGCAACCGGCGGTTCGTGCTGTTCTCGTGCGCGATGATCGGCTCCTACGTGCTCTCTTTCCAGGTCTATCTAGCGCTGCCACTGCACGCGGCGTCGATCACCAGCAGCGAGCAAGCGTCGACCTACCTTGTGGCGGCCGTATTCGTGGTAACCGGTGTGATCGCCGTGGCCGGGCAGCTGCGGATCACCGCTTGGTTCCGGAGCCGGTTCGGGCCCACCCGCAGCCTCAGCCTCGGGATGGCGCTCATGACGGTGGCGTTCGTGCCGCTACTAGCAGTGCCGACCGCAACGCTGACCGGGCAGGTCGCCGCCATCGCGGCGCTGTTGCTGGCGGCAGCGGGCCTGGCGATAGCCACGGCGACCGTCTTCCCATTCGAGATGGACACGGTCGTCAGCCTCTCCGGCAATCGACTCGTCGCTACCCACTACGGGCTCTACAACACGGTGGTCGGCGTGGGGATCCTGGCCGGCAACCTCGGCACCGGGGCGCTCATGTCATTGGGGGACCGGCTCGGGTTCCCGGCGCTGATCTGGCTGGTGCTCATCATCGTCGGTTCCGGCGCGGCACTCGCGTTGCGGGCGCTCCATCGAGCCGGCGCACTGAGTGTGCCCGATCCCGCGGCCCGCGAAGCGGACGTGGCCGCTGCGGCGGGAATGCATCGTCGGTGACCTGCTGTCAGGAGTCTGTGCTGCGGTGTTCCGATACGCAGGGCCCCGGTCCCTCCGCGGTGGAGGGCCGGGGCCGGGGCCGGGGCGACGTTAGTTGGCGACGCTGGTGAAGCCACGCAGCCGCAGGCTGTTGCCGACGACGAAGACGCTGGAGAAGGCCATCGCGGCCCCGGCCAGCATCGGGTTGAGCATGCCCGCCGCAGCGACCGGTATCGCAGCGGTGTTGTAGGCGAATGCCCAGAACAGGTTCGTCTTGATCGTGCTCAGCGTTTTGCGAGAGAGCCTGATCGCGTCAACGGCGCTGCGCAGGTCGCCGCGCACCAGCGTGATGTCAGAGGCTTCGATCGCGACGTCGGTGCCGGTTCCCATTGCCAGGCCCAGGTCGGCCTGGGCCAGCGCAGGTGCGTCGTTGACGCCGTCGCCGACCATGGCGACGACCTTGCCCTGATCCTGCAGGCGCTTGACCACCGACACCTTGTCCTGCGGCATCACCTCGGAGATGACCTCGTCGATGCCGACTTCAGCCGCGATTCGTTGTGCGACGGCGGCGTTGTCACCGGTGAGCAGCACCGGCTTCAGGCCCAGGGCCCGCAGTTCGCTGATGGCCTGGGCGCTGGTCGGCTTGACCGCGTCGGCGACAACGAGGATGCCCTTCGCCTGACCGTCCCAGCCAACCGCCACGACGGTCTTACCGTCCGATTCGGCGTCCCGTTTCGCGGCCGCCGTCCGAGGGGACAGTTCGAGTGCCCAGTCAGCCAGGAAACTCTCGCGGCCCACGATCACGGCATGCCCGTCGACCACGCCCTGCACCCCTTGTCCTTCGACGTTGGCGAAACCTTCCGGTGTGGGCAGTTCTCCGCCACTGTCGCGAGCCGCGGCGGCAATGGCCTGGGCGATCGGATGCTCGGAGGCGTTCTCCAATGCACCGGCTAGCCGTAGCAGTTCGTCAGAGTCGGTGCCGTCCTCTGCAATCACCTCGGCCAGCGTCATCTTGCCGGTCGTGACCGTTCCGGTCTTGTCGAGCACGATGGTGTCGACTTTGCGGGTGGACTCGAGCACTTCCGGGCCCTTGATCAGTACACCCATCTGGGCTCCACGACCCGTTCCCACGAGAAGCGCTGTCGGCGTGGCCAGTCCAAGTGCACACGGGCAGGCGATCACGAGCACGGCGACCGCGGCAGTGAACGCGGCCGCGACGGGGAAGCCAGCACCGAGCCACGCGCCGAGGGTGGCGAACGCGATCGCGATGACGATCGGCACGAACACACCCGAGATCCGGTCCGCGAGCCGTTGCACCTCGGCCTTCCCCGTCTGCGCGTCCTCGACGAGCTTGGCCATCTGCGCGAGCTGCGTATCCGCTCCGACCCGGGTGGCGCGCACCTCAAGCCGTCCTCCGGAATTGACCGTCGCTCCGGTCACCGTGTCCCCAACGGAGACCTCGACCGGGACGGACTCGCCGGTCAGCATCGACGCATCGATGGCCGAGGATCCGGACGTGACCACCCCGTCGGTGGCGACCTTCTCCCCCGGTCGGACCACGAAGGTGTCGCCGACGGCCAGCTCGGCGACCGGGATCCGAACCTCCGCGCCGTCACGCAGCACTGCCACGTCCTTGACGCCGAGCTCGAGGAGCGCGCGCAATGCTGCTCCGGCCTGCCGCTTGGACCTCTTCTCGAAGTAGCGGCCGGCGAGCACGAACACCGTGACCCCTGCGCCGACCTCGAGGTAGATGTTGCCTGCTCCGTCCGACGGAGCGATCGAGAACTCGAACCCGTGTGTCATCCCGGGCGTGCCGGCGGTGCCGAGGAACAACGCGTACAGCGACCACAGGAACGCTGTTAGGGTGCCCATCGAGATGAGGGTGTCCATGGTGGCGGTTCCGTGTTTGAGGTTCATCCACGCCGCCCGATGGAACGGATAGGCACCCCAGACGATCACTGGCGCAGCGAGCGTGAGCGATGCCCACTGCCAATAGGTGAACTGTAGGGCCGGTGCCATCGCCATCGCGACTACCGGCACCGCCAGCACAGCCGAGCCGATCAGCCGCTGCCTCAGGGACGTCAGCTCCGGGTCCATGTCCTCGCCGGCAACCCCAGCACCAGGTCCTCCAGCCCCCGGCGTCGAGGACCGCGGGAGAGTCGCCGAGTAGCCGGTCTTTGCCACCTCGTCGATCAGCGCCTGCGCATCGAAACCCTCGGGGACGTGCACCTTCGCCTTCTCCGTGGCGTAGTTCACCGTGGCCTCGACCCCATCGAGCCCGTTGAGTTTGCGCTCGATCCGGTTCGCGCACGAGGCGCACGTCATCCCGCCGATGTCCAGCTCGACACTACGGCCGCCCGACGGCGCTGACACACTCATCATTTTCCTCGATCCGTACTTGCGGTCTATCGCCAGGCCTGTGGCCCGCGCTGCTTCATTGCGTCACTGCTGGTGGCCGCCACCGTGCGGGGCGCCCGGTTCACTCGCCGGCACGGCGGGCGATCCACCGGGGGCACGGTGCTCCCACCGCGCGACCGCCGAGTCGGGTACTGCCACCCCACCGATCACATACGCGCTGGCGAAGACACCGGTCACCGCAACCACGTAGACGATCAGCCTGCGCATGGCACTCATGGATTGCGCACTGCCGAGTAGCCAGCCTCTTCCACCGCGGCGAGAACCCGCTCGTCGGTCACCTGCTGCGCTCCCGTGACACGCAGCCGACCCGTCTGCGCGCTGACCTCGATGGACTCGACACCGGGGATAAGGCTGACCTCCTCACGGATGGACATTTCGCAGTGGCCGCAGGTCATGCCTGTCACCTGGTATTCGCTGGTCGTCATCGCCTTCTCCTACCCAGTTCAGATACCCCCTGTGGGTATCTCCAAATCATGCTTAACATACCCCAGGCGGGTATGTCTAGGCCCTCCTGTCGCGGCGAGTGCGCCGGAGCGGTGGTCGCGCGGCCGATCCCGAGCAACCCTTGCGGTCAATACCCCGCCGGGGTATATATTCGGGGTACCCGGCTGGGGTACCCGTTCAGGTGAATGTGAGACGGTCGGGGGGCCTGAGATGAAGGAGTTCGACGATGACCGACAATGCACACCGACAGTCTTGCTGTGGGCACACCGGCCCCGGCGAGCAGTCGCTCGAGCTGACCCGCAGCGCCCGGCAGGCGGGCACAGGCGGTACCGACACGGCGGAGTGCCCCGTCATGACCGGCACGGTGGTGGACAAGTCTGCCGCTGTCAGCAAGGGCCTCTACCGCGACTTCGAGGGCACGCGGTACTACCTGTGCTGCGCCGGGTGCGGGCCTCGGTTCGACGCCGACCCACACAAGTACGTTACGGCGGCCTCGGCGTGAGCACCGATATCCCCGCGGTTGCGGTCGAGCGGGCCGAGTGCTGTGCGGCGCAGCACGGGTATTTGACCGATAAGTCGCGCTATCTGATGCGGGCGAAGCGGATCGAGGGACAGGTGCGTGGCATTGAGCGGATGATCGATGAGGACCAGTATTGCATCGACATCCTGACCCAGATCAGTGCCGCGACGAGCGCCCTGCAAGGGCTCGCCTTGGCGTTGCTGGATGACCACATGCGGCACTGCGTCGTCCAGGCCGCCCGCTCAGACCAGCAGGAACTCGACACCAAGCTGAACGAAGCGACTGCCGCGATCACCCGTCTCGTCCGATCATGAGTCCACCCGGGGTGTCGTCCCGGTGGCTGTCGTTTCCGCGAAGGAGCACGTTATGGAGCACGGTTCGCATACCGATCACACAGGACACGCCGGTCACGGCGTTGGGCCCGAAGTGCCACAGGGGCTGCAGGTCGCCGCTCGAGGCTATCGCTTCGAACCGGCGATCCAGATCGTCGACGCCGGGACCGTGGAACTTCGCTTTGTGATCCTCGGGCCCGACGGCGAGCCGCTAGTCACCTTCGAGGAACGTCACGACAAGCAGTTGCACTTGATCGTTGTGAGCCGCGACACCAGCGTCTTTCACCACGTCCATCCGTCGATGGACAGTGCCGGGTCCTGGACTGTGCAGCTGGCGCTCACGCCGGGAGTGTGGCGGGTCTTGGCCGATTTCGTGCCGCAGGGCGCGCCGGACGGGCTCACGCTCGGTGCCGACCTGTTCGTGCCTGGCGGGTTCCATCCTCGGCCCTTGCCTGAGTTGAGAAGGGCCTGGACCGGCGGCGACTACACCGTCACGCTCGAGGGCGATCTCGTTGCCGCCCAAGCCGGGGAGCTGCAGGCCGTCGTCACCTGGAATGGCGTCCCGGTGACCGATCTGCAGCCCTATCTTGCTGCGTACGGCCACCTGGTGGCGTTGCGGGCCGGTGACCTCGCTTACCTGCATATCCATCCCGAGGGGAGCCCGTCGGACCCGCAGACGCCTGCAGGTCCCCGGATCCGGTTCCACGCGGTCGCTCCCTCCGTGGGAACCTACCGGCTGTTCCTGGATTTCCGACATCAGGACACCGTCCGGACCGCGGACTTCACCCTCGTTGCCACCGGAGGCACCACCGGTGCAGTCACTGGCGGTGCGAGCGCGCACCACCATCAGTAGCGCTGATTCAGGCAGTACTAGGTTTTCCGGAGCCCGGGGTGGCGTGCGCTGCGGGCCCTGTTCGATCGACGTCGTCGCCAAACTAGTTGGGAGCCATCGTGGGGCCTTTTTCTCATCGCGATTTCCGCCTGTTGTTCAGTGCGCAGATCGTTGCGCTGCTCGGCACCGGGCTAGCGACGGTCGCCCTCGGGCTGCTCGCCTACGACATCGCTGGCTCGTCCGCAGCGGTCGTCCTGGGAACGGCGCTGACGATCAAGATGGTTCTCTATGTCGTTATCGCACCGGTGGCGGCGGCGTACGTCGACCGGCTGCCGCGACGCGCGTTCCTGATTGCGCTGGACCTGTTCCGTGCGGCGATCGTGCTGGCGTTGCCGTTCGTCACTGAGGTCTGGCAGATCTACGTGCTCATCGGATCACTGCAGGCGGCGTCGGCCGCGTTCACGCCTACGTTCCAAGCCGTGATCCCCGACATCATCACCGATGAGCGCGAGTACACCACTGCGTTGTCGGCCTCGCAAGTTGCCTACACGATGGAGAGTCTGGTCAGCCCGGTCGTGGCGGCGCTGGCGTTGCTGGTGATCGAGTTCAATGTGCTCTTCGTCGGTACCGCGATCGGGTTCGTCCTGTCCGCGGTGCTGGTGCTGCAAGCCAAGGTACCCAACGCGAAACCGTCGGGCGCCACGCGGCCAACGGACCGGATCTTCGCCGGTCTGCGGATTTTCACAGGTACCGCCAGCCTGCGAGGAGTCATCGCGGTCAATTTCGCTGTCGCCGCGGCCGGTTCGATCGTGGTGGTGAACACCGTCAACTACGTCCGTGACCGACTGAGCGGGTCCGAGTCCGACGTCGCGTGGATGATGGCGGCGTCCGGCGGTGGGACCCTAGCTGTGGCACTAGCGGTACCACGCTTGCTCGACCGGGTGACCGCCCGCGCCGTGATGCTCACCGGAGCGGGCCTGCTCACCGCCGCGGCTACTGCGGCGGTTGCCATGGCTGCGGTGGACCGGCCGAGCTGGGCGGTGACCGCGGCGATCTGGCTGGCGAGCGGTGCCGGCTCAGCGCTGGCTATCACCCCGACCGGAAAGGTGCTGCGGTCTGCTGTGGCGCCGGCAAACGTTGCTTCCGTGTTCGCGGCGCAGTTCTCGCTCTCGCACCTCGCTTGGCTCATTGCCTACCCGATCGCGGGTTGGGGGGCCACACGATTCGGTCTCGTACCCGCGTGGGGTGTACTCGCGCTGATCGCCGCCGCCGGTGCGATCGCCGCGCCGCTGCTCTGGCGGCGCGGTGCCCTGCCCGCTGGCACGCAGGTACCGGCCCCCGCGGAGGAAGGCGGCGCGGTCCCACCCGATCAGGCATGGCGTCACGCTGCGGCCGCCGACGGGACCCTGACCGAGTGCCAGTGTACATGCACACAAGCCGCGTAACGCCCAGGCGACGAAATTCCAGCACCTGCGCCGTCCCATCGCGGCCGCCTCGTCTATGGCAGGCAACCAATCCTGATCCGTACAAGCTGGCCGCCCCGCTCACCACCGTCCGGTGGGTGGATACTGACGCTATGGCGACAAGCGACGAGGCTGCGCAGTTCGTTTCAGGCAATGCCGGCTGGCCCAGATCCTGTCCGATCCGGAGCGCCGGACGCGCGTAGACGCCATCACCACAGAGATGGCCTTGCTCGACCGTCAATACCGCGCGGCTGTACGGCTCCTCGACGGCGCGCTAGCCGCGAAGACCACCACTGGCGAGTCCCCCAAGGTTCGAACAAGGCAGTGCAGGCCAAAGAGCAGGACGACGCCGCAGGCGGCCGCCACAACCGCGTCATCCGCACCGCGCCCCACGCTCTCGGGCGGGTGGTCCTCCGGTGCCAATACCGGCGCCTATACGCGGAACTGCGGTGGACCGATGCGACGAAGCAGCACGCCGAGTACCTCGGCGAGATGACCTGGCAGAGCCGCGCCGACAACCTCGCCGCCGCCTGGAGCGCAGCACACGCCCGCGGTCTCACCGCGAAGGTCCTCGAGGAAGGGTCCGCCGAAACCGGTACCAGGTAACCGCTCCGGTGCCACGCCCCTACTGCAGCCAGCGGGCGCCGTCCTCGGATGCACGTGCCAGGACGGTGTCCAGGCGGCGGGGATCACGCGGGCCGCGGGTGAGGTAGGTGATCGCCGTCTGGTCATCGAGGTCCGCCGACGGCGCGCACATCCAGCACGCCGCCGTCCACGGCTCGGCGGCGCGCCGCAGGGCCTGCCAGACGGTCAGCAGCCGCTCATCCACCCAGCGACCGTCGGGGAACTGCCACGCAGGGAACACCGGTGTGCCGCCGGCCAGCGGCACCCAGATCACCTGCTCCGCGGCGACCATCCGCGCCAGGTCATCGCCATCTAGACCGAGGTACCCGGTGACACCATCGGCGTCGTAGAAGGGACCGACGAGCTCGTCGAGTATCGCTGCCGCAGCGGCGCCGGCGCTCGTCTCGTCCACGCAAGGTGATGATCCGCGCGGCCGGTGCACTTGTCCACCCGAAATGACCCGCACCCAGAGCTGGCCCAGAAGTGGATACTGACGACCATGACGGAAAGCGGCGACGAAGTGCGGTTCATCTCCGGCGATGAGCGACTGGCGCGGATTCTCGCCGACCCGCAGCGGCGGGCCCGGGTGGACGCCATCACCGCCGAGATGGACCTGATCGATCAGCGGTACCGCACGGCCGCCCAGCTGCTCGACGACGCGGTGCCACGACAGCCGCAGAGGTCGGCGCCCGCGCGACCGCCGCGGTCCTCACCGCACTCCAGCGTCACCTCACCGCCGCGGGCGTCCGCGAGGTCAGCATCACGCTCACATTCGGCGATCACGACGTGACGGTGCCGTGGATCCGGTTCGCCGGACATCGCCTGCCAGACACCGACGACTGATCACCGTGCACCCGGACCCACACCGACCCTTCTAGTCCGGTGCGGACTCGTCGAGGGTGAATCCGCTCGCCTCGGCGTCCGCGGCGCACAGGGTCCGGACCCAGCTCCCGCGGCGCGTGAGGCCACCGTCACCGCCGCACTGCTCGCACATACGCTCGGACCGCCGTTCCGCCGCCCGGATCAACTCGTCGAAACCCGGCCGGGGCCGGTCCGGTTCGAACTCGACGTAGTACCGCAGGCCGCCGAACTTCTCCTTGATCTGAATCAGCTGGTAGCCGGGGTCGATCGCCGCCAGCTCCCGGTCGAGATCGACGATCAACCGGTACCAGCCAGGCCCCACATCCAGGGACCCGTACCACCCCGGAAGGAACCGGGCACGGATCCCCGCCAGATCATCCTCACTCACTTCGTCGGCCATGCAGGCCAGCCTGCCAGGACGCCTGCACCGCGGAGTGACAGGCCCGGCACCACCCCCGACTCCACCGGTTCGGTGCGCAATCACCGCCGGGGAACTACCCACAACCCCGGGGAAGCGATGGATCCGTGCCGACGCACTGCGACCCCGACCACCCTGCCTACAGGCCGAATGCGCCGCCCGAGACGAGGACGATGACCCCGAGGGTGATCAGCACCAGGGGAAACAGCACGCTTTCCCCTCGTTCGAGGATCTCGGCGATGCGGCGGCGGGTGGCGACGTACCGGGCAATGGACACCAGTGCCCCCACCAAGATCACGAAGACCACGCAGTAGGCGGCGATCGCGGTGTGGTTGATGCTGGCGAAGACGGGCACGTACACGCCGATGTTGTCGCCGCCGTTGGCGAAGGTCACGCCCGCCACGCCCAGGACGCCGACCGCGTTGCCCGCCCCCTTCCCCGTCGCGCAGTCACCATCGCCGCTGCCGCTGCCGCGGTATTCGCGCCAGCTCGACCACGCTGCCCGCAGCCCCAGGATCAGGGGGACGAGCCCGAAGTACGGGATCGCCGCGACGGGGAGGAAGGCGCCGGCGCCGAGGGCGATCAGCACTGCGGCAGCGAGGATGCCGGCGAATCCGAGGTACTGCCCGGCGGTGATCTTGGCCGTCAGGTGCCGCTGGCCCGCGCCGCGGGCGAAGAACAGGGAGATCACGATGATGTCGTCGATGTTGGTGGCCACGAACAGGCCCACGGCTTGCAGCACGGTCGAGATCATCACCGGCCACCTGCCCGTGATGTGAGCGCTGACCCGGCGGGTGACGTGACGTAGGTCGTCGCAGCGGCAGTGGTGGTGGCCGGGGCGGTCGCGCGGTCGAATCGGCGGGCGCAGTCGGCTGAGCAGAACCACCATCGGCCGGTGTCGGTGTGCCGGTGTGCGGGGGCGGTCGCCGGGTCGATGCGGGCGCCGCAGATCGGGTCGTGCGGGTGCCGGGTGTCGGTGAAGGTGATGCTGTGCAGTTCGATTGGGGTGCTGATGTTGCGCAGGTTTCGCGGGCCGAGGGCGGTGGTGGGCACACCGGCGCGGGTGGCGGCGGGCAGGAGCGGGTCGGTGAGGACGGCGTGGCCGGCGCCGGCGAGGGCGGTGATGCGGGCGGCGATGTTGACCGCGTGCCCGTACAGGTCGCCGTCGCGTCGGAGGGCGGTGCCGTGGTGGATTCCGGCGCGGAGGGCGAGGAATCCGTCCTCGTCGGCGGCGTGCCCGGCGAGCGCGGTGATCGTGGCCAGCATCGCATCGGTGGTGTCGGCGGTGAGCATCACCGCATCGCCGATGGTCTTGACCAGCCGGGCCTGCGGGTGCAGGGCTCGACGGGCGTGCTCAGCCAACCGGAGCGCAAGCTCGGCGGCTTCGTGGTCGCCGCACATCTCGGTGAGCACGCTGTAGCCGGCGAGGTCGACGAATGCCACGGCGACCTCCACCTGTTCGAGGCCGTCCAGCTCGGGCCGCGCACCGTGGTGATGGCCGCGGCCGAGCCGGTGTTCGGGCCCTGGCGTGGTCATCGGCCTGCGGTGCGGGTCGCGCGGAAGCGGGTCAGTGCCGCGTTCTCCCGGACGGTGACCTCCCGCAGCGGCAGGCCTGCCAGGTGCGGGCGCAGCTGGCCGCGGTCGATGAACCGGTGCGGTGCGCCTTCGAGCCGGTGCAGGATCCGCGCCGGCGCGGTGCCGAGCAGGTCGTAGCCGACCAGGGTTCCGCCGGGGCGCAGCACCCGGACGGCTTCGCGGAGGGCCTGCTCCCAGTCGACGACGTGGTGCAACATGATGAACGAGACGACGGTGTCGAACTCGTCGTCGCCGAAGGGCAACGCGGCGGCGTCGGCCACCCTCGCCTGCGCTCGGTCACCGAAGCGCTGCAACCGATCCTGCGCGGCGGCGACCATCACCGGGTCGAAGTCGGTGACGGTGAGCTGCACCTGATCCGCAGGGGCGCTCGCCGCCAGCAGCTGCGCGGCCATCGCGCCGCCGCCGCCGCCGATCTCCAGCACCCTCCCCGTAGGGCGCACGCCCTGCAAGGCCCACGGCAACACCCACCGCCGTGTCGCTGCCTCCCACGGCGTGCTGCGGCAGAACAGGGACTCGATCGTCGACATCGATGGCATACCCAGCAGCTCCCAACACCGCTCACGGCCACCGATCGGCGGCCTGTTCCTCGCGAGAACTCGATTACACCACAGAATACCGCTATCATCGTCGTATGACGATGAATGAGTGTTCGGTGGCGACGGGCGCGCAGCTCGATCCCGCGGTCGCGTTGTTCCACAGCCTCTCCGACGGGACCCGGCTGGCGATCGCGACGCGGCTTGCCCACGGTGGCGAGGCCCGGGTGGCGGACCTGATGGCCGAGCTGGGCCTGGCGCAGTCGACGGTGTCGGCGCACGTGGCGTGCCTGCGGGACTGCGGTCTGGTGCAGGGCCGCCCGCAGGGGCGGCAGGTGTTCTACAGCCTCGCCCGCCCGGAGCTGATGGACCTGCTCGCGGCGGCGGAGACGCTGCTCGCGGCGACCGGCAACGCGGTCGCGTTGTGCCCGAACTACGGCACCGACAGCGCCACCTGCTGCAGCCCGGACGCTGTGACGACCGAGGAGGCTTCGGCGGCGAAGGTGGTGCGGCGATGAGTGACGCGTGCGGCTGCGGGCACGACGAGCCCGCCGGCGAGGACGAGCAGGCTCCCGGGCAGTGGTGGCAGGTGCGGGAATTGCAGGCCGCCGCGGCCGCGGCGGTGTTCCTACTCGCCGCATACATCGTCGGGTGGGCCGGCGGCCCGCAGCGCCTGTCACTGGTGCTGGAGTGGATCGCGCTGCTGATCGGGGCGTGGACTTTCGTGCCGTCCACGCTGCGGCGCCTGGCCCAGGGCAAGATCGGCGTCGGGATACTGATGACGATCGCCGCCGTCGGCGCGGTGATCCTCGGCGAGGTCGGCGAGGCGGCGATGCTCGCCGTGCTGTTCGCCATCAGCGAGGGCCTCGAGGAGTACGCCGTCTCACGGACCCGCCGCGGCCTGCGGGCGCTGCTCAACCTCGTCCCCGACACCGCGACCGTCCTGCGCGACGGCACCCCGGCCACCATCTCCCCGGCCGAGCTGGCGGTCGGAGACCGGATGCTGGTCAAGCCCGGCGAGCGGATCGCCACCGACGGCGTGATCCGCGACGGCCGCACCGCCCTGGACGTCTCGGCGATCACCGGCGAATCCGTGCCCGTCGAGGCCGGACCCGGCGACGAGGTGTTCGCCGGGACGATCAACGGCACCGGCGCCCTCACGGTCGAAGTCACCACCACCGCGGAGAACAACTCGCTGGCCAAGATCGTGCAGATCGTCGAGGCCGAACAGTCCCGCAAGGGCGACGCACAACGCCTCGCCGACACCATCGCCAAGCCCCTGGTCCCGGCGATCATGATCTTCGCCGCCGCGATCGCGATCCTCGGGTCCCTGCTCGGTGACCCCGCAACGTGGATCGAACGGGCCCTGGTCGTGCTGGTCGCCGCCTCCCCCTGCGCACTGGCGATCTCCGTCCCCGTCACCGTCGTCGCCGCGATCGGCGCCGCCAGCAAGATCGGCGTCCTGGTCAAGGGCGGCGCCGCCCTCGAGGCCCTCGGCCGGGTGCGGACGGTCGCCCTCGACAAGACCGGCACCCTGACCGCGAACCGCCCCGCCGTCGTCGACATCGCCACCATCACCGACCCGGCCACCGACCCGGCCGGCCCCTCCGTCGAGGCGAGCGACCTCGGCTCGGGCGTCCGGTCGCCGGAACAGGACCGGGTGCTCGCCGTCGCCGCGGCGCTCGAAGCCCACAGTGAACATCCCCTCGCCCGGGCGATCCTCACCGCCAATGGCGACCGCATACCGGCGGCGGTCGATGTGCAGGCCGTCCCCGGGGCCGGGCTGACCGGGCTCGTCGACGGGCGGCCCGCCCGGCTCGGCCGGCCCGGCTGGATCGACCCGGGCCCACTTGCAGCGCGGGTCGCGGCCATGCAAGCCGGCGGCGCCACCGCGGTCCTCGTCGAAGACGACGGGCAGGTCATCGGGGCGGTCGCCGTCCGCGACGAGCTGCGTCCTGAAGCCCGCGAGGTCATCGATCACCTGCACCGCGGCGGCGCCACCGTCGCGATGCTCACCGGCGACAACACCGCCACCGCCACCGCCCTGGCGAAGATCGCCGGGATCGACGACGTACACGCCGACCTGCGGCCCGAGGACAAGGCCCGGATCATCGGCGAGCTCCGCAAAGACCGGTTCACCGCGATGGTCGGCGACGGCGTCAACGACGCCCCCGCCCTCGCCACCGCGGACCTCGGCATCGCCATGGGCGCCATGGGCTCGGACGTCGCGATCGAAACTGCCGACATCGCGCTCATGGGTGAGGACCTACGGACCCTGCCGCAGGCCCTCGATCACGCCCGCCGGGCCCGGAACATCATGCTGCAGAACGTGGCCCTGTCCCTCGGGCTGATCGCGATCCTCATCCCGCTCGCACTGTTCGGCGTCCTCGGCCTCGCCGCCGTCGTCGCCGTCCACGAACTCGCCGAGATCGTCGTCATCGCCAACGGCGTCCGCGCCGGCCGCGTCACCGCGCTCCCGCCGGCTCCCCCAGCAACGAGCCGGCGGCCGACGATTCAGCAAGCGGTGTAGCGCCACGCCACGGGCCTCCGCGCGGGTACTGGGGCGGGATCAGTGCGGTCTGCGGGCGGTGCGGCTTGCGTTCGCGGACTCAGGTCCGGGCGGGTGAGCTGCTCGGTGTCCTTCGGGATTTCAGGGGACACCGAGGAAGGACAGTCGCTTGTGCTCGGTGCTCTGCTCGCCGTCACCGAAACATGCGCGGCTCGGTCCGTTCGTTTGGGTTCGAGGGATGTCCCTGGTATTTCGCGCGCGCATTTCGCACACCGCTCCTACCAAGCGGCGGGCCACCGTCGAGCAACCTCCGAATTGGTTACTGGCACGCTTGTACCAATGTCCCGGAGATCAGATCGCAACCGCACCCCTCGCCCGAAGCCCGCGCCCGCACCGCTGGATCACACACCGCTGATGACGGCATTGCGGCAGGTGGAGATCGCCGTCGCCGGGTTCAACCGCGAGGCCGCGCGGATCGAGAGCGAGTACGGCATCGCCATCTGTCCCGAGCGGGTCGTCAACACTCCCGAGACCACTGGCCTGGCACACTACATCGAGGTCGCGATCGGCATCGTCGCACGTAAGCTTCCCGTGGCGGTGTATGGGTCGGACGGCCGGCGCTGGACCGGCGCCCGGTCTCCGCGGCAGGTGTTCGCGCTGTACGAGGCGGCCGGCGACAACACCGCTGACTACCTGACGCAGATGGCTCTCAACGTCGAGCGGATCAAGGCCAAGAAGGACGACCTCGACCGCAGCCTCAAGAGGAAGTGCCTGCGGCCGAAGACGAACGGGAAACCGTGTCAGATGCGGCCGCTGTATCAGGCCGGAGTGGGCCACCAGGACGGGTTCGGTTGCTGGCGCCATGCCACCGACGACGAGAAGCTCGAGCTGGAGAAGTCGCGTATCGCCATCGAGACCAAGACCGGTTGTCCGGGGTGCAAGGCCGGGCCTGGCGAGGCGTGCTTGATCCCCACCGAGGACGGCCTCACTCCCGCCCAGGCCGGCCTGACGATGGTCGACGGCGAGTGGCCCCGTGTGCGGGTTCTCGGTGGAGCCGAGATCCACGTCCCGCGGATCGAACTGATCCATCCTCGCGTCCTCGAGCCCGCCGAGTAGATCCGCCAAGGACGGCACGCGAACCCCAGGCCCAAAATCATGGGCGCACCCGGCAGCGGCGCCCCAAATCAACTCCGCCTAGCGTTCGGGACAGTGAGCCTGACCCTATACCCCTATACGAGGAGTCCCATGACGGATGAACCGGATGTCCAGCAGCCGCCCGACGGCAACGATCCACCGTCGGAGACGGTGGATGAGCTCACGGACGGTATGCGCGGCCGGTGGGTGGTGGCCTCGCAGGGATCAACGCACCTGTGGGACCTGGATGCGTTGACGTACACGCGTCGTCCCGGCCCCGCCAGCCCGTCTGGGGCGTTCGACTACGACGGCATCGCGCACCGGATCACAAGGGTCACCCGCTGGCCGCGTGTCGGTGACCAGTCACTGGTCTGGTTCGACGATCCCGCGAGCCCCTTCGACACCGAGCAGTTCCGCCGCTCGTCGGTGATCGTGTCGATCACCCGCGCCCCAGAGCTGGCGGATGAAGAACCAGACGGTTCTGAAGTCGGTGACGCCGGCTGAGTCCGGTAGGTGTAGGCGGCAGTCAGCTGCGTCGTTCGATGAGGACGACGTCGCGCCAGCGGCCGTCGCGTTGGCCGATGCGTTCGCGGGTGCCGACGGTGCGGAATCCGGCGCGCCGGTGCAGGGCGAGGCTGGCGTGGTTCTCGGGGAAGATCCCGGTCTGGATGGTCCACACCCCGGCGGCGTCGGCGGAGACGATGAGGGCCTGCAGCAATGTTGCCCCGACACGGTGGCCGGTGTGGTCGGGGTGGACGTAGATGCTGTGCTCGATGACGCCGGCGTAGACGCAGCGCCCCGAGACGGGCGCCGCGGCGACCCACCCGGTGACCTGCCCGGTCGGGGTGAGAGCGACGAATCGGTGCTCGGGTAGGTGTCGTTGGTCGAAGTCCGTCCAGCTGGGTGCGGTGGTTTCGAAGGTGGCGTTGCCGGTGTCCATGCCGGCTTGGTAGATCGCGAGGACCTGTGGCCCGTGCTCGGGCCGCATCGCGACGATCGCCGGGGCCGCCGCCGATGCGGCGGGCCCGGGGGTGTCGTGGTCGCTGGTGGTCACCTGTTCAGGCTAAGGGCGCTGCGCTGGTGGTGCAGCTGGTGTTCGCGGACCCAGTTCTGGGCGGCGACCTGCACGGCGTCCCAGGGGGACCCGAGGGGCGGGGTGTAGGACAGGTCGAGCTCGGAGAGGGCGTCGACGGTCATTCCGTGGTGCAGGGCGGTGGCGTAGGTGTCGACGCGCTTGGAGATCTCGGCCGTGCGGTGCCCGATGAGCTGGGCGCCGAGCAGTGCGCCGGTGTTCTGGTCGCCGGTGATCCGGATGCTGATGGTGGTGGCGCCCGGGTAGTAGGCCTTGTGATCGTCCGGTGTGGAGGTCGTCGACACCGGTACCCAGCCGCGGGCGGCGGCGAGGGCTTCGGTGGCTTTGAGGCCGGTGCGGGCGGCGACGAGGTCGAAGATCTTCACGACTTGGGTGCCTAGGGAGCCGGTGTAGCGGGCGGTGCCGCCGAGGGCGTTCTCGCCGGCGACGCGGCCCTGCTTGTGCGCGGTGGTGCCGAGTGGGAGCCAGGTGATGCCGAGCTGGCGGTGGTGGGTGTGCACGGCGTCGCCGGCGGCGAAGACGTCGGGCAGGTTGGTGCGCATCTGCTCGTCGACGGCGATGGTGTTCTTGATGCCGAGATGCGCGCCGGCTGCGGCGGCGAGAGTGGTGTCGGGGCGCACGCCCACGACGACGAGCACGAGATCGGCGGTGAGGTGGTCGGTCTGGCCGTCGCTGCTGGTGGTGACGGTCAGGGCGCCGGTGTCGGTGCGGTCGACGGCGGTGACCAGGGTGTGGGTGCGGACGTCGACCCGGTTGCGGACCAGTTCGTCGTGGACGAGGGCGCCGAGTTCGGGTTCGACGGTGGGGAGCACCTCGGGGAGGGCTTCGATCTGGGTGACGGTGATGCCGCGGGCGGTGAGACCTTCGGCCATTTCGAGGCCGATGTAGCCGGCGCCGATGATGATCGCGGTCTTGGGATCCTTCGTGGTGAGGGTGTTCATCACGGCGAAGGTGTCGCCCATCGAGTGCAGCAGGTGCACGCCGTCGTCCGGGCCGAGGTGGTCGAGGCCGGTGATCGGCGGCCGCACGGAGACGGCGCCGGTACCGATGACGAGGGTGTCGTAGTCGAGGTCCCGGGCGGCGCCGTCGGGGCCGGTGACGGTCAGGCGGTGCCCGTCCGCGTCGATGGCGGTCGCTCTGGTGTCGGTGTGCACGGTCATGCCGGTGGCGGCGAGGTCGGCGGCGGTGCGGTGGGCGAGGTTGCTCCAGTGGGTGACCTCGCCGGAGACGTAGTACGGGATGCCGCAGATGGAGAAGTTCGGGTAGGCGTCGGCGACGACCACGGTGACCTCACTGGTGGGGTCGAGTTCGCGGGCCCGCAGGGCGGCGGAGATCCCGGCGTCCGATCCGCCGATGGCGATGATCTTGCGTGCAGACATGGGGTGTCGGTTCCCTTCCAAGAACAGGCGAATGAGGTGTGGCAGGCACAAGCGGTGCCGACAGCCTGCGATCAGGAGTGTCGAGCAGGTCGATCACGGGTTGGGTCAGGTGGTGGCGGGATGGAGCTCGGTGAGGAGGGCTTTGACGCGGCGGTCGAGGTCGTCGCGGATCAGGCGGACGGTCTCGATGGGGTGGTTGTCGGGGTCGGCGACCTGCCAGTCCAGGTACCGCTTGCCCGGGTAGACCGGGCAGGCGTCGCCGCAGCCCATGGAGATCACGACGTCCGCGGCCGCGACCGCGTCGTCGGTGAGAGGCTTGGGGAACTCGGCGGCCAGGTCGAGTCCGACCTCGGTCATGGCCTGCTCGACGATCGGGTTGATCACCGCGGCAGGAAGCGATCCGGCGGAGCGCACGTGTACCGCCCCGGCGGCGTGGTGCGTCAGGAGCGCGGCGGCCATCTGCGAGCGGCCCGCGTTGTGGACGCAGATGAACAGCACCTCGGGCACGGTCTTGGTGCTCGCACCCGTCGACTGCGCCAGGGCGGAGAGGCGCTCGGCGGCGAACCGGCCGGCGAGAGTCACCAGGTGGGTGTGGATGCGGGCGGTGCGCCGCAGCGCGGTGTAGGACTCGAAGACGACCCGTTCGACTGTCTGCTCGGAGACGATCCCGCGGTACTGGGCGGCGAGCCGCTCCGCGGTCCGCGCCAGCAGGGCCTGGGGCATCAGCAGTTCTGGTGTTCCGGCCGACTCGGTAGAGGCGTTGGCGTTCATCCGACTTCTCCCGCTTCTCGGGCTTCCCGGCCTGCTGGGGCGCTACCGGGTGGTGAGTTCGGCTGCCAGCGCGGTGACGCGGGCGGCGATGTCGTCGCGCACGAGGCGCATCCGTTCGATCCCGTCGATGCCCCGCTCCGACGGCTCGTCGGTGTCCCAGTTGACCAGCGCGACGCCGTCCGGGGTGTCGACGACGGCTTCGCGGCCGAGCGTGACCACCAGGTCCACCCGGGCGAGCAGCTCGGGGTCGATGGGCTTGGGGGTCTCGCCGGTGATGTCGACGCCGATCTCGGCCAGGGATTCGGCGGACAGGCCGTTGACCGCGCTTCCGGGCTTGGTGCCGGCCGAGTGGACCTCGACGGCATCGCCGGCGGTCTTGCGCATCAGTCCGGCGGCCATCTGGGACTTGCCGCCGTTCTTCACGCACACGAACAACACGCTCGGCGTGCGGGTTTCGTTGTCGGGCATCAGTTCACACTCCTGGACGGATCCGCGCTAGCGGCGGTAGACGATGTGGTGAGGGGGAAGCGCTTGCGCAGGGCCAGCGAGACATAGACCAGGGCCACCAGGACGGGTACCTCGATGAGCGGTCCGACCACCCCGGCCAGGGCCTGCCCGGAGGTGGCGCCGTAGGTGGCGATCGCGACGGCGATGGCGAGCTCGAAGTTGTTGCCCGCGGCGGTGAACGCGAGGGTGGTGGTGCGCTCGTAGCCCAGGCCCATGGCGGCGCCGAGGAGGTACCCACCACCCCACATCACGGCGAAGTACGCCAGCAGCGGCAGGGCGATGCGGGCGACGTCCCAGGGGCGGGAGGTGATCTGCTCGCCCTGCAGGGCGAAGAGGATGACGATGGTGAACAGCAGCCCGTACAGGGCCCACGGTCCGATGCGCGGGAGGAACTTCGCCTCGTACCAGTCGCGGCCCTTGGTCTTCTCCCCGATCCGGCGGGAGAGGTAGCCGGCGAGCAGCGGGATGCCCAGGAAGATCAGCACGGACTTGGCGATCTGCCACGGCGAGGTGCTGATGGTGGTCTGTTCGAGGCCGAGCCAGCCGGGCAGGATCGAGAGGTAGAACCAGCCGAGGACGGCGCACATGATCACCTGGAACACCGAGTTCAGCGCCACGAGGACCGCGGCGGCCTCCCGGTCGCCGCAGGCGAGGTCGTTCCAGATGATCACCATCGCGATGCACCGGGCCAGGCCGACGAGGATCAGCCCGGTCCGGTATTCGGGCAGGTCGGGCAGGAAGATCCACGCGAGGGCGAACATCAGCGCCGGTCCGAGGACCCAGTTCAGCAGCAGCGAGCCCAGGAGGAGCTTGCGGTCGCCGGTGACGGTGTCGAGGCGGTCGTAGCGGACCTTCGCCAGCACCGGGTACATCATGATCAGCAGCCCGAGTGCGATCGGCAGGGAGACGCCGTCGACCTGGATCTTCTCCAGCGCGGTGTTCAGGCCCGGGATCATCCGGCCGAGCAGCAGTCCGGCGACCATCGCGACGCCGATCCACACCGGTAGGAACCGGTCGAGGGTGGAGAGCTTGCCGACGACCGGCTGATGCTCGGTGGTCGGGGCGGGGCTGGTCACGAGAGAACCTCCAACGAGGTGGCGGGTTCGCCGGACTGCAGGATCCCGGCGAGCGAGGACAGGACTTCGGGGATGACGCGGTAGTACACCCACGAGGCGCGGCGCTCGGACTCGAGCAGGCCGGCAGTCTTGAGGACCTTGAGGTGGTGCGAGATCGTGGGTTGCGAGACGTCGACCGCCGGGGAGATGTCGCAGACGCAGGCCTCGCCGCCCTCGTGGCTGGCGATCAGGCTGAACAGGCGCAGGCGGATCGGGTCAGCCAGGGCCTTGAACACCGCCGCGAGGTCGACGGACTGCCCCTCCGACAGGGGCTCGCGGACCAGCGGTGAACACCGCACGGTCACGTCGGTCAACGGAATCGAATTCGACACACATCGATATTGACAGATATCGATTCGGATGGCAAGGCCGAGCCGCGGCTCCACGACGAGGCGCCTCTCCGAATTCCGGAGAGGCGCCTCGTGCGTATCAGCTGCCGTGGCTACCGCTTGTCGCGCGGCGGAAACGGGTCGTTGCCAGGGGCGATGGTGTCGGAATCGCGGATCCGACCGTCGCGCCCGTGGATCTGCACCTCACCTCCCCCGGCGTTGGTGACGATCTCCCGAGCGCGGGAGATGGCCTCCACCTGGGTGTCGGTGTGGGCACTGGCACGACTGCCACCGGGCTTCGTGACATCCCAGCCACCGCCGGGGTTCGGAACGACGCTGCGTCGATTCTGATTGCTCATCGTTGAGCCTCTTCTGCGCGTCTTGTCCAGGGGCAGACCGGGACAAGCTGGTAGCGCGTCGAGTTGTGACGGGAAGCGACGGAGATTAGGGTACGAATCCTCTCACAGATCGGACCCGGGACCTCTTCGCCGCTTCAAGCGGCCGAGGGGTCCCGGCGCCTTCTGCACCTGTGTTCGATCTTATTCGAGCACCCTGACACCTTTGCGGAGCACAAGCACTTGTGTCGAGCGTGTCGCATCAGCACTACCGGTTGTAGTTGCGATCGGCGACGCAACTCGAAGGGCGCCGTCGTCGGTCTGCTCGGTTCTCGGGCGACTACTCCGTGGCTGCGTCGGTCAGCAGCAGTTCGCCGCGGTAGGGGTGCAGCACGCCGCCGGCGTCGCGTCGGCGTCGGCGTCGGCGGCAGTACTCGAGGCAACGGGCTCTCCGTTGAAGGTCTCGGCGTCAGCCAGGACGGTGTAGACCTCCCAGCGTTCGGCGTCGGGGGCGGTGACCCAGACCTTGTCCTGGGTGGCGAAGCAACAGGTGGCGCCGATCTCCTCCTCGGTGAACAGCTGCTCCTCGGTCAGGCGGGCGATCTCGGCGTGCACCTTCTCGCTGGAGTCGACCTCGACGCCGAGGTGGTTGATGCTGCCGCCCTGGCCGGGGTTCTCCAGCAGGACCAGCTTGAGCGCCGGGTCGGCGACGGCGAAGTTGGCGTAGCCGGGCTTGACCTTCGCCGGTCCGGTGCCGAACAGCTTGGTGTAGAACGCGATCGACTGATCGAGGTCGTCGACGTTGAGGGCGAGCTGGACGCGGGACATGAGAACCTCCGAGGCTTCGACATACATCTAATTGGTGTGCGGGTTCAGTTCTAGACCACGTTTTGACATATGTCAACGAGTGGGTAGATTGGAGTCATGCCCAAGACGCTCCCCGTCGTCGACATCAGCGCCCCGATCTGCTGCGCTCCGCTCGCTGCCGGCGTGATGGACGAGGCGGCGGCGCTTGAGCTCGCCCTGCGCCTCAAGGCGCTCGCCGACCCGGCCCGGATCCAGCTGATCTCGCTCCTCATGGCCGCACGTCCAGGCGACGTCAGCACGGGCGATCTCGCCGACACCGTGGGCCTGTCGTCGGCGACCGTCAGTCACCACCTGAGCCAGCTCAAGAAGGCCGGCCTCGTCAGCTCCGAGCGGCGGGGGATCAACGTCTTCTACCGCGCCGAACCCGACTCCCTCGAAGCGCTCCGGGCCGTCCTGGCCACGTGCTGCTAGAGCGAACGCGCAGGTAACGGCTGCACGACACCGTCGCGAGGCTCTCGGGCACTGCATCGCCGGTATCGCCTGCGGCAGGATCGACAGACGTGGACCACATCGAGCAGCAGCTAGAGCAACAGCTCCGCGAACGCGGCATCCCCCTCACCGCGACCGAGTTCCTCCGCGCCGTCCTCGAAGCCCTCGATGCCGTCTCTTCCGACGGCGTTTCCGTGCCTTAGCGGGACAGCGGTCGGCACGACGATCATGCGCTGTAATCCACAGTACCAGTGTCTGTTCGGTCTTTGACTGCTAAAATCAGCAGTATGCTTCCCACGGGTCCCCGGACGATCGACAGCTTCCGCCGGATCACCATCCCGGCGAAGGTGGCGAAGGTGGCCGGAGTGCGGCAGCCTTCGTGGGTCCGGATCGGTGTCGTCGCCGGCCAGAGGATCGTCGAGATCGTTCCCACTCGCGGCCCGCGCGGAAAGAAGCCGTCCGTACGAAGTAACCCGGATCGCCCGCGGCGGCTGCGGACGTCACGACAGATCGCGTTGCCGGCGGCGGTCCTGGACTCGGCCGGCCTGGACATAGGGAGCGTCGTGGCGTTCCTGGCCCTGGAGGACCGCATTCACCTGTTCGATGCGTCACGGGTCATCGCCCCGGAGCCCACCCCCGTGGAACAGGAAGACCAGTGACGGCGCGGCGACGTACCCGGCAGGAGCGCGCAGAGGCGGGTCAGATCCCGCTGTTCGAGGTCCCTGTCGTCCGGTCTGCGGATCTGGTCGACGCGGCCGTGGTCGCGGCTGCGGAGCTCGTCCTCGATAGCTCGGTGTCGGTGTTGCCGCGGACCGAACTGTCGGGGCTTCGCGGGTATCCGGTGGTCCGATGGTCGTCGACCGTCGCCGAACGGATGTCGTCCGGGGCGGGACCGATGCTCGACGCGCAGGTCCTCGAGCTGTGGGAGATGTGCCCGGCGGAGGGCGCGGGGGCGCCGCCGGCGGCGCCGTTGAGCATCGTCGGGTTCGTCGCCACCGGGCAGTGGAAGAGGGCCCTGTATGTCGCCAGTGAGCTTCGCGGGTTCGGCGAGACCGTGGTGCTGACCGAGCGGCGGCCCACGGCGCTGAGCTTGACGGCGGCGGACCTCGCCGACGTGAGCGTGGTGCATACCTCTCACGCCGGCGAGGAACTACTGGTGCGGGGATCGAAGGTTGCCGATCCTCCGCGGATCGTCGCGGTGCGGTACTGGGAGGAGCGGCTATTCGCTCACGCCCTCGCGACAGGGGTGCCGATCACGCCGCAGCCGGCTCCGGCGTAGCGCCGATCCAGGCGGACAGGGCGCGTTTGCGCTTCCAGTCCCCGCCGGTGAGCTTCTCGATCTCGATGTTGCTCTCGTGGGCGGCCTCGCACATCGCCGTCCACGCCTGCGGGCCGTTGTGGGCGGCGATAGCGGTGGCCAAACCGCGACCGAGCATCGCGACCGCGGAGACCGAATGCGAGAACGCTGCTGCCTTCGGGATGTCAGCCGTGCGGATCCAGGTCAGGTCCCGTCCACCGCAGAGTGCGCAGTCGCAGCACCACGCGGCGTGGGACTTGTCCTTGAGGTAATGCCGCTCGAACGCGGTCAGCGACGTGTACGCGAGAAGCTCCGGGAGGATGAACGACACCGACCCGCTGGTGCCGCCCCCGCCGATGTCGGGGTAGATGTGCCGGTAGGTGGTCGATGACCCCATCGCCGCGCCTGCGGCGCCGTACGCCAGCGCCCCCAACCCCGCCGTGTCACTGCGCAGGAGCAGCACCGGGACATCTGCGGTGAGGACGTGCACCAGCCCGGTCACGACGTTGGTCCGGTCGAACGGGTCGTCGGTGTCTTCGACCATCAACGCCACGGGGATGCCGTGCGCGTTGATCTCAGACCGGAGCGAATCGGCGGCGTGCGAAAGCCACCAGCTCGCGATCGGCAGCGCCGCAATCACCTGTCCACCGAAGCGGGCCGCCGTCTTCAGGGTGGTCCGCAGCCCAGCGGTGTCGCCCTTGGCCACATAGCCGGAATCGGTCAATGCCCACGTCAGGCCCGCGCTACGTTGCACGGTGATCCAGTCGCGGGTCGGCTCCGCCGTCGCCACCTTCCGCTGCCGGCCGCTGTAGAGGTTCGCGTCGAGCAGCAACGCTGCTTCGGGGCACTTCTTGCGGGTCTGATCCGCCGCGGTCCTCGCCACCGCGGAGCGGTGGGTCCGGGACTGCCACGGCACGGAGTAGACCGCGCCGACACCTTCCGACGCGATCAGCGCGCGAGTCGGGTCGATCAAGGTCGTCGGGACCTGAACGAACAGGTCCGTCGACATGCCCTCGAGCCGGTGCTGCCCGACCTGGATGGGCCGGGCACCTCCAGCCCGTTCAGTGCTGGTGGTATCGGTTGTGCGATCAGAGTCGCGACTGTCGTTGGTCAACGGTGCCTCCTCAAGGCAGTGTGGATGAGCCACCACGCCAAGGTCCGCATCGCTCGCCCACACCAGCGTTCCGGTGTTTGGCGAACCCGCGCACACCGTCTACCATCGGAGGCGTCATCCAAAGACATTCGCAACGGTCACGGTATCGAGGGGCGAACCCTCGGAGTGGTGATTCGGTTGTTCAGCTGAGCCCGGTTCGTCGGCAAACGAGCCGGGCTTAGCTGTCTCTATTCTAGAGCCTCACCATGACAGGTTCCGGGACGTGGAATCGCGGTTCGCTCCTGACCCTACCGACGCGACGACGTGCGTGGAGGCTAGGGCATTCCGAACCACGTCTTCACCACCTGAGAGGCCAGGTTCAGGAACTTGGTGCACCGTTTTACCCACCGGGAGACTCGCTAGCAGTTCCGTCCAGCTTTCGAATGGCGTCGATCACCCTCCGTCCGTGGGCGGTCAGGGTCATAGGGCGATTGCGCTCGGCACGGTCGAACAGAGCTCCGCCGGTCTCGCGTTCGAGCCGGAGAAACTGGTTCGTGAGGGTTGCCTGGCTGGTTCCTAACGCGTGTGCAGCCTCGGTCAGCGTGGGGAATCGCGATGCTGCTTTCGCCCGTTCCAGTCGGTCGCGCCCGCCCTGGGCCGCAACAGCTGTGCGCAAGATCGGCGGCACCGTTTTCGCGGCGGCCGCGGCGTCGAGGGCCGCGGTGTGACTGGGTCCGCCGCGGGGTCTCATCGGAATCTCGTGTTTGTTCGCCCACCGAGCCAGGTTCGCCGTGCTCATGCCCAGTTCTCGGGCTATGTCAGGGAGGGCCCTGCTGTTGGTGACATATTGCTGGTAGAGCCAGTCGCGGTCGATGATGATCTTCGCGCGCTCGGTAGCGGGGATCGTCGGGATCTCGTATTCGGTGAGGAGTCGACGGATCACCTGACGACTGACTCCAATACGGTTAGCGATCTGTCGCAAGGTGAGGCGATCGTGATGATAGAGCTGGGTCAAAGCCTCCGGGGGGAGCTGCGTTCGAGCGCTGGCGTACTTCCGGCGGCCGGTATCGACAGGGAGGGGATTGACGATCAGCTCAAGGCGAACCGCCTCGCCAGTGGTGCCGAGGTCGCGGGCGGCGGCGCCGATGGGAAGGTCGCGTTCTCGGATGAGCTTTCGAAGGCGATCACGGTCGATCAGTCCTGGTCGCGGGCCAGGGAGGTCGAGACCAGCGAGGAGCTCAATTGGCGGCTCCCAGGCAATTGGTTCCTCATCGATGCCCGCGGCGTCCAAGAACACCCGTGCGTGGTTGATCAGCTCGTCCCGAAGGCCGGGTGTCAGATCGCGGGGAAACGCGGCGATCTTAGCGAGCAAGTCTGCGGACCCGTCAACCGTGGGGACGCCTGTGAGCTCCTCGCGAAGAAACGCCCGAACAACAGCCGCCCGGGCGGAGCCGCCCTGTGACGGCGTTCCGGTGCGGTGGCAGATCTGCCTCCACTCATCGTCCGGAAGCAAACCGGTGCAATCGAGTGCCCGTCGGCGCTGATAGTCGATCGGTACGCCGCGCTCGACAACGTAATCGGCAACGCGTGTCAGACCCGCGCACACATCGCTCCAGTGTTGATCGGACTCCAGAATCTGTAGGAATCGGGATAGGGCATGGCCAGCCAGGTGACCTCCGACCTGCTGACCAGCGGCCGTCAGATTCAACCGAGTGCCCACCAACTGTAAGGCCGCAGACAATGCCAGGCGCATCATTGTGCGCCTCGCCGCCGGGACCGTGAAGGGCAAACTGATTCCGGCCCAAAATTGCGTCGGCGTGTGACGCGCTAGTAGCTCTGCGCGCCCACTGGTCACCAAGGTGGGAAGGTCGGAGTGAGTGCGGTAGCGAAGTTGGTCGGACGGGTCGAGCATCGGGGATAGCGCGGCGAGCTGGACACCGGTCAGGATTGGTGAGATTCGCGTCCCCCAGCCGATGTTCGTCGGTTGAACACTGAGGCCTGTCTCCCGGGCCGAGGTCACTAACCATCGCAGGCGATCAGCTGCGGCTGCGAGGTCCGAGCAGTGCAGAACGTCGATCGCGGCACTGACGCCAATCGCAGCTGTGACGGCTCTCGCTGGCGCTTCGAGGGCCGGCTTCGTGCGGCTCTGTCGGACTTGTCCGGATCGTGCACCACCTTGTTCATCGACTGCCCGGTACTCAACCGCCAGTTCGGGTCCCACTCGCGCTAAGAGCTCTTCGTCGGTGGCGTAGGACAGTACTCGGCCGCCGATGGCGCGAATGTCGGCAAGCACAGAAGCCGCAGGCTGTGGAAGGCGCGCGTAGACCCCGAACCGCACGACTCCGTCGTCGATGATTCGATCGATGAGGGCCTGTGCCCGAAGAGCGGGGTGCGCACCAGGAAGGTCGAGGACCTCGGCAGCCGTGAGATCGGCGCCGCACCGTCGGGCCTCCCGTCCAATGCCTCCTTCCTGCGCCGGCGATGCACATCGGCCGGGGATCGGGGTGCAGTGGCCCGGGAGCGGGCGGCGGCGTGGAATTCTATGGCAGCGAGGGCATTCGTCGGACAGCAAACAACGATGGTCGGTGCAGGCAAACGCCCAGCCGAGTCGCCATTCGAGCTTCCATCGGCCGCCGTTGCTTCGGAGGCAGTGCGGGCAGAAGCGGGATCCGGTGCGGCGGGTCCATGCCACTTCGCGGCGCAAACTCCGCGACTGCGAGTCGATGCGCACCGCGGTCCCGTCGAACCGGGTGAGGGTCATCATCGAAAATTCGACGTCGCTGCCCGTGGCGGCACACAGGCTGGCTACTTCGGCCTCGCTGAGTGCGATCGTCCAGGGCGGGTACCCAAGACCTGCAGGCGCAGGTATGTCGACTGCGTCGAGAAGGTCTCCCCACGCTGAGTCGGCGCGGAAGGCGATCGCTTCGAGCCAGGAATCGATCGCTTCGCCCGGCACCGGGTCCACCCTGAAGGGAAGCGAACGTGGCACTGTCATCCGGCCCTGCCGATGCGAGTTCTCAGGCAGCCGTTGTCGAATGCCAGGCGCAGTTCTTCGCGAGCCTTCTCCGATGCCTCGTCGATCTTGACCCGATCGAGCAGTTCCTCGTCGAGGCGCTCATACCCAGTCCGGACCGCGCGCTGACATCCCCGGTTGATCAGGGTCATCAGTGAGCCGATCTGGCCGGTACACCGGGCATACAGGTAGTCAGAGAGATCGTCGGCGATCATGCCCGGATACTTTTCGGCCAGAACCACCCGCTGCTCGATCGCCTTGAGCGTCTGACGCCATGCCCGGCGCCCAGCATCATTGGTGACACCGAAAGGATCCATTGTCAGCCGCGTTGTACGCCGGCCGGTCTGCGCGAGAAGAGCATCTCGGTCACTACTGCCCTCGGAGAACAGTCCCCGCGCCTCCAAACCGACGCCAGCGAAGATCACCGTCAACGGGAACTCGTTGGCGATGTACTTGAAGTGGTTGCTGACCTCGACACCGGAGGTGGACTGCAGCCGCAGGAAGTGCAGATCATCGACGATGAGGATCTTCGTTTCGCATGCCAGCACGCAGTCCAGGGCTCGGTGGGCGAAGTCGGCGGCGTTGCCGCGGCGGCCGCCTGGGTGGGCGTAGAACGCGAGCATCGCCCGGTTGAACTCGCGTAGGCCAGTGTTGCCGGTCAGTCCCACCCGGCACACCGGCCACCGTTCATGACCTTCCTCGGTCGTAGTGCCGTTCTCGGCTACTTCGCGGCGGTGGAACGCGCGGGCGAAGCTCAATACCGCGGTGGTCTTCCCTAGTCCGGGTACTGCGTCGATCGCAACGGCGCCTTTCGGTTTGTCTCCGTCCTGGGCGTTGGAGTCGATGACATCCCAGAGGTTTTCGTGCACCTCGACCAGCTGTCTGGTCTTGAGGGGCCCGAGGTTCGCGTGCCACTCGCGGCGCTCACGGTCGTAGTCGGTGCGCTCCTTGTCGGTCAGTCTGTCGAGTTCATCGCGGTTCAACGCCTCCGGTGGAACACGTGCGGGGGTGTTGACGAACTTCTGCCACCCTTCCTTTCGGGCGAGGGTCAGATTGTCGAGTGTCGCGGCGGTTTCGGTCATACGTCCTCCAGCGCGTCGGAGTAGAAGTCATCGATGTTTTCCTGGTCGAATCGATCGTCGTCACCTTCCTCGCCGGCGTAGTCGAGACCGCGATCAATCGCGGTGTCCTCTGCTTGCACATCGCTTTCGTCCTGGTCGGGAGCGAGCACGCGGGCGACCGACGGCAGTCGATCCACACGCGCTTCGCCCTGCGGTCGCTGCGACAGTTCGGTCTCGCGTGACATTCTCAATGCAATGCGCCGTTCCACTCGGGTCGAGCCCAGGCCGATGTTCCACCGCTCCAACAAGTCAGCTACCGCAAGGCGGTCGTTGGGGAATCGGTACTTCGATGCTGCTAGCTTCCTTGCGTAGAGCAGTGCATCCTCGCTGAACGGCATATCGATCGACGGTGCGTGCTCCCACACCAATGTGTGCCAGGTCCGCTCATCTGGGCGCCGGAAGTACACCTTGGTGATGTCGTCGGGATCGAAGTGGATCGGCCATCGTCCCTTGGCCTCGCCGGTGAACCGGCTCGCGAGGTTACGGTAGCCGTTGAGCCCGTCTCCGTTGTAGCGGCGGCCTCCGATCTCGACACCGTAGTGAAGAATTTTCCGCCATACCGGCTTGAGGAACTCGAATGCCAGGTCCGGATCGCGAGGCGCCTCAATGTATCCGGCGCGAGAAACACCGTGCTCGAACATCGCGGCGGGCGACATACGTAAGCCCGGAACTCGCGGGTCGAGCAGGCTCGAATGCTGGCGGTGGTGGTAGACCTGCGCAACCCACTCGCGGATGATGCTTTCGAGCTCGTCGATGTAGAAGAACGCTCCGCCCTCAGGATCCTCGCCGCGGGAGTGGACATCAGGTCCCTTGTACCCCGGCAAGGCCTGGAGGAGATCTTCACGAATAGTACGAAAGAACCGCTCAACTGGCCCTTTGTCGCGGCCGGTTCGGAGCCGAGCTGGCTGCACCGAAATCCCGAAGCGCTGGCACACACTCATCACGTGGTTCGAGAGGTAGACCTTGCCATGGTCCACGACCAGTGTCTCAGGGACAATAGCTGGTCCAGCGGCCGCATCCGCTGGCCGCTCCGCGGTGACATCTACAAGTACCGACCGCGGTACTCCGTGAGCTGGCCACACCGCGTATTCCGGCCAGTCCGCGCCGGCCGGACGTGGGCTGAAAACCTCGTACATCACGGTCGCTACATCAACCGATTTCGTGGAAACCGGGGTCAATCGCAACCCGGTGATGCAGCGGGTGTACCAGTCCATCGCGACGGTCAGTTCGACCTGCACCCATCGCAGCGTCAGAGGATCGAGCCCGAAGACATCGAGCCTGGTTGTGTCCATCAGCATGTACTCGCCAGGCCGAGTTGGACGGAGCTTGCCGTACACGCCTTCTGGCCGCTCAGCGATGTCGCGATTTCGCTTGGCAGACAGTCGAAATGTGGGATAGCGCTGTTCCAGATACTCGAGAACGCGGAAAGCATTTGTCCGAGACGGGATGGCGACGACCCCTTCTCCGAATCGCGCCAAGACCCGTGCCTCCGCGCGTGCCATCACCATCGTGCGGGACGGTTTCGACTCGGTGGCGTGCTCAACCATGACTTCGACAGCTGTGTCTAACCACCGCCGATCGACAGACGGGAAGGGCTCCGCCTCTCTCGTACGTCGCGCGTCTACCAGGCCTGCGGGCCCTTCAGTGCGGAACTTGGACACCCACCGCTCCACAGATCGCAAGCCGACGCCCAGTTCGCGCGCCTTCGCTGCGTAGCGGTCAGTGAGCGGGCGGTCGCCGGAAAACTCCGGCCTGGGCTCCCCCTTGCTCGCAGTCTCCGCGCTGCCAGATCTGTACCCGGTAAGAATCTCGCGTACGTGCCCCGCGCGTTCCGTCACCTTCTGAAGCTCTGCCGCGGACAACTCACCGAAGATGACGCCTGCAGGCTCGGTTGCATCAGTGCTCGAAACGCCAGGGCCGGTCGGGAGGACCCGACCCCGGACCGAAGACAGCAACTCCGCGAGGCCAACTCGCATGTACTGCCCTGCAGCGCTTTTCCCCAGCACATCGACGACGCCCTTAGCCGTGGCGAGCTCCACGATCTCGAACGCCTCGCCGTCGTACATGTACCGTCCGCCAACCTCAACCCGCTCAACGCCACTCACAAGACCCTCGAAATCTGAGTGCGACTAGTGATTGCGGCGTCAATGTCGACGTGCAGCCGACGCCGCCATATCAAGTGCAGCACCGCCGCTCGCACGCTCGCGTCAGGACGATCTGGCATCCGATCGATGAGAGCACCAATCGTCAATCCCACCTGAGCGACCGCCTGAACCGCCTCGCAATGGTCAGGCACGATTGCACTCTCGCGCCGATAGCCAGCGAGGAATCTGACATTCGCGGCCCTCCGCGGCGGCGGCTCGGTGGCGACCTCGTATCGCCACCCCTTGGCCTCGACGACATCCCGAGTCAAGTTCAAAACCCTTGCAACATCATCATTATCAAGCCGTCGAGCAGGCTTTACGTCAACGACGACCGGGCCGGAATCAGTATCGAGTAGGAAGTCCGGAACGTGCCTCCGCAGGACACCATCGGCCTCAGTCGCGAGAAGGAAAGGCTGGGCCACGATGCCCCGAACCCGATCGTCGAAGTCTGCGAGCATCAGGTTAGCGAGCTCCAGGCGGGACTCATAGATCACCAGATCGCGGGTAGTGCTCGACCAGTACCACCCCGAGTAGTGTTTCTGCCCTCGATACCAGCGAAATGTGCGCCACGGCGCTGCCTCGCGAAGGTCCTCCATTGCGGCCGACTTCCACTCCACGGTCCGCTCACAGAGGTCCTCACCGCGGCGGAACGATACTTCCACCGCGGTCCCCGCGGAGCTGCCGGGCGACATGGTCTTGACGGTGCCACTTCCGCCCTCAGATGCGGGGACGTGCCCCGGCGTGTCCCAAACAGTTGGCGGATCCGCCAACTGTCCGCCACGTAGCTTGGGATTCCGCCACGGAATCTGGGACCCTACAGAGGGGCGTCAGCCCTTGGCCATGTCCACGAAGCGGGAGTAGTGCAGCTGGTGGGCCACGGTGACCGTGCCGGTGGGGCCGGCACGGTGCTTGCCGAGGATGAAGTCGGCCTCGCCCGCACGGGGATCGTCGCGCTCGTAGGCGTCGGGGCGGTGCACGAGGACCACCATGTCGGCGTCCTGCTCCAGCGAGCCGGACTCACGGAGGTCGGCCACCTGGGGCTTCTTGTCGGTGCGCTGCTCGGGGCCACGGTTGAGCTGCGCGACGGCGATCAGCGGCACCTCGAGCTCCTTGGCCAGCAGCTTGAGCTGGCGGGAGAACTCCGAGACCTCCTGCTGGCGGGACTCGACCTTCTTGCCGGACGTCATCAGCTGCAGGTAGTCGATCACGATCAGCTTGAGATCGTGCCGCTGCTTGAGGCGGCGGGCCTTGGCGCGGATCTCCATCATCGTGAGGTTGGGCGAATCGTCGATGTACAGCGGCGCCTCGGACACCTCCGACATGCGGCGGGCCAGGCGGGTCCAGTCGTCGTCGGACATCGTGCCGGAACGCATGTCCGCGAGCTTGATCCGTGCCTCGGCGGACAGCAGGCGCATGACGACCTCGGTCTTGCCCATCTCGAGGCTGAACAGGGCGCCGGCCATGCCGTTGGTGATGGCACAGGACCGCAGGATGTCCAGCGCGACGGTGGACTTACCGGCGCCGGGACGCCCGGCGATGATGATCATCTGCCCGGCGTGCAGGCCGTTGGTGAGCGCGTCGAAGTCCGTGAAGCCGGTGGGCACGCCCATGCTGACGCCGCCGCGCGAGGCGATCGCGTCGATCTCGTCCATGGTCGGCTGGAGCAGCTCCTCCAGCACCACGTAGTCCTCGGACGCCTTGCGCTCGGTGACGTCGTAGACGGCCGCCTGCGCGCGGTCGACCACCTCGGCGACGTCCGCACCGTCGGACCCCGAGTACCCGAACTGGACGATCCGCGTTCCCGCCTCCACGAGGCGCCGCAGGATGGCCTTCTCCGCCACGATCTCGGCGTAGAAGCCGGCGTTGGCCGCGGTGGGCACCGTGGAGATCAGAGTGTGCAGGTACGGGGCGCCGCCGACGCGCTTGAGCTCGCCCTTGCGGTCCAGAGTGGCGGACACGGTGACGGCGTCCGCCGGCTCACCGGCGCCGTAGAGGTCGAGGATCGCGTCGTACACCGACTGGTGCGCCGGCCGGTAGAAGTCGCCGGGGGTCAGCACCTCGAGCACGTCGGCGATCGCGTCCTTGGAGAGCATCATGGCGCCGAGCACGGACTGCTCCGCGGCGACGTCCTGCGGGGGCTGGCGGCCGAAGTCCTCGGCGGGCGGAGCGTCCGCGGAGGGCGCGCGGTCCGCGGGCCCCGGCGTGTACTCCTGCTCGTCCGTGACCGACACCGCGTACCACCTCACACTCGCGCCGCGCGGTGGATACCGCACGGAACCGTCCATCCGTTCTCAGGTCTATCGGCAGGGGCTGACATGTTCGAGATCCCACGCATAGCTCACGACCGACGCACGTGAACGCTAGGCGCAGTCGACCCGATCGCAAAGCCCCCCTGTGGATGAACCTGTGCAATCTGTGTGCACTGAGCGCGGTCATCGTGGGGACGCCCGTGTGGACCGATGGGGAAAACCTGTGGAAACAAACATCGGACATCGGAGAACGCACAGGTCAGAGCGTTCGGGATTCGTGCACCGGCTGTGGATCAACATTGCTCAGCGTGTCGCATCGATCCGACATTCGGGCGTGTCGCGAGTGAATCGTTCCCCTGCGCGGAGGCAAAACCACCCCTCGTTGTTACCCGCCGGTCACCCCGCGGAGCCCCTACCAGCACGGACGCGTCACTTCCCGCCGGACGGACTTCTTCCCCACGCGCGCGACGCGTACCCTGAACCGGGCACAACTGCAATGGAAGGACTCCCGATGAACACCTCGAAGATCACGACGCGCGCTGCAGGCGTCGCGGTCGCGCTCGCGGCAGTGGCCACGTGCGCCATCGGGCCCGTCGGGGCCGATCCGGCTCCCAAGCCCGCGCCCCCCAAGCCGAAGACGGTCACGGCCACCTGCTCCAGCCCGAACCCCATGTTCGTGGTCGGCAACGACATGCTGACCTGGAAGGTCACGGCCGCTCCCGGAGCGCCGGGCCAGGTCCTCTTCTCCGCGGTCGGCGGCGCGGGCGGGCGCGATTTCGTGCTCAACCAGTTCTCGTCCAGGGCCACTCTGTCCTGGAACAACACCACGACCGGCAAGTTCGGCAGCGCACAGCTGTCGGGCAACGGCCCGTCGCCCGTCCTGAACAAGACCCCGGTCACCACCGGTAAGGGCGCGGTCACGTTCAACATCGTCATCAAGGCGGGCGCCGGAACCGAGTGGATCGGCACCCAGACCAGCACCCCCTGCGTGGGCACCATCAACCTCTGACGCCGCGCGCGCATACGAGAAAGTCCCCGTCACCTCCCTGGGAGGCGACGGGGACTTCTTCGTGTTCGTCGGCTACTCGGCCGCGACGGTCAGCGAGAACTTCGCGCGGACCTCGGGGTGCAGCGCCACGACGACCGGGAACGTGCCCGTCGCCTTGATGTGGCCCTGCGGCAGCTCGATGCTGCGCTTGTCGACGACCGGGCCGCCGGCGGCCTTGAGGGCGCCCGCCACGTCGGCCGTGGTGACCGAGCCGAACAGCTTGCCCGACTCGGCGGTCTTCACGCCGAGGGCGACGCTGTCGAGGCCCTCGATGGCCTGCTTCAGCTCGTTGGCGTGGTCGAGGCCGCGCACGCGCTTGGCCTCCTGGCTGCGGCGGATGCCCTCGACCTGCTTCTCGGCGCCACGGGTGGCCACGATGGCCAGGCCGCGGGGCAGCAGGAAGTTGCGGCCGTAGCCGTCCTTGACCTCGACGGTGTCGCCGGGGCCACCCAGGTTGTCGACGTCGGCGGTGAGAATCAGCTTCATGACTTCTCTCCCTTATCGAGTGGTCGACGTGAACGGCAGCAGGGCCACCTCACGCGCGTTCTTGACGGCGATCGCGATGTCGCGCTGGTGCTGGACGCAGTTGCCCGTCACGCGACGGCTGCGGATCTTGCCCCGCTCCGACAGGAAACGACGCAGCAGCGTGGTGTCCTTGTAATCGATCGCGGTGTTCTTCTCCTTGCAGAACGTGCACGCCTTGGCCTTGACGGCCTTCTCGACGCGCACCTTCCGGCCATTGCCCTTACCGGCCATGGTGTTGGTACTCCTTGATTGGTATATCCGGGCCACGAGGGCCCGGCACAGTCATCGATCCCGGGGATCAGAACGGCGGATCGTCGCTGCCGCCGCCGAAGTTCCCGGCCGCGGGGGCGCTGCCCCACGGATCTTCCTGCGGCTGGTTCTGCCGCGGAGCCTGCTGAGCGGGCTGCTGGCTGAAACCGCCACCGCCGCCCTGGCCGCCGCCGCTGAAACCGCCGCCGCCACCGCCGCGCGGGGTGCGCACCGGCTTGGCCGTCGCGTACTTGAGGGAGGGGCCGATGTCGTCGACCTCGAGCTCCACCACGGTGCGCCGCTGACCCTCGCGGTCGTCGTACGACCGCTGCTTCAGACGGCCGGAGACGACGACCCGGGTGCCCTTCGTGAGCGATTCGGCGACGTTCTCGGCCGCCTCACGCCAGATGTTGCACCGCAGGAACAGCGCCTCGCCGTCCTTCCACTCGTTCGTGTTCCGATCGAAGGTCCGGGGCGTGGACGCGACGGTGAAGTTGGCCACCGCCGCACCCGACGGGGTGAAGCGCAGCTCCGGATCCGCCGTCAGGTTCCCGATGACCGTGATGACCGTCTCGCCTGCCATGGTGATTCTCCCTGCTGTATCGGTACGGCTAGTTCTGCCGCAGCACCTTAGTGCGAAGCACCGACTCATTCAGCTTGAGCTGACGATCGAGCTCGTTCACGGTGGCCGGCTCGGCGGTCAGATCGATGACCGCGTAGATACCCTCGGCGTTCTTCGAGATCTCGTAGGCCAGACGACGCTTGCCCCAGATGTCGATGTTCGCGATCGAACCGCCGTCCTTACGGACCACGTTCAGGAAGGTCTCCAGCGAGGGTGCGACGGTGCGCTCATCCAGGCTCGGATCCAGGATCACCATCAGTTCGTACTTACGCATGGGCTTTCGCCTCCTCCTATGGACTATGCGGCCGCGGACTCTCCGCGGCAGGAGTGTCGCCGTATCGGCAACCGCCCTAGGCTACCCCAACCGCTCGCCACCTGCGAAATCGCGCCCTTGACGCCTCGATCACATATATGTGCGTAAACTCACACGGGCTTAGAGAATATTCCCTAACATAGAGCCCGTTCCGTCTGGAGGGAGAGTTCATGGGTGCGGATACCGCGCCGTCGGCGGCCCGGCCGGCGTCGAGACCGAGCGACGCTCGGATCCTCGTCGACAACCTGGACCGCAACGCGCTCGGCCCCGTCCGCACCCTCGGCCGGACCGCCCAGCTCGCCGCCACCACGATCGCCGCAGCGGTCAGCGACACCGTCCGTGGCCGTCTCGCGTTCCGGGAGACCGTGATCCAGGCGTGGTTCCTGATCTCCGTCACCGCCGTCCCCGCCTTCCTCATGGCCATCCCGTTCGGCGTCATCGTCACCATCCAGGTGGGCAGCATCGTCGCCCAGATCGGCGCCGAATCGCTGCTCGGCGCGGCCAGCGGACTGGCCGTGATCCAACAGGCGGCGCCCCTCGCGGCCGGTCTCCTGCTCGGCGGCGCCGGGGCCTCCGCCATCGCCGCCGACCTCGGGGCCCGCACCATCCGCGACGAGGTGGACGCGCTGCGCACCATGGGCATCGACCCGGTGCATCGTCTCGTCGCGCCCCGGCTCATCGCGGCCGTGGTGGTGGCGCCCCTCCTCAACCTGTTCATCGTGGTGGTCGGGATCCTCGCCGCGTTCTACGTCGCGGTGCTCGGGCAGGACGTGACGCCCGGCAGCTACTGGCTCAGCTTCGGCTCCTTCGCCACGGTCCGCGACCTCGGCTTCTCCATGGTCAAGGCCGCGCTCTTCGGTTCGATCATCGCGATCGTCGGCTGCCAGCACGGGCTCGAGGCCAAGGGCGGAGCGCGGGGTGTGGCGGACGCGGTCAACGCGACCGTCGTCGTGTCGACGGTGGCGATCATCGTCCTCAACTTCGCCCTCACCCAGGCGTACACGGTCTTTTTCCCAATGAGAATGGGCTGACGCCGATGGCCGTAGCGACGTACCGCCCCCGGGGCACCCGCACCCTCGCGAGGATCGCCGCCTGGTTCCGCTCCCTGCTGGCCCGCCTGGGCCACATGGCGGGATTCTGCATCTCGGCGGTCGCCATGATCCCGCACGCTGCGCGGCACTACAGCCGCCAGACGATCAGCACCGTCACGGACCTCACGTGGGGCCGCGGCGCCGTCATCGTGGGCGGCGGCACCTCCCTGATGATGGTCGTCCTGGGACTCGCGGTCGGCGGCACCGTCGCCGTGCAGGCGTTCGCCACCCTCGACCTGCTCGGGATGGGGCCGCTCACCGGCACGGTGAGCGCCCTCGCCAACACCCGCGAGTTCGCGCCGATCCTCGCGGCCTCCGGATTCGCGGTGCAGGCGGGCTGCCGGATGACGGCGGAGATCGGCGCCATGCGGATCAACGAGGAGATCGACGCCCTGGAATCGCTGGGCCTGCGCTCGATCTCGTTCGTGGTGAGCACCCGCGTGCTGGCCGGCCTGATCGCCGTGGTCCCCACGTTCCTCATCGCCATCGTGGTGAGCTTCTTCGCCTGCAGCCTGATCGTCACCGTGGCGCAGGGCGAGTCCGCCGGCGCCTACGAGCACTACTTCCAGCAGTTCCTCTCTGGCCCGGACATCCTGGCCGCGACCCTCAAGGTGGTCGTGTTCCTCATCGTGGTCATCCTGATCCACTGCTACCAGGGCTTCTTCGCCGCGGGCGGCCCCGAGGGCGTGGGCGTGGCCTCGGGCCGCGCGGTCCGCGCGTCGATGGTCGCGATCGTCGTGCTGGACATGCTGCTCACGGCCGCGATCTGGGGATTCAATTCGAACGTGGTGTTCCGGGGGTAGGCATGTCAACGATCGCATCCGTACCGGGCATGACCGTCGAGCCCCGTCAGCTGGTTCGACGGGGCGCCATCACCGTCGCCGTCGTCGCCGTCGTCGCGCTCGTGGCGTGGGGGATCACCGCGCTGTTGCGGCCCTCGCCGATGCGCGTCACGCTCGCGGCGTCCTCCGTCGCTCCGGGCGTCAGCAACCGCACCGTCATCGAGATGAACGGCGTGCGCATCGGCACCGTGTCCGGGGTCGACCAGCTGGGCTCGGGTCGGCTCGGCGTGGTGATGGACCTCGACCCCGATCAGGGCCGGAAACTCACGGACAAGTTCCGTGCGGACTTCGCCCCCAACAACCTCTTCGGCGTCACCTCGATGCAGGTGATCCCCGCCTCCGACGGGACACCCCTGCGCGACGGTGCCGTCATCACCCCCGTCGCCACGCCCGGTGACTCCTCGATGTCGAACCTGCTGCGCTCGCTGGCCGATGTCGAGTCGACGGCGCTGCGGCCGTACATGTCCGAGCTGATCCGGCAGGCCGACACCGCGACCACGGGCTTCCTGCCGATGGTGCGGGCGCTGGGCGCGGTGGCGGAGGCCAACGCCGACACCCAGACCGTGCCCACGTCCCAGACACTGCCCATCCTGGCGAGCGCCCTGCAGGGGGTCGGAGCCTCGAGCAACGACCTGCTGTCCGCCCTGAAGATGTTGTGGGACTGGCCCGCCCCCGACGTGCCCGGGTACGCCGAGAAGCAGACGGCGACGATCACGGCGCTCCGCGATCTCACCGCCCCCGACCTGGCGAACCTGGTCAAGAACCTGCAACCCCTGGAGCCCGTGCTGAACAGCGTGGTCGACATCGACCGCCGCATGGTGAAGTCCATGCCGGACGCCGCACACAACGGCCGGCAGATCTCGGACCTCATCGAGACGATCCGCAAGGCGATCAAGGACACCCCGAACGGCAAGGTCCTCGACCTCGACGTGCAGGCGCGCCCCGTGCCGATCCCGGCGTCGCCGGCCGCGCAGCAGGGAGGTGGCCGATGACCCGGTTCCGCGCATCCACCATCCGCCTGATCGTCTTCGTGGTCGTGGTCGCCCTCGGCACCACGTTCACGGTGCGCGCGTTGCAGCGCCCCGCACCCGGGTCGCAGGTCGAGTACACGGCGCAGTTCACCAACGCATCCGGCCTGCGCCCCGGCGACGACGTGCGGGTACTCGGCGTGCAGGTGGGGAAGGTGAAGACGATCGACCTCCGGCGCGGCGAGGGCGGCCGCGGCTCGTTCGCCGAGGTGGCGCTCACCGTCGAGCGGGAGCAGGAGATCTACAAGAACTCGCGGCTGGCGATCCGGTTCCAGAACCTCACGGGGCAGCGGTACGTCGACCTGCAACGCGACAAGGCCCCCGCCGAGACCCTGCCGGTGGGCTCCACCGTCCGCACCGCGCAGACGGTGCCGTCGTTCGACATCACGACGGTGTTCAACGGGCTGCAGCCCGTGCTCGCCGCCATGCGCCCGGAGGACATCAACCACTTCGCGCAGTCGGTGGAGGTCGCCATGAACGGCGACGGCAGCGGCCTCGGCCCGATGCTCGACGCCATCGACCAGCTGGCGACGTTCACCGACAACCGGGCCGCGCTGTTCGAGACGCTGATCCAGAACTTCTCGAACCTGTCGGAATCCATCGGCGGCAAGTCCTCCTCGATGGCCACGATCATCGCCTACCTGAACCGGCTCGGCCGGGTCATGGCCGCGTCGGGGCCCGCGTTCCAGGTGCTCGCGAGCGACGGGGCGCAGGTCATCACCGCGGCCGACGCGCTGCTGGCGAACCTCGGGATGACCCCGGACAGCAATCCCTGGCTCGCGGACCTGGTCTCACCGGAGGCCAAGAAGCTGGGTCCGCTCGTGGACCTGGCCGCGCTCGTCCCCGGCGTGTTCGCTCTCCTGACGGGGCAGGGCATACCGAAACCCAAGGGGGACACCCGCTGCAGTAAGGGAGAGGCCGCGTTGCCGCCCGATGTCCACATGCTCATCCGAGGTCTGAAGGTCACGCTGTGCAACAACCCGAAGTGACCGGACCGGATCCGGACCAGCCCGACCTGGCGACCCGCGCGGTCGCCGGGGCGCTGCGGCGTCGCCCGCCCCGGCGGGTGTGGCGCCGCACGTGGTTCCGCTTCGGCGCCGAGTCGAACCGCCAGTTGGCGTGGGGCTTCCTGTCCGTGTTCATGGCGGTGGTCCTCGTCCTCGTCGCCGCGTTCCTCTCGTTCTCCCCTCCCCGCACGACGATCTACCACGTCGACATGGCGGAGTCCGGGCAGCTCCGGGCGAACGACGAGGTCCGCGTGGCCGGCGTCCCCGTGGGCGAGGTGACGAAGATGGAGCTGCGCCGCAACGACGTCCGCGCCACGATCCGGGTGTCCCGGGGCTCCTTCATCGGCGACAAGTCGAGCGCCGCGGTGAAGATGCTCACCGCGGTCGGCGGCAGCTACCTGGACATCGACTCCATGGGGAGCGCGTCGCTCGGCCGCGACGACGCGATCCCCGCGTCCCGCGTGCGCCTGCCCTACTCCCTCACCGAGACCTTCCAGACCGCGGGCCCCAAGCTCGACGCCGTCGACGCGCAGCCCCTCCGCGAGTCGCTCGTGCAGATCTCGCAGGCGGCGAACGGCCGGCCCGGCCAGCTCGGCCACGTGATCAACACGCTCTCGGGCATGGTGAACAGCCTGGGCCGGCAGAAGGACCAGATCGGCCGCTTCATCACGGTCGTCTCCGAGTACACCACCGAGCTGAACAGGAACGGCGACCACCTGACCGCGCTCATGCGGGACATGAGCCTGTTCCTGGCGACCGCCTCGGTGAACATCAACGGCTACAAGGCCTTCATGAAGGGCCTCGAGCTCACCCTCCGCAGGATCAAACCGCTGGCAGTTCTCTACCTCACCGAAGTGGACGCTTTCGAGAAGCAGTTCCGCTTGATCGCCGATCAGATGGAGGAGCTCCTCGTGAAGTTCGAGCCGATGATCGACAACGCGAAGAAGCTGCTGGCCGACGCCAATAAGGCCGTCCAGCCCGACGGGAGCATCGTGATCAACGGCAACACCGTGCTGGCGTCCTCGTTCTGCATCCCGATGGCGGGGGTGACGTGCTGATGCTCCGCAAGCTCCTCGGATCCAAGTGGCTGATCAGCGGTCTCGCGATCGCCATGTCCGTCGTCGTCGGCATCGGCGCGGCGTGGTACGCCCGCGGCGGCGCCGAGCGCACCGTCTCGTACTGCGCCCTGATGCCCGACGCCATCGGGCTCTTCGAGGGCAACCCCGTGATGCGCCGCGGCGTCACCATCGGCAAGGTCACGTCGATCGCCGCCGAGGGCGCGAAAGCGCGGGTCCAGCTGGACGTCGATGCGGACCAAAGGATCCCGGTCAAGGTCGGGGCGGTGACAGTCGCGAAATCGCTCATCGCGTCCCGGCAACTGGCGCTGATCGGCGACGACGACGGCGGGCCCACCCTCAAGCCGGGCGCCTGCATCACGGATTCGAAGACGCCGCTGTCGATCACCAAGTCGCTCGAGGGCGCGAACCGGCTCACCTCCGAGGTCACCGCGGGCGGAGGCCCGGAGCAGACCAAGCAGGCGCAACAGGCGCTCACCGCCCTGGCCCGGGAGACCGACGGCAGCGGACCGAAGATCAACGGCGTCCTGATGCAGCTGTCCGCCGTGCTCGACGACCCGGGACCCGGTATGGACGATCTGGCCCGCGCGTTCGACGCCCTCGCACCCCTCACCGGCGGCATGACGTCGAACTGGGGCGAGATCAAGGGCCTGTTCAGCCGGATGCCGTTCTACCTGACCAACGTGATGACACCGCTCGCGAACACCACCTACGCCCTCGGCGATGCCCTGATCCCCCTGGGGAAGTCGCTGTTCCAGCTGATCGGGCGGTACGGCGAGACCATCTTCCCCGTGCTCGACGCGACCGTCCCGATCACCCGGCTGGTGGCGGCCGGCGTCCGCAACTACGGCGACCTGCTGCGCCTGATCCCGCCTCTCATCGAAGCCTTCAAGATCGATTACGACCAGCCGAACGCCCGCCTGAAGATCGGGTACCAGCCGCTGCCGAACACCGCCTTCCCGGCGGCCAACCCGCAGCTCACGTGCACGAACATCAATCGCATCGCACCGGGCCAGTGCACGGTCATCGGCGGCGACAAGATCCGGGTCGACGTCATCTCAGCGGTGTTGCAGGGAACGGGGGCGGCGAAATGACGCGCACGGTCCGCCGGGTGCTCCCGGCGCTGCTCGCGGTGATCGTGGTGGCGATCGCGGGGTTCTGGGGATTCCGTAACCTGGGCCCGTCGGCGTTGCCGACCCCGGGAGCGGGCACCTCGGGGTGGCAGCTCAAGGTGCTGTTCCCCGACGTGCTGAACCTGCCCGACCAGGCGAAGGTCCGCCTGCTCGGCCGGGACGTCGGGTCGCTCAACCGGGTCCAGCTCAAGGACAAGGCCGCCGAGGCCACGCTGAACATCCAGTCCGACACCAGGATCCCCCGCTCCGCGGTCGCCGAGCTGCGCCAGGACACGCCCCTGGGCGACATCTACGTCGCCCTCACCCCGCCCGATGCGAAGGACGGGACCTTCTTCGCGAACGGCGACACCGTCCCCCAGTCGCAGACGCGCGCCGCGGTGCAGATGGAGCAGATGCTCACCAGCCTCTCGGAATTCCTCGGCAGCGGCAGCCTCAGCCAGATGGGCAACACCTTCGACCGGCTCAACAGCAGTTTCCCCGAAGATCCCGCGGCGACCCGCAAGATCGTCGGCAACCTCACCACCACGGTGAAGGCCTGGTCCGACGACCAGCGCAGCCTGGACACCGCGCTCTCCTCGATCGTCGACATCACCAACGAGCTCAACGCGCAGCGGGCGACGCTGGGGCAGTACCTCGAGGAGGGCTCGATGAAGCGGTGGCGCACCATCATCGAGACCGGCGACATCGTGTCGATCTTCGCCGCACTCGCGCCCACGATGAGCAACGCCACCTTCCTCGTGCCCACCCTGCGGGAGACCAACACCCTCCTCAAGGCGGTCGTGCGGCCGATCATGCTGTTCGACCGTCCGTCCGGTTCCACCCGTCCCGACAACCTGGTGAACCTGCGCAACCTGCTGCGCGACACCGTCATCCCGTATCTCCAGCAGGGCCCCAAGATCAACCTCGTACGGCTCGGCATCGGGGACGAGATGCCCAGCGGAGAGCGGGCCGACCAGGCGGTCAAGACCCTGCGGATGCTCGGAGTGGTGCGATGAAACGCGAACTGATCGCCAACGTCATCACGTTCGTCGTCGTGCTCACGCTCGGTGTGAGCGCACTCGTCTTCGGCTACATGGGCGTCCGGCCCGGCACGAAGTACACCACCGTCACGATGCAACTGCCCCAGTCCGCGCAACTGGTCACGGGCTCATCGGTGCTCATGCGCGGAGTGCGGATCGGTGAGGTCGAACGCGTCGACGCGGAGACCCGCGGCGTCGCGGTGCGGATCAAATACCCTGACACGAACAAGGTTCCTGTGACGTCGGCGGTCACCATCGAACAGCTCACGGCGCTCGGGGAACCGTACGTCGAGTTCGCACCGGACGGAACGGACGGGCCGTTCCTGGCCGACGGAGCGGTGCTCGACGCGAAGCGGGTGTCGGTGCCCACCTCCATCCCCGACATCTTCCGCTCACTGTCCGCGATGAGCAGGATCGCCGAGGCGGGACCGCTCGCCGACCTCGTGAAGACCATGTGGCAGGCGACCACGGGCACCGACGCCGCCATGCCCCGCCTCACGGAGGCGGGCAACCTGCTGACCACCACCCTCGTCTCGCGGATGCCCCAGATCCGCACCATGTTCACGCAGACCCAGGTCTACTCGGCCGACATGGGATGGATGGGCTCCGCGATCGGCGACTTCGGCCCGGCCTTCCGCGGCACCATCGACGCGATCAGGCCGGCCGTCGACAAGGTCCAGGACGTGGTGGGCGAACTCGACCTGCCCCGCCCCTTCACCGAGAACCTGCACCCGTTCGCCCAGCGGCTCGACCCGTACCTGCGGGAGCTGATGCCGAAGATCGCCGAGATCATGGGGCCCAGCCTCGCGATCCTCAAGGCCGTGGACAACACCCTCCCGATCATCGACCTCAGCGCGTTCCTCTCGTCGGCGCTCGCGATGGTGGGGCCCGACGGTACGCCGCGCCTCGCGGTCACGATCCCCGTCCCCGGCACGGTGGGTGCGCCCAAGCCGGCGGCGCCGAGCGCCGCCCCGTCCTCGTCGACCGCTCCGTCACGGGCCTCGTCGAGTACGGTTCCCACACCCCGCTCCTCCGCGACATCGACACCGAACCAGACCCCGATCCCGAGGTGAGAATGACCGACGACGCCACGCCCGAGAACCCCGAGACCGCCGATGCGGAGGCCCCGGAGAGCCCGGAGCCGGAGGGCGCCGCCGCGGACGCGGACTCCCCCACGCCTCAGGAGGAGGCCGCCGACGGTGACGCCGCGGACGCGAAGGCCGACACCGGGACTCCCTCCCCGAACGCCGAGAAGGCGTCGGAGAAGAAGGCCGTCAGCACCCCGAAGCGGTCGGCCCCCGGTGACACCGCCGGGAGGGCGCCCGCCCGCGCGGCCGCGGAGCCCGCGCGCGCTGCGGCACCGTCGTCGACGCGGACCGTGGCACTCACCGTCGTGGTCACGCTCCTCGCGATCCTGGCCGGCGTCTCCACCTTCTTCGCGTTCCGCTATCACGGCGAGCTGCGGGACACCCAGCAGGCTGCGGCGGACCGGACGCACGCCGAGGACGTCGCGGGGAAGTACGCCACCAGCGTGTCGAGCCCGAACTACAACGACCTCGCGCCGTGGCTCTCGGCGTTGAAGGCCAATGCCTCCGAGGACGTCGCGAAGCGGTTCGACGCCATCGCCGAGACCATGCGGCAGATCCTCGTCCCCATGCGCTACGTCGCCACGGGGAGCAAACTCGTCGTCACCAAGGTGACGAACGAGGCCGACGGGACCTACAAGGTGACCGCAGTGGTGGAGGTGTCCGCGACCACCGTGGTGGCGCCTCAGGGCACCGTCGCCACCACGGCCTACGACATCACCGTGGACCGGGACCAGGACTGGAAGATCACCGACGTCGGGACACAGGCCGGCGGTTTCCCCGGAACGGGTGCCGCGCCCGGCGGTGCCACCCCGTCGTCCCCCGCCGCCCCCGCGCCCGCTCCGGGCGGCTGACCGACGCCGTCGCGGGCATCACGACGGCCGGCCCCCGACGAACCGCTCGATGATCGGCCGCGGATCGACCGCCGGGTCGGTCGGACCGTGGCGGCGGAGGACCGCGTCGAGAAGGTGACCGTCGAGCGCGGCGACCAGCGAGGCCGCATCGGCCGCCGCCATCCCCCTCTCCTCGAGAGCGGTGACGAAGGCGTCCCTGCCACGAGTCAGGTCCGCTGCCAGCTCGGCGTCGTGGAAGGACGCCACGATCAGTTCGTACCGCGCACGGGTGAACGCGGCGTCCGGCCCCACCCAGCGACGGACCTGCTCTTCGGGAGTCTCTCCCTTGCGGGGCCGGTCGAGCTCCAGCAGGCGCGCGACCATGGCTCGCACGAGTCCGCGCTGATCCCCGAAGTGGTGTCGCGCGCTGCCGTGCGGCACCCCCGCCACGTCCTCCGCCGCCCGCACCGACCAGCCCCGGAATCCCACGCCACCGAGCAGTTCGAGCCCGGCGTCGAGCAGGCGATCGGGCGTCGATTTCTCCATATGGAGAAGATACCGTGTTAGCCTTTCTCCATGCGGAGAAACGACTCCCTGAGCGTCCTCATCGCCGGTGCCGGGATCGGCGGGCTCGCACTCGCCGGCGCCCTGCACCGGGCGGGCGCGCGCGTCACCGTCGTCGAACGTGCCGAGTGTTTCGGTCAGGCCGGGTCCGGGCTATCCCTGTTCGGCAACGGATTCCGCGCGATCGACGCGCTGGGCATCGGCGATCTGGTGCGCGGGACCGTGGCCGACGGTCCACCGACCGGCACCTCCGGGAGCCGCACCCCGGACGGCACCTGGCTGGTCCGCTTTCCGCCGCGCACCGTCTCCGAGCTCCGCGTCGTGGACCGCACCGAACTGCACGCGGCGCTGCTCGCGGGTGCCGACGGGGTGGAGATCCTCACCGGTGCGGCGGTCGTCGGCGCCGATGACACGGGCGTTCGGCTCGAGGGCGGAGGACGACTCGGCGGCTTCGACCTCGTGGTGGGCGCCGACGGGTTGCGCAGCGGGGTGCGCGCCGGATGGCCGGGCACCCCGCGCCCCGCATACGCGGGATACGGCTCGTGGCGCGGGATCACCCGGCATGCCATCCAGCTCGACGGTGGTGGCGAGACTCTGGGCAGGGGACGACGTTTCGGCATGGTCCCACTCCGAGACGGCCGGGTGTACTGGTTCGCCTCGATCTCCGCACCGGAGCACGCACGGCCCGGCCTCGCGGTCCTGCGCTCCACTTTCGGGGGCTGGCACGATCCGATCGGCGCCGTCCTCGCCGCGACCGACGAGGACGCGATCTCCTATCTCCCGATCGAGTTCCTCGCCCCGCCGCTCCGTCGCTACGTGCACGGCCGCCGCGTGCTGCTCGGCGACGCGGCGCATGCCATGACGCCCGATCTCGGCCAGGGCGCCAACCAGGCGCTGGAGGACGCCGCGGTACTCGCATCCGTACTCGCGCCGTCGGCGGCGGCACCCCACGAGGGCACCGTCGACGCGGCGCTGCAGGACTACGACCGGCGACGACGCCGCCGGAGCCAGGCGATCGCCGCCCAGGCCCGAACACTGGGTCGTGTGGCGCAGGCCGCGGGGCCGATCGCGATGACCCGTGACGCCCTCATGCGGATCGCTCCGGGCGCGGTGGCGGCACGGCAGGTCGCCCGGATACAGGACTGGAGGCCGTGACCGGCCGGACGCCGTTACTCCGCGGGCGTGGACCCGATGAGGACGGCACAGACCATGGCGAAGACCTCCGCCTGGAAGGCCGGCTCGTCGTCGAAGCGGCGGGTGCGGCCGACGTCGAAGACGACCGCGAACGCGGCGTGCACGAGGAAGGTGGCCTCGGCGGCGCTGATCTCGGGACGCACCGCGACCACGGCATCGGCGAATGCGGCGATGTTGGCGCGCTGCACGGCCGCGAGGCGACTGCGCTCCGCGTCGGGCACGTTGCCGATCTCGCGGAAGTAGACCGTCATCACCTTCGACGACTGGAACGACAACTGCACGTACGCCTGAGCGAGTTCCGCGAGCCGGTCCCGCGGGTCCGCTTCGCTGCTCAGCACCTTCTCGATGGCGCTCGAGGTGGCCTGCCCCGCCCGCTCCAATGCGGCCACCAGGATGCCCGCCTTGTTCGGGAAGTACCGGTACATGCCCGACGGGACGATGCCGGCCGCCTGCCCGATCTGGCCCATGCTCACGTTGTGGAAGCCGTGCGCGAAGATCAGCTCGATCGCCTCGTCGAGGACCTGGCCCTGCCGCCCGGCATCGGGCTCGGGCGCGGGCTCCGGCGCCACGGCGTACGCGGTGGGCGGCGCCGGCAGCGCGAGCACCGCACGCGCCGCGTCCAGCAGGACCGCCTCCGCGCGCTTCTGGGCGAGGATGGTTCGGTGCGCGGTGACGCTGCCCGTCACGCTGATCGCCGCGACGCTGCGCAGCTCCAGGTCGGACCGGGCGACACCCGGTAGCGCGGGCTCGGCACCGTCGGCCACCGTGTGCACCATCTGCGTGAGCTGGGCCCGGATCCGGGCCCTGTCGTCGCCCTCGAGGAGGCGCTGCTCCCAGCGGAACAGGCCACCGGTGTTGCGGCGCTCGAACGAGACCTTGAGCGCCGCGTCGAGCATCGCGTCCACCCGCGCGGGCGCGGGCTGCCCCTCCGTGGCCTCCGAGGCGTCGGATACCGCCGAGGTCAGCGCGTCGGACGCGGTGGTGATCGCGTGCTCGAGCAGCGCGTACTTGTTCGGGAAGTGCCGGTAGACGGCCGGCCCGGAGATGTCCAGGGAGGCGGCGATCTCCTCGATGCCGACCCCGTGATACCCCCGCCGGGAGAAGTCCTCCGCCGCCACCCGCGCGATCTGTTCGCGCCGGTCCTTCGGGCGCTTCCGCCGCACCTGGGTCACTAGCCGTCTCCTTTTCGAGGTCCGCGTACGAGCGTACTCACTGACGCTCGTGCGATCGCGGTGTACCGTCAAGGGTATAAGTAAGTGAACATTCACACACCGCTTCGGTGCGAACAACTCGGAGGAAATCGCACATGACCACGAGCGCTGAGCCGCTGCCGGGCGTTGCCGCCGTGCCCGCCGCCCCGTCGAAGCCGGCCGACCCCGTCGCCGCCGGGTACCGCATCCCCCTCCGGGTGCCGCAGCGGCGCTCCGACCTGTTGACCACCCTGGCGGACGCGCTGGACTCGCCGTCGGCCACCGCCGGCCCGGCCAACGTCGTCATGCAGCTGATCGATCCCCCCGTCGCCTACGGCGTCATGGAGTCGCCGGTCGAGTCCGGCGCTCTCTACAAGCACCCGATCAAGCGCAGCCGCACCACCTTCACCTACCTGGCGGTCGCGATCCTCGGGAACGCCGCGGACAAGGCCGTGTACCGGGCCGCGGTGGACACCTCGCACCGGCAGGTGCGCAGCACCGACAAGAGCCCCGTGAAGTACAACGCGATGAACCGTGACCTGCAGCTGTGGGTCGCGATGTGCCTCTACATCGGGTTCGAGGACACCCACCAGCTGCTGCACGGCCGGATGAGCCCGGAACAACGCGCCCTGTTCTACCGGGACGCGGCGCCGCTCGGCACCACGCTCCAGGTGCACCCCGACCAGTGGCCCGCCACCCCGGAGGCGTTCGACACGCTGTGGATCGAGATGTGCGAGCAGCGGATCGCGCCCACCGACGAGACCCGGGACTACCTCCGGCAGCTCGTGGACCTCACGTTCGTGGGCGCCGTCCCGGCGCCGCTCAAGGTCTTCTCCCGGTTCCAGACGGCCGGCTTCCTCGCCCCGGCGTTCCGCGAGGCGATGGAGGTGCGGTGGACCGACTCCGACCAGCGCAGGTTCGACCTGTTCTGGCGGATCGTCGCCGTGGGCAACCGGTTCACGCCGCAGGTGCTCCGCCGCCTGCCGTACCAGCTGCTGCTGACCGACATGCGCGTGCGCAACCGCCTGGGCCGCCCGCTCGTCTGAGCCGACAGAGGAAGGCGCCCACCGGGATCCGGTGGGCGCCTTCGTCGTTCACGCGATTCAGAGACCGTAGGTCTTGCCGATGATGTCGCGCTGGATCTCGTTCGTGCCGCCGTAGACGGTGGAGATGATCGCCCCGCGCATGATCGCCTCCATGTCGAACTCGGTGGCGTAGCCGTAGCCGCCCATCATCTGCATCCCGTCGATCGCCATCTTCTTGGACACCTCAGTGGCCTTGAGTTTGGCCATCGACGCCTGCCGCGGCAGCAGCGCGGCGGGATTCGCCGCGACCTGGCGCGCCACGTCGTGCACGAGCAGCCGGGTGCACTCGATCTCGGTCGCATGGTCGGCCAGACGGTGCTTGAGCGCTTGGAAGCCGCCCACGGGCCGGCCGAACTGCTTGCGCTCGGTGACGAACTTCAGGGTGTCGTCGAACGCGCGACGGGCGACGCCGAGCTGCATGGCACCCAGGATGAGCCGCTCGGTGTTGAGCCCGGCCATCAGCTGCCGCCAGCCCTGGTCGACGGTGCCGACCACCGCGTCCTCGGGGAGCTCGCAATCGGCGAAGTAGAGGTCGTTCACCTCGCGCCCGCCCAGGGTGTCGATGCCTTTGATGGTCAGCCCCGGGGTCTCCCGGGGCACGTGGAACATCGTGAGCCCCTCGTGCTTGTTCTCGCCGCGGGTGGTTCGGGCCACCAACAGGATGTTCTCGGCGAAGTGAGCGTTGGAGCACCACGTCTTCTGGCCGTTGATCAGCCAGCCGTTCGACGTCTTCTCCGCCTTGCAGACCAACCCGCCCACGTCGGAGCCCGCCTCGGGCTCGGACATCGAGATCGACTGCGAGGCCCCGCGGACGATGCCCGAGAGCACCTCCTTCTTCTGGGCGTCGGTGCCGAACTTCTCGTAGGCGGCGCCGGTGATGATGGTGGGCCCGATGCCCCCGACCGGCGCCAGGTTGTACGCGAGGTGTTCGAGCAGTACCACCATGTCGACGGCGTCCCCCGCCGAGCCGCCGTACTCCTCCGGCACCGTCACCCCGAGATAGCCGAGCTCGGCGAGCTTGTCGTAGAACGCCTGGCTGTGCAGCTCTCGGCCGCCGTCGGTGAGCGCGTCGCGCTGCGCCCGGGTGCCGGCCTCGCGCTGGCACAGATCGTCGATGGCAGCGCCGAACGCGCGCTGCTCGTCGGTGAGGGTCATGGATCTCCTTCCGTGGGCGTCCGCCCGTTCCAGGTTAGAGAATGCTCTCTAACTTCTGCAAGGCCGACCACGCGCCCACGCCTCCGCCCGGGCTCAGCCGAACTGCTGCCGGAGGGCCGGCTTGGTGATCTTGCCCGTGGGATTGCGGGGCAGGGCCTCGACGACCACCAGATCGCGCGGATGCTTGTAGCGGGCGATGTGATCGGTAAGGAACTCGGACAGCGTGGCGGTGTCGAGCTCCGCCCCCTCCTTGAGCTGCACGACCGCCACCACGGCCTCGCCCCAGCGCTCGTCGGGGCGGCCGATCACGGCGACCTCGGTGACGTCCGGATGAGCGGCCACCGCGTTCTCGACCTCCTGCGAATAGATGTTCTCGCCGCCCGAGATGATCATGTCCTTGGCTCGGTCCACGACGTAGACGAAGCCCTCGTCGTCCATCCGCACCAAGTCGCCCGAGTGGAACCAGCCACCGTCGAACGCCTCCCGGGTGGCGTCCAGGTTGTTCCAGTACCCCGACATCATGTTGGGCCCGCGGTAGACGATCTCGCCGATCTCGCCGCGCGGCACGTCGTTGCCGTCCGCGTCGACCACGCGCGCGGCGACAGTGCGCACCACCTTGCCGACGGAGCCGAACTTGCGCAGGGCGTCCGCTCCCGACAGGGCACAGGTGACCGGCGACATCTCCGTCTGGCCGAACACGGCGCAGATCTCGGCGTCGGGGAACGTGGCCTCGAGGTCGCGCAGGAGGGTCTCGCTGGCCGCCGCCGCGCCCCACCAGACGAACCGGAGTTTGAGGTCGCGCGGCCGGGCCTTCTGCTCGGCCACCGCGAGCTGCCACTGCATCGGCACCATGAACATGCTGGTGATGCCCTCGCGCTCGAGCGCGTCCAGCGTCTGTGCCGGATCGAACGCCCCCAGCGGGAAGATCACCGAGGTCAGGCCCTGCAGGAAGGCGGTGGACAGCACGCCGAAGCCCGCGATGTGGAACATGGGCACGGCGATCGCGCCCACCGCGTCGGGGTCGACGGAGCCTGGGGCCACCAGGTTGTTCCAGCCCTGCGCCAGCATGTTGACGTGGGTGAGCACCGCGCCCTTCGGGCGGCCGGTGGTGCCGGAGGTGTACATGATCAGGGCCGGCGAGTCCTCGGGGACGTCGATCCGCGGATCGGGCCGCCCCTCCCCCACGAGGTCCTCGAAGCCGAGCGCCCCGGCGGCCTCGTCGGCACCGTCGAACCGGATGCGCAGGCCGAACTCGGCGCCGCCGGCGGCGACGCCCGCGACCAGCGGGTCGAACGGGGCCTCGTAGACGACGGCGCTGCACCGCGTGTCCTGCACCAGGTACGCGACCTCGGGCGGGGCCATGCGGAAGTTCACCGGCACCGCGATCGCGCCCAGTGCCGTGACGCCGAGCGCGGCCTCCACGTATTCGATGCGGTTGAGCCCGAGGATCAGCACCCGGTCACCGAAGCCGATCCCGCGCGCGGCGAGTGCGGCGGCGAAGGCGCCCACGCGTTCGGCGAACTGCGCCCAGGTGCGGTCGGTGTCGAGGAACCGCAGCGCCGTCTGCTCGCCGCGCATGACGGCGTGATTGCGGATCTGGTTGTTCCACGTGTTTCGTTGCGACGCGCGGGGCTCCTCGGAGCGGGGGAACCACGCGATGTTCTCTTCAGCGGTCATGTATGCGATTGTGTTCTAGAACATGTTCGACCGGGGCCGAATCGCTGAAAGTTAGAGAATAGTGATTCACTTGTAACCAACCCTGACGGACAGAACCAGGAAGGAACACCGTGTCCGACGCTTACATCTACGAGGCCATCCGTACGCCACGCGGCAAGCAGCGCGGCGGATCGCTGCACGCCACCAAGCCGATCGACCTGGTCGTCGGCCTGATCGACGAGGTCAAGACCCGTTTTCCGACGCTCGATCCCGCCGATGTCGACGACATCGTGCTGGGCGTAGTCTCCCCCATCGGCGAGCAGGGCGGCGTGATCCCCCGGGCCGCCGCGATGGCCGGCGGCCTGCCGGACACCGTGGCCGGCGTGCAGCTCAACCGCTTCTGCGGTTCGGGCCTGGAGGCCACCAACACCGCGGCGCAGAAGGTGCGCTCGGGCTGGGACCAGCTGGTGTTCGCCGGCGGCGTGGAGTCCATGTCCCGCGTACCGATGGGCTCCGACGGTGGCCCGATGTTCCAGGACGTCACCACCAACTACGACACGTACTTCGTGCCGCAGGGCATCGGCGCCGACCTGATCGCCACCATCGAGGGCTTCAGCCGCGACGACGTGGACGAGTTCGCCGCGCAGTCGCAGGCCAACGCCGCCAAGGCGTGGGACGAGGGCCGCTTCGCCAAGTCCGTCGTCCCCGTCAAGGACATCAACGGCCTCACCGTGCTGGACAACGACGAGCACCGCCGCCCCGGCACCACCGCCGAGAGCCTCGGCAAGCTCAAGCCGGCCTTCGAGGGCATCGGCGCGATGGGCGGCTTCGACTCGGTGGCGCTGCAGAAGTACTACACCGTGGAGAAGATCAACCACGTCCACACGGGCGGTAACAGCTCGGGCATCGTCGACGGTGCCGCGCTGCTGCTGATCGGCAACGAGGCGGGCGGCAAGAAGGCGGGTCTCACCCCGCGCGGCCGCATCGTGTCCACCGCCGTCACCGGCTCGGACCCCACCATCATGCTCACCGGCCCCACCCCGGCCACCGAGAAGGCCCTCGCGCTCGCGGGCCTCACCAAGGACGACATCGACGTGTGGGAGCTCAACGAGGCCTTCGCGTCCGTCGTCATGAAGTGGATGAAGGACTTCAAGCTCGACCGCGAGCAGGTCAACGTCAACGGCGGCGCGATCGCGCTGGGCCACCCCCTGGGCGCCACCGGCGCCATGCTGGTGGGCACCGTGCTCGACGAGCTCGAGCGCACCGGTGGCCGCTACGGCCTGATCACCCTCTGCATCGGCGGCGGCATGGGCATCGCCACCATCATCGAGCGCCTCTGACCGGCCGGAAGACTACGGAGAATACGAACCACCATGGCTGACAACATGATCCGCTGGGACCAGGATGCCGACGGCATCGTCGTGCTGACGATGGACGATCCCACCAGCTCCGCGAACACCATGAACGACCTGTACCGCGAGTCGATGGCCGCCACCATCGACCGCCTCGAGGCCGAGAAGGACTCGATCACCGGCGTCGTCATCACCTCCGCGAAGAAGACCTTCTTCGCCGGCGGCAACCTGGGCATGATCCGCCAGGCCACGAAGGCCGAGGCGCAGCAGGTCTTCGACAACGTCGAATCGATGAAGGCGCAGCTGCGCCGACTGGAGACCCTCGGCAAGCCGGTCGTGGCCGCGATCAACGGCGCTGCGCTCGGCGGCGGCCTCGAGATCGCCCTGGCCACGCACCACCGCATCGCCGCGGACGCCCGTGGCTCGCAGATCGGCCTCCCCGAGGTCACCCTCGGCCTGCTCCCCGGCGGCGGCGGCATCGTCCGCACCGTGCGGCTGCTCGGCCTGCAGGGCGCCCTCATGGGCGTGCTGCTGCAGGGCACCCGCATGAAGCCGGCGAAGGCCAAGGAGGTGGGCCTGGTCCACGAGGTCGTCGGCACCGTCGAGGAGCTCGTGCCCGCCGCCAAGGAGTGGATCAAGGCGAACCCCGAGGGCGGCGTGCAGCCCTGGGACGTCAAGGGATTCAAGATCCCCGGCGGCTCCCCCAACTCGCCCGCCATCGCCGCCAACCTGCCCGCGTTCCCGTCGAACCTGCGCAAGCAGCTCAAGGGCGCGCCGATGCCGGCGCCGCGCGCGATCATGGCCGCGGCCGTCGAGGGCGCGCTCGTCGACTTCGACACCGCCAGCGTGATCGAGGGCCGGTACTTCACCTCGCTGGCCACCGGCCAGGTCTCGAAGAACATGATCAAGGCGTTCTTCTTCGACCTGCAGCACATCAACGGCGGCGGCTCGCGGCCCGACGGGCACGACAAGTACCAGGCCAAGAAGGTCGGCGTCATCGGCGCCGGCATGATGGGCGCGGCCATCGCTTACGTCTCGGCCAAGGCCGGCATCGACGTGGTGCTCAAGGACGTCTCGCTGGAGGCCGCGCAGAAGGGCAAGGCCTACTCCGAGAAGCTCGAGGAGAAGGCTCTGGCCAAGGGCCGCACCACCGCCGAGAAGTCGGCGGAGCTGCTGGGCCGGATCACCCCCACCGTGGACGCCGCCGATTTCGCAGGCGTCGACCTCGTGATCGAGGCCGCGTTCGAGTCCGTCGAGGTCAAGAACAAGGTCTTCCAGGAGATCGAGGACGTCGTCGAGCCCGACGCCGTCCTGGGGTCGAACACCTCGACGCTGCCGATCACCATCCTGGCCGAGGGCGTCAAGCGCTCGGAGGACTTCATCGGCATCCACTTCTTCTCCCCCGTGGACAAGATGCCGCTGGTCGAGATCATCCGCGGCGAGAAGACCTCGGATGCGGTGCTGGCCAAGGTGATCGACTACACCCTGCAGATCAAGAAGACGCCGATCGTGGTCAACGACAGCCGCGGCTTCTTCACCTCGCGGGTGATCGGCACGTTCGTCAACGAGGCGATCGCCGCCGTGGGCGAGGGCGTGAGCCCCGTGCTGATCGAGCAGGCCGGCCAGCAGGCCGGTTACCCGGCGGCGCCGCTGCAGCTGATGGACGAGCTCACGCTGACCCTGCCGCAGAAGATCCGCAAGGAGACCCGCGCCGCGGCCGAGGCCGCGGGCACCCCGCTCCCGGCGCACGGCTCCGACGCCGTGGTCGACGCGATGGTGGACGCGGGCCGCACCGGACGCAAGGACGGCGCCGGCTTCTACGACTACGTGGACGGCAAGCGGACCGCGCTGTGGCCGGGCCTCAAGGACCTGTTCCCCGCGGGGCAGGACATCCCGTTGCAGGACATGATCGATCGGATGCTGTTCGCCGAGTCGCTGGAGACGGTGCGCTGCTTCGACGAGGGCGTGCTCACCTCGGTGGCCGACGCCAACATCGGCTCGATCTTCGGCATCGGCTTCCCGGCCTGGACCGGCGGCGTCATGCAGTACATCAACGGCTACACCGCTGCCGACGGCACGGTGGGCCCGAAGGCCTTCGTCGCCCGCGCCCGCGAGCTGACGAAGTACGGCGCGCAGTTCGAGCCGCCGGCCTCGCTGGTCGCGAAGGCCGAGGCCGGCGAGACCTACGAGTAGGACTCACCCCGCCTCAGCACACGGGAAGGCCCGGCTCCGATCATCCTCGGAGCCGGGCCTTCCGGCATCGCAGCCGCGATCGACCGCTGCGATCACGCGTCGGCGGTCACAGCGGGCCGTCCTCGATCGACGCTTCCGAAGCGGCGGAGTCGATCTCGTCGAACCGCTTCCCCGCCGCGCTCGTGGGGAGCAGGCCGATCACCGCGAACGCGGCGGTCACCACCACGGTGCTCACCATGTCCGGCGCCAGCACCCTGAGCGCGAGACCGGCGACGAGGAGCGCCAGGTACCACCAGCCGGAGACGTTGGCGTCGTGCAGCCGCCGGACGCCGAGCGCGATCGTGCCGAACGACAGGACCATCGTCGCGAGGGCCACGGCGATCGCGGACACCGTGAGGAACACCGCGGCGGTCTCGCCGACGGAATCGCCTGCCCACGACAGTCCGTAGGTCACGAGCCACAGCCCCGTGATCAACAGCTGCGGCCACCAGAACTCGCTGCGCGAGGCTCGGCCGTCACCCACGAAGTACTTGCGGAAGAGCCGGGACAGCGCCTCCCCGAAGGACGCCCGGTACAGCGGCAGTGCGAGATCCGCCCGGGCCGTCACGATCCCGCGCCCCGCGCCGGGGTGCCGGGCACCGTCGGACCGTCGAAACGGACACCCCGCCCGGCGGCGTCGGACTGATCGACGGTCATAGCGCCCCCTTTCATCATCTCGAAATATCTGATGCTGAATTTAAGGCAAGTGATGGTTAACCGCAACCGGGGTAGCGGGATGTGACGAGGAGCTCGTGGCCGGCTCCGGATACACGAACCCCGCGACGCGGCACACGTCGCGGGGTCGTGCGTACCTCGAGGGGTTGAGGTACGGGTCAGCGGGCGAAAGCCGGGCGGCGCTTGCCGAGCATCGCCGCCACCCCCTCGCGATGATCGTCGGACTCGAGGAGTTCCACCTGCGCCGCGGTCTCGCGCTGCAGCGCACCGTCGAGCCGGTCCAGGGTGGCAGCGTTCACGGCGCGCTTGGTGGCGGCGATCGCGTCGCGCGGCCCGGCGGCCAGCTGCGCGGCCGCGTCGGCCACCGCACCGTCGAGCTCGGCGTCCGGATGGACCGCCGTGACCATGCCCGAGGCCAGGGCCTCCGGCCCGTACACGCGGTTCCCCAGCAGGGCCATGCCCATCGCGCGGGTCCGGCCGACGACGCCCGGCACGAGCGCCGTGGTCCCGGCGTCGGGGATGAGGCCGATGCCAACGAACGGTAGGAGGAAGTAGGCGTCCTCGGCCATGAACACCAGGTCGCACGCGAGCGCGAGCCCGACGGCCATGCCCGCGCAGGGCCCGTTCACCTCGGCGATCACGGGGATCGAGGCCGAGGCGATGGCGCGGACGTACGAGTTCACCGAATCCAGCGCCTCCTGCGGCGTGGCGGGCTCGCCCGCCAGGTCGGCCCCCGTGCAGAAGGCCCTGCCCTGCCCGGTGATGACGACGACCCGGATCCCCGGGTCCGCATCCGCCTCGGTGATGAGCGCGGCGAGTTCCCGCGATGCGGAGACGCCGAAGGCGTTCATCCGCTGCGGCCGGTTGATGGTGATCGTCAGGACGCCGGAATCGACGCTGCGCAACAGGTCCTCGCTCATGCCACCGCCTCCGGTGCTCCCACCATGCCCCCGAGCCGCTGCGCGATGATGCGCCGCCCGTCGGCCACCATGCGCTCGATGAGGTCGGCCACCGTGGGGACGTCGTTGATGATGCCCTGGCACAGGCCGACGCTCCAGATCCCCGCCTCCACGTCCCCGTCCTCGAACACCTTCCGGCCGCGCGCACCCGCGACGAGGTGCCGGATGTCCTCGAACTCGCAGCCCTGCGCCTCCGTCTCCACCACCTCGATCGAGACGGAGTTCTTGGCGACGCGGGCCGTGTTCCGCAACGTGCGGAAGATCAGCTTCGTGTCGAGCTCCGAGTTCGCCACGATCTGTGCCTTGACCTCGGGCGCGATCGGGGACTCCACGGTGCACAGGAAGCGGCTGCCCATGTTGATCCCGTCCGCGCCGAGCGCGAGCGCCGCCACCATGCCGCGGGCGTCGGCGATGCCGCCCGACGCCAGGATCGGGATGTCCAGCGCGTCGGCCGCGGCGGGGATCAGGACGAGGCCCGGGATGTCGTCCTCACCCGGGTGCCCCGCGCACTCGAAGCCGTCGATCGACACCGCGTCCACGCCGATCGCCTGCGCCTTGAGGGCGTGCCGGACGCTGGTGCACTTGTGGATCACCTTGACGCCGTTGTCCTTGAGGTACGGCAGGAACTTCGCCGGGTTCGATCCCGCGGTCTCGATCACCCGCACCCCGGACTCGACCGCCGCGCGCAGGTACTCGTCGTAGGGCGGCGGATCGATCGTGGGCAGCACGGTGAGGTTCACGCCGAACGGCTTCGAGGTGAGCTCGCGGCACCGGGCGATCTCCGCCCGCAACGCCTCCGGGCTCGGCTGGGTGAGCGCGGTGATGATGCCCAGGCCGCCGGCTTCGGAGACCGCGGCGGCGAGCTCGGCCCGGCCGACCCACATCATGCCGCCCTGGACGATCGGGTACTGCACGCCGAGCAGTTCGGTGATCCGTGTGGAGAACATGGTCCGGAATCTAACACAACTGAGAGAACACTCTCTAACTTTTGAGAGTTCTCGATTCCCTGCCACTCCGGATCGACAGGCGCTACCATGCGGGAGAACAGGTACTAACTTCCGTGGAGGACCACCCATGACCGCAGCGCCCGATACCGCGTCCGGAGAACTCATCTCCACCGATCCCCGCACCGGCGCGGAGGTGGCCCGATTCCCCGTCGCCGACACCGCGGCGGTCGACGCCGCCGTGGCCCGGGCCAGGGACGCCGGGGCGTGGTGGGCCGGGCTCGACCCCAAGGCCCGCCGCAACTGGCTGCTCCGCTTCCGCGCCGAGCTGTCGCGCCGATCGGAGAAGCTCGCGGCCGTGATCTCGGCCGAGACCGGCAAGCCCGTCGACGATGCGCTGCTCGAGATCATGCTCGCGATCGTGCACCTGGACTGGGCCGCCAAGAACGCCGACCGGGTGCTCAAGCGCCGCGGTGTCGGCTCCGGGATGATGGGTGCGAACCTCGCCGCCACCGTCGAGTACCGGCCCTACGGCGTGATCGGCGTGATCGGCCCGTGGAACTACCCCGTCTACACACCGATGGGCTCGATCTCCTACGCGCTCGCCGCCGGCAACGCCATCGTGTTCAAGCCCAGCGAGCTGACGCCCGCCGTCGGGCAGTTCCTGGCGGACACCTGGAGCGCCGCCTGCCCCGCGCGGCCCGTGCTGCAGGTGGTCCACGGATCGGGCGCGACCGGCGCCGCGCTGTGCCGCTCGGGCGTGGACAAACTGGCCTTCACCGGCTCCGCGGCCACGGCCCGCACGGTCATGGCCAGCTGCGCCGAATCCCTCACCCCCGTCACCATCGAGGGCGGCGGCAAGGACGCGATGATCGTGGCCTCCGACGCCGACATCGACAACGCCGCCGACATCGCGGCGTTCGGCGCCTTCGGCAACGCCGGCCAGACCTGCGCCGGCGTCGAGCGCGTCTACGTGGTGGGCGACAAGTACGACGAGTTCGTGGAGAAGCTGGCCGCCAAGTCCCGCGACATCCACGGCGGCAGCGCCGACACCGACCAGTACGGCCCCGCCACCATGCCCAAGCAGCTGAAGATCATCGCCGACCACATCGACGACGCCCTCAACCGCGGCGGCCGCGCCCTGGTGGGCGGCCGGGAATCGGTGGGCGAGACCACCGTTCAGCCGGTGGTGCTGGTGGACGTGCCCGAGGACTCCCGGGCCGTCACCGAGGAGACCTTCGGGCCCACCGTCGTGGTGAACCGCGTTGCGAACGTCGACGAGGCGATCGCCCGCGCCAACGACAGCACCTACGGCCTCTCCGCCGCGATCATGACGAAGAACATCGGCAAGGGCCGCGAATGGGCCCGCAGCCTCCGCACCGGGGCGGTCGCGGTCAACTCGTTCCTCTCGTTCGCGTCCGTCCCCGCGCTGCCCTTCGGCGGCATCGGCGACTCCGGCTTCGGCCGCATCCACGGCGACGACGGCCTCCGCGAGTTCAGCCGCGTGCAGTCGGTGGCGGCGCAGAAGTTCGCGCTCCCGATGAACCTGCTCAGCTTCGACCGCAAGGAGCGGGACATGAAGACCGTGCGGATGATGCTGAGCAAGTTCTACGGCCGCTGACCGGGGCCCCCGCGCCGCGCCTGCCGGGAGGAGCCCGCGACCGCAGAGGATAAGGTGACGCTCATGCACCGTTCCGCGATCCGCCTCGACCGGGTCGCGTGGACCGTTCTGGGGCTCACCGCACTCGCCCTCGTCGTCGGCTACCTGATCAAGGCGCACTGCACCGGCGCGCCGTTCGACGAGTTCGGGCGCTCTCTGGGTTTCGCCGACACCCCCGGGCGGATCTGCTACTCCGACCTGCAGTTCCTGTGGAGCGGCCGGGACGTCAACAACCACGTCTTCCCGTACCTGACCGGCTGGATCGACGGCGACGGCAAGCTGCAGGGCGGCGCCATCGAGTACCCGGTGCTCAGCGGCCTGCTGTTCTGGGTGGGCGCGATCGGCGCGCACAACGACGCCCAGTTCCTCGCGCACATGGCGGTCCTGCTGGCGCCGTTCGGCCTGCTCACCGGTTGGATCCTGGCGAAGGTGTCGGGCCGCACCGCGGTCATCTGGGCGGTCACGCCGCCGCTCGCGATGTACGCCTTCCACAACATGGAGCTGCCCGTCGTGGCCGCGGCCACCGCCGCCTTCGGCGTGATGGCGTGGGCGGACCGCACGGGCGGGTCCATCCGGATACCGGCGATGGCGGCCGCCGCGATCCTGGCCGTCGGCTTCGACCTCAAGATCTATCCGGGCATCTTCGTCGCGCCCCTCGTGCTGTACGTGCTCACGCACGGGCGCAACGGCACCGTCGCACTACCCGACGGTGCCGGGCGCCGTGCCCGCGTCGACCTGCGGCTGCTCGACTGGTTCGGGGCCGCGGCGACCGCCGCGACGGCCGTGGTCGTCGCCGTCGCGATCAACGTGCCGTTCATGGTGTTCGGCTACGAGGGATGGCGCGCGTCGCTGAAGTTCCAGGAACTGCGCACGGCGGACCTGTCGACCAACTCCATCTGGTACTGGGGCGTGCGGGAGGCGTTCGGCGATCCCCGCGATTACGACGACTTCGTGGCCGGCGCCTCGCCGCTGCTCATCCTGATCGCCTTCGTCGTGGTCCTCGTGGCCGGGTGGTTCAGCTACCGCCGCACCGGCGTCTACCCGTGGCTCGGCGTGAGCGGCGCCATGCTGGCCGCGTTCATGCTCTTCCACAAGGTGCACTCACCGCAGTACGTGCTGTGGCTGCTGCCCTTCTTCGTCCTGCTCAAGGTGGACTGGCGGTACATCGCCACCTACCTGGTGTTCGACCTGAGCCTCGAACTCACGGTGTGGAACTACTTCTCCGAGCACGCGGCGGAGCAGCCCATCACCTGGTGGGTTCAGTGGGGCGTCTGGATCGGCGTATGGGGCCGGGCCGCGCTGCTGGCCGTGTTCGTCTGGTACCTGCCCCGCTGCGCGCTCCGGCTGCGCAGCGGGCCCGGCAGCGACTCCGAATCCGGCGCACCGTCGAGCACTCCCCCGGCCGGATCGTCGAGCGGCGGCGAGTACGGCCCCGGGAAGGTCGACCGCACCAGGTCCTCCTCCGGCCGGTAGATCTGTCGGATCACCAAGGCGCACAGCCCGATCACCGCGATGTCGCGGAGCAGGACCGTCACGGTGAACGCCTGCTCGGGCAGGCCCTTGTTCTGCATGCCGAGGAAGTACATCATCCGCGGCACCCACACCAGGGCGTCGATCGTCATCCACGCCAACAGGATCCGCGTGTGCGGGATCGCCAGCACCGCGAGCGGCACCAGCCACAGCGAGTACTGCGGGCTCCACACCTTGTTCACCAGGAGGAACCCGGCGACGATGAGGAACGCCAACTGCGCGACGCGGGGACGGCGCGGGGCCTTGAGCGCCAGGTAGGCCACGCCCGCGATCACGAACAGGAAGAGCACGAAGGTGATCCCGTTCGCCAGCGGCGACGCGCCGCCGCGCGGGCCCTCCCCGCCGAACACCCAGCCCCCCGTGAACGAGGAGACGACGGCGTAGATCGAATCCATGTCGACCGCGCGGATCGAGTTGCGGTGGAAGAACTCCCACCAACCCTGCGGCCACATCACGGCGACCGGCAGGTTCACCGCCAGCCACGCCGCCGCGGCGGCGGCGGAGGCGGTGACCCAGGGGCGGAGCCTGCCCGCGCGCAGGCACAGGAACAACAGCACCACGAGGATGAACACCGGGTACAGCTTGGCCGCGGTGCCGAGCCCCAGAACCACGCCGGCCCAGCCGGGTCGTCGCCGCGCCCACAACAGCATCCCGACGGCGGTCGCGGCCACGGCGATCGCGTCGAAGTTGGTGAACGCGTGCACGATCACCAGCGGCGACGCCGCCATGATCATCACGTCCCAGGGCCGCCGTCCGGCGCCGGACGATCGCGTGGTGGCCCAGATCGCGAGCAGCCAGAACATCGCGAGGCCCAGCGCGGAGACGGTGAAGAACAGCACCACCTCGATCGCCGCGGGGACGCCCCACTGCTCGTGCAGGTACGTCCACGCCTTCGCGATCCTCATCGACGCGTACTGGTACATGCCCGTGAGCACCGGGTACTCCATGTACCGCTCCTGCGGGGCCCCCGTGGCGTCGGTGTCGGTGAACTGCGTCTTGTAGGGCATGAGGCCCTCGTTGAGCCGCTCCGCCGAGTACAGCGGCACGGTGTCCGAGTAGCACATCGACACGTACGGCCGGCTGCCCGACCAGTCGAGCACCAGCTCGCCGTTCTCCGACTTCTGCTGCAGGCAACCGGCTTTGGTGGTCCAGCCGAGGGCGAGGAACAGGACGGCCACCAGCAGGATCAGCCGCAGCGGCGTGAAGAACCGCTGGAACCCGACCAGCGCGTGGGCCCCGACCGGGCCGCCCAGCGCCGTCGAGAAGTCCCGCGCGACCGGGTCGGTGTAACTGGGGATGTCGCGGTCGGGCTCGACGGCCGTCGCCGGGTCGTACGGACCCGGGCTGACGTGCAGCCGGTCGTCCTCGCGCTCCTCCTGGCCCGCCGTCACGGCACCGGTGTCTGGACCCTCGGAGGCACCGTCTGCCCCTGGTTGCCGCCGGTGCCGCCCGTCGCGCCACCGGTGCGGGGCCGCGGCGTGGTCTGGCCCGGGTACGTGGGGTACCCGTTGCCCGGCTGGGTCGTCGTCGGATCCCACGGGAAGGTCGGCATCGGCACGCCAGGCAGGCCCGGGACGGTGCGGCTGGTCTCCGAGCCGCTGGCGCCGGCGGACGCCGAGCCCGAACCGGAGGACCGGGTGGTGGTGCGGACCGCCTCCTGCGGCACGCCGGCCTGGCCGCCGATGGCGCCCGGCGTCGGGAAGGACTCGTAGTCGGAGCCGGAGAGCGCGCCGTCCATCGTCTGCTTCCAGACGGTGGCCGGGACGCCGGAACCGTAGATGTTGCCGCCCCACGCGTTCTCGATCGGCTTGCCCTCGTCGTTGCCGACCCACACGGCCGTCGAGATCGACGGGGTGTAGCCCACCATCCAGGCGTCCTTGTTCTGGCCGGTCTCCTGGTACTGCGCGGTGCCGGTCTTCGCGGCGGATGCGCGGCCACCGGCCAGCGCGTTGCCGTTGGAGTAGGACGCGATCGGCTGCAGCGCGGCCGTGGTGTTGTTCGCCACGTCGGCGCTGAACCGGCGCTCGCCCGGATCGTTCTGGCGGTCCAGCAGGGTGCGGCCGTCGGCCGTGACCACCTTGCTGATCAGGTGCGGGGCGCGGTAGATGCCCTGCGCGGCGAGGGTCGCGTAGCCGGAGGCCATGTCCAGCGGGCGGCTCTGGTACTGCCCGAGCACGACGCCGCCCTCGACGCCGCCCTCGGGCTGCTGCAACGTCTTGTCGATGCTGCCGAAGCTCTCGGCGACGCCGGCCTTGTGCGCCGCGTCCGCGACGGCTTGTGCCTGGCCGTTGAGGTCCATCATCAGCCGGTAGTACACGGTGTTCAGCGACATCTTCATCGCCGTCGCCAGGTTGCAGCTGCCGCAGGACTCACCCTCGGAGTTGGTCACCGTGACGCCCTGCGCCTTGAACGGCGAGGAGGAGTACACGCGGGACAGCGGGATGCCCTGTTCGAGGGCGGCGACCAGCGCGAACACCTTGAACGACGAACCGGACTGCAGGCCCGCCTGCACGCGGTCGTAGCCGTTGCCGTCCTCGCCGCCGTAGTAGGCGAGCACGCCGCCCGTCTTCGGGTCGACGGAGACGATCGCCGTCCGCAGATCGTCGGGCTGGTTCTCCCGCATGTTCCGCGCGGCCTTGACCGCCGAGGACTGCGCCTGCGGGTCGATGGTCGTGGTGATCTTGACGCCCTGGGTGTTGAGGGTCGCCTCGTCGATGCCCGCGTCCTTGAGCTCGCGCAGCACCTGGTTCTTGATCAGGCCGTTGGGGCCGGCGGAGAGATCGTCGCCGCTCTGCTTGTTGATCGGCTGCGTCTTGGGGAAGACGAGCTTCTGCCGCTGCGCCGGATCGATGGTCTTCATCCCGACCATGCCGTCGAGGACGTAGTTCCAGCGGTTCGTCGCGTACTCGGGGTTCGTCGCCGGGTCGTACATCGACGGCGCGCGCACCATGGCGGCCAGCAGCGCCGCCTGGTCGGGCTTGAGGTCCTTGGCGTTGACGTTGAAGAAGGCCTTGGCCGCGGACTGCACGCCGTAGGCGCCGCGTCCGAAGTAGATGGTGTTGAGGTAGGCCGCCATGATGTCGTCCTTGGCCCAGGAGCGCGACATCTTGGTCGAGATGATCAGCTCCTTCCACTTGCGCGTCAGGGAGGACTCGTCGCCGACCACGGCGTTCTTCACGTACTGCTGCGTGATGGTGGAGCCGCCGCCGGCGTCCTCCCCGTCGCCGGCCACGCCGGGCACGCGCTTCCACACGGCGCGCATGAAGCCCTTCATGGAGAAGCCGGGGTTCGTCTCGAACTCGCGGTCCTCGGCGGCCATCATCGCGTTCTTCATCACCGGCGGGATGTCCTGCGCGGGGATGATCTCGCGGTTGCCCTCGGGCGGCACGATGCGCGCCAGGGGCGTCGTGCCGTCCTTCATCGTGATCGTCGCGACCTGGTTGGTCGGGATCTCGCCGGGCTCGGGCACGTCCGCGCGCCAGTAGCCGATGGCGAACGCCAGGAGGCCCACCACCAGGATCACGGCGACGGCGGTCACGCCTGCCGTCAGTACACGTCGCACAGTCGATCCACCCATCAGGGCCCGCAGGCCCGTCTTGTCGTCGGGGTCGCCGGAATCGTCCGGCTCGTCGGGCCCGTCCCCGTCGCCCGGTCCGCCGCCACCGGGGCCGTCACCACCGGGGCCGTCACCGCCCGGGCCGTCGCCTCCGGATCCGCCGCCCGCGGCCGGGGGCGGAGTGGCCGCCGCACGGGGGGCGATCGGCGCGCCCTCCCGGGAGGGGCCGGGTGCGGGATTGTTCGGGT
>NZ_HE997626.1:1280527-1332203 GCF_000312385.1 Tsukamurella sp. 1534 | reverse complement strand
CCGCGGAGCGATCGGCCTCGGCGGCCAGCTCGTCGTCCGCGACAGGGCGCCCCGACAGCGGCTGGTAGGCCGAGCGGGCGGTGCCGGCGAGGGCGCCGCCCTGCGCGGGTCCGGCGGGGCCGCCCTGGCCCGACGGGCCGGGGTTGCCCTGACCCGACGGTGCGCCGCCCGGGTTCGCGCCCGACGGGGGCTGCGGGCGCTGCGGCGGCTGGGATCCGGGGCCGCCCTGCGGCGGCACGACGGGGAACTGCGCCGTAGGTGCCGCGGGCGGGGGCACCGGCCGCTGGGGAGGCCGGGGCTGGGACGCGCCGCCCTCGGGGTGCGACGGTCCGCCCGCCCCGTTCCGCTCGTCCGTGCCACCCGGGTTCGTCACCGCTGGTCTCTCCGCTCGTCTTCCGTGTCGATCTTCGTTCTCCGCGCGGGGCCGTGCCCCGCCCCGGTCATCCGGGCGCCGCGCGTCTCTTGCGCTTGGGCCGCGGCGGCAGCCCGGCGACGTACGACTGGACCAGATGATTCCAGTTGCACGACCTGCAGACTTCCACGACATGCACGGAGAACTCCACCCGTGCGGATTCGAGCTCGGACAATTCGGCCTCGGTCCGCGCCGACCCGTTCGCCGTGCCCAGGGATTCCCCGAACACCCAGGAGACCAGTGTGAGCTGCTCCTTGCGGCAGATCGGGCACAGCACGTCCGACGGGCGGCCGTGGAATTTGGCCGCCCGCAGGAGATAGGGGTCCGCGTCGCACACCGACTGGACCGCCGTGCGCCCGGCGTTGACCGACGCGAGCAGCGATCGCCGCCGCAGCGCGTAGTCCACCGTTTGCCTCTGCGTCCGCACGGATCCAATGTACGTGGCCGGGCGCCTCATCGCCTCGACAAGGGCATACCGCCCTTCGCACGGCTCACGATCGCAACGACGACGATCCGTGGTGGCCCGGCGGCCCGGCGGCCACGATGCGAGCCCGATCACGCCACTGGGGTATCGTCGTATATATCGGCTCGATACAACTGTCGATCGATTCAGTAGATAGATCCACTCGCGTCAGCCGCGCCGCGGCTCGTCGCCGGAACGAAGGGAGGTGCGGTGCTCGAACTGGCAGTTCTCGGGTTGCTGCACGACTCCCCGATGCACGGCTATGAGATCCGCAAACGGCTGACGGAACTGCTGGGTCCGTTCCGCGCGTTCTCCTACGGTTCGCTGTACCCCGCCCTGCGCCGCGCGCAGGACGCCGGATACATCGCGGAAGAAGCCGCGCCGGGCCCCGTTGCGACCACTCGGAAGCGCCGCGCACGCCGTGTGTACAAGCTGACCCCCGCCGGCCACGATCGGTTCTCCGATCTGGTCGCCGATACGGGCCCGCAGAACTACACGGACGACGGGTTCGGCGTACATCTCGCCTTCTTCACCGCCACTCCCGCCCACGCCCGGCTGCGCATCCTCGAGGGTCGCCGCCGGCAGGTCGAGGAGCGGCGGGAGGAGCTCCGTCGGGCCCTCGCGGCCGGGGGCGTCAGCGAGACGTACACGCGGCAGTTGCACGAGCTGGGACTTGAAACGACGGAGCGCGAGGTGAAGTGGCTCAACGAGCTGATCGCCGCGGAATCCCGCTCCGAAATCCAGGATCGGCCCGGCGCCGACCGACTCACACCGACAGAAGGGAAGAACGGTGACTGACAACTCCACCACGGTGCGCGTTGCGATCGTCGGCGTGGGCAACTGCGCCTCGTCGCTCGTGCAGGGCGTCCACTACTACAAGGACGTGGCCGACGATGCCGAGGTCCCGGGCCTCATGCACGTCAAGTTCGGCCCGTACCACGTGCGCGACGTCGAGTTCGTCGCCGCGTTCGACGTGGACGGCAAGAAGGTCGGCTTCGACCTCTCGGACGCCATCAACGCCTCCGAGAACAACACCATCAAGATCGCCGACGTGCCCCCCACCGGGGTCACCGTCCAGCGCGGCCACACCCTCGACGGCCTGGGCAAGTACTACAAGATGACCATCGAGGAGGCGCCGGGTGAGGGCGTCGACGTGGTCCAGCAGCTCAAGGACAACGAGGTCGACGTCCTCGTCTCCTACCTGCCGGTGGGCTCCGAGGAGGCCGACAAGTTCTACGCGCAGTGCGCCATCGACGCGGGCGTGGCCTTCGTCAACGCGCTGCCCGTGTTCATCGCCTCCGACCCGGAGTGGGCCGCGAAGTTCCGCGACGCGGGCGTCCCGATCGTCGGCGACGACATCAAGTCGCAGGTCGGCGCGACCATCACGCACCGCGTGATGGCGAAGCTGTTCGAGGATCGCGGCGTGGTGCTGGACCGCACCTACCAGCTCAACGTCGGCGGCAACATGGACTTCAAGAACATGCTCGAGCGCGAGCGCCTGGAGTCGAAGAAGGTCTCCAAGACCCAGGCCGTCACCTCGAACCTGCGCGGCTCGCTGGCCGGCAAGGTCCAGGACCGCAACGTGCACATCGGCCCGTCGGACTACGTGGAGTGGCTCGACGACCGCAAGTGGGCGTACGTCCGCCTCGAAGGCCGCGCCTTCGGCGATGTACCGCTGAACCTGGAGTACAAGCTCGAGGTGTGGGACTCCCCCAACTCGGCCGGCATCATCATCGACGCCGTGCGCGCCGCGAAGATCGCCAAGGACCGCGGCATCGGCGGCCCCGTGATCCCCGCCTCGGCGTACCTGATGAAGTCCCCGCCGGAGCAGATCGCCGACGATGTCGCGCGCGCCCAGCTCGAGGAGTTCATCATCGGCGCGGACTAGTCCGCATCCGGTCCTCGCAGGCCCGTCACCCTGGTGGTGGCGGGCCTGCTGCGTCGTCCGCCGTCCGACGCGCGGCGGCGACAGCCTTTCACCCTGGGCGGAAAGTCCGGTTTCTTCAGTCTCCTGTAAGCATGCGGCCACGCTCCGTCGGTAGCGTCGGGTCATGGAATTCCTGCTCGTCATCGTCCTGATCGCGGTCGTCGCGCTGGTCGTCGTGAGCGTTTCGCGGGGCCGCCGCGCCAAGGCCGAGGCCCTCGCCGACGCCCAGGCCGACGCCCGCGCCGCCATCGAGCGCCTCTCCGGCCAGGTGAACAACCTCGTCGGCTCCAACGAGGCCGCGCAACAGGCCCTGGCCGACGCCGGGGAGCGCTACAACGCCGCCGGTTCGCAGATCGCCCAGGCCACCACGCCCGCGCAGGCGGGGTTGGCCAAGCAGACCGCGATCGAGGGCCTCTACTACACGCGCGCCGCCCGGGTCGCCATGGACATGGATCCCGGGCCGGCGATCCCCGAGCTCGACGGCCAGCGCGCCGCCGGCACCGTCGGGGAGGACCGTTCCGTCGAGGTGGAGGGTCGCGAGATCGCCGCGTCTCCGGCGCCGTCGGACCGCACCCCGAACTACTACCCCGGCGGCATGGTCGCGGGCCGCCCGGTGCCCGCGGGCTGGTACAGCGAGCCGTGGTGGAAGCCCGCGCTCGTGGCCGGCGCCTGGGGCGTGGGCAGCTACCTGCTGTTCAGCTCGCTGTTCGCCGGTATGGCCGGTGTCGGTCCAGCCGTCATGGCCGACGGTGCCGGCGCGGACGGCGGCTTCGACGGTGGCGACGCGGGCGGAGACGCCGGCGGGGACTTCGGTGGCGGAGACTTCGGTGGTGGAGACTTCGGGGACGCGGGCGGCGGCTTCGACTTCGGCGGCTTCGACTTCTGACCGCCGCTGCTGCGGCCCTTCCCGCGATCCCCGACTGCTCCCGCGATCACCGACTTCTCCCGCGACGCTTCCCGCGATCCCCGGCTGTTCCCGCGATCTCCATGGTGATCGCGGGAACAGTTCGCTGTCGCGGGAATCGGTGTCCCGTGGTGCCACTCACGTAGTGTGACGATGCATGAATCCGTTGTCCGTCGCCCTGGTGACCGCGGGCGCGACCGCGCTGGGCTCGATGATGACCGTGCTGGCCGGGATGGTGCAGGCCCGCGCGAACATCCGAATCGAGAGCCAGAAGCTCACGACGCAGGAGCGGCTCGCGCAGCAGGAGCGTTTCACCGCCCTGACCGCCGAGCGCCGGGCCGCCCTCGTCGACTTCGCGCAGAAGCTGCAGCAATTCGTGAACAAATCACGACCTGTGCGCCGTGCCCATGAAGCCGGCACCACACCGACGGAGGTCCGGGCCGCCGCGTTCGAGGACGCCTGGACTGATCTGACCCTCAGTCGTTCCGTGATCGAGACGCTTCTGCCCCACCGCATCCTCGGCGACGCGCTGCGCAGCACGAAGAACGCTCTCGCCGACTACCGCGATGCCTTGACCGCGGTGATCGAGGACCCTTCACTCCGGAACCCTGGCGACATCGACATCCTCGTTCGCAGAGTGATGATCGAGAAGAGGTACCTGGTCAACGTCGCCGCGCAGATTCTGGCGGGCGAGGAGTTCTCCGACGACGCCGACCCCGGATACGTGGCATTCGCGAAGGAGTCGCGCCGCGCCGAGATCGAGCGGTTGACTGAGGACTGACTGCTCGCGGCGCTTCCCGCGATCCCCGGCTGTTCCCGCGATCCCCATGGTGATCGCGGGAACAGCGGACCGCCGCGGGAATCGTTCCCGCGGCGGTCCGACGCCGGTGTTAGGCCTCCGTGGCGGCGATCTTCTTCGTCCGCAGGTACAGCACGGCCAGGATCCCCGCGAAGACGACGACGCCCAGCGCCTCGCCCCAGTGCAGGTAGCCCTCGCCGATGAACGGCAGGGCGAGCGGCTCGTCCTTGCCGGTGGCCACGACGATGCCCGCGTAGATCACGCCGAAGATCGACTCGCCCACGATGAGGCCGGTGGCCAGCAGGGTGCCGAGGCGCTTGCGGCCCTCGGCGTCGGACGACTTCTCGGCCCAGCGGTTGTAGTACCAGCCGATGAGGGCGCCGACGGGGATCATCAGCGTGACGCTCATGGGCAGGTACATGCCCATGCCCACGGCCAGCGGCGGCAGGCGGAACTTCGAGGTGCGGGAGAGCACCTCGTCGATCACGATGACCACCGCGCCGATGATGGCGCCGAGGCCGATGAGCCCCCAGTCGAGGTCGCCGCCGAACACGCCCTCGGACAGCTTCGCGAGCAGCGAGGCCTGCGGCGCGGCGAGGGCGTTCTCGCCCGCGCCGGGCGCGCCGGCGAAGCCGAAGCCGCTCTGCAGCAGGTCGAGCACCGGCGGGATGATGGCCGAGCCGAACGCCACACCGAGCACCAGGGCCACCTGCTGCTTCCACGGGGTCGCGCCCACCAGCTGGCCGGTCTTGAGGTCCTGGAGGTTGTCGTTGGAGATCGTGGCGATGGAGAAGATGATCGCGGCGGTGAACAGCGTGTACGCGACGAGCGCGGTGGCGGTGTCGCCCTGCGCCGGCCCCCACACCACGCGGATGAGCAGCGCGGCGGCGAGCACGACGAGAATGCCGACGCCGGAGACGGGGCTGTTCGAGGCGCCGATCAGGCCGGCCATGTAGCCGCAGACCGAGGCCACGACGAGGCCGAGCACCAGGATGAACACGAGGCTGAGCGTGATGATCCCGCCCGCGCCACCGTCGAGCGCGGTCCCGGAGGTGAACAGCCACAGCAGCACGCCGATCGGCACCATCGACACCAGCACGACGGCCGCGACGATGGGGAACGGGATGTCGCGCTCGGTGATGTCGACGATCTCGCCGTCGCGCCGCTTGCGCGAGGAGGCGATGGAGTCGGCGATGCCGCGCAGCACCGGGCCCAGGATCTTGATGAGCGTCCAGATGGCGGCCACGGCGATCGCGCCGGCGCCGATCAGCCGGATCTCGGTGGCGAACACGCCGGAGACGGCGTCGGCGATGTCGCCGGTGTCGGGCAGCTCGCCCGCGGTCCACATCGGCAGGAGCACGAAGTAGGAGATGACGAGGCCCACGATCATCGCGAAACCCACGGTGACGCCCACGAGGTGGCCCACGCCGATGAGCGCGAAGGAGAGGCCGGGCACGAACATGGTGCCGCCGTTGCCCACCCGGAAGGTGGTGGAGAGCCCCTCGGCGACGACCTTCATCTTCCCGAGCAGCGCGTAGGCCGCGGCCGCGAACGAGCCGAGCAGGATCAGCCGCAGGCCGCGCTTGTTCTCCTGCGCGCCCTCGGCGGTGTCGCCCACCTTGAGCACCTCGGCGGCGGCGACACCCTCGGGGAACGGTAGATCGGACCCCGTGACCAGGGCGCGGCGCAACGGGATCGAGTACATGACGCCGAGCACGCCGCCCACCAGGCAGACGAGGGTGGTGGTCCAGTACGGGAATCCGCTCCACCAGCCGATCATCACGAGGCCGGGGAGGATGAACACGATCGCGGACAGCGTGCCGGCCGCCGAGGCGATCGTCTGCACGATGTTGTTCTCGACGATGGAGTGGTTCGCGAAGTAGCGCAGCAGCGCCATCGAGATGACGGCGGCGGGGATCGACGTGGCGAACGTGAGGCCCACCTTGAGGCCGAGGTACGCGTTGGCCGCGGTGAAGACCAGGGTGATCACGGCGCCGAGGATCACTGCGCGAGTCGTGAACTCGCGGACGCCGGATTGCGGCGCGGCGGCGGGTGCCGGTGTGGACATGAGGTTGTATCCCTTCAAGGAAGCGTGGCCCTGTAGGACCGAACGAGCAAACCCTAGGACCAAGCAGGTGATCGTACGCCGCAAACGCGCAAGGTCCGTAGGCTGGCTACGTGAAATTCGGTGTCGTGATCCTTCCCCAGTACCCGTGGCCGGAGGCGCGCCGGCGCTGGCGCAAGGCCGAGGAACTCGGCTTCGATCACGCCTGGACGTACGACCACCTGTCCTGGCGCACGCTGGCGGATCAGCCGTGGACGGCGACGATCCCGCAGCTCACGGCCGCCGCCACCGCGACGGAGTCGATCCGGCTGGGAACCTTCGTCACGTCGCCCAATTACCGGCATCCGGTTCCGTTCGCGAAGGACCTGGCGGGGGTGGACGAGATCGCGGGCGGGCGGTTCCTGCTGGGCATCGGCTCGGGCGGTACCGGTTTCGACGCCTACGTGCTGGGGCAGGATCCGCTCACGCCGCGCGAAAGGCACGAGCGCTTCGAGGAGTTCACGCGGGACCTCGACGTGCTGCTGCGGTTCGAGCAGAACGGCCCCATCTCCTTCGACGGTCCGCGGTACCGCGCCGTGGACGCCCGGATGGTGGGCGAACCCGCGCAGTCCCCGCGTATGCCGTTCGTGTTGGCGGCCAACGGCCCCAAGGGGGTTCGGCTCGTGGCGGAGCTGGGGCAGGGCTGGGCGACCACCGGGCCCGACGGTGACGGTGGCGAGGCCTGGTGGTCGAGGGTGGCGGAGCTCTCGAGCCGGCTGGACGACGCGCTCGACGCGGTCGGCCGCGACCGCGGCGCCGTGGACCGGTACCTCTCGATCGACTCGGGCGGCACCTACAGCCTCAGCTCGCCGGACGCGGCGGACGATGCGGTGGGACGCGCCGCCGAGCTCGGCTTCACCGACGTGATCCTGCACTGGCCCCGCCCCGACGAGCCGTATCGGGGCACCGAGGACGCCCTCGACGCCTTCGCCGACCGCCACCTGGGGAGGTGACCGGAAACCGGACTCGTCGTGGGCTTATGCGGCGGCGCGGCACGGTGGGGCGTAGGTTCGATGGGCGAACGAGCGCCGCGCTGAGCGGCACCACCCCAGAGAAAGGCCCCCGTGTTCCTGCGGACTTTCGGAGTCTCCATCGTCGTGACGGTGCTGTCGCTGATCGCGGCGTTCCTCTACGGCGGCCCCCAGGCGCTGATCCTCACGGCGATCCTCGGCGTGCTGGAGGTCAGCCTGTCGTTCGACAACGCGGTGATCAACGCGACGATCCTCGGCAGGATGAGCCAGTTCTGGCAGACCATGTTCCTCACGGTGGGCATCCTCATCGCGGTGGTGGGCATGCGGCTGCTGTTCCCGCTGGCCATCGTGTGGATCACCGCGGGCCTCGATCCGGCGCACGCGCTGCAGCTGGCGCTGAACCCGCCCACCGACGGCTCCCCCACCTACGAGGAGCTGGTGACCGCGGCGCACCCGCAGATCGCGGCGTTCGGCGGGATGTTCCTTCTCATGCTGTTCCTCGACTTCGTGTTCGCCGACAAGAGCATCACCTGGCTCAGCTGGATCGAGAAACCTCTGGAGCGGATCGGCCGCCTGGACCAGCTCTCGGTGATCATCGCCGCCTGCGCGCTGCTGTACACGGCGATGTTCATCGCCCACGACGGGGAGCAGACCACGGTTCTCGTGGCCGGGCTGCTGGGCCTCGTGACCTACCTGCTGGTCAACGGCCTCGGCGAGATGTTCCACGTCGAGGAGGACGGCGAGATCGCCGATCTCGAGGGCACCGCCGAGGTGCCGGGCGGCGGCGGACCGTCGGAGCTCGCCAAGGCGAGCGGTAAGGCAGGCTTCTTCCTGTTCATGTACCTCGAGGTGCTCGACGCGTCGTTCTCGTTCGACGGGGTCATCGGCGCGTTCGCGATCACCGCGGACCCGATCATCATCGCGCTGGGCCTGGGCCTCATCGGCGCCATGTTCGTCCGGTCGATCACGGTGTACCTGGTGCGTCAGGGCACGCTCTCGGACTACGTGTACCTCGAACACGGCGCGCACTGGGCGATCGGTGCGCTCGCGGTGATCCTGTTGTACTCCATCGGAACTCCGGTCCCGGAAGTGGTGACGGGCCTCATCGGCATCGTGTTCATCGTGTCGGCTCTGATCTCCAGCGTCCTGCGCAACCGCAGGCTCAAGGACGCGGGAACCCCCGCGACCGTCTGACACATCCGCTCCCCGCGTTCACCGAGGCGTTGCCTGCTGATCACGTTGCACTTCTACATTGACGGCGATCAGCTCAGCCCACCCCCGTTCAGCCCGAGGGAGCACCATGCGTCTCAACCTGCGTCTGTTGGCCGACCACGACGGAAAGTCGGCCCGCTCGCACACCACCTGCAAGTACAAGTGCGGCAACCAGTGCTTCCGCGAGCACGACAACCAGTCGGACAACGAGTACTTCGGTGACATCACGCGCCGCACCGTGCTCCGCGGCGCGGGCATCGCGGTGATCGGCGCGGGTGCCGCGTCGGCGCTCGCGGCGTGCGGTGACTCGGGCAGCGGCTCCGCCGGCTCGTCGTCCTCGGCCGCGTCGGGCGCGGCGGGCGCGGCGGGCGGCGCACCGTCGGAGAACGTGAACGCACCCGGCCTGAACTTCCAGGCAGTGGCGCCCAACAAGACCGACGCGGTGACGGTGCCCGAGGGCTACGAGCAGGCCGTGGTCATCCGCTGGGGCGATCCGGTGGTGCCGGGCGCCCCCGAGTTCGACTTCGACAACCAGACGCCGGAGGCGCAGGAGAAGCAGTTCGGTTACAACAACGACTTCACCGAGCTGCTCCCGATCGACGGGAAGCCGAACGCCTTCCTCCTGGTGTGCAACCAGGAGTACACGACCGGCGAGCACATGTTCAAGGGCTACAAGGAGGGCGACCCCACCGAGAACCAGGTGCGCGTGGAGATGGCCGCGCACGGCCTCTCGGTGGTCGAGGTCAAGGGCGAGAACGGTTCGGGCAAGCTGACTCCCGTGCTCGGCGAGTACAACCGCCGGATCACCGCCACCACCCCGTTCGAGCTGCGCGGCCCGGCCGCAGGCACCTTCTTCACGAAGACCGCGGCCGATCCGGCGGGCAACCGGGTGCTGGGCACCATCGCCAACTGCTCCGGCGGCGTGACTCCGTGGGGCACCGTGATCTCCGGCGAGGAGAACTACACCAACTACTTCTCCGGCACCGAGAAGCCTCCGCTGGACGGCCTCGCCGAGGGCTGGAAGCGCTACGGCGTGGGCAAGGACGAGGACAACCACCACTGGATGAAGTTCGAGGACCGGTTCGACCTGTCCAAGGAGCCCAACGAGATCAACCGGTTCGGGTACCTCGTGGAGATCAACCCGCACGACCCGAAGTCGACCCCGGTCAAGCACTCCGCGGTGGGCCGGATGAAGCGCGAGGGCGGCAACATCTTCGTCACCCAGACCGGTGACGTGGTCACCTACTGCGGCGACGACTCCAAGTTCGAGTACATCTACAAGTTCGTCTCGTCGCGGAAGATCCAGCAGGGCAAGGGCGCCGCCGCCACGGAGGCGAACATGCGGATCCTCGACGAGGGCACCCTGTACGTCGCGAAGTTCGAGGGCGCGGCCGTGGAGAACGGCAAGGTGCCCGAGGGCGGGTACAAGGGCACCGGCACCTGGATCCCGTTGCTCACCACCAAGGCCGACGGTTCCGCGGAGTCGCACGTCGACGGGATGCCGGCGGAGAACGTCGCGCTGTGGACCCGCGTCGCGGGTGACAAGGTGGGCGCCACCAAGATGGACCGCCCCGAGGACATCCAGCCGAACCCCAAGACCGGCAAGATCTACTGCGCGCTGACCAACAACAGCGACCGCGGCGTCAAGGAGGGCCAGCCGGGCATCGACACGGCGAACCCGCGCGTGAAGAACAAGAGCGGCCAGCTCCTGGAGATCACCGACGATCACACCGGCACCTCGTTCTCCTGGGACCTGCTGCTGGTGTGCGGCGATCCCGCGGCCGCCGACACCTACTACGGCGGCTTCGACAAGACCAAGGTCTCGCGGATCAGCTGCCCCGACAACGTGACCTTCGATGCGCAGGGCAACCTGTGGATCTCCACCGACGGCACGAACGACACCTTCGACAGCAACGACGGCCTGTTCGGCGTCGTCCTCGAGGGTAAGGACCGCGGCCTCACCAAGCAGTTCCTCACCGTGCCCTTCGGCGCCGAGACGTGCGGCCCCGTCGTCACCGAGGACCGCGTGCTGGTGGCCGTGCAGCACCCGGGCGAGACGGACGACGCGGACGCCGAGAAGCCGTCCTCGCACTGGCCGGACGGCGGATCGTCCGAGCCGCGCCCCTCCGTTGTTGCGGTCTGGAAGAAGGGTGGGAAGGTCGGCTCGTAAGGGCCCCTTCGGTTTTCGTGGTTCGACGGTGCCGGGCCCACCTCCGGGTGGCCCGGCACCGGCCGTTCACCGCCTACTATCGACCCATGGCCCCCGCGTCCGAACTCTCCGGCGCACCGTCGACCCCGACGTCCGACGGTGCCATCGCCGACCTCGCCGCGCACCTGCGCTCGCCCCTGCTCCAGCTGCACTACCTGGTGAAACGGAACACCCCGGGGCCCGATCTGACGCCGGCACAGCAGGCGGCGCTGCAGAGCCTGCTGCGACTCGGACCCGTGCGGATGGGTGAACTGGCGCGGTTCCTGCGGATCCGGTTGCCCTCCGCGACGAGCGCGGTGGACGGCCTGGAGCGGCTCGGGCTCGCGCAGCGCAGCCCGGACCCCGACGACGGCCGCGCGGTGGTGGTGCAGCTGTCGGAGTACGGGCAGAAGCTCACATCGGAGCTCATCGAGGCGCGCAACGCCCTGCTCGCCGGATACCTGACCCAGCTGACCGACGAGGACCGCGCGCACCTGCAGGCCGCCGTGCCCGCCCTGGACAAGCTGCTGGAGCTGTACCGCGACGACGTCTGAGCTGCCGGTCCGCTGAGGAATGTGTCACAGCCGCTTGATCCGTGCCTCCCCTAATAGTTAGACTCTCGTAGTAATTCGAGAGGAGCCTGCACGTGACGACCACCGCCGCACCCTCGCAGTCGGACCACCAACACCCGAGTCTGCGTGACACCCTGTCCCATCAGCCGAAGGCGGTGTGGGTCACGGCCTTCGCCGCGGTGATCGCGTTCATGGGCATCGGCCTGGTCGACCCCATCCTGGAGTCGATCGCCAAGGGCCTCGACGCGACCCCGAGCCAGACCACCCTGCTGTTCTCCTCGTACCTCGGCGTCCAGGTGGTCGCCATGCTCTTCATCGGCTGGTTCACCTCGATGTTCGGCGCGAAGCGCACGGTGATCGCGGGCCTGCTGCTCATCGTGATCGCCTCCGGCGCGTGCGCGCTGGCCGGCTCCATCGGCGAGCTGGTGGCCTGGCGCGCCGTGTGGGGCCTGGGCAACGCGCTGTTCATCGCGACCGCGCTCGCCGTGATCGTCTCCGCCGCCACCGGCGGCCAGCAGGGCGCCATCCTGCTCTACGAGGCCGCGCTCGGCGTGGGTCTCGCGGTGGGACCGCTGCTCGGCGCCATCCTCGGTGACATCTCCTGGCGCGGCCCGTTCGCCGGCACCGCCACGCTCATGGCGATCGGCGCCGTCCTGTGCGCCACCATGCTCAAGCCCGATGCCGCGGAGGCGAAGCGCAAGCGCGCCGTGGAGGGCACCGTCTCGCCCCTGGCGCCGCTGCGCGCCCTGCGCCAGCGCGGCCTGTTCCTCACCGGCCTGGGCTCGGCCTTCTACACCGCCGCCTTCTTCACGGTGCTCGCCTGGTCGCCGTTCGTGCTGCACAAGAGCCCGTACTTCGTGGGCGCGGTGTTCGTCGGCTGGGGCCTGCTGGTGGCCGTGAGCGGCGTGTGGCTGGCGCCCAAGGTCGCGGCCACCCTGGGCGAGCGCCGGGGCGCGATCACCGCGGTCCTGGCGTACGGCGTGCTCCTGCTCATCGCCGCGATCGGGCACGAGAGCGTGGGCATCGTGGTGGCTGTCGTGGTGCTCTCCGGCATCCCGTCGGGAGTGCTCAACACCCTGTTCACCGGCACCGCGATGTCCATCGCCGACGCGCCGCGCCCCGTGGCGAGCGCCGGCTACAACTTCCTCCGCTGGCTGGGCGGCGCGCTGGCCGCGACCCTGGTGGCGCACATCGCGAACTGGCTCGGCAGCCCCGCCGCCCCGTTCTACGTCGGCGCGCTGTGCTGCGTGATCGCCGGCGTCGTGCTCACCCAGGTGCGCGACAAGGCCGCGGAGTCGCCGACGGTGCCCGAGGGCGCCGACCTCGTGGGCGAGGAGTTCTAAGCCTTCCGGACACGGCCGGGCCGCCCCGCAGGGACACGACGTCCCGGCGGGGCGGACCCGTTCTCGTGGGCCCGTTCCCGTGGGCCCGTCCGTCGTTTCCGCGCCCGACCGTTCCGCACCCGACCGTTCCGCACCCGACCGTTCCGCGGTCGACGGGGCGCCCGGTCAGGACAGCTCGGCGAACTCCTCGACGGCCTGCTGGCGCCCGGCGACGAGCAGCAGGTCGCCCGGCTCGATCACCGAATCCAGCCCCGCGGAGGTGAACTCGCCGTTGCCGCGCTTGATCGCCACCACGGTGATCTTGTACTTGGCGCGAAGGCCGCTCTGCCCCAACGGGACCCCGACCACCGACTGCGGCGCGCGGGTCTTCGCCATGACGTAGCCCTCCTCGAACTTCACGTAGTCGAGGAGCCGCTGGTCGCTCACCAGGTGCGCCACCCGCACGCCCATCTCCTGTTCGGGCAGGATCACGTGGTGGGCGCCGATGCGCTCCAGGATCCGCTGCTGCTGGGCGGTGGTCGCTTTCGCCCAGATGTCCGGGACGCCGAGGTCCACCAGCAGCGAGGTGGTGAGGATGCTCGCCTCCAGATCGGCGCCGATCGCCACCACCACGTGTTCGAAGGCGTCGATGCCCAGCTGCCTGAGCGCCTCGATGTCGGAGGTGTCGGCCACCGCCGACGCGGTGAGGATGTCGGAGTTCTGCTGCACCGCGGCGCGATCGGCGTCCACGCCCAGAACCTCGGTGCCCTGCTCCACGAGCTCGCCGGCGAGGGCGGCGCCGAAGCGCCCCAGTCCGAGCACCGCGACGCGGGCCGTGTCGTATACCTGTTTCCTAGCCAATGATCGGTCGCTCCTCCGGTCGGTCGAACCTGCGGGAGCGCTCGCGGAGCGCGAGCGCCGAGGCCAAGGTGATCGGGCCCAGACGCCCGATGAACATGAGCAGCACCAGGATCAGTTGCGCGGCGGCGGGCAGCTTCGGGGTGATGCCGGTGCTCAGCCCGACGGTGGCGAACGCCGAGATCGACTCCATCAGCACATCGTCGAGCCGGAACGGGGTGAGGTACTGCAGCGCCAGCGTCGACGCCATGACGGCACCGACGCCCATGAGCGCCACGGTGATCGCCTGCCGCTGCACGTCGGCGGCGATCTTCCGGCCCAGGATGTGCACGTTGGGCTCGCCGCGGACCTCGCTGTAGATGACGAACGCGAGCAGCGCGAACGTCGTGACCTTGATGCCGCCCGCGGTACCGGCGCTGCCGCCGCCGATGAACATGAGCACGTCGGTCACCAGCAGCGACTGCGTGTGCATGCCGCCGATGTCCACGGCGTTGAAACCCGCGGTACGGGGCGAGATCCCGGAGAACGTGCCCGCCACCAGCTTCGACCACACGTCCATGGGGCCGAGCGTGGCGGGGTTGGCCCATTCCGTGGCGGTGATCGCGGCGACGCCGACCGCCAGGAGCGCGAAGTAGGTGCTCAGCGTGAGCTTGGTGTGCAGTGTGAAGCGCCGCGGGGCGCCGGTGCGCGTGCGGGCGCGGGCCAGCGCGCGCAGCACCTCGAGGATCACGGGCAGGCCGAGCCCGCCCACGATGAGCGCGAACGCCAGGGGGCCGAGGATGAGCGCATCGCCGGCGAAGCCCATCAGGTTGTCGGAGAACAGCGCGAAACCGGCGTTGTTGTACGAGGAGACGGCGTGGAAGATCCCGAGATAGGCCGCGCGCCCGGCGCTCTCGTCGTAGTGCAGCCAGAACCGGAGCCCCAGGATCACCGCGACCGCGGCCTCCACAGAGAGGCTGATCGTCACCACCCGCAGCACCACGGTCCGCCCGCCGCCGAGCGTCGGGGTGCGGGTCTCGGTCTGCGCCACCATCTGCATCCGCAGGCCCAGGCGGCGGGCGACGACGAGGCCGAGCAGCGATGCCAGCGTCATGACGCCGAGGCCGCCGATCTGAATGAGGCCGAGGATCACGAGCTGCCCGAACACCGACCAGTGTTGCGCGGTGTCCACGACGGCGAGCCCGGTGACGCTGATCGCCGACGTCGCGGTGAAGAGGGCGGGGACGAAGCCCGTCGCGGTGCTCTCGGCGGAGGAGACGGGCGCCATGAGGAGCGCGGTCCCGAGCAGCAGGACCGTGCCGAAACCTGCCGCTATGAGCCGTGTGGGTGATTCCCTTCGTGCAGGCCAGCGCTGGCGCGACATCGGGTCACCTCCTCGGTCTCGGGGACAGCCTAGAGCCGCCGCTCCGGGATAGTACGGGTTCGCTACCGTGGGGCCATGACCGATCGCCCGATCGCCCTCGTCACCGGTGCCTCCCGCGGACTCGGCGAACAGATCGCCCGGCAGCTGGCGCCCACGCACGACCTGCTGCTCGGCGGCCGCCCCTCCCCCGCGCTCGACGCGCTGGCGTCCGAGCTGGGAGCCCGCACCTTCGCCGTCGACGTCACCGACCACGACGCCGTGGCCCGCGCCGCCTCCGAGATCGACCGGCTCGACGTGGTGGTGCACAACGCCGGCGTCGCCGCCATCGGCCGGATCGAGGACACCCCCGCCGCGGAATGGCGGACGATGTTCGAGGTCAACGTCCTCGCCGTGGTGGAGCTGACGAAGGCCCTGCTGCCCGCCCTGCGCGCCGCCTCGGGGCACGTCGTGCTCATCAACTCGGGCGCCGGCAAACGCGCCAACCCCGGCTGGAGCGCGTACGCCGCCAGCAAGTTCGGGCTCACCGCGTTCGCCGAGGCACTGCGGGCGGAGGAGCCGGACCTGCGGGTCACCAGCGTCTTCCCCGGGCGCATCGACACCCGGATGCAGGAGGGCATCTTCGAGGCCGAGGGGCGGAGGTACGCGCCCGAGGGGCTCCTGCGCCCCGAGACCGTGGCCGCGGCCGTGGCGCAGGCCGTACGCACCCCTGCCGACGCGCACCCCACCGAGATCGTCCTGCGTCCCCGCTGACCTTCACGTCCCCGCGGACCCGATCCCGGGCGTAGCGTGGCGGTGTGAGCACCGACGACGCGAACACCGAGAAGTGGTCCCGGACGGACGGCTACCTGGAGCGCACCGTCCTCCCGGATGCCGCCGAGCTGACGCCGATCCGGGACGCGCAGGCCGAAGGCGGCCTTCCCGACATCGCCGTCTCGGCCACCCAGGGCAAGCTGCTGTACCTGCTCACGACGATCGCGGGGGCGAGCCGGGTGCTGGAGATCGGCACGCTCGGCGGGTACAGCACCGCCTGGCTGGCGCGGGGCGTCGGGCCCGAGGGATCGGTGACCACGCTGGAGTTCTCCCCCGAGCACGCGGCGGTGGCGCGGGCCAGCCTCGACGAGGCGGGGCTCGGCGACCGCGTCCGGATCGAGGTCGGACCCGCGCTCGACACCCTGCCGTTCGTCACCGGGCCGTTCGGCCTCGTGTTCATCGACGCGGACAAGGCGAACAACCGACAGTACCTGGACTGGGCGCTGCGCCTCAGCGAGCCCGGCACGGTGATCGTCCTCGACAACGTGGTGCGCCGGCTCGACGAGGAGGGGCCCGACGCCGACGGTACGCGTGCCGCCCTCGAGCGCTTGGGTACCGATCCGCGCCTCGACGCCACCGCGTTGCAGACCGTGGGGATCAAGGGCTGGGACGGCCTGGCGATCGCGGTGGTGCGCTGAGAATCAGGTGTCGCGCAGGGTGATCGGCGATTTGTAGAGCGAGTTGACCCGCTCGCCGTCGAGCCACTCCCCCAGCCGCTGAGCCTCCTTCGCGAGCGCCCTTCTCGCCGCAACGGGCGTTCCCGGGCGCAGCACGAGGCCCACGTCGCCCGCATCGTCCTGGATGTACGCGCCCACGATCCGGCCGTCCCACCACGCGGTGGTCCCGGCGTTACCCGCCCGGTCGTAGATCTCCGGCGCGAACGCGCGGTCGAGGTAGAAGTCGCGCTCCTTCCAGCCCATGGGCGTGGGATCGAGCGCGGGCAGCAGAGCTGCCCAGGGCTCGACCGGCGGCACGGGATCCACGTCGTCCGGGAGGACCCAGCCCGTCTGCCCGCGTTCGAGTTCCACCTCGACCGCGGCCACGTCCCGCAGGGCCGCGCGCATCGCGGACTTGGTCGCGCCGAACCACCACACGACGTCCGTCTCCGTGGCGGGCCCGAAGGCGCGCAGGTACTCCCGCAGCAGGGCGGCGTAGCCCTGCTGCGGGTCCAGCGGCGCGATCGGGGCGCCGAACCACTCGTCGCCGCGGGCCCACAGGTTGCGGTTCACGCGCCAGTGCCCCGCGTTCCGGGCCCGCACAAGATCGCCTCGCGCGCCCAGCCACGTGAGGACGCGGGGCGCGAGATGCATGTCGCCGCCGTACTTCTTACCCTCGAACAGGGTGACCCGGCCCGCCAGCTCGGGCACCGTCTCCCGGAGCTCCGCGGCGCCCAGTTCCGCTCCCCCGGCGAGCCTCTCGAGCACCGCGGCGCGGGCGGTCTCCATCCATGCGGGGCCGTCCGGCGCGATGCCACCCGCCTCGGCGTCCTTTACCACCTTGGCGTGCTCCTGCGCGGCGACCCTGCTCGACGGTGCACCGAGCGCCGCGCCCAACAAGGCACGCGGGAAGACGAACATGGTGCGGCGCATCGCGAGTTGCTTGGCGTGCGAACGCCTCTCCCACAGCTCCTCCTCGTAGGCCGCGCGGGCGAAGCCGTCGATCCGGGCGTGCAGCGACAGGTACGGCGTGGCGGGTTCCGTGGCGTGCAGGGCCACCACCGAGCGGATGCCCTCCGCCACCGTGCCCACCCGGTGGCCCGGCGCGAGCGCGTGCCGCCGTGCGAGGCGGGCGCGCCGCTCCGCGTCGTCGATCAGCCGCATCGCCGGCCCTCCCCATGGAATCGTCGCGGGTATCGCTGGTCGATCATGGCAGCTCACGCCGCCTCGTGGGCGTGGGCCTCGCGGAGACGGTCGAGTTCCTCGTCGCGGCGACGCCGCCAGCGGCGCACGGCCTCCTCGTACAGCTCGTCCGGATGGTGCTGGTGATTGACGGCGCCGGGACTCCGCCCGCGCGTCCACACCGTGCGCCCCGCATACCGGTCCCCGGGCGGCGCCGCGGAGGTCGTCCAGCCCGGCGTTCCGACGGCCGCGCCGGGCGGTGGACGATCCAGGCTGTGGTGGTCGGCCGAACAGGCGAGCGTGAGGTTCTCGATATCGGTGGCGCCGCCTGCGGCCCACTCGTCGCGGTGGTGCACCTCGCAGTGCGCGCCCGGGCCGTCGCACCCGGGCGCCGAGCATCCGCGCTCGGATCCGAGGAGGGCCAGACGCTGGTCGGGGCTCGCGAGGCGCCGGGACCGGCCGAGCCAGAGCGGGCGCGACGAGGCGGACAGCAGCAGCACGTAGTACGGGTGGGTCCTGAGGATCTCCATCGCGTCCGGCACCGAGATCGATCCGCCGGTCGCGGTGGTGGCCACGCCGACCTCCGACTCGACCTGAGCGAGCGTCATGGTCACGATCGGGATCGCGGGCAGGCCGCGGTGCGTGCCCGTGATTCCCGCGTCGAGTGCGCCGGACAGAACCGCGACCAGCGCGTCGTGCCGGCGCTGCGCCGCGGAGCGATCGTCGCGGGCGGCGGCATCGGCCCGCAGCGCATCGTCGGACTCGTCCCCGGTCAGCCGCTCCTCGCCGTCCGCGGGGTTGTTGATTCCCCGCCGGGCGCCCTTGGCGAACACCGCTTCCAGGAGAGCCCTGAGCGGCGCGGTGATCACCCCGCCGAACTCGGAAGTGAGGTCCTCGTCGTCCTGCTTGCCGAGATCGAGCCCGCGCCTGGCCCGCGCGCGCCGGTCGTCGGGCTCCTCGCCCTGGGCGTCCAGCAGCGACAGCGCGTGCCGCCCCGCCCGCCAGAGCGCGAGTGGATCCGCGTCCTCCGCCGCGTCGACCAGGATCGACTCCATGAGCGCAAGGACCTCGGCGTCCGCGCCGGATCGGCGGGCCTTCGACAGCACCTTCTCGATCTCGGCGACCTGCGCTTCCGATACCGCGCCCGCTCGCTGCTCCTGCGCGAGCAACGGGTGCCGCGGCGGGCACACCGCGCCGCTCGGCTGCGGACGCGCGGCCCGATTCTGCACCCCGCGGACCCTGGCGGCCGCCTCTCCGCCGGTGAGCCGGAAGTGCCTCTGGAGCAGGAGCTTCAGATTGCAGTAGCCCAGCTGCCCCGGCACTCCGGCATCGTTCGCGGCCGCCGCGACGGCGATCTGTACCGCGGCGAGCCGCCGGGACACCGCCTCGATCCGCCCGAGCGCCTCCGTCAGTTCGCCCGGGGTCAACCGCGCGGGATCCTCCTGCAACGCCGCGCCGACGGCGTGTTCGAGCGATTCGATCGCCGCGACGTACGGATCGACATAGCTGCTGGTCATCGCCATCACCCCCCCCGGTGGATGACTCCATCCTACGCCTGATCTTCGCTCGTATCATCACGATTTGATAACGATATCGAACGTCATTCGAACGGGCTTCGAGCCGCCGACGACCCCGCCTCAAGCGCCCAGCAGAACCTTCAGCCCACCGGCGGAGACCGCAGCCACCTCCACCCAGCTGGCGGCGGCCCCCGTCAGGCCCCGAGGTTCCGGGTGAGGCGGTCCAGGCCCGGGCCGCGGAGGTCGGACAGGGCCGCCGGTCGCCCGGCCATCGCGAGCAGCACCGCCTCCGCGGGCCCGCGCACCTCGTCACCGCGCCCGAACGCCCAGTCGAGGTCGTCCGCCACCAGGCGCACTCCCCTGCCCCGCACCGCCCCGCGGATCGGCGGCGCCCAGACGGCGAAGTTCAGCGCGGGCCGGATCCGTTCCGCGGGAATCGTCCTCGGCAGGCCCAACGGCCTGCGGATGTCCTGCTGGTGGACCATGCAGTCCAGCAACGCGATCCGGCAACCGAAGCCGGTGGTCAGCCCCGTCGGGCGCAGGTGGTTCCGCACCATCTCCACGAGCTCGTCGGTACTCAGCGGCGCCATCTCGTCGATGAGCATCCCGTTCGGGCCACCCGGATGGGAACGGCCGGCGGCCATGCGCCGCACCGTCTCCCGTCCCGAGAGCACGTCGTACCCGACATGGTGCGCCACCACGTCGCGCACCCGCCAGCCGTCGCACAGGCTGGGCGCGAGCCACTGCTCCGCGCTCAGCCCCTCGATCAGCGCGAGCAGGCTCCGCCGCTCCTCGGTCGCTTCCTCGGCGACGGATCCGATCACGGCGGGCCTCCTCGGCTACGGAACGATGTTGACCAGCTTGCCGGACACCACGATCACCTTGCGCGGTGCGCCGTCGAGCAACTCGGCGATCTTCGGGTCCGCCAACGCCGCGGCCTCGAGCGCCTCGTCGGAGGCGTCCGCCCCCACCGTGATCCGCGCGCGGACCTTGCCCTTCACCTGCACCGGGATCTCGACGGTGTCCTCCACCAGCCACTGGTTCTCCGGCTGCGGGAACGGCCCGTGGGCGAGGGATCCCTCGTGGCCCAGGCGGTTCCACAGCTCCTCGGCGACATGCGGCGCCACCGGTGCCAGCATGAGCGCCAGCGGCTCGGCCAACGCCCGCGGGGCGCCGCCGGGGTAGGCCTTGGTCAGGTGGTTGGTGAGCTCGATGAGCTTCGCGATCGCGGTGTTGTCCCGCATCTCCGCGTAGTCCTCACGCACACCCGCGATCGTCTTGTGCAGCACCCGCATCGACTCGTCCGACGGCGTCTCGTCGGTCACCCGGACCGCACCCGTCTCCTCATCGATCACCGCGCGCCAGGCGCGCTGCAGGAACCGCTGCGCACCCACCACGTCCTTGGTGGCCCACGGGCGGTCCTGGTCCAGCGGGCCCATCGACATCTCGTACACGCGCAGCGTGTCGGCACCGTAGTCCCGGGCGATGTCGTCGGGCGCGACCGAGTTCTTCAGGGACTTGCCCATCTTGCCGTACTCGCGGTTGACCTCCTGATCGCCCAGGAAGTACCTGCCGTCACGCTCGACCACCTCGTCGGCCTGCACGTACACCCCGCGCGCGTCGGTGTACGCGTAGGCCTGGATCATGCCCTGGTTGAACAGCTTCCGGTACGGCTCGCGGGAGGTGACGTACCCCAGGTCGAACAGCACCTTGTGCCAGAACCGGGCGTACAGCAGGTGCAGCACCGCATGCTCCACGCCGCCCACGTACAGGTCCACGCCGCCCGGGTCCTTCGCCCCGTTGCGCTCCGGCCGCGGGCCCATCCAGTACGCCTCGTTCTCCTTGGCGCAGAACGTCTCCGAGTTCGTCGGGTCCACGTAGCGCAGCTGGTACCAGGAGCTGCCGGCCCACTGCGGCATCACGTTGGCGTCGCGGGTGTAGTCCTGCAGGCCGTCGCCCAGATCCAGGTCCAGGTGCAGCCAGTCGGAGGCCTTCGCCAGCGGGGGAGAGGGCTGCGAATCCGCGTCGTCCGGGTCGAACGAGACGGGCGCGTAGTCGTCCACCTCGGGCAGCAGCACGGGCAGATCCGCGTCCGGAAGTGCGTGCGGCGCACCGTCGGCGTCGAAGACGATGGGGAAGGGCTCGCCCCAGTACCGCTGCCGCGCGAACAGCCAGTCGCGCAGCTTGTACTGGACGGTGCCCTCGCCGGCGCCGGTGCGCTCCAGGTACGCGGTGATGGTCCGCTTGGCGTCGGCGACGGCCATGCCGTTGATGTCCACCTCGGCGTTGGCCGAGTTCACCGCCGGCCCGTCGCCGACGTACGCCTCGTCCTGCACCCCGGCCTCACTGCCGATCACCTCGATGAGGGGCAGACCGAACTCCGTCGCGAACTCGTGGTCGCGCACGTCGTGGCCGGGCACCGCCATGATGGCGCCCGTGCCGTAGCCCATGAGGACGTAATCGCCGATGAACAGCGGGATCTCGCGGCCGTCGACCGGGTTCACCGCGGTGCTGCCCAGGAAGACGCCGGTCTTCTCCTTGCTCTCCTGGCGCTCCAGATCGGACTTCGCGGCGATCGACGCGCGGTACTGCGCGACCGCCTCCGCGGGCGTCGCGGCGCCGCCGGTCCACCGCGGGTCGGTGCCCTCGGGCCAGGCCGCCGCGGTCAGGTCGTCCACCAGCGGATGCTCGGGGCTGAGCACCATGTAGGTGGCGCCGAACAGCGTGTCCTGGCGGGTGGTGAACACCTCGATCGTCCGGTCGCCCGACGGGAAGCGCACGCGCGCACCGTAACTGCGGCCGATCCAGTTGCGCTGCATGGCCTTGACCTTCTCCGGCCAGTCCAGCAGGTCCAGATCGTCGATCAGCCGGTCGCTGTACGCGGTGATCCGCATCATCCACTGCCGCAGCTGCTTCCGGAACACCGGGAAGTTGCCGCGCTCGCTCCGGCCGTCCGCGGTGACCTCCTCGTTGGCCAGCACCGTGCCCAGGCCCGGGCACCAGTTGACCAGCGAATTGCTCTCGTACACCAGGCGGAAGCCGTCCAGTACCGCGTTCTTCTCGGCCCGGCTCAGCGCGTTCCAGTCCCGGCCGTCGTCCAGGGCGCGTGCGCCCGAATCGAACTCGGCCTCCAGCTCGGCGATGGGCCGGGCGCGGTCCTGGGCGGCGTCGTACCAGGCGTTGTAGATCTGCAGGAAGATCCACTGGGTCCAGTGGTAGAACTCCGGGTCCGTGGTGGACACGCGGCGGCGCTCGTCGTGCGCCAGACCCAGGCTGCTGATCTGCTCCAGGTAGCGGGCCACGTTCTTCTCGGTGGTCACCCGCGGATGCGTGCCGGTCTGCACCGCGTACTGCTCGGCCGGCAGGCCGAACGCGTCGAAGCCCATCGTGTGCAGCACGTTGGCGCCGTTCATCCGGTGGTACCGGGCGTACACGTCCGTCGCGATGTAGCCCAGCGGGTGTCCCACGTGCAGGCCGGCACTCGACGGGTACGGGAACATGTCCAGGATGAACAGCTTCTCGGCGGGGAGCGGACCGTCGCCCTGGAGGGGCCCGACGGGGTTCGGGGCGTTGAAGACGCCCTTCTCGCGCCACTCGTCGCGCCACCGCTGCTCGATGGCGCCCGCGAGCTCCGCCGTGTACCGGTGGGCGGGGCTGGCGGAAGCGGTCTGTTCAACGTTCTGGGTCACCCCACCAGCCTAAATCCCCGTGCACCGATTCCCCCGCTCGGCCCCGCGCCGCCCCGGCGCAGCCCACCGGCGGCGGGTGCGCGCCCGATTTGCGCGGGTCCCTAGACTGGACGGGTGTTCGTGCTGGTTCTGATCCTCGCTCTGGCCGCCGTCGCCGCGATCGCGGTGGGCGTGGCGGCGTTCACCGGTCGCCTGCCGGAGAACGGCGTCGTCGGAGTACGCACCGAACAGACCCTCTCCGATCCGCTGCTGTGGCGCACCGCCAACCGCGTGGCCGGCCCGGGCCTCATCGCGGCCGGCGTGATCTTCGGCGGGGGAGCGCTCGCCGCGCTCGCGATCGACGGCCCCTGGTCCTACGTGATCGTCGCGGTGGTCGCCGTCGCCGGCGTCTTCCTCGCGGGCTTCGGCGCGCTGCAGGGTGCGCGGGCCGCGTCCATCCAGGCCCGCCTGCAGATGCCCCAGGCAACCTGCTGCAGCGAGGACGGCGCACCGTCGGGCGGCGCAGACGGCGCACCGTCGGACCCGGCCTCCGACTGCGGCGTGACCGGCGGATGCGGCGCCTGCGCCCTCAAGGGCATGTGCGACCACGAGGCGCACCCCGCGTAGCGCGATGAAGAAGCTCCTCGACAAGCTGTCCATCGACGGCTTCATCGTCGCGATCTTCGCGGCCGTCGGCGTCGCGGCCCTGTTCCCGGCCGAGGGCGGCGCGGTGCCCGTGGTCGACGGTGCCGTCACCGTCGCGATCGCGATCCTGTTCTTCCTCTACGGCGCGCGGATCCACCCGCGCGAGGCGATCGCCGGCCTCAAGCACTGGCGCCTGCACGCCGTGATCCTGGGCTTCACGTTCGTCGTGTTCCCGATCATCGGCGTGCTGCTGCAGTTCCTGCCCGAGGCCCTGCTCATGCCCAGCCTGTACGCGGGCGTGCTGTTCATGACGCTGCTGCCGTCCACCGTGCAGTCGTCGATCGCGTTCACGTCGATCGCGGGCGGCAACGTGCCCGGGGCGATCGTCAGCGCGTCCGTCTCCAACCTGCTGGGCGTGTTCGTCACGCCGCTGCTGGTGCTCGCGCTCATGGCCACCACCGGCGAGGTGCAGTTCCACAGCAGCTCGATCGTGGACCTGTGCCTGCAGCTCCTTCTGCCGTTCCTGCTGGGCCAGCTGCTGCGGCCGTGGATCGCGGAGTTCGTGACCAGGCACGCGGCGGCGCTGAAGTACGTGGACCGCGGATCGATCGTGCTCGTGGTCTACGCCGCGTTCTCCGCCGGCATGCGAGAGCACATCTGGAGCCAGGTGTCGTGGGTGGGCGTCGTCCAGCTCATCGTGCTGTCCGTGCTGCTGGTGCTGTTCATGCTGTGGCTCACCCGGTTCTCGGCCGAGCGGCTCGGGTTCGACCGCGCCGACATGATCGCGATCCAGTTCTGCGGCACCAAGAAGTCCATGGCCACGGGCCTGCCGATGGCCGCGGTCCTGTTCGCCGGGCAGCCCGTGGGCCTGCTCGTGCTGCCGCTGATGATCTTCCACCAGATCCAGCTCATGATGTGCGCGTGGCTCGCCGCCCGCTACGGTCGCGAGCTGGAACAGGAACCCGCCCGGGTCTAGCCCGTCACGGCACCGCCGGCTGGGTCTCCACCTTCGCCAGCAGCGGCTCCAGGCGCTCCAGGATCCACGCGCGGCTCAGCGACGTGGGCTGGTTCATCGAGACGATCGTGTGCAGGTCCGAGACCATCGTCGTGCCGCCGCGCACCTGGGGGAGGCCGGAGTAGCCGCCCAGCTTCGCGAGGTCGGCGTCGGTGGCGCCGTTGGGGTAGATGGCCATGAGGTTGGCGCCGATCGTCGGCAGCTGCTCGAGCGAGACGGGGGTGCGCCCGCCCTGCATGCCGGTGTCGCTCGAGAACGCGGGGTTCTCCCGGATCGACTTCGGCAGCGCCATGCCCAGCTCGGCGAAGAACCGGTTGGTCGCGTCCGCCGGCTGCGCGACCAGGTTGAACGAGTTCGACGACGCGAGGTACTGCGCCACGACCGCCGATTTCCCCTGCAGCCCGGGATGCCGCTGGCGGACCCGGTCGATGTTCGCCTTGTCGTCGGCGAGCACCTTCGCCGCCTCACCCTCCTTGCCGAGGATTCTGCCCAGCGCGTCCAACTGCGTGTCCCACGCCGACGCGGTGCCGTCCTTCTCGATGCCGCCGAGCACCTTCGTGATCGGCGCGAGCCTGTCGTAGTTGGTGTTCACCACGAAGTTGTCGCCCACGAACAGCTCGGGCCGGTACTTCGCGACCTCCTCGACCGGCACCGTCTGCTTATCGGGCATCCGGATGATCGGCACCCCGTCGAGCCTGTTCCCGTGCCACGGCGCCGGCAGCGGCACCTGGCCCTCGACGACGGCGGTGGGCTTGATGCCGAGCGCGAGCAGGTTGTCGATCGAGTAGCCGTTGGCCACGATCCGGGTGGGGCCCACGGGGAACTCGGTGACGCCCTTGACCTGGGTGATCGTCACGGTGCCCGACGGTGCCGCCCCGTCGCCCCCGGGATCGGCCGTGCCGCAGCCCGTCAGGACCAGGGCCGCCGCGCCCAGCGCGGCGAACAGCGACGCACGCCTCATCATCGACTCCCATCCGTAGGTGGAGGGGAGCCTAACCTAATGCGAACCGAGAGCGAAAGGCTCAGTTGGTGGAGACGTCCACCGGGTGGGTGGCGAGCAGCGAGGTGGGGTAGCCCTGCCGGCGGAGGACCTTGCCCCACAGGTCCACCCGCGGGGGAGTGAGAACGTCGGTGTGCACGGCACTGCAGGGGATCCAGTCGTCGCGCTCCAGCTCGTCGTCGAGCTGCCCCATGCCCCAGCCGCTGTATCCGGCGAACACCCGCACGCCGTCCAGCAGCTCGTCCATCATCTCCACATCGGAGTCCAGGTCCACCAGCACGATCCGTCCGGCGACGGGCTGCAGCCCGCGGATACCGCTCACGTCCTGCCCGGCCTTCGCCACACCCAGGCACAACGCCGCCGACTGATTCACCGGCCCGCCCACGAACACGGCCTTCGGCTTGGCGGCCAGATCGTGCCACTGGGGGAGCACCCCGTGCACCGCGGACTCGCTGGGCCGGTTCAGCACCACGCCCAGGCTGCCGGACTCGTTGTGCTCGATCAGATAGACGACGGTGCGCGCGAACGTAGGCTCGATGAGCTCGGGGGAGGCCACCAGGAGCGTGCCCGCGGACACGGAGAAGCGCGCCTCCGAGCTCTCGCCCGACGAGGCGTCCCGGGGGGCGGATTCGTTGGAGCGATCGGGACCCACGTCCCCATCATGGCACGCATCCCAGCTGCGGGGTTGCACAACCCGGCCGACCCTCCGGTCGATACGCTGAACGGCGTGACAGACAGCGGCCAAGCCGTGGGCCGCGGCGCCGGTCACGCCGCCTGGCGCTCTTTCCGCGACATCCCCGACCTGCTCAGGCTCCTCGGAGTGCGACTGCTCAGCCAGTACACCGAGGGCCTGTTCCAGGCCGCGCTGGGCAGCGCCATCGTGTTCAACCCCGAACGCAACGCGACGCCCGCCGCGATCGCCGGCGGCCTCGCGGTCCTGCTCCTCCCGTACTCGGCGATCGGGCCCTTCGCCGGCGCCCTGCTCGACCACTGGGACCGGCGCAAGGTGTTCATCGTCGCCAACCTGATCCGCACCGCGCTGATCCTGCTGTGCGCGGCCGTCCTCGGGGCGGGAGCGGGGGAGACCGCGATCTTCGTCGTCGCCCTCGCCGTGGGCGGGGCCGGCCGGTTCGTCGCGTCCGGGCTCTCCGCGGCGCTGCCGCACGTCGTGGACAGACCCCAACTGGTCGCGATGAACTCCGTGACCACCACCCTCGGTGCGGGCGCCACCGCCCTCGGCGCCGGCACCGCCGTCGGGCTGCGCGCGATCTTCGGCTCCGACGACGCAGGCAGCGGCGCCGTCCTCGGCTGCGCCGCCCTCGTCGCGCTGTGCGGCGCGGCGCTCTCGGCCCGCTTCCGCCCCGGCGTCCTCGGCCCCGACCACGACGTGAACCCGCCCGGCGTGCGGCCCACCGCGCTCCGCGACATCGGCGCCGGCCTGGCGCACGGCGCCCTCGCGGCGTGGCGCGCACCGTCGGTCACCGCGGCCCTGAGCGGAATGGGGGCGCACCGCACCGTCTTCGGGTTCAACACGCTGATGCTGCTCCTGCTCACCCGGCACCACTTCACCGACGGGACGCTGGGCCTCGCGGGCTTCGGCGCCGTCGCGGGCGCGACCGCCGTCGGCATGTTCGTGGCCGCCGTGATCACGCCCCTCTCCGTGGCCCGCTGGGGGCGGCGCACCACCGTGGTGGGCGCGCTCGTCGTGGCCTGCCTTACCCAGCTGACCGTGCTCACGCTCGACTTCCTGGTGCTCGTGATCGCCGCCGGCGTGCTCGGCGTCGCCGGGCAGGTGGTCAAACTCTCCGGCGACGCCGCGATGCAGCTCGACGTGCCCGACGAGCGGCGCGGGCAGGTGTTCTCGTTCCAGGACGCCCTGTTCAACACCACCTTCGTCGCCGCGGTCTCGTTCGCCGCCGCCGTCGTCCCGTTCGACGGGGCGAGCCGCCCCCTCGCCGCGTTCGGGGCCGTGATCTACGCCGTCTCCGTCGTGACGGTGCTCGCGCTGTACCGACGGAAGGGAACCCCCGCCCCCGCCGGCGCGTCCAATTGATATGGGGGACGAGCTGCTCGAGTACTGGTTCGGGGACGGGGCCGGGCCGGTCAGCACGTGGCGCTCGCCCGCGGTCCACGGTGCGGTGGTCCTCGATTTCGACGGGGACGGGCGCGTCGACGACGCCATGATCGACCTGGACTCCGACGGCCGGGCCGACGTCTCCGCCCTCGACCTCGACGACGACGGGACCGCCGAGGCCCGCTTCCGCGACGCCGGCGACGGGCTCTGGGCGCTCGCCGACGCGAAACCCGCCGAGCGGGGCGGCGCACCGTCGAGCTGCCCGGTGCCGGGCACCGGCGCGGCGTCCCCCGGGAAGGCCGAGCCCACACCGCCGGAACCTCCCGGGCCCCGCGTCACCGCGATCCCCGCGGAGCCGGGCCGGCCGCCGCGGCAGGCGGTCGTGGACGGCGACGGGGACGGCACGCCCGACGTGTTGCTGTTCGACACCGACGGCGACGGCACCGCCGACGGCGCGGTGCACAGCGGAAAGGAGCGACCCGAATGACAGCGCACCACGTCGCACCCTCACCCGACACGACCGGCGAAGCGCTACGCACGGAGTCCGGGCTTCCACCCCGCTGATCAGCCCCGGCGCTCGGCCCACCACTTCTTCAGCTCGGCCTCGGCCTCGTCGCGGTCGAGGGGGCCGCGGTCCAGGCGCAGCTCCTTGAGGAACTTCCACGCCGCGCCCACCTCCGGACCGGGCTGCAGCCCGAGGAGCTCCATGATCGCGTTGCCGTCGAGGTCCGGGCGCACCCGCGCCAGATCCTCCTTGGCGGCGATGTCGTCGATCCGGCGCTCGAGCCCGTCGTAGGTGGCCTGCAGCCGCGCGGCGCGGCGCTTGTTGCGGGTCGTGCAGTCGGCGCGGACCAGCTTGTGCAGGCGGGGGAGCAGGGGACCGGCGTCGGTGACGTACCGGCGCACCGCGGAATCGGTCCATTGCCCGTCGCCGTAGCCGTGGAACCGCAGGTGCAGGAACACCAGCTGCGCCACGTCCTCGGTCACGGCCTTCGGATAGGCCAGGGCCCGCATCCGCTTGCGCACCATCTTGGCGCCGACCACCTCGTGGTGGTGGAACGAGACGCCGCCGTTGGGCTCGTGCCGGCGGGTGGCGGGCTTGCCGATGTCGTGCAGCAGCGCGGCCCACCGCAGGATGAGATCAGGATCCGACTCCTCCAGGTCGATGGCCTGCCGCAGCACGGTCATCGAGTGCCAGAACACGTCCTTGTGCTGGTGGTGCTCGTCGATCGCGAGCTTCATGCCCGGGATCTCGGGGATCACCCGTTGCGCGAGCCCGGTGTCCACGAGCAGCACGATCCCGTCCACGGGGTGCTCGCCCAGGATCAACTTGTCCAGCTCGGCGCGCACCCGCTCGGCAGTGATCCTGTCGATCTCGGCGGCCATGTCCGTCATGGCCGCGGACACCCGCGGCGCCACCTCGAACCCCAGCTGGGACACGAACCGGGCGGCGCGCAGCATGCGCAGGGGATCGTCGGAGAAGGACTCCTCCGGCGTGGCGGGGGTGTCGATCGTTCCGGCGAGCAGCGCATCGATCCCGTTCAGCGGGTCGTGGAAGTCCTCCGCGCCGTCGCGTCCGATGCGCACCGCCATGGCGTTGATGGTGAAATCGCGCCGCACCAGGTCGTCCTGGAGGCTCTCGCCGAACTTCACCACGGGATTGCGCGTAACGCGGTCGTACGCCTCGGCCCGGTAGGTGGTGATCTCGATCTGCTGGTCGTGGAACGAGGCGCTCACGGTGCCGAACTCGATGCCGGTGTCCCACAGCGCGTCGGCCCAGCCGCGCAGCAGGTCCTGGACCTGCTCGGGGCGGGCGTCGGTGGTGAAGTCGAGGTCGCTCGTCAGCCGGCCCAGCAGGGCGTCCCGCACCGAGCCTCCCACCAGGTACAGCTCGTGGCCGGCGTCGGCGAAACGCGTGCCCAGGGGCGCCAGCACGTCCGACAGCTGCTGCAGCGCGATGTGCGCGGCCGCCAGCAGGCGGGTAGCGCGCTCGGCACGCGCGTCGCCGGAGGTTTCTGTCACGACCGGCCAGTTTACCGGGCGACTCAAATCGCGGCGTGCGCATAACCGCGCCGACCGGCCAGTAGCATCGGGGGGTGACCTCAGCAGAATCAGCCGACTCCCCGGGGCGCCCGCAGCGGCCGGGTCCCGTCGGCGACTCTGCGAACTCCGGGGGCGGACGGCCCCGCCGGCGGCGTCGCCGCGGGGGCCGGGGGCGGGGCCGCGCGCAGCTCGCCGCCGTCACCGAACAGAAGACCGACACCCCGAGCCCGAAGGCACCGTCGAACCCCGAGAAGAAGGCCAAGTCCGACGGTGCGCCCAAGCAGAAGCGCCCGCAGGCCCAGCGGGGCCGCGCCCGGCCCGACGCGCGGGTCCGGACGGTCCGGGAGACGTCCGCCGGCGGCCTCGTGGTCGCGGGACTCGACGGTGACCGGGGCGAGCTCCGCGCCGCGCTCATCGGCCGCGTGGACCGCCGCGGGCGCACCCTGTGGTCGCTGCCGAAGGGGCACATCGAGACCGGCGAGACCGCCGAGGTCACCGCGATCCGGGAGATCGAGGAGGAGACCGGCCTCACCGGCGCGGTGCTCGCACCGATCGGCAAGATCGACTACTGGTTCGCCGTCGAGGGACGGCGCGTGCACAAGACGGTGCACCACTTCCTGCTGTCCTGGAAGAGCGGTGACCTGTCCGCGGACGACTACGAGGTCTCCGAGGTGGCCTGGGTGCCGCTGGATCAGCTGGCGGCCCGCCTCACCTACTCCGACGAGCGCAAGCTCGTGGCCACCGCGCGCTCCGTGATTCGCGACCTCTCCGCGGACCCCGCCGAGTTCGCGGCCCGCGTCGCCGCGGAACCGCGCACCGAGCCGTCGGCCTACGAGAAGGCCGCCGCGGAGCGCAACGCCGTCCGCAACGATCCGCCGAAGCCCCGGCGCAGGCGCGGCGGCAGGCGCTCGCGCGGGCGCCGCGGAGGCGGAGGCGGGAGCGGTCAGACGTGATCCGGTCGGCCCGCCTGCTGTGCGTGCTGACGCTTCTCGTCGCGCTGACCGGCTGGGCCGTCCCGGCCCGTGCGGGGATGCCGGACGCCCAGTTCGTGCGGATCTCCATCGACGAGATCACCCCGCAGGTCACCGAGGACTCGCCCAACGAGGTCACGGTGCGCGGCACGGTCACCAACTTCGGGGACCGCGACGTCAGCGACCTGGACCTGCGGGTGCAGCGCGCCCCCGCCGTGGCGACGTCCGCGCAGCTGCGCTCGGACCTCGTCGCCGACAACAACGCCTACGACACGCTCGGCCGGTTCGAGCCGGTCTCCAAGGTGCTCAAGCCCGGCCAGAAGACCGGTTTCCGGATCTCCATCCCGGTCCGGCCCACCGACAGCGGCGGCGGCCGTGACCTTGGCATCGACCGGCCGGGCGTCTACCCGATCCTGGTGAACCTCAACGGCAAACCCGCGTACGGCGGGGTCGCGCGCCTCGACGATTCCCGCACCATGCTGCCCGTGCTGTCGCTGCCGCAGGGCGGGACGCGGGCGCCGGGCACCGTCGAACGCCCCGTCACGAGCTCGCCCACCCAGATGACCATGCTGTGGCCCCTGGCCGACAACCCCAAGCTGGCGGGCGGCGTGCCCGGCGGCGGTGAGACGCCCGTCCGGCTGGTCGACGACGCTCTGGCCGACTCCCTCAAGGAGGGCGGCCGGCTCGACGGGCTGCTGCGGGCCTACGACGAGGCCACCCGCGGCCCGGACCCCCGGCGCACCGCGATGCGCTCCTCGGCGTGCCTGGCGATCGATCCGGACCTGCTGGTCACGGTGCAGGCGATGACTGCGCCGTACCGGGTGTCGAAGGACCCCTCGGATCCCAAGAGCCCCAGCACCGCGGGCGCGGGATCCGACGCCGCGACGGGGTGGCTGGACGAGCTCAAGCGGATCGCGGGGGACTCCTGCGTGGTGGCGCTCCCGTTCGGCCAGGCCGACCTGGAGGCGCTCGGCCGCTCCGGGGAGCCGTCACTGCAACGCGCGGCGATGGACACCCCCGCCGACGTCATCGATTCGATCCTCGGTGTGAAGTCGGTGCGGGGCATCACCCTCCCGGCGTCGGGGGTCCTGCTGTCCGACGGTGCGCGGCAGCTCAAGGCCTCCGACTCGACGGCCACGGCGGTCGCGGCGACCGCCGTCGGCGGGCCCGCGCAGGGACGCGCGGCCGCGTCGGGCATCGTCCCCGTCGGCCAGGGCATTGGGGCGGCGCTGTTCGACCCGTACGTCACGACCGCGCTCGCGGCGATGGGCGGCGGCGAGGAGAAGGGCGTCGACCCCGGGACCGTCGGCGCCACCCCGCAGTCGGTGGTGTTCGACCTGGCGGAGGAGTCCCGGGTTGCGCGCCGGCAGGCCGCGGTGGGCGCGATCCAGGCCTCCGCGCTCGATCCGACCCAGCGCTACGCGCCGGCCGACGGCTGGGCCGCGACCACCGTGAACGACCCGATCTCGACGGTCACCGGCCGCACCGCACTGGTGATGCCGCCGCAGGTGTGGGCCGCCGGGTACGACGACGCCCGCGCCGTGCTCGACGCGGCGTCGTCGCTGTTCGAGGAGGGGCTCGCGGGGCCGCGCACGTTCCGCGACGTGGTCGCCTCGGCGCAGTCGGCGGGCCGGGATCCGGTGCGGGCCGCGGACCCGTGGACGCTGCGGCAGCCGAACGGCACGACCACCTCGCGGGTCTCCGACCGGATCACGTCCTCCGCCGCGGAGCACGTGCGGCAGGTCGACCGTCTCGGGGCGTCGCTGCTGCCGCTGCCGAAGACGCCGCTCACGCCGCGCATGTACACCTCGCCGCTGCGCGAGGACGCGGTGCGCGCGCTGCGCTGGTCGTCCTCGAGGTCCGCGGTCGACGGTGACGCCACCCTCCGGATGGCGGCGGCCCGGACGTCGCTGACCTCGCAGCTGTCGTCGGTGCGGTTCCTCAACCCGGGCGGCTCGTACACGCTGGCCTCGGACAAGTCGCCGCTACTCATCGTCGCCCGGAACGATCTGCCGCTGCCGATCCGCACCGTGATCCACCCGTCGGCGCCGCCCGGCGTCACCATCGACACCTCCGAGGTGCAGGAGCTGCCGGCGCGCGGCACCCGGCAGATCGAGCTGCCGACCACGGTGAACTACTCGAAGAAGATCGACGTGCAGCTGTCGCTGCGGACCAGCTCCGATATGACGCTCGGGGACCCCATCCGGGTGTCGGTCCACTCGAACGCCTACGGCCGCCCGCTGTTCATCATCACGTGCGCGGCCGGCGTGCTGCTGGTGCTGCTCGCCGGACGCCGGCTGTGGCACCGGTTCCGCGGCACCCCGGACCCCGCCGACGAGGACCGGCCCGACGCGGACGAACACGACCGCATCCTGGCGAACAGTTACGCTGCACACCGTCACCCCGTCGACGCGCTCGACGAGGACGAAGCAGAAGACCCGGACCCGAAGGACCCATGAGCCGCGCCCAGCCCCGGCAGATCCCCCCGAGCGAGGGCGGCGACGCCGCCCAGAGCTCCGGGGCGACGAACAGCCTGCTGCGCTCGACCGGTTCCGTCGCCGTCGCGACGCTGACCTCCCGGATCACCGGCTTCCTCCGCACGGTGCTGCTGGCCGCCGTGCTCGGCCCGGCGATCGCGTCGGCCTTCTCCGTCGCCAACACGATGCCGCAGCAGGTGTCGGAACTGGTGCTCGGGCAGGTACTCGCCTCCCTCGTGATCCCGGTCCTGGTGCGGGCCGAGATGGAGGACAAGGACCGCGGCCAGGCCTTCTTCGAGCGCCTGTTGACGATGTCCCTGGCGGTGCTGGGCATAGCTCTGGTCATCTCGCTCGCCGTCTCGCCGTTGCTGGTCGACTGGCTGGTCGGGGGCAGTAAGGTCAGCGAGCCCCTCACCCAGGCCCTCGTCCTGCTGCTGCTCCCGCAACTCGTCTTCTACGGCCTGTCCGCGCTGTTCACCGGCGTCCTCAACGTGCACGGCGTGTTCAAACCCGGCGCCTGGGCGCCCGTGGCCTGCAACGTCGTGCAGATCAGCACGCTGGCGCTGTTCTACCTGATGCCCGGCGAGCTCACGCTGGACCCGGTCCGGATGGGCGATCCGAAGCTGCTGGTACTGGGCATCGGCAGCACGCTGGGCGTGGTCCTGCAGGCGTTCATCCAGATCCCCGCGATGAAGCGGGCCGGGGTGAAGTTCCGCCTGCGCTGGGGCATGGACGACCGGCTCAAGCACTTCGGGACGATGGGCATCGCGATCGTCGTGTACATCGCGATCTCGCTGGCCAGCTACTACGTGTCGACGCCGATCGCGGCGGACGCGACCGAGGGCGGCCCCGCCATCTACCAGTACGCGTGGCTGGTCCTGCAGCTGCCGTACGGCGTGCTCGGCGTCGCCCTGCTCACGGCGGTGATGCCGCGGCTCGCCCGGCACGCCGCATCGGGCAACCGGGCCGCGGTGATCGACGACCTGTCGGTCGCCACCCGGATCACGATGATCGCCCTGGTCCCGATCACGGCGTTCATCACCGTGTTCGGGCCGTCCATCGGCCGCGCCCTTTTCAACTTCGGCAACTTCCCGCCGGAGGCCGCCAACAACCTGGGCACACTGCTCTCGTTCGAGGCGTTCGTGCTGATCCCGTACGCGATGGTGCTCATTCATCTGCGCGTGTTCTACGCGCAGGAGCGGCCGTGGACACCCGTGGTGATCGCGCTCGTGATCACCGTGGTCAAGGGCGCGCTGTCGTTCGCGGCGCCGCTGGTCACCGACGACGGCAACCGCGTGGTCGAGCTGCTCGGCACCGCCACCGGCCTGGCGTACGCCGCCGGCGCCTTGATGGGCTGGATCCTGCTGCGCAGGTCCATGGGGCCCATGCAGCTGACCAACGTGGCGCGTGTCCTTCTCCAGACCACCGCGGTCTCCGCGCTGGTGGTGCTGACCATCTACGCGGTCATGCAGATCGACGGTCTGCAGAAGATGGACAAGAGCGGACCTTTCGGCGCACTGGTCTACCTTGCGATCGCAGGCGTGCTATGCATGACGCTGATCTATGCGCTACTCGCGTTGTGGCGTGTGCCGGACGTGCTGGCGATCCTGGCACCCCTGCGGCGCATCGTCGCCAGGTTCGTTCCGGCGCTGCGGCAGCCCGCGCCGCCGGAGCCCGCCGCGCCGGCCAGCAGCGTCCCCGACACCCGGGAGATGCGTCTCGACGAGCTGGAGGCGTTCGCCAACCTCCGCCGCGAGGAGATCACAGCCCAGCTGCCACGGATCGCCGACGACATCGGCCTCCCGTATGCTGGTCAAAGCCATGTTCCCCGCCGGTCGCAGGCCCGTGCCGAACATTCGACCGCGGGCCTCAGGTACCGCAGAAGAGGAGCATTCGCAGTGACCGAGGACGACTCCGCACGCCACTCCGGGCCCGACGCTTCGAGCACCGGTCAGATGCGCCTGCCGTCCACGCAGCCGCCCGCCCAGCCGGACGGACCCGCCGCCCTGGAGTCGGGGGACGACGCGCCCCGCGGCCCCGAGCTGATCCCGGGTGCGGTCGTCGCCGGCGGCCGCTACCGCCTGATCGAGCACTACGGCGGCATCCGCGGCCTCCAGTTCTGGCAGGCGCGCGACATCAACCTCGACCGCGACGTCGCGCTGACCTTCGTCGACTCCGAACAGCGCTCACCGGCGCCGGACCGCGGCGCGCAGATCAGCATGCGCGGCGAGGGCCCGCAGTCCATCCTGTCGCGCACGCTGCGCCTGGGCCGGGTGCACTCGAACGGTCTGGCCCGCGTGCTCGACGTGGTGCGCGGCAGCTCGGGCGGCATCGTCGTAGCCGAGTGGATCCCCAGCAGTTCCCTGGCCGACGTGGCCGGCACCCACCCGTCGGCGATCGGCGCGGCGAAGGCGGTGCGGGCGCTCGCGGGCGCCGCCGAGGGCGCGCACCGGGCCGGGGCGGCGCTGTCCGTCGACCATCCGGACCGGGTGCGCATCTCCCAGGACGGGCACGCGTACCTCGCGTTCCCGGGCACCCTGGCGGACGCGTCGAAGGAGTCCGACGTCCGCGGCCTCGGCGCTGTGCTGTACGCGCTGCTCCTCGAGCGCTGGCCGCTCGACGATGCGACGGGCCGCGTGGTCACCACCGGCACGGGCACCGTGGCCGGCATCCGGCAGGCCGACGCCGATCAGAACGGCAACCCGGTCGAGCCGCGGGACGCCAAGCGCGACATCCCGTTCGAGATCTCGGCGGTGGCGACGCGCACGCTGGAGGGCGGCCAGGGCATCCGCACCGCGGCCACGGTGCAGCAGCTGCTCGATCAGGCGTCCGTCGTCGATGTGAAGACCGATCTGCTGGCGCCGGTGCGGGCGAACACCGAGGCGCCGCGGCAGGCTCCGCAGGCGGTGAACGCGGCCCCCGAGCCGAAGCCGGACGCGCCGCGGCCGTCCCCGGCGCAGCGGCTCCAGTCGGCGAAGGCCGCCACCCTCGGCAAGGGCGAGAAGCGCAAGAAGAACGTGCCGCTGCTGGTCGTCGCGGCCTGCGCCGTGGTGCTGCTGCTGATCATCCTGTTGACCCTGTTGATCAGCAAGCTCACGTCGGGCGGCGACACCCAGTCGAGCGTGGGCTCGCTGTACACCTCGAGCGCGCCGGCGGCCACCGATGCGGCGGCGCCCGCCGCGCCGGGCATCGGTGCCGCGGTGAAGGCGTCGTCGGTGAAGCTGGTGGATCTGTCGTCCGGCGCCGCCGACTCGTCCTCGAACATCAAGAACGTGCTCACCGGGGAGAGCCCGGGGTGGAAGACCGACACCTACCGCGCCGGGCCGATGTTCGGGAACCTCAAGAAGGGCGTCGGCCTCATGGTGACGCTCGACAAGGCGGTGTCGCTCACCGGCGGCACGATCACCTCGCCCAGCCAGGGCAGCACCGTCGAGGTGCGCTCGTCCTCGAAGGACACGATCAAGTCGCTCGACGAGACCGCCCTGGTCTGGTCGGGCGCCATCCGCCCCGGCGGCGAGAACAACTTCCACGTGAGCACGGTGGCCCCGCGCACCAAGCACGTCCTGGTGTGGATCACCGGCCTCACCAAGGTGTCCTCGAACGAGTGGTACACCACCATCAACAAGGTGTCGTTCCAGGGCTCCTGAGCCCCTTCGCCTTTCGCCCTCTCGGACCGGTATCCCGAGCCGCGCCTCAGTGCACGGGCCAGTGCTCGTCCACCGCGACGGGGCCCACATCGGGCACCCGGATCGACAGCGGCCGAGCCGAATCCGCGTCGCGGTAGTCCAGAAACCGTATCTCCCAGCCTGTTCGGGTTCGCATCGCCGATTCGACGCGCACGTCGTCGGGGATCTGCAGACCCGAGCGTTCCGCGAATTCCGCTGCCAGCGCGCGTGCCTCGTCCGGGGAGCGGCCCACCACGTGGTCCGTCACGGGCCCGTCGCCGGACCACTGCGTGAGCCCGAAACCGACCAGCGCGTCCCAGGACTCGGCCACCAGCCGCGGCGCGCCGGCGTGCCCGAACGCGGCCCGCCAGGCGGGCGCGTCGAGCCATTCGTACTCGGTCATCCGCACCAGGTGCACGAGCGCCGCGTCGGACCGCGGACCGTCGGCGTACCGCGCCCCGAGCGCGTCGGCGGTGGCACCGGTGCTCAACACGGGCGGGAGGGCCGCACCGGGCTCGGGTCCGGCGGTGCCCGACCATCCGTGCCCGTCCCAGAACGCGATCCAGCCGTAGTGGTCCCGGACGGCCCGGTGGTCGACGACGCTCGGGTGCCCCGCCCACGACGGTCCGCGGCCCACCAGCCCCGAGGCGCCCGGCGCACCGGGGATCCGCCAGCCCGCGTCGCCACAGGTGAGCACCGCGCGGTCGTCGTCCAGGAGGGCGAGGGTCGCGCCGGCGGTGGCGGACGCGTCGTACCGGGCGACGGCGGGGCGCGCACCGTCGACCAGCACCCGGAACGGCAGCGGCGCACCGGCGGCCGCCAGGATCGGTTGCGCCGCGGCCAACAGGCACCACCGGGCCCGGACCAACCGCAGGGGATCGATGCCGACGCTCATGCCGCGAGAATCGCACCCTCCGCTGAACGGGGGCTTGGCGCGTACTTGTCGGCGGCCCGCGATACGGTGCGGTCGAGGGCCCGGACCTGGGCCGAGATCGATCGGGGGATGCGATGAGCGAGCAGGAGAGCGGAGTGGTGGTGGGCCCGGACGGGCTGGCGCGCCCGGCCTGGGCGGCGGCGGACGGGCTGCTCCAGGAGTACTACGACACGGAGTGGGGCATGCCCGTGCGGGACGAGCGCGGCCTGTTCGAGCGGATCAGCCTGGAGGGTTTCCAGGCGGGTCTGTCGTGGGCCACGGTGCTGCGCAAACGCCCGGCGTTCCGGGAGGCGTTCGCGGGATTCGATCCGGATGCGGTCGCCGCGTTCGGCGACGCCGATGTGGAGCGCCTGCTGGGGGATCCGGGGATCATCCGGAACCGGCAGAAGATCGAGGCCACGATCGGTAACGCGCGCGCCACCGTCGCGCTGCGGGAGAGCGGGGGCCTGCCGCGGCTGATCTGGTCGTATCAGCCGGAACAGACCCCCGCCCCGCGCACCATGGCGGAGGTGGCCGCCACGTCCCCGGAGTCGGTCGCGCTGTCGAAGGAGCTGCGCCGCAGGGGCTTCCGGTTCGTGGGGCCCACCACGATGTACGCCCTGATGCAGGCGGTGGGCATCGTGGACGATCACCTGGTGGGCAGCCACCGCCGCGGCAGCTCCGGCGTCTGGGGCCCGGGACCGGGTGAGCGGGCCTAGCCGTTGCCGCCCGAGATGTGCCCGTAGCGGTGCCGGGTGGTGCTCACGGCCTGCTCGCGCAGCACCGTGAGCATCTCGCGGCGCCCCTCACGGAGCACAGGTCCGGGCAGCACGCTGTGCCCGTGCGCCGCGGCCGCGGCCAGCACCTCCGGTTCCGGTTCGCCCAGGAGGCGGATCCGCACCGGCTCGGTGCGGCGGCCCAGCCCCTCGGCGTAGCCGGCCGCGTCGTGTTCCGGCGCCCGGAACGGCATCGCGGGGGCCCCCGGCGCGGCGGTCACGTCGAGCCGGGTCCCGGTCATGGCGGCGGCGAGCTGCAGCCGCACCAGATCGCGCGGCTTCGCGCCCGCGGTCACGCGCACCTCGAGGTGGGGGAGCGGCCGGTAGCGGAACACGTTGGACTCGCAGGCCAGGCCCGTCGGATCGTGTTCCACGCCGAACTCCGCGTCCCAGGCCCGGTTGTCCGAGGCCGCGGCCGCATGCAGCCAGCGCACGTCCTCGTCGGGCAGATCCCCTGCGGCACCGATGATCCGCTCGCTGAAGTGTGAGGGCGCGGCGTGCGGGGCGTCAGCGGCGGGGGAGTCGGACCAGCGGCCGAACTGGGCCACGTAGTTCGGTCCGCCGGCCTTGGCGCCGGGGCCGATGGAGGAGCGCTTCCAGCCGCCGAAGGACTGGCGCTGGACGATGGCGCCGGTCATGTGCCGGTTGATGTAGAGGTTGCCGGCCTCCACCTTCTCGCGCCAGCGGTCGATCTCCTCGGGGTCGAGGCTGTGCAGGCCGGCAGTGAGGCCGTAGCCGGTGGAGTTCTGCATCCGGATCGCGTCGTCGAGTGTCGCGGCGCGCATGATGCCGAGCACCGGGCCGAACAGCTCGGTGGTGTGGAACCAGCCGCCCTCCGTGACGCCGTCGAGCACGCCGGGCGTCCAGAACCGGCCCTCCTCGTCGAGGCGGCGCGGCTGCACGAGCCAGCTCTCGCCCGGCCCGGTCTCGGTGAGTCCGCGCAACAGCTTCCCGGACGCGGGCTCGACGAGCGGGCCCATGCCGGTGCCGAGCTCGTACCCCTCGCCCACGACGAGGGTGCGCACCGCGTCCTCGAGCTGGCCCAGGAACCGCTTCGAGGTGCCGACGCTGCCCACGGCGATCACCAGCGAGGCCGCGGAGCACTTCTGTCCGGCGTGACCGAAGGCGGACCGCACCAGATCGTTCACCGCGAGGTCGGGATCCGCTGCGGGAGTGACGATCATGGCGTTCTTGCCGGAGGTCTCGGCCAGCAGGTCCAGATCGGGCCGCCAGCCGCGGAACAGCGCCGCGGTATCGCTGGCGCCGGTGAGCACCACGGCGTCGGCGTCGGGATGGGTGATCAGGCGGCGCCCGGCGTCGGCCTCGTCGGCGTTGACCAACTGCACCAGTTCGCGGGGCACACCCGCGGCGTGCAGCGCGGCGATGCCCGCGGCCCCGCAGCGCTGTACCTGCGGGGCCGGTTTGATGATCACGGCCGAGCCCGCGGCGAGCGCGGCGAGCACGCCGCCCAGCGGGATGGCGACCGGGAAGTTCCACGGCGGCGTGACCACCACGAGCCGGTGCGGCGCGAACTCCGCACCGTCCTGCACGTCCAGCGCCAGGGCGCTGCCGGCGTAGTAGCGGGCGAAGTCGATGGCTTCCGAGATCTCCGGATCCGCCTCCGCCACAGTCTTTCCCGCCTCGTGCGCCATGACGCCGAGCAGCTCGCCGCGGCGCCGGGACAGCTCGTCGGCCACGCGGTGCAGCAGGGCGGCGCGCTCGGCGGCGGGCTTCGCGGCCCAGGCGGCCTGTGCGTCGAGCGCGGTCGCGACGGCCGCGTCGATCCGCGCGGGGTCGGTCACCCGCTCCGGCACCTGCACCGCTGCCGGTTCCCGCAGGGCCCGGGCGGCCCAGGCGCGGTTCGCGGGCGTCGACGGATCGGTGTCCGGCTCGCCCGTGAACTCCCCGGCGCGTGGCGCGAGGGGATCGGAGGCGCGGTCCTGCACCCGGTTGGGTACGGCCTGCGCATCGGATCGCTGCGCCAGGGCGGTACGGAATCGCTTCTCCTCCAACTCGATCGCGCCGCGGTGCGGGCTGAACATGGAGTAGAGGAAGTTGTCGCTGGACGAGTTCTCCTCGAGCCGGCGCACCAGGTAGGAGACGGCCACGTCGAAATCGCCCGAGTGCACGACGGGGGTGTACAGGATCAGCGTGCCCACGTCGGCGCGGACGGCGGCGGCCTCCATCGGCGCCATGCCCTGCAGCATCTCAATGTCCAGCTGGCGCTGCACGTTCCGCTGTTCGGCGAGCTCCACGGCGTACGCCACGGAGAAGAGGTTCTGCGAGGCGACGCCGATGCGGAGGGCGTCGGCGTTCTCCTCGCGCAGCGCGGTGTCCACGAGGCGCAGGTAGTTGGCGTCCACCTCGGCCTTGGTGCCGTAGGTGGCGAGCGGCCAGTCGTGCAGCTCGGCGTCCACCCGCTCCATCGCCAGGTTGGCGCCCTTGACCAGGCGCACCTTGATCGGTGCGCCGCCCTCGGCCACGCGGCGGCGCGCGAACTCGGTGAGCCGCTGCAGCGCGCCCGCGGAATCGGGCAGGTAGGCCTGGAGAACGATTCCCGCTGTGAGGGAACGGAACTCCTCCTCGTCGAGGAGGGCTGTGAACACCTCCAGGGTGAGGTGGAGGTCCTTGTACTCCTCCATATCGAGGTTGACGAACTTCCCGCCGTCGCGGGCGGTGCGGTACAGCGGGCGCAGCCGCTCGACGATCCGGTCCCGGTTGCCCTCCAGGTCCCACGGCACCAGCTGTGCGACCACGGAGGACACCTTGATGGAGACGTAGTCCACGGACGGATCGGCGAGCAGCTCGTGGGTGCGGGCCAGCCGCCGATCGGCCTCGGCCTGGCCGAGCACGGCCTCGCCGAGCAGGTTGAGGTTGAGGCGGACCCCCACGTCGCGGGCGCGGTCCAGGCGGCGCCGCAGCTTGTCCCCGTCGGCGTCGAACACCAGGTGGCCGACGAGCTGTCGCAGGCGCAGCCGGGCCACCGGCATCGCGATCGACGGGGCGATGCCCGCGGCCACGGTGCCGGCGCGGAGCATCGCCGCGTCGAACGGGCTCATGAACTTGGTGCCCGGTGCGCCGGCCCCGGCGGGGGAGACGAGCCGCTTCAGGGCGGTCGCGGCCACGCCGTCGTCCTCGGGGCGGGCGACCTGGTCCACGAATCCCATGGTGAACTCGACGCCGTTCGGATCGTGCAGCAGCGCAGCCAGACTCGTGGTGGCGGCGGCCTCGCGACGGCCGACCTCGGCGGGCCGCGGTCCGGCACTCGCGCGCAGCCAGCGCTGGGCACGGGCCACGGTGGCGGCGGCGATCTCGCCGTCGGTGGGGCCGGCGGCCGGCGAACGACCGGCAGCGGGGGAGGAAAGAGGGGTGGGGTCGACCATGACAGGCCTCCTGTAGCTCGATGCGGAGTGTGAAGAATCCACAGCGACGGGTGCGCCACCTGGCCTGCATCCAGTGTAATACGGATCACCGGTCTGCACGAGACCCGAGATCCGCCCGCTCCGGGCAATGTATGTGATCGCAAATCTCTCCACTCCGGGATTGCGGTGAGCAAATGCCGAAGAACCTGTCGCGGAACAGGATTGCGCGCCCTAGCATCCGTGCATGACCGAGCGGGGGAACATCATGTCGCGGTCGTTCGAGGACGAGGATGCGGATCCCGGCGCGGGCGAGGCGGCGGGGGAGTCGTCGCGCGCCCCCGTGGCGCAGCGGCGCCGCGAACCGTCTCCCGAGACCGACGAGACGTTGCTGCTCCGCGCCTCGCGGGGCGATCACGAGGCGTTCGCCCAGCTCTACCGGCGGCACCGGCGGCAATTGCTGGCCACCGCGCTGCGGACCATCCGTTTGCACGCCGACGCGGAGGACTGCCTGCAGGACGCGATGCTCCGCGCCTACCAGTTGTCCCCGACGTTCCGTGGGGACTGCAAGGTGGCCAGCTGGCTGCACCGGATCGTCGTGAACGCCTGCCTCGACCGTGCCCGCCGCAACCAGGTGCGGGCCGCGCTGCTGATGCCCGACGACCTGAGCGCGCTCGGCTCCGACGAGGGCCGGGGCGCGGAGGAGCTCGACGTGCGGCTGTCGGTCGACGCCGCGCTGCGCCTGCTGCCCGAGGACCAGCGGGCCGCCGTCATCGCCGTCGACATGCACGGACTGTCCGTGGCGCAGGCAGCGGAGGTGCTGGGCGTGGCCGTGGGCACGGTGAAGAGCCGCCGCGCGCGGGCCCGTGCCCGTCTGGAACGCCTGCTGTATTGACCGACCGGCGCGTCGCGGACCGTCGCCGGGCCTCGCCCGGCGGACTCGCCACCGCGGCACCCGCGGCCGCCTCGGGACCGTTCGGCCGCCGCGGGCCGCACCTCCGCCCGGTTCCCGGGTGGCCGACACCCATGCGCACATCGTGATGTGAACTCGAGGGAACCGATCGCGCCGCTGGTGCGTCCAATTGATGAGAGGAGGTTGCACACATGGACCGACGAGCGCCCGGCGCGAACGACGACGACCACGACAACGACCACGACACCGCGAGCGGCGCACCGCTGCGCCCCGCCGGCGCCCACCCCGCCGACGGGCACCCGCGCGCCGCCCGCCCGCCCCGGAAGCCGGCCGCGGCGCTCGACGCGGCGCTCGCGGAGTACCGGGACCGGACGTACGCCACGTGGTCCGCGCCGGACGATCCCGGTGCCGACGTCTCCCTCCTCGCCGATCGGCGGATCGAGGCCGCGCTGCGCGCCGCCCCGTCGCCCCAGGTCCACGGCCGCCGGATGCGGTACGGCCTGGCGGGCGCCGCCGCGGCCGTGGCCACCGTGGCCGCCGTCGCCGTGGCGCTGACCGTCGTGACGCAGCCGGAGACCGTGGAGCCGGGGAACGAGGTGCTGCTGGCCGCCGCCACCCCGGGCGGGGATCGCGGGCCGTTCGCGGAGATGGCCGCGCTCACCAGGTGCCTGGACGCCGCGCGGGTGCCCCCGGCGCAGCGCACCCTGCTGGGCGCCGGCCCCGTCGAGATCCGCGGGGACGCCGCCACCGCGCTCCTGCTCCCCGGCCGGACCCTGGGAGACCTGCTGGTGCTCGCCGTCACCCCGTCGTGCGCGGACGGGGCGGCATCGTCGGTCCTGCTGACCCGCACGCTCGCCGCAGCGCGCCCCACCGCCCCCGCCACCGGCGGCGTCCGCACCCCGTAACCTGGAGGAAGGCGGCCCGGGAACATCCGAACACCCGCGGCTGTTGGCACACATGTCGGCCCGGACGGCCCGGGCACTTTCTTTCGAGGCAGGTAGGTAGATGACTGCAGCTGGCATCGACGTCGCGGACGTGATCATCATCGGATCGGGTCCCGCGGGATACACGGCGGGCGTGTACGCCGGCCGCGCCGAGCTGAAGACCATCCTGTTCGAGGGCACCAGCTTCGGCGGCGCCCTGATGACCACCACCGAGGTGGAGAACTACCCCGGCTTCAAGGCCGGGATCATGGGCCCCGAGCTCATGGACGAGATGCGCGAGCAGGCCATCCGGTTCGGCGCCGACCTGCGCATGGAGGACGTCGAGAGCGTCCAGCTGGACGGCGAGATCAAGGAGGTCGTCACGGCGGAGGGCAGCTACCGCGCCCGCGCCGTGGTCCTCGCGATGGGCGCCGCCGCCCGCTACCTGGGCATCCCCGGTGAGGAGGCGCTCCTCGGCCGCGGCGTGAGCGCCTGCGCCACCTGCGACGGCTTCTTCTTCCGCGAGCAGGACATCGCGGTGGTCGGCGGCGGCGACTCCGCGATGGAGGAGGCCATCTTCCTCACCAAGTTCGCCAAGACCGTGACCGTGATCCACCGCAGCGAGAACTTCCGCGCGTCCAAGATCATGCTGGACCGCGCCCGCGCCAACGAGAAGATCCGCTTCCTCACCGACACCAGGGTCACCGCGGTGCAGGGTGAGAGCTCGGTGAGCTCGCTCGCGATCGAGAACACCGTGACCGGCGCCGCCGACGTGCTCGAGGTCACCGGCCTGTTCGTGGCGATCGGCCACGACCCGCGCTCGGAGCTGGTGCAGGGCCAGGTCACCCTCGACGAGGACGGTTACGTGCAGGTCGAGGGCCGCAGCACCGCCACCGGCGTGCCCGGCGTGTTCGCCGCGGGCGACCTGGTGGACCACACCTACCGCCAGGCGATCACCGCCGCCGGCAGCGGCTGCAGCGCCGCGATCGACGCCGAGCGCTGGCTCGCGCACCACCGCGAAGCCGCGGTCGCCCAGTAAGCCCCCTTCCAGGTCCCTCAAGGAGAGAACCATGGCCGATTCCGCCACCACCGCCACCGTCACCGTCACGGACGCCACGTTCAAGGAGCAGGTCCTCGAATCCTCGAAGCCCGTGCTCGTGGACTTCTGGGCCACCTGGTGCGGCCCGTGCAAGGTGGTCGCGCCGGTCCTGGAGCAGATCGCGCAGGAGCACGGGGACAAGCTGACCGTCGCGAAGGTCGAGGTCGACCAGAACCCGACCGCACCCCGCGACTACCAGGTGCTGAGCATCCCCACCCTGATCCTCTTCCAGGACGGCGAGCCCACGACGAAGCTGATCGGGGCCAAGAGCAAGTCGGCGATCCTCAAGGCGCTCGACGGCGTCCTCTGACACGTCCGTCGGCCGCATTGGTCTTCCCCGGCCGCGGGGCCGTATCGTGTACACGATTGAAGTCCCGGGGCGGCACGCGCCGGGGAAGCGACTGAAGGATTCGTCATGCCCCGCATCAGCCTCGGTGACCACGGTGGAGCCGTCGCCGAGATTCGTGGCATCCTCGCCGACCAGGGCTTCCTGCCCGATTTCGTCGCGCCCACGGAGCTCACCACCGGCGGGTGGACGGTGCCGGAGGCGGTCTTCGACCGCCGTCTCGACCGCGCCACCCGCGCCTTCCAGCAGCAGCGCGGACTCCTGGTCGACGGTGTCGTCGGCCCGGCCACGTACCGCGCGCTGCGGGAGTCCACGTACCAGCTGGGCGCTCGCACGCTGAGCTACGTGGCGTCGGCGCCCCCGTCGGGCGACGATGTGGCGGCCCTGCAGGCCCGCCTGCAGAACCTGGGGTTCTACGCGGGGATGATCGACGGCCTCTTCGGCCCGCAGACGCATCTGGGGCTCACCGCGTACCAGCACGAGTTCGGGCTCGTCGCCGACGGCATCTGCGGTCCGGCGACGCTCCGCTCGCTCACCTTCCTCGGTTCGCGCGTCACGGGCGGTTCGCCGCACGCGATCCGCGAGGAGGAGCACGTGCGCCGGTCCGGTCCGCGGCTCTCCGGCAAGCGGATCGTCATCGATCCGGGCAGGGGCGGACCGGACAGCGGCACCGCGCTCACCGGCCCGGACGGCCGGCCCATCACCGAGGAGGAGATCCTCTGGGACCTGGGCGCCCGCCTGGAGGGCCGGATGGCCGCCGCGGGTATGGAGACGTACCTGTCGCGGCCGCGCGGCATGGACGCCTCGGACGCCACCCGCGCGTACACGGCCAACACGTTCGACGCCGATCTGATGATCGCGCTGCGAACGGCCCACTACCGCAACGAGAACGCGAACGGCGTCGCCTCGTTCCACTTCGGTAACACGCACGGCTCGATCTCCAACATCGGCCGCAACCTGGCCGGTTTCATCCAGCGCGAGATCGTGGCCCGCACGGGGCTCACCGACTGCCACTACCACGGCCGCACCTGGGACATCGTGCGCCTCACGCGCATGCCCACGGTGCAGATCGACGTTGGATACGTGACCAACCCCGGGGACGCGTCGGTGCTCGCCTCGCCGCAGATGCGCGACACCATCGCCGAGGCCATCCTCGTGGCCGTCAAGCGCATGTACCTGCTGGGGGAGAACGACCGCCCCACGGGCACATACACTTTCGCGGAGCTGCTCAAGCTCGAGGAGACCGCCGACAAGTAGGCCGCGCGGGTGGCGGGCGCCCCCCACCCGACGGTCCTCGGAACCCGCCGCAGCGACGCTCCCCGGCGGAGTTCACGCATCCGGTCCTGTCCCGTTCGGCGGGACGCCCGGGCGACGCGGGGGCCGAGCGGGGCTGAGCGCGCCTCAGCCGGTGCGGCCGGCCCGACCCCACCCCAGCCGCCCGACGGGCGCGGCGGCGTCTCCCGTGCCCTCCAGGGCCTCCCGGAGGGCCGCCTCCGCGGCGCCGGCCGCCAGCAGTTGCTCCAGCGCGTGTTCCACGCCCGCCTTCCAGCCCAGACCCTCGGAGAGTTCCAGCCGAAGGCGCGGGAACCGGTGGTGCGGCGCCACCGTCTCGAATCCGACTCCCTCCAGGAAATCGACATCCGTCAGGGGCACCGTCTTACAGCCACACGGACCGCAATCTATTTGTGCCACAACGCTTTCCGTGGTCTGGCCGACGGGGGTGAGCAACGCGAAGGCCTCCACAGCCCGGACACCGCGACGCGCCAGGTCGGTGAGCACGGCGGACAGCAGCTCCTCCCGGGCCCGTTCGTCGGCGCCCGGCTCCGCGCCGATCCAGGTGAGCAGCACGGCGTCGGGGCTCACGGGAGCGGTGGGGAACAGGCGCGCCCGCGGGACGCTGCTGGGCGGGGCGTAGAACGCCACGCCCACCACGCGGGCACTGCCGTCGAGGCCGTGGTCGATCGCCATCTGCCCGCAGGAGCCCCACTGCAGCATGAGCATCGACAGCCACGCCTCCTTGTCGAACTCGGTGTCCGTGAGGGTGTCCGAGCCCGGGTCCACCTCCCAGTAGACGCATCGACGGATGTGCCTCGGGAGGTCGTCGAAGCCGCCCAGGGTGAGGGGGACGATGGTGAGGCTCATGGGCTCTTACCGGCCGGAGAGTAGGCCGACGATCCGCTCGAGATCATCCGCCGAGCCGACCTCCACGACGATCTTGCCCTTGCGCTTGCCCATCGAGACGGACACCTTCGTATCGAGCCGGTCGGCGATCCGGTCCGCGAACTCCCGCAGCCCGGGGTCGGCCTCCTGCCGCCGCTTGGGCGCCGGGGGAGCGACGGCCCCGTCCCGGTTGGCCAGGGTGACCGCCTCCTCCGTCGCGCGGACGGAGAGCCCCTCGGCGATGATCCGGGCCGCCAGGTTCTCCTGCGCCTCCGCGCCCGCCTCGAGCGACAGCAGGGCGCGCGCATGGCCGGCGGAGAGCACGCCGGCGGCCACGCGGCGCTGCACCGCGACGGGCAGCCGTAGCAGCCGGATGGTGTTGGTGACCACGGGGCGGGAGCGGCCGAGGCGCGCGGCGAGCTGGTCGTGCGTCACGCCGAACTCCTCCAGCAGCTGCTGGTACGCGGCCGCCTCCTCGAGCGGGTTCAGCTGCACGCGGTGGATGTTCTCCAGCAGGGCGTCGCGGAGCATGTCGCCGTCGGCGGTCTGCCGGACGATCGCGGGGATCGTCTCGAGGCCGGCCTCCTGGCTGGCACGCCAGCGGCGCTCGCCCATGACCAGCTGGTACCGCACGTCGCCCTCCGGGGAGGGGAGGGGACGCACCACGATCGGCTGCATCAGGCCGAACTCGCGGATCGAGTGGACGAGCTCCGCGAGCGCCTCCTCGTCGAACACCGAGCGCGGCTGGTGGGGGTTGGGTTGGATCTCGGCCGGCGCGATCTCGCGGTAGACGGCGAGATCGTCCGCCCCGGCGCCGTCGCCACCGTCGTCGCCGTCGGCGGCCGAGGCGCGGGTACGGGTGGCGGCGGGCTTGGACTGCTTGAGCTTCCCGGGCGTCGACGGTGCGCTGCCGGACGACCGTTCCGCGGGCCGGGCCCCGATGATGACGTCGGCGGCGTCGTTGCCGAGCCGCGGACCCTCGTCGGGGCCGGTGGGGATGAGGGCCGCGAGGCCGCGACCGAGGCCGCCCTTCTTCTGCGTCGCCATCGTCAGACCACCTGTTCCGCGCCGCGGTAGGCGAGCTCGCGCGCGGCGTCGAGGTAACTCATCGCGCCGCGGGAACCCGGGTCGTAACCGAGGACCGTCGTGCCGTAGCCCGGGGCCTCGGACACCTTGACGCTGCGGGGGATCGTGGCGCCGAGGACGGCCTCACCGAAGTGGTTGCGCACCTCGACGGCCACCTGGTCCGCGAGTTTGGTGCGCCCGTCGTACATCGTGAGAAGGACCGTGGAGACGTGCAGGTCGCGGTTGAGATGCGACTGGACGAGGTCGATGTTGCGGAGCAGCTGCCCCACCCCCTCGAGCGCGTAGTACTCGCACTGGATGGGGATGAGCACCTCGGGCGCCGCGACCAACGCGTTCACCGTGAGGAGGCCCAGCGACGGCGGGCAGTCGATGAACACGTAGTCGATGCTCTCCGCGGCGGGGGAGTCGAGCGCGTTCTTCAGCCGGGCCTCGCGGGCCACCATGCTGACGAGCTCGATCTCCGCGCCGGCGAGGTCGATCGTGGCGGGGACGCAGAAGAGGTTCTCCGAGTGCGGGCTCTGCGCCATCGCCTCGTCGAGCGTCGTCTCGCCCAGCAGGAGCTCGTAGGTCGACGGGACGCCCGACCGGTGGTCGACGCCGAGCGCGGTGCTCGCGTTGCCCTGGGGGTCGAGATCGATCACCAACACCCGGAGCCCCTGCAGCGCCAGCGCCGCCGCGAGGTTGACGGCGGTGGTCGTCTTGCCGACGCCGCCCTTCTGGTTGGCGATCGTCAGCACGCGCCGGGCACGGGGTCTGGGGAGTGTTCCCGTCCCGCCCGGCGTCAGGACTTGGCTCGCACGCCGGGCTGCCGCGGCGATCGGGGTGTCGTCATCGGTGGTTCCACGTGAAACGTCGAAGCCGGAATCGTGATCAGTCACGCGCTCTCCTCAGCTGTCTGCACCCATCCTAGTGACTCCGCCCGACACCGCCAGCCCGGCACCCGCGGACGTCCGCTTCGCCGTTCCACCGTCACCGGATGGACATCCCGTCGGCCCACGGGCGCCGGTCCCCGGGACGATGTTTCCCGTGAAACCACGCGGCGGTGGCCGGCGGTGGGACGCCCGTGTGCCGCCGCACCCGGCCCGGATCGATCGCCTCCGTGCGTCCCCTCGGGCGCCGATCCTCCGCAGGACCCGGCGCCCCTGCCCCGCGGCGGCCGTGTCCGTCGCACACCGGCCCGACGAATCTCCCGCCGTGGTTCCGGTCTCCGTGCCCTCGGGCACGCGCACGGCAGTGTCCGTGCGCCCACCCCGTGGTGGGGGAGCGGCCCCGGTCTCCGGACAGCTGTCGCGCCGCGCGGCGCGCGGCTCCGGAGACGTGACGCCGCCGTCTCCGTCCGAGCGTTCGGCATCACGCCCGACGGGACGCCGCAGCGGGGGGTGTGCGCGAGGCCGGAGTCGCGGAGGGTGGCCGCAGTTCCGATGAGCAGCCTGCCGTTGCGCACCGCGAGGATCTCGCCGTTCCACGTGAAACCTCTCTCACGCGCCCACGCCGAGCCCGGGCGCCAGGACGCGGGCGGCTCCGACACCGCGCCGCGTACCGGCGCCTCGGCGCTTTCCGTCCGGCGTCCACTGCCCGAACGGGGCACCGGCGGCGCCTCGCCCGCTCGCGGTGATCTCCGGCGTCTGACGGTTCTCCCCGTGCCGCGGCACCTCGCCACCGCGCAGAGCTCCGCGTCGCCGCCGCATGCCGATCGCGCTCTCCTCGCGGACTCCGTGCACCGGCGGCCGCGGCACCGCTCCGGTACACCACGGCATCCGGCGGCCCGCGATTCGCCCGTCCCGCGACGGGCGCGACGCTCCACGCCCGCCGGCGACCGAACGCCGCGTTCCACGTGAAACGACGATCCGCGCCGGACCGTCCTCGCGTCGACCAGTCCTCGGGCGGATGTCGCCCCACGCGCCCGACTCCCGGAAGAATTGCATGTTCCCCGTGAAACGACGAGACGTCCGCCTCTCCGGGACGTCGTCGTCGACGGTGCCCGTGAGGCCGCTATCCGTTCCTGCGCTGTACCCACGCGCCAACGCAGCGTCTCCCTCGTCGGCGCTCCGGCGAATCCTCCGCGGTTCCGGGCGAGCACGTCTCTCCACGAACTGCTGGAGTTCGTGCGCCGCATTCACGACGCCGGCCCACGAAGGCCACGCGCCTCTCCTCGCGCCGGAAGTCCGCACCCGTCGCCCCCTGCGGCGCGGGGACGCGGACGCCGCGCCTCACCTCGCGCCACTCGGCACACGACGCTCGCGGCCGCACCGTGATCCGCGGAGAGCACGGGGCAAGCGACTCCGCGGTCTCTCCGTCCCGCAGACGCGCGCTGGCCGGGCCCCGGTGAGCCGGCTCGCCGCCCAGGATCCGAACAGCGAGTCTCTCCGCTCCGACGGCGCCGCACCACGCTCCGGTCCCGGTCCACCGTTCCTCGAGTCCGCCCGGCACCTCCTCGAGTCCGCCCGGCACCGTTGTTCGATCGATCCTCGCGGGTACGCATCCGCGACGTCGCCGCGAATCGGTCGCCCACTCTCGCGGGCGGAGGGGGCCGGTCGGCGCAGTCGCTTGAACGGGGGCCGTCGCCGGCACTCCCCGCGGGACGCCCATGTCGCCGGACCCGCCGGAGGTCTCTCCTCACGCCTCGGCCTTCCCTGGGCGCCTCGGCCCGGCGTCTCCCGACATCGCTCCACCGCCATGGGCCGGCATCTCCGACGCGCGTCCTGAGGGTCGGCGGTTCCCGGCCTCCGCCGGTCGTCGCGCCTCTCCCGACCGCCCCCTCCCGACCGACGGTTTCACGTGGAACGAACGCCGGGGGAGCGGACCCCACGCTGTCCACGGCCTTCCACCGCAAGGCCGCCGCGGGCCCCGCCACAGCAGCTGCGCGGTCTGCGAGGCGGTATCGAGAGACCCTCCTAGGCACGCTCGCGACCGTTCCACGTGAAACCCGCACCGGCGTCGTGCGTTCGTCGGTGGCGGTGGCTGGCCGTGGCCGTGGCCGTGGCGGGGGGTAGCGCTCGGGATCCTCGTCGATCGCCGCGGTGCCCGCCGGGAGTCCCCGTCTCACCGCACCCCGCCGACCCCTCCCGCGGCGAGCCACCAGTCCCGTGCGCGCGTCTCTGCGTCCGCGGGCGGGCCTCCGCTCGCTCCCTCGTTCCACGTGAAACTCGCCGCAGCCCCTCCTCCCGCTGCCCAGTGGCGCCGATCCCCGCCTCACGCTGCGCCGGCCGAACGAACCCGGAACCTCACCCGCCTCCTCGCCCCGCCGCCCCGGCGCTCCGCCGCGCCGCGCCGCGCCCGCCGA
>NZ_HE997626.1:1246414-1279881 GCF_000312385.1 Tsukamurella sp. 1534 | reverse complement strand
CCCCGCCCGGCCCCTCCGCCGCGCCGCCCGGAGGCCTCCGGCGGGGAGAGGGGGCCGCCACTTCTAACCCCCCACCACAAACCACACACCGGCGATCTCACCGCCGCGGAGAGCTCCCCTTCGACCGAACCGAACCTCCACGCGAAGCCCCGGGCCACCCCGGGCCACCCCCGGGTCGCCGGCGGGCGACCGCGTAGCCGATTCGCAGCTGCGCCGGCACCGGCCGTCGTCCCGCTCCGAGCCGACGACCGAGCCGCGATTCCCGGACATCCGAATCCGGTGATCGGCCGCAGCAAGGGTTCGCTGCGGAGCCCTCATGCCGCAGCGCCGGCTCCGCATCCCACCCGATCGCTCACGCGGAACCTCGCCGCCGGAGCCACCGCAGGCGCCCCCGCGCCCGCCACACACCGACCGCCCGCCGGCCGCGCACCGGCCGGCCGCACGACCCCCAGCGGCGCGGGCGCCTGCTCTCATACCCCACACGCCGGGATCGCCGCCCGCCGGCCGGACACGACGGGCAGCCCGCGGCACTCGGCTCCAACCCACCGCGCGCCCACACCTCACACGAGTACCGGTCATCGGCCGGCGCCCCGCGTACCCGTCGACCCCGGGGTCCCGACGCCCCCGGCGGATACCGAGATCGGGCCCGAGTTTCGGGCGCGGAGAACACCGGGCCTGACCCTCCTCCGCGGTCCTCCGCCGCCGATCCGCAGCGCCAGCCGCCCGCGACTCGCGGGAAGCGCAACCATCGGAACCGGCGGCCGCGGGTCACTCGAGCGACCGAGGGGCCCGCGGTCCCCGGTGCGGCGGCACGCCGCGCGGGGGAGTGGACGGCGCCGGCGGGGCACCGTCGAAACCTCCCCGCCGACGCCCAGCGGGTCTCGGCGGGCGGCCCCGTCGAGCCCTACCGCACCGGCCGACCGAGATATTTCTGGTACGAAGGTACCGATCTGTGCCCGCCGGTCCCTCTTCGGGCGGCCCTGAACCCAGCAAAGTGTCACGTGTCGAAACGGCCCGTGGGTGATCGTACGGGCAACTTCACTGCCCTGAATGCCCGTTTCCGGGTCAGCGGCGGCGCTTCGCCTTCACCTTCGCAACAGGCTTGTGCCGGGTGGCGCGGACCACCGTCGTCGCCGGATCGACGATGCCGACGCCGCACTGGACGATCTCCGGATTCCGGAGACCCGCCTTCGCGAGCACGGCGCCGTGCTCCTCGATCTCCTCCGCCGCACGCGAACCCTTCAGGGCGAGCAGCCGGCCACCGTCACGGAGGAGGGGAGCGGACCACGGAGCGAGCTTCGGGAACCCGGACACGGCCCGTGACGTCACGACGTCCGCGCCGCCGACCGCCTCAACCACCGCCCGCTCCTCGGCGCGGCCGCGAACCACGCGGATGTTCGGGAGCCGGGGACTGCAGAACTCCTCGAGGAACACCGCGCGCCGGAGCAACGGCTCCACCAGGATCACCTCGACGTCCGGGCGCGCGATGGCCACCGGAATTCCCGGCAGGCCCGCGCCGCTCCCGACGTCCGCCATGGTCTCTCCGGCGTCCAGCAGCTCGCCGAGCACGGCGCAGTTGAGCAGGTGCCGCTCCCACAGGCGCGGCACCTCCCGCGGACCGATGAGCCCGCGGACCACCCCGTCGGTCGCGAGCACGCGCGCGTACTCCTCGGCCAGCGGCACCCGATCGCCGAAGACCCGGGCCGCGACCTCCGGCGTGGGAGGCAGGTCCTCGACCGAACCGCCGGCTGCCGCGTCGTCGCGCCGTTCCACGTGAAACCTCTTCCCTCACATCACCGTCACGTACACACCGGGCCGTCGTGGCCCGGAAACGACGATGGGCCCCAGGCTCACGGCCCGGGACCCATCGTTCACCTTGCGGTCCAGTCTATGCGCTGGGCAGAACCACCACGCGGCGGTTGGGCTCCTGGCCCTCGCTCTCCGAGCGGACACCGTCCACCTTGGCGACAGCGTCGTGGACGATCTTGCGCTCGAACGGCGTCATCGGCTTGAGCGACTCCTTCTCGCCGCTCGTGGCGACGCGCTCGGCGACCTCGGCCCCCAGGCCGGAGAGCCGGGTACGCCGGCTCGCGCGCCAGCCGGCGACGTCAAGCATGAGCCGGCTGCGGTCTCCGGTCGCCTGCTGCACCGCGAGGCGGGTCAGCTCCTGCAGTGCGTCGAGCACCTCCCCGCGCTGTCCGACCAGCTTGGTGAGGTCCTCGCCGCCGTCGATCGCGACGATCGCCCGGCCGCCCTCGACGTCGAGGTCGATATCGCCGTCGAAATCGAGGATGTCCAGCAGCTGCTCCAGGTAGTCGGCCGCCACCTCGCCCTCTTCGACCAGGTCGTCGTCCTCGTCGGCAGCGGCGGTATCGGCGGGAGCCGCCGGGGCGGTCTGCTCCTCCTCGACGGTCACGTCGTCAGACATGCGTACTCCTTGTGATTCATTCGGTAGGGGTCTGGGGGGAGCGGCTCAGCGCCGCTTCTTCCGCTGCTGCTGGTTGCGCTGCTTCTGGCGGGCGTTCCCGGAGGGGTGCTGCTGCTTGGCCTTGGGCTTCGCACCGGCCGCGGGCTTCGCACCGGGGGAGGGTTTCGACGATGCCGCCGGCGCATCCCCGGCCTCGTCACCGTCCGCACCGGACGTCTCCGCGGCGCTCACGGCCTTGGCGGCTCCGCCCTTGGCCTTGCTCGGCTTGGCACCGGGCTTCGGCGCGTTCTCGGCGCGCTTCTCCTGGGCGAGGCGCTTCTTCTCCTCGTCCTCCTTGTCCAGGCGTCCGAACACGATGTGCTGCTGGCAGTAGGTCCAGATGTTCTGCGTGACCCAGTAGATGAGGATGGCGACGGGGAGGAAGAAGCCACCGACGAGCACACCGATCGGGAAGACCCACAGCATCAGGCGGTTCATGATCGCCGTCTGCGGGTTCTCGAGCGAGGCGACGGGCTGCCGCGCGATCGAGGCACGCGAGTTGAAGTGGGTGGCCAGCGCAGCGACGATCATCAGCGGCACCGAGAGCGCGATGATCCACCACTTCTCGAAGTTCGGCTCGATGTATCCGAGGTCCGGGCCGACGGGCATGAAGGCCTGGAACTGCGCGACGGGCTCCTGCACGTACGAGGACAGCGGGACGCCGAAGAGGCGAGCATCCAGGAAGCTCTGCACGTCGGTGGCGGAGAAGAAGTAGTTGGCCGTGTGCCGGGTCTCGTACGCGTTCATATCGGGCGAGCCGAACATCTGCGCCGTGCCGCCGCTCATCCGGTTGAACGAGCGGAGCACGTGGAACAGGCCGATGAACACGGGCACCTGGAGCAGGGCGGGGAGGCAGCCGAGCAGCGGGTTGAAGCCGTGCTCCTTCTGCAGCTTCTGCATCTCGAGGGCCAGCTTCTGCCGGTCCTTGCCGTACTTCTTCCGCAGCGCCTGCATCTGCGGCTGGAACTCCTGCATCTGCCTGGTCGTCTTGATCTGCCGGACGAACGGCTTGTACAGGATGGCGCGCAGCGTGAGCACCAGGAAGATCACGGACAGGGCCCAGGTGATGCCGCTGTCGGGGCCGAGGCCCGGCACGAAGGAGAATGCCTTGTGCCAGACCCACATGATGCCCGACACCGGGTAGTACACGTAGTCGAGCGATAACGGGTTGAAAGCCACGGTATTCGTGCTCCTAGTCGATCATGTGGAAGAGGTTTCGGGGCGCGTGATCCACGCGGTCGCGGCGGGCGCCGGCGGGGCTACTCGGGGACGGGGTCCCAGCCTCCGCGGTGCCACGGGCCGCATTTCAGCAGGCGAATCGTGCTGAGGTACACGCCTTTCAGCGCGCCGTGCCGCGAAAGTGCTTCCACCGCATACTCACTGCACGTGGGGACGAAGCGGCAGGTGGGGGGACGGACCGGGGAGATCCAGGTGCGGTACAGCTGTACCAGGCCGATCAAGGCCCGACGGGGCATCGCACGTACCGCCTGCACGGCCGTACCGGAATCCGTCGCGGTCACAGCGCACCCGCCTTCGTCAGGCCCGAACGCAGTTGCACCGCAAGCTCGTTGGCATCGTCATCGGCCGCGGACCGGAGGGCGCGGATGACGACCAGCGCACCGTCGTCGAGGCCGTCCACCACGGTCGCGGCGGCGGCGCGGAGGCGGCGCGCGACTCTGTGGCGGGTGACGGCGTCGCCCACCGCCTTGGAGACGATGAGGCCCACGCGAGGCGCGGGCACCACGGGGTCACCGGACCCGGACACGACGAGGCCCGGTCCCCCCTCGTGAGTGGGGACCGGGCTCGGAAAGGTCGCTGCCTTCACCACATGCACCACGATCGACCGCCGGCCGACACGCTTACCGCCCTTCACCGCCGCGCTGAAGTCGCGCGTCGAGCTCATCCTGTAGCGGGCGGGTAACACGTCAGTCGGTCTGCCTTCGCAAATGCCTTTGCACGAGCGCCACCGCACCCGGATGGGAGGCGGTGGCGCTACGCGGATGAAAAGATCAGGCCGTCAGCTTCGCGCGGCCCTTGGTGCGGCGCGAAGAAACGATGGCGCGCCCGGCACGGGTGCGCATACGAAGACGGAAGCCGTGAACCCGCGCGCGGCGACGGTTGTTCGGCTGGAACGTCCGCTTGCCCTTAGCCACGGTGACACTCCTTGTTCAGTTCGACGGCGCACGCCGTCGAGGGGTTGGACGGAAACTTCTCGGCGCGCATGAAGTTCAAGTTGAGGTCGAACTCGGCCGACGAGTCGGTTTGCGCACAGACCGGTCAAGACTACTTATCCCTGGTGACAAGGTCAAACCGTCGCGATGAACCATGACGTGACGCAGATCACGAAGCGGTCCGAGCGACACGCCGAGGAAATCCGCCCTCCCGCGTTTTCCTGCGAGTATGTGCGTCTTGTTGAGTACTGCTCGCGGCTCTGTTAACTTTGCCGAATGCGATTGCTGAGCGCGACCACGGCATCCCGTGGCATCGAAGCACGGCAGCTCTGGGCCACGACGGTCCCGGTGTGTAGCGGGCTCGGTGACTCTCCCTAACCAGGGCGGCTCCGAGCGCTGTTCATGCAATCCAGCGATATAGACACTCGACCGAAGCCATCCGGTCGGCATCACCTCTGCTCACAGTTGTCCACACCTGTGGATAAATCTGTGGAGTAGAGTTCGTTGCGCAGGTCGAGCTGGGTGGACACATGCACAGCACGACGTACGAGACTGTGGACGACAAGTCGGTGGGTATCGGGAGTGAACAGCTCCCGGCGGCCGGCGCGGAGGGACCTGATGACCGTTGATCCGCTCATCGAGACGTGGACGGCGGTCGTCGACGAACTCTGCGGAGATTCCGATCGAGCCCTCACCAAACAGGAGAAGGCCTGGCTGCGCCTCGTGCAGCCCCTGACCCTCACCGAGGGTTTCGCTCTCGTCGCGGTCCCATCCCAGCTGATGAAGGACGCCATCGATCGTCGGCTCCGCGAGCCACTCGTCGACGCCCTCTCCACGCGCCTCGGCCAGGAGGTGGAGCTCGGCGTCAAGATCTCCCCGGACGCCAACCCGCCCGTCGCCGTCGCGACCGAGGAGCCCGAGGCACCGTCGGGCCCGAGCACCGCGGACCTCCCCGTCCCGGTTCCGGGCCTGAACAACGGCGTCGCCGGGATCGACAAGCCCACCGTGCAGCTGCCCCCGCCGATGACGGGGCCGCCGGCCGCGGACACCACGACGTCCGGCGCCACCGGGTCCTCCGGGTCGAGCCTGAACCAGAAGTACACGTTCGAGACGTTCGTCATCGGCGCGTCCAACCGGTTCGCGCACGCGGCCGCCTTCGCCGTCGCCGAGGCCCCGGCCCGCGCCTACAACCCCCTGTTCATCTGGGGCGAGTCCGGGCTGGGCAAGACGCACCTGCTGCACGCCGCGGGGCACTACGCCCGGCGACTGTTCCCGGGGATGCGGGTGAAGTACGTGTCCACCGAGGAGTTCACCAACGACTTCATCAACTCGCTCAAGGACGACCGGCAGGTCCAGTTCAAGCAGCGCTACCGCGACGTGGACATCCTGCTGGTGGACGACATCCAGTTCCTCGAGGGGAAGCTGGGCATCCAGGAGGAGTTCTTCCACACGTTCAACACGCTGCACAACGCGAACAAGCAGATCGTGGTCTCCTCCGACCGCCCGCCGAAACAGCTGGCGACGCTGGAGGACCGGCTGCGGACGCGGTTCGAGTGGGGCCTGATCACGGACGTGCAGCCGCCCGAGCTGGAGATCCGCATGGCGATCCTGCTCAAGAAGGCGCAGATGGAGCGGATCCACGTGCCGCACGACGTGCTCGAGCTCATCGCCACCCGCATCGACCGCAACATCCGCGAGCTCGAGGGTGCCCTGATCCGCGTCACGGCGTTCGCGTCGCTGACCCAGACGGACGTCACCTACGAGCTGGCCGAGATGGTGCTGCGCGATCTGGTGCCGGACACCACGACCATCGAGATCAGCTCCAGCACAATACTTTCAGTGGTGGCTGAGTACTTCGAGATCTCGGTCGCCGATCTCAAGGGCACCGAGCGCGCCCGCGCCGTCACCCACGCGCGGCAGATCGCGATGTACCTGTGCCGCGAGCTCACCGAGCTGTCGCTGCCCAAGATCGGGCAGATCTTCGACCGCGACCACACCACCGTCATGTACGCCGAACGGAAGATCCGCAAAGAGATGCCGGAGCGGCGCCGGGTGTACGACCAGGTGCAGGAGCTCACCACCCGGATCAAGCGCCGCAGCCAGTAGCCGCGCACCGTCGCCGGATCCGTCCGCACGCCGGAACGCCGCCCCGCGATGAACACGGGGCGGCGTCGTCGGTCAGCGCATGCCGGTGCAGATGAGCGGACCGCCGCCGCTCGGCGCCGTCTCCTCCGAGACCACCGCGCCGCCGCGCGAGATCTTGCACGCCGTCCCCGGCTTCGGGTCGATCACCGTCACGGACACCAGGAAGGTGTCGGTGGAGAACGACTTCGACCACGGAAGCTGCTGCGAGCCCAGCGCGTTCGTGTCCGGCACGCCCACGGTGATCACCTGCGCCGAGCCCTCGCCCGTCACCTCCACCTGCCACTGCTTCACGTTGGGCCCGGTGGTCGAGCCACCGAAGATCGGCGGGATCGAGATGTCCGACGGGACGCCGCTGGGCAGGGTGAAGCCGCCCGTGGTCGACGGTGCCGTCGTGGTGCGGGTGGTGGTGGGCGTGGTCTCCGAGGACGCGGAGGTGCTGTCCGAACCGCCCGTCGCCACCGCGATCACGATGCCGGCCAGCACGAGGACGAACACCACGACCGCCACGGCGATCCAGATCAGCTTCTTGTTGCCGCCGCCGTCACCGCCCCCGCCGCCCGGGCCCTGCCAGTCCGGGGGAGGCGGCCCCTGCGGGGGTTGGGCGCCGCCCTGAGGTCCGTACGCCCCCGGGGAGTAGCCCAGCTGATAGCCGCCGTACGGGTCGCCCTGCTGCGGTCCCTGCGGGCCCGGGGGAGGGGGCTGCTGCGGACCGCCCTGCGGTGCCGGCGGGGGATACGCCCCGTCGAAACCCTGCGTTCCGCCGTACGCGTCCCGCTCCACGGGGCGCGTCGGCTGGTGGCCGCCCGGCTCCGCCGGGTAGTTCTGACCGCCCGGATGCTGCCCGGGATTCTGGTACGGATCGGGATTTCCCATGCTTGTACGGTACGCCCCGGTGCAGGTCACAGGATTGCGGACGTTCTGCCCAGCCTGTGGAGGAACGCCTGAAATTGCTGGAACTACCTGGGGAGAGTTCATCCACAGGTTTCCACAGGGAGCGTTCATCACCAATTACACGGATGTACTTCCACACGGCGTGCGGCGCGTCGTCAACACCCCGACACGCGGCCCCGGCAGCGGCGATGGCGAGTTTCCACATCGTCCACAGGGCTTATGACGATGACATATTCCTTCTCTAGATACTTCTTTTGAAAAGAGGCTGTGTGAACGTGCGGCGCGCTCCGCCCGCGCCGCACGGGGCGGAAGCCCGGAGTTCCCCGGCGGCGTACACGTCAGTGCACCCGCTCCTATAGCATCGAAGCCCTGGCATCAGAAGACGCCACGCCCCACCCGTGTGCCCCTAACCGAAAGGCTCCGTCGGCATGAAGTTTCGCGTCCCGCACGAGGAGTTCGCCGAATCCGTCGCGTGGGTGGCACGTAGCCTGCCGTCGCGGCCTCCGGTCCCCGTCCTCGGCGGTGTGCTGCTCACCGCGGGTGACGACGGGCTGACCGTCTCGGGATTCGACTACGAGGTCTCCGCGCAGGTGCGCGTCGCGGCCGAGGTCGCCGACGAGGGCCAGGTCCTGGTCTCCGGCCGGCTGTTGGCCGACATCACCAAGGCGCTGCCCAACAAGCCCGTCGACGTGGAGCTCGACGTGACTCGCGTCGCGATCTCCTGTGGCAGCGCGAAGTTCTCGCTGCCGACGATGCCCGTCGAGGACTACCCGCAGCTGCCCGAGCTGCCGCAGCAGACCGGCGCCATCGAGCGCGGCACGTTCGCCGAGGCCATCGGCCAGGTCGCCGTGGCCGCGGGCAGGGACGACACGCTGCCGATGCTCACCGGCATCCGGGTGGAGATCGAGGGCGAGAAGGTGGTTCTCGCCGCCACCGACCGGTTCCGCCTCGCGGTCCGCGAGTTCACCTGGCAGCCCGAATCGGCCGACGTCAAGGCCGCGGTCCTGGTACCCGCCAAGACGCTCTCCGAGGCCGCGAAGACCTTCGCCGTGGATCCCGAGGTCGGGATCGCGCTGGGGGCCGGCTCCGCGGTGGGCGCCGACGGCCTGCTCGGCGTGGTGGGGGCGGACCGTCGCACCACCACCCGCCTGCTGGACGCGGACTTCCCGAAGTTCCGGCAGCTGCTTCCCGCCTCGCACACCGCGATCGCCACGATGGAGATCGCCCCGCTGCTCGAGGCCATCAAGCGCGTCGCGCTGGTGGCGGATCGCGGCGCGCAGGTGCGGATGGAGTTCGGCGACGGGACGCTGCGCCTCTCGGCCGGCGGCGACGACGCCGGCAAGGCCGAGGAGGAGCTGCCCGCCGACTTCCAGGGCGAGGCGCTCACCATCGCGTTCAACCCCGGTTACCTGCAGGACGGCCTGGCCGCGGTGCACACCGAATCCGTGACGTTCGGGTTCACGACCCCGTCTCGGCCTGCGGTGCTGCGCCCGGCGGGGGAGGATTCCTACGAGCCGGACGACTCGGGGGCCTTCCCCGCGCCGCAGAGCGCGTACACGTACCTGCTGATGCCGGTGCGCCTGCCCGGCTGAGAAGGAAATCGTCGTTCCACCAGCACGGAGGGTGCCGAGCATGCAGTTGGGTCTGATCGGTCTGGGCAAGATGGGCGCGAACATGCGCCAGCGCGTCCGCAACGCCGGACACGAGGTGGTGGGCTACGACCCCCGCCCCGAGGTCACGGACGTGCCGACGCTGGAGGCGCTGGTCGGCGCGCTCACCGCTCCGCGCGTGGTGTGGGTCATGGTGCCCGCCGGCGATCCCACCCGGGAGACCGTGCGCAGGCTGGCCGAGGTACTCGAGGACGGCGACCTCGTCATCGACGGCGGGAACTCCCGGTACACCGACGATCAGCCGAACGCGGACCTGTTGGCCGCCAAGGGGATCGGTTACCTCGACTGCGGCGTGTCCGGCGGAGTGTGGGGCCTGGAGAACGGCTACGGCCTCATGGTGGGCGGCTCGAAGGAGCACGTCGAGCAGGCGCTGCCGATCTTCGACGCCCTGCGTCCCGAGGGCGAGCGTGAGGACGGCTTCGCGCACAGCGGCCCGGTCGGCGCCGGCCACTACGCCAAGATGATCCACAACGGCATCGAGTACGGCCTCATGCAGGCCTACGGCGAGGGCTACGACCTGCTCGAGGCCGAACCGCTCATCGACAACGTCGCGGGCACGCTGCGGGCCTGGAGCAAGGGCACCGTCGTCCGTTCCTGGCTGCTGGACCTGCTGGTCAAGGCGCTGGAGGAGGATCCGGGCCTGAACGAGATCACCGGCTACACCGAGGATTCCGGTGAGGGCCGATGGACCGTGGAGGAGGCCATCCGGCATTCGGTGCCCGCGCCCGTGATCGCCGCCGCGCTGTTCGCGAGATTCCAGTCGCGCCAGGATGATTCGGACACCATGAAGGCGGTCTCCGCGCTCCGCAACCAGTTCGGCGGGCACGCCGTCCGCCGCGCCGACTAGGGGACCGCGCGGCCGTTGTACGTACGCCGACTGCAGCTGCACGACTTCCGTTCCTGGGACGACGTGGACGTCGTGCTGGAACCGGGTGTCACCGTGTTCGTGGGGCGCAACGGATTCGGGAAGACGAACCTGGTCGAGGCCCTGAACTACCTCGCGACGCTGGGATCGCACCGCGTGGCCACCGATCAGCCGCTGATCCGGGTGGGCGCGGAATCGGCGTCCGTACTGGCGACGGTGCACAACGCCGGGCGCGAGCTCACCGCGGAGATCGACATCGTGAGCGGCCGCGCCAACAAGGCGCGGATCAACACGTCGCCGTGCCGGCGGCCGCGCGACCTGCTGGGGATCCTGCAGTCCGTGCTGTTCGCGCCGGAGGATCTGGCCCTGGTGCGCGGGGAGCCGGGCGGGCGACGCCGGTTCGTCGACGATCTGGCGATCCTGCGCACCCCGCGGATCGCCGCCGAGAAGGCGGATTACGAGCGGGTCCTCAAGCAGCGCAACGCCCTGCTCAAGACCGCGTACGCCGCGGCGCGGCGCGGGGGAGCGGACGCCGAGTCGATGCTCTCGACGCTGGACGTGTGGGACGAGCAGCTGGCGCGGTTCGGCGCGGAGCTGCTGGCCGCGCGGCTCGAGGTGGTCAGCGCGCTGCAGCCGCACCTCACCGTGGCGTACGCGTCCCTCGCCCCGCACTCGCGGGCCGCGACGATGGAGTACGGCAGCGCCCTGTTCGAGGAGTTCGACGGGGCGCCGGCCGAGGCGTCGGTCGCCGATCTGGAGGCGGCGATGCTGGAGGCGCTGCGGCGTTCCCGGTCGCGGGAGATCGACCGAGGGATGAGTCTGGTGGGCCCGCACCGGGACGATCTCGACCTGCGGCTCGGCAACGAGCCGGCCAAGGGCTTCGCGTCGCACGGTGAATCCTGGTCGTACGCACTGGCGTTGCGGCTCGCCTCGCTGGAGCTGCTGCGCGCCGGCGGCTCGGAACCGGTTCTGCTGCTCGACGACGTGTTCGCCGAGCTCGACACCAAGCGCCGAACGGCGCTCGCGGAGGTGGCCCTGGGGACCGAGCAGGTGATCGTCACCGCCGCGGTCCCCGAGGACCTGCCCCCGTCGCTGCGGGCGCGCACCTTCGAGGTGTCCGTGGAGGGCCCGGCCGACGTCCGCGTCTCACGCCTGTCGTCGGCCCAGGGCGAGGACGCCGGCGAACCCGCAGAGCCAGGCGACGAGGAACCCGGCGGAGAGTCCTAGCGGGATCACCGCTCCTCCGTACTCCCGCATCGCGAGCGGGGCGAACACGGGGAGCGCCGCGAGAGCGAGGCTCACCCATCCCCAGAGCCGGGCCGACGGTGCGCCCCGCCGGACCAGTCGCAGGTTCGCCCACCAGCACAGCAGGCCGAGTGCGCCGACCACGTACAGGTAGCCGTAGAGCGGCGCCGGCTCCCCGTACTTCCCGACGGGGTCGTAGAGCGCGTGCAGGTGCGCCTCGAGCCCGTGCAGCACGAGCTGGTCGGCGGCGGCGTACGCCGTCGCCGCGGCTGTCGCGAGGGTGCCCAGGACGTACGCGCCGGTCGTCCCGCGGGCCGTGCCCGACGGTGCCGGCGCCCGTCGCGCGGCGATTCCGTTCGTCATGATCTCTCCTTGTTTGGTACTCGGTGTACCAAGTTGGTACACGGAGTACCATAAGGCCGTGAGCCAGCATTCGGAACCCCGAGTACCAGAATCGGCCGGAATATCGGGGACTCCCCGGAGCCGGCGGCCGCGCCTCGCGCTGCAGGAGACCCGCAGCCGGGTGCTCCGGGCGAGCGTGGACCGCGTCCTCGCCGACGGCATGAGCACGGGGCTCGAGCACGTCCGGCTCGAGGACGCCGTGCGCGACGCCGACGTCTCCCGCACCGCCGCCTACCGGTGCTGGCCGCAGCGGGACGACTTCGTCGCGGACCTGCTCGCGGCACTCGCCGAACACGCGCTGCCGGTCGCCTCCACGCGCGGCGAGCGCGCCACCGCGGTCCTGCGCGACGCCGTCGGCGACGATCCCCGGGAACTGCGCACCGTGGACGGCCGGCGGGCGGCGCTGCGGCGGGTGGTCGCCCTCTCGGCCGATGACGACCTGCTCGCGGACCGCGAGGAGAGCCGCAGGTGGCGGTTGTTCCTCACGCTCGCGCTCGCGGTGCCCGCGCTGCCGGAAGGCGAGCGGCGCGACCGCGTGTCCGCGGCCGTCGCGGCGGCGGAGGAGGCCGTCCTGGAACGGCTGCAGGCGAACTACCGACGGCTGCTGGAGATGTTCGGCTTCACCGCGGTGGTCGGATACCGGGAGCTCGCGGGCGTCGGTCTGGCCCTCATGCGCGGGTACGTGGTCGGCGGCTACGCGGGGACCGGATCCGGCACGCCGGGCCTGGCGTACGCCCTGCTCGTCGACGGGGCGGCCGCACCGTCGGACACCTCCGAGTGGGACGGGCGGCGCGCCCGGGCCCTGCTCGACGAGCTCGCGGCCCCGGATGCGTTCGCGGGCTGACGCCGGCCGTGCGTGTCGGACCCCGCGGGTAGCCTGAAGAGCGACGATCGAGCCGGACGAAGGAGGCGTGATGACGGGACCGGACAGGGGCGAGGAGCTTCACGGATCCGATATCGCGCGGCGCGCCCTGGAGGAGGCCCGCGCGGCCGCGAAGGCCGCCGGAAAATCGGTGGGCCGGGGCAACGCCGGACCCATGACGGGCGGCGTCCGCCGGCTGCGCAAGGGCTCGAAGAGGTGGTCCGGCCCGTCGCCGGACAACCGGGATCCGCAGCGGCTGGGCTCCCTCGTCAACGGCATCGCGAAGGCCCGCGGTTGGGACCGGAAGGTCAGCGAGGGAACGGTTCTCGGGTGTTGGGAGTCCGTGGTCGGTGCCGATGTGGCCGCCCACGCCAGCGCCACCGGGCTGCGGGACAAGGTGCTGTACGTCAGCGCCGAGTCCACCGCGTGGGCCACCCAGCTGAGACTGATGCAGGCCCAGTTGTTGGCGAAGATCAACGCCGCCGTCGGGCAGGGCGTGGTGACGTCGCTGAACATCACCGGGCCGTCCGCGCCGAGTTGGCGGAAGGGTCCCCTGCACGTGCCCGGGCGCGGTCCGCGCGATACCTACGGGTAACTCGAATCAGCCGTCCAGCCGCGCCGCATACGCGACGAGCTTCGTCCTGGGATGAACCGACCGAGACGCCCTCGATCGCGTCTGCGAGGCATTCAGGGCGTGTTACTCGCCTTCATGGTCGTGAAGGGGAGTAGACTGGAACGGCAAGAGCGGTTCGCGAACGGACCGCTGTCCGATCACCACCGTGGCGGGCCACGCCGAGAACCTGTTCCTGGCGTGCGCGCGGGTGGTTTCGACGAAGGAGCGCCAACACATCGTGGCGGCTGACAAGAACGCTGGAAAGTCCGGTTCGGGCAACTACGGCGCCGAATCCATCAAGCAGCTCGAGGGCCTCGAGGCGGTCCGCAAGCGACCGGGCATGTACATCGGTAGCACCGGCCCCCGCGGCCTGCACCACATGATCCAAGAGGTCGTGGACAACTCGGTCGACGAGGCGATGGCCGGCTACGCCACCCGCGTCGACGTGCGGCTGATGGAGGACGGCGGCGTCGAGGTGATCGACGACGGCCGCGGCATTCCCGTCGCCATGCACGCCAAGGGCATGCCCACGGTGCAGCTGGTGCTCACCTCGCTGCACGCCGGCGGCAAGTTCGACTCCGACGCCTATGCGGTGTCCGGCGGCCTGCACGGCGTCGGCGTCTCGGTGGTCAACGCGCTGTCCAGCCGGGTCGAGGTCGAGATCGACGTGGACGGCTACCACTGGCAGCAGAACTTCCACTGGGACGACAAGAAGCGCGACGTGGTCGCCGACGACCTGGTCAAGGGCGAGCCCACGGACCGGACCGGTACCACCGTGCGGTTCTGGGCGGACCCCAAGGTGTTCACCGAGACCACCTTCTACGACTTCGAGACGGTCTCGCGCCGGCTGCAGGAGATGGCCTTCCTCAACAAGGGCCTGACCATCGCCATCACCGACGAGCGGCCCGTGGTCGCGGTGCCGGACGAGGACCTCGGCGAGGAGGCCAAGTCCGCGCAGGAGGAGGCCAAGGAGGAGGCCGAGGCCACCGCGAAGCCGAAGAAGCGCGAGCGCATCTTCCACTACCCGGACGGCCTGGTCGACTACGTCAAGCACATCAACGCGCGGTCGTCCAAGCAGCCGATCCACTCCTCGATCATTTCCTTCGAGGGCAAGGAGAAGGGCCACGAGGTCGAGATCGCGATGCAGTGGAACACCGGCTACTCCGAGTCGGTGCACACCTTCGCCAACACCATCAACACCCATGAGGGCGGCACCCACGAAGAGGGTTTCCGCGCGGCGCTGACCGGAGTGGTCAAGGCCTACGCCAAGGACAAGAAGCTGGTCAAGGAGAAGGACGGCGATCTGACCGGCGACGACATCCGCGAGGGCCTCGCCGCCGTGATCTCCGTCAAGGTCGCGGAGCCGCAGTTCGAGGGCCAGACCAAGACCAAGCTCGGCAACACCGAGATCAAGGGCTTCGTGCAGAAGGTCTGCCGCGAGCAGCTGCAGTTCTGGTTCGACTCGAACCCGGCCGATGCCAAGACCATCGTGCAGAAGGCCGCGGCGTCGGCGCAGGCCCGCCTCGCCGCCCGTAAGGCGCGGGAACTGGTGCGGCGCAAGAGCGCAACCGACATCGGCGGCCTGCCCGGCAAGCTCGCCGACTGCCGCAGCAACGATCCCGACCTCTGCGAGGTGTACATCGTGGAGGGCGATTCCGCCGGCGGGTCCGCCAAGAGCGGCCGCGACTCGATGTACCAGGCGATCCTGCCGATCCGCGGCAAGATCATCAACGTCGAGAAGGCCCGGATCGACAAGGTGCTCAAGAACACCGAGGTGCAGTCGATCATCACCGCCTTCGGCACCGGCATCCACGACGAGTTCGACATCGCCAAACTGCGCTACAAGAAGATCGTGCTGATGGCGGACGCCGACGTGGACGGCCAGCACATCTCGACCCTGCTGCTGACCCTGTTGTTCCGCTTCATGCGGCCGCTCGTCGAGCACGGGCACGTGTACCTGGCGCAGCCCCCGCTGTACAAGCTCAAGTGGCAGAAGGGCGCCGATCCGGAGTTCGCCTACAGCGACTCCGAACGCGACGTGCTCCTGGCCGACGGCCTCAAGTCCGGCAAGAAGATCAACAAGGACGACGGCATCCAGCGCTACAAGGGCCTCGGCGAGATGAACGCCAAGGAGCTGTGGGAGACCACCATGGATCCGACGGTCCGCGTGCTCAAGCAGGTCACGCTCGACGACGCCGCGGCCGCCGACGAGCTGTTCTCGATCCTCATGGGCGAGGACGTGGTGGCCCGCCGCTCGTTCATCGCGCGCAACGCCAAGGACGTGCGGTTCCTCGACGTGTGACGCGCCGGCCCGGGCTCGAACCGGGCGTGCCGCGCACCGTCGAACCGCCTCAAGCTGAAGGACTTCCATGACTGACACCACCCCGCCCACCGAGACCGGTGGCCACGACCGGATCGAACCGGTCGACATCCAGCAGGAGATGCAGCGCAGCTACATCGACTACGCCATGAGCGTGATCGTGGGCCGCGCCCTCCCCGAGGTGCGCGACGGCATGAAGCCGGTGCAGCGCCGCATCCTCTACGCGTCCTACGACGCCGGCTACCGCCCCGACCGCAGCTACGTGAAGTCGGCCAAGCCGGTCGCCGACACGATGGGCAACTACCACCCGCACGGCGATTCGGCGATCTACGACGCCCTCGTGCGTCTCGCCCAGCCGTGGTCCATGCGGTACCCGCTGATCGACGGCCAGGGCAACTTCGGGTCGCCGGGTAACGACCCCGCCGCCGCCATGCGCTACACCGAGGCCCGCCTCACGCCGCTCGCGATGGAGATGCTGCGCGACATCGACGAGGAGACCGTCGATTTCATCCCCAACTACGACGGTAAGTCGATGGAGCCCACCGTGCTCCCGGCGCGCGTGCCGAACCTGCTGATGAACGGCTCCGGCGGCATCGCCGTGGGCATGGCCACCAACATCCCGCCGCACAACCTGCGGGAGATCGCCGACGCGGTGTTCTGGTGCCTCGACAACCACGAGGCGGACTCCGAGACCACCCTCGAAGCGTGCATGGACCGGGTCAAGGGCCCCGACTTCCCGACCTACGGCCTCATCGTGGGCAGCCAGGGGATCAAGGACGCCTACTCCACGGGCCGCGGCTCGATCCGTATGCGCGGCCGCGTGTCGGTGGAGGAGGACTCCAAGGGCGCAACGGAACTCGTCATCACCCAGCTGCCGTACCAGGTGAACCCGGACAACCTCGTGCTGTCGATTGCGGAGCAGGTGCGGGACGGCAAGATCGCCGGCATCAGCAAGATCGAGGACCAGTCCAGCGACCGCGTCGGCATGCGGATCGTGGTGCGGCTCAAGCGCGACGCCGTGGCCAAGGTGGTGCTGAACAACCTCTACAAGCACAGCCAGCTGCAGACCAGCTTCGGCGCCAACATGCTGTCCATCGTCGACGGGGTGCCGCGCACCCTGCGCCTGGACCAGATGATCCGCTACTACGTCACGCACCAGTTGGACGTCATCGTGCGGCGCACCCGGTACCGGCTGCGCAAGGCCGAGGAGCGGGCCCACATCCTGCGCGGCCTGGTCAAGGCGCTCGACGCCCTCGACGAGGTGATCGCCCTCATCCGGCGGTCGGAGACCACCGAGATCGCCCGCGCCGGCCTGATCGACCTGCTCGACATCGACGAGCTCCAGGCCAACGCGATCCTCGACATGCAGCTGCGCCGCCTCGCGGCCCTGGAGCGGCAGAAGATCATCGACCAGTTGGCTGAGATCGAACTCGAGATCGCTGACCTGAAGGACATTCTCGATCGTCCGGAGCGGCAGCGCGCCATCGTCCGCGACGAGCTGACCGAGATCGTGGAGAAGTACGGCGACGACCGCCGCACCGAGATCATCGCGGCCGACGGCGACGTCACCGACGAGGACCTCATCGCCCGCGAGGACGTGGTCGTCACCATCACCGAGACCGGCTACGCCAAGCGCACCAAGACCGATCTGTACCGCAGCCAGAAGCGCGGCGGTAAGGGCGTCAAGGGCGCGGACCTCAAGCAGGACGACATCGTGCGGCACTTCTTCGTGTGCTCCACCCACGACTGGATCCTGTTCTTCACCACCAAGGGTCGCGTCTACCGGGCCAAGGCGTACGAGCTGCCCGAGCAGAGCCGCACCGCCCGCGGCCAGCACGTGGCGAACCTGCTGGCATTCCAGCCGGAGGAGCGGATCGCCCAGGTCATCCAGATCAAGGGTTACGACGACGCCCCGTACCTGGTGCTGGCCACCAAGAACGGCCTCGTCAAGAAGTCCCGCCTGGAGGACTTCGACTCCAACCGCAGCGGCGGCATCGTCGCCATCAACCTGCGCGACGGCGACGAGCTCGTCGGCGCCGCGCTGGTCTCCTCCGAGGACGATCTGCTGCTGGTCAGCCGGAACGCGCAGTCGATCCGGTTCCACGCCAGCGACGAGGCGTTGCGTCCCATGGGCCGGGCAACCTCCGGTGTGCAGGGCATGCGGTTCAACGGAGACGATCAGCTGCTCGCGCTCAACGTCGTGCAGGAGGGCACCTACCTGCTCGTCGCGACCTCGGGCGGTTACGCCAAGCGGACGCCGATGGACGACTACCCTGTCCAGGGGCGCGGTGGCAAGGGCGTGCTGACGATCCAGTTCGACGCCAAGCGCGGCGATCTGGTCGGCGCACTCATCGTCGACGACGAGTCCGAGCTGTACGCGATCACATCCGGTGGCGGTGTGATCCGCACCGCGGCTCGCCAGGTCCGGAAGGCCGGCCGTCAAACCAAGGGCGTGCGGCTGATGAACCTCGGCGAAGGCACTACCCTGTTGGCCATCGCACGAAACGCGGACGAGACCGATGAGGTCGAAGCGGAGCAGCCGGCGACTGAGGAATAGTCGCCGCGACGTGAAGGAGCGCATGTGAGTACCCCTGGAACCGGACCCGGTCAGACTCCCGATCCCGGGCCGGACCAGGCGGGGCGGCAGCCGGTCCGCATCCCGCGCCGCGACACCGACGTCGGGCGCGCCGTCGACGCCCCCACCGAGGGCGTCGAGCGGGAGGAACTGCCGAAGAACCTGCCGGACCTCGACAAGATCCACCAGGTCGCCACCGAGCCCGTGCCCGCGGCACGGCCGGCGGCGCCCTCCGCCCCCGCAGCGGGTGCTGCTGCGGCGGGTGCCGGGGCCGCCGGCGTCGCGGCCTCGGCGTCGGGGTCGGAGCCGGGCGAGGCACCGTCGAACCTGCACACCGTGGGTCCGACCCGGGCCGCGGGCGTGAGGACGCAGGCCGCGGGCGGCCCCGTGCGGGCCGGAATGCAGCTGCGCTCCATCGACCCGTGGACCACGTTCAAGCTCGTCGGCGTGGTCTCCGTGGTGCTGTTCTTCGTGTGGATGATCGCCGTCGGCGCGCTCTACGTGATCCTCAACGGCATGGGCGTGTGGGAGAAGATCAACGACAGCGTGGGCACCCTGGTCAACGAGCAGGCCGGCGCCACGCTGCTCGGCGCGGGCGACGTGTTCACCTACGCCGGCCTGGTGGGCATCGCCAACGTCATCCTGATGACGGCGCTGGCCACCGTGGGCGCGTTCATCTACAACCTGTGCGCCGATCTGGTGGGCGGGATCGAGATCACGCTCGCGGATCGCGACTGACGTCCCGACCAGCGGTTTTGTAGAACCCGAGGTGCGCTGGTAATCTTTCACCTCGGTTCAAGGGCCTATAGCTCAGGCGGTTAGAGCGCTTCGCTGATAACGAAGAGGTCGGAGGTTCAAGTCCTCCTAGGCCCACCACACCCCCACTCGGGGCCTTAGCTCAGTTGGTAGAGCGCCGCCTTTGCAAGGCGGATGTCAGGAGTTCGAATCTCCTAGGCTCCACAGAGATCTCAGTTCCACGCGAAGCGGCCCCCGATACGTTCGGGGGCCGCTTTCGTCGTTCCCGTGTGTCCCCGCCGGCCGTGTGGCCGCGCCGGTCGCGCCGCCGCCGACCGCGTCCGAACTAGAACAAGTTACAGTTCGAGACGGGTTCCCGATGGAAGGCGGTCTCGATGACACAGGAGTGGACGGACACGACGGACGTGCTCGTGGTGGGGTACGGCGGCGCGGGAGTGGCCACGGCCCTGGCGGCCCGCGAGGCCGGGGCCGAGGTGCTCGCCGTGGACCGCTACCTCGGCGGCGGCGCGACCACCCTCTCCGGCGGCATCGTCTACGCGGGCGGCGGCACCGCGATACAGCGCACCGCGGGCGTCGACGACGATCCGGAGGCGATGTTCGCCTACCTGCGGGAGGAGACCGGCGACGTCGTGCGCGAGGAGACGCTGCGCAGATTCTGCGACGGCTCCGCGGCGATGATCGACTGGCTCCGCGGCCACGGCGTGCCGTTCGACCCCTCCGTCTGCCCGTACAAGACCTCGTACCCCACCGACGACTACTACCTGTACTTCTCCGGCAGCGAGAACTCCGGGCGCTTCCGCGACATCGCGGCGCCGCGGCAGCGGGGCCACCGCGCCCACGGCCCCGGCGTCTCCGGCAAGAAGCTGTTCCAGCCGCTCGCGGCGTCGGCCGCGGGGCACGGCGTGGACCTCCGCGCGGGCACCCGCGCCCTGCGCCTCGTGACCGAGGACGGGCGGGTGACGGGGATCGAGGCGAGCACGATCGCCGGCGCCCCGGCCGCGATCCGCCGGGCTTTCGCCGCCCTGTCCCGGATCTCCGCGAAACCCGGTGTCTACCACCCGGGCCTGCGCGCGCAGCTGCAGAAGCAGTTGGCGCGCATCGAGAACCGGTACGGGCAGCCGATCCGGATCCGCGCCCGCACCGGGGTCGTCCTCACGACGGGCGGGTTCATCGCGAACGGGGAGATGGTGGGCCGCCACGCCCCCGACTACCCGTGGGCGGAGGGCCTCCCGCTGGGAACCGCGGGCGACGACGGCAGCGGCATCACCATGGCGCAGCACCTGGGCGCCGCGACGGGCCGGATGGACGCGCTGTCCACGTGGCGGTTCATCGCGCCGCCGAGCGCGTACCTCGGCGCGCTCGCCGTGGACCGCGACGGCCGCCGCATGGTCGACGAATCCCGGTACGGCGCCGCGCTCGGCGCCGCGATCGCGGCCGCGCCCGGGCACCGCGCGTGGCTCCTGGTGGACGCGGAGCTCGCCCGCGACGCCCGCCGGCAGATCGGGGAGCAGACGGTGTGGTTCCAGCGCCTGCAGCTGGAGCGGCTGCTGCGGTTCGGCGCCGCGACCGGCGCCACCGTCGAGGAGGCCGCCACCCGCGCCGGCGTCGACCCCGCCGCGCTGCGCGCCACCGTCGACGCGCACAACGACGCGATCGCGCACGGCGCACCCGACCCCCAGGGCAAACCCGGCGACCTGCGCAGGCCGCTCCGCACCAGCCCGTACACGCTGCTCGACATCTCGTTCAGCTCCCGGCTGACGTACCCCATGCCGATGCTCACCTTGGGCGGCCTCCGCGTCGACGAGGAGACCGGGGCCGTGCGCGGCGAATCGGGGACGTCGATCCCCGGCCTGTACGCCGCGGGCCGGACGGCGGTGGGCATCTGCTCCGACTCGTACGTCAGCGGCCTCTCGCTCGCCGACTGCATCTTCTCCGGGCGCCGGGCCGGGACACACGCGGCGGCGGGGTCCTGACACCCGGGACCCCGCCGCCGGCAGGCGGATTCAGCGACGCACCATCGTCGAGGCGTAGCCCCCGCCGTTCGGGTACACCCAGGCACCGTCGAGCACCCGGTCTCCGTCCGAGAACTCGCCGCGGAAGTACGCCGGGCTGCCCGCCGGTCCGGCCCAGATGGTGAGCGTGTCGCCCACGAGCTCGTACGTGTAGTCCAGGGTGTTGCCCAGCGAGTCGTAGAACCGCGACGCCAGGTCCGCGCCCGCAGGCTCGCCGAACGGGCGCAGGTGGCCGATCACCTCGAGCCCGGTGACCTCCTCGCCGAACTGTTCCAACTCCACGTGCTGCAGCAGGAAGTGCCGGCCGGCCATCCACTCGTACCGCACGACGCCCTCGGCGCCGCCGGTCACCGTCCACTCGCCGACCAGCCGGTCGAGCGCCGCGACGGCCGCGCTCGGCTCGGGATCCGCACCGTCGACGGTGACGGTCCCGGCGGGGTCGCCCGACGGTGCCGGGATCGACCGGATGAATGCGCGCAGCTGCGCGGCGACGGGCTCCGGCGCCATCCAGAACGCGGAGTGGTCCTGCCCGTCCAGAGTGAGCAGCGTGGCGTGCGGCAGCAGGTTCGCGAGCGCCGAGGCGCCGCGCCGGATGAACTCCTCCCCGTTCTCGCCGACCGCCACCGCGACGGGGACGTCGATGTGCCAGCGGTCCGCCGGCAGCGGCGTCCCGTCCTGAAGACCCTCCAGGATCCGGCCGTCGTACGCGTAGGTGTGCGCGTATCGCACCATCTCCTGCCACGACGGATCCGCCTTCATCATCGGCAGGTACTCGGCGGGCACGCCGATCATCTCTGCCATGAAGAACTCGACAGCCTCGTCCCGGCGTCCCGCGGCGACGAGGGCCTCCTGGTGCGCGACGTAGCCGGCCGGGGCCGGGGTGCGGGAATCATCGACGATGAAGGGCGGCTCGTACAGGTAGACGCCCGCCACGCGGTCGCGCAGCGCGCTCGCGGCGTCGAGGGTCAGACCGCAACCCCCGGACCCGCCGGCGAGGAAGGCCGGCGCGCCCACTGCGTCGAGCAGAGCGGCGAGGTCGTCGATCTCGTTCGCCGGATCGTAGGGCTGCGGGTCGCCGCTGGCGCCACGACCGCGCCGGTCGTAGGTGATCACCGAGAAGTCCTCGGCGAGGGCCGCGGCGAGCCCCGCGACGCCGGTGCGGTCCTCGGCGACGTTGCTGATCACGACGATCGCGGGGCCGGAACCGGTGCGCTCGTAGGCGATGACGGTGCCGTCGGCAGAGGTGACGGTGGAAGTGACGGTGGTGCTGATGGCGTTCATGGCGGTGCTCCTTCGTGGTGTGCGGCCACCCCTCCGGCGGCCTTCACACGACACCTCGGAGCCGCCCCGGCGTTCTTGACACGTCCGGCTGAAAAGATTCCTCGGCCGTCACGCGGGAGAATCGTCCGCCCTGCCACGTAAGTACATCGACTCCACGTCGTTCGCGGTGAGATCCGCCGCGGCGAGGAACTCGGCGCGCGCCGCGTCGTCCCGTCCCGACCGCGCGAGCAGATGCGCCCGGACCGCATGCGCGCGATGCGCCGTGAGCGGGTGCCCCAGCAGTCCGTGCGCGCGGTCGAGGGTGTCCAAAAGGTCCAGGGCGGGCTGCTCACCGTACGCGTGCGCAACGGCGACGATCCGGGCGAGCATCACCGGCCCGCCGGGTTCGAGGTGTTCGAGGGCCAGGTACAGCGCCGCGATCTGCGGCCAGTCGGTCTCCGCGTCCGACCCGGCCTCGTCGTGCACCGCGGCGATCGCGGCCTGCAGGCGATACGGCCCGACGGGAGCCCGCGACCACGCGGCCTCGATGAGTGCCGTGCCCTCGTCGATCATCGACCGGTCCCACCGGCCCCGGTCCTGGTCCGCGAGTGGGACGAGCCCGCCGCCGGCGTCGGCCCGCGCCGCGCGGCGCGCATGCGTGAGGAGCATGAGCGCGAGCAGGCCCGCGGACTCCGGATCCTCCGGCGCTTCGCGGAACAGCAGGCGCGTCAGGCGGATCGCCTCCGTCGCGAGATCGGCGCGCTCCAGCACGTCGCCCGCCGTGGCGGTGTAGCCCTCGTTGAACACGAGGTAGAGAACTTTGCGCACGGAGCTCGCGCGGGCGGACAGATCGTCCGCCGCGGAGAACTCGAACCGGGCGCCGGCCTTACTCAGCTGCTTCTTCGCCCGGCTGATCCGCACGCCCATGGTCTGCTCGGTGACGCCGTAGGCGTGCGCGATCTCGGCGGTGGTGAGCCCGCCGACGGCGCGCAGGGTGAGCGCGACCCTCGACGCGGGTGACAGCACGGGGTGGCAGCACAGCAACAACACGTGCAGGCTGTCGTCCACGGCCAGCGCCTCGGTCCCGGCGCGTGCCGACTCCTCCGCGTACAGCTCGGCGCGGCGGCGATCCGCCTGTTGCGCGCGGATCAGGTCGATCATCCGCCGGTAGCCCACGCGGATGAGCCAGGACCGCGGATCGTCGGGGACGCCCTCGCCGGGCCACTGCCGCGCGGCCGCCAGCATGGCCTCCTGCGCTGCGTCCTCCGCTGCGTCGAACCTGCCGAACCGGCGCGCGAGCGCGCCCACCACGTGCGGGGCCTCCGCCCGCAGCGTGGCCTCCAGTGCGCGTGGCGAGACCGTCAAGCGAAGTCGTCGCCCATGATCGGGCGGATCTCCATCGGCTCGCCGAGAACGGCGACCATCCGCGCCACGATGTCCTTCGCGCGGTCCAGGCTCGACACGTCGATGATCGCGAAGGACGCCAGCACCTCTTTCAACTCGGCGTAGGGACCGTCGGTGATCACCACGGCCCCGTCCTGCTTCTGCACGGTGGTCGACATCACCGGATGCCCCAGCCCCTCGGCGCTGACGAACTCGCCCGTGGCGCGGAGCTCGGCCTCGAACTTCTGGTACTCGGCGAACGCCGCGAGGGCGTCCTCCGACGGGACGTCGGCCGTGGCGCCGTCCCACGCCTCGGCCGGGGTGTACCCCAGGAGTAGGAACTTCATATCGCCTCCGTGTCTCGTCGCCCGGCGGCTCGCCGACCGTGCTCCGGCGGCTCGCCACCCACGCGTCGACGGTAGCGTGGCCGTGACCTCAGCGCGTGGAATCGACGGTGGCGGCCCGGGATCCGCGCGCCCGACGGTGCGTGCCCACGTACCGGGTGCGCATGAACGCGAGGACCGCCAGGCAGCCGATCACGGCGACCCCGGCCGCGACGAGATTCGCCGCGTGCATCGCCGAGACGAAGCCCTGCTGCACGACGTGCTGCAGCAGGCCCTGGATCTGCGGGGGCGCGCCGACCACCGCGCGGATGCCGCCGATCACCGAGGACTCCGCCGTCGACCGCAGCTCCGGCGGCAGCGGCAGCGACGCCGTGTCGGAGGCGACCTTCGACGAATACATGTGCGCCACCACGGAACCCAGGATCGCCACCCCCAGCGCGCCGCCGATCTCGCGGGTGGTGTCGTTGACCGCGGATCCGGCGCCCGCCTCACCCGACGGGACCGACGCCATGATCGAGGCCGTCGCCGGGCCCTGCACCAGCGCGAGGCCGGCGGCGATGACCCCCATGGCGGGCAGGATCTGCGTCAAGTAGTCGGCCGCCTCGGTGAGCTTCGCGGTGAGCACGAATCCCACCGCCATGAGCGCGAGCCCGCCCGCGATGGTGCGCCGCACCTGGCGCTCGGTCTTGGCCAGCACCGCGAGCGGCGCGATGGCGACCGCGACGAGGGCGAACGGGAGCACCCGCACCGCGGTCTCCAGCGGGCTGTACCCGAGGACCGCCTGGAAGTACATCATCGTCACGAACACGAAGCCCAGCAGGCAGAAGAACGCCGAGCAGATCGCGAACGCGGCGGAGGAGAACGTCCGCGACGCGAACAGCGACATGTCCAGTACCGGATCGGTGCGCCGCCGCTCGTAGGCGATGAACGAGGCCAGCAGGACCACGGCGCCCAGCAGGCCCCCGACGGTTTCGACGCTGCCCCAGCCGAAGTTCGGGGCCTCGATGAGCGCCCACACCAGGAGGGACACCCCTGAGATGGAGAGCAGCACACCGACGGCGTCGAACGAGGCCTGGTGGGAGCCGAAGGATTCCGGCACCAGCGCCGCCGCCCCGGCGATCGCGAGGAGCGACATGGGCACGTTGATCCAGAACACCGACGACCACGCGAAGTGCTCCACGAGGTAGCCGCCCACCACCGGGCCCACCGCGATCGACGCGCCGGCGGAGGCCGACCACGCCGCGATCGCCGTGTTGCGGGCGTGCTTCTCGGGAAACAGGTCCGAGATGATCGCGAGGGTCGCCGGGAAGACCAGCGCCGCAGCGGCTCCCAGGCCGGCGCGCGCGGTGATCAACTGCGCCAGCGACGTGGAGCGGGTGGCCAGGATCGAGACCGCGGCGAACAGCACCAGACCCGTGATGAGGGCCTTCCGCCGGCCGAACCGGTCGCAGAAGTAGCCCATCGCCAGCAGGAGGCCGGCGAACACCAGCGTGTAGGCGTCCACGATCCACTGCAGCGCGCTCATCCCGCCGCCGAACTCGCGGCTCAGCGTGGGCAGCGCGATGGTGACGATGCTGTTGTCCATGCCGGTCATCACGACCGCGATGCACACGGTCCCGAGCGACACCCAGCGCTTCGATCCGGAGAGGGTCCGGTGGGGTCCTGGCATGCCTCTAGACTCGCCCCGCGCCCTCCGGGGCCCCGCGCCGGGGGCCCGCACTGGCGATGAACGCGTCGAACGCGGCGATGAACTCACGGCAGCCGTCGAGGTCGGCGGCGGCTTCGGAGCCGAGCTCCCGGGCTCCGGCCACGATCGACTCGTCGCGGACCAGTGCGAGCACGCCCTGTGCGAGCGACTCGGCCGTCATGTCCCGCCGGGAGGACACGATCCCCGCCCCGCGGGCCTCGATCCGCCGTCCCCAGAAGTGCTGGTCGAACGCCTGGCTGCACACCAGCGACGGTGCGCCCGACGCCGCCGCGATCGCCGTGGTGCCGGCGCCGCCGTGGTGCACCAGCGCCGCGCACCGCGGGAACACCGCGTCGTGATCGACATCGGGCACCACCAGCAGGTCCGGCGTGTCCAGCACCTCGTCGCCGGTGCGCGCCGACCAGCCCGGGACCGCGAGCACGCGCATCCCCTCGCGGGCGAGGCGCGCGGACAGGTCGCCGAGCACACCGTCGAAATCGACGATCGGCATGCTGCCGAACCCGACGTAGACGATCGGGCGGTCGTCCTGCGCGATCCAGGCCTCGACCTCGGCGTCGAGGGGCGCACGATCGGCGGCGCGGTCGCGGAGTCGGATGAAGCCGATCCGCGGCTGGTTCATGTCGACGATCGTGCGCGGCGGCACCAGCGCGCGGCCGAAGGCGCCGACCCGCAACAGGTCCCGTCGCCTGAGCACCGAGCGCGGGTTGACGATGCGGTGCGGGTAGCCCACGCGCTCGGCCAGGTGCACCGTCTTCTTGTAGATGCTCAGCGCCCAGCCCACGTCGAACAGGCGGTAGGTCCACGGGATCAGGGCCGGTACCTTCGCGACGAAGTCCTGCAGTCCGGGCCCGAGGATGGGGTTCGGGACCGGCGTGTGCGCGTCGCCGGGGAAGTACTCCAGCATGACGAGCGGGGTGCGCTCACGGTGGGTGACCAGGGCGGCGCGCTCCTCGATGATGCGCGTGCTGATCACGCAGTCCACGTCCCGGCACAATGCCGTGAGGTGCTCGTCGAACTCGTCGGCGTGCGCGTCGGCGAGCTTGCCCACCGCGCGCAACTGCGTGGCCGTGCCGGTGCCGAAGAACTTCTTCTGTCCCAGCGGGGACTGCAGGAAATCCTTGAGGTTCAGCGTGGTGAGGACGTGTGGTTCGAACCCGTGTGATTCGACGAGCCGTCGCGATTCGACGGTGCAGCCGATCTTCACCGTGTCGCCGCGGGCGACGAAGACGTGGGCCAGGGCCAGCAGCGGGCTGATGTCCCCGCGGGAGCCCATGCAGGCGATTGCGATGCGCACTGTGGCCGCATCCCTTCGTTCGTGTGGATATCGTGACGATCGACCGTGTTTCTGCGGCGTGAAGACGGTAACAGCAGTCGCACACGGGATTCAGCAGGCGAGGACCATTCATCGGAGCAATCACGGCAGAAAAGCGGCAAAAGACCAATCGCGTAACCATTTTCGTGGCATCCACCCGATGGATTCGCGCATTTCGTTCGATCCACGCTGATGCATCGGGTGCGGCGCCGACCGCGAATGGAACCGTCGTGGCCATGCGTTTCCCTTTTCTCGGTACGATCCCTGCCGTGACTAAGCACCTCGCCGGGTGAGGACCCTGCTCGAGAGGATGTTTCTCGTGAGGCCGAAGCGCGAATCACCGGATTCGCCCGGCCGCCGACGCGGAAGGGACGTGCAGGGATGGGGATGAAGCGAACGGGCTTCGGCCGGGCTGCCGCGATCGCAGGTATCGCGGCCATCGCCGGGGGAGTGGTGGCCGCACCGACGGCCACGGCCGCACCGGCTTCGGTGACGGTGGCCCCCGGCTCCGAGATCGCCGTGGTGCAGGAGAAGACCGCCGACGGCCGCGTCATGGCGTCGAAGTGCACGGTCGGATTCATCGCCGTCCGCCCCGACGGGCGCCGGGTGGCCATGACCGCGGGTCACTGCGGCAAGGCCGGCCAGGACGTCGGCGTCCCCGCACCCGGACGGCCCAACACCCTGCAGCGCGTGGGCGTCGTCGCCCAGTCCTCGAACCCGCCCACCCGGATCGACCCCGAGACCGGCAGCGCCGGCCCTGCGGACCCGCTGGCGCCGGACTGGGCCGTCGTGGACCTGCAGCGCGGCACGCCGACCGCCGCGAGCCGCGGCCCGGTGCAGCCCACCCGCGTGGGCGTCGCGCGCGTCGGCGACCGCGTGTGCCAGCAGGGCGTCACCTCCGGCTGGAAGTGCGGAAAGGTCAGGGCGGCCAGCGCCACCCAGATCCACACGGACATCGGTGCGCGGCAGGGCGACAGCGGCGGGCCCCTGGTGCGGCTGTCCGACGGTGCCGCCCTCGGGCTCACGTCCGCGGGCAACCGGGACGACGAGCCCGGCGCCGGCCCCCGGGTCACCATCTACTGGAGCATCAAGGACGCGCTCGCGCGGGCCGGCGGCCTGAAGCTGGCGACCGCCGGCACCCCCGCACCGGGCAGCCTCGTCTCCGCACCGGAGCAGTCGAGGGTCTACTACACCCTGGCCGGCACCGTCGGGCGTTCCTGACCGCGCGTTCCCGCGCTACGATTCGTCACGCCGCAGCGGAATCCCTCGGGGAGCGGTCGCGCCACTGTGAAGCCAGACCCGCTCGGCGACCCGGCACTGCCGGGAACCACGTAACCGCCTATCCGGGCGCGAAACCCCGGACGAAGGAGCGCCGCCATGGCGAACACCACCACCGCGCACGCCGGTGACCTGTCTCTGCACCTCTCCCGACGCGCGGTGACGCTCTGCGCCGCACTGATCTCGGCCGTGCTGGGCTACTACTTCATCGGCATCGACCAGGGGGCCGTGTCGGTGTTCGGCAACGACACCCACATCCACGAGTTCTTCCACGACGCCCGGCACTTCCTGGGCTTCCCCTGCCACTGATCGGGGGAGCCGTGGAGAAGCAGGTCATAGCCCGCGGCGTGCTCGCCGGGGCGATCGCAGGAGTGCTCGCCTTCGTGTTCGGCCGGATCATGGTGGAACCCGTGATCCGGCGGGCCATCGAATTCCAGGAGCGGTCGGAGGCCGCAGAGCACGCCGGCCACGCAGCGACGGCCGACGCCCCCGAGGTGTTCAGCCGCACCGTGCAGGAGAACCTCGGCTTCGGCGCCGGGCTGATCCTGTTCGGCGCCGTTCTCGGCGCGCTGTTCGCCGTCGCGTACTGCGTCGCCGCGCCGAAGGTCCCGTCGTGGAGCCCCCGCGCGCTGGCGCTCGCCGTCGCGGGATCGCTGTTCCTGGGTGTGTACGCCGTGCCGTACCTCAAGTACCCGCCCAACCCGCCCGGCGTCGGCGACCCCGACTCCATCGGCGAACGCACGGGGACGTACCTGCTGCTGGTCGCGATCGGCGTCGCCCTGGTCGCGGCCGCGTGGGCGGTGGCGCTCGCCGCCGCCGACCGGCTCGGCGGCTGGAGCGCCGCCCTCGTGGGCGGTGCCGTGGTGCTCGCCGGCGCGGTCCTCGCCTACCTGGTGCTGCCGGCGCCGTTGTCCGCCGGGGACTTCCCCGCCGACGACCTGACCGCGTTCCGGACGTACTCGTTCCTCGCGCAGGCCGTCCTCTTCGGCGGCATCGGGCTGATCGGCGGCGAGCTGCTGCAGCGGCTCACCGTGTCCCGCGGCACCCGCGAGGCCGTCGCCGCGTAGCGCGGACCGTCGGGCCCGGCCGGCGCGACGTCCCGGCCGGCCGGGCCTCGGGGGCTACGCTGGGCCCATGAACCGCCGCTGCGCCCTGTCGTGGTTCGCCGCGCTGCTCTTCCTCGTCGCCGCCGCGGTGACGCACTACCGCGGCGGCATGGGCGGCGTGGACGGCCTGTGCTTCGTGCTCGCGCTCGCCTGGATGCTGGTCGGCATCCAGACGCACCAGCCCGCGGGCTGGCGCGGCTGACGCGCCGGACCGCGGGCGGTACGGATCGGGACCCGGGGCTACTCGCCCCGCTTGCGCGGATCGTCCTCCGCGGGCACCACGTCGACCTCCTCCGCGCCCTCGACCTCTTCGAGGGAGGCCGGCGCGCTGTCACCCGTCGCGCCCGTGGCGGGGCGCAGACGCGGCGGCTCGGGTGCGACCGGCGGATCCGACGGGGTGCGCAGCAGCTTGAACGCCACGCCGCCGAGGGCGAGCACCGCGACCACGGCGAGCGCGATCAGCAGGGGCCTGCGGCGGTTCGGGGCCGCCGCGTCGCCGTCCCCGAGCGTCACAGGCGTCGCGTCGTCGGGCACCTGCGGCCCGGCGATCGCCGAGCGGACCAGGGCGATCAGGGCGGTGAACAGCTTGCCCGCCGCCGAGGCGCCGAGGCCGGTGAGGGCGCGGGTCACGTTGAGCGGGCCGAGGAAGCTCTGGGCGAGCCCCGAGGCGAGGCGCTGGGAATCGGTGGGCCGGGCCGGGGCCTCGGCGAGAGGGCCGGCGAGAGGGCCGGCGGGGGAGCCGTCGGCGGACGGGGCGTCGTCGACGAGGGGAGCGGTGGCCATCGTGGCGGATCCTTTCGGCGTACGGCATTGCGATCGCATCTACCGCATTGTCGCGGTTTCATCAGCTCGACCGGTCGTGTCCGCCTTCAGTGGCAGAATGGCGGTGTGACCAACTCCAACGCTACCGCCCACGCGACCCTGCACACCTCCGAAGGCGACATCCGCATCGCGCTGTTCGGCAACCACGCTCCCGTCACCGTGGCGAACTTCGTCGGACTCGCCCAGGGCACCAAGGACTACACCACGACCAACGCGTCGGGTGGCACGTCGGGCCCGTTCTACGACGGATCCATCTTCCACCGGATCATCGACGGCTTCATGATCCAGGGCGGCGATCCCACCGGCACCGGTACCGGCGGCCCGGGATACGACTTCGTCGACGAGTTCCACCCGGAGCTGCGCTTCGACCACCCGTACATCCTGGCGATGGCCAACATCGGGCGCCCCGCGACCAACGGCTCGCAGTTCTTCATCACCGTGGGCAAGACGCCGCACCTCAACAACCGCCACACCATCTTCGGTGAGGTCGAGGACGAGGACAGCAAGCGCGTCGTGGACGCCATCGCGCAGGCGCAGACCGACCGCGCGGATCGCCCCGTCAAGCAGGTGACGATCAACTCGATCACCGTCGAGTAGAAGACCCCCGTCGCCCACGCCCGGCCGGAACACCCGGCCGGGCGTCGGCGTCTCCGGAGCATCCCGCTACGGCTGGGGCCGCAGCTCCTCCAGGCGCTGGGCCACGACGGTCGGCGCCTCCCCGAGCTCCCAGCGGCCGAGGAACAGCAGATCGTCGCCGCGGGTGAGTTCCAGCAGCACGGACTCGCGGCCCCAGTGCCGCGTGCTGGTGCGCTTGACCTCCAGGCCGTCCCAGGGGAACACCTTCCGGCCGAACGCACCGCGGTAGGTGACCCCCGCATCGTCGGCCTTGAGGCGCGGGCGCAGCACCAGGACCGAGGTCCCGAGGTAGAGCAGGATCAGCGATCCCACGCCGATCAGAACCACCCCGACGGGGTCCTTGATCGCGCCGGAGAACGCGGTCGCGGCCCCCATCGCCAGCGCGGCGACGATCAGGACGACGCCGACGCCGCGCGGCGCACTCCAATTGTCCACAGGTTCATCCACAGCTGGGGATAAATGACATCGATGTGATTTGCCTGGTCAGGGCTATTTCCACCACATGGTCATCAACAGACCCGTGATCATCAGGCCGAAACCGATCGCGAAGTTCCACGGGCCCAGGGTCACCATCCACTCGAGCGGCTTCCCCGGGGCGCCCATGCCGTTCTCGTCGGCGCCGATGTAGTAGACCAGCAGCCAACCCAGGCCGGCGAGCATGAAGCCCAGGAACAGCACCACGAACCAGCGGCCCGACGGGGCGCTCACCTTCACCGGCGTGCGCGAATCCGCGGACGTGTTGATGGTGTAGTCAGTCTTCTTGCGGACCTTCGACTTGGGCATGACATCCTTCTACCTGGGTGCGTTTCACCAGTCAGGTTATCGGATGTGCCGCCGTGACCGCATCGACGTACGCTTACCCCCGTGCGGATCCTCGTCGTCGACAACTATGACAGCTTCGTGTTCAACCTGGTCCAGTACCTGGGCCAGCTGGGCGTCGAGGCCGACGTGTGGCGCAACGACGACCCGCGACTGGACGATCCGGCCGCCGCGGCCGCGCGGTACGACGGCGTGCTCCTCAGCCCCGGCCCCGGGACGCCGCAGCGCGCCGGGCAGACCATGCCGATGGTGGCCGCCGCCCGCGACGCGGGCTCCCCGCTACTGGGCGTGTGCCTGGGCCACCAGGCCATCGGCGCCGTGTTCGGGGCCACCGTCGACCGCGCGCCCGAGCTGTTGCACGGCAAGACGTCCCTGGTGCACCACAACGGCCACGGCGTGCTGGCCGGGCTCCCCGACCCCTTCACGGCCACCCGCTACCACTCGCTGACCGTGCTCGAGCCCACCATCCCCGACGTCCTGGAGATCACCGGCCGCACCGAATCCGGCGTGGTCATGGGGTTCCAGCACCGGGAACTGCCGATCCACGGGGTGCAGTTCCACCCCGAGTCCGTGCTCACCCAGGGCGGGCACCGGATGCTGGCCAACTGGCTCGCGGTGTGCGGCCTGGAGATCCCCGAGGCGCGCGTCGCCGAGCTCGAGAACGAGGTGGCCGCCGCGCTCGCGTGAGCGCGGCGGACCGTCGAACCGGCCGAACCGCCCGGGCCGTGCGCCCGGGCGACCGGCGGTCTACTGCCGGACCTCCAGCAGGACGTTGGCGGTGGAGTCCATCCGGGAACCGGGCTCCGGCACCGTGCGCCACACCTTGTTCCGGTCCCACGGGAAGCCGGCCGGTGCGGTCGCCTGCGACTTGATGTTGTCCGGCGCGAAGCCGGCCGCGATCAGCGCCGCGCGGGCCGCGTTGACGTCCTGATTGATCACGTTCGGCATCACCAGCTGCTTGGCCTTGGCCACCTGCAGCGTGACGGTGGTGCCCTTGTCCACGTTCTGGCCGGCCGACGGGTTCTGTCCGACGACGGTGCCGGCCTTCTCCGAGCTCTCGATCTCGCGGACCTCGACCTTGAAGCCGGCGCCCTCGAGATTCGACGTCGCCTGGGACACCTGGGTGCCGGTCACGTCCGGCACGCGCACCTGCTCGGGGCCCGTGCTGATGGTGAGGACGACGGGCGTGTTCTGCGGGCTGTTCGAACCCACCGCCGGGTTGGTGGAGATCACGGCACCCGACTTCACGGTGGCCGACGGCTCGCGCTTCGGGTCCTTGGCCACGGCGAAGCCCGCCTTGGTGAGGATGTCGCGGGCCTCCGGCTCCGGCCGGTTCGCCACGTCCGGGACGCGCTCGATCTTGGGGCCCGTGGAGACCTGCATGACCACGGTCGAGCCCTTCGCGGCCCGGGAATCGGGCCCGGGGATCGTGGAGATCACCCGTTCGGCGGGCACGGCGTTGTCCGGGACGCGCTGCATCTGGACGTTGAACCCGAGCTTCTGGAGGGCCACCTGGGCGTCCGCGGCGGGCTCGTTGATCTGGGAGGTCACGGTGACCTGCTGTTCGCCCTCCGAGCCGCTCAGCAGGTACCACGTGGTGCCGCCGATCAGGATCACGGCGATGATCGCCGCCGACGCCCACAGCAGCAGCTTGGACCGGCCGCCCCGCTTCTGTTCGGCGCGACGCCGGCGGGCCGCGGGGATCGGGGTGGGGCTGACGACCTCGGTCTTCGGATCGTCGTCGTCCGCCGGCGTCGCCGGGCGGCCCGCGTCGCCGTTCGCCGCTGCGCCGGCCGCGGCACCTC
>NZ_HE997626.1:1129570-1245995 GCF_000312385.1 Tsukamurella sp. 1534 | reverse complement strand
CTTCGCGCGGCGCCCGCGCGGCTGCTCGGTGAGGAAGGCGTCGCGGTCCTCGTCGGTGAGCACCATCGGCGCCTCGGGCTTACGGCCCGCGAGCACCCGGATCAGGTCCTGGCGCATCTCGCCGGCGGTCTGGTACCGGTTGGCCGGGTTCTTGGCGAGCGCCTTGAGCGTGATGGAGTCCAGCTCCGGCGGCACCGTGTCGAGGATCGACGACGGGGTCGGCGGGTCCTCCCGCACGTGCTGGTACGCCACCGACACGGGGGAATCGCCCTGGAACGGCGGCTGGCCGGTGAGCAGCTCGAACAGCACGCAGCCGGCCGCGTAGACGTCCGAACGGGCGTCCACCGACTCGCCGCGCGCCTGCTCCGGGGAGAGGTACTGGGCGGTGCCGATCACGGCCGCCGTCTGCGTCATCCCGGCCGACGGATCGCTCATCGCCCGGGCGATGCCGAAGTCCATCACCTTGATCTCGCCGGCCCGCGTGAGCATCACGTTGGCGGGCTTCATATCGCGGTGCACGATCCCGTTGCGGTGGCTGAAGTCCAGCGCCGCGCACACGTCGGCCATCCACGTCATCGCGGCCTGCGGGGCGATGGTGCCGTCGCGCCGCAGCACGTCGCGCAGGGTCTCCCCGTCGACGTACTCCATGACGATGTAGGGCAGCGGCCCCTGTGCGGTCTGCGCCTCGCCGGTGTCGTAGACCTGCACGATCGTCGGATGGTTCAGCGATGCGGCGTTCTGCGCCTCGCGGCGGAAGCGCTCGTAGAAGCTCGGATCGCGGGCGAGGTCGGCGCGCAGGATCTTGATCGCGACATCGCGGGACAGGCGCGTGTCACGGGCCAGGTGCACCTCGGACATGCCGCCGAACCCGAGCGTCTCGCCCAGGTCGTAGCGGTCGTTGATGCGCCGCGGCGGGGTCGTCATCGAGTGTCGCCTCCATCGAGGTAGCCGGGCAGCGGGATCCCGAAGATCACCCGCGGCGGCGGCGTCGTGGTGGGCTCACCACCGGTGATCGGGGGCTCCGACGTGGTCGTCGGCGGCGGGGTGGTCGTGGTCGGCGGCGGTGTGGTCGTCGTCGGCCGCGGAGGCGGGGTCGTGGTGGTCTGCGGCGGAGGCGTCGAGGTCTCCGTCACCGTCTTGGTGGGCCGCGTCGTCGGCTGCTCGGGGCGCGCCGACGTGGAATTGCCGGTCGGGGGCGGCCCGACGGTGGCGGTCGGCCCCGTCGAGCTGCTCGTGGACGGTGGCGTGGTGCCGCCGGTGTCCCGGAACAGCAGGTAGCCGCCGATGATCGCGCCGGCCAGGAGCAGCAGCGCGGCCGAGATGCCCAGCACCGTCTTCTGCGCCTTGGTCCAGCCCGAGTCCTCCGTGTACGCCGGGGTCGCGCGGGAGAGCGGCGCGGAGTTGCGGTTGCCGGTGACCGGCTGCGGGCCGGGGCGCGACGGGGGCGGGGTCACCACGGCGGTGGCCGCCGTGGCGGGCGCCGGGCTCGAGGCGGGCAGCGCGCCGCCCGTCCAGCCGCGCGGCATGGGCGGCCGCTGGCCGGACTTCACGGCGGCCACGGCGTCGGCGAACTCGCCGCCGTTGGCGTAGCGCTGCCGCGGGTCCTTGACCAGCGTCAGGGTGATCAGCTCGCGGACCGGGGCCGGCAGGTCGGGCGGCAGCGGATCCGGCTGGTCCCGGATGTGCTTCATGGCGACGGTGATCGCACCGTCGCCGGAGAACGGCCGCTTGCCGGCGAGGCACTCGTAGCCGACGACGCCGAGCGAGTACACGTCCGAGGCGGCGGTGGCGTCCTCGCCGGAGGCCTGCTCGGGGGAGATGTACTGGGCGGTGCCCATGACCATGCCGGTCTTGGTGACCGGGGCGGCGTCGACGGCCTTGGCGATGCCGAAGTCGGTGATCTTCACCTGGCCGGTGGGGGTGATCATGATGTTGCCGGGCTTGACGTCGCGGTGCACCAGTCCGGCGCTGTGCGCCACCTGCAGCGCCCGGCCGGTCTGTTCGAGCAGGTCGAGCGCCTGGGCCTGGCTGAGGTGCCCGAGGCGCGACAGGACGGCGTTGAGCGGCTCGCCGTTGACGAGCTCCATGACCAGGTACGCCAGCGGCGCGCCGCCGGCCTGGTCGTCCGTCTCGCCGTAGTCGTAGACGCCGGCGATGCCCGGGTGGTTGAGGGCCGCGGTGGTGCGGGCCTCGTTCCGGAACCGGGCCAGGAACTCCTGGTCCTCGGAGAACTCCGCCTTGAGCACCTTGATGGCCACGCGCCGGTCGAGACGCGTGTCCATGGCCTCCCACACCTGACCCATGCCGCCGGTCGCGATGAGCCGGAGGAGTTCGTACCGGTCGGCGATTATGGAGCCGGTCTGCAGACTCATCAGTTCCCCTGCCCGTTCGACGCGGCGTTGATCACCGCACGTCCGATCGGCGCTGCGAGCGACCCACCGGTCGCCGCCTCGCCCTGATTTCCACCGTTCTCAATGATGACCGACACCGCCACCTTCGGGTCGTTCACCGGACCGTAGCCGATGTACCAGGCGTGCGGCGCCTCGCCGCCCTTCTGGCCCTCGGAGTGTTCGGCCGTGCCCGTCTTCGAGGCGATCGGCACGCGGCCGCTCGAGCCCTTGGTGTTCCGCTCGGAGGCGACCATGAGCTCCCGCATCTGGGTCGCGACCTCCGGCGAGATCGCCTGGCCCGCGCGTTTGGGCGCCGTGGTCGAGATCGTCGACAGGTCGGGCGCCTGGAGGCTGTCCACCAGGTACGGCTGCATCCGGATGCCGCCGTTGGCCAGTGTCGAGGCGATCACCGCGTTCTGCAGAGGCGTCATCGCCACGTCGAGCTGGCCGATCGCGGACTGGCCGGTCTGGGCACCGTCGGCCAGCTCGCCGGTCGACGACTGCGCGACGCGCAGCGGGATGGGGTCGGGCGACGAGTTCATGCCGAAATTGTTGGCCATCTGCTTGATCGCCTCTCCTCCGTCCTGCATCTTCGACGTAGCAAGGTCGACGAACGCGGTGTTGCACGAGTACTGGAACGCCTGCAACAGGCTGACGGTACCGCCCGAGCTGTCCTGGCAGGTCGTGCCCGCGTAGTTCTGGAGCGTCGTGCCGCCGCCGCCCGGCAGCGTGATCTGCTTGTCCGCGGTGAGGCGGGTGCTCAGGTCGACGCCCTTGCCCTGGGACAGCGCCGCGGCGGTCGTGATCACCTTGAACGTGGACCCGGGTGGGTACGTCCAGGTGGTGGCCCGGTTCTCCATCGGCTTGTTCGGGTCGGCGTTGAGCGACTCCCACGCGTTCCGCACGACCTTGGGGTCGTGCGAGGACAGCGGGTTCGGGTCGTAGCCGGGGGTCGAGACCATCGCGAGGATCTTGCCGGTCTGCGGCTCCATGGCGACGACGGCGCCGTGGCACGGCCCCGCCGATCCGCACGAGGACATGAGCTTCTCGTACGCGACCTTCTGCATGGCCGGGTTGATCGTGGTCACGACGTTCCCGCCGCGGGGATCGCGGCCGGAGAACATGTCCGCGACGCGGCCGCCGAACAGCCGGTCGTCGCCGCCGTTGAGGATCGACTCCTCGGCGTGCTCGAGGCCGCCGGAGCTGTAGATCATCGAGTAGTAGCCGGTGAGCGGCGAGTACGCCTGCGCGAGGTCCTTGGGATAGGAGCGCAGGTACTTGTACCTGTCGTCGGTGGCCACGGACTGCGACATCACCTCGCCGCCGGCGAGGATGGAGCCGCGCTGGCGGGAGTACTCGTCGAGCAGGACCCGTTCGTTGCGGGTGTCGGCGCGCAGGTCGTCGGCCTCGAAGACCTGCACGAAGGTCGACCTGGCGAGCAGGGCGACCACGAGAAGGACGACGACGAGGCTGACGCGGCGGATCGGTGCGTTCATACGCGCTTCACGATCTCAGTCGGCCGGTCGGGGACCGGGGCACCGGGCTTGCGCGTCACCTTCGGCTCCCGTGCGGCGTTGGAGATCCGCAGCAGGATCGCGACGAGCGCGTAGTTCGTGAGCAGCGACGATCCGCCGTAGCTCATGAACGGGGTGGTCAAGCCGGTGAGCGGGATGAGCTTGGTGACGCCGCCGACCACCACGAACAGCTGGATCGCGATGGTGGAGGCGAGTCCCGCGGCGAGCAGCTTGCCGAAGCTGTCGCGGACCGTGAGGCCCGCGCGGAAGCCGCGGAAGATGAGCACGAGGAACAGCATGAGGACCGCGGCGAGGCCGATCAGCCCGAGCTCCTCGCCGATGGCGGCGATGATGAAGTCGGTCGAGGCGAAGGGCACCATGGTGGGCCGCCCCGATCCCAGGCCGGTACCGGCGAGACCGCCGGTGGCGAGGGAGAACAGCGCCTGCGCCGGCTGGTTGCCCACGCCGTAGAAGTCGCTGAACGGGTCCTGCCAGACCGCGACGCGCACCTGCAGGTGCGAGAACAGGAAGTAGGCGACGACGGCGCCGACCACCGCGAGCGCGAGGCCCACGATGATCCAGCCGACCCGCTCGGTGGCGACGTACACCATGGCCAGCACGGTGAAGAAGATGAGCAGCGGGGTGCCGAGGTCGTTGGCGTAGCCGAGCACCGCGAGCGCCACGATCCACACCAGCAGCAGCGGCGCCAGGTCGCGGGCGCGCGGCAGGTCGACACCCAGTACGCGGCGGCCGGCGGAGGTGAACAGGTCGCGCTTGGACACCAGGAACGCCGCGGTGAAGATGATCAGCAGGATCTTGCTGACCTCGCTGGGCTGGATGTTGAACAGCGGGGTCTTGATCCAGTTCTTCGAGCCGTTGATCTCGGACATGCTCGACGGCAGGACGGCGGGCAGCGCGAGGAACACGATGCCGGCCAGGCCGATCGTGTAGGCGTACTTCGAGAGCGTCCGGTGATCGCGCAGCAGCGCGAGCACCCCGACCAGCACCGCGACGCCGATCAGGGTCCACAGCACCTGCTGGTTCGCCTCGTTGGTCTCGATCACGCGGCCGTTCTCGCCGTGCTGGTTGCCCAGGTCGAGGCGGTGGATCAGCACCAGGCCGAGGCCGTTGAGGAGGGCCACGACGGGCAGGATCAGCGGGTCCGCGTGGGGCGCGAACCGGCGCATGGCGATGTGCGCGGCACCGTAGAGCACGATGAACGCGGCCATGTACTTCACCAGGTCCCAGCTGATGGACTGGCGTTGCGCCCACTCCACGATGCCCAGCGACGCCCCCATCACGACGGTGGCGGCGCCGAGCAGAACCAGCTCGTAGGTCCGGGAGCGACGGTTCTGATCGAGCGTGAGCCCGGAACCGGGGGTATTGACTCCGGACGTCACGACGGGCCTCCCCGGCAGGGGGCGTCGGGCGTCGAGGTCTGCGTGACCACCTTGGTGACCGGCGCGGGCTGCGCCGGGGTCGCGCCGGGCGCGGGGGCCGGTGCCGGGGCGGCGGTCGGCGCGGGAGCGGGTGCCGGGCCGCCCGACGGTGCCGGGGCGGGCGCGGGTTCGACGACGGTGCTGATCTGGCAGCGCGGGATCAGGTTGTCCTTGTCCGTGAGGGCGCGCGCCTGATCGCGGGCGTCGTCGAGGGAGCTGGCGTAAGGCAGGCCGTCGAGGTTGGCCTTGCCGCGCGGGGTCAGCTCACTGACCTTGAGCGGCTCGCAGCCCTGCGCGGCGCCGCCCGCGGCGGGGGAGTCGGCGATGCACACGACCTCCTGCTGCTTGTTGAGCGCCTTGCCGAACAGGGTCACCTTGACGCCGTGCGAGATCGCGATCCGGCCGTCGGTCGTGGAGCCCACGTAGTAGTTCGAGTTCACCACCGAGCGCGTGACCAGCGCGGCGATGCCGCCGACGATGACGAACGCGAGGACCAATGCGAGGGCGATCCACTTGCGCCGCGGGCCGCGGTCGGGCTCCTCCTCGACGACCTCCTGCGCGAGGACGCGGCGGGGCGCCTTCTTGGGCGGGCGGAGTGCCGCGGCGCGGCCTGCGGCGGTGTTGGCGGGCGGGACGTAGTCCTCGTCGTCCTCGTTCGCGGCGCCGCCCACGATGGGCCGGCTCTGGCCGAAGCTGGTGTCCTCGACGCGGGCCACGACGACGGTGACGTTGTCCGGGCCGCCGGAGCGCAGCGCGAGCTCGATCAGCTTGTCGGCGGCGGCGCTGACGTCCTCGGAGGCCAGTTCCAGGGTGTCGCCGATGGTCTCGTCGCTCACCACGTCGGACAGGCCGTCGGAGCAGAGCATGTACACGTCGCCGGCCTTGGCCTCGCGCAGCGTGAGGGTGGGCTCGACCTCGTGGCCGGTGAGGGCCTTCATGATGAGGGAGCGCTGGGGGTGCACGTGCGCCTGTTCGGCGGTGATCCGGCCCTCGTCGACGAGGGTCTGGACGAACGTGTCGTCCTTGGTGATGCGGGTGAGCTGCTCGTCGCGCAGCAGGTAGCCGCGGGAGTCGCCCACGTGGATGAGTCCGAGCTTGGAGCCGGCGAACAGGATCGCGGTGAGCGTGGTGCCCATGCCGTCCAGCTCGGGGTCCTCGGAGACCTGTTCGGCGATGGACTCGTTGCCGGAGACCATCGCCTCCTCGAGGGTGTCCAGGAGGTCGCCGCTGGGCTCGTCGTCGTCGAGGGGGGAGAGCGCGGCGATCATCAGCTGCGACGCCACCTCGCCCGCGGCGTGGCCGCCCATGCCGTCGGCCAGCGCGAGCAGGCGGGCTCCGGCGTAGACGGAGTCCTCGTTGTTGCTCCGGACCAGGCCTCGGTCGGAGCGGGCGGCGTAGCGAAGGACGAGACTCACGGGCGCAACTCGATCACTGTCTTGCCCACGCGCACCGGAGTGCCCAGCGGGACGCGGGTGGGAGTGGTCACCTTGTTGCGAGCCAGATAGGTGCCGTTGGTGGAGCCGAGGTCCTCGACGTACCAGTCGTCCCCGTCGCGGGAGAGCCTGGCGTGCCTGGTGGACGCGTAATCGTCGTTGAGGACCAGCGTGGAGTCGTCGGCGCGGCCGATGAGCACCGGTTGCTGGCCCAGCGTGATCCGGGTGTTGGCGAGCGGGCCGTGGGTGACCACGAGGTACTTGGCCACCTTGCTGGTGCGCGAGAACAGGCCTCGGCGGGGGGCCTTGGCATCCTTCTGCTTGGGCCGCAGGCCGGAGGCCACGCGCGCGTCGGAGCGCAGCGCGCTGATCACCAGCCACACGCACAGCCACAGGAGCAGCAGGAAACCCGCTCGGGTCAGTTGCAGTACGAGTCCCTGCACGGCGCCTCCCTCCTGGTCGCTCAGACGCACACTCGGCTCGCGCCCCGCGGTCTGCGGGCGCGTCTTGCGGGTCTGCTTCCGCGAGCCCGAAGAGAAAATCTACTGGAAGCGCACCACGATATCCGAGTGGCCGACCCGGATGCGGTCACCGTCGGCCAGTTCCCAGTTGGAAACGGGCACGTCGTTGACCGACGTCCCGTTGGTGGAGCCGAGGTCGTTGAGCACGGCGGCGTAGCCGTCCCAGCGGATCTCGACGTGGCGGCGCGAGACGCCCGTGTCCGGGAGCCGGAACTGCGCGTCCTGGCCGCGGCCGATCACATTGGCGCCGTCCCGCAGGGCGAAGGTGCGGTTGGAGCCGTCCTCCAGGTACAGGGTGACGCCGGCGGGCTGGGCGTAGCCGCCCTGGGGCTGGGCGTAGCCCTGGTCGTAGCCGGGCTGCTGGTCGTAACCCGGCTGCGCGTAACCCTGGTCGTATCCCGGCTGGGCCGGCTGGGCGTAGCCCTGGTCGTAGCCGGGCTGCTGGTAGCCCTGGTCGTACCCCGGCTGCGCGTAGCCCTGGTCGTATCCGGGCTGGGCGTAGCCCTGGTCGTAGGCGGGCTGCTGGTAGCCCTGGTCGTATCCGGGCTGGGCCGGCTGGGCGTAGCCCTGCTGCTGGTAGCCCTGGTCGTATCCCGGCTGCGCGTAGTTCGGGTCGTACGGCTGCTGCTGGTAGCCGCCCTGATCGAATGCCGGCGGCTGGTAGCCCTGCTGCTGGCCGTAGTTCGGGTCGTAGGGCTGCTGGTAGCCCTGGTCGTAGCCGGGCTGGCCCGGCTGCGGCTGCTGGGCGTAGCCCTGCTGGTCGTACCCCGGCTGCCCTTGGTAGGCCCCCTGGTCGTACTGGCCGCCGTGCCGCCCCTGGTCGTATCCGGGATTGTTGCTCATCGAATCGGCTCCTGATTCTGCAGGTGGACGCTGGGGTACTAGGTTCTGCGGGACTGCATCCGGGTCGACGGTGCCACGGGCACGGAATTGACCCGTGTGCAGTGCTGGTGACTGCTCGAAGTGCACGACCACGTCACCATAAGTCTGCCAGCCGTTGTCATGGATGTATTCGTCCAGGTGCTTCGAGAACGCGCGGATCGCGAGTTCGCGATCCGCTTCGAAGGTCTCCTGGTCGGTGGGGGAGACGGCGATGACGTATTTATTGGGTACGAGATACGCCCCGTCTCCCAGGGTTTGCAGCTGGTCCTCGGCCTCGCGCTGAAGAGCAGCCTCTACTTCCTGGGGAACCACCTTGCCGCCGAAGACCCGGGCGAAGCCGTCGCCGACGGCCCCCTCGAGCTTGCGCTCGAATCGCTGCAGGATCCCCATGGACGACTTCCTCCTTCCTCAGCGTGTCGCAGTGCATGTTCTGACCAATGATGATACCGGCGATCGCCGCACGGCGAACCCAGCGTAACCCCATTCGTCCCAACTGTCCCTTTGGTAGCACGGTCGACGGTGCGGGGGCAAGACCGTCGGTCCAGGTAGCGGCTCGATTTCGCGCCGCGAGATTCATCGTGTTAGTCTTCTTCGGTCGCTCGGGCGAGTGGCGGAATGGCAGACGCGCTGGCTTCAGGTGCCAGTGTCCTTCGGGACGTGGGGGTTCAAGTCCCCCTTCGCCCACCAGGAGCAGTTCCATGAACTGCAGCACCCGAGGTCACGAACTCAGAAGAGCTCGTGACCTCGGGTTTTGTCGTTTCTGATGTGAGAAGACGTGCACGCGTTGCCGGACCGGTGAAGCGGATGATTCTCAGTGGTTACTTCCGTTTGGAGTTGCAGTCGGAGGGTGGCTGTCAGACGTCCATGCAGGGACGTCTGTGGCATTCGCCCGGACGTCGAACCTCGACGTGCCCGCGAAACCCGGGGCGGTACGGCGGTGCTCGGAAACGCAGCAACCGCTCGTCGACTGTCATTTGTGCACCGTCATTGACGAGCACTCCCGTGTCTCCTGCGCCGAGGTCTACACGCGAGGCCGCCAACGCGGCGCTCCGCTCATCTTCGTGAACTTGTGACGCTCACATGCGCGAACCTAGTCACCGACCGGACTCGTTGATCCCCGACACCGCGGCAGCCCTCCCATAGACGTCGGCGACGGCTGCCGCAGGGGTCAGGTATGTCTCTCCGTTCCTGATTGGGCTGCGCGTGGGCGTGGGATGAACGCCGCGATGATAAGGGTGACGACCGCGGCACCGAGCCCGAGCGCGAGCGTGAGGAGAAAGCCTCCTTCGCTTGGCCCCGTCACGCCACCGATGGTCGTGACGGACTGCGCGAGGACCGCGCCGGTCACGGCAGCAGCGATCGTGGTTCCGAGCGAGCGCATCAGCGCGTTGAGGCCGTTGGCCGCCCCGCTCGCATTTGCGGGCACTGCCTGCATGATGAGCGCGGGCATCGCAGCGTAGCCGAGGCCGACTCCGATGCCGAGCACGATGCTGACGACGAGGATCTGCCAGACCTGGGCGTGGAAGGCCAACGCGAGCCCATAGGCCAGGGCGAGGACCACAGAGCCCACTAGGAGCAGCCGCTTCGCACCCCAGTGGTGCCCGACCCTGCCCGCGACGGGCGACATCGCCATCATCGCCAGACCGGAGGGAGCGACGACGAGCGCCGCGACCGTGAGGGTGAGGCCAAGCCCGATACCGCTCGCCTGTGGCAGTGTGAGCAGCTGCGGGAGCACCACGTTGGAGGCGAAGAGAGCGAATCCCATCGTGACCGAGGCGAGGTTGGTCAGCAGCACCGGTGCGCGTGCGCTCACGCGCAGGTCGACGAGTGGGTCCTTCACGCGCAGCTCGATCGCGCCCCAGATCGTGAGCACGAGCGCTCCGCCGAACAAAAGGGTCAGTGTGCGCGCGTCTGTCCAGCCCCATTCGCCGCCGCGCGAGATGGCGATGAGCACGCCGACGAGTCCGAGCGAGAGTCCGACGATGCCGACGATGTCAATGCGTGCCGGCGAGCGCTGCTCGCTCGAGGGCACGAAGACTGCGCAGCCGAGGAAAGCGAGCACGGCGATGACGGCAGCGACCCAGAACAGTGCGTGCCAGTCGAGGTGCTCTGCAACGATAGCGCTGAGCGGCAGGCCGAGCGCGCCGCCGACACCGAGTGTCGCGCTGACGAGGGCGATGCCCGCGCCGAGCTTCTGGGGCGGCAGTACATCGCGCAGGATCGAGATGCCCAGGGGGATGACGCCTGCGACCGCCCCTTGTAGTGCACGAGCAACGATGAGGGTCGACACGTCGCCTGCGAACGCCGCGAGGATCGCACCTACCGCCTGAAGCAGTAGAAGCGACATGACGACGAGGCGCTTGCCGAACATGTCGCCGAGGCGCCCGGCGACAGGGGTGCAGACAGCCGCTGCCACCAGGGTCGCCGTGATCGCCCACGCGGTGTTCTCGCTGGTGGTGCCCAGTAGCCTCGGCAGCTCACCCTGGATCGGGATGAGAATCGTCTGCATAAACGAGGCCCCGAGTCCCGCGAAGGCGAGCACGGCGAGGATCACCCCCGAACGGTGTCGAGGCGTGGGCGCGCGGTCGTCGCAGGCCAGGGGCATGTCCTGGGCCCGGGTGGAGGTCATGATCGTTCTTCCGTTCTTTGCCTGACGAGCGAATGAGACGGAGTCTCATCCGACGGAGACCGTATCATGCTATAGACTCAGGTTCATGCAGAACGATGTGCGCGACCGCAGTCGCGAGATCCTGCGTGCAGAGCTGGCCGACGCCGCTGCAACCTTCTGCGTCGAGCACGGCTTCGACAACGTGACGGCCAACGAGCTCGCCCGCGGAATCGGCGTCTCCCGCGCCACCTTCTTCCGGTATTTCGCTTCGAAGGAGGACGCGGTCGTCTCCGCAGCACGCTTCGCCGCTACACGCGCTGGTTCCTTCGCTCAGAGCGTTGCCGAGGCCGTCGAGGCGGCCGCGCCCGGCACAGGCGTCTGGGTGGTCATGCGCGCGGCCACCGAGCCGATGGTCGCCACAGCCGAGTCCCGAGGAGACCCGCTGCGGGCGCGCATCCGCATGATCAATGAAGTGCCAGCGCTCAAGGGGCACCTGGCGTCCCAGCAGCGCGGCGACCAGTCTGCCGTCGCCGACGTGCTGGGTGCCCGTCTCGGCGACGTCCGCGTCGCCCGCGCCCTCGCCGCGGCCGGGGTCGCGGCTGTCGACTTCGCCTGGCACGAGTGGGCATTCACGCCGGGCTCGAGGTTGCGCCCCCTATTCGACGCCTACTTCGCAGCTCTCAGCGACATCGCGACACCGAAGGTCGACTGAGCCCGCAGCAGTCCTCCAGGTGTGCGCCGACGTCCGTGACTTGCAGGGGTAGCGGTTCGATACCGCCGTACGGCGACGAGATCTCTGCAGCCCACGGGAGTTCTTCTTCCGACCGGTCGCTGTGTCCGGCCCTCGCGGCCTCCGTCCGGTCTCGAGCGCTTCGGCTCTACTGTTCGCCGAGGTGGCGGCCGAGGTGCTGCTCGATGAGCCGGAACATGGTGACGAGGTTCTCGGGATTCTGGAAGTCGTGCCCCTCGTCGTCGGCGACGAAGTACTCCACCGGCACGCCGCGATCGCGCAGTGATGTGACGATCGCGTCGGATTCGGCGCGCCGCACCCGAACGTCGTTGGCGCCCTGCACTACCAGGAGCGGAGTGCGGATCCGGTCGACGAACGTGATCGGCGACCGCGCCCGCATGTCCTCCGCCTCGGCCGCAACCTCGGGGTCGCCGGCGTAGGCGAGCCAATTGTTCCGCAGGTGTGGCCGCACGAACGGCGGCAGGGCCTCGATGTAGTCGATGAGGCTCGCCACGCCCACGTAGTCGACGGCCGCCGCGAAGTAGTCGGGCGTGAACGTGGCTCCTACTAGCGCGGCGTAGCCGCCGTACGATCCGCCGTAGATGCCGATTCGATCCCTGGCGGCGAAGCCCTGCGCCACGGTCCATTCGGCCGCGTCGATGAGGTCGTCGTGCATCGCGCCCGCGAGCTCTCCGACCGCGGCGGTCAGGTGGGTTCTTCCGTATCCGGTGGACCCGCGGAAGTTGACCTGCAGCACCGCGTATCCGCGGTTCGCGAGCATCTGCACCTCCCTGTTGTACCCCCACATGTCGTTGGCCCACGGTCCGCCGTGAACCAAAAGGACAAGTGGTAGCCCGTGCGGCTCCACTCCCACCGGGAGAGTGAGGAAGGCGTGCAACGGCAGACCGTCTCGGGCGACGAAGCTCACCGCGGTCATCGGCGCCAGATCTGGGGGAGCGAGCTGCGGGTGGGCTCGGAACAACAGACGACTCTCGCCGGTGGAGTGGTCGTAGAAGTAGGTGGCGCCGGGATCGCGATCGTTGAGAAAGCTGACTACCCAGCGCTGTTCGGACGTGTCCGACGAGACTGTGTCGATCACCCCGTCGGAAAGGGTGGACAGCCGGTCGAGGACCTCCGCGAAGTGCGGGTCGACCGGCACGATGATCGGGCGGTCGCCCACGAATCGGGCGGCGATCGGCTCACCGGTTCTGCGACTGAAGAACACCGAGGGCGGAAACCCGAAGTCTTCCGTGGCGAAACCCATGACGCACAGGCTGTGCCCGGGAAGCGCTGCCACGACACTCTGCGTGCCGTCGTGCGCCTGGCGCACGAGCCGCATCTCATCTGTACCGTCCTGGTAGAGGCCCAGCACGAGCGCATCGCCGTCGGGCGCAGGGAACATCGGGTTCGGACCGATCGGGTACTCGATACCATTGAGCCGCAATAGCAGCCGCCTCTCGTCCGACTCGTCGATCGCGAAGATTTCGTAGTTGCCTTCGGCGTCCTGCCGCGAGTAGAAGCGCTCCTGCGTCTCCCACCCGAACGCGCCGCCACCATCGCCGTCGGGGCGCTGTTCTCGCACGAGCGTCCACTGTCCCGTCGCGACCTCGATCGTGTAGAGGCCGATCACCATCGGGTCCGGATTCATCTCCACGAGGATGTGTCCGGGCTTCGTGCGCATCACGTCCATCTGGAGGACTCGGGATCCGGGCGCCATCGGCGTCAGGTCGACCGCGGGTGTTTCCGGAGCTTCGAGGTCGACCCGGTACAGGTGCCAGTCCTCGTTGCCGTCGGTGTCCTGCCGGTAGATCAGCCACCGCGGATCGTCGGTCCAGTAGAAGGTCTTGATTCCGCGGCGCTCGTCGCGCGTCACGCAGATCGCGGCGGTGTGCTCGTCGTCGACGCCCCGCACCCAGACCTGAGTGCGGCCGTATGCGGGTGCAAGGTACGCGAGGCGAGTGCCGTCTGGTGAGATCACCGCACCGGAGAACGCAGGGTCGGCGAAGAACTCTTCGATCTCGATGCGTCGTGGGCGGACTGCGTTATCGGCCTGCATGGCGTTGATCCTTTCGTCGGGGTCTCCGGCGAGTGAAAACCATGTCGTCGGGGCACAGTCAAGTACGCGATCGGGCCGATGGGGCGGCCGATCTCCCTGGGCGCGCGGAGATCACAGCGCCTTGCGGTATCAGAAGAGCTCCTCCGAACTACGCGGACGTTCGGGCGTCCGGACCGGCTCCCCCAGGACCATCATGGGAGATGTTGCAGGAAAGCCTGTTTGGTTCGGTACTGTCTCCTGCCAACGGTTTGCCGACGCCTGCTTCGCCGGCCCGGGCCTGGCAGTGCGCCACGCGGTGTCGTGCAGACGAGTGCAGACGATCCCGGGGACAGCTCGGACTCCGCCTTGAGAACGGTCGTCGTGTCGCACCATGGACCGCTGGGGAAGCCATCAGCATGAGTTGCACCTCCGCCGGCCGGCACGCCGCCTGCCGCCAGTGCTCCCACTGTCACAGTGGTGCCGATCGTCGTGATGATCCGCATTGCGGCTGATTCATGCCGGTCATTACTGGGGTCGATTTGTGTCGGCCTCGCGCGGTTCGGTTGAACGGCTTGTTCTTTGATGTTCAAACAGGATTGCTACGCCGGTGCCGATGATCCACAGCACCATGGGATACATGGCGATTCGCTCGGCCAAGCCGGCCCAGCCCGCTGAGGTGGCGGGCGCGGTGAGCGCGAACCCGAGGACGCCGGTGGCTCCGCAGATGAGGGTGATCCGGGCGAACGTCGGTCGGCTCGAGCGCAGTGACCATCCAACGATGAGGATGCCGATCGTCGGGGCTGGGCCGCTGAAGACGGCCACCGCCATGTGCGCGATCGGGTAGAGGTCGCCGGGCGTGAGGCCGGCGCCGATCTTTCCCAGCCCACCTGCCACGAGCAGTGCTGCACCTACTTCGGCGGGGCGGCCCGGCGGCAGGAGGGGCCGCAGGAGAATCGTTCCCGCGAGGAGCGCGCACCCTGTTGCCGCGAACCCGAGGTTCATCGCCAGGTGCCAGGGGGAGCACACATCCGTGTGATATGCCCCGACGTCAGCAGGCTCACAGGTGACCATTCCCAGGTCGCTGACCATGTTCCGGACCGCGCTGTAGTGGTTCGACACGCCCGCCTCCGCGACGGCCTGCCCTATGAAGAACGTCACCGCGCCGACCCAGCACGTCGCGCCGGCAGCGATCCTGTCCGGAACGCCCCGCCGCAGGACAACGCCGGAGCCGGCTCCGAGCACTGCCGCGATCGCGTGCTGGTCCCGCAGCACCAGCAGGCCCACTGCGACCACGGCGAGAGCACCGACACAGACTCTGCCGACGAGGGAGTCGAGCGGCACCGTCGCGCACGCTGCTGCCATGGCCAGGGTCATCGTGGCCAGCGAACTGCCGGCGTCGTCGGGAAAGTCGAACGCCAACGACAGCAAGTTGCCCCCAACCCCACCGAGGACATAGATCACGAGTCCGACCACCGGACTGAAAGCCCGTGCGGCGAGGATCGCTGTCACCGCCAGAGTGATCAGGTTGAACGCCACACCGAAGACGCCGCCGCCCTGCACCAGGAATGAGGTTGCGAGCCGCCATATCTCGCCACCATCGATCGCGACGGCGGATCGCTGTAGCGAGTGCTCGAGCTCCGGGTGAACCAATTGCGCAACTGCGAAAGCCCCGGTTATCCCGATCAGAGTGAGCGACCAGCGCGCAATCGGCACACCCGGTCGCAGGCGCAGCGCGCGCCAGCACGCGAGGAAGAGTAGGCCGTAGAGCGGGCTCGCCATAGTGATCCCTTCGTCAGCGGTGTCGACACGACGACCGTGCACGCCGACGGCACACTAGAGGATCCCCCAAAGGTATGAGAAGCGAACGAAATGATCGAGCCGCGAATTCCGTTCCACGCTAGGCGTGCCGTTGGCATCCTCGGACTTCTCGCGGGCCGAGGCGGCCCTGGGACGCGCCGGGCGCTGAGGGGACGGTCACTCCTGGGAGGTGCCCGAGCTCGGTCTTCGACCCAGCATCCCGACACCCGCTGCCGTGAGCAGGAGGATGATCACTACCCCACCTGCAGTGAGCTGCCTGCGTAAAGCGAGTTCGGAACGCCGCTCGTCATAGCTCGTTCGGTGATCTGGTCGACCTCCGCCGCTCACGATGCAGATGCCGTCAGGTTTCATGATCGGGTCGCCGGGCTGGGGCGCGTCGGTGCTGCAGGAAACGCGGCCAGGCGCCAAGCTCCAGTCGACATGCTTCCAATCGACAAGGACGATCGAGGTCTCGCACACGTCTCCTTCGCAATGCTGCTGGTGAGGCAGCGCCCACCCGAGGTCCAGCGCGAGGGCGGCCAGTATCAGCCCAGCGACGAACACAGCAACACGCAACGTGATCCGGTATCGGTTCGTCGGCGTTGCGACCACGTTGCCCGACCGTTCGAATGAGCGAGACATCGCATGCTCCACTTCAATCACTGGGTCGACCCGTGGACCCCGTCACGGGACACTGACAGCTTGCCGTCACTGCATGTTCCTGGGGCCGAAGCCCGCAGGTGCGGTTGTGCGCACGCCGATACCGGGACCCACGCCGATTTCGCAGCAGCGATGTCACGGCAGCGGCGCCTCGTCGCGCCACCTGATCCGGCTACCCCATCGCCGCGCCGGAGGCATCGCCCCCGGGGACCTCGCGTCCCGTGAGATGTTCGATCTTCCCAGGAACGACGAAGGCAACGTAAACGAGCGGGATTGTCATCGCACCACCTCCGATGACTTGCGCGGTGGCTGCGGCAGACCACAACCCGGGCCACCCCACCGCTATCAACGTCCCACCCACGGAGACGAGTGCGACCATTACCGCGAAATGGGCCAGAACGAGCACGATGTGCAGCATCAGCCAGCGGATTCCGGCTCGCCTTCGTAGCTTCGTCACTTTTCTTCCCCCGATACCGACCGGAATCCCTGGGTCGTCAGAGCTCTGGTTCGACGTCCAACGAGCGGGCACCACCAGTGTGGCACCGCCATCCAGCGAGGGCCAGAGCCCGCGGCTCCCATATCTGAACCGCCCGATGTGACTGAACGGCCCGTTCATATGTAGCGCGGACGCGTCAGAGAACAGGGCATCGGTCTGCTTGACGCGATCGCATAGGAGCGCCGTTCTTCCTTCGACCTGTGTCGTTGTGTAGACGTGACGTGGTCAGAGCGAGCCAGGTACAACGAGACCGGTCTCGTAGGCGCTGATCGCCAGTTGCGTGCGACTGCGCACGCCGAGCTTGGCCAGCAATCGTGAGATGTGGGTCTTCACCGTGGTGACGCTGATGAACAGTGCGGTGGCGATCTCGTCGTTGTTCAATCCCGCGGCGATGGCGCGCAGGACGTCGCATTCACGCTGGGTCAGCTCGTCCAGTCTGTCGCGCGCCAAACGCACCTGGGGGCGGTGGGTGACGAACTCGCTGATGAGACGGCGGGTTACCGACGGGCTCAGGAGGGACTCCCCGGCGGCGACGATCCTGATCGCCTCGATCAGACGTTCCGGCGACGTGTCCTTGAGGACGAAACCACTGGCACCGGCCCGTAACGCCGTGAAGACGACCTCGTCGTCGTTGAAGGTGGTCACGATCAGCACCCTGGCGCGCAGCCCGCGTGCCACCAGGTGCGCGGTCGCCTCCGTGCCGTTCATGACGGGCATTCGCACGTCCATGAGCACGACGTCTGGGTCGGTCTGCTGGGCGATGCGGAGCGCCTCGTCGCCGGTCGCCGCCTCGCCGACCGCCTCCACGCCGGACGACGCCTGGATGAGCGCCAGGAGGCCGGCGCGGACGAGGGCCTCGTCGTCGGCGATGAGAACGCGCACGGGCTCGTTCACAGCGGGATCACCGCCTCGACGCGGTAACCGCCATCGACATTGCCCAGCGACAGGACCCCGCCGTGCGTCGCGACTCGCTCCCGCATGCCGGTGAGACCGAGCCCCGGCGTCGCCGCGGCGAGGGCGCCGTCACCGTCGTCGGTGACCCGGACGGTCAGTTCCGTTCCCGCCATAGCGATCTCGACCGAGACCACGTTCGCCCGTGAGTGTCGCACCGCGTTGGTCAGTGCCTCCTGAACGATCCGGTAAACGGTGGTCTGCACCTGCGGATCGAGCGCGGCGTGATCGGTGCGGTCGGCCAGCACGACCTGCACCCCGCCCGGCCAGTCCGTGCTGACCAGGGACTCCAGATCCGACAAACGGGGACAGAGCGGGGCCGAGGTGTCCCGGATGGTGCCCAGTACCCGCCGGACGTCGTCGAGCGCCCCTCGGCTCGAATCTTCGATGGCGCGGAGCGCAGATCGTGCTTCGTCGGGGTCGTGGTCGATCACCAGGCGGGCGACACCGCTGCGGAGGGCGATCACGCTGAGGCTGTGCGAGACGACGTCGTGGATCTCCCGCGATACGCGCAGGCGTTCTTCAGCCCTGATCCGGGCTTCCTTCTGGGTCTCTATCTCGCGCTGTTCGGTGAGATGCCGGCTGCGATGAGTGCCTTCACGACTGAGGAGCGTGCCCAGGAGCCACGCGGGGATCGCGATGATCAGTTGGACGGCGTCCTGGTCGTGCTCGCTATAGGTGGTCCACACCGCGAACCCGACCGCGGAGACGCCGAACGCGGCCACCGCGCACACGATGAGCGATGTACGCCAGGGCAACCTGTAGGCGGCCCACCCCACGGCGATGCCGAAGGCCGGGCCCGCGTTGCTCACCAACCAGGTGAACCGGAGGTCCGCGAGCGCGGCGAGGACGAGGACGGTCGAGACGCAGCCGAGCGCGAGAACGGGGAATCGCCTGCACAACACCGTGGGTGCGATGGCGGCGGCACCGACGAGGCCCGCCGCCCATGCCGACGACTCCGTTGGAGATCGCGCAATCTCCGGGCCGGTGACCCAGGCGAAACAGATCACCGCCACCGTGCTGTCGACCAGCAATGTTCGACGAGTACCCACTTCAACCACCATACGACCAGGTCGCGAACGAAGAACCCGACCTGCGAACGATCCGCGCCTCCTCCTTCCGGACTACCCGACTGTCGTACGCCTCGCTCCCGGGCGACGGTGACTCGGACCAGCGGGAGGATGCGTCCGGGAGGCACCACGGTGAACCCTGGAACCATGCTGGAACGGTCCCGACTGTCCCAATGGCCCACTGCGACGACGCTGGCCGCCTTCGGCCTCGGTGTTCTCGCCGGTGGTCTCGAGCTCGTCGCCGCGCAGCCGACTGCTGTCCGGCATCGCCCGGGAACCGATGCGTGGGGGGTGCACATGGCGCTTACCGTCGTCGCGCTCGCCTGGATCGTGACGGCGCTGCGGTACCCGGCGGCGAGGCCGTCGACGCCCCTGTCGGCCGATTTCGTTCGGCGAATCCGCGCGACGTCGCGGTCGCCGCTGCGAGCGGTACCCGTGACGATTCTGCTCGTGCTCTGCCTCTATCTGGTGTGGCGGATGGGCCAGCAGGTCCTCGGCGGCCTCGATCCCGCCTTCACCGCCAATGCCTGGGGCGGACCGGGGTACGTGGGGGCGTTCTACTGCCACTACCTCGATTGCGCGCTCCAGATCGCTGTGGGGCTGTGGGTCGTCGATCGATTGCTGCCGCGCGATGCGCGCTCCACGGGGTTCGGCACGACGACCGGTGACATGCCGACCACGGGGAGGACGCCATGACGCGGGCGGGCCCCGACAGAGGGCTCGTCGTTGATCCGGGCGCGCGGAGGCGGCGGCTCCACGCGGCGGCACCCGCGGTCGTGCTCGTCATCCTCGCCCCGATCGTCGGGGAGTTCTTCCTCGGGAACCTGACGCTCGACAAGGTGGCGATCCTGCTGTTGTTCACCCCGCTCTACGGGGGGTGGAGCGCTGTTCATCCGCGAGACCGTGCGACGCGCCCACCGCGGCTGGCCGTCAATCATTCTGCTCGCCGCGGCGTACGCGCTGATCGAGGAGGGGCCCGTTGACCAGTTGCTGTGGAATCCCGGCTACAGCGGCGCACACGACGCGCTCGCGGGGGACGCCTACCTCGCCGTGCCGGGGACGAACGTCTCCATCGTGCAAGCGGTGTTGTCGCTCCATGTCATCTGGAGCATCTGCGTCCCGATCGCCCTGGTCGAGACCCTCTTCCCGGATCGACGGACGACTCCGTGGCTCGCGCGTCCGGGATACGCGGGTGCCGCGCTGCTCTTCAGTGCAGGCGTGGTGATCGGTTTCGTCGGAACCCGTGTCGAAGACCCGTTCCGTGCGACACCGCTACAACATGCGCTGTCGATCGTGGCGATCGTCCTCCTGATCGGCCTCGCCTTCCTCATGCCGGCCGGGCATCCGCGGGCGGAACGGAGTGCACCCCCGCCGTGGCTCGTCGGAGTCGCGACCCTGCTCCTGACCAGCTCGATGCTGGCGCTCGTGATGTTCTGGCCGACCAGGTGGTGCCAGTGGATCAGCGTGGCGGCGTGGTTCCTCGCCGCCGGGGTGCTGGCTTCCGCTGTGGCGTACTGGTCCCGGTGCCGCGGGTGGGGCGCCGCCCACCGGCTCGCCGCCACCGCGGGTGCGATGGCCACGTACGCCTGGATCGCCTTCCCCCACCAACCGGTGGGGGGTGGTTCCCGCGCCGCGGACTGCGCCGGGAACATCCTGTGCGCGGTGGCTGCCGCGGTCCTGGTCGCGTTGGCCGCGCGGCGGATCACCCCGCGCACCGGGTCACGCGGCGCCCCGGGCGCTTCCGGGGCCGGCGCGTCAGTGCCACCGTCGGCGTGGAGACTCTTGATCCCGCCGGTGGTCGCCACGGTCACGATCGTGGTGATCGTCGCCGCGGTGTCGGTTCTCCAGCACGACGATCTCCTGGCCAGGGCCCGTGCCGCAGACCCCGGGGCCCCGCACGCAGCACTGCTCGCACAGCTGTGGGGGCGCGTGACGTTCGGAATCCTGCTCGCGGTGAGCTGGCCGCTGGCCCTGCGGCGGCTGGCGCTGGGCAGCACGACCGCCTACCGGCGGTGCCGACGGGTCGCCGTCGCCGCAGCGATCCTGCTCCTGGTCTCGGCCGCCGTCGCCGCGGGGCCGATATGGCTCCGCCTCGTGCACGTCGCGCTGGCGGTCTGTGAGATCGGAATCTATGCGGCTGCCATGCATCCCGCGATGCGCGCGTGGTACGCGACGTCCATGCAGGAGGCAACCCGAACCGAGGACCCCTGATCCACTCGATATCACCGACCCGGCCACGACAGAGGAGACGAAAGTGCATCCCGCTTCATTCCGAATCAGCGGCATCATCGGCGGCGTGGTGGCGATGTTCACCGCGGTCGGCGCGCAGGCGTCGGCGGCCCCGCCGACGCCGGGCGACTCTCACGACGTGGTCGTCTGCAGAGCGCCCAACATCGAAGTCTCAGCGGGGAACCGGAATCTGCCTCCGGGTATCGTCGCGATCAGGGTCTGGCAGGACCTCGGCCCGCTGTACGTCGGGGTCGTGATGCCGACGACCGTGTCCATCGACTGGCAGAATCTGCGTACCGGTACCCGTGGTCACCTCGACGGCTCGGCCGACAACGTTGTTGAGCTCAAGGCCCGCACAGGAACCGGACCGGTGCAGATCACGAGCCGTGCGGAGTCCAGGACGAAAAGCCCCGGCCCCATCGGTATTCCGATCACACCTCACGGCCGGTGCGACGGGCGGTTCGTCGTGGCCTAGGCTCCGTGTCGCGCCCACCCGCGTATAGGAGCCGGAGTCTCCCACCGGCGCAAAGCCGTCCTGTACGCGCCCTGACTGGGTATCGGAATTACCGAGTCTCCAGTCCGGAGATCAACATCCTGGTGATGCGGGCGGCCAGATCGCGGAGCTCGTCCGCGGGCTGGCCCGGCCGGGCACGGAACCAGGCGTCGATGGAGTTCAGGCTGCTCAGGAGCATGCGGGCGGTGAGCTGAGGATCCTCGTCGCGCAACGACCCGTCCTCGACGCCCTCGATCACGACGTGCCGGAACATGACCTCGTAATCGTCGCGAATACCGTTGAGTTCGCTGAGTTGCTGAGCCTGCCGCTCCTTGAGCGCGGGCGTGGTCTGGCGGTGAATTCCCTGGTGGATGCTGTTGTGGTAGCTGAGGTTGGTCATCAGGTTCTCGGCGTGCGCCTCGCACATCGCGGTCAGCCGGTCGCGGCCCGAGCCCGGGCCGGAGGCGTGCGGCTCGACGGCCTCGCGCACCAAGCGCATCCCGCGCTCGTACACCGCGAGGTAGATGTCGAACTTCGACCGGAAGTAGTAGTAGACGCGGCCCTTGGTCGCGCCGATGCCGTCCGCGATGTCGTCGATCGTGGTCCGGTTGAAACCCTGCCGCTGGAACACGTCGGCGGCGGCGTCGAGAATCATCGTGCGCGCTGCCTCGTGCGCCGCGGCGTCGACACCGAAGGTTTCCGTCATAGCTGCCACAGCATAGCCGCGCCCGCCCATCCCGAGGTGGATGAGCGGACGCGGCCGTCGGACGGGCGGAGGATCACAACTCGAACAACCCCGCCGCGCCCATGCCGCCGCCGATGCACATGGTGACGACGGCGTACCGGGCCGAGCGCCGGCGGCCTTCGAGCAGGGCGTGGCCCACCATGCGGGCGCCGCTCATGCCGTACGGGTGCCCGATCGCGATCGCGCCGCCGTTCACGTTGTACTTCGCGGGGTCGATGCCGAGCCGGTCGCGGCAGTACAGGGCCTGCGAGGCGAACGCCTCGTTCAGCTCCCACAGGTCGACGTCGTCGACGGTGAGCCCGTGCTGCGCGAGCAGCTTCGGGATCGCGTACACGGGGCCGATGCCCATCTCGTCCGGCTCGCAGCCGGCCACGGCGATGCCGCGGTAGGTGCCCAGCGGCTCCAGGCCGCGGCGCTCCGCCTCGGCGCGCTCCATGAGAACCACCGCGGCGGCACCGTCGGAGAGCTGCGAAGCGTTGCCTGCGGAGACCGTCGCGGCGTGGCCGTCGCGGTCCGGCAGGACGGCGCGCAGCCCCGACAGGCCCTCCAGCGTCGTCGACGGGCGGTTGCCCTCGTCGAGGGAGAGCGTGAACTCCTCCGCCACAGGCCCGTCCGCGCCGGCGGCGAGCTTCGTGCCGGTGACGGGGGCGATCTCGTCGGCGAACAGGCCGGCCTCCTGTGCGGCGGCGGTGCGGCGCTGCGATTCGAGGGCGTACTCGTCCTGCTGCTCGCGGGTCACCCCGTACCGCTGGGCCACGTTCTCGGCGGTCTCGAGCATGCTGATGTACACGTCGTGGCCGTGTTCGATCAGCCACGGGTCCTGCGTGCGGAACCCGTTGCGGTTCTCGTTCTGCACCAGGCTGATCGACTCCACGCCGCCGCCCACGGCGACGCGCATGCCGTCCACGACGATCTCCTTCGCGGCGGTCGCGACGGCCATGAGGCCGGAGGCGCACTGCCGGTCCACGGACATGCCGGGAACGGTGACGGGCAGGCCGGCCCGCAGCAGGGCCTGGCGCGCGACGTTGTAGCCGGTGCTGCCCTCCTGCATCGCGCAGCCCAGGATCACGTCCTCGACCTCGCCCGGCTCGATGCCGGCGCGGGAGACCGCGGCGGCGATGGCGTGGCCGGCCAGGGCCTGGCCCTGGGTGTCGTTGAAGGCGCCCTTGTACGCGCGCCCGATCGGGGTGCGGGCGGTGGACACGATGACTGCTTCGCGCAGGCTACGCCTCCTCGGCGTTGAAGAGGGAGACGGATGCGGTGGTGGTGAGGCCACCGTCGAGCGGGATGACGGCGCCGGTGATGAACGAACTCGCCGCGGACAGGAGGAAGGTGACCGTGCCGTCGATGTCGCCGGGCAGGCCCAGGCGGCCGAGTGGATTGGCGTTCTCGATCTCTTCGCCGCGCTCGTCGAGCAGGAACTGCATCATCTTCGTGGGGAAAGGCCCGGGGGCCACAGCGTTCACCAGGATCGACGGTGCCAGGTTCGCCGCCATGTGCCGGGTCAGGTGGTGGATCGCGGCCTTGGCGGCCGAGTACGAGTAGTTCTCGTAGTTGGGCACCAGCAGGCCGTCGATGGAGCCGATGTTGATGATCCGGGAGGGTCCACCGTCGGCCGCGGCGGCGGCCTCGAGGAGCGGCCGCGCCGCCTTGGCGACGTTGAACGGCGCCTTGACGTTCACGCCGAACACCTTGTCCCAGGCGGAATCCGGGAACTCGTCGAACGGCGCTCCCCAGGTGGCGCCGGCGTTGTTGATCACGGCGTTCAGTCGGTCGGTGTGCGCGGCGACCCTCGCGACGAGGTCGCGCGCGCCCTGCTCGGTGCCGATGTCCACGGCGAAGGCGTGCACCTCGCCCAGCTCGCCCAGCTCGCGTGCGGCCTCTGCCGCCGCGGCCTCCTTGCGGGTGGACAGGTACACGGTGACGCCGCGGCGCAGCAGGCCCTCGGCGATCATCCGCCCGATGCCGCGGGCGCCGCCGGTCACCAGGACGTGCTGTCCGGTCAGGTCGAACAGATCGGTGCTCATCGTGCTTCTCCTTCGATCCGGGCCGCGCGGAGGGCGGACCGTCGTACCTTGCCGGCATCGTCGCGCAGGGACTGCGTGACGAGCTCGATGGTCTTGGGCAACTTGTGCTTCGACAGGCGGGAGGTGAGGAACTCGAGGAGTTCCTCCTCGCCGACGGCGGCGCCCGCCCGGGGCTGCACGATTGCGTGCAGCCGGTTGCCGAGGTGCTCGTCCGGCAGGCCGACGACCGCGGTGGTCTCCACGGCGTCGTGCTCGACGAGGGCCGCCTCGACCTCGGCGGGGTACACGTTCACGCCCCCGACGGTGACCATGTCGCCCCGGCGGTCGTGCAGGTACAGGTACCCGTCGGCGTCGAGCTCGCCCATGTCTCCCAACGACGACCAGCCGTCCAGCTCGTTCGGTACGGCGCCGATGTAGCGGTAGGTGGCGGGGCCCCCGGGTGGGACGCGGGTGTAGATCTCGCCCGTCACGCCGGGCTCGGTCACCACGGCACCGTCGAGGTCGACGAGGCGCATCTCGCCCCAGGTGACCCGGCCGACGGAGCCGATGTGCTGAAGCCACTCGTCGCCGCGGATGGTGCAGCCGGCCTCGGCCTCGGTGCCGGCGTACAGCTCCTGGATCCGTTCGGCGCCCAGCCAATCGATCCACTCGCGCTTGAGCCCCTGGGGACACGGCTCGGCGCAGTGCCAGAACGAACGCACCGAGGCGAGGGAGTACTTCGCCCGGAGCTCGGCGGGCAGCGCGGAGATCCGCCGCATCATGGTGGGCACCAGGTAGACCCACGTCGCCTGCGCGGCGTCGACCTCGGCGAGCGTGCGTTCCGCGTCGAAACGGCTCAGCATGGTCACGGTGCCGCCGCCGAAGATGGTGCACATCGCGGTCGAGAAGGGAGCGTTGTGGTGCATCGGCGCGGTGATGAGCGTGCTGTCGCCCGGGGCGATCTGCCAGAAGGTCGGGTCGAACGACGAGGTGACGCCGGCCCGGCCGGACAGGATGATCTTCGGGCGGCCCGTCGAACCCCCGGACGTGGGTGCCTTCCACGACGTGGCGACGCGGGTCTCGTCGAGATCCGTGTCCGACCGGCCCGCCGCCAGGGCGGCGAGGGACACGGCACCGGTCCGGTCGCTGCCGGGTCCGGACTCGGTCACGACCACGACCGCGGGCTCCCCGAGCTCGATGATCGCGTCCAGCTCGGCCGCGGTCATCCTGGGGGACAGCACCTGGGGGGTGGCGCCGGCCTTGTAGCAGGCGAACGCCGCGACGATCAGGTCCGTCGAGTTGGGGATCAGGAGCGTCACGATCCGGCCGGGTTGGGCACCCAGGTCGATCAGGCCGCGGGCGATCGCATTGCTGCGCAGATGGAGCTCGCGCCAGGTCAGCTGGTCGTCGTCGGCCCGGGCGACGACGGTGTCGCCCTTCTCCGCCGCGTAGTGGCCGGGGATCGCCGCGAGGGGGAACCCGTCCGCGAGGGCGCCCGTCATCCGATCGCCTCCTTCTGTGAATCGTCCTGCTGTGCTGTCGTGTTCGCACGCTGTGCGCGTGCGTCCTCCCTCTGCACCGCGCGGTACAGGGCGAGCGCCAGGAGGGCGCCGGCGATCGAGACCGCGATCACGACGTAGAAGCCCGTGACCGGTGTGCCGGACCGGGATTCGACGAGGCCGAAGACGTACGGCCCGACGAAGCCGCCGGTGAGGCCGACGGTGTTGATGAACGCGAGGCCGGCGGCCGCCATCAGCCCCGACATGCGGGCCATCGCGACCGACCAGAACAGGGGCAGTGTCCCGAGCATGAGGACGGCGAGCAGGCCGATGAGAACGATGCGCACCAGGGGCGACGGCACCATGAGGAACACGGAGGCGATGATCGCGCAGCCGAGCGCCAGCACGCCGATCACGTAGGACTCGTTGGTGAATCGCTTGATCAGCCGGGGCATGAGGAGGACGCCGATGGTGCCGCCCACGCCGGTGATGCCGCTCAGTAGGCCGATGAGGAACGAGCCCTCGATGTCCATGGCCTCGATGATCGACGGCACGTTGAAGGTGACGCCGTTGATGGTGATCTGGTTGAGGAAGTAGATCGCGCCGATGAGAAGGATGAAGCTCCGGCCGAAGGCCGTCTTCCAGTTGCCGCGCAGCGAATGATGTTCGGGCTCACCGTCGAGCACCGCCCGCCCGGTGAGTTCCCGCGCCTCGGCCGCGGACAGCCATGCCGCGTCGGACGGCTTCTCGGGCAGGACCGCGAGGACTACGCAGGCGACGACGATGGTGAGCAGTCCCTCGACCAGGAACATCCACTGCCAGCCGTGCATGCCGGCGAGGTCGTCGAGCTCCATGAGAGCGCCACCCATCGGGGCGCCGAGGAAGATGCCGAGCGTCGCGGCGAGGTAGATGTAGCCGATGGCCCGGGCTCGATCCTGCTGTGCGAACCACTGGGTGACCATGAACATCATGGCCGGGTACAGGCCCGCCTCGGCCGCGCCGAGCGCGATGCGCCCGATGTAGAACGTGATGTCGTTGGTGACGAACATCATCAGTGCGGTCACGGTGCCCCAGGTGAAGGCGATCCGGGCGATCCAGCGCCGCGGGCCGACCCGGTACATGACCAGGTTGCTGGGTACCTCGAGGAACGCGTAGGTGAGGAAGAACAGCCCGGCGCCCAGGCCGAACGCGGCCGCGCTGATTCCGACATCGGCCTGCAGGTGGGTCTTGGCCAGGGCGATGTTGGTGCGGTCGACGTACGACATGAAGTACGCGAGGCAGAGGATCGGTACCAGGCGCACCATCGCCTTGCGGGTGGCGGTGCGGTGGAGAAGCTCCGTGGCGGAACTCATCATGGATGTGCTCGATTCGTGATGGGGACGGTCAGGCCCGGGCCGGTGCGGCGGCGTCGGCGATCCGGACGTAGTGGCTGGTCTGCTCGAAGGCGGACGCGTGCGAACGGAGATCGCCGAAGTCGGTGAGATCGGCCCAGCGCGCCGCGATGTCCTCGGCGGTCCGGGCCTCGTCGGGAAGGTGAACGGCGGGGCCCTCCAGCATCTTCGAGACGGCGAAGACGCCGGCGCCGGCGCCGAGGACGACGCCGGTGGGCGCATCCTCGGAGACGAGGAAGACCGCGCCGGGCGCGATGGTCTCGGGGCCGAGCTTGGCCGCGGCCTCGGCGTCGATGAGGCCGTCCGTCATCTGCGTGGCGGCCGTGGGTGCGAGGGCGTTGACGCGGATGTCCTTGCGCGCGCCCTCGATCGCGAGGACGTTGGTGAGGCCGACGAGGGCCGATTTGGCGGCGCCGTAGTTCGCCTGGCCGAAGTTGCCGTAGATGCCAGACGCCGACGTCGTCATCAGGATCCGGCCGTAGCCCTGCTCGGCCATGTGCGGCCACACGGCCTTCGTGCAGTGCACCGAGCCCATGAGGTGCACGTCGATCACCGTGCGGAAGTCCGCGAGGTCCATCTTGGCGAAGCTCTTGTCACGGAGGATGCCCGCGTTGTTGATGAGGATGTCGATCCGGCCCCAGCGGTCCAGGGTCGCCGCGACCATCGCTTCGACCGCGGCGGCGTCCGTGATGTCGGTGGTGTCGGCGACGGCCGTGCCACCCGCCGCGACGATCTCGTCGACGACCGCTCGTGCACCGGAGACTCCGCCGACGTCGTTGATGACGACCTTGACGCCGCGGTCCGCCAGCGCGATCGCGTGGGCGCGCCCAAGGCCGCCCCCCGCGCCGGTGACGATCGCGACTCTATCCTGAAACCCGCTCATGAATACTCCTTTGACCAGCAATACTACGGAGTATCATGTGGCACGCATCACGATGTGTCAAGTCATGTGTCGGCCGTCGCAGGACGCCGCCCAGAGGGGATCGGTCTGCTACCGCCCGATCCGCGACCGTGCGACCTTGCCCGTCGCGGTGCGGGGGAGGGCGTCGAGGAACTCCACGTCGCGCGGCACCTTGAACCGCGCGAGGCGTGCGCGCACGTGCGCGCGCAGCTCCTCCGCGGTGACCGGCCCACGGGCCACGACGTACGCGGCGAGGCGGCAGCCGAATTCGGCGTCGGGCACGCCGATCACCGCCGCCTCCTCCACCGCGGGATGGGCGACGAGGGCCTCCTCCACCTCGCCGGGGAACACGTTCTCCCCGCCGGAGACGATCATGTCGTCGGAGCGGCCCTCGATGAACAGTCGCCCGCCCGCGTCGAACCGCCCGGTGTCGCCGGTGTCGTAGTACCCGTCGACGAGGCGTTTGGACCGCCCGTCGGTGTACCCGTCGAACGCCATGGGGTTGCGCACGAACACCGCCCCGACGGTGCCCGCTCGGACCGGGCGGTCGGCACCGTCGAGCACGCGCACCCGCACGCCCACCGGGGGGCGCCCGACGGTGCCCGGTGCCGCCGCCCAGTCCGCGGGCGTGGCGATCGTGGCGGTGCCGGTCTCGGTGGTGCCGTAGAAGTTGTGGATCACCGGGCCGAGGAGGCTTCGCGCCCGCTCGCCGACGTCGACGGGCAGCGCCTCGCCGGCGCAGAACACGACGCGCAGGTGGTCGGCGATCCGTGCGGCGGTCTCCGCGGGGACGTCGGCGGAGGCCATGCGCCGCAGCATCGTCGGCACCACGACCGCGGAGGTGCACCGGTGCTCCACGAGCTGCCGCAGGGCCCCGGCCTCGTCGAACCGCCCGTGGATCACGACGGTGGAGCCCAACGCGAGAGCGAGCGCGAACTGCGAGAAGGCCGTGCCGTGGAACAGCGGCGGGCACAGCAGCATCCGCTCGCCGCGGCGCAGGGGCACCCGGTCCAGGAACTGCGCCGCGATGAGCGGGCTCGACACCCGCCGGGGCACGCCCTTGGGTGTTCCGGTGGTGCCGCCCGTGAGGATGACGAGCCCGCCGGGGGCGGCGGGGCGCAGCTCGTGGTCGGGCGCGGCGCCGGCGGCGTTCGGTGCCAACCGCACCACCCCGGGCAGGGCCGCGGCGACGTCGTCGAACTCCGGCGCGCACCAGATGGCCGTGGCGCCTTCCCGTTCGGTCACCTCGCGTGCCTGGGGTGCGGCGAAGCCGGTGTTCAGCAGCACCGTTCGGGCGCCGAGCCGGGCGGCGGCGGCGATCGCGGCGACGAGCGGCGTCCCGTCGGGACCGAGGATCGCGACGGTCGAACTCTCCGTGACCCCCTGCCCGAGCCACTGCGCGGCGAGGCCGCGGGCGCGACGGTCGAGATCGGCGTAGGTGACGGGCCCGGCACCGTCGACCACCGCGACGCGGTCCGGATGCCGGCGCGCGCCCACCGCGATCGGCCCGGCGACGGGGCCGAGGCTCCCGACGGCCCGGGCCTGGCACAGCAGCTGCACCGGCCGGCGCAGGTCGATCAGGCCCGCGCGCTGCAGGATCGCGATCTCGCGGGCGGTCTCGGTCAGCGCCATCGTGCGCGTCCTCCTCGGTTCGGGGCCGGAACGGCCGTGCGTCCATCGTCGCGGCGGGCCGCCCGACGGTCCGCTGTCGATCGGCCGAAATCTCCGCGACCGTCGTTGTGCCGATGAATAATCGAAGGCGATGTCGACCGATCCGAACCTGCACGGCCTGCACCGGGAGGTGAGCAGGCTGGCGGGCGATCTCTACGGTTCGCGGATCTCCTACGACGCGCTGCCGCCCGCGATGGTGGCCTCCGGTTTCGACGACGGCCTCCGCGGCAACATCGATCTCCTCTTCCACACCCTCGCCACGGGCAGCCCGCCCACGGAACTGGAGATGCAGCCGATGGTGGAGCTGGCGCTCGAACGGATCCGCGACGGCGCGGACCTGTCCGAGATCCTCGACGCCTACCACGAGGTGACCCGCCTGCTCTGGGACGAACTGGTGGCCGGCAGCGACGAGGAGCGGCTGCGCAGCATCACAGCGATGGTCCCGACGATCACCCGGCACGTCGCGGAGGTCACCACCCGGATCACCGTGGCCGCGGGGAGCCTCGGCGAGACGTCGGCGGCGCGCAGCGAGGCGCGCCGGGCGTTCGCCGCCGCGCTGCTGGCCGGTGAGGCCCGGCCGGATCTCGCCGCGGCGGCCCGGATCGCGCCCGCGGAAAGGTATTCGGCGCTCGATCTGCGCCTCGTGCCCGGCGCACCGCCGCTCGCGGTGCGCGGGCTCGAGCGGATGCTGGCCGCGCACGGCGCCCTGTTCGTCCCCGACGATCGCGGGTGGGTCGCGCTGATTCCCGCGGATCGCGACGAGGCGCGCGCTGCGGTCACCCAGGGCCTGCTGGAGGCGTGCGGGGACGACGGTGCCTTCTTCCACGCCGGCGTCGCGCTGGCGGAGACCGCGGCCGGGGTGCCGGCGGCGGTGACGGACGCCCGGATCGTACGGGCGGTGCGCGCGCTCGGCCCGCCGTCCCCGGTGCCGGCGACGCCCGAGTCGGAGCGCTTCGCGCTGCTGACGCTGCGATCGGAGGAGGACCGGAAACCGTTGCGCGCCCTCGCCGCAGCGGTCCGGGAGCACCCCGACCTGGAGGCCACGCTCCGGGCGTTCGTCCGGTCCGACGGCAACCAGGCGGCCACGGCGCGCATCCTGCACGTGCACCGCAACACCGTGCCGTACCGGCTGTCCCGCCTCGCGGGCATCACGGGCGCGGACCCGTCCACCATCGAGGGCGCCGCACTGCTCCGGGCGGCGCTCCTGGTGAGCGACGTGGAGTCCGAGGGCGCCGTGCCCGACGGCGCGTGATCAGCTGCCGGGGAATCCCTCCGGCAGCGGCTGCCACGGCAGGAAGAACCGCGGCCCGGGGGACATCCCGCGCAGCACGGCGCTGATCCAGATCATGGCCGGCATCCAGCCCGCGGCGGAGACGGTGAGGTGTTCGGGCGCGGGGAAGGTGAAGAAGCGCATGTCGGCCCCCTTCTCGTACAGCGCTTTCGCCGTGGGGATCACCACCTCGCGCGGGGGGATCAGCTCGTCCCACGGGGCGTGGAACCAGAGCAACGGGATGTCGGGCACGTGGTGGCCGAGGCTGTTGTCCCGCAGCACCTTCTGGACCGCAGGAGTCTCGGCGAGGGACTTCCCGGGCTGGTAGTACTCGCTGATCGGCCGCCAGATCCCGGTGAGCGCGTGGGTGTACACGCAGCGCTTCTGGATGTCGGCGATGATCCGCTGCCCCGCGGGGGTGAGCATCTTCTTCGCGTCGAACACGTCGGGGTATTCGCGGCTGAGGCCCACGAACCCGAGCCACATGGTGAAGCTGCTGGTGCCGGTGACGCCCGGCTGCTTCACCGTGGCGTACTCGGCCTGTTTCACCAGGTTCGCCGGTGCGCCGCCGAACGCGGCACCGAGGATCTTCACGTCGGGCGCGTAGGTCTTGCGCAGCTCGGCCGCCCGCATCGAGCCGGAGCCGCCGCCCGAGTAGCCGTAGAGCGCGATCCCGGAGTCCTTGAGGCCCAGGGTCTTGTCGTTCTTCATCGCGCGCAGGCCGTCGAGCACCATCTTGCCCTCGGCGTAGGTGTTGAAGGTGTTGAACTTACCGTCGAAATCGGGCACGTTGATCGCGAATCCCTGTGCCAGCCAGTAGACCGCGAGCGCGGCCTCCTTCATGGTGCCGGTCTGCAGCGTGTACGACGGGTTGCACGAGGAGTCGGTGGAGTCGATGGCCTCCTGGTAGCTGACCACCGGGCGCGGCGAACCGTGCCACGGGATGCCGGGCACGATCACCGACGTCGCGGTGACGATCGGCCGGCCGTGCACGTCCTCGGAGCGGTACAGCAGTTGCTTGGTGTACACGGGGAACGGGATCCCGAGCACCCGGGTCTGCACCTCGCGGGTGCGCACGATCTGCCCGGGTCGATAGGACGCGATGTCCACCGGGTCCCGGTACCAGGGGTCCTTGTCGGGCACCGGAATCGGGAGCTTGTCGTAGATCTCCGGTTCCCTGGGCAGGCTCGGCAGCTGGTTCTGGTCGGGCGGGAACGGGCCGATGCCCGGTGACGGTGGCGCGGGCGGCGCCGAGGGGTCGGCGGCCGCCGACGGCGCGCCGGCCAGGCATACGGTGATCGCCGTCGCGACGGCCAGGAGCCGCAGCGACTTCCCCCGTTGCAGTTGCACTTTCATACGGGAGGTCCTCCGCTTCGGGGCCGCGCACGGCGGCTGACGAGGTCAGAGTCACACGGGCCCGCGGCCGCGACCAGCGGGCATGAGCACAACATCAATGCCGGGTGTTCATGCATCGGCACAGTGCCGCCGTCTGCCGTGAGCCCCGGCGGCGAACACCGCCGCGCACGAGGCGCCCACGGCCGCGACCGTGACGGGAAGCGACCAGCGGTCGGCGAGGAAGCCCACCAGCGGCGGTCCGCCCAGGTACGCGAGGTAGCCGACGGCGCTGACCGCCGCGGTCGCGGCGGCGACCGACCCGGGGGAGCGCTCGGCGGCGGCCGCCACCGCGGCCGGGAACACCGGCCCCAGAACCAGGCCCGCCGCCACGATGCCGGCGTAGGCCCCGGCCCACCCGGGCGTCAGCGGCGCGACGGCGGTGCCCGCCGCGACCACCGCCGCCGCGAGCAGGAGGAACCGGTCGCGCCCTACCGCGCCCAGCACGCGGTCGCCGGCGGTGCGGGAGACGAACATGGCGAGGCTGAACGCCACCACCGCCGAGGCGCCGGTCGCTCGGCCCGCCTCGTGATCGCGGGCGAGCAGCAGCGCGGTCCAGTCCGTGAGCGTCCCCTCCAGGAGGAGCGCCGCGACGGCCAGCGCCGCGATTCCCACGGTGACGCCGCCCGGCATTCCCCGGGCCGGGCGCGGATCGTCGGGCTCGCCGTCCGACGGTGCCCGCCGGGGCAGGTGCGCCGCGGCGATCGCGAGCAGGACGAGCAGCAGCGCCGACCAGGCGAGGAAGTGCGGGCCCACCCCGATCCCGGTGCGGGTCGCGATGTCGCCGCCCGCCGCGCCGGCCAGCACGCCCAGGCTGTAGCCGCCGTGCAGCCGGGAGAGGACGGATGCGCCCCGGCGCGAGCCGAATTCGACGCCCGCGGTGTTCATCGCCACGTCGAGAACGCCCGATGCGGCGCCGAGCAGAGCCAGTGCCGCCCCGAGCGCGAGCGGGCCGTCCGCCGTGGCGAGGAGCGGGAGGCCGCCGGCGAACGCCGCCCCCGCCGTGAGGCACACCGGCCGGCAGTCGACCCGGCGGAGCAGGGAACCGGCGGCGACCAGTGCGGGCACGGAGCCCCCGGCGACCCCGAAGAGCGCGCCGCCCAACGCGGCGTCGGAGAGCGCGAGACCGGTTGCGATCTCCGGGATCCGGGGCGCCCAGGCGGAGAGCACCGCGCCGTTGACGAAGAACACCAGCCAGAGCCCCACGACGGGGCGGCGGCGGAATACGCTGTGCGACATGCGGCCTCATGGCCGCCCTGACGGTGACAGGAGACGCGGTCCCGGACGGAACAGGAGCGCGGCACCGTCGAACGGTGCCCACCCAGTCGATCACACGGCCCGCATGCCGCGCAACGGTGCGCGGCTAGCCGATCCGGAACGTCGCCGTCACGCCCTTGTGGTCGGTGGGCCAGGCGCCGTCGGCGTGGACGAATTCGTCGCTCGAGGTCTCGGCCCTGCGCTCGCTGCGCACGATCGACTCCCGCGGGCCCACCACGGACGCCGAGACCGGCGAGAGGCCGCGGGCGAACAGGTAGTCGATGCGGTCCCGCTCGTCCGCCTCCTTGGCCCAGGTGAGGTCTCCGACGGCGACGGGCGTCCCGTCGGACTTCGTGCCGGTGTTGGACGCCGGCCAGGTGAAGCCGGGGTGCGTGACCGGACTGGGGTGCACGGTGCGGTAGGCGTCGGCGAAACCCGCCGCCTGCAGGGCGGACGCCGACTGCCACGGCGCCACGACGCCGTTGTGGTCGAACAGGTCCTTGGTCTCCGTGGTCCAGTCGGCGGCGGGCGGCTCGTTGAAGTCGCCGCCCAGGAGAACGGCCTTGCCGGCCGAGACCGCCTTCTGCGCATCGGCCACGAACCCGTCGATCGCCTCGGGCCGGCCGGACGCCGCGTTCTCCTCCAGCACCACGGACGCGTCGGTCACGGGCCCGCTCGCGATCTTGTCCCACCCCTTGTACGCGCCGGAGTCGGCGCCACTGTTGTAACCGCGGGGCAGGTAGGTCGCGTACCACTTGTACTGCAGGTGAGCGGAGTACACGACCAGCGTGGTGCCCGCGACGGTGGTCTCGGCCTTGGTGAAACCGCCGGGGAGCGTGCCGATCGCGGTGAGCGGGGTGCGCGAGAGGATGCCCGCGTCGCCCGGTGCCGCGTGGTAGGTCGCGCCGCGCTTCGCGAGCTCGTCGGCGAGGGCCTTCGTGCCGCTGGCGGCCTCGGACAGCGTCACGATGTCGGCGCCCACCGCCTGCACCGCGTCCGCGGCGGCGGCGATGCCCCCGCGCACCTTCGTGCCGTTGAGCCACAGGTTCAGTTGCAGTGCCTTCACCGTGCCGGGTTCGGCGCGCGCTGTGCCGGCGACCGCGGTGCCCGCGGCCGCCGCGAGCGCACCCGCGGCCGCGAGGCGGACGGCGGACCGTCGATCGATCTCCCGGGTGAACGTCATCGTGCTCCTCTCGTTGCAATCCGTAACTCCGCCCCATTAGACGTGCCATCGGCCGAGGTGGGCGACCGCACACGGTGGACGGGGGTTGAACGAAGGATGACTTCTCAGGTGCCCGAGGCCCGCACGGCACGGGGCGGGATACCCGCTCCGGTCGTGGTGATGGGGCCGAAGCCCTCCCCGTCCCGGGCGAGGCGGTGCCCCACGCCGGCGAGCGCGACGAGGATCCATGTGAGATACCAGATCTGGGCGAATCCGGCGGTGTCGAGGATCAGCGAGATGATGATGACCGCGGCCAGCGAACCGGCCACGCCACCGCCGAGTTCCGCCACGGATCGCTCCCGCGCGGCGGAGGTGCGCACAGCCATGAACAGGGCCGCGGCGAGGGCCGCGACGAACGCGAGCAGGCCGATGACGCCGGCCTCCATGAGCCGGGAGACGTACTGGTTGTCGAGGACCGGCTGTTTCAGCGCCGGGTACGCACCGACGCCCTGTCCGAGCCACGGGTGCTCCCAGAAGTGGGTGGCCGCGTAGTCGAGCCCGATCTGGCGCGACTTGATCGACGAGTCGGAGACCACGCCCTGGAAGGTCTGCAGCATCGCGGTCATGAACTTCATCTGCAGGGCCAGCCCGATCCCGACGGCGCCGCCGCCCACCACCACCAGGACGGCGATGCGCCGGATGGGCCAGCGCCAGCACATCACCAGGACGGCGGCGGCGGTGCCGACGACCGCCGATCGCGAGACGGTGACGAGGGCACCCGCCATGAGGACGGCGGTGCATCCCGCCCACAACCACTGGGTGGAGCTCCGCCGCCGCCGGGCCTCGAAGACGAGCGCGAGGGCGAGGGGGAGGACGACGGTGAGGACGGCGCTGAGCTCCAGCGGGTGCCCCGCGCTCCCCTGGGGGCGGGAGATCCCCTCGCGGAGAAGGTTCTTGACGATCACGTAGTCGTTGGCCTTGAGGCCGGGAATGCGGAAGTCGGCGGCCAGATCGATGCCGGTGGACACCATCACGAGGGCGAACCCCGCCGACGCGGTGCCGCCGAGCACGATGGCGCCGATGATCGTGCGATAGGCGTCGGTACTGCGCACCACGGTGAGGATGAACAGGACCATCCCGAGGAGGCAGAGGTCCACGAGGATGTACCTGTCGAGGGCGACCTGCGCGACGTAGGGGACGCCACGCATCATGCTGGCGCCGAACGACAGGAAGGACGCGGTCACGTAGGCCAGCACCACGATCAGCACGACGCGATCGCGGATCGGCTCGGCGTGCCGCGTGATGATGGTGAACACCCAGAGCAGTGCGGCGCCGGCGAACAGGGATTGGGCGAGGCTCATCCCGAAGGTTCCGGGCACCGAGAACGTCTGCCGCATGGACAGTAGGAAGAACGACGCGACGCCGAGGAACAGCGCGGCGCCGCCGCCGTGGGTCCGGAGGGTCCCGGCGGGCCCCGTCCGCGGCGACGGTGCCCCGGGTGCCTCCGACGGGGCGCCGCGGCCGAGGACCGCGGTCATCGCGCGGATCGTGACTGCGACCGCCCGGTCTCGCCGGCCTCGCCGTCGTCCATGACGGGGAGTGGGAACTCCGACTCCTCGGGAACCTCCTCGACCCGGTCGCGCCACCGTGTCATCGCGCGCCGCGCCGCTGCGCCGGGCTCCCGCGCGGCCTGCGCGGCCGGGGTGGCCGGGGGACTCGAGGTGGCCGCGCCCGCAGTCGCGGGGGCCGGCGTCGCACCGGGGTCCGTGCCGGAGCCCGTCCCGGCCGCCGTCTCACCGGCGGGTGCGCCCGCCTTCGCGCCCGCCCGCCGCCGCCTGATCGCTTCGAGGGCGGCGGTGGTCGTCAGCGCGAGGAGGAGCGCGGCGAGCGCGGCCCCCATCGCCAGGCCCACCGCCGCGCGGAAGGCGTCGCCGCCCACCTCGACGCCGGGCGTGGGGGCGACCGGAACGCGGAGGTCGGCGTAGGTCCCGTCCGCGACGCCGGCGTCCTTCTGCATGGCGTACAGGCGTTCGTGGAAGAACGCGACGAGCGCCTTGGCTCCCGCCTGGCTGACCTCGGGGGTGGGGCCGGAGACGGTGAAGGTGATCTGGGGCGACAACTGCGCGACGTTCCCCTCACCCGCGACGGAGGCCAGGGGGACGTCGGGCGAGGCACCGGTCTTCGCGACGGCCGCCCGGCCCGCGTCCGACTGCGCGGCGGTGGTGAGGATGAACGCCACCTGCGCGGTGCCGCTGTCGAGCCGCGTGAACGGGTTGTCGTACGGGACGGTGCTCCCCGCTCCGGGAGGGATCACCAGGACGGCCGCGGAGGACTCGTAGTGCGACGAGGTCGACCGCCAGCCCTGGATGCCACCGAGCAGGGCCGCCACGATCACGAGGGCGATGATCGCGGGTTTCGTCAGCGCCCAGCGCAGGAAGTCGGCAACGTTCATTCCGGTCGGCCCTCTCGATCACCCCGTGGAGCTGCGGCGGTGCGCCGCACACGGACACCTACGTCGCAGTCGCAACTTCAGGGTTCCGGGCGTTCATCCTACTATGTCATCATGAGCATCCTCGACCGGAGCAGGCCAGGGCACCGCTGCCAGGAGTCCTACGGTTCGCTTCTGACCGGCGGTCGGCGCTACTCGCTGCGCGCACCGCGACTGCGCGACTACGCGGGGTGGCGGGACGTCCGGCTCCGGCACGCGGACATCCTGGCGCCGGCGTTCGGATCCTCGGAGCGCGCGTGGGCGGACGAGAGTTCCGCCGAGCGGTGGTTCGAGTGGGTGTCGCTGCTGCGGAGCCGCGGGGCGCGCCACGACGGGGTGTCGATCGCGGTGCTCGTGCAGCACCGGAACGGCGGTGAGCGCGTCATCGGCGAGTTCGGGGTCTGCGGCGTCGACCCGTTCTCGAGGACGGGCGAGTTCTACGCATGGGCGGTGGCGGGCGACCCCGCGATCGTGCGGTGGGCTGCGGCCACGATGGTGCGGAACGCGTTCGGCGCTCCCCATCGCCTCCCCCGGGTCGTGGGGCCGATCGCGGTGGACAATCCGGGGCCCGCCGGCGCCCTGCACACGATGGGGTGGTCGCGCCGCGGGCTCCGGAGAGTGCTGCGGGAGTACGACGCGAGGCCGACGGACCACGAGATCTGGGTGCTCGACAACGACGCGGAGACGCGGGCGTCCCTCGAACGGATGGCGCGGTGAGCACCCGTCCGGCGCTCCTGGTCGATCGATCCGCGGTCGTCCGCGTCACCGGGGCGGACGTACTCGACCGGATCGGCGCCCGCGTCGGCGCCGGGACCGGCCGCCCGCTCGCGGTGTGCTCGGTGAACGTGGATCACCTCCACCATTTCGGCGGTGGCCGCCGCCCCCTCGGTCGCGCCGTGGAGTGGCTCTTCGTGGCCGACGGGGCCCCGGTCGCGCGGCGCGGCGCGATGCTCACCCGTCGTGACTGGCCCCGAGTCACCGGCGCCGACCTGCTTCCCGAGGTGATCGCCGTCGCAGCGGCGAGGGGGTGGCCCGTCGGGTTCTTCGGAGGCACTCCGATCATGCACCGGCGGCTCGAGCGGACCCTGTCCGAGCGGTACCCGGAGCTCCGCATCGCGGGGTTCTGGTCGCCGGAGCGCGCCGAGGTGGACGATCACGATTCGGCCCGGCGGCTCGCCCGCGCCGTGCGCGACGCCGGCCCGGCGGTGCTGGTGGTGGGGCTGGGCAAGCCGCGCCAGGAACAGTGGATCGACGAGCTGGGGCCTGCCACGGGAGCCGATGTCCTGTTGCCGTTCGGCGCGGCCGCCGACTTCCTGGCGGGCATGGTGGAGCGGGCGCCCGAGCGGTGGCAGCGCGCCGGAGCGGAGTGGCTCTACCGGCTCATCAAGGAGCCGCGACGCCTGGCCCGGCGCTACCTGCTGCAGGGGCCGCCCGCGCTGATCCGCTTGCGATCGGCGAGCCTGATCGACGTCACATGGCCTTCAGCAGCTGAGCAAGATGTCCGGCCATGAGACCGGAGGTGAAGCGGGTCCTCGCCACGAGGGCGGACCGGCGGCTCATCTCGATACGCATGTCCTCGTCGACGAGGAGCCCGTGGACGGCCTCGGCCATCGCATCGGGGTCCCCGGGCGGTACCAGCAGCCCGGTCTCGCCGTGCCGCACGTAATCCGCGACGCCGGGGTTCCCGGTCACCACGACCGGCCGGCCGCTGGCCATCGCCTCCAGCACCACCGTCAGCCCCGATCCCGTCACGGTGGGGTGCAGCGCGATCGCGACGACGGACGCGCGGGCGTACAGGTCGCGGATCCGGCCGTTGAGCCGCTCGGTGTGGACGGTCACCAGGCCCTCGGGGGCGTCGAACGGCAGGCTCGACGCCAGCTCGAGGCGGACCTCCGGCAGTCGGCTCCGGACCAGTTCCATTGCCCGGACCAGGGTCGCGTGGTCGCGGAACCGATCCTCTCCGGCGCTCATCACCGTCGCCCCGTCCGCGGGCAGCGGCTGCTCGCGGTAGAAGTCGGTGTCGATGCCGAGCGGGACGAACCGCAGCCTGTCCGGCGCGACGTCCCACTCCCGGGCCATCAACGGCAGCACCGCGGAGCACTGCGCCCAGACCGTGTCGGCGCGGCGCAGCGTGCGGTGGGCCAGGACGCGGTGGAGGCGCGACGCGGCGGAGCGGGTCGTCAGCCACCCGACTCCGGCGGCCACCGGCGCTCGGCCCCGCAGCAGGGCCGGGACGGCGGTCCGCTCGTCGTACGCCAGGATCGCGTCGGCGTCCTCGGTGGTGTCGAACGCCTCGACGATCTCGTAGCCCCCCGTGCGGTGCCGCACCGATCGCGCCACGCGCTGGACGGCCCGCGAGCGTCGCGCGAGGTCGGTCGTGGCGAACCGCACGTCCACGCCGTGTTCAGACATCTGATGGAGGCCGTACGGTGAGTGATCGGGAACATCGCCCGCGCGGTGGCGAGCAGCCCAATCGTCCCGGGACAGGCCACCCGCCAACGGAACCAGAACCCGCATCCGAAACCCCTTTTGCTGTCGCAATCGACGCTGACACTAGCGGGTCACCGGAGCCGACGGAACGCGGGCGGGCGTCTACGGGGCGGATCGCTCGCGCCTTCAGCATGCAGTTCGTCGCCCGCATCCTGGGCCTCGTCGCGTCGATCGGCACGGTGGCGCTGACGACGCGGTACCTGGGCCCGGACGACTACGGTTTGCTGACCACGGCGGTCATGTTCATCGGGCTGTGGACGAGCCTCACCGAGCTGGGCATCGGGGCGGTCATCGTGCGCCGGGTCACGAGCGGCGTGGGCGATCTCGGGCACCTGGTCCGCGTCAACTTCGGGCTCTCCATCACGTACTGCGTGCCGCTGGGTGCGCTCACGATGCTCGCGGGCTGGCTCATCTACCGGGACGATTCGTCCGAGGTGGCGATGGTCGCCATCGTGGGAGGCGGCCTGATCCTGACGACCCTCGGCAGTTGCTTCACCCCGGTGTTCATGACCGACGTGCGGTTCGCGGCGGTCGCGGCCTCCGATCTGGCGGGGCGCCTGGTGTCCTTCGGCGCGACCGCCCTCCTGGTGCACCTGCACGCGGACGTCTACTGGTTCGCGCTCGTGCAGCTGATCCCGCCCGCGACCATCCTGTTGATCCAGGGGCTCGTCGCGCACCGGGTGGTGGGCGCGCGGCCGGCGTTCTCCCGCCGCGACAGCTGGCTCCTCGTGCGGGAGAGCCTGCCGCAGACGGGCGTGTTGATCGTCGCGGCCCTGTACTGGCGGTCGGACGGTGTCCTGCTGTCGGTGCTCAGCACCCGCGAGCAGACGGGCGGCTACGGGCTCGCGTACGGGATCGCGTTCAACATCACCGCGATCTCGACGGTGTTCCTCACCTCCACCCTGTCGACGATGACGAACCTGTACGCGTCGGACAGGTCGCGGTTCGCCGCGTTCACCGAGCGCAGCATGCAGGCCATGCTGTTCGTCGGCGCCCCGCTCGCCGTCGTCGGGGTGCTCGCCGCGCCGGGGCTGGTCCGTCTCATCGGGTCGGAGGAGTTCGTCGAGGCGGGTGGCCTCACGCTGGGGCTGCTCTTCGTCGCGGTCGCCCTGCGGCTGGTCACGGGGACGCTGAGCCAGGCGCTCTTCGCGGCGCACGATCAGGTGTTCCTGCTGCGGCTCAACGTGGTCGGCCTGGTCCTCAACATCGCGACGAACGTCGTGGTGATCCCGCCCTTCGGGGCGAAGGGCGCCGCGGGAGCGTTGGTGGCTAGCGAGCTGTTCGGCCTCGTCGTCGCGGCCTGGCGCCTGCGGACGCGCACGGGGTACCGCTCGCCGTGGGCGTACACGGTGCACCTCCTGGTCCCCGCGGCCGCCGCCGCCGGCACGTTCCTCGTGCTGGACGGGCAGCACGTCCTGGTCGCGGGTGCCGCCGCCGCCACCGTCTACGTCGCGGCGAACCTGACCGTGGGACCGGTGCGGCTCCGCGACGCGAAGGGCCTGGCGCGCGGCGAGGCCGCCGCGGAGGCCGCCGCCACGGCGAGAGGAGGCGGCCGATGAGCGCGGAGCGCGCCTATCTCCGGGGCGGACTCCTGCGGGGTGAGCCCCCCGCGGTCCCCACGCCGCGCGATCCGGCGGTCCTCGTCGTCGCCTATCGCAACCCCGACGACCTCGCGGCGTGCCTGGCGTCGGCGCGGCGGCACCTCGCGGCTCCGATCCTGGTGTGGGACAACTCCGGACCGGACTTCCCGGGGATGGCGGAGGTGCGCGCCGAGTTCGTCGACGCGGCGTGGCACGGGACCGGGAAGAACATCGGCTTCGCCGCGGCGGTCAACCGCCTCGCGGACGCCGCGCCGGAGCACGACCTGCTGCTGCTCAATCCCGATGCGGTGGTGCTCGGCGATCTGTCGGAGACCCTGTCCGCCGTGCGGCGCCCCGGTGTGGCGGCCGCCGCGCCGCCGGTGTCGGACCCGGAGGATGCGGCCGGGAGGCGCCGGGTCTGGGACGTCGCGCACCGCCCGAGGGGTCTGGTCAGGGCCCTCGTCTCGCACGCCGGGTACAGCGAGAAGCTCAGGGGGACACCGCTGTCCGACCTGTATCCGGCGCCGCCGCGGGAGGTGACGGGGTACCTCACCGGGGCGTGCCTCGCGATCAGCCGCGACGCGTGGAACGCGATCGGGCCGTTCGACGAGGAGTTCTTCCTCTACGGCGAGGAGACCGACTGGCAGCAGCGGGCGCGTGCGGCCGGGTGGACGCTGGTGCTCACCGAGGACGAGGGCGTGCGCCATTCGGGGCACGGGACCGTGCGGGACGACGCGGCGGCGTGGCGACGGTCCGCGGACCTGCTGCGGGCCAACGTCGCCCTCAACATCGAGCACGCATCGGGCGCACGCGCGGCGGGCGCCTTCCTGCTGGGGAACTCGATCCTGGGGCGCGTGCAGCGCTCGAAGCGGGCCGAGCGGAACCGGGACGAACCGGCGAGGCCCAGCGTGGTGATCACCGTCAACAGGCTGGTGTTCGGCGGGGCGGAACGGCATCACCTGGTGCTCGCCGGGGAACTCGTGGCCCGCGGCTACCCGGTGACCATCGTGTGCCTCCAGCGGTTCGGCCCGCTCATCGCCGAAGTCCCCCACGGTGTTCGGGTGGTGCGGCAGCCGTGGTGGGGCCCCGTGCTGGATCTGCCTCCCGGGCCCAAGATCCTGGTCACCGGCGACACCAACACGGAGACCGGATTCGGCGCGTTGTGGGCGACGGGGCGGCGGGACCGGACGTGGGTGGTCGCGGCGCACATCCCGCCGGAGCCGGCCGGTCCCACCTACTCCGCCCCGCTGGCCGCGGCCATGCGACGCGCGGACGGCTTCATCGCGCTCTCGCCGGCCCATTGGCGCATCGCGAGCGCGCACCAGGACCTGGGCGACCGTCCCTTCATCGCGCCGAACGGGGTGGCCCGCAGCGCCGAGCTCGACGCGGTGCCCGCCCGGCGCCCACCCCAGTCGCCGCCCCGCCTGGTGATGCTCTCGAGGATCGTCGAGCACAAGAACCCGCACCTCCTCGTCGAGGCGCTGGCCGGGCTCACCGACATGGAGTGGGAACTCGACATCTACGGGGACGGGCCGGACCGCGGGCGGCTGGAGGCGCTGACGCCGCCGGACCTCAGGTCGAGGGTGCGCTGGCGCGGGTGGTCGCCCGGCCCGGACCACGCCCTCGCGGACGCCGACCTGGTGTGCGTGCCGAGCGGCTCCGAGGCGTTCCCGATGGTCATCCTGGAGGCGATGGCCCGGCGGATCCCGGTGGCCGCGTCGGGGGTGTGCGCGGTCCCGGACATGCTGGACGACGGTCGCGCCGGCGTCGTGGTCACCGACGTGACGGTCGAGGGCTGGCGAGACGCGTTGCGCGACCTGCTGTCCCGGCCCGAGGAGTGGCGGCGGTGGGGCGACCGCGGGTTCGATCGGATGCGGGAGCGGTACACCGTCGGGGCGATGGCTGACGCCTACGAGGCCGCGTTCGACGGGGTGCGCGCGTGACCCCCCGGCTGATGTGGCTCTCGCCGTGGATGCGCCCGCTCGCGCGCGTGTACTGCGAACAGTTGATCGCGTCCGGGTGGGATGTCGCCCTGGTGACCACCGACAGGCATCCCGAGTCCGACGGTGCACGCCCCTACGAACGGGTCCTCGACGCGCGGCCGAAGACCGCGTCCACCTGGCCCGGGTTCGCACGGGCGCTCCGGTGGGCCAGGGGATTCGCTCCCGATGTGGTCGTCACCGAGCTCGTCCGCGATCCGCGGTGGATCGCGCTGGCGGGCGGCGCGCCGAGGGTCGAGCTGATCCACGACGACAGGCCCCACGGCGCCGACGAGGAGCGGCCGGGCTGGGAACGCCGGCTGTTCGGTCGATGGGGCGACTCCGCCGCGTCGACCGTCGCGTTCAGCCGCTACGTGGGCGACCGGGTGGCCGCGGACGCCGTGGTGCCGCTCACCAGCGACCTCGACGCCGCGCGGGTGCCCGGGTTCGTCGCGGCGGGGGACCGCCGGGACTTCGTCGCCGTCGGACGGCTCACGGCGTACAAGAACCTCGATGTCACGCTCGCCGCGTGGGAGCGACACGTCGCGGGGGCGGGGTGGCGCGGCGACGAGCTGGTCCTCATCGGCGACGGCGCCGGCCCCGCCCGGCTGTCGCCGACGGTCCGGTGGCGGCGGGGGCCGTACTCCTACGACGACGTCCTGGGGCCGATGGCGCGGGCGAAGGGCTCGGTCGCCCACTACCGCGTCGCGACGCAGAGCGGCGTGCAGGTCCTGGCGATGCAGCTCGGGGTCACCCCGATCGTCTCCGGGGAGGGCGCGCTGCCCGAGTTCCAGCCCGCCGGCGAGGGGGCGATCGGTGTGGACGACGTGGCGGCGCTCGCGGGGGCGTTCGACTCCCTCGCCGAACCCGGGGCGGCCGAACGCCGGGGCCGCGCGGCCCGTGCGCACTACGCCGGGGCGCACTCGGCCGCGGTGTCCGCCGCGGCGCTCGACGCGGAGCTGCGCCGAGTGTGCGCGAGGGCGGAGCGCACGTCATGAGGATCCTCGGCCGGGCCGTGGTGGTCGTCGTCGCGACCGCCGCGCTCCTCGCCGCGTCGGTGCGGGTGCCCGTCATCGCACCCGACGGTGCCAGGTCGACGGGCATGCGCGGCATCACCGTCGCGACCCTGCTCACGCAGGCCGTGACGATCTCCGACCACCCGGACGTGACCGGCACCGGCGAACCGCAGAGCACCTACGATGCGCTCGCCGCTCTGGGGCACCGGCTGATCCGCCTGCCCGTGTCCTGGGACTACCTGCAGCCGAACCTCGGAGCGGGGGATCCCGCGGTGCACCGCGCCTATTGGAACGCGATCGTCGCCGAGGTCCGGAAGATCGGCGCGGCGGGCCTCAGAGCCGTGCTCGACCTGCACAACGGGTGCGAGTGGACGAAGCCGAGATCGACGGCGCCCCCGTTGGTGTGCGGGGCGGGCATCACGACGTCGATGACCGACGACGTGTGGAAGAGGTTGTCCGACGAGTTCAAGGACGATCCGGCCGTCGTCGCGTACGACCTGTTCAACGAGCCGACGAGGTTCGACCATCCGACCCGTGCGGACCTGCGGAAGCCGGGACAGCCGCCGTACTCCGCCTACAAGCGGCACGTCGACGAGGTCGTCCGGACGATTCGCGCGAACGGCGACGGGAAGGACATCTGGGTCGAATCCCTGTGCTGCTCCGTGTACTCCGACTTCGCGGTGACCGATCCCGGCGGAGGCTGGGTGAACGATCCGTTGAACCGGATCGTGTACTCGCAGCACATGTATCCGGTCAAGAACAGTGCCGTGGGGGAACCCTTCGATCCGGCGAAGGCGGACCCGGACTACGTCCGCGACGGCGACAGGTCCTGGGTCGACCGCGGATACGTGCGGGGGTTCCTCGGACGCCTCGACGACTTCGGCCGGTGGTGCGCCGAGAACGGGGTGCGCTGTTCGGTCGGAGAGGTGGGCTGGTTCGGCGAGGGGCAGTCCGCGGAGAGCGCCGCCCAGTGGAACGCCTTGGGGGACAGGTGGTACGCGATCGCCAACGGGTACGGCATGGCGGTCACCTACTACGGCGCCTCGTCGGCCTTCCACGGCCCGCTGTGGGCGTACGACGCCCCCGGGCCCGACGCCTGGTTCCCGGCACCGGGCCTCACCCGGAAACAGCCGCAGGCCACCGTGATCGAGAGACCGGAGAACCGGACGCCGTGATGACGCGGCCCGGGGTCAACGGGCGAGCGACGTCCAGAGCGCCGCGAGACGGGCGCGCCACTCGTCCAGCGCGAAGTCCTCGGCACGGCGGCGGGCGCCGGCGGCGAGCACCGCGCGCCTCTCCGGCGCGCTCACCAGCACGGCCAGCGCCGACGCGAGTGCCGGCACGTCGCCCGGCGATACGAGCAGTCCGTCCACCCCGTCCGTCACCGCCTCGGGGATGCCTCCGACGGGCGTGGTGAGCGGCGCCAGGCCGGCGGCCATCGCCTCCAGGAGGGCCATCGGCAGGCCCTCCTCGTAGCTCGGCAGGACGAAGACATCGGCGGCCGCGAGCAACTCGTCCCGCTCCGCGGGGCCCAGCCAGTCCCGCACGGTGATCGTGTCCGCGAGCCCCGCCGCCGTCACGGCGGCGCGGACCTCAGCCACCTCGCCGTCGCCCGCCAGCGTCACGTGTACACGGTCGCGCACGCCGGCCGGGAGCGACGCCACGGCGGCGACGAGGTCGTAGCTGCCCTTGCGGGCGCCGAGGCGGCCCAGGGCGACCGCCTCCACGCGGTCGTCGGGGGCGGCCGGGGTCCCGGGCGGCGCCACCGGGGCCGTCGCGACCGGGTTGTAGAGGACGTCCACCGCGGAGCCCGGCAGGCCGAGCGCGGTCCGGTACTCCTCGGCCAGCCCCTCCCCGAGCACCAGCCACCGGTCCGCCGGCAGCGCACCCCGCACGAGCGAGCGCGCCACGGTGGGCAGCCCCGCCATCCACGCGCCGAAACCGAAGCTGTGCCCGTGAACGACGGCCGGCACCCCGCGGAGGCGGGCGGCCCACAGGATCGGCGACTTGCGCACCACGCTGCCGCCGTGCGAGAGGTGTACGTGCACCACATCCACGTCCCGACGGGCGACGGCGATCGTGCCCCGCAGCATGCCACCGGCCCCGGCTCGCAGTCGCTGACCGATCGAGCTGTCCACGTAGGTCGTGACGAGACGCACCTCGATGCCGGGATCACGCTGGTCCGCCATGTGCCCCACGACGGTGGCCATGCCGCCGCGGCTGGAGGGCCCCGGCGGCGCGGGGCCGACCACCAGAACGCGCGTGTTTGCAGTCACACATCTAGGATAACCGAGTGAATAGTACCGAGCGGAAGTCCCTCCTGCCGCTGGGCGTGGCGGCGGCCAGGCTGGCGGCCCGGCGGGCGCGCGCGGCGGCGCGGGCCAGGATGCACGACCCGGACCGCCTCCTCGACCGGGATCTGCACCTGGAGTCGGATTCCGCCGTGCTCACCCTCCTCAGCGACGAGGTGGCGGTCGCCGCCGCCACCGGCGCGGGTATGCGCCCGGACGCCGCGCGGACCGCCGCGCGAGACGGGAACCTGTTCGCCCCGATCGTCCACTACCCGGAGGGCGGGACCGATTCCGCGGTCTGCCGCGTGGACCCCGGGACCGCGACCGCGGAGGTGCACCTCGTGCCCTTGGGGTCGCATCCGGATCGTCGGTTCGCGGGGCCGCTGGCGGCCCTCGCCGACCACCTGCTGCGCGCCGTCCCCGGCCTGCGGAGGGTCTCGCTCACCGTCGCCGCGGACGAACCGCTCACCGGGACGTTCCTCGCCGCGGGGTTCGTCGACGAGGGCTGGGCGCCGCCGGTGGGCCGCTGGACCGACGCCAGAATGCTCACCTACCTCCGGTGACGGCGCCGGCTCCGCTCGGACGGCGCGGGAGTGCTGCTAGAGCCGGCGTGGGGCGGCGGTGCGGCGCAGGGCGGGGGCCACGGGACGCCCGCGCAGCAGGCCCTCGACGGTGCCCGCGTCGAGCGCCCGCCGGTACGGCACGAGGGCTTCGGCGACCGCGGCGACGGTGTGGTCGACGTCGGCGTCGGTGTGCGCGGCGGAGATCACGAACGACTGGCCGAGCACGCCGCGCCGCAGCAGCTCCTGCAGGAACAGGGTCCGGAACTCTTGGGACGGCGCACCGTCGGCGTCGCGGGTGGTGAACACGAGGCACGACGGCCGGCCGACGGCCCGCACCGCGTCGCCCACCCCTGCGGCCTCCGCCGCCGCGTTCACGCCGTCGGCCAGCCTGCGTCCCCGGCGCTCCATCGCGGCGATGGGGTCGCCCTCGCGGTAGGCCCGCGCGACCGCGCGGAACGCGGCCAGCGACACCGATTCCGGGCCGTGGGTGGTGGACAGCAGGAACACCCGGTCGGCGTCGGTGTTCAGCCCGCCGCGCTCCATGTACTCCCGCCGGCCCGCGAGCGCGGAGATCGGGAAACCGTTGCCCATGGCCTTGCCCCAGCACGACAGGTCCGGCACGACGCCGTACACGGACTGCGCGCCGTGTGGCGACCAGCGGAACCCGGTGATCATCTCGTCGAACACCAGGAGCGCCCCGTGCTCGTCGCACAGGTCCCGGACCCGTTCCAGGAAGCCGGGTTCGGGCTCGGAGAGCGCCGTGGCGGCTTCGAGGAACACCGCGGCGATCCGCCCGGGGCGTTCCCGGAACCGGTCCGCGAGTGCGTCGGCGTCGTTGTAGCCGAACCGCACGGTGCGTTCCCGGTCCGGCCGCGGGACCCCCGCATTCATCTCCGTCGCGCCGATGAACCAGTCGTCCACCGAGAAGAAGGGCTGCTCGCAGACGGCCACCGTGTCGCGTCCCGTGACCGCGCGGGCCAGCCGCAGCGCCGCCGTGGTGGCGTCGGAGCCGTTCTTGGCGAACTTCACCATCTCGGCGGTGGGCACCAGGTCCAGGAAATCCTCGGCGGCCTCGAGCTCGAGCACGGTGGGCCGGCTGAAGTTCAGGCCGTCGTCGAGCACCGCGCGCACCGCGTCCGTCACCGGCGGGTAGGCGTGGCCGAGGGTGACGGCGCGCAGCCCGATCCCGTACTCGACGTACTCGTTGCCGTCGGCGTCCCACACCCGAGCGCCACGGCCGCGGACGAGCACGGGCGCCATGCCCTCGGGGTACTGGTCGGCGCCGCGGGCGTAGGTGTGCGCACCGCCCGGAACCAGGTGGTGCAGGCGCCGCTGCAGCTCGTTCGAGCGGGAGAAGCCGGGGTCGGTCATGGACGCGGAACCTCCTCTCCGGCAGGGCCGGTCACCAGCCGGCCGCGCAGCGCGGGCCAGGCGTCGAGCACCTCGTCGTGCAAGTCGGGGATCGTCAGCAGCACCGGCCCGTCGAACTCGGCCAGCCGCTCGGGCGGCACGATCGGGATGTCGGTGCCCGGCATGCGTCGCCCGTATTTGGCCGGGGACGCGTCGGCGACGCAGGTCACGAGGCGCGCGTCCAGCCCGGCGAGGGCGAACAGCGCCACCGCCCGCGAGGCCGCGCCGTACGCGGCGACGGTGCGCCCGGCGGCGGCGTGCGCCTCGGCCCATTCCCGGAGGGCGCCCGCCTGCGCGTCGGGCGCCGCCGCGAGGCGGCGCAGGCCCGCGGGCGTCGTGAGCCCACCGTCGGCCTCCGCGGCGAGGATCCGCCGGACGGCGGGGTCGTCGGCGGTCCTCCCGGCGGCGCCGGTGTGGCACGCGGCCAGCAGCACGGTGCCGCCGTACAGGTCGAACTCGAAGGCGCGCACGGGTTCCATGCCCGCGGCGGCCAGCAGGCGCTGGAGGGCCGTGAGGGTGTAGTACGCGAAGTGCCCGTGCCGCAGGGCCGTCCACTGCAGGTTCGCGACGATTCCGCCGAGGGGCTGGTACTGCAGCAACAGCACCCCGCCGGGTGCCACGGCCGCCGCGCGCGCTGCGAACGCCGCGCGCTGATCTGCGTCGTGCATGATGCCGAAACCGTCGATCACCACGTCCGCGGGGCCCGCGGTGACGGTACGGAAACCGCGCTCCGCCAACAGCGGCAGCCACGATCCGCCGTGCGGACTGCCGAACTCGCGCACCGTCGATCCCCGGAGCAGATGCGATGCGGCCACCCGGGCGACGGCGTCCGCGGCCTGCTCGCGCAGTGCTCGCGGCTCCACTCCGCGCGGCTCGTCCGCGGCCGTGTCGTCCGCGGCGAGCTGGGCCAGGCCACAGGACGCGCACAGGTCCATCGCCAGCGGGTGGGCGGATTCGGATGCGGCCACGGGGGAGCCCGCGGGAGGGAAGTGATCCGCGGCGGGGACCCGGCCCACGTCCAGGACCCGGGTCAGCTTCACGGAACCGCAGCCGCGGCACGGGCGGGCGTGCCTCATGGCAGCATGACCCCATGCAGATCGAAGACACGGATCTCGCGGACGTGGTGCTGTTCGTGCCCACCCCGCACCGCGACGACCGCGGCCTGTTCACGCGCACCTTCGACGCGGAGGTGTTCGACGCGCACCTCGGGGATCCCGGTGCCGCCGCGCGATTCGTGCAGGACTCCCAGTCCCGTTCCGCACGCGGCGTGCTGCGCGGCCTGCACGGCCGGGCCGGGCGGGGCGAGGCGAAGCTGGTGCGCTGCGCGCGCGGCGCGATCCACGACGTGCTGGTGGACGCGCGGCCGTACTCGCCCACCTTCGGCCGTTCGCAGGCGTTCCGGCTCGACGACGAGGCCTTCCACACCCTGTACGTGCCGCCGGGCTTCCTGCACGGATTCCAGGCGCTCACGGACATCGCGGACGTGTGCTACCGGATCGACCGGCCGCACGACCCGAGCGAGGATCTCGCTGTGCACCACGCGGATCCGGATCTGGCGATCGAGTGGCCGCTCGCCGAGCGCGTCGTGTCCGCGCGGGACGCCGCGGCGGGGAGCTGGGCGGGGCTGCGGTCCCGCCTGGGCTGACGCGGCGATCATGCGCGGCGCATCGATCCGTCGATGATCCCGTCGCGCTGCAGGCGCTCCAGGCGGGCGAGCCGGGTGAAGTCCTGCTGGAAGGAGGTCGTGGTCAGCCCGTAGTCGGTGTACGCGCGGTGCAGTTCCGCCGCACCGTCCGGCACCGTCCAGCTCGCCTCGAACCCCAATTCGTCCCGGGCTCGGGAGAAATCGACCCGGTAGGAGCGGGGGTCGGCGCCCGCCTCGCCCGTGATCCGCACCGCGGCATCGGGAACGACGTCCACCACGGCCTGCGCGATCTCGGCGACGGTGACGTTGTTGCGCTCGGTGCCGATGTTGTACGCCCGTGCCGAGACGGTCGCCCTCGGGGCCGTGAGGCACGCGGCGAACGCGCGCGCGATGTCCTGCGCGTGCACGAGCGGCCGCCACGGCGTCCCGTCGGACAGCACCAGCACCTCGCCGGTGAGCACCGCGTACCCCATGAGGTTGTTGAGCACGATGTCGGCGCGCAGCCGCGGAGAGAACCCGAACGCGGTGGCGTTGCGGAGGAACACGGGGGTGAAGTCGGGGTCCGCGAGGGCCGCCGCGTCGTCCTCGACCCGCACCTTGCTGATCGCGTAGGGAGTGATGGGATTGAGCGGAGCGTCCTCGTCCACCAGTCCGTCGCCGGCGGCGCCGTACACGGAACACGTGGAGGCGTAGAGGAACCGGGACACGCCAGCGTCCTTCGCCAGCCGGGCGAGCCGGCTGGACGCGGCGTGATTGATGTCGTACGTGACCTCCGGCGCGAGCGAGCCCAGCGGATCGTTGGAGAGCGCCGCGAGGTGGATCACGGCGTCGAACCCCTCCAGCTGCGCGGCGGTCACGTCCCGCAGGTCTGTGGTGCGGGTGGGCGGGTCCGACGGTGCCGGGCCGAGCACGCGGTCGGCGAAGAGCCCGGAATCGAGGCCCGTCACCTCGTGCCCCGCGGCGGCGAGCACCGGCGCCATCACCGTGCCCAAGTAGCCCTGGCTGCCCGTGAGCAGAACCTTCATCGCCGTCCTCCGAATCGTACGATCGCCTTGTCCACCATGAATCCCTCGGCGTAGGGCGCGCGGCACTGCACACCGCGCAGCCGCGCCAGGCCGAGGAACGCCTCGTCGTCGAACCAGTCGTGCGCGGTCTGCGACGGGTAGTGCTCGTGCAGCAGCCGCGTTTTCGCCCGGGCGGTGTCCGCGGTCAGCGGTACCAGGACCGTCGGTCGCGGAGTGTCCGTCTCCCACTTGAGGATCTCGTACCCCAGGATCAGCTGGTCCCGGAACTCGGTGGGCGCGAGCTCGGCCAGTTGGCGGTGGTCCTGATGCGCGTCGTGCCGGTGCGGGGCGAACACGACCTCGGGGTCGGCCGAGCGCCGGAACTCGCCCAGCGCCGCCTTGGCCCGCGCCCAGTGCGCGGGGGCGCGGCCGTCGGGCAGGTCGGCCACGGTCACCCGGAGGTCGGCACCGGGGGCGAACGCCGCGAGCGCGCCCAGTTCCTCGGCCTCGCGGGGCGTCCCGGCACCGCTGCCGACCCAGGCGTGCACGCGCAGGCCGGGATTCGCCTCACACAGCTGGAGCAGGGTGCCGCCCATGCCGATGGCGATGTCGTCGCAATGTGCGCCGAGGACCGCGACCTCCGACAGCGGCCCGGCGTCGAGGGCGATCACCGCGCGGGTTCCTTCCACACCATCCAGGGGCGGTCGCCGCGCGCGTACCCGGCGTCCAGGTCGGCCCGCTCCTTGAAGGTGTCCGCGGGCTTCCAGAAGCCGCGGTGCCGATAGCCCAGCAGCTTTCCCTGCTCGGCGAGGGCCGTGCACGCGTCGGCCACCAGGTCCCCGTTCTCGGGCAGGTGATCGAACACGTCCTGGGTGAGGACGAAGTAGCCGCCGTTCTCCCAGATGGGGAACTCGGAGACGGGGGTGATGCCGGTGACCTTCGCGTCGCCGTCCACGTCCACGCAGTGGAACGAGGATTGCGGCGGTACGAGCAGCATCGACGCCGACGAACCGGTCTCGCGCACCCGGTCGATGATGGTGTTCATCGGGGCGTCGCTGAGCACGTCGGCGTAGTTGGCGAGGAAGTACTCGTCGCCGTCCAGGTACGGGCGAACGCGCCGGAGTCGTTCGCCGATGGCCGATTCCAGGCCGGTGTCCACGAAACTGATGGTCCAGTCGCGCATGTCGGCGGACAGCAGCTCCACCTCGCCGCCGCGGATCACGAAGTCGTTGGACTCGGTCTCGCGATAGTTGAGGAAGTAGTTCTTGATGTGCTGGGCGCCGTAGCCCAGGCACAGGATGAACTCCGTGTGCCCGAAGTGCGCGTAATACCGCATCACGTGCCAGATCAGCGGCCGCGGCCCCACCAGCTGCATGGGCTTGGGCACCATGTCGTCGGCGGTGTTGCGCATGCGCATTCCGTAGCCGCCGCAGAACAGGACCACCTTCATCGTCGCCTCCTCAGGCTTCCGGTACAGCGGCGGCCGGCCGCGCTGCGTGCAGTCGGGGCATCGGGTAGACGAGCTCCGTTCCCCGGTCGACGAGCGGGCGCAGCTGCTCGGTGATCTCGGCCTCGAGGTTCCAGGGGAGGACCACCACCACATCGGGCCGATCGGCGTCGAGGCGCTCCGGCTCGTGGATCGGGATCCGCGCGCCGGGCGTGAATCGTCCGTGCTTGTACGGGTTCCGGTCCACGGTGTACTCGAGGAGGTCCGTGCGGATCCCGCAGAAGTTGAGCAACGTGTTGCCCTTGCCGGGCGCGCCGTACCCGGCGACCCGCTTGCCCTGTGCCCTGCAGTCGAGCAGGAAGCGCAGCAGTTCCTGCCGGGCCCGTTCGGCGCTCGCCTGCAGTCCGGCGTAGCCGGACACCTCGTGCAGGCCGGCCTCGGCCTCCTCCCGCAGCAGTTCGGCCACGCGTTCCGACGGTGCGCCGGCCGCACCGTCGGGCCTGGCCCACAGGCGGATCGAGCCCCCGTGCGTGGGGATCGCCTCCACGTCGACCACCGTGAGGCCGGCTGTCGCGAGCGCCCGCTGCGCGGAGAGCACGGTGTAGTACTGGAAGTGCTCGTGGTAGACGGTGTCGAACTGGCCCTCGGCGACGAGCGGGAGCGCGTGGTGCACCTCGATGCTGAGCCAGCCGTCGTCGGCCAGGAGGCCCCGCAGGCCCTTCGTGAAGCCGAGCAGGTCGGGGATGTGGGCGTACACGTTGTTCGCGACCACCAGGTTCGCCGGCCCGTGCTCCGCGCGCACGGCGGCCGCGGTGTCCTCGTCGAGGAACGCGGTCACGGTGGGCACGCCCTTCTCGCGCGCGGCGGCGCCGACGTTGACCGACGGTTCGATGCCCAGGCACCGGACGCCGGCGGCCACGGCGTGCTGCAGGAGGTAGCCGTCGTTGCTGGCCACCTCGACGATCAGCTGCTCGGGGCGTAGTTCCAGGCGTTCGATCGCGCCGTGCACGAAACGGCGCGCGTGATCGACCCAGCTGGCCGAGTACGACGAGAAGTACGCGTACTCGGAGAACGTCTCCTCCGGGAGGATCAGCGCCGGGATCTGCAGCAGCAGGCACTCCTCGCAGATCCGCAGGTGCAACGGGTACGTGGGCTCGGGCAGGTCCAGCTCGTCGGCGGTGAGGAACTTCTCGCAGGGCGGCGTGGCGCCCAGGTCGACGACGCTGCGCAGTCGCGGCGAACCGCACAGACGGCACTTCATGAAGGCTTCCGTTCCTCGGCGTTCGTGGCCGGCGATCCCCTCGCCGAATCCGGTGTGAGTTGTCAGCATAAACCAGTCAACCCCCGTATTCGACGGCGGAGGTATTCGTCGTGCTCCGCGCAAAAGTGTTCGTGTGACGATCACCCCATTTCTGGTTGCAAATGGTGTTGGCGCATTGCGATCGCAACGTCGGCCGACTAGCGTGGCACAGGCAGTCGATCGACCGGCCCCGGCAAGCCCGCCGTCATGGTGAGCGTCACGGACGGATCGAACCAGGTCGACGGGGATGAGGACCCATCAGGTGTTCTCCCCGGTGGTCGCCACAGCGATCGGGAGCCTGGTCTGCGGTGAGGGTGTTGTCGCGACGGTCGTACGGATGCTTCGGTGCATTTCGTGCGAAACGGTTCGTGATCGCAATGCGGGTTGATGTTTATTCATGACCCTTTACTCGCCGTGCCGATTGCTGATCCATTGGAGTAGCGAGACGATCCTGAGGGGCCATGTCGATCGATTACATGACCGGTGCGCCGTCCACCGGTAGCGGCCCCGCCCGCGTAGCGGACCCCGTCGTGGACGAGTCCGTCGCCGAGGCTCCGCGCACCGTCGTCGACCCGGACGCGCGGGCCGGCCGGGCGCGCCTGGAGCGGGCCATCACCGGCGTCGACCTCATGATCGCGATCCTCGCCGGTGCAGCCGGCCTGTTCTGCGGCCTGGCCGAGCACGCATCCGCACCGGTGGTATTGGTGAGCACCACGGTCGCGGTGGCCGTCTGGTTCCACCTGCTCACCCGCAACGCGCCCCTGGCGGTGCCCGCCCTCGGGATGGGCGCGGCCGAGCTGCGGCGCGTGATCGGCACCGTGCGCACCGTCTTCGGCCCGCTCGTCGTGGTCGCGTTGTTCTTCCCCCACCTGCTGCCGCGGGCGCTGGTCGTGGTGGTCGGCCCGGTGCTGCTGGTCGGAACGCTGCTCAGCCGCCTGTGGTGGCGGCGACACCTCCGCGGCGACGGCCGCGCGGCGGCGGTCGCGCCCACCCTCGTGGTCGGCGGCTACGGGGCCGCGACGGCCACGGCGCGCGCGCTCATCACCGCCTCCCACTCCCGGATCGTGGGCGTGTGCCTGCCCGCCGGTGACGCCGCGCTGGCCGACGCGATCGAGGTACGGGGCACGCGGATCCCGGTGGCGGGCAGCGACCGCGAGGTGGAGGCCGCAGTCCGCGAGACCGGTGCGGGCGTCGTGATGCTCACGGCCACCGACGCCCTCGGCCCGGACGCTGTCCGAGACCTCGCGTGGCGCCTCGCGGCCATGGGCGTCGAACTCGTGGTGACCACCGGTCTCGCGGACGTCGCCGGCCATCGCTTGGCGCACCAGGACATCGGGGGCACGCCGATGGTGCACGTGGCGCATCCGCGACCGCGCCGCTCCTTCGGTCCGGGCAAGCGGATGCTCGACCTCGCCGTCGCCGGCGGCGGGCTCGCCGCGCTCGCCCCGGTCATGCTGGTCATCGCGATCGCGATCCGCGTCGACAGCCGTGGCCCGGTGTTCTACCGCGCGGAGCGGATCGGCGCCGACGGCCGCCCGTTCCGGATGGTCAAGTTCCGCAGCATGTACGTCGACGCCGATACCCGCCGGGACCGGCTGTCCGGTGACGACATGGGCGCGGGGCCCCTGTTCAAGGTCAAGGACGATCCGCGGGTCACCAAGGTGGGCAGGATCATCCGCCGCTACAGCCTCGACGAGCTGCCGCAGTTCTTCAACGTGCTCCGCGGCGACATGGCCGTGGTGGGCCCGCGGCCGGCACTGGCGCACGAGGTGGACCAGTACCCGGCGGTGATGCGGCGGCGGCTCCTGGTCAAGCCCGGTGTCACCGGTGCGTGGCAGGTCAGCGGCCGCTCCGACCTCTCGTGGGACGAGTCGATCCGGATCGACGTGGGCTACGTCGAGAACTGGTCGCTCGGCACCGATATCGGGATCATCGCCCGCACGTTCCGGACGGTGCTCACCTCGGACGGCGCGTACTGAGGCCCGTCCCCGTATCGTCGGAGCCGTGAACGACACGAGCGCGGACGTCGCGCCCCCGGTCGAGCGGCCACTGCCGACGGACCGGAGGACGTTGCTGTGCGTGGGTCTCGGCGGCGCGACGAGTGCGATCGCGGCGCACCTGCTATCCGATCAGTCGGCCTGGCGCCACCTCGCTTTCGACGCGCGGTTCGCCGGGATAGCGGTGATCACCTTCGTCGCCGGACTGCTGTTCCAGGCGCGGGCGCGGGTGGGGGACCGGTGGTTCGGCTTCCTCGTGTTCGGTGTGGGTGCGGGCCTCACGTCCGTGGGCGTCTACGCCGTGATCGGCCTGATCGCGGTGCCGCCCGCGGCCGGAGTGCGCTTCCTGCTGGTCGCCCCCGTCGCGGCGGCACTGGGATTCGCCGCCGCCGCGGGCGTGGTGCGGATCGCGCGAGCGGCGCGCCGATGACGGTGCTCGCGATAGGGGTCGGCGGAGCGGTGAGCGCGGTGCTCGGCTACCGGCTCGTGGCCGCGCCCGGCGACCCGTGGTTGCGGGTGCTCGTGGCGACGCTCGCGGTCTCGGTGGCCCTGGGCGCGGTCGCCCGGATGACCCGGATCGCCGCCGATCCCGGCTTCGCCGTCTACCCGGTGGCGGTGTTCGGCGCGGTAGTGAGCTTCGTCGGTATCGGGTGGATGCTGCACTGCACCCCGCGGCGGCAGTGGTGGCGCGCGGCCGTGATCCTCGGCGGCGCGGCCGCCGCCGCGCTGCTCGGCTACATCGCGATCGACGTCCTGGGCCTCGCGTACCTGAAGTTCCCCCGCCTCACCTGATCCGTCAGGCGGGCGGGAGCGCGATGTACTTGGTGTTCAGGTACTCCGCGATGCCCTCGCTGCCGCCCTCCGATCCGAGGCCGGACTGCTTGATCCCGCCGAACGGTGCCGCGGGATCGGAGATGACGCCGCGGTTGACGCCCACCATGCCGGCCTGCAGGCGCCGGGCGACGCGCTGCGCGCGGCCGATGTTCTCGGTGAAGAAGTAGGCGGCGAGGCCGTACTCGGTGTCGTTGGCCAGCGCCACACCCTCGTCCTCCGTGTCGAAGCCGACGATCGCGGCCACGGGGCCGAAGATCTCCTCCCGGCGGATCCGCGCACCGTCGGGAATCGCCTCCAGGACGGTGGGTTCGAAGAAGAACCCGGCACCGTCGACCTTGCCGCCGCCCGTGCGGACGATCGCCCCCGCGGCGACGGCGTCGTCGACCAGCGCCGCGATGGAGGAGCGCTGCTTCTCGGTGATGATCGGTCCGATCGTGGACGAATCCTCCCAGCCCGGGCCGACTTCCATCGCCGCCACCCGCTCGGTGAGGGCCGCGGTGAAGGCCTCGCGGATCCCGTTCTGCACCAGGATCCGGTTGGCGGCCGTGCACGCCTCGCCGCCGTTGCGCATCTTGGCGAGCATCGCCCCGTCGACGGCCCTGTCGAGGTCGGCGTCGTCGAAGACCAGGAACGGGGCGCTGCCGCCCAGCTCCATCGATGTGCGCAGCACGTTCTCCGAGGCCTGCGCCAGTAGCTTCTTGCCGACGGCGGTGGAGCCGGTGAACGAGACCTTGCGCAGCCGAGAATCGTTCATCAGCTCGGCGACCACGGCCGGCGCGTCCAGGGTCGGCAGTACCGAGAGGACCCCGGGCGGGAGGCCCGCCTCGGTGAACACCCGCGCCAGCAGCAGCATGGTGAGCGGGGTGTCCTCGGCGGGCTTGACGATCATGGTGCAGCCGGCGGCGAGCGCCGGGCCGATCTTGCGGGTTCCCATGGCGAGCGGGAAGTTCCACGGCGTGATCGCCAGGCACGGGCCCACGGGCTCCTTGACGACGGCGATCTCGCCGGTGCCCGCGGGTGCGGTGGCGGTGCGGCCGCCGATCCGAACGGCCTCCTCGGAGAACCAGCGCAGGAACTCGGCGCCGTACGCCACCTCGCCGCGGCTCTCGGGCAGCACCTTGCCCATCTCCAGGGTCATCAGGAGCGCGAAGTCCTCCGCGCGGGCGGTCACGGCGTCGAACGCGGCGCGGAGGATCTCCGCGCGCCGCCGCGGCGGGGTCGCGGCCCACTCGTCGGCCACCGAGCAGGCGGCGTCGAGCGCTGCTCGCGCGTCGGCGGGTGTCGCGTTCGCGACCGAGGTGAGCACCCGACCGGTGGCGGGGTTGAGCACCTCGAAGGTGCGGCCGGACTCGCTCGGGGCGGAGCGGCCGCCCTGCCACAAGCCGGTGGGGACGGAGTTCAACAGATCGGTGACGTTCACGGAGACCTCTCGGGTCGGGTACTCGCGGGTAGGTAGCAGGGAATGCAGACGAAAGCCCAGGTGGGCTTCTGGGCTAACGCTGTTAAGTCAGGAAGGGGGGTGGCCGGGTCAGGCGGCGGCTTCGCGGACGGCGGCCTCGAGGACGGTGAGCGCGTCGTCGAGCAGCTCGTCGCCGATCACCAGCGGCGGGAGCAGGCGGATGACGTTGCCGTACGTGCCGCAGGTCAGGACCACCACGCCGGCGGCGAGGGCCTTCGCCGCGACCGCCTTGGTCAGCTCCGGGTCCGGCTCCGAGGTGCCCGGCCGCACGAGCTCGATCGCGAGCATCGCGCCGCGGCCGCGGACGTCGCCGATCACGTCGAGCTCCCCGGCGAGGGCTCGCAGCCGGGGCAGGGCCCGCTCGCCGATGGCCCGCGCACGGGCGGGAAGATCGAGTTCGGTCATGGTGTCCAACGCGGCGAGGGCGGCGGCGCAGGCGACGGGATTACCGCCGTAGGTGCCGCCGAGGCCGCCGGGGTGCACGGCGTCGAGGAGATCGGCGCGCCCCGTGATCGCCGACAACGGCATGCCGCCCGCGATGCCCTTGGCCATGGTGATCACATCGGGCGCCACGCCCTCGTCCTCGCACGCGAACCATGTTCCGGTGCGGGCGAATCCGGTCTGCACCTCGTCGGCGATGAAGACGACGCCGTTGGCGTTCGCCCATTCCTGCAGCGCGGGGAGGAATCCGGGCGCGGGAACGATGAAGCCGCCCTCGCCCTGGATGGGCTCGATGATGATCGCGGCCACCGCATCGGCCCCGAGCTGCTTCTCCATCTGGTCGATCGCGCGACGGGCCGCGGCCGCGCCGTCGACGCCGGCGTCCCGGTACGGGTAGGACATCGGCATGCGGTACACCTCGGGGGCGAACGGCCCGAAGTCCTTCTTGTAGGGCATCGATTTCGCGGTGAGCGCCATCGTGAGATTGGTGCGCCCGTGGTACGCGTGGTCGAACGCGACCACCGCGTCGCGGCCGGTGGCCAGGCGCGCCACCTTGATCGCGTTCTCCACGGCCTCGGCGCCCGAGTTGAACAGCACGGTGCGCTTCTCGTGATCGCCCGGGTTGAGCGCGTTGAGCCGCTCGGCGACGGCGACGTAGCCCTCGTACGGCGTCACCATGAAGCAGGTGTGGGTGAACCGGGCGGCCTGCGTGGCGACGGCGGCCGCCACCCGCGGGTCCGAGGCGCCGACGCTGGTCACGGCGATGCCCGAGCCCAGGTCGATGAGCGAGTTCCCGTCCACGTCCAGGATCACGCCGCCGTCGGCGTCGGCGGCGTACACGGGAACGGAGGAGCCGACCCCGCCGGCCACCGCGGCGCGGCGGCGCTCCGCGATCCGCACCGACTCGGGCCCCGGCAGGGCGGTCACGAGGGTGCGCTTCTGGGGCAGGCGGTAGGCGATCTCAGTCATGGGTCTCACTGTGCTCCGCCGACCCCGCCCCCGCAGCTGCCAGAATGGAGTCGTCAACCTCGACTGGTCGACGGATTGGAGCGGCGGACGATGGCCGTCACGGTGCGGTGGCTGCTCGCGCAGCGGAGCCTCGGCCTGCGGCTGCGCGCGGGCGAGGCGGGGGTCGGCGGCGCCGTCACGTTCGTCATGACCACCGAGCTGGCCGACCCCACCCCCTGGCTGTCGGGCGGGGAGATGCTCCTGACCACGGGCATCGGCATCCCGCCCGACGGTGCCGGCTGCCGCGACTACGTGCAGCGGCTCGCGGCACGGGGCGTCTCGGCGTTGGGCTTCGGCGTCGGGGTTTCGCGGGACAGCGCACCGTCGGACCTGATCGCCGCCGCCGACGACGTCGGGCTGCCCCTGGTCGACGTGCCGCTGCCCACCCCGTTCGTCGCGGTGGCGCACACCGTGATCGACGAGCTGGCGCGGCGGGAGAACCGGTCGCAGGCGGCGGCCGCCCGGGCCCAGCAGCGGATGACGCGCGCGGCGGTGTCCGGCGGACCGTCGGCCACCCTGCGCGAACTCGCCGCGGGATGCGGGGGCGCGGCCCTCCTGCTGGATCGTGGCGGCCGGGTGGTGCTCGCCCACCCGGCGGGGGCCGCGGAGGAGTCCGGCCGCGCCGTGGGCGACCAGGCCCGGGCGCACCCGGCGTCGTCGGCGTCCGCACCCCGCGGCGCGGACACCGTGGTCACGCAGCCCGTCCGCGTCGGCGACCGCGGATACGGGCACCTCGCCGTTGTGCTCGCGCGCGAACCCGCGCCCGTGGACCACGTGCTCATCGGACACGCGAATTCGCTTCTCGCCCTGGACTTCGAGAAGCCCCGCCGGCTGCGCGCCGTGCAGTGGCGGATGAACGCGGAGGCCCTGCGGCTCGTGCTCTCGCCGGGCGGCGCCGCGGAGGGAGTGGCGCGGCTCGTGGCCGACGCCGCCGACGCCCACGGGGTGCGGGCGCTGGTGGCGATCGGCGGGACCGGCGCCGCGGACGACGTCGTCGCCGCCCTCCGCACCGCGCTCGACGATGCGGGGCGGCCGGCCTTCGTCGTGGACGCGGCGGGCGGGGTGGTCGCGCTACTCGGGGCCGACGACGATGCGGTGATCGCCGAGGCGCTCCTCGCGCGGGTACCGCGCGGCCTGCGTTCGCGGTTGCGCGTGGGGCTCGGTTCCTCGCATCCCGCGGGCGCCGTCGCCGAAGCCACGGCCGCGGGCACCCTGGCCGCGCGCTCCGCCCGCCCGGGCGGACCGCTCGTCGAATCCGCGGCGCTCGCCGGCCGCACCCTGCTGGCCGACGACGGGGCCCGGGACGTGCTGGCCGGCCTGGACCGCGCGCTGCTCGACCCGCTGCGTGCGCACGACGCCCGACACGGCGGAGCGCTGCTGCCCGCGCTGCGCGCGTTCCTCGAGAACAACGGCCAGTGGGAGGGCGCCGCCGCGGCCGCCGGCGCGCACCGGCACACCGTGCGCGCCCGCGTCGCGAAGGCCGAGGAGGTGCTGGGCGTGGACCTGCGCTCCGCCCGGGTGCGCGCCGAACTGCTGCTCGCCCTCCTGGCGCGCGAGGACGACTAGGAACAGGAGCCCTGGAGGGCGGCCTTCGCGGTGCCGAAGGACTGGTAGAGGTAGATGAGTTCCCAGTCGGCGGGGCCGTAGTCGTAGTAGCGGGGGACGGCGCGCATCACCGTCTGACCGGCGAAGCAGTTACTGAAGATGTACTCGGCGCGCGGCAGGTGGTACCCCCAACTGATCACGATGACGGACTTCCAGCCGTTCCGGTCCGCGAGCCGCTGGGTGAACATCGCCTCCCCGCGGGTGGTGCTCGGGACCGGCACCTCGCAGGTGATCGCCACCTCGCCGACGGTCCGGTCGCACAGCGAGCGCATGAGCGGGTCGTGCTCCCCGTAGGGGTCGGACAGCACGAGGTTCCGCGCGTACCCCGCCTCGGCGATCTGCAGGCCGTACTGCTCGCGACCGTCGTGCTCGCCGCCCAGCACGATCACCGCGTCGACCTTGCGCAGCGGATCGTCGTGCGCGGCGCCGAACACCAGGTACCCCACGCCGCCCACGGCGGCGAGCACGACGATCGTGACGAGCACCGTGCACCACAGCAGTTTTTGCAATCGCCGCACACCGGCAGCCTACCGGCGCGGATCTGTGACGCCGCTGTGACACCGTGCGAGACGGGTTGGGGCGCGCGCCGCGAACCATCGGACCGATGAGCAACCACCCGGCGACGGACGGATCCGCGTAGCGGTCACGGCGGCCCTCGGAGCGGCCCGGGCCCTCTCGGGGACGGCGCTGATCGCCGTCGTGGTGGCCGTCGCGGCGGGCGGGCTGACGTTCGCGGCGACCGCGCTCCCGGCCTCCGCGGAGCCCTCGGTCAGCGCCGACGAGTCCACCAAGGACGTGCGCCTGGCGCTCAAACCGCCCAGCTCGGGATCGCGCTCACGGCGATCGACGGTCAGCTGGCCCTCGTCCAGACCCGCCTGCAGTCGCAGATGCGGCGCGCCGAGCAGCCCCCGCCGCCGCCCCGGACTCCACCCGCTTCGCCTGGTCGCCGGCCCGCCGCTGCGGGGCAGTCCGCGCCGCTCGCTGATCTCGCGCGCGATCAGCGAGGTGCCGACGCCGGCGCACGGGTTCCGCAGCCCCGGCGCCGACGACACCGATCCGTGGCTACCCGTGGATTTCGCCCGCGAGCGCTGAACCGGTCAGCGGGCCGGTACCCGCACGTGGAAGTCCGCATCCTCGGGGCGGGAGAGCATGCGCACCATGGTCTTCCGGTCGAACGGCCACAGGTCGATGGTCCCGCCCTCGGTGAAGTACCAGGAATTGCAGCCCGTATTCCACACGGTGGGCACCATCGCCTCGGCCACCTGCCGGTTGAACGCGTCGGTGGCCTCCTCGGTCACCTCCACCGTCGCGAGCTCCCCGTCGCGGAACCGGGTGAGCCACTGCGCGATGTACTTCGCGCTGAGCTCCGCCGAGAACTGCAGCGAGATCGAGCCCGTCGGGGAGTTGGGCCCGAGCACGGTGAACAGGTTGGGGAAGCCCGGGACCGCCGTCATCCGGTACGCCCGCGGACCGTCGGCCCAGGCGTCGTCGAGCTTGATCCCCTCGCGCCCCGTCACCTCCATCGGCCGCATGTAGTCGTGCGCCCGGAACCCCGTGGCCAGCACCAGGACGTCGGCCTCGTGCAGCCGGCCGTCCGCGGTGCGGACGCCGCCCGGCTCGACGCCGGTGATCCGCTCGGTCACCAGCGACGCGTTCCGTGCCCGGATCGCCCGGTAGTAGGACCCCGAGACCACCTGCCGCTTACACAGGGGTTCGTAGTCCGGGGTGAGGTCCTCCCGCAGCCGCGCGGGGGCCTGCGCGCGCAGGGACAGCCGTGCATAGGCCTGCACGGCCCTCCGCCGCCACGACGGGGTGGTCACGATGTCCGCGAGGATCCCCGAGCCCCAGAGCAATCCACGGTGCACCCGGTCCAGCAACCCCGGCGCCCGGCGGAACAGCGCCGAGACCGCGCCGACCTGCGGCAGGCCCATCGGCGCCCACAGCACCCACTGCGGCGACCGCACGAAGTGCGTGATCCCCGCGGCGCCCGGCTGGAGCGCCGAGACCACCTGCACGCCGGTCGAACCCGTGCCGATCACCGCGATCTTCCTGCCGTCGGTGACCAGGGAGTCGTCCCACCGCGCGGTGTGCACGACGGGTCCGGCGAAATCGGCGAGGCCGTCGATGTCGGGGATCGCGGGGTTCTCCAGCACGCCCGTGGCGCACACCACGAAGTCCGCGACCATCGTCTCGCCGGTGCTCAGGGTGAGCGTCCAGGTGCCGTCGGCATCGTCGAACTCGGCGGCGAGGACCTCTGTGTCGCACCGGATCCGGTCCGCGAGCCCCAGCTCGTCCACCACGTCGCGGTGGTACCGCTGGATCTGCGGGCCGGTGGCCCACACGCGTTCCCAGTCCGGCTTCGGCGCGAACGCGAACTGGTAGATCTGCGACGGGACGTCGCAGGTGAGGCCGGGGTAGTGGTTCCAGTACCAGACGCCGCCCACGTCGGAGCCCTTCTCCAGCACGACCCAATCGGTGAATCCCTGCTGCTGCAACACGTACGCGGTCGAGATGCCGGCGACGCCGGCGCCGATGACCACCACCCGGGGTTCGGTCATCGCGCCGCCTCCAGGCCGCGGCGCACGGCGGCGGGCGCGGTGCGGCGCGCGGCCTCGAAGGCCCGCGCGCGGCGTCCCCGCGCCATGAAGTTCGCACCGAGGCCGGCCAGGTCGGCACCGTCGGGCGCGATCACCGTGACCTTCTGGCCCCGGGCCCTCGCCACGGCCACCTCCTGCCAGAACACGGACGACATGGGTCGGCGCAGCGCGGTGTGCTCCAGCAGGCCCCCGAGGCCCGGGCCGCGGACGCCGGGTGCGGAGGCCATGGAGACCACCGCGACGATCTCGTCCGCGTCGGCGGGGGAGACCAGGTCGACCGAGGCGGTCGACGCGGCGCCCCCGTCGACGAACGTGCGGCCCTCCACCTCGACGGGCGGCATCCACGCCGGGATGGCCCAGGACGCGCGGAGCGCGTCTCCGACCGTGGCCTTCGGCGCACCCGGCGCGCCGAACGCGACGCGCTCCCCCGAGGCGGGTTCGTACGCCACCATCCGCGCCCTCGGGGGCACAGGCCCGCCGGGCCCGGCGACCGCGTCGGCCAGTTCCTGCAGCCAGCCCGCGTCGCCGCGGCCGCGCGGCGCGATCCCGGTGAGCGGCGCGTGCCCGCCGCGGCGGCTCCACAGCGTGGACGGCGCCGACGGGAGCGAGAACGGAAGCCGCGGCAGCGACGGCGGGGTGGCGGCCAGATGTCGTTGCAGCACGGGATGTTCCGAGCGCCCCTCCTGCATCGCCACGAGGTCCGCCACCGAGTACCCGGCCAGCATCGTGATGATCTCCGAACCGGCGGAGGTGCCCTGCAACACGGCGGCGTCCCGCACGTCCCAACCCGACTGCTCCTCCAGCGCCGCGAGGGCGGCGATCGTCCACGCGCCGCCGATGGTGCCGCCGCAGCCGATGACGAGGGCCCGGGTCATCGGGCGGCCTCCTCGGCATGCGCGCCGGCGTGGCGCTCGATCCGGTCCGTGTACGCGCGGCGGGCGCCCGCGTCGAGCGCGAGCCCGCGGCGGTCGTCGGCCAGCCTGCGGGCGAGCCGCTCGACGGGTTCGGGGACGAAGGCCTCGACCAGGCTCCACCCGGGCGCCACCCACTTCGGCACCGAGGTCCGCGCCGCGCGGGTGCGCAGCGTGTCGACGACCGCCGCCGCGACGTCCTCGGGGTCGACGGTGGGCAGCGCGCCGCCCAATTGCGCGCCCGAGGACAGCTCGGTGCGCACCGCGGCCGGGAGGATCGCGCAGACGGAGACGCCGGTCCCGTCGTACTCGCGCCGGGCGCCGAGCGAGGCGCCCAGCGCCGCGTACTTACTGGCGTTGTAGGTGACCATGCCCGGGATCGGGATCATGCCGGCCATCGACGCGATGTTGACGATGTGCCCGCGGCCGCGGGCCACCATGCCGGGGAGCGCGGCGCGCATGCCGTTGAGCATGCCGCGCACGTTGACGTCGAGGATCAGGTCGGTGGTCGCCTCCGCCTCGGAGTCGAACGCGCCCAGTGGCATGACTCCCGCGTTGTTGACCAGCACGTCCACGGGGGAGTCGATCTCGGCGAGGAAGGCGTCCCACGAGGCGCGATCCGTCACGTCGAGCAGGGCGGCGCGCGCCCCCGGGATCCCCGCCGCGGTGGTCTCCGCGACCTCGCGATCCACGTCGCCGATCCAGACGCGCGCGCCGTGCCCCGCGAACAGCCGGGCCGTCGCCGCGCCGATGCCGCGTGCACCGCCGGTGATCACGACCGTCGCGCCGTCCAGTGCGTCCAGGTGCCGGCGCGAGGTGCCGAACAGTGCCATCGAGGGGTCCTTCCGTCGATCCGTCCTCAGAATGAAACCGACAGTATCCGAATACCGAAGGTTTTTGAAGACCGGATGGCGGTATTCTTCTCCCATGGCGAGGCTGACCCGGGCGGAACAGCGCGCGCAGACGCGCGCCGACCTGCTGACCGCGGCGCGGGCGCGGTTCCTGGAAGTCGGCTACACGGCGGCATCGCTCGAGGACATCGCCGACCGCGCCGGGTACTCCAAGGGCGCGGTCTACTCCAACTTCGTGGACAAGCCCAACCTGTGCCGCGAGGTGCTCGCCGCGCTCCATGACGACAAGATCGGCCAGCTCACCGAACTGGCCACCGCCCCCGGCGACCTGCAGGACCGCATCGACCGGATCGCCGAATGGGTCGAGCGCACCGTCGGCGACGTGGGCTGGACGATGCTCGAGCTGGAGTTCGTCACCGTCTCCCGCAACGACCCGCACCTGCGCGCGATGGTCGTGGACCTGCGCAACGCGGCGCAGCGCACCGTCGTGGACATGCTGCGCGCACTCCTGCGCGGCGACGCGCCGGACGACGCGATCGCCGACGCCGAGGCCGATCTGTACGAACTGGGCGACACGGCGGATCTGCTGCTCAGCGCCGGCATCGGCCTGGGGATCCAGCGCGCCGTGGACCCCACTCTCTCGGCCGAGCCCGTCATCGCGTCGATGCGCAGCACGCTCACGATGCTCGCGGCCGGCGTCCTGTAGCCGGCCGCGTCCGCACGCGCCGCGCCCGCACGCTCAGCCGGCCAGCGGCGGATTGACGCGCGCGAAGCCCTCCTGCCGCCGGTACGGGAAGTAGGGGTACGGGGCCTCGGTCGCGCTCGCCGCGTCCAGTCGGGCGATCTGCTCCGCGTCCAGGCGCCAGCCCACCGCGCCGAGGTTCTGCCGCAACTGCTCGACGGTGCGCGCGCCCACGATCACCGAGGACACCGTCGGCCGGCGCAGCAGCCAGTTGAGCGCCACCTGCGGCACGGTGTGCCCGGTCTCGGCGGCGATCTCGTCCAGCACGTCCACCACGGAGAACAGCAGCTCGTCGTCCACCGGCGGCCCGAACTCGGCGGTCCGGTGCAGCCGGCTGGCCTCGGGCAGCGGCGCGCCCCGGCGGATCCGGCCCGTGAGCCGGCCCCACCCGAGCGGGCTCCACACCATGGCCCCCACGCCCTCGGCCGCGCCGAGCGGCATCAGCTCGCGCGCGTAGTCGCGGCCGATCAGCGAGTAGTAGACCTGGTGCACCACGTACCGGTTCCAGCCGTGGCGATCGGCGGCGGCGAGCGACTTCATGAGCTCCCACCCGGCGAAGTTGGAGACGCCCACGTACCGGATCTTCCCGTCCGCCACCAGCCGGTCCAGCGTGGACAGCACCTCCTCGACGGGCGTGCCCGCGTCGTGGGCGTGCAACTGGAACACGTCGATCCGGTCGGTCCGCAACCGCCGCAGCGCCGCCTCCACGGCGTCGATGAGGCGGCCCCTGCCGGTGCCCGCGTCGCCGGGGCCGTCGCCGGTGGGCAGGCCCGCCTTCGTCGAGATCAGGACGCGATCGCGGCGGCCGGCCAGCGCCGCGCCGAGCACCTCCTCCGAGGCGCCGTCCGAGTAGACGTCCGCGGTGTCGAACATGGTCATGCCCGCGTCGAGTGCGACGTCCACGATCTCGCGGGCCTCGGCCACGTCGGTGCTGCCCCACGCGCCGAACAGCGGGCCGCGCCCGCCGAACGTGCCCGCACCGAAGCTCAGCTCGGGCACCAGTAGGCCGGAGCGGCCCAGTCGTCGGAACTCCATCTCTCATCCTCCTAAACGGAATAGTTATCCCGTTAGCGACGGTAGCACCGATCCGGTTCTAATGAAACAGCAGTACCGTTTACGATGGGTGAATGAGCGGACCGACGGAACGGCCGGGCGGGCGCACCGCCCGGGTGCGGCGCGACGTGCTGCGCGCGACGGGAGACATCCTGGCCGAGGGGGGATTCGAGGCGCTCGACCCCGCCGAGGTCGCCCGCCGGGCGGACGTGGGGAGGACCACCGTCTACCGCCGTTGGCGCGGGCCGACGGGCCTGGTCGCGGACCTGCTGACGCAGATGGCCGACGATTCGGTGCCGCGCACCGAGACCGGCGGCCTCCTCGGCGACCTCGAGGCCCAGGCGTCGCTGGTACGGCGCACGCTCTCCGATCCGCGGCAGGGCCGGCTGTTCAAGGCCGTCATCGCCGCCGCCACCTGCGACGACGGCACCGCCGCGGCGTTGCAGCGGTTCTACGATGCCCGCACCGCGGAGTGGGCGCCGTGCGTCGAGGCGGCCGTCGAGCGGGGCGAGGCGCCCGCGGGCACCGACCCCGCCGCCGTCATCCGGGCGGTGTCGGCGCCGCTGTACTACGGCCTGCTGACCCGCACCGAGCCCCTCACAGGGCACGACGCCCGCGCCGCGGCCCACGCCGCCGATGCCGCGGTCCGCGCGGGCGTGTTCGTGCGCGCCGAGCGGCCCGGAGGCGGGGAGCGGTGATCGGGCGCGGAATCCCGCGCGACCTGCGATCGTGAGGGCGGGGACCAGGAGCGGAGGCGGCGTGAGGATCTTGATCGTGGGCGCGGGCGCGACCGGCGGTGCGTTCGGCGCGCGGCTCGTGGACGCCGGACGCGACGTCGCGTTCCTCGTCCGGCCGGCCCGCGCGGAGGCGCTCCGGCGCGACGGGCTGCGGTTGCGCGCGCCCGACGGGGACGCGACCCGCCCCGCCCGGGCGATCACCGCCGCGGAACTGCACCGCGAACCCGCCGGATTCGACCTGGTGATCGTCACCGTCAAGGCCGCCGGCCTCGACGCCGCGATCGAGGACGTCCGCCCCGCGGTGGGCCCCGGCACCGTCGTCCTGCCCGTCCTCAACGGCATGGCCCACCTCGGCCCGCTGGAGGAGGCGTTCCCCGGGCGGGTCCTCGGGGGCCTGGCCCACATCGTCGCGTCGCTCGAGGACGACGGTGCCGTGACCCAGCTGACCGACCTGTCCGTCGTCACCGTGCCCGCCGGGCACCCCGCACTCGCGGAGGCCCTCGACGTGCCCGGGATCGACCTCGTGGTGAGCCCGGACATCACCGGCGCGATGTGGGAGAAGTGGGCGTTCATCGCCGCGATGGGCGTGGTGTGTTGCCTGTTCCGGGCGCCGATCGGGGCGGTTCTGGAGGCGGGCGGCGAGGCGCACGTGCGCGCGGTGATCGCCGAGACCGAGGCGGTGGCGGCCGCCGCGGGGCATCCGGTCTCCGCGGCGTCGCACGAGCGGACCGTCGCCGTGCTCACCGCGACCGGTTCCCCGGTGACCTCGTCGCTCTACCGCGACCTCGTCGCCGGGCGGCCCACCGAGGCCGAGCCCGTTCTGGGCGACCTGGCGGCGCGGGCCCGCGGGCTCGGGGTGGCCGTCCCGCTCCTGGACCTCACGCTCACCCAGGTGCGCGCGGACGCCCTGCAGCGCGCGACCCGCTGACGAGCGCCGCCGGCCTACAGCAGGACCAGCGCCTCGCGGTGCACGGCGACGGCGCGGCCGTCGTCGAGTTTCACGGACACGGCGTCGCCGTCGGCGCTGAGCACCGTGCCGTAGGTCAGGGCCTCCTCGCGGAGTTGCACACGATCGCCAGGGGTCATCGGAGGTCCACCTCTATCTGTACTTGGACCGGGCAACATTAATTCGCTGCACGTGCCGATGTGGGGTATTCACGGGAAGTTCACCGGACCCCGGTGGGACAGATTCTTCAGATCTGTCCCAACTGCGTGTACAGTTCCCTCGACCGCCCAATCAGGAGGACTGGAATGACGGCCGTGCAGATCCGCACCGAGCTCGCCGAGCAGTGGCCCGCCCCCGCGGAGCCCCAGCCGGTGGGCCTCGACCCGTTCTTCGACGCACCGTCGGGCTTCGAGGACGCGCCCGAGGGCACCGTGCTCCGCCACCGCGACGTGACGATCGGCTTCCTCGGCCGGATCAAGCAGAAGGTGCGCGCCACCCAGCTGCTGTACCGCACCGTCAACATGCACGGCGAGCCCGAGGTCACCGCGACCACCGTGATCGCCCCGGCCCGCGGCGCGAAGCCCGGCGCCCCGCTGGTCTCCTACCAGTGCGCCATCGACTCCCTGCACCCCAAGACCTTCCCCTCCTACGTGCTGCAGCACGGCGTGCGCACCGAGGACGCCTCGTTCCCGCAGATCGAGTACCTGTTCATCGCCGCGGCCGTCGCCAAGGGCTGGACCGTGTCCGTGCCCGACCACGGCGGCCAGACGGGGCGCTGGGGCATCCCCCGCGAGCCCGGCTACATGGTGCTCGACGGCCTGCGCGCCGCGCTCGCGCACGAGCCCCTCGGCCTCGCACCCGACACCCGCCTCGGCGTCTGGGGCTACTCCGGCGGCGGCCTCGCCACCTCCTGGGCGGCGGAGATCGCACCGTCGTACGCCCCCGAGCTGAACCTCATCGCCGGAGCCGTGGGCGCGCCCGTCTCCGACCCGGGCAACGTGTTCGTGTACCTGAACAACACCCTGTTCACCGGCCTGCCCACGCTGGTGATCGCCGCCCTGGCGCGCGAGTACCCGACGCTGCGCGAGGTGCTCGCCGAGCACGTGAACGACAAGGGCCGCAAGGTGTTCTACGAGGACGCCCTCGACTGGACCCCCGAGCGCGCCATCCGCAAGATGGCGCACAAGGACTTCGGCTACTACTGCGACGGCATCACCTTCGAGGAGATCGCGAAGCTGCCGAAGCTGCTGGAGATCTTCGACGACATCCGGCCCGGGCAGGCCTCGCCCACGGTGCCGATGCTCGTGGTGCAGTCCACCAGGGACCAGATCTCGCCGGCCGGCGACGCCGCGGCCCACGTCGAGCGCTACGCCTCCGGCGGCACCCACGTCGAGTACCGCACCGACGACTGGAGCGACCACTTCTCCATGCACTTCATGTCGGCCCCGCTCCTGCTGGGCTGGCTCGCCGACCGGCTCGACGGGAAGCCCGCGGTCGCCGCCGGGCACCGGCACACGCGCTCGATCATGGCCTCGCCGCGCCAGCTCGGCCGCACGGCGCGCCTCGCCGGCACCCTCACCCGGGTGGCCCTGGGCCGCCGGATCTGACGGCGCCCGCCCGCCCGGCCTAGCGGGCCGGGGTGGTCGTCGTTGTCGTCGTCGCCGCGCGCTTCGGCGTCGTGGTGGTCGTCCGCGCCTTGGTCGTCGTGGTCGTCTCGGCCGACGTCCGCGGGGCGGTCGTGGTGGTCGTCGCCCGCTTCGACGTAGTGGTCTCGGCCTTCGAGCTCGACGGTGCCCTGCTGGTGGTCTTCGTCGTCTCCTCCGACGTCGACTCCGCGGACTTCCGCCGGGTGGTCGTCGTCGTGCTGGTCTCGTCGGACGTGGTGGCGCGGGCCCTGGTGGTCGTCTCGTCCGTGGTCGTCTTCTTCGCCGACGTCGTGGTCGTGGTGGCGGACGACGTGGACTTCTTCGCCTTCGAGGTGCGGCGGGTGGTCGTCGAGCTCTCGCGGTCGCTCGCGACCCGCACGTCCACATCGTCGCCGTACAGGGTCATCAGATCGGCACGGGAACCGCTGTAGAGCGTCGCGCCCCGGATCGCCGCGGCGGTCGGCATGACGACCTTCGCGTCGGTGTACGGGTTGCCGAGCACCTGCTGGCCGGGTGCCGCGGTCACCACGTCGGCCCGGCCGGACGTGGGGATCGTGGCGAGCGTGAGGCCCGGGTACACGGGAGGCGCGGAGTAGGTCTCCCGGGTCACCGTCGTGGACGAGTAGATCGGCAGGTACGGCGCGACGACCCGCGCCTGGTCGCGGACCGCGACCGGCCGGCCCGGCGTGACGGCCCACACGGGGAAGAACAGGTCGTCCCGGAACCGCGGATTCGGCTTCGCGTGCGGGTTGCCCGGCAGGTTGATGCCGATCGACGCGGAGATCACGGGTTGCGGCCGGGGCTTCGTCCAGCTCTTGGGGTACACCCACATGACCGGGACGTCGGCGCGGAACTCCGGCTCGAACCACGGGGTGGGCCAGGTGTCGCGCTCCTCCCACGGGCGGGGCTCGCCCGGATGCCACGGCCGCACGCCCAGCTGCCGCCCGTACAGGGTCCAGCAGGTCTGCGCCTGCACGTCGGGGCCCGCGACCCAGTCGTTCCACGCGCCCGTCTCGCAGATCTCCTGGTACGCGGCCAGCTGCAGGTCCGTGTAGTTCCACGGCCGGGTGTTCGCGGGTCGCTCGAACGGCGGGGGCGGCGGGGCCACATCCGGCGGGGCGACCGGCAGCCCCGGCACGTCGGGCGCCTTGGGGTAGTAGACGGTGGCGTCGCCGCCCGTCGCGGTGATCGTGCCCTGCTGCAGGCCGGCGTTGGCCACGGCCTGCGCGGCGACGGGGTCGCCGAGCATCGTCACGTCCCGGGCGGGGGAGGGGACACCGTCGGTCTGCCAGGCACCCGGGTTCGCCGTGTACTGGTCGCCCGTGACGGACGACCAGGAGATGGGGCTGTCCGCCTTGTCGTCCGAGCCGCAGGAGACGAGGGCGGCGGCCGTGAGCAGTGCCGCCGCAGCGGCACCCAGCTTCTTCGCGTGCATGGCTGATCCGATCCGATCGGTCGTGCTTCGCGCTGGTTTCGTAACGCCTCAGCTCTCCACTGAAGCATGCGTGTTGTTGCAAGGTCAAGTCATTTCGGGCCCCCGACGCCGCGTCTTCACGCGGATTCCACACGGTTTCTGCCCTGGTGTCCGCGCAGGTAGGATGGCCCGCGTGAGTCATCAGCACGGGGACACGGTTCGTTCGTCGCGCACCCTCCGCATCTGGGGGTGGGTCGGCGCCGCGGTCGCGCTCGCCACGTCGCTGGTGCATCTGCCGATGCTGGGCGACAACAGTTGGGTGGTGTCGATCATCGTCGCCGCCATGCTCATCGGGTGCGCCCACTGCTCCGTGTGCCTGTTCCGCAACCCGACGGTGAGCGCCTGGGTGCGGACCGCCGCGATGGGCGCGATCATGATCGCCCTGCACCCGGTGCTCATGTCGGCGATGGGGCACGGCTCCGGCGGCTCGGCGATGGCCGGGATGGACCACTCGGGCATGGACATGGGCGGCGACATGGGCGCGATGCACTCGATGAGCTCGATGCAGCCGTGGATGACGTTGATGGTCGTCTTCGCGGCCGCGGAGATCGCCGTCGCGGTCGCCGCGCTGGGCGTGATCGCCCTGCGCAAGCGGGCGGGCGCCAGGTGACGGGAATCACCGCAGGTCGTCGGTAACGACCGGGACTGAAGAAGAGATAGGTGAAGCGATGAACGCGACGACTGACTTCAAGCGACGGGGCCTGCGCCGCGCCGTCACCCTGGCCGCTGCGACCACCCTGGTGGTGGGCGCTACCGGTGGGGTGGCCCTCGCCGACCCCGAGACCACGACCAAGCCGACGGCACCGGTGAACGAGCTGCTGCTCAACTCGAGCGACTTCCCGGACGGGTACATCATCGTCCCGGCGCCGCAGCAGCGGCTCGCGAACGAGCTGGGTGCCGACCCGATGAGCCTCGCCAAGTCCGCGAAGGTGACGCCGGCCGAGTGCAAGAACGTCCTGCAGGCGGCCGCGGGCGCCGACGGCGGCGACGTGAACTCCGTGGCCGGGGTCAACGACAAGGACAAGAAGACGCTGAGCGAGTCCCTCGCCGCGCGGGACAGCGACGTCGACACGATGAAGACCGGCCTGCTCAAGCTGTGCTCGGACGTCACGATCGAGACGAACGACCCCAAGGGCGGCGTGATCAAGGTCCGCGCGAAGACCAAGGAGGTCGCGTCGGACACGCAGAAGGCCACCTTCGAGATCGCGCTGGACGGCACCCGCACCAAGGGCGGCGACTCCTTCCCGATCAACCAGAAGGTCCTGTTCGGCGCCGCGTCGCTGCGCGGCTACACCGTCGTGGTGCAGGGCACCAAGCTCGGCGGCGACCCGGACCGCGGTGAGTTCGACTCGTTCTTCTCCAAGTCGGTGAAGAAGATCCAGGACGCGAAGTAGCGGTGGCGACGGCCGCCCCCGAGCGCCCGTCGACGGCGCAACGGCCCGTCGACGGCCCTCGCGGCGGCACCGTCGCCCTCGTCGCCGGCGGCGTCGCGGCCCTCGCCGTGGTGCTGTGGCTGATCGCGAGCGAGGGCGACCTCCGCTACCTGGTCAACGGCGACAGCTACCCCGGCGCGCTCACCGCGTACGGCGCCGGCCTCGGCCGGCTCGTGGGGACCGTGGCCGCGGCCCTGACGTTCGGGACCGTGGCGTACGCCGTGTTCCGGACCCGCGAGCAGGACACGGGGGAGCTGGGGCTGCGGGGGTACCTCGCGCAGTTGCAGGCCCGACGGTACGCGGCCGTCTGGGCCGTCGTCTCCGCGCCGATGATCCTTCTCTCCGCGTCCGAGGGCGCCGGCCAGAACCTCCTCGACACCATCGAGGTGGGCGGCCTGGGCCCGCTGATCTCCGCGTCCGGGACCGCGAAGGGCTGGATGGTCTCGCTGGTGTGCGCGGTGGTCGTGGTGATCGCGCTGCGGAACGCGATGCGCTGGACCGCGCACCTGTGGATGCTGCTCCCCGCGGTGACGGGCCTGCTCGCGACCGTCGTCACCGCGAACGAGACGCAGAACGTGAACCACGACTACACGACCGCCGCCGTGACCACGCTCGCGGTCGCCGGCGCACTGTGGTTGGGCGGCCTGTGGACCGCGGTGCGCCTGCCCCGGCGCCCGGAGCGGCGGTGGATCGGGCCGGTGTTCGGGCTGACGGTGCTCGCCAACGGCGCCGTGGTCGCCGCGGTGATGGCGCCCGGCTCGGACCTCTGGGTCACCTGGTACGGGCTGTTGCTGGTCGCGACCGGCGCCCTGATCGCGTTGGCCTGCGGCGCCCACTACCTGCGGGCGCTCCCCGCGGCGGCGGCCCTGTTGACCGCCGCCTTCGGCACGGCGATCGCCGCGTCGGAACTGACCCCGCCGCCGTTCCTGCGGAACCGGCCCACCGTGGGCGAGAACTTCCTGGGGTACGACCTCCCGGATCCGCCCAGCGCGATGGGCTTCCTCACGCTGTGGCGGCCGGATCTGAACCTCGCGCCGTTCGCGATCGCCCTCGGCGTCGGCTATCTGCTGCTGGTGCGGCGCACCACGAACTGGCCCCGGTACCGCACCGCGCTGTTCCTGCTGGGCTGCGTCGCCCTGCTCACCCTGTCCAGCTCGGGCCTGCGCACCTACTCCAACGCCATGTTCAGCGTGCACATGGTGGTGCACATGCTCATGACCTCGATCGTGCCGGTGTTCCTCCTGCTCGGCGCGCCCGTGACCCTGATGCGGGACACCCTCACCGGGGCTCCGGCGCGGTGGCTCGAGACGTTCCTCGGTTCCCGCTCGTTCGTCGTGCTGATGCGGCCCGTCGTGCAGCTGGGCCTGTTCGCCGCCGTGCTGTACGGGCTGTACTTCACCCCGTTGTTCGACAGCATCGGCCGGTACCACTGGGGCCACCTGGCGATCTACCTCGCGCTGCTGTTCACGGGATTCCTGTTCTACTGGCGCGTGTTCCAGATCGACCCCGTGCCGAGCGGGCTCCCCTTCATCGGCCGGATCGGCATGCTGCTGGCGATGATGCCCATCACGATGGTGTTCGCGCTCATCATCATGACGATGGACGGGCTCGTCGGGTCGCGGCTGTACCTGTACCTCGACTTCCCGTGGATGACGGACCTGCACCGCGACCAGTTCGTGGGCGGGGTCGTCGCCTGGGCCACCGACGAGGCCGCGATCGCCCTCGTGACTCTCGGCCTGGTTCTGCACTGGGCGTGGAGCAACCGCGACGAGGAGTCCGAGCCCGACCTGCTGTGAGCCTCGCCGGGGCTCGAGACGTCTACGGGCCGGTAACGACCGATGTCGCGCGCCGCTCCGGCCGACCGTGCCCGAACCGGGCCGGAACCCGGTGCAGCTTCGACCATCCCGCCCACGTACGGAACTCCGCCCACACCCAGCAGAGGGCGAACACCGCGAGCGTGATGGCGGTCGCGCGGGCGGAGCCCCACGGTTGTGCGAGGGCGATCGGGATCGTCATCAGGAGCAGCGCTTGCAGGACGTAGGAGTCGAGTGATCGGGTGCCGACCATGACGAAGGGGTGGGAGGCGGCGCGACCCCACGCGTACCGGAGCACCAGGGTCACGACGGCGAGCACCGCGGGCAGGACCACCCAGGCGGCGACGAACCGGGCGGGCCCGAAATCGATCTTGTCGCCGAGGAACCCGTCGGCGGAACCGGTGTTCGTGATGGCCCGGCCCGCGGCGTAGACGGCCGCGGTGCCGAGGAGGAGCACGATCAGCACCCGCGGTCGCGCGAGCCGAGCATCGATGCGCCAGTCGTGCCACTTCCAGCCGATCACCAGCGCCGGGACGAACAGTCCCTGCCAGGCGCCCCAGTTGGCGGTGGCGCCGGCAGGGCTCTCGTTGGGCAGCAGGAACCAGGCGGGCGGCGCCAGGACCGCCCACCCGTACAGCGCGAGGGACAACGCGACGATCGGCTTCCACCAGCCCCTGCGGAGCAGGGGGAGCAGGCCGAGCGCGCTGCACATCAGGACGAAGTAGAGGACCAGGATCTCGCCGCCCGAGGGTAGGTAACTCATCGTGACGACGTGCACCAGGGGGTGGGGGACCTCGCCGATCGGGGCGAGGCCCAGCTGCGGCGCGGGCGGGTCCGTGAGGGAGACGAGGGCGGCGACGGCGCACAACAGCACCTGGCAGAGGTAGATCGTGGCGATCCGGCGGATCAGGCGTTCCCGGGAGGTGGCGAAGCCGTCGTCGCGGTCGATCCACCGCCGGTGGACGACGCCGAGGATCAGCCCGGACAGCAGGACGAACGCGGAGGCACCGTCGAAGAAGGGGATCTTGTGGGTGGGCCAGGACAGCACCGAACCCTCGGCGAAATGGCCCGTGATCATGCTGAACACCGCGAGCCCGCGCGCCGCATCCACCGCGGTCAATCTCTTCCCCACCAGGAGAGTGTAGGCGGAGGCGATGCGATTGCAAGCTGAGCGTTAGGATCGCTGGTCGTGACCAGCCGAGTTCCGCCACCCCGCCCCGCGCCCTCCCGGGAACGGCGCGAAACCTCCCGGCGATGGCTTGAGCCGGCCGCTGCCGGCGCGATCGTCACCGCCGCGAGCGTGGTCGTCGCGTGGGGCGGGGTCGTCGTCACGTCGGCCGGCGACGATCAGGCGCGTTTCCACCTCCCGTCGGTGATGCTGCTGCGCGCGACCGCCCCGGACTTCGACCTGGTCGGCATGCCGACGGCGACGGGGCCGCTGTACCACGCGGTGGTCGCCGCCCTTGCGGGCCTGTTCGGCCTGGGGCCGGCCGGGACCCAGGCGGTCGGTTCGATCTTCGCCGTCCTCCTCGCCGTCGTCGCGGTCCATCACGTGCAGCCGCTCCCGACCTGGGTCGCGCGCGCCGTCGCGGTCGCGCCTCTCCTGCTCTCCGCGTACTACTGGCAGTCCGCGCTGTGGATGCTGACCGACGACGCGGCGATGCTGTTCGCCTTCGGCGCGCTGGCGCTCAGCACGAGGTCGGCCGGCGCCCGGGGGCAGCTCGCGGTGGGGGTGTTGATCGCCGCGGCGATCGCCACCCGGCAGAACTCCGTGTGGCTCCTCGTGCCGGCGTGCGCCGCGCACGTCGTGTGCGGGCCCGGCGGCCGGCCCGCGTGGCCGGGGGCGGCCGCCGTCGCGCGGTTGTGCCTGCCCGGGGTCGCCGTGCTCGGGGCCCTCGTGGCCGTGTGGGGCGGCGTCGCCCCGCCCGCCGGCCGGGCGATGAACGCGATGCACACGAGCCCGGCGGCGCCGTCGTACGTCGCCGCCGTGGCCGCCGTGTTCCTGACGCCCGTGCTGCTCGCTGCGGTGGATACCGCGTCGATCCGCAGGCATTTCGCAATCGCGTCCGCGATGGGCGTGCTGGTGGCGGTCCCCGCCCTCACGTTCCCGAGCGCGGCCACGGCCGCGCCCGACGACTCGCGGCGCGGCGGCCTCGTCTGGGCGCTCGTGGGCGCCTTCCCGGACCTCGGGGGGCGTTCGCCGGTGCTGGTGGTGCTCGCGTTCGCGGGTGGCTTCGTCGCCACGGTCCTCACGCTGACCCTGCCCGCGCGCTGCGCGGCGGTGCTCGCGGGCTCGCTGGTGGCGCTCGCCGTGGTGCTCGTATCGGGCGCGCAGCTGTATCAGAAGTACGTCGAACTCCCCGTCGCCGTGCTCGTGGTGCTGGTGCTGGTGCAGCTCTTCGCCGCGGACCGCGTCGCGCGGCGGTGGCCCCTGGTCGCGCTCGCCGCCCTGCAGGCCCTGTTCACCGCCGGCCTGGTGGTTCTCCCGATCCTCCGCACGCTGGTGGTCTGACCCCGAATACATCTCACTGTAGCCGCATGACGTGATCGCAAACTATGCTGCGATCATGAAACGGATGTTCATCATCGTCGCGGCGGTCATGACCGCGCTGCTGCTCGGTGCGGGACCGGTGGCGGCGGAGCCCGCCGGCGTCGCCGATCGTGCGAACCTCTTCGGCCCGAGGATCGACGAGGTCGGGGCCGCCCTCGACACGTTCGAGGCCCGCACCGCGATGACCGGCACCGTCGCCACCGCGGACGGCATCGGGAACCAGGACATCCGGTCCTTCGCCACCACCGCCGGCGCCGTGCTCGGCCGCGACCGGGGCGAGGCGGTCGTGATCGGGATCGACATGCAGACGCGCAAGGTCGGCGTCTACACGACCCCGGCGGCGATGGCCCGCATCCCCGACGCGCAGATCACCCGCATCATCGACACGGTCATCACGCCGGGGCTGCGCGCGGGGGACTACGTCCGCGGCGTGGTCGACGGGCTGCGCGCGCTCGCGGACGTCGCGACGGGGACCGCGTCCCCGACCGCCGCACCGCCGCCGACGGCCGCCGACACCATGCCGGCACAGGCGCCGCTCGGCGGCACGACCGTCACGATCATCCCCGGCGCCGGCGGCCCCGGCACGTACAGCCCGGGCTACCCCGGCCCGTACCCCGCCGTGACCTGGCCGGACACGCCGCAGCCGAGCAGTGCCGCCCCAGCCGGAGTGGGCGCCTTCATCGGCTTCGCGGCGCTGATCCTCGTCGGCGGCATCGTCACCGCGATCGTGTCGAACGCACGCGCCAGGGATGCCGACACACCGGAGCTGCGGGAGCGACTCGCCGACCTGGTGGCCGGCGATCCGGAGTTCGACACGTGGTCCAACCGGCGGCGCTACGTCTACGCCCGCCGGCACACCGGGGTCCCGCTGGGCACGTGGAACGCGATCTACCCGCAGTGGCACGTGCGCGAATCGGGTTCGGGTTCCGGTGGCTTCTCGGGCGGCGGCGGTTCCGGCTCGAGCTTCTCCTCGGACAGCGGGTCGAGCTCGTCGAACTCGTCGAGCTCCGGCGGCTTCTCCGGGGGTGGCGGCTCCTCGGGGAGCTTCTAGCGCCCCCCGAACCTCCTCAGCCGCAGGCTGTTCCACACCACGAAGAAGGAACTGAAGCTCATGGCGGCGGCGCTGATGAGCGGGTTCAGCAGGCCCGCGGCGGCCACGGGGATCGCGGCGACGTTGTAGCCGAACGCCCACACCAGGTTCGTCTTGATCGTGGTCAACGTCGCGCGCGCGAGGCCCAGTGCGTCGGGTACCGCGGAGAGCTCCTCGCGCATGAGCACCACGTCGGCGGCGCCCTGCGCCACGTCGGTTCCGGTGCCCATCGCCAGACCCAGATCCGCTGCGGCAAGGGCGGGTCCGTCGTTGACGCCGTCGCCGACCATGGCCACACGCCGCCCCTCGGCCTGCAGGGAGCGGATCGCGTCGACCTTCCCGTCGGGCAGTACGTCGGCGCGCACGTCCTCGATCCCCACCTCGGCGGCCACCTTCGCGGCCGCGGCGGCGTTGTCGCCGGTGAGCAGCACGGTCCGGACGCCCGCGTCGTGCAAGCGTGTCACGGCCTCGGCCGCGTCCGTCTTGACGGTGTCGGCCACCTCCAGGACGGCGGCGACGGCACCGTCGACCTCCACCACCGCGACGGTCCGCCCGGCCTCCCCCGCGGCGTCGACCGCGCCGGAGAGCACGCCGGGCGCCACGAAGCGCGGCGAGCCGACGCGCACGGGGGCGCCGTCGACGGTGCCGGTGGCGCCGAGCCCGGGCACGGCCCGGAAGTCCTCGACGGCGGGCAGGTCTCCGCCGGCCCGGGCGACGACGGCCCGCGCCACGGCGTGCTCCGAGGCGGACTCGACGGCCCCGGCGAGCCGCAGTACCGCGTCCTCGCTGAATCCCGGCGCGACGCTGACCGCGGCGACCGAGAGCAGCCCGGTGGTCACCGTGCCGGTCTTGTCGAACACGACGGTGTCGATGGTCTCGGTGGCCTCGAGCGCCTGATGCCCGCGCACGTACACGCCGAGCTGCGCCCCGCGTCCGGACGCCACCATGAACGCGACGGGGGTGGCGAGGCCCAGCGCGCACGGGCACGCGATCACGAGCACGGCGATCGCGGCTTTGACCGCGTGGTCGATCGAGCCGCTGCCCAACAGCCAGCCGGCGAAGGTCGCCGCGGCGATGGCGAAGACGCACGGCACGAACACGGCGGACACCCGGTCCGCGAGGCGCTGCATCCGCGCCTTGGTGGCCTGGGCGTCCTCCACGAGCCGGAGCATGGCGGCGAACGTGGTGTCGGCGCCGACCGCGGTGGCGCGCACCGTCAGGCGGCCGTCCTGGCAGACGGTGCCGCCCACGACCCTGTCGCCCACGTCCGCGGGGACAGGCCGGGATTCGCCGGTCATCGCCGAGTTGTCGACGTACGCGCCGCCGGATTCGACGACGCCGTCCGTCGCGATGGTCTCGCCGGGGCGGACCACGAACACCTGCTCCTCGCGCAACTCGCGCACCGGGATCCGCAGTTCGGAGCCGTCACGAACCAGGACGGAGACCTCGCGGGCGCCGCGCGTCGCGAGCTCGCGCAACGCCGACGCGGCCTTCGCCCGCGCGGACGCCTCGAAGTACCGCCCGGCGAGCACGAAGACGGTGACGCCCATCGCGACCTCGAGGTAGATCGGGTCCGCGGCGATGATCGCGTTCCAGAAGCCGTGCGGATCGGGCCGCTGCCGGCCGGGGGTGAGCACGGTGACCAGCGACCACGCGGTCGCGGCGATGATGCCGACCGAGACCAGAGTGTCCATGGTGGCCGAGCCGTGCCGGGCGCCCTGCCACGCCCGCTTGTGCAGGGGCCACGCGCCCCACGTGACGACGGGCAGGCTCAGCGCGAGCAGCACCCACTGCCAGCCGGGGAACCGGGTGGAGGGGATGGTGGCGAGCACGATCGACAGGTCCGCGGCGGGCACGAACAGCACGAGCGAGACCACGAGCCGGCGCAGCACGTCGCGCCGCTCGCGCTCCTCGGCGAGCATCGCGCGGCGCGGGTTCGGGGACTTCGGCGCCGCGGTGTACCCGGCGGCCTCGACGGTGCCGGTGAGGTCCTGCAGTGATACGCCGGGTGCGTGTTCGACGGTGGCCGTCCGCGTCGCGAGGTTGACGACGGCGCGCACACCGTCGAGCTTGTTGAGCTTGCGCTCGACCCTGCCGACGCACGCGGCGCACGTCATGCCACCGACGTCGAGGAAGGTGCGCTGCGGCGCGGCCCCGGCGTCCTCCGGGGCCTCGGGCGCGTGCGGCGCAGCCGATTGCAGGTCAGTCACCCCTCCAGTATCCACGCCGGGCGACGACCCCGAAAACGCGAAAGGCCTTGATACCGGCTCCCGGAATGGGGGGAGGAGGGGGAGCCGGTATCAAGGCTCAATCACGCAGCCACCGACGTGGGGGGAGACGTCATATGGCGGCCGCAGAAACAACGATACGTGCTATACGCGTACGCTCGCCAACTTTCGTGCGATGACGCGCCGGGCCGCCGAGAACCGCAGGTCAGAAGGCCGGTTCACGCCTTTTGTGCGATTTCATCGCGCAGAACGTCGAGTGCGGCGTCCATTTCCACGCGCGCGTCCGCGCTGACCCCCACGGAATTGATGAATCCGTGCAGGGCGCCCGGCGCCAGTTGGGTGGTGGCGTTCACCCCGGCCGCGCGGAGCCGTTCCGCGTACGCGGCGCCCTCGTCCCGCAGCGGGTCGAAGCCCGCCACCACGACGTGGGTGCGGCCGATCCCGCCGAGGCTGTCGGCGTGCAGCACGTGGAACTTCGGATCCGTGTCCTGGCCGGGCTCCGGGGTGTACACCTTCCGGAACCACTCGATGTCGTGCTTGGTGAGGAAGTAGCCGGAGGCGAAGGTGTCCCGGCTGCGGTTCGCCGGATCGGCGCCCGTCACCGGGTAGAAGAGCAGCGAGAACGCGGGCTGCGCCCCGCCTTCGAGGGACAGCTCCCGCGCCGCGACCGCCGCGAGGTTGCCGCCCGCGCTGTCGCCGCAGACCACCACGCGCTCCGCGTCGGCGCCGAGTCGGTCCGCGTGGGCGATGGCCCATTTCGTGGCCGCCACCGCGTCGTCGGCCGCCGCGGGGAAGATCGCCTCGGGCGCCAGCCGGTAGTCGACGGACAGCACCCGCACGTGGGCGCGGTCGGCGATGTAGCGGCACGGGGCGTCGTGCGAGTCCAGGTCACCCAGGACGAAGCCGCCGCCGTGGAAGAACACGACCAGCGGCGAGCCCGCGTCGAGTCCCTCCGGCGTGTACAGGCGCGCCGGGATCGGGCCGGCGGCACCGTCGACCATGAGGCCCCGGGTGATCACCGTCGGCCCCGCGCCGGCGCCGACCGCCTGGCAGAGCTTGAGCATGGAGGCCCGGGACAGCGGGATGTCCCGGACGTCGTGGGCGGCGAGCCCGTCCACGCCCTGCGCCTTGAGCAGCAGCAGGGTGATCCGCGAATCGGGGTCGAGGTCGTTGCCCTCGACGGTCTGCGGCGTGCCGAGCCGCTGCTTGATCTCCACGGGAAGGCCGAAGATCAGCCGCGCGCCGCCCGCGACGAGGGGGGTGGGGATCTGCAGGGACAGCTTTTTGACGAGGTCGATGAGCGCCATGGACCGATCCTAGGGCGCGCCGGTCCCGCCCTGGCCGGGAGAGCGGTCGCGGGGCCCGTGCTTGGCGATGTACTCGGCGTGCATGTCCGCCTCCCGCTCGCGGGCGATCACGTCCACCAGGTCGGGGTCGAGTCCGTGGTGCCGCAGCCGGGCGCGCCGGTAGATCTTGTTGAGGGCGATCGCGAAGTACACGAACGGGATGAAGATCGGCAGCGTCATGGACGCCTTGACCAGGAACGTCGTGGGAATGAACCAGAACGGCACCAGGATCAGGAAGCAGGGGATCGCGAACCGGACCACGGTGCGCCACGCGGCGCCGGGGCCGGCCAGGTCGTTCGCGACCCAGTCGTTCATCGACGGCGGCAGCACCTTCTTCCCGTACGAGTACAGGATGAACTGCACGGGGTTGGGCTTGCGTGCGCCGTCGGTCATGCACCGATCATCCCACCGTCCTGCGCGCGGCCGCGACCCCGGTCCCGTCCGCACGGGGCGTGGATGCGGCGTGGACGAACGGCAATTCCGGACGCCTCTTGCGGTCATGAAGCCTTACGGCGTGCGCGAACGCATAGAATCGGACCCTGTGAGTCCCGGCAGAAACGATCAGACCGCGCAGAGCATCCTCTCTGCCGCGGTGGCGAGCATCGGCAGCGTCGGTATCTCGCGCACCACCATGGAGCACGTGGCGAACCTGGCCGGCATCGGCGTCGCCACCGTGTACCGGCGTTTCAACCGCAAGGACAACCTGGTCCAGCAGGCCATCCGGTACGAGGCGGAGGAACTGCTCAAGGCCATCGAGCAGCAGATCACGGGCCTTCCCACGGTCGAGGAGGCGCTCACCGAGGGCTTCGTCGCGTTCCTGCGGGAGGCGCACCGGCGCCCCCTCATCCGGGGCATCGGCGACGGCAACGTGGTCGTCGGCCTGCCGATGATCGCCCAGGGCGGCGGCATGCTCATCGAGATCGGCCGCACCTTCGCGGCCAACGTCATCGAGGGCTTCCAGGAGAAGGGCGACCTGCCGGCCTTCGACGCGAAGCCGATCGCGGAGATCTTCGCCCGGATCGGCCACTCGGTGCTGCTGGCCCCCGACGGGCTGATCAGCTTCGACGATCCGTACACCGCGGGCCGGGTGGTCCGCGAGTGCCTGATGCCGGCGATCGCGGCGCAGACCGCCGCGGCCGAGGAAGCCTCGTGATCCGGCCCGCGCGGCCGGACGACGTGCACGAACTCCTGTCGATGGTCGGCGAGCTCGCCGCCTATCACGAGGAGCCGGATGCGGTGGTGGCCACCGCCGGCCAGCTGCACGACGCCCTGTTCGGCGAGAACCCGACGGTGTTCGCGCAGGTCGCGACCGAACCGGGCGCCGACGGCGCCGAGGAGATCGTGGGCATGGCGGTGTACGTGCGGAACTTCTCGACGTGGTCCGGCACGCACGGGATCTGGCTGGAGGACCTGTACGTGCGTCCCACGTCGCGCGGCGGCGGCCACGGCAAGCTGCTCCTGGCGGCGCTCGCGAAGACGTGCGTCGACGAAGGCTACAAGCGGCTCGAATGGGCTGTCGCCGACGCGAACACGCCCGCGATCGGCTTTTACCGGTCGATCGGCGCGAAGCCGATGGACGCGTGGACCACGCAGCGGCTCAGCGGCGACGCCCTGGGCGCGCTCGCGGGCGAGGCCTGATGGACGTCTTCGAGGCGATCCTGCGGCGCCGCGACGTGCGCAACGAGTTCAGCGGCGAGGTCCTCGACGACGAGCGCCTGACCCGGCTGCTGCGCGCGGCGCACAGCGCGCCCAGCGTGGGGAACACCCAGCCGTGGGACTTCGTGGTGGTCCAGGACCGCGACACCCTGGCCCGGTTCGCCGGGCACGTGGGCCGCTGCCGGGACGATTTCGCCGCCTCCCTGCCCGAGGACCGCAAGGACACCTTCAACCCGATCGTCATCGAGGGCATCGAGAGCTCGGGCACCGGCGTCGTTGTCACCTACGACCCGACGCGCGGCGGGAAGAACATCCTGGGCCGGCACACGGTCGACGAGACCGGCCACCTGTCGGTGGCGCTGGCCATCCAGAACCTGTGGCTCGCGGCCACCTCGGAGGGCGTCGGTGTGGGCTGGGTGTCCTTCTACCACGAGGACTTCCTCAAGGCGCTCGTCGGCGTGCCCGAACACGTGCACGTGGTCGCATGGTTGTGTGTGGGACCCGTGACGGAGTTCCAGACCGTCCCCGACCTGGAACGATTCGGTTGGCGCGACCGCCGGCCGCTGGAGGATGCGGTGCATCGCGAACGTTTCATGAACTGAGATGTCGCATTCGATCGTTACACTGCGGGCAACGGCGAGGGGATTCACGTGACGCAAGACAACCGTGCCCGGGGCTTCGACGCGCAGCGCGTGCGGAGGCGAACGGTACTCATCGGCGCGGCCGCGGCGGTGCCGCTCACCGCGGCGTGCACCATCGGCGACGTGGGCGGTGGCGGTGGGGACGGCGGCCCGTCGACGCCTCCGCCCGATCCGGCGGAGGTCACCGTCACGCCCGCCGACGCGGCGCAGAACGTCAACCCCACCGGCGAGGTCACCGTCACGATCGCGAAGGCCACGCTGGGCACGGTCACGGTGACGGACGCGCAGGGCGCGCCGCTCGAGGGCGCCCTCTCCACGGACCTGTTGAGCTGGAAGTCGACCAAGCCGCTGGTCTACGGCGCCACGTACACGGTGCTCGTGAAGTACGAGACGCTGGGCCTGCCGCGGGAGAAGAAGTACACCTTCTCCACGGTGAAGCCGCCGAACATGACGCTGCCGTACTTCGAGAACACCGGCGGGCAGGCACTCAACGACGGTGCGGTGTACGGGGTCGGGCAGATCGCGGTCGTCCACTTCGACGAGCCGATCACCGACCGCGCGACCGCGCAGAAGCTGCTCAAGGTCACCACCACCCCGCACGTGCCGGGCGCCTGGATGTGGACCACCGACAAGACGGTCGCCTGGCGGCCCCGGGAGTACTACGCCCCGGGTACGAAGGTCGACATCGAGTGCGCGGTGTTCGGCAAGGAGGTCAGCCCGGGCCTGTGGGGCGAGAAGGACGTGGCGATCTCGTTCAGCATCGGTGAGTCGCACGTGTCGATCGCCGACGACACCACCAAGCAGGTGCAGGTGTTCATCGGCGGCCAGATGGTGCGCTCGATGCCCACGTCGATGGGGCAGGGCGGCAACGAGGTGGTCAACGGCACCACGCTGCACTTCTGGACGCAGCGCGGCGTGTACACGGTGCTGGACAAGGCGAACCCCGTCACCATGGACTCGTCCACCTACGGCCTGCCGATCAACGCGCGCCTGGGCTACAAGCAGGTCATCGGGTGGGCCACCCGGATCAGCAACGACGGGATCTACCTGCACGCGCTGGACAACATCGGCGCGCAGGGCGTGCGTAACGAATCGCACGGCTGCCTGAACCTGAGCCCCGCGAACGCGCAGTGGTTCTTCGGCATCAGCCAGCAGGGCGACGTGGTGGAGGTCCGCAACACCGGCGGCCCGCCGCTGGAGCAGTGGCAGAACGGCGACTGGTCCGTGCCCTGGGAGACGTGGGTCGCGGGCAGCGCGTTGCCCGTCGAGAACTAGACCGACGGTGCCGTCCCGGGCCTAGGCGGTCCGGGAGCGCCTGCCGCGCATGCCGATCCACGCGGCCACGAGGCAGCCCGTCGCGACGGCGGCGACGAACCAGGGGAAGATCGTGGCGGTGCCGTAGCCGGTGGCGAGGTAGCCCGCGATCACGGTGGGCACGCCCATGGCGAGGTAGCCGAGCAGGTAGTAGGCGCTCATCACCTGCCCGCGTGCGTGCGCGGGGGCCACGGACGCGACGTGCCGCAGCGAGCCGCCGAACGCGAGGCCGAAGGTGGCGCCGAGCGCGATGGTGTCGAGCACGATGAGCGAGGTGGAGCCCGAGCGCACGGCAAGGACGGCGAGCCCGAGCGACGCGGCGAGGCCGAGGTCGCCCACCACCGCGGTGGGCCGCGCGGGGAATCGGCCGCCGATGTACTGCGAGACCGCGGACGCCGCGGCCATGACCGCGACCAGCATCCCGACGAACATCACCGAGCGGTGCCCGGTCACGTGCTGCACCAGCGCGGGGTAGAGGCTGAGGAACACCCCGAGCACCGACCACGCGGCGACGATGCCGATGCCGGAGAACCAGAAGTCGCTCGCGATCTCGCCGGGCACGCCGGGACGGCTGAGCCGCACGCGCCCGCCTGTGCGCGCGGCGTGCGGTTCGACCAGGGCGATGACGCCGATCAGGATGGCGGTGACCACGGCGCCCATGGCGACGAACGGGGTGCGCAGCGGCGCGGGCGCGTACTGCGCGACGGCGGCGGCGCCGAGCGCGGTGACGGCGATCCCGATGTTGAGGGCGACGCCGGACAGCATGCCGTTGCGCGCACCGTCGTGCGGGCGGACGTCGAGGAGGGCGGCACCGGCCACCACCGTGATCGAGCCGATGGCGGCGCCGTGCAGGAACCGCGCGAGGATCAGCTGCCATTCGGCGCCGGCGAACAGGAACAGCAGGAGGCCCACGAGGATGGTGCCCACGGCGGCGAGCAGCACGGGCTTGCGGCCGACCGCGTCGGACACGGGGCCGACGGTGAGCGCGGCACCGAGCGCGCCGATCGCGTAGACCGCGAACACGACGGTGGTCGAGAGCGCGGAGAGGTGCCATTCCTGCTGGTAGATGGGGTACAGCGGCGAGGGGAGCCCGGACACCCCGAGCGCCAGGGCGAGCAGCGTCAGCAGGAGCGCGAAGGCCCAGCGCTGCGGGTGCGCGGCGGGGGAGACCTGTGCCTGCTGGGTGATGCTCATCGATCGCCTCCGGTGTACGGTTGGGTTCGATGATCGTCGAACCGATACGGACACTACCGACCGGTTCGACGAAGATCAAACCGTTATCTCAGGGAACGAGAATGATGTCCGAACCAGACGTGGCACCGCTGCAGGCCGTGCTCGCGGCACTCGCCGACCCCGTCCGGCTCGAGGTGGTCCGCCGCCTCCATCGGGCCCAGGGTCCGATGGCCTGCGGGGACCTCTACGACGGGGTGACCAAGGCGACCGCGAGTCACCACTTCAAGGTGCTCCGCGAGGCGGGTATCACGCGGCGCGACGATGTGGGCGCCCACGCGCGCCAGCTGCTGCGCGGGGACGAGGTCGAGGCCGCGTATCCGGGGCTGCTCAGCTCGGTGCTGGACGCCGCGGAGGCGGAAGCCTCGTCACGGCCATCAGTACCAGCCACAGCGTGATCGACGCGATCTGCAGCCGCTGAGCGAGGCCCAGGTAGAGCTCGGGAGCCTCGAATCCGAGGGACGACGGTGCCATCGCCGCGACGGTCCACACCGTGGCGATCAGGAACACGAACCCTGTGACGACCGCGGGGAGCGCGGCACCGTCGGGCCTGCGCCGCCGGAGCCAGGCGAGCCAGCCGAGCACGGCGATCGCCCCGCCGGTACCGGCGAGGCCGGACGAGAACGCGTGCGCGACATGTGTGAACGGCACCTGTCCGGCGAGCTCGCGGGCCTGGCACGCCGGGTCGGCGGTCGGCGTGCAGGACAGGGGGAGCGCCGCGTCGCACATCGTGGCGGCGCCCATGAGCAGCACCCCGCACAGCGCGATCCGGCCCGGCAACGACGGTCTGCCCGCGGCGCGCCACCACAGCGCCGCCGCGACCACGAAGCAGGTCCCGGCCAGCAGGTCCGTGCACCGGAAGAACACGGCGTGCGGCTGGCCGGCGGCGCCGACCTCGCTGACGTACGAGCGCAGGGGGTCGAGCCGGGAACCCATGAGCGGGGCGATGATCCACGCGGAATAGAACACGGCCCCGGCGAGGATCACGAGGCGCGCACGCTGCATGCCGACCAGGCTACCGACGCCGCAGGTCTTCGAGGTACGCGTTGTAGGCCGCGCGCTCGTCCTCCTCGCGGCGGTCCGCCCCGTGGCGGGTGGAGGTGCGGTGTTCGGCCCGCCGCCAGCGCAACGCGAAGACGCAGACGGTGACCATCGCGATCGGTTCGCCGTAGGACCAGGCGAGGGCGCCGGCGACGGACTGGTCCCGGATCGGATCGATCCCCCACGACGGGGGCGGGTCGGCGAACATCGCGATCACCGGGGTCGTCGCCATCATGAGGATCACGCCGATGAACACGTGCAGCGGCATCTCGATGAAGATGTCGAAGAAGCGCATCAGCCAGGATTCGCGGCCGGGGAGCGGCCCGACCGAGAGGATCGGCAGCACGAACAGTACGCCCGAGGCCAGGAAGAACAGCTGCAGCGCCGTGTGCCCGGCCCAGGTGCCGCCGACCGCGTCCACGAGGCCGGTGAGGTACACGCCGTAGTAGCTCGCGAGGAACAGCGGGATGGTGAACCAGGAGCGCATCGCGATCCGGGTGAGCGGGCTGCGGAGCACGCCGAGCGCCGCGCCGAGCACGAACCGCCCCGGACCGCGGTGCGGTACGGAGCGGAGCAGCAGGACCCCGGGCGCCCCGCCCACCAGCAGCGGCGGTACCAGGATGGAGAGCGTCAGCTGCTGGAACATGAACGCGCTGAACAGGTGCCAGGAGTACGCCTCGATCTTCAAGCCGGTCACCGCCGCGAGCGCGAGGCACCCGAGAAGGAAGCTCGCCACCCGGGCGGCGGGCCACCGTCGTCCCCGCCGGCGCAGCGCGACGACCCCGGCCAGGTACGCGGTGGCCGCGGCGAGCGCGAGCACGGGGAGCAGCGGGAGCGCCGGCGGGGCCCAGCCCAGCATGCCCGTGATCGTGGGAGGTTCCACGGGAGGAGGCGGAATACGCACATGCGCATATTACTATGTATGTCATGACAGCTGAAACCATCCTGGTGATCGAGGACGAACCGGCGCTCGCGCGCCTGGTCCGGGACTATCTGACGCGTGAGGGATTCGACGTCCTCGTGGCCGGGGACGGGGAGGAGGGCCTGCGCCTGGTGCGCGAGACCGACCCCTCGGTGATCGTCCTGGACATCGGGCTGCCACGGATGGACGGCATCGAGGTGTGCCGCTCCGTCCGCTCGTTCAGCGACGCCTACGTCATCATGCTCACCGCCCGCGGCGACGAGGTGGACAAGGTGGTCGGCCTCTCCGTGGGCGCCGACGACTACCTGGTGAAGCCGTTCAGCCCGCGCGAGGTGGTGGCCCGGGTGCGGGCCATGCTGCGCCGCCCGCGCCGGATGCCCGACGGTGTCGGCTCCGCCCGCCGGTTCGGCGATCTCGCGGTGGACCTGCTGGCCCGCGAGGTGCGCGTCGGGGAGCGGGTGGTCGAGCTCACCGCCACCGAGTTCGACGTGCTCGCGGTGCTGGCCCGCAGCCCCAACATCGCGTTCTCCCGGGCGCAGCTCATCGACGCGGTGTGGGGCGGCGGCTGGGTGGGCGACGAGCGGCTGGTGGACGTGCACGTGGGCCGCGTGCGCCGCAAGCTGGGCGACGAGGCGGCCGATCCCAAGTACGTGCGCACGGTGCGCGGCGTGGGCTACCGGATGGGCGCGGGGTGAGGCGGATCCGGGCCCCGCGCGACGTCGGGATCGGCGGGCGCCTGGGCGTGGTGCTCATGGCCGTGTCGCTCAGCACGCTCGCGGTCACCGCGTTCGTCGACTTCGTGATCTGGCCGCTGATCCTGGGCCGCACCTCCTCCCGGGCCGTCGACGTCCTGGCCGTGACGCTCGGATTCGGCGGCGCCGTGGTGGTGTGCACCACGGCGAGCGTGGTCCTCGCCGCGCGGCTCAGCCGCTCGGTGGGGCGGTTGTCCGGAGCGGTGCGGCAGGTGGCCGACGGCCGCACCGGCGTGCGCGTGGCGCCGCTGTCGCTGGGGCCGGAGGCCGACGACCTGGTGCGGGCGTTCAACGAGATGGCCACCAAGCTGGAGTCGACCGACCTGTCGCAGCGCCGGCTGTTGGCCGATCTGGCGCACGAGATCCGGACGCCCGTCAGCGTTCTCGACGGGTACCTGGAGGCCATTCAGGACGGCGTCGTGCGGCCCGACGAGGAGACGCTGACGATGCTGCGGGGCCAGACCACGCGGTTGGCGCGTCTCACCGACGACGTGCTCTCGGTCTCGCACGCCGAGGACGGCCGGCTGAACCTGGAGCCGGCCGCGGTGGAGGTGTCCGACCTCGTGCAGTCCGCGGCGCGGGCCGCGTGGAAGTCCTACTCCGACAAGGGGGTCGAACTGCGTGTGCGGACCGCACCGGAGGACGTGCGGGTGCACGGCGACCGGCAGAGGCTCGACCAGGTGCTGGCCAACCTGCTCACCAACGCGCTGCGGCACAGCGTGTCCGGCGGATCCGTGGAGATCGGAGTGTCGGCCGCGGGGCAGCGGCGGGTGCGGATCGCGGTGACGGATCGCGGCGACGGCATCGATGCCGAGCACCTGCCGTGGATCTTCGAGCGGTTCTACCGCACCGACGTCGCGCGCGACCGGGACCACGGCGGCAGCGGGGTGGGCCTGACCATCAGCAGGGCGATCGTCACCGCGCACGGCGGGCACCTCTGGGTGGAGTCCGAAGGAGCCGGTCGCGGAGCCACTTTCGCGTTCACGCTGCCCACGATGTGACGGCGGACACGCTGCTCAGGGGGCTTCACCGAACCTTCACGGCGGTGCGGCGCCGCCGACACAGCGCGTCTCCACAGTGGAGGCGTGCAGGAGAAACTCAGAGAGATAATGCGTTTCGACGCCCCCGCGTCGATCGTCGTGTTCCTGGTGGCGCTGCCGCTGTCGCTGGGCATCGCGCTCGCATCGGGCGCGCCGCTCATGGCGGGACTCATCGCGGGCGTGATCGGCGGGATCGTCGCCGGGCTGGTCGGCGGGTCGCCGCTGCTGGTGAGCGGCCCCGCCGCGGGCCTCACCGTGGTGGTCGCGGAGCTCATCGCGAAGTTCGGCTGGAAGGTGACCGCAGCGATCACCCTGCTGGCCGGCCTCGTGCAGATCGCGCTCGGCATGAGCCGGATCGCCCGTGCGGCCCTGGCCATCTCGCCGGTCGTGGTGCACGCCATGCTCGCCGGTATCGGCGTGACCATCGTGATCCAGCAGACGCACGTGCTGCTGGGCGGTTCCTCCCGCAGCTCGGTCCTGCAGAACCTCGTGGACCTGCCCGGCCGGATCGGCGCGATGCACCTGCCCGATTTCGCGATCGGCGTCGTGGTGATCGCCGTGATGCTGCTGTGGCCGCGCCTGCCGGAGCGGTTCCGCCGAGTGCCCAGCGCGCTGGTCGCGATCGTCGCCGCCACGGTGCTCTCGCTGGTGGTGCCGATGAACGTGGAACGGATCCGGTTGAACGGCTCCATCATCGACGCGATCGGCCTGCCGGAGCTGCCGTCCGGGCAGTGGGCGGCGTTCGCGCTGGGCGTGTTCACCATCGCGCTCATCGCCAGCGTCGAGAGCCTGCTGTCCGCGGTCGCGACCGACAAGATGCACGACGGTCCCAAGTCCAACCTCGATCGCGAGCTCATCGGCCAGGGCGCCGCCAATTCCCTCTCCGGCCTCCTCGGCGGCCTCCCGGTGACCGGCGTCATCGTGCGCAGCGCCACCAACGTGGCCTCCGGCGCCCGCACCCGGTGGTCGGCGGTGATGCACGGCGTGTGGCTGCTGCTGTTCTCGGTGGCCCTCTCCGGACTGGTCGAGAAGATCCCGACCTCCGCCCTCGCCGGCCTGCTCATCGTGATCGGCGTGCAGCTGGTGAAGACCGCGCACATCCGCGCGGCCCGGCGCACCGGCGACATCCTGGTGTACGCGGTCACCATCCTGGGCGTGCTGTTCCTGAACCTGCTCGAGGGCGTCCTCGCGGGGCTGGTCGTGGCGATCCTGCTGGTGCTGTGGCGGATCGCGCGCGCCTCGATCGACGCGGCGCCGGACGCCGCCGGGCGCTGGCACGTGTCCGTCGACGGCTCGCTGAGCTTCTTCGCGCTGCCGCGGCTGTCCCGGGTGCTGGCCTCGGTGCCCCCGGGGGCCGACGTGGCCGTGGAGCTCACCGTCGACTTCCTCGACCACGCGTCGGCCGAGGAGATCACCGAATGGGCGCGCCGCTACCGGGCCGAGGGCGGCACGGTGACGATCGACGATCTGGGCGCCGCCGCCATCGACGCCGCCGGCACGCGGACGCCGCGCCGCACCACCGAGCGGCCCGCCGAGCGCGGCCTGCTGCCGTGGCGGGCGCACGCGCGGGGCGGGCTCGCCGACGGCATCGCCCGCTACCACCGGCGGCACGCTCCGCTGCTCAGCGACGATTTCGACGAGCTCAGCGGCGGCCAGCGGCCCGAGGCGCTGTTCCTCACCTGCGCGGATTCGCGGGTCGTGCCCAACGTCATCACGGGCAGCGGCCCGGGCGACCTGTTCACGGTGCGCAACGTGGGGAACCTGGTGCCGGAGGCCGGGTCCGACGGTTCGCTGGAGGCCGCCGTCTCGTTCGCGGTGGACGAGCTCCGGGTGTCGCAGATCATCGTGTGCGGGCACTCGTCGTGCGGCGCGATGGGCGTCGCCCTGCACCGGCCGGCGGTGCCCGCCACCATCGAGCAGTGGATCGACCACGCGTCGTCGGCGGTGGCGGCGTACGAGGGCGGCCATCCCGTGCGCGGCGCGGCCGCCGATGCGGGATTCGGTGCGGCGGACCAACTCTCCCTGGTCAACATCGCGGTCCAGGTGGAGGCGATGCGCGCGCACCCGCTGCTGGCCGGACGGCCCGGCATCGAGGTGATCGGCCTGTTCTTCGACATCGCGTCGGGACGGGTCCTGCGCGTGACGGACTCGGCGGTCGTGGAGGCGGACACCCTCACCCCCGCCTGACGACGCGCCGGCGCGGCGCCGCGGAGCTCACCCCCGCGGCGCCGCGCAGCCGTCCGTGCCACGTCTGTGACACGGCCGGGGCACGGCGGGAGGACGCGCGCGACGTGGAGGCGGAAGTCTTTGCGAACGTGTAGAACGGAAGTGTTTGCGAAGACACAACGGTGCCCGGCGCGGGAGAGGACGGTTCACGGGTGGTCAAACTGCTGCTGATCGAGGACGATCCGGCCGTCGTCGGAGCGCTCGCGCTCTCACTGGGCCGCCTCGACCACGCGGTCGAGCACGTCCCCGCCGCCACGGAGGATCTGGAGGAGCGGGTCGGCGAGGCCGACGCGGTGATCCTCGACATCGGTCTCCCGGGCGAGGACGGCTTCGCCGTCTGCCGGCGGATCCGGCGCTCCAGCCCGGTGCCGATCCTCATGCTCACCGCACGGTCGGACGACGTCGACACCGTCGCGGGGCTGGAGGCCGGCGCCGACGACTACGTGGTCAGGCCCGTGAGCCCGCGGGTGCTGGACGCCCGGATCAAGGCGTCCCTGCGGCGGGCCGCGGCGCCGGCGGAGGGACCGCCGGACCGCGCGCCGCAGGCACCGTCGAGCCTCACGGTCGACAAGGCGGGTGCCGAGGTGCTCCGCCACGGCGAGCCGCTGCCCCTGACTCCCACCGAGAAGCGGCTGCTGTCCGTGTTCGTCGACCATCCGGGTCGGGTGCTCAGCCGCGAGCAGTTGTTCGCCCTCGCCTGGAACCAGGACTTCCTCGGCGATTCCCGGTTGGTGGATAACGCGATCCTGCGGCTGCGGCCCAAGATCGACCCCGCCGGCCGACCGAGCCACATCGAGACGGTGCGAGGGTTCGGATACCGGTTCCAGCCGGACCCGTGAACGCGTGGGACACTGCGCGACTGCTGGGCGGCGACGTCGGCCACCGCCGCGAGGACCCGACCACCGTCTTCCGGGCGTGGTTCACCGGCTAGGCTCTGTAGGCGTGCGCGTGGCGGTGATCGACTCCGGTTTCGGGATGGTGAACTACGCCGACGCGCTGTCCCGGGTGCGGCCCGATACCGAGCTGGTGCTGGCGCGCGATCCCGACAACATGCCCTACGGGCTGCTCGAGCCCGCGCGGATCTCCGAATGCGTGGTGTCCATGGCGGCGTCGGCCGTGCGGTACGACGTGGACGCGATCATCGTGGCCTGCAACACGGGTTCGATGTACGCGCTGGAGGCGGCGCGCGCCCGGTTCGAGCCGGCGATCCCCGTGGTCGGGGTGGTGCCCGCGATCCGGCCCGCCGGTGCGACGGGGCGCCCCTTCGCGGTCTGGGCCACCGCGGCGGCGACGGTGAGCGAGTACCAGACGTCGCTGATCGACGCCTTCGCCGATCCGGCCCTCGCGCACCGGATCCCGTGCTACGGGCTGGCCGAGGCGATCGATTCGGGCGACCCCGGACTGGTCACCGTCGCGATCGCCGAGGCCGCGGCCCTGACCCCGCCGGAGATCGAGTCGGTGGTGCTGGGCTGCACCCATTACGGGCTGGTCGAGGACGAGATCGTGGCCGCGCTGCGCGAACGGACGGGCCGCGATGTGGCGGTCTTCGATTCGCCGGAGCCCGTCGCGCGTCAGGTGCTGCGCCGGATCGGCGAGGAGCCCGGTGGGCCGCCTGAGTTGGGTGCCGTCATCGCGGTGCTGGAGTCCGGCCGGCCGGGCCTGTTGCCGGAGGAACTGGCGGTGTACCCGGCGGGCAGGCTGCTCCTGGATCGCTGCGTTCGGGATGCGAAAAACGGGTGAGAAAAAACTCGCGATGAGATATATGCATAATCGCAACCGTGCTGTTATCCTGAGAATGCACTGACCGCAGCTGACTCGCTCGCTGCGGTCAGTAGTCATTTCCAGGCCCTTTGAAGCAACAAGTTTGCCTGACTTCTCTCAGTTGAACTCTCAAGGTTCTCATTCGATGAGATGCGCCAGGCATGCGAAGAAGCCGCCGCCGATGAGCAGGCCCAGCGCGCATCCGCTGTGACGAAGGCGGCCCGTGGGGCCGCCTTCCGAGCCTGGGTGGACTGCTGCGGTCGCCGCCGGCGTGTCGTCGCCGAAACCCACCGAGGTTCCGGCGGTCGCCGCGGCGGCGGGTCAGGCGGCGAGGTCGCGGCGCGTCTCCGAAGCCGCGGCGGCGCACAGGCCCGCGGCCGCGATCACCAGGAGCGCCATGGTGGCGCCGGTGAACACCGCCGCCCCGGGCTGAGTGGCGACGTGGTTGAACGGCGACAGTTTCGACACCCAGTCGGGCAGCTTGAGCACGTCGGCCACCATCATCGTCACGCACAGGGCCAACACGATCCATCCCGCCGACGAGTACCGGGCCGAGATCGCACCGGCGAGCGCGGCGATCGCCGTGATCACCCACACGGCGGGCAGGGCCGCGAGCGCGGGGACGATCAGCTGGCGGTTCGCGGTGAGTGAGACGCCCACCCCGAGGGCCAGGGTGGCGACGAACGTCGCGAGCACCGCGACCGTGAGGTGGGAGGCGTACCAGCGCAGCCGCTGCACCGGCCCCGACAGCAGGTACTCGGCGCGGCCGGACACCTCCTCGGAGCAGGCGGTGTTGACGATCGAGATGCCGAGTGCCGCAGTGGCCATCGCCATCACGGAGAACTCGGCTCCGAAGAACACGTCGAGCAGGCTCGACCCCGACCCTCCCAGGCGTTCCAGCATCTCGCGGGTGCCCGCGTTGCCCGCCAGATCGTCGATCGCGCTGCCCATCCCGCCGAATGCGGCGCCGACGGCGAGGAAGCCCACGCTCCAGCCGATCAGCTGGCCGCGGTGCAGGCGCCACGTGAGCGCCCCCACCGAGCCCAGCAGCGGGCTCGCCGTCGCGCGACCGCGCCCGACGCGGATGATGCCGGCGCCCAGATCGCGGTTCGCCGCGATCCGTAGCGCCACGGCCACGAACACGATCGTGAGGGCCAGAAGCGGGAGCAGGGGCCACGCGCGGTCGTCGGCGAACGGACGGGTCTGCTGCGCCCATCCCAGCGGCGACAGCCAGGACTCCCAGCCGGGTTCGGCGGGCAGCGTACCGTCGGTCCGCAGCACCGAGACGTCGCCGAGCGCCCGGAGCAGGTACGCGCCGCCGAGGCCCAAGGCGAACAGCCCGCGCGCGGCGCGGGCGCCCTCGGTGAGCTGCGCGCAGAGCAGCGCGAACGCCGCGAACACGATGCCCGTGGCCGCCCACACGGCGCCGAACGAGATGCTGCCGGTCGTATCCGCGCCCATGCCGATCAGCGTCAACGCGGTGAGCACGCCGATCGCGAGGCTCAGGACCACGGACTCGATGAGCGCCGCGAGCGGGGGAGCGGTGCGGTCGATCGCGGAGGCGCCCAACATCTCCCGGCGTCCGGACTCCTCGTCGGCGCGGGTGTGCCGGATCACCAGGAGGCCGGTGAGCAGGCCGAGCGCGGCGGCCATCATGACCACCATCTTGATCATGCCGACCGCGCCGGTCGTCGCGGAGTACACCGGGCCGAACATCGCGACCAGGGAGGGGTTCTCGCTCGCGGCGCGGGCCGCGGATTCGAGCGAGGCCTGGTCGGCGTAGGTGGTCTCGGCCGTGGAATAGGCCGACGCGGCCATGGCCACGTAGAGCAGGAGCCAGACGGTCAGCTGGATCCGGTCGCGCCGGAGCACCAGCCGCAGCGTGGCGGCGAGGCCGGTCATCGCGCGGCCCCCTCGCGGCTGGTCGCGGTGCCGGCCGGGTTCGCGCCGCCGGCGGTGTCGTAGTGGCGGAGGAACAGTTCCTCGAGCGTCGGCGGACGGCTGGTCAGCGACGTGGGGCCGCCGGCGGCGACGGTGCCGAGCACCGTGCCGAGGTCGGAGGCCTCCACGCTGAAGCCGAGCCGGTCACCGTCGACCTGGAGGTCGTGCACGCCCGGCGTGGCCGACAGGTCGACGGGCCGCGTGACGGTGGCCTCGACGCGCGTGCGCGACAGGTGCCGCAGCGAGTCGAGCGAACCGGTCTCGACGGTGGCGCCGTCCTTGATGATGGTGACCGCATCGGCGACGCGGTCCACCTCGGAGAGGATGTGGCTGGAGAGCAGGATCGACGTGCCCTCGGCCTTGGCGTCCTCGAGGCAGCGCGTGAACACCTCCTCCATCAGCGGGTCGAGGCCCGAGGTGGGCTCGTCGAGGATGAGGAGCTCGGCGCGGGCGGCGAACGCGGCCACGAGCGCCACCTTCTGCCGGTTGCCCTTGCTGTAGGTGCGGGCCTTCTTGGCCGGGTCGAGCGAGAAGCGTTCCAGGAGTTCGTTCTTGCGCCCCTCGTCGAGGCCGCCGCGGAGGCGCCCCATGAGGTCGATGATCTCTCCGCCGGAGAGGTTCGGCCACAGGGTCACGTCGCCGGGGACGTAGGCGAGCCGGCGGTGCAGCTCGCTGGCCTGGCGCCAGGGGTCCCCGCCGAGCAGCTCGACCGTGCCCGACGTCTTCTTGAGCAGCCCCAGGAGGATGCGGATGGTGGTCGACTTGCCTGCGCCGTTGGGGCCGAGGAAGGCGTGAACCTCGCCGGGGGGCACGTGCAGGTCGAGTCCGTTGAGTGCGTGTGCGCTACCGAAGGCCTTGGTGAGGCCCTCGGCGCGGATGACATCGTTGGTCATGTCGGTGACGCTATACCTGTTTCAGAAATTTGTGAAGTGTCGGAAGTTTAGATACTGTGACCAGCATGGATGCGCCGAACTTCGTGGAGAACATGGCGTCGTCGCTCGTGGATGCGGGCATGCAGCGGATGGCGGCAAGGGTCTTCTCGGCCGTGCTCGCCTCCCCCGAGGGGGCGCTCACCCCGTCCGAGATCGCGGCTCAGCTCTCGGTGTCCGCCGGTGCGGTCTCCGGTGCGGTCGGGTACCTGGAGCAGGCGGGAATGATCCGGCGCTCCCATGTGCCCGGGTCCCGCCACACCCTGATCGGCCTGGGCGACGACGTCTGGTACGAGGCGCTCACCTCACGCAACGCGATCCTGGAACGGTGGCTGAGCATCGCCGACGACGGCCTGGAGGAGCTTCCGGACGGCGGCGGGGCGGCCGAGCGGGTCACGGTGATGCGGGACTTCTTCGAGTTCATGATCGGCGAGCTGCCCACGATGTTGGAGCGCTGGCGCGAAGAGCGTATGCGCAAGCACGGGCACTGATATGAGCGGAACCTGGTCCCTGGTCGAGGGTCTCGCTACGGGGGAGGAGGCCGACGGTGCGCGGCCACACGTCGTGCGGCTGGCTTCGGTCGCCGGAGCGACGATCATTCAACTCACCTTCCGCCCCGGGCAGGAACTCGCGGATCACAACGCGCCCAAACCGATTCTGCTGTCCGTCTTGCGCGGCGTGGTGACGGTGGCCGTCGCGGGGGAGCGGATGGAGCTGACGCCGGGTGCGGTCCTGCACATCGACGCCCGCGAGGTGCACGCCGTCTCCGCGGATGTCCCGGCTGACCTCACGCTGCTGCTCCTCGGCTGACTGCGGCCGTCAGAAGGGCGGTGGGGGTTCGGGTTCCGTGTTCGGGACGAACTCGACGCCCTGTTCCTCGGCCTGCTTACGTTGGCGCTCCAGCTCCTTCCGGAGTCGTTCCTCGGCGCGCTTCTTGACCTTCTCGAGGCGGATGCGGCGGTTCTTGGTGCGTTCGTCGCGGCGTTGTTGGGCGCGGTGTTCGGCGTGGGTGTCGAAGGTCTGCGGTTCGGTCTGCTCTTCTGATTCGGTGCGGGCAGGGGTGTCCCAGACGAGTTTCCCGAGCCCGGGCAGGATTTCCTGCGCGGCGCCGGGTGGGGTGAGCCAGATGCCGCCGGCCGGGTGGTGCCATTCGACGGTGCCGTCGTCGAGGATGTCGGAGAGCCATCCGGTTTCGGTTTTGATGCGGTGGTGGAATCCGCACAGCGGTACCAGGTTCCCGGGGCCGTGTTTCCCGGCGACTGTTGTTTTGCCGCCGCGTGCGGGGTCGCGGTGGTCGTATTCGGCGACGTGATCGGCCTGGCAACGGGTCGAGGGCACGCTGCAGCCGGGGAAGACGCACGTCGGGTAGGTCAGCCGCATGATCAGAAGCTGATACTGCGTCGGCGTGTAACCCGAGGCCCCCGCGATGTGGATCTCCCCGGTGACCGAGTCCCGTTTGCCGAGGACGCGGATGGTGGTGTCGCAGTCGGCGATCAGGTCGTTCGCCTGCTCCGCGGTGACCGGCCCGGAGATGCCGAGTTCGTCGCACACCACGTACGCCCCTCCTGATGCGTCCGATGGTGCCGGCTCAGGGGGCAGCCCGGGGCCGGTCGATTCGCGAGATTCGTGCGCCGCGGGCGAGTCCGGGGGAGATGCCGCGGGCGCTGCACCCGAGTCGCCGGAGACGATGTCCCCGGTTGTTCCGGATACGCCGCCCGCACCATCTGCGTTGTCCGCGTCGTTCGTGACGTCCGTGCCGTCTGCGTCGTCTGCGTCGGGCGTGGTGTCTTCGGCGGCGGGTGGTTCGTCGAACAGGGTGATCGCGTCGTCGACCGCAGCAGCAGTGGTGGCGGGCTGGGGTTCGGCCGCGGCGGGTTCCGGTGTGCGGAGGTCGGATTCGTTGAGGAGGATCAGCGCCAGGGCTTTTACTTCCGATGCCACGGCAGCGGTGCGGGGTTTGCGTTCCTTGAACCGGCAGGCCTCGTCGGAGCATTGGCAGCCGAGGGTCTCGTAGCCTTCGATCAACGCCGCGTGGGCGGCGACCTGCCGCTCACCCAGCGTGCGCGGATCCTTCCGGCAGGTGGTCTTCAGCATGTCCGCAAGCAAACCGGCGAACCGGATCCCGTCCGCCTTCGGGATGATCGCTTCGACATCGACCGTGCCGTCCGCCCGCGCATGCATGTCGATCCCGAAGCGGGGCTTCTTCTCCGGCACCTGCGGCACGGCGTCGATGTCGATCCGCACCAGGATCTGCTTCGCGGCCTCCTCCACCGCCGACGCGGTCACCGCGACATCGGGGTCGGCGAGAGTGCCGGAGAGCCAGGCGGCCATGCGGACGTCGAATTCATGCAGCACGCGGTCGTCGATGATCGCCGACGCATAGCGCAGGACGGCGTAGAGCTGTTGGGTGGTCACGATGCCGGTGGTGCAGACCGCGAAAACGTGCGGGAGGCGTTCGCGGAGGTCCAGGCCGCGGTGCACGGCCGCCGAGGCACCGCCCCGCCCCACCTGCAGCACCGCACCCGCCTCGGCGACCAACTCGTCCCAGTCCCCGACGAACCGGCGATCGGACTCGGCCCGGCACCGTCGGGCATCGTCACGGACCGCGAACAGTTGGGAGAGCACCGCGTTCTTCCTTGCCTCCAACCGGTTCGCTTCGACGAGCACCGAGCGCAGGTCGGCCAGCAGGGCGGCCGCATCCAGGCCGGCGACGTCCCCGAACTCGGGAGGCAGCGGCCGGCGGACCGCCCTCCCGTGTTCGAATCCATCGTCTGCTGTGCTCATACATTCGAGTCTACTCCGCACGCACGGCTATTGCTACCTCAAATACGGGCGGAATCCTTCTCGCCCGCAGAGCGTTCCGCCTCCCGCGAAATGTCGGATCATCCTCAGAAGGGGTGGGGGCCGGCCTCGTACCACCCGCGTGCCGCCACGAGGGTCACCGCGACCACGGCGATAGGTGCGACCGCGAGGATCGCCCCGAGCACGTACAGCTGCATGATCGCCGCCGCCAGCGGCGACGCGCCGCCGAGCACCATGCCCACGAACGCGCCGGGGATCGTCACCAGCCCCACGGTCCGCGTCTGGTCCAGCGCGGGGACGAGCGCCGTCGCCGCGGCGGGCCGGCACACCTCCAGCCGGACCGTCACCGGCTCCATGCCCAGGGCCAGCCCGGCCTCCACCTCTCCGCGCCGCGCGGACAGCTCCTCGAGTGCCCGCTTCCCGGCCAGGCCCGCCGCCGTCATCGCGGCGCCGAATCCGCTGCCCACCACCGGGATCACCGCGATCCCCGCCGCCGGCAGCACCCCGGCGGCGATGAGCACCGCCGCCAGCGCCGCCGACGGCACGGCGACCGCGGCCGTGGTCAGCGCGATCTCGGGCCACCGCGGCAGCCTCCCGACGATCCGCCGCGTCGCGGTCCACCCGGCCGTCGCGCCCATCAGCGCCACGAACACGGCCGTGAACCACAGGCTCCGCACGATGAGGCTCAGCGCCATCCCGAGCGCCCCGAGCTGGATGGTCGCGCGCACCGTCGAACCGAGGATCGCGGCGCCGTATCCGGTCCGGCCCAGCCACGCGACGGCTGCGCCCGCGAGGGCGAGCGCCACGAGCGCCACCGCGAGCGCGGGGCCCGCGGTGAGCAACTCGCGGGAATCGCTTCCGGTCACGTCCGGGAAACCTAGCGGAAACCCAGTCGAAGCACCCCGGATACTCGGCGTCCCTCCAGGTCAAGGCGGGTTAGGTCAGCCTTTTATTTGGTGAATCAGGTCGAGGAAACTAGAATTTGCGGCACAGCCAACGATGCCTGAGGTGAGTCCTGTCCAGGGCCACCGCCCTTGTAAGAACCCGTTCCGCCGTGAGGCGCCGCGTTAAGGCAGGTTTTCGATGAGCCGTTTCGTCCCCCCAGGTCCGCAGGGTCTGTACCACCCCGCGAACGAGCACGACGCCTGTGGCGTCGCCTTCGTGGTGGACATGCACGGCCGCCCCTCCCGCGACATCGTGGACAAGGCCATCACCGCGCTGGTCAACCTCGAGCACCGCGGCGCCGCGGGTGCCGAGCCCAACACCGGTGACGGTGCGGGCATCCTGATCCAGGTCCCCGACCGGTTCTTCCGCGCCGTCGTCGACTTCGAGCTGCCGCATCAGGGCGCGTACGCCACCGGCATCGCCTTCCTCCCGCAGGCCGCCGCCGAGGCGACCAAGGCCGCCGAGGGCGTGGAGCGGATCGTCGCCGAGGAGGGCCTGACGGTGCTCGGCTGGCGCGATCAGCCCACCGACGACGGCTCGCTGGGCGCGCTCGCCCGCGACGCCATGCCCACCATGCGCCAGGTGTTCATCGCTGGCGACGCGGCCGACGGGACGCCCCTGTCCGGCATGGAGCTCGAGCGCCGCTGCTTCGTGATCCGCAAGCGCGTCGAGCGGGAGCTCGGGACCGACGGTGCCGGCGCCGGCTCGCAGGGCGAGGAGTCGGTGTACTTCCCGTCGCTGAGCAGCCAGACCTTCGTCTACAAGGGCATGCTGACCACGCCGCAGCTCCGCGGGTTCTTCATGGACCTGCAGGACGAGCGCGTGGAATCGGCTCTGGGTCTGGTGCACTCGCGCTTCTCCACGAACACGTTCCCCAGCTGGCCGCTGGCGCACCCGTACCGCCGCGTCGCCCACAACGGCGAGATCAACACCGTCGGCGGCAACGAGAACTGGATGCGCGCTCGCGAGTCCCTGCTCGACCCGGCGGTCTTCGGTGACGACGCCAAGGACAAGATCTTCCCGATCTGCACCGAGGGCGGCAGCGACACAGCACGTTTCGACGAGGTGCTGGAGCTGCTGCACCTCGGCGGCCGCAGCCTGCCGCACGCCGTGCTCATGATGATCCCCGAGGCGTGGGAGCGGAACCTCGACATGGACCCCGCGCGCCGGGCGTTCTACGAGTACCACTCCTCGCTGATGGAGCCGTGGGACGGCCCCGCGTCGGTGTGCTTCACCGACGGCACCGTGATCGGCGCCGTGCTGGACCGCAACGGCCTTCGCCCGTCGCGCATCTGGGTCACCAAGGACGGCCTCGTCGTCCTCGGTTCCGAGGTGGGCGTCCTCGACATCCCGCACAGCGACGTGGTCTACAAGACCCGCCTGCAGCCGGGCCGCATGTTCCTGGTGGACACCGCGCAGGGCCGCATCGTCTCCGACGAGGAGATCAAGAGCGATCTGGCCGCCGCCGAGCCGTACCAGGAGTGGCTGGCCGAGGGCCTGCTCCGCCTCGAGGAGCTGCCCGACCGCCCGCACACCGTGATGGCGCACGATCGGGTCACCCAGCGGCAGCAGATGTTCGGGTACACCACCGAGGAGCTGAACCTGCTCCTCACGCCGATGGCCAAGACCGGCGCCGAGGCGATCGGCTCCATGGGCACCGACACCCCCGTCGCGGTCCTCTCGCTGCGCCCGCGCCTGCTGTTCGACTACTTCCAGCAGCTCTTCGCGCAGGTGACCAACCCGCCCCTGGACGCCATCCGCGAGGAGATCGTCACCAGCATCGGCGGCACCATCGGCAGCGAGTCCGATCTGCTCAACCCGTCGGCCATCAGCTGCCGCCAGATCCTGCTGCCGCAGCCGATCCTCAACAACGACGAGCTGGTGAAGCTCGTCAAGGTGAACGACGACGGCAACCTGCCGGAGTTCCGCTCCGTGGTCATCCCGGGCCTGTACCCGGTGGCCGAGGGGGGCAAGGGCCTGCGCGAGGCGATCGACACCGTGCGCACCCAGGTCTCCGAGGCCATCGCCGGCGGCGCCCGCCTGATCGTGCTGTCGGACCGCAACTCCGATCGCCTGCTGGCGCCGATCCCGTCGCTCCTGCTGACCGCCGCCGTGCACCACCACCTGGTGCGCGAGCGCAGCCGCACCAAGGTCGGCCTCATCGTGGAGGCCGGCGACGCCCGCGAGGTGCACCACATGGCCGCGCTCATCGGATGCGGTGCGGCGGCGGTGAACCCGTACATGGCGTTCGCCACCATCGAGGACATGCAGCTGCGGGGCGAGCTCAACGGGATCCCCCTGGCGAAGCTCAACGCCAACTACGTCAAGGCCGCGGGCAAGGGCGTGCTCAAGGTGATGTCCAAGATGGGCATCTCCACCCTGGCCTCGTACACCGGCGCGCAGCTGTTCCAGGTGATCGGCCTCTCGCAGGAGGTTGTCGACGAGTTCTTCACGGGCCTGCAGAGCCAGCTCGGCGGCATCGGCCTGGACGAGATCGCCGCCGACGTGGCCGCGCGGCACAAGCGCGCCATGAACGACCGCCCCGAGGAGCTGGCGCACCGCGAGCTCGAGGTGGGCGGCGAGTACCAGTGGCGCCGCGAGGGCGAGTACCACCTGTTCAACCCGGACACGGTGTTCAAGCTCCAGCACGCCACGCGCACCGGCCAGTACAAGGTGTTCAAGGAGTACACCAAGCTGGTCGACGACCAGAGCGCGCGGCTCGCGTCGCTGCGCGGCCTGTTCCGTTTCCAGCCGGACCGGCAGCCGGTCCCGCTGGACGAGGTGGAGCCCGCCAGCGAGATCGTCAAGCGGTTCTCGACGGGCGCCATGAGCTTCGGCTCGATCTCCGCGGAGGCGCACGAGACGCTGGCCATCGCCATGAACCGCCTCGGCGGCCGCTCGAACTCCGGTGAGGGCGGCGAGGATCCGAACCGCTTCACGCCGGACGAGAACGGCGACCTGCGCCGCTCGGCGATCAAGCAGGTCGCTTCCGGCAGGTTCGGCGTGACCTCGCACTACCTGAGCAACTGCACCGACATCCAGATCAAGATGGCGCAGGGCGCGAAGCCCGGCGAGGGCGGCCAGCTGCCCCCGCACAAGGTGTACCCGTGGGTCGCCGAGGTCCGCGGCTCGACGCCCGGCGTCGGCCTGATCTCGCCCCCGCCGCACCACGACATCTACTCGATCGAGGACCTCGCGCAGCTGATCCACGACCTGAAGAACGCGAACCCGCAGGCGCGGATTCACGTGAAACTGGTCTCCGAGATCGGCGTGGGCACCGTCGCCGCCGGCGTCTCCAAGGCGCACGCCGACGTGGTGCTCATCTCGGGCCACGACGGCGGCACCGGCGCCACCCCGCTCACCTCGGTGAAGCACGCGGGCGCGCCCTGGGAGATCGGCCTCGCCGAGACCCAGCAGACGCTGCTGCTCAACGGTCTTCGCGACCGGATCGTGGTGCAGGTGGACGGCCAGCTCAAGACCGGCCGCGATGTGATCGTCGCCGCGCTGCTCGGCGGCGAGGAGTTCGGTTTCGCCACCGCGCCGCTGGTGGTCTCGGGCTGCATCATGATGCGCGTGTGCCACCTCGACACCTGCCCCGTGGGTGTCGCCACCCAGAACCCCGTGCTGCGCCGCCGCTTCAACGGCAAGCCGGAGTTCGTGGAGAACTTCTTCCTCTACATCGCGGAGGAGGTGCGCGAGCTGCTCGCCGAGCTCGGTTTCCGCACCCTGAAGGAGGCCGTCGGCCAGTCGCAGGTGCTCAACACCGAAGCGGCGCAGAAGCACTGGGGCGACGCCAAGGCCGGCAAGCTGGACCTGACGCCGATCCTCGCGCAGGTGGACTCGCCGTTCATGCGGCAGGACCCCTACTGCAGCCAGCCGCAGGACCACGGCCTCGAGAAGGCCCTGGATCAGCAGCTGATCGCGCAGGCGCGGATCGCGATCGACACCGGGAGCCCGGTGCAGATCGAGACGCCGATCTCCAACGTCAACCGCACCGTCGGCACCATGCTGGGCCACGAGATCACCAAGGCGCACGGCGCCGAGGGGCTCCCCGAGGACACCGTCGACATCACCTTCCGCGGCAGCGCCGGCAACAGCTTCGGCGCGTTCGTGCCGAAGGGCATCACGATGCGGCTCTACGGCGACGCCAACGACTTCGTGGGCAAGGGCCTCTCGGGCGGCAAGATCATCGTGCGCCCCGCCGCGGACGCCCCCGAGGGGTTCGTGGCCGAGGACAACATCATCGCGGGCAACGTGATCCTGTTCGGCGCCACCGACGGTGAGGTGTACCTGCGCGGCAAGGCCGGCGAGCGCTTCGCCGTGCGCAACTCGGGCGCCGTCGCGGTGGTCGAGGGCGTGGGCGACCACGGCTGCGAGTACATGACCGGCGGCCGGGTGATCGTGCTGGGCGACACCGGGCGCAACTTCGGCGCCGGCATGTCCGGCGGCATCGCCTACGTGTACAACGCCGACGGCCGCTTCGACCGCGACCTCAACACCGAACTGGTGGAGCTGGAGTCGCTGGACGAGGCCGACACCGAGTTCGTGCGCGAGACCATCGTCAAGCACCACGCGTACACGGATTCCGCCGTGGCGGAGAAGATCCTCGCCAACTGGGGCCGGGAGCGCCGGCTCTTCGCCAAGGTGATGCCGCGCGACTACAAGCGCGTGCTCACCGCCATCAAGCGTGCCGAAATCGACGGCCGCAACATCGACGACGCAGTGATGGAGGCCGCTCGTGGCTGATCCCCAGGGCTTTCTGAAGAACACCTCGCGTGAGCTGCCGGTCCGCCGGCCGGTCCCGCTCCGACTGCTGGACTGGAACGAGGTCTACAAGCCGTTCGACGGGGGCACCCTGCGCAAGCAGGCCTCCCGGTGCATGGACTGCGGCATCCCGTTCTGCCACAACGGTTGCCCGCTCGGGAACCTGATCCCCGAGTGGAACGACCTGGTCTACAAGGACCGGTGGCGCGACGGCATCGAGCGCCTGCACGCGACGAACAACTTCCCGGAGTTCACCGGCCGGCTGTGCCCCGCGCCGTGCGAGGCCTCCTGCGTCCTGGGCATCAACCAGGACCCGGTGACCATCAAGCAGGTCGAGGTCGAGCTCATCGACAAGGCCTTCGACGAGGGCTGGGTCTCGCCCGAGCACCCGACCACCCTCACGGGCAAGAAGGTCGCCGTGATCGGCTCCGGCCCCGCGGGACTCGCCGCGGCGCAGCAGCTCACGCGCGGCGGCCACACCGTGACCGTGTTCGAGCGGGCCGACCGCATCGGCGGCCTGCTGCGCTACGGCATCCCCGAGTTCAAGATGGAGAAGCGGCACATCGACCGCCGCCTCGCCCAGATGAACGCCGAGGGCACGATCTTCAAGGCCGGCGTCAACGTGGGCGTCGACGTCACCGTCGAGCAGCTCCGCGAGGACTTCGACGCCGTGGTCCTGGCCAACGGCTCCACCGTGGGCCGCGACCTGCCGATCCCCGGCCGCGAGCTGGACGGCATCCACCAGGCCATGGAGTTCCTGCCGTGGGCCAACCGCGCCGCGGTGGGCGACGACGTGACCGACGGGGACGGCCTGCCGCCGATCCACGCCAAGGACAAGAAGGTCGTCATCATCGGCGGCGGCGACACCGGCGCGGACTGCCTGGGCACCTCGCTGCGCCAGGGCGCCGAGAGCGTGCACCAGTTCGAGATCATGCCGGTCCCGCCGCGTGAGCGCGCCGAATCCACCCCGTGGCCGACCTACCCGCTGATGTACCGCATCAGCTCGGCCCACGAGGAGGGCGGCGAGCGCGTGTTCTCCGTCAGCACCGAGCAGTTCGTCGGCGAGGACGGAAAGGTCACCGGGCTCAAGGCCTACGAGGTGACGATGGAGGCCGGGAAGTTCGAGAAGGTCGAGGGTTCCGACTTCACCCTCGAGGCCGATCTCGTGTTGCTCGCGATGGGCTTCGTCGGCCCGCAGCGCGACGACCTCCTCGACAAGCTGGGCGTCGAGTACTCCGACCGCGGCAACGTGGCGCGCGGCGACGACTTCCAGTCGACGGTGCCCGGCGTGTTCGTCGCCGGCGACGCCGGCCGCGGCCAGTCGCTCATCGTGTGGGCCATCGCCGAGGGCCGCAGCGCCGCCGCCGCCGTCGACCGGTTCCTCATGGGCGAGTCGGCGCTGCCCGCGCCGATCGTGCCCACCACCGCACCGCAGCGGTAGGCGCACCGTCGGACACCGATGACGAACGCCGAAGGCCGGCCCCGCGCGGGGCCGGCCTTCGGTGATCTCGGGGCTACTTCCGGTTGAGGAGTCCGCCCAGGATGCTGCCGAGCACGTCGCCCGTGGGGTTGCCGCTGCCGGCCTTCCCACCGCCCAGCATGCCGCCGAGGATGCCGCCCAGCAGGTCCCCTCCGCCCTGCGGCTCGGGCGCCTGCTGCTGCGGAGCCTGCTCCTGCTGCGGGGCGCCCTGGCCGCCGGTGAGCTTCTTCATGACGAACGCGATGACGATCGGCGCGAGGATCGGCAGCAGCTGCTTCACCAGGTCGTTCGTGACGTTCGAGGAGAGCGGGGCCGCGGCGGCCGCCGCCACGTCGTCGGTCTTGTCGCCGAACAGGCTGGAGACGATCTGCTCGCCATCGCCGTCATCGGCGGCCGCCGCGAGCTCCGTGGGAGCCTGCGTGGTGTCCTGCGCCTGCAGGCCCGCCAGGAGCGTGGGCACGGTCTGGTTCACGGCCTCGGACGCGACCTCGGGCGCGACGCCGAGCTGGGCCGCGATGTCGGCGATCGGGATGGATTGGATGAGGTCGTCGAGGTCGGACACGGTTCTCCTCAGGGAGTGTGAGAAAGCAAAGTCGAGCGGGACAAGGCATACAGTAGCGGCCCCTCGTCGTGCGGTCGCGGGATGCGCCGCGGAGGCCGCGTGTGACTCGGGACACGCGCGGCCGCCGGCACTGGACCCCGGGCGATCCAAGCAATACAGTATCTGTAACCAATCGTTCCGCATCGAGATCGCATCCTCGGAGAGAATCGCCGTGAAGCTGCACCGCCGCCCCACCGTCCTGGGCTCCCTCGCAATCCACCGGCTGCGGAACCGCCGACGTGCGCGCACGCTGACCGAGGACGGCGAACGCCTCGTGACCCCCGCCGACCTGCGCGTACTCCGGGCCGGCTAGCCGCCCGCCCGGTCGACGTCGAGGATCAGCGCGGCCGTCTGCGCCGGCTGGTCCACCATCGCGTGGTGCCCGCTGGGGCTGATCACCGCGAACCGCGCTCCCAGCCGGTCCGCCAGTTCCCGCTGCCGCCGCAGCCACGACGCCGCCCACGGCGTGGGCCGTCCGGTGTAGGCGGCCGCCACCGTCGCGGGGAGCCCCACGCGCAGCGGCTTCCGCCCCCGCAGGTCCGACAGCCCCCGCGCGAGAACCGGGTACTGCCCGTTCTCCAGCAGCGCCGCCCGCAGGTAGGCCTCGGAGGAGAGGATCGGCGTGAACCGCTCCGGCGCGGGCGAACCCGCGAGCAGCCGGTGCGCGAGCGGCCCCGCCCGGTTGATGTGCGCGGCCGCCGCCGCATCGGCCGTGCGCAACAGCAGACCGTCGCGCACCCGGGCGGGGAGCGTCCACGGCGGCCGCACCTCGACGCTGCCGTCCAGTAGGAGCATGCCGGCCGTCCGCTCCGGATACAGCCGCGCGAACGCCTCCACGTAGAAGCCGGCCATCGAGTGCCCGCACACCACCGCGGTGGGCAGCTCCAGAGCGTCCAGCAGCTCCCGCAGGCGCGTGACCTCCGACTCCAGGGTGGGGAGGGCACCGTCGGGCCACGGGTCGGAGAGGCCGTACCCCGGCCGGTCCGGGCGCACGACGGTGCGCGACGCGGACAACAGCGCGGTGCACGCGTCCCAGTCGAACCAATTGCCGGCGAGGCCGGAGCAGAGCACCACCGGGGGGCCCGAGACCGGGCCCGTGGGCGGGTCGACCGCCACGTGGGTGCGCACACCTGCGAGCTCGAGCAGCACGGGTCGAGGATAGTCGGGCATGATGAGCGGCGTGAGCGACGCGATCGACGTGGAGATCTCCGACGATGTGATCCGGCTGGGGCAGTTCCTCAAGCTGGCCGGGCTGATCGACTCCGGGGCCGAGGCGAAGTCGGTGATCGCCGACGGTGAGGTGACCGTGAACGGCGAGGTCGACGAGCGCCGCGGGCGGCAGCTCGCCGTGGGCGACGTGGTGGAGGTGTTCGGGCGGTCCGCCCGCGTCGCGCGGGGGTAGCGCTACACCAGGACGATGCCGTCGTCGTCGCTGTGCAGAATATCGCCGGGCGTGAACGTGACGCCGCCGAAGGTGAGGGGCACGTTCTTCTCGCCGGCGCCGGTCTTGGTGGACTTGCGCGGGTTGGTGCCGAGGGCCTTGACGCCGATGTTCAGCGTGCCGACCACCGCGGAGTCGCGGATGGCGCCGTAGGCCACGATGCCGGCCCAGCCGTTGGAGCGGCCCAGCTCGGCGATCAGGTCGCCGACCAGCGCGGTGTGCAGCGACGGCTCGCCGTTCTCATCGGAGCCGTCGATCACCAGCACGCGGCCGTCGCCGGGCTCGCCCAGCACCGACTTGAGCAGCGCGTTGTCCTGGAAGCACTTGACGGTGACGACTTCGCCGGCGAAGGCGCGGCGGCCGCCGAACTGGCGGAACTGGGTGTCGCAGCTGCGCACGTCGGGGCCGATCTCGTCGACCAGGTCCGCGGTGGGGGTGAACTGCACGTCGCTCATGAGGCGATCCTATCGACCCCGATCCGTGGCGAAAATGCGCGTCTCGGGCGGGACGCGACCACTATGGCCGCGACGGGCCTCTGCAGCGAAGATTCGCGACGGGGCGCGCTATTGAGGCACCGTCAACAAGCGGGTAGCCTGGCCCCATGCCAGCACCCACCCAGGCCACGTTCGACCGTCTCCGCGCGCTCTCCGCGATCGACCACCCCGACCAGCGGGAGTCCCGCGATGTACTCGAGGCGTTCAGCGGCGAGAAGGTGACCACGATCCCCGTCGGCACCGCCGAGGACGTCGAGCTCGCCTTCACCCGCGCCCGCCTGGCTCAGCGCCAGTGGGCCGCCCGCAGCCCCAAGGACCGCGCCAAGGTGCTGCTGCGCTTCGCCGACCTGGTCAACGAGCACCGCACCGAGCTGATGGACATGGCGCAGCTCGAGACCGGCAAGGCCCGCCAGTACGCCCAGGAGGAGACCCTGGACGTCGCCATGACCGCCCGCTGGTACGGCAAGAACGCGCCGAAGCTGCTGGCGCAGAAGAACACCGCCGGCATGCTCCCGGTGTTCACCAACACCCGCGTGCGCTACCAGCCCAAGGGCGTGGTCGGCGTGATCGCGCCGTGGAACTACCCGCTGACCCTGGCCGTCTCCGACGGCGTGGCCGCGCTCGCCGCCGGCAACGCGGTGGTGCTCAAGCCGGATTCGCAGACCCCGTACTGCGCCCTCGCCGCCGTCGAGCTGCTCTACCGCGCCGGCCTCCCGCGCGACCTGTTCGCCGTGGTCCCGGGCCCCGGCGGCGTGGTGGGTACGGCGATCGTCGAGCGCGCCGACTACCTCATGTTCACCGGCTCCTCCGCGACCGGTGCCACCCTCGCCGAGCAGTGCGGCAAGCGGCTCATCGGCTTCTCCGCCGAGCTGGGCGGCAAGAACCCCATGGTGGTCACCAAGGACGCCGACATCGCGAACACGGCCGACGGTGCCGCGCGCGCCGCGTTCTCCAACTCGGGCCAGCTGTGCATCTCGATCGAGCGGATCTACGTGGAGCGGGAGATCGCCGACGAGTTCGCCCGGGCCTTCGCCGAGCGCACCGCGAACCTCGCCCTGGGCGCCGGCTACGACTTCGCCAACGAGATGGGCTCCCTCGCGTCGAAGTCGCAGATCGACACCGTGGTCTCGCACGTGGACGACGCCGTCGCCAAGGGCGCGACGGTGCTCGCCGGCGGCAGGGCCCGCCCCGACCTGGGCCCGTTCTTCTACGAGCCGACCGTCCTCAAGGACGTCCCCGAGGGCGCCGTGTGCTTCCGCTCGGAGACCTTCGGCCCCGTCGTCTCCATCTACCCGGTGGACTCGGTCGACGAGGCGATCGAGCGCGCCAACGACACCGAATACGGCCTCAACGCCAGCGTTTTCGCCGGCTCCACCAAGCAGGCGCAGGAGATCGCGGACCGGATCAACGCCGGCACCGTGAACATCAACGAGGGCTACGCCGCCGCGTGGGGCTCCACGGCCGCGCCGATGGGCGGCATGGGCATCTCCGGCGTCGGCCGCCGGCACGGCGCCGAGGGCCTGCTCAAGTACTGCGAGTCGAAGACCATCGCGCAGCAGCGGATCATCGGCATCGGCGGCATCAAGGGCGTCCCGCGCACCGTGTTCCTCAACGTGGTGCCGCCCGTCGTGCGGGCGCTCAAGTTCATCGGCCGCTAGGCCCGCCCCACCCGTACCCCTCAACCACCCCGCCCGGGTCGATCGACCACCGTGACGGCGCGAAAAACCGCTGGTCGCCATCCGCGGGACGGTGTTCAATCGGGGTAGGAGGGTGTATGGACGTCACGTTCGTCAAGCGCGGGACCGGCTACGAGGTGCTGGTGCGCCGCGAGAAGGGACCCGAGCTCGCGCCGCGGGGCGGGCCGGGCGCGAGCCCGACGGTGCCGCACGACGCCGCGCACATGATCGGCGAGATCGAGGACGGGCTGCGCGGCGGCGTGTTCGGGCGCCTCGCGGCCGCCGACGGCCTCGACGGGCTGTTCTGGCCGGCCGATCCCGTCGCGCGGAAGAAGGCGTCCCGGAACACCAAGCGGCCCACCGCGGAGCAGTCCGAGGACATGCGGCGCTCCGAGTACCTCGCGTCGCTCACCGTGGCGCTGTGGGAGGTGGAGCGCGGCCTGCGCGCGCCCGACCGGGCGTGGCCGGGCACCGTCGACGACGCGGACCTGACGCCGGAACTGGTGCGGCGCCTGTACGCCCGCTACGACGCGTTCGCCGCGGCGTGGAAGGACCTGCCCGACGGTGGCGAGCTCACCCTGGCCTGGCCGGGCGAGGTCAGGGGCGGGAGCCGGAAGTCCGGACGGCGCGGGTGATCTCGGCCGCCACGGCGACGCCCTCCTCGGGGAACGGGTGCATCGCCGCGGCCCGCGGCGTCTCGGTCAGGCCGTTGATCCACGGCCGCGCGCCGCACACCTCGTGGCCGCGCGACGCCGGCTCCATGTCCACGAACTCGGCGCCCGCCCGCTGCGCGGCCCGGTGCACCGCACGGTTGAGCCGCTCGGTGAGCACGCTCCGCATCCAGTCGACGCTCGCCGGGGCGTAGGCCGAGATCGCCCCGCACGACCGGCCGGGTTCGAACAGCACGGGATAGCCCACCAGCATGATCCGCGCCCGCGGGGCACGGGCCCGCACCGCGCGCACGATCCGGGCGTCCGCGGCGGTGATCCGCTGCAGCACAGCGGAGACCGCGCCGTCGGACAGGTGCGCGGGGCGGGAGGCGCCGTCGGACGTGCACGGCGCCGCCCGCGTCCCGGGCCGCTTCGCGCAGGCCTCCAGGATGTTCGAGTACAGGTCGCCGTCGTTGCCGCCCAGCGAGATCGTGACCAGTCGCGTCTCCGCGCCGATCCCCGAGAGCTGCGGCGGCGCGTCGAAGTGTCCGAGCTTCGCGGAGCCCGCGCGCTGCACCGCGAACGCGTCGCCGCTGTCGGCGCCGCCGCAGGTGTTGTCCCGCAGGGAGGTTCGCGGCAGGCCCAGGGCATCGGCCACGAGCTTCGGGTAGTTGCGCGTCGACCGGCCGCAGGAGCGCTCCTCCTGCGACGGGCCGGCGGTCGCGTCCGCGGGCAGCGAGGAGTAGGAGTCGCCCAGCGCCACGTACGCCGGGGCGGCGGGCCGCGCGTGCGCAGGGGAGGCGACGCCCAGCGCCAGGGCGGCGGCGGACACCGCCGCGCCGCAGCGGAGGAGGAGCGGGGGACGGGTCCTGTTCAGCACCCGACGAACGGTAACGCCCCGGCGGCCGTCCCGCAGGACGGCGGCCGGGGCGACCGGGAGGAGTGCTGCTAGGAGCTGACGCCCAGCCGGTTGAGCAGGTCGGCGTCGATGCCGTCCAGCTCGCGCGCGATGGCCTGGTGCGCCGGGCGGCGGCGCGCCGGGGGCATGGACTCCGACGCGGTGATCGCCGCGGACAGGTCGTCGAGACGCTGCGCGACCGCCGCGGTGAAGGACTTGGTCTCCGCGTCCGGGTGCGTCGTCGCCAGTTGGTCCAGCGAACGGCGCGACGCCGCGACCCGGGCCGAGAGCCCGCCGCCGTAGCCCGCGAAGTTCGCGACCTCGTCCACCGGCACGCCCAGGCGGGACGCGCGGGCCGTGTCGAGCTGGTTGCGGCCGGCCTGCGCCGCCCGGTACACCAGCGGCACCACGACCGGCGCGAGCAGGCGCGCGGTGGACACGTAGCGCTTGAGGCGGGCCTCCGACAGCAGCTTGCCGTCCACGGCCTGGCGGGCGTTGGTCTCGGCGATCTTCAGGTTGGCCTTATCCGACTTGCCCTGCATCTGCGCCACGATCTTGGCGCGCTGCAGCTCGGACTTCATGGCCTTGCGCTCGCTCTTCGACGCGGTCTTCACCACGCGCTTCGCTTCGCGGTCCGCGTTCTTCGCGGCCAACTTGGCTTCGAGGCGCGCCTTCGACTTGAGCGCCTTCGCCTGTGCCCGACGCTCTGCGCGGGAGGACTTCTGCTTCTTGCCGAACAAACCCATCTGTGCACGTCCTTGAGGTCAGCTACTGCCGTCCGGTACAGCATTGCACAGCGTGGCTGCCGGGACTGTCAGTGCCGCCCGCGATAATGCTCGGTAGTGGACACACAACAGGGCATCCAGGCACCCCCGGTGAGCGCGCGGGCACTCACCGGCTGCCGCCATCGCCTGGCGCTCGACACCGCGGCCTCCGGCGCGGACCCGGACCCCGGCATGGCGCTGCGGGTGGAGGCCGCCTCGGTGTTCCGGGCCTCGGTCCGGGACCGCATGGCGGGCCTCACCGTCATCGAGCCCGGCGAGGGCGCCGTGACCCGCACGCTGGACGCCCTGGCCCGCGGCGCCGACCGCGTCTGGGGCGGGGTCCTGCCCACCGCGCACGGCCGCCGCGGCCACAGCGAACTCCTGATCCGCGTCGCGGACGGCTACGTCCCCGTCATCGTCGTCAATCACAAGGTGTCCGACCCCGGCGCGGGGGCGACCACGTCGCCGCTGGACCGCTGGGCGCCCGCGCCGGATGAGACGGTGCGCGTGCGCCAGCACCGGGGCGACCAGATGCGCCTCGCGCACCTCACCCGGATGCTGCAGGACGCGGGGCACGCCTCGTCGTCGCTGCTCGGCGGGAGCGTCGGGGTCGACGGTGCGCGCATCGTCGTGCACGAGATCGGGCCGCTCCTGCCCCAGTACGACGAGCGGTTCGCGGACCGTCGGGCGGTGCTCGCCGGGACGTCCGGGACCGAGCCCGTGCGGGTCGCCGAATGTCGGCGGTGCCCCTGGTGGCCGCAGTGCGAGTCCGTGCTCGCCGCGCAGCGCGACGTGAGCCTGGTGGCGGACGGCCGCTCCGCGCCCGGGCTCCGCGCCGCGGGCGTGACCACGGTGGATCAGCTGGCGGAGTACGCCGGGCCGCAGCCCGAGGACGTGCCGGTGCCGATCGCCGACCTGCGTGCCATGGCGCGCGCCTGGCGCGACGGACAGGTGCTGGTGCGCCGCACGCCCGAGGTCCGCGTCCGGCGGGCCGACGTGGAGGTGGACGTGGACATGGAGAGCTACCAGGAGTACGGCGCGTACCTCTGGGGCACCTGGCTGCGCCGCGACGGCGTCGACGAGGGCTACCGGCCCTTCGCCACCTGGGAGCCCGTGCCCACCCGCGACGAGGCGCGCTCCTTCGCGGCGTTCTGGGCCTTCCTCATGGACCGTCGCGCCGAGGCGCACGCCGCGGGGAAGACCTTCGCCGCGTACTGCTATTCGCAGAACGCCGAGAACAAGTGGCTGCTGGCGTCGGCGGACAGGTTCGCGGGCGAGCCGGGCATCCCGACCCGCCGCGCGGTGGAGGAGTTCATCGCGTCGCCGGAGTGGGTGGACATGTTCGACGCCGTGGGCGACGCGTTCCTCTCGCTCGAGGGACGCGGCCTGAAGAAGGTGGCCCCCGTGGCCGGATTCCATTGGCGGGACGCGGAAGCCGGCGGCGAGGCGTCCATGCTGTGGTACCGCGTGGGCGTCGGGATCGACCCCGGCTTCGGCGACGAGGACCGCGCCGCGCAGCGCGAGCGGATCCTGGCCTACAACGAGGACGACGTGAAAGCCACAGCGGCCCTACGGGAATTCATGTCCAGCGAGCGCGTGAACGCGCTGCCGGTGGTGGGCGACTAGGCCTGCGCCTGGCGCAGGTGCGCGCGGCGCAGCGAATCGACGAACGTGCCGCTGCCCAGCAGCGCGATGCCGCCGAGGATCGCGATCATCGCGGGCGACAGCTGCCGCGCAGTCTCCGCCGCCACCGGGGCCACGCGCTGCGCGGACGAGAGCGCGCTGGTGAACAGCGTGGTCTGCTCGGGCGCCGACTGCGTGGCGGGGGCGGCGGGCTTCGCGGGGGCGCCGCCGCCGTTGCCCGACGGTGCCGGGGCCGGCTTGGGGCCGGGCGTGGGCGCCGAGACGGGGGCCAGCGCCGGGCCGGCCGGAACGGCTG
>NZ_HE997626.1:1104125-1129269 GCF_000312385.1 Tsukamurella sp. 1534 | reverse complement strand
TTGTTCGCGGAGCCGGGGGACGGGCTGCCCGTACGCACGCCGGCGCCCTCGGGCTTGGGGCTGCTGTCGCGGACTCCCGCCCCGGACGCCTTCGCGCCGGCCGTCGGGACCCCGGCGCCCTCGATCGGCGCGCCGCCGGTCGATGCGGTGCCGGAGGAGGAGTCGGAGGACGAACCACCCGAGGAGCTGGAGCCCGAGGAACCGGAGCCCGAGGAACCCGAGCCCGAGGAGCCGCCGTTCCCGTTGCCGTTCCCGTGGCCGCCGCCGATGATTCCGCCGATGATCGGCAGGCCACCGAGCAGTCCGCCGCCCTTGTTCTTGTCCTTGGTGTCGGAGGTCCCGCCGGTCTCCTCGGAGCCGGTACCCTCATCGTTCGCCTTGCTATTGGCCGACGCGCCGGTGCTTCCGGATTTGTCGCTGCCGACGTCGGCGCGGGACCCGCCGTCGTTGACCCCGCCGCTCTTCGCGGAGCGCTCGGAACCGACACCGGAGTTGTTCTCGGACGCGGAACCGTTCGACGAGTTGTTGCTGGTAGACGAGCTGCCGCCGTCGTTATTGCTGCTGTTGTCGTCGGGGTCTGCAAGCGCCGGTGCGGCGGACAGGCCGCCCAGCAGAAGGGCGATGGTCACGACGGACCGAACCCGCACGGAGAGGTGCGACGGTGTGGACACGCTACCCCTTCCGTTGTTTGCATGCGCGCGTGAGTAAGAATACAGCACAAGGGTACAGCCCTGATAGTCGATCCCGAACGGGGTGTGTCTATTGGCAAAGTGCGCTATAGTGTGATCAAGCTTGACCGTCGCGTAAACCCTTGTGCGACCGGTCTATGCGGCAGGTCGTGCCGGAGATAGAGAGGGATGGCACAAAGTGGACACAAATAAGTACGACAGCGACGCTCTGGTGGGCCAGGGCCTGTTCGCGAGTCGGCTCGAGGAGCTGTTCCGCACGGTGCCCGGCCCTAACGGCCGCGCGTTCACCGCGAAGGCGATCGCGCAGCGGTCGACGGCCCTGGGTTTCCGCCTGGGGGAGTCGTACCTGAGCCAGCTCCGTTCCGGTAAGGCGAAGTCGCCGTCCTTCCGCACCGTCGAGGGCATCTCGGCCGCGTTCGGCGTGGACGTGCACTACTTCCTCGAGGACGAGGCGGCGCAGCGCACCCGTGACCAGATTCACCTCATGCGGCTGCAGGCCGACACCAAGGTGCAGATGGCCGCGTTCCGCCTGGCCGGGCTCTCGCCCGACTCGGTGAACATGGTCAACGAGCTCATCAAGGTGCTGCGCGTGCAGCAGGGCTTGCCCGCCGATCCGCCCGAGCTTCCCGTAGACTCGCGCGAAGCCGAGGGCAGCTAGACCCTTTCGGGCAATCCGCCCCGGACGCCCGCCCCTCGGCGTCGACGACGAAGGAGGGGCGTGCGTACCGCCAAGGCACTTCGCCGCCTCTGCGAAAAAGAGGTGCGCAGCCTCGATCTCGACCTGCCGTTCGACGCTGTGCAGCTGTGCGAGAAGTACGGGGCCCGCCGCGGCCGCGACATCCTGGTGATCAGCCAACCGCTGCCCGTCGGGATGCCGAACGGCCTGTGGCTGGTCGGCGACGACGCCGATTACTTCTTCTACCAGGCGAACACCTCGCGGCTGCATCGCGAGCAGATCATCATCCACGAGTTCGGCCATCTCATCGCCGGACATCAGCACGTCGCGGCGGAGAACCCCGTCGAGGTCCCTCCGGAGGAGGCGGCCGCCGCGCTCCACCGGACGTGCTACGACGACGAGCACGAGTGGGAGGCCGAGATGATCGCCTCCATCATCCTCGGCTGGGCCGCGAAGGCCGGCGCCGTCGCCGGGCGCACCGCCAAACACGACAGCCTGCGTGGCATCCAGCGCGCGTTGGGAGGCCACTCCCGGTGGCTGTGAAGCTCGTGAACGTACTCGGCGTCGCGTTCTTCACCATCGTCCTGTGTTGGCGCGTCGACCGCCTCTACCGCGCGAAGGCGGGCATCCAGGCCGTCGCCGTGACCGTGGCGATCGCCGCCCTCACCGTGGCCGTGCTGATGCTCGGTTCGCCGCTCTCCCCGGAGATCGACTCCGCCCTGTGGCAGGGCGCGTCCAGGCTGTGCGGCTACGCGAGCCTCGCCCTGGGCGTCGCCGCGCTCGCGGTCGCGTTCTTCTACGGCCCCACCGAATCGGCCCGGCAACGACGCGCCGGGATGGAGGCCATCCCGCTCATAGCGGCCGTCGTGGGCCTCTCCGTGGCGATGACGGCCATGTCGCCGTCGATCCGCAACGCGAACCTCGACGCCTGGTCCGTCCAGGACGTCTCGTTCGCGGTGTTCTTCGCGATCGCCGGCGTCTACCTCATGTACGGCCTGGGCGACTGCGTGCTGTCGCTGACCAGGCTCATGCCGTTCGCGGACGGCTACCTGGTGACCTCGCTGCGGCTGATGTCCGTGGGCCTCGGCCTCACCGCGATCGGCTCCCTCACCCAGGTGGTCTTCGTGGTGACCAGCGTGTTCGGCTTCGCGTCGTGGCCGGTGCTGCTCACCGTCTCCCAGGCGTCCACCGCCGGCGGCATCATCATGTTCGTCGTGGGCCTGAGCTACCCCGGCGTCCGCGGGTTCTTCGTGGAGATGCGGTACCGCCGCCGGCACCGCCGGGACTACAAGCGGCTCGAACCCCTGTGGAGCCTGCTCACCGGCGCGGTGCCCGAGGTGGTGCTGCACGCGGGCAAGGCCGGGCGGGACCCGCACCTGCGGTTCCAGCGCCGCATCGTCGAGATCCGGGACGTGCTGGTGCAGCTGAGCCCGTACCTGCCGGACGACTTCGGTGACGGCATCCCCGAGGAGAACGTGCACAACCTGCTCGTCGCGATGGACATGCGCATCGAGGCCGGTCCCGTGCAGGCACCGTCGAGCATGGTGCTCCCGCCCGACGGCCCCTCCATCGACGACGACGCCGCCCCGCTCCTCGCCCTCGCGGACGCGGTCAGGGCGACGCCGGCCGATGAACTGCAGATGTGAGTGACTAGCGCGGAGCCATCCGGATCGCGCCGTCCATGCGGATCGTCTCGCCGTTCATGTAGTCGTGCTGCGAGAGGAAGTACGCCAGGTCGGCGTACTCCGAGGGCTCGCCCAGGCGCTGCGGGAACGGCACGCCCGCCTCGAGCGTCTGCTTGAACTCGGGGGTCACGCCCGCGAGCATCGGGGTGTTGATGATGCCCGGCGCGATCGTGTTCACGCGGATCCCGAACTGCGCCAGGTCGCGCGCGGCGGTGATCGTCATCGCGTGCACGCCGCCCTTCGACGCGGTGTAGGCGATCTGGCCGATCTGGCCCTCGAACGCCGCGACCGAGGCGGTGTTCACGATGAGGCCGCGCGAGCCCTGCTCGTCGACCGCGTCCTGCTTGCTCATCTGGTCGGCGGCCAGGCGCATCACGTTGAACGTGCCCACCAGGTTGATGTTGACGACCGTCTGGAACAGGTCCAGCGCGTGCGGGCCCTTCTTGGACAGGATCCGGCCGGCCCAGCCCACGCCGGCGCAGTTCACGGCCACGCGCAGCGGGCCCGCCTTGACGGCCTCGGCGATCGCGGCGAGGACCTCGTCCTCCTTGGTCACGTCGGTCGCGATGAGGTGCACGTTCTCGACGGGGGAGGCCTTGTCGATCGACGGCTGCAGGTCCAGGCCGAACACGGTGGCGCCGGCCTCGGCGAAGCGCTTGGCGGTCGCGGCACCGAGGCCGGAAGCGGCGCCGGTGACGATGACGGAGGCTCCGGTCACGTCCATGGGGATTCCCTTCTCGAGATGGGCGCCGCCGGCGGGTGCGCGGGGCGCGACGCACCTCACACTAGTGAACGGTGGTTCTTCACCGGCCGGGGGTGCCGGACACCGCGTCCGCGGGCTCCGGGACCGCCTGCGTCGCCGTCCGCCGGGCCCGCCGGATCACCAGCAGGCCGCCCACGACGGTGGCCGCGACCACCAGCCCGGTGATCACGCGGCCGAGCGCTCCGAGGCCCGGCCAGGCCTCGGCGAGCAGCCAGCCGCCGAACGCGAAGAACAGGACCGTGGCGCCCACCGCGATGGCGCGCTCCGGCAGTTTCGAGCCGAGCAGCGCCCCCACCGCGATCGCCAGCGCGTCCGCGGCCACCATGCCCACGGTGGACCCGACCCACACGCCGAACCAGTCGTGCTGCGTGGTCAGGGTGATCGTGGCGAGCATCGTCTTATCGCCCAGCTCGGCGAGGAAGAAGGCCGATATGACGGCGAGGAACACGGACCGGGTGACGCGGTTCGCGGTGGCGGACTCGTCGTCGGAGAGGGCGTCGCCGCGCCAGGTCCAGAACGCGAACACCAGCATCGAGACGCCGGCGACGGCGGTGATCGCCTCGGTGGGGATCGCGGAGCCCAGGGCGTAGCCGATGCCCACCGACGCGATGTGCACCAGCGCGGTGGACACGGTGATGCCCGCCAGCACGATCCACCATTTGAAGCGGGCCGCGAAGGTCATGGCCATGAGTTGGGACTTGTCGCCGAGCTCGGCGACGAAGACGACGGCGAAACTGATGAGTATCGCGTTCAGCACCTGGGAACCTCCGAAGACCTGTGCCACACGGATCCGGCTCTCGGACCGCGCAAGTGGCACAAAGGTCTCGCCCACCGGTTCTCCGGTTCACGCGGCCGGGCGGTGCGTTCCGCCAGTGTGTCGACCGTGTGATTGGGGGCTACTCCCCTTCGTGCACCGTCCACGCTAGTCGGCGGTACACGAATCTGCAAGTGCTGCTTAAGTTTTGGAAACCGCAGAGAGTTGTTGGAGCTCCCGGTGCGGAGGTTTCGGGGACCCGGATCCGACGGTGCCGGGCCCCCGTCGGGCGGGGGTCAGCGCGCGGGCTGGGCGGGGGAGCCGATGTCGGTGATCTGCCAGTTGCGCTTCTTGTCGAGCGTGATCACATACTGCGACACCACGTTCCGGCCCTGCGGATTCTTCGTGTTGGTCGTGTGCACGTTCACGAAGCACTTCGCGCGCCACACGTCGTCGCCGAGCGGCGTGACCTCGGCGCCCGCGAGGCGCGCCGTCGAGACCCACTGCAGCGGCTGCAGCACCTGGTTCATCGTGCCCGCGGTCGAGTTCAGCTTGGCCGTGAGCTCGGGGGAGGTGCCCCGGGTGAGCCGCGCCTGCCACGGGCCGAGGTCCCGGTAGTCGAACGTCGCCGCGCCCACGGCGTACTGCTCGCAGGCGATCCGGCGGGCGGTGGCCTGGTCGCCGGGGGCGGGGGCGGCGACCGCGGGTGCGGCCACGGCGAGGGTGGCCCCGACGAGGCCCAGGGCGGAGACGGTGCGCAGCTTCACGATGACAACCTTTCGTGTACACGGATTCTGTCATCACAGTAGCGAACACCGTCCGTATCGGCGCACCCTCGAGGCCGGGAACGACGAAACCCCGCCGACATGCGGCGGGGTTCCGGCTGAGACGCGGTGGCTCAGAAGGGGGTTCAGCCCTTCGCGGCGGCGTAGCGGGCTGCCACGTCCTCCCAGTTCACGACGTTCCACCAGGCCTTCACGTAGTCGGCCTTGACGTTCTTGTACTGGAGGTAGAAGGCGTGCTCCCACATGTCCAGCATGAGCAGCGGGGTCAGGTTGATGGAGATGTTGCCCTGCTGGTCGGTGAGCTGCTGGATCACGAGGCGCTGACCGATGTGGTCGTACGCCAGCACGGACCAGCCCGAGCCCTGCAGCGAGTTCGCGACGGCGGTGAAGTGCGCCTGGAACTTGTCGAAGCCGCCGAAGTACTCGTCGATGGCGGCCGCGAGGTCACCCACCGGCTTGTCGCCGCCGTTGGGGGACAGGTTCTTCCAGAAGATCGAGTGGTTGGTGTGGCCACCCAGGTGGAAGGCGAGGTTCTTCGACAGCAGCGGGGCCTTGGTGGCGATCGAGCCGTCCTCACGAGCCTCGGCGAGCTGCTCGAGGGCGGCGTTCGCGCCGGCCACGTAGGTGGCGTGGTGCTTGCTGTGGTGCAGCTCCATGATCTCGCCCGAGATGTGGGGCTCGAGTGCGCTGTAGTCGTAGTCGAGGTCGGGCAGAGTGTAGACGGCCACGGCAGTCCCTTCTGTTGCGGGAGCGACTCGCCCCCTGTGTGATCCTTCGTACCGTTCCAGCCTTTCTTATCTGGAATGGTTCCGCAATAAGGACGGACGAATGCGCATCAAGCGCGGTTGAGGTTCGACGGCGCGCGTCAGCGCAGCACGAGGATGAGTACGAGCGCGAGCGCCAGGAAGGCGACCGTCAGCAGCGTCTTGGTGAGCGACCGCGAGAAATGGACGGTGGTCGCCCGGCACGGGGCGACCGACGCCGGCGAATGACTGTGCTTGACGGCCATGCTCCCACCTCTCGCTCTTGCGACTGTGAACTCTGTCACACGATGTGATGTCGCCCACCATAGCGGACCTCCGGGTGAGGAGGAAATCCCGGGCCGGGACCGGCGTAACGTGGACGTATGGGCTGGATGGACGACCTCATCGCCGCGCGAGCCGCCGCGAGTTCGAAGACGCAGATGATCGCCACGGAGGACGCGCTCCCCGGTAGGTCGACTCCGGTGCTCGCCCCCGGTGCGACGCACTACCTCAACGGCAACCCGCTGCAGCCGCCCTTCCCCGAGGGGCTGCGGACCCTGGTCGTGGCCGGCGGCTGCTTCTGGGGCATCGAGGAGATCTTCTGGCAGGTCCCGGGCGTCTGGAGCACGTCGGTGGGCTACGCCGGCGGCGCCACGCCGAACCCCACGTACGAGGAGGTGTGCTCCGCGCGCACCGGCCACACCGAGTGCACCTACATCGTGTTCGACCCGGAGAAGGTGTCCCTCGAGGACCTGTTGGCCCTCTTCTGGGAGTCGCACGACCCCACGCTGGGCATGCGGCAGGGGAACGACATCGGCACGCAGTACCGGTCGGCGATCTACGCCGCCGACGAGGAGCAGCTCGCGGCGGCCAAGGCCACCGCCGAGCACTACGGCGCCCGGCTCCGGGAGGCCGGCGTGGAGGACCCGATCACCACGGAGATCGCGCCGCTCACCGACTTCTACTGGGCCGAGGACTACCACCAGCAGTACCTGGCCAAGAACCCGCACGGGTACCGGTGCCATTCCGCCTCGGACGTGAAGTACCGCGCCTGACGGGTCGCGAGAACCGATCCGGTGGGCGGATAACGCCTGGTATGCCGGAAATTTGTTGTTCACCCGACGCGCTGTGATCAATCAGACTTCCGGGTTGCCGTACGCCGCTCACCAGCGCGGGCGGGTGCAGTACCGATAGAAACCCGCCGGGTTCCTATCGCAAATGCTTGGAATCGGCGGGGGCGGCACGGATCATGGAAGCATGACCGGATTCAGCATCGGGGTACGCGACATGTCCCCGCACGCTGGTCGGGCCCGCCGCATCCGAACCCTCGTCGGCGGACGCCAGACCCGCGCCGACATCGTGGTGACGACGATCCTCCTCGCCGTCTCCTTCGGCGTCACGATCGTCAACCTCGCCTACGCCGTGACGTCCCTTCCGTCGTTCCGCGAGTGCGCCGCCATGGCCTGCTCGTACGGGCCGCGGTTCGACGTGTTCGCGATCAGCTTCCTCGCGTCGCTGCTGGTGGGCACCGTGTTCGGCGCGCACGCCGTGCTCAAGATGCTCAACCGCCGTATCGCGTGGGGCTACGCCGCCCTCGACGCGGTCGTCTCGGTGGGCTGCCTGCTCGGCGCCCTGGCCTGGCTGTCCGCGACCTGACGCTAGCCTGGTGCCATGACGGCCACCGCTCGCACCGCGCGCTGGACTCCGCGCGCGATCGCGGCCCCGCTCGCCGTCGCCGGCGGGGCGGCCGCGCTGGTCGGCGCCCTGCACCTGCGTGATCCCCACATCGAGTACAGCTGGGGCGTCTGCCCCCTGTACGCGGTCACCGGGCTGTACTGCCCGGGCTGCGGCGGTCTCCGCGCCGTCAACGACGTGACCAACGGCGCGTTCGGCGCCGCGTTCGCGTCGAACCTCCTCGTGTACCCCATCGGCTTCCTGCTGCTGTGGGTGTGGCTCGCCTGGCTGGGCAACCGGGTCGGCTTCCGGGTGCCGGACGTGCCGCGCAGCAAGGGGCTGTGGATCGGGGCGGGCGTGCTCGTGGTGGTGTGGACCGTCGCCCGCAACCTGCCCGGTTCGCCGTTCGCGCCCTGACCCGCCGCCGCGGGCTCCGCTACCGTCGGAACCATGACTCCCCTCGTCAACGAACTGCAGGATGCGGCCAAGGCCGCGAGCCACCGGGTGCGGCACGCCCTGGGCCAGGCCGGGGGCGTGATCCCGGTCGTCCGCCTGGAGGGCCCGATCGCGGCGCCCGCCATGTCCGGCGGCCTCGGCCGGGGCGCGCTCAACCTCGCGGGGGTCGAGCCGGTGCTGCGCCGGGCCTTCGAGACCGACGACGCGGCGGCGGTGGCGCTCGTGCTCAACAGCCCCGGCGGCTCGCCCGCCCAGTCCGAGCTGATCGGCGCCCGGATCCGGCAGCTCGCCGCGAAGCACGATCTGCCCGTGTTCGCGTTCTGCGAGGACGTGGCCGCATCCGGCGGGTACTGGATCGCGTGCGCGGCCGACGAGATCTTCGTGACCGGCACCTCGATCGTCGGCTCGATCGGCGTCATCTCGGCGAGCTTCGGCGCCAAGGAGCTCATCGGGAAGGTGGGGCTGGAGCGCCGCGTGTTCACCGAGGGCGACGCCAAGCACCGGCTCGACATGTTCGAGGACGTCCGGGACGGCGACGTGGAATGGCTGCACGGCGTGCAGGCGCAGATCCACGGCGCGTTCCGGGACTGGGTCACCGAGCGCCGCGGCGACCGGCTCGGCGACGATCCCGCCCTGTTCACGGGCGAGATCTGGATCGGGAGCAAGGCCGTCGAACTGGGGCTCGCCGACGGTGTCGGCACGCTGCGCGGCGTGCTGGAGGAGCGCTACCCCGACGCGGACATCGAGGCGATGCACTCCCCGAAGCCGCTGGTCGCCCGTCTCCTCGGGGCCGGCACCTCGTTCGACGGGGGAGGGCTGGCCGGCGCCGCCGCCGCCGTCACGTCCGGCGCGCTCGACGGTGCGCTGGCGGGCCTGCAGCGGCGTGGCCTGTGGGCGAATTTCGGCGCTTGACATGACCGGTCCACAGGATGGCGGATCCGCGCTGGTGGAAGCCGTTCTGCAGAACCCTCAAGCTGTGGATGAGCCTGTGGAAACTGTGGATGAAGCCGAGGCGAGCGCGATCGCGCATGCCAGGATGGAGACCATGACGGACTACTCCGGCGACGGGCCGATCCCCGTCGACGCCCTTCCCGCGGACGTGGAGGCGGACGGGGAGATCACCCTCCTCGACGTGCGTGAGCTGGACGAATGGGACCTCGGACACGCGCCCGGTGCGGTGCACATCCCGCTCGTGGAGCTCCCGGTGCGGTTCGGCGAGCTCGATCCGGACAGCGAGCTCTACGTGATCTGCCGCGGCGGCGGCCGCTCCGAGCAGGCCGTTCGCTATCTCGAAACCGTGGGGATCGAGGCCGTGGTCGTGGACGGCGGCATGGTCGCCTGGGCCTCGTCGGCCCGCCCCGTGGTGCGGCCCGACGGCGGTCCGGGGGCCGTCTGATGCAGCAGCCGGGCGGAGGCGCGTCACGCATCCAGCCGCCGCGCTACCGCACGCGGTGGCTGGCCCGGCGCCCGCCGGAGACGCTGCCGGCGCCGCGCCGCGCACCGTCGGGCCCGTCCCCCACGCCCCGCTACCCGGCGATCCCGCGCTGGGGCCTGCGGCAGGACTTCACCCCGGCGCCCGGCGCCCGGCCGGGCACCGCCGCGTCGCTCGCGGAGATGTTCCCGACGGTGCTCCGCGGCACCGCGATCGTGCTGGCGCTCGCCGCGCTCGCCGAGGCCTTCGCGTACGTGCTGCTCATGGTCAACAGGGCGGGGCCCGTCTCGGTGTACCTGGCCCTCATCGCGGACACGTCGGTGTTCGCGCTCGGTTACCTGGCCGTGCTCACGACGATCGCCGCCTACGTGGTGGCGGCGCTGTGGCTGCGGGAGTCCCGCGCCGAGGCCTACGCCGCCCTGGACACCGCCGAGCCGCGTCCGGCGTGGCAGCTGTGGGTGTACTGCGTGGTCCCGGTGGTGAACCTGGTCGCCGCGCCCGTGCTGCTCCTGGAGCTGGTGCGGGCCCAGGACCGAGCCCGGCACCACGAGCCGGGGATGAGCGGGCCGCGGGAACGGGATGTCCGCCTGGAGTTCATCCGCCGGTGGTGGGTCGCGTGGGTCGCGCTGACTATCGTCGCCGTGGGGTGCGTGCTGTACTCGACCGCGTCCGGCGGGCTGCAACACTCCGCGGACGCCACCGCGTACACGGGCGTCACGTATCTGCTGGGCGCGGCGTTCCTGGAGGGCACGCTGTGGCTGGTGCGCCGGATCGACCACGGTCCGGCGGGCGCGACGAAGGGGGAGCGGACGCGATGGTTGGCGGCGTAGCGGGCATCGTCGCCCACCGTGGCGCGAGCGGCGAGTACCCGGAGCACACGATGAGCGCCTTCGAGGCCGCCGTCGCCGAGGGCGCCGACGCCATCGAGTGCGACGTGCGGCTGACCCGGGACCAGCACCTCGTGTGCGTGCACGACCGCACCGTCGAGCGCACCTCCGACGGCACCGGCGCCGTCTCCGAACTGGACCTCGCCGACCTCAGGACCATGGACTTCGGCTCCTGGAAGCGGCCGGGGCACAGCGAGACCGTGGTGGCGCTCGACGAGCTCATCGACCTCACCCGCGGCGCCGGGGTCAAGCTGTTCGTGGAGACCAAGCACCCGGTGCGGTTCGGCGGCATGGTCGAGCAGAAGCTGCTGGCCACGCTGCAGCGGCACGGACTGTCGCGGCCCGACGACCCGTCGGCCGCCCCCGTCGTGGTGATCTCCTTCTCCGGCTCCGCGGTCTGGCGGGTGCGCCGCAACGCCCCCGGCGTGCCGGCGGTGCTGCTCGGGGAGGCGGCGCGGCTGCTCGGCGGCGGCGCGGCGACCGCGGTGCGGGCGCAGGGCATCGGGCCGTCGGTGGAATCGCTGCGGGAGCGGCCGGACACCGTCGCCAAGGCCCGCGCCGCCGGCCGGTTCACCTACTGCTGGACGGTGGACACGGAAGCCGACGTGGCCCTGTGCCACGGCCTCGGCGTGGAGTGGATCGCGACGAACCACCCCGCCCGCGCCCGGTCCTGGTTGCAGGGCTGACCGCCGGGCTTCGGTAGCCTTCCGGGCATGGGTAGACGCGAACGCAATGCCACTCCCCGCGAGGGATCGAACCGCGCCGAGAAGCTCGCGGCTCGCCGCGCGCGGGCCTCGGAGGCCGCGGCTCCGGCGCGGCCCTTCGAGGGTCTCGCCGCCGAGTGCGACATCGTCGCGCTGCGCCAGTTCGTGCCCAGCGCCACGGCGCCGCTGAAGGTTTCGGGCGCGAACCGCGAGATCAACCTCGCGACGGTGCTGCCCGGCGCCGCCTACGCGCTGGTCCGGGAGGACGCCGACGGGGTCGCCGGCTACGTGGGCCTGCAGACGTCGGTGCGGCCCGTGGACCCCGCGTCCGCGCTGGCCGGCGCCGCCCGGTTCGCCGCGGACGCCGAGGTGGGCGAGTCGCTCACCGAGGATCGCGACGGCGCCCTGCTCGAGGTGCTCGACGCCGAGCAGACGCTCGACATCACCGTGCACCAGGACTTCGACTGGTGGCTCGCCGGCGACGTGGACGCGCAGACCCGGCAGCTGGTGGAGCACGCGAACTCGCTGATCACGCCCGCCGCCCGGATCGAGCTCGGCGCGGACGGCGTGGGCGCCCCGTGGTGGGCCGACACCGGCTCGAAGGCGCACCTGCGCTGGGTGCACCCGGCGCCCGAGGACGAGCTCATGGCCGCGCTGGCCCGGGTGCACGCCGCCGGCGCGCTCACCATCGGCGACGGTTCGCGGTTCGCCGGCTCGTTCCGGGCCGACGGCCTGCTGGTCCCCGTCTTCGATCTGGACCGCGAGTCGCACCCCGACGAGTGGGTCGCGGGCACCGTCGAGCTGGGGAAGCGCCTGGCCGAGGCCCTGGCCGACGACTCCGATCTGACCGCCGCGCAGCGGCGTTCGCGCGACGGCCTGCGCGGCCGGCAGGTGTCGATCTGATCGGTCCGGTTACGCCGGGCGCGATTGAGGCGGCGTGGCCCGTGACGTGAGGTGCCACCCCTTGCACTGCGTGCACTCGTAGCTGCGCACCTCCCGGCGAGAACACGGCACGCCGTCCTGATCGGCGAAGTTCCGTGCCGTTTGTGCCTTGTGCAGGGCGTCGACGGCGGCCTGATGGTCGGGGAACCGGACCTTGCCGGTAGGGCAGGGGTGGTGATGTCGATGCTTCATGCGGCCTCCTCCGGGATGTGCTCGGCACCATCACGGTGATCCCTCGCGATGGTGGGCGAAAGACTTAACATTGATAAGCAGGCTTATCGACGTGATCTCTGTGAAGCGTTCAACCGGTCGGCTAGGTTCGATGCTGTTGGTTGCAGGAGAGATGGCGGAAGGAGCCCGCGTGCATACCCTGACGATGCAGAGCATCGCGGACCTTACGGCAGTCGAACGCCCGGTCGTGTCCATGTGGCGAAAGCGCTACGCGAAGTCCGACAACCCGTTTCCGGATCCGGTGCCGGGCACGGCGTTGTTCGACGTGGCGGCAGTCGCCGAGTGGCTCCGGGAAACCGGCCGCGGCAACAACGCGGAGGCGCCCGATGACGCTGTGCTGTTCTCCTCGTTGCTCGCGGACGTATCGCAGGACCTGGACCGTGCATCGCTCCTGCTGCTACTGCACTCCGTATCGGGCGAGCCGATCCACGGGATTTCGCCGATCGAGGCCATGCGTGTGGTGGCGGAAGTCGGCAACGAGCGCCTGATGTCGGTCGATGACGTCCTGGACGCGCTGGACGACGAGGCACTGCTCACCGGTATCGACGAGTTGGCGGAGGCCGCCTTCGGTGCGGCGCGGGTGCTGCGGCGCATGGTCGATGACGGATCGTCGCGGGCTCCCCACAGCGACGAGCTTCTGACGGGCACCGGGATGGCGCTGCTCAACGAGATCGTCGCCGAGGTCGTGCGCGCTACCCCGGACGCTGCGCTCGTCCCCGCATCCGACGGCGGATTGATGCTGGTGAATAACGTGGCGCCGCGCCTGGTCGAGATGCAGCGCCCAGCCCTGGGCGCGGACGACGAGCTGATGACGACTGCGTGGCAGCGAGCGGTGTGGCGATCGATGGGGGCGCACGGGTTCCACATCGCTCCGCGGAACGACGAGGCCCCCAGCATCCTCATCGGCCAGTGGGCCGCTGCTGCGGACGACGACGCAGAGGCCTTCTTCGATTGGATCGGCTACGTATCGATGTCGCTCGGCCCGTCGAGCCGGGCGATGATCGTGGGTCCGGCATCGCTCCTGGTCGATCCTCTCGATGGCGCGAGCGCGAAACTGCGTGCCGAGCAACTCACGTCGGGTGATCACTACGTGGCCCCCCTGCGGTACGTGGCTCGTCTTCCCAAGGGGATGCGCAGTGACGGAAGCCGACGGCGGCTCGCGCTGTGGGTGCTGGGCCACGTTCCCGGTGGCGACAAGCGATGGACCACGTACGCGGATCATTCCGAGCACGGCCTGACCCCTGCGGAGAACGCAGCCACCGCCGCGGACGTGATCGCTGCGCTCGCGCCCGACCCGCTGAAGCACGCGTTCGTTCGCGGCCTGCCCCGGTACAGCGAGTTCGTCTTGCGCAAGCACACCCTCACGTGGTCGACCACGGATCCCCAGGTGGTGGTCGACGGTGCTGCGCTCGCCCGGGTGTGGGAGGCGCGGGATCGCTGTTCCGCATCGATCCTCGACGGTATCGATGTGGTGGGGGCGCAGGCAGGCTCGGGGCGGAGTCCGATCTCCTGGAATCAGGCGACGAAACCCGGTCGAGCCCGGCTGGCGCGGGTGATGAAAGGAGTGCGACTGTCGGACGGGCTCTGCGACGCACACGGTGCCGGCACCGCCCGCGTCATCGGTGTCCCGGAGGTCCGCGGAAGGGTGGCCGCGGGGACGCGGAAGGTGGATCGCCTCATCCTCGAACAGGTCTCGCCTCGTGCGCGATTCACCGAACCGGGAGACGTGGTGTACGTCCCCACGGGGTCGCCCAGCGCCATCGTCGACCAGGTGGGGGGCGCCGTCGTGCAAGCCCCCGCACGGATCGTACGGATCCTTCCCGACGCCGATGGCGACGCACGCCTACTGCCCGACATGGTGGCTGCGGATATCGCCGCGCAAACGGGAAGCGATTCGGGCGCATGGCATTTGCGCAGCGTGGATGCGCGATCGGCGGAGGCGATGCGGACGGCGACACGGCGCATCACCGTGCAGCGCGACGAACTACTGGAACAACTTTCGGCTTTGGAGGCCTTGGGAATGGAACTGACGGACGGACTCGCGACGGGGTCGCTGACGATGGAGGTGCGGGATGAATGAACAGCACGAGCAGGAATCGGATCTCCGCTACCCCGACGTCTTCTCGTGGTTTGACGACGTGTTTCGCGCCATTGTGGAGATCGACCCGGAGGCAGACGATCGTCGTTGGTGCCGCCTATGGCACAACCACCCGGAGGTCTTCGCTCGGATGACTGCTCTGTGGCGGTCGTGGGAGCACCTCAGTGGAGATCCGGACACGGGGATGTCGATCTGGATGACGGCTCACCTGGATCCGCACATGGACCGGATCACCAGTCCGGCGGGGCCGCTGCGCCATTGCCGCCCCGCGACCAGTCTCTCCGAGTGCGATCATCGAGTGCCGAAGATGCCGGCGAGCCAACTCTCCGATGAAGTCGCCGCGGGCGTGCGGGCGCTGGTATCCGCCTCCAACGAGGGCGAGTACCTGCGCCGGAATCCGATCCAGATCAGCCTCGAGGACGGCGAATCGCTGGCGATCGAGACCGCGAAAGTGATCGGCCGGGAACTCGGCATGGGACAGGTCGGCACCTACGGGCTGGTGGAGAAGACGGTCTCCCGGCTGCAGTCCCTCGCGCAGCAGTGCTTCGGCGAGCACACCCGCGGACTGTGGCCCCATCTGGACGATCTCGCCGTGCAGCGCCGCGCGAAGCGCGCCGTGGAGGTGGCCAACAGGACCCTGGCGGAATGGCTGATCGAGGAGCACATCGGCGATGAAGACCACGCGGCCGAGATCGAGGAACTGGCGGCCAATGCGATGAACGATCCTGAGGAGGAACAGAACTAGTGGCAAGCGCGAAGGCGGAGAAGGCTCCGTCCACCAGCAAGGAATTGAAGGACACGCTGTGGAAGGCCGCAGACAAGCTGCGCGGCTCCATGGACGCGTCGCAGTACAAGGACGTGGTCCTCGGGCTCGTGTTCCTGAAGTACGTCTCGGACGCCTTCGACGAGCGGCGGGCCGCGATTGCGGCCGAGTTGGACGGAGAGTCCGCGGAGTACATCGCGGAGACGCAGGAGGACCGCGACGAGTACCTCGGTAACGGGGTGTTCTGGGTGCCGATCGAGTCGCGGTGGGGCTACCTCGCCGGCCTGGCCAAGGGCGTGCCGGCGACGAAGGACCACGATGCCCTGTCGATCGGCAACCTGATCGACGAGGCGATGCGCGGCCTGATGCGCGCCAACGAGTCGCTGAACGGCGTGCTGCCGACCATGTTCGGGCGCGACAACATCGACCAGCGCCGGCTGGGCGAGCTCATCGACCTGTTCAACTCGGCGCGGTTCTCGGGCGGCGGTGCCTCGAAGGCGCGGGACCTGTTGGGGGAGGTATACGAGTACTTCCTCGACAAGTTCGCGAAGGCGGAGGGCAAGCGCGGCGGCGAGTTCTACACCCCGCCTGCCGTGGTCCGCACCCTCGTCGAGATCCTCGAACCGCATTCTGGTCGCGTCTACGACCCGTGCTGCGGTTCGGGCGGCATGTTCGTGCAGGCGGAGAAGTTCCTGGAGCGGCATCAGGAGGATCCGACCAACATCGTGGTCTACGGCCAGGAGCTGAACGAGCGCACCTGGCGGATGGCGAAGATGAACCTCGCGATCCACGGCATCGACACGAAGGGGCTGGGGTCTAAGTGGCAGGACACCTTCGCCCGGGACATTCACCCGGACATGTCCGCCGACTACGTACTCGCCAACCCGCCTTTTAACATCAAGGACTGGGCCCGTCGCGAGGAGGATCCCCGCTGGCGCTACGGCGTTCCGCCCGCGCGGAACGCGAACTACGCCTGGATGCAGCACATCCTCTCGAAGCTGGCGCCCGGTGGCGAGGCCGCGGTGGTGATGGCCAACGGCACGATGGCCTCGAACACGGGTGGCGAGGGCGAGATCCGCAAGGCGATGATCGAAGGTGGCGTCGTCTCCTGCATTCTGGCCCTTCCCGCACAGTTGTTCCGAGGCACGGGAATCCCCGTGTGCGTGTGGTTCTTCGCGAAGGACAAGTCCGCCGGCAAGCGGGGAAAGACGGACCGCACCGGCGAGGTGCTGTTCATCGACGCCCGCGAGATTGGCCACATGATCGACCGTGTGGAGCGCACTTTCTCCGAGGACGACATCATGTCGATCGCCCGGACGTATCGGCGATGGCGCGGAAGAGATTCCGTCGACGGTGACTACGCCGACGAGCCCGGCTTCTGCAAGTCCGCTTCTGTCGACGAAATCCGAGCAGCCGGTTTCGCCCTGACTCCCGGGCGATATGTCGGAGCAGTCCAGGCCGATGAAGATCCGGAACCCGTCGAGGCGAAGATCGCTCGTCTGACAACGGAGCTGACGGCCGCACTCGACGAGTCGACGCGGCTCGGTGCGGTGGTACGCGAGCAGTTGGGCAGGCTCGCATGAGGTGGTCAGTTGCTGACGTTGGCGATATCGCTGAAGTCGCGATTGGGCCGTTCGGATCGAGCATGAAGGCCGATGAGTACGTTGCCGAGGGCGTGCCTGTGGTTGCTGGTGGGCATCTTCGCGATGGGCGGCATCCGGACCTGAGTTCAGCTGACATGATCTCGGCGGCTACTGCAGATCGGTTGGCACGGAGCTTGCTCGCTCCTGGTGATCTCGTCTTTCCACACCGAGGGGCGATTGGCAGGGTCGGACTTGCCGATCGACCGATGATGATGTCCACCAGTATGATGCGCGCTCGCTTTGCCCCGGAGGTGGTGGATAGCAGCTACGCCTACTGGCATTTTCGCGGTGTAGCGAATGCTGAGTTGCTCACGATGGCATCTTCTGTCGGAACACCTGGAATAGGTCAGCCGCTTGCTTCGCTGAGGTCAGTTCAATTCAGATACCCGCCATTGCCGCAACAGCAACGTATTGCGGGTGTGCTAAATGCTCTGGACGACCAGATCGTCGCGAACCGAGCGCTGTTGCGCTCAGCCGACGAGCTAGTTCGGGTGAGATACAGCTGCCTCCCCCATGGGCGTGCGCGGCTTGGCGATATTGCAGAGGAGATCCGGCAGAAAATTGCGCCTGCAGACATCGCGCCTGACTGTGGATACGTCGGATTGGAACATTTCGATCGAAGGTTGGTTTGGCTCCAGGAATGGGGGGCCGGGTCGGACGTATCTTCGACGAAGTCGGTCTTCGTAGATCGCGATGTTCTATTCGGAAAGCTCCGCCCCTACTTTCATAAGGTTTCAACCGCGCCTGGAAGCGGAGTTTGCTCCACAGACATCCTAGTTATACGTGCAAAAGATGTCCGACTGTCAGCTTTGGTGCTTTCGGCGTGCGCGTCGGATGAGGTGGTAGCGATGGCGGTTCAGAATTCGAACGGCACCCGAATGCCGCGTGCAAAATGGGTAGATATCGCCGACTTCTCGGTCCCGGATCCTGGGCTGGAGGAAACAAAGGCCTTCGTTGACTTCGTGGACGCGGTGCGGCTGCGTTGTCTCGCGGCCGTACGTGAGAATGCTGTGCTTGCGACTGCTCGCGATGAACTCCTGCCGCTGCTCATGGACGGGCGGATCACGGTGAAGGAAGCGGAGAAGCGGGTGGAAGGCGTCGTGTGACCTGCCGCGGCGCCACCGACTACAGGAGCCCCCACTCGGTGAGCGCGCGGCGCCACAGCGGTTCGTACTTCCGCGGCCAGAGGACCTCGTCGAAACGAGCGGCGAGGAACTCCGGGTCGATCCAGCGCACCATGTCTCGGTAGCGGCCCTCGGTCATCACGATGGTGTACGCCGTCAGCAGTGAGGGGATACTCGTGGCGTCGCGCCACCGCTGCTCGGATGTGCCGGACCACTCGAGGTTGAGTGGCAGCCGGAATCGGCCACGTGGACAGAACGCGGGGATCCATAGGCTCGTCGGTAAACGAACCGGACCGCGGCGCAGGCCGGCGTCGATGGCGACACCCTCGACGCCGGCCGCCGCGAGCGCGCGATCGAGCCGCTCCGATGACGCCGGATCGGGTACCCGGATGCCTTCAACCCAGTCGTCGATCATCGGGACGTCCACGTTCAGGGCGGCGGCCAGTTCGCTCCGCGTCATCTCGCCTTCTGCGAGAAGTGCGTGGGCTGCGTTCGTACGGGGAATGCGCGACATCGTTACCCACCCCCGTCGATCATCGGCCGGCCGGTGAGCATGGCGAGCTCGGCGCAGAACCGGGGAGCCTGCGTCCGGAGCGTCAGCGACAAATCGTGTCGATCGGTCGGCGGACGGAGGTTCCGAGCGAGCATCGCGTCGACGGCGGCGAGCGTGCGTTCCTCGTCGAGGTCGAGCTGATTCAGCAGGAACTCGTCGGGGTGGATCGCTTCGATGTCGTAGCCGGACAGCGCCGTTGGCGGAAAGTCGTTCAGATTCGCTGTGACGATCTGAGCCGCGCCCGTACGTACGGCCGCGGCCAGCACGTGACGGTCCTTGGGATCGTTGGTCAGCGCGGAGAGAAAATGTTCATATCCGGTGGCCGACGCGTGGGGGAACGCTCTCTGCATCTGATCGAGCCGATGCCGTGCGGCCACCTCCGTCAGACCTGCCTTCTCCACCAGGTTTCGTTGGAGTTCAGTGAGGATGTCGGCGGACCACACGGGCGAGAACAAGCCCGCGTCGGCGATTGACAGGAGCACGTTCGTGAGGTTCTGCGGAAACAGCACGCAGGTGTCGAGAACGACGCGGAACGGGGTCGTGGCCAACAGTCACCGCATCCGCGGGAAGCCGTCGACGGCGGGGTCCGCGGCTTCCTCGCCGAGTGCGGCCAGGGCCGCATCGCGGTCCCCGACCACCTCACGCTGGTACGTCAGCACGTCTTCCAGCATCACCTTGCGATGCCTGCCTCGGCCGGGCCGACTGAACGGGATGCGCCCCTCCTCAAGGAGTGCGACGAGCGTCGGCCGACTGACGCCGAGGAGATCGGCTGCCTCCTGCGTGGTGAGGTGCGTGCGCACCGGCTGAACCGTCACTGCGCGGCCCGCTGCGAAGGCCTCCGCGGCAGCTCGGACAACCTCGTGCAGCTCTGGCGGAAGTACGGCGCGCGAGTCCCCGTTCCCGATCTCGACGACCTCGGATTCCAGGATCGCGCTCAGAGCGTCCGCCGTGCGACCGTCTGCCGGCGGCATGGTGGTGTGGTCTGCGACGATGCTCATGCCACCAGCATACTTCGAAAAATTCGAAACCGATAGAGCGCTGGAACGGATCGCTGCAAGCAACATCTTCTGAACTACGCGTGTAAAAGCGCCTAAGCGGCAGTATTATGCAGGTATGCAGATTGGATCCGGATCGGTGCAGGCCCGCGCGGTCGCGGAGGCGGCGGAGCGGATCGGCGAAGACGTCAGCGCCTGGCGGCGTGCCCGCCGGATGACACAGGCCGACCTCGCCCTGCGGGCGCATGTCTCGGTTCGCACTCTCAGCAAGATCGAGTCCGGAGATATGAGCACCTCTACGTTGGGGTTGCTGCGGGTTCTCCACACCCTCGGCGTCCTCGAAGGAATCAACGCCGCAATAGACCCCAACGAGTCCGAAGTCGGGATGGCGTTGCTCCGTGATGCGCTTCCGAAGCGTGTGCGCCACGGCTGACGCCGAACGCGCGTCGATACGACGCTGATAACCCTGGTTATCGCGATCGACCGTTGCTGGGCGCGCCGGGTGCGGCGAGGATTCAAGCCATGACCACGAGCTCTGATGGGAGACGACGAATGAGCGGACTGATGGACGAGGCGGCGTGGGAGCAGTGGACGCTGGACCAGCTGGGCGAGATCGAGTGGGAGCACAAGAACGGCAAGGACGTTGCACCAGGCTCCGGTGAACGCGAGAACTGGCACGACATCGTGCTGCGCGGCACCGTCCAGCGCGCGCTCCGCAACCTGAATCCCGATGTCCCCGAACATTATCTGGCTCAGGCGTATGTCGAGGTGACCACCCCGAAGTCCCAGGATCCGATCGCCGAGAACTTCCGGATCCACAAGATCCTGACCGAGGGCTACCAGGGAATCGAGTACGTCGACGACGACGGTCGCCTGGCGACACCGTCGATCCAGTTCCTCTCGGGCGACCCGTCCCGCAACCGCTACCACGCGGTTAACCAGGTGACGATCAGGAGCCACGAGAACGAGCGCCGGTTCGACATCGTGCTCTACGTCAACGGCCTGCCGCTCTCCATCGTCGAGCTGAAGCAGGCCGGCGCGAAGAACGCCACCGCAGAGTCCGCCTACAACCAGCTCCGTACGTACGTCCATGAGTTCCCGATGGCGTTCCGATTCTGTGTGTTCGTGCTTGCCAGCGACGGAATCGACGCCCGCTACGGCACCCCGTTCACGCCGTGGAATCACTTCGCGCCGTGGAACGTGGACGACGACGGCCATCCGATCGGGGTCGACGAACTGGGGCCGGACGGAGATCCCGTCACGGAGCTCGAACTCACCGTGCGTGGGGTCTACAACACCGAGCGATTCGGCCAGCTGCTGCGCGACTACACCGCTTTCGACGAGTCCGATGCGGGCCTCACGAAGCGGATCGCCAAGCCGCACCAGTACTTCGCCGTGGAGAAGGCCGTCGGCAGCACCATCGCGGCAGTCGACAGCGACGGCCGGGCAGGCGTCGTGTGGCACACCCAGGGCTCGGGCAAGTCGATGGAGATGGAGCTGTACACCGCGAAGGTGATGCGCCACCCCCGGCTCGCGAACCCCACCGTGGTCGTGATCACCGACCGCACCGAGCTCGACACCCAGCTGTTCGACGGGTTCGCGCAGTCCACGCTGCTGCCCGAGAAGCCACTCAAGGTCGCGAGCAGGGAGGCGCTCCGCGACGCGCTCTCCAACGCGCGGACGGGCGGCATCGTGTTCACCACTCTGCAGAAGTTCGGCCTCACCAAGGAGGAGAAGGACGCGGGTGCCGATCACCCCCGCCTTTCGGATCGCCGCAACGTGATCGTCATCGTCGACGAGGCGCACCGCAGCCACTACGACACCATCGACGGTTACGCCGCACACCTCAAGCGAGCGCTGCCGCATGCGTCGCTCATCGCGTTCACCGGAACGCCGATCGCCGAGGGCGAGCGCGATACGCGGCGTGTCTTCGGCGACGACGTCGACGTCTACGACCTCCAGCGCGCAGTCCGCGACGGGGCGACGGTGCCCGTGGCGTTCGAGCCCCGCCTGATCAAGCTGGTCCGGGTCGAAGGGATCGACGACGAGCAACTCGACGACGCCGCCGAGGAGGCCACCGCCGGACTCGACGACGTCGACAAGGAGCGCCTGCAGCGGCAGGTCGCAGTGCTCGACACTGTGTACGGTGCGCCCGAGCGGGTGCACACCCTGGCGGAGGATCTTTTGCGGCACTGGGAGAACCGCAGCGATTCCATGCGCCCGTTCATCGGGGGCCCGGGCAAGGCGATGGTGGTGTGCGCGACCCGCTCCATCGCGGCGCGGCTGTACGAGGAGCTGATCGAAGCGCACCCAGAGTGGCACAGCGACGAGGACCGCAAGGGCGTAGTGAAGGTGGTGTACACCGCCAACCCCACCGACACGGACCTGATCAAGAAGCACATGCGCCGTCCCAGCGGTACGCAGACCGTGAAGAACCGCGTCAAGGACCCGGGCGACGAGCTGCAGATCGTGATCGTCAAGGACATGATGCTCACCGGCTTCGACGCCCCGTCACTGCACACCCTGTACATCGACCGCCCGATGAAGGGCGCGTTGTTGATGCAGACCCTGGCGCGAGTCAACCGCACCTTCCGCGGCAAGCAAGACGGCCTGTTGGTCGCCTACGCGCCTCTCGTGGAAAGCCTGAACAAGGCGCTCGCCGAGTTCACCCACGACGGAACCGGCCGCAAGCGCGAAGTCGGGCAGGACATGGCCGAGGCGGCGGAGATCGTGTTCGACCTGCTGGAACGGCTCCGTGCGGTAGTCGGCGTCGAATGGCGAGCAGTCGTCGAAGCCGACCCGCGCAAGGGCTGGGCGAAGGCCTTCACCATCACCGCTACGCGGCTGCGGTCGCCCGCCACCGAGGGGAACACCGATTCCGAGGACCCCGAGAAGCGCCCGCTCGCAGACAGCTTCCGCGAACTGTCCGCCAAGTTGGCGCGAGCCTGGGCCCTGACGGCGGGCTACGCCGAAACCGACACCGAGTTGGCCAAGGTGCGCCAGGAGGTTCAGTTCTACGAGCAGGTGCGAACGTGGATGGCCAAGCTCGACGCCCGCGACCGTGTGGCGCGAGGGGAACCGATCCCCGACGACGTCGCACGCCTTCTTGGCGATCTCATCGTGACCACCGCGCAGAGCGCCGGCGTGATGGACATCTACCGCGAGGCCGATCTCGAGCTGCCGCAACTGGACCAGCTGACGCCGGCGTGGGTCGAGGACGCGAAGCAGGAGAGCAAGGCGCACATGGCGATCGAGGCGCTCAAGGCGAGCCTGATCGAACGTGCGCGAGAGAACACCCGAGGCAACGAGATCCGATCGACGCTGTTCTCCGACCGGGTGAACGAGCTGATGACGAAGTACACGAACCAGCAGCTCACCGCCGCGCAGGTGATCGCGGAGCTCGTCGAGCTGGCTGCAGAGGTCGTGGCCGAGGCCGATCGCGGTAAGCACTTCACGCCTCCCCTGGAGCGCGACGAACTTGCCTTCTACGACGTCGTGACCCTGAACCCGGAGGCCGTCGACGTGATGGGCGGTGACGTGCTCGCCCAGATCGCCCGCGACCTCGTCGCCACCATGCGCAACGACACCCGGGTCGACTGGACTGTCCGCGACGACGTCCGCGCCAAGCTGCGAGCCACGACGAAGCGCCTGCTCCGCAAGTACGGCTACCCGCCGGATCAGCAGCCCGAGGCCATCACCGCGGTGTTGCAACAGATGGAAGCCCTCGCGCCGAAGTACGCCGAAGGGGCGTAGAGGCGCCGGAGGCTGTAGGACTCAGCCCGGGGAGCGCTCGCCGAGGGCGCCGGCGATGTAGTCGTCGATGGTGCGCTTGACGTCGTAGGCGTCGAGGTTGGGGTCGAGCGAGCCGAGCATCGCGAGCAGCCGCGGGCGCTCCAGCACGTGGCTGGGGATCTCCCGCTCGTACCAGGCCTTCGCGCCGCGCTCGTCGCGCATCTCCAGGTTGGTGCGCACCACGACCTCGCCGACCACGATCCGCCACAGCCCCAGGAGCAGCTGCATCGACTGCTCCTCGGGCATGCCCAGCTCGTCGGCGGTCTTGAGGAACTCGTCGAACGACCAGGCGGCGTAGCCGTCGATGATCTCGTCGGCGGACAGCACGTCGATCACCCACGGGTGCCGCACGAGGTGGTCGATCACGGCGAGGGGCAGCTGGCCGAGGCGCACGCGCGGGTCCTCGGAGAGTTCCGGGGCGGGCGTGTTCCAGGCCTGGTGCTCGAGGACGGCGCCGAGGAGATCGTTCTTCGAATCGAAGTAGTGGTAGATCCCCATCGCGCTGATGTCGAGGCGCGCGGCGAGGGTCCGCATCGAGAACTTCAGCGGCCCCTCGGTGGTGAGGATGTCCGCGGCGGCGGCGACCACCTGCTCCCGGTTGACCTTCGGCGGTCGTCCGACGCGGCCGGGCGTGTGCTCTGTCACCAGGTCAGACTATCCGGTGGCGGGCGGAGCGCTGAGGAGGCGCTTCGGGATCGGCTGGTCCGCGGCGAGCAGGCCGAAGAACTCGGTGGTGTTCTCGCCCCATGCCAGGCTGTCCCCGTCGGCCGTGGTCGTCGACCCGTCGGTGGGCGTCGTCGTGGTGACGGGCGAGCCCTTGAGCGCCCAGGCCAGGCGCGCCAGATCCCAGATGTGCGTGTCCTTGTCCACCGACAGCGAGGACGCCGTCGCGTCGGCGAGGCCCCACAGCGCGAACGGGTTCAGCAGCGTGGTCGGCGAGGTCGCCTTGTTGAACAGGGCGTTCATGAACTCGCGCTGGTGCACCACGCGGTCCAGGTCGGCGTTCGGCGTGGCGCGGGTGCGGACGTAGCCGAGGGCCTGCGCTCCGTTGAGCTCCTGGCAGCCGGGCTTGAGGTTGAGGCCGGCCTTGGGGTCGACCATCGCCGTCTTCGGGCACATCTCGATGCCGCCGAGCGCGTCGACCATGTTCGCGAAGCCGCCGAAGCCGATCTCCGCGTAGTGGTCGATCTTCACCCCGGCCTTCGACTCGAAGGACTGGACCAGCAGGTTGGGGCCGCCCAGGAAGTACGCGGCGTTGATCTTGTGGCTGCCCTCGCCGGGCACCTTGACGTAGAGGTCGCGGGGGATCGACACCAGCACCGGATCGCCCGACTTGGGGATGTGGACCAGCATGATCGTGTCCGTGCGGGCGCCGCCCATGTCGCCGCCCGTCGCCAGCTCCTGCTGCTGGGCGGGGGTGAGGCCCTCGCGCGCGTCGGAGCCCACGAGCAGCCAGTTGGTGCCGGGCGTGTCGGAGATGCGGTCGCTGTAGGCCTTGAGCGCGTCGATCCGCTTGAGCTTGCCGTCGAAGTAGACGGCCCCCGCGACCGTCCCGACGAGCAGGAGCACCACCAGGATCGCGAGCATCCGGAACGGGTGCAGCTTCCGTTTGCGGCGGGGCTTGCGGACCTTCTGCTTCGGGGGCTGCGGCGGCTCGGGCCGCCGGCCCTTCCGGTCGCGCCCGTCGCGGGGCGGGCGCGGGGGAGGGGGCACGCGGCCGCCGCTGCGGCTGCTGCCCCGGTCGCCGACGGGGCG
>NZ_HE997626.1:1082504-1103517 GCF_000312385.1 Tsukamurella sp. 1534 | reverse complement strand
GGGCGGGGGTTGTTGGCCGCGGGGCGGCTGGACCCGCGGCGGTTGATTCGGCGGCGGGTTGCCGGGCGGTGCCGGGCGCGGCGGCCGCGGCGGACGCCCCTGCGGGGGCCGCGGGATGCCCTGGGGATGCCGCGGCGCGCGGTTGCGCGGATCACCGTCGGGGACCTGGGACCAGGCGAGGTTCCGCCGATCCTTCGGTCGTTCGTCGTTCACGCACATCGACTGTACGGGCCAGAACTGAGAAATCAGCTCAGCGTCGCGGTGATCGCGCGGCTGTCGTGTCGTTCGTCGACACCCATGCGTGCGACGCCGAACACTTTTCGAAGCGTTCTGCGAGGAATCGCGGCCCGTCGACCGCAGAACGCTTCGAAAGATGTCGGGCGCAGTGCGGACGCCGAGGGCAGAACGCCGGTCCTAGTCGAGAAAGCCGAGGTGGGGGCGGAGCAGGGAGTAGCCCACGTAGGCGACCACGTCGATCACGAAATGTGCGGTCACGAGCGGCCACAGGTTGCGCCGGCGCTCGTAGGCGGCGCCGAAGATCACGCCCATCACCAGGTTGCCCAGGCCCGCGCCGAACCCCTGGTAGAGGTGGTAGCTGCCGCGGAGCAGCGACGACGCGGCGATCGTGGCCTTCGGTCCGACGCCGAGCTGCCGCAGCCGCGTCATGAAGTAGCCCACGACCACCACCTCCTCGGCGACGGCGTTCGCAGCCGCGAGGAGGACGTAGGTGAGCAACCGCCACCAGGACTCGCCGCCCGCGGCGGGCAGCACCGCCGCCGTGACGTGCAGGACCCGCCCCGCCCAGTAGAGGGCGAGGCCCGGGAGGCCGATGAGGGCGGCCAGGCCGGTACCGAGCGCGACGTTGCGCAGCACCGTCGAGCGGGGTGACCGCAGCGCGAGGCCCACGTCGGCGAGCCCGAGGCCCGACCGCCGCAGCAGGTAGACGGCGAGCGCGGCCCACGCGAACAACTGCACGGCCCCGAGCGTCTGGAGCAGGAAGTCGATGAGCGCGTTCTGGCTCCGGACCGGATTGAGGGTCACCGTCGTCCTGCCGACCCCGGCGCCCAGTTGGTAGCCGATGAGGCGGACCAGGGAGTACAGGCCGGACCACGCGAAGGTGACCAGCAGGACGATCGCGACCTCGGCCCGCAGGTCCTTGTGCTCCGCGGGGGCGGCGGGTTCGGGGGCGCTCACCCGGCCCAGCGTATCGGCGCCTATTACGATGGCGCGGTCCACCAGCGATGAAGGGGAACGCCGTGTCCGCACCCACAGAGCCCCGGTTGGGGCCCGTCGACCGCTACTTCCGCATCTCCGAGCGCGGCTCCTCGCTGCCCCGCGAGCTGCGCGGCGGCCTCGTCACGTTCTTCACCATGGCCTACATCGTGGTGCTCAACCCGATCATCATCGGCGGCGTCGTGGGCAACAGCAAGAACGCCGACGTGCTGGGCAACGTGCTGCCCACCGCGCAGGTGGCGGCGGTGACGGCGCTCGCCGCGGGCCTCATGTGCATCGCGTTCGGAGCGATCGTCAACTACCCCTTCGGCATCGCCGCCGGCCTCGGCGTCAACAGCCTGCTCGCGGTGAGCATCGCCCCGCAGGTCACGTGGGCGGAGGCCATGGGCCTCGTGGTGATCGACGGCATCATCATCGTGATCCTGGGCGTCACCGGCTTCCGCACCGCGGTGTTCCGGGCGATCCCCGCCGAACTCAAGGCCGCGATCGCCGCGGGCATCGGCTGCTTCATCGCGTTCATCGGATTCGTGGACGCCGGGTTCGTGCGCCGGATCCCGGACGCCGCGGGGACGACGGTGCCCGTCGGCCTCGGGATCGGCAACTCGGTCGCGTCCTGGCCCACCGCCGTGTTCGTGTTCGGCGTGCTCCTGATGGGCGTGCTGGTGGTGCGGAAGGTGCCCGGCGCCATCCTGCTGGGCGTCGTGATCACCACGGTCGTCGCGCTCGTGGTGCAGCAGCTCGCGGGCCTCGGACCGTCGGTCAAGGACCCGGACGGCTGGAGCCTGAACATCCCCGAGATGCCGTCGTCCCTGGGCGGCCTGCCGGACCTGTCGCTCGTCGGGGAGGTGGACGTGTTCGGCGCGTTCACCCGGATCGGGGTGCTCGCCGCCTCGGTGCTGGTGTTCGCGCTGGTGCTGTCGAACTTCTTCGACGCCATGGGAACCATCACCGGCCTCACCAAGGAGGCGGACCTGATGAAGGAGGACGGCAGCGTCCCGAACATCGGCAAGGCGCTGGCCGTCGAGGGTGCGGGCGCGATCGTGGGCGGCGGCGCCTCGGCGTCGTCGAACACCGTGTTCGTGGAGTCCGCGTCGGGTATCGCGGAGGGTGCCCGCACGGGCCTGGCGAACATCGTGACCGGCGTCCTGTTCCTGGCGGCCATGTTCTTCACGCCCCTCTACGAGGTGGTGCCCTCCGAGGCGGCCGCGCCCGCGCTGGTGGTGGTGGGCGCCATGCTGATGGGGCAGCTCAAGGACATCGACTGGTCGCGGTTCGACATCGCGCTGCCCTGCTTCCTCACCGTGGTCGCGATGCCGTTCACCTATTCCATCGCCAACGGCATCGGCATCGGCTTCATCACCTGGGTGCTGCTGGCCGTCGCGCGGGGGAAGGCCAAGTCGATCCACCCGCTGCTGTGGATCGTCGCAGCGCTGTTCCTGCTCTACTTCGCCCGCGGCCCGATCGAGACCGTCTTCGGCATCTGACGCGCCCGCTTCCGCCGTGGTAATCATGGTGGTGACCGGGAGGTGATCGGGGATGACGGTGCGCGAACCGCCTGCGAGTCGGTCGCGCTTCGCCGCCCTGATCGTCTTCGCCGCGAGGTGGGTTCGATACCTTTTGCTGCTCCCGATCCTGGTCTTCGTTCTGGAGGGCGAGACGGGGAAGAAGTACGCGTCGACCGAGCGATCGGTGTTCAGCCGCCCGCGATGGATCGAGGCGCGGTATCCGGGCCTGTACACGGGAAGTCACGCGTCCGAGGAGAATCTGCGCCGGGAAGCGCGGTGGTCGCGCTATCGGGGCGCGGCACGCGCGTCGGACGAAGGCGATTGAGATGCGCGACGCCGGGCTACGAGGTGCCGTCGGTGTGCGGGGCGGGGGTCTGGTCGGGGGACGAGGTCGTGGCCGACTTCGGTGATCCGGCGCCGACGGCCTTGGCGGCCTTGGCCTTCGCGCGCTTGCGCCGGTTGACCCCGAGGTAGGCCATGATCGCGATGGCGATCACCAGGCCGGCGATCGCGCCGATCAGCGAGGCGCCGCGGAAGCCGGGCGACTCGACGTCCATCACCACGCGGCCGGCCTTGGCGCCGAGGCCGGTGCCCACCACGATGCCGAGCGTCATGAGGTTGGGGACGGCCGCGGCGATCGCCAGTAGACCCGAGATCACGGCCACCGCGGGATGCTTCTTCACCCGCTTCGCGGCGAACACCAGGAGGAACACGGGGATCGCGGTGCCGAAGAAGCCGATCGTGAGGCCCAGGGACACCCCTCCCCACATCTGCCGGCCCACCATGTGACCGACGGTCTGTGCCCACCACCGCGGCACGAACGCCGAGAGTGCGAAGTACGCGCCGATGCCGATAGCGATGATCACGAAGACGGCGATCGCGCGATGCAGCCACGTCTTCGCCGTATCGCTCAGCCCGCTCGAGCTGGAACCCGTGTCTTTAGTGGCGTTCATCACTACAGCTTAGATTGCAGTCGCGAAATCTGCTAGTGTACGTTTGTACATGTACAGGTGTACATCACGGCGCTGGAGGTAAGGATATGACCGAGACGACACGACGTCGCGATCCCGAGCGCCGCAGGCGGGAGATCGTGGATGCCGCGGTGGCGCTCATGGTGGAGAGTGGCTCCGGTTCCCTGACCCACCGCAAGGTGGCCGCCCGCGCGGGCGTGCCGCTGGGCTCCACCACCCAGTACTTCGCCACCCTCGACGACCTGCGCGGCGCCGCCCTCCGCTCGCTCATGGAGGAGGCCGAGCGATGGCTCGCGGAGCTCGAGAACGAGTTCGTTCGCAGCGGTGCCACGCCCGCCGCCTTCGCCTCTGCTCTGCACCGCTACATCAGTGATCCGGACTTGGTGCACGGTGATTTCGCCATGACCTGCGCGGCCGCCACCAGCGACGACATGGTCGCGCTGCAGCAGCACTGGACAGCCGTGTTCGTCGGCACCCTCACCCGCTACGTTCCGCTCGAGAACGCCCAGGCCCTCGCCATGTACGCCGACGGCGCTGCGATCAGCGCGGCGATCGGAGGCGAGCCCATCGGCCGAGATCGCATCGAGCGCGCCGTGACCGCGCTCTGGAACCTCTAGGAGACACACTGATGTCCGACACCGCGCTCGCGCCCCCACCCCTGTCCTTCGCGCACCGTTGGGCCGCAGCCCTCCTGCTCTCTGCGAGCCTCCTTGTGATCACCGTGGATCTGACGATCCTCAACATCGCGATCCCCGATCTTGCCGCCGACCTCAGGCCCACAGCGGCGCAACAACTCTGGATCATCGACGCCTACTCGCTCGTGCTCGCGGGGCTCCTGGTGTCCACCAGCTCGCTGGGAGACCGGTTCGGGCGCAAGAGGATGCTGCTCCTGGGCTACCTGGTGTTCGGCAGCGCCTCGCTGCTGGTGCTATGGGCGGACAGCCCCACCCAGGTGATCGCGCTCCGTGTCGCGCTCGGCGTGGGCGGCGCGATGATCATGCCGACCACCCTCACCATGTTGCGCGTGATCTTCACGGACCCGGGAGAGCGGGCCAAGGCGCTCGGCCTGTGGGCAGCAGTCTCGGGGGTCGGCGCGGCGGTCGGACCCATCGCGGGCGGCCTTCTGCTGGAGTCTTTCTCGTGGCGGGCCGCGTTCATGGTGAACGTTCCGCTGATGGCGATCGTCCTCGTGGTCGGCGCGTTCCTGCTGCCCGAATCGCGCGTGCCGAGTCCCGGGGCCTGGGATTGGCCGGGCGCCCTCATGTCGATCACCGGCATGGTCGCGCTGGTGTGGTCGATCAAGCGGTTCGCCAAGGACCAGACGCTGCTCTCCGTCCCGGGACTCATCGCGCTCCTGATCGCTGCGGTCGTCCTCGGCCTGTTCGTGCGCCGCTCACTCCGCCGCGAGCATCCGCTCCTCGACGTGCGGCTGTTCCGGCGCCCGCAGTTCAGCGCGGGCATAGTGGCTGCGCTCGGCGTCATGTTCGCGATGGCGGCGGCACTGCTGCTGCTCGCGCAGTGGATGCAGCTGGTGGAGGGGTTCAGCCCGATCGAGACGGGCGTGCGACTGCTGCCGGTCGCGGTCGCGGCCACTCTCTCCTCGGTGGCGGCGCCGTGGCTCGCGCGGGTTCTCAACGCCCGCATCGTGCTGGTGGGCGGGCTCGTCGGGGCGGCGATCGGGATGATGCTCATCGCCGCGCCCACCCAGCTCACCTACGCATCGATGATCCTCCCGCTCACGCTCGTCGGCTTCGGCATGGGTTCGATGACAGTGGCGTCGGCGATGATCATGTCCGGCACTCCGGAGGAGAAGGCCGGGAACGCAGCCGCGCTCGAGGAGACGTCGTACGACCTGGGCAACGTTCTCGGTGTCGCGGTCCTCGGCAGCGTCGCGGCAATGCTCTACACGACGGACGCCGACTTCTCCTCGGTCCCCGGGGTCGACGGTCCGCTGGCCGCCGCCGCGGGCGAGTCCTTGGGCGCGGCGATGGCGATCGCGCAGGAGGCGCGGCTACCCGAACTCGCGCGGCACGCCGCCACGGGGTTCACGGACTCGCTGCAGACGACGGGCCTCATCGGCGGGATCATGCTGCTGGCGGTCGCCGCGGGCGTCTATGCGCTCACCCCCAGGCGGACGGATATCGCGGTACAGGCGCACTGACCAGCGCGGTCAGCTCGCGCGGAGCCCGTTGAGGAACGGGCAGCCCACGAGGATCCGGATCCCGCGCTGCAGCGCCGCCATGTCGTCGGCGGGTTGCTGGAAGTTCAGCCGCACGTCCACATCGGAGAGCTCGTGGTGCTCCGCGCGCAGGCGGATGCCGAAGCGGTCGATGCCCAGCAGGCGGATCCGGTGGTTGCGCAGCTTTCCCGGCAGTCGCCGCGCCAGCTGGCCGACCATCTCCGGGTGCCCGGCCTCGACGTGCGCGAGCCACGCGGACTCGTACTCCGCGAACGGGTCCGGCTCGGCCGCGGCCAGTTCGGCGCCCGAGACCGACGAGGCGCCGGAGGCGTCGGCGAGTACGGCGGATTCGATCGGCATCGTCAGCAGCCGCGAGCCGTAGCCCACGTCGAGCAGACCCTCCAGCGGGTTCTGCTCGGCGACGCGCTGGGCGAGGGCGGCACCGTCGCACACCTCGGACAGGCTGCCGGACAGCCAGACCAGGGACCGGGTGCGCTCGCGCAGCGGCAGCGGCGAGATGTCGTTGATCTCCACCATGGCGCGCGCCCCGTCGAGCCAGGGGGCGTCGTCGGCGACGGCGATCACGAGGTGATCGGCCAGCACGTGGTGGAGCTGCAGGGTGATCGGTTCGTGGCCGTCGGCGGCCAGCACTGCGGCGTGCGGCACTGCGACGACGGTGCGGACACGCTCGGCCGGCGTCGGCTCGGCGATGGTGGGCGCGCTCATGACGACTCCTCTCGCTCGGTGGTTCGTCCTCATGAAGGTAACCCTAACCTAATGATGTGGGCAACCCCGGGCAAGAGTTATCGTCACCGTGATGGCGATCGAACTGGAGCTGCTCGCGCCTCCGCGCGAGCCCATGTCCCTGGTGGACGGGCTGGCCGTGGCCGCGCCGTCGGGCCTGGCCCGTCACGCCTACCAGCCGGACGACCGCACCGCGCTGGCCGAGTTCCTCGTGCACGGCGTGCACGACACCGGGCCCGGATTCGAGATAGCGGTGGCGGGCCCCGATGAGGCGATCGCCGTGCTCTGCGCGACCGTCGCCGCCCTCACCGGCGACGACATCGAGTCCGCCGCAGCGGAACCCGACGAGCAGCGCCTCGCCGAGCTCAACCCCATGGCGCAGGATGCGGTGCGGGAACGCCTGCGGCACATCGTGACCGGCGATCCCGAGGCCGTCACCGGCCGGCTGCGCGCGCTCGGCCTGAAATAGCCCGAGGGTCAGGAAGCTTCGGCGACGGGGAGCCGCTGCCGCGGTCGAACCACATCCGGGTCGTGGTGCGGGAGTCGGTCGGCCGGTGCGCCGACCGCCCCGCCGATCGGGGACGTCACGACGGGGTCCGGGCGGGACACCGCCGCCCAGCCGATCGCTGCGGCGATCACGGCGACGGCGACGATCAGCGTGATCCAGCCGGCGCGGCCGAGGCCTCGCCGCCTCGCCCCGCCCCGGTGCGGGCCGTTCGCGTACGGGCTGCCCGTGGGCAGCCTGTCGGATCGCCACGGGTTCGGCCCGGTGGGTGCCGGGCCCGAGCTGATCCGGTCGAGCGGGTTCTCGTCCTGCGACATGCGGCCCCCTTCTGGACTCCATCGCAACAATGTCATCAATATACTGAATTCCGGGCCGCGGCGTCGCGCGCGGCGCCCTTCCGGCCTCCTCCGATAGGCTTGGCGCGTGACGCGCATCGCCTACTTCGGACCCGAGGGGACGTTCACCGAGATGGCGCTGCTGCAGTGCCAGGCCCAGGCCGAACGCGGCGAACTGGCGGTGCCCGGAATCACCGTGGCCGGGGCGGAACGGGTGAGCGCGCCCAGCCAGATCGCGGCCCTCGAACTCGTCGCCGGCGGCGTCGCCGACCTCGCCTGCGTGCCCATCGAATCCTCGGTCGAGGGCCCGGTCACCCCCACCCTCGACACCCTCACCTTCGGCCCGCCGCTGCAGATCTACGCGGAGACCGACCTCTCGGTCGCGTTCTCGATCGCCGGCCGGGTGCCGCTGGACCGCGCGCGCACCGTCGGGGCCTACCCGATCGCCACCGCCCAGGTCCGGCAGTGGCTCGCCGCGAACATGCCGCAGGCCGAGGTCGTCCCCGCCGCCTCGAACTCCGCGGCCGCGGCCGACGTCGCCGAGGGCCGCGTGGACGCGGGTGTCACCACCGCGCTCGCCGCGCGCATGTACGGGGTCGACGAGCTGGCCACCGGCGTGGCCGACGTGGCCGACGCCCGAACGCGATTCGTGCTCTGCGGCCGCCCTGGCACACCGCCCGCCCGGACGGGATCCGACTGCACGTCGGTGATCATCGACGTGCCCAGCCGCCCCGGTTCGCTCGCGCTGGCGATGGCCGAGTTCGCGCTCCGCGGAGTCGATCTCACCCGGATCGAATCCAGGCCCAAGCGAACGGTGTTCGGCAGCTACGTGTTCCACTTCGACGCCGTGGGGCACATCGACGATCCCGCGATCGGCGAGGCGCTGCGTGCGCTGCACCGGGTGTGCGACGACGTGCGGTTCCTCGGCTCCTGGCCGCGGCCCGGCGGCCCCGGCACCCCGCCCGCCGATCCCGGCGACGCGCAGCAGTGGTTCGAGAACGTGCGAAAGGGATTGCGATGACCGGCCTTCTGCACCTCGTCCGGCACGGGCAGACCACCGCGAACGTCGCGAAGATCCTCGACACCCTGCCCCCGGGCGCGCCGCTCACCCCGGAGGGCGCGGACCAGGCCCGGCGGTTCGCCGCCGACCGGCCCGGCGTCGCGCCCGCGGTCCTGCTCTCCTCCGTGGCCCGCCGCGCCCAGCAGACCGCCGAGCACATCGGGGCCGGGTGGGAGGTGCCGGTCACGGTGATCGACGGCGTGCACGAGGTGCAGGCCGGCGAGCTCGAGGGGCTCAACGACGAGGACTCGATCAAGGCCTTCCAGGACATCGTGAAGCGCTGGCACGAAGGCGATCTCGGTGCCAAGCTGCGCGGCGGCGAATCCGCGGACGACCTGTTCGCGCGCTACCTGCCCGCCGTGGAGCGGGTGCGCAGGGACCACCTCGACGGCGGCGACGTGTACCTGGTCAGCCACGGCGCGGCCATCCGGCTCGTCGCCGCGCGGCTGGCCGCCGTCGACGGCGCGTACGCGCACAAGCACCACCTGCCGAACACGGGCGAGATCGTGCTGCGCCCCAGCGGATCCGGATGGGAACTGGTCAGCTGGGCCGACGCACCGTCGCCCGTGGATCCGATGGGTTAGCGCGGACCGTCGAACAGCACGTCCGCGGCGCGCACCAGCACCTCGGCGCGGGTGCGCCCGGGATGCTCGACGGTGATGAAGTGCTCGCCGATCGCGGCGCAGAACGCGAGCAGGCTGCGCGCCTCCACCTCGTCGGGGTCGGAGCAGAACGCGCCGATCGACGTGCGCAGGAAGTCCATTCGGCCCGTGTCGACCCGCCGCAGCCGCTCCGCGACCGCCTCGTCCCGGCGGGCCCACTGCCGGACGGCGAGGTCGACGGGGAGAAGTCGATCGGCGGAGAGGGTGAGCACGCCGGCGAGGCGCGCGCGTTCGCGCGGGTCGACGTCCTGCGCCTCGACGTGGGCGAGCACGTCGTCGACCGCCTCCCTCTCCCACGTGTCGAGCACGGCGGTGAGGAGTTCGTTCCGGTCGGCGAACGTGCCGTAGAAGCCGCCCTTCGTGACGCCGAGCCGCTTCGCGAGCGCCTCGACGCGGATCGCCTCGGGTCCTCCCTCCGCCAGGGCCCGCAGGCCGGCCTCGATCCAGTCCCCCCGCGAGGTCCGTACGACGCCCACGGCGCCCCCTTCCCCATTCGTATACGGTGCCGTATATTTCGTGGTGTTCGATGTATACGCAACCGTATATGAACGGAGTGACCGCCATGTCCAGAACCATCCGCAGCGATGTCGGTGCCACAGCGGTCGACGGTGCCGCCCGCGCCGTCGCCCTGGACCGCGTCGACTACGCCGACCGATTCACGCAGGAAGGAGCCGGTCGAGGCACCGCCGAGCAGTGGGCGCGGGCGATGTTCGGCGATAGTCCGTCGCCCGTCGAACGGCTCATCTGGGGCGGCGCGCTGCGCTTGCGCCTCGATCGCGCCGCCGGCCCCGAGACGATCGCCGGGTGGACCGTAGGCGAGCGGGGCGACGGGTGGATTCGTATGGAGGCCGATGGTCCGCTCCTGGCGGGCCGCCTCGTGGTTCGTGCGCACGCCGGGACGGTCTCGCTGACCACCGCTGTCAGGTACCGGAGCCGCCCCGGTGAGAGGGTCTGGCGGGCTCTCGCCCCGGTGCACCGCAGGCTCGCGCCGACGCTGTTCCGGGACGCGGCCCGGGCACTCAGCTGAAGGCGGCCTCGATCGCGATCCCCGCGGCCGCGGCGAAACCGTTCTCCCGGTCCTCCGGGGACATCGCCTCCTCGCGGAACAGGTGATCGGTCACCGTGAGCACCGTGAGCGCTTCTCGGCCCTCCGCCGCCGCGACGCCGTAGAGCGCGGCGGTCTCCATGTCGACGCCCAGGGTGCCGTGGTCCCGCAGCCCCTCGTGCAGGCCCGGCCGGGACAGGTAGAAGTGGTCCGACGAGTACACCGGCCCCACGCGCACCGGCTGCTCGCGCTTCTCCGCCGCGTCGACCGCGGCCCGCACCAGCGGGAACGAGGCCGCCGGGGCGAACCGCACGCCCGGGATCCGCGGCTCGTTGATCGCCGAATCCGTATGGGAGGCAGTCGCGATGAGCACGTCGCCCAGCTGCAGATCGTCCTGGAAGGCGCCCGTCGTGCCGACCCGGATGATGCGCTGCACGCCGTATTCGCGGAACAGCTCCGTCGCGTAGATCGTCATGGTCGGCATGCCCATGCCCGAGCCCATCACCGAGATCGGGCGCCCGCCCACGGTGCCCGTGTAGGCCTCCATGCCGCGCACCTCGTTCACCAGGCGCGCGTCGTCCAGCAGCGTCTCCGCCATCCGGCGCGCGCGCCGGGGGTCGCCGGGCATGAGCACGGCCGGTGCGTAGTCGCCCGGCGCGGCGGAATTGTGCGGGGTACCCATGTCGATGAATTCCTTTCAGGCCCGGCCGGTCAGGCCCAGCCCAGGTCGTGGAGCCGGTGGTCGTCGATCCCGAAGTGATGGCCGATCTCGTGCAGCACCGTCACGCGGATCTCGTGCCGCAACTGCTCCTCGGTGTCGCACATCTCCATGAGCGGTTCCCGGTAGATGAAGATCCGGTCCGGGAGCGTGCCGAAGTAGGTGCTGGTGTCCCGCTCGGTGAGCGCGACGCCCTCGTACAGCCCGAGGATCGTCGGGTCCTCGTCGTTGCGGTCGCGCACCAGCACCACCACGTTGTTCATCGCCTGCGCCAGCGCGGGCGGCACGTCGTCGAGGGCGTCGGAGACCCACTCCTGGAAGGCCCTCCGGGAGACGTGCACGGCTACCGGCCCGGGGCCGGGGGAGCGCCCGGGAAGGTCGGCATCACGGGCTTCTTCCCGTCGATCAGCAGGTTCGGCGACTTCGCGGAACCCGTGATCGGGGTGAACGTGCGGCCGTCCTTCGACGAGGCGAGGAAGCAGATCGCCGACCGCGAGCCCGCGGTCCACGACGGCTGCGACAGGGTGTTCCAGTTCAGCTGCAGGCCGGACCTGCGCAGCCCGTCGTCCGCGCCGAACCAGCTGGTCGTCTGCGCCGGGCAGATGCCGCCGAGGTAGTCCTCCTGCTGCTGCAGCGTGGGCCACGACGCGTCGGGGAACTGCTTGCGCAGGTCCACCACCGCGGTCACCTCGAAGGCGTGCGGTTGCGCGCAGTCGACGGCGCGCGTCGGCTGGCCGCGCTCGCCGATCCCGACGCACGTCCCCACCGGCCACGACACCGACTGGTCCTGGTTCACCATCTTGCCGCTCACGTCGAGCGCGGTGCCGGTGCCGTCGACCACCTGGACGCCGCAGCGCACCGTCCGGTCGCCCGTCTCCCACGCCTGCTGGCCGGCCGTCAGGAGGCCCATCTGGAACCTGCCCTTGGGGTCCAGCCGTTTGCCCAGGTACTGGTTCACCACGGGCGGGCACACCTGGTCGCGCATCGAGTCCAGCGCCGCCTCCGTGGGGTACTTCGCCGATTCCGGCAGTTCGCGCGACGGCTCGCCCGCCACCTCGAACTTGTGCGGCTGCGCGCACTCGACCTGCGCCATCGTGGTGGGCTCCTTGTCCCAGGCCAGGCACGCGCCGGCCTTGGCCCGCGCCAGGATGCTGCCCGACGCCGCGAGCCGCGGCACGTGCTCCTCGTTCTTCTCCTCGAACGCGCCCGTCGCGAACAGGGTGGCGCCGATGGCCACGGCGCCCACGATCACCGCGGCCAGCACCGCGCGCACGACGCCCGCGCCGACGGGGCCGCGCGGCTTCGACGGTGCCGGGGCGGGATCGTCGACGGGGCCGGCGGCGTGCGCGTCCACCTGGTCGTCCGCATCGCCGCCCGGTCCGTCTTCGGGTTCGTCCTCCGGATAGGCGTCGATGACGCGGGTGTCGTCGGCGTCGGATCCGTACGGCTCGGAACCGGGGCCGGGCTCCCGCCCGGACCCGTACTCAGGGTCGTAGTCGGCGTCGTGCTCGGGCTGGGTGTCGTTCTCGTCGGCCATCGCCTCTCATCATGCCTGGTCGGTGTGGGGCAGGGAAGCGGCACCGAATAGGCTGGCCGGGTGATCGACGTGAAGCTGCTCCGCGAGAATCCGGACCGCGTGCGCGCCTCGCAGCGCGCCCGAGGTGAAGATCCGGCGCTGGTCGACGCCCTGCTGGAGGCCGACGCGCACCGTCGGGCATCCGTGCTGGCGGCCGACAACCTGCGCGCCGAGCACAAGGCGTCGTCCAAGTCCATCGGCAAGGCGGCGCCGGACGATCGCCCCGCCCTGGTGGCCGCCGCCGGCGAGCTGGCCGCCAAGGTCAAGGAGGCCGAGGCCGAGCAGGGCCGCGCCGACGAGGCGTTCGACGAGATCGCGCGCAGGATCGGCAACGTCATCATCGACGGCGTCCCCGCCGGCGGCGAGGACGATTTCGAGGTGCTCGAGCACGTGGGCGCGGTGCCCGAGATCGCCGACCCCCGGGACCACCTGGAGCTCGCCGAGGGCCTGGGGCTGCTGGACATGGAGCGCGGCGCCAAGGTGTCGGGCTCGCGGTTCTACTTCATGACCGGCAACGGCGCGCTGTTCCAGATGGCGCTGCTGCAGCTGGCCGTGCAGAAGGCCGTGGCGCACGGGTTCACGCTGATGATCCCGCCCGTGCTGGTCAAGCCCGAGGTCATGGGCGGCACCGGCTTCCTCGGCGCGCACGCCGACGAGATCTACCGGCTGGAGGCCGACGACCTGTACCTGGTGGGCACCTCGGAGGTGCCGCTGGCCGGCTACCACATGGGCGAGATCATCGACCTGGGCTCGGGGCCCGTCCGCTACGCCGCCCAGTCGAGCTGCTTCCGCCGGGAGGCCGGCTCGTACGGCAAGGACACCCGCGGCATCATCCGCGTGCACCAGTTCGACAAGATCGAGATGTTCATCTACTGCAAGCCCGAGGACGCCGAGGCCGAGCACCAGCGGCTCCTCGAGTTCGAGAAGGAGATGCTGGCCGCCGTCGAGGTGCCCTACCGGGTGATCGACGTGGCCGCGGGCGACCTCGGCTCGTCCGCCGCGCGGAAGTTCGACTGCGAGGCGTGGGTGCCCTCGCAGGGGCAGTACCGCGAACTCACGTCCACGTCGAACTGCACCACCTTCCAGGCCCGCCGTCTCGGCGTGCGGTACCGCGACGAGGACGGCCGCCCGCAGGTCGCCGCCACGCTCAACGGCACCCTGGCCACCACGCGCTGGCTCGTCGCGATCTGGGAGAACCACCAGCAGCCCGACGGGTCCGTCCGCGTCCCCGCGGCACTGCAGCCCTTCCTCGGCACCGACGTCCTGCGCCCCTGACCCACGTTCGGGAAGAGCAGAAGTAAGAGATTGTTCTCGAACTCTTGCAATCGCGTGTGATAAGGGTCACGATAGGAGCATGGCCAAGATCTATCGCGCCCCGTTCCGGAAGAAGCAGCCGGAGTCCCTGACGGACCTCGTCACCCTCGCGGGGATGTCGAACAACGCCGCCAACGTGGTGATGCAGCTCGCGAACCCGGGTGTGGGGCACGGCGTCGAGGAGAGCCGCGTCGCCTCCGGCCGCACGACGGACCGGCCGCTCAAGCGGGCGCGCACCACCACGCAGTACCTCGCCGTCGCCCTCTACGGCACCGAGCGGGACCGGTCAGTGTACCGCCGCGCGATCGCGGAGGTGCACTCGCACGTGCACTCCACCGAGGAGAGCCCGGTGCGCTACAGCGGCAACGCGCGCAAGCTGCAGCTGTGGGTCGCGGCGTGCCTGTTCCGCTACTACGTGGACCAGTACGAGTTCGTCTACGGGAAGCTGGACGAGCCGACGCTGGACCGGCTCACCGCCTCGGCCACCACGCTCGCGACGGGCGTCAACCTCTCGGCCGAGGAGTGGCCGCAGACCTGGTCCGCGTTCACCGAGTACTGGGAGCGGGGACTGCAGGACGTGCGGATCGCCGGCGCGGTCCGCGACTACTGCGACGACCTGGCGACGCTGCGGTTCGTCAACGAGCCGTGGGGGCCGATCGGCGTGGTGCTCTCGTCGATCCTCGGCCGGCCGTTCCACTTCTTCACCCGCGGCACCATTCATCCGGCGTTCCGCGACGCGATGGGCTGGAGCTGGACCGCGACGGATCAGCGCCTGTTCGAGGCGGCGATGCGCCTGGTGCGCGTCGCCGACGCCTTCTTCCCCGGCAGCCTGCTGTACCGCGGCCACCTCGTGGACCTGCGGGCCCGAGTGGCCCTGGGGCGCAACCCCCTCGGCCCGCTCAAGCTCGACGGTGGCTCGCGCGCGGCCTAGACCTCGATGTCCTCTTCGAGCTTGGTGAGGCGGAACCGGGCCATCGCGAGATTCGCGCGGGCCCGGTCGAGCACCAAGTAGAGGAACAGGCCCTCGGCGCCCTGCCGGATGGGCCGGACGATCTGGTACTGCGTGCCCAGCGTGATGAGGATGTCCTCGATGTGATCGTCGAGGTCCAGATCGCCCAGCGTGCGGCTCATCGCCTGCACCAGAGCGGAGTTCCCCGCCGCGGCGACCTCGAGGTTGAAGCCCGCCGGATCGCCGGCGGTGGCCAGCGCCATGCCGCTCGACGAGTCCACGAGGGCCACGCCGAGCGCGCCCTCGATGCTCATGGCCTCCTGCAGCGACTCGTGGAAATCGGTCATCTCGCCAGGCTCCTTCGGTTCGGGGAGTGTCGTCGGATCGACGTACGTCTCATCGATCTGGGTGTACGGGAAAGCGTCCAGCGCAAGGGGTTCGCGCATCGTCGGGGTCTTCGGCGCGGCAGGTTCCTCCTCCACGTCGACCACGTCCGCCGCGTCCGCGACATCGTCCGGACCGGCATCGTCCGGACCGGCATCGTCCGGATCGGCGCCGGCCGGGTCCGGGCGGGTCACGGTGTCGGCCGCCGGGGCAGCCGCCGCAGCGACCGGCTCACCCGGCTCGCCCGTGTCGGCCGGCGTTGCGGTGTCCGGCACGTCGACCACGTCGACCACCTCGACGTCGATGTACGACTCGTCGGGTTCGTCGAGGGTCTCGGGTTCGGGCGCCCCGGTCCGGACGGTGGGCCCGGAGTCGTTCCACGTCCCTTCGGCGCGCGGTTCGAACTTGGGCGGCGCGAACTGGTCGAAACCGCCGCCGCTGAACGAGTCCGAAGTGAACGAGTCCGAAGCGAACGCGTCCGTACGGAACTGCTCCGCGCGGGCGGAGGCCGAGGCCGAGGCGGGCTCGCTGTATCCGAAGCCGCCCACGACGCTCGCGGAGAAGGTGTCCGCCTCCGGCTGCACCCCCTGGAACGTCTCCGAGGTGAGCGGATCCGTCAGCGGGTCCGGCTTGCTCTTGGGCGCGGCGGACGCCTGCGTCGCGCCGGCCGGGCCCGCCGGGCCGGGCGCCGGCTGTCCCGGGGCCGGCTGTCCCGGGGCCGGCTGGAACGGCGGCGGCTGGAACGGCGGTGCGCCCGGCGGCTGCTGCGGCGGAGTCTGCGGGGGCGCCTGTTGCGGCGGAACCTGCTGCGGCGGAGCCTGGTTCGGAGGAGGCGGAGCCTGTGGCGGCGCGGGGCGCGAGCCCATACCGGTGTCGTGGACCCCGTAGTAGTCCTCGACCCGCTGCCGGTTGCTCGGGTACTTGCGTTTGGTCACGTCAGTCTCCGGGCGCGGATCTCGTGTCCGCTCGAGGTGAGGCAGCGGCCCGATTCCAGGTCCCACTGCCAGCCGTGCAGATTACAGGTGAGCTTGCCGCCGTCCACCACGCCGAACTTCTCCAGGTCGGCCTTGAGGTGCGGGCAGCGCCGCTGCACCTCCCAGCCGTCCAATTCGGTCGACGCGGTGTCGTCGTGCGCCTCGGAGAACCAGCCGTCCGCGTACGCGATCCGCTCGTCGGTGAGGCACTTGAAGAACGTGTAGAGAAACTCGTTGTAGCCGCCGATCCGCCACGTGGTGAAGCGGGTGGACAGGAAGATCGTGTTCACCCAGTCCGGCTCGTCGTCGCGCAGCACCGTGCGCACCAGCTCCGGCGCGATGCGGAAACCGTAGCGGTACTTGCCGTCTCCCTCCTCGGGCTCGCGGACCGTGCGGTTCGGGAAGTCCAGGACCACCGTCTCCGCATCGTCCCCGGAGCCCATGACCAGGCCCACCGGATAGCCGATGCCGTCGCTGATCAGGTCCGAGGCCTTCATGATCGGCTCGAACTTGGCCTTGAGCGCGGGGAGCAGCGGCGCACCGTCGTCCTGCGCCCAGCCGGCCTTCTCCGCGGCCAGGACCGGCGCCTGACGCTCGGCGAACGCGTCCAGGTAGGCGGTCTTCTCCTCGAAGATGCGCATCACCTCGTCCTCGGGGACGGGGTGCATCAGGCCCAGCTTCTCGGACCCGCGGAACTCGCCGACGGTGCCCGGGATCATCAGCAGGCCACCGTCGTTCCCGTTCCTGCGCATCTCCTCGAGGAAGGTGATCTGGTCCGGGAAGATGTTCGACGGGTCGCCGCCGATCGTCTCGCGGTCCACGCGCCCCTCGTCGTTGAGGTAGCGCAGCTCCGGATCGAGGAACGCGGGCGGGCCGGCCGAGGGGACGACCCAGGTGGCGCCCACCTGGTCGACGTAGCTGCGCGCGCGGTCCATGCCGCGCTGGCGCTTCTGCTCGGCGAAGCGGCGCTTGGAGCCCTTCGGCATGTCGTAGACCATCGGGTACCAGATGGCGCCCGAGTACTGCAGCAGGTGCACGTCGACGCCGCCGAACTCGTCGAGCACGTCCATGTCCACGGGGCGGGCGTCGTTCATGTTGAACAGCACCGTCTCGCCGTCGGAGACCACGAGCCCCGAGTCGCCGATGGGGCCGTCCGCCGGGGCGCGCAGGGCGATGATCATCACGTCCAGGTCGCCCTTGGGGCCCGAGACCGTGTGCTTGACCGAATCCTGCGTCTCGAAGAACTTCGTGAAGCCGAGCTTCTCCAGCTCGCGCTTGAGGTCCGGCACGGGGTAGTCCGGCAGCAGGACAGTGGCGTCCTTGTTGATGTTCTCCGCGAGGTTCTTCGCGTCGAAGTGGTCGCGATGCAGGTGCGAGACGTACAGGTAGTCGACGTCGCCGAGGGCCTTCCAGTCCAACTGCGTGTTGTCCGGGAAGGGGAACCACGAGGCGAAGTACGCCGGGTTGACCCACGGATCGCACAGGATGGTGCCGGCGGCGGTGGAGATGTGGAAGCCCGCGTGACCGACGCTGGTGACCTGCACTGTGGAGCCTTTCGCTGGTGTCGCTTACCGCTACAGGGTAATGGGCGAGACGCACGAGCGGCGCCCGCTCCCCGCGGTTACGCTTGCGGGCGTGGAACCCGTCTACGGAACGATTCTCGAAGTAGCCCGCGGCATGTGGGCCGTGCAAGGCATCAGGTTCACCGAGGTGGACTTCCAGAAGTTCCCCCGCGAGGGCGGGGCGGTCGTCGCGATCAACCACACCGGCTACCTGGACTTTCCCTTCGGCGGGAAGCCCGCGTACGCGGCGGGGCGGCGCAAGGTGCGGTTCATGGCGAAGAAGGAGGTCTTCGACAACTCCAAGTCGGGGCCCGTCATGCGTGCGCTCAAGCACATCCCCGTCGACCGCGAGGCCGGCGCCGAGGCGTACGCCGCCGCCGTGCGGGCGCTGCAGGCCGGCGAGCTGGTGGGCGTGTACCCCGAGGCCACCCACAGCCGCAGCTTCGAGCTCAAGGGCTTCAAGTCCGGCGCCGCGCGGATGGCGATCGAGGCGGGCGTGCCGATCGTGCCCGTCGTGGTGTGGGGCGCCCAGCAGATCTGGACCAAGGGCCTGCCCAAGAAGCTCGGCCGGAACCGGTTCCGGATCATGATCGGCGTCTGCGACCCCATCCAGCCGGAGGGCACCGCGGAGGAGCTCACGGCGCGGCTCAAGTCCGAGATGCAGGCGATGCTGCTCAAGCTCCAGGACCTGTACGGCCCGCACCCGCAGGGCGAGCCCTGGGTACCGCGCAGGCTCGGCGGCACCGCGCCCACGCTCGAAGAGGCCGAGGCGATGGACGCCGCCGACATCGAGGAGCGCCGCCGCCGCCGGGACGAGGGCGACCGGGGCGAGGGGCAGGCCGCGGGCGCCGATGCCTGACGCCCCCACGCCCGCGGGCGCGGAGTTCGGCGCCGCCCCGGTCCTCGTCGCCAGCGACGTCGACGGGACCCTCGTCGACGATGCGGAGCGGATCAGCCCCCGCACCCTGGCCGCACTCACGACGTTGCGCGCCGCGGGCGCCCAGTTCGTGCTGGCCACCGGGCGGCCGCCGCGCGCCGTCGACCCCATCGCCGCGCAGCTCGATTTCGCGCCGCTCGCGGTGTGCGCCAACGGCGCCGTGCTCTACGACACCGGAAGCGGCCGGGTGGTCTCCGCCGCGCTGATGTCGCCCGAGTTGCTGAACCACGTCGCCGAGCTGGTGCGCGAGAATCTGCCCGGCGCGGGCTTCGCCGCCGAGCGCGTCGCGGCCGGCGAGCACGACACCGCGACCCCGCGGTTCGCGGCGAGCACCGGCTACCAGCACGCCTGGCTCGAACCGGACACCGTCACCGACTCCGACGCCGTGGTGCTGTCCCATCCGGCGGTGAAGCTGCTGGTCCGGCAGCCCGGGATGACCTCCGACGAGATGCACGCCCGCGTCGCCCCGCACCTGGCCGGGATCGCCGACGTCACCTACGCCACCAACAACGGGCTGATCGAGTTCCACGTGCCCGGCGTCACCAAGGCCACGGGCATCCAGGGCGCCATGGCGCACCTCGGGGTGCCCGACGGTGCGCGGACCGCCGCGTTCGGCGACATGCCCAACGATTCCGAGATGCTGCGCTGGGCGGGCGTGGGCGTGGCGATGGCCAACGCGCACCCCCTCGCCCGCGACGCGGCGAACCTCGTGACCGCCACCAACGTCGAGGACGGCGTCGCCCAGGTCCTCGAGCGCTGGTTCTGACGGCCCGCCGGACGGAGAGCGCCCCGCCCGCTCGCTGAGGCGCGCCGCACGACGCATGTCCATTTTGTGACTCAAGTGACATGAGATGCCTACGTGACGAATGTTGTAGATGATGTTAGTCTCAACCTCACGTTGAGCCTTGTCGTCGAACGGGGCTCTCACGCGTCGAGCTGAAGGAGAAACCATGCCCGTGTGGATCGACGGCGGTCCCCGTCGCCGCCGCGTACGGCGCACCGTCGCCCTAGCGATGCTCCCGGCGCTGGCCGTGGGCGGCGCGGCGACACTGCTCACCAGCACCGACATCGGCGACCTGCGGCTCGCCGCCGCGAGCGACGTCACCTTCACCGGCCAGGGCAACGGCCACGGCCGCGGCATGGGCCAGTGGGGCGCGTTCGGCTACGCCAAATCCGGTTGGAAGGCCGAGCAGATCGTGGCCCGCTACTACGGCGGCACCCAGCTCTCCCGCGCCGACGTGAACCTCCCGGTCCGCGTGCAGCTCACGCAGCAGAAGGTGGCCAACGTGCTCGCCCCCGCGGGCGCGAAGATCGGCGACGAGCGCGTCGACCCGGGCCAGGCCGTGCGGCTCGACGGCAACACCGCCACCATCACCCAGGGCTGCGACGGCGCCGTCGTGAAGTCCGTCCCCGCGAAGGACGCCACCGTCGACCCCGTGACGCCGGGCGCCGGCCGCCCCGTCGCGGAGAACCTCAAGTTCTGCGGCAACAACACCGCCTACCGCGGCTCGGTCGCGGTCAAGGACGGCAAGGTGTTCAACGTCGTCAACATCGAGGACTACCTGCGCGGCGTGGTCCCCGTCGAGAGCAAGGCCGAATGGGCCGACCAGGGCGGCGCCGAGGCCCTGCGCGCGCAGTCCATCGCCGCCCGCTCCTACGCCCTCGCCGAGAGCGCCAAGCGCGGCGACCGCTACAACGACACCCAGGACTCGCAGGTCTACGGCGGCTCCGCCAAGGAGGACCCGCGCACCGACCGCGCCGTCGCGAGCACCGCCGGCCTGGTCATGGCCAAGCAGGGCTACGCAGTCTCCACCGAGTTCTCCAGCTCGACCGGCGGCTACACCGCGGGCGGCGACTTCCCCGCGGTCAAGGACGACGGCGACGTGGTCTCCCCGTTCAAGAACTGGACCCAGAAGGTGCCCGCGGCCAAGGTCTCGCAGGCCTTCGACGTGGGCGAGCTGAAGTCGGTCAAGGTCGTCAAGACCCAGTCGCCCGAGGTGCCGCGCGCCGTCGCGGTCGAGATCGCCGGCGCCAAGCGCACCGTCGTGGTCCCGGGCTCCGAGGTCCGCACCAAGCTGGACCTGCGCTCGGACTGGTTCACCGTCAATGGCCAGGAGCCCGCCTCGGGCGCCCCCGGCGCACCGTCGAGCGCGAACCCGAGCGCGAGCTCGAGCGCGGCCCAGCCGTCCGCTCCCGGCGCCCCCGCGCAGCAGAGCGCCCCGGCGCAGGCCCCCGTGCCGGGCAACGTGGTCGACCAGAACATCGTCGCGGCCCCCGTGGACCCGTTCAACCCCGTGCCCACCGCGCCGAACACCGCGCAGACCGCGCCCGGCTCCTCGGCGCCCGCCGCCGGCGGCGCC
>NZ_HE997626.1:1010899-1081784 GCF_000312385.1 Tsukamurella sp. 1534 | reverse complement strand
GGCTCCGAGCGCACCGTCGGCCCCCGCGGCCCCGGCCACGTCGGGCGCCCCGGCGGCCCCCGCGGCGCCGTCGCCGGCGTCGGCTCCCCTGCCCGTTCCGACGGTGCCCGGCGCCCCGTCCTGACCCCCGACGGCCGGGTGGCGCCCGCGGGCCCGCCCGGCCGGTACCCTGAACGTCCGTGGCGATCGAATCCTCCAAGACCTATGACCTGATCGTGGTCGGCTCCGGCTTCTTCGGCCTGACCATCGCCGAGCGCACCGCAACCGAACTGGGCAAGCGGGTCCTGGTGATCGAGCGGCGGCCGCACATCGGCGGCAACGCCTACTCGGAACCCGAGCCCGAGACCGGCATCGAGGTGCACAAGTACGGGGCGCACCTGTTCCACACCTCGAACGAGCGGGTGTGGGAGTACGTCAACCGGTTCACCGACTTCACCGGCTACCAGCACCGCGTGTTCGCGATGCACGACGGGCAGGCCTACCAGTTCCCGCTGGGCCTGGGGCTGGTCAGCCAGTTCTTCGGCCGCTACTTCACCCCCGACGAGGCGCGCGCCCTCATCCAGGAGCAGGCCGCGGAGTTCGACTCGAAGGAGGCGAAGAACTTCGAGGAGAAGGCCATCTCGCTGATCGGCCGCCCGCTGTACGAGGCGTTCATCAAGCACTACACGGCCAAGCAGTGGGAGACCGACCCGAAGAACCTCCCGGCGGGCAACATCACCCGCCTCCCGGTGCGCTACACCTTCGACAACCGCTACTTCAACGACACCCACGAGGGGCTGCCCGTCGAGGGCTACACGAAGTGGCTCGAGAACATGGCCGCATCGGACCTCATCGACGTGGAGCTGGACACCGACTGGTTCGACGTGCGCGATCAGGTGCTCGCCGCCAGCCCGGAGGCCCCCGTCGTGTACACGGGCCCGCTGGACCGCTACTTCGACTACTCGGCGGGTCGGCTCGGCTGGCGCACCCTCGATTTCGAGACCGAGGTGCTCCCGACGGGCGACTTCCAGGGCACCCCGGTGATGAACTACAACGACGCCGACGTGAAGTACACCCGGATCCACGAGTTCCGCCACTTCCACCCCGAGCGCTCCGAGTACCCGTCGGACAAGACCGTGATCATGCGCGAGTTCGGCCGGTTCGCCAACGACGACGACGAGCCGTACTACCCGATCAACACCCCGCAGGACCGCGAGATGCTCGGCGCCTACCGTGATCTCGCGAAGGCCGAGACCGCGCAGCGGAAGGTCCTGTTCGGCGGGCGGCTCGGCACCTACCAGTACCTGGACATGCACATGGCCATCGCCAGCGCCCTGTCGATGTTCGACAACACCCTGCGCCCGCATCTCGAAACCGGTGCCGCGCTCACCGAGGAGGCGGCACAGTGAGCTCCACCACCACTCAGGCGAAAACGCTGCTGCAGCGCATCATCCTGCCGCGCCCGGGCGAGCCGCTCGACGTGCGCTCGCTGTACCTCGAGGAGGCCGAGACCAACTCGCGCCGCTCGCACGCCCCCACCCGCACCTCGCTGAACATCGCCGGCGAGTCCGAGGTGAGCTTCGCGACCTACTTCAACGCGTTCCCCGCCTCCTACTGGCGCCGCTGGACGGTGCTCAAGGACGTCGTGCTGCGGATCGAGCTCACCGGCACCGCGCGGGTGGACCTGTACCGCTCCAAGGTCGACGGTTCGCGGATCGCCCTGGGCGGCGATCTCGTGGAGCTCGACGAGAACGGCCACGGCATCGCCGAATTCGCCACGGACCTCGGCCCGTTCGAGGACGGCGGCTGGATCTGGTTCGACGTCACCGCCGACACCGACACCGAGATCCTCTCCGCCGGCTGGTACGCCACCGTCTCCGACGAGGGCCTGCCGGACAAGCGGGTCACCGTCGGCATCCCCACCTTCAACCGGCCCGACGACGCCGTCGCCGCGATCAAGGCGCTCACCAGCGACCCGCTGGTCGACGAGGTGATCGACGCCGTGCTCATGCCCGACCAGGGCAACAAGAAGGTCATCGACCACCCGGATTTCGCGACCGCGATCGCGCCGCTGGGCGACCGCTACCAGCGGTTCGAGCAGGGCAACCTCGGCGGCTCCGGCGGCTACGGCCGCATCATGTACGAGGCGCTGCGGCTCACCGACAGCCCGTACGTGCTGTACATGGACGACGACATCGCGATCGAGCCCGATTCGATCCTGCGTGCGCTGGCTTTCGCCCGGTTCGCGAAGACCCCGATGCTCGTGGGTGGGCAGATGCTCAACCTGCAGGACCGCAGCCACCTGCACTGCATGGGCGAGGTCATCGACCGGGGCGCCTTCATGTGGACCGCGGCGCCGTTCGTGGAGTACGACCACGACTTCGCCGAGTACCCGCTCTCCGACAAGGAGAACAGCAAGAACCTGCACCGCCGCATCGACGTGGACGGCAACGGCTGGTGGATGTGCCTGATCCCCCGCGTCGCCGCGGAGGAGATCGGCCTCCCGATGCCGCTGTTCATCAAGTGGGACGACTGGGACTACGGCCTGCGCGCCGCCCGCGCCGGCTACCCGACGGCGACGGTGCCCGGCGTCGCGATCTGGCACATGGCCTGGTCCGACAAGGACGACGCGATCGACTGGCAGGCCTACTTCCACCTGCGCAACCGGCTCGTGGTGGCGGCGATCCACCACGAGGGCAGCACCCGCGGCATCATGACCAGCTCCATCAAGGCGCTCATGAAGCACCTGCTGTGCCTGGAGTACTCCACCGTCGCGATCCAGATCGAGGCCATGCGCGACTTCCTGCGCGGCCCCGAGGCGCTCTACGAGCTGCTGCCCACCGCGCTGCCGAAGATCGCCGCCATGCGCAAGGAGTACCCCGACGCGGTGGTCCTGCCGTCCGCCACCGAGCTGCCCCGCACGACGGGGCAGGCGACGGCCTTCGGCACCAGGATCCCGCTGAACCCGCTGACCAAGGTGTCCACGCTGGCCAAGGCCGTGCGCAACAACCTGCGCCCGGCGGACCCGAAGAACTACGAGGTGCCGCAGGCGAACTACCCGCCGCTCGAGGCCCGCTGGTTCAGCCTGGGCCGGGTCGACGGGGTCACCGTGACCACCGCCGACGGCCGCGGCGTGGTCTACCGCCAGCGCGACCGGGAGAAGATGTTCGCCCTGATGCGCGAGAGCCTGGCCGTGCACCGCGAGGTGGACCGCCGCTTCGACGAGATGAAGCAGCGCTACCGCGCCGCGTACACCGACCTGACCAGCCGCGACGCGTGGTCGAAGATCTTCGAGCCCGCGGCACTGGAAGCGGAGCGGGCGGGGGAGGACGCGTGAGCGGATCGGACGCGCTCGACCTCACCCCCGAGGAGGCGATCCTCGTCGGCGTGCAGGCCCAGCTGGCCGAGCGGCCGGGCGTGCTGCCCACCGCCCGCGGCCTGAGCCACTTCGGTGAGCACGCGCTCGGCTGGATGGGCTTGGCCGCCCTGGGCGCGGTGCTCCGTCCCGCCCGTCGCCGGCAGTACGTGACCGCCGGGGTGGGCGCCTTCGTCGCGCACGCCGCGTCGGTCTTGATCAAGCGGATCGTGCGCCGCAAGCGCCCCGACCACCCGTACATCTCCGTGGGCGTCGGGACGCCGAGCAAGCTGAGCTTCCCGTCGTCGCACGCCACGTCGTCCACCGCCGGCGCGATCCTGCTGGGCCGCGCCTCCGGCGTGCCCGGCGGGGCGCTGCTGGCGCCCGCGGTGGTCGTGCCGCCGATGCTCACCTCCCGCATGGTGCTGGGCGTGCACTACCCGACGGACGTGGCCGCGGGCGCCGCCATCGGTGCCGCGACCGCACTGGCCGCGATCGAGGGTGAGAGACTGTGGACGCGCCGCGCGGCGCGCCAGCCGAAGCTTTCCACGAAGGGACCGAACAGCTGATGAGCGAGGAGCCGATCGAACACGGCGAACCGAAGGTGCCGTCGAACCTCGCCTCCGGACTGGTCAAGGCCATGCGGCCCCGGCAGTGGGTGAAGAACGTCCTGGTGGTCGTGGCGCCGCTGGCGGCCGGCCGCGACCAGCTGGAGTTCGTGAAGTTCGGGAACGTCGGCATCGCGTTCATCGCGTTCTGCCTGGCCGCCTCGTCGATCTACTTGATCAACGACGCGCTCGACGTGGACGCGGACCGCGCGCACCCGACCAAGCGGTACCGCCCCATCGCCGCCGGCGTGGTGCCGGTGAACGTGGCCTACGTGGTCTCGCTGATCCTCGGCGTGGGCGCGATAGCCATCTCGTTCCTCGCGAATCCCGAGCTGGCGATCGTCATCGCCGTGTACATCGTGATCCAGCTGGGCTACTGCTTCGGCCTCAAGCACCAGGCCGTGATCGACATCTGCATCGTGAGCTCCGGCTTCCTGCTGCGGGCCGTGGCCGGCGGCGTGGCCGCCGAGCTGCCCAAGGGCCTGTCGCAGTGGTTCCTGCTGGTGATGGCGTTCGGTTCGCTGTTCATGGCGGCCGGCAAGCGGTACGCCGAGCTGCAGCTCGCCGAGCGCACCGGCGCCAAGATCCGCAAGTCGCTGGAGTACTACACCACCACCTACCTGCGGTTCGTGTGGACGCTCGCCGCCACCTCGGTGGTGCTCTGCTACGGCCTGTGGGCGTTCGACACCACGAAGCACCCGAACAACATCTGGTACACGCTCTCGATGGTGCCGTTCACCGTCGCGATCCTGCGCTACGCGGTCGACGTCGACGGCGGCGAGGCGGGCGAACCCGAGGAGATCGCGCTCGGCGATCGTGTGCTGCAGGTGCTCGCGGTCATGTGGATAGGAACGGTCGTTGCCGCGGTCTACTTCGCCTGATGCCCCGGCGGTCTCCGCGACCGCCCGGAGCCCCTTCCCGCTGCCCCGAGTCACCCTGTGGCTCGGGGTAGCGGCGTGCGCGGTCCTCTTCGGCTACGGCGCCTGGCAGCGCCGCTGGATCGCCGACGACGGCCTCATCGTGCTGCGCACGGTGCGCAACCTCCTGGCCGGCAACGGCCCCGTGTTCAACGCGGGCGAGCGCGTCGAGGTGAACACCTCCGCCGCGTGGACGTACATCATCTGGTTCTTCTCCTGGCTCAGCGGCGTTCAGACGGAGTACGTGGTGCTCACCGTCGCGCTGGTGCTCTCGGTCTCCGCGATCCCGCTGGCCATGCTCGGCACCGCGCGCCTCTACAAGGGCGGCGCGGGCTGGAAGAGGCTCGGCGGCGCGGGGCTGCTGCTCCTGCCGGCCGGCGGCCTGGTCTACATGGCGCTGCCGCCCGCGCGGGACTTCGCCACGTCGGGTCTCGAGGTCTCGCTGACCATCTTCTGGATCGCGCTGCTGTGGTGGCTCGCGGTCGCCTGGGCGCAGTCGGACCGCGCGCCCCAGGACCGACGGTCCGCGGTCGCCACCTGGTCGGTCACGCTCGGGTGCGCGTTCGTCGCCGGGCTGTCCTGGCTGGTGCGGCCCGAGATGGCGCTGGTCGGTGGCCTGGTGCTGCTGGTCATGTTCGCGGCGCCGATCGGGCTGAGGATGCGCCTGGCCGTGGTCGCCGCCGCCGGCGCGCTGCCCGTCGGGTACCAGATCTTCCGGATGGGCTACTACGGCCTGCCGGTCCCGAACACGGCCGTCGCCAAGGACGCGAGCGGCTCGAAGTGGGACCAGGGCTTCGTCTACCTCACCAACCTCGTCGAGCCGTACTCGCTGTGGCTGCCGGTGCTGGCGCTGGTCATCGCGATGCCGCTGATCGTGCTGCCCACGCTGGGCGCCCGGGCACCGTCGACGGGGCGGTTCCGCCTGCCCAAGGGCGGCGTCGCGGGGCTGCGGGAGCACCTGCAGCGGCCCGCCGTCATCGTCGCCGTGATGCTGCTGGGCGGCGCCGCCGAGACCCTGTACTGGGTCCGCCAGGGCGGGGACTTCATGTCCGGCCGCGTGCTGCTGGCGCCCCTGTTCCTCCTGCTGCTGCCCGTCATGGTGATCCCGCTGCGGATCCCGTCGCGGCAGCCGGGCGATTCGGCCGTGCGCGGCGCGGCCCGGCTCGCGGGCGGCACCGCGGGCGCGGCGATCGCCGCGGTGCTGTGGGTGCTGGTGGTGGGGTGGGCGCTGCACGCCTCCACGTTCCGCGGCATGCCCGACGGGACCGCCATCGGCAAGACCGGCATCGTCGACGAGCGCGCGTTCTACTCGCTGCAGACCGGTGTGTCGCACCCGGTCACCGCCGACGACTACCTCAACTATCCGCGGATGATGTCGCTGCAGCAGATCCTGCGCGACACCCCGCGCGGCGGCGTGTACCTCCCGTCGTTCGACTACGACTGGTGGTTCATCGATCCGCTGCCGTACCCGCGCCCCGACGACGTGCCGCAGCGGCAGACCGTGTTCTTCACCAACCTCGGCATGACCGGCATGAATCTGCCGCTCGACGTGCGGGTGTGGGACCAGATCGGCCTGGCCTGGCCGATGGCCTCGCACACCTCGCGCCTGCAGGACGGCCGCATCGGGCACGACAAGGACATGTTCCCGGACTGGGCGGTGGCCGAGGCGAAGGCGTACCCGAGGCGGCCGGCGCTGCCGCCGTTCATCGATCCGGACTGGGTGAACCAGGCCCGCGCGGCGCAGGCGTGCCCGCAGATCCAGCAGCTGCAGGCGTCGTACTCGGCGCCGCTGACGTTCGATCTGTTCAAGCGGAACGTCAAGCTGTCGCTCGCGACGATGGGCCTGCGGATCGACCGGGTGCCGGAGTACACGCTGCGGATGTGCCGCCTGGACGTGCCTCCGCCGCTGACGCCCGAGCAGTCCACGATGCCGAAGAATTGACATCGCACAGGCGAGGCGTACGTCCTCTGTAATTTGAGGTCTCACAATCCGTTGGTCCTCGACGACAGGAGCGAGCGTGGCCCTGCATCTGCATCCCCGTGAGCACGACCGGGTGGCGGCCGTGCGGTCGCTGCGCATCATGGACGAGCCGCCGGTCCCGGACCTCGAACGCATCGCGGAGCTGTCGGCCGCGCTGTGCGGGGTGCCGTTCGGGTCGGTGAACGTCATCGACTACGACCGGCACTACACCGTGGCCTCGTACGGGGCGCCGCGGATCCACGCCTCCCGCGAGGACTCGCTGTGCTCGCTCGCGGTGCTCAGCGACCACGTGGTGTACGCCGTGGACGCCAAGAAGGACCCGCGGTTCGCGGGCAAGCGCTTCCTGGACCTTGCGGATCCGCCCATCCACCTGTTCGCGGCGGCGCCCATCTGCACGGCGGACCGGCTGCCGGTGGGCACGGTGCGGGTGTACGGCTCGGAGCCGAAGGAGCTCAGCGACCGGCAGCTGCGCGGCCTGGAGGACCTCGCGGACCTCGCGATGAGCGTCCTGCAGCTGCGCACCACCGCCCGCACGCTGCACAACACGGCCACCACCGACGCCGTCACCGGGCTGCTCAACCGGCACGCGCTCGAGCTCATGCTGGCCGGCCCGGAGGCCGCGTCCATCCGCGCGGTGGTCTACGCCGACCTCGACGGGTTCAAGGCCGTCAACGACAGGCTCGGGCACGCGGTGGGGGACCGGGTGCTCAACGCGGTCGCGCGCCGGATCGACGCGGTCGTGGACGCCTCCGACGTGGTGTACCGGGTGGGCGGCGACGAGTTCGTGGTCGTCGGGCGGTGCCCGTCCTCCGACCCGGCGCTACTGGGGGAGCGGCTGCGCGACTCCGTCGCCTACGCGCCGATCCCCGTGGACGGGCAGGAGATCGAGGTGCGGCTCACCGTGGGCGTGGAGAGCGTGCCGGAGGGCGGGGACCCCGTCGCCGGGATCGACCGCGCCGACGCGGCGATGTACGCGGCCAAGCCCCAGGGCTCGGCCACGTCCGCGCGCGGCTGACGCTAGAGCTCGTGCCGGTCGAGGAACCCCTCGATCGCGGCCGCGAACACCTGGTTGTCGTCGCCCGCCACCATGTGCCCGGCGCCGCTGACGTCCGCCACCTCGGCGTGCGGCACGCGCTGCAGCATCTTCGCGACGCCCTCGTCGCTGACCACGTCGGACTTGCCGCCGCGCACGATCAGCGTGGGCACGGTGACCCGGTGCGCCGCGGCGCCCAGCCGGTCCTTGTCCTGGATGCGGGCCTCGCCCCGGTCGTCGCTGCGGATGAAGGCGGGGTCCCAGTGCCAGTACCAGCGGCCGTCGGCGCGCAGCCGCACGTTCTTCTTCAGGCCCTCCAGGTTGCGGCCTCGCTTGCGGGTGGGGTTGTACGCGGCCACCGCGTCGGCGACCTCGTCGAGCGTGGCGAAGCCGTCGGCGTGCGCCGAGAGGAATTCGGTGACGCGTTCGATGCCCTTCTGCTCGGCGTCCACCACCACGTCCACGAGCACCAGCGCCGACGCGATGCCGGGGTGCTCGCCCGCGGCGCAGAGGCTGGTGATGCCGCCGAGCGAGGCTCCGATCAGCACGGGCGGCGGACCGTCGAGCGTGCCGAGGACGGCCAGGAGGTCCTCGACGAAGTCGCCCAGCGCGTAGCCGCCGTCCCCGGCCCACGCGGTGTCGCCGTGGCCGCGGGCGTCGAGTGTGAGCACCGTGTACCCGCGCTGCGCGAGCGCCGCGGCCGTGCGGTCCCAGGAGTGCCTGGTCTGCCCGCCGCCGTGCAGCAGCAGGATCGGCGCGCCCGTCGTGGGGCCGGAGCTCCACTCGTCGCCGGCGATGCGCATCCCGTTCACGTCCACCGTGAACGCCCGTGTGGCGACCATCGAAGCCCCCCGTCCCGTTTTCATATATTTTCCCCTCCCGTCCTATCACGGGCGGGACAGCGTGGGACCGCGACCACGAATCACACCCGTGTAACACTGAACCCGTACGCCTACTCGTGAAGGAGTCTCGATGCGCCACCGCGCGGGCCGAATCGGATCGCTGTTCGTCGCCGGAGCCCTGGCCGCCGGGGTCGTGACGGCACCGTCGGCCCTGGTCCCGGGCCTGAGCGCACCGTCGTACGCCGACCCGGCGCCCGCGAAGTCCCGCATCCTGGACGCCGCCTGGCAGGGCGACCACCGGGTGGACCTCACGGTGTTCTCCGCGGCGATGGGCGCGCCGGTGAAGGTGCAGCTGCTGCTGGCCCGCGACTGGCACGCGAACCCCAAGGCGAAGTTCCCCACGCTGTACCTGCTCGACGGGATGCGGGCGCGCGACGACCAGAGCGGCTGGCTGCTGGAGACCGACGTGGCCGACTTCTACCGCGACAAGAACGTCACGGTGGTGCTGCCGGTCGGCGGCCAGTCCAGCTGGTACACCGACTGGCGCCGCCCCGACAACGGCAAGAACTACCAGTGGGAGACCTTCCTCGCCAAGGAGCTCCCGCCCCTGCTCAAGCAGCAGTGGCGGACCACCGACGGCAGGGCCGCGGCCGGCGTCTCGATGGGCGGTACCGCGGCGGTGACGCTCGCGGCACGCAACAAGGGGCTGTACCGGTTCGCGGGCTCCTACTCGGGCATCCTCGCGACCAGCTCCCCGGGCACCCCGGAGTCGATCGCGCTCGCCATGCGCGATGCGGGCAACTTCAACGCCGACGCGATGTACGGCCCGCCGAACGACCCGGCGTGGGCCGAGCACGACCCGCTGAAGCTGGCCGCGCAGCTGCGCGGCACCAGCCTGTACTTCAGCTCGGGCAACGGCTCGGCGCCCACGGCGGGACAGCCCACCGACCTGTCCGCGATGGCGCTCGAGGTGCTCTCCCGCTCCTCCAACCAGGCCTTCGCGGTGGAGCTCAACAAGCAGGGCATCCCCGCCAACGCGGTGTACCGGCCGTCGGGCACGCACAGCTGGCCGTACTGGCAGTTCGAGAACGGCCAGTCCTGGCCGCAGGTGCAGGCCGCGCTCGGGGTGGGCAACCCCGCGCCGTGCACCGCCGCCGGCGCGATCGGCGAGCTGGCGCCCAAGGCGCCGGCCCTCGGGAAGTGCGTCACCGTCGAGTACCCCGTGCCGGGCGGCCGCGCGCAGGACTTCCGCGGCGGCCAGATCTTCTGGTCCACCGACAGCGGCGCCGAGGTCGTGGGCGGCGCCATCGGTGGCGCGTACCTCGGCGCGGGCGGGCCGGGCGGCGCGCTCGGCTTCCCCACGGGTGCGGAGCGGCCGCTCGCGGACAAGAAGGGCCGCTACCAGCAGTTCCAGGGCGGCACCGTGTACTGGACGCCGGAGACGGGAGCGCGCGCCGTGCGCGGCGAGATCGGCAAGAAGTACGCGGCCCTGGGCTTCGAGAAGTCCCCGGTGGGGCTGCCCGTCGGCGACGAGACCCCGGTCCGCGGCGGCGGCGCGTTCCAGCGCTTCCAGGGCGGCGTCCTGTACTGGTCGCCGAAGACGCCCGCGGTGGTCGTGCCCAAAGGCCCGATCTTCTCCGAGTGGGGGAAGCAGGGCTACGAGGGCGGCCGCCTGGGCTACCCCGTCGCCGACGCCGCCCCGGTGCCCGGCGGCCTGGAGCAGCGCTTCGAGCACGGCGCGATCGCGCTGGTCAACGGTATCGCGCAGGTGCGGTGAACGACCGTCCCAGGGTTGGGCGTAGCGGCTGCCGGTAGCCTGGCAGCGTTGTCGGCAGGTACTTCAAGGGATTGCGAGATACACAGATGGCAGGACTTCGTGGAGCCCTCGCGGCATCGGTCATGGCGGGCGGAGTGCTGCTCGGCGCGGTCGCGTGCGGCGGCAGTTCGACGGTGACGGCCCCCACCACCGCGGTCGACGGTGGCGGTGAATCGAGCTCGGGCCCCACGTCCCTGCCGGCCACCGCGCCCGATTCGTCCGAGGCACCGTCGGGCTACCCCGGCGCGAGCGCCGCGCCCCAGGCGAGCCCCAAGGACAAGGCATTCGTTGCCAAGGTGCGCGAGATGGGCATCAAGGCGCCCGACGACGTGGTGATCAACGCCGCGCAGTTCACCTGCGAGTCGGATAAGACGAACAAGAAGTCCACGAGCCTCGAGCCGATCGTCACGGGCAGCCTGAGCCCGTGGGAGCCGGACGGCAAGAAGGCGACCGCCAACGCGAAGAAGTTCATCGCGGAGGCGCGCTCCGGCTACTGCAAGGCGTAGCGGACCGTGACGCACCAGCAGCCGGGGCCGCCCGGACCCGCACCGCGCAAGCGCATCTCGCCGCTGACGATCGCCGTGGGCGTCGCCGTGATCATCGCGGTGGTCCTCGTGATCATCCTGCTGATCAGCCTGCTCAAGCCGAGCCCGGAGCCGCCCATCACGGCGCCGCCCAGCTCGTCGGCGAGCACCTCGCCGGGCGCCGAGCGGCCGAAGAGCCAGCCCGCGGACTGCCCCGACGTGCAGGTGATCTCGGTGCCGGGCACGTGGGAGTCGAAGAGCACGGACGATCCGTACAACCCCACGTTCAACCCGAACTCGTTGATGCTCAAGATCTCCGCGCCGCTGCAGAAGGCGTTCCCGGACTCCCGCGCGGACGTCTGGACCACGCCGTACGTGGCGCAGCTGTCGAACCCCGTCGCGATCCCGCCGGACGGGCAGGCGTCGTACGAGAAGTCGCGCACCGAGGCCTACGACAAGTCGATCGCGAAGATCACGAAGGTCTACGAGAAGTGCAAGCTCACCGGCTTCGTGCTCATGGGCTTCTCGCAGGGCGCGGTCGTCGCGGGCGACATCGCGGGCGAGATCGCCGCGGGCAAGGGCCCGATCCCCGCCGAGAACGTGCTCGGCGTGGGCCTCATCTCGGACCCGCGGCGGGAGCCGGGCGACGCCCCCACCGCCGGCCCGAACCCGCCCGGCGTGGGTGTGGAGAAGGCGTACGGCGGCTTCGCCTTCGGCAGCCTGGCGCTGCGCGGCGGCCGGCCGGGCGGCTTCGGGGTACTCAAGGACCGCACCGTGTCGCTGTGCGGCATGCGGGACCCGATCTGCAACCAGCCCAAGGACATCTTCCAGACGGGCGAGCTGGCGAAGACGCTGCCCGAGCTGCAGAAGGTGCTCACGGGCAACTCGCACGCCCTGTACGCCACCACCACCGACTGGGCGGCGAACGGGCAGACGGCCACGCAGTGGATGCTCGGCTGGGCGCGCGGCGTGATCGACAAGGCGCCTAAGCCTCCCCACAGCTAGCGGTGGTATCCAGGACCGATGGCAGCGAACGGTAGGCGCGCACTCAATGCGCTGGGGATCGCGGTGGTGATCGCCGCGATCATCGCGATCGTCGTGGTGATCACGCTGATCATCTCGATCCTCCGCAGGCCGGGGCCCGAGGCCCCGCGCCCGCCCGAGGCGACGGAGCAGGACCCGAGCTGCCCGGACGTGCAGGTGATCTCGGTGCCGGGCACCTGGGAATCGGCGGCGAACGACGATCCGCGGAACCCGCGGTTCAACCCGCGGTCGCTGATGCTGCAGGTGTCGGGCCCGCTGGACAAGCGGTACTCCGCGTCGCGCGCCGACGTGTGGACGATCCCGTACGTCGCCCAGTTCCACAATCCGGTGGCCGTGCCGCCGGACGGGCAGGTGACGTACCAGGCGTCGCGGCAGCAGGGCACCGACCGCGCGGTCGCCAAGATCACCGAGGTCCGCAACAAGTGCCCGCTCACGGGATTCGTGCTGATGGGCTTCTCGCAGGGCGCCACCATCATGGGCAACATCACGGCGCAGATCGGGGCCGGGACGGGCCCGATCCCGAACGACAGGTTGATCGGCACCGGCCTCATCTCGGACAGCCGCCGCGTGCAGGGGGAGGGCCGCGCGATCGGCCCCGATCCCGCGGGCGAGGGCGTCGAGGTGACGTTCGCCGGTTTCAGCGCGTTCGGCGTGGACCTGGAGGGCAAGCGCAAGGGCGGCTTCGGCGACGCCGACTCCAAGGTCGTGACCATCTGCGGCACCAACGACCCCATCTGCAACCAGCCCCGGGGCGGCCTCCTGGGCCTCGCCACCGGGCTGCCGCAGGTGGTCTCGACGGTGACCCAGAACTCGCACGCGCTGTACGGCACCACCAGGGACTGGTCGCTCGACGGGAAGACGGCGCCGCAGTGGATGGCGGGCTGGGCCGCGGGACTCGTCGACAAGGCGCCCAAGACCAAGTGACGCGGGCCGGGCGATCCGCGACCGGACCGGTTCACTCCTGTGACGCGGTGTGGTCCGGGCGGTGCGGAACGGCCGCTAGGCTGTGCGCAACGCCAACAGCCATGTCAACGTCGACAAGGGAGAGCCCCACGTGACCACTGAGCCCCGCAAGTTCCGTTTCGCAGCGGGTGGTGCAGGCAACGCCGACGAGGGCGGCGCGCGCAAGTTCGTCAAGCTCGCCCAGGAGGCCGAGGAGCTGGGCTTCGACACCTTCGCCATCCCGGACCGGCTGGATCCGCAGGTGGGCCCGCTGGCCGCGCTGGGCGCCCTGGCCGTGAGCACGGACAAGATCCGGCTGGCCACGTCGATGCTGGCGATGCCGTTCCGGCACCCCGCGGTGCTGGCCAAGGAGCTCACCACGATCGACGTGCTGTCCAAGGGGCGGCTGGAGATCGGCCTGGGCCTGGGCGCGTTCAAGGAGGACTTCGACCAGTCGGGCATCCAGTTCGAATCGCCCGCCCGCCGCATCCAGCGCCTGGACGAGGGCCTGACGGTGCTCGACGGCCTGCTCCGCGGTCAGGAGGTCGAGTACGCGGGCGAGATCTTCCAGGTCTCGGCGCTCAAGGGCTATCCCCGTCCGCGGCAGGGCCCGCGCCCGCCGATCGCCATCGGCGCCGGCAGCCGGCGCACGCTGGAGCTGGCCGCGCGCCGCGCCGACGTGGTCTCCATCAACCCGCGCAGCTCGGCCGAGGGCAAGCTCAAGATCTCGGACATGTCGATGGACGCGGTGAAGAAGAAGGTCGAGTTCGTCAAGGCCACCGCGGGCGAGCGGTTCGCGGAGATCGAGTTGTCCTGGTCGATCGCCACCATCGTGGTGACCGACGATCGGGAGCAGGTGGCGGACTACGCCCTCAAGGCGATCGAGCGGGGCCTGTCCGCGCAGATCGAGGTCGACAAGGAGGTCACCATGGACGACGTCCTGAACTCGCCGTACCTGGCGATCGGGACCTTCGACGAGATCGCCGATCAGGTGCGCGCGACGCGGGCCGCGACCGGGATGTCGTACGTGGGCGTGGTGCCCACGCAGATGGAGGCCTTCGCCCCCGTGATCGAGCAGTTGAAGGGCGAATGACCCCGCAGGCGCCGCCTCACATCCCGGCTCACGGTTTTCGTCCGCAACGACGGTGCGCGGTACGATAGCTGGGTTTGCGGATTTTTGCGGCGTGTCCACCGGTCAAACGGGTGAAACACGTTGCCGGAATCAAGCACTATGAGGTGGCGCACAGGCCCGCAACGGGGCGTGGCCGTCACGCGATGTACCACTGTATGGCCGGTGCCCACCGAAGGCCCGGCGCGAGGAGCGATGGATGAACAACGAGTTTGACCAGTTTCTGGACGAGGACGGCAACATCTTCTTCCGCCCGGGAACGACCCTGGTCGACTTCGTGGAGCGCAACGCAGCAGAGCGCGCCGACACCCTGGCGTACCGCTTCATCGACTACAGCCGCGAGCGCGACGGCGAGGTGCACGAGCTGACCTGGGCGCAGTTCGGCGCCCGGCTGCGCGCGATCGGCGCGCGCCTGCAGCACATCACCAAGCGCGAGGACCGCGTCGCCATCCTGGCCCCGCAGGGCCTGGACTACGTGACCGCCTTCTTCGGTGCGCTCTACGCCGGCAACATCGCCGTGCCGCTGTTCAGCCCCGACGAGCCGGGCCACACGGACCGCCTGCGGATCGTCCTGGACGACTGCAAGCCCACCGCGATCCTCACCTCCTCGGGGTCCGCGGAGGCCTGCCGCAACTTCTTCCGCCACCTCCCGGCCAAGGAGCGGCCGCGCATCATCGCCGTCGACGCCATCCCGGACTCGGTGGGCTCGACGCTCAAGCCGTTCCCGATCTACCGCGACACCATCGCGTACCTGCAGTACACCTCGGGTTCCACGCGCAACCCGGCCGGCGTGCAGATCACCTACGAGGCGGTGGGCACCAACGTCATCCAGATGATCCACGCGCTGGACCTCAACGAGAACTCCCGCGGCGTCACCTGGCTGCCGATGTTCCACGACATGGGCCTGCTCACGGTGATCCTGCCCGCGCTGGGCGGCAAGTTCATCACGATCATGAGCCCGTCGGCGTTCGTGCGCCGCCCCGGCCGCTGGATCAACGAGCTGGCCGCCGTCGAGGACGGCGCGGAGACCTTCGCCGCCGCCCCGAACTTCGCCTACGAGCACGCCGCCGCCCGCGGCCTGCCCAAGGAGGGCGAGACGCTCGACCTGTCGAACGTCAAGGGCCTGATCAACGGCTCGGAGCCGGTCACCGTCTCCTCGATGCAGAAGTTCAACGAGGCGTTCGCCCCGTACGGCCTGTCGCCGAAGGCGATCAAGCCCTGCTTCGGCATGGCCGAGGCCACCCTGTTCGTCAGCTCCACCCCGGTGGAGAACGAGGCCCGCGTGGTCTACGTCGACCGGGACCAGCTGGGCGCCGGCACGTTCGTGCCCACCGACGAGAACGCCGACGGTGCCGTCCCGCAGGTCTCGTGCGGCGACGTGGCGCTGAGCCAGTGGGCCTGCATCGTCGACCCGGAGACCGGCAAGGAGGTCCCGGACGACTCGGTCGGCGAGATCTGGCTGCACGGCATGAACATCGGCTCGGGCTACTGGGAGCGCGACGAGGAGTCCCGCGAGACCTTCCAGAACTACCTGACCCCCCTCTCCGAGGGCAGCCACTCCCAGGGCGTGAAGAACCTGGAGAAGGCCAAGTGGATGCGCACCGGCGACTTCGGCGTCTACCACGGCGGCGAGCTGTACATCACGGGCCGCGTGAAGGACCTGGTCATCGTCGACGGCCGCAACCACTACCCGCAGGACATCGAGTTCACTGCGCAGGAGTCCAACAAGTACGTGCGCGTGGGCTACCTCGCCGCGTTCTCGGTCCCCGCGAACGAGCTCCCGCAGGCGGTCTTCGAGAACGCCCACTCGGGCCTCACCTACGACCGGAACGACCAGTCCGAGCAGCTGGTGATCGTCGCCGAGCTCGCCGCGGGCGGCCACAAGCAGGACCAGCAGGCGATCGCGGACGACATCCGCTCGGCCGTCGGCGCCGCGCACGGCGTCCTGGCCCGCGACATCCTCCTCGTCCCGAGCGGCTCGCTGCCGCGCACCAGCTCGGGCAAGATCGCGCGCCGCGCCGGCCGCGCCGCCTACATCGACGGCACGCTGCGCGGCGGCTACACGCAGCAGGCGTTCCCGGACGCCGAGGCGAACAACGTCCAGTAGCGCCTGACCAGGGCGTTCGACCACAACTGAAATCTCCGCGCTCCCGCGTACCCCCGGGTTCGACTGCGAAGGGTGATCCACAAGACCATGGCTGAGAACGATTACACGGCCCCCGAAGGCCCCACCGGAAAGGCCCGCGAGGACCTCTCGCTGGAGGAACTGCGCGCGTGGATGCGGCAGTGGATCGCGGACGCGACCAAGCAGCCGCTGGAGAACATCACCGACGACAAGTCGCTGGACGAGTTCGGCCTCGGCTCGCGCGACGCCGTCTCGATGGCCTCCGACATCGAGGACTTCACCGGCGTGCAGCTGACCGCCACCGTCGCCTTCCAGCACCCGACGATCGCGCTGCTCAGCCAGCGCATCATCGACGGCGACCCGGTGGTCTCCGACGACGACCTCGCGGCCGAGGCGGCGCTGTACGACCGCGGCGAGGAGTTCGAGGCGAACCGCGGTGTGCACGACGTCGCGGTGATCGGCCTGGCGACCCGCTTCCCGCAGGCCGGGGAGACGCCCGAGTCCACGTGGGAGTTCCTCATCGGGAACGGCGACGGTACGCGGGACCTCCCGGAGGACCGCTGGCTCGAGTTCAAGCAGGACCCGCGCCTGAAGAAGGTGCTCGACGACGCGAACGTGTTCGGCGGGTACCTCGACGACGTGGCCTCGTTCGACGCCGAGTTCTTCCAGATGACGCCGCGCGAGGTCGAGATGGTCGACCCGCAGCAGCGCCTCGCCATGGAGCTCACCTGGGAGGCCCTCGAGCACGCGCACATCCCGGCCAGCTCGGTGAAGGGCACCCGCACCGGCGTGTGGCTCGGCAGCTCCGCCAACGACTACCAGATGCTGGCCGTCGCGGACCCGACGAAGGCCAACCCGTACGCGCTGACCGGCACGTCGTCGTCGATCGTCGCGAACCGGGTCTCGTACTTCTACGACTTCCACGGCCCGTCGGTCACGATCGACACGGCCTGCAGCTCCTCGCTGGTCGCGATGCACCAGGCCATCCGGAGCCTCCGCGACGGCGAGACCGACATGGCCGTCGCCGGCGGCGTGAACATGCTCATCGTCCCGGCCGCGACGCTCGGCTTCGACACCATCGGCGCGCAGGCGCCCGACGGCAAGATCAAGGCCTTCAGCTCGGACGCGAACGGCATGATCCGCGCCGAGGGCGGCGCGGTCGTGCTGCTCAAGCGCCTCGCCGACGCCGAGCGCGACGGGGACCGGATCCTGGGCGTGCTGGCCGGCTCGGCCGTCACCTCCGACGGCAAGTCCAACGGCATCTTCGCGCCGAACCCGGAGGCGCAGGTGACCAACCTGCGCGACGCCTACGTGGACGCGGGCATCGACCCGCGCACCGTCGACTACCTGGAGGCGCACGGCACCGGTACCATCCTGGGCGACCCGCTCGAGGCCGACGCGATCGGCCGCGTGCTGGGCCGCGGCCGCGAGGCCGAGAAGCCGCTGCTACTGGGCTCGGCCAAGACCAACTTCGGGCACATGGAGGCCGCCGCGGGCATCGCCGGCGTCGCCAAGGTGCTGCTCGGCATGGAGCACGGGCAGATCCCGGCGTCGCTGCACTTCGCCGGCCCGAACCCGTACATCCAGTTCGAAGCGAACCGCCTGCTCATGGCGGCGCGGAACACGGAGTGGCCCCAGTACTCCGGCGCCAAGCTGGCCGGCGTCACCGGTAACGGCTTCGGCGGCACCAACGCCCACGTCGTGATCAAGGAGTACGTCGCGCCCGAGGTCGTCGAGGGCGAGACCGAAGGGGCGGAAGAGGGTTCGTCGAAGGCGGTCCCGGAGTTCTACGCCGCGACCGTCGAGGGTGTCGCCGTCCCACTGGTGCTCACGGCCTACGTCCCGTCCCGCCGCCGGGCCGCCGCCCAGGAACTGGTCGAGTGGCTCGAGTCCGACGAGGCGAAGGAGTACACGCTCGCCGAGATCGGCCGCAGCCTCGCCTCGCGCAACCACGGCCGCGTCCGCTCGGTGGTGCTGGCCAAGGACCTCGACGAGGCGATCAAGGGCTTCCGCGCCATCGCGGACGGCAAGAACGCGCCGAACGTCATCTCCGCCAACCAGCCCGACGGGGTCGGCCCGGCGTTCATCTTCTCCGGCTTCGGCAGCCACCACCGCAAGATGGCCAAGCAGCTCTACCTCGAGAACCCGGTGTTCAAGCACTACTTCGACGAGGTCAACGAGCTGATCATCGACGAGTCGGGCGACGACTACGCCGATATGATCACCGACGACGCCCAGACCTTCCACATCGAGACCGGCCAGGTGGGCATCTTCGCCATCCAGGTGGCGCTCGTGGGACTGTTCCGGCACCACGGCATCGAACCCGGTGTGGTGCTTCCGCATTCGATGGGCGAGGCCACCGCGGCGTGGCTCACCGGCGGCCTGTCGCTGGAGGACGCCGTGCGCGTCATCTGCAACCGCTCGCGCCTCATGGGCGAGGGCGAGGCGATGCTGCCCGAGGAGATGGAGCGCTTCATGGCGCTCGTCGAGTACAGCGCCGACGACATCGAGACGGTGCTCGGCGACTACGAGGGCCTGGAGATCTGCGTCTACGCCGCGCCCACGCACACCGTGCTCGGCGGCCCCGGCAAGGTGATCGACCAGATCGTCGAGGAGACCGAGGCGAAGGGCCTGATGGCCCGGAAGCTGGTGACCCGCGGCGCATCCCACACCTCGCAGATGGACCCGCTGCTGGGCGAGCTGCAGGCCGAGCTCATGGGCATCGAGCCGCACCCCCTGCAGTACCCCATGTACTCCACCGTGAACAAGGAGGAGTTCTACAAGGCCGGGCACGCGCCGGTGCACGACGTGGACTACTGGATCAAGGGCCTGCGGCACAGCGTGTGGTTCACCCAGGCCGTGGAGAAGGCCGTCGAGGCCGGCTACCGCACGTTCATCGAGTTCTCGCCGAACCCGATCACCCTGATCTCCGTGGCCGCGGTCACCTTCGGCTCCGGCATCCAGGACGCCGCGCTGGTGCAGACGCTCAAGCGCAAGGAGGACGAGCAGGGCACCGTCATGACCGCGCTCGCCACCGTGTTCGCCCGCGGCCACGACGTGGACGTCGCGTCGCTGTTCGGCCCCGGCCGGTACGCGCCGATCCCGCGGACCCGCTTCCAGCGCAAGCACATCTGGATCCAGACGAAGCTGCCCGACGGCGGCTCGGGCGTGGTCCCCGGCGGGCACGTCGCGCTGCCGGACGGCCGGCACGTGTGGCAGCTCGACGCGGGCGCGCTCACCCTGGGCGATCAGACCGAGATCTCCCTCGTGGAGCTCGCGCGGCTCGCCGCCGGCCAGGTGCTCGACGGTGCCGCCGTCACCGCGGCGGTGGAGCACGGCGAGCCGAAGGACGGGCTCACCCTGACCACCACGCTCACCCCGCACCCGGGCGGCGCGTCGATCCAGGTGCACGAGAACCGTGGCGCCGGCAGCGGATTCCGCCTCCTGCTCGACGCGGTCGTCGTGGGCGGCGAGGCCGCCGGCACCGCCGCGGAGCCGAGCATCACCAGGGCGGCGGCACCGGCGGCCGCCGCCGCGGCCGCGGCCCCGGACGATCTGGAGGCCGAGCCCGAGATCACCGTCTCGGACGAGACCGAGGCCCCGGCCCCCGAGGGTGCGGCGGAGATCTGGTCGCCGGATTCCGGTGAGACCGTGGAGCATCGGCTCGGCGTGATCATCGCGGAGACCATGGGCTTCGAGATCGAGGACCTGCCCAAGGAGATCCCGCTGATCGACCTGGGCATGGACTCGCTCATCGCGATGCGCATCAAGAACCGCGCCGAGTACGAGTTCGACATCCCGCCGATCCAGATCCAGGCGGTGCGCGACGCGTCCTTCAACGACGTGGTGCAGTTCGTCGAGTACGCGGTCGAGCACCGCGATCAGGTGGACGCACTGGCCGAGCACCAGACCGGCACGGGCGAGATGGCCGACGCCGGCCAGCTCGCCGAGATGATGAAGGCCGCCAAGGAGGAGGCCGCGGCGAAGGCGGCGGCCCCGGCCGAGGCACCGTCGGGCCCGAAGACGGAGGCGGAGACCACCGAGCCCGAGACCACCGAGCCCGAGACCGCCGACGGCCCCGACCTTCTCGACGGCGCCGCCGTCGCCGAGGCCGTGGGCGACGGGGTGCCCCCGCGCGACGCGGCGGAGCGCCTCACCTTCGCGACCTACGCGATCGTGGTCGGGAAGTCGCCGGGCGGCGTGTTCAACGAGCTCGAGGTGCTGTCGGAGGACGTGGCGGAGAAGCTCACCGCGCGCCTCTCGGAGCGGGCCGGCGGCGAGATCGACATCGAGGACGTCATCGACTCGACGAACATCGAGCAGATGGCCACCTACGTGGGCGCCGTGATGGACGCGGCCACCCCGGTGGACGGCTTCGTGCGCACCCTGCGCAACCCCGAGGGCTCGACGCGCAAGCCGCTCTTCCTGTTCCACCCCGCGGGCGGCAACACCATGGCCTACGAGGCGCTGCTCCGGAAGCTGCCGGAGGACCTGCCGATCTACGGCATCGAGCGCGTGGAGGGCGAGATCGAGGAGCGGGTGCGCGAGTACCTGCCGAAGATCCGTGAGGTCCAGCCGGAGGGCCCGTACCGGGTCGCGGGCTGGAGCCTGGGCGGCGCCTTCGCCTACGGCGTGGCGCGCGGCCTCGACGACGCCGGCGAGAAGGTGGAGTACATCGGCCTGCTGGACGTGGTGGCGCCCACGGTGCCGCTCACCGACGAGCCGGACGAGAAGAAGGCCCGCCTGGAGCGCTGGGAGAAGTTCGCGCGCAAGAACTACGACATCGGCGACGAGGTCGAGCTGCCGATGGACCGCCTGGTGGCCGCGGACGACGAGGGCCAGTTCCGGATCATCATGGAGCTGGTGCAGCTGTCCGACAAGAAGGTGCCCACCTCGATGATCGAGCACCAGCGCACGTCGTTCATCGACAACCGCGCGCTGCTCAAGGTGAACCCCGCCGACTACGGGCACTTCGACGGCACGGTCACGCTGTACCGCGCCGACAAGATGCACGACGGGGCGATCGAGCTGGAGCCGAACTTCGCGGACATCGCGCCGGACGGCGGCTGGGCCCCGGTCGTCGAGGACCTGCGGATCGTCAAGATCGGCGGCGATCACCTGCAGCTCATCGACGAGCCGTACATCGGCAGGATCGCGCAGCACATGGCGTCCGAGCTGAACGCCGCGGACGGCGCCGAGTAGTTCGAGGCGAAGGGATAGGGTGACAGACGTGACGGACGTATCGGACCAGGTGGACCTCAGCACCACCGCGGGCAAGCTCGCGGACCTGCACCGTCGCCTCGAGGCGGCGTCGGATCCCGGCAGCGAGCGGGCCAGGGCCCGTCGTGACGCGAAGGGCCTGCCCAGCGCCCGGCAGCGGATGAACATGCTGTTCGACGAGGGCACCTTCGTCGAGCTGGACCAGCTGGCCAAGTCGCCGGGCGACGCCAAGATCAAGGACGGCGTGGTCATCGGCTACGGCACCGTCAACGGCCGGAAGGTCGCGGCGTTCAGCCACGATCAGACGGTGGGCGCCGGCACCGTCGGCGAGATGTTCGGCCGGAAGATGGTGAAGCTCTACGACTTCGCCGCGACCGCCGGCCTGCCCGTCGTGGGCATCAACGATTCGGGCGGCGCCCGCATCCAGGACGCGGCCACGTCGATCGCGTGGTACGCAGAGCTCGGGCGGCACCAGGACGGCCTGTGCGGCCAGGTCCCGCAGATCTCGATGATCCTCGGCACCTGCGTGGGCGGCGCCGTCTACGCGCCCGCCAACACCGATGTGCTCGTGGGCGTGCAGGACAACACCTACATGTTCGTCACGGGCCCCGAGGTGATCCGGCCGACCACCGGCGAGATGACCTCCGCGGAGGACCTGGGCGGCGCGATCAAGCAGGCGCAGTGGGGAAACCTGCACCACATCGCCGCCGACGAGAAGGCCGCGTTCGACTGGGTCAAGCGCTACCTGTCCTTCATGCCGGACTCGATCCACCAGCGCCCGCCGCTGGTCAACCCGGGCATCGAGCCCGAGGTCACGGAGTCGGACCTCGACCTCGAGTCGATCATCCCGGACGCCGACAACGCGGGCTACGACATCCACGACGTGATCCTGCGCGTCTTCGACGACGGCGACTTCCTGGAGTACGCCGAGCTGTGGGCGCCGAACATCGTGACCGGCTTCGCGCGGTCGGACGGCCAGCCCGTGGGCGTCGTGGCCAACCAGCCGATGCACATGGCGGGAACCCTGGACACCCAGGCGTCGGAGAAGGCCGCGCGGTTCGTGCGCCTGTGCAACTCCTTCAACATCCCGCTGGTGTTCCTGGTCGACGTGCCGGGCATCCTGCCGGGCGTCGAGGAGGAGAAGATCGGCACCATCCGCCGGTCGGGCAAGTTCATATTCAGCTACGTCGAGGCGGCCGTCCCCAAGGTCACCATCATCCTGCGCAAGTCGTACGGCGGCGCGTGGGCCGTGATGGGGTCGAAGCAGTTGGGCGCCGACTTCGTGTTCGCGTGGCCGACGGCGCGCCTGGCCGTGATGGGCGCCGAGGGCGCCGCGGCCATCATCAAGCGCCGCGAGATCGAGGAGGCCGGCGAGAACGGCCCGGCCATCCGGCAGGCGTTCGTCGACTTCTACAACCAGTTCATGGCCACGCCGTGGCTGGCCGCCGAGCGCGGCTACATCGACGGCGTGATCGAGCCGAAGGACACGCGCCTGCTGATCCGCAAGTGCCTGCGCCAGCTGCAGGACAAGGAGCTTCAGCGCGTGCCCCGCCGCACCTACCTCATGCCGATGTAAATGGCTCTCCCGGAGGGCTTTCCGCAGATCACCGGGGCGGTGCTGACCGACCCCGATGTCACGGCGGCGTATGCGACGGACCGCTGCTCGCCCGTCTACGGCGGCGTGCCGCTCGCGGTGGTGCTCGCCGAGACCACGGAGGACGTCGCCGCGGTCGCGACGTGGTGCTATGTGAACGACGTGGTGATGGTGCCCCGCGGCGCCGGCACCGGCCTGGCGGGCGGCGCGGCCGCCATCGACGGCTGCGTGGTCATCTCCCTCGGCCGGATGACGGCGATCAAGGAGATCAGCGTCGCCGATCAGTACGCGATCGCCGAGGCGGGCGTGATCAACGCCGACCTGGACGCGGCGGCGCGCGAGCACGGCCTGATGTATCCGCCCGACCCGTCGTCGTTCGAGATCTGCTCGATCGGCGGGAACGTGGCCACCAACGCGGGCGGCCTGCGGTGCGTGATGCACGGCGTCACCCGCGAATACGTCCTCGGGCTCACCGTCGTCCTGCCGGACGGGCGGATCATCACGACGGGGCGGCGCACCGTCAAGGGCGTCACCGGCTACGACCTGACCCAGCTGCTGTGTGGCAGCGAGGGCACGCTCGGCATCGTCACCGAGGTCACCGTCAAGCTCAAGCCGGCCCCGCCGATCCCGCCCACCACGGTGGCGGCGGCCTACCCGGACGTGGTGAGCGCCGCGTCGGCGGTGGCCGCGGTGGTCCGTACCGGCGTGGTGCCGGCGCTCATGGAGCTCATGGACCGCGGCACCCTGGAGTGCGTCGAGGACCTGCGCCCGTTCGGTCTCGAGGAGGAGACCCGGGCGATGCTCATCGGCCAGGGCACCACGCCGGAGGACGCGGCCGTGCTGGCCCGCGAGTTCGACGCGGCCGGCGCCCACTACGTGGTGGTCTCGGACGATCCGGCCGAGGCCGCGGAGCTGCTGGCTGTCCGGCGCGCCGCTTTCCACGCCTACGAGCACGCGGGCAACATGTTCTCCGAGGACGTGGGCGTGCCGCGGTCGAAGCTGCCGGAGATGTTCGCGCGGATCGAGGAGATCGCCGCGAAGCACGACGTGCGGATCCCCACCTGCGCGCACGCCGGCGACGGCAACCTGCATCCGACCCTGATCTACCCGCGCGAGCTCACCGAGGTGCCGCAGGCGGTGTGGGACGCGGCCGACGAGGTCTTCCAGGCCGCCCTCGACCTGGGCGGAACCCTCACCGGCGAGCACGGCGTGGGCGTCCTCAAGGCGCGCTGGGTCGGCGACGAGCTCTCCGAGGACGTGCTCGACCTGCACCGCGGGATCAAGGCCGTCTGGGACCCGAAGAACCTCCTCAACCCCGGCCGCGGCTTCTAGCCCAGCGAGTCCACGAACACGGCTGCGACGGCCTCGAGGCCGCGGCGGTCCTCGTCGGAGAAGCGGCCGGTGCTCTCGCTGTCCAGGTCGAACACGCCGATGAGCTCGCCCGAGCGGCCGATCAGGGGGACCACCAGCTCGGAGTTGGTCGCCCCGTCGCACGCGATGTGGTCGGCGACGGCGTGCACGTCGTCCACCCGCTGGGTCTCGCGGGTCCGGGCGGCGGCGCCGCAGACCCCGCGGTCGAGGGGGATCCGGATGCATGCGGGCAGGCCCTGGAAGGGGCCGACCACGAGCTCGGTCCCGTCGTAGAAGTAGAAGCCCACCCAGTTGAGGTCGGGCACCGTCGCCTTCACCAGCGCGGAGAGGTTCGCGGCGTTGGCGATGCGGTCGGGTTCGCCCGCGACCAGGGCGCGGGCGTAGTCGGCGAGTTCGGCGTAGCGCTCGGCGGGGGAGTCCGGGAGTTCGGGGAGGGAGAACGACACGCCCACCACGCTACGTCGTGACGGACCCGGGCGGCGCCCCTGGGACGGCGGTGATTCTGGGCGGAACCTGAGAAAGTGACGGGTTCCGTCGCAGGGTGATTCAGGTGGAAAAATCACCCCGCGTACCTCGGTGACCTGCGGGGAAGGATCAAGTTCAAAGGCGTACGTAACGTTCGTGTCCCAACCGCCGACTAAGAGTTTGTCAGGAACTGGGTTCTCGCATACAGTGCCTGACGAGCACTGCTCCGTCTTCGGCGGTGGCCCAGGACCTCACCCTGTGGTAGCCGCGCGGCCGACCGAGGCCCGTCGAGGACGGTACGGACGCCCCGCAGGGCGACAACGAGGAAGAGAGTCTCGAATGCGTATGCGCAACGGCTGGGCCACGAAGGCCACCGCCGCCGCGATCACCGTGGCTGCCATTCCGGCCCTGACGATCGCCGGCACGGGTGCGGCGAACGCGTGGGGTCCGGGTTCGGCGAAGAACCCGCCGAAGGGCTTCAAGCAGGCCTTCGTCAACGGCGCCGGCATGCCGAACGTCAAGGTCCGCACCTGGGCCTCGACCACCACCGACCCCAAGAAGGCCCCGACCGTCGTCCTGCTCGACGGCCTGCGCGCCACCTGGGACGTCTCCGGCTGGGAGCGCGACGCGAACGTCGCCTTCCTGTCGCAGAAGGGCATCAACGTCGTCATGCCCGTCGGCGGCACCTCGAGCTGGATGACCGACTGGCAGGCCCCGTCGTCGACCAACCGCCAGCCGTACCGCTACACCTGGGCGTCGTTCCTGAAGAACAGCCTCCCGCAGTACATCAAGAGCCTCGGCTTCAGCGACAACGTCTCGCTGGTCGGCCTCTCGATGTCCGGCAGCGGCGCGATCATCAACGCCCTCGAGTCGAACGGCTACTACAAGCGCGCCGCGTCGCTCTCGGGCCTGAACAACATCTCGGCCCCCGGCATCCCGATCGCCGTCGGCATCGCCTCGCTCGATTCGAGCGGCTACAACGCCGGCCTCGACATGTGGGGCGGCCCGCTGGACTCGCGCTGGGCCAAGAACGACCCGACGGTGCAGATCAACCGCCTGCGCAACATCCCGCTGTGGATCTCGGCCGGTAACGGCGTGTTCGGCAAGTACACCCCGAACCCCGGCCCCGCCGACGTGATCCAGGGCGTGCCGCTCGAGTGGCTGGCGCTGTCGCAGGCGCGGTCGTTCGAGGGCGCCGCCAAGCGCGCGGGCCTGAAGAACGTGCATTACGACTTCCCGCCGGCCGGCACCCACACCTGGGGCTACTGGCAGGATCAGGTTTGGCAGATGCAGCGCACGGGTTGGTTCTCGAAGTAACCCGTCGCGGCGCCTGACGAATTGCTCACGACAAGTGGCCTCGTTCGGAAGAACGAGGCCCTTTGTCGTATTGTGGTGCAGACGACTTTTCTGAGGAAACCGGGAGAGTCGGTAACGCCTTACCCTGTGATTTCGATGAGATCCAGGGACGGTGTCGCCCGTGGTTCGCATGTGAAACGTGTGACATGTGTGACAACTGATGTTAGAGTGACAGCTGTGACTTGAGTGGGTGAGGTTTCACCCTCCGTCCGGTCCACAAGCGAATGCGCGGATACGCGTGAAAATAGAGAGGTCAGCAATGCGAGCAGCCTGGGGTAAGCGAGCGGGCGCGGCGGTTCTCACCGCCGCCATGGTTCCCGCCCTCGCCGGCATGGGTGCCGGTGTCGCCGGTGCTTGGGGTCCGGGGTCGGCGAAGAACCCGCCCAAGGGTTTCAAGTCCGAGAAGGTCAACGGCGCCGGTATGCCGGACGTCCTGGTCCGCTCCTGGGCCTCGACCACCACCGATCCGAAGAAGGCGCCCACCGTGGTGCTGCTCGACGGCCTGCGCGCGACGCAGGACGTCTCCGGCTGGGAGCGCGACTCCAACGTCGCCTTCCTGTCGCAGAAGGGCGTGAACGTCGTGATGCCGGTCGGCGGCACCGCGAGCTTCTACACCAACTGGGCGAACACCTCGCGCCACGGCAACGGCACCTACAAGGCCACCTGGGGCAACTTCCTTGCCACCAGCCTGCCGTCGTACATCAAGTCGCGTGGTTTCTCCGACAACCTCTCGCTCGTCGGCATCTCGATGGGTGGCGGCGCCGCCCTCATCAACGCCGCGAACAACCCGGGCGTCTACAAGCGCGCCGCGGCCCTCTCCGGCTTCCTGAACACCTCGGCCCCGGGCATGCCCGTCGCCGTGGGCGTCTCGATGCTCGACGCGGGCGGCTACAACGTCCTCGACATGTGGGGCGGCCCGCTCGACGCCAACTGGGCGAAGAACGACCCGACTGTTCAGGCCCCGCGCCTGAAGGGCATCCCGGTGTGGGTCACCGCTTCGACCGGTGAGCCCGGCAAGTACACCCCGAACCCCAGCCCCGCGGACATCGTCCAGGGCGTGCCGCTGGAGATCCTGGCCAAGTCGCAGTCGGAGGCCTTTAAGGCCGCCGCCGACAAGGCCGGCGTCAAGGGCCACTACGACTTCTCGTCGGTGGGCACCCACACGTGGGGCTACTGGAGCGATCAGGTGTGGCAGATGCAGCGCACCGGCTGGCTCGGCTGATCAGTCCGATCCCAGTGATCTGACGCGAGTCACGACGAAGGCCCCGGGCACCCGCCCGGGGCCTTCGCGCATGTCGGTACTGTGTTGCCGAGCCCACACGAGAAACCCGAGGTTGCAGACCATGGCCCCGCCGACACCCACGCCCGAGACCGACGAGCCCGTCGGTTTCCGCATCGACCCCGTGCTCGCGCGGAGCTGGCTGCTGGTGAACGCCGCTCAGCCCGAGCGGTTCGCCGCCGCGGCGCGATCGCGGGCCGACATCGTGGTGTTCGACATCGAGGACGCCGTGGCGCCCAAGGACAAGGCAACGGCCCGCGCGAACGTGGTCGAGTGGCTGAACGGCGACGCCGACGGTGCGCCCAACGAGGGCTGGGTGCGCGTCAACGGGTTCGGCACCCAGTGGTGGGCCGAGGACCTCGAGGCGCTGCGCGGCACCAGGAACCTGGGCGGCGTGATGCTGGCGATGGTCGAGTCGATGGATCACGTCACCGAGACCGCCAAGCGGCTCCCCGACACCCTCATCGTGGCGCTGGTGGAGACCGCCCGCGGCCTGGAGCGGATCAGCGAGATCGCCTCCGCGAAGGGCACCTTCCGCCTCGCCTTCGGCATCGGCGACTTCCGTCGCGACACCGGGTTCGGCGCGGAGCCGGCCACGCTGGCCTACGCCCGCTCGCGGTTCACGATCGCCGCGAAGGCGGCCCACCTGCCGGGCGCGATCGACGGCCCGACGGTGGGCTCCAAGGGCCTGCTGCTCAGCGAGGCCACCGCCGTCTCCTCCGAGTTCGGCATGACCGGCAAGATCTGCCTCACCCCCGAGCAGTGCCACCCCGTCAACGAGGGCCTGAGCCCCTCGCCGGAGGACATCCGCTGGGCGCGTGAGTTCTTCGCCGAGTTCGACCGCGACGGGGGAGAGATCCGCAACGGCTCGGACCTGCCCCGCATCGCGCGCGGCACCAAGATCCTGGACCTGGCGCGCGCCTACGGGATCGAGGTGGCCGACGGCCTCGACGGCGAGCACGCCACCGCACCGTCGGACACCTTCCACTACTAGGCCGCGACCGCGGCCCACGGGATCAGGACTGGCGGAGCGCCTCGATGTCCAGGGTCAGGGTGATCTTGTCGCCGATCACCTTGCCGCCGGTCTCGAGCGGCATGTCGATGGTGATGCCGAAGTCCTGCCGGGTGATCACGGTCTTGGCCTCGAACGCGGCCACCTCGCCCTGGCCCATGCCCGGGTTGGTGCCGAGGAACTCGAGGGCGAACTCCACCGGCTTGGTCACGCCGCGCAGCGTCAGCTCGCCGGAGAGCACGTAGTCCGAACCCTTCGCCGCGACGCCCGTCGAGACGAACGTGGCCTTCGGGTGGTTCTCGGCGTCGAAGAAGTCGGCGGTGCGGATGTGCGCGTCGCGCTGCTCGTTGCGGGTGTTCACCGAGGTCACGTCGACCTCCGCGGACAGCGACGCGGTGCCGTCCTCGGCGACCGTGATCGTGCCGCCGAACTCGTCGAACCGGCCCTTGACCTTGCTCACCATGAGGTGGCGCACGGAGAACTCGACGGACGAGTGGACCGGGTCGACGACGTAGGTGCCGGCGGGGAGGACGTTGCTCATGAGGATGCTCCTTCGTTGGTTGAACTCTCAAGACTCACCCAGCATAACCGGACTGCGGTCCGATGTATTCCGGGTGCCGCGAACCCGCCCCGAAGATCCCCCGATGACCGGTTCTACGCGGCCCCGTGGAACACCGCCTCCACGTTGTTGCCGTCGGCGTCGCGCACGAACGCGCCGTAGTAGCCGGGGTGGTATTCGGGCCACAGGCGGGGTGCGTGCAGGGACTCCGCGCCCAGTTCGAGCGCGACGCGGTGGAACTCGTCCACGGTCGCGGTGTCAGGTGCGGCGAAGGCGATGTGCGCCTCGCGGTTCGACGCGCCCTCGGCCGCGCCCGAGATCCAGAACACCGGCTGCTCGGTGCCGTAGCCGACGGCCACGTCGAAGTCCATGAGCCGGCGCGAGCCGAGCACGGCCAGCACCCCGTCGTAGAACCGCTTCGCGGCATCCAGGTCAGCGCAGTTGATCCCGAAGTGGTCGATCATGTCGGCTCCTCGCCGTGAGGCCGGGCGCCCGATGCGCCCGCGATGCCCTCAGGTGTAGCACCGGGGGCCGACGGGTTTCAGGCCAATGCCGCGCGCGCCGCCTCCCGCGCCCCCGCGGGATCGGCGGCGCCCACCGCCGCCTCGGCGGCCCAGCGGCACTGCTGCAGCGTCACCCCGGCCACCCGGGCGCCCACCGCCGCGGCCGCGCCCGCGGCGCAGGACAGCGAGGTCACGCCCAGGCCCACCAGCACGCACGCCAGCAGCGGATCGGCGGCGGCCTCGCCGCACACGCCCACGGGCTTCCCCGCGGCGGTGCCGGCCTCCGCCGTCAGCTTGATCAGCCGTAGCACCGCGGGCTGCCACGGGTCGGTGAGGGAGGCGAGCTCCGAGCTCATCCGGTCGGCGGCCATCGCGTACTGGGTGAGGTCGTTCGTGCCGAGGGAGACGAAGTCGACCTCCGCGAGCACCGCGTCGGCGCACAGCGCCACGGCCGGCACCTCCACCATGACGCCGGCGACGAGCCCGCGCGAGCGCGCCTTCGCGGCGAACGCGCGCGCCTCGGCGGCGGTGGCGATCATCGGCGCCATGACCCACGGCGCGGCGGCGGCCCCGTCCGCCGCGGCGGCGATCGCGTCCAGCTGCCGGTCGAGCAGGCCCGGGTCGCCCTCGGCGATGCGGATGCCGCGCACGCCCAGTGCCGGATTCTCCTCGTGCGCGTGGTCGACGAACTTCAGCGGCTTGTCGGAGCCCGCGTCCAGCGTGCGGATCACCACCTTGCCGCCCGGGAACGCGTCGACCACCTCCCGGTACAGCGCGGCCTGCTCGTCGACCGACGGCTCCTCGGCCCGGTCCAGGAACGCGAGCTCGGTGCGGAACAGGCCCACGCCCTCGACGGGTCGTTCCGCCGCGGTACGAGCGCTCGCGCCGTCCTGCACGTTGGACAGGATCGCCACGGGCGCACCGTCGGACGTGTGCCCGGGGCCGCGCCACCGGGCGATCTCGGCGGCGCGGCGGGCGGACTCCTCGACCCGGGTGCGCGCCTCCGCGGCGGGCGGCTCGACGGTGATCGTGCCCTCGCCGCCGTCGATGAGCACGGGGGTCCCGGCGTCCACGGCGCCGGCCTCGGCGAGCCCCACGATGCAGGGGATCCCCAGCTGCCGCGCGATGATCGCGGTGTGACTGGTGGGCCCGCCGAGGCGGGTGCCGATGCCCACGATGAGCGCGGGGTCGAGGCCGGCGGTGTCGGCCGGGGCCAGGTCGTCGGCCAGCAGGATCGCGGGCTCCGACGGTGCGGGCACCCCCGGTTCGGGGGTGCCGAGCAGCTCCGCGAGGATCCGGTCGCGCACATCGCGCAGGTCGGTGACCCGCTCGGCCATGAGCCCGCCGAGCTTGGTGAACATGTCGGCGAACTGGTCCGTGGCCGCGGCGACGGCGTTGGTGGCGGGGGAGCCGCCGCGGATCAGTTTCTCGGTGGTGCCGAGCCAGGCCTTGTCCGTGGCGAGGCCGGCGGTGGTCGCCAGCACCTCGGAGGCGGCGCCGGTGGCCTGGGATGCGCGGTCGCGCAGCCGGCCCGCGACGGCCAGGGCCGCCCGGGAGAACCGGTCGGCCTCCGCGTCCCGGGCGTCCTCCGGCAACTCGGGGCCGGCGGGGGGCAGCTCCGGCCGGTCGCCGGGCCACATGACGGGGGCGTAGGCGACGCCGGGCACGACGGGGGTGCCGACGAGGACGCGATTGCCGGACGCGGTGCTCTGCTGCGAACTCATGTGACCCAGATTACGAAATCTGCTTGACTTGTCAACACAAACAGGCGTAAAAACAGAAAAAGCAAATGGAAAACCACAGAAATCCACGAACTCGGAGGGTGCATGTACGCGGAGGAACGACAGCGCGCGATCGGTGATCTGGTCACCGGGCGCGGCCGGGCCTCGGTCACCGAGCTCGCCGAGCGCTTCGAGGTGACCCCCGAGACCGTCCGCCGGGACCTGGACGCGCTCGAGCGGCTGGGCGGCGTCCGCCGCGTGCACGGCGGCGTGGTGGCCGCGGGCGTGCTGGCGGGGGCCGAGCCGGGCATCGGCGAGCGCGAGGTCACCAACGCGGAGGCCAAGCGGGCCATCGGCACCGCCGCCCGCGGCCACCTGCCGCCCGCCGGCGGCTCGATCCTCTTCGACGCGGGCACCACGACCATCGCCGCGGCCCGCGAGCTCCCCGGGGCCATGCACCTCACCGCCATCACGAACTCCGTGCCCGTGGCGGCGGCACTCTCCGGTCGCGAGGGCGTGGAACTGCGCATGATCGGCGGCCGGGTGCGGGGCCTCACTCAGGCCGCCGTGGGGGCGGACACCGTGGCCGAGATCGGCCGGCTCCGCGCCGACGTCGCGTTCATCGGGGCGAACGGCATCAGCGCCGGCCGCGGCCTCTCCACCCCCGACCCCGACGAGGCGGCGGTGAAGACCGCCCTGATCGGCGCCGCAGATTTCGTGGTGCTGCTCGCCGACGCCGCCAAGTTCGACCGCGAGTCGCTCGTGGCGTTCGCCGGCCTCGACGCCGTCGACGTCCTGGTGACCGATGCCGAGCCGATCGGGCCGCTGGCCGCCGCGCTCGCCGACAACGGCGTCGACGTGGTGATCGCCCGATGATCGTCACCGTCACCGCCAACCCGAGCCTCGACCGGCTCGTCGCCCTCGGCGGCCCCCTCCGCCGCGGCGCCGTGCAGCGCGCCCAGGACGCCACCGCGGATCCGGGGGGCAAGGGCGTCAACGTCTCCCGGGTGGTCCACGCGGCGGGCGGCGACACCGTCGCGGTGATGCCGGCCGACGGTGCCGATCCGCTGATCGTGGCCCTGCACCGGGTCGGCGTCCCCGCGATCCCGGTGCCCGCCGGGCACGAGGTGCGCAGCAACATCACCGTCACCGAACCCGACGGCACCACCACGAAGCTCAACGCCCCGGGAGCGCGCCTGTCGGCCGAGTCCGTGGCGGCGTTCGAGGACGCGATCGTCGCCGCGGCCGCGGGCGCGTCCTGGGTCGCCCTCTGCGGCTCCCTCCCGCCGGGCCTGCCGGCCGACTGGTACGCGCGGCTCACCGCGCGGCTGGCCGGCGGGCCGCGCATCGCGGTGGACGCCTCCGGTCCGGCGCTGCACGCCGCCGCGGTGCGGGGCGTGTCCCTCCTCAAGCCGAACGCGGAGGAGCTGGGCGAGCTCGCGGGGGTCGACGGTGACGAACTCGAAACCCGTGCCGCACAGGGTGACCCGGAGCCGGCCCGGGCCGCGGCGGCGGCGCTGCACGCGAGCACCGGCGCGTCCGTCCTGGCCACGCTCGGCGGGGCCGGCGCACTGCTGGTCACGGGCGACGGTGCGTGGTTCGCCACGCCGCCCCCGATCACGGTCCGCAGCACCGTCGGCGCGGGTGACAGCTCGCTGGCCGGATACCTGCTCGCGCACGAGCGCGGCGCCACGCCGCCCGAGCGCCTCACCCTCGCGGTCGCCTACGGCGCCGCGGCCGCCGCACTGCCGGGCACTCAGGCGCCCCGACCCGAGGGGCTCGACGCGGCACGCGTCCGCGTCCGTTCCCTCTGATTCCTCCCCGACGAGTTCCACAGATCCGGAGTACCCCATGACCGAACCGATCATCGCGCCCGACCTGGTGGCGCTCGACGTCGCGGCCGGCGCCGACAAGTCCGAGGTGATCGCCTACCTCGCCGGGCGCATCGCCGACGCGGGCCGCGCCACCTCGGTGGACGGCCTCATCGACGCGGCGATGGCGCGGGAGGCCCAGTCCGCCACCGGCCTTCCCGGCGGCATCGCCATCCCGCACTGCCGCACCGCCGCGGTGCAGACGGCGAGCCTGGGGTTCGCGCGCCTGAACCCGAAGGTCGATTTCGGAGCCCCGGACGCGCCCGCCGATCTCGTGTTCCTCATCGCCGCACCGGAATCCGGCGGTTCGCAGCACATGAAGCTGCTCAGCGCGCTGGCCCGGGCGCTGGTCCGCCCGGAGTTCACGGCGTCGCTGCGCGCGGCGCGGACGCCCGACGAGGTGGTCGCCCTCGTCGAGGACGTGATCGCCCCCGCGGCGCCGAAGCCGGAGCCGGCGGCGAAGACCGCGCCCGCGACGACGCCGGAACCGGAGCCGGAACCCGATCGGGCGGGGAAACCGAGACTGGTCGCGATCACGGCCTGCCCCACGGGGATCGCGCACACCTACATGGCCGCCGACGCGCTGAAGCTGGCCGCCGAGCGGGCCGGCGTCGAGCTGACCGTCGAGACCCAGGGCTCGTCGGGCTCGACTCCGCTGTCCGCGCAGACCATCCGCGACGCGGGCGCCGTCATCTTCGCCACCGACGTGGGCGTCAAGGGCAGGGAGCGGTTCGCCGGCAAGCCCGTGATCGCGACCGGCGTCAAGCGCGGCATCAACGAGCCCGACGCGATGATCGCCGAGGCGCTCGCCGCGGCGCAGGATCCGGACGCCGCCACCGTCGACGGTGCCGCGCCCGCCGAGGGCGCCGAATCCACCGCGCAGGTGGGTCTGGGCGGGCGCCTCAAGCAGGCCCTGCTCACGGGCGTGAGTTACATGATCCCGTTCGTCGCCGCCGGCGGCCTGCTCATGGCCCTCGGGTTCCTGCTCGACGATTACACGATCGGCAACAAGGCGCTCGATCCGAACATGTCCGACGGCGCGTACATCGCCCTGCACAACACGCTCTGGAACCTGCCGGCCGGTGGGCTGATGCAGTACCTCGGCGCGGTGAGCTTCGCCGTGGGCTCCGCGGCGATGAGCCTCATGGTGCCGGTACTCGCCGGGTACATCGCCTACGCGATCGCCGACCGCCCCGGGCTCGCACCGGGATTCGTCGCGGGCGTGCTCGCGGGCACGGTGGGCGCCGGCTTCATCGGCGGCGTCGTGGGCGGTCTGCTGGCCGGCGTCGTGGCGCTGTGGATCGGCAAGCTGCACCTGCCCCAGTGGGCGCGCGGCCTCATGCCCGTGGTGATCATCCCGCTGTTCGCCACGCTGATCACGGGCGGCCTGATGTACATGATCCTGGCCGGCCCGCTGCGCTGGGTGAACGAGTCCATGACCGACGCGCTGAACGGCATGAGCGGCAGCAGCAAGATCGCCCTCGGCGTGGTGCTCGGCCTCATGATGTGCTTCGACCTCGGCGGCCCGGTGAACAAGGCCGCGTACGCCTTCGCCGTCGCGGGGATCGGTGCCGCCGGCGCCGGTGTGGCGCAGTGGGAGATGATGGCCGCGGTCATGGCGGCCGGCATGGTGCCGCCGCTGGCGCTGGCCCTCGCCTCGACCGTGCTGCGCCCGCGCCTGTTCACCGAGCCCGAGCAGGAGAACGGTAAGGCGGCCTGGTTCCTGGGCGCGGCCTTCATCTCCGAGGGGGCCATCCCGTTCGCGGCCGCCGACCCGCTGCAGGTGATCCCGTCCATGATGCTCGGCGGCGCCGTCACCGGCGGTCTCTCGATGGCGCTGGGCGCCCAGCTGCGGGCGCCGCACGGCGGTCTGTTCGTCATGTTCGCGACGAACGGCACCTGGTGGAAGTTCCTCCTCGCGCTCGCCGTCGGAGTCCTGGTCAGCGCCGCCGCCGTGGTCGCGGTCAAGACCCTCTGGCGCCGCGACGCCGCCGACGCGGCTGCCGATTCCACCCAGACCGAGGCCGTCGCCGCGTAATACTGGTCCGCACAGTCCATCGGCGGCCGGCCGGCCGCGCACGAACCCCCACCACCCCACGAGGAGTCACAGATGCCCAGCACCACCGTCACCGTCGGGTCCGCCGTCGGACTGCACGCCCGCCCCGCCGCCGTGATCGCGAACGCGGTCAACGAGTCCGGCCACGAGGTCACGCTGTCCGTGGCCGGCGGCGAGCCCGTCGACGCCGGCTCCGCGCTGATGATCATGACCCTCGGCGCCGAGCAGGGCGTCGAGGTGACCGTCGAGTCCGAGGATCAGGCGACGGTCGACACGATCGCGGGCCTGATCGTGCAGGACCTCGACGCGTAGTCACGCCCGGGGCGTGCGCGCCCGGGACATGCGAAGGGGCGGCCGGTGATCCGGCCGCCCCTTCGCCTCGCCGTGCGCGGTGCCCCTCTCAGGACACCGGCGCGATGCAGTAGCTGACGCGCTCGGGCGCGGCGTAGTTCAGGGCTGCGTCGCCGCGGCAGTTGAGCGGGGCGCCGCTGGCGCGCTGTGTGACCCGGATCACGTTGGACTCGCTGCCGCGCAGCGCCGTCGGGCACGCGACGGAGCGGATGTCCGTGGTCGCCGCCTTATCGGGGCGCACCTTGTAGCACTCGCCGAGCGTCAGGTTCGGGACCACGCACAGCGTCGCGCCCTCGGATTCGACGCGGGCGTAACTGCGGAGGCTGCACGCGGTCTTGGCGGCCACCTTCTCGGCCACGGCGAAGGTGAGCCCGTCGCCGTCGCATCCGGTGCGCGAGGCGCGGTCGCCGGCGACCGTGACGCAGTCGCCCACCTCGACGGCGCTGACCGTCGCGACCTCCGGGCTCGACGGGCGCACGCCGAGCACCAGTACGGCCGCTCCCACGATGAGGACCGCGATCACGCCCGAGTAGACGACCGACGTGCCCACCTTCCAGGCGGTGGTGGGCCGCGCATCGTCGATCCGCCGGCCGACCGTCGTCTCCTCGAAGCGCCGACGCAGCGCGGCCAGGCGGTGCTGCGCGGGCTGGATCAGGGGCGTTGCCATAGTCTCAATAATAACTTGAGACTCACTGGTTCACACAAGTCTCAGTTTTAACACGGGATCGGGCGCTTCGGGCACCGTCGCTGACTAGGCTTCGTACATGCCCCAGGGACCCGTCATCGCCGTAGGCCCGAAGCCCGATCCCGAGTTCGACGCAGCGATCACCCGCGGCGGCGGCGTACCCGGGCCGCTGGCGGAGGCCTCGGGCCTCGTGTGGACCGATTCGCGCGCCGTCCCGGAGGGCATCCCCGACGCCGTGACCTGGGTCCAGCTCCCCTTCGCGGGCGTGGAGAACTTCGTCGGATCGGGCCTGCTGGAGGAGTATCCGAAGGTGGTGTTCACCTCCGCCGCCGGCGCCTACGCCCCCACGGTTGCGGAGCAGGCGCTCGCGATGCTGCTGGCGGGCGTCCGCGGGCTCTGGCACCGCGAGCACTCCTGGGACTACCTCCCCGCAGCCGGCCGCACCGGCCGGCTGGGCGGTTCGACGGTGGCGATCATCGGCGCCGGCGGCATCGGCCGGGCGCTGATCCCGCAGCTCCGGGCGCTCGGCGCCATGGTGATCGCGGTGAACCGGTCCGGCGACGACGTCCCGGACGCCGTCGTGATCCCCGCGAGCCGGATCGACGAGGTGTGGCCGCAGGTGGACCACGTGATCGTCGCGGCCCCGTCGACGCCCGAGACCAGGGCGCTGATCGACGCGGGTGTGCTCGCGCGGCTCAAGCCGCACTCCTGGGTGATCAACGTGGCCCGCGGATCGCTGATCGACACGGACGCGCTGGTCGCGGCGCTGCGCGCGGGGACCATCGGCGGCGCGGGCCTGGACGTGACCGATCCCGAGCCGCTGCCCGCCGGCCACCCGCTGTGGTCCATCCCCACCGCGATCGTCACGCCGCACGTCGCCAACCCGCCGCAGCACCTGCGCCCCGCCCTGCTGGAGCGGGTCGAGGTCAACGTCCGGCGGTTCGGCAACGGGCTGACCCCGCTCGCGGTGATCGACTCCGGCCGGGGCTACTGATGCCCGACGGTGCCCCGGCGGACGACATCGATCTCATCATCCGGAGCATCGTCGGCCTCGCCAAGCGGATCCGGACCGACGCGAAGTTCCTCCAGGCGGACGTGTCCTACGTGGACTTCACCCTGCTGTTCGTGCTCAACGAGTCGCCCGGGATGCGGGCGGTGGACCTCGCGGAGGCCGTGTCGATCGACAAGTCGACCGCGAGCCGGCAGCTGGCCGGCCTCGAGCGCCGCGGGCTCATCGTCCGCGAGGTGGATCCCGCGAATCCGCGCTCGCGGCAGCTGCGGCTGACGCCCCGGGCGGAGCAGGTGCTGGCCGACGCCGACAGCGAATGGCGCCGGCGGATCGCGGCCCGGACGGCCGACTGGCCGGTGTCCGACCTGCACACCTTCGCGACCCTCATCGATCGCTACATGGGGGCGATCGATCCACCCGGGGAGTCCCCGATCTGATTCCGGGAAAGGGTGTTTGACGTTCGGTAATGACCTTACTGGGGGGTAAGTTTGGGTGTGTTATGGTCAGCCCACTGTTCTGAGCATCAAGCGGCGCACGTAGCCACCGCGATGCCTGGCGAACCCAGGCGCCCCGCGGACCCCGACCCCCGTTCACACCGCGGCGGAGGGTGGCGGACGCGTGCGCCCGCCTGAGCCGGAGCTCCGCGCCGCGGGCCCCGTGGCGCGGGAGGACGACTAAGGAACGAACGCATGGACATCGGTGTGGCTCGGCAGTGGGAGTGCTGCTCATGATCATCGGAGCTTTGAAGGAGGCGCGCCCCGGCGAGACCCGGGCCGCCGCGACGCCCGCCACGGTGGCGCAGCTGATCAAGCTGGGCTACGAGGTGGTCGTCGAATCGGGTGCGGGCGAGGCGTCCTCGTTCGCCGACGACGCGTACGTCGAGGCGGGGGCGTCCATCGGGGACGCGCGCGCCGCGGACGTGGTGCTGGGCGTCAACGCCCCGTCGACCGATCAGCTGGACGGGATGCGCCCGGGATCGCGGTTCATCGGGATCCTGGCCCCCGCGCTGAACCCGGATCTGCTGGAGGACTTCGGCAAACGGAACCTGACGGCCATGGCGATGGACGCCGTGCCGCGCATCTCGCGCGCGCAGTCGATGGACGTGCTCTCGTCCATGGCGAACATCGCGGGCTACCGCGCCGTCGTCGAGGCGGCCCACGAGTTCGGCCGGTTCTTCACCGGCCAGGTGACCGCCGCGGGCAAGGTCCCGCCGGCGAAGGTCCTGGTCGTGGGCGCCGGCGTCGCCGGCCTGGCCGCGATCGGCGCGGCCGGCAGCCTGGGCGCCATCGTGCGTGCCACCGACCCCCGGCCCGAGGTGGCCGATCAGGTCGCGTCGCTGGGCGGCGAGTACCTGTCCATCGAGGACAAGGACGCCGAGGTCTCGGCCACGGGCTACGCCAAGGAGATGGGCGACGACTACAAGGCCCGCGAGGCGCAGCTGTACGCCGAGCAGTGCAAGGACGTCGACATCATCATCACCACGGCGCTGATCCCGGGGCGGCCCGCCCCGCGGATCATCACCGAGGAGATGGTCGCGTCGATGAAGCCGGGCAGCGTGATCGTGGACATGGCCGCCCAGAACGGCGGCAACGTCGCGGGCACCGTGAAGGACGAGTCCGTGGTGACGGACAACGGCGTCACCATCATCGGCTACACGGACCTGGCGGGCCGCCTGCCCACGCAGGCCTCGCAGCTGTACGGCACCAACGTGGTGAACCTGCTCAAGCTGCTCACCCCGGAGAAGGACGGGCAGCTGGTCCTCGACTTCGAGGATCCGGTGCAGCGGTCGATCACCGTCGTCCGCGACGGCGAGATCACCTGGCCGCCGCCGCCCGTGCAGGTCTCGGCGGCGCCGAAGCCCGCCCCCGCCGCGGAGGTCGAGGAGAAGCCCGTCAAGGAGCCGATGTCGGCGTCCAAGAAGGTCTCCCTGACCCTGGTCGGCGTCGTGCTGTTCGGCCTGCTGATCGGCTTCTCGCCGAACCCGCTGCCGCAGCACTTCACGGTGCTCATGCTGGCGATCGTGATCGGCTACTACGTCATCGGCAACGTGGCGCACGCGCTGCACACGCCGCTGATGTCGGTCACCAACGCCATCTCCGGCGTCGTGGTCGTGGGCGCGCTGGTGCAGCTCGCGACGCCGAACGTGACGGTGCTCGTGCTGTCGACGATCGCGATCCTGTTCGCGTCGATCAACGTCTTCGGTGGTTTCGCGGTCACGCGCCGGATGCTCGCCATGTTCAGCAAGGGAGCGTGACGCACTCATGGGAATCACTGCAATCGCCACCGCGGCGTACATCGTCGCCTCGCTGCTGTTCATCCTCTCGCTGGCCGGGCTGTCCAAGCACGAGTCCTCGAAGAGCGGCCTGACCTACGGCATGGTCGGAATGGGCATCGCGCTCCTCGCCACGATCGCCCTGACCGTGGAGCACATCTTCGACCTCGACGACCTCGAGATGCCCTGGCTGCCGGTCGTCCTGATGGCGGGCGCCATCCTCATCGGCGCTCTGATCGGCCTGTGGCGGGCCCGCATCGTCGAGATGACGGGCATGCCCGAGCTCATCGCCCTGCTGCACTCCTTCGTGGGTCTCGCGGCGGTGCTCATCGGCTGGAACGGCGCCATCGGCGGCCCGCACTTCGACGATGTCGCGGCTGAGGATCACGGCGCGATGATCGGTATCCACGCGGCCGAGGTCGCGATCGGCATCTTCATCGGTGCGGTCACCCTGACCGGCTCGATCGTCGCGAACCTCAAGCTCTCGGCCAAGATGAAGTCCGCGCCGCTCATGCTGCCGGGCAAGAACCTCATCAACGTCGGCTCGCTGGTCCTGTTCGCGGTGCTGACCGCCGTGTACGTCGCCCGCGACGCCAAGACCGACACCACCGGTTACGTCCTGTTGGGCGTGATCACCGCGCTGGCGCTGTTCCTGGGCTGGCACCTCGTCGCCTCGATCGGCGGCGGCGACATGCCCGTCGTCATCTCGATGCTCAACAGCTACTCCGGTTGGGCCGCGGCCGCATCGGGCTTCCTGCTGGGCAACGACCTGCTGATCGTGACCGGCGCGCTCGTCGGCTCCTCGGGTGCGTACCTGAGCTACATCATGTGCAAGGCGATGAACCGCTCGTTCATCTCGGTCATCGCCGGCGGCTTCGGCATCGAGGCCGGCCCGGCGGACGACACGGACTACGGCGAGCACCGCGAGGTCAACGCCGAGACCGTCGCCGACATGCTCACCAACGCCAAGACCGTGGTCATCACCCCGGGCTACGGCATGGCCGTGGCGCAGGCCCAGTACGGCGTGGCCGAGCTGACCAGCGAGCTGCGCAAGAAGGGCGTCGAGGTCCGCTTCGGCATCCACCCGGTGGCCGGCCGCCTGCCCGGGCACATGAACGTGCTCCTCGCCGAGGCGAAGGTGCCGTACGACATCGTGCTCGAGATGGACGAGATCAACGAGGACCTCGCGGACACCGACGTGGTCCTGGTGATCGGCGCCAACGACACCGTCAACCCGGCCGCGTCCGAGGACCCCGGCAGCCCCATCGCGGGCATGCCGGTGCTCACGGTGTGGGAGGCCGAGAACGTGGTCGTGTTCAAGCGGTCGATGGCCGCCGGCTACGCGGGCGTGCAGAACCCGCTGTTCTTCCGCGACAACTCGGCGATGCTCTTCGGCGACGCCAAGGACCGCGTGCAGGACATCCTGGCCGCGATCCACTGACGCACAGCATTCGGGCCCGGCATCGTCGTACGACGGTGCCGGGCCCGAGTCGTCTCCGGGCTAGCGCCAGGCGTCGTCGATGGTCACGGCGCCGTCCGTGAACGGCAGGTCCTTCCCGACGGTGTCGGGCCGGTCCAGCACGGCCGCCGCCACCAGCGCGACGTTCGCCCGCGACGTACCGGGGTTGTCCGCGGCCCGCACGGCGTCGGGATCCACCCTGCCGCTGGGCTCGTCGGACGTGAGCCGCCCGGGCATGAGCACGGTCCAGTCGAGGTCCGAGGCCCGCAGCGCGATGTCGGCCGCGGCCTTCGCCTCGGCGTAGTGGAAGAACGGCTCCGATTCGGGGACACCGTGATCGGGGGCCGCGCCGAGGTACGACACCATCACGTAGCGGCGGGCGCCCGACTGTTCGGCGGCCTGGATGGAGCGGATCGCCGCGTCCCGGTCCACCGCGTAGGTGCGGTCCGGGTTCCCGCCGCCCGCGCCCGCGGAGAAGACGACGGCGTCGGCGCCCTGCAGGGCCTCGGCGATCTCCTCCTTGGAGGCGGTCTCGACGTCCAGCACGCGCGGGGTGGCGCCCGTCGCGGCCACGTCCGACGCGTGCTCGGGGTTGCGGATCCATGAGGACACCGCGTCGCCCCGCTTGCTGAGGATCTCTGCCAGGGGAAGGGCCACCTTGCCGTGGCCACCGATGATCACGATGCGAGCCATGTTTCCAACGTACGCGCCCCGCCGCCGGGCTCCGCCAGCGTGTATCGCTCAGCCACCGAGCGGCATCGTGGCCAGCCGCAGGCCCAGGACCAGCAGGAGGACGCCGATCCCGGCGTTGAGCGCCCGCCACACCGCGGGCCGGCCCAGGGTTCCCGCGAGCCTGCGGGCCCCGAGGCCCAGCAGGCAGAACCACGCGACGCTGGCCGCGACCGCGCCCGCGGCGAACCACCAGCGGTCGGCGCCGTACCGGGTGGACGCGGAGCCGAGGAGCAGCACGGTGTCCAGGTAGACGTGCGGGTTCAGCCAGGTCAGCGCCAGCGCGGTGGTCACCGTCGCGAGCACCGAGCCGGCGCCGTTCCCGCCGGGGGTGAGCCCGGCACCGTCGCGCACGGACCACAGCGAGCGCGCGCCGTACGCGAGCAGCACCGCCACCCCGGCCCACTTCACGACCTCGAGCAGCACGGGCCGGCCCGCGACCGCGGCGCCCAGCCCGGCGACCCCCGCGCAGATGAGCACCGCGTCGGACGCGATGCACACCGCGAGCGCCGCGACGATGCCGCGCCCGCGCACGCCCACCTGCAGCAGGTAGGCGTTCTGCGCGCCGATGGCGGCGATGAGCGACAGGCCGAGCGCGAGGCCGGCGAGCAGGGCGGAGGTCATGGAGTGAAAGTAGCCCCGGGCAGGGCATTAGCTCCAATGCCGGAAACTCATCACCCATTAGAATTATTTCATGCTCAGCGGTGATCGCCTGGAGGCACTCGCGGCCGTGGTCGAGGAGGAGGGGTTCGGCGCGGCCGCGTCGCGGCTGGGGATCACGCAGTCCGCGGTCAGCCAGCGGATCCGCGCGCTGGAGCAGGAGGTGGGGCACGTCGTGGTCACCCGCGAGGGGCCGTGCCGGCCCACCGAACAGGGCGAGGTGCTGCTGGGCCTCGCGCGCGGCATGGCGGCGCTGGAGGCCGACGCCCTGGGCCGCCTGGCCGGCGGCGGCGCGGCCCCGTCGCTCGACGTGGGCGTCAACGCGGACTCCCTGGCCACCTGGTTCCGGGACGTGATCGACGCCGTGGCCGGGTGGCGGGACACCCGGCTGCGGCTCGTGGTGGACGACGAGCATCACACCGCCGGCCTGCTGCGCGCGGGATCGGTCCTCGGCGCGATCACCACCGATCCCGAACCCGTACAGGGCTGCTCCGTGGAGTACCTGGGCCTCATGCGCTACCTCCCGGTGTGCACACCCGGCTTCGCGGCCCGCTGGCGGGCGGGCGGCCGCTGGCGATGGCGCGAGATGCCGGTGGTGCAGTTCGATCTGCGCAAGGACGATCTGCAGAACCGAGTGTTGCGCAAGCACGGCGTGCGCGAGGCGCCGCCCACGCACCGGATCCCGTCCTCGGAGGGGTTCGCGCACGCGGTCCGCGCCGGGCTGGGCTGGGGCAGTCTCCCGGAGGCGCAGCTGGGCGGCGCGGTGGAGCGCGGCGAACTGGTGCGCGTGGGCGCGGATGTCGTGGACGTGAAGCTCTACTGGCAGTCCTGGCGGCTGCACACCCTGGCGCTGGGCCGGCTCGCGGACGCGATCCACGCCTCCGCCGCGATCCACCTGCGCTGACGCGGGCGCGCGGTAGTCTTCGCGGGTACCGCCCGCCGGAGAGGAGCACCACCATGAGGGCCCCGAATCCGTTGCGCCGGCTGCGGGCCGGGTTCAGCGATGCGGACGGGCGCCTGTTCGACGCCGTGGCCGCCTCGCCGAGCAGGCTCCTGGACGTCACGATGCGCCCGCTGTCCGCGGCGGCCGACCATTCGCTGCTGTGGATGGGGATCGCCGCGGCGATGAGCACGGGCGGCCGGCCCGTCCGCCGCGCGGCGGTGCGCGGGCTCGCGACGCTCGCCGTCACCAGCCTGGTGGTGAACCAGGGCTTCAAGCGGATCCATCCCCGAGAACGCCCGCGGTTCCACGGCGTGCCGGCCGCCCGGGTGCGGCGACAGCCCACCTCCAACTCCTTCCCGTCCGGGCACGCCGCGAGCGCCGCCGCCTTCGCGGCCGGGGTGGCGCTGGAGAACCGTCCCGCGGGCGTCGCGCTCGCCGGACTCGCTGCCGCCGTGGGCCTCTCGCGGATCGCGACCGGCGCGCACTACCCGGCCGATGTGCTCGCCGGGTTCGCGATCGGGGCGTCCATCGCCGCGGCCGGCGCCCGCCTCGTGCCGCCCGTGCACGAGGCGCTCGCGGGCGTCGACGCCCCCGCCTCCGAGCGGATCGCGCCGAACCCGGACGGCGACGGCGTGCTGGTCGTGCTCAACCCCGCATCGGGCGACGGCACGGGAGCGCGGGTCGCCGAGGAGCTCCGCGAGAGCCTGCCCGCGGCCGAGATCCTGGAACTGGAGCAGGATTCCGATATCGCGGCGGTCGCGCGGGACGCGGCCGCGCGAGCGCGGGCCCTGGGTGTCGCGGGCGGCGACGGCACCGTCGCCACCGTCGCCGCGGAGGCCCTCGCCGCGGGGCTTCCGCTCGCGGTGTTCCCGGCGGGCACCTTCAACCACTTCGCGAAGGACGTCGGCGCGGAGACCGTCGCCGACGTGGTCGAATCGGTGCGGCGCGGCCGGGTCGCGCGGGTCGACGTGGTGCGGCTGAACGGGGGCACGCTGCTCCTCAACACCGCCAGCATCGGCGCCTACCCCGAGTTCGTGCGGCTGCGTAGCCGCTATCAGCGCCGCCGGCTCGCCCGCCCCGTGGCCACGGCGCGGGCGGTGCGCCGCGTGCTGCGCCGCTCGGCGCCGGTCACGGTGCGGATCGAGGGCCGTCCCGTCACGGTGTCGTTCTTCTTCCTCGGCAACTCCCTGTACGGCGCACCGGGATTCGTGCCCGGCCGCCGGCACCGCCTCGACGACGGCCTGTTGGACGTGCGGTACCTCGAGGACGGCCACCGGTACGCCGCGGCGCGCCTGCTGCTGTCGTGGATGAGCGGGCGCATCGAGAACTCCAGGGTGTACCGCGAGCTGCAGGCGCCGTCACTCACCATCGAGGCGGACGAGCCGTTCCGGGTGGCGCACGACGGGGAGGCGGGGGAGCTGCACACCCGCGCGGAGTTCCGGATCGGCTACCGGCAGCTGCGGGTCTTCGGCACCAGCGTCGTCGAGTGATCCCGGGGCGGGCTAGCGGGGCCGGGTCCCCAGGAGGGTCATGCCGTTCGCGGTCATGTCCGGCGCGATCAGGGTGCCCGTGCCGCGACCGGTGCCGGTCCCGTCGGGCCGGGCCTGGACGCCGTTGACCACGCCCACGGCCGTGTAGGTGCCGTCGGGCCACCGCGCGTACACCGGCCCGCCGGAGTCCCCCTCCACGGCGGCGATACCGGCCCAGGAGACCCGCGAGCCGCTCACCGACGCCAGGGCCCCGCAACTGCGCCCCGTCCGGGCGCCGACGATGCAGATCGCCGGCCGCGCCGCCCGGAGGTCGTCGGCGGTGCTCACCCCGGTCACCGGACCGATCGCCGGGGCCACGGGGCGGACGTCGCGGCCCTGCACCTGGATGATGGCGATGTCCTGGCCGATCGGGCTGCGCGTGGCCTTGATGTACGCGCCGAACGCGACGCTGCTGTCGGCGTCGGTCATGTACCGGGCGACGGGGACGGCGTCCGGCCGCGCCTGCCGGGCGAGGTCGGCGCAGTGCCCCGCGGTGAACGCCACGACCTCGCCGCCGGGGTAGCGCGCGAAGAAGCCCAGCGTGCACACGCTGGACACCAGGCCGTACGCGTCGGCGCGGGTCACGATGCCGGCCCCCGTTGTGGGGCGCAGCGCGACGGCGGGCGTCCGTGTGGTGTCGACGACCGGGTACGGAGTGATCACGGGCGTCGGCACGGGGGTGGACACCGGCACGGACACGGCTTCCGGCGGGGGCGGCGGCGCCCCGCCGGGGTCGTCCTGCAGCACCAGCCCGCATCCCGCGACCGGGAGCGCCGTGAGCAGCGCGCACGCGGACGCCAGCCGCCGGCGCCCGCGTATGTCCACCGGGCCGATGCTAGTCCTGTGCGCGGGAGTCCTCGGGGCGGTGCGTCAGGCGCGCGAGCGGATCGCGTCGGTGACCGCGGTGATCGCGAGCGCCCGCACCACGTCGACTTTCGCGTCCACCTGCCCGGTGGCGGCGGAGACGAACGCGTCCCCGTCGAACCGGGTGTGCGGCGGGTCGATCGCCCGGGCCAGCCCGTCGTGCGCGCCCTGCGCGAACAGCAGGCACTCCACCTTGGTGAGGCGGGCGTTGGTGATCACGACGCCGATCGTGGTGTTCTGCCGGTTGCCGCCGAACGGCTCGTAGTCGCCGAAACCGGCGGGACCGGCCTCGCCGGTGAGGATCTCGCCGAACGCGTTGACGGCGCACAGGGCGCCCACCACGACGTCGCCCGCGCGCGCCTCGGCGTAGGCGAGGCCGGCGTCGTGCAGGTTCTCCAGGCCGCGGGCCTTGCCCGTGGTGGCGCCCGTGCCGGCGCCGATCAGGCCGTTGACGGGGGTGCCGGGTTCCGCGGACGCCGCTGCGGCGTAACCGTTCTCCGCGGTCGGACGGACGGAGGGATCCCCGACCATGAGGTCGAACAGCCCGAGAGCGGGCACGATCGGCACGCGCCCCGCGACGGTCTCCACGCCGCGCCCCTCCTCCTCGAGGCGGCGCATCACCCCGTCGGCGCTGGCCAGCCCGAACGCGGATCCGCCGGTGAGCACGGCGGCGTGGATCTCGTCCACGGCGCGCTCCGGCGCCAGCAGGTCGATCTCCCGGGACGCGGGCGCCCCGCCCCGCACCTCCCCGGACCCGACCGTGCCGTCGGGGAACACGATCACGGTGCAGCCGGTGCGGGCCGCGGCGTCGGTGTGGTGGCCGACGCGGACGCCGGGGACGGTGACGGCGGGGGTGGCGGGCATGCCCGCAGATTACTCGCCGGGCCCCTCCCACGGCAGGTCCTCGGCGTCGGGCACGTCGCCGGGCAGCAGGTCGCGGCGGAAGCCGCGCCAGGTGGGCTGCCGCAGGTGCCCGCCGCGGCGCAGCGAGGAGTACCGCACGTCGCCCACCATCTTCGGTAGGACCCAGACCGCGTCGCGGACCTCGGGGTCGTCGATCGGGGCGGTGAACGGCGAGCGCCGCATGCGCAGCGGATCCAGTTCCTCCGCGAGCGCGGCGAGGTCGCGGTCGGAGAAACCGGAGCCCACCGAGCCGAGGTACACCAGGCCCGTCTCCGCCGGTACGCCGACGAGCACGGAGCCGATCCCGTGCGCGCGCGAGCCCTTCCCGGGCTTCCAGCCGCCGATCACCACCTGCAGGTCGCGCCAGTTCTTGTGCTTGAGCCACGCCCGCACCCGCTGCCCGGGCAGGTACTGCGAATCCCTGCGCTTGGCGACGATCCCCTCCCAGCCGAGCTCCGCGCTGAGCGCCGCGGCCTCGGCCCCGGTGGCGGCGTCCACGAGCGGCGGCACCTCGATCGTGTCGTCCGCATCCAGCAGCGGCGCAAGGCCTTCCAGCACCTCGCGGCGCACCGACCACGGGCGGCGGGTCAGGTCCACCCCGTTCAGGGACAGCACGTCGAACAGGTACAGCCGCACGGCTCCGGCCCGGGTGTCCCCGCCGGCCATGAGGTGGAACGACGGTACGCCGTGCCGGTCCAGTACCACCGCCTCGCCGTCGAGGACCACCTCCATGCCGTCGAGATCCCGTGCCAGGGACTCGAATGCGGGGAACTCCCCGGTCACCACGCGGCCCGAGCGGGTGCGCAGGGACACGCTGCCGCCGCGCACGGTCGCGACGATCCGGTACCCGTCCCACTTGCCCTCGAACACCCAGTCCGCGCCGGAGAGCCGGTCGATGGGGGACTCGGTGGGCAGCATCGGATCCGGCGCCTGCGGCGTGGCGGCGGGTGCGGGCGCGGCCCCGTCCCCGGTCGACGCCGGCCCGCCGCGCGGGGCCGCGGTCTTGTCCTTGGTGAGGTGGGCGAGCCAGTTCTTCTCGCCGGTGCGGATCAGGGCGTACCGCGTGCCCCGCAGCCGCTCGCCGTGCAGCGTCACGATGACCTCGTTCGAGCGCCACTTCTCCAGTTCGTAGGTGCCGTGGTCCCAGATGGTCACGTCGCCGCCGCCGTACTCGCCCTTCGGGATGCTGCCCTCGAACGCCGCGTAGTCCATGGGGTGGTCCTCGGTGCGCACCGCGAGATGGTTGACCGCGGGGTCGTCCGGAAGGTTCTTCGGCACGGCCCAGGAGGCGAGCACCCCGTCGTGCTCCAGGCGGAAGTCGTAGTGCAGCCGCCGGGCGTGGTGCTCCTGGATCACGAAGATCGGGTCGCCCTCGCTCGCGGCGCCGCCGAAGGGCTCGGGCGTCGCCGCGGCGTCCCGTTTGGCGCGGTACTCCGCCAGGTCCACCGGCTCCGCGACCGGCGCGGGAGCCCGGACGCCGCCCAGCCCGGTCAGCAGGTCACCGTCGGACGCGACCCGCGCGAGCACCTCGGTGAACTCCAACTGGCGCAGCCCCGGCCGGGAGAGCTCCTCCCACGTGCGCGGCGCGGCGACCCACGGGTGGTCGCGCCCCCGCAGCGAGTACGGCGAGATCGTGGTCTTCGAGCCGCTGTTCTGCGACCAGTCCACGAAGATCCGGCCGCCTCGCCGGTCCTTGGCCATCGAGGCGGTCACCGCCCCGGGGGACTCCTCCTCGAGCTGGGAGGCGATGGCATGCGCCACCTTCCGCGCGCCCTGCGACGAAATCCCTTCGGGCACCGCCGAATACACGTGCAGTCCCTTGGATCCGCTGGTCACGGGGTGGCCCTCGAGGCCCATTGCCGCGAGCAGCTCGCGGATCCGCAGCGCGAGGGCGGCGCAGTCGTCGAGGGTCACATCGGGCCCGGGATCCAGGTCGAGCACCAGCCGGTCGGGTGGGGCGGGGACGTCGCCGGCGCCGAACGTCCACTGCGGCACGTGCAGTTCCAACGCCGCCTGCTGGCCGAGCCAGACCATGCCGGCGGTGTTCTCGATGACGGGGTAGAGCGACTCCCCGTCGGAGTGGTGCTGCGCGCCGCGGCGGATCCAGGGCGGCGCGTGGCCGGGTAGCCGCTTCTCGAAGAAGGCCGATTTGTCCACGCCGTTCGGCCAGCGCTTGCGGGTGAGGGGCCGGTCCGCCAGGTGGGGGAGCGCGTACGGCGCGATCGCCTGGTAGTAGTCGATGATCTCGGACTTGGTGGTGCCGGTGGCGGGGTAGATCACCTTGTCGAGGTTGGTCAGCTGGACGCTGACGCCGTCCACCTCGCGGTTCTCCCGTGTCTGCACCACGGCGCCATTATCGCCCGGGAACGCGCGCGGGGCGGGTCGCTTGCCCGCGACCCCTCGCAATCTCACTCCTCACCAGTCACAATGATCACATGCGCGCGATATGGACGGGTGAGTTGTCGTTCGGGCTCGTGAACGTGCCCGTGAAGGTGTACTCCGCGATCGAGAGCCACGACGCGAAGTCGCATCAGGTGGACGCGAAGGACGGGGTCCGCATCCGGTACAAGCGCGTCCGCGAGGGCACCGACGACGAGGTGGAGTTCGCGAACATCGCCAACGCCTACGAGTCCGACGAGGGTGACACGGTGGTCCTCAGCAAGGAGGACGTGAAATCGATGCCGGTGGAGAAGCACCGGGAGATCTCGGTGACGGAGTTCGTGCCGCGCGAGGACGTCGACCCGATCATGTTCGACAAGCCCTACTACCTGGAGCCCTCGTCGAAGTCGCCCAAGGCGTACGTGCTGCTCCGGCAGGCGCTGCAGGAGACCGAGCGGCTCGCGATCTGCACCTTCACCCTGCGCAACCGCACCCGGCTCTGCGCGCTCCGGGTGGTGGGCAACGTCATGGTGCTGCAGACGCTGCTGTGGCCCGACGAGATCCGCACCCCCGATTTCCCCGCCCTCACCGAGGACGTGAAGATCCGCCCGCAGGAGCTTGCGATGGCGGCCTCGCTCATCGACTCGATGGCCACCGATTTCGACCCCGACCAGTACGAGGACGATTACCAGGTGCAGTTGCGCCAGCTGATCGCGGCCAAGGCGTCGGGCGGCGAGGCGTTCCCCGAGGCGCCCGAGGAGGAGTCCGAGGACGACGAGGTGGCGGATCTGCTCGCGGCGCTCAAGGCGTCGGTGAAGAACCGCGAGGCGCAGGCGTCGACGAAGGCGACGGCGAAGTCCGGCGACGAGCAGAAGCCGGCTCGCAGCCGCAAGCGCGCGGGCTGACCGCGCTCACAGCTCGCGCTTGAGCCCCACGTGCTCGGCGCGGTACCCGAGCCGGGCGTAGAACGCGCGGGCGCGTTCCCGCGCGGCGTCGGTCGCGAGCTGCGACAGCACGGCGCCGTGATTGCGCCCGTGCTGGTGCGCCCACCCGAGCATGGCGGTCCCCAGGCCCTGCGATCGACGGTCCGCGGCCACCCGCAGGCCCTCGACCTGCAGCCGCGTCGCCCCGCTCCGGGAGAGCCCGGGGATCACCGTGAGGTGCATGGTGCCCACCACCGTGCCGGCGTCGTCGCGCACCACGGCGAGGTACTGCGAGCGGTCCCGGGACACCAGGTCGAAGGCGCCGTCGTACTCGGCGGCGTGCCCGGCCTCACGGGCCGCGCCGATCTCGTCGTCGGCGAGCAGGGCCACGATCGCGGGTACGTCCTCGCGCCGGGCCCGCTCCACCCGGAAGACACCGCCGTCGCACCGCAGCACGCCGCCGACCGACGCGCGCCACTGCAGCTCGCGCACCACCCCGTCGAGCCACGCCCCCACGCTCTCCCGCGCCTGCGCGGTGTCCGGGTAGCGGCAGCGCAGGTGCAGACCGGCCTCGTCGAGGATGAACCACAGCATCACGCCGTCGGTGCGGACGGTGGCGCCCACGTACTGCGCGTCGAGCCGGTTCGCGTCCACCCGCACCGGGAGGCGGCGCAGGTCCAGCCACGAGATCGCGAACATGCCCGGCGCCTCGGGCATCCCGCCCCAGTCGGCGAGAACGTCCTGCAGCGGCCAGGAGCCCAGCCGCACCGCCTCCTTGACGGCCTCGGCGGCGGCCCGGGGTTCGGCGGAGGGGCAGTCGAGCACGGAGTTGGTGATGAACCAGCCCACGGAGTCGTGCCAGGTGGCGTCGTACCTGCTGTGCACCGGGAACACCGCGCGCAGCGGGGCGCCCGCGAGGTCCAGCGTCACGCGGGCCATCTCCGCGACGGTCGCCGAGAGCGTGGAGACGCCGTCCGCGCGGGCCGCCGCAGCGAAGGCCGCCACCTCGTCGGTGCCGAGCACGTCGCGCACCTCCACGCGTTCCGCGTGCGCCTCGGGGGTGCCCAGGGGAAGCGGGAACAGGGGCATGACTCCGCCGCTCGCCGTGAGGATCTCGTCCCACCGGCGCTTCACCTCGACAGGTGCCGCGGCGCGCCCGGCGAGGGCACGGGTGTGATCGGCGAACGGGGGTACGGGCACCGTCGACGGTGCGCGCCCGGCCCGGGCGTCCGCGAGCGCGGCGAGCAGGTCGCGCGCGATCACCAGCATCGACCACATGTCCGTGTGCGCGTGGTCGGCGGCCACGATCACCGTCGGGCCCGCCGCGGTCTCCAGCACGCAGAGCCGGTGCGCGGGAAGGCGATAGGGGGAGCAGGCGTCGTCGAGCACGTCCCGCAGCGCCTCGTTGACGGCCTGCCCCGGGCCGATCGGGTGCTCGACCCAGGCGCCCGGGCCGACGTCGATCGCGCGGAGCTCCGGTGTGCCGCCGGGGCCCGGGACGAACGCCGAGCGCAGGGTGCCGTGCCGGGCGATCACCGCGAGCCAGGCCGTGGCGAGATCCTCGCGGGGGAGCGGGGCCGGCAGCCGGAAGGACAGCGCCATCCACGATCCGGGCCGGTCGCCCGCGCCCACGTGGCGGGCCTGGTCGAAGGAGACGGGCAGCGCCGCGCCGGGCTCCGAGGCGGACACGTCGTAACCCAGCAGCCTGCCGAACGGCAGGTGCAGGTGGGCGACGTTCGTCAGGCGCATGGCGGTACCCTAGCCGTCTCCCCACCCCACCGCGCGGCGAGAGAAGGTCCCGATGAACACCTTTCGCGTCCCGGGGGCCCGGCTCGCCGCCGAATTCAGCGACGAGGGCGGGCACCCGGTGGTCCAGCTGCACGGACTCACGTCCAGCCGCGCCCGGGACCGGGTGCTCGATCTGGATCTCGGGCGCGGCCTCAGCGGCACCCGGCTGCTGCGCTACGACGCCCGCGGGCACGGCTCCTCGACGGGGCGCGCGGTTCCCGGCGACTACCGGTGGAGCGTGCTCGCCGACGATCTGCTGCGCCTGCTCGACGCGTGGTTCCCGGGCGAGCGGGTGCACGGGGTGGGCCCGTCGATGGGTACGGGAACGCTGCTGCACGCCGCGGTGCGCGAGCCGGACCGGTTCAGCGGGCTCACGCTCATGGTGCCGCCCACGGCGTGGGACACCCGGCCGGCGAAGGCCGCCGAGTACCGGGCCGCCGCGGACCTCATCGAGGAGCGGGGGATCGACGAGTTCCTCTCCGCCGGAGCGGATGCCGTGCCGCCGCCGGCCACCGTCGGGCATCCGGCGACGGTGCCCGACGTGCCGTCCGCGCTGCTGCCGTCGCTGTTCCGCGGTGCCGCGGAGAGCGACCTGCCCGCCCCCGGGGAGGTGGCGCGGATCGCGGTGCCGGTCTCGATCCTGGCGTGGGCCGACGATCCCGCGCACCCCGAGTCCACGGCCGAGGCGCTCAGCAGGTCGCTGCCGCGGGCGACGATGTCGGTCGCGCGGAGTCCGCGGGACGTGTCGCGCTGGCCGAGGGTGCTGCGCTCGGACGTCGCCGGCGGGGCGTGATCCGGGAGACCGCGACGCCCACGAGGCACAGCGCGCCGCCCAGCAGGCCCCACGCGGTCGGCGTCTCGGCGAGGAACGCCCAGCTCAGCACGATCGACAGCGCGGGCACGGCGTAGGAGGACGAGGCCGCGACCCCGGCGGAGGTGTGCGCGAGGGCGTACGCCCAGAGCAGGAACGCGAGCGCGGTGGGCACGACACCCAGGTAGATCACGCCCGCGGTGCTGCCGATCGGCGCGGCGGCGAGCTCGCGGACCAGCTGCGGCGCCCACGGGAGCAGCACGACGGCGCCCACACCCGCCCCGAGGGCCGTCGCGGTGAGCGGGTCCGTGGAGCGCAGCACCAGCTTCTGCGCGACCACGCTGATGCCGTAGAGCAGGGCCGCGGCGACGGCGAGGGCCACGCCGAGCCCGTCGCGCCGGGTGTCGCCGGTGAACGCGATGACCGCGGCGCCGCCGAAGCTGATGGTGATGCCCGCGGCGAGCAGCGGGGGGAAGCCCTCGTGCAGGAACGCGCCCGCGAGCACTGCGACGACGATCGGCGCGATGTTCACCAGCAGGGCCGTGGTCCCGGCGTCGAGGTGGCGTTCGGCGGCGTTGACCAGCACCGTGTACAGGGCGAACCACAGCGCGCCGTAGCCGAGGGTGAGCGCGAGCGCGCGGCCGCGCGGTAGCCGGAGGCCGCCGTCCTCGCGCACGCCGCCGGACAGTGCGCGCATCGCCCAGACGACGCCGAGGACGGCGGCGCCCACCAGGAGCCGGCCCTCCGCCATCGGGACCGGGGAGACGTGCGGGCCGATCCCGCGGATGACGACGAACGCCGATGCCCACGAGAGCATGACCACGACCAGCGCGAATGCGGGGAGACGGTTCTTCATGCCTCCACCATCACCGGTTGACAACATAAGCACAAGCGGATATTTCTTGATTATCATTTAGCTCTACTGAATCGAGGTCGCGATGCTCGACGCGCATCGGCTCATGATCTTCCGCTCCGTGGCCGCCACGGGCTCCGTGGCGGCGGCCGCGGCCAGTCTCGGGTACACCCCGTCCGCCGTCTCGCAGCACGTCGCCGCCCTGCAGCGGGAGACGGGGCTGCAGCTGCTGGAACGCGTCGGGCGGGGCGTCGAGCTCACGCCCGCCGGCCGGGTCCTGGCGAGTGAGGCCGACGGTGTGCTGGAGAGCCTCACGGCGCTGGGGGCCACCGTCGACGATCTGCGCGCCGGCAAGGCCGGGCGGATCACGATGAACGTCTTCGCGACCGCGGGCACGCACTGGATGCCCGACGTGGTGCAGACCCTGAACGCCGAGTTCCCGGACACCCGCGTGCGCCTGCGGATCGAGGACGAGGTGACCGAGGTGGCGGCGCACCGCCCGGACGTCGCCGTCGCCGTCCGCATCGGCGAGCCGGCCACGGTGCCCGGCTACTCCTACGCCGACCTGCTCACCGAGCCGTACGTGGCGGTGCTGCCGGTGGATCACCCGCTCGCGGACCGCGACGAGGTGGGGATCGCGGAGCTGGAGCACGACAGGTGGATCGACAACGACGTGCGGCACGGGCCGTGCCGCGCCGCCGTGCTGCGCGCCTGCGCCGCAGCCGGATTCACGCCCCGGTTCGTGGTCGAGACCACCGACTACCCGTCCGCGCTGCGGTTCGTGGCACGCGGGGTGGGCGTCACCGTGCTCGCCCGGCTCGGCGCGAGCGAGCTTCCGCCCGGCACCTGCCGGGTGCCGGTGACGAATCCGGTGCCCGAGCGCACGATCGGCGTGTACGTCAAGGATTCCGAGAGCCGCAACCCGGTGGTCCGCCGCACCCTCAGCCTGTTGCGCGCGTCCGCGGCGGGGTGACGAGCCCGGACGCGGCCACCACGGTGAGCACGCCCGCGACGATCGGTACGGCCATCGTCGCCGCGAATCCCGTGTTCCCCCAGGCCAGCACGTGCGCGAACAGCGCTCCGGCGCAGGCGATGGTGAGGGCGGTGCCCACCGAATCGGCCAGTTTGAGCGCGCTGGAGTTGGCGCCCTGTTCGTCGGCCGCGCTCAGCCCCAGCACCATGATCGACAGCGACGGGTAGGTCACGCCCATGCCGAGGCCGCCGATCGCCCACGCCGCGTACACCGCGGGCCAGGGCGCGTCGAGCGCGAAGGCCGCGGCGACCGCGGTCACCGAGAGCAGCACGACCGCCGCCCCCAGGAGCGGGAGCCGTTCGCGCGCAGGACCGGACGCGCCGACCCGCGCCTGTACCTGGGCCGCGAGCGCCCACAGCAGGGCGGCGCCCGTCATCACCGAGCCCGCGGCGAACGGCGACATCCGGTCCACGTGCACCAGGTACAGCGGCACGTAGATCTCGGCGGTGAAGAAGGTGCCGGCCAGCAGCAGGTTGGTCAGCACCAGCCGGGGGATCCCGGGCGAGTCGGTCAGCGTCCCGGCGGGCAGCATCCGCCGCGTGGCGAGCACCGCGACCACCAGGCATCCGCCTGCGACGGCGAGGAATCCGGCCGACGCGCGGGGCGCGGCGAACTGCGCCACCGCCGTGGCGATCCCGGCGACGAGGGCGGCGATCAGCAGGGCGCGGTTCGGCGCACCGTCGGCCCGGAAACCCTCCTCGTCGAGGCCGGCGGTGGCCCGGAACGTCGCGCCGAGCGCGAGCGCCGCGGGGACGGCGACGCCGAGGAACACCCAGCGCCACCCCACGGTGTCGGCGGTGAGGCCGGCGATCGCGGGGCCGACCAGCGAGGGCACCACCCACGCGGTGGAGTAGGCCGCGAAGATCCGCGGGCGGCCGTCGGGCGGCACGAGCCGCCCGACCATGGCGTAGAGCACCACGCTGAGCAGGCCGCTGCCGAGTCCCTGCACCGCGCGGCCGAGCGCCAGCACGTTCATGTCGTGCGCCGCGCCCACCAGGGTGAGGCCGGCCGCGAACAGGACGCCGCCGGCGACCAGGGGCGAGCGCACGCCGCTGCGGTCCACCCACGGGCCGGCCCACGCGATCGCGACGATCATCGCCGCGAACGCCGCGCCGAACGCCACCGAGTACTCGGCGGTGGCGCCGAACTGCTCCGCGGCGCGGGGCAGCACCGTTCCCACGGCGAGCGCCTCGAACGCCATGAACGAGATGAGCGCCACCGAGCCCGCCTGGAACCAGCGCCGCACGCCCGGGCGGACGGGCGGCGTGCGGACGGTCTCCTCGATGGTCATGTCCGGCACGCTAATACCTCGACCGTGCTTGAGGGCAAGTGGAAAAATCGGTTGATCCCACCCCTCCGGCGCGGCACCGTTGAAGGGTGCACGACGACCGCTCCCCGCTCGGCATCCGGATACCCCGGATGCTGCGCCCGCTACTGCGCAGGAACTACCGCCTCCTGTTCGTCACCCTGCTCTGCGCGCTCGTCGCCGACGGCATGTGGATGATCGCCATGGTGTGGCAGGTGATCCGCATGGGCGGCTCGCCCACCAGCGTCTCGGTGGTCTCGGGCGGCGCCGCGGCGGGCCTGCTGGTCTCCACGCTCGCGGGCGGTGTGCTTGCGGACCGGCTTCCGCAGCAACGGATCCTGTTCGTGCTGGAGGTGCTCAACGCGGTGGTGATCGGCGGCGTCGGCGCCCTGGTGCTGCTGGACGCCGTCACCGTGCCGATGATGCTGGGCGCCACCTTCGCGCTGGGCCTGGTGTCGGGCTTCTACTTCCCCGCCTACTCGGCGCTCGTGCCCCGTCTGGTCTCGCCGGGCGAGTTGCTGGCCGTCAACGGCTACGAGTCCGCGGTGCGCCCGGCCGCGTCGATGGCTCTGGGCCCGGCGGTCGCGGGCTGGCTCATCGCGCTCCACTCGCCCGGGCTGGCCCTCGTGATCGCGGGCTGCCTGCCGCTCGTGGGCGCGGTGTCCGTGGCCCGGATCCGGCTCGACGACGACGGTGCGGCCGACTCGGGCGCGGAGGAGGCGGGGCACCCGCTGCGTGAGCTCTGGGAGGGCGTGCAGTACGTGCGCCGCACCCCGTGGCTCCTGGCGACGCTGCTGTTCGCGAGCCTGCTCGTGCTGCTGGTGACGGGCCCGCTCGACGTGCTGCTGCCGTTCGCCATCAAGGACCGGGCGGGCGGCGGCCCGTCGGACCACTCGATGGTGCTGGCCGCCTACGGGTTCGGCGGCGTCGCCGGCGCGCTGTTCATGGCCTCGCGGAAGATGCCCCGCCGGTACCTCACGGTGATGATGGCGCTGTGGGGCCTGGGCGAGCTGCCGCTGGCCGCGTTCGGCCTGGCGACGAACGTGCTCGTGATGGTGGCGGCCGGCTTCGTGCTGGGCGTGATCTTCGAGGCGCCCGTGGTGATCTGGGGCACGCTGCTGCAGCGCCGGGTGCCGCGACGGCTGCTGGGCCGGGTGTCGAGCCTGGACTTCTTCGTCTCGCTGGTGTTCATGCCGCTGTCGCTGGCCCTCGCCGGTCCGGTGAGCCACGCGATCGGCCTGACCGCGACGTTCGTTCTGGCCGCGGTGCTTCCCATCCCGCTGGCCGCGGTGGCGATCCTCGCCGCCCGGATGCCCCGCGACGAGCTGGAGCACCCGCTGCCGGAGGACGAGGCGGGCGACGATCCGGCCGGCGGTGCCGAGGACGAACCCGGAGACGAACCCGGGGCCGGCCCCGGCGACGCGCCGGTTACGCCCACCGTGAACGCTCCCGCGTCGCCGCGCACCGTCGGATAGGCTCGACGGCATGACGAGCGGGGTGACGAGCATCGACACGCACGAGCCGGCCGAGGCCGAGACGCGTCGCCCCCTGCTGCGCGAGATCTACGGCCGGGTGCTGCGGCAGGAACGCACGCGGCAGGGCCGGACCCTGGCCGAGGTCGCGCGGGAGGCGGGCGTCTCCACCCAGTACCTCTCCGAGGTCGAGCGCGGCCGCAAGGAGGCGTCGTCCGAGGTGCTCAGCAGCGTGTGCGACGCGCTGGGCGGATCGCTCATCGAGTTCGTGGGCGGCGTGCACCGCGAGCTGCTCGGCGCGCGCACGGGCCCGGTCGCCCTCGCCGCCGCCTGAGTCACTCCGATCCGGCCTCCTCCTTCGCGGCCTCCTTGGCCTCCTTGACGGCCTCCTTCGACCAGCGCAGCAGGTGCGGGTGCACGGAGCTGAACCCGCGGGCGCGGTAGGCGCGCAGGCTGCGGGTGCGCATGTCGGTCTCCCCGGCGATCGCGTCGTTGAGAGTGTCGTCGATGAGCACCGTGCCGGGGCGGGCCGCGCTGGTGAGCCGGGAGGCCAGGTTGACCACGCTGCCGAACAGGTCGCCGTAGCGCTGCAACACGTCGCCGTAGGCGACGCCCACCCGCAGCTCCGGGAACTCCAGCTCGATCGCGTCCAGCTCGGGGTACTCGTGCGGTTCCTGCAGGCGCAGTGCGATGCGGGCGGCCGCGGCCGGATCCTCCGCTGCGTACATCACCTCGTCGCCGACGCCCTTGATGATGCGGCCGCCGTCGGCGTAGATCACCGCCTGCATCCGGGCCTCGAACGTGGCGACCAGGGTGTTGAGCTCGGTGACCGCGAGCCCGCGGCTGAGCCGGGTGTAGCCGACCATGTCGGCGAATCCGACGGCCATCGTGGCCACGAGCGCGTCCTCCTCGTCGTCCGGCGTCATCAGCCGCTGCGTCGCGGCCGCCAGATGCCGTCGCCAGACGTGGGCCTGCAGGCTCTCCATCTGGTCGGCGACGTGCGCCACGCCCCGGGACGGATCGGCGATCCCGTCGGCGCGCGCGGTCTCGAGGTAGTGGTGGATCATCGGCGCCTGCCATTCGGCGAGCCGGTACATCGCCTGCCCGAGGGCCTGCGAGCCGGGGATCACCGCCTCGGGGTCCACGACGCCGCTTTCGACGAGGCGCGCGAGGTCGCGGGCGATCTCCACGTCGTCGAGGGTGAAGGCCTTCTCGGCGTCGTCGCGGAGGTCGGCGAAGCCGGTGGCGGTCCACCAGGCGCGCAGGTTCTCCACCTCGATGCCGGCCTGCTCCGCGAGCTCGCGGAACGTGTACTCCCGGCTACCGGGGAGTAGCAGTCGGTCGATGTCGAGTTCGCCTGCGTCGCCCATGCGACCACTGTATGGCGCCTACCCTGGAAGGGTGACCATCAGCGCCTTCGAACTGTTCTCGGTCGGCATCGGGCCGTCGAGTTCGCACACCGTGGGCCCGATGCGGGCCGGTGCGGACTTCGCCGACGAGCTGCGGGCCTTCCCGCCGACGGTGCGCGCCGTCCACGTGGACCTGTACGGCTCCCTCGCCGCCACGGGCAGGGGACACGGGACGTTCGCGGCGGTGCTGCTGGGCCTGGAGGGGGAGCGCCCGGAGACGGTGGACCCCGACTATGTGGCGTCACGGTCCGCTGAGATCGATGCGACGGGCACGGTGCGGATCGGCGGGAAGACCGCGGTGCCGCTGTGCACGGACAAGATCGTCCTGCACCCGCTGACGGTGCTGCCGCGGCACACCAACGGAATCCGGTTCCGCGCCGAATTCGAGGACGGCGGCGTGCACGAGGCCGTGTACTACTCGGTGGGCGGTGGATTCGTCGAGCGCGACTGCGGCGAGGACACGGTGAGCCCGCTCGCCGGGACCCGTGCCGTGCCACACGATTTCGATACCGCCGCCGGCCTGTTGGAGGCGGCGGCCCGTACCGGCTCGTCGATCCCGCGGCTGGTGCTGGAGAACGAGATCGCGCTGCGCTGCGGCGTGACGGGGGCCGCGCCGGACGTGGCCGAGAAGGAGGTGCGCGACGGCCTGCTGCACATCTGGTCGGTGATGGAGTCCTGCATCGAGCACGGGTTCCGCTCGGAGGGAATGCTTCCCGGCGGACTGGAGGTGCGGCGCCGCGCTCCGGGCCTGTACCGCAGGCTGGTCGAGTCCGACGGTGCCGACGCCATGGACTGGCTCAACGTGGCGGCGATGGCGGTTAACGAGGAGAACGCGTGCGGTGGGCGGATCGTCACCGCGCCCACGAACGGCGCGGCGGGGATCGTGCCGTCGGTGCTGTACTACGCCTTGAAGTTCCGGTCCTCGCTCGCCGCTCGGCGCGACGAGGTGGTGTGCGACTACCTGCTCACCGCGGCGGCGATCGCGGTGTTGTACAAGCGGCGCGCGTCGATCTCCGGCGCCGAGGTGGGCTGCCAGGGCGAGGTGGGGTCGGCGTGCTCCATGGCGGCCGGCGCGCTCGCCCAGGTCATGGGCGCCACGCCGCAGCAGGTGGAGAACGCCGCGGAGATCGGGATCGAGCACAACCTCGGGCTCACCTGCGATCCGATCGGCGGGCTCGTGCAGATCCCGTGCATCGAGCGCAACGCCATCGCGTCCGTGAAGGCGGTCAACGCCGCCCGCATCGCCCTGCACGGCGACGGCACGCACCGCGTCTCGCTGGATCAGGCGATCGAGACCATGCGCCAGACCGGCGCCGACATGCTCTCGAAGTACAAGGAGACCTCCCTCGGCGGCCTCGCCGTGAACGTTCCCGAGTGCTGACGGGGACCGGCGGCGACACCTAGAACGGTGGTGGCTCGTCGTCGGGTGGCGGGGCGTGTGCCGGGTCGCGTCCGTCGAGGACGGTGACGAGGTGCCGTTCGAACCGGCTCGTGTTCTGCTGGCGCCGTTCGTGTTCCATCGCTGCGATGTGGGTGGCGCGGAGTGCCTCGCGGCGTGCGTGCTCGCGCTGCAGGTGGGTGGGGCCGCCGGGGTTCCTCGGTTTCGGTGGCGTGTCCGTGGCGTCGGGGGTGGTCCAGGTGATGCGGGCGAGGTCGGGGAAGAGCCCGAGGACGGTGCCGGAGGGGTCCACCACGATGCGTTGGCCGGCCGGGCCGATCCAGAGGATGCGGCCGTCGGGGAGGTGGGCGTCGGTCCAGACGCCGGCGGTCTTGAGCTGGTGGTGGGCGAGGCACAGAGGCTGGCCGTTGTCGGCGGTGCTGCGGCGTCCGGCGCCGGGGTCGCGGTGGTCGTACTCGCGGCGGTGGTCGAGCTGGCACCGCGACGACGGGCGCGTGCACAGCGGGAACACGCACCGCGGGTAGAGCAGGGTGAAGTACCTCGTGAGGTCCGCGGAGAACCGGTACCCGCCGCTGCCGCGGGCGATCACCAGTGGCGGGGGTGCGGTAGCCGGCGGAAGTGTCTGCGCCGGCGGAGGTGCTGGCGCTGGGGAAGATGCCGGCGGAGGTGTCGGCGCGGCGCGGTCCGCCTGATCGGTGCCTTGCGGTTCGGGCGCGGTCGGACTCGTCCCCTTCGAGCAGTCCGGCTCCTCGAGGGTGCGTCCGTCGGCCGGCGTAGTCGGCTCGGCCGTGGAGGTTTCGCCCGTCGCCGCGCCGCGTCGACATCGGGCGGCGGCCAGGATGGGTGCAGGCGCCTTGCGGGCGAGGTCGACTCCCGAGGACCGGAAACCCGGCACCTCCACAGGCGGGCGCTCGTCCTCCTGTGCCGGACCGGGACGCGACGTGCCGTCCGGTTGAGCGGCTGAGGGAGTGGTCCGGTCCGGTTGAGCGGCTGAGGGAGTGGTCCGGTCCGGTTGAGCGGCTGAGGGAGTGGTCCGGTCCGGTTGGGCGTCCGAGGGAGTGGCCCGGTCCGGCTGTGCGTCGGGGGAGGGGGCGTCGTCCGGCTGAAGTCCAGGGAACGGAGCGGCAGCGGCTGTGGCGTGTTCCGCGGCGGGTGTGGCGATCTCGTCGCCGAACGGGCGGAGCACGGCGTCCTCGCGGGCCGCGAGATCGCGTGCGTGCTGGGCGGTGATGGGGCCGTGGCCGATGAGGTAGGCGGCGTGGGTGTCCGCCGGATCGGCGAGGGTCCTGCCGTTGACGACCACGTGGATCAGGGTGCGGTACCGCGTGACGACCCGCGCGCCCTCGGGATCGAGAGCACCGTCGGCCAGGTGCCGCGCCCCGCGAACCGAACATCCCGGGTTCGCGCAGCGACAACCCAGCGTGACGAACCCGCGCACGAGCATCAGCAGCCCGTCGGCGCGGCGCTGCGCCACCGTGCGCGAGTCGTCCTCGCAGACGGTCGCGGCGATCTCCTCGACCCGGACCCCGAGTTCGCGGCCCTCGTGGGCGGTGAGCAGGGCGTACGCGGCGGCCATCCCATCGTCGGCGGGGCGGATCGTGAGCGTCCGGTCCTCCTCCGCCTGCGCGCGGCGTCGCTCCGCCGCTGCCGGGTCGATATCGTGCACGACGCGGTCCGCCGCCTCCCGCAGAGCCGGCAGCGAGGTCAGCTGCAACGGATCCGCTGTCAGCAGCTCCGCGAGACGCTCATCGAACGCCAGCGCCTGCGCGCCGGTGAGCGTCCGCGCGCGGCTCAACGCCTCCTGCCGTAGCGCGACGGAGATCTCCGCCTTCGCCGAGCTGTAGGCGAGCGACAACTCGCGCCGTTCCCGGTAGAAGTCGATCCCCGCCTCCGGCTCGGACGCCAGGAACGCCGACTCCCGCTCCCCGTACCGATCGCGGAACAGCGCGTACACCGCCGTGATGGTGCGGCAGTACGCGAGGTTCTCGCAGCGGCGCTGCCCCTCCAGGACCGTTACCAGTTCCCCGGACCCCACCATCCCGACCCCCGCGGCCGTGAACCGCGGAGGCAGGAGCGCCTCCGGCAGGTTCTGCAGTGCGGGTGCCACGTTCATGCCTTCGATCGTACGTCTGTTCGAGCGCATGTGCAATAGCAGAATGCCGCGACGACGGCCCGGGAATCTGTCGGAGGCACTCGATACTGTTGCGGGCATGAACGTGCTCACGGTGGCGGCGGTGTGTTTCCGGGACGAGGCGGGCCGCGTGCTCACCGTGCGCAAGCGCGGCACGGACGCGTTCATGCTGCCCGGCGGAAAGCTGGAGCCGGGGGAGGCCGCGATCGACTGCGCGGTCCGCGAGGTCGACGAGGAACTGGGTATCGGCCTCGCCGCTGCGGACCTCACCCACCTGGTCTCCTGGCGGGGCCCCGCCGCGAACGAGGCGGACACCGACATCGAGTCCACGGTGTTCGCCACGGATCTGCAGGTCTCGCCCACCGCCGCGGCGGAGATCGCCGAGGCCCGCTGGCTGGACCCGGCCGATCACGGCGGGGTCGTCATCGCCCCCATGCTCGAGCAGTACCTCTTCCCACGGCTCGTCGGCGCATGAGGGTCACGCAGCCGCAGGCGCGCCGCATCGCGCTCGCCGCTCAGGGATTCGAGCCCGGCTTCGCGGGCACGTCCACGCCGACGATGCGGCAGGTCCAGAAGACCATCGACCGGCTCAAACTCATCCAGATCGACAGCGTCAACGTGGTCGCGCGCAGCCAGTACCTCCCGCTGTTCGCCCGTCTCGGCGACTACGACACCGCGCTCCTCGACCGCGCCCGCGATAAGGCCCCGCGCCGGCTCGTCGAGGCCTGGGCGCACGAGGCCTCGCTGGTGCCGCCGGAGACGTGGCCGCTTCTGCGGCACCGCCGGACCTCGGACCGGGCGTCCCGGCGGTTCGCGAGCTACGACGAGCGGCACCCCGGCCAGCTCGACCGGCTGCGCGGCGCGCTCGCGGAGCTGCCGCCGGTCACCGCCCGCGGGCTGGAGGCGCACCTGGAGCACGAGCAGGTGGTGGAGAAGACGCACTGGGGCTGGAACTGGTCGTCGGTGAAGGAGGGGCTCGAGGTCCTGTTCCACACCGGCGAGGTCACCAGCGCCGGCCGCACCAGCCAGTTCGAGCGGCTGTACGCGCCGTCGGCGGTGGTTCTCGGGGAGCTCGCCGAGCACGAGACGTCCCACGAGGAGGCGTTCGTCGAGCTGATCCGGCAGTCGGCGAAGGCGCTGGGGATCGGCAACGCCCGGTGCCTGCGCGACTACTTCCGGCTGTCGGTGGCGCAGGCGGCTCCGGCCATCGAAGAACTGGTCGCCACGGGCGAACTGGTGGAGGTGGAGGCCGACTGGTGGCCCGGCACGGTGTACCTCCACGCCGAGGCCAAGCGACCGCGCGCCGTCCACGCGCGCGCCCTGCTGTCGCCGTTCGACCCCGTCGTGTGGCAGCGCGAGCGGGCCGAGGCGCTGTTCGACTTCCGCTACCGGATCGAGATCTACACGCCGAAGGAGCAACGGGTGCACGGCTACTACGTGCTGCCGTTCGTCTTCGGCGACAGGATCGTCGCCCGCTGCGACGTCAAGGCCGACCGCGCGGCGGGGGACCTGCTCGTGCACTCCACCACCTGGGAGCCCGGCGGCCGCGACGCCGCGTCGGAGGCGGCGCTGGAGCAGACGGTCGCCGAGATGGCGGGCTGGCTCGGCCTGGAGCGCTATCGGCTCTAGGCCGGCACCGCGAGGGGAGTGGTGATCGCGGTGAACACCGAGAACAGCGGGTGCGCGTCGGGGCGGTAGTGCCCGTGCTCCGGTGCGGAACGGTGGGACGCGGTGTCCCACTGCCGCTTCGAGACCGCTGCGAAGTCCAGCCGGTAGCCGGCCTTCGCGGCGAGCAGCTGCAGCAGCGTCTTCGAGGAGCGCCCGTTGCCCTCGCGGAACGGATGTGCGCAGTTGAGATACGCGTACGCCTCGGCCGCCTGGTAGGCGTAGACCTTCCGGTCCTTCGTCTCGCCGAGCAGTGCCACGTGCTGGTGCGGGAGCCGGTTGCGCAGCAGGTGCGCCGCGTCCTCGAGGTACCGCTCGATCCAATACGAATGGAACGTGTTGTCCCGCAGGGCCATGTCGTATCGCCGGAACTCGCCCGCCCACGGGTAGAGAGTGCCGAACAGCGCGCGGTGGATCGACCTGAGGTGCGCTCCGTCGTACGTCGGGGGCAGGGCGACGGTCCCGGTCTCGATGCCGAGCTCCTGGGCGGTGCCGATCTCGAACTCCAGCTGCCGCAGTGCATCCGCGTCGCGGATACCGAACCGGTTCCGCAGGACCCCCGTCCCCGGGTACAGGGTGTCGGGGAACCCGCGCGGCGCGTCCTCGCAGTCGGGTGACCCCACCTCGGTCGCGGCCGCCAGCGCGCGCTCGACCGCACCGTCGAGGTACGAGGCGAGTGGGACGGCGCCGTCGGCGACCTCCGCGAGCCGCTCCGCGTCGGCGGCGGTGGGCGCCCATCCCTCCAGCACGCTGTTGGCGATCGCCGCGCGCAGCACGCCGGCCCGCTCCGGCTCCAGGCCGGAGAGCGGGCCGGCGCACGCGCTGAGCGGATCTGCCATCGACCGAGGCTAGCGCGCGATCGCCACCTCGCGCGTCAGGTCGAGGAGGTCGAGGAAGGCGCGGTCGTGCGAGACCACGACGAGCGCGCCCGCCCACTCCTTGAGCGCGTCGACCAGCAGCTCCACCGACGGGATGTCGAGGTTGTTGGTCGGCTCGTCCAGCGCCAGCAGCGTCGGCGCGGGATCGCCCAGGAGGGCGATCGCCAGCGCCAGCCGCAGGCGCTCGCCGCCGCTCAGCGTGCCCACGATCCGCTCCGACTGCCGCCCGCGGAACAACATCCGCGCGAGCGCGGCGTGCGCGTGCTGCGCGTCGAGGTCCGGATGCGCGTCGCGGACCGCGTCGATGAGCGCACCGTCCTCCGCCGGGCCGAACCGCACGTCCTGCGGGACGTACCCGATCACCGTCGGGGGCGTCCCGGCCCGGGCCGCCCCGATCGCGCGGCGCAGCACCGTCGTCTTGCCCGCCCCGTTGGGCCCGACCAGCGCGACCCGCTCGGGCCCCGCGACCTGCAGCGGACCGTCGTCGAGCTGGAGCCGGTGCAGCCCCGGTCCCGGCGAGGGCATGGTGATCCGGACGGAACGGTCGTCTCGCACGCCCTCCTTGGCCTGGTCCAGGGCTCCGCGCGCGGAATCGACGCGGTCCTCGTGCAGCGTGCGGTGTTTACCGGCCGACACCTCCGCGGCGTTCTTGCGCAGGCCCGCGATGATCTTGGGCACGCGCTTCTCGGCCTCCGCCTTGGCGGCGAACCGTGCGCGACGGTCCAGCTTGGTCCGCGCCTCCACCAGATCCCGCTGCTGCGCCTTGAGGTCGACCGATGCCGTGGTCACCGCCTGCTCCGCGGCGGCCTGCTCGGCGTCGAGCACCTCGCGGTAGTGCGAGTACGGCCCGCCGAACACGCGCACGCCGCCGCGGTACAGCTCCACGGTGGAATCCATCCGCTCGAGCAGCGTGAGGTCGTGGCTGACCACCACCGCGGTGCCGCCGAACCGTTCCAGGGCGTCGGTGAGCAGGCCGCGCGCCCGCTCGTCCAGGTTGTTGGTGGGCTCGTCCAGCAGCAGGGTGTCGGGACGGCGCAGCAACTGCCCGGCGATCGCGAGGAGCGTCGCCTCGCCGCCGGACAGGGTCCCGACGGTGCGCTCCAGCCCGCCGAGCCGCAGGCCCAGGCCGTCGAGCACGGCGGTCGCCCGCTCCTCGACGTCCCAGTCGTCGCCGACCGCCTCGAAATCGGCGGGGTCGGCCGAGCCGGCCTCGATGCGGCGCAGCGCCCCGACGGTGCCGCCGATGCCGAGCGCGTCGGCGAGCGTGTCCTCGGCACGGCCCTGCGGGTGCTGGGGCACGTAGCCGACCACGCCGGCCCCGCTCACGGAACCCGAGGTGGGGGCGATCCGGCCCGCGAGAACGCGCAGCATCGTGGTCTTCCCGGCACCGTTGGCGCCCACCAGGGACGCGCGCCCCGCGGGGATGGTGAAGCTCAGGTCGTCGAAGACGACGGTGCCGTCCGGCCAGCGGAGGGTGAGCGCGGAGACAGCGAGAGAGGTGGCCATGAATGCTCCTTGAGGTCCGAGTGAGCTGCGGCGGCACGAGGGTGCGGGGCAGCGGGGGCTGGGACGGCTCAAGACAGCATGGCGATGAGTCTAACGAACGGCTTCCGGCGCCCGCACCGGATTTTCCGGACCCGGGAGTGTGATGTACGTCCCAGTCCGCGGCCGCGCGCTTGTGCGGTCGGAGGTGCGGGGTGCTAGCTTTGGCGTATGTCCGGGAGTCTTGAGGCCCATCTGCGCGTCGGTTATGAGACCGTCGCGCTGGGCTGCCGTCTCCCCATGGTTCGCGTGCACTGTCGAATGTGCTGCTGCTGAGCGTTCCCGCTCGCACTTCGCCGGCCTTCACCAGGCCGACTCCTTTCGACACCTGTAACCAGTCCGCGCCCGGGGTATCGCGCCCCGCAGGCCGCGGCGCACGCACACCCTTGAGGAACCATGACCGTCGTTGATCTTCCCGCCACCACTGCCACTCCGGCCCGTACGCAGAGTCGTACCAGTGCCTCCACCCGGGGACGGAATCCGCTGTCCCGCAGTACATCCACCGAGCGTGCGCCTCGTGTCGGAGCGCCCGCCCGCGTCTTCCCGCCCCAGCTGCGCGTCTCCGAGAAGCCCGCCGCGGCCGTCCTGCGCGTGATCCGGCGCGGCGGCCTCGTGCTGCGCGACGAGATCGTCCGCGAGACGCAGCTGTCCGCAGCCACCGTGAACCGCCAGGTCACCGCGCTGATCGACGCGGGCCTCGTGCGTGAGCGCGCCGACCGCGCCGCGAGCGGCGTCGTGGGCCGCCCCCGCCTGCCGCTGGAGATCGATCCCAACGGGCCGGTGGCGCTCGGCATCCACATCGGCTTCCGTGTGAGCACGGTGACCATGCACGATGTGGCCGGCAAGGTGGTCGGCGCCATCCAGATCCCCACTCCCGAGAGCGGTGAGCCCGGTGAGGTGCTCTCCGTGATCGCCACCAGTGCGCGTCGATTCCTGGCCCGCTGGGACGGCCGCACGGTGCTCGGCGCCGGGGTCGCGATCGGCGGCCGCGTGGACGACCGCGGCATCGTCGCCGACCACCCGCGCCTCGGATGGAAGAACGTCGCTCTGGGCGAACGCCTTTCGGGGGCGATCGGTCTGCCGGTGACGGTGGCGCCGCACGTCGAGGCGATGGCCGCCGCCGAGCTGCATCTGTCGGAGGAGTTCGAATCCCAGGGCTCCACGCTGTACTTCTACGGTCGCGAGACCGTGGGTGTGGCGCTGGCTCTGCACGGCGCCGTGCATTCGCCGAAGTCCGGACCGCACACCATCGGTCACCTGCCGACGCGCAACGTCGAGCTGCTGGACCCGAAGCGTACCGGCCGGCTCGAGGACGCGGTGACCGACACCGCCGTCGTCGATGCCGCACGCGCGCAGAAGCTTTCGGTGCGCACGATCGCCGACCTGCACAAGCTGGCCGACACGGGCGACGAGACCGCACGCGCCATCGTGGCCGAGCGCGGACGGGTTCTCGGCGAGGCCGCGGCCCTCGTCGCGGACATCTTCAACCCGGACCGCCTGATCCTGGGCGGCCAGGCGTTCACCGACCACACCGCGATCCTGCCGCACGTCTCCGCCGCGCTGAAGGCCACCTCGGCCGAGCCCGGGCGGGCGGTCCGGGTGAGCGGCGCGGGCTCGCGCGTGCAGCAGCAGGCCGCCGGCGCGTCCGCGCTGGACGGCGTGTACACCGATCCGCTCGGCGCCGTCGCCCGCGCGCAGGCGTAGGAGGCGGCCGGGCGGGCTCGCGAGGCGAAGAACGCTCAGTAGCCGGCAGCGTCGGCGGAGGAACTCGCTCGCGCGTATTCGATCGTGCCGCGACTGGTGCGCCGACGAATGGTTCCGGTGTGGTGGAGAGATCCGAGAATGCGGGTTCACACCCGGCGCGACGAATGCGACGGGGCGTGCCCGAATGCGTCGTGCCGCGGGCACCGGCGGCGATGAGATCAACCTGATTTCTCCTGGAGAACCGCGCTTTTCTTGATCGCGCATCGTGTTGTGCGGCGACGGACCCGGCCCCGTGATGGCCAACCGCTGTTGGTGGAAACGGGAATGCATCCTGACCTGGCGAACTTGCGATCCCAAAACATGAAATCCAGTTAAGCAAACCAGAGATCCGGGTGGTACATTCTTTTGCGACAACGAATCCAGTCAGTACCTGTGTGACGGGTCTGATGCAGACGGGAGGGTGGCATGGGGTCCGAGAACGACCGCAGTGCAGACCTCGGTCGGAGCGCCGGAGCTCGCGCGATCGAAGCGCGGGCGGCGATCGCGACCGCCCAATTGCGGACGACGGTGACGTCGATCAGCTCCTCGGTGGGCTATACGAGCCCGCACGGCGAGCGCATCGTCGAAACCGTCGAAGGTCTGGTGGGGGACGTGCTTCCCGAACTCGAAGCCGCGGAGGCGCTGCAGCGGGCGCACGCCTCGGATGACGAGCAGCCGTCGAGCGGCGTCGTCTGGCCGTCGCCGTTCCCGGGCCCCTCGTCCCGTCGCGCGGTGGGCGTCTTCTCGTGATCGACCGGCCGGAAACCAAGTACGCCGACGTGCTCCTCGAGGGCATCTGGGAGGACGAGGTCACCCCGGACGATCTCGCATCGCGTGCGTTGTCCGCCGCACAGGCGTCCTCCTATGCGTTTCGTGTGGCGAGCGAAGGTACGACGGCGACGACGCAATTGAGCGATGTGGATCTCGTGGAATTCCTCGAGACCGAAACAGGAAAATGGGCGAAGAGTTTCGTCGGGATCGTCAAAGTCGGCGAGAGTCTCGTGCACGTTTCGCACGCCTTGGGGGAAATGGCGCGCAGCCTTCAGCAGGTCAATCTCGAGCAGGCCGAGATCGTTTATCAGCTGGAAGCGGATATCGAGAAGCTCGAGCGTGAGGCCACCGCGCTCGGCGAGGATCCCGGCGAGGAGATCGAGGCTCTGATCGCGGAGGCTCGGGCCAAGGCGACCGAGGTCGCCGAGCGCATGACCACGCCGCCGTACAACGGGCACGCCACGAACAAGCCGCCGGTGAGTCTGGTGAGTACCTTCATGGCGTTCGGGAGGATCCCCGGCCAGGTCGACGGGGCTGCGCCCGCCGAACCCCCGACCGGATCCGGTTCCGCGGCGGAGGAAGCAGTGGATACCGCCGCGGCGGCGGAGGACGCTTTCGCCAACTCCGGCGACGACGAGGCGTTCGTGAACGGCTTCTCCGCGGTCGAGTCCGCGCGGGACGCCGGCATCGCCGACGAGGACGCCGCCGACGACACCGGCGACGAGGACACCGGGGTCGCGGGCGTCGATGAGCCCGGCGCCGATCAGCCCGCCGCGCCGCCGTTGGTGTTCATGGGGTTCGGGCGGATCCCGTCGACGGTCGCCGGCGTCACCGGAACGAACGGATGGGACGCCGCGGACGCGGAGTCGGACGACGGCGTCGGAATCGCCGAAGGGCAGGACTCGTCGGCGGGCGTCGTGGACGGAGCCCCGGCGGTCGTTCCCCGCGTCGAACGGCTCGAGCCGGCGGACGCCGTTGCCGAGACGACGGAGCCGGAGCAGGAGCCCGACGCCCCCGTCGCGCCCGTGGTGTCACCGATGCTGGTGAACGACTTCATGTCGTTCGGTCGCGTCCCGACGATCAACGGCGTTAACGGGGCCGACGTGGAGCACGGTGACCTCCTGGGCGGTGTGAACGGCACGAACGGGGCTGAGAAGAACGGGCACCGGGGCCCGATCGCCACCGGGCCGATTCCGATCGCCGCCGAGACGTCGTTCATGTCGATCCCCTTCCAGCACAACGGGTCCGAGCCCGAGGTGGACGACGCGGTGACGGAGGTCGCCGAGGCTCCCGACGGCGCTGCCGTGTCTCGCGACGCCGCCGTGCCGGCCCCGTCCGAACCTCTCGACGACGGATTCATGGCGTTCGGCCGAGTCCCGGGCGGATCCGGCTTGTGGGCGCAACCGGGCCGGGGCACGGTTCCGACGGTGCCCGACCCGGCCGATGAGCCCCCGCACGACGAGGATGTGCGCGATGAGCCCGCGCCCGAACGCGGCGCTGCGCAGTCGGCGGACGAGGCTGCAGGGAAAGTCATCGAGGAGACGGACATCCATCACGACGCCGAGGACAACTCTGATGGCCACGCCGAGGATCACGCCGACGCCGCCGAGCAGGAAGCGGCCTCCGTTCGGGAGGACGCCGAGCCTGATGTGGCGGAGGGGTGTGACGATCCGGGGGCCTCGGAAGCGGAGACCGTGACCGACGTCGACGGCGGCGGTGACGGGGAGGCCGGCGATATCGTCGCCGAAGTGGATGAGGACGACCACGTCGGTGAACTGGACGAGGACGACCAGGTCGCCGATGATCCGTCCGAAGCCGAAGCCGAAGCCGAAGCCGAAGCCGAAGCCGAAGCCGAAGCCGAAGCCGAAGCCGAAGCCGAAGCCGAAGCCGAAGCCGAAGCCGAAGCCGAAGCCGAAGCCGAAGCCGAAGCCGAAGCCGAAGCCGAAGCCGAAGCCGAAGCCGAAGCCGAAGCCGAAGCCGAAGCCGAAGCCGAAGCCGAAGCCGAAGCCGAAGCCGAAGCCGAAGCCGAAGCCGAAGCCGAAGCCGAAGCCGAAGCCGAAGCCGAAGCCGAAGCCG
>NZ_HE997626.1:991659-1010575 GCF_000312385.1 Tsukamurella sp. 1534 | reverse complement strand
CGAAGGTGCCGAGTCCGACCCGGAGTCGGTGGACGGTGCCGATGCCGAGGATCCGGGCGAGGAATCCCCGGACGAGCTCGACGCGGCTGAGGCGGCGCAGGCCGAGGTCGAATCCAAGGCCGCCGCGGTCAATACGGTGTTCGCGGGCCTCGTGTCGGCGGGATTCCTGCGGGCGAACCTGGACGCCCATCGCAAGGCGGTCGCGGCTGCGGAGGTACACGCCGAGGGGGTGCCCAAGGGCCGGGTCAGGCTCCCCGCGGCCTCCCGCGCCAAGCAGATCGCCGCCTCCGCGGCGGCGGCCCGGTCCGCCCCCGAGCCGGAGGGCGACGTCGCGTCGCCGGCCTCGCCCGTCCTCGCGACGGGACCGATGATCCTCGGGCGCTCCGAACCGCTGCAGCCCACGCGGCTCTCGCCCGCGGTGCAGCAGGCCCGGGACGTGATCGCGTCGATCGTCGGCTCGCTGCGCGGAGGCGCGTTCGGCCCCGAGTCCGGCCTGCACTGGGCGGGAGCCCTTCTCGTCGGCGAAGCGGAGACCGTCATGGCGGTCGCCACCTCGGACGCCGGCTGGTTGCCGCCCGGCGTGGTGATCCCGGACGGCGTGCGTGTGCTCTGGAACGTCCCCGCCGGCTACCGGTGGTCGTCCATCGACGATCCGGTCCGCCAGATCATCGAGTACGCCGGCCAGAACGGATACACGATCGCCGGCGTCGCGACCACGCACCCGAGCCGGGCGTACGGCACCGTCATCGGCACCGAGAACATCGTCGGCGTCACCCGGCCCGGCACCGTGCTCCCCGGCGGACGCAGTCGGCTCGAGGCCACCGTGTCCCCCGCACGCCTGCAACACATCCGATCCCTCACCCCCGAGGAGGCGGACCGGCAGGCGCGCGCGCTGCTGCGCGACCTGGAGCAGCAGTTCATCGCACCCGAGCACGCGATCGGCATCGAGGCCGCGCGCCTCGACGCGCGGTGCCACCTGGACGCGCACGGCGAGGTCCCGCCGCCCGTGCTGGACCAGTTGCACCGGGACGAACAGGCCCTCGGCGACGTGCTGAGCCTGGACAGGATTCCGGCCACCCCCGAGGATCTCGCCTCGGGGGAGCCCGAGGCGGAGAAGCTGCGCGATCGCCTGCTGGAGCGCGCGATCCTCGTCGCCACGCTGGCCGCGTCGTACCACGACATCGAGTCGGCGGTGTACGCGTGGACGTACGCCCGCTTCCTGTCGAGCCGGGCGAGGGTCGCTCCGAACCGATGACGCAGGCCAATCCGACTGCCCAGCGCTACTTCTCGCTCGGGTTGAGATCACTCACGGCGCGCGGCGACACCGGCGAGGCCGCCACCGCGTTCCGCCTCGCGGTCGACGAGGATCCGATGATGTGCGACGGGTGGATCGGCCTCATGGCGGTCGACCGCAAGGCCCTGCACAGCGCGGAAGCCGCTCGCGGACTCCTGGATTCGGCGCGCAACTTCGGCGCCGAGCTCCGCCGCAACGGCATGACCGTCGACCCCGCGGAGGGCGCGCTCGGGCTGAAGATCCCCGTGCAGATGGGCGTCGTCGAGTTGGGCATGCCCGTCACCGACGTCATCTACGCGCGCGCCGGCGCCGCCGTCGTCCTGGCCCAGGCGGGCAGGTTGTCCGAGGCGGCGGCCGAACTCACGCGCCTGCAACGCGAGGTGGGCCCCGATTCGCCCGCCCAGCGCAACTACATCCGCTACCTGTGGGTGTGTCTGCTCGGGTTGGCGCACCGCTGGCCGGAGGTGTTGTCGACGGTCTCCGACAGCCGTGAGCCGCTCTGGCTGTCCCCGGAGACCGACGGTGCCGTCCGGTTCTGGCAGCTCGGGGTCACCGCGCTCACCGCGCGGGCGCTGGTCGGCACGGGGGACGCGCACCAGGCCCTCTCCGCCACCAAGAACGCGCTGGCCGGCGAGGAGTTCAAGCTGGTCCAGGCGAGCCTCATCGTGACCCAGGCGTACGCGCTGCGTGCCACCGGCGACGAGGACGCGGCGGCGAAACTCCTCCGCGACGCGCGCGCGTGGATCTCCTCGCGCCCCGATCTCGACCACGCCGCGTCGGGCGCACCGCTCGAGGTGGTCACGGCCCAGTCGATGAACACGCGCATCGACCCGTGGGATCCCCGGTCCGGCACCACCGCCGAGGAGATCGAGCAGCAGAGCCTGGACCGCAAGCGCGACGAGGTGCTCGCCGACGCCTGGCGGGAACTCGACGGCCTCGTCGGCAGCCCCGCCGTCAAGGCGCAGATCCGCAGGCTGGCCTCCAAGGTCGAGATGGACAGGGAGCGGAAGGAACTCAGCGAGGAGCTGGGGGAGGAGTACGCCGAGGAGGAGATGCGCCTCTCGGCCATCATCACCGGCCCTCCCGGCACGGGCAAGACGACCGGCGTGCGGATCCTCGCCAAGCTGTACTACGGACTCGGCGTCATCGCGCGGCCCGAGGTCTACGAGCACCAGCCGAGCGACATGATGACCGGCTACGTGGGCCAGGCGGGCATCCGGACCAACAAGCTCATCGACGAGTCCCGGGGCGGCGTGTTCTTCCTCGACGAGGCGTACGGACTGGTCGCCGGCGACGGCGAGGATCAGGCGTCGCGGTTCGGGCGGGAGGCGCTCGAGGCGCTGCTCGCCCGGATCGAGAACGAGGGCGACAAGCCCCTGCGGGACAAGGTGGTCGTGGTGCTGGCCGGTTACGACGACGACATGAACCGTCTGCTGCAGGTGAACGCCGGTCTCCCGCTGCGCTTCCCGACGCGGATCTCGTTCGCCTCGTTCACCCCCGAGGAGTTGGTCGCCATCGCCGAATCCGTCGCGACCAAGAATCGCGAGGCGCTGGGCCAGGGGGTCTCCGAGTACCTGCTGGAGAGCAATCTGCGCCTCGCGAACGTGAGCGCGCCGGACCTCAAGGGGCGCCTGTGCTCCGGCATCGACCTGATGTCCAACGCCCGGTTCATGCGCACCGTGATCTCCGGTGCCCGCGGGTTCCGCGATTTCCGGGTGAGCGCGATCGACCGATCGGCACTCAGTCCCGAGGACAGGCGCAGCCTCCTGCGCACCCTGGAGCTCGACGACGTGCGCCTCGCCTACGACGAGACGCTGCGGGTGTCGCCGAACTTTCCCTGGTCCGAATGGCATCAACTCGCGGAGTGGCAGGCAGTGACCGATGGCTGAGATCAATCCGGACCCGACGAATCCGAAATCGGGACTGCAGGAACGGGTCCGCGGATTCCGGCTGACCACCAAGTACCAGAAGTCCGGTGAGGCGTACCTCCAGCGCCGCAACGAGGAGGCACTCGTCCGCCGCGATACGCGATGGATCGACGACGTCAAGAAGTACCAGGGCTCGCCGCTCTACATCGCGCTCGCGGCGGGCCTCGTGGGAGTCCTCGCCTGCGTCATCGGCGCCGTGCTCTTCCCCGCCGGCAAGGTCAAGGACGGCTCCGTCGTTCAGGACACCCAGACGGGAGCGCTGTACGTGCGCGTCGGGGACACGCTCAGCCCCGTCCCGAACGTGGTGTCCGGACAGCTCATCGTCGGCTCCCCGGCGAAGCCCGTCCAGGCCAAGTCCAGCGAGATCGAGAAGCTTCCGCGCGGGCCCATGGTGGGGATCCCGTACGCCCCCACCGTCGTGCGCAACTCCGAGAGCCGCGACTCCCACTGGGCGGTGTGCGATACCACCGCGACCGGGGCCGCCGTGCCGCTGGACCCGGGCACCGGCCTGCCGACCACCGCCACCTCCGCGGTGAAGGTCACCGTCATCGGCGGGGACCTGACGGCCGGCGACGGGACCGAGGAACTCGCCGGGAACCTCGCGCGGCTGGCCGCCTTCGACAACCAGACGTGGCTCGTGTACCAGGACCACGGCGAGGTCGCCAGGTCCCGGATCGACCTGAGCAACTCCGCGATCCGCGAGGCTCTGGGGATCGGGATCGATCAGCGCGTGATCCCGATGTCGGCCGGCCTGTTCAACGCCCTCGCCGCGCGCGAGCCGATCGAGGTGCCGCCCATCGCGGATCTCGGCAGGCCGGTCCGCTTCAACAACACCGAGAAGCTCCTGATCGGCACGACGCTGCGGGTGCCCACGGTCGACGGAGGCTGGACCTACTACGTGGTCGCGGCCGACGGTGTTCAGCAGATCTCCCAGACCGCGGCCACGATCCTGCAGACCGCCTCACCCGTGAAGAGCGGTGTGGTGGAGACCGAGAGCGCGAAGGCGAACCAGTGGCCCAAGGTCGGCGGCCGGATCGCCGTCGATCACTTCCCCGCGGGGAGCGTCCGGATCGCCGACGCCGCACGCGATCCGGTGACCTGCCTGGCGTGGTCACGTGATGGGGACGAGCCCACCGCGACGCAGCGGGTCACGGCCGCCCGGACGCTGCCGTTGACCGCCGAGCAGGCCGCGGCACGGATCCCGCTGATCGGCGCCGCCGGATCGGGCGGCGCCGTCGCCGACGACGTGTTCATGCCCGCGACCAGCGGGCGGTACGTGTACGTGACGGGATCGGGCCTCGACTCCCGGGAACGGGGCGGCGAGTACTGGATCGCCGACACCGGCATCCGCTACGGCATCGACGACGAGGGCTCCACCGACGTGGGCGCCTCGGCGAAGGCGTTGGGGCTCAAGGATCCCGTGCCCGCGCCGTGGACGATCGTGAGCCTGTTCGCACAGGGCCCCACGCTCTCTCAGGCGAGCGCGTCCATCAAGCACGACGGCGGTGCGCAGGACCCCGTCGTCGCGAAGTTCGACCCCAAGGGGGCGAAATGAGCAGGCAGGTCTTCGAACCCCCGCTGCACCCGAAGAAGGAGCCCCGGGTCATCAAGAAGGAGGTGGAGGTCCGCACCCCGGACACCATCGACGAGGTGGACCCGCCCGGCAAGTGGCGCACCGTGATGATGCCCGTCGTCATGGTGGTGGCCGTGCTCGGCATGCTGTTCATGATGATCCGCATGAACCGGGGCTTCAACCCGGTGATGCTGCTCATGCCGATGATGCTGCTGTTCGGCATGTTCGCGTACATGGGCGGCGGCCCCGGTGGCAGCGGCGGCAAATCGCGGGCCCAGCTGCTGCACGACCGCAAACAGGCCAGCAGGTCGATCGGGGGCTCCCGTGAGAAGGCACTCGCCCGGGGCCGGAACTACCACGAGGCGCTGCAGCACGCGTACCCCGATCCCGCGATCATCGCGTCCCTCATCGGCGGGGAGCGCATGTGGGAGGTCAACGGCGGCGACGAGGATCGGCGGAGTCGCTTCACCGCGGCGCGCTACGGCCGCGGCCGGATCGTGCCCAAGGCCAAGCTGCGCACGCCCGAGGCGCCCGACGGCGAGTTCCTGGACCCCGTCCAGTGGACGGAGACCGTGAAGTTCCTGCACACCCATTCGACCGTCGCCGACATGCCCGTGGCGTTCACACTGCGGAACGTCCCGGTGCTCGGCGTCGGCGGCGACAGGGACCGGGCCACCGGCATGGCGCGGGCGATGATCAACCATCTGGCGATCACCCACGGACCCGACCGCCTGCGACTCGTGGTGGTCACCGACGAACCCGACGGCGGCCCCTGGGAATACACCAAATGGCTTCCGCACACCCAGCATCCGACCCTGATCGACGCACTCGGGTCGCGGCGCATGCTCTACCGGAACTGGACCGAGTTCCTGGACGAGCTCGCGGGCGACGATTCGCCCGCAGCGGAGGGGGAGCGGATCGTCGACTACTCGCGTCCGTTCACCACCGAATCGGAGGTGTCCGGCCGCACCCGGCACACCGTCGTGATCGTGGACTCGGCGGAGCGTTCCCGCATGACCGATCAGGCGATCTCCTCGCTCGCGGACCTGACGTGGATCCTGCTCTCCCCGCCGGAGTCCGTCATCGACTCGTTCCCGCACGCGGTGCTCCTCACCGTGGACGAGGCGGGCATCGTCACCCGCTGGGACTCCGATCTACCGCACGAGCCGCCGAAGGAGATCGCCCGCGCGGACCACCTGGACCTCGTCGACGCGCACACCACGGCGCGCCGGCTGGCCCGGTGGGAGCTCGAGACCACGGCGTCGCTGCAGTCCAAGGAACGGCAGGACACGGGCCGCGACTGGGCCAGCCTGGTGGAGGTGGAGGATCCGGGCGCCATCGACGTGGTCTCGTTCTGGCAGCGCATCAAGCGGTTCGACGATCCGCGCCGCCTGAACTTCCCCATCGGCTTCGCGCCGGACGGCACCCGCATCCACCTCAACATCCGGGAGGCCAGTCAGGGCGGCACCGGCCCGCACGGCGAGATGATCGGCACCTCGGGCTCCGGTAAGTCCGAGTTCCTCCGGTGCCTGGTCCTGGACGCGTGCCTGTTCCACTCGCCGACGATGCTCAACCTGTTGCTCGTCGACTTCAAGGGCGGCGCCACTTACCAGGGCATGGAGGAGATCCCGCACGTCGCCGCGGTGGTCACCAACCTCGAGAAGTCCGAGAGCATGGTCGACCGCATGATGGAGGTCATCACCGGCGAGCTCAAGCGCCGCCAGCAGATCTTCGACGACGCCGCCGCGAAACACCCGTCGTTCAACATCATCGGCCTCACCGAGTACGAGAAGGCAAGGGAGACGGGGCACTGCCCCGATCTCGAACCGATGCCGGCCCTGGTGGTGCTCATCGACGAGTACACCGAGCTCCTCGAGGCCAAGCCCGAGTTCGTCAACATCTTCTCCCAGATCGGCCGGGTCGGGCGGTCCGTCGGCGTGCACCTGCTGCTCGCGTCGCAGAACGCCGAGATGGCGCGCTCGCGCGGCCTGGAGTCGAACATCCACTACCACATCGCACTTCGCACGGGCACCGCCGGCGACTCGCGCGCGGTGATCGGCGTCCCGGACGCCAAGAACCTCCCCGGCAAGCCGGGCAACGGCCTCATCAAGACCCTGCACGAGGACGACCTCATCCGGTTCTACGCGGGATTCACGGGCAAGCCCTACTTCCCGCCCGCGGTGATCGACGCGCCCGTCGCGCTCGAGGCCCGCCCGACCACGTCGACGGACCTCGCCTCCCGCGGGTTCACCGCGCGCAGGGTGGACATCCCCGATCTCCCGGAGGACGTCGTCGAGGACGACGAGATCGTCCGCACCGAGGAGGAGCTGCTCGCCGCGCCGACGGTGTTCACCGTGGTCAAGGAGTTGCTGCAGAACGCGCCCGCGCGGCCGGCGTACAAGCCGTGGCTGCCCGAGTTGACGTCGACGACCCTGGACGCCGTGGAACCGTCGCTCGCGGGCGACGCGTGGGAGGCACCGGAGCCGAGCACGCCTGCGACGCTGAAGATCCCGTTCGGGATGTTCGACGATCCGGCGAAGCACCAGCAGCCGGTGTGGGAGCTGGACCTGTCGGGCGGCCAGGGCAACGTGCTCATCTACGGTGCCCCGCAGAAGGGCAAGACCACGGCGGCGATGACGCTCGTGGCCTCGCTGGCGCTGACCCACTCGCCCGAGCAGGTGCAGTTCTTCGTGGTCGACTACACCGGCGGCGGATGGATGCGCCTGGAGGACCTGCCGCACGTCTCCCGGATCGCCACCCGGTCCGAAGAGGACGCGATCAACCGGATGATCACGCAGATGTCCGACCTGATCGAGCAGCGCGTCAAGCTGTTCCGCAAGTACCGGGTCAACTCGATGGCCGAGTACCGGCGACTCCGCGCGGACCGGTCCTCGCCCGTCCTGGCCGAGGACGCGTTCGGCGACGTGTTCATCGTGGTCGACGGCTTCGACGCCACGGTGACGGACGGCGGCGTCTTCGAGGACAAGGTCCCGATGCTCGAGGCGCTCGCCTCCGGCGCGCTCAACTACGGCGTGCACATCGTGGTCACGACGGCCCGGAACACGGTGCTGCGCGGCCTCGCGAGCCACATGCACACGATCATCGAGGGCCGCGTCTCCACCGCGAGCTACGACATGTCGGTCGTCAACTCCCAGCGCAACAAGGTGGTTCCGGACCGGCCGGGGCACGTGATCACGACGGACCGGGACCTGATGGCGCTCGTCGCCCTCCCCAGGGCCGACGGTGACCGGTCACCCGCCACGCTGAGCGACGGGATCGAGGAGCTCGTCGAACGGGTGCGCAGGGGCAACACCACCGGCGCGTCCGCGCCGCAGCTGCTCGCCCTGCCCGAGGTGGTGCTGCAGGGCGACCTGTTCGCGCACCTGCCGGATCCGACGTCCGATCGGGACCGGGTGCGGCTGCCCTTCGGCGTCCGCGAATCCGACGGCGGGCCCGCCGTCGCCGACTTCGGCCGCGAGGCGCACATGCTCGTGGTCGGCGAGAGCGGATCCGGACGCTCGGCGACCGTGCACACTCTGATCGAGGCGATCAGCCGGCGGTACCCGTCGATCGACGACGGCGCGATCGCCCTGCTCGACCCCAAACGCGTGCACCGCGGCGCGTTCGCGCCCAACCCGAAGAACATCGGGCTGCACGGCTCGGACCTCCTGGACTTCCTGCAGCGGTGGCAGGACAAGCTCGTGGAGTGGATGGGCGAGGGCGAGACCGACCCCACGAAGGTCACCTACCGCCGCGTGCCGGACACGGCGGACAGCGCATCGCTCGCCCGCCGCGACTGGTGGACCGGCCCCGAGATCTTCCTCATCATCGACGACTACGACGCCGTGGTGGCCCGCGGAGACCGCACGAATCCGGTCACGCAAACCGTGAAATTGATGAACGACGGTGTCATACGCGGCTTCCACGTGATCGTGGCGCTGAGCGACGGCGAGTACCTCTACAAGTCCAGCTCGGACCCGATGATCCAGCACATGGACACGCACGCGTCGATGGCGCTGGTGCTGTCCGCGGACAAATTCAACGTCAACATCGCAGGTGAGAGGGGGCAACGGTTCGGGATTCCGGGGCGCGGCCGGCTGTTCCCGGGGCGCGGCGCGCCGTCGGGCGTGGTGCAGGTGGCGTGGAACGGTGTCCGCCGCGGCGACGCGGACTCCGGGGACGATGTTTGGGGTTGAAAATTTCGGACCCGCCAGGATTGACGAAAATCGTTGGTTCTGATTGAGTTGCAAACTGAAAATCCAATCGAAGGGATAGAGCAGGTGGGCCTGAACGTGGCGCCTATTCAGCTTTTGTCTGGCACGAACGAGGTCATGGCCAACGTCGCGACCACCTCGGGCCTCGTCACCGGCGCGGCCGGGACCCTGGGCGCGGTGCTGCCCGCCGGCGCGGACGAGGTGTCGCTGCTCGCGTCGACCGGTTCGGCCGCACACGCCGCCAACTACCTCGCCGTCGCACTCGCCGATCACGCGGAGGTGGCGCAGTACGGCGTGAGCCTGTCCGCCGTCGCGTCGACGTACGTGATGGCCGACAACACCGTGCAGTTCTAGCGCGGTGATGTCATGACGTTCCCAGCGCTGCCCCCGGAAGTGAACGTGGGGCGCTTGATGAGCGGGGCCGGACCCGCGCCGGCCACCGCCGCCGCCGCGGCATGGTCGGCGGTCGCGGCGGCGGTCAGTTCCCGCTCGGTGTTCCTCACCTCCCTGCTGCCGCGGCTCGCGGCGTCGTGGGAGGCGCCGGAGACCGCGCTGATGACGAAGAACGTCTCCCTGTACCTGGCCTACAACGAGGCGGTCCGGTCGCAGGCGCTGCTCGCGGCCACGCGGCACACCAAACAGGCCGCCGATTACACGGCGGCCCTCGCGGGAATGGCGCAGTTGCCGGAGATCGCGCTCAACCACATCACCAACGCCGTGCTGCACGCCACGAACTTCCTCGGCGTGAACACCGCGGCCATCGCCGCGAACGAGGCGCAGTACACCGCGATGTGGGCGCAGAACGCCGCCATGATGTCCGGCTATCTCGCGAACACCGTGGCCAACATGACCTTCGAGCCCTTCATTCCGCCCAAGCCGATCGCCACGTCGATCGGGGTGCCGATCCCCGCCGCCGCGGCCGGGGCCGCCTCGGTCGGCGACGCCGTGGTGACCAAGATCGGCCTCGCCGCGCAGGGCGCCACAGCGGTGGCGTCGGCGATGTACATGCGGACGGCCAACGGCGTCCTCTCCGGCACCAAGCTGGCCCAGTCGGCGGCGGTGTTCGCCCAACGCGCGGACCAGGTGGCCACGATCGCGCAGAGCGCCGAGGGCAACCGCCCCACGCCGACCGGCAAGGAACTGGGCGGAGTTCTGGTGCAGCAGCTCGGCGCGCAGGTACCGGCGTTCGCGGGAACCGCGGCGGGGGTGGCGGGTGCCGCCGCCGGCGGCGCGCTGCAGGGCGGCGGGTCCTTCGCGGCGCCGACGGCGAGCGGCGGTGTGAGCTTCGGATCCGTCGCGACGGCCCAGCCGCTCAGCATGATCATGACCGGCATGTCCGCGGACAACCGCTCCAGTGCGGTCGGGTACTTCGGTGCCAGGCCCGGATCCCCGACGCTCGAACGGCTCTCCAAGGGCGCGCCGACCGAGCCCGGTGCGAGCGCCGTGCGCGGCGCCCCGAAGGAACAGGTCGCGGCGCCGTCGACGTGGGACACCGCGGGCCTCACGGTGGCGCCGCCCCCGCCGCCGGTGCCGCGCGTGGCGTTCGAGCCCCTCCGCCCGCTCCAGCCGGTGAGTGCGACCACGCCGGTCGCGCGCTCCAAGGGCAGGCGCAGGGACAGGGTGGTCGTCCCGGCGACCGCGGCGGTGCCGATCCCCGTCTACGCGGATCGCCCGCCCGAGTACGAGACCGTGCCCGTCGACGTCCCGTCGGCGGGGAACGGCGACTGACCGCCCGGACCGGCCGTCCGAACCCTTCGAACCCGAAGAACGATCCGAAACGGAGAGATCATGGTCTACGACCTGAACACCGTCGCCCATGCGGCCGGTACCGCCAAGACCCACGACGTGGCGGCGATGACGCTGGCAAACATCAAGTTCGTGCGCACCACCGCCGAGGCCTACCGCGCCGCGAACGCGGGCGACACGACCCTCAAGGCCTCGACGCACATGGACGAGCTCATCGCCGTGTGCAATGCCGAGCAGCAGAAGCTCGAGGCCGTCGCCGAGGCGCTGCACCGCAACGGCGGGCTCATCGCCAGCACCGACCAGGACGGCGGCTCGCTGTTCACCGGCTACGTCGTCTAGCCGACCACCCACGGAGTAAGGAACCGATATGACCTCCGCCGAACGGATCACCGTCAACTACGCCAGCTACGACACCACGTCCGCGGGTCTCGCCAAGGGGGCGGCGATCGCTGATGCGAACATCGCCGAGCTCATGGCCAACAACACCGCGAACCTGAACATGGGCAACTGGCAGGGCATCGACCAGGAGAGCTACCAGCACGTCCACGAGGTGTGCGTGAAGGCCAACGAGAACCTGGCGATGGCCATCCGCAAGACCGGCGTGAACATCCAGACCGCCGCGACCGTCCACCAGGCCGGCCAGGCGCAGGCCGCGGGCCTGTACGCGTGACCACCCGGGCGACGTCCGGCCGGGGCACTCGGCCGGATGCGCGCCCATCGAAAGAATGGCGAGGTAGCCGTGCTGCGTGAGGAACCCGCCGCGAAGCTGTCCGCCATCGGCGTCACCGTCGATGAGCTGCTCCTGCTGATGCGGCTCGCCGAGGTGACGGAGCCGGCGCCCGTCGTGCTGGCGATCCACCCGAACGTGTACCGGCCCGACGATCAGCTGTCCGTCGACCTGGCCGTGCTCCCGGGCCTGCTGTCCGCGGGCCTGGTCGACCACACCGGCGGCATCGACCCCGAGGTCGGGGAATGGCTTCGCGTGCTGCGGGCGCCCGCGGCGGAGGTCGCGATCCGGGTGTTCGACGGTGACACGTGCCTGCGCGGCGCGATCGTGCGAGACGGCGACCGGGTGGTCGCGGTCTTCCGGCACGACGATCAGGTGACCGTGCAGGGCTACCGGACCGACGGCGAGGACTTCGAATCGACGGTGGCGGAACCGCTGTGGCGCGTTCTGGGAGCGGCGCAGCCGGCCGATTTCGAGGCTCTGACCCTCGGGGCGGACGAGCTGGCGCAGATCGTGCGGACCTTCGCGCCGGAGTCCCGGGACCCGCGCAGTGAGCGGGAGTTCCGCGGTCGCCTGCGCGAACACGACCTGTCGCAGCAGGCGATCGAGATCCTGGTCGAGGCGGCCCGATACACCGGGCGCCGCGCTGAGATCGTCTACCACCGCGTGGATTCCAGCGGCGTGCGCGCACAGGCCCGCTGGGCCGTGGGCGTGATGGACACCGGCAGGGGGCGGGTGCTGTCCACCACCGCGACGGGGGCGCACGGCGACCTCGACGTGACGATCAGTCCGGGCACCCGGCGACGATTCAGCGAAGGGCTGGCCGCACTGGTCGAGCACGGAGGCTGTCTCGGATGGTTCGACATAACAAACTGACCTCACCCGCACCGGAACTGCACGACAGCTGGTCGTGCGTTAGAGTGCAACCATTTTCACCAGGATAGAAGGAAGCAGCCGATGAGCGACGCAGCTACGAACGTTGATGTGTCTGTGGAAGAGCAAAAGGCGGCCGCTGACGGCGTCGCCGCATCACCCGTGCCGCAGGCGGCGACCGACCTGTCCGCCAGGACCGCGGCTCCCACCATGGTGCGGCCGGGTGCGCTTCCCGCCGAACCGGGTGGGCCCGCGGCGCCGGCGACCACGGAGTGGGAGGAGCCTGATCTCCCCGATGTCGAGGACATCGACAACGCGTCCGCCGGGGCCGTGCCGGCCGCGCAGGCTCCCGCCGCGATCGAGGTCGCCGTCGTCAAGGCCGACGACCGCCCGACCGCCGAGCAGCCCAAGATCGTGGACGAGCCCGCCGCCGAGGCGATCCCGGCCGCCGCGAAGCCCCCGGCGCCGGCGCAGGCCGGCCCCGCGGCCCCGGCCGCCGCGCAGACGGTGCCCGTCCCCGCACCGGCGCAGCCGCAGTGGCAGGGTCAGCACCAGCAGCAGTCCGGTCCGTTCCACCAGCCGGGCTTCGGCGCGGGCCCGGCCGCCCAGTTCCAGCAGGCGCAGGCGTCCGGCCAGATCCAGCGCCCCCCGATGCCCATGCCCTTCGGTCAGCCGGGTGTTCCCGGACAGGCGGCCCCCGCGCAGGCCGCACCGGGCCAGCATCAGGCCGCACCGATGCACCAGGCGCAGGCCCGCCCGATGGGCGATTCGGTCGGGGCGCCGATGTCCACCGCCTCCTCGACGTTCAACCAGCAGATCAAGTTCTCCGACGCCTCGGTGCGGGTGAGCGGCTGGCGGGCGTGGCTCAAGCGGGTCGGGATCGACGTAGGACCCAGCGCCAACGAACAGGAACACGCGGAGCTCGTGCACCGGATCCGGGTGCCGAAGAACAAATTCCACGTGACCGGCGTGTTCGCCGACTCCGCCGGCGGCACCCTGCTGGTGGGCGTGCTGGGCCAGATCCTCGAGCGCACCCGCGCCGACAACGTGGTCGCGCTCGACCTCGACCCGGACGGCGGCGACCTGGATCAGGTGACCGCGTGGCACCAGGGGGGCTCGACCGCCCGCACCCTGATCCAGCAGGCCGACCTGTCCGACCGCAACCAGGTGGACAAGCACCTCGCCGTCACGCCCACCAACCTGCACGTCCTGCCCACCCCCTGGCGGTTCAACGGCCGCGATGTGACGGACTACGACGACGTTCTGGACCTCTACTCGATCTTCCGCCCGCACTACAGCCTGGCGCTGGTCGACGCGGGCCGCGGCCTGCAGACCGTCACCGGCACCGGCGTTCTCGAGATCTCCTCGGCACTGATCCTGCCCGCGTCCGCCACCACCCGCGGCGTGCGCAAGGTGGCCGCGACGATCGACTGGCTGCGGCACCACGGCTGGCACGGCCTGCTGGCCAACACGATCGTCGTGATCAACCACACCAAGCGCCGCGGCAGCGTCTCCGTGGAGCAGTTCGACGAGCTGTTCCGCGCCGGCCAGAAGCTGCGCGTGCACGAGATCCCCTACGACCCGCACCTGGATTCGGACACCCCGATCGACCTGGACATGCTGCGCAAGCGCACGATCCGGGCGTTCGAGGAGCTGGCCGCCGATCTCGCCGACAACTTCAACTCGGGGTACGAGCCGCCGGCGGCGCAGAAGCTGGCGGAGTTGCAGCAGGCGCGCGCGCACGAGGGACGCTGACGCACGATGGTCTTCCCGATCACCCCGGGGCCGGCTGCCGAACCGGCCGCCCCGGGCAGATCCCCTGTCCCCGAGCAGGTCCGTGTCCTGGTCGAGGTGGGGGAGGACTCCGTCGAGCGGAGCCTGCTGGCCCGCCGTCGGCTCTCCGTGGTGATGGACTCGGTGATTCCCGGGCTGGAGGCGGTCTTCCCCGACCACGACTTCTCCACGAAGGGGGCGTGGACCTTCGCCCGGGAGGGCGGCGTCCCGCTCGCCCGGGACAAGTCGCTCGCCGACGCGGGCGTGCTCGACGGTGACCGGCTGATCCTCGCCGAGGTCTTCTCGAACCAGACCTTCAGGCCGCTCATCGAGAGCACCGCCGATGCGATCCAGGAGTTCTGCCGGCAGCGCTTCCACCGGTTCGACTCCGGCGCCGCCCGGGCGCTGGGGCTCGTCGCCCTGGTGCTCGGAGCCGTCGTCTTCTCCGCCTTGATCCTGCTGGCCTGGAACGCGGATTCCAGTGCCCTGTGGTGGTTCCCGGTGGCCGCGCTGGGGTCCGTCGCCGTCGTGGTGGCGGCCGTCTCCGCGGATCGGCAGTGGCATTCCCGGCAGGTGGCGTACGCGTTGCAGCTGGCCGCGGCGCCTGTGCTGTTCACGGCCGGGTTCGTGCTCATCCCGCCGGACGGCGGGGCCGACGGTGCCTTCACCGCAGCCAACGTGCTCACGGGCGCGATCTTCACGCTGCTGGCGGTGATCGTGCTGGGCCGCGGCAGCGGCATCGGCCCGGCGGTGCTGGCCGGCGTGGGCCTGGCGTCCGCGGCGGTCGTGGTGGGCAGCGCGCTGTTCGCCTACACGCCGCTGGCGCGCCCGGCGGTCCCCGCGATCGGGGTCATCGCCGGACTGCTGCTGGCGAACTGGGCGCAGGGCTGGGCGCTCATGCTGGCCCGGGTCCGGCCCGACCCGCTGCCCCCACCGGGGGAGGACATCGATCGCAGCGAGCTCGACGCCGCGTACCACGTGGACACGTTCGACGACGAGACCACGACGGAGCTCGCCCGCGCCGAGGAGGACACCGCGCTGGAGCGGAAGGCCCGCACCGCGGCCAAGCTGCTCACCGGCTTCTACACGGCGATCGCCGGGATCCTCGTGGTCTCGGCGCTGGCGATCCTCGTGCCGCGCACCCACTACTTCTGGGGCGAGGTGGCGATCGCCGCCCTGGTCTCCGCGATCTGCGTTCTGCGGGGGCGCACCCTCGACGACCGCGTGCACGCGACGGTGTTCTTCGTGGCCGGCTTCCTGGTGGCCGCGGGGCTCGCGGCGGTGCTCGTGACCGCGGTCGACTCCAACGCCGGCCGTCTCGCGGTGATCGTCCTCGGCGGCGCCGCCCTGATCGCCTTCGGCGCCGGCGCGATCCTGCTCGCCGACCGCGTCTCCACCGACGACGGCACGACGGGCCGGCCGATGTCCGCGCGCCTCATGGGCCGCATCGAGTTCGGTGAGAAGTTCGCGATCTTCGCCGTGGTCATGCTGGCGCTGTGGACCACCCGCCTGTTCGCCTTCATGCGTGAACTCGACCTGTCGTTCCTGCGATAGGCGCGGCCGTGCACCTCAACGCAAGAGCGGGTGCGGCGCTCGCGGCCATGGTCGCGATCGTCGCCGCGGCCACCTGGACCCCCGCCGCGGCGCACGCGGTGGTGCCGCCCGTCGCCGACATCGGCGGTGCGCCGCCCGATGGCGACGGCCCGGAACGCCCGCTGCGCAACAACAATCCGCGGTGCGTGGAACCCGGCGTGATGCCCGCGTCGAATCTGGCGGCGGCGCCGGCGCCGTCGAACACCCTGCGGTTGGACGAGGCGCGGAGGTTCGCGACCGGATCCGGCGTGACCGTGGCCGTGCTGAGCACTGGCGTGCGGCCGCAGGCGCGCCTGCGGGTGGACGGTGCGGGCGACTACATGGCGGCCTCCGACAACGGCCTCGTGGACTGCGATTCGACGGGCACGCTGGTGGCCGGGATCATCGGGGCCGCGCCCAGCCCGGGCGACGGATTCTCCGGCGTGGCACCGGATTCCCGAATCCTGTCGATCCGCGTGGACTCCGCGGGCTTCTCGCTGCAGAACAACCCGGCCGACAACGACGACCCCAATCTCTCCCGGGCGGCGGTGACCACCCGGGCCGTCGCCCGCGCGATCGTGCGGGCGGCCAACCGGGGTGCGCGGGTCATCGTCGTCCCCGAGGCCGTGTGCATGGCGGCGGACACCCCGTTCCGGCAGCGGGAGATCGGTGGCGCCGTGGCGTACGCGCTGGCCGCGAAGGACGCCCTCGTGATCGCCGGGGCCGGCGCCACGGACCGCAAGGGCGGCAGCGTGGGTGCGAACGACTGCAAGGCCAATCCCGACCCCGACCCCGGCCGGCCCGACGATCCGCGCGGCTGGCGCGCCGTGACCACCGTGGCGACGCCCGCGTGGTTCGACGACCAGGTGCTCACCGTGGGGGCCACCACCGCCGAGGGGACGCCGCTGCCGGGCTCGATGAACGGCCCCTGGCTGGACGTGGCCGCTCCCGGTGCGGGCCTCGTCTCGCTGAGCTCCCGCGGCGGTGACGGCGTCGTCAACGCGCTCCCGTCCGAGAAGAGCCTGGTGCCGTTCGCCGGCCCCGAATTCGCCGCCGCGTACGTCGCCGGGACCGCGGCCCTGGTCCGGTCGCGGTACCCGCAGATGCGCGCGAAGGACGTCGCGGCGCGGATCGTCGCGACGGCGCACGCCCCGGGGCGCGGGACCGACAACAAGGTGGGCCGCGGGCTCGTCGACCCCGTCGCCGCGCTCACCGCCAAGGTCCCCGAGGGGGACGCCGCGATCACGCCCGAGGCGGCCGAGAAGCTGGTGGTACCCCCGCCCCCGCCGTCGCCGGACACCCGGCCGCGCCGCACCGCGGCGATCGTGGCGGGCGTCGGCCTGGTCACCCTCGTGGTGCTCGGCGCGGTCGTGGCGGCGATGCGGCCCGGCCGCGGCCGGAAGGGGAGGACGTAAGTGACGACCGTGGACGAGAAGGCCCAGGCCCCTGTGCGCCCCGAGGGCGGGGTCCACCCGCAGGTCGCACGGCAGCAGCGGGCGGTCGGGCTGCGGGTGACGCTCCGTGCGGCTCTGGTCTGGGCCGTGCCGTCCACCTGCTTCGTGATGATCGCGGTGACCCGCTGGCCGATCTGGGCGGTGATCGTGCCCGTGGTGGCGGCCGCGCTGGTGGCCTTCGTGACGGTGCGCGGCGCCACGCTCGGTGACCGGATCGCCGCCCGGTGGCGGTTCCTGCGGCGCCGCCGTCGTGCACCGGAGGGCCTGCCGGGCACCGTGATCGACGTGGACGGCTGCGGCATCAGGCAGGGTGACGGGTTCGAGCTGGTCTCCGCGATCGAGCTGACGGCGGACGTCTCCGAGACCCGGCTGCGCGACGGCCGGGCGTACGCCGCGGACACCGTGCCGCTGGACCTGTTGGCCACGATGATGACCCAGTACGGACTGGACGTGGACATCGACGTTTCGTCCGCGGGGCGCCGCGTGCCGCCGGGCCCCGCGTACCGGGCCTCCTACGCGCAGGGGGTGCGCTTCTACTCGGCCATGGCGCAGCGCTCCACGTGGCTGGTGCTCCGCGTGAACACCCGCCGCAACCTGGACGGCATCGTGCGCCGCGGACCGTCGCGCACCGCGGGCCCCAAGGCCCTCATGGCCGCCACCCGCCGCCTCGAACAACGCCTGCAGGAGAGGCGGATCCGCGCCCGCGTGCTGCCCGTCGCCGAACTCGCCGGGCTCGCACGGGTCATGGCGTTCGGCGCCGATCTGCCCCGCGGCGACGAGAAGTGGGCCAACGTCGAGCACGGGAACTCGTTCGCCACCACCTATTTCGTGGATCCGGTGCGGATGTCCACCGAACGTCTCGACCGGTGGTGGGGACTCGACTCCGACAGCACCGCGGTGGTCCTGCGGCTGCGCAAGGCCTCCGCGCACGCGCCCGTCGACATCAGCGGCCTCGTCCGCTACGACACCTCGGTCCCGATCCTCGACAACCTCGACGACGCGCTGATCCCGATGCCCGGCAGGCAGGCCGAGGCGGCGCGCGCCACGCTGCCCGGCGGCGGCTCGTCGGTGCTGGCGCTGCCGTCCGTCCGCCTGGACGAGCTGCCCGGTGTGGCGATCCCCGTCGGCCCCGCCGGTCCCGTATGGGGAATCTCCGGCCCCGATGCCGTGGCGCTGCCCCTCTTCGACGCCTCACCCGTGCCAGAGACGGTGCAGGTCGACTTCGTCACCGATCTGGTGGCCGTGCAGCTGGTGCTCCTGCGCTCCGTGGGCGCCGGCGCATCGGTGGCCGTGCACACCGACCGGCCGGCCCAGTGGGCCACCCTCGCCGGCACCCTCGCCGATCCGTCGCGGTTCCGCATCGTCGACGGCCCGGACCGGCGCCCGGCCGACATCACCGTGTTCGACGGTGTCCACGTGGACGCGGTGCCCGAGCGGACGATCCTCACGGTGCGGGCGCCGGGCGCCGCACCGAACGCCAACGCCGACGTGACGGTCGAGCAGCGGTCCACGTCGACCGTGACCGTGCGGATCGCCGGCCGGCCACCGCTCGACGTGGTGCTCAACGCGACCGACGAGGAACTGCGCTACTCCGATGTGGTGGCGCAGCCGACGGCCGCGGGCACCGGCGAACTGTCCGTGCAGCAGCGGGCGCCGCGGCAGGTGGCCGCGCCGCCGCGGCTGGCACCGGTACCTCAGCAGGCACCGGCGCCCCGGGCCCCCGCGCCCCGGCAGGCCCCACCGCCTCAGCAGGCGCCGGCCG
>NZ_HE997626.1:953220-991320 GCF_000312385.1 Tsukamurella sp. 1534 | reverse complement strand
GCCGCCGTACGAACGCGGGAGCGGCGCGCCCCGCAAGCTGGGCGGCGACCGGTGGGTGCGGCCCTCCAAGGACGCGGGCGACGGCGGACCGTCGCGCCGGCCCCGTCGCGAGCCGGGCGCGCCCCGGTGGTCCCCGCCCTCGGAGCAGCGCCCGCCCGACGGGCCGCCAACCTCGCGTTAAGCTGCAGCCAACCTGCTACGCGGTAGATTCCTATCGCTGTATGACTGCAGGAACGGAGGTGTCGGCGTGGTAGCCGATCCGGGTGAATCGATCGCGGGATACGTGGTCGAGTCGGTGCTGGGCACCGGCGGCATGGGCACGGTGTACCGGGTGCGGCACCGCACGCTCCCGCGGTCCGTGGCGCTCAAGGTCCTGCAGAGCCAGTTCTCGGCCGATCCGTCGGTGCGGGCGCGGTTCGACCGCGAGGCCGACATCGTGGCCGGGCTCAAGCACCCGCACATCGTGGACGTCTACGACCGCGGCGAATCCGACGGGCACCTGTGGATCGCGATGGAGCTGGTGGAGGGCGGCAACGTCGCGACCACCGTCCAGCGCGAGGGACCGTTCAGCCTGGACCGCGCCGTCTCCGTGGTCGAGCAGGTGGCGGACGCCCTCGATTACGCGCACCAGCACGGCATCCTGCACCGCGACGTGAAGCCCGCCAACTTCCTCGTGGACCGGGGCCGGCGCGGCGAGCAGGTGAAGCTCGCCGACTTCGGCATCGGCGCCGCGCAGACCGAGGTGGGGCAGCACACGCAGACCGGCACGGTCGTCGGCACGCTGGCGTACACCGCGCCGGAGGCGTTGCTCGGCCACCCCATCGACCACCGGGCCGACGTGTACTCGCTCGCGTGCGCCACCGTCGTGCTGCTCACGGGCGCACCGCCGTTCAGTACCACGGTGTCCGGGCAGCTGATGCTGGCGCACATCAGCCAGAACCCGCCCAGTATCCGGCTCAAGCGCCCGGACCTCTCGCCCGAGATCGATTACGTGCTCTCGCGCGCGATGGCCAAGAACCCCGCCGAGCGGTACAACTCCGCGGGCGAGTTCGCCGACGCCCTCTCCTCCGCGTCCAGGCGGATGTCCGGCGCCGCGGGCATGGTGCCGCCGCAGAGCGGCGGGGGAGCGAATTGGCAGGGCACTCCGTCGAATCCGGCGTTGGCGACCGGGTTCAACCCGGCCGGCATGCCGCCGTCGGGCACCGTGCCCGGTTATCCAGGGCCCGGCGGTCCCGGCGGTCCCGGCGGTCCCGGGGGGCCCAGCGGCCCGAGCAACCCGACGATGGCCGGCCTGCAGGGCCCGCCCGGCGCGCCCCCGGTTCCCGGGAAGAGCAAGCGGCCGTGGATCATCGGCGGCGCCGCCGCGCTCGTGGTACTGCTCGCCGTGATCATCGGCGTCGTCGTGTTCACCCGCGGCGGCTCGTCGGACGGGCCGGAACTCGACGCGTGGTCGGCCCGCAGCGTCACCGACGTGAACGGGGAGACGAAGCTCGAGAACCGCCCGGAGCGGATCGTCGCGCTGGGCCCCGGCGACGCGGAGATCGTCTCCGCGCTGGGCTTCACCGTGGTCGCCGGCGCGAACGGGCCGAAGTCCGAGATGCCCTCGTGGGTACCGGCGCTCAAGGACACCCCCACCGCGGGCACCTCCAGCGACCCGGACGAGTCCGTGATCGAGAACGCGAAGCCGGACCTCATCATCGACACCGATCCCGCCGGCTCGGCGAAGGTCAAGGATCTCGGCTCCGTGGCCCCCGCGATCGCGGTCCCCTCCTCGGGCAGCAACGGCTGGACGTGGCAGGAGCAGATGGCGTACATCGCGGAGGCCCTGGGCGCGAAAGCGCGCGCCGACGCCGTGAAGAAGACCTACGAGCAGCGGATCACCGAACTGCGCTCGGCGCACCCGGATTTCACCGGGAAGAAGGTGGACCTGATCCACTTCAACGGGCAGGCGACGCTGCTGGCGACCAACTCCACCAGCCCGTTCCAGATGCTGGGGCAGCTCGGCTTCTCGATGCAGACGCCGGGCAAGGGCAGCGGATCGGCGTGGCTCACCGTCGACTCCTCGGGGATGTACACCGCCGTCAGCTCGCGCGAGGTGGACCGGTCGATCATCGCCAGGACCGACCCCGCCGCCGGCAACGGCGGATACGACGGGCTGCCGGCGTCCCTGAACTACGGGGTGCCGATCGTCATCCTGGACCAGACCAACGGCGTGGACGCGCTGCTGTACGGCGGCCCCCTCGCCATCGACACGGTGGCCGAGAAGGTGCTGCCCGCGATCGCGAAGGGAGTGAAGTGATGGCCGAGCAGACGCTCACCGTCGACGACCTGCGCCGGTACGCCGACGCGCTGGCCGAGGGCAAGCGGCCCCTGGTGTACTTGATCGAGGCGGTGCCGAGCCTGGGGCTCGCCGCGGGCGCGTCGGCGCGCGTGATCGAGGTGTCGGGGACCATGGTCACCGTCAAACCCGCGGGCGTCGACGATCAGCTGCCCTACGAGGCCCGCGAGCTGCGGGCCACCAAGCAGCCCAAGCCGGTCAAGCCCGTCAAGGAGGCGAAGGCGGCGAAGGCCTCGCCTGTCAAGGCGGCGGCGCCGGCGAAGCCCGCGAGATCGGTGGCCGTGACGGTGTTCGTGGGCGCGGACAACGTGGCGTCCATCAAGGTCACCCGTAACGGGCAGAAGCCCTCCGGCGCCCGCGAGGTGGCGCTGCCCGCCGTGCACAAGGCGCTCGCCGGGCTCGGCGACAAGGAGGCCACCGCGGCCGTCGGCGACGTGCTGTCCGCCGCCCGGGACGCCGCCGCCGACCGCGTGGCCGCGCTCCAGGCGGAACTCACGGCCGCGAAGAAGTCGCTCGCCTCACTGGACCGGGCGAAGCGCGGGAATGCGGGCCCCGCGGGGCGGCGTTAGCCTCAGGCATGAGCGAATTCCCCCAGCTGGACCTGTCCGCCGACGAGCTGCTCACCACCACCCGGTCGGTGCGCAAGAGGCTCGACCTGGAGCGGCCGGTCCCGCTCGAGGTGATCACCGAGGCGCTCGAGGTGGCGCTGCAGGCCCCGTCGGGCAGCAACGCCCAGGGCTGGCACTGGATCGTGCTGACCGACCCGGAGAAGAAGCGGATCGCCGCCGAGTACTACAAGAAGTCCTACTACGCGTACGCCGAGGCGGGCGCGGCGGCGCGCGCGGCCAACCCGCCGGAGGACCTCGAGACCGCGGAGAAGGTGGTGTCCAGCGCGACGTACCTCGCCGACGTGATGCACGAGGTTCCCGCGCTCGTCATCGGGGCGCTGCACGTGCCCGGCGGCGCGCTCCCCGAGGGCAACCAGGCCGGCGTCTGGGGTTCGCTGCTGCCCGCCGCGTGGAGCCTGTCCCTCGCCCTCCGCGAGCGCGGCCTCGGATCTGCGTGGACCACACTGCACCTCACGTACGAGCGCGAGGTCGCCGAGGCCCTCGGCATCCCCGAGAACATCCGCCAGGGCGTCCTGCTGCCCGTCGCCTACACCAAGGGGACCGGCTTCAAGCCCGCCAAGCGCGCCCCGCTGGACACGGTCCTGCACGTCAACGGCTGGTAGGCCCGGCCCGGCCAGGATCGTCGGTGGGTTCCCGCGGCGTTCCCCCGGCGTGTCGCCGCAGGAACGCACCGAGGATCACCCGGACCACCCGCGCTCGACGAGCGCGGTGCGGGCCTGGCGGAGCAGCTCGTCCCGCCCGCCCTTGAGGGACCACTCGTTCGCGAGCACGACGATCCAGCCGTGATCGTGCTGGAGCCGGTTCCACCGCTGCACATCGGCGCGGTGTTGCGCCCGGTCGCGGTGATGGCCACCGTCGTACTCCACCGCGACGCGGTACTCCGCTGCGCCGAGATCCACGCGGAACCGCCCGCGCGCGACGCGGATCTGCGGCACGAACATCGTGAGCCCGGCGCGGTGCAGCAGGAGGCGGGTGTGCGTCTCCTGCGGTGACTCCGCGCGCCCGTCGGCCTCGGCGAGCACCGCCCGGATCCGCGCCGACCGGTGCAGCCGCGGGTGCGTCGCCAGGTACGCCTCCATCTCCTCGGTCGACGTGACGCGCCTGCCGTACCGGTCGATCCGGATGCACTGGTCGACGGCGGCGATCGCGCCGTCGCCGGGGACGAACCGGGCCAGATCGATCGCGGTGCGCACGGTCGTGGTCAGCGCGAAACCCTTGCGGCGCAGTATGTCCGACTCGGGCATGGCGCACCGTCGGACGAGGATTCCGTGCCGTTGCCGGTGCTCGGGCAGCCACACCTCGAGCGGGTGGCACTCGTCGGCGTAGGGGACCGCATGCATCCGGGCAGCGGACCGTCCGCAGAACACCGCCGCGGGATACACCTGCAGGACGGCCCGCTGCCGCTCGGCGAACGTGATCTCGTCCCCCACGGGCACACGCACGCCGCGGATCACCTGCTGGTACTCGGTGCGGATCCGGTGCGACGTGGTGTTCGCCTCCAGCTCCGACGTTCTGAACCCCATGCCCATTGGACGCGCCGGCGGGCCGATCCGTTCCGCCCCGGCCGAGCCTCGGTGGGTTCCCGCGGCGTTCCCCCGGCGTGTCGTCGCAGGAACGCACCGAGGATCGGGGCAGGCCTCAGATGCCGAGGGCGGCGTCCATGAGGTGGACCAGCTCGTCGTGGAACCGCGGGCGGCGGCGCAGGCGGCGGGTGCGGGCGAAGTCGTTGGCGATGGTCATCGCGGCGCCCACCGCGATCCGGGCGCCCGCGGCGTCCACCCCGCCGCCCGCCTCGAGCAGCGCGACCCACCGCGCGACGTACGCCTTCTGCGCCGCGAGCAGCGCCTCGCCGCCCGATTCGATCACCACCTCGCGGCCCACGGTGAACGCGACCGCGAGATCCGTCGAGGACACCAGGTTCGCGGCGTACGAGCGCACCAGAGCCCGGAGCTCGGCGATGGGATCGCCGCCGGAATCGGCGGCCGCGCCGACCACGCCCACCTCGAGCGTGGCGCGAGCCCGGCTCACGATGCCCACCAGGATCGACGCCTTCGATGGGAAGTGCCCGTACACGCTGGGGCCCGAGATCCCCACGGCCGCACCGATGTCGTCCATGCTCACCGCGCTGTAGCCGCGGGAGAAGAACAGTTCCGACGCGGCGTCGAGGATCTCGTCCGGCCGGACCACCGCGGACCGTCGGGCCGGGGGAGCCGGCAGCCGGGGCGCCGTCGACGGTGCCGCGCGCAACACCCTGCCCGCGATCAGTTCGAGGTCCGCGCGGTACCGGCGGATCCCGATCCGGCCGCGGCTCGGCGACACCGAACCGCCGACCGCGAGGACGGCCCACGCGAGCACCCGGGCGTCGTCGGCCGTGACCTCCGGATGGTCGCGCCGGAGCGCCTCGGTCCAGGCGCCGAGGACGCCCTCGCTCGCGGCGATCATCTCCCGGGCCTGCTCCGGCGTGAGGTGCCGCCGGTTCCAGCGCCACAGCGCGAGCGGCCCCGGGTGCGAGACGGCCATGGCGAAGACCGCCGACGCGAGGTCGTCGAACGTGGCGCCCGGCGCCGCGAGCGCCCCCGCGGTGGTCGCGGACATCTCGTCGACGGCCGCCCGCATGGCCGCGGCGAGGATCGTCTCCTTGTCCGGGAAGTGCCGGTACACGCTGGGCCCGCTGATCCCCGCGGCGCGGGCGATATCGGCGACCGAGACCTTGCCGTAGCCGCGCTCGAGGAAGAGCCCGGTGGCGACGTCGATCAGCTGACGACGTCGCTCGGCGGGGCGCAGGCGAGTGTTCGGGGTGGCCATGATTAACGCAACGATAGCCGATGGATCACGTTCTATGTACCGATCTACATGCGATTCTTTCCAAATAAGCTACATCCGGTTAGCCTGTAGCAGGACGGGCCTCCACAGTGCTCACGAGGGGTCCGAACACCTTCTTCGAAAGGACGGGAAGACCAAGTGTCTGACGCATTCATCTACGAGGCGATCCGCACGCCCCGTGGCAAGCTCAAGGGCGGCTCGCTGACCGCCGTCAAGCCCACCGACCTGGTGGTCGGCCTGATCGACGAGATCAAGGACCGCAACCCCGAGCTGGACCCCGCGACGATCGACGACATCGTCCTCGGCGTGGTCTCGCCCGTCGGTGAGCAGGGTGCCGACATCGCGCGCACCGCCTCGATCGTCGCCGGCCTGCCGGAGACCGTCGCGGGTGTGCAGATCAACCGCTTCTGCGCCTCGGGCCTGGAGGCCACCAACATGGCGGCCCAGAAGGTCGGCTCGGCCCTCGGCGACGACCTGGTCCTCGCCGGCGGCGTCGAGTCGATGTCCCGCGTGCCCATGGGCTCCGACTTCGGCGCCCTGTTCTACGACGCGCAGTACAGCTACGACAACTACATCGCCCCGCAGGGCATCGGCGCCGACCTGATCGCCACGATCGAGGGCTTCAGCCGCGACGACGTGGACCAGTACTCGGCCGAGTCGCAGGACCTCGCCGCCAAGGCGTGGGACGAGGGCCGCTTCGCCAAGTCCGTCGTGCCGGTCAAGGACCAGAGCGGCCTCGTCGTGCTCGACAACGACGAGCACCGTCGTCCCGGCACCACCGCCGCCGACCTGGGCAAGCTGCGCCCCGCGTTCACCACCATCGGCGAGATGGGCGGCTTCGACGCCGTCGCGCTGCAGAAGTACACCACCGTCGAGCGCATCGAGCACGTGCACACCGGCGGCAACAGCTCGGGCATCGTCGACGGTGCCGCGCTGGTGCTGGTGGGCAACGAGGCCGGCGGCAAGAAGGCCGGACTGACCCCGCGCGGCCGCATCGTGGCCACCGCGTCGACCGGTGCCGACCCGACGATCATGCTCACCGGCCCCACGCCGGCCACCGAGAAGGTGCTGGCCAAGGCCGGGCTGACCAAGGACGACATCGACGTGTGGGAGCTCAACGAGGCCTTCGCGTCCGTCGTGCTCAAGTGGATGAAGGACTTCAAGCTCGACCGCGAGCAGGTCAACGTCAACGGCGGCGCGATCGCGCTGGGCCACCCCCTGGGCGCCACCGGCGCCATGCTGGTGGGCACCGTGCTCGACGAGCTGGAGCGCACGGGCGGCCGCTACGGCCTGATCACGCTGTGCATCGCCGGCGGCATGGGCTCGGCCACCATCATCGAGCGCGTCTGACGCCCCGGAACTACAGGAGACGAGAAACAGCATGTCTGAGAACATGATCCGCTGGGAGCAGGACGCCGACGGCATCGTCGTGCTCACCATGGACGACCCCACGGCGTCCGCGAACACGATGAACGAGCTCTACGGCACGTCGATGCGGGAGACCGTCGACCGCCTCGAGGCCGAGGTCGACTCGATCACCGGCGTCGTCATCACCTCCGCGAAGAAGACCTTCTTCGCCGGCGGCAACCTGACCGAGATCCGCAAGGCCGGCCCGGCCGACGCGCAGCAGGTGTTCGACAACGTCCAGGCGATCAAGAAGGACCTCCGCCGCCTGGAGAAGCTGCCGAAGCCCGTCGTGGCGGCCGTCAACGGCGCCGCGCTCGGCGGCGGCCTGGAGATCGCGCTCGCCGCGAACCACCGCATCGCCGCGGACGTCAAGGGCAGCAAGATCGGCCTCCCCGAGGTCAGCCTGGGCCTGCTCCCCGGCGGCGGCGGCGTGACCCGCACCGTGCGCATGCTCGGCCTGCAGGGGGCCCTGATGGGCGTGCTGCTCCAGGGCCAGCAGATGGCGCCGGCCAAGGCCCAGAAGACCGGCCTCGTCAACGATCTCGTCGGCACCGTCGAGGAGCTCGTGCCCGCCGCCAAGGAGTGGATCAAGGCCAACCCCGAGTCCTCGGCGCAGCCGTGGGACGTCAAGGGCCACCGGATCCCCGGCGGCAGCCCGATCGACAAGACGCTGGCGCCCAACGCGCCGGCGTTCCCGGCCAACCTGCGCAAGCAGCTCAAGGGCGCGCCGATGCCGGCGCCCGAGGCGATCATGGCCTCCGCGTTCGAGGGCACCTACGTCGACTTCGACACCGCCCTCGAGATCGAGTCGCGCTACTTCACCAAGCTGGCCACCGGCCAGGTCTCGAAGAACATGATCAAGGCGTTCTTCTTCGACCTGCAGCACATCAACGGCGGCGGCTCGCGGCCCGACGGCTTCGACAAGTACCAGGCCAAGAAGGTCGGCGTGATCGGCGCCGGCATGATGGGCGCGGCCATCGCGTACGTCTCGGCCAAGGCCGGGATCGACGTGGTGCTCAAGGACATCGACCAGGCCGCCGCCGACCGCGGCAAGGAGTACTCGGTCAAGCTGGAGGAGAAGGCGCTCGCGAAGGGTCGCACCACCCAGGAGAAGTCCGACGCCCTGCTCGCCCGCATCCACCCGACCGTGGACCCGCAGGACTTCGCAGGCGTCGACCTCGTGATCGAGGCCGCGTTCGAGTCCGTCGAGGTCAAGAACAAGGTCTTCCAGGAGATCGAGGACGTCGTCGAGCCCGACGCCGTCCTGGGGTCGAACACTTCGACCCTGCCGATCACCATCCTGGCCGAGGGCGTCAAGCGCGCCGAGGACTTCATCGGCATCCACTTCTTCTCCCCCGTGGACAAGATGCCGCTGGTCGAGATCATCCGCGGCGAGAAGACCTCGGATGCGGTGCTGGCCAAGGTGATCGACTACACCCTGCAGATCAAGAAGACCCCGATCGTGGTTCACGACAGCCGCGGCTTCTTCACCTCGCGCGTGATCGGCACGTTCATCAACGAGGCCCTCGCGGCCGTCGGTGAGGGCGTCGACCCGGTGTACCTCGAGCAGGCGGGCGCGCAGGCCGGCTACCCGGCCCCGCCGCTGCAGCTGGCCGACGAGCTGACCCTCACCCTGATGCAGAAGATCCGCCTCGCCACCGAGACGGCGCTCAAGGAGGAGGGCAAGGACGTGCCGCAGCACGGCGCGTTCGCCGTGGTCGACTGGATGGTCGAGAACGGCCGCCCCTCCAAGAAGGACGGCGCGGGCTTCTACGACTACGCCGACGGCAAGCGCACCGGCCTGTCGAAGGGCTTCCAGGAGCACTTCAAGTCCGGCAGCGTCACGCCGGACTTCGCCGAGCTCCAGGAGCGCATGCTGTTCATCGAGTCGATCGAGACCGTGCGCTGCTTCGACGAGGGCGTGATGGACTCGGTGGCCGACGCCAACATCGGCTCGATCTTCGGCATCGGCTTCCCGGCCTGGACCGGCGGCGTGCTGCAGTACATCAACGGTTACCAGGGCCGCACCGGCACCCCCGCCGAGGGCCTCACCGGCCCGAAGGCGTTCGTGGAGCAGGCGAAGAACCTGGCCGCCAAGTACGGCGAGCAGTTCACCCCGCCGGCCTCGCTGGTCGCCAAGGCCGAGGCGGGCGAGACCTACGAGTAGGTCCGCGCCGCAGCGGTAGAACACACGAGACGACCCGGTTCCGTGGGGAACCGGGTCGTTTCGTGTCGTGCCCGACGGTGCCGGGCCGTGGCTCAGACCTGCGGGACCACCTTGTTGTAGGTGGAGCGGATCTGGAAGCCGTGGAAGATCTCGCCCACGCCCACCACGATGAGCATGATGCCCGCGATGAGCGCGAGCTCGCCCACCTCCTCCGCCGGGTAGACCGTGACGATCACACCGGCCGCGATGATGAGGCCGGCCAGGATGACGCCCCACACCTTGCCCGGTGTGCCCTTCGGCATGTCCAGCCAGATGGCCAGAGCCGTGATCCCGGCGAACAGCCAGCCCACGCCGATGAAGATCGCGAGGATCACCAGCGACGCGGCGACGTTGCGGAACGCGGCCACGGACAGGGTGATCGAGAGCGCCCCCGAGACGAAGGACAGGAAGCGCCACCACCCGGTGGCCGGCTGCAGCGCGCCGCCGAACGTGGAGAACACCTGGATGCAGCCCGTGACCAGAAGGTAGATCGCGAACACGTAACCGACCACGGTGAGAGTGACGGACGGCCACGCGAACAGCACGATCGCCAGGATCAGTGCGACTACGCCGATGCCGAAGGCGGCCTTCGCGGATCGGTCGAAGACCTCCTTGGTGAACCCCTGGATCTTGTCCAGGATCGGCAACTGCGCGTGGTGCGCCTGGGTGTGCTGCGGTGCGGGCGGCTGCGACGCCGCGGGAGGAACAGAGCTGTCAGTCATCTGGACTCTTCTTTCCGGGAGGTAACGCTACTGGTCGTGAGGTGGTGGAGCAGTGGAGCAATCGAGCGCGAGCGCTCAGGAGCCCTGTGAGGAGATGCCGAGCTTCTCCTTGAGGGTGTTGACCCGCTCGTGACGCTTCTCGGACCGTTCGGCCTGCTTCTGGTCGCGGACCTTCTTCCGAGCCGCCTTCTCGGCCTCGTCGGCGGCCGCCTCCGCGGCGTCGATCTCGTCGAGCACCTCGTCGGTGGAGACGCGCAGGAGCTTCGCGCCGGACCGGGCGGCGAAGCCGTCGACGGCGTCGTGCGAGCCCTCGACCACATCGGCGACCAGCGCGTTCGTGCCGGGCGGGATCGACTTCGACATCCGGGCGATCACCGAATCCGAATCGTCGGCGCGGGCGAGGTCCCACGCCCCGCCGATCAGGGCGCCGCCCGCCCAACCGAGCAGGACCCCGAGCGGGCCGCCGAGGATGCCGACGAGCACGCCGAGCGTGCTGCCGCCGAGCGTGGCCAGGCCGATCGTGCCCGAGTCGTCCTGCGGGACGCTCAGCGAGCCGTCGGCGTTGCGGGCCACGATCGCCGATTGCCGCACCTCGACCGCGCCCGCGTCGCCGAGTTCGCCGAGTTCGCTCAACGCCTCGTACGCGGGGCTGGTGGTGGGCCAGCTCAGCAGGATGACGTTCTCTTCCGATGCCACGGACATTCCCCCTTCATGCCGTTCCGGCGTTCCGCGCCCTGCGGGGCGCGACCTCTTCGCCGCTCGCGCTCAGTGGAGCACGGATCTGTTGCAATGGCACAGTGGGTGGGGGCGTTGCGACGCGTTTGCGACATATTGCCGATAGGCGATCGCGCGTTCAGCGCGCGGAACCGGACACGGAGAATTTAGTCCGGGCCGGCCTCGATGACCTGTTCCGCTACCTCGGCGAGGCGGATGTTGCTGTCCTGGGACAGGCGCGCCAACAGCCGGAAGGCACCGTCGGAGTCCAGCTTGTAGCGCTCCATGATCATGCCCTTCGCCTGGCCGATCACGTCCCGGGTGGTCAGGGCCGCCCGGATCTGCTCCTTCTCGCGCACCGCGGAGAAGGCCACCGCCGCGTGGACGGCGAACAGGGAGCCGATCGAGACCGATTCCGTGTCGAACGCGTTCGGTTCGGCGGACATGAGGTCGAGTGTTCCGTAGGCGTCGCTCTGCACGTACAGGCAGAAGGACAGGATCGAGCCCACGCCGGCGGCGTGCGCCGCCGCCGCGAATCGCGGCCACCGCTCTTCCGTCGCGGTGTCCTCGATGAGGATCGTGGTGGATTCGAAGGTCGCCCCCACGGTGGGGCCCTCCTCGAGCTCGAGCTGGAGGTCGGCCACGCGTTGCGCGGTCTCCCCGATCACCACGGGGTGGCTGATGCCGCCCTTCGGGTCGACCAGAGTGACGCTGGCGTAGGCGGCGCCGGGCACCTGGTCCACGGCGAATTGGGTGGCGGCGGTGAGGAGGGACTCGGAATCCGCGGACTGCTCGCGCAGGAGCCGCGCCATCTCGCCCATCCGTTCGCTGAGTGTCAGCTCCTCCAAGGGGGGTTCGTCCGGCGTCTCGTAGACGACTCCGAGGACGGAGGGAAGTTGTTCAGTCGACTGCTTGCGTGCTGGCACGGCCACCCGTTCTCCGCGCCACCGATTGGACGCGGGCTCACAACGTGGTTCCCGCCGGTTACTGGACGGTTTCTGGTCAGGGCTTGCTTACTGATCGAGATTTACCATATCGAGACACGGCGGTCGGGGTCCAAAAACAGGCGATCCCCCTCGGATACGCCGAAAGCGGAATAGAACTCGTTGAGATTGCTCACGATTGCATTGCAACGGAATTCGGCCGGCGAATGCGGGTCGATGGCGAGCCTCCGGATGGACTCCTCCGTACGCGATTTGCCGCGCCAGATCTCACCCCAGCTGAAGAACACCCGCTGCAGCCCGGTCAGGTCGTCGACCACCGTCGACGGATCGTCGACGGTGCCGCCGGCCCGCTCGCGCGCGATCCCGTACGCCACCAGGGCGATACCCAGACCGCCCAGGTCGCCGATGTTCTCGCCCACGGTGAACCCGCCGTTCACGTGGTGCTCGGTACCGGCCAGCTCCCGCGGCGTCAGCGCGTCGTACTGTTCGATGAGAGCCGTTGTGCGCTTACCGAATTCGGCGCGGTCCTGGTCCGTCCACCAGTCCTCGAGATTGCCGTCCCCGTCGTACTTGGCGCCCTGGTCGTCGAAGCCGTGGCCGATCTCGTGGCCGATCACGGCGCCGATGCCGCCGAAGTTGACCGCGTCGTCCGCGGTGGGGGAGAAGAAGGGCGGCTGCAGGATCGCGGCCGGGAAGACGATCTCGTTCATGCCCGGGTTGTAATACGCGTTCACGGTCTGCGGGGTCATGAACCATTCGTCGCGATCCACCGGCGCGCCGATCTTCGCGAATTCGCGGTCGTGCTCGAACGCCTCGCCGCGACGGAGATTGCCGAGCAGATCGTCACGCCGGATCTCCAGCGCGGAGTAATCGCGCGATTTGTCCGGATATCCGATCTTCGGGGTGAATTTGCCCAGTTTCTCCAGGGCGCGTTCGCGGGTGGCGGGGGTCATCCACTCCAGATCGCTGATCCGGCGGCGGTACGCCTCCACCAGGTCGGCCACCAGTTCCTGCATGCGCGCCTTGGCGTCGGCGGGGAAGTGTTGCGCGGTGTACAGCTCGCCCACCGCGAACCCCAGGTACATCTCCACGATGCCGACTCCGCGCTTCCACCGCTCCCGGATCTCGGGCGCGCCGGTGAGGGTGGTCCCGTAGAACGCGAAGTGTTCGTCGACCAGGGCGTCCGTGAGGAACGGGCTGCGCGTGTGCAGCACGCGCCACGCCAGCCAGGTGCGCCACTGCGCGACCGGTCGGTCGGTGAGCAGCTGCGCCGCGTGCACGGCGAACGAGGGCTGGCGCACGTTCACCTCGGCGAAGGCCGGCGGCACACCGTCGGCGGTGCCCGGCGCGCCGGTGACGGCCGCGACCCACGTGGCGAGCGCCAGGCCGGGGGCCTCGGAGTCCAGTTCGGCGAACGTGCGCAGGTTGTAGCCCTTGTCCGCGTCCCGGCGGTCCACGACGTTCCAGTGGCCCGCGGCGACGGCGGTCTCCAGGTCGAGGACCTGCGCCGCGGCCGTCTCCTCCTCGCCGGGCGCGACGATGCCGTCGAGGGCGCCGGCGGCGAGCCGGAACGTCGCCGCGACGTGCGCGACGAACTTCTCCCGGATCTCCGCGTACTGGTCCTCGCGGTAGTAGGCCTCGTCGGGCAGCGAGATGCCGCTCTGCACGAGCTGCACCAGATAGCGGTCGGAGCGCTTGGCGTCCGTGTCCACGTAGTAGCCCAGCAGCCCGCCGACGCCGGTGCGCTGCAGTCGTCCGAGAACGGTCGCGACGCCGGCGGGCGAGTCCGCCCCGCGCACCTGGGCCAGATCGTCGGTGAGCGGGGCCAGGCCCGCCGCCGCGATCGCCGCGGTGTCCATGAAGCTGGTGTAGAGGTCGCCGATCCGTGCGGTGTCGCCGGTGGCGGCGGGCTCGGCCGCGGCGGATTCGACGATCTCGCGGACCCGCGCCTCGGCGTCGTCGCGGAGGGCGTAGAAGGCACCGTCGGTGGAGCGGTCCGCGGGGATCTCGTGCGTGTCCAGCCAGCGGCCGTTGACGTGGCCGAACAGGTCGTCCTGTACGCGAACGGCGGGGTCGACGTGGCTGAGGTCCAGAGCGCGATCGGAAGTCACCGCCCCATCCTGCCAGCCTCCCTGAGAAATCCCATACAATGAGATAACTGACTCGTCAGTATTCCCTGTGACGCGCCCCACGGTTACCGTGCGAGGTGACGCAAACCGCAAACCCGGTTGACGCGAACGATGCTCATAAGTTCAGGGGGATTCTCGGATGGGAACGACGCGGGCCCGCCGGCACCTGGTGCCGATCTCGCTACTGACGGCAGTGGTCCTGGCGCTCACCCTGGCGGTGGTCCCCGGCCTGGCCGCGAGAGCCGACGCCGAGCCCTGGAAGCCGGGCGCGGGCGTGGCCGGAATGATCAATCCTGAATGGATCGCGTCGCACGACGGCCCGTCGAAGTACCCGAACATGGCCACGGAATGGGACGTGCCGATCACCATGTCGGACGGCACCGTGCTCCGGGCCAACATCTTCCGCCCGGCGGACGCCTCCGGCAGGGCGATCGACGCGAAGACGCCGACGATCGTCAACGTCACCCCGTACACGAAGTTCGTGAGCACCGTCGCCACAGTGATGACCAACGTCCCGGTGCTGTACCCGGCCCTCGTGGGCGTGCTCAACCTGTTTAACTTCTCCGGAACCCCGATCGGCGGCGTCGACGAGCTGCGCAACGTGCTCAACGGCGGCCTGATCAACACCTTCACCGTGGACCAGAAGCTGGTGCAGAGCGGCTACACCCAGGTCGTGGTCGACGTGCGCGGCACCGGCAACTCGCAGGGCGTGTGGGACGTGTTCGGCGCGCGCGAGCAGAAGGACACGATCGAGGTGCTCGACTGGATCCGCGAGCAGCCCTGGACCAACGGCCGCATGGGCATGGCCGGCGTCTCCTACTCCGCGATCAATCAGCTGCAGGCGGCGTCGAAGAACCCGAAGGGGCTCGAGGCCGTCTTCCCCGTGGTGCCGGGCGCCGACATCGCGGCCGACATCGTGGCCCCCGGCGGCGGCCTCGGCGTGGGCTTCCTCGGCCCCTGGCTGGCGATCGTCAACATCCTCAAGTTCATCCCGGACCTGCGGTCGCTGCTCAACGGCACGTTCGACTGGAAGTGGCTGCAGGACAGGCTGCAGAACCCCGCGGTCTTCGTGCCGGAGCTGCTCTCGGGCGTCTTCTCCCCGACGGTCGACGGGCTCACTCCCACCACGAAGCAGCTCATCGACAAGAACTCGCCGCTGCGCGCCGCGTACCGCACCCCGCTGGACAGGATCACCACGCCCACGTTCGCGCTGGGCGCCTGGAACGACCTGTTCACCAACACCGAGTGGCGCCTCCCCAAGGACCTCAGCTCCCTGCCCGCCAGCAAGAAGAAGCTCATCATGGGCGACGCGGCGCACGCCACCGTCACCAACGACATGGGCGGGGTGAACCAGCCGACGCGCGCCGACGTGCTGCAGAAGGCCTGGTTCGACAAGTGGCTCAAGGACCAGGACAACGGCATCGAGAACTACTCGCCGGTCACCGTGCACCGGATCGGCGGCGGCTGGTGGCAGGGCGACACCTTCCCCGAACCCGGGCAGAAGTACCAGCGGATGTACCTCTCCGGCCTGCCGTCGGGCTCCGCGCCGGGCTCGCTCAGCGATAACAGCCTGCAGAGCGCCCCGCCGAAGATCGCCGCACGGCGCACCGTCGGGCCCGGCCTGTCCACGCTCTGCTCGAACGACACCGGCCAGGCCATGTTCGGCCTGCTCGTGCTCACCGGCTGCACCAGGGACACCCGGGTCGCGGAGATGAACGCGCTCACCTTCAGCTCGAAACCGGTGGGCAAGTCCACGGTGATCTCGGGGCCGATCAACCTGCGGCTCAACACCACCCAGGACGCGCGGGACGCCTACTGGAGCGTGATCGTCACCGACGTCTCGCCCGACGGGCGCTCGGAGAAGATCAGCTCCGGCCAGCTCACCACGTCGCTCCGGCAGATCGACGAATCGCGCAGCATCCGCACGGCCGGCGGAGACATGGCGTCCCCGTACTACAAGCTCAACCTCGACGACCGGGAACTGGTCAAACCCGGCCAGGAGGTGCAGCTCGACATCGGCACCCACGCCGTGAGCGCCGTGCTCAAGCCCGGGCACCGGCTCCGGGTGGACGTGTTCGCGCTCAACCTGATCAAGGCCATGACCGTGGGGCCGGTGACCGCGGAGACCGGGCTGCGGCCGCAGCACGTGCTCATCGACCCGAAGAAGCCCAGCTACCTGGTGGTGCCCTCGGACCGCCCGCTGCCCTGATCCGCCGGGACCCCTAGGCGTCGCCGATGCGGCGGTGCATCTCCCAGAACAGGAGCTCCGCACCGCCGGGGCCGGCCGTCACGCGGCGCCCGTCGCCGGTGGTGCGCAGCGAGTCACCGTCGGACAGCGGGCCCGCGCCCTCCGCCTCGGCGCTCCCCGCGCCCACGTAGAGGTGGCCGAACGGCGCGCCGGGCAGGTCCACGGCGGTGCCGGGCGCGAGCCGCGCGGCGTGCAGGGTGGCGCCGCCCGTGCCGATCCGGATCGCGGCGTCGCGCCGCGGGTCGCCCGAGGCGATCGGGACCAGGCCGCCCGCCGCGAGATCGGCGCCCACCTCGCGCTGCTCGTACGACGGTGCCGCCGTCCCGTCGTCCGGGAGCAGCCACATCTGCACGAACCGCACGTCGGATCCGTCCGGCCCCGCGGAGGCGGCCCGCGATTCGACGGGGTCGTTGCGCTCGGAGTGCAGGATGCCGGTGCCCGCGCTCATCCGCTGCGCGAGGCCGGGATACACGACACCGGCGTGTCCCTCGCTGTCCTGGTGCACGAGGGCGCCGCCCAGCACCCACGTGACGATCTCCACCGCGCGGTGCGGGTGGGTGTCGAAGCCCCGCCCGGCCGCCACGGCCTCCGCGTTGCAGGCCAGCAGCACGCCGTGGTGCGTATTCTCCGGGTCGTAATGGTCACCGAAGGAGAAGCAGTGCCGCGATCGGACGCCCGGCATGGACGTCGCGGCGCGGTCCTCTGCGCGAACGAGCCGGTCCATGTAGCAAGGATGCCACGCGCGAAAAGGTAAGCTTCCGCGGCGAGGAGTGTCGTGAGCCACGGGAACGGGTTGGAGGTCGATGTGAGACGGGTTCGGATCGGCTCCGCGGCGCTGGCGACGGTGCTGCTCCTCGGCGTCGGTTCCGGTCTCGCCGCGTGCGGTGACGACGCGGCCGCCGACGTGCAGAAGATGCTCGACGGGTACGCCGGCGCGATCCAGGACGGCAAGGCCGTCGCCGCGGCCGCGTACACCTCGTCCCCCGATGTCGCGGGTGGCGTCATCGGCCGCACCCTCCGCGATATGCACGCCGAGAAGGTCGAGGTCAAGGCCACCAACGTGCAGAAGTACTCGGGCGGCAGCGCGACGTTCGACCTCAAGACCCGGTGGAATTTCGGCAAGGGCCGCGACTGGGACTACACCACCAAGGGCAACGCCTCGAACCTCTCGATCGGCTGGCGCGTCTCCTGGGATCCGGCGGTGCTGGCCCCCGGCCTCACCACCGACACCTCGATCCGGCAGATCCGCACGGATGCCAAGGCTCCCAGGGTGTTCGGCGCCGATAAGAAGGACCTGATGTTCGCGGGCACGGTGCACCGGCTCACCGTGGACCCGAACAAGACCAAGAACCTCTCCGACAGCCTCGACAAAGTGGCGTCCCTCGTGTCGCCCGTCGCCCCGCTCGTGACTCCGGAGGCGCTGGCCGCCAAGGCCAAGGCGGATCCCGGGAAGCCGGTGCCGGTGGTCGACCTCCGCGACGACGACTACGGCGTCCTCGAGGACCGGCTGAAGGCGATCCCGGGCTTGCAGGACAGCCCCGCGAGCGACCTGTTGATCTCCAACCGGCAGCTTTTCTCGCCGCTGTTCGACGGGATCAAGGGCGCCTGGCAGGCCAACCGCGACGAGACCGCCGGCTGGGCGGTGCAGCTGGTGCCCGAAGGGAAGCCGCCGACGCAGGTCGTGGGCTTCCAGGGCCCGCCCGGCCCGGACCTGCGGGCCACCATGGACCCCGAGGTGCAGCTCGCCGCCGAGAACTCCGTGGTGCAACTGGGCCAGCCCGCCGCGATGGTCGTGCTGTCCGTCTCCTCGGGCGCCGTGCTCGCGGCCGCGCAGAACACGCAGGCCAGCAGCAACTCCCCGCAGTGGGCGCTCACCGGCCAGTCCACCACCGGCCCCGTGCTCTCGCCGCTCTACGACGAGGTCAACAAGGCCGCCGGCAAGGACACGGAGAAGCAGGAGAAGCTGCTCTCGCCGCTGGGCCTGGGCACCGATTTCGCGATGATCGGCGTCGACACGGCGACCGCCGAACTGCCGGGCACGGGCGGCCGCGGCGCCGCCGAGCTCGGGGCCGACACCATGAAGGCCACCCCGTTCGGGATGGCCGTGTTCGCCTCGGCGATCGCCAAGGGGAAGACCACCGCGCCCTTCGTGATCCAGGGGCAGACGTCCACGCCGAGCAAGCCGATGGGCGACGTCAACGCGGATGTGCTCAAGGCCGTGCGGGCCAAGATGGACTCGACGGTCTCCCCGTCGGGCGACGGCAGCGACCTGGTGTCCACCAAGGTCAAGGGCCTGGTCGGCACCAACGGCCCGGAGGGCCCCGGTTGGTTCATCGGCTACCGCGGCGACCAGGCCTTCGCGATCATGGTCACCGGCGAGAAGTCCGGCAGCGGATCGCTGCAGGTCGCCGGCGCCTACCTGAAGCAGTAGCGGCTAATCCGCCGCGGATTCCGGGACCCTCGGCTCCGGCGTCGCGGCGGCCCGCCGCGCCAGGACGACGCGCGCCACCGCGCGCCAGCCCAGCAGGAACACGGCCAGCACGATCGTCGCCACGATGACGAAGCTGACCTGCACGCCGCTCTGGGTGAGCAGGCCGCGGGCCGTCATGCCGACCGCCACCGTCGCGACCCAGATGATGACGCCCGCCGGGAACACGCGGCCGGGGGCGAAGGTCTGTGCGCGGCCGGGCTCGTGCCCGCGGATCGCGGACAGCACGTAGGTGAACGCCCAGCCGACGGCGCAGGCCAACAGGAAGGGCCACGCGGTCCCGGCGATACCGGCGAGGGTGAGGCCCTCGGCGTGGCTCGACCGTCCGAGCACGACGAAGACCAGCACGAGCAGCGCGTCGACGGCTGCGATGACGGGAATGGGCATGAACTCCACCGTAACCGTTCGTCGGTACCGGACATACCGGCTGTGATCGACGGGGCCTCGCGGCACGCGACCGGGGCGCGGTCCTCCCAGACGCGCCCCGGCCGGGCCGTTTCCCCCTCTGGTCGCCCCCTCCACTCCGGGCGGTGTGAGCGTGCGGGTCGTCCGCTCACGGGAACGACGGTGCCGGGGCCGCCTTCATGGGCGGTTGCGGATCGCTAAAAGCACAGGTCGCCAGGCCTTCTAGGCGGTGCCCGGTGGGGTCTCCGTGCCGCGGTCCGCGGCGTCCGACGGTGCGCTCGCGGGCGGTGCGCTCGCGGGCGGGGTGGCCGTCTCCGCGTCGGGGTCGATGTCCATGGTGTTGCGGTAGTAGAAGAAGAAGATCACCCAGCCGATGACCACCACGAGCACGTAGCTGATCAGGCGGTACAGGATGGTCGCCGTGAAGGCCTGGCCCAGGGGCATGCCCGACAGCACCAGGGCGGGCACCAGGGCGCCCTCCACGAGCCCGAGCCCGCCGGGGATGGGGCTGATGGTGTTGACCACCTTCGACGCGGCGTACGCACCGGCCAGGGCCGCCAGCCCCGGCGCCTCGCCCACGGCGTAGCAGGCGAAGGCGAGGCAGGCCACGTCGGCGACCCAGTTGAACAGGGACCAGCCGAACGCCTCCGCGCCGTACCGGCGGTTGAGCTTCACCGCCTGGAGCTGGTCGAGGATCTCCTTCCAGCGGTCCAGGCCGAAGTCCTCGGGCTTGTTGCGCAGGTCGTTGACCCACATGATGAGGCGCGCGCCCACGGTGTACAGGCCGTCGGGGTGCGAGGCGACGTACTGCATCATCACGATGAACACGACGAGCAGCGCCACCGAGAACACCACCGAGTACGGGCTCGTCTTCGCGCCGGCGAGCAGGCCGCCCACGAGGCCGAGCACCGCGAGCCCCGCCGACATGAGCAGGCCGCTCATCACGATCTGCCAGGTGGCCACGACCGGGGTCGCGCCCCACATCCGGCTGCGCCGGTACACCAGCGTCGGCGCCAGCACCTGGCCGCCGGGCAGCGACTGGGAGACCGAGTTCGACGCGAACTGCAGGCCCAGCGCCTGCCGCTGCGTCACCTTCACGCCGGCGGACTTGAGCAGCACCCGGATCACCTGGGCGTAGGAGTCGAACGAGAAGAACACCGCGATCACGCACGCCACGACCCATTCCCAGCGGATCTTCTTCAGGTTCGGCAGCGCCTCCGAGAGGGCGGGGTAGAACAGGTAGGCCTCGACGCCGAGGACGACGGCGAGCAGCACGAGCAGCGTGCGGCGCACCCATTTCCAGCGCCGACGCGACATCACCGGCTGCTTCTCGGGGGAGCCGCCGGGGCTCTCGTCCGGCGTACCGTCCGGATCGCTCGGATCCGCCCGGTCGGCGGGTTCGCCTTCGCTCATCGGCGCCAGCCTACTCACCGGTTAACGTTGCCTCATGGAAGCCCTGGTATCGCGCGTGCGGCGCGTCGAGCGCCCGCGGGACGAGGACCCGCGCGGTCCGCTCTGGCGTGGCGCGCAGTACTTCCGCGCGCTCTCGGTGGTGTACGCGGTGGGGCGGCAGATCGACGAGGCCGACCGGTACGAGCGGATCGGCTGGAGCTGGGTGCTGATCGGGCTCGTGGTGGCGGCGAGCGTCCTCGCCGGCTTCGGCTACGGGCGGGGCTTCGGCCGCCGGACCTGGTTCGTGATCGGCGAGTTCCTGGTGGCCGCGGCGCTGGCGCTGGCCACCTGGCTCGTGGCGTCGCCGGAGTTCGTGGAGCACAACCAGTCCCTGCCGACCACGCTGTGGCTGACCAACCCGGTGGTGTCGGTGGCGATCCTCGCGGGGCCCGTGGCGGGGCTGGAGGGCGGGATCGCCCTCGCGGCCGTGAACGCGATCTACCGCGGCGACTTCCCGGAAACCACTCTGCGCGACGCCAACTACCCCGTGTTCATGGCCGTGGGGCTCGGGCTCGGCATGGCCGCCCGCGTCGCGATCCGCTCGCACGAGCAACTGCTCCGGGCGGAACGCGTCGCCGCCGACGCGCGGGCCCGGGAGCGCCTCGCCCGGGAGGTGCACGACGGGGTGCTGCAGGCCCTCGCGTTCATCGCCCGGCGGTCCGCGTCCCTCGGCGGTCCCGGATCGGAGATCGAGGGGCTCGGGAGGCTTGCCGCGCAACAGGAACAGGCGCTGCGCAGACTGATCGCCGAGGGGCCGGCGGGCGAGGGCGGACCGCCGGACGGGGCGGCCGCGGGCACCGTCGACCTGCGGGACCTGCTGCGCGCGATGTCCTCCCCGGCGGTCACCGTCGCCGAACCCGGCGGCCCCGTCGAGCTGCCCGCGGCGGCCGCGGCGGAGGTGGCGGCCGCGGTGCGGAACGCCCTGGAGAACACCGCCCGGCACGCCGGCCCCGGCGCGCGGTCCTACCTGCTCACCGAGGACCTCGGCGACGCCGTGGTGGTCACGGTGCGCGACGACGGCGCGGGAATCGCGCCGGGACGCCTCGACGAGGCCCGCGCGGAGGGCAGACTGGGTGTGGCGGACGCGATCGTCGGCAGGATGCGGGAGCTGGGCGGCCGCGCCGAGCTCACGACCGACACGGGCGAAGGGGTGGAGTGGGAGCTGTGGATACCTCGGACGTAGAACCGGAGATCAGCGTGCTGGTGGTCGACGACCACCCGATGTGGCGCGATGCGGTGGCCCGCGACCTCGAGGCGCGCGGATTCACCGTGGCCGGCACCGCGGATTCCGCGGCCGCAGCGGGCCGGATCGCGAAAGCCGTGCAGCCCACCGTCGTGCTGATGGACATGTCCATGCCCGACGGTGACGGCGCCGCCGGCACCGCGCTGGTGCTGCAGGCGGCCCCGAACGCCGCGGTACTCATCCTCTCCGCGTCCGACGAGCGGGAGGACGTGGTGGAGGCCGTGAAGGCCGGCGCCAGCGGCTATCTCGTCAAGAGCGCCTCGGCGGAGGAGCTGGTCGCGGCCGTGCGCGCCACCGCCGCAGGGCAACCCGTGTTCACGCCCGGGCTCGCCGGCCTGGTGCTGGGGGAGTTCCGGCGCATGGCCGCATCGCCCGAGCCCGTGGGGCCGGCGATCACGCCCCGCGAGACCGAGGTGCTGCGGCTGGTGGCGAAGGGCCTGTCCGCCAAGCAGATCGCCACACGCCTGCACCTGAGCCACCGCACCGTGGAGAATCACGTGCAGTCGACGCTGCGCAAACTCCAGCTCGGGAACCGGGTGGAACTAGCCCGCTACGCGCTGGAGAACGGCCTGGACTAGCCGCGCCGCAGGATCTTCCGGGTCAAGGCGTCGGGCCGCAGGTCCAGGCGGCGGAGCAACTGCGCGTTGAGCGCCACCACCACGGTGGACAGCGACATCAGGATCGCGCCCACCGACATCGGCAGGACGAACCCGACCGGTGCCAGCACACCGGCCGCGAGGGGCACGGAGATCAGGTTGTATCCGGCGGCCCACCACAGGTTCTGCGTCATCTTCCGGTAGGACGCGCGGGACAGCTCGATCACCGACAGCACGGACCGAGGATCGTCGCCGGCCAGGATCACCCCCGCGGATGCGATCGCCACGTCGGTGCCCGCCCCGATCGCCAGGCCCACGTCCGCCCGGGCCAGCGCGGGAGCGTCGTTGACGCCGTCGCCCACCATCGCCACCCGCCGGCCCCCGCTCTGCAGCTCGGCCACCTTCGCCGCCTTGTCCTCGGGGCGGACGCCCGCGAAGACCCGGTCGACGCCCAGCTCCGCGCCCACGGCGTTCGCCACCGCCTCGGCGTCGCCGGTGATCATCACCACCTGGATGCCCCACGCGTGCAACGCGTCCACCGCCTCGCGGGACTCCGGGCGGATCTCGTCGGCGAGGGCCAGCGCGCCGATCACCGCGTGCTCGCGCACCACGTGCAGGATGATCGCGCCGCCGCGCCGCCACTCCTCGACGGCCGCGAGCTCGCCCGCGCCCTCCTCGGCGAGCATCGCGGGCCCGCCGACGCGCACCGTCGCGCCCTCCACGGAGGCCGTCACCCCGACGGCGGGCGACGACGAGAAGTCCGACGCCGCGGGCACCGCGAGTCCACGGTCCCGCGCGGCGCGCACGATCGCCCGCGCCAGCGGGTGCTCGCTGTCCGCCTCGGCCGCGGCCGCGAGGGCGAGCACCTCGTCGCCGCCCTCGACTGCGGTGACAACCGGTTCGCCCTTGGTCAGGGTGCCGGTCTTGTCGAACAGCACGGCGTCGACGGTGCGCATGCTCTCCAGCGCGAGCCGGTCCTTCACCAGCACACCGCCCTTCGCGGCGCGCTCGGTGGCGATCGACACCACCAGGGGGATCGCCAGTCCGAGGGCGTGCGGGCACGCGATCACCAGCACCGTGATGGTGCGGACCACGGCCTCGTCGGGCATGCCGAGCGCCGACCAGACCGCCGCGGTGACCGCCGCGGCGCCGAGCGCGAACCAGAACAACCAGCCCGCCGCGCGGTCGGCGAGGCGCTGCGCCCGCGAGCTCGAGTTCTGCGCCTGCGCGACCAGCCTGCCGATTCCGGCGAGCGCGGTGTCGTCACCGGTCGCGGTCACCCGGATCCGGAGGCCGGAATCCGTCGCGACGGTGCCGGCGGTCACCGGATCGCCCACCGCCCGCTCGACGGTGCGCGACTCCCCGGTGATCATCGACTCATCCAGTGCGGCACGGCCGTCCACGATGACGCCGTCGGCGGGCACGCCGCCACCCGGGCGCACGATCACCACGTCGCCGACCCGCAGCTCGGACGGCGCGACGACCACCGTGGCGCCGTGCTCGAGTCGCTCCGCCTCGTCGGGGAGGAGCGCCGCGAGGGAGTCGAGCGCCGAGGTGGTCTGCGCGAGCGAGCGCATCTCGATCCAGTGGCCCAGCAGCATGATCACGATGAGCAGCGCCAGCTCCCACCAGAAGTCGAGCTGGTGGTGCAGCAGGCCCAGGCTCGCGCCCCAGGACGCGACGAACGCGACGGTGATCGCCAGCCCGATGAGCAGCATCATCCCCGGTGCGCGCCCGCGGATCTCGGCGACCGCGCCGGTGAGGAACGGGCGGCCGCCCCACGCGTACATGACGGTCCCGAGGACCGGCGAGACCCACTCGACACCCGCGACGTCCGGGAGGGGGTGGCCGAGGATCATCGCGAACATCGGCGACAGCCCGACGGTGGGCACCGCCAGCGCCAGCATGATCCAGAACAGGCGGCGGAACTGCGCGACGTGGTCCCCGTGCCCGGAATGGCCCTGATGCCCGGCGTGCTGCTCGTGCTGCTCGTGCCCGCCGTGCGCGGGGTGTTCCTCGTGGTCCATCTGCATCTGATGCCCCCCGTGATCGTGTTCCATGCCCCGAACATATACCCCTAGGGGGTATCTATCAAGGGGTGTTCCGCGCTCCGTGGCGACGGCGGCGTTCTACGGCGTCAGGGCGTGCGGTGGGTGCCCCGTGAGGTGCTCCGGGCTGAGCAGCGACGCGAGCGTGGCCTCGTCGAGCAGGCCGCGTTCGCGCACGATCTCGACGACCCCGCGCCCCGTCTCCAGCGCCTCCGCGGCGACCGATGTGGCCGCGGCGTAGCCGATGGTGGGGCTCAGCGCCGTGACCACGCCGATGGACTCCGCCACCGACTGCTCCAGGCGGGCGGTGTTGGCGGTGATCCCGGCGACGCAGCGCTCGCCGAGCACCCGCGCGCCGCGGGTGAGGTGGGAGATCGACTCGACCAGGGAGCGGGCGATGATCGGCTCGAAGGCGTTGAGCTGCAACTGCCCGCCCTCCGCGGCCATGGTGATGGTCACGTCGTGGCCGATCACCTCGTAGGCGATCTGGTTCACCACCTCGGGGATCACGGGATTCACCTTGCCGGGCATGATCGAGGAACCCGCCTGCACCGCGGGCAGGTGGATCTCGTTGAGGCCGGCGCGCGGCCCGGAGGACAGCAGCCGCAGGTCGTTGCAGGTCTTGGAGAGCTTCACGGCGATCCGCTTGAGCACGCCGGAGAGCTGCACGAACACGCCCACGTCGGCCGTCGCCTCGATGAGGTCGGTGGCGCCGATCAGCTCGTAGATGCCGGTGATCTCGCGCAGCCGCTCGATCGTCCTGGGCCGGTACCCGGGATGCGAGTTGAGGGCCGTGCCGATCGCGGTGCCGCCGATGTTGAGCTCGTGCAGCAGCCGCGTCGCCTCCTCCAGGCGCACGATGTCCTCACCCAGGGTCGTGGCGAACGCGCCGAACTCCTGGCCCAGCGTCATCGGCACGGCGTCCTGCAGCTGGGTGCGGCCCATCTTGACGATGCCCGCGAACTCCTCGGACTTCGTCGCGAACGTCCCGCGCAGGCCGGTGAGCGCCTCCTGCAGGTCGCGCAGCTGGGTGATGAGCGCGATCTTGATCGCGGTGGGGTACACGTCGTTGGTGCTCTGCCCCAGGTTCACGTGATCGAGCGGGTGCAGCCGCGCGTAGGCGCCGCGCGGCTCGCCCAGGTGCTCTAGCGCGGCGTTGGCGATCACCTCGTTCGCGTTCATGTTGGTCGAGGTGCCGGCGCCGCCCGCGATGGTGTCCACCACGAACCAGTGGTGCAGCTCGCCCGCCCGGATCCGCTCGCACGCCGCGACGATCGCGTCGGCCCGCTCGTCGCTGAGCAGGCCGAGCTGCCGGTTCGCCTGGGCCGCCGCCTGTTTCACCGCAGCCAGCGCGTTCACCAGGTGGGTGTGCGCGGCGATCGGGGTGCCGCTGATCGGGAAGTTCAGGAGGGCGCGCGCGGTGTGCGCGCCGTAGTAGGCGTCGGCGGGGACGTCGATGTCGCCGAGCAGGTCGTGCTCGCTGCGGGTGTCGGGGGTGGTCGTCATGCCTCGATGGTGGCGCACCGTCGGCGATTCCGAGCGGTTTCGGTGCACCCGCGCGTGCCCCGGGCCCGACGGTGCGCGGCCCTCACGTGCGCAGCGGCACCCCGGACGCGGAGAACACGTCGACGATCTCGGCGTAGAGCTTCGGGCCGAGCGCCGTGCGCACGTCGGCCGCGTGGGTGAGGCGGAAGTCGAACGGCTCGTCCTCGGGCGTACCGAAACCTCCGCGCAGGCAGTCGACGAGCGCGTCCAGGTTGCCGCCGAAGTACCCGCCCGGGCCGTTGACCGCGCGGCCCAGCTCGGCGTAGAAGCTCTCCTTGTCGGCCACCCTCCGGCCGTCCACGGTGAAGGTCTTCACGCTCAGACCCCTGTGATGACGCAGAACGTCGCGTAGTGGTCGCCGGTGTAGTACCAGTCGGGCGGCGAGGTGAGCGGCGTGCCGCCCGTGACGATCCGGCGCGCGCCGCGGGTCGACGAGCCCGGCGTCTTCACCGTGTACTCGTGGTAGTAGCCGCTCGCCTTCGCCGGCAGGATGCCCTCCCGGTTCTGGAACACGACCCCGTCGTTGTTCGGGTACGGGAACGGCCCGCCCTGCTTGATCAGGTTCGCGGTGTCGGTGGCCTCCGGCGGGAGCGACGAGAGGGCGCACGAGGGGAGGGCGGCGGAGACGGGGGAGAGAGTGGCGGCGGTGACGCCCACGGCCACCGCGAACACCCCTGCCGTACGGGCTGCGATTCGCATGAAACGGAAAATTAGCGCACGCAGGTAAGCACCGGGTGGCGGTGCGGTGAAATCCCGTGCGCTACTGCTCGCGCGGGCGGTACGAGGCGAGCCCGAGCGCCACCACGGCGAGCTGGCGCTGCGTCCGCTCGACGAGCTCGTCCTCGTCGCGCGTGTTGCGGGCGTCGATGCGCACCAGCTCGGCCACGAAGCCCAGCATGATCGTCACGTACAGGTCGGCCACCATGTCCAGGTCCTCGACGCTCCAGGACTCCAGCGCCGGGATCCGCGAGAGGTCGTGGGTGAGCTCCTTGGCGAACAGTCGCAGCTCCACGTCGATGGCCCGCTGCAGCTCGGGGGAGCCGCCGTACCGCTCGCGCACCAGGAACTGGAACTCCGCGTCGTTCGCGCGCGCCTGCTTGGCGACGATGCGCACGGCGTCCGCGCCGCTGGGCGCGACCCCGTCGCGCCGGGCCTCGCGGAGCATGCGGCGCAGCACTCGCATCGCGTCCTCCACCAGGGTGACGCCCAGATCGTCCATCGACGCGAAATGGCGGTAGAAGGCGGTGGGCACGACGCCGGCCGCCTTGGCCACCTCGCGCAGCGACAGGCTGGCGAACGACCGTTCTCCGGCCAGCGCCAACGCCTCGTCCAGAAGCGTCTGACGGGTGCGCTCCTTGGCCTCGGCCCGCGACGGTCCCGGGGTGTGCCGTTCGACGGCGCGCGGAGAGGGGCGTGGCATGGGCTTCAGTCTATCCCCGCCTGCGCGAACGGTGCGCGGCGGCGTTGTGGCGGAGGTCACGGGACAAGTCCTTGACGCGGTAGCGGCGATTGCGTGCATACTGTGAGTGTACAAGCGTGCACTGAACGGAGAAACACAGCCATGAGCCGCTTCACTCGACTCGCCGGAAACGTCATCGAGGCCGTGCTGACGCCACACGCCGTGGACCGCTACCTCGAGCTCGTCGACCCCATGGTCACGTGGGCCGACATCCGCGGCCGCGTCACCGCCGTCAGCCGTCGCACGGACCGCACCGTCACCTTCACCGTGACCCCCACCCGCCAGTTCGAGGGGTTCCGCGCCGGACAGTTCATCCAGGTCAGCGTCGTGATCGACGGGGTCCGCCAGACCCGTTGCTTCTCGCCCGCCGGATCGCAGCACGCCGCCGGCGACCTGGAGTTCACCGTGACCGCGGACGCCGAAGGCCACGTCAGCAAGCACCTGCGCGAGAACCTCCGCGTAGGAGACGTGCTGGGCCTGACCCCGGCCACCGGCACCTTCACCCTGCCCGGCGAGCCCGGCGCACGCCCCGCGAACATCCGCCTCATCAGCGGGGGCAGCGGCATTACACCCGTGCTCTCGATCCTGCGCACGCTCGTGGACGAGGATCACCGGGGCACCGTCGAGCTGCTGCACTTCTGCCGGGACGCGGACGACAACCCGTACCGCGCCGAGCTGGACCTGCTGGCCCGCCGCGCGGGCGTCTCGGTGAACTACGTGTACACCCGCGCCGGCGGCCGCCACCTGGGCGCCGAGCACCTCGACGACCTGGGCGACGTGGGCTTCGCGTGCGGCCCCGCGCCGCTGCTCGAGACCGCGAAACAGCTGTACTCCGAGCGCGGCGTCGAGCTGCGCGTCGAGGAGTTCGCGCCGCCCGCGGCCGCGGCACCGTCGGGCGAGGCCACCGGAACCCTCCGCTTCACCGAGGCCGGCACCGAGGTCGACAACGACGGCCGCACCATCCTCGACCAGGCCGAGTCCTCCGGCCTGTTCCCCGAGAGCGGCTGCCGCATGGGCATCTGCTTCTCCTGCACCGCCGTCCGCAAGTCCGGCTGCACCAGCAACATCCTCACGGGCGAGACAGACAGCGAGCCCGATCAGCACATCCAGCTCTGCATCAGCGCCCCCGTCGGTGACGTCGACGTCGCGCTGTAGTCACCGGAACCGAAGAAGGGACCCACCATGACCGAGCACATCACCCTCACGCACGCCGACGTCGAGGCGATCGGCGAGCGCTTCGACGCCATCCGCACCCGCATCCTGAGCGACCTGGGCGAGAAGGACCGCGAGTACATCTACTCGATCGTCCGCGCCCAGCGCGGTTTCGAGATCGCCGGCCGCGCCATGATGTACCTGCCGCCGTTGTGGCCCGTCGCCGTGGGTTCCCTCGGCGTCTCCAAGATCCTGGACAACATGGAGATCGGCCACAACGTCATGCACGGCCAGTACGACTGGATGCGTGAGCCCGGCCTGAACTCCCGCGAGTTCGAGTGGGACACCGTGTGCCCCGCCGATCAGTGGAAGCACAGCCACAACTACCTGCACCACACCTTCACCAACGTCCTCGACATGGACCGCGACATCGGCTACGGCATCCTGCGGATGGCGCCCGAGCAGAAGTGGCACCCCTACTACCTCGGCAACCTCGCCTACGCGAGCGCGCTCATGGTGCTGTTCCAGTGGGGCGTCATGCTGCACGACCTCGAGGCCGAGCGGATCGTCAAGGGCGAGCGCAAGTGGTCCGACATCAAGGAGCTCGTGCGCGGCATGCGGAAGAAGGCCGGCAAGCAGGTGCTCAAGGACTACGTCCTGTTCCCCGCGCTCACCGGCCCGCTGTTCCCGCTCACCTTCCTGGGCAACATGTCCGCCAATCTGATCCGCAACCTGTGGACGTTCTCCATCATCTTCTGCGGTCACTTCCCCTCGGGCGTGCAGACCTTCACCAAGGAGGAGACCGCCGACGAGACCAAGGGCGAGTGGTACGTCCGCCAGATGCTGGGCTCCGCCAACATCGACGGCGGCCGCCTGTTCCACATCATGAGCGGCAACCTGAGCTTCCAGATCGAGCACCACCTGTTCCCGGACCTCCCGGCCAACCGCTACCCGGAGATCGCCGCCGAGGTCCGCGAGGTGTGCGAGCAGTACGGCCTGCCCTACAACACCGGCTCGCTGCGCGGCCAGCTCACCTCCACGTGGAAGAAGATCGCCAAGCTCTCGCTCCCCAACAGCTGGGTCAAGCAGGAGCCGGAGCTCGCGGTGACCATCGAGCGGGCCCGGCACGAGGACGCCGCCGCGAAGGCGCTGGACAAGGCGGGCTGGCAGCGGGCCGCCGACCGTGAGATGGTTGCCGTGTGAGCAAGCTCGAACGGCGCAAGGACGCCGCCCAGGAGGCCGTCGAATCGACGGCCATCCGGGTCGGCCGGATCGCCACCATCATCACCACCGCCGTCGCCGATGTCGCCCGCGAGATCGGCGACGCGGTGACCGACGGTTTCGAGATGCGCCAGGCCGCCAAACGCGCGGCCGAGGACGAGGCGCGGACCGTCGAGAAGCCCGCCGCGGAGAAGCCCGGACCCGACTCCGGGGCCGGCGGCGGCCCCGCCCCGCGCGACGAGGCCTGACGACCCGCTCGAGTCGCCCCTCGCCGGGAACCGTGGAACGCTTGCGCTCGTCGGCGACGCACCCGGACACGACGATGCCCGCAGGACCTTCCGTCCTGCGGGCATCGTCGTCTGCTACCTACTGATCCCGGGGGTCGCGCTGCCGGTAGGGGCGGGTGCCCTCACCCGACGGCCCGCCCTGCGGCGGCCGCGGCGCGGGGCCCTGGGGCCCGCCCGGGCCCTGCGGGCGCGGGGGATACGGCGGGCGCCCACCCTGCGGGCCGCCCGGTCCCTGCGGACCCGGGCGCTGCTGGCGCGGCATCGGCCCACTCGGACGCGGCATCTGCCCGCTCGGGCGCGGGCCGGGACCCTGGGGCCCGCCCGGCCCCTGCGGACCCTGCGGCCCGTGCGGGCCGGGGCGGCCCGGGCCCGGACGACCGGGGACCTGCTGCTGATAGCTGCGCGGATCCTGGGGCGGCCGAGGCGTGGGCGCGGACTGGCGCCGCTCCGACTCCGGGATGCCCGCGAATCCGGGCGGCGGTCCGGGACGCCGGGCGCCGGGGCCCATCGGCGTCGGCCGCACGGGACGCTCCGACTCCGGGATCACCGGCGCGATGAGCCGGCCCGACTCCGGCGAGATCGACGGGCTCGCCAGCGCGCCGGCGCCGACCAACTGCGGTGCCGCCTTCCCGGGCGCGGCCGAGGGCGGGCGCACCGAGTCCAGCGGACGCCCGTCGCGGGTCTCCGGCGGCAGCGAGGTCTCGCCGAGGCCCAGCTTCTCCTGGATGGTGCGCATCCAGTTCGGGGCCCACCAGCAGTCGTCGCCGAGCAGCTTCATCACCGCGGGCACCAGCACCATGCGCACGACGGTGGCGTCGATGATGAGCGCGAAGATGAGGCCGAAGGCCACGTACTTCATCATCACCAGCTGCGATGTCGCGAAGGCCGCGGTGACCATGATCAGCAGGATCGCGGCGGCGGTGATGATCCGGCCGGTGTTCGCCGTGCCGGCGCGGATCGCCTGCACCGTACTCGCGCCCGCGGCTCTCTCCTCGATCATCCGGGAGAGCACGAACACCTCGTAGTCGGTACTGAGGCCGAACACCACCGCGATCACCAGCACCAGCACCGGGGCCATCATCGGGCCGCCCGTGAAGTTGAACAGGTCGCCGCCGTGGCCGTCCACGAACATCCACGTCAGGAAACCCAACGTGGAGCCCAGGGAGAGGATCGACATCAACACCGCCTTGATCGGCAGCACCAGCGATCCGAACGCCAGGAACATCATGATCGTGGTCACGACGATGAGCAGGAACATCAGCAGCGGCAGCAGGCTGAGCATCGAGTCGATCGAGTCGTACTGCAGCGTGGGCATGCCGCCCACCGTGAAGCCGACGCCCTTCGCGGGATCAGCCCCTTCCATCTGGATGCCGCGGAGCTTCTCCACCGCATCGCCCACGGCGGCCGAATCGTTCGGGTCCTGCAGCGAGCCCTTGGAGGTGCGGACGTTGACGTCCGGGCCCTCGCCGCGCAGCTTGAGCGCCTCGCCGCCGTCCTTGGCCTTGTCCACGGCCGTCGTGGCGGGGCCGAAGCGCGCCGACGCCGGGTCGGCCGGGTTGGCCCGCACGAAGCCCGGGATCTTGTTGGCCTCGGCCAGCACCTGGTTGACCTGCTCGTCCGACGCGTTGGTGAAGACCAGCTTGATCTCCTGGCCGGTGAACGCGGGGAACAGGTCGAAGAACTTGTCCTGCGCCTGCCGGGTCTCGTTGTTGGGCGGCAGGTAGGTCTGCGAGATGCCGCCGAACTGCAGCCCCACGACGGGGATCGTCGCCGCCAGCAGCAGGCCCACGACCGAGACGGTGGCGGCGACGGGCCGCTTCATCACCGCGTCCGTCACCCGGCCCCACATGCCGGCCTCGATGTTGGCCTTGGTCTTCGGCCGGCCGAGGCGCTGCTCCGCCTTGTGGATGAGGCCGCCGATCACCGGCAGCTTCCAGCCGTCCGCGACCTGCAGCATTCCGTGGAAGCTCAGCGCGAACACCTTGGGGCCGAGCACCGAGAGCATCGCGGGCAGCAGGATCAGCGACAACACCGCGGAGATGAACACGCCGAGCAGCGCGCCCGTCGCCATCGACGTGAGCAGGCCGAGCGGCGAGATGTAGAGGCAGGCGAGGGCGCCCACGATGAGCAGCGACGACATGATGATCGTTCTGCCCGCGGTCATGACCGTGCGTCTGACCGCCGTGGGTGTGTCGTACCCCTCGTCCAGTTCCTCTCTGAATCTGGACACCATGAACAGGCCGTAGTCGTGCGCGATGCCCAGGCCGATCAGCGAGATGATGGGGCCCACGAACAGGTTGACGTCCATGAAATAGGTGGTCAGCATCGCGATCGCCATGGCGGCGCCGATGGTCATGACACCGATGATCATGGGAAGCGTCGCCGCGACCACGCCGCCGTAGACGAAGAACAGCACGATCGCCACCAGCGGCAGCGCGATGATCTCGGCCTTCTTCTGGTCGCGCTGCACGCCCTCGGTGACCTCGGAGGTCACGGGCACCAGTCCGGCGAAGCTCGCCGTGAACTGGTCGGATTCGAGGGACTCCTTGAGCGGCCCCTGCAGTTCGAGCCAGTCCTTGCCGCGCTGGGTGTCGTCCGCCGACTTCAGCGGCAGGGTGAAGAATCCCCAGGTGGTGCCCTCGGAGTCGGTCTTCGTCATGATCGACTCGAGGCCCTGCTGGGTGTAGCTCACCGGCCCCTGCTGCGGCTCCTGCTTGTTCTCGGAGCGGAGCTTGGCGTCGTCGCCGGTGGCGAACTCGTCGAGGATCTTGGCCCGGGCACCGTCGACCGCCTTCGAGACCGCAGGGTCGGTGACCTTCGCGCCCTCCTTCGGCTTGACCAGCACCAGGATGTCCGACTGGGCCATCCGCCCCTCGGCCTGGTCGGACAGGACCGACGCGGCCACCGAGTCGCTGCTGTCGTCGTAGAGGCCCGACATCTTGGTCGCCTTACCGAGGCTGAGGAATCCCCAGACGCCGGTCAGGGCGATCGACACGAAGAGGACCGCGATGATCGTGAATCGGAACGCGTAGGTGAAGCGTCCTATCGCTGCGAACAAGCGAACATTCCTTTCCTGGAGCCGGTTGTGCTCAGGTACGACTCGAAAGTAGCGAAGACAGGGGGCGGAAGGGCTGCAGCCACGCACCCTCGTCGGGGAGGGAGTCGAGACTCACGCGCGGCAGCGGCTCACGGAACACCCCGGTGATGTCCTCGAGATCGACGAACTCCAGAGTAGGGGACTGGAGGGCCCAGCTGGCGTGCTCGCGGAACCCCAATACATGTACTGGAACGCCCTCGGCGGCTATCTCCTCCAGGGGTTCCCGGAAGGCCTGGCCGTCGGCCGAGGCCACCAGGAGACCACCCAGGCCGGGGGCGTATCGCCGCACGTCGATGTGGTCGAGCATGTCGGCGTCGACATCGCTGTCCTCGTCCACCTTGGGCTTGGCGAACACGGCGTAGCCGACGTTCCGCAGCGCCTCGACCCACGGCCGCACCACGTCGGCGGTGCCGGGCGCGATGTTGGTGAAGACGGTGGCCTCGGGCTCGAGGGACTGCTCGGTGTCCGATTCCAGCGTCGCGGTGTACTCCAGGAGCCACCGGCCGAGCGCGTCGAACCGGGGGCGGTGCGCCGCGGTCGGGCGGCCACCCAGGATCGAGCCGAGCCCCATGTCGAGGTTCGGCGCGTCCCAGACCAGCAGGACCCGCTTGGGGGCGTCGGTCGCCACGGCGGAGCCGTCGACGGGGACCGTCATCGCGCCCCTCCTTCCTCCACGCGCTCCCATACGAACTCGTGGATCTCGCGGCCCACCTGCGCGGCCTTGTCCTGGAACTTCGTCACCGGCCGGTCGATGCTGATCGGCAGGCCCGCGTCGGCGAGGCGCGGAGGCGGCTCCAGCCGCCGCAGGAGCGGCTCACCGGATGCGACCTCCGCAATCGCCTCTGCATAGTCTGCATGATCCGTAGCCACGTGCAGAATCCCTCCGACACGCAGGCGGTCCGCGAGCAGCGCGAACATGCGCGGCTGCAGCAGTCGGCGCTTGTGGTGCCGGGCCTTGGGCCACGGGTCCGGGAAGTACACCCGGGCACCGGTGAGGGAGCCCGGGGCGATCATGTCCTCGAGCACCGCGACCCCGTCGCCGCGGACCACCCGCACGTTGGTCAGACCCTTGCGCTGCACGCCGCCGACCAGCTGCGCGATCCCCGGCAGGTACACCTCCACGGCGAGCACGTCGCGCTCGGGCTCGGCCTCGGCCATCGCCACCGTCGACGTGCCGGTCCCGCACCCGATCTCGACGATGAGCGGGGCGCTGCGGCCGAACCAGGACGCCGCGTCGAGGGGGTGCGACGGGGCGGGGAACCCGCCGTCCGCGACGGCGGCGGTACCGTCGCCCTCGGGGAGCGGGCGGGCCGGCGGGATGTCCCGGCCGATGGTCGACCACATGTCGTCCATGGCCTTCTGCTGGGCGGGCGTGAGCGCCCCACGGCGGGAGCGGAAACTGGTTACCCGCGGGTACAGCCGGCGGTGCTCGGCGCGGGGGTCCTGGGGTTCGGGCACGCTCTCCATCGTCCCAGCTTCGCGAATGTGACCTAGCATTGGCCGCATGATCGCGCGTAACCGCCGCCACGCGGCTCTCCGCCTGACCACCCTGATGGTGGCGCTCCTCGCCGTCCTCGGACTCGTCGCCGCGTGCGGCGGGGCCCAGGAGGAGACGAAGAACGACGCTCCGCTCCCCGAAGCGAAGACGCTGGTCGACGCCTCGTCGGCCTCCGCCAAGACCCTGCACGACGTGTACCTGGACCTGTCCGTCGACGGGACCGTGCCGAAGCTCCCGGTGAAGAGCGTCTCCGCCTACCTGACCAACGAGCCCAAGGTCGCCGGCCAGGGCGACGCCGAGGTCACTTTCAACGGAACCCAGGTCAAGGCGAAGTTCGTGGTGGTGGACGCGCACCTGTGGGCGCAGTTCGGCTCCGGGCAGGCGTACCAGGACATGGGCCTCGCCGCCGACATCTACGACGCCTCGGCCATCCTCGACCCGCAGAAGGGCATCCCCAACCTCATCTCCTCGGTGCGTCAGCCCAAGGTGGAGGGCCGCGAGCAGATCGGCGGCGTCGACACCGTCCGCGTGTCCGGCACCATCCCGGGCACCGCCCTCGCGGGGATCGTGCCCAAGGCGGAGCTCGGCGACCGCCCCGTCACCTTCTGGGTGCAGGAGGAGAAGCCGAACAACCTGGTCCGGGCCAACGTCGGATTCGACGCCGGCACGCTGACGGTGACGCTCTCGGACTGGGGTAAGAAGGTCACGCTCCTCGACCCGAAGACCGCCAAGTGACCGCTGCTCCGGCGGAGGCCGCGGCGTCTGCGGACGCCCCGGCGCCGGTGAAGGGGCGCGGTGTCGCCATCGGCGCCGCCGGGCTCGCCGTCCTGCTCGGCGCCCTCGACACCTACGTGGTGGTCTCGGTCCTCGAGGACATCATGCGCAGCGTGCAGATCCCGATCAACCGGATCCAGCAGGCCACCCCGATCATCACCTGCTACCTGCTGGGCTACATCGCGGCGATGCCGCTGCTCGGCCGCCTGTCCGACAAGCTGGGCCGCCGCCTGGTGCTGCAGGCCAGCCTCGCGCTGTTCGTCATCGGCTCGGTCATCACCGCGATGGGCGACACCGTGCCGGTGGTGCTCACCGGCCGGATCGTGCAGGGCGTGGCCAGCGGCGCGCTGCTGCCCGTGACCCTCGCCCTGGCGGCCGACCTGTGGTCCGCCCGTCGACGGGCCGCCGTGCTCGGCTGGGTGGGCGCGGCGCAGGAGCTCGGCAGCGTGCTCGGCCCCGTCGTTGGCGTGAGCGTCGTGGCGCTGGTGCACGAGCGGTTCACCTCCGTCGCCCCGGACGACGCCTGGCGCGTGGTGTTCTGGGTGCAGGTGCCGCTCGCGCTCGTCGCGATGCTGCTCATCCAGCTGTCGGTGCCGAAGCGCTCCGCGCAGGAGCCGCAGCGCGTCGACGTGGTCGGCGGTCTGCTTCTCGCCGTGGCGCTCGGCCTCTCGGTGCTGGGCCTGTACAACCCGGAGCCGGACGGCACCGACGTGCTGCCCCCGAACGGCGCGGCCCTGCTCGCGGGCGCCGCCGTCGCGTTCGTGGCGTTCGCGGCCTGGGAGATGCGGGCCCGCACCAAGCTCATCGACACCGCCGGCATGCGGGTGCTGCCCTTCCTCGCGTCCTGCGCCGCGTCGGTGTGCGCCGGCGCAGCGCTCATGGTGACGCTGGTCGACGTGGAGATCTACGCGCGGATGGTGCTGGAGCGGGAGGGCATCGACGCGGTGCTCACCCTGGTGCGCTTCCTCATCGCGCTGCCCGTCGGCGCGATCCTCGGCGGCCTGCTCGCCACGCGCATCGGCGACCGGGTCATCTCGGTCGTGGGCCTGCTCATCGCCGCCGGCGGCTACCTGCTGGTGGAGAACTGGCCGCGGGACGTGCTCGCGGCGCACTACTTCGGCACACTGCCCGCGCTGGACACCTCGCTCGCGATCGCGGGCTTCGGCCTGGGCCTGGTGATCGGGCCGCTGTCCTCGGCGGCGCTGCGCGCGGTCTCGCTGTCCCAGGCCGGTATCGCCTCGGCGCTGCTGGTGGTGGCCCGGATGAGCGGCATGCTGATCGGCGTGGCCGCGCTCACCGTGTTCGGTCTGCACCGGCTCACCGAGATCCAGTCGGAGATGCCCGCACTGTCCGCACCGTCCGGGGTGGGCGGTTTCGCCGAGCGTCTGCGGGCCATCGCCGGCCAGATGCAGGACGCCTACGCCATCATGTTCGGCGAGGTGTTCGGCATCACCGCCGGGATCTGCGTGGTCGGCGCGGTGTTCGCGGCCTTCGTCACGGGCGGCCGGCACCATTCGGAGGAAATCCCCGCGCAGGAGGACGAGGAGCTCGTAACGTCGTCCTCGTAGCGGCGCGGGGGTGCCGCCCTGAGTCGGGGGGCTCACATGGGGGATCTGTGCGTGCGCGGCGGTCCGCCGCGGGTGCGGCTGCTGGGCCGCGACGGCGTGGGCAAGCGAGTGCTCGGTGCGGCGCTGTCCCGTCGCGGAATCGCGGTGGCCGACGGGCCGTCCGACGCGGTGCTGTACTGCTTCGCCGGCGGCCTGCGCGCCACCGACCGGGCGGCGATCGCCGCGCTGTCCGACGGTCCGCCGTCCGCGCCGCCCGTCGTCGTGGCGTGGACCCGGGCCGATGCGGCGGGGTCCTGGCGCGCGGCCGACGATTACGCGGACCGGCTGGCCGAAATCCTGGGGCGGCCCGTGGTGCCGGTGATGGCCCTGCTCGACGCGGTCGACCCGGACGACGTGCCGGCGGTCCGCGGGCTCGCGGAATCGCCGCTGGTGCTGCCGCGGTCCGCGACCGCCGCCGCGAAAGCCCTGGGGGAGGAGGCGCCGCTGCTGCTCCGGTTCGGCTGCTACGGGCTGGCGTGCGCGCTGGGCGCGCTGCGCGAGACCCCGTCGATGCCCGGCGACGAGCTGCTGGCCCGGCTCCGCGAGCTCAGCGGGGTGGACACCCTGCTGCCGCCGCTCGCGGAGGCGTTCGCGGGCTTCGAGGACCGCCGCGAGGCCGAGTTCGACGACCGGCTGCGGGGCCTCGCCCGGGCCGACTGCGCGCGCCGCGACGAGGCCGAGCAGCTGCTCCTGGACCGGCTGGGCAGGGCGTCGTGACCGCCGCGCTGGTGGCCGGGCAGGACCCGGCGGGCGCGGTCGCGGTGGCCGAGCGGCTGGGCGGCGCGGCCGCGACGGTCGGCGCCGACGGTGCGCTGACCCCGGTCGCCGGCATCGCCGAGGAGTTCACGGCCGCCGTCTACGTGCTGGACGCCTGCGTCCCCGCCGACGCGGTGGACGAGGAGGCGCTGGCCCGGCTCCGGGCCCGGTGCGGGGTGGTCGTCGTCGCCACGGGCGCCGACGTGTACCCGGACGCGGCCGCGGTGCGGGCGGAGTCGGCGCGGCGCCTGCGGGCGGAGGTGCTGCCCGTCGAGCCGGCCGCCGGCACCGGATTCGACGCCGTGCGGGCGG
>NZ_HE997626.1:871014-952908 GCF_000312385.1 Tsukamurella sp. 1534 | reverse complement strand
CGCCGCGGTGCTGGTTCTCGGCGCGTCCGCGGGGCTGGGCATCGGCCGGGCGGTCGCGGCGCCGCTGGAGGCGCTCGGCACGCTGCGCTGGCTGGCGCTGCCGATCAGCCTGGCGGTGGGGCTGGCCGCGGCGTTGTAGCTGCTCCGGGTGCGCCGGCGCAGTACCGAGCGGGCGCGGATCGGGGCGTGGGCGGATTCCGCGGCCGCGGCGCACCGGCAGCGGGTGGAGTTCGAGCTCGCGGCCGGGCTGGTCGCCGCGGAGTCCGATGCCGCGCTGCGGCTCGCCCGCGGCCCGGAACCCGGGGGAACCGATCGGGGCGCCGGTGCGTCCAATGAGTATGGAGCCGGGGATGGGACCTGATTTCGGCCTGTTCGGGGCCGACGCCTTCGGCCCCGACCTGTTCGACGGTGCCGTCCCCGCGGAGGCACCGTCGCCGGGCGGCCTGTGGGTGAGCGCGGAGGGCGGGTGGTTCGACGTGCACGCGCTCGACACCGACGGGGACGGCCTCGCCGACACCGGCACCCTCTCGGGGCCCGGCGGCACCGCCGTGTTCACGGACCTGGATGCGGACGGCGTCGCCGACGTGTACCACCGCATCAAGCCCGACGGGACGTTCGAGACCTGGCGGTTCGACGGGGGCGAGTGGCGGCCGCTCGACCGGGGGCCGCTGGGCGGGTGAACCGGCAGGTCGCGGAAATGGTTGCGCCCGCCGCGCGGGGGAGCGCTCCGCGGGCGAGTGTGATGTGAGATGTCGCACGTCACCCCCGGTTCTGTGGCCTCGCGTGATGTGTGACACTGGCATCAGTACTGAACGAGATCTCGGGAGACGAACACATGACCTCTGCAACCATTCCGGGCCTGGACGGGGATGCGATCCCCACGAAGCACGAGAAGCTGGTCGAATGGGTGCGCGAGGTCGCCGAGCTCACGCAGCCCGATCGCGTCGTGTGGGCGGACGGCTCGGATGAGGAGTGGGACCGGCTGACGGCGGAGATGGTCGCCGCGGGCACCTTCACCAAGCTCAACGACAAGAAGAAGCCGAACTCGTTCCTCGCGCTGTCGGATCCGGCGGACGTGGCGCGCGTGGAGTCGCGCACCTACATCTGTTCGGAGACCAAGGACGCCGCCGGCCCGACCAACAACTGGGTGCGCCCCGCCGAGATGCGGGCCACCATGACCGATCTGTACCGCGGCTCGATGCAGGGCCGCACCATGTACGTCGTCCCGTTCTGCATGGGCCCGCTGGGCGCCGACGATCCGAAGCTGGGCGTGGAGATCTCCGACAGCCCGTACGTGGTCGTCTCGATGAAGATCATGACCCGCATGGGCAGCGCCGTCCTGGAGAAGCTGGGCGACGACGGCTTCTTCGTCAAGGGCCTGCACTCCGTGGGCAAGCCCCTCGCACCGGGCGAGGCCGACGTGCCGTGGCCGTGCAGCGAGACCAAGTACATCACCCACTTCCCGGAGACCCGCGAGATCTGGTCCTACGGATCGGGGTACGGCGGCAACGCCCTGCTGGGCAAGAAGTGCTACGCGCTGCGCATCGCGTCGGCCATGGCGCACGACGAGGGCTGGCTCGCCGAGCACATGCTGATCCTCAAGTTGATCAGCCCGGAGGACAAGGTCTACTACATCGCCGCCGCGTTCCCGAGCGCCTGCGGCAAGACGAACCTCGCGATGATCCAGCCCACCCTGCCGGGCTGGCGCGCCGAGACCGTGGGCGACGACATCGCCTGGATGCGCTTCGGCGCCGACGGCCGGCTGTACGCCGTGAACCCGGAGTTCGGCTTCTTCGGCGTGGCCCCGGGCACGTCGATGGATTCCAACCCGAACGCGATGAAGACCATCGACCAGGGCAACACCATCTTCACCAACGTCGCCAGGACCGACGACGGTGACGTGTGGTGGGAGGGCATGTCGGCCGCGCCGCAGCACCTCACCGACTGGAAGGGCCAGGACTGGGAGAGCTCGGCCGCCGAGGGTGAGGACGGCGTCGTCACCGTTGCGGCGCACCCGAACTCGCGCTACACCACCCCGATGTCGCAGTGCCCGTCGATCGCCCCCGAGTGGGACGACCCGCAGGGCGTGCCGATCTCGGCGATCCTGTTCGGCGGCCGCCGCAAGACCACGGTGCCGCTGGTGACGCAGGCCCGCGACTGGAAGCACGGCGTGTTCATGGGCGCCACCGTCGGCTCCGAGCAGACCGCGGCCGCCGAGGGCAAGGTGGGCACCGTGCGCCGCGACCCGATGGCGATGCTGCCGTTCCTCGGTTACAACGTGGGCGACTACTTCGAGCACTGGCTCGACATCGGCAAGAACGCCGACTCGTCGAAGCTGCCGGACGTGTTCTACGTCAACTGGTTCCGCCGCGGCACCGATAAGCGGTTCCTGTGGCCCGGGTTCGGCGAGAACAGCCGCGTGCTGAAGTGGATCGTCGACCGCATCGAGGGCCGGGCGGCCGGCAAGGAGACGCCGGTCGGCATCGTCGCCACCCCGGAGGAGCTGGACCTCACCGGCCTGGACACCCCGGTCGAGGACGTGGCCGAGGCGCTCGCGGTGAACGTCGACGAGTGGCGCGACGAGATCCCGTCGATCGAGGAGTGGTTCGAGTTCGTCGGCGACCGCCTGCCCACGGGCGTCAAGGACGAGTTCGACGCGCTCAAGCAGCGCCTGGGATAGCCTCCCGCGTAGACGCTTCCGAGGGCCCCGCACCGATCGCCGGTGCGGGGCCCTCGCGCGTCGCGGGCGTCAGTCGCGGAAGAACTCCAGCAGGTCGGGATCGATGACCGCGCCCTTGATGATCGGCATGCCGTGCGGGAAGCCGGGATAGATCTTCAGGGTGGCGTCCGGCAGCAGAGCGGCTGCCCGCTCGGCGGTGATCCTGGCCGGCGCCACCTGGTCGGCGCCGCCGTGCAGCACCAGCGCGGGCACGTCGATCGCGGGCAGGTCCGCGGTGAAATCGGTCTTCGAGAACGCGACGATGCAGTCGTGGTGCGCCTTGACCGAGCCCATCATGGCCTGGCGCCAGTGGTTGTCGAGCACGGGATGGGAGGGCATGACGCCGGGGAGGTCGTAGCCGTAGAACGGGATCGCCGCATGGCGGTAGGCGGTCGCGCGGTTCTCGGCGACCTGCTGCTGGAACAGGTCGTACATCGCCACCGGCTGCCCGTGGGGGTTGTTCTCCGAGCGGGTGAGCCCCGGGGTGACGGCGCTGAGCAGCACTGCCTTCGAGGCGCGCGCGGTGCCGTGCCGGGACAGGTACCGGGCCACCTCGCCGCCGCCCGTGGAGTGCCCCACGTGGATCGCGTCCCGCAGGTCGAGGTGGCGGACCAGGGCGGCGAGATCGTCTGCGTAGTGGTCCATGTCGTGCCCGTCGGCGACCTGTTCGGAGCGGCCGTGGCCGCGCCGGTCGTGCGCGATCACGCGGTAGCCGTGGGCGAGGAAGTACATCATCTGGGGATCCCAGGCGTCGGCGGACAGCGGCCAGCCGTGGCTGAACACGATCGGCTGCCCGGTTCCCCAGTCCTTGTAGAAGATGTCGACGCCGTCGTCGGTGGTCACGTGGGGCACGGCGGTTCTCCGATCGGTCCGGGGTTCGCGGAGTTGCGAACTGCAAAAGCTTAGAGCGCCCGACGGTCCGCCGCCCGGGCTTCCGCGCCGGCCGGCTGCCCGACGGTGATCGCCGGATTTCGCGTTGCTGATGCACATCGGCGACGATGCGGGGCGCGAGCGGGACGTGACCTTCACCGAACCTTCACACGCGCCGGAAGGTGCGTTGACCTGCACGTATCTGCCGCGCGAGGAGGCCGGCCGCCGTGTCACGGTTGCAACACGATTCGGTCACGGCTAGTTTGCAGTGACAACCGTGAATCGCCGCCTGGAGCCGCTCGGGCGCGTCGTTGCCCGCCGGGAGGCGGGAGTCGAAGGGAGCCGCGCAATGCCGGGACGCCACCGCAAGCAGTCGAACACCCGCCTCTCCGCCGCCAAGGTCACCGCAGCGGGTGCGCTTCTCGGCGGTGCCGGGATGGCGCTCGCGGCGCCCTCGGCGAACGCCGCCACCGACGCGCAGTGGGAGCAGGTCGCCGCGTGTGAATCCAGCGGCGTCTGGTCCCTCAACACCGGTAACGGTTATCACGGCGGTCTCCAGTTCAGCCCGTCCACGTGGAACGCGTACGGCGGCCGGCAGTACGCCCCCGTCGCGCATCAGGCCACGAAGGCGCAGCAGATCGCGATCGCCGAGAAGGTGTTGGCGGGCCAGGGCAAGGGTGCCTGGTCCTCCTGCGGCAAGAACCTCGGAGCGCCCACCCCGCGCACCGCCCCGAAGACGCCCGCGCCCACGCCGAAGGTGAGCAAGCCGGCGCCGAAGCCCGCGCCGAAGCAGACGCCGAAGGTCACGAAGCCCGGGCCGAAGGTGACGAAGCCCGCGCCGAAGCCCGCGCCGAAGGTGACCGAGCCGGGCGGGGCCGCGTCGTCGTTCGCGCAGCAGATCATCGACCAGTCCCAGGCGGGCGGGCAGCAGCTCGATCCGGCGGTGCTGTCCGCGATGCAGCGCGCCGTCGACGCCGGTTACTGACCGGCTGCGGGCCGACGGTCCGACTCGCCCCTCCCGGATGTCCGTCGGCCGCACAGCCTTCCACAGGCATCCGGGCGTATCCGGCGCGCGATTCGCGGATGCGGGCCCCGACGGCCGCGCAACGCGCATAGGCCGCTTCTGCCGATGGCAAATGTCCGACCTGTGACGTTCGGCCCCGCGGGTCGGCGACGGATCACTTAGGCCATCCTCATTCTCTGACGTCGTTCGCATATCCGTTTCCTTGAATCACAGCACTCTCTCGCGCCACTGTTTCAACTTGATAACGACCGCGGTAACGGCGGAGCAAAAGGGTTTTCCCGTCGCATTCGCGCGGATAGTGTCGTTTGTGCGTACCGGAATCGACGGCAGGCGAAGGGGGCCCGCGAACCACCTCCAGTATTCTTTGCGGTTGTACATAGGATCATCCTGCTTTCAGGGTTAGCAGGGTTTTGACGTGCGATGATGGTCGCCCACAGGCGATATCACGTGCGTGATCGAGGGTGTCTGACGCCGCGGTGGGATCGCCGCGGGTCGAGAAATCTCTGCTGGCGAGCGTCGTGGGGCGTATTCGCCGACCCGATCATGAATGCATCTCTCGGAATTGTTCGCGCATTGGCGTGATGTTCCGAGTGGGATTCCGTGTGCCTTCTTCGCGCTTTTCCGAACGCGACAATGAATTCAATCTCGTACACGATAAATTAATCGAAGGGGATTCTCATGGCTTACACGGGGAAGCACCGCCGGGCCACCGCGGCCGCAGTCTCGCGCGTCAAGGTTTCGGTGGCCGCGACGGCGGCGCTCGCGGCGGGGTCGATGTGGTTCGCCGGTGCGGCGAATGCGGGCGGCGATCCGAGCGGGAACACCGCGGGGCCGGGCGTCGGCGCGGGCCAGGCGACGGGCGGCAAGACGACGGGCGGCGCGGGAGCACAGGGCGGCGCGGGAGCACAGGGCGGCGCGGGAACACAGGGCGCGGGCGGCGCTGGTGCGAACGGCGCTGGCGGTGCGGGAGCACAGGGCGCTGGCGGTGCGGGAGCGCAGGGCGCGGGCGGCGCTGGTGCGAACGGCGCCGGCGGTGCGGGCGGCAGTGGGTCCGGTGGCGCGGGTGCGCAGGGCGCGGGCGGCTCGGGAGCTCAGGCGGGCGGCGCCGCATCGCGATCCACGTCGGCCGCGGGCGTCGGCTCGCTGGACTCGGACGCGGTCGCGGACGCGGAGGCTGCCTCGGGCGCCTCCGCGAGCAACGGCGGGCAGGTGACATCGCGCAGCGCCGGGACGGGCGCAGGCGCGGCCGGGTCCGGTGCCCAGGGGGCCGCTGCCCAGGGTTCCGGTGCGCAGGGGTATGCGGCCCAGGGCTCGGGCGCCGGGGGCGGTGCCGCGCAATCCGCCTCGGGGGCGACGGAATCCGCGTCGGGCTCGGGCGGCGGGGCGTCGGTGAGCTCGCCGCGCTCGGCGGGCGCCCGGATCGACGGCGGCCAGTCCGTGGCGTCGGGCGGGGCATCGTCCTCAGGCGGGGCATCGTCCTCCGGCGGGGCGTCGTCGGGCGGAGCCGCATCCTCGGGTGGTTCGGTGACCTCGTCGGAGAGCGCGGGATCCGCCTCGGCGGGAGCGGGATCCGGCGCCGCGGAGAAGGGCGGCTCGCACGGGCTCGTCGGCGGCCTCCTCGACGTGCTGCCGATCCTCTGACGTATCGCGGGTCGCCGCCGGATCAGTTCGGCGGCGACCAGCGCAGCACGGAGCGGAACCCGCGGTCGACGATCGGGTCGGGGAGGAGGCGCATCGCCTTCTCCCGGGCCGCGGCTGCCAGCGGGTTGTCCCACTGCATCGCCGCGCCCAGGAGATGCGCCTGGCGGGCGATCCGTTGGGTGCGGTTGCGGCGGGCCTTGTCGTAGTTGCTCAGCTGCCCCGGCACCGTCCCCGGATCGGGGTCGCCGACCAGCGGACGCAGCAGGGCGACGAGGACCGCGGCATCCTCTAGCGCCAGGTTCGCGCCCTGCCCCAGAGTGGGCGGCATCGCGTGCGCGGCGTCGCCGACGAGCGTCGCGGTCCCGCGGGAGTACGTCCGCAGCGGGTGCGCGAGGCGTTCGATCGGCTGATAGCCGATGCGCCGCGGGTCGGTGCTCGCGATGAGCTCGGGGATCGGCGCGTGCCAGTCGCCGTAGCGTTCCGCGAGCTCGCCGGGCTCGGGCCCCTCGTCGCTCGCCGACGGGCGCACCGCGAACCAGTAGGCCCTGCCGTCGCGCAGCGGCATGTAGCCGAAACGTTCGCCCCGCCCGAAGGTCTCGCCACCGTCGGGCAGCACGACCGGCCCGTCGGTGATGCCCCGCCACGCGCCGTACCCGCAGTACGCGGGGCCCGGGTCGCCGGCGTGGCTGCCGCGGACCCGGCTGCGGATGCCGTCGGCGCCCACCACGACGTGCGCGTCCTCGAGCAGCCCGCTGGGGCCCAGGTCGAGGGTGCCGCGGGCGAGGCCCTCCACCCGGATGCCCGGCCGCACCGTGTCCGGTGCGAGCGTTTCGAGGAGGGCTCGGTGCAGTTCGGTGCGGTCGATCACCCTGAGCTCGGCGACGGTGGGCGGCGAGAACACCGCGAGGTGGGCGCCGTCCGGCCGCATGATCCCGACGGGGCCCGTCGGCGGACCGTCGGCCGCGACGGTCCGCACCCGCTCCTCCAGACCCAGCGAGCGCAGCGCCGCGAAACCGTTGCCGAACAGGGAGAGTCCGGAGCCGCGGGGCAGGAACCGGGCGGCCTGCTCGAGGACGATGACCTCGGCGCCGGCGCGCTGCAACCCGGACGCGACGGCGAGGCCGCCGATGCCCGCGCCCACCACCGCGACCCGGAGGGAGTTCGTGCGCCACATGGTTCCGACCGTAATCGCGGCGGCCCCGCCTGTCACCGGTCCGGGGGCGTCCTCGGTCGGCGGGTGGGCACGTTTTGATATCGCACCGCCGGGTCGGTTATTCTGGACCGTCGTCGCTCTTGAGTAGAACAGGGCGCATCATCGAGGAGAACGCCCGTGGCCCTGGCCGACGAGTGGGACATCTGGTTTCCCGACGCGTACGAAATCGGTTCGGAGTCGGTGCGATCCTTCGCCCGGGCCACGCGGTCCTGGCACGTGCCGTACGCCGCCAGCCGCGTGATCCCCGCCGACACCGCGGTCCCCGCGACCCTGCTCGGCGCGCCCCTGCTGCAGGCGGCCTCGGCGCTGGTGGGCAAGGCTCTCCCCGGGTGCAACCTGTCGGCGATCCTGCACGCCGGGCAGTCCTACACCTACCTGCGGCCGCTGCACATCGGAGAGGTGTTGTCGGTCGGCGCGCGCCTCTCGTCGCACATCGTCAAGGCCGATACCGACCTGATCACGGTGGCGAGCACGGTGTACGTCGGGAGCGAGCCCGTCCTCGGCGCGGAGACCCTCATCGTGCACAGCCAGCGGGAGACGGGGATCGACCTCGAGGCCGCGGACCGGCTGGCGGACGAGCTGATGATGACGGGCACGGGCCCGTCGAGCAGCGACGCCTACGCCGCGAACGTCGCGGGCTCGATCTAGCCGGTTCACCCCTCGCCGGTCAGTACGGCGAGGGCGCGAGCCATATCGGCGGCCTCGATCCGCATGAGCACGGCCTCGTCCACGCCGGCCAGGTCCACCCCGGATTCGGCGAGCCGCACCTCCCGCTCCTCCTCCGCCGCCTCGATCACGTTGCGCACGAACCGGCCGTTGCCCAGCCGGTCCAGCCGGTCGGCGATGCCCGCGCAGCACGCCTCGAGGACGGCGGCCGCCTCGCCGGTGAGCACCGCGTCGCGCGAGCGGGCCATGGCGGCGCCGATCTCCGCGAGCTCCCCGGGGGAGTACCCCGGGAACCGGATGCGGCGCCCGAATCGGGAGGCCAGGCCGTCGTTGGCGGCGAGGAAACGGTCGATCTCGCCGTCGTAGCCCGCGATGATCACCACCAGCCGGTGCCGGTCGTTCTCCATCCGCGCCAGCAGCGTGTCCACGGCCTCCCGGCCGAACGCGTCGCCGCCCGAGAGCCCCTCCTGCACAAGGGTGTACGCCTCGTCGATGAACAGCACCCCGTCGAGCGCGGAGTCGATCACCTCGCTCGTCTTCAGGGCGGTGGCGCCCAGGTACTGGCCCACCAGGTCGCGCCGCGAGCACTCGACCACCGTGTCGGTCCGCAGCAGCCCGAGGCCGCGGTACATCCGCGCGACGATCCGCGCCACCGTCGTCTTGCCGGTGCCGGGCGGACCCGTGAAGGCGAGGTGCAGCGACCGGTCGCCGCCGGCCAGGCCGCGTTCGGCGCGCACCTTGGCCAGTTGCATGGTGGTCCGCAGCCGGGCCACCTGGTCCTTGACCTCGCGCAGCCCCACCTGGCGCTCCAGCTCGGCCGCGGCGTCGGCGAGCAGCGCCTCGCCGTCCTCCGCCGCGGGTTCCGGCCCGGCGGGCGCGTCGGGAGGGGCGAGCACGAGGCGGTGGTTCGGGTCCCGCAGGGCCGCATCGGCCGGCGGGTACGACGGTGCCGCCCGCTCCAGCAGGTCCCGCGCGGCCGGTTCGTCGCCCTGTTCGCGCAGCACCAGCGCGTGGCAGTACCGGGCCGCGGCCGCGGCGCCGGGTACCGGCCCCTCGGCGGCGTCGGCCAGCAGTCGCGCCGCCTCCGCGAACCGGCCCAGTTGCGCGGCGGCGGATCCCGCGAGCGTGCGGCCCGCGGCGGCGAGCACCGCGTCCTCCCAGTCCGCGACGCCCCGCAGGGCGGTCAGGACGTCCGGCCACTGTCGGGCGACGGTGTGCAGCACCGCGCGCTGATACCGCTCCACCGGGCACTGCGGGGCCGCGTCGAGCGCGCGCTCGGCGTCCTCGAAGGCCGACGGTCCGCCGTCGGCGAGCAGTCGCGCCGCGTACGCGACGTGGGCGGTGGCGGCGTCGCGGAGCGGATGGTCCACGTACATGCCGGTCGCGAAGGACCCGGCCAGGGTGCCGGGCGGCAGGCCCGCGCCGCGCGCGGCGGCGCCGATGCCGTCCGCGGTGCGGTGCAGGGCGGCGAGCACCTCCGCGGAGGGTTCACCCGCGGCGGCGCGCCCCAGCCAGGCGTCGGCCATCGACGGATCGGCGGTGGTCGCGGCCTCGAACGCGCGGCGCGCCAGCGCGGGATCGCGCGGGCCCGCCTCGAACTCGCCCACCTGGATGCCGAGCGCGGCGATGCCCGCTCGGAACGCCCGCACCGCGGACGCGGAACTGACAGCAGAAGTCATGACTACCCCCGGAGCCGGTTCCCCCGAACCGGCGAATCCGCCTCACCGTAGCGGTTCGTCAGCGCGCGAGGAGGGCGATCTCGCCGATCTCCTTGAGGTCGGGGCCGTACTCGTCCGAGCTCCACATCCGGATCCGCCAGGTGTCCGCGCCGTCGCCCGCGTGCCGCGCCGCGGCCTCCACCTCGTACCAGCCGCGGGCCACGGGGAACTCCACCACGTCGCCGGGGCCGCCGGGCTCCTCGGTCGACGGGGAGAACCACTCGATGCTGCCGGAGGTGTCCACGCACAGCTGGGTCCGGAGCACGGTGTCCCAGTCCCCGTCCGCCGGCGGCTCGTCGTCCCAGTGCTCGATCTCGACCGGCATCGACGCCTGGCTGCGCGACGGGGAGGCGAACCCGGCGGTCGCCTTGTTGGTGGCGGCGCCGTGCACGGTGACGGCGGCCAGCAGGTCGTCCGGCACCCGGTGCCCGAAGCAGCTGGCGAAGAACTTGCCGTCGCGCAGGTGCAGGACGCCGGACAACTGCATCAGGATGCGGGGTTCGAGGCGCATCCCGCCATTGTCCACCACGCCCGCGCGGCGCGCCCGGCCCGCCGCGCCGGTGTCCGCCGACCGGGCCACGGCGGGTGGGGGATCACCCCGATGCCGTGCGCCGGGGATTCTGGCAAGCTCGTTGCATGTCCGAATACTTCGAGGCCGTGGCGGCCCGCGCCGTGGACCTGACCAAGGTCTACGGCGAGGGCGAGAACGTGGTGCACGCTCTCGCCGGCGTCACGATCGACTTCCGCGCGGGGGAGTTCACCGCGATCATGGGCCCGTCGGGCTCCGGCAAGTCCACCCTGATGCACTGCCTCGCCGGTCTCGACGCCGCGACGGGCGGATCGGTCCAGGTGGGCGGCACGGAGCTGACCTCGCTCAGCGACAAGCAGATGACGGAGCTGCGACGCGACCGCATCGGCTTCGTGTTCCAGGCGTTCAACCTGGTGCCCACGCTCACCGCGCTGGAGAACATCACGCTGCCGCTCGACATCGCGGGCCGCAAGCCCGACGAGCAGTGGATGAACGCCGTGATCGACCGGCTCGGCCTGCGGCAGCGCCTCGACCACCGGCCCACCGAGCTGTCGGGCGGCCAGCAGCAGCGCGTCGCGTGCGCCCGCGCGCTCGTGGGCAGGCCGGAGATCGTGTTCGGCGACGAGCCCACGGGGAACCTGGATTCCCGGTCCGGCGCGGAGGTGCTCTCCATCCTCCGGGCCGCGGTGGACGACTACCGGCAGACCGTGGTGATCGTGACCCACGATCCGCGGGCGGCCTCGTACGCGGACCGGGTGGTGTTCCTCGCCGACGGCCGGATCGTCGACGAGATGCGCGGCCCCACCGCGGAACTGGTGGCGGAGAAGCTGATCCACCTCGACGAGTTGGTGGCGAGGTAGCCGGTGGCGTCCCCGATGCGGCGCGTCGCGCTGCGGAACCTCATGGCCCACAAGGGCCGCCTGTTCCTCACCGTCCTCTCGGTGCTGCTGGGCACCTCGTTCATCGCCGGGTCGATGGTGTTCACCGGCACCCTGTCGAAGGCCTTCGACGGCATCTCGGACCGGATCGCGGTGGGCGTCGATGCGCGCGTCGCGCCGGAGAACGCCCAGGGGCAGGGCGGATTCGGCCCGTCGGGGCCGGGGGTGCCGCTGAGCGTCGTCGACCGGGTCGCGGCGGTCCCCGGGGTCCGCGTGGCCCAACCCGCGATCACCGGCACCATCGCGCTGCGCGACGGCGAGGGGAACGTGGTGTCGCCGTCCGGCGCGCCGCAGATCGGCGGCGCCTACCTGCCGCCGGGGGAGAACCTCGATCCGGCGGGGTTGACGATCACCTCGGGCCGCGCACCGTCGGGCCCGAAGGAGATGGTGCTCAACGAGACCGCGGCCGACAGGCTCGACCTGAGGACCGGCGCGAGGACCACCGTGGTGACCCCGCACTCGCCCGGCCCGATCGAGGTGACGGTGGTGGGCGTCTACACCACGTCCGTGGACTCGGGCGGGTACATCGGCGCGCTGTTCGCGAAGGACGAGGCGCAGTCGCTGTTCGGCGACGGCGCGACCACCCCGAACATCGACGTGGCCGCCGCCGACGGCACCACTCCGGCGCAGCTGCGCGAGGCCCTCGCCGCGGCCCTGCCCGACCTGGACGTCAAGACCGGCGACGAGGTGCGGCAGGAGTTCGAGGACACGATCAACCAGGGCCTGAGCTTCCTCAACTACTTCCTCGTGGCATTCGGCCTGATCGGCCTCCTCGTGGGCGTGTTCATCATCTACAACACCTTCTCGATGCTCGTCGCCCAACGGCTCAAGGAGCTCGCCCTGCTGCGCGCGATCGGCGCGGGCCGCGGGCAGGTGCGCAACTCGGTCGTGTTGGAGGCGCTCATCGTCGGGATCCTCGGCAGCGCGGCCGGACTCGCGGTGGGCGTGGCCCTGGCGGTCGGCCTGCAGGCGGCGGTCAAGGCCGCCGGCGCGGGATTCCCCGACACGGGCCTCGTGGTGTCGCCGTCGGTGATCGTCACCGTGATGCTGGTCGGCACCGTGGTCACGGTGGTCTCCGCGCTCATCCCCGCCGTGCGCGCCTCGAAGGTGCCGCCGGTGGCCGCGATGCGCGCGCAGGACGGTGGATCCGCCACGTCGGTGCTCGTCCGCGGCGCGATCGGCGCCGGCCTGTTCCTCGGTTCGCTGGCCCTGCTGTTCGTTTCCACCACCGAATCCGGTTCCGGCGCGGCGATCCTCGTGGGCGTCGCCGGGTTCGGGCTCGTGCTCGCGGTGGTGATCGGCGGGCCCGCGCTGGTGGCGCCGGTGCTCGGCGGCGTGGGCCGGGTGCTCGCGGTTCCGTTCGGGCCGGCGGGCCGGCTGGGGCGGACCAACGTGATGCGGAACCCCCAGCGCACCACCGCGACCGCGTTCGCGCTCGTGATCGGCGTGGCCCTGGTGGGCGTGATCGGCACGCTGGGCGCCTCCATGCAGAAGTCGATCGACGCGCAGGTGGACAGCGGTATCCGGTCCGAGCTGGTGCTGCAGGCTCCGCAGTTCGGGATGCCGCCGGCGGCGCTGGACGCGATCAAGGACGTGCAGGGCATCGGCAGCAGGACCACGTTGTACGTGGCGCCCGCGCGGATCGGCGGCGAGCGCGAGCAGTTGCTCGCGGTGGACGGTGACGTGACCTCCGTCTTCAACCTCACCCGCACCTCCGGGGACCTCGCGCTCGCGGGCCGGGGGATGCTGGTGGACGACAGGACCGCCCGCGAGCGCGGCTGGGAGGTCGGGACGCCGGTCCCGCTCGGGTCCGGGACCGGCGCGGAGACCGTGACGCCCACCGTCACCGGGATCTACAAGGCCCAGGAGGGCGCCCTCTCCGGTCCCGTGGTCACCGCGGCGGAGATGAACCAGCTGTACCCGCCGGCGCGGGGATCCTCGAGCCCGGTGGTCACCCCGCAGTCGGTGTTCATCGGTGCGGCGGACGGGACCGACGTGGACGACCTCAAGCAGCGCCTCCGGGACGCGGTCAAGCCGCTGCTGGTGGTCAACGTCGACGATCAGCAGGACCTCAAGGACCAGGCGGGCCAGGCGATCACGGCCCTCATGGGCGTGCTGTACGCGCTGCTCGGCCTGGCGGTGATCATCGCCATTCTCGGCATCGTCAACACGCTCGCGCTGTCGGTGGTGGAGCGGCGCAGGGAGATCGGCATGCTGCGCGCGATCGGCATGATCCGCTCGCAGGTGCGGCGGTCCATCTACCTCGAATCGATCCTGATCGCGGTGTTCGGCGCGGTCCTGGGGCTGTTCCTGGGCGTGCTGCTGGGCACGTCGCTGGTGAACGCGCTGCGTGACGAAGGGCTCGGTTCCGTGGTCGTGCCGTGGTCCACCGTGATCGTCATGCTCGTGGCGTCGGCGTTCGTCGGCGTCGGCGCGGCCATCCTGCCCGCGATCCGCGCCGCCCGGACGCCCCCGCTCGCCGCGATCGCCGAGGGATAGGCGGGGTAGCGGGGATCACATCCGGTGCTCTGTCACAGATCGGCGGCGGCCGGTGTCTCATGTGCGGAACACTGGAAACCGCCTTGAGGAGGCAGACATGTCGATCGTCGTCATCGGCGCGGGCTACGCGGGCACCGTCGCCGCGAACCGGCTCGCCAAGAAGGCGCCGGGAGCGCGGATCACCGTGGTCAACCCGCGCGCGGAGTTCGTCGAGCGGGTGCGGTTGCACGAGCACCTCGCGGGCAGCGGCGGCGCCGTGACGCCGCTGACGGAGATGCTGAATCCGCGGATCCGGCTCGTGGTGGGCACGGTGGACAAGATCGGCGACGGCTCCCTCCTGCTCGCCGACGGCACGACGCTGCCGTTCGAGCACCTGGTGTACGCCGCGGGCGGGGCGGTCACCGCCCCGTCGGGCACCTTCGCGGTGGGCGGGCTCGAATCCGCGGAACGGGCCCGCGCGGCGCTGGCGGACCTGCCCGACGGTGCCCGGGTCACCGTCGTCGGGGGCGGCCTGACCGGCATCGAGACCGCCGCCGAGGTCGCGGAATCGCATCCGGGGCTGCGGGTCCGGTTGCTCAGTGAGGGCGAGGTGGGTGCGTCGCTGGGGGAGGGCGCCCGCGGCCGGGTGCACCGGGAGCTGGCGCGGCTGGGTGTGGCCGTCGAGCGGGGCCGGTTCGACGGTGCCGTCGGCGACGCGGATCTCGTGCTGTGGGCGATCGCGACCCAGGTGAGCGACCTGGGTGCGCGCAGCGGCCTGGCGGTGGACGCCGACGGGCGCGTTCTCGTGGACGAGTACCTGCGCAGCGTCAGCGATCCCCGGGTGCTCGCGGTGGGAGACGGTGCCGCGGTCCCCGGCGCCAGGTTGTCCTGCCAGACGGCGCTGCCGCAGGGCGCGCACGGCGCGGACAACTTGGCCCGCATTCTGGAAGGCGCTGCGCCGAAACGGTACTCGATGGGGTACACGGGGCAGAACGTGTCCATAGGCCGTCGTTCCGCGGTGATCCAAGTGGCCCGCCGCGACGATTCGCCGACCCGGATCTGGTTCGCGGGCCGTCCGGCCGCCGCGCTCAAGGAACAGGTGTGCCGGCTGGCCCGCGGCGCCGCGCGCACCGCGACGTTCGCCTGGCTCCCCGCGCCCCGGTGACCGCCGTGCCCGAGCCGCCCACGCCCGCAGAGCTGTTCACCGACCATCGGCCGCTGCTGTTCTCGGTGGCGTACGAGATCCTGGGCAGCGTCGCGGACACCGAGGACGTGCTGCAGGAGAGCTACCTGCGGTGGTGCGAGGTGGACCTCGGCGGGGTGGACAGCCCGCGCGCCTACCTCGCCAGGATCGTGACCCGGCAGGCGCTCAACGCGTTGCGGAGCAGTTCGCGGCGTCGTGAGGAGTACGTGGGTCCGTGGCTGCCGGAGCCGCTCGAGGCACCGTCGGCCGACGCACCGGCCGAGCACGTGCTGACCGGAGAGGCGGTCACCACGGCGATGCTGCTCGTGCTGGAGTCCCTCTCGCCCACGGAGCGGGCGGTGTTCGTGCTCCGTGAGGTCTTCGACTTCGGCTACCCCGAGATCGCGGAGGCGGTGGGCAAGAGCGAGGCGACGGTGCGGCAGACGCTGCACCGCGCCCGCGGGCACGTGCGGGCGCGTCGGCCGCGGACCGTCGTCGATCCCGAGGACGCGCGGGGCGCGGCCGAACGGTTCCTGGTGGCGGCGGCGACGGGCGACGTGCAGACGCTCATGGACCTGCTGGCGCCCGATGTGGTGTACCTCGGCGACGGTGGCGGCGTGGTGTCGGCAGCGCGCCGGCCCGTGGTGGGCGCGGACCGGGTGGCGCGGATGATGGTCGGCCTGCTGCGCAAGTCGGCGGACCTGGGGGAGATGGGCGTCCGGTTCGGCGTGTTCAACGGCATGCCGTCGATGGTGGTGAGCTTCGACGGCACCGTCGACGACGTGATCAGCTTCGAGGTGGCCGGCGGCCGCGTGACGGCCGTGTACGCGGTGCGCAACCCGGAGAAGCTCCTGCATCTGGCGTAGTCCGCTCCCGCAGGTACGAGAACGTTCCCTGCACGTAGTGCAAAAGATCGGGTGTTTGACCTCCGGCGATGATTGCGGGCGTCCGCTGTGCGCCGAATGCTTGCGGTAAGCACTTGCGACTGTTCGGCGCGTAACGCGCGTTCTGCGCTGTGGTGGAAGAAGGGCGGCGTCGGCCGCGGCTCGATTAGAATGAGCTGATTCATCGGATGTGTCATCGGGAAGTCGTAGCCCGACTGGAAGAGTCGGCGGCCACGGACTCCGATCCCGCTACCGACTCGAGCCGCGGTGAGGGCGGATCGTCGGCGGCGTGATCGGGTGAAGCGGCAGGGGTCCTCCGCACCGCCCCCCATGAGGCGGAGGGCCCCTGTCGTCACGCCTTCCGGAACACCAGGACCAGGTTCGACACCAGCAGTTCGCGCACCGCGGGTACGCGCACCAACCACCACGCCCACGACGGGTGGTAGCGCGGGAACGCGGCGACGAGCTCGGCATCCTGGACGGTGCCCGCCCAGCGCAGGCCGTCCGCGGCGCCGACCTTGAACAGTGACGTGCCGTACAGGTTCTTGGGCGGGTGCCCGTGCCTTCTGGTGTACATCCGCGCGGCGCGCGCGCCGCCCAGGTAGTGGGTGAGGCCCATCTCGTGGCCCCCGAACGGGCCGTACCAGAGCGTGTAGCTGAGGATCACCATCCCGCCCGGCCGGGTGACCCGCAGCATCTCCTCGCCCATCGACCGCCAGTCCCGGACGTGTTCGGCGACGTTCGACGACAGGCAGACGTCGACGGCACCGTCGGCGATGGGGAGCGCGAGGCCCGAACCCCGGACGCCCCGCGTCGACGTGATGCCCGCGGCGTGCGCCTCGGAGGGGTCGGGCTCGACGGGCACGTACACCGCGCCGTGCTCGGCGAAGGCGTCCTCGAAGTAGCCGGGGCCGCCGCCCACGTCGAGGACGAGCGCGCCGTGGAGCGGCTCCCAGAACAGGTCGTCCGTCAGCTCGACGGTGTCCCGGGCGAGCGCGCCGTAGAACCGCTCCGGCGCGGACTGCTCGAACCGGAAATCGGACAGCAGCGAGACCGACCGGCGCAGGGTGGCGCGTCGGGCGAACTGCGAGGTCACGGGGTCCACGCCACCGGACGGTACCCTAGAGCGCGTGCGTGAAGTCCTCCTGCTCTGTTGGCGAGACACCCGCCACCCGCAGGGCGGCGGCAGTGAGCTGTACCTCGAGCGCGTCGGCCAGGAGCTGGCGCGCCGCGGCGTGCGGGTCACGCTGCGCACCGCGCACTACCCCGGGGCCGCCCGTGCCGAGGTGCGCGACGGGGTGCGGATCTCCCGCGGTGGCGGCCGGTTCACCGTGTACCCGCTGGCGCTGCTCGCGATCGTGCTCGCCCGGTTCGGCCGCGGCCCGCTGCGCGGTATCCGGCCCGACGCGGTGATCGACACGCAGAACGGCATCCCCTTCTTCGCGCGGCTCGTGAGCGGCGTGCCCGTGACCGTCCTGGTGCACCACTGCCACCGCGAGCAGTGGCCCGTGGCCGGCCGGCTCGTGGCGCGCGTGGGCTGGTTCATCGAATCGCGGCTGTCGCCGTGGCTGCACCGGGATTCGCAGTACCTCACCGTCTCGCTGCCGTCCGCTGAGGAGCTGGCGCTGCTCGGGGTGGAGCAGGAGCGGGTCGCCGTGGTGCGCAACGGAATCGACCCGGTGCTCGCCGTCGCCGAGCCCCGGTCCGCCGAGCCGCGCATGGTGGTGTTGTCGCGGTTGGTGCCGCACAAGCAGATCGAGGACGCGCTGGACGTGCTCGCCCGGCTGCGGCGCCGGGTGCCCGGCCTGCATCTCGACGTGGTCGGCAGCGGCTGGTGGGACGAGGAGCTGTACGCGCACGCCGCCCGCCTCGGCGTCCTCGACGCCGTGACCTTCCACGGCCACGTCACCGAAACCCGTAAGCATCAGGTTCTCTCGCGCGCCTGGGTGCACGTGATGCCGTCCCGCAAGGAGGGCTGGGGCATCACCGTGATCGAGGCCGCGCAGCACGGGGTGCCCACCGTGGGGTACGTATCGTCCCGCGGGCTCACGGACTCCGTGGTCGACGGTGCCACGGGCCTCCTGGTGCGCGACCTGGCCGGGATGACGGAGGCCGTCGCAGGGCTGCTGGGCGACGACCTGCTGCGGCGCGAGCTGGGGGAGAAGGCCCGCGAGCGCGCCGCCGATTTCTCCTGGGGCGCCACCGCCGACGGTGTCGGCCGGGTCCTGGAGGCCTCGGTCGCCGGCCGCCGCCTCGGCGGCCTGGTCTCGGCCGCCCGCTACTGATATCCCCGCTCGCCCCGCGAATCCCCGCCGCGGACGGAGATTCCTGCCGCGCGCGAGGCGGCGGAACGAGATCGATGCGCCGATCGTGACGCGGACGGTGCACAGCCCCGCGGGCGACCGGCTGATCCGGGTCGCGCTGCCGCGCGAGCACGAGCACGGGTGGGTCACGTGGTGGTCGGTGGAAGGCGGACCGTCGGGCACCGTCACCTACCCCGCCGCGGGGCCGGACTCCCTGGGCTCCCTGCAGCGCGCGCTCGCCGACGCGGAGCGCGCCGCCGCCGTAATCTGAGGGCGTGGCAGAAACCCCCGGGCGCCCCGCGATCCTCACCGTCGACGACGATCCCAGCGTGTCCCGTTCCGTGGCGCGCGACCTGCGGCGCCGGTACGGCTCCGAGTACCGCATCGTGCGCGCGGAGAGCGGGACCGCGGCGCTGGAGACGCTGCGCGAGCTGAAGCTCCGCGGCGAGCAGGTGGCGGTGCTGCTCGCCGACTACCGGATGCCCGAGATGAGCGGCCTCGAGTTCCTGGAGTCCGCGATGGACCTGTACCCGTCGGCGCGGCGGCTTCTGTTCACCGCGTACGCGGACACGGGCGCGGCGATCGAGGCGATCAACGTGGTGGACCTCGACTACTACCTGCTCAAGCCGTGGGATCCGCCGGAGGAGAAGCTCTACCCCGTGCTCGACGGGCAGCTGGAGGCGTGGGCGTGCACCGACCACCGGCCGATCACGGAGCTCAAGGTGGTGGGGCACCGCTGGTCGGCCCGCTCCTCGGAGGTGCGCGAGTTCCTCGCTCGTAATCAGGTCCCGTATCGCTGGTTCTCCTCGGAATCGCCGGAGGGACGACGACTCCTGTCCGCCGCCGGCGTCGACGGCCGGAACCTGCCGCTCGTCGTGGCCGGCGACGGCGACGCGTTGTGCGCACCGTCGGACGTGGAACTGGCGCAACGCGTCGGGATGTCCACGGCACCGTCGGAGGAGTTCTACGACCTGGTCGTGGTGGGCGGCGGGCCCGCCGGTCTCGGGGCCGCCGTGTACGGCGCCTCGGAGGGCCTGCGGACGGTGCTCGTGGAGCGGCACTCCACGGGCGGCCAGGCCGGGCAGAGCTCGCGGATCGAGAACTACCTGGGATTCCCCGACGGGGTCTCCGGCACCCAGCTCACCGACCGCGCGCGGCGGCAGGCGGGGAAGTTCGGGGCCGAGGTGATCACCACTTCCGACGTGGTGGAGCTCGATGTGGTCGGCTCCGGGCGCACCGTGCGGTTCGCCGACGGGACGTCCGTGGGCGCGCACACCGTGATCCTCGCGACCGGTGTGGCCTACCGGCAGCTGGACGCCCCGGGCCTGGATCGGCTGACCGGCGCCGGGGTCTACTACGGCTCCGCGCTCACCGAGGCGCCGAACTGCGCGGACCTCGACGTCTACATCGTGGGCGGCGCCAACTCCGCCGGGCAGGCGGCGGTGTACCTCGCCAGGGGCGCCCGCTCCGTGACGCTGCTCGTGCGTGGGGAATCGCTCGAGGCGTCCATGTCGTACTACCTGATCCAGCAGCTCGCGCAGATCGACAACGTGCACGTGCGCGCGCGGACCGAGGTGGTCGAGGCGCACGGCGGCGACCACCTGGAGAAGCTGACGCTCCGTGACCGCGGCACCGGCGAGGAGGAGACCGTTCCCGCCGATTACCTGTTCGTGTTCATCGGCGCGGCGCCCCGTACGGACTGGCTCGACGGGGTCGTCGTCCGGGACGCCCACGGGTTCGTCGTGACCGGGCCCGACCTCGACGGTGCGCCGCGCCGGGAATGGCCACTGGACCGTCCGCCGTTCCACCTGGAGTCGAGCGTCCCCGGTGTGTTCGTGGCCGGCGACGTGCGGTCCGAGTCCGCGAAACGCGTGGCCTCGGCCGTGGGAGAAGGAGCGATGGCCGTGATGTTCGTGCACCGGTACCTGGCGGGGCTGGACTCGTGACCGCCCCGCACGACTGCCTCAAGGACGAGCTGCGCACGCTCTTCCTGTTCGAGAAGCTGTCCGACGAGCAGTTGGAGTGGCTGTGCGAGCGCGGCCGGATCGAGGAGTACCCGGCCGGGGTCGTGTACCGGCAGGAGGACCCGGCCGAATCGCTGTTCGTACTGCTCGACGGGACCGTCGCGCTCTCGCAGCGGGTGGGCGACGCGGACGTCGAGACCAATCGCACGGATCACCGCGGCGTGTACGCCGGGGCGTGGCGGAGCTTCCTCGGCGAGGGCGTGGGCGCCACCTACAACTCGTCCATGCGCGCCGTCACCGACTGCCGGTTCTACGTGCTGCCGTCGGCGGACTTCGCGGAGCTCATGCAGACCTGGTTCCCCATGGCGGTGCACCTGCTGGAGGGCGTGTTCTACGGCGGGAAGCGCACGCAGCGGATGATCGGCGAGCGGGAGCGGCTGCTGGCCCTCGGCTCGCTCTCCGCCGGGCTTACGCACGAGCTCAACAACCCCGCCGGGGCGGCCGTCCGGGCCACCTCCGAGCTGCGCACCCGGGTGGGCGGCATGCGGCACAAGCTCGCGAAGATCGCTGCCGGCGCGTGGCACCACGACCTGCTGGTGCAGCTCATGGACCTGCAGGAGGACGCCGTCGACTCGGTGGCGAAGGCCCCGTCGCTGACCCCGCTGGAGGCCTCCGATCGCGAGGACGAGATCGCCGACTGGCTCGACGACAACGACGTGGACGGCGGCTACGAGCTGGCGCCCGCCTTCGTCGCGGCCGGGCTCGACGTGGACTGGTTCGAGGCGGTGCTGGCCCGCGTCGGCGCCGAGATGCTGCCCAAGGCGATGGCGTGGCTCTACTACACGGTGGAGACGGAGCTGCTGCTCAACGAGATCAGCGACTCCACCACGCGGATCTCCGCGCTCGTCTCCGCGGCCAAGCAGTACTCGCAGATGGATCGGGCCCCGTTCCAGACCCTCGACGTGCACGAGCTGCTCGGCAGCACGCTGGTGATGCTCAGCCAGAAGCTGGGCGACGTGACGGTCGTCAAGGAGTACGACGGGGCGCTGCCCCCGATCCGCGGGTTCGGGGCGGAGCTCAACCAGGTGTGGACCAACCTGCTCGACAACGCGCTCGGCGCCATGACCTCCGGCGGGGTCGCGTCCGGCACGCTCACGCTGCGCACCTCGCACGACGGGGAGTTCGTGCTCGTCGAGGTGGGTGACACCGGGCCCGGCATCCCCGACGGTGTCGTGGACCGGATCTTCGAGCCCTTCTTCACCACCAAGCCGGTCGGCGAGGGCACCGGCCTGGGGTTGGACATCTCCTGGCGCATCGTGGTCAACAAGCACCACGGCGACCTCTCGGTGAAGTCCGAACCGGGCGCCACGTGGTTCCGCGTGAAACTGCCCGTCGCGGGGCCCGCCCGTGAAGACGAGTCCGACGAACAGGCCGGCCCCGTGTGATAGACCGGTGGCACAACCGAGACGAGGAGTAGGTCATGCCGCAGGTCGTTCGAGGAGTCGTCGCGCGCGCGAAGGGTGAGCCGGTCGCGGTGGTGCCCATCGTGATTCCGGATCCGGGGCCGGGCGAGGTGGTCGTCGAGGTGCAGGCGTGCGGCGTGTGTCACACGGACCTGCACTACCGCGAGGGCGGCATCAACGACGAGTTCCCCTTCCTCCTCGGGCACGAGGCCGCGGGCGTCGTGGAGAGCGTCGGTGAGGGCGTGGACCACGTGCAGCCGGGCGATTTCGTGATCCTCAACTGGCGCGCGGTGTGCGGCTCGTGCCGTGCCTGCAAGCGGGGCAGGCCGCAGTACTGCTTCGACACCTTCAACGCGACGCAGAAGATGGCCCTGGAGGACGGCACCGAGCTGTCGCCGGCGCTCGGGATCGGCGCCTTCGCGGAGAAGACGCTGGTGCACCAGGGCCAGTGCACCAAGGTCGATCCCGATGCGGACCCCGCCGTCGTGGGTCTCCTGGGCTGCGGCGTCATGGCGGGCCTCGGCGCCGCGGTGAACACCGGCGGCGTCTCCCGCGGCGACACCGTGGCGGTGATCGGCTGCGGCGGCGTGGGCGATGCGGCGATCGCGGGCGCGCGGCTCGTGGGCGCGCGCACCATCATCGCCGTCGACCGTGACCCGAAGAAGCTGGAGTGGGCGCGCGATCTGGGCGCCACGCACACCGTGAACGCCGCGGAAACCGATGCGGTGGAAGCCATCCAGGAACTCACCGACGAGTTCGGTGCCGATGTGGTGATCGACGCCGTCGGCCGGCCCGAGACGTGGAAGCAGGCGTTCTACGCCCGGGACCTCGCGGGCACGGTGGTGCTCGTGGGTGTCCCGACGCCGGACATGACGCTGGACATGCCGCTCATCGACTTCTTCTCGCGCGGCGGCTCGCTGAAATCGTCGTGGTACGGGGACTGCCTGCCGGAGCGCGACTTCCCGCAGCTCGTCGACCTGTACCGGCAGGGACGGCTGCCGCTGGAGAAGTTCGTCACCGAGCGGATCGGACTCGACGAGGTGGAATCCGCGTTCGACACGATGCACCGCGGCGAGGTGCTGCGATCGGTGGTCGTCCTGTGAGCGTGCGGGTGGAGCGGGTCGTCACCTCCGGGCAGTTCACCCTGGACGGCGGCTCCTGGGACGTCGACAACAACGTCTGGATCGTGGGCGACGACACCGAGGTGATCGTCGTGGACGCCGCGCATTCCGCCGGCCCCATCGTGGATGCGGTCGACGGGCGGAAGGTCCGCGGGATCGTGTGCACGCACGGCCACAACGACCACGTGACCGTCGCGCCGGAGCTGTCGGCGCAGCTCGACGCGCCCATCCTGCTGCACCCCGGCGACGACGTGCTGTGGGAGATGACGCATCCGGGGGTGGCGCACGAGGACCTGTCCGACGGTGCGCGGATCCCGGTGGCGGGAACGGAGATCCAGGTCATCCACGCGCCGGGGCACTCACCGGGGTCGGTGTGCCTGTACCTCCCCGAGGCGGGGGAACTGTTCAGCGGCGACACGCTGTTCGCGGGCGGACCGGGCGCGACCGGACGCTCCTACAGCGACTTCTCCGTGATCATCGAGTCGATCCGGGACCGGCTGTTCGCCCTGCCTCCGGAGACGCGGGTGAACACCGGGCACGGCGACGGCACCACGCTGGGGACGGAGTCCCCGCATCTGGAGGAGTGGATCCGCCGGGGGCACTGAGGATCCCGGCTGTGCCCGGTCGTTCCGTCAGACGGACGTGAGCGCGGTGGTCCGCTGGGCGACCTCGAGGATGTTCTCGCGCAGCGCACGGAACACGGTGTCGACCGCCTCCGCGGCCTCCGGGGTATCGGGGTGCATCGCGTTGAAGTCCAGGCCGGACTCGTCGCGGTTGATCCACATGAACACCTCGCGTGACGGCGTGGCGTTCGCGAACACCGAGAAGTCGTGCTGCTTGGCCAGTTCCGCCCCGGGCACGCGGGTGACGTCGATGTAGGACAGCATCGGCGAGGCGAAGCCGTGCTCCACGTCGAAGGCGGGATCGTCGGCGAGCAGGTCGATCACGGGGAACACGGGGGTGCGGTCCAGCTGCCGGGCCACCGAGACGGCCTCGTGCGCGTTGCGCGCCACATCGTCGAAATCGCCTCGCGCGCAGAACTGTACGGGTACCAGCGTGACGTACCAGCCCACCGCCATCGCGTCGCCCGCGGCGGAGCGGTCGGCGCGGGGAATGAGCATGGTGAACAGCTCGTCGCCGGTGAGCGCGTGGTGCACCTGGCCGAGTACCGCGAGCAGGGCGCTGCTCATGTTCGCGCCCGCGCGCTTGGCCGCGGTGCCGAACCAGGCGGTGAGCTCCGGGTCGACGAACGAGGAGTGGACGGCGATCCTGCCCGGGGCGGACTCCCCGTCGGCCAGGCCGAGCGGGAGCGGGAAGCGCGGCATGCCGCCGGCGCGGACGATGGTGTCGCGCCACTGCTGCACGTCGGGATGCGTGGGAGTGAGCGTCGCCGCGAGCGTGCGCTGCTCCGCCGCGAACTCGCGGTACGGGCGGACCGGCGCCGGCGTGTACTCGGTGCCGGCCCGCACCGCGGTGTAGCGGGAGAGCAACTCGAAGAAGCTCACGGCCTGCGAGACCCCGTCGGTGTAGAGGTGGTCGGAGACGACGACCACCTCGAACTGCGGGTCCTGCGCGCCGTGGTGCGCGTGCTCGACGCCGGTGACGGCGAACGCGAACGCCGCCCAGTCCTCGAGCGGCGGAACCGTCGCCATGAGGTGGTCCTTGACGGTGGTGCCCGGATGCCCGGCGGAGGTCGCGGTCACTTCCATGCGGATCTGGTCGGGGCGCAGGGTACGGCCCGCAGGGCAGAGGTCCGCGGAAACGGGGAACGCCGTGTGGAAGATGCCGTGGGCGCGCACGAATTCGGCGAATACCCTGCCCATGGCGTCGGCGTCGAATACATCGTGAACCGTGAATGTGGTGAACACCAGGCGCCGGACGGACGCTTCACCGTCGATGCCGCTGCGCAGGTGGTCGGCCTGGATGAAGGAGGTCTCGACGCCCTGGTCAGGGGCTTTCGTCATCGCCTCCCGCGTCGTGGCGTCGGGAGCCCAGACCATCCAGTCGCCGGCGGGGCACTGCCATTGCTCCGAGAATCCCGAAATCATGGCGACAATGCTCTCGAAGTTAATAGATTAGCAAAAGGTGTGGGCGGGGTGAGAAATTCGACAATTCTTCGGGTGGTGATTTCCGCTCGGATCTGTATCATGTCCGTCGCTAATTAGTCGTCAGCACAATAAGGGTTGATGAGACTGTGTGATTGCGAAGCCGATCGGGTCTGTGCTGCCTAGGATGTCGGCGTGCGCAGAGTCGTGATCGGCCGGAGGTCCAGTCGCTGGTGGTGGGTGTGGGCCGCCGCTCTCGTGTTCCTCGCCGTCGGCAACGTGGTCGACGAGCAGTGGTCGATGCTCCTGCTGTGGCCGGCGCTCGCGTGTGTCGGTGGCATGGAATACGGACGCTCGTTGCGCGAGCGTGACGCGCTCATGATGGCCGGGATCGTGATCGCGACGGTGGCCGTCGTGTTCGGTCTCGTCCGGCAGGATTGGCCGACGGTGAGCGTCGGCGCCCTTCTGGCCGTGGGGCTCGCGGTGTTCCAGCCCGTGATCCGGCACGCCGTTCCGACGTGTCGGGTCCGCACCGAGGAGCTCGTGGGGCGGACCGTCGCCGACGTGTGGCGCCTGCTCGGTTTCGCGGACCGTCGACAGCCCCGGGCGCTCGCCGAGCCTGTACTCATCGGGCTGCCCAAGGGGGAACAGGACCTCGGGGACGCGACGCTGATCGTGACCGCGGTCGCGGTGTCCGTGACTTCGCAGGTGGGCGACGAGGTGAAGGGGGCCGTGATCACGCTGGGCGTCGCGGATTCCGACGATCCGGCCATCCCGCAGGGCGACAGCAGGGTCACCGCCGATCTGACCAAGAGTGAGATGCAGGATCGCCTGGTCGCTGAGGTCGGCGGTGGACCCGCGGACATCCGGCCCGAGCGCTTTCCGGGGTCGGCCGCTTAGGCTCGGTCGCGGCGTTTCGTGGGGGACGGAACGCTCTGTGGGGGAGAAGGATCCCGTTCGTGTTTGAGGTAGCAATACCGTCGCGATCGGAGTAGGCTCGAATGTATGAGCCAGGCAGATGATGCATTCGAACACGGGAGGGCGGTCCGTCGGCCGCTGCCTCCCGAGTTCGGGGACGTCGCAGGCCTCGACGCCGGCGCCCTGCTGGCCGACCTGCGCTCGGTGCTCGTGGAGGCGAACCGATTGGAGGCCCGCAAGAACGCAGTGCTCTCCCAACTGTTCGCGGTCCGGGACGATGCGCGACGGTGCCGGGCGGAGTCCGATCGTCGGTTCGTCGGGGATTGGGATGAGTTGGTCGCCGAGGTGGGGGCGGTGTTGCAGGTCGGGCGGGGCGGCGCCTCGGCGGCGGTGCATCGTGGTCTGGATCTGCGGGAGCGGTTGCCCCGTGTGTTCGCGGTCTGCGCCACCGGGATCGTGACGAACCAGCAGCTGTACGCGGTGCTGCGGTATGCGTCGGCGATCATCGACGACCGCGTGCTCCACGAGTTCGACGTCCGCATGGCCGCCTGGCTCTCCGGCACTCTCGCCGACCCCGATGTCGCCGTCACCGCCTCGGCGGTGGAGGAGGCCGCGAAGCAGATTCTGGTGCGGATCGACATCGACGCCGTGCCGCAGGTTCCGGAGAAGAAGCCGCGGTTCGGGATCGACATGCACGCACGGGCGGACGGCACCGTCGACGTCGAAGCGATCATCCCGAAGGCCGACGGGATCCGGTTCGCCGCCCTGCTCGCCGACATGCTGAAGACCACGTGCCGGAAGGATCCGCGGACGCTCGCGGAGCGGCAGGTCGCCGCGCATGCGGCGTTGATCGAGGGCTACGAGACTCTCGGCTGCCAGTGTTCCGACGATGCCTGCCGGTTCAAGGAACGCCGACCCCGCGCGGCGGCCGTGGCATCGGAAGTGAAAGCCCTGGCGCTGATCCTCCTCAACGAATCCGACCTCCGCACAACGGAACCCGCCGCATCCGAACCCCAGCCCGCCACCACTGCTGCGGTCGACGACGCGATCACCCTGTTCGACGAACCACCCGCCGCCGAAGACACCACGAGCGATGCGGAAGTCACGAACGACGCGGACAACGCAGACGGCGAGGGCGACGTATCCGGAACAACCGGGGGCATCGTCTCCAGCGACTCGGATGCATCTCCCGCGGCATCTCCGCCGGACTCGCCCGCAACGTCCGCGACATCTCCTTCCGACTCTCCCGCGGCGCATGAATCTCGCGGATCGACCGGTCCCGGGCTGCCTCCTGAGCCGGCATCATCGGACTCGTCGGGTGGGGCGTATGTGGTGTGCGACGAACTCGGCATCTCCGGGCCGGTCACCGCGGAGCAGGCGAACGATCTGATCGCCGACTGCGACACCACCATCCGGGCCTTCGGCAAACGGAATCCGGAGACCGGTGAAGTTCATCTCGCCGGGGCGTCCGGGTACACGCCGACGCAGTATCAACTTTTGATCATGCGGCTGACGTACCCGACGTGTGTGTTCCCCGGCTGCAGCGTGCCCTCCACCCGTTGCCAGGCCGATCACGTCGCCGAATACGACCACCGCGCCCCCGCACGCGGCGGCAAAACAACAGTCGCCGGGAAACACGGCCCCGGAAACCTGGTACCACTCTGCGGATTCCACCACCGCATCAAAACCGAAACCGGATGGCTGTCGGATCTGCTCGAGGACGGCACCGTCGAATGGCACCACCCCGCCGGCGGCATCTGGCTCACCCCACCCGGCGCCGCCCACGACATCCTCCCCGGACTCGGAAAACTCATCTGGGACACCCCTGCCCGCACCGAGACGGAAGAGGAGCCCCAGCCGCAGACCTTCGACACCCACGCCGAACTCCGCGCCCAACAACGCCGTGACGAACGGACCAAGAATCGCCGCATCCGAATTGAGAAGGTCAAGAAGCGCGCCGAAGAACGACTCCGCAAAGAACTCGAACGCCAACGCAAGCAGGCCGAGGAGCAGGGCGTCGAGTTCGTCCCTAACACCGACCCCGAACCCCCGCCGTTCTGAGTCTGGCTCGCCCGAGGTTCACTCTTTACAATCGCAGAATGACCAGAGTGGTGATGGGGCCCGGCGTCAGCCGGTGGTGGTATTTCTACGTGGTCGTCTTCGGGGTCTACGGTGCCTCGGCGATCGCCGACGCGGACGCACCGAGGGCGGTGCTGATGTTCGGCGGGCTCGTCGGTGCCGCGACCCAGGCCGTCCGATCGCTGCGGTGGATGTGGATCTGCTGGTGCGTCGCCGTCGGCGCGATGGTGGTGGCGGCGGTGATCGGGTACGCCCGGCACGAGCTGTTCTGGGCGATTCTCTCCACGGCCTTCGCGGTGCTGTGCCTCGCTCTATGGCCGTGGATCTCCCGGGAGGTGCCGACCAATCGGTTCCGAACGGAGGAACTCGTCGGTAGGACGGTGGCCGACGCGCGCCGACTGGTCGGCTTCACGAAGGGGAGGCAGCCCGGTGGGCTGGTGGAGCCCGTGCGGATCGCCGTGCCCGACGGTCCCGTGGACACCGCCGACGACTCCGGCCTCATCGTCACCGCGGTCTCCGTCGACCCGGCATCCGACACGATCCACTTCGGCGTCGCGCCCAAGGATGCCGCGCCAGACCTTTCCAGGCAGGGGCGCGCCGAACTCCAGCGCGCCCTGATCGACCGAGTCGGCGGATTCCCAGCCGACCTGCGTCCCCTCCGTTTCCCCGCGCCGGCCGCGGTGCCGAGCACCGCATGACCGGAAACGCGTGCTGATCAGGACTGCCGCGGCGTTCGGCGCTGCGCCGCGCCCGCCACAGCGGCACCGCCGAGGAGCGTGGCGAGCCACACCACGTGCGCGGCCCAGGCGCCCCCGCGCTCCGTGGAGGACGGCCCCGGCGGTGAGGTCACCGGCCCCGGCACCTCGTAGAGTCGCAGGTCAGGGGTGTCGACGGTGAGCGAGAGCCCCGGGAGGGGCACCGACGGGAAGCCGGGCTCCCCGTCGATGACGACCGCCTCGACGAGCACCCAGCGCACCCCGAGGCCCGCCAAACGGCCCGCCAGCCGGTCGCCGCCCTCGGCGAGAGCCTCCTCGGCATCCGACGCCGCCCCCGGCACCCGGTCGATCGACGCGCCGCCCACCCTCAGCTCGCCCGTCTGCAGGACCGGGGCACGCAGCATCCGCGGCGCCGGATCCAGCACGGGCGCCGGCGGGCCGTACTCGAACGAGCGGAACATGCCGGGCGGCAACACCGCCACCGCGCCCCGGTCCGCCGGGACCGCGTCCGCCACCGCTCGCCACGACGCGGGATACGTGGCCGGGGCGAGGGAACCGCCCACGCCCCAGGCCATTCCGGGCAGTACCGCGACGGGCAGGGCCACCGCCACCACCGCGCCCGCGGTCCGCGCGGCAGCGGGCACCGCAGAGACGACGGCGGCCGCGCACACCGAGTACAGCGGCACAGCGAGCGCCACCCACTTCTGCCCGTCCCGCAGCAGGCCGCTGCCCGGCACCGACTGCACCACGACCTCCATGAGCGCGCGGCCCGGCACCGTCGCCGCGAGCGCGGGCAGGACCACGGCCGCGAGTGCCAGCAGGGCCACCCGCCCCAGCGGCGCCGTCGTCAGCACCCGCCGCAGCAGCCACAGTCCGCCGGCCACCACCGCGAGGAGGAAGACGGTCCAGGCCCAGGGCGCACCGTCGGGCACCGCATGCCGGTTCCAGATGCCCCCGAGACCCAGGAGCGATCCCAGCGTGCCGAGCCCGGGCTCCGCGCGGGCGGCGAACACCGCGACGCTCGCCGGATCGGCGCGCACACCGTCGCCGGACACCAGCGACGGGTACAGCCACGGCGCCGAGGCGCACACGAACAGGACGATCAGCCACGCCCACCGGCGCGGCGCCGCCACCAGGCCCGCGACCAGCGCGAACACCGCGCCCGTCGGGGTGAGGCCGCCCGCGGCGAGGCACGCCGCGAACCCGCCGAGCTGCGCCCGACCCTGCAGCCGCAGGCCGGCGACCACGATCCAGCCGATCGCCGCATACCCCGCCAGCAGGCTCCAGTGCCCCTGCAGGAGTCGTTCCGCGACGAACGGGTTCCACAGTCCCACCGTCGCCGCCGCCAGCGCCGCGCCCGGACCCGCCGGACGGCCGACGGCCTCGAGCACCGCGAGCGCGCACCGGCCGAACCCCCAGCCCGCGGCCACCAGCGAGACGAACAGCAGCGCCGTCACCAGCACGCCGCCGTCCACCACCTGCGAACCGAGGGCCAGCAGCCAGTCCTGCGGCGTGGCGCGCGCGGCGTTCCCGCCGAGCCCCAGCGCGGCGTCGGTGACGAAGGAGCGGGGCGTCGAGACGGCGTCGCGCAACAGCAGGTACCGGCCGGACACCGCGAGCGGCCCGAGGATCACGAAGGCCAGCACAGCTGACCAGCCGGCCAGGGCCGGATCGAGCGCTCGCCTCATCGGGGCCAGCCTACTGACAGAATGGGCGGGTGAGCGGTTTGGCACTGGTGACGGTCGGCTCGATGCTGGCGAACCTGTGTTCCTACCTGGTGCACCTCCCCGCCAGCCGGTGGCTCGGGCCCGCCTCGTACGGCGAGTTCGCGGCGCTGCTGCAGCTCTCCCTCATCCTCGCGGTCCCGGCGCTGGCCCTGCAGACGGTGGTCGCCCGCCAGGTGGTCCGCGGCGCCGGCGCGGCCCAGATGCGCCGCCTGGGCCTGCGGATCGCGCTCGGCAGCGCGGTGCTCGCCGCGATCGCGGTGCCCGCCGCCGCGGCCGGCCTGCACAGCCACGTGAGCACCGCGGCCGCCGCCCTCGCCGCCGCCCCGGNGCTCGTGCTGCTCGCCGTCGAGCAGGGCCTCCTCCAGGGCGCCCGACGGTTCCGCCGTCTCGCGCTGCTGCTCGGCATCGCCGGCGTGGCCAAAACTGGCCTTCACCGTGCCCGGCCTGCTGCTGGGCCCGGGCCCCGCGCTCCTCGGCACCACCGTCGGCGCGCTGGTCGCCGCGGGCATCGGGCGTGCGCTCGCCGGCACGCCCGGCGGACACGACGCCGAGGCCGACGCCGGCGTGCGCGCGGTGCTGGGCGCCAGCTCGGTGCAGCTGGTGCTCGTCGTCTTCCAATCCCTCGACCTGCTGCTGTCGAGGCCCGTGCTGGGCGCCGCCGCGGCCGGCACCTACGCCCTCGGGGCCGTCGCCGCGAAGGTCGCGTTCTGGCTGCCGCAGGCCGTGGGCGTCGTCTTCTTCCCGCAGCTCGCGAGCCCCGACCACTCCCGGCGGGCGCTGCGCACCGTCGTTCTCCTGCTGACCGGTCTGGGCCTGGCGTGCGTGGCGGGCGCCGCCCTCTGCGCCCCGCTCGCGACGCTGCTGGCGGGCGAGGAGTACCGGCCCGTCCAGGCGTGGCTATGGCTGTTCGCGGCGCAGGGCGCCCTGCTGGCGCTGCTGCAGGGGCTGCTGCTCTACGCGATCGCCACCGAGCGCACCCGGATGGCCGTGTTCGCGTGGGGCGTCGTCGCGGTCGAGGCCGCGGTACTGCTGACCGTGCCGGACACGGCCGGAGAAATGATCACCGCCGCGGCGCTGTGTGCGGCCGCGGCGGTGATGGTGATCGGTGTGGTGACGTCCGTCAGCGCTGGTCGCGCTGGTCGCGATCCCGGAAGTCGATCGCCTCGGTCTGCGAATCGTCGGGCCGCGGCTGAGCGCTGAAGGCCTCGGTCGCGGGCTCGTCCTCACCGGACTCCGTCGGGACGGTCGGCGCATCGTCGAGCGAGCCCTCCGCCGCGTCCGACTTCCGCTTGCCCCGGCCGAAACCGGGCCCGGCCGGCACCGCGCCGCGGCTGACCAGCAGGGCGAAGACGCCCAGGCCCAGCGCGATGAGGCCCAGCAAGCCGCCCGCGATCGGGACCACGTACTTGGCGACGGCGATCTTGTTCTGCTGCGACTTCGCGTCCTCGGCCTGCGATCGGACCGTCGCGTCGTCCCACTTCTGCTGCGCGTCGAAGACGTTCAGGCGGAAGTCCCGGACCGCGCGCGGCGTGTTCGGCGCCACCTGGCCCGGCAGGCGGAACTCCTGGGAGAAGTGCTGCGACTGGTCGACGATGATGCCGCTCTTCGGGTCGACGTACAGGTCCACGTCGGTCTTGGCCCAGCGGTTCAGCGTGATGTCGTCCTTGGGGTCGACGTCGTCGATGCCCCACCAGCCGGCGGTCTTGGTCAGCACGGTGCCCAGCGTGGGGTCGTTGCCGTCGCGGATGGTCGACAGGTCGACCCAGTCGCGCTTACCGCGGAAGTGCAGCGTGTTGGTCCCGCTGACCTCCTTCTCCTCCACGAACTCCAGCGGCATGTTGCTGCGGGTGATCAGGTCGAAGAACTCGTACTTCCCCTCCTTCTCGGTGCCGGCGGGGAACCGGTACTGCAGGCCCTTGCGGTCGCCCAGCTTCACGGCCGGGGCGCTCTCGCCGGGCGAGAAGGTCGCCTCGGAGGTCTTGCCGTTGGGGGCGCCGCTCTCGCGGTCCAGCGAGACGCGGTCCACCCACGCCTGCACCAGGCCGTCGTCGCAGGGGCGCTCGTTCTTGTTGGCGCCGGTCAGCTCCGGATGCCGCGGGTCGCCCTTGGTCTTGATGGACGGGACCACCATCGACGTGCCGGACTGCACCGTCATCGAGGACTTGTCCGACGGCGCGGTGACCAGGGTGCGGGACTGCGTGGTCACCGCGACCTCGTTCACCTGCGCGCGGGGCTTGTTGAACGAGCACAGGTCCAGCTGCTTCGCCGGGAACTCTGCGTCGGCGTCCGAATCCGCGGGCTTGGCGGACTTGGCGATCGTCGTGACGTCCAGGTCGAGCGGGATCGTCTTGAGCTTGTCCGCCACGTAGATCGGACTCGCGATCGCAGAGGTGATCAGCAGGGCGCCCAGGAAGATCAGGATCGGACCGATAACGCGTGCCAGCCGGCTACGGCCTACCGCCATCGAAGTGTCTCCTCACGGTCTTGCGGAACGCATGCGGGGTCGCAAGCGCCGACGGGGCACATGGTCGCGTGCTCCCTTACAAGTACCCGAGCCTAACAGGGGCGGACGACGTGACCGGGCTCGCGCGCGGGCGCACCGGTAGATTGCGAGCAGCATGAGCACAGCCGAGACCAGCCGTTTTGACACTGCAACACCCGCGGGTGCTGCCGGCTTCGTGCCTGCTCTGGAGGGTATGCGGGCGTGCGCCGCGGTCGCGGTGATGCTCACCCACACCGCCTTTCAGACCGGTCAGGTGGGTGATTCGGTCCTCGGACGCGTGTGGGGCCGTTTCGATATGGCGGTTGCGGTTTTCTTCGGCCTGTCCGGCTTCCTGCTCTGGCGGGCGCACGCCCGGGCGGCCTGGACGGGCACACCGCGGCCCGACTCCGGCCGCTACTACCGCTCCCGGATCGTGCGGATCATGCCCGCGTACCTCGTGGTGGTGATCGTGGCGCTGGCGCTCATGCCGCGGTCCGAACCGCCCTCCGGCTCCACCTGGCTCGCGAACCTCACGCTGACGCAGGTGTTCGTGCCGCACTCACTCACCGTCGGTCTCACGCAGATGTGGAGCCTGTCGGTGGAGATGCTGTTCTACCTCGTCATGCCGATCGCCGCCCTCGCGCTGGTGCGGCTGCGCGGCGCCCGCGCCCGGTGGCGGGTGCCCACGGTGCTGCTGGTGGCCGCCGCGTCGCTGAGCTGGGCGTGGGCCGGGTCCACGATCGCGCTGCCCGAGGGCGTGAACTACCAGAACTGGCTGCCGTCCTACGTGCCGTGGTTCGTGGCCGGGATCGTGCTCGCCGAGATCGTTTTCGCCCCGGCCTCCCGGTATTCGACGGTGCGCCGCCTCGCGCGGCGGCGGATCTGCTGGCCCGCCGCGATCGTCGTGTTCGCGATGATCGCCACCCCGCTGGGCGGCCCCGTCACCCTGGACTCGCCCGCGCACTGGCAGTTCGCGGTGCGGATGGGGCTGGGCGGCGTCCTCGGCTTCCTCCTGCTGGCCCCGTTGGTCCTGGCCCCGGCCGGCGGGCCCGGCTCCCGGTTCCTGGGGTCCGGCCCGATGCAGGCCCTGGGCCGCTGGTCCTACGGCATCTTCATCTGGCACCTCGTGGTGCTCGCCGCGGTCTTCCCGCTGTTCGCGATCGTGCCGTTCCACGGGCGGATGGCCACCGTCACCGTGTTGACGTTCGTGTTCTCCGCGGCCGTGTCCGCGCTCAGCTACGCCTGGGTGGAGGAACCGGCCAGGCGGTGGCTCGCGCGCCGGGAGGCCCGACGGTCCGCCGTGGCCGCGCAGACCGACCCCGCGCGCGCAGCGTCCGCGGAGCAGGACGCCGAGGACATCGCCGAGGAGGCCGCGGCGGCGCCGTAGCGGGACTCAGCTCTCGTCGCGGCGGCGCAGGCGGGACAGCGCCCGCTGCACGAGCGGATACGCCGAGGACCACGCCATCAGGAGGACGCCGGTCAGGGCCAGGCCCTGCGGCCACGGCCCGTCGCCCACGTAGCCGGCGTCGGCGTGCCACGGCCCCGTCGCGAGCACCAGCATCGCCGCGAGCACGAAACCGGAGGCGCCGAACACCCGGATGGCGGACCGGCGTTCCGCGCCCACGTGCAGCCCGCCGATCACCGCGGTCGCGATCCCCGCGACGCCCCACAGCGCCAGCCCGGCCCAGCCGCTGAGCGCGAACGCCGCCGCGCCCAGGCCGATTCCGGCCGGCGCGCCCGGCTGCCACGCGGCCACCGGATCGGAACGGCGCGAGGGCTTCCCGGCGAACAGCGCGAGCGCCGCCAGGATCACCAGCAGCGTGAGCCCGCCGAACAGCCCGATCCGGTACGGCGCGTTGAGCGCGTACCGCAGTGTCACGGCACCCTCGGTGCCGGCGGGCAGCACCCAGCCCTGCTGCCACCCGTTCACCGTCACCGCGCGCAGCGGCTCACCGTCGGGACCCGTTGCGGCCCAGCCCTCGTTGCGGCTCTCGGGGACCACGAGGACCCGGTCCCGGTCCGTCTTCTCCACGCCGACCACGCGCCGGTCCGGCGTCCAGCTCTGCACCCGGACTGGTTCGTCCTCGGCGCGGGGCGCCGCCTCCGGGGAGTCGAGCGACACGGTCTCCACGCTGAACGCCGGGCTCGGCGTGGCGACGATCTCCTGGCGCCCCGCGGGCAGGGGCAGCGGGCCGTCGGCGCACGGCACGGCGCGCACCGGCTCGCCCTCCCGCAACTGTTGCGCGGTGGCGTCCACCCGGAACCGCACGGTCTTCCCGCCGATCGACACGGTGGGCCCCTGCTCGCAGGGCTGGGTGACGGGGCGGTCCACCGGCGCGGGCTCGGAGCCGGGCACGGGCGCACCGTCGGGCCCGAGGGCCCGCACGCCCGCGAGCCCGGGCGCCATCTTCTCGGGGAAGCCCAGGGCGTTCACGTTGAGACGGTCGTCCCAGTCGAGGAGGGAGACCGCGATGGAATCGGTGACGGCGGGCTGCAACTCGACGGTCGCCGAGTCCCCGTCGTCCTCGTCCACATCGCGCACCTGGCGGCCGGTGCCCAGGTCGACGCCGATCTTCGTCGGCCGGGCCGGCGCCTCGCCGCGGGGGAGGTTCAGCTGCAGCGATGAGACCAGTTGGGGCTTGGGCAGTCTCACCCGCAGGATGGGCTTGGGGGCGGTGGGCTCGGCGGCGGACTGCGGCGCCGTCCACACCGTGTTCGGGTCGCCGTCCACGGCCGCGTCGCTGTTGCCGCGGCCGTCCCCGACGGACGCGTCGGCGAACGCCGACGGGGCGTTCGGATCGCCGAGCAGGGTGGTGAGCGCCTGGCCCGGCCGGGCGCGCACGGTGAGGGAGGGCGTCACCGCGGGCGCTCCGGGACCGTCGACGGTGCGCCGCAGCGCCCCGGGCTCCTCCGGGCCGATCGCGATGTCGGCGCACTGCACCGGGCCGTCACGGCCGTCCCTCCCGGGCGTCACCACGCACCCCGAGCGGCCCATGCCGTCCTGGCCGAGGACCCAGCGGCCCGCCGGTCCGGTCGCGGGCAGGTCGACGCCGTGCCGCGCCGGGATCGGGGTGTTGGTGCGGGCGTCGGTGAGCCGCGCCTCGGAGATCGCGAACTGGCTGCCCCAGGACTTGTTCGCCGTCTCGACGGCCGTGATCCGCAGCCACTTCGTCTTCGCCGACGGGGCGACCAGGGTGATCGGGGTGCCCGCGCTCACCGGGTCCGAGTACACGGTGCCGGCCTCGGTGCTGATGAGCAGCCGGGTCACGGCCGGACCGAGGGCGCGCCCGACGGTGACCGTCACCGACAGGTCCTCCCGGGCCTCCGGGAGGGTGAACTGCATCCACTGCCCGATCGCCTTGTCGAGGCCCGAGGACACCCACGACGTGTTCTTGTCCCCGTCGACCGCGGCGGCCGGGCCGGCGCCGGGCAGGACCGTGCCCAGCTGCGTGGCGTCGGCGGCCGAGCTGGACGTGCTCACGGTGGCGCCGTCCCAGCGCCCGTCGACGGTGCCCGCCCCCTCGACCGGGTAGTCGGGCAGCCGATTGAGGGTGCGCCGGGGATCGCCCTCCGTGCGGATCGCCGAGCTGTGGTCGTCCACCCGGCCGTAGTCGGTCTCCCGGTTCTTCGGGGTGTCGGTGACGGTGAGCGGGCCGGGGGCCAGGCCCGCGGCGGCCGCGTCGCCCGAGAGCAGCGCCGAGCCGATCTCCCGCCGCCCCGCCGCGGCGGCGTCGGCCTGCAGGGTGAGCAGCGACTCCGGTCCGCCCGCCACCCGCGGCATCGACGCGAGGTCCGCGGTGTACGGGCCGGTGGGCACGTCGCCGGGATCCACGCGGTAGACGGTGATCGCGGGCAGCGGCGGCCGCAGGCCGGAGTCGATGGTGACGTTCTCCACGGTCGGCGGCGCCACGTCGTCGCCGAACCGCGCGACCTCGGTGATCCCGGGCGAGCCCAGCACCGCGGCGCGGGCCAGCGCGGGGCGCGCCGACCGGGAGGTGTCGGGGTCCAGATCGGCGCGGAGCACCAGGTAGCCGATGCCCTGCCGGCGCAGCGTGGGCGCCAGGCCCGCCGACGGTGTGCCGGCGCTCAGCAGACGCTGCACCGAGTCGAGGGCGCGGATCGCGCCCGGCGGGTTGAGCGGGATGGCGTCGCGCACGGCCCACGGGGTCTGCGCGAGGGGCTGGATCGGCTCGTCGCGGGTCAGGCCCCACAGCTGCGCGCCGAACGGGGCGCCGGGCACCACCAGGGCGCGATCCGCGCGAGCCTGCCCGGGGGCGGTCCCCGAGGCGTGCTCGGACAGCCACGACGCCGCCTGCCCCCAGTAGTCCGGGATCCGGTCGTACGGGCCGCGCGGCGCCAGCTTGCCGGACCACGCCATGCCCCCGGCCAGCGCCAGCACCACGACCACGGCCAGCGCGCCGGCGGCGAGCCGGTCCCGCTCGGGGTGCGCCAGCGCCCGACGCACGTCCCGCAGCCCGACGGTGCCGGGCAGCGGCGCCCGGGCCAGCAGGTGCGCGATGCCCAGCACCAGCGGCAACCGCAGGAACGGCTCGAGCTTGTACACGTTGCGCAGCGGCGCACCGTCGCCGTCCAGGAACACCCGGACCGGCTCGGCGAACGGGGAACCGAGGCCGCTCGCGTAGCCGACGCCGATGGCCACGAGCCCCACCAGCAGCACCGTCGCCCACACGCCCCGCTTGGGCATGCGGCGCATCGTCAGGCCCGCGATCCCGGCGGCCGCCACCATGCCCGTGACCACCACGGCCGCCGGCGTGGTGGTGAGCATCGCGCCCGCGGTGCGCTCCTCGGAGATGAACGGGCTCCACGACGTGGTGCCGCGCAGCACCTCGGGCAGCGAGGACCACTGGGTGGTGGCTCGCGAGGACTCGATGAACTCGAGGAACGGGGGACTGACCTGCCCCATGATGAACAGCGGGACGATCCACCAGGTGGTCGCCAGGAGGACGCACAGCGCCCACCACGCGCTGAACGTCCAGAACCTGCGGGTCCCGGCGCCGACCCGGAGGTGCAGCAGCCACCACAGGGCGGCGACGGCGCAGGCCAGGCCGGTGGCGACGGCGTTGACGGCGCCCATGAGGGCGACCGCGACGGCGGACTTCGCGGCCAGGTTGCGCAGCGGCGCCTCGCTGCCCTGCAGCATCTGGACCAGGGGGAGCAGCACCCAGGGTGCGAGCATCACGGGCGCGGTCTCCGAGCTGATCGCGCCGAGCGTGGTGAGCACCTGCGGGGCCAGCACGAACGCGACGGCCGCCAGGATCCGGGAACCGCGGGAGCCGGTCCTCAGCGCCTCGGCGAGGCGGATCACGCCCCAGAAGCCCGCGAACAGGAGGAGCGCCCACCACAGGCGCTGCGTGATCCACGCCGGGACGTGCAGCACGTCGCCCAGCGCGAAGAACGCGCCGTGCGGGAAGAAGTAGCCGTAGGCCTGGTTCTGCACCTGGCCCAGTGGGGACTGGCTGGACCACACGTTCGCGGCGCGGGCCAGGAAACCGAGCGGGTTCGCCGTGAGATCGAGCTTGGTATCGGCGACGATCTTCCCCGGCGAGCTGAGGAAGCTCAGCGCCAGGAGGGCGACGAACGCCCACGCGCCTACGCGGCGGGAGAGCGGTTCTTCTCTGAGCTGGGCGCTACTTGTTGGCACCCGAGTCGTCGCGCTCGCCGTAGTTCGACGAGCCCTGCAGGAAGCCCTTGTCCGGCTTCACGCTGTTCACGTCGGTCGACGGGGTGGTCTGGCCGACGGCGGCGCCGCTCGCCAGTGCCAGGGCGACGGCGACGACGATGCCGGCGAGCGCGGCGCCGGCGCTGGCGATGATCGAGGTGCGGTCCATGCGGCAGAGTCTACAGGTCTCCGGCGCCGGCTCCGTTCACACAGCTCGGGAGTGCCCGAGTCGCCACGATCGCCCCTACAGTTCCGGTGCGCCCGACGGGACGATCATCACCGGTCGCTTGCAGCCGCGCAGCACGTGCTCGGACACCGAGGAGTGCCACAGCGCCCGCAGCCCCGTCTGGCCGCGGCTGCCGGTGACGATCACGTCCACGTTCTCGGCATCGGACGCGCCGATGATCGCGGTCCAGACCGTGGTGGCGACCTCGACCAACTCGCCGCGGGCGGTGAACCCGGCGGCCTCGGCGAGTTCGACGCCCTCCGCGTTGGTCTTCTGCGCCTCCGCGTGCACCACGTCGCTCTCGCGGGTGAGCGCGGTCTCGGCGGCGCCGGCCCCGGCGACGCCCGACATCGCGGACAGGCGGGCGGCCTGGTGGATGGTGGACTCCCACGCCGTGACGACGACGGCCTCGGCGTCGCGTCCCTGGGCGAGGACCTTGCTGGCGTACTTCACGGCGCGCTGTGCGGACTCCGTGCCGTCGTACGCGATCAGAACCTTGACGCAGTCACTCATGCGGATCACCTCGATGCTCGTGACGTGGCGGACATCGGCGTCGGTGGCCCGGCATCGGATGCCCTACCTCCTACGGTAGTCACGCGGACGCGCGATCGCCATGCCGGACACGCGCGTTCGCCGTGCCGGACACGGGGTGTGGCGGCACGGCGATCGCGCGCCGGGTGCGCGCGGCGGCTACACCAGGGCGCCGCCGTCGATCTTGATGGTGGAGCCGGTGAGGAACTGGGTCTTCCCGTCGATGAGGAAGCGGACCACGTTGGCCACCTCGCGGTAGGTGTCCAGGCGGCCCATGGGCACGATGGCCGCGAGCTCCTTCTTCTTCTCCGGCTGGTCCCAGACGGCCGGCGGGTAGTACTCCGCGCTCTCCATGTAGTTCGGGGTGATGCAGTTGACCTGCACGCCGTACCGGCCCAGATCGCGTGCGGCGCCCAGCGCCATCGACGGGGCGGTGGCCCGCATCGCCGAGTAGTACACGGTGCCCGACTGCGGCTTCATCCACGACTCGGAGCCGAAAAGCACGATCGCGCCGCTCTTCTGGTCCCGCATCACCCTGGCGACGTAGTTGAGCAGCCTGCTCGGCTCCACGATCATCTCGGTGGCCGCGTCGGCCAGCCACGCGTGCAGCTCGTCCGGGTCCTCGCAGTCCGTGATGTGCCGCTCGCCCTTGCCGACGGAGTTCTCGACGAGCACGTCGATGCGGCCGGTCTCCTGGAACGCGCGGGCGGCCACCGTGAGGCGGTCGCCCGCGACGGCGGTCGCGGTGGGGTGATCCTTCTCGTACGCGGCGCGTGCCGAGGCGTCGCCGAACGACTTGTCGTGCGCGTAGACCTTCGCTCCGATGTCTTCGAGGGCCAGGATTCCGGGCGGGCCGGCGTACTCGGTGACATTGGTGAGGATGGCGGTGGGGGATGCGCTCATGATCGAACCAGCTTTCGTGAGAGTTCTTGAACGGCAACGCGAATTGAAAGCTAGCAGAGGGTGATGCGGTTGCAAACCGAAAGACCTGATTGTCATGTGTTTGCTACACAACCGGTGCTCTCTGACAGACTGGCCCCGATGCGACTGATCCGGAACCTCACGATCCTGGTGGTGGCGGCCGCCGCGACGGCGTGCGGCACGTCGACGCCGGGCGCACCGTCGGACACGGCGGCGCCGTCGTCGGCGGGCGCCGCCACCAGCGCGACGAGCGCTGCGGCCTCCTCCTCGGCCGCGCCGGGCCGGCCCGCCGGGTGTGCCGCGGACTTCCTGTCGAAGCTGTCGGTGCGCGAGAAGGCGGCGCAGCTGCTCATGGTGGGCGTCACGGACGCCGCCGACGCCCGGAACGCGGTGCAGAAGTACGGCGTGGGCGGGGTTTTCATCGGGAGCTGGACGGACAGGTCGGTGTTCACCGGCGGCGCGCTCAACCGGGTCGCGAGCGCGGGTAAGGTGCCGGCGTGGGTGTCGGTCGACGAGGAGGGCGGCCGCGTCTCGCGGGTGCCCGGCGCCGATCTGGTGTCCGCGCGGGAGCTGGCGCGGACCACGTCCGTCGAGGGCGCCCGGGCCGAGGGCAAGCGGATCGGCGCGCTGCTGAAGTCCAAGGGGATCTCGATCGACTTCGCGCCCGATGCCGACGTCTCGTCGCAGCCCGCGGATTCCGTGATCGGCGACCGCGCGTACTCGGACGATCCGGCGGTGGTGACGAAGTACTCCCAGGCCTTCGCGGCGGGGCTGCGGGACGGCGGCGTGTACCCCGTCTACAAGCACTTCCCCGGCCACGGCAGCTCGTCGGGCGATTCGCACCAGGGCGGCGTCAGCGTGCCGCCGCTGAACCGGCTCAAGCAGAAGGACCTCATCCCGTTCCGGTCCGCGGTGGCCGACGACGCGGGCGTGATGGTGGGGCACCTGACGGTGCCGGGGCTGACCGAGCCCGGGCTGCCGACCAGCCTGAGTCCCGCGACGATGCGGCTGCTGCGCGACGGGACGGGCTACGGCGCGAAGCCGTTCCAGGGGCCGATCTTCACCGACGACCTGTCCGGGATGAAGGCGATCACCGACGAGTACAGCGTCCCGCGGGCGGTGACCGCGTCGCTGGAGGCGGGCGCCGACGTGGCGCTGTGGATCTCGACGGACCAGCTCGGCGCCGCGCTCGACGCGGTGGTGGCCTCGGTGCGGGCCAAGCGGCTGCCGCTGGAGCGGCTGGATGCCTCGGTGCTCCGGGTGGCGCGCGCGAAGAACGTCGTGACCTGCTGATTCGGAACGGTTCTCGCTGTAACTTACTAACCGGTAACCAGGTGCCGTAGGATCTGACTCGAGAGTAAGGAGTGTGCCGGTGGCCGGTGGTACGAAGCGTTTGCCGCGCGCGGTGCGCGAGCAGCAGATGCTCGACGCCGCCATCAAGGTGTTCTCCCGCAACGGGTTCTACGAGACGTCGATGGACGCCGTGGCCCGCGAGGCGGAGATCAGCAAGCCGATGCTGTATCTCTACTACGGCTCCAAGGACGAGCTGTTCGCCGCCTGCGTCACCCGCGAGGCCGGCAAGTTCATGCGCAGCATCGAGTTCGACGCCAGCCCCACGCTGCCGCCGCTGCAGCGCCTGCGCTCGGTGATCGCGGGCTTCCTCAAGTACGTCGACCAGAACCGCGACGCGTGGCGGGTGATGTACCGCGAGGCCACCGGCCAGGCCGCCTTCGCGGCCCTCTCCGAGGCCAACCGCGAGCGCGTGGTCGAGATGACGGCGGTGCTGCTGCGCGAGGCCGCGAAGTACGCCCCGGACGACACCGACTTCGACCTCTACGCCGTCGCCCTCGTGGGCTCCGGCGAGGCGATCGCGGACCGTCTGGCCACCGGGAAGGTGGAGCTGGACCGCGCCGTCGAGATCATGACCTCGTTCCTCTGGGGCGGCATCCGCGGCGAACGCCCGGAGTAGCCGCCGTCGCGAAAATGCGCTGCAGCGGCCCGTCGCGGCCATAGTGGCCGCGTGCCTCCTCTCCAGTGCATTTTCACGGAGACGGCGAACGCCCGGTTTCCGGGATGAAGCGGAGAACCGGGCGCTCGCGGGGTGGGGTTACAGCGGGGTGACGGTGGCCGTCACGTGGGGGAAGCCCCTCTTCAGGTCCTTCGCCACGATCTCGGTGCTCTCCGGGGTCCGGGTCACGTACAGGCCGACCTTGGCCGGCAGGATCACCGGGCGGCCGAAGCGGACGTGGTAGATCACCTCGTCGGGCACCTGCCCCTCCACGACGCGGAGGATGGCCGCGGCCGTCCACGCGCCGTGCGCGATCGACGACGGGAAGCCGAAAGCCTTGCCGCCCAACGGCGACATGTGGATCGGGTTCCGGTCACCGCTGACGCCGGCGTACCGGCGGATCAGCGCACCGTCGGCCGTGAGCAGCGCGGCGGGCGCGCCGGGGCGCGCCTCCTTCGGCGCCGGGCCCGACGGTTCGCCGGACAGCGACGTCTTCTGCTGGATCATCATGGTCGAGACCTCGGTGGCCACCGACGTGCCGTCGGCGTCGGTGAACTCGGTGACGAAGTCCAGCAGCATGCCCTTGCGGTGCTCGCGCAGGTTCTCGGCGTTGGTGCGCAGCGTGAGCCGCTCGCCGGGCACCACCCGCCGGCGACGCGTGATGGTGTTCTCCACGTGCACCGAACCCACTGCGGCGGCGGGGAAGTCGTCCGCGAGGAACAGGTCCATGATGAGCGGGAAGGACAGCACGTAGAGGTACATCACCGGCACCTCGCCGGTGTTCTGCAGCCCCACCACGTCGCAGTACTCGGCGACGGCCGACGGGTCGACGTCCACGGTGAGCTCCACGGCCCGGGTGGGCAGCCGGGTCTCGGGCGTCAGCCGGCCCTGCTTGCCCACGACGGGCAGGATGCCCTTGAGGCCGCGGGTGAGAACCGAGAAGCTCGACGGGGGAGCCTGCAGCACGGTCACGTTCTTCGCCATATCAGGCCCCCAGCAGGCTCTGACCGCACACGCGCACCACGTTGCCGGTCACCGCGGCGGAGGACGGCGCGGAGAAGTAGGACACGGTCTCGGCGACGTCCACCGTCTGACCGCCCTGCTGCAGCGAGTTCATCAGGCGGCCGGCCTGGCGCGTGGCCAGCGGGATGGCCGCGGTCATCGCGGTCTCGATGAAGCCCGGCGCGACGGCGTTGATGGTGATGTTCTTCTTCGCCAGCACCGGGGCGTAGGCGTCGACGATGCCGATGACGCCGGCCTTGGTGGCGCCGTAATTGGTCTGGCCGCGGTTACCGGCGATGCCGGCGATGGAGGACACGTCCACCACGGCGCCGCCCTCGTTGAGGGCGTCCTCGGCGAGCAGCGCGTCGACGAGCTGCTTGGGCGCCTTGAGGTTCACCGCCATCACCGCGTTCCACTTGCCCTCGTCCATGTTGGCGAGCAGCTTGTCCCGGGTGATGCCGGCGTTGTTGACGATGATGTCCAGGCCGTTGTGGCGGGCCTTGACGTGCTCGGCGATCTTCTTGCCGGCGTCCTCGGCGGTCACGTCGAGGGGCAGCGCGGTGCCACCCACCTTGTTGGCGACGTCGGACAGGGCCTCACCGGCGGCGGGGATGTCGGCGGCGATGACGTGGGCGCCGTCGCGCGCGAGGACCTCGGCGATGGTGGCGCCGATGCCGCGGGCGGCGCCGGTCACGAGCGCGACCTTGCCGGCGAGCGGCTTGTCCCAGTCGGCCGGGGCGGTGGCGTCGCGGTCGGTCACGCGGATCACCTGGGCGTCGACGTAGGCCGACTTGCCCGACAGCAGGAAGCGCAGCGTCGAGGCCAGGCCCGAGGCGCCGGTGGCGGCGTCCGGGTGCACGTAGACGAGCTGCGCGGTGGCGCCGTTGCGGAGCTCCTTGGCGACCGACCGGGTGAAGCCCTCGAGGGCGCGCTGCGCGATGTGCTCGTCCAGGTCCTCGACGAGCTCCGGCGTGGTGCCGAGCACCACGAGGCGCGCGCTGTTGGCCAGCGAGCGCATCTGCGGGCCGAAGAACTCGAACAGGCCCTTGAGCTCGTCGATGTCGGTGATGCCGGTGGCGTCGAAGACCGCGCCGCCCAGCTTCTCGGCGCCGCGGGCGCCGGCGTTGTTGACCACGAGGTCGTAGTCCGCGAGCAGCTCGCGCACCGGCTCGACCAGGCGGCCCTTGCCGCCGAGCAGGACGGGCCCGGCCAGGGCGGGCTTGCCGGCCTGGTACCGGCGGAGCGTCGGAGGCTGCGGGAGGCCGAGGCGGCCGGCCAGGAAGGAGCCGGGGCCCGACTTCACGAAGGTCGCGTAGAAGTCCGTGCTGGGTGCTTCAGGCATGTGGGGTACCTCATCCTGTGGGGTTCCGATAGGCTATCGACAAACAACTTACTCCAGAGTAAGAATACTCGGTAGTAGCAATCCTCGATGACTGGGAGAAACCCGTGGTCAACAACGAAATCCGCCCCGTCGCCATCCTCGGCGGCAACCGGATCCCGTTCGCCCGATCCGACCGGGCGTACGCGAAGGCCAGCAACCAGGACATGTTCACCGCCGCCCTGAACGGCCTGGTCAGCCGCTTCAACCTGCAGGGCGAGCAGCTGGGCGCCGTGGTCGGCGGCGCGGTGCTCAAGCACAGCCGCGACTTCAACCTGATCCGCGAGTCGGTGCTCGGCAGCCCGCTCAGCCCGTACACCCCCGCGTTCGACGTGCAGCAGGCCTGCGCCACCGGCCTCCAGGCCATCAACTGCGTCGCCGAGGGCATCGCCCTGGGCCGGTTCGAGGCCGGTATCGGCGGCGGCACCGACACCACCTCGGACGCCCCGATCGGCGTCTCCGAGGGCATGCGCAAGGTGATGCTGGAACTCAACCGGGCCAAGAGCACCGTCGACCAGCTCAAGCTCGTGGGCAAGCTGCCAGGCAACCTGGGCATCGAGATCCCCAAGAACGGCGAGCCCCGCACCGGCATGTCGATGGGCGAGCACGCGGCCATCACGGCCAAGGAGTTCGGCGTCGCCCGCGCCGACCAGGACGAACTGGCCGCGCTGAGCCACCAGAACATGGCCGCCGCCTACGACCGGGGCTTCTTCGAGGACCTCATCACGCCGTACCTCGGGCTCACCCGCGACGACAACCTGCGCGCCGACTCCTCGGTGGAGAAGCTCGCCACCCTCAAGCCCGTGTTCGGCGTCTCGCTGGGCGACGCGACCATGACGGCCGGCAACTCGACCCCGCTCACCGACGGGGCGTCGACGGTGCTGCTGTCGAGCGACGAGTGGGCGAAGGAGAAGGGCCTGCCCGTTCTCGCGTACCTCAAGGACGTCGAGTTCTCCGCCGTGGACTACGTGGGCGGCAAGGACGGCCTGCTCATGGCGCCCACCTACGCGGTGCCGAAGCTGCTGGCGCGCAACGGCCTCACGCTGCAGGACTTCGACTTCTACGAGATCCACGAGGCCTTCGCCTCCGTGGTGCTGTGCACCCTGCAGGCGTGGGAGTCGGCGGAGTACTGCAAGGACCGCCTGGGCCTGGACGCGCCGCTCGGCGCGATCGACCGCAGCAAGCTCAACGTGAACGGCTCCTCGCTCGCGGCGGGCCACCCGTTCGCCGCGACCGGCGGCCGCATCGTTGCCTCGGCCGCGAAGCAGATCAAGGAGAACGGCGGCGGCCGCGCGCTGGTGTCGATCTGCGCCGCCGGCGGCCAGGGCATCACCGCCATCATCGAGGGCTGATCCGCCCGAGAACGCCTGCTGGAGCGACCCCCTCGACACCGAGGGGGTCGCTCCCGTTTGCGGCGGATTTCGGCGGGCGGCGGACCTACACTGGGGTCATGACCGCCACGGACGACCTCATCGAGAAGATCCTGCGCGAGTACGACACCATCACCGTGGTCGGCGCCAGCGCGGACCCGGCGAAGGCGGCGCACGACGTGCCGGCCTACATGCAGCACCGGGGGTGGCGGATCATCCCCGTCAACCCGCACACGGACCGGATCTTCGGCGAGCCGGTGTACCGGACCCTCGCCGACGTGCCCGAGCAGGTGGGCCTCGTCGACGTCTTCCGCCCGTCCGAGCAGACCCCCGAAATCGCCCGCCAGGCCGTCGCCGCCGGCGCCACCGCCCTGTGGCTGCAGCTGGGCATCCGCTCCGAGGAGGCCAGGGAGATCGCGGAATCCGCCGGCCTGGCGTACATCGAGGACCGGTGCCTCATCATCGAACAGAAACGGCTGCGCATCGTGCGGCGGAGGGCGGAAGCATGAGCCTCGGGATCGCCGTCTTCATCGCCATCGGCGTGCTCGCGCTCGCCACGCTCGGCGGGGTGCTGTGGTTCGTGCGCGACTCCAACAAGCGGATCCAGGGATTCGCGAAGTCCACCGACCTCGTGCCCGGCAAACCGGGCCGCGCGCCCGCGGAGTGGGCCACCTCCACCGAACCGGAGGCGCTGCTGCACCAGCGCCTGCGCTACGCGATAGCCGATGTGCACTCCGCGAATCAGGCGGTGGCCGTGCCGGTTCCGCCGGATTCCGCCGCCGCGGCCGATCCCACGGACCTGGACGACCTCGACGACGCGGTGTTCGCGCTCGACGACCGCCTGATCGCCGCCGCGCAGCTCACCGGCGAGGACCGCACCAAGGCCACTGCCGAGCTCGCCCCCAAGGTGGCGTCGCTGGAGTCGCTCACCGGAAAGCTCTGGGAGGCACCGGCCTCCCGCCGGGGCGAGCTGCTCAACGCCACCGTCTCGGCACTGCGGCGCTAGCGCGCAGGCGGTCCACGGAGCGGTTCAGCGCCCACGACAGCGGCACCGTGATCGCCGTGGTCACCGCGACGATCGCCCACGTCGACCCCTGGAACAGCGTCCAGCCGAAGAGATTCAGCACCACCACGTCCATCACCATGACGTGGATCAGGAAGTACTCGTAGCTGATCGAGCCCAGCCACACCATGGGGCGCGACCCCAGCACCCGCGACGGTCCGCCCGCCGCGGCGGCCACCAGCAGCCCGCCGACGAGCGCCTCCAGCAGGTACTTGGCCACGCCCTGCCCGGGCGAGGGCAGCCGCAGGTCGATCGGGCCCGCGAGCGGCGTCACCAGCAGCCCGTACGCCGCCAGCGCGCCCGCCAGCAGCCCCAGCCGCAGGCCGCGGGTCCACGGCACCCGGCCCACCGTCAGCGCCGCGACGATGCCCGCCGCGAACGCGGCCGCGTACCCCGGCGGCCAGGACCGGGCCGTCTTGCCGAACACCTCGGTGGCGGTGACCAGCGCGATCCACCCGGCGGCGAGCAGCACCATCGCGGCCGGCACCGGCCACATCCGCGGCGCACACCGCACCAGGGCGAGCCCCAGCAGCGGCAGCGCCAGGTAGAACGCCACCTCCACGCACATGCTCCACATCTGAGCGAGGCCCGTGTGCACGTGCCCCACGCCGTAGATCTGCACGAACAGCAGGTGCCGCAGGTAGCCGCCCCAGCCGTGCCCGTGCGGCGAGGCATCGGGCCGCCACAGGTAGATCACGTAGACGACGGTGACCACCGTCCAGTACGCGGGCAGGATCCGCCACGCCCGGTGCCGTGCGTACCGGCGCAGGTCCGGCGACGGTCCGCCGCGGGCCCACGCGATCCACGGGCGCGCCAGCAGGTACCCCGACAGCGCGAAGAACACCGGCACCGCGGTCTCGAGGCGCGCGTACGCCGCGCCCCACGCGTCCGGCGTGAAATCGCCCGCCCAGAACGCGGCGTGCGTCACGCACACCCCGAACGCGGCGACCGCCCGGAGCCCCGTCAGCGCGGGGATCCGGTCGACGGGGTGCTCGGGGGCGGCGGCGGAGGAGATGGTCAGATCTTGATCGCGGGGATGAGCCGGTCCAGGTTCCACAGCCGGTTACGCCGCGCCGAGAGGCACGAGACGGTGACGGAGACGACCCAGAGGAAGATCATCACCCCGATCGCCTGCCACAGCCGGTGGTCGATGCCGCCGGAGACCAATTGGCGTAAACCGTTGACTCCGTATGTCATCGGATCGTACGTGTGCAGGAACTGGAACGGTTTCGCGGTGGTCTCCACGGGATACATGCCGCCCGAACTGACCAACTGCAGCATGAGCAGCGCCATGATGAGCACGCGCCCCACGGCGGGCCCCACGAGGGCGTTCACCGCCTGCGTGAAGGCCACGAAGGCCAGCGACACCCCCATCATGAAGAACAGCACGGCCACGGGGTGGGCCACTTCCAAGCCGAGCCCGAACCGCACGACGCAGTACAGGATCACGGCCTGGCACAGGGCGATCGCGGCGGCGGGCAGGTAGCTCGCCATGACCACGCGGATGGCCAGCACCTCGGCGGCGATGGCGCGGTTCTGCAACGGGCGGAACACCATCCACAGCACCAGTGCGCCGAAGAACAGCGCCAGGGTGAGGAAGAACGGAGCCATGCCGGTGCCGAAGTTCGGGGCGCGGTTCTCGTGCTGCGCGTCCAGCGACACCGGCCCGCCGATGGTCGAGGCGACCTGGCTGGTCTGCTCGGGAGACCACTTGGGCACCGCGCCCGCGCCCTCGTGCAGCTTGGTCGCCAGCTCCCGGCTGCCGTCCTTGAGCTGCCCCGTGCCGTCCTTGAGCTTGCCGGCACCGTCGGACAGCTGCGTGATCCCGCCGTCGAGCTGGGCGTTCCCCGCGGCCACCTGCGCGGCCCCGTCCCGGAGCTGGTTCAGCTTGCCGGTGAGTTCGTCCCCGGTGCCGCCCACCTTCGAGAGCACCGTCTGCAGCGGGCTGCCGGGCGTGCGCAGCTGCTCGGTGAGCGCGATCGCGCCGTTCTGCGCGGTGAGGAGCTGCTGCTTGGCCGCCGCGGTCATGGACGCCTGCGCGAGCTGCGCGCGCACCGCGCGGAGGCCGTCGGCGGCGTGCCGCGCGCCGGGGTCGGGGCTGGCGTTCAGCTGCGCGATCGCCGCGTCGATCCCGGCGAGGGCGGTGTCCTGCGTCTTGGCGAACGCCCCCGCCTTGTCCGCGGCCTCGGTGAGGGCGGCCGCGCTCTGTTGCAGCTGCTGGGTGTTCCCGCCCAGCCCGGAGAGCGCGCGGGTCACCGCGAGGATCGGGTCGGTGGCCTGGTTGATGCCGTCGGAGAGCTGCTGCGAACCGGTCTTGAGCTGCGCGGAGCCCGTCTTCGCGGTCGCCAGGCCGGACGCGAGCTGCCCGGCACCGTCGTCGGCCGTGACGAGACCGTCGGCCAGTTTGCCGGCCCCGTCGGCGGCCTGTTCGATCCCCGAGCCGGCCGTGATCATCATGGACAGCACCTGGTTGACGGCCTGCCCCGAGATGCGCGTGGACACCGCGTTGAGCACCTGCGACATGGCGGTCTGGCCGATGGTGGAGGAGATGTAGTTGTTGGCGTCGTTGTAGACGGCGCGCAGCTGCGCCTTCTCGGGCTTGCCGCTCATGGGGGAGGAGATCGCGGAGGAGAAGTTCTCCGGCAGCTCCAGCATGAAGTAGTAGGTGCCGTCCTTGACGCCCTGCGCGGCCTCCTCGGGCGAGACGACGTTCCAGTCCAGGCTCTCGTCGTCCTTGAGGGACTTCTCCACCTCGGAGCCCGCGTTGATCTTCTGGCCCTTGACCTCGGCGCCCTTGTCCGCGTTGACCAGCGCGACCGGCATCTTGTTCACGTTGCCGAACGGGTCCCAGAACGCCCACAGGTAGAGCGCGCCGTACACGAGCGGCAGCAGCATCAGCACCACGATGGCGGCGCGGGTCAGCCGGCTGCGGCCGAACCGCTTGATCTCGGAGCCGAAGGCGAGGCCCGCGGCGATGGGGACGAACCGGTTCCTGTCGGTCTTGGGCATCGTCAGTCCTTCCGGGTGAGCGCGCGGCGATCGTGCAGGGTGTGTTCGGGCGCGGTCCCGCCGAGGGGGTTGGTGACCCCCACGACGACGGTGTACCGGGTCGCGACGGCGCCCAGGCGCTGGGCCGCCTCGAACCGGCCGGGGTTGTCGCGGACCTGCTCCAGGTCGCCCACGACCAGGATCGGGCGGTCGCCGAGCAGGGCCAGGGTGATCCGCAACAGGAACAGCTGCAGGTCCGTGAGCTCGACGATCCGGGTCTTGGGGGAGGGCCGCTCGACGTCGCCGAACACCTGGTCCAGCTCGAGCCGGCCGGCGCTGAGCGGCACCATCGAGTACCACGGCGCGAGCCAGCGCCGCTGTTCGGCGAGCACCGTCTCGACGGTGACCGTCTCGTCCAGGTCGTCGATGTCCTCGAACGCGGCGATGGCGCACTTGCGGCGGATCGCCGAAGGGCTGGTGGCGCCGAGCGCGTCGACGGTGCCGTGGCTCGGCCTGAGCCGGCCCGCGAGGGTCAGCAGCAGCGCGTCCTGGTCCCGGCCCGCGGGCATCTGGATCGCGTGGAAACCGGAGCCGATGTCCAGGTCGATGCCCTGGAAGAGGGGACCGTGTTCGCCGTCGACGCCCAGGTCGCGGGCCCTGATGACGACGTCCTCGGGGGTGTCTTGCTCCATGCGATGGCTCTCCGCTGATCGTCGGGCGCAGGTCAATTCCGCATCCTACGGGCCGGTGCCCGACGGTCCGCGGGCACGCGGAGGCCGGGAGGGGGGGAAACGACGCGGGCGCCCCGACCGCGTGGTCGGGGCGCCCGTCGTCGGTGCTGTGTCAGCGCGTGGTGGCGCGGATCAGAACGCGGCCTCGTCGAGCTCCATCGCCTCGTTGTCGAGGGCCGCGATGACGTCCTTGGTGGAGGTCAGCAGCGGCAGCATGTTGGCGGCGAAGAACTTCGCGACGCCGACCTTGCCCTGGTAGAACGGCGTGTCCTTGTCCGAGGCGCCCGCGTCGATCGCGGCCTGCGCGACGACGGCCTGGTGCAGCAGGCGCCAGCCGATCATCAGGTCGCCGACCGCCATGAGGAAGCGCACCGAGCCGAGGCCCACCTTGTACAGCTCCTCCGGCTTCTCCTGCGAGGCCAGCGCGAAACCGGTGAGGGTGGCGGCCATGGCCTGCACGTCCTCGGCGGCGGTCTTGAGGTGCGCCACCGACGCGGCGAACGGGCCGCCGGCGTTGGCCTCGATGAACTTCGTGATCTCGCCGGACACGTGGCCCAGGGCCGCGCCGCGGTCCCGGAGGATCTTGCGGAAGAAGAAGTCCTGCGCCTGGATGGCGGTGGTGCCCTCGTACAGCGAGTCGATCTTCGAATCGCGGACGTACTGCTCGATCGGGTAGTCCTGCAGGAAGCCCGAGCCGCCGAAGGTCTGCAGCGACTCCTGGCCGAGCAGGGTGAAGGCGCGCTCGGAGCCGACGCCCTTGACGATCGGGAGCAGCAGGTCGTTGACCTTGTGCGCCATCTCGGCGTCGGCACCCGAGACCGGGGTCGCGGTGCGGACGTCCTGATGCGCGGCGGTGTACAGGTACACGGCGCGCAGGCCCTCGGCGTACGCCTTCTGGGTCAGCAGCGACCGGCGCACGTCCGGGTGGTGCGTGATGGTCACGCGCGGCGCGGTCTTGTCGGCCATCTGCGTCAGATCGGCGCCCTGGACGCGCTCCTTGGCGTAGTCCAGCGCGTTGAGGTATCCGGTCGAGAGGGTGCCGATGGCCTTGGTGCCCACCATCATGCGGGCGTGCTCGATGACCTTGAACATCTGCGCGATGCCCTTGATCTCCTCGCCCACCAGCCAGCCCTTGGCGGGCTTGCCGTGGCCGCCGAAGGTGACCTCACAGGTGGTGGAGGTCTTGATGCCCATCTTGTGCTCGACGCCGGTGACGTAGACGCCGTTCTCCTCGCCGAGGTTGCCCTGCTCGTCGAAGTGGTGCTTCGGCACGAAGTACAGGCCCAGGCCCTTGGTGCCGGGGGCGCCGCCCTCGGGGCGGGCCAGCACGAGGTGGAAGGTCGACTCGAACATGCCGTCCATCACCGCGGAGGTGATGAAGCGCTTCACGCCCTCGATGTGCCAGGAGCCGTCCTCCTGCTTGACGGCCTTGGTGCGGCCCGCGCCCACGTCGGAGCCGGCGTCCGGCTCGGTGAGCACCATGGTGGCGTTCCAGTTGCGCTCGGCGGCGATCTTGGCCCACTTCTTCTGCTCGTCCGTGCCCTCGTCGTGCAGGATCTGCGCGAAGCCGGGGCCGGCGGCGAACATGAAGACGGGCGGGTTGGCGCCCAGGAAGAGCTCGCCGATCGCCCAGTAGAGCGAGCGGGGCACATCGGTGCCGCCCAGCTCGTCGTCGAGGCCGAGGTAGGACCAGCCGCCGTCGGAGAAGATGGCCTGCGACTTCTTGAAGGCCTCGTTGATCGTCACCTCGTGCGTCTCCGGGTCGAAGACGGGCGGGTTGCGGTCGGCTTCGGCGAAGGACTCGGCGATGGGGCCCTCGGCCTGACGGGCCGCCTCACGCAGCATCTCCTTGGCGGTGTCGGCGTCGAGGTCGCCGTAGGCGCCGGACTCCAGCACCTCACCGACGCCGAGGTCCTCGAAGAGGTTGAACTCGATGTCGCGGACGTTGCTCTTGTAATGGCCCATGGGGCTGATCCACCTTCGTGATTCGAGCTTCGGACGAGCTTCTTGTTTCGGCTGGCTGTTACCAGCCGGTAAGTTACCAGTCGGTAATAAGGTGAATATTAGCGCGCCGAGCGCGTGCGAACAAGTGCAAGCACCCCGCAGTCGCGCGTGTCAGTCACGCCGGCGCCGCGCGCGAACCGCCAGGTCAACGCCCGTTCCGTGGTGCGGGTCACTTTCTCGCCATTCGACGTGCTCCACCACCATGTCCTCGGGCAGCGCCGCCGACAGCTCGGCCGCCCCGAACGTGGGCAGGTCGGGGTGCGCATCGGCCCGCTCGTGCGCGACCAACAGGAACAGCCCGCCGGGCGCCAACGCGCGCGCCACCTTCGCGATCGCCGCGGCCCGGTCCTCCGGATCGGGGTGCACGTACGCCCACAGCGCCAGGTCGTACGGCTCGTTCGGGATCGGGTCGACGGTGACGTCGAGGGCCGTCCAGTGCAGGCGGGCGCGGACGGTGCGCGGCTGGCGCGCGGCCACCGTCGCGGCCTTGTCCAGGCCCACTCGGGAGTAGTCGACCGCCGTCACGTCCCACGCGCGGGTCGCGAGCCACAGGGCGTGCCTGCCCTCGCCGGAGCCCACATCGAGCGCGCGGCCGGGCGGCAGCACGGTGACCTGCTCGACGATCCAGGGGTCGGGCGGGGCGCCCCAGACCAGGTCCGTCGAGCGGTAGCGGTCGTCCCACTGCTCGGCGCCGCGGATCTGCTTCTCCTCGTGCGCGAGCGCGGCGGCGGAGACGGGGCCGATCTCGCCCTCCTCGTGCTCCTGATCGGTCCGGTCGATCCCGTCGGGGGTGCTCACAGCAGGGCCTCCTTGAGGTAGGCCACGTCGTCCTCGAGACCGTCGGACGGGGTCTCCAGGATGACGGGCGCGCCGGCGGCGCGTGCCACGTCGGCCAGCAGGTCCGGGTCGATGGTGCCGTCCTGCAGGTTGGCGTGCCGGTCGCGCGCCGAGTCGAATTCGTCGCGGGAGTTGTTGAGGTGCACCAGGTCGATCCGGCCGGTGATGGCCAGGACGCGCTCCACGATGCCGAGCAGTTCCTCGCCGCCCGCCCACGCGTGGCAGGTGTCGAGGCAGAAGCCGGCGCCCTGATCGCCCACCGCGTCCCACAGCCGGTCGATGGTCTCGAGCTGGCGCGCGATCGCGCCGTCGCCGCCCGCGGTGTTCTCGATGAGGATCGGCACGCCGAAGCCGCCCTTCTCCTCCTGGCGCGTGAACAGCTTGCGCCAGTTGTCGATCCCCGCCTGCAGGTCCTCCCCGTCGCGCAGGTGTCCGCCGTGCACCACGAGCCCGAACGCGCCCAGGTCGGCCGCCGCGGCGGCCTGCTTCTCCACCGCCTTGCGGGACGGCATGCGCAGCCGGTTGTTCAGGCTCGCCACGTTGATCACGTAGGCGGAGTGCACCACGATCTCCAGCGGCGACGCGCGCAGCGCCTCCGTCTGCGGGTGGGGCTCGGGCTTCTTCCAGCCCTGCGGGTCGGAGACGAACATCTGGATGACGTCGACCCCGAGCCGCTCCGCGGTCTCGACGGGGTGGGTGTCACTGCGGACGTGGGCACCGATGCGCATGCGCCCAGCCTAGCCACCGCGGCCCGTCGGCGAGCGGGGTCAGATACCGGCGCCCACGGGAAGCGCCACCGTCTCCGACGCGGCCAGGAAGGTGCGCTCCTCGTCGCCCGCCGCTGCGCGGTTCGGGGCGGGCACGCCGCCCCGGTTCGTGGTGGCCAGGCGCAGCCCGCCGCCGCGCGCGAACACGTCGCGCACGCTCCAGTAGATGGTGGCCTGTTCGCCGGGCTTGACGTCGTCGTCCGTGCCGGCGGTCGTGATGCCGAGGGCGGCACCGTCGGACAGCCGGACCAGGGGGCCGCCGCTGTCCCCGGGGCGCGAGGTGATGTCGGCGAGGATCTGCGTGGGGGTCACGGCGAGCACCGTGCCGCAGCGCCACCCCAGGGTGACGCCCTGCTGGCACACCCGCTCGCCCACGCGGGCCACGCCCACCCGGGTCTGGCGCACCGGGCCGCGGCTCGACGTGGTCGGGATCCGCGGGTGCAGGTCGATCACGGCCCAGTCCGCCTCCTGCGGGTTCACCAGCACCTGCTCGCCCGTCTCGGGGTCCTTCATGGTGCGCGGGCTCGAGGACTGCGTCACCGTGCCCACCTTCTGCAGCGCACCGCGCTCGCCGGGGATCGGCGCCCCGACCTGCTGTCCGCGGCTGCCGCAGTGCCCGGCGGTCACCGCGACGCGCCGCCCGTCCGGGCGCTCCGCGACGAAACCGACGGTGCACGTCTTGGTCCGTACCCGGCCGTTCGCGCGGCGCTCCTGCACGACGCCGATCTCCGAGCCCGGGCCCACGACCGGCAGCGCCGTCCGTGCGCCGGCGGGGGCGGGCGCCGCGGTCGCCGCCGGCAGCACGCCGGCACCTCCCAGCACCACGATTGCCGCACTCGCTCCCGCGATCACGCGCTTCATGCCCATCGTTCCGCCCCGTCCTTCGTCAGCCTCGTCGACCGGTGGCCCGGCCACCGCCCCCCGCGCGACGCGCGGTCTGAAGAGGAGATAACCACCTCTCTGCGAAATATGCAAGATGGCAAAGAGTGCGTTCGCGGAGTGACGGCTCAGTCGGTGACCGTGGCGCGGACCGCGGCGACGAGTGCGGCCCGGTGGCGGGCGAGCCGGTCGGGGGTGTCGTCGCCGGCGAGGGAGCGGAGCGCCGGCGATGCCGCCGGCCACGCGGTCGCCATGCCGATCACGAGCGCCAGGACGTCGGCCGCGCCGGCGCCGTGCTGCGCGCGGAGCGCGGCGACCTTGGGCGCGTAGGCGTCCGCCTCGGGCGCCGCCGCGTCGGGGCGCTCGAGGCGGGACCAGGTCGTGAGCCGCAGGATGTCGGGGTTCGCGGCCACGTAGTCGAAGAGGGCGCCGGCGTACCCGGGCAGATCCTCCGGCGTGAGCGGAACCGCCGCGGACATCGCGTGCAGCGCCCGCCCCACGACCAGGTCGAACAGCTCCTCCTTGGGGCCGAAGTGCACGTAGATCGACCGCTTGTTGGCGGACGCCGATTCCGCGATCCGGTCCATGCGGGCGCCGGCGAGCCCCCGGGCGGCGAACTCGTCGTGAGCCGCGGCCAGGATGCGTCGCTTGGTGTCTGTGGCGTCCGGTGGCACGAGGTCACGGTACCGCCGGGTGCGGACCGCCCGGCTGTTGACAGGTTTTGCAATCGAGGGCACCCTGGAATCGTAGGTATCCAACTGGTTAGTTAAGGAGAGATCGTGGCACAACGCATTCTCATCACCGGCGCCAGCTCGGGCTTCGGCCGCGGCACTGCGCTCGAACTCGCGCGGCAGGGGCACGAGGTGATCGCCGCCGCCGAGACCTGGCCGCAGGTGCGCAGCCTGCGCGCCGACGCCGCCGAGGCGGGCGTCGCCCTCGAGGTGATCAAGCTCAACCTGCTGGACGAGATCGATCTGGCGCACGCGGGCCGCTACGACGTGGACGTGCTCGTGCTCAACGCCGGCGTGATGGAGGGCGGCGCGATCGTCGACATCCCGGTGGAACGCGCGCGGGAATCGTTCGAGATCAACGTGTTCGGACACATGAAGCTGGTGCAGTCGATCGTTCCGAAGATGGTCCGGCGCGGCGCGGGCAAGGTGGTGTGGACGTCGTCGATGGGCGGCATCCTGGTGGTGCCCTTCCTCGGGGTCTACTGCGCCACCAAGCACGCGATCGAGGCGATCGCGGGTTCCATGAAGGCGGAGCTGGAGCCGCTCGGGGTGAAGGTGGCCACCGTCAATCCCGGGGTCTTCGGCACCGGCTTCAACGACACCGGCGCCGAGAGCTACGTCCAGTGGTACGACCCGGAGAAGGCCGTGGTGCCGATGCCGGACTTCGGCGACAGCCTGGCCGATCAGGCGGATCCGCAGGAGATGATCGACGCCATGGTGGAGATCATCCCCGCCGATGATCACCTCTATCGCACGATGCGACCCGCCGAGACGGTGGAGGCGGCCAAGCAGTGGCAGCAGACCGAGTGGACGCAGCATGCCTGACGTCACGCTGGAGCAGGCCACGGCCATCATCGAGCGCGGCCGCGCGCACGCCGCCGAGATGGGCCTCAACGCGGTGTTCTCCATCCTCGACCGGGGCGCGAACCCGGTGGCCTTCGCCCGGATGGACGACGCCTGGCTCGCGTCGAACGATCTCGCGGTGGCGAAGGCGCGCACCGCCGTGATGTTCCGCATGCCCAGCGAGGACCTCGCGGCGCCGGTCGCCGTCGGCGAGCCGTACCCGCACTTCGATCACGTGCCCGGCGGAGGCTTGATCCTCATGGGAGGCGGCCTGCCGCTGGTCGACGGTGAGGGACGGCTGCTCGGCGGGCTCGGGGTCTCGGGCGGAACGCCGGACCAGGACGCCGCGCTGGCGCGGGTCGCGCGAGGCGACTGAGGGCGGGCCGCGGGGCGACCGAGCGACCGCCTGTGGAGGACCGCGGTCCTGTGGAGGAACGCGGTCCGGGCGGGGCGCTGCGGGCCGTCCGCGGGGACGGCGGGCCTAGCGTGACCTCATGACGGTTGTGGGGGAGGCGCCGGGGGCGTGGCGCGGGCGGGCGGCCGACGCGTACGCCGGGTGGGCGGCCGCCGAGGCGCGGCTGGTTCGCGAGGTCGAATCCGCACTGCGTCGGGCCGAGGCTGAGATCGCCTCCGGCGGAGCCGATCTCGCTGACCGGCTCGCTGTGATCGACCTGCCTCTCGCGGTGCCGCTCGGCGCACCGCCGACCCCGGTGACCGGCGCCCGGCCGCGCTCCGCGGCCACCCGCGACGCCGAGAACCGGGCCCGCCTCGCGGGCGATCTGCGGCGGCTCCGCGGGCGGCCGCTCACCGCCGGCGAGCGGCGCGAGCTGGCGCGGGCCGAGGCGATCGATGCGCGGCTGCGCGCGCTCGACGGCGCGGTCGACCCGGTCACCGGGGCCCGGGTTCCCGTGCTGCTGCACGAGTACGAGCCGCGTGCCTTCCGCGGCGACGGGATCGTGGTGGTCGCGATCGGCGACCTGGACGCCGCGGAGAACGTGGGCGTCCTCGTGCCCGGCATGGGCACCACGGCCGGATCCGTCGGCGCGGTCACGGGTGATGCGCTGCGGCTGTACGAGGCGGCGCGCCGGGCCGATCCGGGGCGGAGCACCGCGACGCTCGCCTGGATCGGGTACGACGCCCCGTCGGGCGGGGCCGCCGTGGCCCGGGTGATCACCCGCGACGCGGCCGATCGTGGCGCCGCCCAGCTGCGCGAGGATCTCGCGGACATCGCGGCGCTGCGGGCGGGGAGTGATCCGCGGATCGTGTTGTTCGGGCACAGCTACGGCGCCGTCACCGCCGCGACCGCGGGTGCGGGAGGCGCCCTCGTGGGCACGGTGGACGCGATGGTGCTGCTGGGCTCGCCGGGCGCCGGGCCGGTGCGCAGCGCGGCGGAGCTGGGCCTGCCCGTGTACGTGGCGCGGGATTCGGACGACCCGGTGCCGGCAGCCGCGGGCACGGACCCGGCGGCCCGCGGCCTGCGCCGCTTCGGGATCGAGGTGGGGCTCGGAACCGACCCCGCCGCACCGTCGTTCGGTGCGACACCGATCGACGCCGAGGGCCCGACGGGGCCGGGTGCCGGTGCGCATTCGGGCTACTACCGCCCGGGATCACCCGCGCTCGACGCCTTCGCCCGGATCCTCACGGGAGGCGGCGGTGGACGGTGACGAGGCCGATCTGGCCGAAATCGACGAGCTCGCCCGCCGGTGGGAGCGGGCGGGTCGGGCCTTCGCCGCCGAGGCCCGACGGTGGCGCGATCGTGCGGCGCCGGACACGGCCCGGTTCGCCGAGCGCGCGGCGGCGGCGCTGGCCGACCACGCGCGGGCCGCGGCCGCGGCGGCGGAGCGCCTGCGGGACTACCGCGCCGCGGTGGCGTCGGTCGACGAGGAGGGCGCCCGCAGCGTGCGGTGCGCGATCCAGGCCGCGGCCAGCATGAGTCCCACGCCGATCGCCGACGTCACGACCACGCCGGTCTCGAACGCCTGACCCGCCGCCGCGATCAGGGCCGCGCCGGTGTCGGCGGGCAGGCCCGCCGCCACGTGGTGGGCTCCTGCCAGCGTCTCCGCGGCGGCCGCGGCGTCGGCGCCCTCGACGCCCGCGGGGAGCGTGAGGTTCGCGGCGTACGCGCCGGCCAGGATCGAGCCGAGCACCGCGGTGCCCAGTACCGATCCCATCTCGTACGCGGTCTCCGAGACCGCGGACGCGGCGCCCGCCTTCTCGGCGGGCACGGACGAGACGATCATGTCGTTCGACAGCGTCTCGGCGGCGCCGATGCCCACGCCGAGCATCGCGAAGGCGAGCAGGATCGCGGTCACCGAATCGGGAGAGGCGAACACCGTCACCGTCGCGTACCCGGCGGCGGAGGCGAGCATGCCCGCCACCACGATCGTCGACGGGGCGATGTACCGGACCACGCGCACCACGAGCAGGCCCGCGGTCATCATCACGATGAGGCCGGGCACCAGCGCCCAGCCCGCGTCCATCGGGCTCATGCCGATCACCAGCTGCAGGTGCTGGCTGACGAAGAACATGAAGCCGACCAGCGAGAACACGCTGAGCAGGTTCACCGCCACCGCGCCCGAGAACCGGCTGTCGGTGAACAGCCGCACGTCGAGCATGGGGTCCGGGCGGCGCAGCTGGCGCCGCACGAACGCGGCCGTGGCGACCGCGCCCACCGCGAGCGGCACGAGCACCTGCAGCGGCTCGCCACCCTTGGCGAGGCTCTTCACCGCGTACACCAGGGGCGTGAGGGCCAGCAGCGAGAGCGCGATGCTCGCCGCGTCGATCCGGCCCGGGTGCGGGTCCCGGGACTCCGGCACGAACACGGGGGCGAGCACCAGCAGGGGGACCAGTACCGGCACGGCCATGAGGAACACCGAGCCCCACCAGAAGTGCTCCAGCAGGAATCCGCCCACGATGGGGCCGAGCGCGGCTCCGGCGGCGAAGAACGACGCCCAGACCGCGATCGCCAGCCGGCGCTGTCCCGCGTCGGCGAAGATGTTGCGCAGCAAGGAGAGCGTGGACGGCATGAGCATCGCGCCGAAGAAGCCGAGGCCCGCCCGGGCCGCGATGAGCGCGCCGGCGGTGGGGGAGTACGCGGCCACGACGGACATCGCCGCGAATCCGGTGGAGCCGAACAGCAGGAGGCGCCGCCGGCCGAACCGGTCGCCCAGGCTGCCCATCGAGACCAGCAGGCCCGCGAGCACCAGCGGGTAGACGTCGACGATCCACAGCTGCTGTGCGGCCGTGGGGCCCAGGGTCGCGGCGATGGACGGCAGCGCGAATCCGAGCACCGTGCCGTCGACCGAGACCAGCAGCACGGGGAGCATGAGGACGGCGAGCGCGAACCAGTCGCGGGCCGTCGCGCGTGCGGGTGCGCCGGGGGTCGTGGGGGCGAAAGCGGTGGTCATGGTTCACGTCCGGGATCGAGGTTCTGATGGGTTCGGATCGTTACTGTACCAGCCAGACGGTATAGAGACGAGAGACGCCGGTCACCCCGGGCGGCGCCGCCCGCGGCTACGATGGCGAACCGTGCCACCCCCACCCGTCGCCCGCGCCAAACTCCTCGACGCGTTCGTCCGGATCCTCGTGGACCAGGGCGAACGCGCCGCCACGCTGGAGGCCGTCGCGGCCGAGGCCGGTGTCAGCAAGGGCGGCCTGCTCTACCACTTCGCGTCGAAGGACGCCCTCGTCGAGGGGCTCATCGGGTGGCTGGAGGCCCTGGTCGACGAGGACGTCGCCCTCATGCGGGAGGCTCCCGAGGGTGCGGCCGAGTACTACGTGCGCACCTCGTGCTTCGAGGACACGCCGCTGGACCGGGTGATCATCGCTGTGCTGCGCCTGAGCCAGGGGGCGGATCCGCGCGCGCAGGCCGCGATCCGCGGCCTGCAGCAGCGCTGGCTCGACGTACTGCTCGAGCAGGTGCCCGACGAGGCGACGGCCCGTGCCGTGATCCTGCTGGGTGACGGCCTGTACTACAACGCCGCTCTGAGCGGCGGACAGGGATTCGCCACCGGCGAGCAGATCGGCGAGATCCTGGCGCTGGTGCGCAGGATGGTCGCCGCGGGCTGAACGCCGGGGGCGGTCAGGCGCGGGTCTTCTCGTCGACGGGGTCCCACACGTCGCCCGGGAGGTCGCCGGGCAGGTGCGGGTTGCCCCGCCCCACGAACCGGTCGTCCGCGCCCCGCGCGCGCATGGCGTCGTAGTCGCGGAGCGCGCCGAAGGCCCACCTGCCGAGCATCGCGATCGCCACCAGGTTGACCGTCGCCATGAGCGCCATCGCGACGTCGGCGAGCATCCACACGGTGTCCAGCTCGGCGAGCGTGCCGAAGCCGACGGCCGCGAGCACCAGCGTCTGCAGCACCCGCAGCCGCGAGCCCTCCAGGCCGAGGAAGTTCAGGTTGATCTCGGCGTACGAGTAGTTGCCGATGATCGAGGAGAACGCGAAGACGAAGATCAGCAGCGTCATCGGCACCGTCGTCCAGGCGCCGAGGACCGCGGACACCGAATCCTGGGTGAGCACCGCGCCGCCGCTCTCGGGCTCGGTACCGGGCTGGTAGATGCCCGAGACCAGAACGATGAAAGCCGTTGCGGTGCACACGATGATGGTGTCCACGAACACGCCGAAGGACTGGATCAGGCCCTGCTTGACCGGGTGTGAGACGGTCGCGGTGGCCGCGGTGTTGGGCGCGCTGCCCATGCCCGCCTCGTTGGAGAACAGGCCGCGCTTGACGCCGTTGAGCAGCGCGGCCAGGATGCCGCCGGCGGTGCCGGCCAGGGCCTCGTCGAGCCCGAACGCACCGGCGACGATCTGCCGGATGACCTCGGGGAAGGCGGTGATGTTGAGCGCCACGATCACCAGGGCGAGCGCCACGTAGACCAGCGCCATCACGGGCAGGATCACCTCGGCGACCTTCGCGATGCGGCGCACGCCGCCGTACAGGATGGGCGCCGTGATCACCATGAGGCCCACCGCGATCCAGCCGGTCTCCAGGTCGAACGTGGACGCCAGGGATCCGCCGATCGTGTTGGCCTGCACCATGTTGAACGCGAAGCCGAAGGCGAAGATCAGCAGCACGGCGAACACGACTCCCCAGCCGCGCGAGCCCAGGCCGCGCTGGATGTAGTACGCCGGACCGCCGCGGAAACTCCCGTCGGCGTTGCGCACCTTGAACATCTGCGCGAGCGTCGCCTCCACGAACGCGGTGGCCATGCCCACCAGGGCGACCACCCACATCCAGAACACCGCTCCGGGGCCGCCCAGCACCAGCGCCACGCTGACGCCGGCGATGTTGCCCGTGCCCACGCGGGACGCGAGACCCACGCAGAACGCCTGGAACGAGGAGATCCCGCCCTCGGCGTCCGAGCGGGACGAGCCGATGGCCTTGAGCATCTGCGGCAGGAGCCGCACCTGGACCACCCGGGTGCGGACGGTCATGTACACGCCGACCCCGAGGAGCAGGTAGATCAGGAACCACTCGTACAGGTGGGTGCTGAGCCAGGAGATCGCGGTATCGATCTGGGTCATGAGGTCCTCTCGGGGCCCGGGTCGCGGGCCGAACGCGGTCGGGAGCGGTGCGCCGATGATTTCATGTCGCCGCACGCGGCGGTGAACGCAGTGGATTCCGCGCTGCCCCAGCGCTAATTGAGTAATGTTCAACAGGGGCTTTACCCCGCCGTGACCAGCGGGTACCTTGGTGCCCATGCCATCGATCTTCATCTCCGGTGGCGCTGCCGGTATCGGCCGCGCCACCGCGCTCCGCTTCCTGTCCGAGGGGTGGACGGTGGGCGTCTACGACGTCGACCGGGCCGCCCTCGACGCGCTGAAGGAGGAGCATCCGGAGGTCGTGACCGGCGCCCTCGACGTGACCGACTACGGCCAGTGGGAGGCCGCTCTCGCGGACTTCACCGAGCACACCGGCGGCACGCTCACGGTGCTCGACAACAACGCCGGCGTGTTGTTCGCGGGCGATCTCGACGCGATCGCGCCGGAGCAGATCAAGCTGCAGATCGACATCGACGCCCTCGGCGTCACCTACGGCGCCCGCGCCGCGCTGCCCTATCTGAAGGACCAGCCGGGTGCGCATCTCGTGAACATCAGCTCGGCCTCCGCGATCTACGGCCAGCCCGGCATCGCCACCTACAGCGCCGCCAAGTTCTACGTGGCGGGCTTCACCGAGGCGCTGGAGCTGGAGTGGGAGAAGTACGGCATCCGGGTCGTCGCCATCTGGCCCCTGTGGGCGAAGACGGCGCTCGCCGAGAACGACGCCAAGAGCACGCAGACCCTGGGGGTGAAGATCACGCCCGAGGAGGTGGCGGACCAGGTGTGGAACTCGGTCAATCCGCGGGTGAAGGTGCCGTTCCTGCCGCGCGTGCACTATTCCGTCGGAACCATGACCACCGTGCTGTCCAATTCGAGTAAGTTCGCACCGAGGTCGGTTGTGCGACTGATCAACCAGTTCCTCAGCCAGTAGCCACTGGCTGCCTCCGGTTCCCGAGAAGGAGTCTCCACCACCGTGATTCAGACCACGATGCAGGACGGCGAGCTGTCCATCGCCGCTCTTGTCGAGTACAGCCGCCGCGTCTTCCCGGAAGCGCGGATCACCACGTGGACCGGCGAGGGCCTGCGTGACGCGTCGTTCGCCGAGATCGGCGACAAGGCGGCGCAGCTCGCGCACGCGTTGACCAAGCTGGGCGTGGAGCGCGGCGACCGCGTCGCCACGTTCATGTGGAACAACAACGAGCACCAGGTCGCCTACGCGGGCGTCCCGGCCATGGGTGCGGTGCTGCACACGCTGAACCTGCGCCTCTCGCCGGAGCAGGCCGTGTTCATCATCAACCACGCCGACGACAAGGTGATCCTGGTGGACGCCTCCGTCGCGCCGCTGCTGGGCAAGTACCTCGCCGGTACGCCCAAGGTGCAGCACGTCATCGTCACCAATGGCCCGAAGGAGGCGCTCGAGGCGCCCGAGGGCATCACCGTGCACGCCTTCGACGAGCTGATCGCGGGGGAGCCCACGGTATTCGAGTGGCCCGAGATCGACGAGCGCGATCCGGCCGTCATGTGCTACACCTCCGGCACCACCGGCGATCCCAAGGGTGTCGTCTACAGCCATCGCAGCATCTGGCTGCACTCGATGCAGGTGAACTCGTCGTCGGGCATGGCGCTGGGTAACGCCGATTCCGTGCTCGCCATCGTGCCGATGTTCCACGTCATGTCGTGGGGCCTGCCCTACGCCGCGATGATGGGCGGCATCACCCTGGTGATGCCGGACCGTTTCCTGCAGCCCGAGCCGCTGCTGCAGATCATGGCCGAGGCCAAGCCCAGCTTCGCCGCCGCCGTGCCCACCATCTGGCAGGGCGTCGCCGCCCGGCTCGCCGCTGCGCCGCAGGACATCTCGCACCTGCGTGAGGTCGTCGTCGGTGGCGCCGCGGTCCCGCCGTCGATGATCCGTGCGTTCGACGAGCTCGGCACCCGCATCGTGCACGCCTGGGGCATGACGGAGACGTCGCCCCTCGGTTCGGTGGCCCGTCCTCCGTTCGGGGTGTCCGACGATGCCGAGTTCGCCTACCGCGTGACCCAGGGCCGGTTCCCGTCGTCGGTGCAGGCGCGCCTCATCGACGACGAGGGCAAGGAGCAGCCGTGGGACGGTGAGTCCGCCGGCGAGCTCGAGGTGCGGGGGCCGTGGATCACGGGTGCGTACTACTCGCCCGAGGGCAACGTCTCCGACGAGTCCAAGTTCCACGACGGCTGGCTGCGCACGGGCGACGTCGCGACCATCAGCCCCGACGGGTTCATGACCATCGTCGACCGGACGAAGGACATGATCAAGACCGGCGGCGAGTGGATCAGCTCCGTGGAGCTGGAGAACACCGTGATGAGCAACCCGGCCATCGCGGAGGCCGCGGTCGTGGGCGTGCCCGACGAGAAGTGGGACGAGCGTCCCTTCGTGCTCGCGGTGGTCAAGGACGCCGCCGATGCGGACGTCGAGAAGCAGCGCGCCTTCCTCGCGGACCTGTTGCCCAAGTGGCAGATCCCCGAGCGCTGGGCGTTCGTGGATGAGGTCCCCAAGACCTCGGTGGGCAAGTTCGACAAGAAGGTCGTCCGCGCCGAGTACGGCGAGGGCAAGTACCAGGTGGTCGACTCCCGCAGCTAGGGACCGACCGCAGAGGCCGCCGCGACCGTCGAGGACGCGGCGGCCTCCGCGTCTCCGGGGCGCGTGCCCGCCCGGCCGGCGATCAGCCCGCACGCGGTGAGCGGGGCCATGAGGGCGAGCAGCACCAGCACGGGCGCAGTCCATCCCCCGGTCGCGGCGTGGACGGCCCCGGTGAGCAGGGGGCCGGTCGCCGCGACGAGGTATCCGATCGACTGCACCATCGTCGAGAGGCCCGCGGCCGCGTCCGTCGTCGGGGCACGGAGATTGACGAGGGTGAGTGCCAGCGAGAGCTGCCCTCCCTGCCCGAGCCCGAGCAGGACGGCCCACGCCGCGGCCGTGTGCGGGCCCGCCGTGAGTACGCCGGCCAACCCCACTGTGGACAGGGCGACCACGGCGGCCGCGAGGAGTCGCTGGCCGGAGCACCGTGCGGCGATCACGGGGACGGTCAGGGCGGTGACGATGCTGGCGACGCTCAACACGGTGAGCACCGCACCGGCCTCCGCGGCGGCCAGACCGCGGTCGCGGTAGAGCGTCGGCAGCCACGCGATCAGCGAATACGCCAGGAGGGACTGGATTCCCATGAAGCCGGTGAGCGCCCAGGCGGTCGGGGAGCGCAGCATGCCGGTGCCGGCGGGGGATCGCTCCGGCGACGAGCGCTGCGCGCCGCGCCGGCGGGTGGTCACGTTCGCGAACACCGCGACTGCAAGTACCGTGGGGGCCGCCCAGGCGGCGAGCGTCGCGCGCCATCCGGGGAGTACGGACTCCGCGATCGGTGCGGTCGCCCCCGAGGCGACCCCGGCGCTCGCGCTCACCAGGGCGGTGAACAGCCCGGTCATCATCCCGATCCGGTCCGGGAAGAACTCGCGCACGAACACCGGACCCAGGACGTTCGCGACGGCGATCCAGGCGCCCGCCAGCAGCGTCCCGCCGAGTAGCACCGGCCACGAGTCGATTCCGCGGACCGCCGTTCCTGCGGCGATCACGAGAAGGCACGCGGTGAGCACCGATGCGGTGGGCCGGCGCCGCGCGGCCCGCAGCGCGAGCGGGCCGAACAGGCCGAGGCAGACGACCGGTCCCGTCGTCAGGAGGGCGGCGTCCACCGCACCGAGCCGGTACGCCTCGCGGATCTCGGTGGCCACGGCTGAGGAACTCCCGAACACCAACCGCAGGTTCACCGCGAGCAGTGCCACGGCGGCCACAGCCGTCACGGAGCGTGTTCCGCGGCGTCCAGCGCTGAAGACCTGCACGGCCCGACGATCGCACGGCGTCCGCACCTCCCGCAACCCTTGAGGTCAATCGGTTGCCTGTAGGGCAATGGTGTGCGCTAGCCTGGCGGGTGTGACAGCCGATCATCGCGACGCCAGCTGGATCGGGCGGCGGACCGCCGACCTGCGGAGGGCCAGGGGGCGGACCCTGGCCGATCTCGCAGCCGAGGTGGGCCTGTCCGTGACCCAGCTGTCCCGGATCGAGACGGGTGCTCGCCAGCCCTCCGTCGGCACACTCCTCGAGATCGCACACGCCTTCGGGATCCCGCTCAGCGAGCTCGTCGCCGAGCCGCGACACGAGCCGTACCACCTCGTCCGTGCCGGTGAGCGGCGGACGTCGGTCACTGCCAGCGGGACCGTGGCATCCCTGAGCGGCGGATACCCCGGCGTGCAGGCCGTGCACCTGACCTTGGACGCCGCCGCCGAGGCGCCGGAGGCGCGGCACGACGGCGAGGAGTGGGTGTACGTGCTCTCGGGCTCCGTCTCCGCCCGGATCGGCGCGGACGAGCTCGTGCTGTCCGTCGGGGACGCCATTCATTTTCCCTCGCACACAACGCATTCCCTGCGGAACTTCGCGACTGATGCGGCGGATCTGCTCATCGTGGTCTCGCAGACTCTGCGGTGACGGGTGACGGGTGACCGCGCGGTCGGCGTCGTTGAGGTACCGCGCCGGAATCTTACGAATCCGTGAGCTGTCCCGGCGATCCGCCCGCGGGCGGCCACGTCGTGCCAGTCTGAAGGCATGAGCGATAAGACCCGCGGCCCCGGAGCGGTGTCGTGGGCCGCGGCCCTGGTGGGTGGGCTGGCGGGTGCGGCGGGCCTCGCGGTGGCGGAGCTCGTGGCCGCGCTGATCGCGCCCGGCGCGAGCACCCTGTTCGCGGGCGGGGCGGCGGTCATCGACGCCGCACCCCCGTGGCTCAAGGACTTCGCCGTGGAATGGTTCGGCACCGCCGACAAGGCGGTGCTGCTGGGCACGATGGGCGTGGTGGCCGCCGTCGGTGCGGCGTGCGCCGGCGTCCTCGAACTGCGCCGCCCGCCGTGGGGCGCGGCGCTGATCGCCGTGGTCGGGATCGTCGGCGCCGTGCTCGCGGTGCGGCGCCCGGAGGCGACGGCGCTGTGGGCGGTGCCGAGCGTGGCGGGGATCGCGGTGGCGGTCCTGGTGCTACGCACCGCGATCCGGCGCCTCGCGCATCGGCCGGGCGCGGCGGAGGACGACTCCGCCGACGCGATCGATCGGCGCGGATTCCTCATCGTGGCGGGGTCGGCAGCGGGCGGCACCGTCGTCGCCCTGGTGGCGGCGCGCCTGCTGTCGGCGGGCTCCTCGGCGGTACGGGCGGCACGCGAGACGCTGCGCCTGCCGGCACCGCGCACCGTCGCACCACCGATCCCTGCGGGGGCCGACCCGGCGATCGACGGGCTCACGCGTTACCTCACGCCCACAACGGATTTCTACCGGATCGACACCGCGCTGCGGGTGCCGCAGATCGATCCCGCCGCGTGGTCGCTGGACGTGCACGGGATGGTGGAACGCCCCTTCAGCATCACTTTCGACGAGCTGCTGGCGCTGCCGATGGAGGAGCACCACGTCACCCTCGCCTGCGTCAGCAACGAGGTGGGCGGCGATCTCATCGGCAACGCCCGGTGGCTCGGCCACCGGATCGGTGCGCTGCTGGAGCGGGCCGGGCCGCACCCCGGCGCCGATATGGTGCTCTCGCGCAGCCACGACGGGTTCACCGCGGGCACACCGCTGTCCGTGCTGCGCGACCCCGCCCGCGCCTCGCTGCTCGCGATCGGAATGAACGGCGAACCGCTGCCCGCGATCCACGGATTCCCCGCCCGCCTCGTCGTACCCGGCCTGTACGGCTACGTCTCGGCGACCAAATGGGTGACCTCGCTCAAGGTCACGACCTTCGCCGCCGATCAGGGCTATTGGACTCCGCGGGGCTGGTCGGCGCTGGGGCCGATCAAGGTGCAGTCGCGCATCGACGTGCCGCGGGGGCCCGTCGGCGCCGGCGACGTGACGGTGGCCGGCGTCGCCTGGGCGCAGCACACCGGGATCGGCCGGGTCGAGGTCCGCGCCGACTCCGGCGCGTGGGTGCGCGCCGAGCTCGCCGACACCGTCGGCCCCGACACGTGGCGGCAGTGGCGTGCGTCCCTACCCCTGACGGCCGGCGATCACACGCTCGAGGTGCGCGCCGCCGACGCCGACGGGAAGGTGCAGGAAGAAGCTCCGGCGCCGCCCGCCCCCGACGGTGCCACCGGGTGGCACCGCGTGGTCGTGTCCGTCACCTGACGGGATCGGCGAGCAGGCCGGACGGGTCGGTGATGGACAGCCGCACACCGTAACCGATGTCCGCCGCCAGCTGATTGATCAAGTATGCGGAGACGGTGCTGACGCGGGTGGCATCGGTGAGGTCGAGCACCATCGTCGTGCAGGACTGCGCCTGTCCCGCGCTGAGCGCCTCGTGCACCACCTGCTCGACCGCGACGAAGTCCAGCTCGCCGCGTACCCGCAGCGTGACCCGTCCCGACGCCGGATCGGCGGACACGCTCTCCACGGCGCTCACCGGCGTCATCGGCCGGTTCAGCAGGTGCAGCCCGAACTCAGAACTGAGCCGCTGCAGCACCGCCACGCCCCGCGCCGAGTTGCCCGCCTCGTCGAGCGGCGGGCTGAACACGCCGATCCCGTACTCGCCGGGCGCGGCGGCCACGATGCCGCCGCCCACACCGGATTTCGCCGGGATGCCCACCGAGCACATCCACGCGCCAGACCGGTCGTACATGCCGCACCCCGTCATCACCGACAGCGTGTGCCGGGCGACGGCCGCATCCACCACGCGCACACCGGTGATCGGGTTCAGGCCGCCGTAGGCCAGAGTCGCCCCCATCACCGCGACATCGTGCGCGTCCACCAGCAACGAGCACTGCCGGATGTACGGATCCAGCGCGTCCTCGATCGGAACCCGCAGGGCATCCGTCGATTTCGCGAGCGCGGCGAGCGCCAGATTGCGGAACGCGGTCCCGGACTCGGACCGGTACACCGCATCGTCGACCTCCAGGTCCCGGCCGGCGAACGCGGAGAGCCCCGCCTGGATGTGCGCGAACCGCTCGGCACCGTCGTCGCCCGGCGTGAGCGACGTCGAGACGATCGCGCCCGCGTTGATGAGCGGGTTCTCGGGCCGGCCCGATTGGTCGAAACTGATCGCGTTGAACGCCTCGCCGCTCGGCTCCACGCCGATCCGCTCGCCCACGGCGTCGGCGCCCAGGTGCTGCAGCGCCAGCGCGTACACGAACGGCTTCGACATCGACTGGATCGAGAACGGGGTGCGGTAGTCGCCGGCGCCGTAACTGCGCCCCGTCACCGACACCGAGGCGATCCCGAACTGCTCGGGATCCGCCTTCGCCAGCTCCGGGATGTAGTCCGCCACGGCGCCGGGGTGGTCCTCGCGCCGCACGTCGTCGAGGACCCGCGCCATCGCGGCGTTCACGGGGTTGTCGACGTATTCGGCGTGGCGGGGGCGTCCGGCGGTGAAGGTCGATTCGTCCGTCGTTTGCTCTGGCATACCCCCGACGGTAATGGAGATCGCGGCCCGACGCTGGCCGGTCATGAGCGTTCCGAACGGGGTGAGTATCGTTCTGCAGTACCGACACATGACCCAGGTGAGCAGCGCAGACCAGCCGATATCGCCTTTGAACTACTTGGAGGATGACATGACTGAACTGCTGCCCGACGGCAGAACCTTGAGCGACGCGACCGCGGCCGGAGCGCGCGCCTACGAGCTGGACCGCGCGCACGTCTTCCACTCCTGGTCCGCCCAGGCGCAGATCACCCCGATGACGATCGTCGCCACCGAGGGCTCCTACGTGTGGGACGGCCAGGGCAACAAGCTGCTCGACTTCAGCTCGCAGATGGTCAACACCAACATCGGCCACCAGCACCCGAAGGTCGTGGCCGCGATCGCCGAGCAGGCCGCGAAGATCTGCACCATCGCGCCGCAGCACGTGAACGAGGCGCGCAGCGAGGCGGCCCGGCTCATCACCGAGCGCACCCCGGGCGACCTGAACAAGGTGTTCTTCACCAACGGCGGCGCCGACGCCGTCGAGCACGCCATCCGCATGGCCCGCGTGCACACCGGCCGCCGCAAGGTCCTCAGCCGCTACCGCAGCTACCACGGCGGCACCGAACTGGCGATCAACGTCACCGGCGACACCCGCCGGTTCGGCAGCGACGTGGGCGGCGAGGCGGTCGCGCACTTCGACGGGCCGTTCCTGTACCGCAGCTCGTTCTACGCCGAGACCGAGGAGCAGGAGTCGCAGCGCGCCCTCGAGCACCTGGAGCGCACCATCGTGCTCGAGGGACCGAACACCGTGGCCGCGGTCATCCTCGAAGCCATCCCCGGCACGCCCGGCATCATGGTGCCCCCGCCCGGCTACATGGCCGGCGTCCGGGAACTGTGCAGCAAGTACGGCATCGTCATGATCGCCGACGAGGTGATGTCCGGCTTCGGCCGCACCGGCAAGTGGTTCGCGATCGAGCACGGCACCACCTCGGCCGGCCCGGTCGTGCCCGATCTGATGACCTTCGCCAAGGGCGTGAACAGCGGCTACGTCCCGCTGGGCGGCGTCGCGATCGGCGACGAGATCGCCGCGACCTTCGCCGACAAGCCCTACCCCGGCGGCCTCACCTACTCCGGTCACCCGCTGGCCGCGGCCTCGGCCGTCGCGACCATCAACGCCATGACCGACGAGCGGATGGTGGAGAACGCGGCGACCATCGGCGACGAGGTGATCGCCCCCGCGCTGGAGGAGCTCAAGGCCAAGCATCCGTCCGTCGGCGACGTCCGCGGCAAGGGCGTGTTCTGGGCCATCGAGCTGGTGCGGGATAAGGAGACCCGGGAGCCGCTCGCGCCGTACGGTGGTAGCAGCCCCGCGATGAACGAGACGATCGCGGCCTGCAAGAAGGGCGGCATGCTGCCCTTCGCGAACTACAACCGAATCCACGTCGTGCCGCCGTGCAACGTCTCCGCCGAGGAGGCGCGCGCGGGCCTCGCCATCATCGACGAGGCGCTCAACGTCGCGGACGCGCACACCGTCTGACCCACCGGAGCCAGGAGGCATCCATGCCCGCTCTCAAGCCCGTCCTTCCCGCCGAGCTGACCCCGGGCAGTCCCGGCGTCCACGAGTTCTCCGTGCGTTCCGCGCGGCCCGTCGACTGGGTGTGGGGCGAGCTCACCTCCGATCGGCCGCTGCACTGGTGCAACGGGATCCGCAAGATCGAGTGGACCAGCCCGCGGCCGTTCGCCGCGGGCTCCACCCGGCGGGTCACGCTGGGCCCCGGCATCAGCGCCGACGAGATCTTCTACTCCTGGGAGGAGTCGGAGAAGCTGTGCGAGAAGGCCTTCTACGTCCAGTCGGCCACCGCGCCCGGGCTGGCGCGGATGGCCGAGAAGTACCGCGTCGAGGCGCATCCCGACGGCGGATCGGTGTTCACGTGGACCCTGCTCATCGAGCCGGTCGGCGGTGAGCGGGTACTCGGGCTCACCGCGATGCCCCTCGGCCTCGTCGTGAAGTGGCTCCAGCGCGACACCGAGCGGTACCTCGGCTCCGCCTGACCCGCCCGCCGGTCAGGGGAGGGCGTGGTCGCCCGCGGCGCAGTCGCAGGGGGCGTCGGGATCGACCGCGCCGATCGTCGCGGTGAGCACCTCGGTGAGGCGGGGCAGGTTCGCGCGGAACTGGGCGAGCACTTCCTCCGTGTGCACGCCGTCGCCGGCCTCGATCCCCGCGTCCAGGTCGGTGACCAGCGCGACCGCCGCGTAGCAGAGCTTCAGCTCGCGGGCGAGCGCCGCCTCCGGCAGCCCCGTCATGTTCACCAGGTCCCAGCCCTGCGCGGCGTACCAGCGGCTCTCCGCGCGCGTCGAGAACCGCGGCCCCTCGATGACCACCATCGTGCCCGCGTCCCGATCGGCGTGCGGCGCCGCGGCGGCCCGCAGTCGCGGGCAGTACGGGTCCGCGAAGCTCACGTGCGCGCCGTGCGCGTCGAAGAACGTCGACGTCCTGCCCGACGTGCGGTCCACCAGCTGGTCCGGCAGCACGATCGTGCCGGGCCCCGCGTCGGGCCGCAGGCTCCCGACGGCGCACGGTGCCACCACCTTCCGCGCGCCCAGGTGGTGCAGCGCCCACAGGTTCGCGCGGTACGGCACGGTGTGCGGCGAGAACTCGTGCGCACGCCCGTGCCGCGGCAGGAACGCCACGGTGCGCCCGGCCACCTCGCCGACGGTGATCGGTGCGCTCGTGGGGCCGTACGGGGTGTCGACGGTGCGCGTCTGCGCCCCGTCGCCCAGGAACCGGTACAGGCCGGTGCCGCCGATCAGGCCGATCGGGGCCGACGCTGCGCTCATCCCCGCCCGGCCTGCCGCTCGCGGATCGATTCGGCCACCTGATCGGGGCGGGAGACGTCGAAGAGCTGCTCCGAGCCGTCGCCCAGCGTGATGCAGAGCCGGTCCCGGCGTCGCCGCAGGAGGCCCGGCGCACCGTCGGACACCCCGGCCCCCACGACGTGCTTGAGCTGCACGGAGAACGGAGTCCCCTGCACCTTGGCGGCCACCCCGGCGGGGCGGAACCGCACATGGGTGTCGGTCAATTCGAGGTGGCCGCGCACCGCGCCCCGTCCGAGGTACCGGGCGGCCGGCCAGCTGAGGTCGCTCACGGTGCCACAATAGGTGGATCGATCCGGGGGGTTCGCGGTAGCATCAGCTATCCGTTTGCGTGATCCTGGGGGTTAAGATGCCGTATCTCGGTGGAATCGTGTTGTTGCTGTGGGTGGCGGCGCTGATCGACGTGATCACGTCGGACGAGTACCGGGTGCGGCACCTGCCCAAGGGCGGCTGGCTGATCATCGTCATCCTCATCCCACTCGCCGGTTCGCTGATCTGGTTCCTCCTGGGGCGGCCCGTCGGCGCCACGTCCGCGGCGCCCGCCCGCACCAGCGGCTACCCCGAGTACGAGCGTCCCGGGCGGCACATCGCCCAGTACCCCGACGATGACGACGAGTTCCTCCGGCAGTGCCGCGCCCGCGCCGACGAGCAGCGCCGCAAGGCGAAGGGGCTGGACGCCAGGAACCCGTCGCAGACGTCGCCTGACGAGCGCGCCGACAAGCCCACCGACACCCCCGAGGAGCAGTCCTGAGCGCCGTTCCCGGCCGGAACGCGGCATGAGCGCGCCCCCTCTCGACGATCGCGGGGTCACCCCGTTCGAGCCGATGAGTGTGCGGGAGCTCTGCCGGCGGACCTACTCGGTGGTCCGGGGCAGCCCCCTCGCCACCGCCGGCTCCATCGCGGCCGTCACCCTGGTGATCGGGATCTTCAGCGTGTTCGCGCGGATCCCGGTGGCCGACCCCGCGGGGCCGGGCTACCGGCCCGACAGCGAGAGCCGCCAGGTGCTCATCACCCTGGGCCTGTGGCCGGGCGGCGCCGTGCTGGGGACGGCGATGTGGTTCTCGGGCGCCCTGTGCTCGTTCGGCATGGTGGCGGTGGTCGTGGCGCGCGCGCTGTTCGGGCACCGCACGTCCGCGCGGCAGGCCTGGCGTGCGACGCGGCCGCGGCTCGCCGCGCTCGTGGGGCTCGCTCTCATCGACATCGCGGTATTCCTCGTGCCGCTCGTGGTCTGTTCCTCGCTGGCGATCCTGTTCGCGGAGGCCACGGGGCCGGGCCCGGCGAACGTCGTCGCCCTCGCGCTGGGCGGGGTGGCGTTCCTGGCGATGCTCCTCCTCATGCCGACCGTGGTGCTCTCGCCGCAGGCGGTGGTGCTGGAGAGGTCCGGGCCGATCACCGGCTTCCGCCGAGCGGTCACGCTGCAGCGCAGGGGATTTCCGCGGCTCTTCGCCCTCGTGACGGCGGTCAACCTGAGCGCCTTCGCGGTGAGCGTCGCGTTCGTGGTCCCGTTCATGGCCGCTGCGGTCGCGATCGCGGGCGGTCCGGCGAGCGCGGCCGACCAGCCGGTGGAGCGGCTCGTCTTCGCCAGCATCGGCTGGGTGGCCAGCCAGATCCTGACGCTGCCCTTCTCGATGTCCTTCTACTCCCTGCTCTACACCGACCAGCGGATCCGGTACGAAGGCTTCGCCGCGGTCCTACGGGCGGAGGCGGACGGCGGACCGTCCGACCGGCGGATCGACCAGGTCTGGCGGGCTCCGGTCCCCGGCTCGTCGTAGCCGGCCCGAACCTGGAACGCGGGTCGGGGCGAATCGCTGCGCCGTGTACACGGCCCGTGTGATGCTCCGGGTATGCACGCACACGATGAGATCGAGTGGGGCGTGACGGCCGTGGACGGCATCGATCACCCCCTGCCCGTGTACAAGGACGATTCGGAACACACTCACCACATCGGGTTCGTCATCGAACACGGTGTGTTGTTCCTCTACCACGGAACCGCTTCTGCGGCAGCGCCGCCAGCGGCCGGGGATCCGGGTCCCGCCGCGGAAGGCCTGAGCCTGATCCGCATCTACGCGCCCGGCCACTGGGCGTCGCTCGCGACGCACTGATCGGTCAGGGGTGGGCTTCGCCGCGGGAGATCCCGCGGCGCGGGACCCGCTCGTGCGGGGGTTCTGGAGCCGATGACGGGAATCGAACCCGCGCTACCTGCTTGGGAAGCAGGAGTTCTACCATTGAACTACATCGGCAACGGCGGACCGTCGAGGACGAGCCGTTCGTACGGGTCAGACTAGCACGCGCACCGTCGGGCGTGCCGGGCCCCCGCCTCCCGGCCCGGCGATGCGGCGAAGCGTTGGGCGCCATCCTGATCCGGTGTGGCCGGCGGTCACCAGCGGTCGAAACTCTGCGCCGAGACGAAGAAGCCGTGCGAACCCCGCGTGCAGGTGACGCCCTTCTCCTCGGAGCGGCAGGTCATGCCCCCGGCGGTCACGCTGCGGCCGTACGGCAGGGTCCTCTGATCGGACACCTGGAAGAACACGCCCTGGTTGAAGCAGGAGGCGGTGAACGGGCCGCCCTTCTCGGACACGTAGCCCTTGGACAGCTCGTCCCGCGGCATCGTGCCGTGGTCGCAGTCCGCGCCGGGCGGGATCACCGCGGTCTTGAACACCTGGCAGCCCGTGACCGTCGAATCGAGGCCGCAGGCGATGTTCCGGGTAGGCGTCATGAAGTAGACCCCGCCGTGCCCGGACCGGTAGTCGGCGGGGTCCTCCGCCGCGGCACCGCCCGACGGGGCCGCGGTCACCGTCCGCGTGACGGTGCCCTGCGCCCCTCCCGGCGTCCCCTGCTGCGCGCCGGTGGGCGCGGTGGTGGCCTCCATGGTCGAGGGGGCGGGCGCCGCGTCGTCGCCGGACCCGCCGCAGCCGGTGAGCGCAAGCGCGACAGCGAGGAGCAGACCGATGGGGACGGCGGATCGCGAGTGCTTCATACACTGTGTTCTCGATCCCGCCGGGGATCGTTACCGATGGCAACGCTCGCGGTGGCGACGTGCTGCTTTAGGCTGAACCCGTGCTGCTCTCCGACCGCGACATCCGCGCCCAGCTGGAATCCGGGCGCCTCGGCATCGAACCGTTCGACCAGCAGCTGGTGCAGCCGTCCAGCGTGGACGTGCGGCTCGACGGGCTGTTCCGCGTGTTCAACAACACCCGGTACACCCACATCGACCCCAAGGAGCGGCAGGACGAGCTGACCAGCCTCGTCGAGCCGCGTGAGGGTGAGCCGTTCGTGCTGCACCCCGGCGAGTTCGTCCTGGGCTCCACACTCGAGGTGTGCTCCCTGCCCGACGACTTGGCCGGCCGCCTCGAGGGCAAGTCGTCGCTGGGCCGCCTCGGGCTGCTCACGCACTCCACCGCGGGCTTCATCGATCCGGGCTTCTCCGGGCACATCACGCTGGAGCTCTCCAACGTCGCGAATCTGCCGATCACGCTGTGGCCGGGGATGAAGATCGGCCAGCTCTGCCTGTTCCGGCTGTCCAGCCCGGCGGAGAATCCGTACGGCAGCGCTTCGACCGGGTCCAAGTACCAGGGGCAGCGGGGCCCCACGCCGTCGAAGGCGTACCTCAACTTCCAGCAGGGCTGAGCCCGTCAGATCTTCGGTCACGAACCCCATGGAATCCGGGGGTTCGTGACCGTAGTTCTGCCGTCAGTCCGGTGCGGCGTGGCGCCCGCCGCGACGCGGGGGCGGCTGCGGCGGGTCCGCGGGCCGCTGAGCGGGATCGGCGGGGGCCTGCGGCCTCGGGGGCTGCGCGGGGCGGGGGGCCGGCAGGGCCGGTCGGGAATCGGCCCGTCTCGGGCTCGGCCTGCGGCTGCGGCCGCGGGCGTTCGGGGCCGAGCGCGGCGGACTGCTGCGTGGGCTGCTGCGCGGCCCGTTCCGGCTGCGGCTTCTGCGCGGGCCGCGCGCCGGCCTGTGCGGCCGTGTTCTTCGCGGCGGTGGTCTTCGTCCCCGAGGTCTTCGCCCCCGTGGCCTTCGCGGCCGTGGCCGTGGTGCGTGCCGTGGTGGTCGCGGGCTGTGCCCGCTTCGCGGCGGCCCGCGGCGTGCGGACCCGGATCTCCGACGGATCGCTGTCGGGGTGGCTGTCCGAGTACCGCTTGGCCGCGGCCTCGCTGACCGCCGCCCGCGTCGGCTTGGCCAGCAGCGTCGCGATCGCCGTGGTCAGCGGCACGGACAGGGCCAGTCCGATGCCGCCGACGAAGGCGCGCACCAGCTCGATCGCGACTGAGTCCGACGTGAGCACCTGCCCCAGCGGCCGGCTCGCGATGGTGAACAGCAGCAGCAGCGGCAGGGCCGTGCCCACGTACGCGAACACCAGGGTGTACACGGTCGACGCGATGTGGTCGCGGCCCACCCGCATCGCGGAGAGGAACGTGCGGCGGCGGGAGCTCTTGGGCGACAGCTTGGCCAGCTCGAACGTCGTGGACGCCTGCGTGATCGTCACGTCGTTGAGCACGCCCAGCGCGCCGATCACGAACCCGGCCAGCAGCACGCCCGACGTGGACACCGTGGACGCGTACGCCTGCAGATTCGTGGCGTCGTCGCTACTGAGGCCCGTGACCTTGGTGGTGTCCACCGCCAGCCAGGCCAGCAGTGCGCACACCGCGAGGGCCGACAACGTGCCCAACAACGCGGCCGAGGTTCTCAGGGAGACCCCGTGCGCCAGGTACAGCACGACGTACAGGATCACCGAGGACGCGACCATCGCGACCCACACCGCCGAGTGCCCGTCGAGGATGGAGGGGAGCGCGAAGAACACGATGACCAGGCCCGACAGCGCGAGGCCCAGCAGCGCGCGCAGGCCGCGCCAGTGCGCCACCGCCACGATGACCACGGCGAAGACCAGGCCCCACACCCACAGGGAGACCCCGCGCGCGTAGTCGTAGAACGCGTAGTTGGTGGGCGATCCGGCCACGCCGCCGCCGTTCTCGCTGATCATGATCTTCGTGCCCGGCTTCAGATCCGGCTGCCCCGTGCCCGGCGTGGCCGGCCGGGCCGTGTCGACCCCGGACCCGCCGCCCGACGGCGACTGCCCCGGCATGGCGCTGATGTTCACGCGCTGCGTGCCGATGGAGAACTGCGTCCACTTGCCGGCGTCCGGACCGTCGGTGATCTGAACGGAACTGTTCAGGCAGCCACCGTCGGGCTTGAGGACCGGATGCACCTCGGTCTCGCTGACCATGCCGTTCCCGGTCGGCGTGAAATCGCAGTCGCCCACCATCTGCTCGGCGACGGTGCCCTTGTGCAGCGTGGGCGATTGCGGCCCGCCCTGGATGTTCACGCGCAACTGCGACGGCCACAGCACGATCAGGCCGATCACGACCCCGACGCCGATGACGACGAGCAGGCCCACCACCACGCGGGCGGCCCACTTGCCCAGCGAGATGTGCGCGAGGGAGTGGTTGTGCACGTGCCCCGCGTGGTCGTGGTGCTCGGTCCCGGTGAGTTCGGCGTGGTCGTCGTTGTCGCGCACGCCGCAACCCTACTTCTGCTTGTAGGAACTCAGAAAGTTGCCGAAGCGATCGAGTGCCTCGGAAAGATCCCGGGCCCAGGGCAGGGTGACCACGCGCAGGTGGTCGGGCGTCGGCCAGTTGAAGCCGGTGCCCTGCACCATGAGGATCTTCTCCTGGTTGAGCAGATCGAGGGCCAACTGCTCGTCGTCGCGGATCTCGTGCACGTTCGGGTCCAGCCGCGGGAACGCGTACAGCGCGCCCTCGGGCTTGACGCAGCTGACCCCGTCGATCGCGTTGAGCTTCTCGTACGCCACGTCGCGCTGCTCCAGCAGGCGCCCGCCGGGCAGGATCAGGTCGTTGATCGACTGGTAGCCGCCCAGCGCCACCTGGATCGCGTGCTGCGCGGGCACGTTGGGGCACAGGCGCGTCGAGGACAGCAGTGTGAGGCCCTCGATGAAGCCGGCGGCGTGCTCCTTGGGGCCCGTGAGCACGGCCCACCCGGCGCGGTAGCCGCACACGCGGTACGCCTTCGACAGGCCGTTGAAGGTCATCACCAGGAGGTCGGGGGCCAGCTCGGCGATGGAGACGTGCTGCGCGTCGTCGTAGAGGATCCGGTCGTAGATCTCGTCGGCCAGGACCAGCAGCGAGTGCTTGCGCGCCACCTCGACGATCTGCTGCAGCGTCTCCCGCGAGTACACGGCGCCGGTGGGGTTGTTGGGGTTGATCACCACGATCGCCTTGGTACGCGGTGTGATCTTCGCCTCGATGTCCTCGACCGAGGGGTTCCAGCCGTTGTCCTCGTCGCACAGGTAGTGCACGGCGGTGCCGCCGGAGAGGCTGGTCATCGCGGTCCACAGCGGGTAGTCCGGCGCGGGGATGAGCACCTCGTCGCCGTTGTCCAGCAGGGCCTGCATCGTCATGGTGATGAGCTCGGAGACGCCGTTTCCGAGGTACACGTCGCCGATGTCGAAGTACGGGAAGTCCTTGACCTCCTCGTACCGGGTCACCACGGCCCGTCGGGCGGGGGCGATTCCCTGGGACTCGCTGTAGCCCTGGGACACGGGCAGCGCGTGGATCATGTCGCGGACGATGGAGTCCGGCGCCTCGAAGCCGAAGTTCGCCGGGTTGCCGATGTTCAGCTTGAGGATCCGATGCCCCTGCGCCTCGAGCCGAGCCGCCTGCGCCACCACGGGTCCACGGATCTCGTACAGCACGTTCTGCAGCTTCGCGGACTGCTCGAGCGGCTTGAGTTCGGTGCGGATGTGGGGCACATGCGGTCGGCTCATGGGCTCTATCGTCGCAGGTTGCGGCAAACCCTTTTCCCGCGGACCGTCGTCAGGCGGAGGCCGCCGCCGGCTCGGGAGCGTCCGCCCGGGTGCGCCCGCCCGACGGTGCGCCGCCGGCCGGCGCCCGGTGCCGGGCCGCGCCGATCACGAGCAGGCCGTAGCCCACCGCGATCCAGGCGCCGAGGACGGCGAAGGCCGCGCCCGCCCCGGCGCCCACGATCGCGTCGGGCGCGAAGAAGGCGGCGCTGCGCAGCGCGGTGCCGGTGGCGCCGATGGGCAGGCACTGGCCGAGCACGCCCCACACGTGCGGCAGGAATTCGGGCGGCGCGGCGATCCCGGCGAGCGGCATGCCGACGAGCATGAAAAGCAGTGCGGCGGGGCCGATCCCCTTCGTCCCGGCCAGCTGGACCAGGCCCGCCACAGTGGCGCCGATGGCCAGCATGCCCGCGCTCATGGCCAGCCACTGGGCCCAGAAGCCGCCGGGCAGCACGCCGATCCACATCGCGGCGCCCACCGCGGCGGCGCCCACGACGCCCGCCCCGATCGGCAGCGCGACCGCGACGATCTTCGGGTGACCGCCGATCATCACGGTGGCCAGCGCCAGCACCATGCCGCTGAGGAACACGGGCATCACCATGGAGCCGAAGCCGGCGCCGCGCGGATCGTCGGCGGACGGGGGTGCGACGTCGGTGACCTGGACCTGCTTTCCCTGGGCTCCCGCGGTCGCGAGCTGGGTGATGATCGGCGCGACCACAGGGGAGGCGCCGGTCGCGGTGACGGCCCGCGGCTCGGCGCCGAGGACGACGCCGCCGTAGACGGCGCGGTCCCGGGTGGCGGCGATCAACTCGTCCGCCGACGCGTACGCCGTGACCTCGAACCCGCCGGGGCGTTCCTGCGCGAGGCGGTCGGTGACCTGGGCGACGGCCGGCGCGGGGCCGACGACGCCGATGGGCAGGTCGTGCGGGGTGCCTCGGGAGGCGGGGGCGGTGAACAGCAGGACGATCAGCGGGATCGCGATGGCGAGCCCGGCGAACGCCGCGGCGAGCGTGAGGTGCGACTTCTTCATGGGGTGCCTCCAGGTAATTCAACGGCTGTTGAAAGCGAGCGTACGGCCGCGCCGGCCAATAAGTCAACAGGTGTTGAAATACTCCGGCGCGGCGGTAAGGTCGCTGCCATGACGACGGGTAGGCGCGCGGGCGTGAGCACCGCGAAGACGGACATCCTGGAGGCGGCGCGAGAGCTGTTCGCCGAGGTGGGGTTCGACAAGGCGACGGTCCGCGCCATCGCCACCCGCGCCGGCGTCGACGTGGCCCTGGTCTCGTACTACTTCGAGAACAAGAAGGGCCTGTTCCGCGCCGTCATGAGCATGCCGGTGGATCCCGAGCGGATCTTCACGGACGCGCTGGCGGGCCCGCGGGAGGGCGTCGGCGAGCGCCTGGTGCGGGCGGCGTTGGGGGTGTGGGAGGCCGCCGACACGGGCCCCAGCTTCCGCGCCGTGCTGCGCGCCGCGATCGACACCGAGGACAAGGCGGCGAGCACCTTCGGCGAGTTCGTCGCGTCGGTGATGATCCCGACGCTGACGAAGAGCGCCGGGATCAGCATCGAGACGGGGAGGATCGTCGCGAGCACCATGTTCGGCCTCGCGTTCATGCGCTACCTGATCCGCTCGCCGATCTTCACCGAGCCGACCGTGGAGGAGATGGTGGCGACGTACGCGCCCGCGATCCAGGGGATCGTCGACGCGGACTGAGCCGGTTACGCGTTCTGCGGCTCCACGGCCGGATCCTCGTCGTCCCCGAGGTTGTGGAACGCGCGGCCCAGCTCCTCCGAGACGTTGATGATCCGCGCCTTCTTGACCTCGGGCTTGTCGATCTCCTCGGCCACGTACTGCGCGATGAACCGGCGGATCTCCGCGTCCACGCTGGCCACCACCCGCACGATCGACCCGCGAATGGTGTGCGACTCCACGTCGACCCACACGTCCTTGGGTTTGGGGGCGTCCACCTCGATGCGCAGTTCCAGCGGGGCGGCGGCGCGCACGGTGAGGGGGAGCGTGATCAGCCCCGCCACGTCGTAGCGGATGCGGTCCACCTTGAGGTCGATGAGCAGGCCGATCCGTAGCGGGATCTTCACCGTGAAGGTGATCAGCTCGCCCACGTGGCGGGTGAGCTGCGGCTCGTCGATCTCGACCTTGGCCCACACCTTGGCCACCCCACCGGGGCCCGAGGGGATCGGGCCCACGGTGAAGTCGCCGCCGGCGATGTCCGCGAACGCGGAGCCGACGCGCTCCTCGTTCACGGCGATCTCGAAGAACCGCCGCCCGAACTCCTCATAGCTCACGTATTCAGGCACGCGTACATCCTGCCGTACGGGCGATAGCAAACCCGCGGTAATCGATCACTTCCGCCCGCCGGGGCGCTTCGCGCCCGCGGCGATGCCGAAGCCCTTGGCCTTCGACTCACCCTCCGACTCCAGGCTCCGGCTGTCGCCCGACGGTGCCTTCGCCGGCGCCTCGGAGGTCTCCTGAGCAGGAGATTCCTCGGCTGTGGCCGGAGTGGTGTCCGCGGGCTCGGCCGCTGCTTCCGCGGGGGCCTCGGCCGACTTCTCGGCCGGGGCGGCGGGCG
>NZ_HE997626.1:812039-870264 GCF_000312385.1 Tsukamurella sp. 1534 | reverse complement strand
GGCTTGGGCGCGCCGGGACGCTTGGCGCCGCCGGCCATGCCCAGTCCGACGGCGGGCTTGGCGGGTGCGGCCGGCTTGTCCTCGGCCGGAGCCTCCGCGGCCGGCTTCGCGCCGCCCGGCTTGGGGGCGCCGCCGGGCTTGGGGGCACCGGGGCGCTTGCCGCCCCCGGCGAGGCCCAGGCCCACCGCCGGCTTGGCCTCCTTCTTCTCCGCGGGCGCCGACGGTGCGCCCTCGGCGACCGGCTTCTCCTCGGCCTGCGCGGGTGCGGCGGCCTCGGCGGACGCCTCCGCGGGGGCGGCGGCACCGTCGGTCTTGCGGTTCGGGTTGCCGCGGACGATGCCCTCCGGCAGACCGCGCCTGACGGACTCGAGCAGCATCTGCGCGACGTCGACGACCTCGGGCGCGGTGCCCTCGGCCTCGGCGGTCTGCGCGGTGACGCCGTCGGAGAGCATCACGCGGCAGAACGGGCAGCCGGTGGCGATCTTCTTCGGCGTGGCCTCCGGCTTCGACGACAGCGTGTTCAGCGCCTCGTCGACGCGGTCGATGTTGATCCGCTTGCCGAGCTGCTCCTCCATCCACATGCGGGCGCCGCCGGCGCCACAGCACATCGACCGCTCCAGGTGCCGCGGCATCTCCGTGAGGGTCGCGCCGGAGGCGCCGATCAGTTCACGCGGGGCCTCGTAGACCTGGTTGTGCCGGCCCAGGTAGCAGGGGTCGTGGTAGGTCACGTCCTCCGACGGGGGAGCGACGGGCACGAGCCGCTTCTCGCGGACCAGCTTGTTGAGCAGCTGCGTGTGGTGCACCACCTCGTAATCGCCGCCCACCTGCGGGTACTCGTTGCCGAGGGCGTTGAAGCAGTGGGCGCAGGTCACGACGATCTTGCGCTGGTTCTGCGGGCGGTCGCCGAACACCTCGTCGAGCTGCTCGATGTTCTGCTGCGCCAGCATCTGGAACAGGAACTCGTTGCCCGCACGACGGGCCGAGTCGCCGGTGCAGGTCTCGCCCTGTCCGAGCACCAGGAAGTTCACCGCGGCCACGTCGAGGAGCTCGGCGACGGCCTTCGTGGTCTTCTTGGCGCGGTCCTCGTAGGCGCCGGCGCAGCCGACCCAGAAGAGGTACTCGTAGCCGTCGAAGCTGTCGGTGTGCTCGCCGTAGACCGGGATGTCGATGTCCATCTCGTCGATCCACGCGGTGCGGGCGCTGGAGTTCTGGCCCCAGGGGTTGCCCTTGTTCTCGAGGTTCTTGAACAGGCCCGCGAGCTCCTGCGGGAACTCGGATTCGATGAGCACCTGGTAGCGGCGCATGTCGATGATGTGGTCGACGTGCTCGATGTCCACGGGGCACTGCTCGACGCAGGCGCCGCAGGTGGTGCAGCTCCACAGCACCTCGGGGTCGATGACGCCGCCCAGCTCGTCGCCGTCGCCGGCGGGGCCGACCAGGGCGCGGTTGGCCTCGGCGCGGGCGTCGGCCGACAGCGCGTCCAGCTTGGCGTGGTCCAGCTCGCCGTCCTTGTCGACGAGGCCGACCTCGGTGCCCTCGTTGTCGGTGCTGCCGCCCGCCAGCAGGTACGGCGCCTTGGCGTATCCGTGGTCGCGCAGGCCCATGATGAGCAGCTTCGGGCTCAGCGGCTTACCGGTGTTCCACGCGGGGCACTGGCTCTGGCAGCGACCGCACTCGGTGCAGGTCGTGAAGTCCAGCCAGCCCTTCCAGGAGAAGTCCTCGATCTTGCCGGCGCCGAACGCGTCGTTGTCCGGGTCCGCGGACTCCATCTCCAGCACCTTGCCGCCGGAGGTCATGGGCTTCGCGGCGCCCAGGGCGCGGCGGCTGCCGAGCTCGCGCTTGAAGTAGATGTTGAAGAACGCCGAGAAACGGTGCCAGGCGACGCCCCAGGTGAGGTTGCTTCCCACGAGGATCAGGAACATCACGCCCGACATCAGTTTGACGAAGGCGAACACCGAGACCATGGTCGCGCTCGCGGGGAGCAGCTCGGCCACGTGCCGGGTGAAGAAGTCGGTGATGGGGTCGGACTCGCCGTAGGTCGAGATCTTCCCGGCCTTCACCAGGATCATGCCCAGGCCCTCGACCAGGACGATGAACTCGATCGTGTACGCGGGCAGGAACTTGCTGCCGGCGAAGCGCGAGAACAGCTCGGGCTTGCGCGGGTGCTTGACCTGCCGGATCACGATGAGCACGAGGATGCCCACGACGGTCGCGATGCCCAGCAGCTCGTCCATCAGGTGGTACACCTTCCACGAGCCGATGACCGGCCAGTGGAAGTGCGGGTTGAACGTCTGCGGCAGCGCCTCGAACCAGAGGACCATGCCGGCCAGGAAGCCGACCATCACCAGCCAGTGGGCGATGCCCACCGTCCGGTTCTTGATCATCTTGGTGTGGGCGAGGAACTCGACCACCACCTCGGCGGCGCGCGGGATGAACGGTCGCCAGCGGTCGGGCGCGGGCTGCCCCTGCGCGATGATCCGCACCATTCGTAGGGCACCCTTGAAGAAGGTCGCCCAGGCGATCACGAAGGCGATCGCGCCGATCGTGCCGAGAGTGATAGTCACGGCGGTCATGTCGTGGTCCACGGTCGTGCACCTTTCTGTCCCGCAGGCACTCGTCAGTGCAGCGAGACCAAGCCCAGCATCTGTACCTCACGGTAGAACCCGGTACTGACGGCTTTCCCTAGAAGGCTTGCCTAACTCGCAGATGAGTAGGGTGATCGCATGTGTCCTGCCGCGCGACTGCGCGACGTCGTGACCGGCATCACCGGCGCCGGCCCCCTCCATACGGCCGCCACCGCGCCGCCCGCCCCCGTCGCGATCGCGTTCGGCGCGTCGGTGCGCGGCGGCCGCCCGGGATCGTTCGTGGAGGGCCGTCTCGAGGCATCGTTGCAGCTCTACCGGTCGGGGCGGGTGCAACAGATCCTCGTGTCCGGCAACGCGGGCGGCACCTCGGGCGACGAGATCGCTGTCATGACGGGCTGGCTGCGCGCGCGGGGCGTGCCCGACGAGGCCGTGCTCACCGACGGAGCGGGCCTCGACACCTTCCTCGCGTGCCTGCACGCGCGCGACGACTTCGGGCTGCGGCGCGTGCTGCTCGTCTCGCAGTTCTTCCACGCCCGACGGGCCGCCGCGCTCGCCCGGCATCTCGGGCTCGACGCGGACGCGGTGCGCGCCGAGTGCGGCTGCACCCGCCGGGCGTGGGTGCGCAACCTGGCCCGGGAGTACGCGCTGTCCCGGCCCAAGGCCGCCCTGGACATCGCGCGCCGCCGCTGACGGCGCCGATCAGGCGCGCGGCTTTCAGGACCGGCGGGTGTCGACCCACTCCAGGTACGCGCTGCCGGCCACCTTGTCCAATCGGTAGGCACCGGCGTAGGTGTAGGCGCCGACGTAGCCGCGGCCGTGTCCGTAGCGCAGGGTGCTGTCGGCGTACCCCTCCAGCGCGAGCACGTCCTCGGCCCCGTCGCGCACCGTCCACCGGAAGTGGACGGGCACCGTCATGACGCGCCCCCGGTCGTCGGTCACTTCGCGGGACTCGAGGACGTCGAGCCGCACGTCGTCGTACACCTCGGCGGGCCGCCCGAGGGTCCGGACGTGGGCCAGGCGGCAGGCGATGCGGCCGCGGGCGCGGACGTCGGTGAGCAGGATCTGGGTGGATTCGTCGAGGTCGATGATCTGGTAGGTGAAGAAGTCGATCGGCAGCTTGAGCGGCCCGGGGACGGGTCGGCGGGTGAGCGCCTGATGAGTGCGCATCCGCGCGTACTCGAAGGTGCCCAGGCCCTCGACGGGGTGCCCGTCGACGGTGCCGGTGTAGGGAGCGGCCAGGCTCAGGTGGTCGTAGATCGGGGTCTTGACGAAGTAGGAGGCCTGGTCGGTGACCTCGAGTTCGAGGTCGACGTCGAACCCGGGGTAGCGGCCGCGCACCGTGACGCGGGGCAGGTCCACGCCGATCTCGAGCTCGTCGCCCCAGCGCAGGCTGGAGCCGTCCTCGGCGAAGTCGCAGTCGGCGGACAGGTCGTACGCGCGGTAGAAGTGCTGGTCGCCGTAGGCGGTGGAGGAGAGCACGGTGGTGGTGTCGCGCGCGTCCGCGGCGGCCAGGTGGTCCTGGTCGAACAGCTCGGCGCCGGGCGCCCCGATGAGGGTCATGGTGTTGACGTACCGATAGGGCGCGGGCAGATCGGGCACGAACACCCCGAAGTGCGTGGTGGACCAAGCGCGGGAGGTGGGGTGCGGCCGCAGGATGCCGGGCAGGTCGAAGGGCCGGCGGGACGCCTCGATCCGGCTGTCGATGAGGGGGAGTGCGCCGTCGACCACGGCGCGGGACAGCAGGGTGGAAACGATGGTGCTCAAGGGTTCTCCGTTTCGGTGGGGTCCTGCGGCGCCTGGACGGACCAGGCGGCGAGGACGCGGTCCGCTGCGGCCGAGACCTCGGCGGCGGACAGGTGGGGGTTGAGTCGCCAGAACTGCATGTTCGCGGAAACCATGGATTCCCAGACCAGCACGGCGACGGTGATGTCAGTGGGGGCGGTGAGGCCGGCGGCGCGCATCACGCCGGCGACCTCGGTAGCGGCCTGCTCGCGCAGCCTCCGGCGCTCGGCGCGGGCCACGTCGCGGCCGGCGCCCTCCGGGACGGACCGGTCGTAGAGCAGGGCCCAGTACCCGGTCCGCCCTTCCAGCGCGGTGAAGATGGAGGTGAGGACGGCGCTGGCGGCGCGGCTGAAGAGCGACATCCCCGGCCGCTCGGCCGGCGCGGTGTCGAAGGCGGCACGGACGGCGTCGAACACGATGGGGCCGGCCTGCTGCACGCACGCGACGTAGAGCTTGTCCTTGGAGCCGAAGTAGGCCAGCACCAGCGCTTTCGAGACATCCGCGCGAGCCGCGATGGCCGTGACCTGCGCGGCGGCGTAGCCCACGTCGCCGAACTCGGCGGCGGCGGCTTCGAGGATCGCGGCGGTCCGCACCTCGCGGGGTACGCCGCGCGTCCCGGACCGGGCCTGCCCCGTTCGCGGGGCCCGGTCCGCGGTCATCGTCGTCCCTCGTTCACGGGCTCCATCTTCGAGTGCGGTCACGGGGCGGTCAAACGGTTCCCGCGAGCCCGACGGTGCCGGACGGTGCCGGGAGCGGCGGTCGCACGTCGTAGTCGCGGGCGTCGAAGGTCGCGGTCCGGCGCCGGTACTCGCGTACCAGTCCGGGCCAGTTCGACACCACGCGACCGGCTTCGGTGCGGTACCAACTGTCGCAGCGGGACCATACGCCGCCCTCGAGCCGCGCCTGGAGGCCGTCGTCGTAGGCGGTCTCGACCTCGGGGCGCACGGTGGCGGCGGCACCGTCGGGCACGGCGTCGACCGCCTGGCGGATGTACCCGGCCTGGCATTCGAGCATCGCGACGATGGAGCCCGAGCCGAGGTTGGTGTTGGGCCCGTACATGAGGAACATGTTGGGGAAACGGGGAACGCTCATGCCCAGGTAGGCGCGCGGGCCGTCGGTCCACGCCTCACTGAGCACGGCGCCGCCCGTGCCCCGGACCTCGACGTGGTCCAGGAAACCGCCGGCGGCGAAGCCGGTGCCGTGGACGATGACGTCGGCGTGGCGACGCCGCCCGTCGTCGGTGGTGATGGCGGCGGTGTCGACGGCGGCGATCATTCCGGTGACCACGTGCACATCTGGCCGGCGCAGTGCGGGGATGTACGTGTTGGAGAACAGGACCCGCTTGCATCCGAGGTCGTGGTCCGGCTTGATCGTCGCGAAGAGGCCGGCGTCGCGCGCCTGCAGGCGCATGAACCCGAGGGAGAACCGCTCCACGGCCTCCCGGGCGCGGGGCGCGTCATGCAGCGCGGCGGTGAACCCCTCGGTGATGCCCTGCCAGAGTCGGCGCTGTGCCCGCAGCACGACGGGCGCGCGGCGGGCGAGGACGGCGTGGGCGCGGGTGAGCCGGAAGTCCGGTCGGGGCAGCAGGTGCGGTGCCGAGCGCTGGTAGACGGTGACGGAGGCGGCCCGGCCGGCGATCTTCGGCACGATCTGGATGCTGCTGGCGCCGGTGCCGATGACGGCGACGTGTTTGCCGGTGACGTCGACGGTGTGATCCCACTGCGCGGAGTGGAACTGTTCGCCCGCGAAGGACTCCCCGCCCGGGAGGTCGGCGAGCACCGGCGTCGAGAGTTGGCCGACTGCGGGCACGAGGAAGTCGGAGGTGACCGACGTTCCGTCGTCGAGGGTGGTGATCCACCGGTTGTCCGTCTCGTCGAACTCCGCGCGGCGGACGTCGGCGCCGAAGCGGATCCGGCGGTACACCCCGAACCGGTCCGCGTTGTCGCGCAGGTAGTCCAGGATCTCCGCCTGCCCGGCGTACACGCGGGACCAGTGCGGGCTCGGGGCGTAGGAGAAGGAGTAGTAGGCGGACGGGACGTCGCACGCGGCGCCGGGGTAGGTGTTCTCGCGCCAGACGCCGCCCACTTCGGGGCCGCGCTCGAGCACGGTGACGTCGTGGCCCGCGCGGATCAGTTCGATCGCCGCGGCGACGCCGGAGAACCCGGCGCCGATCACGATGACGGAGGACATGGAGGTCGCCTTTCCGTTGGGTTAAGTGACTCGAAGGTCATATTAGAGTCGGATTGACCGCTAGGTCAATTGGCTCCCACTTGCGGTCCGGGGGCAAGGTGGGTCGACTTGCGGGCTAACAGTGTTAGCCATATGGTATGGCTAACATTGTTAGCTAAGGAGGCGTCATGCGGCGGATCGTCGGAACGACTGTGGTGGCATTGCTGTTCGGCGTGGGCGTGGTGGCCTTGTACGGGGAGCGCATCGAGGAACGATCCATCGACATTGAGGCACCGCCCGGCGTGGTGTGGAGCGTGCTCGTCGACTTCGCCGCCTATCCCGAGTGGAATCCGTTCATCCGCTACGCAGTCGCCCCGTCGGGCCTTGCGGTGGGACAGCGGCTCGACGTGCGGATCGCGAACCACGGCAGCGAGACCGGCTTCCGACCCGAAGTGCTTGCCGCGACGCCGAAGCGTGAGTTGCGGTGGCTCGGACGCGTCGTGGCTCCCGGGATCCTTGACGGGGAGCACGCTTTCGAGGTGGAGGAGACTCGGGCCGGAACGAGAGTGACGCAGCGTGAACACTTCCGGGGCGTCCTCGTCCCGGTGGCCGGTTCCGCGCTCGACGTGGGTGACGCGTTCGACGCGATGAATCGTGCACTGCGTGAGCGCGTCCTCGCTACCATCGCTCGGTGACTGAGAGTCCCGACCCGCTACACCGACTCACGCCGCGTGCGCGAGAGATCATCGCCGCCGCCCGAGCCATGCTGGAGCGCGACGGCTGGGAGGCGATCACCATGCGGGCCCTTGCGGACGAAGTCGGTATGAGGGCACCGTCGCTCTACAAGCACTTCGCCGGCAAGGACGCGGTGAAGTCGGCGCTGGTCGCCGTCGCCCTCGCCGAATCCGGTGCGGCCCTGCGTCCGGTGACCACCGTGGCGGCGCTGCTCACCGCGTACCGGCACACGGCTCGCTCGAATCCCAACCTGTACCGGCTCGCCACGGGCGGGCCGCTGGACCGCAGTGCACTTCCGGAAGGACTCGAGGACTGGGCAGGAGCGCCGTTCTTCGAGGCAACCGGTGATGCGCACGCGGCGCAGGCGCTCTGGGCGGCGGCACACGGGATGGCGGTTCTGGAGATCGACGGCAGATTCCCCACGGGTGCGGCTCCGGAGGCGACGTGGGTCGACTTGGCGGCCCGCTGGGACTGAGCCTCCGAATCGCGGTCACTGACCCGCGGTATTCCGGGGGTCAGTGACCGGAAATCCGTTAGCGGGCGGGGGACTGCCGCGCGTAGAGTGTCCGACGTGAACCGAGGAGGAGTGTCCGGCGCCCTGCGCCACGGCAGATGACCACGCCCCGCAGCCGATCCGTCTGGACCGGCTGTGCAGCTCTGTCTTCACACACTCCGTACCCCGCCGCGAACGGCGGGTCCCGAATCAGGACGGTTCATCATGCATGCTTTGACTCAGAACGAGATCGTTTCCGCGTTCCGCGGGGCCACCAAGAGCGAGGTCAAGCGGGTCACGTTCCCGCAGGACTTCGCCGAGACGGACTTCGACAGGCTCGAGTTCTACGGGTGGCACGATCGCAAGATCCCGCACCGCGCCTATGTCGCCGTGCCGACCGACGACGGACTGGTGAGCATCCTGCTCTCCCGTGCTGAGACCAAGCCCAAGGCGAAGGCCATGTGCACCTGGTGTCGCGACGTCGACATCACCAGCCAGGCCGTGCTGTACACGGTGCGACGGGGCGGCTCGGCCGGGCGCAAGGGGGACACGATCGGTGTCCTGGTGTGCGAGGACTTCCGCTGTTCCGCGAACGCGCGGAAGCTGCCGCCGGCCTTCCACAAGGGCACCGACGTGGACGCCATCCGCGAGCAGAACCTCGACGACCTCCGGTGGCGGGTCGGCGCCTTCGTCGCCCAGGTGCTCAGCACCGAGGATTGACCGCCGGCGGCCGCCGGGCGCGCGGGCGCCCGGCGGTCAACCGTGGTTCGGGTTGTTCGTCGTCGGGATCGCGATGTGGATCGGCCGGAATTCGCCGAGGTAGACCAGCTCCAGCGTGTTCGCCAACTGATCGAACTGGTGATAGATCTCCGGCGGCATCGCGGTCTGTGTGAGGACGCCCTCGCGGATGGCGACGTAGGTGGGCCAACCCGCCGCCAGCAGCGCCTGCAGGACCGGCTGAGGAGGAAGCTGCATCCAGTCGGTCAGTTTGTCGCCCAAGGAGTATCGCGTGAAGGCCTCCAGTGACGGGCGGGAGACGAGCGTCCCGTCGGCGGACCGCCCGAGGTCCATGAGCATGCTCGCGATCTTCACGCCCTCCGGCGTGGGCCCCATGATGGTGTCCAGGTCGCGCTGCGCCTGCAGCTCCGCCTCGTCCCAGGTGGCGGGGATGTACTCGTCGCGGATGCCCAGCATGTGGCCGTTGACCTGCCAGGAGTGCAGCAGGCCGTCGACCTCGTCCTGCGGGAGGTGTACGCCCCAGTTGCGCATGATCCGCATGCCCATAGTGGCCAGGGTGTGCCAGGTGACCATCATGTCGGCCTGGGAGATCGGCGCCTTCTGGTCCGCCGTCTTCCGCCAGTGCGGCGACTGCGGGAGCAGGTGCCGGACGGCGCCGTGGGTGAGGCGCACCTTGACCGCCGTCGTCGCGGCGCGACCGTTCGGTCCGTACGCGCCGACGGCGATCTGGTCGTAGACCAGCCGATAGGTCTTGGCGATGCGGTCCTTCATGTTCGAGCCGCCCACGGACCAGTACACGGCGCGCGATTCGCGGGGGATCACCGACATCATCACGCCGCCCGAGAAGCCGATGATCATCGACAGGTACAGGCTTCGGGTCGTGTAGAAGGCGTCGGCGCCCTTCATCAGCCGCTGGTCCATCCACGGCGGCAGCCGGCGCGCGTGCTCGATGAAGTCGCGCACGTCCTTCGGCAGGCCGTCGGGCAGCGGTTGTGCGTTGAACGTCCAGTCCTCCAGGAGGCGGTTGATCCTCGGGGCGTCGCCGCGTTCGAGCACGTCGGCCATCAGCGGATCGGCCTCGTCGTCCCAGGTGTGCCTCGGGTCGGCGGTGGAGGTGGCGCGGATGCCGGGTTCAGCGGCCGCCCCGCCCGCTCCGAGCGATGAGGCGCCGAGCGCCACGGCGCCGGCTCCCGCCGCGCCGACCCCCGCCGCGCGGAGCGCGTCGCGCCTGCTGATCCCGTTCACTCGCGCTCCCCCTCGTCCACCGCTCGACACGTCGGCGGTCAGGGTATGCGATCAGATGTTGCGATTGCAATCACTACACCGGGAGTGCGCGCCTCGCCCGCCCCCGCCCTTGCCGGTCGGTGGGTGCCGGCGCTAGCTCTTGGCTTGCGGCAGCGTCGCGCCCTTGGGGGAGACCCGCCCGGCCGAGGGCGGCGGCACCATCGGTCCGATGTCTCCGTCGGGCGCGGTGTCGAGATCGAGCATCACCGGCGCGTGGTCGCTCGGGCCCTTGCCCTTGCGGGCCTGCCGGTCGATCCACGCCGCGGCGGTGCGGTCGGCCACCTCGCCGCTCGCGAGGATCAGGTCGATCCGCATGCCGAGGTTCTTGTTGAACATCCCGGCGCGGTAGTCCCAGTAGGAGAACACCTGCTCAGTGGGCCAGTGCTCGCGGACCACGTCGCGCAGGCCGAGGGCCTCGAGGGCGGCGAGGGCCGCACGCTCGGGTCCGGTCACATGCGTGTGGCCGGCGAAGGCCGCCGGATCGAACACGTCCTCGTCCGTGGGGGCGATGTTCATGTCCCCGCACACCAGCTGCGGCACGGTGTCCGCCTCCACCTGCGCGCGCAGCGCGTCCAGCCAGGCGAGCTTGTAATCGTAGTGATCGGACGCGACCTCCCGGCCGTTCGGCGTGTAGAGGGAGTGCACGCGGATCCCGTTGCACACGGCGGAGATCGCGCGGCCCTCGGTGACGCCGTCGAAGTCCGGCGCGCCGGGGATGCCGACCACCACGTCCTCGAGGCCCACCTTGGACAGCACGGCCGAGCCGTTCCACTGCGGCTGCCCCGCGGTCGCGAACTCGTAGCCGCGTTCGGTGAGGTCCGGCCCGATCAGCGTGGCGAAGGCGTCGTCGGTGAGCTTGAGTTCCTGCAGGCACACCACGTCGGGCTGCCGGGAGTCCAGCCATTCGAGCAGGCGGCCGTGCCGCTGTTTCACCGAGTTCACATTCCACGTGGCGACGCGCATGCCTCCACCGTATCGGTGGGCACCGACGAGTCCTGCGGAGCGGTTCGGCAAGGATGGGGGTATGGATTCGAGGGAGAGGTACCTGCGCGCCGCCGTCGCGGCGTCCGCCGTCGTGATCCGCGAGTACTCCACGTCGTTCTCGCTGGCCGCGCGCCTGATGCCGCGCCGGGTCCGCCCGCACATCACGTCCGTCTACGGGCTCGTCCGGGTGGCCGACGAGATCGTCGACGGTGCGTGCCCCACCGATCCGCGGGCGCACCTCGACGCGCTCGAGGCGTCCGTCGAGCGCGCGATGGAGGAGGGGTTCAGCGCCGACCTCGTGGTGCACGCGTTCGCGAACACGGCGCGGGTCACGGGTTTCGGAACCGAGCTCACGCGGCCGTTCTTCGCGTCCATGCGCGCGGACCTCGCCCCGTCGCCGCACACTCCGGAATCGCTCGCGGAGTACATCCACGGGTCCGCGGAGGTCGTGGGGCTGATGTGCCTGCGGGCCTACCTGCTGGACGTGGCCGAGCACGATTACGAGCGGCTCGCCCCCAGCGCGCGGCGGCTCGGCGCGGCCTTCCAGAAGGTCAACTTCCTGCGCGACCTCACGGACGACGAACTGCGCCTGGGGCGCTCGTACCTGCCCGAGCTCACGCAGGCCGCGTTCGACGGTGCGCTCGACGACACCGCCGCCGACCTCGCGGCCGGCCGCGCCGGGATCGCGGAGCTTCCGCGGGACGTGCGGCGCGGCGTCCGCGCCGCCGCGGACCTCTACGAGGAGTTGCTGCGCCGCCTGCGGTCCGCCGGGCTCGACGGTGCGCGTTCCGGCCGCGTCCGCGTCCCCGCCGCGGCGAAGCTCGCCGCCGTCGCCCGCGGACGGCGTACTCGTGGGTAGCCAGCACTGGATGCAGACGTTTCCGCAGGAGGGCTCCTGGGCTAACGCTGTTAAGTCCCGGGGGCGGTGCCGGGCGGGGGCTACTGGGAGGCCGCGCGGGGGAGGTCGGTGGCGGCGTTGCGGTCGAGGAAGTCGGTGAGCAGCTCGTTGAACCGCTCCGCGCACTCGAGTTGCGGCATGTGGCCGACGCCGGGGATGAGGTGGCCCTCGGCGTGCGGCATGAGCATCCGCGCGGCGCTCAGGTGCGACGGGGGCAGGACCCGATCGCGGTCGCCCCACAGCACCAGAGTCGGCCGCGGGGTCTTCGCGATCCGGGCGTGCAACTCGTCGCGCCACGCCTGCTCGATGCCGTGGCGGATGGATCCGAGGAGGTCCGCCGTGCGCCACGCCGTGAGGCCGGCCTCGGTCTCGCGGGCGATGGCGAGGGCGTGGTCGATGCGGGCGCGGGTCGCGAAGGACTTGTCCGCGAAGATCAGTCGCTCCTGCAGGATCGCGCTCGGCCGGCTCGCGGTGGTGGCGAGGATCCTGCCCAGCACCGGGATCCCGAGCACGCGGAGCAGTGGAGTCACCTCCTTGCCGAAGCCCGCGGGGTCCACCAGGGTGATCGCCGCCACCTGGTCGGGGCGCTGCGCCAGCAGTGTCATCGTGACCGCGCCGCCGAGCGAATTACCCACCACGTGAACGGGTCCGGTGATGTTCAGCGCGTCCAGCGTCTCGCCGACGCCGCGCGCCAGCGCGTCCAGCCCGGCACCGTCGGGGTGCGGGGCGGACCATCCGTAGCCGGGCAGATCCGTGGCCACGAGGTGGTACTGCCCTGCGAGGGAATCGAACTGGGGATCCCAGTCCTCCAGGCTCCGGGTGATGCCGTGCAGCAGGAGCACGGTGGGCAGGGACTCGTCGCCGGCGGTGCGCACGCGCGCCCAGCGGCCGTTGACGGTGATCATGCGCTTCGAATCATTCACCGGTGGGCCTCGATCCATTCGTAGGTGGCGTCGGCCAGGGGGCCGGGGTTCTGTGCGACCACCCAGTGGCCGCCGGGGATGGGGACGTGACGCGATTCGGGCGACTTGCTCAGCCCCGCCAGTTGCAGCGGCGGCGTCACGAACAGGTCTGCTTCCGGCGTCAGGACCTGCACGGGGACCGAGGTGGTGGCCTCGGACGGGCGCAGGAACGGGCCGGGCATGTTGGCGCGGTACAGGTTCAGGCCGTTGGTGAAGTCCCGGTCGGCGCGAACGTACCCGTCTGCGGTGCGGCCATCGGTGCCGCGCTTCTCCAGCGTCTCGATGAGCTTCTGGCCCCAGCCGCGGCGGTAGAGGGCCTCCGCGAGTCCCGGGGTGAGGAAGAACGGGATGTAGGTGGAGCCGACCGCCTGGCGCAGCCGCGGGCGGACGTCGCCGAGGCTCCGCGCGCCCTGCAGGTACTCGCCCGCGTGGTTGAGGTTCGGTCCCGACACCGAGGTGTAGCTCGCGGTCTTGTCCGCGATCGCGGGGTCGACCACGGCGTGCCAGCCCTGGATCGATCCCCAGTCGTGACCGAGCAGATGCACGCTACCGCGATCACCGGACTGCTCACGCACCGTGTCGATCACGCGGGAGACGTCGGAGATGAGGCGGTCGAACCGGTACCCGGTCTTGCCCGCGGGAGCCTCGGACTCGCCGGCGCCCCGCACGTCGTAGGAGTACACGTTCGCGCGCCCGGCGAGGGCCGCGGCCACACCGTCCCACACGTGGTGGTTGTCCGGGTAGCCGTGGATGGTCACGACGGTGGGCAGCGCCGGATCGTGCTCGCCGTAACGGAAACCGGCGAGCGTCAGCCCGTCCGAGGTGGTCACGTCGAACCGCGTCTGATCGGTCATGAGGGGCCTTACCTAGAGGTCGATGGTCAGGTGGTCGCCGGCGGCGCGGGACACGCAGGTCAGCATCTGGCCCTGGTCCCGCTCGAACGGCGTGAGCGTCTGATCGCGATGGTCGACGAGGCCGTCGGTCACCGTGACCCGGCAGGTCCCGCAGAAGCCCTGCTTGCACGAGTAGGCGGCGTCGGGCTTGCGCTTGAGGACCGCGGCGAGCAGCGTCTCGTCCGCGGCCACGTCGACGGTGATGTCGGACTCGGACAGCGTTGCGGTGAAGGGCTTCCCGTCCACGACCGGTGGGGCCGAGAACCGCTCGTAGTGCAGCTCCACGTCGTTGCGGCCGATGAGGCCGACGCGCAGCGCCTCCAGCATCGGGACGGGGCCGCACGCGTACAGCGCGACCGGGCCGGGCGCGTCGCCGATGAGTACGTCCGGCGTCGGGATGCCGTGCACGTCGTCGGTGCGGATCTCGATCTTGTCGCCGAACCGCTCGACCTCCTCGATGAACGGGATGGTGTCGGTGGACCGGCCGGTGTACAGCATCGACCAGTCCAGGCCGAGGCGCTCCGCGGCGATGAGCATTGGCAGGATCGGCGTGATGCCGATGCCGCCGGCCACGAAACGCAGGTGCTCCGCCGAGGATCCGTGCCCGGGGACGGCCATGGGCATGCCGTTGCGCGGGCCCTTGACGGTCACCGTCGCACCGACGTGCAGCGTCTCGTGCACCTCGACCGAGCCGCCGCCACCGTCGGGGATGCGGCGCACGGCGATGCGGTAGCTACCGGAGTCCGCGGGGTCGCCGCACAGCGAGTACTCGCGCATCCGGCCCGACGGGAGCAGCAGGTCCAGATGGGCACCCGGGGTCCACCGAGGCAGCGGGGTGTCGTCCGCGGAGACGAAAGTCAGTGCCACGACGTCCTTGTCGTGTGCCACGATCTCGCGCGCGACAACCTTGAGGTCCCGGCTGGTGCTGGGCTCCGCGAGGTTGCGGGGCCGCATCAGGTGGGCGAACGCGGGGATCGTCACGCTGAAGAAGCCGTTGGCGATGCGCAGCAACGGGTCCCGCTTCCACCTGCCGTAGAGATGCGGCGGAACCTGGGTGACGGGCTCGCCCCACGGCCGGAACTTGGACGGATAGCGCTCCGACGGGTCCTCGGTCATCCGTTCGCCGCCCGCGCCGCGGGGGAGGTGGCGAGGTAGGCCACGGCCTGGGCCGTCGACCCGATCGAGGCGGGGTCGAAGCTGGGCTTGAAGTAGATCAGCGTGAACTTGATGACGTCGCGCAGCTTGGGAAGGATGTTCTTGCGAGATCCCTTGAGGTACTCCCACCACAGCCGCGGGTACGAGTAACTGAAGCCGGGGTCCTTGCGCAGCATGTATCCCGACGTCCGGTGCAGCGCGAGGATGAGGAACACCACGCCCACGATCATCGCCCGGCAGCGGTGGAAGTAGCTGGGGTCGAAGTAGTTCGCCACGTCGTGGGCAACGCTGCGATGCTCGACCTCTTCGGCGCCGTGCCAGCGACAGATGTCCGCCATGGTCGGGTCGACGTTGTACTCGTCCCAGGCGTTGTTGAGCGCGAACACGCCGAGGATGGCGGTGTAGTGCTCGACGGCGGCGATGAGCCACAGGCGCTGCACCATGTCGTTGTACTGCGCGCGGTCCGAGCGGTAGGTGCGCGGCGCGAGGATCTTGCGGAACACGTACTCGAACTGGCGGGCGACGGGCTCGGTGTCGATGCCGCAGCGGTCCAGGTACTGGGAGAGCGCCTTGTCGTGCGACTCCGCGTGCATGGCCTCCTGGCCGATGAATCCGCGCATGGTGCGCGCGAGGTTCTCGTCCTTCACATAGGGCAGCGCCTCGGTGTAGACCTCGCAGAACCAGCGCTCGCCCTCCGGCAGCACCGAGTGCAGGATGCTGCTGATGATGTCGCTGGCCACGGGCTCGCCCGGGATCCATTCGAGGGGCACGTCCGACCAGTCGAACGTCACGTTGCGGGCGTGGATCTCGACCTCTGCGGGCTCGTGTTCGTGAGCCTTTGCGCGCGAACTCATCGCTGCCGCTCCTTCCGTTGCGTACTTGACATTGAACACCTCAGTGTCAAGTCGGCGCCACCCCGGGTGAGAGTGTCGGGTTTGAAACCTATCACTTTCCTTCACTGGTGCAGAACCTCTTGTGATCCGCGACTCGGCGCCGTAACCTACAACCAAATGGTTGTAGATTGATGCGAGGGATCGCGGGACGGGGAGCGGTGGAGATGCGCACGGCGGCGGTGGCCGGCGAGGTCCGGCGATGACGGGCGGGACGGTCGTCCATGCGATGCCCCAGGAGCAGGTCGACCGCCTCTTCCACGCCCTCGCGGATGGCACTCGGCGGGACATCCTGACCCGGGTGATCGAGCGCGAGCGCTCGGTCTCCGAGCTCGCCCGCGGGTACGAGATGAGCTTCGCCGCGGTGCAGAAGCACGTCGCGGCGCTGGAGAGGGCGGGGATCGTGAGCAAATCACGGCGCGGGCGCGAGGCGATCGTGCGCGCGGAGATGTCCGCCGTCAGCCGCGGGGCGGAACTGCTGCGCGGCTACGAGGAGCTGTGGCGCGGCAGGGTGGCCCGGATGGACGCGCTGCTGGCCGAGCCGGACGGCCCCACGGCCGACGAACACAGCACCACACGACGCACGACACGACGTACGACAACAGAGGAGTGAGACATGCCCGTGCTCAACACCGGTATCGACCGGGACGCCCTGACATTCACCCTCGAGGCGGAGTTCGCCGCCTCGCCCGCGAAGGTGTGGCAGCTGTGGGAGGACCCGCGGCTCCTGGAGAAGTGGTGGGGCCCTCCCGGGTACCCCGCGACCTTCCACCGCCATGAACTGCGCCCGGGCGGATCCTCGCGGTACTACATGACCACCCCCGAGGGCGAGAAGGCGCACGGCTGGTGGGAGACGGACTCCACCGACGCACCGTCGGCGATCACCTTCCGCGACGGATTCTCCGGGGAGGACGGCGAACCCGTCGACCCCGCGGACTGTTCGACGGCGACGGTCGCGATCGCCGGCGCGGGCGCGCGCACGACGATGAGCGTGACGTCGACCTTCCTGTCCGTGGAGCAGCTGGACCGCGTGATGGAGATGGGGATGGCGGAGGGCATGACCCAGGCGATGAACCAGATCGACGCCCTGCTGTCGCAGGAGTAGTGCGATGGCGACCTACACCTACGACGTGTTCATGACACTCGACGGCTACGGGGCGGGCGACGTCGAGGGGTACTGGGGCAAGCAGGGTCCGGAACTACTCGCGCACCGCGCGCTCCAGTACGAGGCCGATCAGCTCATGGTGTTCGGCGCCCGCACGTACCGGGAGATGGCGGCGATCCTGGCCGAATGGTCCGACCCGGACCTCTGGGTCGCGAGGATGTGTGCGCACCCGCTCGTTGTCCCGTCGAAGACTCTGAATCCGGCTGACGTCAACGCCGTGTGGCCGGACACCAGCGTGGTCGCCGAGGACGCCGTGGAACTGGTGACACGGCTGAAGGCGGAGTCCTCGGTGCCGCTGCGGTCGCACGGGAGCGTCGCGATGAACAGGTCGCTGATGGCGGCGGGCCTCGTCGACGTCCTCCAGGTGACCGTGTTCCCGATGATCACCGGCCGAATCGGTGCGGCCCCGGTGTTCCGGCAGTTCGCGGACTTCGACCTCGAGCTCATCGAGTCCCATGTGCTGGACGGCAGGAGTATCGAGCTCCGCTACCGTCCGACCCCGCTCTGAATCCGGCCGGATTCGCAGCGGTTCCGGCGTCGCCCATCCATCCGCGGCTCTAGCTCAGCCGGCGTCGCGCCCGATCCGCTCCGCGGCGAGGCGGCCGGAGATCAGGGCCGGGGGGACGCCGACGCCCGGGTGCGTCATCGACCCCGCGAGAACGGCGTTGGCGATCCCCGGCACCGCCTGGGGGCGGCGCAGCGGCCCCGTCTGGCCCAGGGTGTGCGCCGCCGCGAACGGGGTGCCCGCGGACATGCCCTGCCGGGACCAGTCGGCGGGTGTGTCCACGCGCAGCACCTCCCCGGCGTCGATGCCGCGGTAGCCCCGCGCCGCCAGCACGCCGAGGAAGTCCCGCACGTAATCGGCGCCGATCGAATCCCAATCGAGCGCAGCGGATTCGAGGTTCGGACAGGGCGCCAGAACGGAGACGGGGCCGGCCTCTCCCGTGCTCACCGACGGCCGGGTGACGAGGAACGACGGATCGCTCATCAGCCGCCCGCGCCCCCTCGTCGCGGTGATCTCGGCGAACGTCCGCTCCCACGCCGCGCCGAAGTCGAGGGTGTGGTGCGCCCGGGTGGGCCACTGCTGCTGCAGGTCCGGATCCGCGTCGAGGTGCACGACCACCGCCGACGGCGAGTGCCGCACGCGGCGCCGCGGCGGGCGTCCACCGAGCGGGGCCAGCAGCCGGTCGGCGACGGGCGAGTCCGCCGTGACCACCACCCCGTCGAACGCCAGCCGCTCCGCACCTGCGGCGGACCGGCACCGCAGGCCCGTGACCCGGCCCCGTCGCCCGTCCAACCCGATGACGTCGTGCCCCAGCAGCACCTCGCCGCCCGCGCGCCGGACCTGCTCGGCCATGACCTCGGCGACCCGACCCATCCCGGCACGCGGGTACCAGACACCGAGCCCCACGTCCATGTGCGAGATCACGGCGTACACGGCGCGGGCGGCGGAGGGAGACACGCCGGCGTAGAGCGCTTGGAAGGTGAGCATCCGCCGCGCCCGCACGTCGTCGACCCGCCGATCCACCTGCCGCTGCATCGAACTCAGTGCTCCGAGCCGGACGATCCGGCCCAGAGCCGCGAGGTCGCGGGGGTTGGCGTAGGAGCCCCACGCCGCGTCGCCCGCGATGAACCGCGGGTAGGCGGCGTCGAACATCGCGCGCTGCCACGTGGCGTGCTCCGGGGTGTCCAGGTCGTCCGGGACGTGCAGCACGCTCGGCTCCGGGTGTCCGGGGAGGGCGGGGAAGCGGCCGGCGTACGCGGGCCGCACCGGAAGCAGGTCCAGGGCCGCCGCCGCGGCGGCGCGGTGGAGGCCGCCGGCGGCGAGGGCGTCGAACGCGAGCTCCGGCATCGTGAGCACGCTGGCGCCGGGGTCCACCGGGTGCTCCCGGCCGTCCGCGCCGCGCACCGTCGCACTACCCGCTCTGCCGCCCGGGCGGCCGTCCCGGTCCACGACGGTCACGCGGTGCCCCGCGCCGATCAGATGCAGCGCCGCCGAGAGGCCCGACAGTCCCGCCCCGATGATCCCGATGTGCACCCGTCGAGTCTAGGAGAGCCTACGAATCCGCCTCATCGCGCGACACCCGGAAGCTCAGCGAGTTCCGGTACGCGACGAAGAACACCACCCAGCCCACCACGACCACCAGGAAGTAGCTGACCAGCCGGTAGATGAAGGTGGCCGAGATCGCCACGCTGAAAGGCATGCCCGCCCAGGTGAGCGCCGTGATCAGCGCGGGCTCCACGAGCCCGAGACCGCCCGGGACGGGGCTGATGCTGTTGACCGCCTTGGACGCCGCGTACGCGACGCACAACGCGGCGAGGCCGGGATGCGCGCCCACCGCGTAACAGGCGAATGCGAGGCACATCACGTCCGCGACCCAATTCAGCAGCGACCACGCGATGGCCGTGGCGGCGGTGCGGCGCGACATCCGCACGGAACCGAGCTGGTCCAGCGTCTCCCGCCACTTGTCGACGCCCTTGTCCTCCTCCTTGCCCCGCATCCGGTTGAGGATGTGCAGCACCCGCGTGCCGACGGCCTCGAAACCGTCGGGCCGCGTGGAGATGTACTGCGCCGCGGCGAAGAACACGATCAGCAGGCCGACGGAGAACACCATCGAGAACGGACTCGTCTTCGCCCCCGCCGCAAGGGTTCCCACGACGCCCAGCACCGCGAGGCCCGCGGACATGAGGAGGCCGCTCATCACGATCTGCCACGCCGCGACCACGTTGGTCGCGCCCCACTGCCTCGTGCGCTGGAACACCAGCGTGGGCGCGAGCACCTGGCCGCCCGGGAAGGACTGCGACACCGAGTTCGACGCGAACTGCAGCCCCAGCGTCTGGACCTGGTTGCAGCGGACGCCGGCCGACTGCAGCAGCACGCGGGACACCTGCGCATAGGAGTCGAACGACACCATCACCGCGAGGACGCAGGCCGCGAACCAGCCCCAGTGCATGTCGCCGAGTTCCCGGAAGGAGGCGCTGAGTCGCGGCCACGCGATCACCGCCTCGACCGCGAGAACGGCTGCGAGGATCGCGAGGAGCAGCGGCCGGAGCCACGGGTACCGGCGCCGGGGTCGCTGGTCGCCGTCGTTCATCGCCGCGAACGTAACACGGGAGTCGGTCGTTACCGGGCATCCCGGCCGTCGAAATCAACATATTGCAATTAATGCATGTGTTGGCTAGCGTGAGTGGCATGAGCGCAGAACACGACCACGACTCCGGCCACTCGGCGCGCTGGGAGATCGGCTTCGCCATCGCCTCCGGCGTCACCTACGCGTCCGGAATGATCGCCGAGTACGCCCTCGGGCAGCCGTCCGTCGCGACGTTCTTCTTCCTCGCGACCTACTTCTTCGGCGGCTGGTTCACCATTCGGTCCGCCGTGAAGTCCACCCTCGCGGGGAAGTTCGAGGTGGACTTCCTCATGCTCGTCGCTGCGATCGGCGCCGCGTCGATCGGTCGCTTCGCCGAGGGCGCCGTGTTGCTGTTCCTGTTCAGCCTCGGCCACGCCCTTGAGGAGTTCGCGCTGGCCAGGGCGTCGAAATCGATCGAAGCCCTGGCCGGGCTCGCGCCGCGCAGCGCGGAGGTGCACATCGGCGGACCGTCGACCCTGGCCGGCGAGTTCGCCGAGCGGCCCATCGATCGGGTCGAGGTCGGCGACCTCGTCCTCATCCGCCCCAACGCGCGGGTGAGCGCCGACGGTGTGGTCGTGGACGGTCGCTCCGCGATCGACCAGAGCGCGGTGACCGGCGAGTCCATGCCGGTGGAGAAGGAGCCCGCCGACGGCCCCCGCCCCCTCGACGAGAACAAGGTGTTCGCCGGCACCGTCAACGGCTCGGGCGCCCTCGTGGTGCGCGCCGTTGCCCGCGCCGAGGACTCCACGCTGAGCAAGGTGGTCGAGCTGGTCGCGTCCACCGACCAGGCGAAATCGCCCACCCAGCGCTTCCTCGACCGGTTCCAGCGGATCTACGTGCCCGCGGTCATCGCCTTCGTGATCGGGGTGTACCTGGTGGGGCAGTTCGTGCTCGGCAAGGAGTTCGCCGACGCCTTCTACCTCGCGATGGCGGTGCTCGTGGCCGCGAGCCCGTGCGCCCTCGCGCTCGCCACCCCGTCGGCCGTACTGGCCGGGGTGGCCCGCGCCGCCCGCGCCGGCGTGCTGGTCAAGGGCGGCGCGCCGCTGGAGACGCTGGGCCGGGTGGAGTCCATCGCGTTCGACAAGACGGGCACCCTGACGTGGGGCGAGCCGCACGTCACGGACACCGTCGCCGCGCCGGATGTGGAGCTCGACGAGCTGCTCTCGACCACCCTCGCCGTCGAGCGGCTCTCGGACCACCCGCTGGCCACCGCCATCGCCGAGGGCGTCGCCGCCCGCACGTCGACCGTCCTCACCGCCACCGACCTGCAGGCCGTCACGGGCCGCGGCGTCCGCGCCCTCATCGACGGAGAGCAGGTGGAGATCGGCAACGAGCGGCTGTTCACCGACGCCGGGATCGTGCCCGACGGTGCCGTGGCCGCCGACATCGAGCGCCTCCAGGCCGGCGGCCGGACTCTCATGATCGTGCGCCGCGCCGGGCAGTTCCTCGGCGTGATCGGCGTGATGGACACACCCCGCCGGGAGGCCGTCGAGGTGCTCGGCCGGCTGCGCGAGTCCGGGGTGAGCGACATCGTCATGATCTCGGGCGACCACCAGCAGGTGGCCGAGGCCGTGGGCCGCGAGGTGGGCGTCGACCGTGCCCTGGGCGGCCTCCTGCCCGAGGACAAGGTGACGGAGATCCGGGGCCTGTCCGGAACGGACGCCCGACGGTGCGCCATGGTCGGCGACGGGGTGAACGACGCGCCCGCGATGGCGCAGGCGGACGTGGGCATCGCGATGGGCGCCGCCGGATCCGCCGTCGCGCTGGATACCGCGGACGTGGCCCTGATGAGCGACGACCTGGGGCGCCTGCCGTTCGCGGTGCGGCTGAGCCGGCGGACCAGCCGGATCATCCGGCAGAACCTGATCGCCGCGCTCGGGATCGTGGTGTTCCTCGTGATCGTGACCTTCCTCGGCATGCCGATGGGCCCGGTCGTGTTCATCCACGAGGGCTCCACGCTGATCGTGGTGGCGAACGCCCTCCGGCTGCTCCGCTTCGACGTGGGCCGCGAGCACGACGGGGTGGAGCACGAGCTGCGCCCGGACAAGGTCGCCGCCGCTGCCTGAGGGGTGCGGAATTCGCCGGTACGCCGCCCGTGGGCGGCGTACCGGCGGCTACGCCCGGACGTCGTCGAGGTTGCGCGCGAGGTAGTCCCACACCTGGTGCTGCGCCTCCGGCGGATAGATGTGCTCGCGCTTGGCGAGCGACTCCTCGGGGCCCGACCAGCTCGGCGATCCGCCGTACCCGAGCGTGGTGAGCTGCTGTTCGCACGCCCGCTCGAGGATCACCGCGGCCACGGTGGCCGTCTCGAGATCGGGCCCCACGGTGACGATCCCGTGGTTCACCAGGAACAGGGCCTGCGCGTCGCCCAGGTCCGCCGCGACCCCGCGGCCCAGATCCCGGGTGAGGATCAGGTCGGCGGTCCGGGTGAAGCGCGGGACGCCTCTCCCGGCGAAGTAGTTCGCCTCGTGGCTCACGGGCAACAGCTCCGCGCCCGCCGCCGCGAGTGCGACCGCGTGCCGGCTGTGCACGTGCACCACGCCGCCCACGTCCGGCCGCGCCGCCATCACCTCGGTGTGGATCGGGAACTCGCTGTGGCGCCGGCCGCCCCCCTCGAGCACCTCGCCCTGGGGGGAGACGAGGTGCACGCGTTCGCGGGTGATCTCCTCCAACCCGTAGGAGGCCTGCTTGAGCCACACCCCGCGGCCGTCGGGGTCCCGGACACTGACGTGTCCCCAGATGAGGTCGCCGGCCCCCGTCGCCGCCATGATGCGGGAGGAGGTGGCCACCGTCTCCCGCGGATCCTTCTCGGTCATCGTGTACTCCGATCGTTCAGTGCGAGTGCGGCGGTCATCGGAACATCACGTTGATGACCTTCTCCTCCGTGTAGCTGAGGAGCTCTTCCAGGCACTCCTCCTTGCCGCCGACGCCCGACCCCTTGACGCCCCCGTACGGGACGTTGGGGAAGTGCGTCGACGAACCGTTGATCCAGGTGTGCCCCGCCTCGAAGTCGCGAGCCACCCGGTGGGCGCGATCCAGGTCGCGCGTCCAGACGCTCGCCGTGAGGCCGTAATCCACCGAGTTCGCGATGGCGACGGCCTCGGCCTCGGTGTCGAAGGGGATCACCGAGAGAACCGGGCCGAACACCTCCTCCCGCGCGATCCGGGACGCCGGATCGACGTCGGCGAAGACGGTGGGGGACACGAAGTACCCGGTGTCGAAACCGTCACCCGCCGGGCGGCCGCCGCCGGTCACCAGGCGCGCCCCCTCCGAACGCGCGACGTCGATGTACGCGAGCGACTTCTCGTACTGGGCGCGGTTGATCATCGTGCCTTGTTCGCTGGCCTCGTCCAGTGGATCGCCGATCCTCCGCGCCTGCACCAGCGCGGCGACGCGCTCCACCACGGCTTCGTAGATCGAGCGCTGCACGAGCAGGCGGGAATTGGAGCCGCAGGACTGCCCCGACCAGGTGAAGTTCATCCCGAACACGGCGCCGGCCGCCGCCGCGTCCACATCGCTGTCCTCGAACACGACCATGGCGTTCTTGCCGCCCAGCTCCAGCGTCACGTGCTTGACGGCGGATTCCGCGGCGGCGCGCTGGATGGCGCGTCCCGTGGGTTCCGATCCGATGAACCCGATGCGGCGGACCGCGCGATGCCGCACCAGCCGGTCGGGGGGCGCGGGGCCGTCGCCCACCACGATGTTGACGACGCCGGGAGGGAACACCTCGGCCGCGAGTTCGGCGAGCCGCAGGGTCGACAGCGGCGCGGCCTCCGGTGGCTTGCCGACCACGGGATTGCCCGCGATCAGCGGCGCCGCCATCCGGCAGGCGAACATGAGCGGGTGGTTGTACGGCCAGATCTTGGCGACCACGCCCACCGGTTCACGGACGGTCAGGTGGAGCGCGTCGGATGCGGGGATCGTCTGTCCCTTCATCTCCAGCGCGAACCCGGCGAACATGCGCATCTGCTGCAGGGCGATCTCGACGTCGAAGCGCGCGTTGCTGATCGGCGAGCCGGCGTCCACGCAGTCGAGGAACGCGAGTTCGTCGGCGTGCGCCTCGACGAGGTCGGCGAAGCGGAGGACCAGGGCGGCCCGCTCGGTGGCGGGTGTCGCGCGCCAGGGTCCGCGTGCCGCCGTCGCGGCGTCCACGGCGGCGTCGACGTCGCTCACCGCGGCGTCCGGGACGCGGGCGATCGGCTCCTCGGTGAACGGATCGAACGTGGTGAAGGTGGCACCGTCGCCGGCGGGGCGGAGCTCGCCACCGATGAGCAATCGCCACGGGCGCTCGGCGAGGTCGGCGATGCGGCTCGCGTGGGCGGCGTGGCCGCCGGGGGTGCGGGTGGTGGTCATCTCGGTTCCTCCTCGGTGAACGGTGCGGCCGGCGCATCGACGGCGGCGGACAGCAGAGCGTGCAGGTCGCGGTCCGTGACGTCGCGACGGTTGTTGGTGCGGAAGGGGTGGCCGCTGCTCGCGGCGACCATGGAATCGAGCTCGTCGGCGCCCATCACGGAGGGGGCGAAGACGGGCCGGAACGCGAGTTCCTCGTACAGCCGGGGGAGCCGGTCGATGAGCTCCGCGGCCTCGGCGGACACCGTGCCGCGGTTGAGTTCCGCGACCCGGGGTAGCAGGACCCCGTTCTGCAGGCCGTGCGCGAGCGGGATCCGTACGGACGACGAGAGTGCGTGCACCAGGCCGAGTCCGCTGTTGCCGCAGGCCAGGTTGGCCGCGGTACTGGCCTCCAGCAGCCGTTGCAGCACGTCGTCGTTCGCGCCGCCGGCGTTGGCGCCGTGACAGCCGGCCACGGCGGCGGGCAGGGTGTCCAGGATGTCCCGAGCCGCGCGGACCCCGAGGGCCTCGGTGAACACCGTCGCCCCTCGCGCCCAGAGGGATTCGAGCGCGTGCGTGAGCGCGTCCAGGCCCGCGTACAGCATCGGCGTGCGCGGCAGCCCGCGGAGCACGGCGGCATCGAGGACGGCGGTGCGGGGTTCGCACCCCGGGCCGCGGACGATGATCTCCCGCTCGCGGCCGGGTTCGTGCAGGACGAGTGCGTTCGACACCTCGCTTCCGCTGCCCGCGGTCGTGGGCACCGCGACGGTCGGCGCCGCCGGATGCGGAACCCGTCCGGCACCTTCGTATTCGAGGATCGGGCCGTTGTTGGCCAGCAGGATCGCGACCGCCTTCGCGGCGCCGAGGCCCGAGCCGCCGCCGACGGCGAGCACGCTGCGGCACGACGCCTCGCGGGCGGTCGCGGCCGCCGCCTCGACGGCCGCGACGTCCGGATCGGGGGCGACGAGAACCGTCGCGCCGATGCGGTCGGACGGGACGGTGCGCAGGATCTCGGAGAGCACGCCCACGTCGGCCAGGCCGGCGTCGGCGACCACGGCGGCCGGGCCCGGGAGGGTCGCCAGTTCGGCACCGAGCCGTCCGAGCGATCCGGTGCCCGCGACGATCCGGGTCGGGGCGCAGAATATTCCGACGGACATCCCCGCCCCTACCGCAGTTCGATCGTCTGGACGTCGGGCGCGCCGATCCGGGCGACCGCGGTGTCCAGCAGTGTGCCGCACCCGGGACACGCGTACTCGCGGAGCTCGAGTCCTCGGTGCAGTCGGATGTACCGCCCGTGCGCGCCGGGTTCGACGGTGCGCCTCGTGGTCCCGGCGAGCCAGTCGGCCGCGCCGCCGAGTCCGTGCCCGCAGCGGCAACGGATCGCGCCGCCATCCGCGCGGACCATCGCCGGCCCGATCTCCTGGCCCGCGGGTTCGGCGGGCGATCGCTCGGCGCCGCTGGAACGCGCGGTCCGGATCCGTTCGCGCCGTGCGGAGGTCGCGGCCTCGTCGATTCCGTCGTCGGCGAGCACGACGCCGTACAGCTCCGCCGCCGCCTCTGCGCTGACGTAGCCGTGCGCCACGTCCGTTGCCACCGACCGCGGGTCGCGGGTGGTCGGATCGCCGTAGCCCCCGCCGCCCTGGAAGCTGTACGCGAGCGTGTCGCCCTGCCGCAGCTCCAGGAATCCGGGTTTGGCGCCCAGCACCCGGACGTCGTCCCGCTCGGCGAGGTCGTCGACCGAGGAGACCCGGCCGACGGGGGTCGCACCGTCGGAGGGCAGGAGCTGGTTCCTGTTGCAGGAGCCCTCCAGTCCGCCGAAAAGGCCGACGCTGTTGGGGACCTCGACGCCGTGCCCCACGATCATCGCGGTGAGGGCGTCGGTGTCGTGCGGGGTGATGCCGAGGCCCACGGTGCAGCCGCCCCGGTACCGCCCGGCGCCACCGGTGTCGGTGAGGACGGACCGGTACAGGAACAGGATCGGACCGTTCGCCTCGTGGCTCTCGACGTTCGTGATCGCCGGCCGCGGGACGCAGAAGTCCCCGGATCCGTTGAGGCCGTCGTGGTCCCGGTAGGCGCCCCCGCCGCCGGCCGTCGAGTCGAGGAGGAAGTTCCCGTACTGGCCTCCGTCGCGGTCCAGGCCGTTGAGGACGAGCGCCGTCATCGATCCCTTCGTCACCGCGGCCGCGTCGGCGGCGGTGAGGGGCGAGGTCGAGGCGAGCCGGGACAGCGCCGCGAGTGCGACGTTCTGTACGACCCAGATCGCGGAGATGGTGGCGGACGACACCGGGGCGGGCCAGGTCGCGTTGCAGATGACGCCCTCGGGTGCGGTGATGGTCAAGGGGCGGAACAGACCCTCGTTCCAACTGATCCGGGGAGCGAGGGTGGGGAGAAGTGCGGTGAACACGCCCGCGACGAGCCCTGACCGGGTGCAGTTGACGAATCCGGGGGCCTGGGGATCGGTTCCGGTGAAGTCGAAGTCGAGGGTGTCGCCCTCCTTGGTGACCGTGAGGCGGAACTCGTAGAGCTCGTCGGTGTGCCCGTCGTGTTCGAGGTAGTCCACGGCCCGGAAGACCCCGTCGGGCAGCTGCCGCAGGCGATCCCGGAGTTGTTCCTCGGCGTGGTCGATCTCGAGGTGCATGACGGTGAGGACCACGTCGAGGCCGTACCGCTCGAAGAGCTCGCCCAGCCGACGCGCGGCCACCTGGTTCGCGGCGATCATCGCCTTGAGGTCGAGGCCGACCGCCATCGGCATCCGGGTCATGCCCATGACCATGTCCCAGAGGTCGCCGCGGATCTCGTGGTTCTCCACGATCTTCACGCCGGACAGCAGCATGGCCTCCTGCTGGATCTCGGTGGCGCCGAAGGCCCAGCTGCCGAAGTTCAGGCCGCCCACGTCGATCTGGTGCGCGCACGCGCCGACCCAGGCGACGCGCTCGCCGTCGTGGAAGACGGGCGCGACGATCGACACGTCCTGTTGGTGCAGGGCGCCCTTGTAGGGGTTGTTGAGGATGAACATGTCGCCCTCGGCGATGCCGGGGTTCTCCGACCGGTCCGAGATGATGTTGCGCACTACGCTCGCCATCGATCCGGAGTGGAACAGGACCTGCGGACCCATCGTGACGATGGAGCCGTCCGCGAGGTAGGTGCCGACGTTGAAGTCCGTCGCGTCGGTGACGACGGGAGATCCGGAGACCGACTTCAGGGTGATCGCCTGCTCCTCGGTGATCGCCGAGAGCCGGTTGCGGATGACCTCGAAGCTGATGGGATCGACGCCGGCGGGGGCCGCGGTGAGGGTGTCTGTGCTCATGATTGTCTCCTGGTTCCCGCTCACGCGGTGATGATGAGGTTGCCGAAGTCGTCGATGCCCACCCGCTGGCCGTGGCCGGTGTAGACGGTGGTCGTGGGGTGCTCGACCACGGCGGGGCCGGGGATCTGGTGGCCGGGTTCGAGCGCCTGCCACTGCACGACGGCGGCGTCCATCCATTCGGCCGCCGCGGGGTCGTAGATCCGGCGCGAACGGGGCTCGTGCGCGGTCACGGCGGAGGTCTCGCGGAATGCCGGCTTCGGTGTGCGGCCGATTCCGCTGACCCGGAAGGTGGTCAGTTCGATGCCCGCTTCGCGGAAACCGGCGCCCTTGCCGTAGGTGTCCTCGTACGCCTCCTCGAAGCGTTCGATGACGGTGCGCACCAGGGCGGCATCGACCGTCCCCGTGTCGACGGGGGTGATCAGTTCGTGGGTCTGGCTCCGGTACCGGACGTCGACCGACCGCTCGATCACCATGTCGTCGGCGGTGACGCCGTCCCGTGCGAGTTGCGAGCGGGTCGACTCCTCGAGTTCGACGAAGATCCGGTCCACCACGGCGGCGTCGACGTCGGTCCAGGGAGTGGGGTTCCCGGGGGTGGTCTTGGCCAGGTACGACCGCTCCGCGCTGTGGTAGATGTCCGCCGCGAGCGCCCCGTACGCGGAGTGGGCCATGGACGTGGCGGGCACCACGATCCGCTCCACACCGAGGTCGGCCCCGAATCCCGCGCAGTGCATCGGTCCGGCGCCGCCGTAGGCGTAGAGGACGAAGTCACGCGGGTCCAGGCCGCGGCCCACCGACAACTCACGCAGGGTGTCGGCCATGCGCGAGTCCACGATGTGCCGGATGCCCGCGGCGGCCTCGACCACCGAGAGCCCGAGCGGTTCGGCGATCTGCCGGGCGATGGCCTCCTCCGCGGCTGCCTTGTCCAGCCGCATGCGGCCGCCGAGGAAGGTGTCGGGATCGATGACCCCGAGCACCACGTCGGCGTCGGTCACCGTCGCCCGGGTCCCGCCGCGCCGGTAGCAGACCGGGCCCGGGAAGGCGCCAGCGCTCGCCGGGCCGACGCGCAGCTCGCCGGCGACGACCTCCGCGATCGACCCGCCGCCCGCACCGATGGCCGTGATGCTCACCATGGGGGCGGCGACGTGGTACTGGGCGACCTCGGTGACCGCGGCGACCACCGGGCGGCCGTCGACGATGAGCCCGACGTCGAAGCTGGTGCCGCCCATGTCCGACGTGATCACGTTGCGGTGCCCCAGCTGCTCGGCCAGGTGCTGGCTGCCGAGTACGCCGCCGGTGGGGCCGCTCGCCAGCAGGAGGACGGCGCGCTCGGCGGCGTCGCGGGCGCTCATCACGCCGCCGATGCTGTTGAGGACGCTGAACCGACCCGTCATGCCGGCCTCGACGAGCTTGCGCTCCATCCGCTCCAGGTAGCGCTGCACGCTGGGGCCGAGGTAGCTGTTGAGGACGGTGGTCGACGTGCGCTCGTATTCGCCGAGAACGGGATTGACTTCGCTCGACATGCTGACGTACACCTCGTCGCCGGCGATCTCGCGGACGATCTCGGAGATCCGGCGTTCGTGCGCCGGATTGCGGAAGGACCACAGGAGGGCGATGGCGTAGGCGGTCACGCCGTCCGCCGTCAGTTCCTCCACCGCGGTCCGCACGGCGGTCTCGTCGAGCTCGATCACCACGTCGCCGGCCTGGTCGACGCGCTCGAGGACCTCCTTGATCCGGCTGCGGGGGACCAGCGGGTCCGGGTAGCGGCGCCTGCTGAACTCGCCGAGCTGTTCCACGGGGGTCCCTGCGGTGAAGCCCATCAGGCGCTGGAGCAGCAGCGTGTCGCCGAAGCCCTTCGTGGTGATGAGCCCCGTCCGCGCGCCGCGGCGTTCGATGAGGGCGTTCGTGGCCTGCGTGGTGCCGTGCCCGAAGCTGACGACCTTCGCCAGCATCTCCGACAGGGACTCGCCGCGCTCGTCGGCGATGAGCGTCAGCGCCGCGAACACGCCGTCCTCGAGGGCGTCGGGAGTGGTGGGGGCCTTGTTCGTGAGCACAGCGCCGGCCTGGTCCATCACCACCACATCGGTGAAGGTGCCGCCGGTGTCCACGCCTACGTAGAGTCCTTGTTCCATGGTGTGCCTTTCTCGCCGTCGAGCAGGCGAAGGAGGTGCACCGAGGTGGACTATCGAATTCTCCTGTGTAGCAGGCGATCCGATTGAGTCGGACGGGTCGGTGCGGTGCTGTTCTGCTCGTGGCTCCGACGCTACTGTGATCTGGGCAACACTCGGCCTACGATTCTGGTATGCGGAACCGGCCGGCCTACGGACAGAGCTCTGTCGACAATGCGCTCCTGCTGTTGCACATCCTGCGCGATCAGGGGGTGGTCACGGTGAGCCAGGCGGCCGAACTGCTGGGGGTGGCGAGGTCCACCGCGCACCGCCTGTTGGCGATGCTGGTGTACCGGGACTTCGCCGTCGAGAACGAGGACCACAAGTATCTTCCGGGGCCGTCGCTGTTCGTCGCGGCGGTGGAGAACCGCCCGACCGGCGAGTACAACCGTCACCTGCGGCCTGTCATGACGTCGATCTGCGCGGACACCGGCGAGACGGTCCAGCTGGCCGTGCGCACGGGGCGATGGGTGCGGTTCATCGCGACTGTGGAATCGAATCAGGCGATCCGCGTGGGGGACCGGAGAGGCGTGGCGCTGCCCGCGCGGCTGACGGCCACGGGCCGGGCGATGTTGGCGGAGCTCGCTCCCGCCCACCTGCGCCGTCTCTACCAGGGGCAGGGCAACGACGCGGAGGCCGGCCTCGCCGACGCCCAGTGGCAGCGGCTCCTCCGCGACGTGGACGCGACGCGCCACCGCGGATTCGCGGTGAACGACGAGGACACCGAATCGGACCTGGTGGCGGTCGGCATCGGCGTGCGCGACGCGGAGGGACGGATCGGTGCGGCGCTCTCGGTCGCGGGACCGAAGACACGACTGGGGGACAGGCGCATTCGAGAATTGGGCGGCTACCTCCTGGGGCGCGCCCACGCGCTGAGGCTCCCGGCCGTGCGGGATCCGGAGGCGCCTTAGCGGCGCGGCCTACAGCCAGCGCGGGGGCGTCCCGGGGGCGGGGGAGACGAGCCCCACGGCGCCACGCCCCGCCGCCCACCGCGTCACGGCCGCGAGGTCGCCCTCGACCACGACGGGGGCGCCGTGGGATCGGGACGGATCGACGGGAAGCGGATCACGGCCGGCGATGTGCAGAACGTACTCGCCCCCGTCGCCGGCGCCGCGCCACTTCGAGACGACGTCGCCCAGGAGGCCGTCCAGGACGACCGGGGGGATGTCGCCGAACCGCGCGCCGGCGCCGAGATCGACCGCGTGCACCCAGACCTCGCGGGTCCGCATCCACACCGTCTCGGCGGCCGCGACGTCCCGCCCCTGCGCCGTCCGCACCGGCGCCGCCCACACGGCTCCGGTGGCGTTCCGCCACCGCTCGTCGAGCCGTGCGACGGTGTGGTCGTAGAGATTCCGGAGCGCCGCGGGATTCAGCGAAGAGCCCGCTTCGATCTCCTCGTTCCTGGCCGACGGCGACGAGTACATCGGGGTCTCGACGCCGGTTCGCGCCCAGTCCATCACGCGGCAGAGAGCGGCGGCGTTGTAGGCGACGTGGGCCACCAGGTGTCGACGGCTCCACCCCGCCAGGCCCGACGGGAGCAGTAGGTCGTCGTCGGTGAGGTCGCTGAGCGCGCGGGCGAAGTGCGCGGTGCCGCGCCGGCACCACGTGAGCCGCTCATCGAGGGGCAGATCGCGGAATGCGTTGGCGAACATCAGCGGACGATCGTGCGATTGCGGACGGTGCCGAGGCCCTCGATGCCGACCTCCACCGTCTCCCCGTCGCGGATGTACCGCGCGGGCTTACGCGCGTGTCCCACCCCGCCGGTGGTTCCGGTGATGATCACGTCGCCGGGCTGCAGGGTGACGATGTGCGAGATGTACTCGACGAGCTGCGCGGGCCCGAAGACCAGGTCGTCCGTGGTGGCCGACTGCATGACCTCACCCTCGAGCCGCGTCTCGATGCGGGTTCCCAACCGGTAATCGGTATCCATGAACGGGCCGAATCCCGATGTGCGGTCGAAGGTCTTGCCCTGGTCCCACTGCAGGGTCCGGTACTGGTAGTCGCGCATGGTGTAGTCGTTGATGACCGAGTACCCCGCGATGTGATCCGTCGCGGCCGCCGCGTCCACCCGGGTGGCGCGCGCGCCGACGATCACGGCCAGCTCCGCCTCCCAATCGAGTTCCGAGGCTGCGTACTCCGGGACGATCACATCGTCGTACGGCCCGGTCAACGCCTCGGCGAACTTCGCGAACAGTGTGGGGTACTGCGGGAGATCGCGCCCCATCTCCCGGATGTGCGTGCGGTAGTTCAGGCCCACGCAGACGATCTTGCCGGGACGCGGGACGACGGGGGCGAAATCCGCACGGTCCAGGTCGATGCGAGGGCCGTCGGCCGACGCCGCGAGCGTCCGCCAGTCGGGCTGCGCCAGGAGATCGGAGAGATCGGTGTGACCGGGGATCGTCGTCGCGGTCCCGTCGTCGTCGGCGCGGACGGCGGTCGTGCCGCCGGCGATACGGAGTGTGGCCAAGCGCATTGTCATGCTCCTTCGGGGAAGTGGGTCCGGGCGAAGTGGAGGCGTTCGACGATCGGTGCGTCGGAGAAGGCGAACAGGTCGAGGCCGTCCGCCGATTGCAGGGACCACCGGGTCCACGACGGCACGACGACGAGATCCCCCGTGGTGATCGTTCGTTCGACGCCGTTCAAGGCGACGGTGCCGGATCCCTCGAAGACCTGGAAAACGGTCGAGCCGACGTCCCGGCGGGGCCGGGTGGACGTTCCACCGCGGAGCCGGTGGAACTCCGCCCGGATGGTGGGCAGAACGTCCCCGCCGGTGGTGGGGTTCGTGTAGCGCACGGCGGCGTGGCCGGGCTCGCTCGTCGCGGCGAAGCCCTCGTCCTCCAGTGCGAGCTGGTCGGCGAGCGCCGCGTCGGTGTGGGCCCACCGGTAGCAGGCGAGGGGCGAGCTGGTCGTCGTGTGCATGCCCACCAGTGGCCGCAACCCGGGGTGCGCCCACAGACGCTCCGAGCGGGACACGTCGGGCGTTCCGTCGTCGGTCACGCCGTCCGCACCGAACTCGAAGAAGCCGGTGTCCGTGTAGTGCACGAAAGGGATGTCCAGCCCGTCGATCCACGCCATCGGGCGGTCGGAGTCGTTGTGGTGCCCGTGGAACGCCCACCCGGGTGTGAGCAGAAGATCCCCGCGGCGCATCGCCACCGGGTCGCCGTTGACCACGGTCCACACGCCTTCGCCCTCCACCACGAACCGGAACGCGTTCTGCGCGTGCCGGTGTTCGGGTGCGGTCTCCTTCGGTCCCAGGTACTGCACGGCGGCCCACAGTGTGGGGGTGACGTACGGGGCGCCACCCAGGCCGGGGTTGGCCAACGCGATGGCCCGCCGTTCGCCGCCGCGACCGACCGGCACCAGGTCGCCGGCCCGCTCCGCCATCGGTAGCAGATCCGACCACCGCCAGACGTGCGGGACTGCGCGCGGCGACGGGGCCGCCGGCATCAGGTCACCCAGTTGCGTCCACAACGGGTTCAGGTGCGCCGCTGCGAAATCCGCGTACAGGCGTTCCAATTCGGGATCGCCGGTGGGCTCTGCGGTCACGGTTCCTCCTCGCGTCGTGTGTCCGGTGTCACAACCGTAGGAATCGTGGGCGGCGTGTGGGGGCCGGGTTCTGCACAGCAGAACCCGGACGCCGGGAGTGGGTGGTGCGGGTCACAGTCGAGTCGTTGCACGAAAGACGACTGAGGGAGCCGAGCATGGCGGACAAGGTGATCGTGGCGGGCGGCGGCATCGGCGGCGTGGCCGCGGCGCTCGCTCTGAGCAGGCGGGGGGTGGACGTGACGGTGTTGGAGTCGGCGCCCGCGTTCGGCGAGGTGGGGGCCGGTCTCCAGATCGGGCCGCACGGCTCGCGCATCCTTCGGGAGTGGGGTGTGTTCGACCGCGTCGTCGCCCAGGGGGTGCTGCCGAAGAACCTGGTGTTCCGGGATGCCCTGACCGCGGAGGAGCTCACCCGGCTCGACCTCGGCGCCGGTTTCCAGCGGAGGTACGGCGGCGTCTACTTCGTGGTGCACCGTTCGGATCTGCATGCCGCGCTGGTGGATGCGGCGCGCGCCGCCGGCGCCGAACTCCGCACCGACAGCGCCGTCGCCGACGTGGTGACCGAGGGGGCCGGCGTGCGGGTCACCCTCGCGAGCGGGGAGGAGCTGCGCGGCGATGTCGCGCTCGGAATGGACGGCCTGAAGTCCACGCTGCGCGCGAAGCTCTCGCAGGACCGGCCCGTCGGATCCGGCTACGCGGCCTACCGCGGTACGTTCCCCGTGGAACAGGTCCCGCACGCCGAAGACATCGAGGACGCCATCGGATACATCGGACCGGGTTGCCATTTCATCCAGTACCCGCTGCGGGGCGGCGCGATGCTCAATCAGGTCGCCGTCTTCCGGTCGCCCGGCCACGGGCGGGGCGAAACCGAGTGGGGCGGACCGTCGGAGCTCGAAGGTGCGTTCGCGCACTGCCACCCCACGGTGCGGGCCGCCACCGACTACCTGTGGAAGGACAGGTGGTGGCCGATGTACGACCGCGAGCCCATCGAGAACTGGGTGGACGGCAGGATGATCCTCCTCGGCGACGCGGCGCATCCGCCCCTGCAGTACCTCGCGTCCGGGGCCGTGATGGCGCTCGAGGACGCCCGGTGCATCGCCGACCACGTGCCGGGGCCGAGCGCCGGTTGGGAGGACGCCCTGGCCGCCGTGAACGCGGTGCGGGCGCCCCGCTGCAACCGGATCATGTCGACGGGCCGCATGTGGGGCGAGCTGTGGCATCTCGACGGTGCCGGGCGGGAGGCCCGCAACGAGTTGTTCCGGAAGATCCGGGGTGAGGACGCCTACAAGTACACCGATTGGCTGTGGGCTCCCGCCGACGTCGCCGGCCCGATCGGCGCCTGACGGCCGGCCCGGCCTCCGGGGCGCGGCGTACCGTCGGGCCCGCTGACCTGCACCGACAAGACTTGAGTGGGGATCGCTCAACTTTTTCCGGGAATCGGGAACAAGATCCCGGTGCCGTCCGTTGGACATCACGTAGGACTTGAGCGCCCACCGCTCAATGGGGTAGAACGGAAGAGTTCGTCCCTTGAGCCAGGGGCGCTGAAGTCTTGTCAGCAGGAAGCAACCATCGGCCGAGAAGCGGCCGGATACATAGGAGGCAAGTATGGGACGTGCAGTAGGCATCGACCTCGGCACCACCAACTCGTGCGTCGCTGTCCTCGAGGGCGGCGACCCGGTCGTGATCGCCAATGCCGAGGGCTCGCGGACCACCCCGTCGGTGGTCGCCTTCGCACGCAACGGTGAGGTCCTGGTGGGGCAGCCCGCCAAGAACCAGGCCGTCACCAACGTCGATCGCACCATCCGGTCGGTCAAGCGCCACATCGGCAGCAGCGACTGGAACGTCGAGATCGACGACAAGAAGTACACCCCGCAGGAGATCAGCGCCCGCACGCTGATGAAGCTCAAGCGCGACGCCGAGGCGTACCTCGGTGAGGACGTGACCGACGCGGTCATCACCGTTCCCGCCTACTTCAACGACGCGCAGCGGCAGGCCACCAAGGAGGCTGGCCAGATCGCGGGCCTGAACGTGCTCCGCATCGTCAACGAGCCCACCGCCGCCGCGCTCGCGTACGGCCTGGACAAGGGCGAGAAGGAGCAGACCATCCTGGTCTTCGACCTCGGTGGCGGCACGTTCGACGTCTCGCTGCTGGAGATCGGCGACGGTGTCGTCGAGGTCCGCGCCACGTCGGGCGACAACAACCTCGGCGGCGACGACTGGGATCAGCGCATCGTCGACTGGCTGGTCGAGAAGTTCAAGAGCCAGCACGGCATCGACCTGACCAAGGACAAGATGGCCATGCAGCGCCTGCGCGAGGCCGCGGAGAAGGCGAAGATCGAGCTGAGCTCGGGCCAGAGCACGTCGATCAACCTGCCGTACATCACGGTGGACGCCGACAAGAACCCGCTGTTCCTCGACGAGAACCTGTCGCGCAGCGAGTTCCAGAAGATCACCAGCGATCTGCTCGAGCGCACCCGCACCCCGTTCCAGGCCGTCATCAAGGACGCCGGGATCGCGGTCGGCGACATCGATCACGTGGTGCTCGTGGGTGGTTCCACCCGTATGCCCGCCGTGACCGAGCTCGTCAAGGAGCTCACCGGCGGCAAGGAGCCCAACAAGGGCGTCAACCCCGACGAGGTCGTCGCCGTGGGCGCCGGCCTGCAGGGCGGCGTGCTGCGCGGCGAGGTCAAGGACGTGCTGCTGCTCGACGTGACCCCGCTGAGCCTGGGCATCGAGACCAAGGGCGGCGTGATGACCAAGCTCATCGAGCGCAACACCACGATCCCCACCAAGCGGTCCGAGACCTTCACCACGGCCGACGACAACCAGCCGTCCGTGCAGATCCAGGTCTTCCAGGGCGAGCGCGAGATCGCGGCGCACAACAAGCTGCTCGGCAGCTTCGAGCTGACCGGCATCGCGCCGGCGCCGCGCGGCGTGCCGCAGATCGAGGTCACCTTCGACATCGACGCCAACGGCATCGTGCACGTGACCGCGAAGGACAAGGGCACCGGCAAGGAGAACACCATCAAGATCTCCGACGGCAGCGGTCTGTCGCAGGAGGAGATCGACCGGATGATCAAGGACGCCGAGGCGCACGCCTCGGAGGACAAGACCCGGCGCGAGGAGGCGGAGACCCGCAACCAGGCCGAGTCGCTGGTCAACCAGACCGAGAAGTTCCTGTCCGAGAACGCCGACAAGGTCCCGGCCGAGAACAAGGAGAAGGTCGAGTCCGCCATCAAGGAGGCGAACGAGGCCCTCGCGGGCACCGACGTCGCCGCCGTGAAGGCCGCGGTCGAGAAGCTGTCGGCCGAGTCCCAGGCCCTCGGGCAGGCGCTGTACGCGCAGGCCGGCGAGGAGCAGGCGCAGGGCGCCGAGGAGTCGGCCCAGGGCGATGACGGTGTCGTCGACGCCGAGGTCGTGGACGAGGACCCGAAGGACGCGAAGTAATGACGGCCCCCGAGAATCCGGTGGATCCGGAAGAGGTGAACACGGAGTCCGAGGGGGTCGACGCAGGAACGGACACGGTCGCGGCGGAGGAGTCCGCCGCGGCCGCGGCCGAACCGGCAGACGCCGCCGAGGCACCGTCGGACCAGGTCTCCGAGCTGACCGCCGATCTGCAGCGCGTCTCCGCCGAGTACGCCAACTACCGCAAGCGCACCGCGCGCGATGTGGTGGACGCCCGCGCCGCGGGCAAGGCCTCGGTGGTGACGGACCTGCTGGTGGTGCTCGACGATCTGGACCGGGCGCGCAGCCACGGCGATCTCGAATCGGGTCCGCTGAAGTCCGTGTCCGACAAGCTCGACGGCGTGCTCGCGGGCCTGGGCCTCACGGCCTTCGGCGCCGAGGGCGACGCTTTCGACCCGTCGATCCACGAGGCCGTGCAGCACGAGGGCGACGGTGCCGACCCGGTTCTGGGAGCGGTGCTGCGCCAGGGATACCAGATCGATGGCAAGGTGATCCGCAACGCGATGGTCGCGGTGGTGGATCGCCCCGCCGGCCAGGAGGGCGACGCAGCCGCGGCGGCCGAGACCGATTCCACCGTCGGTTCCGCCGACAGTGACAAGTCCTAGAAGGAGGTGATGCCCAGTGGCTCAGAGGGAATGGGTTGAACAGGACTTCTACAAGGAGCTGGGCGTCAGCTCCGATGCCGGCGCGGACGAGATCAAGAAGGCGTACCGCAAGCTGGCCCGTGAGCTCCACCCCGATGCCAACCCCGGCAACACACAGGCGGAGGAGCGGTTCAAGCGGGTCTCCGAGGCCCACGCGGTCCTGTCGGATCCGGCCAAGCGCAAGGAGTACGACGAGACGCGCCGCCTGTTCGGCGGCGCGGGTCGGTTCGGCACCGGCGGTGGCGGATTCGGGACCGGCGGCTTCGGCAACGCGGCCGGCGGCTCGGGCGGGTTCTCGTTCTCCGACATCTTCGACGGCGCGGCGAGCGGCGGCGGGGGCGGCTTCGGGGACATCTTCGAGGGCCTGTTCAATCGGGCGGGGGCGGGAGCAGGTCCCGGCCCCGGCCCGCAGCCGTCGCGGCCGCGCCGCGGCAACGATCTCGAATCGGAGATCACGCTCGGCTTCCGCGACGCGACGCTCGGTGTGACCACGCCGATCACGCTCACGTCGCCGTCGCCGTGCACCACCTGCCACGGGTCCGGCGCCAAGCCGGGCACCAGCCCGCGCGTCTGCCAGACGTGCAACGGCTCGGGCCTGGTGAGCCGGAACCAGGGGGCGTTCAGCTTCTCGGAGCCGTGCCCGGACTGCCGCGGCAGCGGATCCGTGATCGACGATCCCTGCACCGACTGCCAGGGGACCGGCGTCACGGTGCGCACCCGCACCGTGAACGTGAAGATCCCGCCCGGGGTGTCCGACGGCCAGCGCATCCGGTTGGCCGGCCAGGGGCAGGCGGGGATGCGCGGCGCACCGTCGGGCGACCTGTTCGTCACCGTGCACGTGGGCGGGGACGACGTCTTCTCCCGTAACGGCGACGACCTGCTGGTGACCCTGCCGGTCAGCTTCTCCGAGTTGGCACTGGGCGCCACCGTCACCGTCCCCACGCTGGGACAGCCCGTGGGCGTGAAGATCCCGGCGGGCACCACCGACGGCCGCACCCTGCGGGTGCGGGGCCGGGGCGTGCCCAAACGGTCCGGCGGCCACGGCGACCTGCTCGTCAAGGTGCAGGTGACCGTGCCCGGTTCGCTCGACGAGCGGGCGCAGGAGGCGCTGCGCACCTACGCCGAGGCGGAGCGGGCCGGCGGCTTCGATCCGCGGAGCGGTTGGGCGGGTGCGTGATGAACGGAAAGCCGGAACTCCCTGAGGATCCGGACGCCCACGTCTTCATGATCTCGGTGGCCGCCCAGTTGGCCGGGATGCACGCGCAGACCCTCCGCACGTACGACCGTCTCGGGCTCGTGAAGCCCGAGCGGTCGGCGGGCGGGGGGCGGCGCTACTCCACCCGGGACGTCGATCTGCTGCGCGAGGTGCAGCGCCTCTCCCAGGACGAGGGCGTCAACCTCGCCGGCATCAAGCGGATCATCGACCTGACCAATCAGGTGGACGCGTTGCAGCACAGGGTCGAGGAGCTGACCGCCGCGCTGGAACAGGCGTCGCACCGCACGGGCGCCGAGCTGGTGCACGTGCCGAAATCCAGTGCGCTGGTGGTGTGGCAGCCGCGACCGCGGCGCCGCGACTGATCCCGAGCGAATCCGCCCTGCGTCAGATCGGGTCGTGCAGAACGTCGTACGGATCGGCACCCCGCGCGGCCGCGGCGGCGGAGGCGGCCCTCACCAGCCCGCGCGGCCCCGCGACCAGGACGCGGTGCCCCTGCAGGTCCAGGCGCGACATCGCGTCGACCAGTGAGCCGTGCCGCAGCGGCAGCGTCCGCCATCCGTGCGAGGGCGTCTTGAGCCACCACGGATCGCGGCGCGAGTCCGTCACCTGCGTCACCCGCAGCCAGGGATTCGTCGCCGCCAGCGGCGCAAGGGATTCCGAATCGTAGAGCAACCCCGGCGAGCGCGCCCCCACCAGGAGGTGCACGTCGGGGTTGTCGGCTCTCGCGGCCATGGCCAGGAGGATCGACTTCATCGGCGCCAGGCCGGTGCCGCCGGCGATCATCGTGACCGGCTGCTCGCCGTCGGCCCGCATGATGCCGTGCACCTGGCCGAACAGCCACCGGTCACCCGGCCGGGTATCGGCGTGGATCGCGCTGGACAGATCCCCGCCCGGTACGGACCGGATGTGGAACTCCATCTGCCCCTGCGTGTTCGGCGGCATCGCGATCGAGAACGGCCGCCACTGCCGCGGCACCTGCGGGATCTGCGTCTCCACGTACTGGCCGGGCCGGAACAGGAGCGGCTCCTCTGCCACCAGCCGCACGACGGTGAGCCCGGGGTGCGGCCGCAGCGTGTCCACCACCTCCGCCGAGCGGCGGGCGGGGGTCGGGTCCGAGTGCGCGCCGCCGCGCATCACGCCGGTCATCAGCCGGACCGCCTGCTCCACGACCGCGGCGTCCTCCTCGTCGAGCCCGCCGTGCGATGCGTACGTCGCGTGCACCTGCGCGATGAGCGCCGTCGCCATGGTCTCGTAGTTCGCCTCGGTGAGCCCGTACTTGCGGTGATCCCGGCCCAGCTGGGCGAGGAACTCCACCAGCTCGTCCTGCTGCCCGGGTTCGGGGATCGAGGTGAACACGTGGTCGAGTACCCGGAAGAACACCGCGCGGTGGTCGGTCATGCTGGCCGGGAACAGCTCGCGCAGCGAGGGATCCATCCCGAAGAGCCGGGCGAACAGCTGCTTGGTGAACTCGTCGGAGAGCGGGCGCAGGTCCCGCGCGATCTGCGCGAGTCCGTGCCGCGAATGCGAGCCCACGTCCCTCTGCTCCTGATCCCTCGACGACGTTCACTGACCGAACCATCGTACCTGCGGGTTTGTCCTGCGACGACGATCCGACGGGGAGTGCCGGGGGAGGGTGACGTGCCCAACAGAATGGGTGTCCCGCGCTGCGGATCACGGCGGGCATCGAGTAGCGTTCACCGCGTGAACGGCCCGCGGCGAGCCGCGGGCATGGACCGGCGCGTGCAGCGCGCCGGCAAGCATGCTCGAAGAGAGGGTTCTGCCGTCATGGTCGCACTGCGTCGCTGCCACCTGCGTCGTCTCGGGTACGGAGTCGCGCTCGGCGCCGGGATCGCCCTGGCCCCGTTCGCCGTCTCCGCCGCATCGGCTGATCCCGGACAGGAACCGCCGGCGCCCGCCGCGGCGCACCCCCGCGCGCACCAGCCCCTCCAGCAGACCGTCGTGCCGCGGGACGCCGCCGCGCAGCGTCAGGTGCGCGTTCGCACCGTCGTGCCGCAGCGCCCCGTTCCCGCGCCGGCTCCCCGGCGCGCCACGACTCCCGCTGCGTCCGCGGTGCCCGCGGCGTCGCAGGCACAGCTCTCGCAGACACAGCGCGTCCCGCAGGTCCAGCGCGTCCCGCAGGTGCAGCGTGCGGTGCCGAAGCAGCGGATTACCGTTCCCGCGCAGCGCTCCACCGCCGTTGCGCAGGCGGAACGGGTCCAGGTGCAGGCGAAGGCGGCCAAGGCCGGCGCCGCGCCCCGCGCCGAGTCCGTCGCCGAGCGGCGCTCGGTCGTGGTGATCGGCGCGTCCGTCTCCGCGGGGGAGCAGGTCTCCTCCTCGATGGCCTACCCGCGCAGGCTCGGCGGCGAGACCGGCCGCCCGGTGTACGTGAGCGCGAAGAAGGGCGCCGGCTACGGCGACGGCTCGATCGCGCGCCTCGCCGCGCAGGCCGACATCCCGTCCCGCAACCCGGCGCTCGTCGTGCTGCAGGCCGGATCGAACGACGTGGGCGCCCCCACCGCCAAGGTCGCGAGCCAGGTGCGACAGGTCGTCCGGTCCGTGCGCAGCCAGGCCCCGGGCGCGAAGATCGCCCTGGTCACGGTGTTCCCGTCGGTGCACAGCGGCCCCGCCGCCGAGCGCACCGACGCGGCGATCATCGGCGCGGCACGGTCCGTGGACCCCTCGATCGCCGTGATCTCGCCGCTCGCCGAGGGCTGGGACTACCGCTCCACGGACGACGGCCACCCCGCCTCGGCCGCACACAAGCGGATCGCCGACCGCGTCGCGTCCCTGGCCTGAGCGGCGGAATGACGGCGCGCGCACCGCGCGTCGCGCACCGTCGGGCGCGTTCGATCGCTTAGATTCCTCCTCGAGGAGGAATCGCCATGACCGCATCGCGTGATCGTCGTGCCCCGCTTCGTGTCCGGACCGGGGTCGCCCTGGCCGCCGTGCTCGCCGCGGCCCCGCTCGTCCCCGCGGCCTCCTCGGCCGAGCCGGGCCTGCAGGCCGCCGACGCGCGTCCGGTGGTCGTGATCGGCGCCTCCATCTCGACGGGGCGCGCGGTGTCGGGGTACGTCGCCTATCCGCGGATGATCAGCGCGATCGCCGGGCGCTCGGTGTACCTCAGCGCGCGGGGCGGTGCGGGCTACCACGACGGTTCCATCGCGGGCCTCACGCAGGCCGCGGACCTGGCGGAGCGGAACCCCGCGCTGGTGGTGGTGCAGGCGGGCTCGAACGACGTGGGCGCGCCGTCGGCCACCGTCGCCGCGAAGGTCCAGCAGGTGGTGACGACGGTGCGCCGGCAGGCCCCGGGCGCCAAGGTCGCGCTCATCACGGTGTTCCCGTCGGTCAAGGGCAGCGGCCCGGACGCCCGAGCCACCGAGTCCACCATCGTGGGCGCCGCGCGGTCGGTGGATTCGACGGTGTCGGTCATCTCGCCCCTCAGCGAGGGCTGGGTCTACCAGTCCAGCAGCGACGGCCACCCCGACTCGCTGACCCACCAGAAGCTCGCGGAGCGCGTCGCCGCCCTCGCCTCCTGAACCGCCGCACCGCGCACGTCGGCCCTCACTTCAGGACCGCGGCGCTGGTGTGGTGCGCGTCACGGCCCCATCGACAGTTGAGCGGAACAGACTCAACCCGGCGTGCGTTGAACTCGACATAAGCGCATACTTGAGCGTTGAGGGCTCAGGTGCGCTCCAGACGTTCGAGACGACCAGGAGGCTAGTTCAGTTGGATTCGTTCAACCCCACCACCAAGACGCAGGCCGCGCTGACGTCGGCTCTGCAGGCGGCGTCCTCGGCGGGTAACCCGGAGATCTCTCCGGCGCACCTGCTCGTGGCGCTGCTCGACCAGACCGACGGGATCGCCGCGCCGCTGCTCAAGGCGGTGGGCGTGGACCCCGTCATCGTGCGCAACCGCGCGCAGGACCTCGTCGACCGCAAGCCCAGTGCCAGCGGCTCGACCACCACCCCGCAGCTGAGCCGCGAGTCCATCGCGTCCGTCAGCGCGGCGCAGAAGCTGGCCACCGAGATGGGCGACCAGTACGTCTCCACCGAGCACGTGCTCTACGGGCTCGCGGAGGCCGGCGGCGACGCCGCGCAGGTGCTCGCGAACGCGGGCGCCACCCCGCAGGAGATCCGTGAGGCGTTCACGGCCGTGCGCGGTAGCGCGAAGGTCACCTCGCAGGACCCCGAGGGCCAGTACCAGGCTCTGGAGAAGTACTCGACCGATCTCACCGCACGGGCTCGCGAGGGCAAGCTGGACCCGGTCATCGGGCGCGACAACGAGATCCGCCGCGTGGTCCAGGTGCTCAGCCGCCGCACCAAGAACAACCCCGTGCTGATCGGCGAGCCCGGAGTCGGCAAGACCGCCATCGTCGAGGGGCTCGCGCAGCGCGTGGTCACGGGCGACGTGCCCGAGTCCCTGCGCGGCAAGACGGTGATCTCGCTGGACCTCGGCGCGATGGTCGCGGGCGCGAAGTACCGCGGCGAGTTCGAGGAGCGGCTCAAGGCCGTGCTCGACGAGATCAAGAACTCGGCCGGGCAGATCATCACCTTCATCGACGAGCTGCACACCATCGTCGGCGCCGGCGCGACCGGCGAGTCGGCGATGGACGCGGGCAACATGATCAAGCCGATGCTGGCCCGCGGCGAGCTGCGGCTGGTGGGCGCCACGACGCTCGACGAGTACCGCCAGTACATCGAGAAGGACGCCGCGCTCGAGCGCCGCTTCCAACAGGTGCTGGTGGGCGAGCCGAGCGTGGAGGACACGATCGGCATCCTGCGCGGGCTCAAGGAGCGGTACGAGGTGCACCACGGCGTGCGCATCACCGATTCCGCGCTGGTCTCCGCCGCGTCGCTGTCGGACCGCTACATCACGTCGCGCTTCCTGCCGGACAAGGCGATCGACCTCGTCGACGAGGCCGCGTCCCGCCTGCGGATGGAGATCGACTCCCGCCCGGAGGAGATCGACGCGGCGGAGCGGATCGTGCGCCGCCTCGAGATCGAGGAGATGGCCCTGTCCAAGGAGTCCGACGAGGCCTCCAAGGAGCGGCTGGAGAAGCTGCGCGGCGAGCTCGCCGACCACAAGGAGAAGCTGGCGCAGCTGAATTCGCGCTGGCAGAACGAGAAGGGCGCCATCGATTCGGTGCGCACCCTCAAGGAGCAGCTGGAGAACCTCAAGGGCGAGTCGGAGCGCGCCGAGCGCGACGGCGATCTCGGCCGCGCCGCGGAGCTGCGCTACGGCCAGATCCCCGCGCTGGAGAAGGAACTCGACGAGGCCGTCGCCCGGTCCGGTGCCGCCTCCGACGGCGACGTGATGCTCAAGGAGGAGGTCGGCCCGGACGACGTGGCCGACGTGGTCTCCGCCTGGACCGGCATCCCCGCCGGGCGCATGCTCGAGGGCGAGACCGCCAAGTTGCTGCGCATGGAGTCCGAGATCGGCAAGCGCGTGATCGGCCAGGAGGCCGCCGTCGAGGCCGTGTCGGACGCCGTCCGCCGCACCCGCGCGGGTGTCTCCGACCCGAATCGGCCCACCGGCTCGTTCCTGTTCCTCGGGCCCACCGGCGTGGGCAAGACGGAGCTGGCGAAGGGGCTCGCGGAGTTCCTGTTCGACGACGAGCACGCGATGGTGCGGATCGACATGTCCGAGTACGGCGAGAAGCATTCCGTCGCACGGCTCGTCGGCGCGCCCCCCGGGTACGTCGGATACGACGCCGGCGGCCAGCTCACCGAGGCCGTACGGCGCCGCCCCTACACGGTGGTGCTGTTCGACGAGGTCGAGAAGGCGCACCCGGACGTGTTCGACGTGCTGCTGCAGGTGCTCGACGAGGGCCGCCTCACCGACGGCCAGGGCCGGACCGTGGACTTCCGCAACACGATCCTGATCCTCACCAGCAACCTCGGCGCCGGCGGCGACAAGGACCAGGTGATGGCCGCCGTGCGCGCGAAGTTCAAGCCGGAGTTCATCAACCGGCTCGACGACGTGCTGATCTTCGACTCGCTGAGCTCCGATCAGCTGACCGGGATCGTGGACATCCAGCTGGACCAGCTGCGCAAGCGGCTCTCGCAGCGCAGGCTCGACCTGCAGGTGTCCGACGGTGCCAAGGCCTGGCTCGCCGAGCGCGGCTTCGACCCGCTCTACGGCGCCCGGCCGCTGCGCCGCCTGGTGCAGCAGGCCATCGGCGACCAGCTCGCCAAGTCGCTGCTCGCGGGCGATGTCCGCGACGGCGACGGCGTCGAGGTCGACGTCAGCGAGGACGGCGACCGGCTGATCATCAGCTGACCCACCCGCGGGAGGCGGGCGCGACCACTCGGTCGCGCCCGCCTCTGCGCGTGTCGCGGGGTCGCTATTCGGCGGGTGGCGCCGTCAGCAGTCCGGCGTGGAAGTCGGCGACCAGGGCGTCGACGGTGCCGCGGGCGTCGTACCGGTTCGTGCCGATCACCCCCGTCGGGCCGCGTTTGCACCACCCCGCCGCGTACACGCCGGGGAGGGCGGCACCGTCGGGCCCGAGGACCCGCCCGTCGGCGTTCGGTATGGTGCCGGCGGCCTCGTCGTAGGGCACGCCCGGCACCGACGTGCCGCGCAGCCCGATCGACGGCAGCACCAGGCCGCAGTCCAGGCTCGTCGGCGCGCCGTGGTCGTCGAAGGCGACCGACAGCGCACCGTCGGAGGCGGTGATGGCGGTGGGCGTCGTGCCGAACCGGAGTACCACCCTGCGGTCGTCCGGAGCGGCGTCCGGGGCCGGAAGGGTCTGCAGCAGAGCCAGTTTCTGCTCGCGGTAGAACCGGGCCTGCGGGTCGGCGGGTTCGTCGGCGGCCTCCTCGAGGTCGCCCGGTAGGGCGACGACCGGCACGGTCCTGGCCAGTCCCACCAGCTCCGGGGTCGTGAACGCGGCGTGCCCCGGGCCCCGCCGGGCCAGGATCACGACCTCCCGCACCTGCGAATCCCGCAGCGCGGCCAGGGCGTCCTCGGTCATATCGGTGCCGGCGAACACCTCGGGGTCGGCGGTGAGGACCCGGGCGACGTCGAGCGCGACGTTGCCGTTGCCCAGCACCACGACCCGCTCGTGGGACAGGTCCACGGAGAGCCCGGCGAAATCGGGGTGGCCGTTGTACCAGGCCACGAAGTCCGCGGCGGCCGTGACGCCCGCCAGGTCGGCCCCCGGAAGCCCCAGATCCCGGCCGTGCAGCGAGCCCACCGCGTACACCACCGCGTGATGCGTGCGGGACAACTCGGCAGCCGACACGTCCTCGCCGATCCGCACGCCCAGGTGCGTGGTCACGCCCGAATGCGTGCGCGACTGCGCGAACTGCTCCTGCACCTTCTTCGTGTCGGCGTGGTCGGGCGCCACGCCGAAGCGCACGAGTCCGCCGGTCTCGGGGAGCCGCTCGTAGACGTCGATCGTGGCGCGGACGTCGATGCGGTGCTGCAGTTCGCTCACCACGTAGTGCCCCGCGGCCCCGGCGCCCACGACGGCGACGCGCAGCGTTTCGGCGTCGGACGCGGGCCGCTTGCGGCGCGCCCGCGGGTCGGCGAACGGATGATCGCGGTCCGCGGACGAGCCCACCGCCTCGTAGTAGTCCGCGTTCATCGTCTCGAACGGGGCCATCTCCGCGGTCAGCTCGTAGTCCGTGGTGATCGCGGAGACGGGGCACGCGTCGATGCAGGCGCCGCAGTCGATGCACACGTCCGGATCGATGTAGAGCATCTCCGCGGTGGCGTACTCCGGCTCGTCCGGCGTGGGGTGGATGCAGTCGACCGGGCACTCGGGGACGCACGACGCGTCGTTGCAGCAGTTCTGGACGATCACGTGGGGCATGCCTTCGATACTGGGCCGTGGGCCGCGCGCGGGCAAGGGATCGCGGTACGTGTCAGGCTGAGACCATGACGATCACGCCGCACACGCTGCGCACGGAACGGCACACCACCGCCTACCTCGCCGCCGGTCCCGAGGACGGCCCGCTCCTGGTGTTCTGCCACGGCTGGCCGGAGCTGTCGCACAGCTGGCGGCACCAGCTGACCGCGCTCGGCGCGCTCGGATTCCGTTGCGTGGCACCGGACATGCGCGGCTACGGGAACTCCACGGTGTACGCGGACAAGGCCGCCTATCGTCGCGAGGAGGCCGTGCGGGACATGCTGGAGCTGCTCGCCGGGCTCGGCCGCGGATCGGCGGTGTGGATCGGCCACGACTGGGGTTCGCCCGTCGTGTGGAACATCGCCACCCACCACCCCGAGGTGGTCGACGCCGTCGCCTCCCTCAACGTTCCCCACTTCCCGTCGAGCGGTCCGAGCACCGTCGAGCTGATCGACCGCGATGTCTACCCGGCGGACGAGTTCCCGTACGGCCAGTGGGACTACCAGGTGCACTACCTCAAGGCGTTCGACGAGGTCACCGCCTATTTCGAGAGCGATGTGGCCGGGCTGATCGCGGCGCTGTTCCGCAGCGGCGCACCGTCGCACCTCGACGGGCCCGCGCCGACCGCCCTGATCTCCCGCAACGGCGGCTGGTTCGGCGGTGGCCCGGTTCCCACGATGGCGCCCGACCCGGCCGTGCTCACCGCGGAGGACCACGCGATCTACACGGCCGCGTTCCAGCGGAACGGGATGGCGGGGCCGAACTCCTGGTACGTCAACGGGGTCGCCGACGCGGAGTACGCGGATCGCGAACTGGACGGGGGACGGATCGGCGTGCCTGCGCTGTTCCTGCACGGCCGGTACGACGCGACCCTGGAGACCGTGCGCTCGCGCCTCGCCGAGCCGATGCGTGCGGCGTGCGCGGACCTCACCGAGGTCGTGGTGGAATCCGGGCACTGGATGGCGGAGGAGCGGCCGGCCGATGTCAACGCGGCGCTGGTGCGCTGGCTCGCGACCCGCGTGCCGGACCGCTGGCCGGGGCCCGCGGAGGCCCGCGCGGCGGGCTGAGCGCGCCTACGCTGGGGACATGACTGCAGCCACCGTCGGCGACGTCGCCGACGCCAAGTACGTGCTCCTGACCACCTACCGCAAGGACGGCACCCCCGTCGCCTCCCCGCTGTGGGCCGTCCGCGACGGCGACGACCTCGTGATGTGGACCGTGGGCGACTCCTGGAAGGTGAAGCGGCTCAAGCGGAACCCGTCGGTCCTGGTGCAGGCGTGCGACGCCCGCGGCAGGACGGTGAAGGGCCCGGAAGTGGCCGGCGTCGCCGAGGTGTCTGACGGGGCCGAGGCCGCCGCGCTGATCGGCCGGAAGTACGGGCTCATCGGCAGGCTCACGGTGTTCGGGTCGAAGGTCCGACGGGGCGCCGGCGCCACCGTCGGCGTCCGGGTGCGCGCGGCCTGATCCCGGCCTCAGGGCAGGGCGAGGCCCGCGAGGGCCAGCACCGCGACGCAGCCCGCCAGGGCCGCCGCGCCCGCCGGCCCGGTACGGGCGCGCCCGAGTCGCAGCGCCAGGACCGTGCCGACCGCCGCGACGGGGACCGCCACCCCGGCCAGGACCGGGTGGTGGGGCAGCAGGGCCCGGCCCACGAGTGCGGCCGTCAGTACCAGGGCGACGACGGTGCGCACCCGGGCCAGGCGCGTGCGCTCGCCCGCGAGCGACGGGCCCTGCGGCGCGGTCACGTGAGGGCGATCGCCAGGGCCAACACGATCCCGGCGGCCACGATCACCGCGGAGAGCGCCACCGTCGCGGGCGAACCGCGCAGCTCGCGCCGGGTGCGCAGCGCCCCCTCGACGGCCAGCCAGCGGCGGAACGCGTACCCGGCGAGACCGGCCGCGACCAGCAGTAGCGTCACCACGAGCGGCGTCCGCACGGCTTCGGGCACGACGTGCGGCGCGAACGCCTCCAGCCCGACGGCGGCGGCGACGAGCCCGAGGGCGGTGCGGATCCAGGCGAGGAAGGTGCGTTCATTCGCCAAAGTGAACCGCGCATCCGGCGCTTCGCCATCGGTAAGCGCGCGCGGCGGCCAGAGACGTCCCACGGCCGCAACGCTAGTCGGGGTCATAGAGATTCGCCCGCTTCGCTCACAGGTGCATCTCAGACACGGCGCCTAGGTTCGCCGAGGATGCCCGTGTGAGGGGGCACCATGGAACGAGAGACGAGGAGGTGCGTCGGCGTGGACGAACACGTGCGCTCCCGCAGCCCCTGGCTCGTCACGATCCTGTGCCTGCTCGGGATCGGCGTCGTGGGCGCGGGGCTGGCCTACAGCATCCACATCTCGTCCGAGCTGGGGGATTCGCGCCGCACCTCGCCGGTCGGCAAATCGGCCGGGGTTCCGGTGAACGACCAGCGCACGGGCGTGCCCATCACGCCGGGGCGCGAGGTGATCGGCGCCATCACCACGGTGGACAGGGGCGCGATCACCGTGCGTTCCGCGCCCGACGGCGGCACCGTCGTCCTGCGGACCGGGCCGGCCACGCAGGTGACCACGACGCACGGCAGCACACTGTCCGATCTCGAGGTCGGCGACGTGGTGATCATCCAGGTGAGCGCCGACGGCGGATCGGCCCAGGCGATCTACGCGGGGCAGATATCGATCGCCGGAACACCGTCAGGCGGGTGAAAGTGCCGATCGACCGGCTAGTGTAGGTGGCGATGTCGTACGTAGTGTTCATAGTCCTCGCAGTGGTGTTCGCGGCGCTGGCCGCCGCGCTCATCGTCTACGAGCGCAACCACGCGCCCAACGTCCAAGCCGAGCGCGCCGAGTGGGCGAAGAGCCGCGAGTTCGTTTACAAGCCCGCGGACCCGTCGCTGCGCGAGGAGTTCCACCGCGGCGGGATGGCGATCCCGGGCGATCCGGCGGTGGTCGACGTGGCGCACGGCACCTACTTCGGTGCCAGCGCCTACATCTTCGACCTGCAGGACACGGTCACGATCGCGGCGGTGCAGCGCGGCGCCTCCTCGGGGGCGCTGCTCGACCTGCGCAACGAGCACGCGGACCCGCCGATCGAGCCCGGCATGGAGCCGTTGGGCGCACTCGGCCGCCGCGTCCTCTACACCAACAACGCCGAGGTGGCCCGCCGCGTCGCGGACCGCCGCATGATCACGTTCGCCGAGCAGGTGCCCGCCTACATCGAGACCCTCTGGAACGAGGGCACTTGGACGCTGGCCGCGATGCCCAGCACCGACGACCCCGAGGACCTCGACGAGTCGCTTGAGGCCGTCCGCCGCTTCGGCGACCTGCTGCGCGTGCTCCCGCCGGAGGGCCACGCGCGCGTCATCACGTCGGGCGGCCCCCGCGATCCGGGCCAGCCGCTGCCCAGCCGCAGCCAGGAGACCCGACGGTGACGCTCCCCGCCCTCGACGCGGCCGCCAAGGTCCGCCTCGCGGAGCTGGTGCGCGAGCTCGCCGTCGTCCACGGCAGGGTGACCCTCTCCAGCGGCCGGGAGGCCGACTACTACGTGGACCTGCGCCGCGCGACGCTGCACCACGAGGCATCGCCGCTCATCGGCCGGCTGCTGCGGGAGCTCACCGCGGACTGGGACTACGCCGCCGTCGGCGGCCTGACCCTGGGCGCCGACCCCGTCGCCACGTCGGTCATGCACGCGGCCGGGCGGCCGATCGACGCGTTCGTCGTCCGCAAGGCCGCGAAGGCGCACGGCATGCAGCGCCAGGTGGAGGGACCCAGCGTGGTGGGCGCGCGCGTCCTCGTGGTCGAGGACACCACCACCACCGGCAACTCGCCCCTCACCGCCGTCCGCGCCCTGCGCGAGATCGGCGCCGAGGTGGTGGGCGTCGCCACCGTCGTGGACCGCGCCACCGGCGCGGCCGACGTCATCGCCGCCGAGGGCCTCGAGTACCGCTCGGTGCTCGGCCTCGCCGACCTGGGGCTGTGACCGGCCCCGAATCCGAACCCGGCCCCACCGAGTGGGTCACGGGCCTACCGGGGCCGCACTCCGTGGGCGTCGGTCCCTGGTCCGAGGAGCGCGACGGTCCGCCGCCGCCGGACCCCCGGTACGACCCCGAACTGCTGGAGCACGGCGACCGCCGCAACGTGGTCGACCAGTACCGGTACTGGACCCGGGAGGCGATCGTCGCCGACCTCGACGCCCGCCGGCATCCGTTCGAGGTGGCGATCGAGAACCTGGGGCACGACGCCAACATCGGCACGGTGGTGCGCACCGCCAACGCCTTCGGCGCCCGTGCGGTGCACATCGTGGGCCGGCGACGCTGGAATCGGCGGGGCGCCATGGTCACCGACCGCTACCAGCACCTCGAACACCACCCGGACACCGACGCCCTCGCAGCCTGGTGCGCGGAGCGCGGGCTCCCCATCGTCGCCGTCGACAACCTGGCGGGATCGGTGCCGCTGGAGCGCGCCTCGCTGCCTCGGCGGTGCCTGCTGCTGTTCGGCCAGGAGGGCCCGGGCGTCTCCGGCGGCGCCCGCGGCATCGCGGATTCGACGGTGTCCATCGCCCAGTTCGGCTCCACCCGCTCCATCAACGTGGGCGTCGCCGCCGGTATCGCCATGCACGCGTGGATCCGCGAGCACGCGGACCTCGACGCGGCGTGGTGAGCGCGGCCGCGTCGCGAAAATGACTCCACCGGGGCACTCGCGGCCACTATGGTCGCGGCCCGCCTCCTGAGCGCATTTTCGCGACGGAATCACGGCCGAACCCGGGGCGCGGAACCCGGCTCCGCGTGGTGAGATGGAGGGTATGACGACGGTCGACTGGAACCAGCGCGCGGCACAGGCGCAGGCCGCGGTCGAGGCGCGCCACATCCGCTCGGTCTGGGGGATCCCCACCACCGGCCTCGGCCTCCCCGCGTACCCGCCGACCCGCCGGGACCGGCTGCTGTTCAGCTGGAACTACTGGTGGCAGGCGCATCTGCTGGACACCGCGGTCGACGCCTACCTGCGGGACGGCTCGCCGCAGAACCGGCGCCTCGTGTTCCGCCTGGCCCGCGGGCACCGCGTGCGGAACCTGCTGCGCGTCACCAACTCCTACTACGACGATATGGCGTGGATGGGGCTGGCGCTCGAGCGCGCGCAGCGGCACGCGGGCGTCGACGCGGGCCGCAGGCTGCGGGTGCTCACCGGGCGCTTCCTCGACGCCTGGGTACCCGAGGCCGGCGGCGGGATCCCGTGGCGCACCACCGGTCTGTTCCTCAACGCACCGGCGAACGGGCCGGCGGGGATCTTCCTCGCGCGGATGGGTGAGTTCGACCGCGCGGAGGAGACCGCGGACTGGCTCCACCGCAGGCTGCTCGATCCGCAGAACGGCCTCATCGACGACGGCATCGACGGCGACCCGGCGAACCCCGAGGCGGGGAAGCGGCACCCGGAGAAGTACACGTACAACCAGGGCGTGACCATCGGCCTGGACACGGAACTGTCCCAGGATGATTCGCCGCGGCATGCGCAGCGGGTGGGCCGCCTGATCGCCGCGGTCGATCAGCACATGACCGAGCGGCACGTGGTGGCCGGCGGCACCGGCGGCGACGGTGGCCTGTTCAACGGGATCCTCGTGCGCTACCTCGCGCTCGCGGCCGCGCAGCTGCGCGGCGGGCCCGGTACGGACGACGTGCGCCGGTCCGCGGAGGACATCGTGGTCGCCTCCGCCGAGGCCGCGTGGCGGGGCAGCCGCGAGATCGACGGGCACGTGTTGTTCAGCGCGGACTGGACCCGCGACGCGCAGATCCCGGTCTCCGGCGGCGCGGCGGCCTACTTCACCGGCGGCACAGTGCGTTCCAGCGAGATACCGGAGCGCGACCTCTCGGTGCAGATCAGCGGCTGGATGACGATGGAGGCCGCCGCCGCCCTCGCCCGCCGCTGACGGTCGGTCGTGGCTGAGCGCGCCTGCGGCCTCAGGTCTCGCGGAGCGATCGGATCACCAGCTCGAGTCCCGTGAGCAGTTGACGCTGCTGGTCGGCGGTGAGTTTCTCGGCGGCCGTGGCCTCCATGGCGTCGACCGCCGCGGCGGCGTCGCGCAGGAGGGCGGTGCCTTCGGGGGTGAGTGCGGTGGGCAATTCCCTGCCGGAGGTGGCAGTCTCGGCGCGCACGACGAGGCCGCGGCGCTGCAGGGCCTGCAGCATGGTGTTCATCGACTGGCGCGTCACGAACGCCTCCCGTGCGAGCTGTGCGTTCGACGCCTCGGGGGAGCGGCCGATCAGTTCCAGTGCCGCGTACTGCGCGGCGGACAGTCCGTAGGGCCGGAGCTCCTCCTCCATGCGGATCCGGACCGCCACTTGGGCCTCCTTGATCCGGTACCCGATCCGAGCGTGGTGATCCGCCTCTTGCGTCATGTCAGTATTCTGACATACGCTCAGATATGTCAGAAAGCTGACATGAGAGGAGTTCGATCATGAGCACAGTCACCGGTCCCGATTTCCTCGCGCTCCAGGTGCGCGACCTCGACCGTTCCGCAGAGTTCTACGAGACGGCGCTGGGGCTGCAGCGGGCGCCCCAGTCGCCGCCCGGCGCCGTCGTGTTCGCCACGCTGCCCATCCCCTTCGCCGTGCGCGAGCCGCTCCCCGGCGTGGATCTCGCCGCGGCATCGCCGCGCCCCGGGATCGGAGTGGCACTATGGATGAACTGCGAGGACGCGCAGCCACTGCACGACCATCTGGTTGCGGCGGGCGTACCGATCGCCGCGCCACCCGCCCCCGGCCCGTTCGGGACGGCGTTCACGTTCCTCGATCCCGACGGCTACGCGATCACCGTGCATGACGGAGCGTGACCGGCGCGCGTGCGGGCCGCGCCGCAACCGGACCCGCTCCTCGCGCAGAGATCGTCGAGCGGTATCCGGGGCGGGCGGCGGTCAGTCCTCGCTGAGTGCGCCGGCCGCCATGCGCCACCGGCGGGTGGCGCGCACGGTGTCGAGCATCCGGCGGTCGTGGGTCACGAGGATCACCGTGCCGTCGAAGGATTCGACGGCCTGCTCCAGCTGCTCGATGGCCGGCAGGTCCAGGTGGTTGGTGGGCTCGTCGAGCACCAGGAGGTTCACCCCGCGGGCCTGCAGCAACGCGAGGGCCGCGCGGGTGCGCTCGCCCGGCGAGAGCGAGGAGGCGGGCCGCAGCACGTGATGCCCGCGCAGCCCGAACTTCGCGAGCAGCGTGCGGACGTCGGCGGGCGGGGTGTCCGGCACCTCCGCGCAGAACGCGTCCAGGAGCGCACCGTCGCCGAGGAATCGTCCACGCGCCTGGTCGATCTCGCCGATCGCGACGCCGGAACCGAGTGTCGCGGTTCCGGCCGACGGCGCGCGCCGTCCCAGCAACAGCGACAGCAGCGTCGACTTGCCGGCCCCGTTGGGGCCCGTCAGGAGGATCCGGTCGCCGTACTCGACCGACACGGACACGGGCCCGACGGTGAACCCCGGGTGGGCCACCGTCGCGCCGGACAGCGTCGCCACCACGCTGCCGCTGCGCGGCGCCGCGGCGATCGACATCCGGAGCTCCCATTCCTTGCGCGGCTCCTCGACCACCTCCAGCCGCTCGATCGCCCGCTCCGTCTGCCGCGCCTTCGACGCCTGCTTCTCCGTGGACTCGAGCCGCGCCTTCCGGCCCGCCTTGTCGGGATCGGCGCCGGACTTCATCTTGCGGCGCGCGTTGCGCACGCCGTGCTCCATCCAGTTCCGCTGCATCTGCGCACGGTCCTGGAGGTCGGAGAGCCTGCCCGCGTACTGCTCGTACTCCTCGCGTGCGTGCCGCCGGGCCACGTCCCGCTCCACCAGGTACGCCTCGTAACCGCCGCCGTACACGCCGATCTGCTGCTGCGCGAGGTCGAGCTCCACCACCGTGGTCACGGTGCGCGCCAGAAACTCCCGGTCGTGCGAGACCACCACGATCGCCGTCGCCGCCTCGGCCACGAACCGCTCCAGCAGCTCCAGGCCGGCCAGATCGAGGTCGTTCGTCGGCTCGTCGAGCAGCAGCACGTCGTACCGGGAGGCGAGCACCGCGGCGAGCCCGGCGCGGGCCGCCTGCCCGCCGGAGAGCCCCGTCATCGCCGCGCCCGCGTCGGGGAGCCCCACCTCGTCCAGGATCGCCGCGAGCCGCTGTTCCAGGTCGGCGCCGCCCAGCGCGAGCCACCGGTCCAGGGCGGGCGTGTACCGATCGTCCGACGGGTCGGTCGCGAGTGCCTCCGCCGCGGCGTCCATCGCCGCCTCGGCCTCGGCGACGCCGGTGCGCCGCGCCACGAACCCCGCCACGGTCTCGCCGGGCAGGCGCTCGGGTTCCTGCGCCAGGTACCCGACGGTGGCGTCGGCTGGGGCGAGGTCGACGGTGCCGGTCACGTCGGGCCCGCCGTCCGCACCGACGCCGGCGAGGAGCTTGAGCAGGGTGGACTTGCCCGCGCCGTTCGCGCCGACCAGCCCCACCACGTCGCCCGGCGAGATCACCAGGTCGAGCCCGGAGAACAGGGGGCGGTCGGCGTAGGCGACGGCGAGGCCGCGGGTCTGCAGGACGGTCATCCGGGCGCCGTCAGTCGTCGAGGTCGACGGTCACGTCGGGCCGGGCCATCTCGCGCCGGTACCCGACGATCCCGAGGATCGTGCCGGCCACGAGGAACACGATCATGCCCTTGAGCGCCCACTCCAGGATCCACTTGTAGTCCTCGAGCGCGGACGAGCCGTAGTACCCGACGAGCAGCAGGAACGGCGCCCAGATCAGCGAGCCCAGCACCGAGGCGACGGTGAAGCTGCGCTTGTTCATCCCCGCCGCGCCCGCGACCAGCGGGCACAGGGTGCGGACCCACGGGATCCAGCGGGCGATCAGCACGGAGAAGAAGCCGTGCCTGTCCATCAGCTCCTTGACCCGGTGCAGGTTGTGCGCGTTGAGGTACCGGCCGTCCTTCTTGGCGAGCACGTGGTCGCCCATCTTGTAGCCGATGGCGTAGCCCACGCTGTTGCCGGCGATGGCGGCGAGGAACGCCGCGAGGGCGAGTCCCCAGACGGAGTAGGAGCTGTGGCCGGTGGTGGCCATGGCGAGGCCCGCGGTCAGGAGGAGCGAGTCACCGGGGAGGAACAGTCCGATGATGAACGCGCACTCGCAGAAGACGAATCCGGCGACGACGAGCCAGATCATCACGGGCCCTGCGCTCTGGACGAATTCGAGCACAGGCAGAGCTTAAGCGCTGGCGGAGGAGTCAGCGCGCCGATCGGCGAGGTACTTCTTCACGACGCCCCACACGATGGGCAGCACCGACACCAGCACGATGGCGATGAAGATCTTGTCGATGTTGTCGCGGACCCAGTCGATCTTGCCGAGCCACACTCCCAGCAGCAGGATGCCGTCGCCCCAGATGACGGCGCCGATCGCGTTCCAGATGACGAACTTGGCGTAGTGCATCTTCGCGGCGCCGGCGGCGATCGGGGCGAAGGTGCGCACGAAGGGGACGAAGCGGGCGAGGATCAGCGTGGCGGGGCCGTACTTCTCGAAGAACTCGTGCGATTCGTCGAGGTACTTGGTCTTGAGGAAGCGGGCGTCGGGAGAGAAGAACTTCTCGCCGCCGAACCGGCCGATGAAGTAGCCCACCTGCGAGCCGAGGATCGCGGCGATCGGCACGCCGATCAGCAGCACCGGCAGCGACATGGCCGAACCCGTGTAGGTGGCCTCGCCGACGGCGGCGCCCGTCCCGGCGGCGGTGAGCAGGCCCGCGACGAACAGCAGCGAATCGCCGGGGAGTACGGGGAACAGCACACCCGACTCGATGAACACGACCAGCAGCAGACCCACCAGGGCGATCGGGCCGAACGCGTTCAGCACCGCGACGGGGTCGGTGATGTCGGACGGCGAGAAGGCCTGCATGGTGGTCGAGGCGGCCAGAGTCAGGTCGTTGTAGTGCACCCGACCAGAGTACCGGCTCTATTTGAGCAGTTCGTCGATGTAACACCAGCGCCAGGCCTCGCCGTGCTCGAAGCTCCGGATCACCGGGTGGCTGGTCGCCTCGAAGTGGGCGGTCGCGTGCTTGCCGTCGGAGGAATCGCAGCAGCCGACGTGTCCGCAGGTCAGGCACATCCGCAGCCGTACCGGGTTCTCCCCCGATTCCAGGCACTCCAGGCAGGTCTCGCTGAGCGGTACGGGGTCGGCGAACGAATCCGCCACACGGAGATGGTCACACTCGTCTCCCGACCACGGCACGGTGAGCAGTTCGGCCACCGCGACGCGTTCGCTGCGGCTCGCCGAGACGGTGAGCATGGCCTCCTCCACGTCGAGCGACGAGAGCACCTGCTCCAGCACCTCGTGGTCGCCCTGCCCGCTGTCGCGGAGCCTGAGCACCTCCTCGCGCTCCGCCGCGATCATCTGCAGCCGCACCTCGCGGACCTGTGCGGCGGGCGTGTCCCGCGAATCCGGTCCGAGTCGCTCCCAGAACGAACGCTCGCGGCTGACCGCCCGCTCCCGGACCCCGTCGAGCAGCGGCTGCGGCACGGTGTTCTCCGGGCTGGCCTCGATCTCGTCGAGCCGCTCCAGGCCGGCCGTGATGGCGGACCGCATGACCACGGCCTGCTGCAGGGCGTCGGTGCGCGCGTTGGGCCCGCGCACGTGCAACGCCTTGGCGAGTGCGGGCAGCGTCGACCCCTGGATCAGCAGGCTGCCGGCCACCACGAACATCGCCGCGAACACGAGCACCTCGCGGTCCGGGAAGTCCGTCGGGAGGATGAACGCGGCCGCCAGCGTGACGACGCCGCGCATGCCCGCCCAGGACAGCACCGTCGTTTCGCCGGCGCTGAGGCGCTCGTTCTCCGCGTCCACCCGGATCGAGAGGAGGGCCGACGGTGCGCACCACACCATCCGCGCCAGGATCACGGTCGCCATCACGGCGGCGCAGGTGACGAGGATCGTGGGCCAGCCGATGGGCGACGCGGCCGCGCCCTCGAAGATCGTCCGCATCTGTAGGCCGATGAGCAGGAAGACCGCGTTCTCCAGGAGGAACTGGACGGTGTTCCAGTTGATCCGCGCGGACATGCGGCCGACCGCCGTCTGGTCGGTGGGCGCACGGTAGGCCACGATGAGTCCGGTCACGACGACGGCGACGACGCCCGAGCCGTGGATGTGCTCGGCCGGGAGGTACGCGGCCCACGGGCTGATCAGGGTGATGCCGGTGGTGAGCGTCGGGTCGGTCACGCGGCGCAGCACGAACCGCAGCAGCACGGCGACGATCACGCCCACCGCCACGCCACCCACGGCGCTGAGCGCGAACGACCCGGCCACCTGCCAGAACCCGACGGTGCCGGCGACCGCGGCGATCGCCGTCCGCAGCAGCACGATGGACGTCGCGTCGTTGAACAGCGATTCGCCCTCGAGCAGCGTCGTGACGTTCCGGGGCAGGCCGATCCTGCGGCCGACGGCGGTCGCGGCCACGGCGTCGGGTGGGCCCACGATGGCGCCGAGCGCGAGCCCGGCGGCGAACGGGATGTCGAGCAGCCACGAGGTGACGACGCCGACGGTGGCCGCGGTGAACAGCACCAGCCCCACCGACAGCATGCCGATGGGCCGGAGGTTCGCCTTGAAGTCCACCAGCGAGGCCTTGCTCGCCGCCGCGTACAGCAGCGGAGGCAGGAGTCCGAGCAGCACCACGTCGGGGTGCAGCGGCACCGCGGGCATGGCCGGGACGAACGAGGCGCCGATGCCGACGACCGTCAGGACGAGGGGCGCGGCGAGGCCGAACCGATCGCACAGGGCGCTGACCACCAGGACGGTGGCAACCAGGGCGACAAGCCCAACCGCGAGCTCCATGGCGATAGTCTGGCACTGGCAACGCAGACACGCTCAGGAGGCTCATA
>NZ_HE997626.1:297205-811197 GCF_000312385.1 Tsukamurella sp. 1534 | reverse complement strand
GTTCGTACCTCAAGAAGGCCGAGACCTCCATGGCCGAGCGCGTCGTCGAGGCGTGCAACGACCTGCACTCCGCGGGGAAGTCGATCAGCGCGAAGTAGCTACAGCGCCAGGCCGATCAGGACGGCCAGGATGAGCAGCACCATGGCCGCGGCCGCCGCCCACTCCGGGCCGGTGAGCCGCGGCCTCGTGCGTTGCGGGGCACTCCGGGCCTGTTGGGCGGCCTGCGCGGACGCTGGCGGGGGGACCGGCCGGGCCGGCGGGTTCGCGGTGCGGTTCGATCGCGGCGGCCGAGCCTGGCGGGCCTGCGGCTGTCCGGCGCGGGACTGGGTGGCCCGCGGCGCGGGCGGCGCCGCCGTGCGTGGGCGGGCCATGGTGGGCGCGTTCGGATGGTGGTGTCCCTGCGGGCGCGGCGCCACCTGGCGCGGGGCCACGACGGGCGGCGTCGCGGTGCGCCGCGGCGGTCCCACGCGGCCGGCGCCGCGGACGAAGCGATCCGTCCGCGACGCCGGGGGGACGGGGACTTCGGAGTACGCGAGCTTCGGCTCCGACGGTGCCGGGGGCGGCTTCCGCACGGGGGCTGCCTCGGTCGACGGTGCGCTCACCGCCTCGGCCGGGACCGGCTTCTCGACCGGGGGAGCGGCCTGCGCCGCGGGGGCGGGTTCGTTCCTCCGCGTGGGATGGTCCGAGGGGGAACTCATGGCGCTCCGACGCGGGTACACACCTTCCACGCGTCCTCGTTCTTCTCGAGCGAGAGCGTGTTGCGTACCTTCGCGTCCGGCTGCCCCGAGTAGTGCACCTGGACCTGGACCTCGGCACGGTCGCCGTCCACCTCGATGGCCTGCAGCGCATCGAGTTCCAGGAGGAGGCCGTCGTTCTTGGCGTTGTCGTGGATCCGTTGCCAATCGGCGTCGTTGATCCCGTCGTAGTACTTCTTCGCGCCGCCGCAGGTCTGCTGGCGCAGCGCGTTGAGGTCGCCGCTGTTGACGGCGGTGACGAACGACGTGGTCGCGTCGGCGGCGGCCCGCCGGGAGTCGCCGGAGGTGACCGAGCCCGGCGAACCGGGGATCAGCAGCACCGCGGCGACGATCGCGGCGATCACCACGACCGCCGCGCCGATGATCCACTTCAGCTTGCCGCCGCGTTCGTCCGCGGCGGGCCGCGGCGCGCCGGGCGCCGACGGCGGGAAGTAGGTGGGGGCGCCGCGCTCGCCCTCGGCGGACGCGGGCGGTGCCTGTCGCGGGGCGGCGGCGAACGCCTCGGTGGGCGGCGTCGCGTCGGGCACCTCGTTCTGCTCGGTGTCGATCGTCGCCTCGTCCGGCTTCTCCGGGGCGGCGGCGGGGATCACCGTGGTGTTCGCGTCCTCGGCCGAATCCGGTGCGGTGTCGTCCTTGTCGGAGTCGTCGTCACCGGCCTCGGCGTCCTCGCCGTCCTTCCCGTCCTTGGCGGCCGCCGCGGCGGCGACTCCCGCAGCGCCGACGGCAGCGGCACCGGCGGCGGCGACGGGGATGACGGAGGTCTTCGCGTCGTCCTCGCCGTCGTCTTCGGGCTCGGCGGAACCGTCGTCCTCTGTGTCCTCGGAGCCCTCGGCATCCGCAGCGGCCTCGGGCGCGGGCGGTTCGGTGTTCACGGGCCCGACGGTGCGCAGCGGCGACGCCTCTGCCTCGTCGTCGGTCGAGTCCTCCTCGGCGGTGGGCTCGGCGGCGCTCTCTTCGTCGGTCTCCGGCGCGACCGCCTCGTCGGCGTCCTCGCTTGCGGCGGTGTCGGTCTCGGGCTCGTCGGCCTCGTCGGTTCCCGCGTCGCCGGCTTCTGCGTCGGTCTCTCCGTCGACCTCTGCGCCGTCGGCCTCCGCGTCGGCCTCCGTGTCGCCCGACGCGGTGGCGGCGGCCGCCGCGGCGGCTCCGACGGCGGCCACACCCGCGGCCTTCGCGACCCCGCTGCCTTCGTCCTCGTCCTCGGGTTCGGCGGTTTCTGCGTCGGCGGCGGTCTCTGCGTCCTCGGGTGAATCGGCGTCGGACACGTCGGCGTCGGTCGCGGGGGGCTCGGTGTTCACGGGGCCCACGGTGCGCAGGGGAGAGGCCTCCGCGGTCTCGGGCTCCTTCTCCGCGCCGTCGGTGTCGGCTTCTGCGGCTTCGGCTTCCGTGGAACCGTCGTCCTCGGTGGGCTTCGCCTCGTCGGTCTCCGCCGCGTCCGTCTCCGCCTGGTCGCCGGCGTCCTCGGTCACGGGCGGCGCGGTGTTCACCGGCCCCACGGTGCGCAGCGGCGAGGACGCCTCGTCCTGGGCGTCCTCCTGCGTGGCGCCGTCCTCCGGGGTCTCCTCTTCGGTGGCGTCGTCCGCGGGTGTCTCATCGTCGGATCCGGCTGCGCCGGAGTCGGACTCGCCGGAATCGGTATCGTCGGAGGTCTCGGCGGCGGGCTCCTCGACGGCCGCCTCCGCCGGATCCTCGGACTCGGGGGCGGATTCCTCGTCGTCCTCGCGCGCCTTCGCGGCTGCGGCCGCGGCGGCTGCGGTGCCCACCGCGGCGGCACCGGCGGCCGCGGCAGGGAGCGCGGAAGTCTGCTCGTCCTCGGTCTCCGCCTCGTCCTCGGGCTCCGCCTCGTCCTCGGGCTCCGCCTCGTCCTCGGTCGTGGCCCCATCGGCGTCGCCGTCGGGCTCGTCGGCGGAAGCCGCGTCCGCGGCCGCCTCGTTCTCGTCGCCCGCGGTCTCGGCACCGGCCTCCTCGGCGTCGGCGCTCGCGCCGGCCTCCTCGGCACCGTCGTCCGTGCTCGCACCTTCCTCGGCAGCCGGCCGGGGCACCGCGGTGAAGGCCTTGGTCTCGGCTTCGGACGGGCGCGTCTCGGACTTCTCCGGCGCCCCGTCGTCCTCGCGCGACGTGGCGGCGAACGACGTGGTCTCCGCCTCAGACGCCGGCACCTGCTCGGATCCGGGCACCTCGATGGCGGTGGTCTCGGCCTCACTCGGCGACGCGGGCGGGGCGGCGGAGTCCACGAGCTCGGCCAGCGACTGCGAATGCGACGGGTTCACCGCGTCCTGCGGAGCCTTCCCGAGCGCGTCCGCGTCGACGTCGGCCGAGCCGGAGTTGTCGGACAGCGGGGCAGCGGGCCACGCGGCGAGTCTCCCGCGCAGGTCCCGCAGTCGCGAGAAGGCTCCCCGATTCGAATCCCGCCCCATCGATTCCGTCCATCCGTCGTTGCCGTAACTCCTCCGAGCTCGTAGTGAGGTACGAGTCGGAACACCTGACAGACTAGCGGGCGCGGCTCGTGCGAGACTGGGGCCATGACGTCGTTCGGAGATCTTCTCGGCCCGCCTCCGGTCCTGCTTGACCTCGACGAGGAGCCGGAATCCCAGCTGACGAGCGGTCGCCCCGCCGTCGAGGTCGCGGCCGACTTCCCCACGTCGTCCCTGGCGTGGGGCACTCTGGCGGAGGCCGCGCTCGACGACGAGCAGGTGGTCACGGCCTACGCGTACGCGCGGACCGGCTATCACCGCGGCCTGGACCAGCTCCGTCGCCAGGGGTGGCGCGGCTTCGGTCCCGTGCCCTACAGCCACGAGAACAACCGTGGATTCCTGCGCGCCGTCGCAGCCCTCGCCCGCGCGGCGAAGGCGATCGGCGAGGAAGACGAGTACCTCCGTTGCCTCGACCTCCTGAACGACTGTGACCCCGAAGCCGCGGGCGAGCTCGGACTCGGCGGCTAGCCGCCTACGGCGGCGGCACAACGCCCTGCCGCAGGTCATCCAGAGCCGCACCCGGAGGCTCTGGAGTTCGAAACTGCCCATCGTGCAGTGCGCGCTGGCGGCGGCCATCGCGTGGTTCATCGCGAACGACGTGGTGGGCCACGTGTCGCCGTTCTTCGCGCCCATCGCGGCCGTCATCTCCCTGGGGCTCTCGCTCAACCAGCGGCTCCGGCGCTCGCTGGAACTGGTGGGTGGCGTCACCGTCGGCATCGGCGTCGGCGACCTCCTGATCAGCGCGATCGGGACGGGGCCGTGGCAGCTGGGCCTGGTGGTCGCGATCGCGATGGCCGTCGCCGTGCTCGCGGACCGGGGGCCGCTGGTGCCGATGCAGGCGGCGTCCTCCGCGGTGCTGGTGGCCACCCTCCTGCCGCCCGGTTCGACGGGCGGCTGGACCCGGATGCTCGACGCCCTGATCGGCGGGCTCGTGGGCGTGCTGATCGCCGCGCTGATCCCGAACAACCCCGCGCGCCGTCCCCGCAAGGACGCCGCGAAGATCCTCGACACGATGCGCCGGGTCGCGGCGTCGATCGCCGCCGGGCTCACGGACGGCGACCGCTCGAACCTGGACTGGGCACTGGAGACCGCGCGGTCCACCCAGCCCGATCTGGATCAGCTCACCAGCGACCTGGCCGGGGGGATGGAGATCGCCAAGGTCTCGCCCGTCTTCTGGAGTGCCCGGCCCCGGATGGAGCGGCTCGACGCCATCGCGGATCCGCTGGACAACGCCGTCCGCAACGTCCGCGTCATGGCCCGCCGCGCCATCGCCTCCAATCAGGAGGAGGAGAAGGTCGATCCGGCCCTGGTGATCGAGGTGGGGAAGCTCGCCGACTGTTTCAAGGTGCTGCGCGACGTGGTGCTGGCCGACCCCGGGGAGCACCCCGACCAGGCCGACGCCGCGCGCGTCCTGCGCTCCGCGGCGCGCCGGGCGAACCAGCTGGACATCGGCGACGGCAACTCGCTCAACGAGTTGGTCATCTACGCGCAGCTGCGCTCCACCATCGTCGACCTGCTGCAGGTGGCCGGCCTCAAGCGCACGTCGGCCATCGCCGTGCTGCGCCCGGAGCGCAGGCCCGATCAGCCGCGCTGACGCCCGCCTCCGAGCCGCGCGGGCGCGGAATCCGGTGCGGAGGGCACCGGTTCGTCGAAGTCGATGTGGTGCCCCTGCAACCACATCATCGACCTCCCGCCGTCCTTCGCGGCGCGCCGGAACACGAAGGGGAGCATCAGGTCGCGGAACAGCCGCGCGACGGGGCCGGCGGCCTTGGAGTTCGACGCGCGGTGCCCCGCGGCGACGATCTTCTCGGTGCGTTCGCGGCGCAGGATCTCGAAGGTGCCGAACGCCTCGGCCGTCGTCGGCCGGTCGCGGAGGCACTGCGCCAGGATCACGGCGTCCTCCAGCGACATCGCCGCGCCCTGCCCGGCCGCGGGCGACGTGGCGTGGGCGGCGTCGCCGATCAGCACCATGCGCCCTCGCCCGTCGTGCCAGTGCTCGACCACGGGGAGGTCGTACGTGGCCCACCCGAACAGCGGCCCGGGCGCCGCGTCGATGATCGCGCCGGAGGGGCCCGCGTCGCCGTCCATCAGCGCGTGCAGGCGCCGCCGCCACTGCGCGTCGTCGATCCCGGACAGCACGCCGCGCTCGGGCTCGGTCCGCGAGGGCGGGTTCGCGAACCAGACGGTGCCGCCGTCCGGCGTCGGCATCCACGCGAAGAAGCACCGAGTGCCGAACTGCATGCGGAAGTCCCGCGGCTCGCCCTCCACGGCGAGGCCGGGCACGTGGCCGCCGATGTTGAGGACGGGCACGTACCGGGGCGATCGCGCGCCGGGGTCGATCAGGGCGCGCACCGTCGAATGGATGCCGTCCGCGCCGATGAGGATGTCACCGCGGGCGCGCGTACCGTCGGCGAACTCGGCGGTCACGCCGTCGTCGTCGACCGTGGCGTCGACGAACCGGGCGCCGTTCCGTACCCGGACCCCGCGGGCACGCGCCTCGTCGGCGAGCGCCGAGTAGAGCGCGGAGCGGGGCATCATCAGGGAGGTCAGCCCGTCCGGCCGACGGGCGGCCATCGGCATGCGGCCCAGCGGGCGTCCCTTGCCGTTGACGAAGCTGATGGTGTCCATGGGGTAGCCGACCCCTGCCAGCGGGCCGTCGGCGTCGATGGATCGCAGCGCATCGATCCCGTTGGCCTGCAGGCTGATCCAGGCGCCGCGCTGATCGGCGCCCTGGTGGTCCCGTTCGAACACCTCGGATTCGATGCCGACCCGGGCCAGTGCCATGGCGGCGGTGGGGCCCGCCACCCCGCCGCCGATGATGAGAGCCTTCGTGATGTATCCCGTCGCCGAAAGATATAGCTTGAATATCAAGTAATCATCCGAGGAGGTAGCTTGAATGTCAAGCGATATTGCGCGTGAGGTGGGGCCCGCCGTGCAGGCGTATCAGGCCGCGGTCGCCGGATTCGATCGCGAGCTCGCGCGGATCCTGGGCGTCGGCGCGACCGATCTGGCCTGCTTGGAGCTGGTGCTCGCCCCCGCCAGGGTCACGCCCAGGGAGGTGGCCGATGCGCTCGGCTTCACGACGGGCAGTGTCACCACGATGATCGACCGCCTCGAGAAGCGCGGCTACGTCACCCGGCACCCGCACCCCGACGACGGACGCAGGGTGATCGTGCGCGCCACGGCCCTGCTCCGCGGGCACGTCGACGCGGCGATGGGGCCGATGCTCGCGTCGGCGCAAGTGGACGTGCTCGGCGCGTTCGACGACGACGAGCTGGCCGCGGTGGTGCGGTTCATGCGGGTCGCCACGGCGCATCAGGCCGCGCACGCCGAGCGGCTCCGCGCGGAGCCGCCCGTCAGCTGATGAGGATCCAGTCGTCGGTGTTGCGGTAGAAGGTCGCGCGGGTCACGACGCTGGGATCGAGCCGGCCGTCCCGCGTCACCTGCAGCTCCAGGCCGCCCGTCTGCGCGGCGCGGCCCGTCAGCCACTTCCGACGGAGGCCCTTCGCGAGGCGGGCGCGCACGCCGGCCCCCTCGCCCGTGGGCTCGACGAAGATCGCCTTCGCCTGCCCGGTGAACAGCTTCTCCGAATCGACGAACGTCTCGCCCGTGAGCTCGGCGCCCTCCGGTCCGGTGATCTTCGCGCGCCCGACCAGGACGAATCCGCGATCGTCGCGGATCAGCGGCACAGGCCGGGGGGTACCGGTGAGCGGGTCGCCCGGCGGGTAGATCGACGACGCGCGCGAGTTCTCGGTGGGCGTGAAGGCCACCTCGACGTCGAGCCGGTCCTTGGCCATCAGCCGGGCGATCACCGCCGCCAGCAGCTGATCCGGACCGGCGACCACGATGCGCTTCGGCGTCGGCATCTTCTGCTTGAGATCCGACTTCACGGATTCCAGGTCGACGGTCACTGTTTCGAGGTCGCGAAGGCTGCCCGGGATGCGGACATCGGGGGCGCGCACCACGACGGTGCTCTGGGTCACGGAGCTCACCACACCTACTGTAAGGTTGCGGTACGGCTCACAGGTATTCGAGGTGAATCCAGCGGAGATTCTGAGCCGGAAGGGGAATTCGCATGCCCGCGATCGTGCTGATCGGCGCCCAGTGGGGCGATGAAGGTAAGGGTAAGGCCACCGACCTCCTGGGAGAGAAGCTCCAATGGGTGGTCCGTTATCAGGGCGGCAACAACGCCGGCCACACCGTGGTCCTCCCGAACGGCGACAAGTTCGCCCTCCATCTGATCCCGTCGGGCATCCTGACGCCGGGCGTGAAGAACGTCATCGGCAACGGCGTCGTGGTCGACCCGTCGGTCCTGCTGCAGGAGCTCGACGGCCTGGAGGCCCGCGACGTGGACACCTCCAACCTGCTGCTCTCCGCCGATGCGCACCTGCTCATGCCGTACCACGTGGCCATCGACAAGGTGACCGAGCGTTTCCTCGGCAACAAGAAGATCGGCACCACCGGTCGCGGCATCGGCCCCTGCTACCAGGACAAGATCGCTCGCGTCGGCGTCCGGGCGCAGGACGTGCTGGACGAGTCGATCCTCACCCAGAAGGTCGAGGCGGCCCTGGAGTTCAAGAACCAGGTGCTCACCAAGATCTACAACCGTCGCGCCCTCGACGCGCGCCAGGTGGTGGACGAGACGCTGGAGCTCGCGGAGAGCTTCAAGCACCGCATCGCCGACACCCGGCTGGAGCTGAACAAGGCGCTCGAGCGCGGCGAGACGATCCTGCTGGAGGGCTCCCAGGGCACCCTGCTCGACGTCGACCACGGCACCTACCCGTTCGTGACCTCGTCGAACCCGACCTCCGGCGGCGCATCCGTCGGATCGGGCATCGGCCCCACCCGCATCACGACGGTGCTGGGCATCCTGAAGGCGTACACCACCCGCGTCGGATCGGGCCCGTTCCCCACGGAACTGTTCGACGAGTGGGGCGAGTACCTGGCCAAGCACGGCGGCGAGGTGGGCGTCACCACCGGTCGCGCCCGCCGCTGCGGCTGGTTCGACGCCGTGATCGCCCGCTACGCCACCCGGGTCAACGGCATCACCGACTACTTCCTCACGAAGCTCGACGTTCTCAGCTCCATCGAGAGCGTGCCGATCTGCGTGGCCTACGAGATCGACGGCGTCCGCTACGACGAGATGCCGCCGACCCAGTCCGAGGTGCACCACGCGAAGCCGGTCTTCGAGACGATGCCCGGCTGGTGGGAGGACATCTCCCAGTGCCGCACGTTCGAGGAGCTGCCGCAGAACGCGCAGAACTACGTGCTGCGGCTCGAGGAGCTCTCGGGCGCGCACATCTCGTGCATCGGCGTGGGCCCCGGCCGCGACGAGACCATCGTGCGCCGCGCGATCGTCTGACACCGCCCGGAAATTCGATACACCGGCGATACGCACGGGCTCGTAGCATGAGCCCATGCGTGTACTGGTCGTCGAGGACGAGCTCTACCTGGCGGAGGCCGTCCGTGACGGGCTGCGCCTGGAGGCGATAGCCGCCGACATCGCGGGCGACGGGGACACCGCGCTGGAACTGCTCAGCGTGAACGCCTACGACATCGCCGTGCTCGACCGGGACGTGCCCGGGCCGTCGGGCGACGAGATCGCCCGGAGCATCGTGGATTCCGGGACCGGCATGCCGATCCTCATGCTCACCGCGGCGGATCGCCTCGACGACAAGGAATCCGGCTTCGAGCTGGGTGCGGACGACTACCTGACCAAGCCGTTCGAGCTCCGCGAGCTGGTGCTGCGGCTGCGCGCCCTCGACCGGCGGCGCGCGCACAGCCGCCCGCCGGTGCGCGAGATCGCGGGGATCCGGTTGGATCCGTTCCGCCGCGAGGTGTTCCGCGACGGCAGGTACGTGGCGCTCACCCGCAAGCAGTTCGCCGTGCTGGAGGTCCTGGTGGCCGCCGAGGGCGGGGTCATCAGTTCCGAGGAGCTCCTGGAACGCGCGTGGGACGAGAACGCCGATCCGTTCACCAACGCCGTGCGGATCACGGTATCCGCGTTGCGGCGCAGGCTCGGTGAGCCGTGGATCATCGCGACGGTGCCGGGTGTCGGCTACCGCATCGACGCGGCGCCGGCCGCGGAGGGGGCCGCGCGTGGATAGGGAACGCCTCCACCGGGAGCGCGGGATGAGCGTCCGCCTCAAACTCACGCTGAGCTACGCGGGATTCCTCATGGTGGCGGGCGGCATCCTGCTGGCCGTCGTGTGGGTGTTCCTGCTGCGCTACGTCCCCGAGGTGATCGCGGTGCCGTCCGTCGGCCCGCGGGAACCGGGTTCGGGGCCGGGCTCCCCGCTGATCGGCATCCCCGACCGCGCCGACCTGCAGGCGGCTTTCGTGCCGAAGGCCCTTGTCGCGCTGGTCTTCCTACTCGTGTTCGGCCTCGCCGGAGGATGGCTGCTGGCCGGCCGGATGCTCGCTCCGCTCAACCGCATCACCCATGCCACGCGGCTCGCCGCCGAGGGTTCGCTCGCGCACCGGATCCGTATGGAGGGGCGCACCGACGAGTTCCGTGAGCTCGCCGACGCCTTCGACGCGATGCTCGCCCGCTTGGAGGCGCACATGGAGGAGCAGCAGCGCTTCGCCGCCAACGCCTCCCACGAGCTGCGCACCCCGCTCGCCATCACCCAGACCCTGCTCGACGTGGCGCACAACGATCCCGCGCGGGAGTCCGACGAGCTCGTCGAACGGCTCCGCTACGTCAACGCCCGGGCGATCGAGCTGACCGAGGCCCTGCTCATGCTCAGCCGGGCGGAGCGGCGCAGCTTCACCCGCGAGGAGGTGGACCTGTCCCTCGTCGCCGAGGAGGCCACCGAGACCCTGCTGCCGCTGGCCGAGGGCCGGGGTACCGCGGTGCGCACCACCGGCGACGTCACCACGACCACCGGCTCCACCGCGCTGATCCTGCAGATGGTGACGAACCTGGTGCACAACGCGATCGTGCACAACCTCGAGGAGGGCGGCTCGGTGCGGGTCGCCGTGCGCGCGGAGGGCGCGGACGCCGTCCTCGTCGTGGAGAACACCGGGCCGGTGGTCGCGGGGCGGCTCGTCGGCACGCTCACCGAGCCGTTCCAGCGCGGTACCGGGCGCGTCAGCACCGGGCACGCCGGCGTGGGCCTGGGCCTCGCCATCGTGGACCGGATCGTCCGGGCGCACGACGGTGCGCTCGACATCGCGTCCAGGGACGGCGGCGGGCTCGTGGTCACCGTGCGGTTGCCCGCCGCTCGGCGATCAGCCTGAGCACGTGCCGGGCGAGCGTTCCTGCGGCGTCCGGCGATCCGGCCGCCGCGAGGCGCGAGGACATGGCCGCCAGCGCCACGGGGTCGGTGAGCAGCGGCAGCAGATTCCGCGCGATCCATGCGGGCGTCAGATCGGCGTCGCCGACGAGCAGCGCGCCGCCGGCCGCGACCAGTGGCTCGGCGTTGCGGCGTTGCTCGCCCCCGCGCAGGGGCAGCGGGACGAACGCGGCCGGAAGGCCCACGGCGGCGAGCTCCGCGCACGTCATCGCGCCGGACCGGCAGATCGCGAGATCCGCGGCGGCGTAGGCGTAGCGCATCTCCTCGACGAACGGCAGCACCCGGTACGACGGGCCGCCGTGCGGCGGTTCGACGGTGCGCCCCGGCCCGGCGATGTGCAGAACCTGCACGCCGGCCGCGGTCAGGCGGTCCGCGGCCCCGCGGACCGCCCCGTTGATCGACTCCGCCCCTTGGGATCCGCCCGTCGCGAGGAGAACGGGCCCCTGCGCGCGCAGCCCGAACCGGTGGCGGGCCTCGGCGCGCAGCGCTGCTCGGTCGAGGGTGGCGAACCCGGGCCGCAGCGGGATGCCGATCGGGGTGGCGTGCGTGAGCGGGACCGCGGGGGACGCGGTGAACACGTGACGCGTCAGGCGGGCGGCCACCCGGTTCGCGACCCCGGGGACGGCGTTCGCCTCGTGCGCGACGATCGGCAGGCCCCGTCGTCGCGCCGCGAGGTAGGCGGGCATCGCGACGTAACCGCCGAACCCGGCCACCGCCTCGGCGTCCGCGGAGTCGAGTACCGCGCCCGCCGCCCGCACGGCGGCGAGCAGGCGGCGCGGCACGCGGAGTAGTTCGCGATCCACCTTGCGCGGCAGCGGAACCGGGGGAATCAGCTCCAGCGTGTGCCCGCGGGCCGGGATGATCACCGTGTCCAGGCCGCGGGCAGTGCCCAGTGCCGTGATCTCCGCCGACGGGGCCGTGGCGAGGATCGCGTCGGCGAGGTTCATGGCGGGCTCGATGTGGCCCACCGAGTGCCCGCCGGCCACCACGATCCGCGGGCGATGGGGCGGGGCGCCGCCGGTACTCATGCGGCGCGGCGCGCGGCGGTGACGGTGATCGGGAAGTCGAAATAGGTGTCCGGGAACGGCTCGTCGCGCAGTGTGTAGTGCCACCACTCGGTGTCGTACCGCCGGAAGCCGGCGTCCTCCATGATCGTTCGCAAGCGGCGCCGGTTCGCGGCCGCGGCCGGCGAGATCCCGCTCGCCCCGTGGCCGGACACCGGATCCATGAGGTCGTGACCGCCGCCCATGTCCGCCAGCTCGCCGGAATCCCGGTGGTACAGAGTGAGATCGACGGTGCTGCCGCGGCTGTGGCCCGACCGCTCGGCGACGTACCCGAGGTCGAACATCGCCCGCCTGTCGATGTTCGGGTAGTGGCGCGCCTTGGTGAGGCCGGTCTCCGGCTGCCGGGACCAGCGCACGAACCGGTCGACGGCGCGCTGCGGCCGGTAACCGTCCCACAGCAGCAGGCCGAGGCCGTCGTCCTCCGCCGCGGCCTGCGCTGCGCGGAGTGCCGCGCACAGGGCGCGGGTTCCGACCACCCGATTCGCGAGGTACCCGTCCACGGGCTTGCCCGTGAAGTTGTCCCACGTGGCGTATTTGGCGTCCCACCGGACCCCGGGCACGTACTCGTCGACGTAGACGAAGTCGGTGTTCATCGTCCCGCCCCCGTCAGCGGTGCGGCGGGCGCCGCGTCGAGGGCGAGCGCCACGACGCGATCGATCACGGCGGACAGGGGGAGCCCGGCCGCGGCCATCATCCGCGGGTAGCGGCTGTAGGAGGTGAGGCCGGGCAGAGTGTTCACCTCGTTGAGCACCACGGTGCCGTCCGGGGTGAGGAACACGTCCACCCGGGCCAGGCCGCGGCAGCCGAGGGCGCGGTAGAGGTGCTTCGCCGTCTCCTGCACCCGGGCGCGGGTCTCGGCGGGGACGTCGGCGGGAACGATTGCGACGGAGTTCTCCGACCCGGTCTCCGGCGCGTCCTCCTGGTGGATGCGGAAGAACCCGTGGGACAGGGCGATGTGGTCCACCTCGCCGACGGTGAGATCCGGCGGATCGCCGAGCACCGCGCACCCGACCTCGAGGCCCGTGACGGCGGCCTCGACGAGGAGCTTGGTGTCGAACTCCCGGGCCGCGGCGACGGCCGGCGCCAACTCGTCCGGGCCGGCCACCCTGGTCACGCCGAAGGAGGAGCCGGAACGGGCGGGCTTGACGAAGACCGGATACGTGAACCCCGCGGAGTCGGGTTCCTCCCCGGGCCCGATGATCCGGTGCTCCGGCGTCGCGATGCCCGCGACCCGGGCGACGAGATAGGCGAGCGACTTGTCCATGCACACCGCGGATGCGGCGACATCGCAGCCCGCGTAGGGGATTCCGGAGAGCTCGAGGAGCCCCTGGATCGCGCCGTCCTCGCCCGCGGTGCCGTGCAGCACGGGCAGGACCACGTCGAGCGGGACGGGCGTGGGCCGCGCACCGTCGAGCACGAGGAGGCCGCGGGTGCCCCGGTCCGGGGAGATGATCGCCGGTCGCGAACCCGCTCCCTCCCAGCCGATCACCGGCCCGTCGCACAGGCGCCACTCGCCGTCGCGGGTGATCCCGATCCAGAACGCCTCGTACATCTCGGTGTCCAGGCTCGCGGCCACCTCGCGAGCGGATTTGAAGGACACCGCGTGTTCTTCCGAGGGGCCGCCGAAGACGATCCCGATCCTGATGCGGCTCATGCCGTTTCCCGCCTTTCGAAGTCGAGGCAATTGGTGAGGCTGTTCTCCACGGTGTCCGCGAGTGCGTGGTCGGTGTAGTACGCGGTGTGGGGGCTGATGATCGCGGTGGGCAGATCCTGCAGCCGGGTCAGCGCCGGGTCGGTGAGCGTGCCGCCGCGGTCGGTGTAGAAGACGCCCTCCTCGCCCTCGATCACGTCGAGGGCGGCGCAACCGATCTCGCCGCTCTCCAGCGCGGAAACCAGTGCGGCGGTGTCGATGAGTCCGCCGCGGCCGGTGTTGACGACGACGGCGCCCGGCCGCATCCGGCCGAGCCTGCGGCGGTCGAGGAGGTGATGCGTCTCGGGGGTGAGCGGCGTGTGCAGAGTGACCACGTCGCTCCGCCGCAGCAGGTCGTCGAGGGTGACGTCGCCGGGCCCGGGGGAGCGGTCGCAGGTGAGCACCCGACAGCCGAATCCGCCGAGCCGGTCGATCACCGCGCGGCCGATCCGGCCCGTCCCGACCACGCCGACCGTGAGGTCCCTGAGCTCACGGCCGCGCCGCGCGCCCAGGCGGTAGTCGTGCCGATCCGTGCGCCGGATCAGAGATTTGGCGTCCCGCAGGGCCATGAGGATCAACATCACCGTGTAATCGGCCACGCTGTCCGGCGAATAGCTCACCGTGCCGACGGTGATCCCCACGTTCCGCGCGTACTCCACGTCGATGTGGTCGACCCCCACGCTCCGGGTGGACAGGTACCGGACGCCCAGCCTGCTCAGCCCGAGCAGGACGGGGCGCGGCACCGGCGTCCGGTGGCCGACGCTGATGCACCGGTTGCCGAACGCGAGGGCGGTGGTCTCCTCCGACAGGGCCGCGTCGGTGAGGATCAGCGGAACCCCGTAGCGGGGCTCGATCGCGCGGAACAGCTCGGCCTCGTCGGCGCCGCATTCGTAGACGGTGATGCCGGCCGGGCGCGCCGGGGCGGAGCCGGGGAGGCGGCGCAGCGACGCTCTGATCGGTTCGTCGTAGGTCATGCCCCCCAGTCAAGAGCGCGGCCTGTTGTGGGGGCGTATGCGATTTCCGATACGCCCGCGATACACGGGGACCGGTATCAGCGCAGGGTGGGGTCCTTCGCCCGGACCGCCTCCACCTCGGCACGCGACGGCGCGTAGGCGCCCGCGCGGCTCACGGTGAGCGCCGAGGTGATCACCGCGCGGTGCAGTGCCGGCTGCACATCGCTCCATTGCGCGGCCCGCAACCGCCGCGCGGCGTACCGCGAGCCCAGGTACCCGGCGTCGAGCAGCCCCGAGACGAGTCCGGCCATGAACGAGTCTCCGGCGCCCACGGTGTCGCCGATCTCCACGGTCAGCTGGTCCACGTGCAACATGTCGCGATTGCCGGACAGCAGCGCGTAGGCGCCCCACGGGCCGCGGGTCACGATGACCAGCGCGGGGCCGGCCGCGATCCACCGGCGCATCACGTCCTCGACGGGCTCGTCGGGGTGGAGCCACGCGATGTCCTCGTCGCTGGCCTTGACCACGTCGGCCAGGCCGATGAGCTCGGTGACGCGCGGGAGTACGTCCGACGGTGCGCCCATCAGCGCGGGCCGGATGTTGGGGTCGTAGGACACGGTGGCGTGTTCCCGGATCCGGCCGACCACGTCGCGCACCCCGTCGGCGCCCGGGGCCAGGGTCGCGGCGAAGCTCCCGGTGTGCAGGTGGCCGTACCGTTCGAGCTCGCGGACCTCCGGCACCTCCCAGGTGAGGTCGAACTCGTAGGTCGCGCGGCCCTCCGCGTCGAGCTGCGCGTAGGCGAGCGGGGTGTTGGGGGCGGCGTCCGTGCCGGGCACGACGTCGACGCCGGCGCGGGCCGCGGTCTCGGCGATCCGGGCGCCGCGCACGTCGCGGCCCCACCAGGACAGGATCGACGCCGGATCGCCGAGCGCGGACAGGCCGCACGCGACGTTGAACAGGCTGCCGCCGACGTGTTCGGTCGGATCGGCACCCTCGCGCAGGACGACGTCGACGAGAGCCTCGCCCAGGCAGAGGGTTCGATCGGTCATGTCAGTGTCCCTTCGCGGCCGGCGGATCGGAGACCGCGTCGTCCGGGTCCGAATCCAGCCCCAGCCTGTCCGCCATCTCCTCCAGCGGGATGCCCTTGGTCTCCGGCATAACCTTTATCACCCAGAGCAGCTGCAGCACCATGAACCCGAAGAAGATGGAGAACGCGACACCGCCGCCGAAGGCGCCGATGATCGGCGGGAACGCGAAACTGGTGATGGCGGCCCACACCCAGTGCGTGAGGCTGCCGAGCGATTGGCCCTGGCCGCGGATGCGGTTGGGGAAGATCTCCGAGAGGAACACCCAGATCACCGCGCCCTGACCGAAGGCGTGCGAGGCGATGAACACCATGAGGCCGAGCAGCACGAGGATCGACGAGGTGCTGTTGAACGAGCGGCCGTCGCTCTCGTAGTAGAACATCACCGAGGCCATGAACCCGAGGGAGATCAGGTAGCCCACCGAGCCCACGAGCATGAGCCTGCGCCGGCCCAGCCTGTCGATCACGGTGAGCGCCGCCATGGTGGCGATCAGGTTCATCACGCCGACCGCGACCGACATCAGGTACGCCGCGTTGGTGCTGGCCCCGGCGTCCTGCATCACCCGCGGCGCGTAGTAGAGGATCGCGTTGATGCCGGACATCTGGTTGAAGAACGCGATCGCGATCGCCAGCAGGATCACCTTGCGGTGGCCGCGGGTGTAGAACCGGGCCTTGCCGCGGCCGGATTCGGCGGCCAGGGACTCCTCGATCTCCTGCATCTGCTCGTCGGCCTCGGCCTGGGTCGAGCACAGGCGCTCCGATGTGGCGCGGGCCGCGGCGATGTCGCCGCTCGCGGCGAGCCAGCGCGGGGTCTCCGGCACCGTCGGCAGCATGACCAGGAACAGCGCCGCGGGCACCACCATGACCCCGAGCATCCAGCGCCACGCGTTCGGGTCGTCGCCCATCACGGTGCGGATGATCGCGTTCGACGCGTACGCGACGAGGATGCCGAGCACGATGTTGAACTGCACGAGTCCCACCAGGCGTCCGCGGTGTTTGGGCGGGGCGATCTCCGCGGTGTAGATCGGGGCGCACACGCTGGACGCGCCGATGCCCAGGCCGCCCAGGAACCGGAACAGCTGCAACAGTTCGACCGTCGACGTGGGCGCCAGGGCGCAGCCGACGGCGCTCACGACGTAGAGGACGCCGATCGTGTACAGGACCTTCTTGCGGCCGAACCGGTCCGCGAGCCGGCCGGTCACCAGCGCGCCGATGATCGTGCCGATCAGCGCGGTGGTCACGGTGAAGCCGAGCTGCGCGTCGGACAGCCCGTCCGGGCCGCCGAACTGCTCCTGGATCTGCTTCTCGGCCCCCGAGATCACGGCGGTGTCGAAGCCGAAGATGAGTCCGCCGGTCGCGGCGACGACGGCGCTCCGGATCACGAGTGCTTGCATGAACACGAAAGTAGGCCTCCTCCGCGTCGCCACGAGCGATAACGGATGAAACGCTCGCCAGCCCAAAGCGATCGGAAGTAAACGGAATAGAAGGGTCTGCGGGCGTGTCGCCGAGCGCAGGAGTTTGCCATGATGGAGCCCATGACGAAGCTCACCGAGAACGGCGGCAACCCTCGGATCGGCACGGCCCTGACGCCCGGCGCCACGAAGGTGCTCCTGCTGGGATCGGGCGAGTTGGGCAAGGAGGTCGTGATCGCCTTCCAGCGCCTCGGCGTGGAGACGATCGCCGTGGACCGGTACGAGAACGCGCCCGCCATGCAGGTGGCGCACCGCAGCCGCGTCATCGACATGACCGACGCCGAACAGGTGCGCACCGTCATCGAGGAGGAGAAGCCGCAGTACGTGGTTCCGGAGATCGAGGCGCTCGCCACCGACGCGCTGGTCGCCGTGGACGAGGACGGCCTCGCGGAGGTCATCCCCACCGCCCGCGCCGTCTCGCTGACCCTCGACCGGGAGGGCATCCGCCGGCTGGCCGCCGAGGAGCAGGGGCTGCCCTGTTCGCCGTACGCGTTCGCGTCCTCGCTCGAGGAGCTCCGGAAGGGCGCCCGCGAGGTGGGCTTCCCCTGCGTGGTGAAGCCCGTCATGTCCAGCTCGGGCAAGGGCCAGTCCGTGGTCCGCACGCCGGAGGAGCTCGACGGTGCCTGGGAGGCCGCCGTCACGGGCGCCAGGGTCCGCAACGAGCGGGTGATCGTCGAGGGCTTCGTGGACTTCGACTACGAGATCACGCTGCTCACCGTCCGGGTCTTCGACGCGGAGCGGGGCAAGGTCGTCACCCGGTTCTGCGAGCCCATCGGGCACCGGCAGCAGGACGGTGACTACGTCGAGTCCTGGCAGCCGCAGCCGATGAGCCAGGCGGCGTACGACGCGGCCACGTCGGTCGCGGGGCGCATCGCGACCGCCCTGGGCGACGGTGCCGCGGGCGGCCGCGGGGTGTTCGGCGTGGAGCTGTTCGTCAAGGGCGACGACGTGTACTTCTCCGAGGTCTCGCCGCGCCCGCACGACACCGGCCTCGTGACCCTGGGGTCGCAGCGGCTCTCGGAGTTCGAGCTGCACGCCCGTGCGATCCTCGGTCTGCCCGTGGACACCTCGCTCATGTCGCCGGCCGCGTCCGCCGTGATCTACGGAACCAAGGACAGCAGTTCCGTCGCGTTCGACAGCGTCTCCCGGGCGCTGCAGGTGCCGGAGACCGACATCCGGCTGTTCGGTAAGCCCGAGGGCTACGCCAAGCGGCGCCTCGGGGTCACGGTCGCGACCGCCGACACCGTCGAGGTCGCGCGCGCCAACGCCGCGGAGGCCGCGGGCCGGGTGTCCGTCGTGGACAGCGACGATCCCGTGGCGCCGGCCGCGCCCGCCACCGTCGCCGTGCCGATCCAGCGGCCGCAGCAGCAGGAGGACCTGTCCACCCGCGCGATCCCCACCCAGCAGGCCGCGGCGGAGCAGCAGCCGACCCCCGGCCAGGCGCCGGGACCGCAGATCCCCAAGCCCCCGACCGCGCCGCCTCCCGCCGCTCCGCCGTCCGCGCCCCCGACCTCCGCTTCGCCCGTCGTGCCGCCGAACGCACCGCCGCCGAACGCACCGCCGACTGCCGCGTCGCCCGTTGTGCCCCCGAGCGCTCCGCCGCCGAATGCTCCGCCGACTGCCGCGTCGCCGGTGGTGCCCCCCAATGCCCCGCCGACGGCTGCCGCTCCGGTCGTCGGGCCGAACGGGCCCAGGCCCCACGGCGCCTCGTCGCGGGTCATGCCGCCCGGGCGGCCCGCACCCGGGCCGCAGGGACAGGGGCAGGGCGACGGCGAGACACCGGCCACGGCAGTGCATCAGGCGACGGGTCGCCGTCCCACCGCACCCCGCCCGATCCAGCCGGCGCCGCGGCCCTCGGTGAGCCGGCCGTCGGACCCGGCGGGCACGCCTCCGCCGTCCGGCAAGGAGACCGACGAGTACGACCACAACCCGCCCACGTCGATGGGGATGGCCCCGAAGCGTCCGCAGCAGGGCGAGTGACCCAGCCCGGCTACGACGCCCTCGCAGCCACCTACGAGGAGACGTTCCCCGACCCGTTCTACTCGCCGCTGGAGCGGCGCGCCGTCGACGCGTTCGCCGATGCGGTGGGCGAACGGGACGGCGTGCCGCGGGTGATCGACGTGGGCTGCGGTACCGGCAACACCGCGCGTCATCTGAGCGAACGCGGCCTCACCGTCGACGGCGTCGACCCCAGCGTCGAGATGCTCGCCATCGCGCGGAACAAGCACGCGGGGATCACGTTCCACGACGGCGACCACCGGCTGGCCGGTGTGGACCTCGGCACCGTCGACGGGGTGCTGGCCCGGTTCAGCCTGATCCACGTGCGGCCCGAGGAGATCCCTCCCGTGCTCGCCGACTGGCGTCGCCGCCTGCCCGCCGGCGCGCTCCTGCTCGTCGCGGGGCAGGCGAACGACGAGGCCGGTGTGGTCGAATTCGATCACGCCGTCGCGCCGGCGTGGCGCTGGCATCCCGACTCGATGGCGGCGACCCTGGCAGCAGCGGGATTCGCCGAGGTGTGGCGCACGGTATCGAGACCCGATGCGACGCACCGATTCCCGGAGTACCACCTGCTCGCGCGCGCGGACTGAGCGTCATCCGAACCGGGTGAACGCGTCGGCCCAGTGCGCGGCGTCGAGATCGCGGGGGAGCGGGGTCCCGCGGAAGCCCTGTGCCGCCACCCATTTCCGCGCCGCACCGGCGTGCTGCGGAGCGACGCCGGCGAGTACCGCGGCGAGACCGTGGCCGCGCCCGGTGAAGACGGCGTGCACGAACGAGGAGTAGGCCCGGCGTCTCGCGACCGGCACGAGGGGGCTCGTCCGCCGGGTGATGGTGAGTAGGCCCGCGTCGACGGTGGGCCGAGGGGTGAACGCACCCGCGGGAATCCGCTGCCGGAGACGGAACTCGTACCAGGGCAGCCACTGCGCGGTCATCATCGTCGAGCCGCCGACTCCGGCGCGCCGCCGGGCCACCTCCCATTGGGTGATCAGCACCGCGTCCGTCCAGTGCGGCGCGTGCAGCACCTTGCGGAGGATGGCGGTGGTGAGGTGGAAGGGCAGGTTGCCGACCACGGTGTGCGGCTCGGGTGACAGTCGATGATCGAGGAAGTCTCGATGGATCACAGTGGTGCCGTGCAGTTCTCGGCGTAGCCGGCGGGCGTGCCGATCGTCGATCTCCACGGCGGTGAGGGGGCGACCGAGGCACGCCAGCGGCCGCGTCAGCGCCCCGCTGCCGGGGCCGATCTCGAGGATCGGTCCGTCGGTGTCCGCGACGAGGTTGACGACCGCCCTGACGGTCGCGCGGTCGGTGAGGAAGTTCTGGCCGTGCTCATGACGGCCGCCACGATACGTGGGCATGGGGAGTTCTCCGGGCTCGAGGATCGCCCGGGCAGCACGAAGCGCCGCCCAGCTGGAATGCACTGGGGCGGTGAAGCGTCGTCGGTGGAGGCTTCGCCGCCGCTACGGGCGGCCGCGCTCCACGACCGCCGCGGCCGCGGCCGCGGCTGCTGCTGCAGAACTCATGCGGGCACCATAGCCGCCGGGTGCGGCACGGTGCCATTCGTTTTCCCGGAGGGCTACCCGCGCTGGAGCCAGTAGGCCTGCGATTTGATTCGCTCCTTCGCCAGGCCGAAGTCCTTCTTCGCGACCTTGGCGATCTCCCGCGTGGCCTTGGTCTCCGCGGCGACGAACAGGAAAGCGCTGGACGGGATCCCGGCCGCGGTCACGGTGGATACCAGTGTGGCGCCGCGATCCTCGCGGGGCACCCAGGCCACGTCGTCGCCGCGGACCGCGAGCTCGCGCTCGTCCTCGTGCTGGTACTCCAGGAAGATCCGGCACGGCACCGTCGCCGCGGCGGTGAGCGAGTTGATCGCGGGGATCGACGCCGAATCGCCCACGAGCACGTACTCGGATGGTGCGGGCTCCTGCGGCACCGTCAGATCCGAGCCCATCATGGTCGCCGCGATCCGGTCGCCCGGCTGTGCGTCGAGCGCCCAGCGCGGGGCGGGCCCGTCGTGCATCGCGAACTCGATGGCGAACTCCGAGCCGTCCGGGTCGATGATCGTGTAGCCGCGCTGGACGAGCGTGCCATCGCCCTCGTCGGTCGTGGCCTCGCCGCTCTTCGGCACCCACAGCCGCACCCACATGGTGGGGAACCAGGGATTCTCCTGCAGGAACGAGCCACCGTCGAACCGGATGCGGTGGTAGTGCGCGTTGACCTTCTCCGTGGACAGCACGGTGAACACGTAGTCGTCGGCCCGCATCGCCTTGAGGATCAGGCCGGTCACTCCTCTACCCATGCAGCTGAGCCTAGCCTAATCAAATGTCGTTTGCGCTCATATGCCCCTGCGCTGGGGCGATGCGGGTTAAGCTTCCTCGATTTTTCGCTCGGTCCAGCAGAGGAGCCGCGGATGAAGATGTCCATCGATTGGAGTGCGGAGTGGGGCGCGAGTGGGTGGTGGCTGCTCAAGGCCGTCGCGATCACCGCGCCGATCTTCGTGATCGTGCTCGCCATCTGTTTCGTGAGTACCCGATGGGGGCGCCAATTCTGGCGGGTTTCCGGCGCCTACTTCACCGGACGCGATTCCTGGCGCGTCTACGCCCGCATCCTGCTGCTCCTGGTGTCGACGCTCGCGGCCGTCCGGCTGTCCGTGTTGTTCACATACTTCTACAACGACTCTCAGACGGCGCTGCAATACGCCGTGCAGGCGGTGTCCAAGGGTGATTCGCCCGCGCTGCAGGCCGCCGTGGACGGGTTCTGGCTCTCGATGCGCATCTTCGCGCTGCTCGCGGTGCTCTGGGTGGCCCGCGCGCTGATCGACCTCCTTGTGAACCAGTGGCTCGTCATCGACTGGCGCGTGTGGCTCACAGGCAGGGTGGTGGACGACTACCTCGATGGGGAGGCCTACTACCGCAACCGATTCATCGACGACACCATCGACAACCCGGACCAGCGGATCCAGTCGGACATCGCCGCGTTCGTCGGTACGTCGGTATCACTCTCCTTCGGCGCCGTCAGCGCCGTGGCCTCGATCATCTCGTTCACGAAGGTCCTGTGGGACCTCTCCGCGCCGATGACGGTGCTCGGCGTGACGATTCCCCGGGCGATGCTGTGGCTCGTGTTCGTGTACGTCCTGGTCAGTACGGTCATCGCGTTCTGGATCGGCCGACCCCTGATCAATCTCAACTTCCTCAACGAACGGCTCACCGCGGCGTACCGGTACGCCCTCGTCCGACTGCGGGACAACGCCGAGCGGGTGGCGTTCTACCACGGCGAACAGGTGGAGCGGCGCACGTTGCTGGGCCGCTTCGCCGCCGTCATCGCCAACACCTGGGCGATCGTGTTCCGCAGCCTGAAGTTCAACGGATGGAACCTCACGGTGAGCCAGACGGCGGAGGTGTTCCCCATGGCGATCCAGGCTCCCCGCGTGTTCTCCGGAGAACTCACCATCGGTGACGTCAGCCAGACCGGGAGCGCGTTCCGGCAGGTGCACGACTCACTGTCGTTCTTCCGCCTGTCCTACGACGACTTCGCGGAGTACCGCGCGGCCCTCATGCGCCTGGACGGCCTCCTCACGGCCGACGCGCAGTCCCGGGATCTGGCCCGTGTCGCGGGGACCGATGCGGACGGGGCTGTTCGGCTGGACGGTGTAGCGGTCCGCACGCCCGATGGGATCGTGTTGGTCGACGGTCTGCGACTGAGCCTGCGGAGCGGCGACACGATGGTCGTCAAGGGTGCCTCCGGTTCGGGCAAGACGACACTGCTGCGGGCGCTCGCCAGGATCTGGCCCTACTCGGAGGGGGAGGTGGCCCGTCCTGCAGGTGCCGAGACCCTGTTCCTGTCTCAGATGCCGTACCTGCCGCTCGGCGACCTCCGGACCGCGCTCAGCTACCCGGCGGAGCCGGGAATCCACGACGACGACGTGTTGCGGGAAGCGCTCGGCAAGGTCTTCCTGCCGCACCTCGCTGATCGACTCGATGATGAGGAGGACTGGGCCGCAGTGCTTTCTCCGGGGGAGCAGCAGCGCATCGCCTTCGCGCGCGTCATCCTCGCCAAGCCGCAAGCGGTGTTCCTCGACGAGGCCACCTCCGCAGTCGACGAGGGGCTCGAGCACTCGCTGTACACCCTGATCCGGACCGAAGTGCCCGATGCGATCCTCGTGAGCGTCGCCCACCGCAGCACCGTCGACCGGCACCACGCCCTGCGCCTCGAACTCAGCGGGACGGGTGCGTGGGAGTTCTCAGCGCTGTAGCTCCGCGACGAGGTCGCCGCCGCCGACGTAGGTGGTGTGGCCCGACGGGGTCTCCGCGTCGGCGGCAGCGGCGATCGCGGCGGCGAACTCGGTGACCGTGGGGAGCGGGCCGTGCGCACGGCGGGCCTCGACGGCGGCCGGGTCGCGCCGCTCCAGGAGCCGCACGATGATCGTCCCGTCGATCATGTCGCCGGAGACGACGCCGAGCCGAAGGTCCTCCTCCGCGGCGAGGTCGCGCAGGGCGAGCTCGCCCGCCAACTTGCTGGCGGCGATCGGCCCGTACCCGTCGGGCACGGGGCGCGTCCGGGAGAAGTGCGCCTGGTGGCTGGTGACGAACACGATCCGGCCGCCGGCCGTCATCGCACCCGCGGCGGCGCGTGCCATCGTCACCTGGGCGTCGCGGTTCAAGCGCATCGCGTACCCCTCGTCGGCGCCCAGCTCCAGGCCGCCGGAGGCGTTGAGCACCACCGCGTCCACGCGACCGAACCCGGCGATCGCGCCGTCGAGAAGGAGGCGCGGACCGTCGACGGCGGTGACGTCCGCCCCGATCGCGACGGCGCGCCCACCGGCTTCCCGGACCAGCTCGCAGACTTTCTCGGCGCGGCGGGCCTTCTCGCGATAGTTGACCACCACGTCGTGGCCACGGGCGCCCAGCGCCACCGCGGTCTCGGCCCCGACGCCACGCGACGCCCCCGTCACGACGATCACCTTGGACGCCATCGGACTACCTCCATGCTTCTAAAAAAGAACTGGCGCCCAGCATGGCGCTTCGAAATCAGAAGCGCAAGTAGGCTCTGCATGTGTCCGTCCGCGATGTGGTGTCCCAACGGCGCGAGGAGTCGGAGCCGGAAGTGCTCGCGACCATGGAGTTCCTCGGTCAGCGCTGGGTGATCCGCATCGTCTGGGAGCTCGAACCGGGCGCGCTCGGATTCCTCGAACTGCGCCGCCGCATGGGCAACTGCAGCTCCAGCGTGCTGGCGGCCCGCCTGGCGATGTTGGTGGAGAAGGGGGTCGTGCGGAAGCTCGCGGACAAGCAGTACGAGCTCACCTCGCGCGGCGAGGCGCTCGGGCGCGCTCTGTGGCCCGTCTGGGACTGGGCCCGCGAGAACTGACAATCCGATTCCTCCGGCGTTGTCGATCGCATACTCTTTCTGTCGACTGACGAAGGAGGGTGATGGGGGCGACGCGAATCGCGCGGCTCGCGGCCGTGGCGGTGGTGGCCGCCGGGATGGTGTTGCCGGGTGCCGGCGCAGCGGCTGTGCGTCCGGGAGCCTCGGGCGACGAATGCCGCATGTTCGAGACGAAGCCCGGCTACGAGTGCCGGTCGGGCGAGTGGCGCGTCGACCCCTCGCCGCCACGCAAGGGCAAGGCCTGCTCGTTCGGGGAGCGCGCGCCGGGGCGCGACCTGAAGTGCGTGGCCGGCCGATGGCGGGCGAACCCGACGCCGAAGGAGGGGGACCGTTGCACCGCCGTCGGGGCGAAGCGGGTCGGCGTCGGCGGGATGCTGACGTGCCGCCACGGGGTCCGCGGGCTCGCCTGGGAGTGAGGGCCGCGTTCGGAGAATCGGATTTCCGGCGCGTCCGCGGCGCGAATCAGCCGCGAACCACCGCAGAACCCGCATCCGGGAACGCGATTGGAATCATCGTGAGCGAAAGGCGCCGCCGTCCCGAAGAATCGGGACGGCGGCACCGTCGGATCTGAGCCGCGAGGGCTAGTTCTGCTCGACCTTGCTCGGCTCGGAGGCGGCCAGCATGTCGTCGCGCTCGACCACCTTCACGCGCTCGCGGCCCTCGGCCTCGCCCAGGCTGCGCTCGTGCTCGTCGAGCCGGTACCAGCCGTCCCACGTGGTGTACGGGGTCTCGTGCTCGTCCAGCCAGTTCGTGACGCCGTCGGAGGACGGGTCCGACGGGGCGTTCAGCCTGCCGGCGTGGAAGTCCTCCAGCAGGCAGGCGATCGTCTCGTTGGCGTCGCCCTTGGTGTGCCCGATGAGGCCGACGGGACCGCGCTTGATCCAGCCCGTGGTGTACACGCCCTGGATGTGCTGACCTGCGTCGACGACGCGGCCGGCTTCATTGGGGATCACGCCCGCCTGATCGTCGAAGGGGATCTCCGGCAGGTCGTTGGACAGGTAGCCGACGGCGCGGTAGACGGCGCCGAGCTCCCAATCGGTGAACTTCCCGGTGCCGCGCACGTTGCCCGTGCCGTCCAGCTCGGTGCGCTCGGTGCGCAGGCCGACCACCTTCCCGTCCTCGCCGAGGATCTCGACGGGCGACTCGAACAGGTGGATGTACAGCTTGTGCTGGCGGTTCGTGGGCTCGCGGATCGCGTAGTTCTCGAGGATCGTGGCCACCTGGTCGGTGATCTTCGACTCGCGGCGAGCCTTGGTGGAGCCCTCGTCGTAGTCGATGTCCTCGGGGTTGACGATGACCTCGATGGTGTCCGAGTGGTCGAGCTCCTTGAGCTCGAGCGGGGTAAACTTCACCTGCGCCGGGCCGCGGCGGCCGAACACGTGCACCTCGGTGGCCTTGTTCTGCTTGAGGCCCTCGTAGACGTTCGGCGGGATCTCCGTGGGGAGCAGCTCGTCGGCGGTCTTGGCGAGCACGCGGGCCACGTCGAGGCCCACGTTGCCGACGCCCAGCACGGCCACCTTCTCGGCCTCGAGCGGCCACTCGCGGGAGAAGTCCGGATGGCCGTCGTACCAGGCCACGAACTCGGCGGCGCCGAAGCTGCCGTCCAGGTCGATGCCGGGGACGTCGAGGTTCCGGTCGGCGACGGCACCGGTCGAGAAGATGACGGCGTCGTAGTGACGTCGCACGTCCTCGAGCGAGAAGTCCTTGCCGAAGTCGAGGTTGCCCAGCAGGCGCACCTGCGGCTTGTCGAGCACCTTGTGCAGGGCGGTGATGATGCCCTTGATGCGCGGGTGATCGGGCGCGACGCCGTATCGGATCAGGCCGAACGGCGCGGGCATCTTCTCGAACAGGTCGATGCTGACGCCCGGGTCCTTCGCCTCGTCGGACTTCATGAGTGCGTCCGCCGCGTAGATGCCGGCGGGGCCTGCGCCCACGATCGCTACGCGCAACGGGCGGTTCTGTTCGGTCATAGAGAGTCGGCTACCTTTGTCTGCAAACCAGCGGTTCTGTCCCCACCAGGTTAGTGCGGACTAATGGAGCGTTCCTAGTGCGGGTGTCCGATCACACCCCGTCACCAAGTGGAACGTGTTCTAGTTACAGAGGGTAGAGACAAGCATGAGCGCAGACAAGGGCACCCCCGGCGAACCCGCGGCGCGCGGCACCACCGCCACCCCGTTCCTGATCGCGCTGGTGATCGCCGTCATCGCCGTCGGAGGCATCCTGACCTGGAACTTCATCCGCCCCGCCGATACGCGGGTCAACGATTCCGGGCAGATCGCGAAGACCGTCGGCCAGTACTACGGCGCGCTGAACAAGGGCCGCTACGCCGATCTCGTCGCCAACACCTGCGCCAAGGATCGCGCCGCCGCCGACTTCCCGCAGGAGGCCGGGTACGCCGACGCCCGCAAGGCCGTCGTCGAGCGCGAGGGCGAGGTGACCCTGGACGAGAACGGCATCAAGGACGTGCAGGTCAACGGCGATTCCGCGACCGCGCAGCTGACCCTGAAGTACGAGAAGGCCGGCGAACGCAAGGAGCCGGCCACGTTCGTGCGCGAGGACGACAAGTGGAAGAAGTGCTCGTGACCTACACCGGCGACCTCACCCCGCAGGAGACCTGGCAGCTGCTCCAGGACGATCCGCAGGCCGTCCTCGTGGACTGCCGCACCGAGGCCGAGTGGAACTACGTCGGCATCCCCGAACTCTCGCAGGTCGGGCGCACCGTCGTCCTGGTGGAGTGGCAGACCTATCCCGACGGTGCGCGCAATCCCCGGTTCGTCGCCGACCTCCGGCGCAAGGGCGTCACCGACGAGACGCCGGTCGCGTTCATCTGCCGGTCCGGGCACCGCTCGATCGGAGCGGCCGAGGCGGCCACCGCGGCGGGCGTCCAGCGGGCCTACAACGTTCTCGAGGGCTTCGAGGGAGGCCTCGACGCATTCGGACACCGCGGCGTCGCGGGCTGGCGCGCCGAGGGCCTGCCCTGGCGGCAGTTCTAGTCTTGACTCCATGACGGAGTTCAATCGCCTTCCCGACGGTGTGCGGTCCGAGACTCTCGGGGTGCGCGGCGGCCTGCTGCGGAGCAACTACGAGGAGACGTCCGAGGCGCTGTACCTCAATTCGGGGTACACCTACGAGAACGCCGAGGCCGCCGAGGCCGCGTTCAACGGTGACATCGACCGGTTCGTGTACTCCCGCTACGGCAACCCGACGGTGGCGATGTTCCAGGAGCGGCTGCGCCTGATGGAGGGCGCCGAGGCGTGCTTCGCGACCGCCTCCGGCATGTCCGCGGTGTTCACCTCGCTCGGCGCTCTGCTGCAGGCGGGCGACCGGCTCGTGGCCGCCCGCTCGCTGTTCGGATCCTGCTACGTCGTGTGCAACGAGATCCTTCCGCGCTGGGGCATCGAGACCGTGTTCGTGGACGGCGAGGACCTCGACCAGTGGCGCGAGGCGCTGAGCACGCCCGCGCAGGCGGTGTTCTTCGAGACGCCGGCCAACCCCATGCAGGGCCTCGTCGACGTACGAGCGGTCTCCGAGCTCGCGCACGCCGCGGGCGCACAGGTCGTGCTCGACGCGGGGTTCACCCCCGTCGGGTACCAGGACTCGTTCGGGATGGGCGCCGACGTGGTGGTGCACTCCTCGACCAAGACCATGGACGGGCAGGGGCGCGTCATGGGCGGCGCGATCCTGGGCCGCGAGGACTACATCGACGGGCCGGTGAAGCAGCTGATGCGGCACACGGGCCCGGCCATGGCGCCGTTCAACGCCTGGGTGCTGCTCAAGGCGCTGGAGACGCTGGACCTGCGCGCCGAGCGGGTGAGCGCCAACACGCAGAGGGTGGCGGAGTTCCTCGAAGCCGATCCGCGGGTGTCGAAGGTGCTGTTCCCGTTCCTGCCCTCGCACCCGCAGCACGAGCTCGCGAAGGCGCAGATGAAAGCGGGCGGCACCGTGATCACCGTGGAACTGGCCGATTCCGCCGACGCGACCGGCAAGGACCGCGCCTTCCAGTTCCTCAACCGCTTACAGGTGATCGACATCTCCAACAATTTCGGCGACGCCAAGTCGCTCATCACCCACCCCGCCACCACGACGCATCGTGCGACGGGGCCCGAGGGGCGAGCGAAGATCGGCCTCACCGATTCGATGCTGCGCCTGTCGGTCGGCCTGGAGAACGTCGACGACCTGATCGCCGACCTCGATCGCGCCCTCGGCTGAGCCCGCTGCCGCGAGTGCGGTCGGTTTCCTGCGCTATCGGTGGGTTTCCGACCGCCTCAGAGCGTCTGGTCGTCGATGGCGGCCCGCCACGTCCTGACCGCCGCCGCCGATACGGGCGACTCCCAGCCGTGCGGCCGCGCTGCGCTGCCGATGTGGAAGGCGTCGATCCCCGCCGCCGTGAGTCGCGGCAGGTGATCCAGGCGCAGGCCGCCCCCGACGAGTGTGCGATGGGGACAGTCGGTTTCGGCGATGAGGATGTCGATGCCGTCCTCCACGCCGGTCGGCGCGCCGGCGGTGAGGATCGTGTCGAGCCCGGACAGTCCGCTGAGCTCCCGCCGCAGTGCGCCCCGATCCGCGCACCGATCGATCGCGCGGTGGAACGTCCATGGGGCGCCGCCGATCGCGTCCACGATGCGCGTGACCGCCGGCAGGTCGACCGCCCCGCCAGGCGTGAGGAAGCCGAGCACGAACTCCTCCGCCCCTGCGCTCGCCAGGTCGATCGCGCGCCGCGCCAGCCCGTCGAGGTCTCCGGACGCGAAACCGTCGGTGAGCCGGAGCATCACGCGCACGGGGACGTCCACGGCCGCGCGGACGGAGGCGACAGTGGCGGGAGAGGGGCTCAGCCCGTCGGCGTCCATGTCGGCGACCAGCTCCACCCGGTCCGCCCCGCCCTCCTGCGCCGCCACGGCGTCCCGCGCGTCCATGGCGATGACTTCCAGCAGTGTCATGCGATCACCTGTGTCAGATCGTCAACGTGAAGGGGCAGTAGGGAGAACGCGGTCGAGATGGTACCTCGCCACGTCGACCGCGCGCTCGGGTGTGTGGTGTCCGATCACCACGGCGGTGCTCAGGCCGTTGCACAGGGCGATGAGGCCGTCGGCCTCCGCGTCGGGGTCGGCGCCGGGAGCGAGCTGATCGAGGCCGGCAGCCTCGTGGAAGGCGGCGGCGACGCTCTCGCGCAGCCGGGCGACTCCCCCTGCGAGCGGCTCCGCCGCGAGGGCCGGCTCGGTCGACGCGAGCCCGCTGAACGCGGCTGACACCATGTAGAAGTCCCGGCTCGGGGCATCCGTCGGCAGCGCTTCATCGATGAAGGCCGCCAGTATCTCCCGCGGTACGGGGGATCTCCCGATCTCCGCGAGCCGCGTGCGCCAGCGGTCGTTCGACTGCTCCTCCATGCGGCGCAGCGCGCCGACGAGCAGCTGTTGCTTGTTCGTGAAGTAGTACTGGACGAGCCGGAGGGAGACGCCCGCCTCTGCGGCGACGGATCGCATCGACACCGCGTGGAGTCCCTCGCGCGCTGCGACCCGCGCGAGCGCATCCGACAGCTGCGCCCTGCGTTCGTCGTGATCGACGGTCCGGGGCATGTCCACCTCCTTCTTGATACAGTCGTATCACAGTTGTTGTGATACAGGTGACGAAGAACGAAGGGGTCGGTGACCGGATGCGCACATCTCCGCAGGTCCTTGCGGCGGCGTGCCTCGCGCAGCTGATGGTCACCCTCGACGTGTCGGTGGTCAACATCGCGCTCCCGAGCATTCGCGACGACTTCGGACTCGGTGTCGTGGGGCAACAGTGGATCGTTACCGCGTACGCATTGCCGTTCGCCGGATTCCTGCTGCTCGGCGGCCGCGTCGCCGATGTGGTGGGGGTGCGCCGGGTGTTTCTGGCGGGTACGAGCGCGTTCGTGGCCGCGAGCCTGATCGCGGGTGTCGCGCCGGGGCCGGAAGTGCTCCTCGCCGGTCGCGCGGCGCAGGGACTCGCGGCTGCGGTGCTCGCGCCCGCGACACTCACCGCGATCACCGGAACGTTCCCCGAGGGTGACCCGCGGACCCGGGCGATGGCGTGGTGGACTGCGACGAGCATCGCTGGAGGGGCCGCGGGAAACCTCAGTGGTGGCGTGCTCACCGAATTCCTCGGCTGGCGCTCCACGCTCCTGGTCAACGTGCCGCTCGGCGTGCTCGCGCTCGTACTCGCGGCGCGTGTGTTGCCGGCCGCACGCCGTGAAGGAGGGCGGATCGACACCCTTCCCGCGCTGCTTGTGACGGCCGGACTCCTCGTGCTCGCATACGGGTTGAGCACGATCGGCGGCCGCCGATGGGCTCCGGGTGTGATGGCGGTGTTCCTGGCGTCGGCTCTGTTCGCGGCGTTCGTCCGGCGCGATGGAACCGCACGGAACCCGCTGCTTCCCAGGGCCCTTCTCGCGATCCGCTCCGTTCGGCTCGGTAACGCCGGGCTCCTGCTCGCGGGTACCGCGCTGGTCCCGATGTGGTTCTTTCTCACGCTGCAGCTGCAGGTGGTGCTGGGCTACTCGCCGCTCATGTCGGGTCTGGCGTTCCTGCCGCACACACTGATTCAGCTCGGCGTCGGGTTGTGGCTCACCCCGCGCCTTCTCCGGCGTGCTCCGGCCGCACGTCTGGTGCTCGTCGGCGGCGCCCTCCTGGCCGCGGGATTCGCGTGGCAGAGCACGCTCACCGCCGGATCGACCTATGTGTCGGCGGTGCTGCTCCCGGCGGTTCTCATCGCAGGGGGAGCGGGTCTGCTCACCCTTCCGCTGTCCGTCGCCACGGTCGCGGGCGTCGCTGAGACTGACCGAGGTGCTGCCTCGGGGATCATGAACTCCGCCAAACAGATCGGTGGGGGAGTCGGCCTCGCTGCGGTCGTCGGTGCCACCTCCGCCGCTACGCAACCCGCCCAGGCTTACCAGGCGGCGTTCACCATCATGGCCGCGGTGGCGGTGGTGATCGCCGTGGGGGCCGCAGCCGTGGCCAGGGCGGGCCCGTGAATCAGCGGGGGAACGGGTCCTGGGTGCTGCCGACGAGGTCGGCGACGGAGTCGAGTACGCGGGTGGGCCGGTAGGGGTAGAGCGTCACCGACTGCTCCGTCGAGATGCCCGTGAGTACCAGGATCGTGCGGAGGCCCGCCTCGAGACCGCACACGATGTCGGTGTCCATCCGGTCGCCGATCATCAGCGTGTCCTCGGAGTGGGCGCCGAGCGCGCGGATGGCGGACCGCATCATCAGCGAGTTCGGCTTGCCCACGTAATAGGGGGAGCGGCCCGTCGCCTCCCGGATCAGCGCCGCCACCGCGCCGGTCGCGGGGAGCGAACCGTCCTTGGAGGGCCCCGTCGGGTCGGGGTTGGTGGCGATGAACCGCGATCCGCGCTCGATCAGCCGGATCGCGGTGGTGATGGCCTCGAACGAATAGGTGCGCGTCTCCCCGAGCACCACGTAATCGGGATCGTTCTCCGTGAGCACGTAACCCACGTCGTGCAGCGCCGTGGTGAGCCCGGATTCGCCCACGACGTACGCGCTGCCGTTGGGGCGCTGGTCCTGCAGGAACTTCGCGGTGGCCAGCGCCGACGTCCAGATCCGGCTCTCCGGGATGTCCAGTCCCGAGGCGAGCAGCCTGGCCCGGAGATCCCGGGGAGTCCGGATCGAGTTGTTGGTGAGCACCATGTAGGGCGTCTGCGCCTCGGCCAGTTCCGCGATGAACGCGTCCGCGCCGGGGATCAGGTGCTCCTCGTGGATGAGCACGCCGTCCATGTCCATCAGGTAGTGCCATGTGGTCATGGAACGACACTTTACGCTGGTCAGGCCTGCTGCGCCTGCCACATCCAGTGCAGCTGCTCCAGGCGTGCGGTGATCGAGATCAGCAGGTCCTGCGTGACGGGATCGGCGGATTCGGTGTCGGCGATCCGGCCGCGCAGCGCCGCCACCACGGCGGCGAGGTTCGCCACGACCGCGCCCACCACGTCGCCGTCCGGCCGCCATCCCGCCTCGAAACCGACGGTCGCGGCGGTCTTCGCCACGGTCTCCGCGCGGCCGTCCGGGCTCACGCCGATCGCGGCGGCGCGCTCGGCCACCTCGTCGACGAAGCCGCGCGAGTCGGCGACGAGCTCGTCGAGCTGGAGGTGCACCGACCGGAACTGCGATCCGACGACGTTCCAGTGCGCCTGCTTGGCGATGAGGCTCAGGTCGAGCAGGTCGACGAGGGAGCCCTGCAGGGCGTCTCCGGCGACCTTCCGGGCCTCGTCGGACAGGGTGCTGGTGATGGGGTTCGACATCGTTACCTCCTTGGTGGGGAATGGATCTCGGCGGGTAGGGCGCCCGATGACCACAACTCTAGCCGCATTTCTGGAACGATTCCAGAAAAGGTGAGGGGGCTCACCCGGGTTTCCGCGCGCCGTGATTCGAACCTTGACCGGCGCCCCGCCGGCAGGGCATCCTGGCTCCAGGTCATGAGTGCCAGCGCCAAGCCCCGGCTCGCTGGTCGGCAACCCTCCTCCGCGGTGGGGTGCTCCGGGTGACGACCTGGCCGCACCGAACGCGTGCGGCAAGCGCGGATTCGCCGACCCCTTCCCCGGTGCGGCGGGTCCTTACCGACAGAAGGACTGAGAAATGACTGTCACCATCGACCGCACCGTCTGCGTCAACCCCACCGTGCGCAGCGCACCGTCGTCGCCCGTGGCCCTCGGGCCCATCGCGGCCGTGACCGGGGCCGACGAATACGCGCCGCTCGCCGACGGGGCCACCGTGCGGTACGCCAACTTCGACTACGCGGCGAGCGCGCCGGCGCTGGAGGCGGTGAGGGACGCCGTCACGGAGGCGCTCGCCGAGTACGCGAGCGTGCACCGCGGCGCCGGCCACCTCTCGCAGCGCTCCACCGCCCGCTACGAGCAGGCCCGCGACGTGGTCGCCGAGTTCGTGGGCGCGCGCCCCGACGACCACGTGATCTTCACCGGCAACACCACCGATTCGATCAACCTGCTGGCGGCCTGCGTGCCCGGCGAGGTGGTGGTGCTCGATTGCGAGCATCACGCGAACCTGCTGCCCTGGAGGCGGATCGGCGCCCGCGTGGTGTCCGCGCCGCTCTCGGTGGCGGGCACGCTGGAGGCCATCGAGAAGGAGCTCTCCCGGCGTCCCGCCGCGCTGCTCACCGTGACCGGCGCGTCCAACGTCACGGGCGAGGTGCTGCCCATCCGCACGCTCGCCGCGCTCGCGCACCGCTACGGCGCCAGGATCGCCGTCGACGGGGCGCAGCTCGTCCCGCATCGCCGGATCTCGCTGCGCGACAGCGGTGTCGACTATCTCGCCTTCTCCGGGCACAAGCTGTACGCGCCCTTCGGTTCCGGGGTGCTCGTGGGCCGCGCCGACTGGTTCGACGAGGCCGAGCCCTTCCGGTGCGGCGGCGGCGCGAGCTACCAGGTGATCGGCACCCCCGCCACGAAGTCGGTCGAGGTGGCCTGGCACACCGGCCCCGCCCGGCACGAGGCCGGATCGCCGAACGTGCTGGGCGCCGTGGCCATCGCGGCCGCCTGCCGCGAGCTCACCCGGATCGGCGAGGACGCGATCGCCCGCCACGAGCGCTTCCTCACCGACCTCCTCGTCGGCGCGCTCGGGGAGCTCGACGGGGTACGCACCCTGAAGATCTGGGCCGACTCCACCGAACGCGTCGGCATCGTCGCGTTCACCGTCGACGGCCGCACCCCGCGCGAGGTGGCCGAGTACCTCTCGAACGATCACGGGATCGGCGTGCGCGACGGGAAGTTCTGCGCCCACCCCGTCGTGGACCGGCTCGGCTGCCCCGGCGGCGCCGTCCGCGCCAGCCTGGGCCTCGGGACCGGCGAGCACGACGTACACCGGCTCGTCCGCGCCCTCGAAGACCTGACCGCACGAACCAACTGACACGGAAAGCACAGAACCGGAGGAACCATGACCGCGACCCTCTCCCGCCCCGCGCTGGTGGTCACCGTCGACGGCGAGCCCGCCGCGGAGGCGCTGACCCGGGTCCGCGCCGCCGATCTGCGCCTCGCGCAGAAGCAGCGGGGCTACCTGCGCGCCCAGGCGGAGCTCGACGGCCGCGAGCCCGGCGCGGTGGCGCTGGAGGTGGACGTGGTCATCGACGAGCGCGCCGCCCAGGCGCGGGCCAGCTACGCCGGCCTCGGCGCCGCGCGCGACGGGGTCACCTACGTGGGTACCCCGTCGGGCCTGCGTTCCCTGATCGAGGACGTGTACGCGGCCGAGGTCGCCGACGCGGTCGTGCTGCGCCCCGTGGGTGGCGAGCGGACCACCGAGCTGATCGCCACGCTGCTGGCGGCCTGATCCCGCGCGGCATACTGATCGGCGTGACCGAGCAGTTCTCCGCCCGTACCGAGACCGTCCGCGCGGCGCTGGCCGCATCGGGCCACCCCGACACCGTCCGGCTGGTGCCCGACGGTGCCAGGACGGCCGCCGAGGCCGCGGCCGCGCTGGGCTGCGAGGTGGGCGCGATCGCCAACAGCCTGGTCTTCCTCGCCGACGGTGCGCCGCTGCTCGTGCTGTCCAGCGGCCGGCACCGGGTGGACACCGCCGGGCTGGCGGAGCGGCTGGGGTACGCGACGATCTCGCGCGCCACCGCGGACGACGTGGCCGCGGCCACCGGCCAGGTGATCGGCGGGGTCTCGCCCGTCGGGCACCCCGCGCCGCTGGTCACCGTGCTCGACGACTCGCTGCGCGACTATCCGGACCTGTACGCCGCGGCGGGCACGCACGACACGATCTTCCGCACGGATTTCGCCGCCCTCGCGGCCTTGACCGGCGCCCGGATCGTCCGGACATCGGCGTGACCTTCCGTTCCGCCCGAATCGACTAGAGGATCTAGTAGTTGTAGGCTGCACGCAGTTTGTCCGACTCCGGGCCCGCCGTGGCGCCCGGATCTCGACGGAGGCGTGATGACCGACGATGAACGTGCCCAGCGGATCGAGGATCTGGTCCGGGTGATCGCTGAGCTCACCCGGCTCAAGGAGCGGCATGCGGCGATGACCCGGCACGCCGTCGCGCCCGACGGCGTGGAACTGGCCGCCTACACCGCACTGTTCGCGCTCGTCAACGACGGCCCCATGCGGTCCTCGGTGCTCGCGGAGACGATCCACACCGATCCCTCCACCGCCAGCCGGTACGTCACGACGCTCACCACGCTCGGCTACGCCGAGCGCAGCCCCGACCCGTCCGACCGTCGTGCGGCCCTCGTGGCCGCCACCGATGCGGGACGCGAGAAGTTCGAGTTCATCCGGGAACAGCGCAACCTGCGCCTGCGGCCGCTCCTGGAGCAGTGGACCGACGAGGAGATCGACCAGTTCGTGACCCTGGGCAACCGGGCCCTCGGCCAGTTCGAGCAGGCCCTCCGGCTGATGCGCGAGGCCTGATGTCCGCCACCGCCACCCGCCCGGAGCCGGCCGGGCCCGCCGAGGCCGCGCCGCTGCTGACGCACAAGCAGATCCTCTACATCCTGTCCGGGCTCATGACCGGCATGTTCCTCGCGGCGCTGGACCAGACCATCGTGTCGACGGCGATCCGCACGATCGCCGACGATCTGCACGGCTACTCGCAGCAGGCGTGGGTCACCACCGCGTATCTCATCACGTCGACGATCGTGACGCCGCTGTACGGCAAGCTGTCCGACATCTACGGCCGCAAGCCCTTCTTCATGTTCGCCATCACGGTGTTCGTCATCGGCTCGCTGTTGTGCAGCACGTCCACGTCGATGTACGAGCTGGCGGGTTTCCGTGCCGTGCAGGGGATCGGTGCGGGCGGGCTGATGTCGCTGGCGCTCACCATCATCGGCGATATCGTGCCGCCCCGCGAGCGCGCCAAGTACCAGGGCTACTTCCTCGCGGTGTTCGGCACCAGCTCGGTGCTGGGCCCGGTGCTGGGCGGCCTGTTCTCGGGGGCGGACCAGATCCTCGGGATCTCCGGCTGGCGCTGGGTGTTCCTGGTCAACGTGCCGATCGGGATGATCGCCCTGGCCGTCGTCTTCCGGGTGCTGCGGCTCCCGCACACCCGCCGCGAGGGCGTGCGCATCGACTGGTTCGGCGCCGTGGCGCTCGCGGTGGGCCTCGTGCCGCTGCTCATCGTCGCCGAACAGGGCCAGGAATGGGGATGGGGCGCGTCGAAGTCCCTGATCTGCTACGCCGTCGGCGCCGTGGGGGTCGTCGCGTTCGTGGTGATCGAGAAGATCATGGGTGAGGACGCGATCATCCCGCTGCGCATCTTCGCGAACCGGATCTTCGCGCAGGGCGTCCTCATCTCCGTGGTCGTCGGCGCCGCGATGTTCGGCGGAATCTCGCTGCTGCCCCAGTACTTCCAGGTGGTGCGCGGCGCCAGCCCCACCGAATCGGGTTTCCTCATGCTGCCGATGGTCGCGGGCCTCATGCTGGGCTCGATCCTGGCCGGGCAGATGATCTCCCGCACCGGCAGATACCGGATCTACCCGGTGATCGGCGCCGTCCTGCTCACCGCCGGCATGTTCGGCCTGCACTACGTGAGCGCCGATGTGCGCATCGGCTACGTCATGGCGGGTGCCGCCGTGGTCGGCTTCGGCCTCGGCAACCTGATGCAGCCGCTGACCCTGGCGATGCAGAACATCCTGCCGCCGCGCGACATGGGCGTCTCCACGGCCGCCGCCACCTTCTTCCGGCAGATCGGCGGCACCCTCGGCGTGGCCGTGTTCCTCTCCGTGCTGTTCGCCCAGATGCCGGGCAAGATGTCCGGCCGCCTCACCGACGCCGCCAACGACCCCGAGTACACCGGCGCCGTCCAGCGTGCGGCCGCCGGGCACGACGGTGCCGAGGCGCAGGCGTTCGCCACCCAGCTGGTGCACGGCGATTCCGGCGCCGTCAGCGACGTCATGTCCGACACCTCGGCGCTGGAGAAGCTCCCCGGCACGCTGGTGCATCCGCTCAAGGCGGGCTTCGCGGACTCCATGGACGTGGTGTTCCTCGCCGTCACCGTGCTGTCCGCGATCGGCCTGGTGCTGGTGCTGTTCTGGAAGTCGGTGCCGCTGCGCACCGCCGCGGGGATCGAGGCCAACGGCGACGAGGCCGCCGCGGCGGGTGCGACGGCGGATCTCGCCGCGACGGCGCCTATTGTTGCTGTGACACCGCCGCAGGAAAGGACCGAGCCCATCACCGCCGCCGATCCCGCCCGATCCGATCCCGCCCGATCCGAGCCCGCCCGGACCGAGCCCGCCCGGACCGAGCGCGTGGTGCCCGATCCCGCGCGGTCCGAGATCGCCGAGCTCCGCGCGGAGAACGACGCGCTCGCCGCGGAGCTCGCCGAGCTGCGCACCGGCTACCGCGCCATCGCCGGGCACACCCGGTTGCGCGCCGCCGGCATCACCGAATCGACGTCCTTCCGCGTCGAGGCCGACGGCCCGGACAACGCCCGCGCCGGCGTGCTCACCACCCCGCGCGGCGAGATCGCCACCCCCGCCTACGTTCCCGTTGCCGGGCGCGGCGCGATCGCCGGGATCACGCCGGACGAGATGATCCGGCTCGGCGCCCGCGCGCTCACCGTGGACCTGCACGAGATGTACCTGCAGCCCGGCCCCGAGGTGATCGAGGGCCTCGGCGGCATCGGCGCCGCGATGGCCTGGCCCGCACCCGTGTTCGGCGACACCGGTGTCGGCGCGATCGGGCGGCAGAAGCGCACCCGCGTCACCGACGAGGGGATCGCCTTCCGCGGCAGGCTCGACGGATCCCCGCACGATTGGGACCCCGAGCGCGCCGTGCGGATCGCCCATCGGATGGGCGTCGACGTGGCCTTCGCCCTCGCCGACCCCGTCGACCCCGCCAAGCCCCGCTCCGCGCAGCAGGCGGGCGTCGGCCGTACCGGCGCCTGGGCGCGGCGCGCGCTCATCGAGCACGCGTGGCAGACCGCGGACCGGCACAATTCGGTCTCCCTGTGGGCCACCGTCACCGGAGGCGCCGATCCCGACCTCCGCCGCGCCGCCGCGGTCGCCCTGCGGACCGCGTCGGAGCACGACCGCCAGGAGGGCGGACTCGGGTTCGGCGGCTACCGGATCGAGGGCGCCGACGGGGCCGCGCGGGCCCATCTCCTGCGCGCCGCCGTCGGTGAGCTCGAGGCCGACCGGCCCCGCTACCTTGCCGGGGTCTCGGACCCCGCGGACCTGTTCGCCGCGATCGACGCCGGGATCGATCTCATCGACGGGACCGGCCCCGCCGTCGCCGGGGCCGCGGGCACCGTGTTCACCACCCGGGGGATCGTCGACCTCACGGACCCGGTGCACCGGACCGACTTCCGGCCGCTGGACCCCGACGCGCGGTGGCAGGGTGTGCCCAACCGCGCGGACGAGTTCACCCGCGCCTACGTCCACCACCTGTTCGCCGCGAACGAGGGCCTGGCGGTCACCCTGTGCACGCTGCACAACGAGCACTTCTTCGTCGCCCTGGCGGCGGCCGCCCGGCGCGCGATGGCACACGGGGGTTACCCTGGTTTCGCTACATCATTCCTGCGCGGATTCGGTACCGTCTAACCGGCTCGGAGCGCACGATCGGTAGGAGAAGCCGTTGCGTCCCAGTCAGTCGGTCCGTTCCCTCGGCGCAGCAGCGTCCGTCCTGGCGGTGGGGCTCGTCCTCGCCGCGTGCGGCGGAGGCGAGGACGCCGCACGCCCCAGCACGGCCCCGTCGAACGACGCGGCCCTCGGCAAGTCCCTGACCCAGGCCGACGTGGCGCCGGGGCAGACCGTCATGACCGTGCCGTCGGACGACGCGTTCCAGGCGGCCATGACCTCCGTGCAGGGTGTGGAGTCCGCGGACATCCGGCCCGCGGAGTGCAAGCAGCGCAACGTCGCCGCACAGCAGGAGCTGATGGAGACCGTGAAGTCAGGTGTGCAGCAGAACATCATGAAGGACGGCCGGGTGCTCTACGGGATCAACTTCCTCCCGGACTCCGCGAAGCTCTCCGTGTTCGAGGCAGCCGGCACCGGCCCCTGCGCCGAGGTGCAGATCGGCGGCGCGAAGCAGACCACCGTGAGGAAGGCCCTGCCGGACGGCACCGGAGCCGAGGGTTTCGTACTCGAGATCACCCGCGTCTCCGGCGAACAGACGACGCGCGCCGCCTCGGCCTATTTCACCGGGGCCGGAGTCACCGCACTCGTCAACGCCAACCCCGGCGCGGACGGGAAGGTGGACACCAAGGCCTTCGACGGGGTCGTGAAGACGGTGGCCGCCAAGCTCTGACGGCGCCGGAAAACGCGGAACGCGGCGGCGAGGATCGCTCCTCGCCGCCGCGTTCGCGAGTGGCCCGGGTGGGTCCTCAGTGCTCTTCCGCGGCGGTCTCCGCGCGGGTGATCGACCGGGCGATCTCCTCCTCGGCCTCCTTCTTGCCGACCCAGGTGGAGCCCTTGACGAACTTGCCCGGCTCCAGGTCCTTGTAGTGGACGAAGAAGTGCTCGATGGCGTCCAGCTCGAACTTCACCACGTCGGCGAGGTCCTGGACCGCGTCCCACCGCGGATCCCCGGCCGGGACGACGAGGACCTTGTCGTCCCCGCCCTTCTCGTCCTCCATCTTGAACATGCCGATGGCGCGGCAGTCCACCAACGAGCCGGGGATCACCGACTCCTGCAGAAGGACCAGAGCGTCGAGCGGATCGCCGTCCTCGCCCAGGGTGTTCTCGATGTAGCCGTAATCGGTGGGGTAGCCGAACGACGTGTAGAGGTAGCGGTCCAGCTTGAGGCGGCCGGTCCTGTGGTCGACCTCGTACTTGTTCCGCGAGCCCTTGGCGATCTCGACGGTGACCTCGAATTCCACGCTCTGATTCCCTTCGCTGCGCGTCAACCTGCACGCCGAGGATACCCTTTGCAGCCGCGCCGCGACCCGCTCACTCCGCTCGTGGTCTCCGGGTGCCGTTAGGGTGGTGCGGTGCCTCGCTCGCGGATCCGTCGAACCCTCGTGCGCCTCTCGATCACCGTGATCGTGCTGGCGCTGGTCGTCGTCGGCGCGGTCGCCGCGACCCTCGGATACGGCGTGTACCGCGACCGGCAGGAGCTCGCGGACAACGTTCCGCCCCGGCCCGCCGAGGCCGCGTACACCCCGGCGATGCAGTCCGCGCAGTCCGCGGGCTCGCCCACTCCCGCGGGCGTCGTCGCCCAGATCGCCGCCGCGCTCCGCAATCCCGACCTCGGCGACTTCACCGGCACCATCGTCGACGCCGCCTCCGGCCAGGCCCTGTGGCAGCGCGGCGCCGATCAGCCCCGCACCCCCGCGTCCACCACCAAGCTGCTCACCGCCGCGGCCGCGCTCCTGACGCTGCAGGCCGACAAGCGGATCAGCACCACCGTGGTCGAGGGGGCCGCCCCCGGCGATGTGGTGCTGGTGGGCGCCGGCGACCCCACGCTGCGCGCCGGATCCGACTCGCTGTTCACCGGCGCCCCCAAGATCTCGGACCTGGTGGCGCAGATCCGCGCCAAGGGCACCCGCGTGTCCCGCGTGCTCGTCGACACCTCGCTGTTCACCGGCCCCGACTTCGCCCGCGGCTGGGACCGCGCCGACATCGCCGGGGGCGACGTCACGCCGATCCAATCGCTCATCGCCGACTCCGGGCGGATCCGCCCCGGGGAGGACTACTCGCCGCGCGTGCCCGATCCGGCCCTCGCCGCGGGCCGCACCCTGGCCGCCGGCCTCGGCCTCCCCGCGACCGCCGTCGCCGCCGGGACCGCGCCGACCGGCGCCGCGCAGCTCGCCTCCGTGCACAGCGCACCGCTCAGCGTGCGACTGCAGGAGGCCCTCGTGCACTCCGACAACGTGCTCGCCGAGAGCATCGGCCGCGAGATCGCGGCCGCCACCGGCCAGCCCCTCTCCTTCGACGGATCCACCCGCGCGGTCACCTCCGCGCTGCGCTCCGCGGGGTTCGACCTCACCGGCGTCGAGCTGTCCGACGTCGACGGGCTCTCCACGCAGAACCGCATCCCCGCCACGGTGCTCGACGAGATCGTCACCGCCGCCGCGGGCCCCTCGAAGCCGCAACTGCGGCCGCTGCTCGACATGCTGCCCGTGGCGGCCGCCACCGGCACCCTCGCCGACCGCTACGTCACCGTGAACCGCCCGGGAGCCGGCTACGTCCGCGCCAAGACGGGCAGCCTCTCCGGTGTCAGCACCCTCGCCGGGTACGTCGTGGACCGCCAGGGCGCCGTCATCACCTTCACGCTCATGTCCGCCGGGACGCCGGTCGACGTGGCGCGCCCCGCGATGGACGCCGTCACCGCCGCGCTCCGCGGCTGCGGGTGCCGCTGATCGTCATGGCCGGCAGGGATCGGGCACGCGCGCAGGTCGACTGGTCGACCGCCGCCGCCGCGGGCCGACGCATCGTCGCCGTCACCGGGAACTGGCCCGCCAGTACCGATTACACGCGCCGCCGCGCCGAGGAGCAGCTCGCCCGGTTCGCCGTGGACGCGGAGGCCCACGTCCGCGACGTGACGGGCCTGGCGACCGGAACCGAGGTGCCCGCGGCGCGCACCGTGGACCGCCGGGAGTGGGTCGACGCCGCCGCCCGGTCCATGGCCGGGCTGGTGGACGGCGAGGCGGCCGGGCGGCCGGGGATCAGCGCCCGGATCGCCGGGGTGCAGGCCGGCGGGATGCTCGGTCTGGTGTCGGGATCGGTTCTGGGGCAGTACGACCCGTTCGGAGTCGACGGGGGAGTGCTGCTGCTCGTGGTGCCCAACGTGCTGCAGGTGGAGCGGGCGCTCGCCCTCGATCCCGACGACTTCCGGATGTGGGTGTGCCTGCACGAGGTCACCCACCGCGTGCAGTTCGCCGCGAACCCGTGGCTGCGGGACTACATGCGCGAGAACGTCGCCGCCCTCACCGGCGCCGACGGTGCCGGATCGCTGGGCGAGCTCCTCGAGCGGGTGACCCGCGCGCTGTCCGGCGGACAGCGGCACACCGGCGTCATCGGACTGCTCGAGATCGCCTCCCCCGCAGAGCAGTTCGCCGCCGTCGAGCGTCTGCTCATGCTCGGGACGCTGCTGGAGGGGCACGCCGACCACGTCATGGACGCCGTCGGCCCCACCGTGATCCCCACCGTCGGAACCATCCGCGCCGCGTTCGACCGGCGCCGGTCGGCACCGTCGAACCCGCTGCAACGCCTGCTCCGCGCCCTGCTCGGGATGGACGCCAAGATCGCGCAGTACGTGCGCGGCAAGAAGTTCGTCGACGCCGTCGTCGCGCAGGTCGGCATGGACCGGTTCAACGCCGTGTGGACGGGGCCCGAGACCCTGCCCCTGCCCGACGAGCTCGACGAACCGCAGCGCTGGATCGACCGGGTCCTGGGCGGGCCGACGCCGTGACCGGCCGCCCCGGCCCCGCCGCGCTGCGGGTACGGCGCGCCGTCGAGGCCTGGCACCGGGACCGCGGCGCGCCGCCGCGGGTCGCGGTCGCCCTCTCCGGCGGCGCGGATTCGCTCGCGCTCCTCGCCGGCGCGCTGGCCGCGGGGCTCGAGACCACCGCGCTCGTCGTGGATCACGGACTGCAGGACGGCTCCCGGGACGTCGCCGAGTCCGCGGCCGCCACCGCCCGCCGGCTGGGTGCGGGCGCGCGGGTGCTGCCCGTCGCCGTCGACGGTGCCGGCGGTCCCGAGGCGGCCGCCCGCTCCGCGCGCTACGCCGCGCTCGACGCCGCCCGGGACGGCGCGCCCGTCCTCCTCGGCCACACCCTCGACGACCAGGCCGAGACCGTGCTCCTCGGGCTGGGTCGTGGTTCCGGCGCCCGGTCGCTGGCCGGGATGGCGGCATGGGCCGAGCCCTACGGCCGGCCGCTGCTGGGCGTGCGGCGCACCGAGACCCGCGCGGGCTGCGCCGAGCTCGGCCTCGTGCCGTGGGACGACCCGCACAACGCCGATCCCCGCTACACCCGGGTGCGGCTGCGCACCGAGGTGCTGCCGCTGCTGGAGGACGTCCTCGGCGGCGGCGTCGCCGAGGCCCTGGCCCGCACCGCGGCACAACTGCGCGACGACAACGATGCGCTCGACGCGCTCGCGCCGGCACCGTCGGGGGAGGAGCTCGCGGTCGCCGACATCGCGGGCCTGCCACCCGCGCTGCGCCGAAGGGTGCTGCGCGCCTGGCTCGCCGGGCGCGGCGCCCGCGCGCTCACCGCCGGTCACCTGGCCGCCGTGGACGCGCTGGTCAGCGACTGGCACGGCCAGGGGCCGACCGCCGTACCGGGCGGAACATCGGGGCGGCGCCTGCAGGTGTCGAGGGCAGGTGGCATTCTGAGTGCGTGGTGAACGGCACGGGTGAGTTGTACGCGGGAGACATCGCCGGAGTGGTGCTCTCCGAGGACCGGATCAAGCAGCGGACCGCCGAACTGGCGGAGCAGATCGCCGAGGAGTACGGCGCCCGGGACGGTGAGACCGACCTCCTCCTGATCACCGTGCTCAAGGGCGCCGTCATGTTCGTGACCGACCTCGCCCGCGCGCTCCCGGTGCCGACGCAGCTCGAGTTCATGGCGGTGTCCAGCTACGGCTCGTCCACTTCCAGCTCCGGCGTCGTGCGGATCCTCAAGGACCTCGACCGCGACATCTCCGACCGCGATGTGCTCATCGTCGAGGACATCATCGACTCCGGCCTCACGCTGAGCTGGCTCATGCGCAACCTGGCCAGCCGCCAGCCCCGCTCGCTCGAGATCGTCACCCTGCTCCGCAAGCCCGACGCGGTGCGCGTGGACATCGACGTGAAGTGGGTCGGCTTCGACATCCCCAACGAGTTCGTCGTGGGCTACGGCCTGGACTACGCCGAGCGGTACCGCGACCTGCCGTACATCGGCATCCTCGATCCCAAGGTCTACAGCGAGTAGCGCCATGACCCTGCTGACCGCCGCGGCCACCGCGGACCGGGTGCGCTCCGGGAGCGTCACCGCCGTCGAGGCGACCCGGGACGCCCTGCAGCGCATCGGCCCCGATGCGGTGAACGGCTGGCGGGTGCTGCGCCCCGACGCCGCTCTGGAGGAGGCCGCGGCCGTCGACGCCCGCCCCGACCGGTACTCGCTGCCGCTGGCGGGGGTGCCGATCGCGATCAAGGACAACGTGGCCGTCTCCGGTCACCGGATGCTCGACGGGGTCTCCGCCTCCTGCGGCGCGGGCCTTCCGGTGGAGCAGTCCGACCACCCCGTCGTGAAGCGGCTGCGCGCCGCGGGTGCGGTGGTCGTGGGCCTCACCCGCGTGCCCGAGCTGTGCCTGTGGGCCATGACCGACGACGCCGAGGCGGTCACCGCGAACCCGCACCGGCCCGGGCGGACCGCCGGCGGCAGCTCCGGGGGCAGCGCCGCCGTGGTGGCGGCCGGCCACGTCGCGCTCGCCCACGGCAACGACGGCCTCGGCTCATTGCGTGGGCCCGCCGCCGCCTGCGGCGTCGTCACCATCAAGCCCGGCCGGGGCGTGGTGCCCGCGCAGCTCGGCCCCACCGACTGGTTCGGGATGGCCGAGAACGGCCCGCTCACGCGGACCGTCGAGGACGCGGCCCTCGCCCTGTCCGTGATGGCCGGGCGGCCCGAGCTCGCCGAGATCGGCGACGGTGCCGGGCTCCGCATCGGCCTCGGCCTCAACCGCCCGACGCCGGTCACCTTCACCGCACGGGCCATCGTCGACGCCGTGCGCGGTGCCGCGGGCACGCTCTCGGGCCGCGGTCATTCGGTGCGCGACGTCAAGGTCCCGTACCCGGCCACGCCGCTGCCGCTGCTCGCGCGGTGGGCCGCGGCGGCGGCCGCCGACGCCGACGACATCGTGGCCCGCGGTGCGAATCCCGCTCTGCTGCAGTCCCGTACGCGGCGCCACGTGGCGCTGGGGCGGACCGTCGAGCGGCGGAACCTGGTGCGGCCCGCCGACGCCGCCGGGATCGAATCCGCGCTGGAGCGGTTCTTCGCCGTCCAGCGCATCGACGTCCTCGTCACCCCGGCGCTGGCCCGCCGCCCCGCCGAGGCGCGCGCCTACAACGCCCTGCCGTGGGCGGCCAGCGCCGTGCCGAGCCTCGCGTACGCGCCGTATCCGAGCCTGTGGAACCTCGTCGGGTGGCCGGCGATGACGGTGCCCTACCGCGGCGAGGGCGTGCAGTTGATCGCCCGCCCCGGCGGCGAGGCCGACCTGCTCGCCGTGGCCGCCGAACTCGAGGTGTAGCCCGCCGCACCACTACAGGGCGTTCATGCCCTCGAACGGGTTCCAGGACCGGCTGCTGCGGGTCACGTGCAGGAAGTACGCCCAGTTCGCGGTGGTCATGTACACCGCGGCGACCGCGAAGCCGAAGCCGCGGAACACCAGATCGGGGAGCGGGAAGAAGCTCAGCACCACGATCACTGCCAGCGAGGAGCCGAGGATCGTGAGGCCCTTGCGCCACATGCCCTTGATCGCGAAGTAGATCGGGCCGAACAGGAACGCGAGGATGTTCGAGCCCAGCCGGGCGCGCTGCAGGAACGACAGCCGCCGGAACGCCGCCTTGGACTCGGGGGACGACGCCGGCTGACCGTAGTGAGCGAAGAACTCGAACCTGCTCTGCCAAGCGGGGGGAAGGGGCCTGAACCTGTGGCGCCTGATCAGAAGGTGAGTGCATCGGCTCTTGCGGAAACTGAGGATCGGTCATGGATGGAGGGTAGCGCCCGCCGGTGAACGCGCGGTGTTCGCCGTCGGCGCAAACCGCGCCCGGCGACCCCGGCGCACCGCACGGTAACCTGGGAAGTCGACCCTGCGCGGCGACCCGCGCGTGCCGCTGAAGAAGGACTGACGAGCCGCAAGGCGAAGCGATATGAAACGCAAATCTCTCATCCGCACCCTGGCGATCATCGCCGGTTTCGTGCTGCTGGTCTGGGCATTCACCATGGTCGGCGGCGGCGGGAACCGCGATTACAAGGGCGTGCCCACGTCGCTGGTCGTCGCGCAGTTGAAGGCGAACAACGTCACCGACGTCCAGATCGACGACCGGGAGCAGACCCTGCGGGTCACGCTCGGCAAGGCGGTCGAGGGCACCGAGGACTCCACCAAGGTGTTCGCCAAGTACCCCGCGGGCACGTCCCGCGACATCCTCGCCGACGTGCAGGACGCGAAGACTCCGGACGGCAAGGACGTCGGCTACACGACGAACGTGAGTTCCGACTCGCCGATCCTGTCGATGCTGCTCTTCACGCTGCTGCCGATCCTGCTCCTCGTGGGCCTGTTCATGTTCCTCATGAACCGCATGCAGGGCGGCGGCCGCGGCGGCGTCATGGGCTTCGGCAAGAGCAAGGCCAAGCAGCTCACCAAGGACATGCCGAAGACCACGTTCTCGGACGTCGCGGGCGCCGACGAGGCGGTCGAGGAGCTGTACGAGATCAAGGACTTCCTGCAGAACCCGGCCCGTTACCAGGCCCTCGGCGCGAAGATCCCCAAGGGCGTGCTGCTGTTCGGCCCTCCCGGCACCGGTAAGACGCTGCTCGCGCGCGCCGTCGCGGGCGAGGCCGGCGTGCCCTTCTTCACCATCTCCGGCTCCGACTTCGTCGAGATGTTCGTCGGCGTCGGCGCCTCCCGCGTGCGCGACCTGTTCGAGCAGGCCAAGGAGAACAGCCCCTGCATCATCTTCGTCGACGAGATCGACGCGGTCGGCCGCCAGCGCGGCGCCGGCCTCGGCGGCGGCCACGACGAGCGGGAGCAGACCCTCAACCAGCTGCTGGTGGAGATGGACGGCTTCGGCGACCGGCAGGGCATCATCCTGATCGCCGCCACCAACCGCCCGGACATCCTGGACCCCGCACTGCTCCGTCCGGGCCGCTTCGACCGGCAGATCCCCGTCTCCAACCCGGACATCGCCGGCCGCAAGGCGATCCTCAACGTGCACGCCCAGGGCAAGCCGCTCGCCCAGGACGTCGACCTGGAGGGCCTCGCCAAGCGCACCCCGGGCATGTCCGGCGCCGACCTGGCGAACGTGATCAACGAGTCCGCGCTGCTCACCGCCCGCGAGAACGGATCGCTCATCACCGCGGCCACCCTCGAGGAGGCCGTGGACCGCGTGGTCGGCGGCCCCCGCCGCAAGAGCCGGATCATCTCCGAACACGAGAAGAAGGTCACCGCGTACCACGAGGGCGGCCACACCCTGGCCGCGTGGGCCACCGACGGCCTGGACCCCGTCTACAAGGTCACGGTGCTCGCCCGCGGCCGCACCGGCGGCCACGCGCTGGCCGTGCCCGAGGACGACAAGGGCATGTACACCCGCAACGAGATGATCGCCCGCCTCGTGTTCGCCATGGGCGGCCGCGCCGCGGAGGAGCTCGTCTTCGCCGCGCCCACGACGGGGGCGTCCAGCGACATCGACCACGCCACCAAGGTCGCCCGCGCCATGGTCATGGAGTACGGCATGAGCTCGCGCCTGGGCGCCGTGAAGTACGGCCAGGACGAGGGCGACCCGTTCCTCGGCCGCGGCATGGGCGGCGGCGCGCAGTACTCGAACACCGTGGCCGCGCAGATCGACGAGGAGGTGCGCTCGCTGATCGAGGCGGCGCACACCGAGGCGTGGTCCATCCTCAACGAGTACCGCGACGTCCTCGACGTACTCGCCGGCGAGCTGCTGGAGAAGGAGACGCTGGTCCGCAAGGACCTCGAGCGGATCTTCGAGAGCGTCGAGAAGCGTCCCCGGATCACCCAGTTCGACGATTTCGGGCACCGCACGCCGTCGAACAAGCCCCCGATCAAGACCCCCAAGGAGATCGCCATCGAGAACGGCGATCCCTGGCCCCCGGTCGACGAGGAGGCCGAGCGCAAGAAGGCCGAACAGGAGCAGGCCGAGCGCGACCGGGCGGCGGCGCTCGCCGCGGCCGGCCCGAACGGACCGAACGGCCAGGGTGGGCAGTACGGCTACGGCCAGTACGGCCAGGCGGGCCCGAACGGCCAGGCCAACGGGCAGGCACCCGCGCCGTGGCCCGCGCCCGGCGCACCGTCGGGCTACGGCCAGCCGCAGCAGCCGCAGCCCGCGTACGGCCAGCCCGGCTACCAGTGGGGCGGCCAGCAGGCCTACCCCGGACCGCAGTACCCCGCGCCCGGCCCCTACACGCAGCCCGGCGTCCAGCAGCCCGGCGGCCAGTACGGCCAGCCCGGCCAGCCCGGCCAGCAGGGCAGCCGTCCCGATTACGGCGCCCCCGCCGGATGGTCGGCGCCCGGGTGGCCGCCGCAGGACGCGCCCCAGCAGGACCGGGGCGGGCAGGGCGGCCGACAGCCCCAGCAGGGCCAGGAGCCCGGCTCGGATCGCCCGAGCGACAACTGATGGCGGCGGGAGACGGGGCGGCCGTGGCGCCGTTCGATCACGCGCGCGCCGTCGCCGCGGTCCGTGAACTGCTCGTGGCCGTCGGTGAGGACCCGCAGCGCTCCGGGCTGCAGGACACCCCGGAGCGGGTGGCCCGGGCGTTCGCCGAGATGTTCGCGGGCCTGCACACCGACCCGGACGCGGTGCTGGACACCACCTTCGAGGAGAACCACGACGAGCTGGTGCTGGTCAAGGACATCCCGATGTACTCGACGTGCGAGCACCACCTGGTGTCGTTCCACGGCGTGGCCCACGTGGGCTACCTGCCGGGGGAATCGGGGCGGGTCACGGGCCTGAGCAAGCTGGCGCGGGTCGTGGATCTCTACGCCAAGCGCCCCCAGGTGCAGGAACGGCTCACCGCCCAGATCGCCGACGCGGTGGTGCGCAAGCTCGATCCTCGCGGCGTGATCGTGGTGATCGAGGCCGAGCACCTGTGCATGGCGATGCGCGGCATCCGCAAGCCGGGCGCCAGCACCACCACCTCCGCGGTCCGCGGCGCGTTCAAGGAGAGCGCCACCTCGCGCGCCGAAGCACTCGAGCTGATCCTGCGGCGGTGACCGTGCCCACCGGACCCGCCCGAGACGACCGCGCCGCCGGCGAGCGGCCCGACGCGGCCACCCTGGTGATGGGCGTGGTCAACGTGACCGCGAATTCGTTCTCCGACGGCGGCCGCTACCTCGACACCGGCGCGGCCGTCGCCAAGGCCCGCGAGCTCGTCGCCGACGGCGCCGCGATCATCGACGTGGGCGGCGAATCCACCCGGCCGGGGGCGCACCGCGTGCCCGCCGATGTGGAGCGCGATCGCGTCGTGCCCGTGATCGCCGCGCTCGCCGCCGACGGGATCGCCGTCTCCGTCGACACCATGCGCGCCTCGGTCGCCGAGGCCGCGCTGGAGGCCGGGGTCGCCATCGTCAACGACGTCTCCGGCGGCCGCGCCGACCCCGGTATGGCCCGCGTCGTCGCCGCCTCGGACGTCCCCTGGATCCTCATGCACTGGCGCCCATCGCCCGGCGCCCCGGGCGCCGACACGTGGGCGGCCATCCACCACGGCGTCACCGACTACGACGACGTGGTGACCGAGGTCCGTGACGAGCTTCTGCACCAGGCCGATGCGGCGATCGCCGCGGGCATCGCGCCCGACCGCATCGTGCTCGACCCCGGCCTCGGCTTCGCCAAGGACGCCGACCACAACTGGGCGCTGTTGCACGGCCTGGACACGTTGCAGGACACCGGTTTCCGCGTGCTCGTCGGCGCCTCCCGCAAACGCTTCCTCGGTGAGCTGCTGGGCGGCCGCCCACCCGCGGGCCGCGAGGTGGCCACGGCGGCCGTCTCCGCGCTCAGCGCGCAGGCCGGGGTATGGGGCGTGCGCGTCCACGACGTCCGCTCGTCGGTCGACGCCGTCGCGGTGTCGACGGCGTGGCGCAGAGGGGCGGCCGCATCGGCCGCCCGGCAGAGAGGCAGGGCCTGACATGGCCGACCGGATCGAGCTGCGCGGCCTGCGGGTCCGCGGGCACCACGGCGTCTTCGAGCACGAGCGGCGCGACGGCCAGGAGTTCGTGATCGACCTGGTGCTGTGGGTCGACTCCCGGCCCGCCGCCGCGTCCGACGACCTGGCCGACACCGTCGACTACGGCGCGCTCGCGCAACGCGCCCACGACATCGTGGCGGGGGAGCCCCGGAACCTCATCGAGACCGTCGCCGCGGAGATCGCCGAGGCGGTCGCCGCCGACGAGAAGGTGTACGCCGTCGAGGTGACGGTGCACAAGCCCTCCGCGCCGATCCCGCTGACCTTCGAGGACGTGGCCGTCGTGGCCCGTCGTTCCCGGTCCGGGGCCCGGGCGGTGCAGGGGTGACCCGCGCCGTGCTCTCGATCGGCGCGAACCTCGGCGCCGCGGAGGCGACGGTCCGCGGCGCCGTCGACGCCCTCGGCCCCGCGCTGGTGCGCTCCTCGCCGCTCTACCGCACGCCCCCGTGGGGCGGCGTCGAGCAGGACGACTTCGTCAACGCGACGGTGATCGCGGACGATCCGGCGCGCGACGCCGCCGGGTGGCTCGACTTCGCCCGCGAGCAGGAGGCCGCAGCGGCGCGGGTCCGCGACGTGCGGTGGGGCCCGCGCACGCTCGACGTCGACGTCGTCGCCGTCTGGGACGGCGTCGAGCCGGTGCTCTCCGACGACCCCGAGCTCACCCTCCCGCACCCGCGCGCACGGCTGCGGGCGTTCGTGCTCGTGCCCTGGCTGGCGGCCGACCCGGCCGCCGTACTGCCCGGGCAGGGCACCGTCGAGGCCCTGATCGCCGCGCTGCCGGCCGGCGAGGTCGCGGAGGTGACGCCGCTGTGACCGCGCCGTCGCCGAAGAAGTCCGGTGATCCCGATGAGCCCGGTGGGCCCACCGTCCGCTCCACCACCTGGGTGGAGCTCGCCGTCATCGTCGTCGGCGTCGCGGGCGGCACCTACGTGCTGGTGCGCGACCTGGTGCCGCCGATCCCGGTGTGGGCGGGCGCCCTGCTCTACGGCATCGCCGCCGCCGACCTGTACATCGCGCAGCTCATCCGAGGGCGGGTCGGCCGCGGCGAGGTGGGCCTGGGCCCCGGCCGGATCCACCCGATCGCCGTCGCGCGGGCCGTGGCGCTCGCCAAGGCCTCCGCGTACCTCGGCGCCGTCGCGTCCGGCTTCTTCGGCGGGGTCCTCGTGTTCCTCCTCACGGAGGGCGATCGCCTCGCCGCGACGCACGCGGACCGGCCGGGCGCCTGGATCGGGCTCCTCGGCGCAGCCGTGCTGCTCGGGGCGGCGCTGTGGCTGGAGCGGTGCTGCCGCACGCCCGACGACCCCGAGGACCAGTCCGCCGACACGTCCCCGGCCTGAACCTCAGCTTGAGCCGCATACTGGCCGGTGAACGGTAGGGTCACGATCATGACGGATCCCGCGAGCCCGCCCATCCGCAAGCGCACATCGCGCCGTTCCTCAGGTGGCGCCGGGCAGTGGATGCTCGGGATCGTGATCGGCCTCGCCGTGCTGGGCACCGGGCTGTGGGTGTTCTCCGACGACAAACGCTGGGGACTCGTCGCCCTGATCATGCTGATCTGGGGCCTTGTCATCGCCGCCTTCCTCATCGCCCGCTACACCCGCGACCTGCGGGCCGCGGAATCCAAGGAGAGCGGCCTCAAATCGGTCTACGAGCTGCAACTCGAGCGCGAGATCAGCGCCCGGCGCGAGTACGAGCTCCGCCTCGAACACGACATCCGCGCCGAGATGCGGGAGGAGTCGAACGAGGAGCTCACCGCGCTCAAGGCCGAGGTGCTCGCGCTGCGCGCGAACCTCGAGGAGCTCTTGGGCCGCGACCTGGGACCGTCGTACTCCGAGCTGTACGCCGCCGCCGAGCAGCGGGCCATCGCCGCCCAGCAGGCCAAGTCCGTGTTCGAGGACGACGACCGGTTCCGCGCCCAGCAGGACTTCGCCGGCGTCCCCGTGCCCGACGCCGCCGCACCGGGCGCCCCGGGGGCCGCCGCCTCGGCCTCCGCTGCGGTCGACGACTACTACGGGGCGACGTCCGTCACCGAGCCCGCTCCCGCGCCGCCCGCCGGCCGCCCGGGCGAGGACGCGCCCACCACCGTGTTCCAGACCGTCACCGACGACGCGCCGCCCGAGCAGCAGGGGCCGGGGCACGTGCCGCCGCACGCCGAACCCCAGGCGCCCGCGGCGACGCAGACGTTCCCGCAGGCCGAGGGGTTCCCGCAGACCGAGGCCGAGCCGCCCGTCGACGTGGAGCACGTCGAGCACGTCGAGCACACCACCGACGAGCCGTTCGTGCCGCTCGCGCCGCAGTCCGGGTACCGGCCCCCGTTCCCGCCCCGCCGCTTCGCCCCGGCGCCCGAGGAGACCCCGGAGCAGCAGTGGGTGCCCGAGCGCCCGTGGCAGGAGGAGAACCCGACCCGCGTCGAGCAGGCCGTCGACCCCGAGGCCGGCGCCGCGCAGCCCGAGCGGGCCGAGCCCGATCACACGCAGGGCCAGCACACCTCGGGCAGCACCGTCGCCGAGCTCATCGCCCGGATGAACGCCGACACCGAGCGCAGCGGCGGCCGGCGGCGCAAGCCCGAGTGATCCGCCACCCATGAACTAGCTCACACAGCATTGCCCGGGCATCGCGCCCGGGCATAGCCTTCTACCGACCGTCTGGTACCCGCGCTGCGGGACTGGAACGACCTTTGGAGGCGCATCCCGTATGCCCGAATTCCCGCCCGGATCACCGGGTCGCCCCGACACGGGGGACGACCGGTTGTCGGGCATCCCCAATCCCCCCACGCCCGCGCGGCTCTCCGTCGGCGTGATCTCCGCCGGCCGCGTCGGCACCGCTCTCGGCGCGGCCCTGGAGCAGGTCGGTCACGTCGTCACCGCCGTCTCGGCGCCCTCCGCCCGTTCGCGCGCCCGCGCCGCCCGCCGCCTCCCCGAGGCGCGGATCGCGGCACCGTCGGACATGGCCGCCACCGCGGAGCTCCTGATCCTGGCCGTCCCGGACACCGAGCTCGAGGCGCTCGTGGCCGAGCTGGCGCCCCGGATCAACCCGTCGGCGATCGTGCTGCACACCTCCGGAGCGCTCGGCGTGGGCGTCCTCGCGCCGCTGGCCCGCCTGGGGTGCACCACCATCGCCTTCCACCCCGCCATGACCTTCGTCGGCGACGAGGAGGACACCGCCCGCCTGCGCGCCTGCTGCGTCGGCGTCACCGCCGCCGACGAGGTGGGCCACGCCGTGGGACAGGCCCTCGCGCTGGAACTGGGCGCCGAGCCCGTCCGCGTCCCCGAGGCCGCCCGCCCGCTGTACCACGCCGCCCTCGCACACGGCGCGAACCACCTGGTCGCGCTCGTCGACGACGCCGTGACCGCGCTCGCCGGGGCGCTCGCGGGCGGCGCCGGCCTGGACACCGTGGGCGGCCCGACCGAGGGCCTGCCCGAGCGGGTCCTCGCCCCACTGGCCCGCGCCGCCCTCGACAACGCCCTGCGCAGTGGCCCCGCCGCCCTCACCGGACCCGCCGCGCGCGGGGACGCCGCGGCCGTCGCCCGCCACCTCGACGCGCTGGACGCGCTCGACCCCACCACCGGCCCCCTCATCGCCGACGCCTACCGCGCCCAGTCCCGCCGCGCGGCGGCCCAGTCCCGCACGTCCGCCGCCATCGACCCCGTCCTGGCACACCGAACCGAGGAAGCATCATGAGTGCACCCACCCGCCCGTACACGCCCGGCCAGCTGACCGTGCACCACGACCCCGCGCAGCTGACCAAGGTGACCTCGGCGCTCAAGGCGACGGGGCGGCGGATCGCGTTCGTGCCCACCATGGGCGCGCTGCACGCCGGCCACTTGGAGCTGGTGCACGCCGCCAAGCTGAACGGCGCCGTGGTCGTGGTGTCGATCTTCGTGAACCCGCTGCAGTTCGGCGAGGGGGAGGACCTGGACGCCTACCCCCGCACCCTGGACAGCGACGTGGAGAAGCTGCGCGCCGCGGGCGTGGAGCTGGTGTTCGCGCCGTCGGCGGCCGACATGTACCCCAAGGGGCCCCGCACCACGATCCACCCCGGCCCCGCCGGCGCGCAGTTGGAGGGCGACAGCCGGCCCACCCATTTCGCGGGCATGCTCACCGTGGTCAACAAGCTGCTCAACATCGTCCGGCCGCACACCACCTTCTTCGGCGAGAAGGACTACCAGCAGCTGGTGCTGGTCCGGCAGATGGTCACGGACCTGAACATGGACGTGACCATCGTCGGGGTCCCGACGGTCCGCGAGCACGACGGCCTGGCGCTCAGCTCGCGCAACGTGTACCTCGAGCCCGAGCAGCGGGAGGCCGCGACCGCGCTCTCCGCGGCCCTGCTGGCCGGCGCGTACGCCGCCCAGGGCGGCGAGCCGGCGATCCTCGCCGCCGCTCGCGAGGTGCTCGCCGAGAAGCAGGAGCTGCAGGTCGAGTACCTCGCCCTGCGTGCGCCCGACCTGGGCCCCGCCCCCGAGACCGGCGACGGGCGCCTGCTGGTCGCGGCCCGGCTCGGGAACACCCGCCTGATCGACAACGTGGGCGTCGCCATCGGCACCGGCTTCCTCGCGGCGCCGGAATCGGAGTCCGCGGGCCGCATCGGCGAGGAGGTCGAATAGCCGTGCTGCGCACCATGATGACGTCCAAGATCCACCGCGCCACGGTGACCGAGGCCAACCTGCACTACGTGGGCTCGGTGACCATCGACCAGGACCTGCTCGACGCCGCGGACCTGCTCGAGGGTGAGCAGGTGGCCATCGTCGACGTGACCAACGGCGCTCGCCTCGAGACCTACGCCATCGCCGGCGAGCGCGGCAGCGGAATCATCGGGATCAACGGCGCCGCAGCGCATCTGGTGAACCCCGGCGATATCGTGATCATCATCGCCTACGGCGTGCTCGACGAGGCGGAGCTGAAGGAGTACGCGCCGAACGTGGTGTTCGTGGACGGCGACAACCGGGCCGTGGAACTCACCGCCGACGCCGCGCACGTGCCCGACGGCTACGGCCTGGTGACGGGCAGGCTCTGATGCTCCTGGCGATCGACGCCGGGAACACCTCGGTCACCGTCGGGCTGTTCGCCGACGCCGCTTCCGAGGAGTTGCTCGGCACGTGGCGGCTGCGCAGCGACCCGCGCATGACCTCCGACGAGCTCGCGCTGATCATCCGCGGGTTCCTCGCCGGTGGGGGCTTCGAACCCGCCGCCGTCACCGGGCTCACCGCGTGCTCGACGGTGCCCGAGATCCTGCACTCCCTGCGCGCCATGGCGTCCCGCTACTACGGCGCCGCGCAGCAGGTGATCCTGCAGCCCGGCGTGAAGACGGGGGTACCGCTGCACGTCGACAACCCGCGCGAGGTGGGCGCCGACCGCGTGGCCAACGCCGCCGGCGCCTTCGAGGTGCACGGCCGCGACGCCGGAACCCCGTGCATCGTGGTCGATTTCGGCACCTCCACCCGCGTCGACGTGGTCAGCGCCAAGGGCGAGTTCCTCGGCGGCGCCATCGCCGCCGGCGTGGGCAGCGCCCTCGACGCGCTCGCCGACCGCACCGTCGCGCTGCGGCGGGTGGAGCTCACCCCGCCCCGGTCGGTGGTCGGCAAGAACACCGTGGAGGCGCTGCAGGCGGGCATCCTGTACGGCTTCGCGGGGATGGTCGACGCGCTCGTGGGCCGGGCGCTGCACGTGGTCCCCGGCGCCGCGGTGATCGCCACCGGCGGCTACGACGACGGCGTTGCGGGCGAGTGCGCGACGGTCACGCACCGCCGCGCCGACCTGACGCTGCAGGGCCTGCGGGCGGTGTACCTGCGGGAGAGCGCGAACCGGGCCCAGCGCGAGCGCCGCGCCCGGGATTGACGTCACAGGTGATTCCAACCCTTGCCCGGCGCGGAGCCGGGGTGCTAACTTCGCTTCCATGAGCCAGGTGCGCAGCTGCATGGAGTGTTGTCGGGTCCGCTAGGAACCCGGCCCCTTCCCGCTGCCCGGACGCCGCCTCGTCTCGAGAGCCGAGCGTCCGCCTCCCTCCTGGAGATCCCGATGCACCCCGTGCACTACACCCCCGCCGACGATGCGATCGTCGTGGACCTGCGCGACCAGTCCGACCGCAGCCGCGACGGCATCCTGACCGGCGCCATCGCCCTCGACGCCGCGGCCGTCGCCGCCCGCCTCGTGCCCGGCCTCCCCACCAGCCTCGCCGCCGCCGCGGCGGACACCCGGTGGGTTCTGGTCAGCAACAACGGTGCCACCGCCTCCGCGATCGCCACCCGGCTGCGGGACCGCGGGGTGCGCGCCACCTCCGTCGACGGGGGCTTCCGCGCCCTGGCCCTGGGCGTCGCGCCCGGCGGAGCGGCCCGGCCGGAGTCGGCCGCGTACCGTCGGGCGGTCGCGGCGTTCGCCGCCCACGAGGCCTGAGCGGGCGCCCGGTACGCCTCCGCCCGTCGTCGCCGACCGCTGTCGGTACGATTGCGGGCTGTGAGTGAAGCCCCGCAGAACGCGCCCCTGGACGACTGGGTCACCCGACTGGCCGACGAGGCGGTCGCCTTCGCGGAGAAGAACGACACCCCCGTCAAAGTCGCCTCCGGGATCTCGCCGTCCGGTCCGATCCACCTCGGCAACCTGCGCGAGGTGATGGTGCCGCACCTGGTGGCCGACGAGCTGCGCCGTCGCGGCCGCACCGTCGAGCACATCATCTCCTGGGACGATTTCGACCGGTTCCGGAAGGTCCCCAAGGTCGAGGGCGTCGATTCCTCGTGGGATCAGCACATCGGTAAACCACTGACGCGGGTTCCCGCGCCGCACGGATCGGACGCGGAGAACTGGGCCGAGCATTTCCGGCGCGAATTGGAGGGCGCGCTGGCTGATCTGGGCGTCGAGTACACCGGAATCAGCCAGACCCGGATGTATACCTCTGGCGCGTATATCGACCGGGTTCTGCACGCGATGGCGGAGCGAAACCGCATCGACCGGATCCTGGAGCGGTACCGCACCCTGGATCGCGGTGAATCCGCGCCCGAGGAGAATTCCCAGGAAGCGCAGGACGCCTCGGACGCCACGTCCGGCGCCGCGGAGGACGCCGACGGTTCGGGCGATTCCGGTTACTACCCGTACAAGCCCTACTGCTCGGCGTGCGGAACGGATTTCACCACCGTCACCGCGTACGACGACGCGTCCACCGAACTGCGGTACACATGTCGATGTGGACACGAAGAAACCGTTCTGCTGCGCGAGCACGTGAACGGCAAGTTGGTGTGGAAGGTCGATTGGCCCATGCGATGGGCATTCGAGAAAGTCACCTTCGAGCCTTCGGGCGTCGATCATCAGTCGCCCGGTTCCTCGTTCGCCGTGGGCAAGGACGTGGCGCCGATCTTCGGCTGGCGTCGCCCGCTGGGACCGATGTACGCCTTCGTCGGGATCCGCGGCATGGCGAAGATGTCGTCCTCCAAGGGCGGGGTCCCGACGGCCGCGATCGCCCTGCGCTACCTGGAGCCGCCGCTGCTGCGCTGGCTCTACGGGCGCAAGAAGCCGAACCAGTCGTTCGACGTGGCGCTCGACGGTGAACTGCCCCGCACCTACGACGAGTGGGACGCCCTCACCCGCAAGGTGGGCGGCGAGAAGGCGCAGCCGGGCGACATCGCCGCCCGCGCCCGCGCCGCATCGGTGCTGGACACGGCCACCGGGACGGTCCGTGAGCTGCCGCTCACGCCGCGCACCATGCCGTATCGCACGCTGGCCTCCGTCGTCGACATCACGACGGGCGACGACGAGCAGACCCTGCGCATCCTGGGCGCCCTGGAGCCCGACGACGAGCTCGCCGGACTCGACCCGCTGCGCCCGCGGCTGGACCGCGCCACCGCCTGGGTGAACGAGCAGATGCCGGCGGAGGAGCGCACCGTCGTGCGCGCGGAGCCCGACATCGAGCTCCTCGCCTCGCTCGGCGATTTCGAGCGGGAGGGCCTGCGGTTGCTGCTGGACGGCTCCGGGACGCCGGCACCGGAGGGGCTCGGCCGCCTCGAGGACGATTGGACCCTGGCCGGGATCACCCATCAGGTGTACGGCGTGGCCAAGGTGCAGCGCGGGCTCGGCGCCGATCAGATCGTCAAGGGCGATAAGGAGCTCGGCGCCGCGCAGCGCGCATTCTTCGTTCTGCTCTATCGGCTTCTGGTGGGCAGCGATACCGGTCCGCGGCTTCCCACGTTGCTGCTCGCCGTGGGCGCCGAACGTGTACGCGCACTCGTGGAACCGGGCGCGTAGCAGCCGATATTCGGAGAAACTCCGCGAATCGTCCGCACTGCGACCACTGAATTCGAACCGTTACACAATCGGGACATTGAATTCGCACGTGAATTGAGGGCGTCCGGAATTCCGTGTATACAGTGGTTGAGACATTAGCCGGATTTCACTGGGATAGGGGACGCACTTATGGCGCGCAAGGTCACCGTGACACTTGTCGATGATGTGGACGATACGCAGACCGCGGACGAGACCGTCGAATTCGGTCTGGACGGCGTGACCTATGAGATCGACCTTTCGGCGAAGAACGCGGCGCAGCTGCGTGAATCGCTGGACAGCTGGGTCGCCAGCGCGCGCCGCAGCGGCGGCCGCAAGCGCGGCGGCCGCGCCCTCTCGGCGCCCCGCGGCCGCACGCCGATCGACCGCTCGCAGAGCGCCGCGATCCGCGACTGGGCCCGCAAGGCCGGCATGAAGGTCAACGACCGCGGCCGCATCAGCCAGGACGTCATCGACGCCTACAACGAGGCCAACTGAGGTCGAGCGACGAGGCCGACCGAGGTCGAGCGCGCGTTCTCTTCCGCCGCCCCGGTGCGCATCGCGCACCGGGGCGGCGTGCGTCTCGGGGCCCCGCCGGTCGGTCCGCCCGATTCCGTGCCCTGTTTCGCTCACGGCGGAACGGGGATCAAATCCCGGCCGGGCCGCGTTTGACCTGGTGTATCAGGAACGGAAGGCGACGAGACCCGGCACCGGGGCCCCGCCCGCGGGGCACTGCCGACACCGCCGCTGACCGGTCCGAACTACAGTGGGAAGACGTTGATTGCAGACGGCTATCTGCGGGCCCGGCATCGCCGGTCCCCGAAGTAACCGGGATGTGAGGAAAATGGCCATGTTCGAGAGGTTCACCGACCGCGCTCGCCGCGTCGTCGTCCTGGCGCAAGAAGAAGCCAGGATGCTCAATCACAACTACATCGGCACCGAGCACATCCTCCTGGGCCTGATCCACGAGGGTGAGGGTGTGGCCGCCAAGGCCCTCGAGTCGCTCGGCATCTCCCTGGAGGGCGTGCGCAGCCAGGTCGAGGAGATCATCGGCCAGGGCCAGCAGGCCCCGTCCGGTCACATCCCCTTCACGCCGCGTGCCAAGAAGGTCCTGGAGCTGTCGCTGCGCGAGGCGCTGCAGCTCGGGCACAACTACATCGGCACCGAGCACATCCTGCTCGGCCTGATCCGCGAGGGCGAAGGCGTCGCCGCCCAGGTCCTGGTGAAGCTGGGCGCCGATCTCAACCGCGTGCGCCAGCAGGTGATCCAGCTGCTGTCGGGCTACCAGGGCAAGGAGGGCGGCGAGCCCGCCGGCGCCGGGGCCCGGGCCAGCGGCGGGGGCGAGGCCGGCACACCGTCGACCTCCCTGGTCCTCGACCAGTTCGGTAGAAACCTGACCGCTGCCGCCGCGCAGGGCAAGCTGGACCCGGTCATCGGCCGGTCCAAGGAGATCGAGCGCATCATGCAGGTGCTCTCGCGGCGTACCAAGAACAACCCGGTGCTGATCGGCGAGCCCGGCGTGGGTAAGACGGCCGTCGTCGAGGGCCTCGCGCAGGCCATCGTCAACGGCAACGTGCCGGAGACGCTCAAGGACAAGCAGCTGTACACCCTGGACCTCGGGTCCCTGGTGGCCGGTTCGCGCTACCGCGGTGACTTCGAGGAGCGCCTGCGCAAGGTCCTCAAGGAGATCGACACCCGCGGCGACATCATCCTGTTCATCGACGAGCTGCACACGCTCGTCGGCGCGGGTGCCGCCGAGGGCGCGATCGACGCGGCCAGCATCCTCAAGCCGAAGCTGGCCCGCGGTGAGCTGCAGACCATCGGCGCCACCACCCTCGACGAGTACCGCAAGTACATCGAGAAGGACGCCGCCCTGGAGCGCCGGTTCCAGCCCGTCCAGGTGGGCGAGCCGAGCGTCGAGCACGCCATCGAGATCCTCAAGGGCCTGCGGGACCGGTACGAGGCGCACCACCGGATCTCCATCACCGACGGTGCCCTGGTCGCGGCCGCCACCCTGGCGGACCGGTACATCAACGACCGGTTCCTGCCGGACAAGGCGATCGACCTCATCGACGAGGCGGGCGCGCGGATGCGCATCCGCCGGATGACCGCGCCGCCGGACCTGCGTGCGTTCGACGACAAGATCGCCGACGCCCGCCGCGAGAAGGAATCGGCGATCGACGAGCAGGACTTCGAGAAGGCCGCGTCGCTCCGCGACAAGGAGAAGCAGCTCATCGCCGAGCGCACCGAGCGCGAGAAGCAGTGGCGCGCCGGTGATCTCGACGTCGTGGCCGAGGTCGACGAGGAGCAGATCGCCGAGGTTCTGGGCAACTGGACCGGCATCCCGGTGTTCAAGCTCACCGAGGAGGAGACCACGCGTCTGCTCCGCATGGAGGACGAGCTGCACAAGCGGATCATCGGCCAGGAGGACGCCGTCAAGGCGGTCTCGAAGGCGATCCGCCGCACCCGTGCCGGCCTGAAGGATCCGAAGCGCCCCTCGGGCTCGTTCATCTTCGCCGGCCCGTCCGGTGTCGGTAAGACCGAGCTGTCGAAGGCGCTCGCGAACTTCCTGTTCGGCGAGGACGACGCGCTCATCCAGATCGACATGGGCGAGTTCCACGACCGCTTCACCGCCTCGCGCCTGTTCGGTGCCCCTCCCGGGTACGTGGGCTACGAGGAGGGCGGCCAGCTCACCGAGAAGGTGCGCCGGAAGCCGTTCTCGGTGGTGCTGTTCGACGAGATCGAGAAGGCGCACAGCGAGATCTACAACACGCTGCTGCAGGTGCTGGAGGACGGTCGCCTGACCGACGGCCAGGGCCGCACCGTCGACTTCAAGAACACGGTGCTGATCTTCACGTCGAACCTCGGTACCGGCGACATCTCCAAGGCGGTGGGCCTCGGCTTCACCTCCGGCGATTCCGACGGTGCGAACTACGAGCGGATGAAGCTCAAGGTCAACGACGAGCTGAAGAAGCACTTCCGCCCCGAGTTCCTCAATCGCATCGACGACATCGTCGTCTTCCACCAGCTGACGCAGGACGAGATCATCGAGATGGTCGACCTGATGCTCAAGCGGGTGGGCGCGGCCCTGAAGAACAAGGACATGGAGATCGAGGTCACCGACCAGGCGAAGTCGCTGCTCGCGAAGCGCGGTTTCGACCCGGTGCTCGGCGCCCGTCCGCTGCGCCGCACCATCCAGCGGGAGATCGAGGACGCGCTGTCCGAGAAGATCCTGTTCGGCGAGGTCGGCCCGGGCCAGATCATCGAGGTCGACGTCGAGGGCTGGGACGGCAAGAGCAAGGGCGAGGACGCGAAGTTCGTCTTCGCGGGCAAGCCCAAGCCGGCGTCCTCGGAGGACTCCTCCGACGACGATGCGGTGCCCGCCCTGGCCGGCGAGAAGTCGCCGGGCGACACCGCCTAACGGAAGATCGACGAGAGGGCCGCCGTCCGGGACACCGGGCGGCGGCCCTCTCATCGTGGGGTGGTTCGGGAATCGGCCGGCCTGTCGTTATCCGCCGACGGTGCCGGAGCGGTGATAGCGATGTGCAACGGGTCAGCGATGGAAGAACAAGCCTTTGCCCACCACCGGTTCGGTTTCCCGGTCGTTGAGGTCCTCGCCGCATTCAGAGCAGACCACGCGGCCCCGCATCCGGTGACCGCACGGCTTGTGCAACAGGTCGATCGGAGGTGCTGCAAGGCCGGTCCACTTGTTGCCCCACTCCATCAGGGCCACATAGGCGGGGAATAGATCGTGGCCCTTGTCGGTCAGCCGGTACTCCTGGTGCTTCCCTTCGGGCTGGGAGGCCCGCCGCTCGAGGATGCCCTGTTCCACAAGGAGGTTCAGCCGATCGGTGAGGATGTTGCGGGCGAGGCCGATTCCTCGCTGGAACTCCTCGAAGCGCCGTGCGCCGTTGAAGGCCTGCCTGAGGATCGGCCACACCCAGCGTTCGCCGAGTACTGCCGATGAACGCGCGATGGCGCAGTTCTCGTCCAGCAGGTCTTCGTGCTTCATATCGTCAGTGTACGGGTGTCAGTTGCGATCTGCTATCGATGCCGAGTCGGCACCGAGGGCGACCGCAGCGTCGCAGTCATCCGTCTCGCAAGAGGGAGTCACGCAGCTCGGCACGGGCGATCTTGCCGGTCGCGGTTCGAGGGAACTCGGACGTGAAGAAGTACCGTCTGGGCGTCTTGTACGCGGCGAGGTTGGTGCTCGCATGTCGTCGGAGTTCGTCCTCGGTGATCGGCGCGCCGGTGCCGAGGACGAACGCGGCGATCTCCTCGCCCACCCGCGCATCGGGTACGCCGACCACGACTGCGGCGGCGACGGCAGGATGTTCACTGAGCACGGTCTCGATCTCGCGGGGGTAGACGTTGTACCCCGCTCGGATGATGATTTGTTTGAGCCGGTCGACGACATAGAGGTAACCGTCTGCGTCGACGCGGCCGACGTCGCCGGTGGCGAGCCAGCCGTTCCGAACGGTCTCGGAGGTTGCGCGGGGCTGGTTCCAGTACCCCTTCATCACGTTGGGGCCGCGCACGTGAATGTGGCCGAGTGAGCCGGGCTCGGCCGGGTCTCCGTTCGGGTCCACGATCTGAACGTCTACGCCCGGAACGGGTCGGCCCACCGAGCCCGGGCGGATCTCGGTGTCCGCGCGGTTGTACGCCACGGTCGGGGATGCCTCGGTGAGGCCGTACCCCTCGATGACCGATGTTCCGAGTCGTGCTTTTACCCACTCGGAGATGGAAGCAGGCAGTTCTGACCCGGCTGTGGAGACTCGACGCAGAGGCGCGGGAAGTGACAGGTCGTCGGATGCGGCCATGATCATCTGTAGGTGAGTCGGCACTCCGGAGAGTATCGAGATCTTCCCCCCGTCAATGAGTTCCGCGATCCGGCGCCCGTCGAATTTCTCGATCGGCCACATAGCGGCGCCGCACAAGAGGGTGACGTTGAGGACGGTCAGGCCCATCGTGTGGAACAGGGGCAGGATGCCGGCGACCACGTCGCCCGGCGACGGGCCGATGATGGCGGGGTCGGATAGAGCGGTCGCGTTGAACACCAGGTTGTCGTGCGTCAGCTCCGCCCCCTTCGGCACGCCGGTCGTTCCCGATGTGTAAAGGAGGACCGCCGTCGTGTCGGGGGCGACCGCGGCGACCTCGCGGCGCCCGCCGGGCCCCTGTAACCCTTCCGGCCCGATGGTGCGCAATCCCTTCGATCCGGCCCACTCGGCACCGGGCCGGCGGACGAGTACGACCGCGCCCGAATCCTCGAGGTAGAAGCTGGCCTCCCTAGGGGTCAGGGCGGGGTTCACCGGCACGGCGACGGCCCCTACTCCGAGCGTGGCGTAGAAGGCGACTGCGAACTCCGGTGCCGAGGCCAGGCTGATGGCCACACGGTCTCCGGGGCGGACTCCTGTGTCCCGCAACGCCGCGCGGGCCGCAGCGATCCGTTCTGTCAGGTCCGCGTAGGTGATGGCGAAGTCGTCGCCGACGAAAGCGGGGCGCGCGGCGTCGGTCGCGGCGATCGTGTCGGCGAGCGTTGCGAGTGCGTTCTCCACTGGTTGAACTCCTTTCGGGGAGGGCGAGGGCTGTGTTCAGTCGGCGGTGAGGCCGCCGTCGAGCGGATCGTCGCTCCCGTCATGTAGCCCGCCGCTGGGCAGGCAAGGAACGCGACCGTGGCCGCCAGTTCCTCCGGGGTGCCGAAGCGAACAGGGCGAGCACGCTCACTGCTTCTCCATTAGGTAGTGATCTGCAACTAGTGATAGCACGGCTCAAGCCGTGTGTGTGAAAAATGCCAGTAATAGTCGATGTTCTAGCGGGGCTTGTTCGTCCGAGTTAGGTGAAAGCGCTAGCCAGAACAGTAGTGATATGCAACTATCGAATCTGTTGACCAGATCGTCTCGTACCGAGAGGTGGACCATGACCACATCGAATCCCTCACCGTCCCAGGCGGAGCAGCCGCCTGCGGTCACCGTCGAACAGCGCGGCCATGTGCTTCTCATAGGTCTCAACCGCCCCGAGAAGCGCAACGCGTTCACCCTCGAACTGATCGAACAACTCGCGCAGGCCTATCACCGGCTCGAGGAGGACCCGGAGATTCGCTGCGGCGTGCTGTTCGCCCGAGGGGAGCACTTCACGGGAGGCCTCGATCTCGCCGAGGTCGGCCCCCGGATCGAAGAGGGCATCCTGGACTACGGCAAGCCCGGTCTGCGTGATCCCTGGCGCAGAGACGGGATCTGGACCACCCCGCTGGTGATGGCGGTGCAGGGCTGGGTCATGACGCTGGCCATCGAGCTCATGCTCGCCGCCGACATCCGTGTCGCCGCCTCGGACGCGCGCTTCTCGCAGATGGAGATCAACCGCGGAATCTATGCCTTCGGCGGTGCGACTGTTCGGCTTCCTCGCGAAGCCGGTTGGGGAAACGCGATGAGGTGGCTGCTCACCGGCGAGCCGTACGACGCCCACGAGGCACTACGGATCGGCCTCGCGCAAGAGGTGGTCCAGCCCGGCCGCCAACTCGACCGCGCAATCGAGATCGCCGAGTACATCAGCGAGAAGGCCGGCCCGCTCGGGGTCAAGACCACGCTTGAATCGGCCCACCGCGCACGCCTCGAAGGAGAGGGCGCCGCATTCGCTCGATTGGACGCCGACATGTCCGCGCTGCTCCATACCGACGACGGCCGGGAGGGCATGCGGTCGTTCATCGAGCGGCGCGACGCCCGCTTCACCGGAAAGTAGGTCCGAATGAAACAGAATCTCAAGGCCGGCGCCGCCATCCTGAATCCGCGCGACCTCGACTTCCTCCTCTACGAGTGGCTGGACGTGGAGTCCTTGTGTGCCCGTGACCGGTTCGGAGACCACTCGAGGGACACCTTCGACGCGGTGCTCGACTTGTCGGCGGACCTCGCGATCGACAGGTTCGCCCCGCACAACAAGACGGCCGATGTCCACGAACCCCATGTCGATGAGCGGGGACGCGTGGTCACCGCACCAGGGGTGCAGGAAGCGCTCGAAGCCCTCCGCGACGCAGGCTTCTTCGCCGGCGAATTCAGCTCCGAACTGGGCGGCATGCAACTTCCCTATGTTGTATCGAAAGCCGCGAACTGCTGGTTCCAGGCGGCGAACGTGAGCACCGTCTCGTACGCCCTGCTCACGATTGCCAACGCGCATCTGCTCGAGGCCTACGGCACTCCCGACCAGGTCGAGCGCTGGGTGCGTCCCATGATCGCCGGCCGCTTCTTCGGCACGATGTGCCTGTCGGAGCCCGAAGCGGGTTCATCGCTCGCCGACATCACCACGCGCGCCGTCCGTGAGGACGACGGGACCTACCGCCTCACCGGTAGCAAGATGTGGATCACCGGCGGCGACCATGAGATGAGCGAGAACATCGTTCACCTCACCCTGGCGAAACTTCCAGACAGCCCACCCGGGGTGGGAGGGATCTCCCTGTTCATCGTTCCCAAGTTCCTCCTCGACGAGAACGGTGACCCCGCTGAACGGAACGATGTCGTCCTCACCGGCCTCAATCACAAGATGGGCAACCACGGAACCACCAACGCCCTGCTGACCCTCGGCGGCGGCACGCATCGGCCCGGAGGCAGCCCCGGAGCAGTCGGCCATCTCGTCGGGCAGGAGAACCGGGGCCTGCACCAGATGTTCCACATGATGAACGAAGCCCGCATCGGCGTCGGTCTCGCCGCCGCCTCACTCGGGTACACGGGCTTCCTCAAATCCGTCGAGTACGCCCGAACCCGAATCCAGGGCCGGCCACTCTCCGGCAACAGCGCCGACCAGGTGCCGATCATCGGCCATCCGGACGTCCGCCGGATGCTCGTCGCGCAGAAGTCGTACGCCGAGGGATCTCTCGCGCTGGGTCTGTACTGCGCCAAACTCGTCGACGAGGCGGCCACCGCCGACGATGTCGAGAGTCGTGAACGCGCGGGTCTCCTCCTCGAGCTCCTCACTCCCATCGTCAAGAGCTGGCCCGCGCAATGGTCGCTCGAGGCGAACAGCCTCGCCATCCAGGTGCACGGCGGCGCCGGGTACGCCCGGGACTACGACGTCGAGCAGTTGTATCGAGACAATCGCCTGAACGCGATCCACGAGGGAACGCACGCGATTCACGGCCTGGACCTGCTCGGCAGAAAGGTGCGCATGGGCGACGGTGCGGCCCTCCGGTTGCTCCTCGACGAGATGGACGACACGAGCGCTCGCGCGAGCCGGCTCGGTGGCGAGGTCGAGGTGTGGGGAGAAGCGCTCCGGCGCTCCCGGAATCGTATCGAGAGCGTCACCGAACACCTGTGGCGCGAGGGCGATCCGGAGGCCGCGCTCGCCAATGCCAGCATCTACCTCGAAGCGGTGGGTCACTGCGTCGTGGCGTGGATCTGGCTGGAACAAGCACTCGTATCGGACGGGAGGCCGGGCGACTTCTACGAGGGGAAGCGGCTGACCGCGCGCTACTTCTTCGCCCATGAACTCCCCAAGACCGGGTGCCAGTTCGATCTGCTCCTTCGGAACGATCGCACGACGCTCGACTTGTCCGACTCATGGTTCTGACCATCCGCGGGCTTCGAATCGGGGCACGGGACATGCATCGATCGACCGCTCGTAGTATCCGCTCATCGACCGTAGGCAGATATCGAAAATGATCGCAGTCCTCGCAGAAATCCACGTCAAAGCCGGCGAAGAGGCCGAGTTCGAGGAGGCGGTGCGCGTGTTCGCCGCCCATGTCAGGGACAACGAACCCGGCAACCGCCAATACCGGCTGGGTAAGTCCCGACGCACGCCGCGGCTGTACACGATGATCGAATCCTATTCCGATGCAGAGGCGTTGGAGGCTCACGCGAAATCAGAGCACTTCCGCGCGTTCTCCACAACGATCGGCAGTCTCCTGGAGCAGGCGCCGCGCATCGAATACCTCGACGTGGTGTGCTAGCCGCGGGCTCAACAGATGCGTGTGACGGACGCCGCGAATCCGCGGGCGGCGCCTGTGGAGCACCGGTAAATCGGTGGCGCAGGTGCGCACGGGGTGGAACGGTCGGGGCATGCCGATGGACGACGAACTGACCGACGACGACGTGGAGGCGTTCGTCCGCGACGGGTTCGTCGCCCTGCGGGGCGCGTTCGACGCCGGGACCGCCGCCGCGGGTCGCGACGTCCTGTGGGAGGAACTGGAACGGTCGGGTGTCCGTCGCGACGACCCGTCGACCTGGGAGCGGCCGGTGGTCCGCCTGGGCGACCACGGGGAGGAGCCCTTCCGGGCCGCGGCGCGGGCCCCGGCGGTGGTGTCAGCCGCGGATCGCCTGGTGGGGGCGGGGCGCTGGCTGCGGCGCGTCTCGCTGGGCACCTTCCCCGTGCGGTTCCCGTCGGACGAGGACCCCGTCGACGACGGGTGGCACGTGGACGCGGGCTTCCCGGGCGAGGACCCCACGAACTTCCTGCGCTGGCGGGTGAACTTCCGCAGCGACGGCCGCGCACTGCTCCTGTTGTACCTGTTCTCCGACACCGGTCCCGGCGACGCCCCGACCCGGATCCGGGTCGGCTCGCACCGTCGGATCGCGGCGTCGCTGCGCCGCTACGGCGACGAGGGCGTCGAGGTGTTCGGGATGACCGGCGAGTACGCGGAGACCGACGGGCTGCCCGAGGTGCTCGCCACCGGCGAGGCGGGCGACGTGTTCGTGTGCCATCCGTTCCTGGTGCACGCGGCGCAGGCCATGCGCCCCGCCGCCGGCCGCGCGCCGCGGTTCCTGGCCCAGCCGCCGCTGTTGCCCACCGGCCGGATCGAGCTGGGCCGCCCGGTCGCGGAGCTCTCCCCGGTCGCGCGCGCCATCGTCGAGGGCGCCGGCGCCTGACGGACGGGCGCCGCGGTACCCCGTTACGGGGCGGTGCGCCGGTCCGGCTCGGCCCGGGCGGCCTCGGTGAGCGCGGCGATCTCCTCGCGCAGCGCGCGCACCTCTGCCGTGAGCTCGTCGACCTCGCGGTCGGTGCGCCGCGCGCTCGCGTCCACGCTCTTGACCTGGTCCACCACCCAGCTGGTGGCGGTGCCGATCGCGAAGCTGATGAGGCCGATGCCGAAGGCCATCAGCACGATGCTCACCACGCGGCCCTCGACGGTGACGGGGTAGACGTCGCCGTAGCCGACGGTCGTCACCGTGACGGCGGCCCACCACAGCGCGTCGCCGTAGTCGGTCACCTTGGTGTCCGGGGCGCCGCGCTCGGCGTCGAGGAACGCGAGGCTGCACAGGAACACCACCAGCAGGCTCGTCGAGCCGACGAACACCGCCAGCCGGGCCCGGGTCAGGCGGGCACGATGCAGGCCGCTGATGAGCATCGGGGCGGCGCGCAGGGCCCGCAGCGGCCGGAACGGGGGCAGGAGGATGGCGACGAGGTCGAGCGGATGGGTGCGGACGAACCGCCAGCGGTCCGTCGAGAGCCGCACGCGGATAGCGTAATCGGCCACGAAGGTCGCCCAGATCGCGATGTCCGCCCAGGCGATGAGGTGCTGCACGAGGGGAGTGGGCGCCACGTCGAGCACCTGCACCGCGTACACGCCGAGGAAGCCGACCGCGAGCGCGATCATGGCCGGGTTGGTCCGGCGTTCCCACTGCTGTCTGCGCGTCACCGGCGCAATCTATCGCGCGCCCGCGGAGGCGACTTCCCGAATTTGCGATGACATAGTCAGCGCAGGCTGTGTTTCGGGGGTAGCCTATGGATCATTCCGATTGGATTCAGGTGAGGTGGAGGTGCACGCCTTGAAGAACCGAACTCTCCGACAGTCCGTGTGGTACTACCTGCGTCTTTCCCTGTCGCTGTGCGCGGTCACGGTACCCGCCACGGCGATCGGTTTCGTCGTCGCGGACTGAGGGCGCCTGCGGCCTCCGGTCGGTGCGAGGGCCGGGAGTAGGTTGGCAGCATGACCGAAACCGGCGCCCCTGAATCCGGCACGTTCGATCAGCGCACGTTCCGGCACGTGATGGGCCAATTCTGTACTGGCGTCACCATCATCGCCACGTCGAACGACGAGGGGAAGCCCGTCGGTTTCGCGTGCCAGTCGTTCGCGGCGCTGTCGCTGGAGCCCCCGCTGGTGCTGTTCTGCCCGATGAAGACGTCGCGCACGTGGAGGCACGTCGAGGCGTCGGGCAGGTTCGCGGTATCGGTGCTGGGGCAGTCGCAGGAATCGGTGAGCGCGGCCTTCGGCCGGTCCGTGGACGACAAGTTCGAGGGATTGGACTGGACCCCGTCGCCGCTGGGCAATCCCACCATCGACGACTCTCTGACGTGGATCGACTGCACCCTCGAGAACGTGCTGGACGGCGGCGATCACCACATCGCGATCGGCCGGGTGCACGCGCTCGGCGATGTGAACGACGGGAAGCCGCTGCTGTTCTACCGCGGCGCGTACCTGTCCACGAACCACCCGCAGCAGCACCCGGCCTCGAGTCTGGAGTCCTTCCTCACCTGGGACGCGGGCGCCTGGCTCTGACCGCTGCGCGGTCGCCCGGCCGGGCTGGGCGGCTCACGGCCGCAGCTCGGTGAACGCCCGGACCTGCAGCCGCTGGTACTCGTCGTCCTCGTCCTCGGCGTCGGCAGAGCGTGATGCCGCCGTCGCCCTGTCGTAGGCGATCTCGTCGCGGACGCGTGCCCGGATCAGTTGACGCAGTGCCGTGTCGTCGAGGCGGTCGGCGGTTCCGCCCGCGGCGGCGTAGTCGTCGACGAACCGCCTCGCGGGCGTGAGGTCCAGGCTCTCCCTGCAGCGGCCCCATTCCCAGGCGGCGCCCGCCAGCTCCTTCTCGGCGGAGCCGAATGCGGCCTCGTCCCAGTCGATCAGGGCGATGACGGTGCCGCGGTCGTCGGTGATCACGTTGTCCGCGTAGAAGTCTCCATGGATCAACTGGGGCGTGGGCTCGCCGTATTCTTCGAGCCATGTGTCGAGGGCCGGGTCGTGCAGATCCGGGACGGGTGCCGCGGGCATCCGCCGGCGGGGTGTGACCGCCACGGTGACGCCCGCGAGCGCCGCGTGCACGCGGGCCAGAAGGTGCGCCGCCCGGCGCCTCTGGTTCGGGTCGGCGTCGTCACCCGGAAGCCCGGGAACGAAGGGCCACAGCGAAACCGGTCTCCCGGACACCCCCGCAGCCAGTCGGCCGTCCGCGGTCGGCATGGGCGCGATCGCCTCAGGTACGCGGCGCGCGACGGCGGCGGCGACGGCGCTGCACCACGCGACGTCGCCGACGTCGCGGAACGTCGCGCCGACCCGCACCACCGTCTCGCCGCAGCGATACACGATCGACTCCTGTCCACCGGCGAGGGCGGGTCGCGGGCCGCGTGAGGGGGAAGCCCCACGCGGCTCGCACGGCGTCCGCGACCGGGGCGGGCAGGTCGTCGCTCATCGGTGCCAGTCCATCAGACGCGTGCGGCCGCCTGGGGGAGGTGTGAATCACGACACAACACTGTTTCGCCTAAGTAACGATAGTGTTGACGGTGCCGCCGGCGATCGGTCCGGCGGAGTCGCCGTGCAGGGAGGTGTCGTTCGTCATGCGCATGCGCGCCCAACTGGAAACCTCGTCCACCATGCTCGTCAGCGCCGTGAGCACGCAGACGTCTTCCGCGTTGTCGCTGCAGGCCTTCACCCGCGCCGGCCCGGTCTCCGTCTCCGGGCTCCGGATGGCCGGCGCCGCGGCCATGATGTGCGCGCTGACCCGGCCGGACTTGCGTCGCGTGACCAGGAGGGAGTGGTCGGCCATCGTCGCCTTCGGCGTGGTGATGGCCGCGATGAACGTGTGCCTCTACCAGGCCATCGACAGGCTGCCGCTCGGCGTCGCGGTGACCCTCGACTTCCTCGGCCCGTGCGGCCTGGCCTTCGTCATGGCCAAGCGGTGGCGGGAGCGGTGCTGCGCGCCGGTGGCGCTGCTCGGGGTGGCACTCATCGCTGGTCAGGGGAGCGGAATCAGCTTGGTGGGCATCGCCTTCGGGCTCGGTGCGGGTCTCTGCTTCGCCGGCTACGCCCTCCTCGCCGAGCGGGTGGGCAGGCAGAGCCGGCCGATGTCCAAGCTGGCCCTCGCGGTCGTCATCGCCGCGGCGGCGACGGCACCGTGGTCGCTCCGGGCGATCGGGAGCCTCACGCCGCGGACCGTCGGGATCCTGCTGGCTGCGGCGTTCTTCGGGGTCGTCATCTCGTACTCGTGCGACGCTCTCGCGGCGGGGCGGGCGTCGGCGGCGATGATCGCGCTGCTGTTCGGCCTCGACCCCGCGATCGGCGTCGTCGTGGGTGCGGCGTTCCTGCATCAGAGCGTCACCGTGGCATCGGTCGTGGGGATCGTCCTCGTCGTGGGCGCGGGCATGGCGGTGAACTGGATGATCGCGCGCCGGGTGGCGTCGGAGCCCGCCGCGGAGTCCGACGAGGTGCAGGCCGGGCCGCTTCTTCGCGATCGCACCAGCCGGAAGTGCGAATAGTTTTCCACTATGCAACTATCATTGCCATGAACGCACTCATGACCCGCGCGGTCTCCGCCGCCGTCGCCACCACCGCGGTCGCGGCCGCCGTCTTCGCCGGCCCGGTCGCGGCCGACCCGGGCCGCATCGCCGTCGGCCCCATCTCGGTTCCCCGCGCCGCGCTCGCGGGCTGGGAGGTCCGGGGGCCGGGCCCGGATCAGATCGTCTCCGCCGTTGCACAGCTCCAGGACAGGAACTGGGCCTCCCTGATCGAGTTCGGCACCACCGAGGCCGACGGCCGCGCCTCGCGCGACGTGGCGCGGGCGATCGTGCTCAACGCGCCGTCGAACAAGGCCTACAAGTCGTCCAAGGCGCGCATCGAGGGCCTGGCCATCACGCCCACCACCGTCTCGGGTATCCCGGCCTCGCGCGCCACCGCCGAAGTCCGGATCGACGGCGGGCCGGTGCGGGCCGACCGGTTCCGGGTGACCGTCATCGACACGAAGCCGCAGACGTACTTCCTGTCGCTGGTGCCCGACGAGGCGCCCGACCGCCGGCGCCAGGCCGACGCGGCCGAGGCGGGCGCCGTCGCCACCCGGTGATCGGCCTTCGCTAGGACGACTTCCCGGCGACGTCGAGGACGACCTCGAACTCCAGCAGGTCCGCGCCCGTGGCGACGGGCTTGCGGCCCTCGCCGCCGTTCGGGTCGCGCTGGCCCGCGTGCGCCTCTCGCGCCGGGCCGTCGCGCCACGCGGCGAACGCCTCCTCGGACTCCCACTGCGTGACCACGAAGTAGCGGTCGTCGCCCTTGACCGGGCGCAGCAGCTGGAACCCCAGGAAACCGGGGGAGTTCTCCACGGCGTGCGCGCGGTTCGCGAACCGCTTCTCGAGCTCGGGGCCCGCGGCCTCGGGGACATGAATCGCGTTGATCTTCACTACCGACATGCCTCCAACATAGCCCGGTAAGTTGGTTCCCGTGGATGAGTGTGTGGGCCTGCGGGATTGGGGCGGCCGTGCGGACGGCGCCCCGATCCTGCTGCTGCACGGGCTCATGGGACGCGGCCGCACCTGGCGACGCCAGATCCCCTGGTTGCGCAGGTACGGGCGGGTGTTCACCTTCGACGCCGAATTCCACCGCGGCACGGGTTTCGCGGTCCCCGTCCCCCGGGAGGAGATCACCACCGAGCGGTTCGTGGGCGACGTCGCGGAGATCCTCACCCTCCTCGACCGGGGGCCGGCCGTGCTCGTCGGGCACTCGATGGGCGGGCTGCACGCGTGGTGCACCGCCGCCGAGTACCCCGAACTCGTGAAGGCCCTCGTGGTCGAGGACATGTCGCCCGAGTTCACGGGCCAGTCCACTGACGCCTGGGCGCCCTGGTTCGAGAGCTGGCCGGACCGCTTCGGATCGCAGGCCGCCTGCGAGGAGCTGTTCGGCCCCGTCGCCGGACGCTATTTCTACGAGGCCTTCGACGACGGTGCGTTGCACGGCGACCTCGACACCTTCCGCGCCATCGCGGACCACTGGGGGCCGCGGGATCACTGGGCGCAGTGGCGCGCGATCCGGGCGCCGGCCCTGCTCATCGAGGCCGAGTTCTCCGTCGTCCCGCCCGGCGTGGGGGAGCGGATGGTCCGGGAGTACGCGGGTCCCGACCTGCGGTACATCAGGTTCGACGGTGCCGGCCACCTCGCGCACGACGATGCCCCCGAGCAGTACCGCGGCGCCGTCGAGGCGTTCCTCTCCGGCCTGGACCCGGCGGAGTAGGCGACGGCGTGCCCGAGGGAGACACGGTCCACAACCTCGCCGACCGCCTCGGCGCGGCGCTCACCGGCCGCCGCCTGACGGGGTGCGACATCCGGGTGCCGCGGTACGCCACCGTCGACCTCAGCGGGCGCACCGTCGACGCCGTGACCGCGCGCGGTAAGCACCTCCTGATCCGCGCCGGCGACGCGGTGCTGCACAGCCACCTGAAAATGGAGGGGGAGTGGCACCTCTACCGCCCCGGCGCGCGGTGGCGCCGCCCCGCGCACACCGCGCGCGTGGTCCTGGCGACGGAAGACGCTCAGGCCGTGGGCTTCTCGCTCGGCACCGTTGACGTTCTCACGGAACGGGAGGCCGACGGCGCCCTCGCCCACCTCGGGCCCGACCCGTTGGGGCCCGACTGGGACGCCGGCCGCGCCGCCGCGAACCTGGGCGGCGATCCGGAGCGCGCCGTCGGGCACGCGCTACTGGACCAACGGAATCTGGCCGGGGTGGGCAACGTCTACCGCAACGAGCTGTGCTTCCTGCGCGGCGCGCACCCGTCGGCACCGGTGCGGGACTGCGGCGACCTGCTGGCCTGGGCCGAGGACGCCGCGCGCCTGCTGCGCGCCAACCGGGGGCGGACGATCCGCGTCACGACGGGGGTCGACCGCAACGGCCTGCGCGCCTTCGTCTACGACCGTGCGAAACGTCCGTGCCTGCGGTGCGGCACCACGATCCGTGCGGGCCTGCTGGGTGCAGGGGACGAGCCCGAGCGGTCCATCTTCTGGTGCCCGTCCTGCCAGCCCGGGCCGTGATCGGGGGCGGTCAGTCGCGGGGCGGCAGCTCGCACCCGTCGGGGCCGCAGGCGTCGGCGTCGTCCCCGCCCACGACGGTGAGCGTCCCGCCGGCGTCCGCCCACGCCTTCTCCATCGCCTCGGTGAACACCTCGGCCGGCTGCGCGCCGGAGACGGCGTACGTGGAATCGAACACGAAGAAGGGCACGCCGCTGATGCCGATGCGCTGGGCGATCTGCTCGTCGGCGCGGACGTTCTCGGCGTAGGCCTGCTCGTCCTCGAGGACCCTGCGGGCCGCGGCACCGTCGAATCCGGCGGATTCGGCGACCGCCACCAGGCGGTCCCGGTCGCCGAAAGCCGGTTCGGGAGAGGCGAAGTTGGCGGCGTAGAGCGCGTCGAGGAGCTGTTCCTGCCGTCCCTGTTCCAGCGCCCAGTGCAGCAGGCGGTGCATGTCGAAGCTGTTGCCGCTGTCGCGTCCCTCGGTCTGGTACGGCAGCCCCAGTTCCTGCGCCTGCGCGCCCAGGCCGCGCTCGTTCGCGGCGGCCTGCGCCTCGCTGATGCCGTACTTCGCGGCGATCCGCGGGACCACGGGCTCCGAACCGCCGGCGGACGGGTCCAGCTCGAAGGAGCGGTGGATCACCTGGACGCCCGCCCTGCCCGGGAAGGCCGCGAGCGCCTCCTCGAAGCGGGCCTTCCCGATGTAGCAGAAGGGGCAGTTGATATCGGTCCAGACGTCCACGCGCATGTGGTGTTCAACGCGCGTGGGCGCCCGCCGATTCCCGGGTGGGGGCGGTCAGAGCGGGTACGAGACCCCGGTGAGCCTCTCCGAGACGTCCCACAGCTCGGCCCACTTCGCCTCGTCCTTGGACGTCGAGGTGGTGGGGCACTTGCCGACGGGCCCGCGGGACTGCATCAGCTGGGTGGGGCCCCACCACGGGTGCGGGTCGAGATCGGGGTCCGTGGCGGCGAGGACCAACGCCTCCGCGGCCTTCTCCGGCGGGTTGTTGAGGAGCGAGACCGCGGGCTTGAGGACGGCGTCGAGCGGGGTGTCGGTCCGCGCGAACAGGCCCGTCGCGGAGACGCCGGGGTGCACGTAGTAGGCCTTCTTCGCCGATCCGGCGGTCTCGAAGCGGCGCTGCAGCTCGCGGGCGAACATCATGTTCGCGAGCTTGCTCTGCCCGTACGCCTCGGTGCGCAGGTACCGGCGGTGTTCGTAGTTCGGATCGTCCATCCGCCACCGGAAGTTCTGCCGGTGCGCCACCGAGGAGACGGCCACCACCCGGTCCGTGAGCCGGTCCAGCAGCAGCCCCGTGAGCGCGAAGTGCCCCAGGTGGTTCACGCCGAACTGCATCTCGAAGCCCTGCTTCGTACGGGTGAGCGGCACGTACATCAGCCCCGCGTTGTTCACCAGCACGTCCACCTCGTCGACGGTGTCGGCGAAGGCCCGCACCGAATCGAGGTCGGCCAGGTCCAGCTTTCCGACGGTGACGTCGCCGTCGATGCCGTCCGCGATGCGCCGCGCCCCGTCGACGTCGCGGCACGCCATGACGACGCGGCCGCCCGTCGCCGCGAGCCGGCGGGTCACGACCTCGCCGAGGCCGCCGTTGGCGCCGGTCACGATGTAGGTAGTCATGGGTGCCACCTTAGGAGGCCGGGGCGGTGCGCGCCGCGCGGCCGTACTGCTCGCGCGCCTGTGCGGGCGTGACGGTGCCGGAGGCGGGCTCGGCGGACTGCGCGAAGTGACGCCGCAGGATGTCGCCCGTCATCGGAGCGATCAGGCCGCTGAGCCGCACGGTGCCCGCGGAGTGCTGCGCGGACGCGGCGCGCACCGCGAGCCGGACCGCCCGCGGATACAGCGAATCCACGATGCCCGGCTGATCGAAGCCGCCCATGGTGCGCATCCACCGGGGCAGCGTCGCGATGGTGGCCGGTGCGATGAGCGAGCTGCCGGTGCGCAGACGCACGCCCCGGTCGCGGGTGCGCAGCAGGTAGTGCATGCCCGTGCGGGCGCGTTCGGTGAGGGCGAGCCGAGGCCGCACCCGGGCGAAGTACGCGCGCACCTCGTCGCGCGATGCGGGGACGTCGGCGGGGTCGCAGGTCTGCAGCTCCGCGGCCGTGACGCAGTCCCGCCAGTACCGCGCCTCCTGGTCGGGGGCGAGCGGGCCCGGCCCGTACATCTCGTAGCACTTGAGCACCGAATGCCAGCCGGTCACGTGGATCCACAGCTGGGACGTGGGATTGTTGGCGCTGTACCGCTTCCCGGTCACCGGCTCGATGCCGGTGGCCTTGCGGTGCACGTCCATGAGGTGTTCCGACGCGGCGATCGCGGTGCGGCCGTCGGCGGTGGCGACGAGCAGGAAGTAGGCGAGCGTCCGGTCGAGCCGGCCGAACGGATCGGTGTAGATCCCGGCGGAGTCCGCGACCGCGGCGGTCAGGTCGGGGTCGAAATGCTCCAGCACCACGGAGCGCTGGAACCCGATGAGGGCGGTGGGCGCCGCCCACACCTTCCAGGTGGGGGAGTCGGGGCCGAAGAATCCCTGGTCGGTGACGCGTAGGGGGCCGTCTGAGAGCTTCATGTCCCGAATCTATCACCAATTCCTACAGTCGTGAATAAAAAGTTGTCTCAGGCCTCCCCGGCGAGCGCGAACAACCCGTCCTCGGTCTGCTCGATCAGCCCGTCCACCAGCAGGGAGTCCAGCGCCCGGTCCCGCTGCGCCGGATCGCGCTCCCACGCCACGTCGAGCCGGGCGCGGGGCACCGCACCGTCGGACGCGCGCAGCACGTCGAGCAGGCGCCCGCGCGCCTGCCGGTCCGTGCCCTCGTACTTCTGCACCTTGCGCGGGGCCACCGTGCCCGACGGTGCGCCCGCCGCCAGCCAGGCGCAATCGCCGGAGACGGGGCACTCGCCGCAGCGCGGCGATCGGGCCGTGCACACCAGCGCCCCGAGCTCCATGAGTGCCGCGGAGAGCCTGGGGCGCTTGGCTTCCGGCACCGTCGCGAGGGCGTCGACGGCCGCCGCCAGATCGCGCTTCGCCGACGGGGCCGCGGCGTCGGACTCCCCGGCGACGGCGCGGGCCAGCACCCGCCGGACGTTGATGTCGACCACCGGGACGTCCTGCCCGAACGCGAAACAGGCGACTGCGCGGGCGGTGTAGTCGCCCACCCCGGGCAGCGCCAGCAGCTCGTCGACGGACGACGGGACGGTGCCGCCGTGCCGCTCGACGATCGCCTGCGCGCAGGCGTGCAAGCGCATCGCGCGACGGGGATAGCCGAGCTTCCCCCACGCCCGCACGGCGTCGGCGCCGGTCGCCCGCGCCAGGTCGGCGGGGGCCGGCCAGCGCCGCACCCACTCGTGCCAGACCGGCTCGACCCGGACGACGGGGGTCTGTTGCAGCATCACCTCACTGACCAGGATCTGCCACGGCGTCACGCCGTCGCGGCGCCACGGCAGGTCGCGTTCGGCACGGTCGAACCAGGCGAGAACGGTGCCGAGATCCGGGACGGGATCGCGGCCGGTGTTTCTGGGGGAACCCACAACGGGCATTATTGACCCATGCCTACATCGACTCCCCCCGGCGCCTGGCGCGCGCTCCGTGACGGCAACCGTCGATTCGTCGAAGGCACGCCGCTGCATCCGAACCAGGGCAACTCCCGCGTGGCGGAACTCGCGGCGGGACAGGCGCCGACCGCCGTGCTGTTCGGCTGCGGCGACTCCCGCGTGGCCGCCGAAGTGATCTTCGACCAGGGCCTCGGCGACATGTTCGTGGTGCGCACCGCCGGCCACATCATCGACGCGGCCGTCCTCGGCTCCATCGAGTACGCGATCGAGGTGCTCAAGGTGCCGCTCATCGCGATCCTCGGCCACGACAGCTGCGGCGCCGTGGCCGCGACGGTGAACTCGATCGACACCGGGACCATGCCGCCCGGATACATCCGGGACATCGTGGAGCGGCTGACCCCGTCGATCCTGGCGGGTCGGCGCGAGGGGCTGTCCGACGTCAACGACTTCACGGCGCAGCACGTGCAGGAGACCGCGCAGCTGCTCCGCGAGCGTTCCCGGATCATCGCGGACAAGATCGCGGACGGCAGCGTGGCGATCGTCGGCCTGACCTACGAACTCGCGGAGGGCAAGGTGCACCTGCGGAGCGCGGTGGGCGACATCGGCGAGGCGCCGACCACGCCGTTCCGCGCCGTCTCCGGCGACTGACTCCTCGACACGCCGCTGCAGGTCAGCGGCATGAGGCCGCGGAAACGCTACCGTTGAATCGTGCTTGAACCCAACGGACCCCTGCCGCCCGAGATCTACTGGCGCCGCCGCGTGCTGGCAGCGGTCCTGGCGCTGCTCGCGGTCCTGGTGGTGGTGCTGCTGATCATCTTCGTCGGTGGTGGGAAGGACTCTTCCGAGAACACCGCCGCCGCATCGTCGTCGCCCAGCACGACGGGCCTGCCCGCGTCCCAGGCGCCCAGCGGGGCTCCGTCCGGCGCCCCGGGCCAGGGGGGCGCCGGGGGTATGCAGGGGTCCTCGCAGTCCGGTGCGCCGCAGTCGGGCTCCTCGCAGTCCGGCGCCGCATCGTCCTCGGGATCCTCCGGTGCGGGCGTCCCCACCCCGGGTGCCGTCGTCGCGGGCGGTCCGTGCCCGGACGACAACATCTCCGTCGTCGTCGCGGCCGACAAGCCGACCTACGCCGTCGGCGAGCAGCCGACGTTCGAGGCCACCGTCACCAACGCGGGCAGCTCGCCCTGCGCCCGGGACATCGGCACCGGCCAGCAGCAGCTGATCGTGCTCACCCTGGACGGCAGCAAGCAGCTGTGGTCCAACTTCGACTGCACCTTCCAGCCCGGCATCAAGAACGAGGTCCTGCAGCCGGGCCAGCAGCTGCGGTACAAGCTGCAGTGGGCCGGCACCACCTCGGCGCCCGGATGCCAGGCGCAGCGGGTGCCCGTCGCCGCCGGCGCCTACCAGGTGGTCGCCCAGTTCGGCTCGAAGCGCAGCGCACCCGTCACGTTCAACGTGACCAGGCCCGCGCCCGCCGCCGACCCCGAATCCGGCGCGGGGAACTGATCACTCGATCGTCTTCACCACCGCGGCGGGGACGCCGGCCACGAGCGTGCGCGGCGGAACGTCGCGGGTGACCACGGCCCCGGCCGCGACCACGGCGTCGTCGCCCACCGTGACGCCCTGCATCACCATCGCCGAGGCGCCGATCCACACGTTGCGGCCCAGGACGATGGGCGCCGACGTGATCCCGTGCCGCCGCGTCGCCGGATCGAGCGGGTGGCCCGAGCTGATCAGGCTCACGTCCGGTCCGAGCATCACCTGGTCGCCGATCGTGATGCCGCCGATGTCGTTGAACCGGCAGCCCTGATTGACGAACACGTCCTTGCCCGTCGTGATGTTGATCCCGTGGTCGGAGTAGACGGGCGGGATGAGCCGGAACGTCTCGTCGACCTCCCGTCCCGTGAGCTCGCTCCACGCCTCCCGGATCCGCTCCTGCTCGTCGTAGGGGATCGTGTTGAGCCGCTCGGTCAGCCGGATCGCCCGCTGCACCCGCTCCGCGAAAGTCATGTCTCTCCTCGTGTCGTGGTGCGGTGATCCAACCACCACCCGCTGACATCATCCTTCCAAGCGTTCTGCGAGGATCTCGGCCTCGGAAGTCGCAGAACGCCTCGAAAGATGTTCAGGCGGACGGGCTCCAGCCCCTCTCGTGCAGCGCGGACCGCACGTGCCGCAGGAGGTCGTAGCGCCCGTCCGCGAGGATCTTCTTGGTCACCACGATCACCTCCCAGCCGTAGTCGTGCCGAAGAGTGTTGCGGCGCGCGACGTCGAGGGTCTGCTGGCCGGGGTCCGCGTGGTCGCGCCCGTCGTACTCCACTGCCACGCGGAACTCGCGGGTGCCCAGGTCCAACCGGAAGCGGCCCTCGTCGATCACGACCTGCGGGGTGAAGAGCGTCAGCCCGTCGCGGTGCAGGAGGAGGCGGGTGTGCGTCTCCGGGGGTGACTCGGCACGCCCGTCGGCCTCAGCCAGGGCCGCCCGCACCCGTCGGGACCTGTGCATGCGGGGATGCGCGTCGATGTACCGCAGAACTTCGTCGCGGCCGGTGAGGGTGCGCCCCTCGGAGTCGGCGCGCAGGCACTGGTCCATGCCGGCGATCGCGTCGTCGCCCGCGGTGAACCGTCCGATGTCGATGAGGGCCCTGACCGCCGTGGTGCAGCGGATGCCATCGCGCTCGAGGACGTCCTCCTCGGGTAGCGCACCACTGCGGATGACGCCCCCTGCCGTCTCCGCGGTAGTGGATGCCAGAACTCGATCGGGCGGTCGGCGCAGTAGGCGACGGAGTGCAGCGCCGCGGCGGTCCAGCCGCAGAACACCGCGTCCGGGTACAGCAGCAGGACCGCGTCGAGCCGGTCGCGGAAGGTCACCGCGCGCCCGCTCGGCAGGCGCACACCGCGTAGGACCTGCTGGTAATCGGTGCGGATCTGGTACGGCGTGGCCACGGGTACGAGGTTTCGCGTGCGGATGCTCATACTCGTTGGACGCACCAGCCCCGGCGCGGGATCCCGGCACGCGAACTTTCCAAGCGTTCTGCGATGAGTCGGCGCCTGTGGTTCGCAGAACGCCTCGAAAGATGGTCGGCCGCGGTTAGAAGCGTTCGACGGAGAGTTCGGCGATGCGGGAGAGGCCCTCGCGGACGTGCCGCGCACCGTCGGTCCCGAGTCCCGGGACCGACTGGAGATCCGCGGCGGAGGCGGCGAGCAGTGTCTGCAGCGTGCCGAACGCCCCGACGACGGCGTCGACGTGCCGCGCGGGGAGCCGCGGCACGGACCCGAGCAGCCGGTAGCCGCGGGGCGAGACGGGTTCGTCCTGGGCCTCGACGGTGCCCGAGAACCCCATCGCCTCGGCGATCCTCGGCGCGGCGAGCAGATCGGCGTCCGTGAGGGCGTCGATGCGGGGGATCGCCGCGGGCACCGCCGCGTCGCCGCCGGGGAGGTAGTCGCGGAGAACGGGCTCCCGCAGCGACGTGACGTCGCCGAGCAGGTCCTCGAGCTGCAGCGCGATCTGCCGGCCCGAGGTGCCCAGCTCCAGCACGTGCTGCTCGATCTCCACGGCCAGCCGGCGCACCAGCTCCAGCCGCTGCATCACGAGCGACACCTCGTGCAGCGTGACGACGTCCTCGATCTCGGCGCGGGAGAGCTGCGCCAGCACCTCGTCCAGCCGGTGCCGGTAGCGCTCCAGCGTGGCGATCGCGAGGTTGGCGCGGGAGAGGATCGGCGCCGCGTCGTCCACGAGGTGCCGGATCCCGTCGACGTACGCGTGCACGATCGACATCGACGCGCTGACCGAGATCACCGGGTAGCCGGTCTGGATCGCGGTGCGCTCGGCCGACCGGTGTCGCGTGCCGGACTCCTGTGTCGGGGTCGCGGGATCGGGCATGAGCTGCACGTTCGCCCGGACGATCCGGGTGCCGTCGGTGGACAGCACCACGGCCCCGTCCATCTTGGACAGCTCGCGCAGCCGGGTGGGGGCGAACTCCACGTCCAGGTGGAAACCGCCGTCGCACAGATTCTCGACGGCCTCGTCGTAACCCAGCACGATGAGCGCGCCGGTGCGGCCGCGCAGGATCCGTTCGATTCCGTCCCGCAGGACGGTGCCCGGGGCGACACGGATCACGGTGTCGCGGAGCGCGGCGCTCCCGGCGAAGGCGGTGTCCCGGTTCATGCCGGTCAGGTTATCCGGTGCCGAGCTTCGCGAGGTGCAGTGCGTCACGGACGGTGCCGGCCTCGGCGATCCTCATCGTCCCCACGCTCGGCTTCTCCACCGAAGGGGGCACGATCGCGTGGGTGAAGCCCAGGCGGTGCGCCTCGGCCAGCCGCCGCTCGAGCCCGGTCACCCGGCGCACCTCGCCGGCGAGGCCCACCTCGCCCAGCACGACGGTGTTGGGGCGCAGTGGGCGGTCCCGAGCGGCGGACGCGATCGCCAGTGCCAGAGCGAGATCCGCGGCGGGCTCGGTGATCTTCATGCCGCCGACGGTGGCCGTGTACACGTCCTTCTGCGCCAGGTTCTCGACGCCGCCGCGGCTGGCCAGCACCGCGAGGATCATCGCCGCGCGCGCAGAGTCCAGGCCGGAGACGGCGCGGCGCGGCGCGGGCAGCGGCGACGGGGTCACCAGCGCCTGGAGCTCGCCCAGCAGGGGCCGCTTACCGTCGAGGCCGACGGTGATCGCGGTGCCCGGCGCCGTCTGGTCGCGATGGTGCAGGAACAGGCCCGACGGGTCGGTGACCTCGGCGATCCCGGACTCGCGCTGCTCGAAGCAGCCCACCTCGTCGGAGGCGCCGAACCGGTTCTTGATGCCGCGCACCATGCGCAGCGTGGAGTGCTTGTCGCCCTCGAAACTGAGCACGACGTCCACCAGGTGCTCCAGCGATCGGGGCCCGGCCACCGCGCCGTCCTTGGTGACGTGGCCGACGAGCACCACGGCGATGCCCGAGGCCTTCGCGAGCGACGTGAGGGTCGCGGTGATCGCGCGCACCTGGGTGACGCCGCCGTGCACCCCGTCGACGCCCGAGGCGGACAGCGTCTGCACCGAGTCCACGACCATGAGTGTCGGGGAGATCTGCTCGACGTGGCCGAGCACGGTGCCGAGGTCGGATTCCGCTGCGAGATAGAGGTTGTCGGAGAGGGCGCCGGTGCGTTCGGCGCGCAGCCGGACCTGCCCCGCCGATTCCTCGCCGGTCACGTAGAGGGACTTGCCGCGGCCCGTCGTGGCCCAGCGGTGCACCACCTCGAGCAGCAGCGTGGACTTACCGACGCCGGGCTCGCCGGCGAGCAGGATCACGGAACCGGGAACGATGCCGCCGCCCAGCACGCGGTCCAGTTCGCCGATGCCGACGGGAAGCGCGCGGGTGGATTTCGGGTCGATCCGGGTGATCGGGACCGCGGGGGTCGAGGGGAGCGTCAGGCCGACGTTCGCGGCCGGTCCGGAGGCGCCGACGCGGGCGGGTACACCCTCCTCCATGGTCGACCAGGCGCCGCACGACGGGCAGCGGCCGACCCATTTGGCCACGGTGTGACCGCATTCGGTGCAGGTGTACTGCACCTTGGCCTTAGCCATACAGGGAGGCGCGGGGCCTAGTGGCCGCCGCCGCTGCCGTGCTCGCCGCCCTCACCGGCGGTGGGCGTGATGCCCACGGCCGAGGCGGCGCCGGCGCCCGCGTCCAGCGGCACGTCGACGGGGAGCGAGCCGGCCTTCTCCAGGTGGAACCAGACCTTGTTGGTCAGGCCCGGGCGCCAGTCGGCGTTCACGGGGAGGGTGACCTTGAGGCGCGTCACGCCGGCGTCCTCGTTGGCGCCCTGCGGGGCCGAGCCGTACAGCGAGCCGCCGGCCGGGAGCACCTGGTCGCCGCTGATCGACGCGGTGCGGCCGTTCTGGTCCGTGATCGCCTTGAGCCGGTCGGGGTTCTTGCTGTCGAGGTTGGTGAGCACGAACGCGAGCTTCCCCTGGCCGCCCGCGGTCGGGTACAGCACGTGGGCGTCGCTGATCGTGATCTTCTTGTCCACGAAGGTCTGGTTGGCGCCGTTGATCGCCGCGACCTGGTTGGCGGTCTGCGAGATCTGGCCCGCGCCGCAGGCGGACACCGAGAACAGGGCGCCGGCGGCGAGCAGGGCACCGGCGGTTGCGGTGACGGTGCGGCGGGTCGAGACGGTGCGTGCGGACACGGTTCCTCCAGTTTCCTCCCGTGCGCGGCGACACCCGCGTGCGGACGAGCTGAGTATGTCACCACGCAGCGTAGTAGAAGGCGGGTTGCGCCGCGCCGTCGGGCGCCCGCTACCGGTGAACGGACCGTTGCGATCCGGTTGCCGAATGCACCCGAGAACATCCGGCGCTGCTTTTGTCAAGCCCTGGACGAGTCCTGACCTGCGACGTTGCCGAGCAGCCCCGAAAGCCCCCGTGTTATCCTGGTCATATCGAAAGGGGCAAGGATCAGATGATTTTCAAGGTCGGAGACACCGTTGTGTACCCCCACCACGGTGCCGCACTGATCGAAGCAATCGAGATCAAGACCATCGGCGGTCGTGAGCGCGAGTACTTGGTGCTCAAGGTCGCACAGGGTGATCTGACGGTCAAGGTTCCCGCTGAGAACGCCGAAGTCGTCGGCGTTCGTGACGTGGTCGGCCAGGAGGGTCTGGACAAGGTGTTCCAGGTTCTGCGCGCGCCGCACACGGAGGAGCCGACGAACTGGTCGCGCCGGTACAAGGCCAATCTCGAGAAGCTCGCTTCGGGCGATGTGAACAAGGTCGCCGAGGTCGTGCGTGACCTGTGGCGCCGCGAACAGGATCGCGGCCTGTCCGCGGGCGAGAAGCGGATGCTCACCAAGGCCCGCCAGATCCTCGTCGGTGAGCTCGCGCTCGCCGAGGCGACGGACGACGGGAAGGCCGAGTCGCTGCTCGACGAGGCCCTGGCGGCGGCCTCCTGACGGTCGTCGCGCTCGTCCCCGCCGCGGGACGGGGTACTCGACTGGGGCTCGACGTCCCCAAGGCGTTCGTGGCTCTGCACGGCCGCTCGCTGCTCGAATGGGCGGTGGGCGGCCTCTTCGCGTCCGGGGCGGTCGACGACGTCGTCGTCATGGTCCCGGACGAACTCGTCGACGGTGCGCGGTCGCTCGTCCCGCGGGCGCGGGTGGTGCCGGGCGGCGCGGAGCGCACCGACTCCGTGCGCGCCGGGCTGGCCGCCGCGGGCCGTGCGGAGCTGGTACTCGTGCACGACGCCGCCCGCCCGCTGACGCCGCCGGCCATGATCGCCCGCGTCGTGGCGTCCCTGCGCGGCGGCGCCACCGCCGTCATCCCCGCGCTTCCGGTCGCGGACACGGTCAAGCGAGTCACGCCCGACGGTGCCGTGGTCGCCACCGTCGACCGGGCGGACCTGCGCGCCGTGCAGACGCCGCAGGGGTTCGCCGCGGACGCCCTGCGCGCCGCCTACGACGCGGCCCCGGGGGAGCTGGCCACCGACGACGCGGGGCTGGTGGAACGGGCCGGCGGCACCGTGGTCACCGTTCCCGGGGATCCACTCGCGATGAAGATCACCACCGCCTTCGACCTGCGGGTCGCTCAGGCCCTGGCAGAGGAGCAGAGATGATCGTCCCCCGCGTCGGGATCGGCACCGACGTCCACCCGGTGGAGCCGGGCCGGGAGTGCTGGATGCTCGGTCTCAGGTTCGACGGTGACGGCTGTTCCGGCCACTCCGACGGCGACGTCGCGGTGCACGCGCTGTGCGATGCACTGCTCTCCGCCGCCGGCCTGGGCGATCTGGGCACCGTCTTCGGCACCGGGCGCCCCGAATGGGACGGCGTGACGGGCGCGCGCATGCTCACCCACGTCCGCGGTCTGCTGGCGGAGGCGGGTTTCGCGGTCGGCAACGCCGCGGTGCAGATGATCGGCAACCGGCCCAAGGTGGGCCCGCGGCGCACGGAGGCGGAGCAACTGCTGACGGACCTGCTCGGCGCCCCGGTGTCGGTGTCCGCCACCACGACCGACGGTCTGGGGCTCACCGGGCGCGGCGAGGGCGTCGCCTCCGTGGCGACCGCGCTGGTCTACCGCCCCGCGAGCTGACCGCGGCGCAGCCTGCGCAGCGCGATCAGGCTGTCCGCGCTGAGCAGGATCAGCGCCACCCACACGATCCCGAACCCGATCCACCGTTCGGCGGGCAGCTCCTCGTCGAGGAGGAGCACCGCGCACAGGAGCTGCATGATCGGCGTGACGAACTGGATCAGGCCGATGGTGACCGCGGGATCCGCTGCGCCGCCACGGCGAACAGCAGCAGCGGCACCGCGGTGGCGACCCCCGCGAACACCAGGAGCGCCGCGTGCCCCGCGCCGTGCCGCCCGAAGTCGAGCCCGCCGCCCCACACCGCGACGATCACCAGCACCAGGCCGGCGATCGGGGACAGCACGGCGGTCTCCAGCGTGAGGCCGTGCAGGGCGTCGAGGTGATCGCCCACCTTCTTCTTCACCAGCCCGTAGAGCGCGAACGAGCAGGCCAGCACCAGTGCGGTGAGAGGGAAGCGGCCGCCGGCCAGGGTGAGGTACCCGGCGGCGAGCACGCCCACGCCCACGGCGGCCCACTGCAGCGGTCGCAGCCGCTCACCGAGCACCAGCACGCCCAGGCCCACCGTGACGAGCGGGTTGAGGAAGTAGCCGAGCGCCGCATCGGAGGTGTGGCCGCTGGTCACGGCGAGCACGTAGACGATCCAGTTCGTCGCGATGAGGAGCGCGGCCACGGTGACGCCTGCGACCAGTTTGGGCTGGTGTCGTAGCGGCACGATCCAGGCGAAATCCTTGCGCACGAGCAGGATCGCCCCGCAGAGCACCAGGGTCCAGAGGATCCGGTTCGCCAGGATCTCCCAGGCGCCGGTCGGCGTGAGCGCGTCGAAGTAGAGCGGGAACAGGCCCCACAACCCGTACGCGCCGAACCCGGCGATCAGTCCGGTCGTCGCGCCGGTCATCGGCGTGCGGCCGCGATCACCCTGAGCCCCCGGTTCGATCGTCACGGGGGTGAACTGTACGGGCGCCGGGCCCGCGCCGGGCGGGAGCGGGTTCGCGGCGGACCCGGCCAAGTAGGATGAACCACCGTGACGCTGCGCTTATACGACTCCCTGACCCGCGAAGTCCGTGACTTCGTGCCCCTCGTCGAGGGCAAGGCCGGGATCTACCTGTGTGGCGCGACGGTGCAGGGCGTCCCCCACATCGGACACATCCGCAGCGGCGTCGCGTTCGACGTGCTGCGGCGCTGGCTGATCGCCAAGGGATTCGACGTGGCCTTCGTGCGGAACGTCACCGACATCGACGACAAGATCCTCCGCAAGTCCGCCGAGGCGGGCCGCCCGTGGTGGGAGTGGGCCGCCACGCACGAGCGCGAGTTCACCCGCGCCTACGACGCGTTGGGCGTGCTGCCGCCGTCGGTGGAGCCGCGCGCAACCGGCTTCATCACGCAGATGGTCGAGTACATGCAGCGGCTGATCGACGCGGGCCACGCCTACGCGGCCGAGGGTGACGTGTACTTCAGCGTGCGCTCGCAGCCCGATTACGGCGTGCTGAGCCACCAGAAGGTGGACGACATGCAGCAGGGCGAGTCCGCCGCCACCGGCAAGCGCGACGCCGCCGACTTCACCCTGTGGAAGGGCGCGAAGCCGGGCGAGCCGTCGTGGCCCTCGCCGTGGGGGCCGGGCCGGCCGGGGTGGCACCTGGAGTGCTCCGCGATGGCCACCAGCTACCTGGGCGCCGAGTTCGACATCCATTGCGGCGGCATGGACCTGGTGTTCCCGCACCACGAGAACGAGATCGCCCAGGCGCACGGCGCGGGCGATCCGTTCGCCCGGTACTGGTTGCACAACGGCTGGGTCACCATGTCCGGCGAGAAGATGAGCAAGTCGCTGGGCAATGTGGTCTCGATTCCTGTTCTGCTGCAACAGGTCCGCGCGGTGGAGCTGCGGTACTACCTGGGCTCCGCGCACTACCGGTCGATGCAGGAGTTCTCGGCGGGCGCGCTGTCCGAGGCGGCCACCGCGTACGGACGGATCGAGTCGTTCGTGCAGCGGACCGTCGAGCGTGCGGGCGACGTCCCGGTGGGGGAGTGGACGCCCGGCTTCGCCGCGGCCCTCGACGACGATCTGGGCGTGCCGGCCGCGATGGCGGAGGTGCACGCCGCGGTGCGGGCGGGAAACGCGGCCCTGGAGTCCGGGGACCTCGACGGTGCGCGTACCCGCGCGGCGTCGGTCCGGGCCATGACGTCGATCCTCGGCGTGGATCCGCTGGACCCGCACTGGATCACGGAGAACGACGGTGACGGGGCGGCGATGGCAGCGCTCGGTGTGCTCGTCGAGGCGGAGCTGGAGCGCCGCGCGGCGGCCCGGGCCGAGAAGAACTGGGCGGAGGCGGATGCGGCGCGGGATCGGCTGCACGCCGCGGGTATCGAGGTGACCGACGGTGCCGACGGGTCCAGCTGGACCGTCGGCCGCAAGAGCGCAGGAGACCACTGATGGCAGGCAATTCGCAGCGCCGCGGCGCGGTCCGCAAGGCGGGCACCAAGAAGGGACAGGTCCAGGGGTCCGGTGGCGTGCGCCGCCGGGGCCTGGAGGGGCGCGGTGCGACCCCCGCCGCGAAGGACCGCCCGTACCACCCCGCGCACAAGAAGGCCCGGGCCGCGGCGAAGACCGCGTCGAACCAGCCGCGCCGCCCGCAGAAGGTGGCCGGCCGCGCCGCCGAGGACGGGCCCGAGTACGTGCTCGGCCGCAACCCGGTGGTCGAATGCCTCCGGGCCGGCGTCCCCGCCACGGCCCTGTACGTGGCGCTCGGCTCCCAGAACGACGAGCGGCTCACCGAATCCGTGAAGATCGCCGCCGACAAGGGCATCGCGATCCTCGAGGTGCAGCGCGCCGAGCTGGACCGGATGAGCGACAACGGATTGCACCAGGGCGTCGCCCTGCAGGTGCCCCCGTACACCTACGCGCATCCGGACGAGCTGCCGGCCCGCGCCAAGGACCGCGGCGAGGCGCCGCTCATCGTGGCGCTGGACAACATCACCGATCCCCGCAACCTGGGTGCGGTCATCCGTTCCACGGCCGCGTTCGGCGGGCACGGCGTGGTCATCCCGTCCCGACGGTCCGCGGCCATCACCGCGGTCGCCTGGCGCACCTCCGCGGGCGCGGCCGCGCGGCTGCCCGTCGCGCAGGCGCCGAACCTCAACCGCGCCCTCGCCGATTACGCGGCGGCCGGACTGCAGATCGTGGGGCTCGACGCCGGTGGCGATGTGACGCTGGACGACTACCGCGCCGACACCGGCGTGGTCGTCGTGGTCGGCTCCGAGGGCAAGGGCCTCTCGCGGCTCGTCCGGGAGAACTGCGATTCGATCCTCTCCATCCCCATCGCGTCCGCCGTGGAGTCGCTCAACGCTTCGGTCGCGGCCGGCGTGGTGCTCGCGGAGTTCGCGCGGCAGCGGCGCGCCGGGGCGTAGTGCCACAGGAGCAGGCGGAACCGCTCGAGCGCCGGCAGCAGCAGCGCCGGCGCGCGATGCTCGACGTGGGCGTCGGCCTGCTGGGCGCCTCCGAGCCGGCGGCCGTCAGCGTGCGCGCCGTGTGCCGTTCGACGGGCATCACCGAGCGGTACTTCTACGAGGCCTTCGGCAGTCGTGACGAATTCGTGCGCGCCGTGTACGACGACGTGAGCGTCCGGGCGCGGGACGCGCTGATCGAGGCGGTGCGGGGCACCACCGATCCGGCGGAGCTGCCGCGGGCCGCGGTCGCGCGATTCGTCGAACTGGTCGTGGACCGGCCCGACGTGGGCCGGGTGCTGCTGATCGCGCCGCTGCGCGAGACCGCCCTGGCGGAGCGGGGATTGGGGCGGATGCCCGAGTTCTTCTCCGTGGTCGCGGGCACGCTGCCGCCGGGGGTGGGCGACGAGACCCGGCAGATGGTCGCGGTGAGCGTCGTGGGCTCCCTGACGGCGCTGTTCACCGAGTTCCTCTCGGACCGGTTGGAGGTCACGCGCGCGCAGCTAGTCGGATTCTGCGTGGACGTGGTGACCACCACGGCCCGTCGCTTCGAGTAGCCCGGGCCCGCCCGCCGTCAGTGCGCGTGGCGGTGGTCGTGCGCCTCGTCCGACGGTGCCGGGGCGCTGCCCCGGCGGCCGCGCTGGCCGAGCAGGCGGCACACCGCGTAGATCACGAACGAGATGCTCGTGACGAACACCGAGACCGGGAGCGCGGGTGCGAGCGAGAGCACGATCCCGCCCACGGCGGCCACGAGCGCGAACACGAGTGACAGGGCCGTGGTCTTACCGGGCGAGCTGGTCACCCGGGCGGCGGCCGCCGCCGGCGTGATGAGCAGGCTCATCACGAGCAGCGCGCCCACGATCTGCACGCCCTGCGCGGCCGCCGCGCCCACGAGCATCGCGAACACCACGGACAACGCCTTGACGGGAACGCCGTGTGCCGCCGCCACATCCGGGTCGGTGGAGAGGAACAGCAGCGGCCGGTAGATGAACGCCAGGATCGCCAGCACCACCACGGTGGTGATCGCCATCAGCGTGACGCCGTCCAGCCCCACGGCCACCACCTGGCCGGTGAGCAGAGCGAACGCGGTGCCCTGCCGCCCGGGGTAGAGCGCGAGGAACAGCACCGACAGGCCGAGCCCGAAAGCCATGATCACGCCGATCACGGAGTCCCGTTCGCGGGCGTACACGCCCAGCAGTCCGAACAGCAGGCCCGCGACGAGGGAACCGAACAGAGCGCCCGCACCCACGTTGTAGCCCAGCAGCAGGGCAAGGGCGGCGCCGGTCAGCGAGAGCTCGGACGTGCCGTGCACGCTGAACGCCATCTGCCGGGACACGATGAGCGGCCCCATGACCCCGGCGAGGACGGCCAGCAGGGCCGCGGCGAGCAGCGCCTGCTGGACGAAGGGCTGCTGCAACAGGTCCCAGGTGAGCCGGAAGTCGAAGAGGTGGTCGAGGTGGTCCATCTACTCGTCGCCTCCCACCACGACCAGGCGGTCGCGCACGTGCAGCACGTCGACGGGGGCGCGGTAGAGGCGGCTGAGCCGCTCGGAGGTCATCACCTCGGCCGTGGGGCCCACCTCGAAGCGCCCGTCCACCAGGTACAGCACCCGGTCACAGTACGGCAGAACGGGATTGATCTCGTGGGTCACGAAGAGCACGGCGGTGTCGAACTCGCGGCGCCGGCGCTCGATGAGCGAGACGGCGAGCTGCTGGTGCCCCGGGTCGAGGGAGAGCAGGGGCTCGTCGCAGAGCAGGATCGACGGATCCGAGGCGAGCGCTTGCGCCACGCGCAGCCGCTGCTGCTCGCCGCCGGAAAGGGAGCCGATCGGGGCCTCGGCGAACGGCGCCGCGTCCACCTGCGCGAGGGCGGTGTCGACGGCGGACCGTCGGGCCTTGCGGTTCCGCAGGCCGATGCCCCAGGCCGCCCCGTCGTATCCGAGGCCCACAAGGTCTCGGCCGCGCAGCGGGACGGCCGCGTCGAGCGACCGCTGCTGCGGGATGTAGCCGATCCGGCCGGTGACGTCGACGGTGCCGTCGGACAGGTCCGTCTGGCCCAGGAGGACGCGCAGGAGGGAGGTCTTGCCCGCCCCGTTGGGACCGAGCACGGCGATGAACTCGCCGGGCTCGATATCGAGATCGAGCCCGTCCCAGAGGGTTCGGTCCTGGAAGCGGAGTGCGGCGCCGCGCAGGCTGATGACCGGCGTCACGGGCGCGGCTTGAGCGCCTCGGAGAGGCGTTGGACGTTGTCGGCCTGCCAGGCGACGTAGTCGGTGGTGCCCTCGGGCAGCGATTCGGTGACCCTGACCACGGGCACGCCGGCGCCCTCGGCGGTCTTCGCGAGCGCGGTCGTGACCGGGTTCTCGGTCTGCGAGTTGAGCACCACGGCGCGCACCTGCTTGCCGGTCACCAGGGAGGTGGCGGCGGCGATGTCGGCGGGAGCGGGGTCGGTGCCGGATTCGATCGCGGCGGTGTACCGGGGCGGGGCCGCGTCGATGAGGCCGGACAGGGAGAGCAGGTACCCGGCCACCGGCTCGGTCGCGGCGACGCGTGCGCCCGGGTTGGTGTGGCCGATGGCGCGGGCCCGGCCGATCACCTCGTCGAGCTTCGAGGAGAAGTCCGCGGCGCGCTTCTCGTACGCCTCGCGCTTGCCGGAGTCCTTCTCGGACAGCGTCTTCGCGACAGCGCCGGCCACCTTCTGCATGGTGGGGAGGTCGTAGAAGGCGTGCTCGTTGGCGTGCTCGTGCTCGTGGTCGTGCCCCGCGGCGGCGCCCTCCTCCTGCAGGGAGACGGCGTCCACCTTGGCGGCGGAGGTGCCCTCGGCGGCCTTCTCCATGTAGGCGTCGTAGTGGCCGCCGTTGAACACGAGGATGGAGGCGCGCTTGACCTTGAGCGTGTCCTGCGCGGAGGGCTCGAACTCGTGCGGATCGCCCGTGGGGTTGGCGAACAGCTCGGTGACCTCGGCGTCGCCGCCGGCGACCGCCCGCGCCACGGCGCCGTACACGTCGGTCGACGCGACGATGGACGGCTTACCGTCGGACGTGTCCGACGAGCCGGACCCGCACGCGGTGAGTGCAAGGGTCGCGACGACGGCGGCGCCGACGGTCTGCGCGAGACGGTTGCGGATGCGCACGGGAGCTCCTCAAGACAACAATGGAAATCGTTGTCATTAGATTAGCTTCGGTGCCCCCGGCGTGTCGAATCGGCCCCGTCCTGCACGGCGGCCGCGCACAGGTCGGCGAACGCGGCGTGTGCCGCCGCGGACGGGTGGAAGCCGTCGGCCGCGAACATCCCCGCCTCATCGGGAAAGGCGCACGGCACGTGGGTCACGCGGGGCCGGTCGCCCGCGAGCTGTCGTGCGGCGTCGTCGAATCCGCGGGCGCGGGCGTCCAGGGCCGCGCCCAGCTCTGGCGGCAGCGCGGGGAACGTCGTGAGTGGAGGCAGTCCCAATAGCAGCACCCGGGCGCGGGGTGCAGCGGCGAGCACCCCGTCGAGCGCCGCCGCCAGCTCGCGCTCCCAGCGGGCCGCACGGTGCAGGTTCTTCACGTCGTTGACGCCGAGCGAGATGAGCACCACGTCCGGGTCACCGAGCCCGGCGGCCTGGGCCGGGACGTGGCCGGCCGTGGCGCCCGATCGCGCGCGGACCTCCCACGTCGCCGCCCCGTCACCGGCGAGCGCCGCGGCCAGGCGTCCGGTGATCGTGTCCCGGTGGTGCTCCACGCCGACCCCGGCCGCCACGCTGTCGCCGAGCGCGACGATCCGGGTGGTGGGCGCACCGTCGCCGGCGGTTCCCGAGCAGCCGCCGGCCTCCGGGAGGCGCGGGGTGTGCCGGGCGACGTGCGCGGCCTGCGCGAGCAGCCGGGGGAGGCGGGCGGCGCGCACCGTCAGGCCCCGGACTCGGCCTGCGCGGCCGCGGCGGCCTCCTCGCCGATCCGGCCGAACTCGGCTCCCATCGCGGCGGAGAGGGCCTGCGCGGCCGAGAGCGGGCGCACCATCACCATGAAGTCGTCGATCTTCCCCTCGGCGTCGACGTGGATGAAGTCGCAGCCGGTGAGCTTCTTGCCGTCGACAGTGCTCTCGAAGACCAGGGCGTGATCGTCGCCGTCGTTGATCTCCCGGATGTAGCGGAAGTCGTCACCCATCACGCGGATCACGCCGCGCAGGATCGCGGCGGTGATGTGCCGTCCCTCGTACGGCTTGAAGGCGACGGGGCTGGTGAACGTCACGTCGTCGGCCAGCAGGCGGTCGAAGGCCGCCTCGTCTCGGGTCTCCACGGCCTCGCGGAACGCGCGCATCGGGGCTCCTTAATCAATTTGTTGAATAGGTGTGCGTTCAGTATGGGCGGCGGCGCGGGCGTTTGTCCAGGGTCTGAATAGGCAACTTTTTGAATATGATGGGAGGTATGGCACTGCGGCACGCGATCCTCGCGACCCTCCTCGTGGTGGAGGAGGCGTCGGGGTACGACCTGGCCAAGCAATTCGACGGTGCGCGGGCCAACTTCTGGGTTGCCACGCCGCAGCAGCTGTACCGGGAGCTGGACCGGCTGGAGGCCGACGGGGCGATCGCCGCGCGGACCGTCGAACAGGAGAAGCGCCCGAACAAGCGGGTGTTCCGGATGACCGAGGGGGGCCGGGCCGAGCTGGCGGAATTCTCCCGGGAGGCGCCGCGGCCCACCGCGATCCGCGACGACATGATGGTCGTAGTCCAGTCCTCCGCGGTGGGCGACGCCGCAGCCGTGGTCGCGGCGGTGCGCGCCCGCCGCGCCGCCGCCGTCGCGAAGCTGGCCCACTACGAGCGGATCGAGGCGGCCTGGCTCGAGGGGCGCACCCGGGAGGGCTTGCTCGCCGATCCGCACCTGGGCGGGCCCTATCTCACGCTGCTGCGCGGGCTGGGCTTCGAGCGGGAGAACATCGCGTGGGCCGACCTCGCGCTCCCCGTGCTGGAGGCGCGGCTGGGCGGCTAGGCGTCGCCGGGCGGGTTCGCGGCGTTCGCCTCCCCGACGATGCGCCCGAACTGGGAGCCCATGGCCTCGTTGAGCGCCTGCACCCCGGAGAGCGGGCGCACCATCACGGTGAACTCGTCGATCTTGCCTGCCTCGTCGAGGTGCAGAAGGTCGCAGCCGTTGATCCGTTTGCCGGCGAGGGTGGCGGTGAAGATCAGCGCGTGATCGCGCCCGCCGGGGTCCGTGATCTCGCGGACGTAGCGGAACTCGGGGCCCATCACGCGCCGCGCGGCCCGCAGGATCGCTGCCACCGTCGCCCTGCCCTCGTACGGGGTGATCGCCACCGGTCCGTGGAGCACCACGTCGTCGGCCAGGGCGCGCTCCATTGCCTCGTGGTCCCCGGCCTCCACTGCCGCGCGGAACTCCTGCATGATGTGCTCCTCACTCCGGCGGTCCCGTGGTTCTCAGAGCAGTATGGGGTGGTGGCCGTCCTCCCCGCCGTCGGTTTCGGACTCGCGGTCCTGCCGGCGGCCGTGGAGCGATAGCCGAAACCGGCGGTTTCCCGAGGCGTGACGCGGTATTCGCATCCTGTCTCCGGAAACCGCCGGTTTCAGACGGGGTCAGCGCCGGTTCTGCGGCACGTGGGGCATCAGGGCGTCGGGCGGGATGACGCCGAACTTGCCGGCGTTGTAGTCCTCCAGCGCCTGCACCAGCTCGGCCTTGGTGTTCATGACGAACGGGCCGTACTGCACGACGGGCTCGCGGATGGGCCGGCCGCCGAGGATCAGCACCTCCATGGCCGGGCGGTTCGAGTCCTGGGACTCGTCCGCACGCACCGTGATCCGGTCGCCGGGGCCGAGCTGCGCCAGCTGGCCCTGGTGGATCGGATGGCCGACGGGGCCCACCGATCCGCGGCCGCTGAGCACGTAGACGAGCGCGTTGAAGTCGCGGTTCCAGGGCAGCGACACCTCGGCGCCCGGGGCGATCGTGGTGTGCACGAAGTTGATCGGCGTGCGGGTGGAACCGGGCCCCTGGTGACCGTCCACGTCGCCCGCGACGATGCGCACCAGCGCGCCGCCGTCGGCGGAGGACACGAGCGCGGTCTGGCCGCCCTCGAGGTTCTGGTACGCCGGGGTACTGAACTTCTCGTCGGCGGGCAGGTTCACCCACAGCTGGATGCCGTGGAAGGTGCCGCCGGACTCGACGAGCTCCGCGGGCGGGGTCTCGATGTGCAGGATGCCGGAACCGGCGGTCATCCACTGGGTGGCGCCGTCCTGGATCAGGCCGCCGCCGCCGTGGCTGTCCTGGTGCTGGAACAGGCCGTCGATCATGTAGGTCACGGTCTCGAAGCCGCGGTGCGGGTGCCAGTTGGTGCCCTTGGGCTCGCCGGGCTCGTACTCGACCTCGCCCATCTGGTCCATGTGGACGAACGGGTCGAGATCGCGCGGGTGGACGCCGGCGAAGGCCCGCACCACGGGGAAGCCCTCGCCCTCGTGACCGCGGGGGCCGGTGGTGATCTTGCGGACGGGCCGGTCGGTCTCGCCCGGCCCGGCCTCGGTGATGCGGGGCAGGGTCAAGGTGTCTGCGGTGACGGCGGGCATGTCGTCCTCCTCGGGTGGCTGGTGAAGCTGACACTACCATCAACCGGACCTCGGTCCGATTAATTCCTTGGGGTTCGTGGTGGGCGCGTCCGGCCGGGTGTGGATTGAACGCGTGCCCTCGTCCGCATCGCGCGCGGCGCCGGACGCTACTGTCGGATCCGTGACTCGTTCTGTGGGATTGGCCGTCTCGAGCGACGGCACGGAGATCTTCTACGCCGATTACGCGGAGGGCACCGACGCGGCGAAGCCCGCGTACCTGCTCATCCACGGCTGGTCCGCCAGCTCGGACTCCTGGGGCGCACCGTTGATCGACGCGCTGACGTCGGCGGGCCACCGCGTGGTGGCGGTGGACAACCGCGGCCACGGCCGCAGTTCGGTGCCCGCCTCGGACGACCCCTTCGGCACGCCCCGCTTCGCCGACGACGTGAAGGCGGTCCGCGACCTCCTCGGCCTCGACGAGGTCGTCCTCGTCGGCTGGTCCTACGGCGGCCTGATCATCGCCGATCACCTCGCGACCCACGGCACGGGCGGGGTCAAGGCCGTGGGCCTGATCGGCGCCATCACCTCGATCGGCGGAACGAAGGAGGGGCAGTTCCCCGGCGGCGTCACCGGCTCGTCGATGAACGCGGCGCTGCCCGCCGCGCTGTCGGCGCACCCCGGCAAGGCCATCACGGCGCTGGCCAAGCTGCGGATGCTGCCCCACGGATTCGACCAGGACGCGCTCGGCCCCGTCGCCCAGCAGCAGTTCGGCATCGCGCTGTCCACACCTCCGGCTGTGCGCGGCGGGCTGTTCCGGCGCACCGTCGACCACGATGCGGACCTGGCGGCCTGGACGTTCCCCGTCCTGGTCCAGCACGGGAGGGACGACGAGGTGGTGGCACCGTCGACCGCGGAGCACCACGCCCGGATCCTCTCCGACGCGAAGCTGTCCTGGTGGGACGAGGGCGGGCACGCGCCGTTCGTCGTGGACCCCGCCCGCAGCGCCGGTGAACTGCTCGAACTGGCGCGTTGACGTACCGGGGTTAAGCTGGACGGCGTGCCTACTGGAATGCCCGGGGTGAGCCTCACTCCGCGTCGGGTCGCGGTGCTGTCGGTGCACACCTCGCCGCTCGCGCAGCCGGGGACCGGCGACGCCGGCGGGATGAACGTCTACATCTGGCAGACGTCGCTCGAGCTGGCGGCGCGCGGCATCGAGGTGGAGATCTTCACCCGCGCCACCAGCTCCGCCGACGCGCCCGTGGTGGAGGCGGCGCCCGGCATCCGGGTGCGCAACGTGGTCGCCGGGCCGTTCGAAGGCCTGGACAAGACTGATCTTCCGGCGCAGCTCTGCGCGTTCGCGGCGGGTGTGCAGCGCGCCGAGGCCCGCGAGGAGCCCGGCTACTTCGATCTCATCCACTCGCACTACTGGTTGTCCGGCCAGGTGGGCTGGCTGGCGCGCGAACGGTGGGGAGTCCCGCTGGTGCACACCGCGCACACGCTGGCCGCCGTGAAGAACGATGCGCTCGCGCTGGGTGACACGGCCGAGCCGCAGGCCCGGATCATCGGCGAACAGCAGGTCTCCGACGAGGCGGACCGGCTCATCGTCAACACCGAGGTCGAGGCGAGCCAACTGTCCGCGCTGCACGGTGTCCCGGAGAGCCGGATCGACGTGGTCTACCCGGGCGCGGACCTCGCGACGTACTTGCCGGGCGACGGTGCTCGCGCGCGCGCCGAGCTGGGTATCGCCCCCGACGAGCAGGTCCTCACCTTCGTGGGCCGGATCCAGCCGCACAAGGCGCCCGATCTCCTGCTCCGCGCGGCCGCCCCGCTGATTCGCGATCATCCCGAGCGCCGGATCCGGCTCCTCGTGATCGGCGGACCGTCGGGCACCGGTCTCGAGCGCCCCGACGCCCTCATCGCCCTCGCCCGCGATCTGGGCATCGAGCACGCGGTCACGTTCGGGCCGCCGCGCCCGCCGGCCGGTCTCGCGGAGGTGTACCGCGCCTCCGATCTCGTTGTGGTGCCGAGCTATTCCGAATCGTTCGGCCTCGTCGCCGTGGAGGCGCAGGCGTGTGGCACGCCCGTGGTGGCCGCCAAGGTGGGCGGGCTGCCGGTGGCCGTGTCCGACGGTGCCTCCGGCCGCCTCGTGGCGGGCCACGATCCGCAGGACTGGACTGCGGTCCTCGACGGGCTCACCGCCGATTCCGCGCTGCGGCAGCGGCTCTCCGACGGGGCCGCCGCCCACGCGGCGCGGTTCTCGTGGGCCCGCACGGCCGACGGTCTGCTGGAGAGCTACGCGAAGGCGATCGAGGCGCGGGAGACCGCCGGTCGCACGGTGCGCCGTCGCCGGCGGCGTGCGGGAGTACGGGTATGAGCGATATGACCCCGGAGCAGGTGGAGGCTGCGCTCACGGAGCGCGAACTGGACTTCACTCGCAAGGAGGAGACCGGGAAGGATCTCGCGCACTTCATCATCGAGCTCCCGGGCGAGAAGAAGCTCAAGACCACCACGATGCTCACGCTGGGCGCGCACGGCGCGCGGGTGGAGGCCTTCGTGTGCCGCCACCCCGACGAGAACTTCGAGGGTGTCTATCGATACCTGTTGCGGCGCAACCGTCGTCTGTACGGCGTGGCGTACACGATCGATCGCACGGGGGACATCTACCTCACGGGCAGGTTCAGCGAGTTCACCGAGGACGAGCTGGACCGCGTGCTGGGGCAGGTCCTCGAGGCCGCGGACGGCGACTTCAACACCCTGCTCGAACTGGGGTTCTCCACAGCGATCCGTCGCGAGTACGACTGGCGCCTCTCCCGCGGCGAACCGCTGTGGAACCTCAAGCCGTTCGAGCACCTGCTTCCCGATTTTCCCGATCTGCCGGAGAAGTAGGCTCCTGCTCCCGCTCGGGCACCGCTCGGGTGCGCGGGATCATCAGCGCCACAACGGCGGCGACGGCGGCGACCACGCCTGCGATGACGAATCCGGTGGTGAACGCGTCCTCCGACGGCAGCACCGTCTCGTGCGGGGTGCCCGCCAGCAGGGTGAGCGTGTAGCGGGTGAGGATCGTGGCCATCACGGCCGAGGCGATCGCCGTGCCCACGGACCGCATGAGTGAGTTCAGGCCGTTGGCCGCGGCGGACTCGGTATCCGGGACGTTCGCCATGATGAGCGCGGGCATCGCCGAATAGGCCACGCCCACACCGCCGAACACGATAATCGAGCCGATCGACATCTTCCACGTGGCATCGGTGAGGCCGAGCAGCGCGAAGTAGCCGGCCGCCGACATCGCGGCGCCGATCGCCAGGGTCAGGCGCGCCCCGATCCGCTTGGTCAGTAGCGCCGAGATGGGGGAGAGCGCCATCATCACCAGGCCGCCGGGCACCATCCACAGGCCGGCGTCGAGCATCGTCCGGCCCAGCCCGAACCCGGTGACCTCGGGGATCTGCAGCATCTGCGGCATGGTCAGCATGAGCGAGAACATGGCGAAGCCCACCATGATCGACGCGATGTTGGTCAGCAGGATCGGCCGGCGCGACGAGATGCGCAGGTCCACCAGCGGTTCCCGGGTGCGGATCTCCCAGAATCCCCAGGCGATGAGGACGAGGACGCCGCCGGCGGCACAGCCGATGGTGGCTGCGGAGCCCCAACCCCACGACTGCCCCTTGGTGATCGAGAGCAGGACGCTGACCAGGCCCACCGAGAGGCCGAGCGTGCCGACCACGTCGAACTCGCCGGGGTGCAGGTTGGGGGATTCGGGGACCACGACGTACACGAGGCCGAGGGTGACGACGCCGAGGGCGAGCGAGAACCAGAACAGCGTGTGGTAGTCGAAGTGCTCGGAGATGTAGGCGCCGAACGGGATTCCGATCGCGCCGCCCACGCCGAGCATGGCGGACATGAGCGCGACGGCGCCGGGGATCTTGCGTGCGTGCAGTTCGTCGCGCATGAGCGAGATACCCACGGGGACGAGGCCCATCGCGAAGCCCTGGAACGAGCGGCCCACCACGGTGAGCAGCAGCGTGTGCGAGAGCGCGCAGATCAGTGAGCCGCCGATGAGGCTGAGCAGGCTGGTGAGCAGCACGAGGCGCTTGCCGTACATGTCGCCGAGCCGGCCGGCGATGGGCATCGCGACCGAGGAGGCGAGCAGGGTGGAGGTGACCACCCAGGAGGCGTTGTCGGTGCTGGTGTTCAGGAGGTCGGGGAGCTGCCCGACGATCGGCACCACCAGCGATTGCATGAGTGCGGCGAGGAGGCCGCCGAGACACAGGACGGCGATGAGGAGGCCGTCCGCGGGGCGGTTCCTGCGGAGGTTGTCTGTCATGGGTCCAAACCGTAGTTGTAGAATACAACCTCAGCAACCGATTGCGTCGAGCGTCACGTCGGTGGAAATGCATTATCGTGCAGATATGGGACATTCGATGCAAGGGATGCCACCGCAGGAGCCCGGAGGCGGCCCCGGCGCGCACGGCACGACCCAGCCTGGAGGTCCCGTATTCCTCGGGGCGCAAGGGGTTCCCGTACCGCCGCCAGGGTATCTCGCTCCGAAACCGCGCCCGGGGTTGAGAGGGGTGTGGTTCGGTGTCGCAGCGGTGGTCGTCGCCATCGTGGTGCCGATCGTGGTTCTGCTCACCATCGTGGTCCCCCAATTCGGTGCGGAGGCCCAGTACGTGCCTGCGGACCGGGCCCCGCATGAACTCACGGTCCCGTCGAACTCGCGCATCGGCCTCTTCACCGTGGATCGGACGGGGCCGATCCCGTGTTCAGTGACCGATTCGAGCGGAGCGCAGGTGCCGGTCGAATGGATGGAGAACAGCAGCGTCACGGTGAACGAATGGACGGCGACCCGGACGTTCGACTCCGGTGACGGCCGCATCGTGGTGACCTGTGCGGACGCGGTCTCCGCCGAGGATCGGGTCCGCGTCGCCGAGATGCCCGACGCGGGGCTGCTGGTGGGCGGCATCCTGGGGTCGATCGCGTTCGGCCTGGTCTTCCTCGCCGTCGGGATCGTGCTGATCATCGTCACCCTGGTGCGCCGCGCGCGCTGAGAATCTGGTTATGACCAGTTATCGCGAACTGCGGGTATAGCGGCCCGAGGGGCTCTACGATGGGCCCATGGAAATCGTGATCCGCCCTACGCCCGCCGACGTCGCCTCCACCGCCGCCGACATCGTGGCCGACCACGTGCGCCGTGGCCCGGCCGTGCTGGGCCTGGCCACGGGGTCCACGCCCCTGGCCACCTATCAGGAGCTGATCCGCCGCCACACCGAGGAGGGGCTCAGCTTCGCCGACTGCGTCTCGTTCAACCTCGACGAGTACGTCGGGCTGCCCACGGGGCACCCCGAGAGCTACCGCGAGGTGATCCGCAAGGAGTTCACCTCGCACATCGACATCCCCGACGCCAAGGTCGAGGGGCCCGACGGCACGGCGGCCGACATCGCGGCCGAGGCGAGGCGCTACGAGGACGCGATCAAGGCCGCCGGCGGCGTGGACGTGCAGCTCCTGGGCATCGGCACCGACGGGCACATCGGCTTCAACGAGCCCGTCTCCTCGCTCGCGTCGCGCACCCGGATCAAGACGCTCACCACGCAGACCCGCGAGGACAACGCGCGCTTCTTCTCCTCGATCGACGAGGTGCCGATCCACGTGCTCACGCAGGGGCTCGGCACCATCTCGGAGGCGGAGCACCTGCTTCTCCTCGCGACGGGCGAGGGCAAGGCCGAGGCGATCGCCGCCACCGTCGAGGGGCCCGTGGCCGCGGTGAACCCGGCATCCGTTCTGCAGTTCCACCCGCACGTGACCGTCGTGATCGACGAAGCCGCCGCGTCCAAGCTGCGCCTGCGCGACTACTACGTGCACGTGCTCGCCAACAAGCCTGAGAACCAGGCCTTCTAGCGGTCACCCGCCTCGGGCGCGAACAGGCCCCTCATCAGCGCCGCGAGGCTCACGGCGAAGTCGTCCACCGTCGCCGGCCGCGCGTCGAGGTCCGCGCTCGCGCGCAGGTTCGGGACCGCTTCCCCGGGCATCGTTCCGACCAATTCGTCCATCCGCTCGTGCGTGAGCGGAGTGCCCTCCGCGCGCTGCCGTAGGTGGGACAGGACGCTGCCGAGCGTGAGGCTCCACAGTGCGCGGTAGGCCGCGAGCGCGGCCGCACGGTCGCCGGTCAGCTCGTGCGCCGCGCCCATCACGGCGTCGGTGAGCAGGAGTGCGCCGCGGCCGATCCGCTGCGGCCGGATGAGTGCCTCCGGCACCCACGGGTGCGCTGTGAGCGTCTCGTAGAGCATGGTCATCGCCACCCGGATGCACGCGTACGGGTCGTCGGGGAAGACGACCGCCGCGAAGGGCTCCGCGATCGCGTCGAGCGCCAGTGCGAGCAGGTTCTCCTTGTCGTCCACGTGCCGGTACAGGGCCATCGTGGTCACGCCCACGTCGCCGGCGAGATCCTTCATGGTGAGCCCGTCGACGCCGACCTCGTCGAGCCGGACCAGAGCCCGCTCGACGATCCGTTCCCGCGTGATGCTGGGCGGGCGGCCGCGGCGCGGCGTGATCTGACGCATCCCCCCATTCTGTCGGAGGGATCTTGTGGTCGCTCGCAACTAAGGCTACCCTTCGAAATTATGTTACTCGATACACAAAAAGTTGCCGTGCGCTCCGCACTCCTCCTCGCCGGTCTGTCCCAGTTCCTCGTCGCCTTCGACGCCTCCGTCACCAACGTCGCGCTGCGGGCGATCCGCGACGACGTCCACTTCACTCCGCAGGGCCTGTCCTGGGTCGTCAACGCCTACGCGATCGTCTTCGGCGGGCTGCTCCTCTTAGCGGGCCGGCTCTCCGATCGGTACGGCCCGCGCGCGCTGCTCCGCTTCGGTTTCGCCCTGTTCACCGTCGCGTCCCTGGGGGCGTACCTGTGTCAGGAGCCCTGGCAGGTCATCGTGGTGCGTGTCCTGCAGGGAATCGGCGCCGCGGCGATCGCTCCCGCCGCGATCACGTCGGTGGCCCTCACCTTCCGCGATCCCGCGCACCGCGCGAAGGGGTTCGCCGCCATCGCGATCGGAGCCTCCGTGGGCGGTGCCGTGGGTGTGGTGCTCTCGGGCGTCCTCACGGACGCCTTCGGCTGGCGCACCGTCATCGCCTGCGGCGCGGTGGTCTCCGCGCTCGGCCTGGCACTCACCTGCGCTGCTCCCGGCCCCGTACTGGGAGCGGACCGCCGCACCGACTGGGCGGGCGGGGTGCTCGCCACCGCGGGGCTGACGGTGCTCGCGTACGGCATCGTCGCAGCGACCGACAACGGCTGGGGCAGTGCCCGCACGATCGGGTGGTTCGTCGTGGCCGCGGTGCTGCTGGCGGCCTTCGTGGCGGTCGAACGGCGAACGACGGTGCCGCTGGTCGACTTCGGTGTGCTGCGCCGGCGCGAAGTGCTGGTGCCGTGCCTCGTGTTCGCGTTCGTGGTCGCCGGCCAGTTCGGTGCCTTCTACTTCGTCTCGCTGTATCTGCAGATGGGGTTGGGATATTCGGCCACCAAGACCGGGCTGATGTTCCTGCCCTTCTCCTTCGGCATCGTGGTGGCAGTGCAGGTCGCGACGCGCCTCGTGCCGAAGGTCGGCGCCCGCAGGGTGGTGGCGATCGGCGCGGCGGTCGCCACCGTCGGATTCCTGCTGTTCGCCCCGCTCCCGGCCGATGGCGACTTCTTCACCGCGGTGCTGATCCCGTCATTGGTGACCTCGGTGGGCATCGGCATGGTCTTCCTGCCACTTCCGAACGTCGCGACCGCCGCCGTGGCGCCCTCGGAAACGGGCATGGTCTCGGGCGTGCTCAACACGTTCCGCCAGGTGGGCGGCGCTCTGGGGCTCGCTATCCTGGTCACCGTCTCCGCCGCGCTGAACGACGGTGCCGCCGTCCTCCCCGGCTACCGAGGCGCGCTCCTGGCGAGCGCCGGGCTCGTGGCCGCCGCTTTCGCGACAGCACTGCTCCTGCCCGCGAGGCAGGGATCGACCGCTCGTTAGAATGGCGTAGTGAATGCGCGGCGGATCGGTTTCGGTGCTCTCGCAGGACTCGCGGCGGCGATGGGTCTCGGACGTTTCGTCTACACGCCGATCCTGCCCCTCATGGAGGCGCAGACCGGCGCCTCGCCGCAGTCCACGGCCGTCGTCGCCACCTTCAACTACCTCGGCTACTTCCTGGGCGCGGTCGCGCTCGCGATCTGGCCCCGGTTCGCGCGCAGCCCGCTGATGCTGCGGGCCTCGCTCGTCGCCCTGGTGGCGAGCGAGGTGGCCATGGTGCTGGCGGTGAACGTCCCGTGGTGGTCGGCGGTGCGGCTGATCGCGGGCGTCGCGAGCGCCGTCGTGTTCGTCTACTGCGCCGGCGCGGTGGCCGGGACCGCCTCGGCGGGAATCGCTTTCGCGGGCGTCGGGGTGGGGATCGCCGTTTCGGGCGTCCTCGTCGTGGGCCTGGGGGAGGTCGTCGACTGGCGCTCGCTCTGGTGGCTCTCGGCGCTGCTCACCGCGGCGTTCGGCTGGTTCGCGTGGGGTGTCCCGCCGGGCGCCTCGCGTGCGCCCGCCACGTCCGACGGTGCGCCCCGCGCGGGGGTCGCGGGGTGGTCGCTCGGGCTGAGCTACTTCCTCGAGGGACTCGGGTACATCGTGCTCGGGACCTTCCTCGTCGCGGCCGTCGCCACCGGCGGGCGGTCCTGGGAGGGCCCCGCGGCGTGGGTGATCGTCGGCCTGGCCGCCGCCGCATCGCCGATGATCTGGGCCCGATTGCGTCGCTACCGGTCCGCGGAGGCGCTGCTGGTGATCGCCCTCCTGCTGCAGGTGGTCTCCGCAGTGCTGCCGGCCCTGGTGCACGGTGCGGCCGCGGCGGCGGTGTCTGCGGTGCTGTTCGGCGGGACGTTCATCGGCGCGGTCATGCTGTCCATGGAGGCGGGCGCCGACATCGGGATCCCGCGCTCCGCCGCCGTGCTCACGGCCGCGTACGGCATCGGTCAGATCCTGGGTCCGCTGGTGGTGGCCCCGATGCTCGGCGACGGCTACGACGCGGCCTTCCTCACCGCCGGCGGCGTGTTGGTGGTCTCCGCGGTCCTCGCCGCGGTCGCCGGCCGGGCGAGGCCGGCACCGGTGACCGGCCCGGTCTGAGCGTCATCGCCGGGGAGTCGGGAGGATCCAGCGGAGGAGGAGCATCGCGACGCCGATCTGCAGCGCGAGGTCCAGGTAGTGGCAGTACAGGGCCCCGAGGTACCCGGGGCCGCCCCACGCGTTCACCGTCCACCGCGGGTCCAGTGCGCCGGTGATCTGTGCTCCACCGCGCCAGACGCTGTAGAGGAGAACGAATCCGAGGAGGGCTGCGGCGATGCCGCGCAGGAACGTGCTCGGCGTGAGCGGCGCGAGCGCGGACCACTGCGCTGCGAACCGCCGACCGACGGGATTCGGTGGGACCAGCCACGGCATGGTTCCGGTCCGCTTCGCCCGCGCACCCAGGGCGACCCACGCGGCTGCGGCCGCCGTGAGCACGACGTGCACTCCCCAGGCGTCGGTGCCGGGGACGTGGGCCTTGATCGGTGTGCCGGGTGCGACGGTGAGGAACTCCCACAGGCCCCATCCGACGCCCGCGACGAACGCGACCGCGGTGACCGTGCAGAGGACGGGCGACAGCGTGCGGCGCATCACGGCGACTCCCGGTGCCGAGACGCCCACAGCCCGGTGGCGAGCGCGAGTCCCCACGCCAGGAACAGCGGATCCCACAGCAGTGCGTGGCCGAGAGTCGCCGTGCGGTCATAGGATTCGGGCCGGGGGAGCACGCCTGCGGCGAGAAGCGCGGAGGTGACGGTGTTCGCCGCACCCCAGAACGTGAGCACGGCCGCGCCGGCCCACATCGCGCCGCGCAATGCACGGCCGGCGTCCCCGCGCAGGAACAGTGCGAGCGGCGCGATAGCGGCCACCGCCTTGCCGCCGCCGATCACGGCGAGCATCCAGCGGCGGCCCTCGAACTGATCGGCCGTCGCCCCCACGGTGTCGAGTAGCGCGTCACCGCCGAGCCCCCAGTAGATGCTGGACGCCGCGTGGAGCCCGCCGAACACCGCGGCGGCGACGAAACACGTCCTCGCGCGCATCGTTCCCTCCGGCATAGTCCTTTCCTTCGCTACCGACCGTACCGCCCGCGGTGCTGACCTCTTGACATGATTTCCGATTAAGGAAACAATTGCGAAGTATGGATAGCAATACATTGACGGCAGCGATCATCTACCGCGACGCCAAGGCCGCGCTGGCGTGGCTGGAGAAGGCCTTCGGGTTCGAGACCACCATGGCGATCGATCCGCCGCCGGATCAGCCGACCATGGGGCACTACGAGATGGACTGCGGCGGAGGTCGTGTCATGATCGGCTCCGAATGGACGGAGCTGGCGCGCAGCCCCGCCAACACCGGCGGCGTGAACACGCAGTTCCTGCACATCCAGCTGGCAGACGGGCTGGACGAGCATTGCGAGCGCGCCCGCGCCGCCGGTGCCGAGATCGTCCAGGAGCCGCAGGACGAGTTCTACGGTGACCGCACCTACCGGGCCGCCGACCTCGACGGGCACATGTGGACCTTCGCCCAGCACGTCCGCGATGTGAGCAAGGCCGAGGCCGAGGCCGCGATCGGCGTGCCCATCCAGGCGAAGAACTGGCCGTGACGCAACCCGCGCAGCAGATCGACGCCACGCTCGCGGCGCTGTCCGATCCGGTCCGCCGCCGCGTCGTCGAGCTGCTCTCCGACCGGCCCCGCAGGCCCGGCGAACTCGCGGAGGAGACGGGCACCAGCGCTCCCACGCTGAGCAAGCACTTGAGGGTGCTGCGGACCTCGGGGCTGGTCACAGAGGAACACCCCGAGCACGATGCCCGGGTGCGGATCTACACCCTGCGCTCGGCCCCCATGAAGGAACTGCGCGCGTGGCTCGACGCCGCGGAACAGGGCTGGGCGCAACAGCTCTCCGCCTTCGCGCGCTTCATCGAGGAGGACCAATGACCGCACCCGATGCGTCCCGGGTCATGGTGGCGACCCGTGTCGCCGCCACACCCGAGCGGGCGTTCGCCGCCTTCACCGAGCAGATCGGGCGGTGGTGGGTGCGCGACGGGCTGTTCCGGTTCACCCGCGCGCGGACCGGGACGATGGTGTTCGAGACCGGCCCCAGCGGGCGGCTCGTGGAAAGGTACGAGGACGGCGCCGAGTTCGTGGTCGGACACGTGCGCCGCTGGGACCCGCCCCACGGATTCGTGATCGGCTGGCGGCAAGAGGGTTTCACCGAGGGGCAGGACACCGAGCTGCACGTCTCGTTCGCCGAGACGCGCACCGACCCGGCCCAGACCCGGGTGACCGTCGAGCACTACGGCTGGGACCGGATTCCGCCGGAGAACCAAGTGCGGCACGGATTCCCGCTGCAGGTGTTCTCCCTGCGATTCGCCGAGTGGTGGCAGGCGCAGCTCGCCGCCCTCGACGGTGCGCTGCGCTGACGGCTGCGTGGTGCGTCAGGCGGGCGCGAAACCGAGGGCCGCGGGCCGGTGCCGGGAACGGGGTGCGCAGTAGTAGACGGCCACCGTGTGTCCGGGGAGGAGATCCGGAATGGACGTCCGTCAATTACGCCGTCCGGGGAATCGCCCGGCGCCACCCGATGCTCCCGACGTAGGGACTGAACACGATCACCGTGAAGGCCGGCGATCACGTGCTGAACGTCTGGTGCGATACCGAGGCCCACATGGCGACCGTAGAACCTGAACTATTCAGGAGGCAAGAAGGTCGCACCACGAACTGCGCGTGGAGGTATACGGGGATACCGTGCAGTTATGGAATGGATCTTCGCCGCTCTGCTGCCGCTGCTCGTCACCGTCGGTAAACGCTCGGAGAGCGGCCGGCAGAACCTGGCCTCGGTTTTCGGAGGCAGCGAGTCGGAGGCGCTGCGTGAGGCGACCGCATGGGCGCATGGATTCGTTGAGGATCGTGGTCTGGACGTGACTGACAAGCCCATCCTGGTGATGCGTGAGCTACGTCGCGAACGGCGCGCACTCTCACTGGTCGGGGCGAAGACCATCGTGGACAACATGACTGCGGCGGGCCGGTCGGTTGAGTAGGAAGCGTCCGGGGCGTCTGCGTCGCGCGCGCAAGAAGGTCGCGGAGTGGGTGGTGGAGTTCGTCGGTGGGATGTTCTCCTAGGCTGCGTTGTTCCGTGTATGCAGTAGCGCATGGGAGCGGACAGGTCATTGGCGACACCGCTCGGCGGACCGCGCGTATGGCAGTTTGCGGTCGGGCGCGATCACCTCGGCCCGGACTACCGTCCGTCTGTTTCAAAGGCAGGACGGTCGGCGGTGCTGCAATAGCCCTTGTGGGTAGTGCTGAAGCTCACCGCACTGCACGGTGCCCTGCGCTGACGGCGGCCGGATCGATCGGTCACCGTTGCTTGAGTGTGCGCTCGGGCAGCCTGCTGCCGACGGCCGAGAGTGCGGTGAGTTCCGCGAGCTGTGCCTCGCTGAGCGCGACATCCGCGGCGCCGAGATTGTCTCCGAGGTGCTTGCGACGGGTGGTGCCGGGGATGGGCACCACGTCGTCGCCCTGCGCCAGTACCCAGGCGAGCGCGACCTGGGCGGCGGTCACCGTCGAACCGCCGGACGAGAGTTCGGCGGCGATGGCGTCGATCCGATCCACCAGGCGCAGGTTCGCGTCCAGGTTCTCGCCCTGCCACCGGGGGATCGAATTCCGGAAGTCGTCGTCCTTGAGCGCCGCGACGGTGGCGGCCCGGTCTCCCGTGAGCAGGCCGCGGCCGAGCGGGCTGAACGGCACGAGCGAGGCGCCCACCTCGCGGGCCGCCTGCAGCGGACCCTCCTCCACGTCGCGGGTGAAGATCGAGTACTCCGACTGCAGCGCCGCGATCGGATGCACCGCGGCCGCCGCCCGGATGTCCTCCGCCGACGCCTCGGACAGGCCGAGCGCCCGGACCTTCCCGGCGCGCACCTGCTCCGCCATCGCCCCGACGGACTCCGCCACCGGCACCTGCGGGTCCACGCGGTGCAGGTAGTAGAGGTCGATCACGTCCACGCCGAGCCGACGCAGCGAGGCGTCCACGCACTCCGCGACCCGTTCGGGACGCCCGTCGATACCGACGGGACGCGCGTTCTCGTCGTTGACGAAGCCGAACTTGGTGGCCAGCACCACGTCTGCGCGCCGTTCGGCGAGGAACGGCGCGAGGAACTCCTCGTTGGCGCCGTTGCCGTACATGTCGGCGGTGTCGAAGAGGGTGACGCCGGCGTCGGCCGCCGCGTGCAGGGTGGCGAGGGATTCTTCGGGATCGGCGGCGCCGTAGGCGTGGCTCATGCCCATGCAGCCGAGGCCGAGGGCGGAGACGCGGAGGTCGCCGAGGGAGCGGGAGGGGAGCATGTCAGTCCTTCGTCGAGTCGGATGTCGGTGTGCAGTCGCCGAGTTCGCCGCCGTACGTGGCGATCTTGTAGTCGATCACCGCGAGCGAGTACTTGAGCTCCTCGATGTGCGCCGCGGTGCGCGCACGGTGCGCCGTGAGCAGCGCGAGCCGCGCGGGCACCGTCGCCTCCCCGCCGTCGATCAGCGAGACGTACTCGGTGATGTCCGCGATCGGCATCCCGGACAGGCGCAGCCGGGTCAGGAAGATGACCCGGGCGATCGCCCGCGGCCCGTACCTCCGGTGCCCGGCACCGTCGCGGTCGACGGTGACCAGGCCGATCCGCTCGTAGTAACGGAGGGTGTGCCCGCTGACGCCGACGAGTTCGGACAGCTCGGCGACGGTGAGCGGCCCCTCCTTCGCCGGGCCGGACAGCAGTTCGTCGATGTCCGGCAAGGGCCCGCGGGAGCCGATCAGGGCGGTGATTTCCTCGGTGCGTTCGACCACGTGCGCAACGCTATGCCTTCGAGCGCACTCGAAGTCAACACCGCGTCCGCCGGAGAGGTTCCCCGTCCCCGCCGAGCGTCAGGCGGTGTAGCCGCCCGAGGACATGCCCACGACGCCGAAGCCGCCGGTCACCCGGATGTTCACCGTGCCCTTGCCGGGGTTCGCGCGGGCGCGGCCCAGCTCGAACGACGCCGTGCCCCTGGCTCCGGTGGTGACGTTGTGCCACCGCATCGTGGTGGCGGGGCCGCCGGCGTTCGGCTGGCACGGCATCGACGGAATGAGCGCGTTCTTCACGCAGTCCGCCTCCACGGTGAGATCGCCCGCGGCGCCGACGAATCCCTTGTAGGTGGCGGACGGATTGGGGAAGGGGTCGGCGAGCCCGAACTTCGTCACCCACCCGTTGAGCTGGACGGGCCCGGCGGCGGTGGCAGTGCCGGGTACCGCTGTGAGGGCCAGGCCCGCCACCGCGGCGGCGGTCACGGCGACTCGGCGGAAGCGCTGGTGCATGCGATCACGGTCCTCTCGGAGTGCGATGGATGTTCCACCAGGTCCTTCGGGCACCCTTTGCGATCCGTTACCCCGCCGCGGTGGCGGCTACTGCTCCGGAGGCGTCCACGGCTGCACGAATCCCAGGTCACCCGTGTTCTCGGCGGCGGCGATGAGCTCGTACATCGTGGCCCCGTCCACCTGCTCACGGATGATGTCGGCGTGGCCGGCGTGCCGGGCCACCTCCTCGATCACGTGCAGCAGGATCCATCGCACGGACCAGCCGTCGAGGTCCTTGGGGAACCACGGCGCGTTCGGCACGGGCGCCACGGCCTCCAGGTCCTTCGTCTCGGCGACCGCGAGGATCCGCGCCGACGCCTCGTCGAACTCGGTCAGCAGGGACGCGAGCGATTCGTCGTCGGTCACGATGAAGTCCATGCACTCCACGGCCCCGTCGACCTCCGGGTCGAAATCCGGGACCTCGGGCGCCGCCTCGGCCCGCGACGCCCAGCCGTTGACGGTGAGCGTCACGTGCTTGAGCAGGCCGCCCACGCTGAGCGCGCTGCGCGCGGGGGAGAGGCGGATCTGCTCCTCCGTGAGTCCGAACGACGTGTGGCGCACGCCGTCGAGCTGCTGGACGAGGAAGCCGCGCAGGCCGGCGCGTTCGTTGTCGGCGGCGGGGGCCATGAAGGGCATGAGGGGTCTCCTGACTCATCGGGCTGGGCTGGTGCCGACAAGTCAACACCGACCTACCGACAAGTTCAGGCCGTCTCCCGAGTGCGGGCGGAGCGGAGGCGCGGGATCGCCCGAATGTTCTAGTGAGATCGCATTCTCGAAAATGTGTCGGTGGGTGATCGTAGACTCGGGACATGACAGAGGTCCTTGAAGCAGAAGAGGAATCGAACGTCGTCGGCGATGCGCACTGCGACGTGATCGATCGCCTCCGTTCGATGGAAGTGGAGCGCTGCCGGATCGCGTTCGAGCAGTACCGCCTGGCGGTGGAGTTGCTGCGCCGACGCGTGATGGAGCGGGTGGCGGCGGGGCAGCCGCAGGCGCGGTGGCAGCTGGGCGTCGCCGCCGAGATCGGCCTCGCGCTCCGGATGTCGCCGAACAGAGCGGCGGCGCTGCTGTCGCGAGCACGGGAGCTGGAGCAGAACATGCCGTGTGCGCTGGAGCGGTTGCGATCCGGGGAGTTGAGCCCCGAGGCGGTGCCGCTGATCGTCTGCGGGCTCTCGCACCTCGAACCCGCGCTCCGGACGGCCGCGGATGAGAAGTTGTGCGCCGATGCGGCCACACTCGCGGGGTTCGGGCCGCAGAAGATCAAGGACGCCGTGCAGAAGGTCGCCTACGCGCTGGACAAACAGGCGACCGTCGACCGGATCGCGAACGCGGAGAAGGATCGCACCGTCACGATCCGCCCGTTGCCGGACGCGATGGCCAGGGTGTCCCTGCTCCTGCCGGTCGCTCAGGCTGTCGGCGTGTTCGCGACCTTGAAGAAGCAGGCGGACGCGGTGGTGGGAGTCGGTGCCGAACTGCGCAATCGTGGCCAGATCATGGCCGACTCCGCCTTCGCCCTGCTCACCGGTCGCGAGGCCGCGGCCGGGCAGCCGGTCGCGGTGAACCTGACGATGCCGGCGGCCGTCCTCCTCGGGGGAGAGCCCGGCGTCGCCCACCTGCGGGGCGGCGGCGCGATACCCGCGGAGATCGCGCGGAAGCTCGTCGGTAAGGCCACGGCCGCCGGAACGGCGTGGGTGAAACGGCTCTTCGTGGTTCAGGAATCGGGTGCGGTGGTCGCCATGGACTCGCGGGCCCGATTCTTCCCCGACGCGCTGGCCGAGGTGATCGCCGCGCGGGACCAGTACTGTCGCACCCCGTACTGCGACGCACCGATCGCCCACATCGACCACGTTCTCCCGCATGCCGCGGGCGGCGCCACCGGCCTGGGCAACGGGCAGGGGCTGTGCGCCGCATGCAATTACGCCAAGGAGGCGCACGGGTGGCGCAGCGCCGTGGTCGACGACCCGACGGGGCGGCACACCGTGGAGACCCGGACGCCGAGCGGGCACCGGTACCGCTCCACCGCACCGGATCAGGCGGCGTAGAAGGATGTCACGAGGACTGCGCGGTCCACCGCCCGTTGCCCCGCGTGATGGTGATGGGGTGATCGAACGCGGCGCTGATCCGCTCCGTGGTCAGTACCTCCTGCACCGGACCCGCGGCGGTGAGCCGCCCGTCGCGGATGAGCACCGCGTGGGTGGTGGAGGTGGGGATCTCCTCGAGGTGGTGGGTCACCAGGATCGACGACAACTCGGGGTGGGCGAGACGCGCCCCGTCGACCGCGGAGAGCAGGATCTCGCGGGCCGCGAGGTCGAGACCCGTCGCCGGCTCGTCGAGCAACAGGAGCGACGGTTCGCCCATGAGGGCGCGCGCGATCAGCGCGCGTCCGCGCTCGCCCTGGGACAGGGTGGGCCACACCGAGTCCGCGTGCCGCGTCATGCCGAGCGCGGCCACCAGTTCGTCGGCGCGCTCGCGCTGCTGCTCGGTGGGCGCCCAGCGGGGCGGGAACTCCGGCGTGTTGGTCAGGCCCGTGAGCACCACGTCGCGCACCGTCAGCGGAACGTCCAGGCGGTGGCGGGGATTGACGTGCCCGATGTGGGTGCGCAGCTCCCGCATGTCCACCCGGCCCAGGCGCTTGCCGAGCACCTCGACGGTGCCGCGGGTGGGGTGGGTGAGCGCGCCGCACAGCCCGAGGAGCGTCGACTTGCCGGCGCCGTTCGCGCCCAGCAGCACCCAGTGCTCGCCGCGGCGCACCGTGAGCGAGACGTCGTCGAGGAGGGCGCGACCGTTGCGCACCAGGTCGACGTGGTCGATGCTCAGGACATGCGGGGTGTCGGTCGTGCTGTTCACCCTCGCAGGGTACAACGAAATTGATTGGATGATTCTATGACCTCGCATCGCTGGGATCCGGCGCAGTACCTCCGCTTCGGCGACGAGCGGACCAGGCCACTCGTGGACCTGCTCGCCCGGATCCCCGTCGATGCGCGCACCGTCGTCGACCTGGGCTGCGGCGCCGGCAACGACGTCCCGCCCCTCCGCGCGCGCTGGCCCGGGGCCGCGATCCACGGCGTGGACTCGAGCGAGGAGATGATCGAGCGTGCGCAGCACGAGGCCGCCGACGCCCGCACCACCTTCGAGGTCGGCGACGCCGCGTCCTGGCGGGCGACCGGCGACGTCCCCGACGTGATCCTCTCCAACGCGATGTACCAGTGGATCGACGGCCACATCGACCTGCTGCCCGGCGTCGCCGACCAGGCCGGTGCCGCGTTCGCGTTCCAGGTGCCGGGCAACCAGGACGCCCCGTCGCACGCCCTGCTGCGGCGGACCGCCGCCGAGTGCGGCGTCACCGGTTACCGCTCGATCGACGTGCGCGACCCCGCCGAGTACCTCGAACGCCTCACCCGCCCGGGGTGGACCGTGGACGTCTGGGAGACCACGTACCTGCACGTGCTCCAGGGGCCCGACGCCGTCTTCGAGTGGATCTCCGGCACCGGTGCGCGGCCGGTGCTCGCCAGGCTCGACGGTGCGCCGCGCGAGCGGTTCGTCGAGCGGTACAAGGCGGCGCTCGACGAGGCGTACCCGCCGCGGGAGTTCGGCACGGTACTGCCGTTCCGACGGATCTTCGCGGTGGCCTCGCGCGCCTGAGCGTTACGGTGAGAGCGGCGGATCGGCCTGCGCCAGGGCGTAATCGCGAAACGAGCGGACAGCCCGTGAGGGCGCCACATCCGGCCTCCACAGCAATCCGACCTCCCGCGTGGGCGCAGGTCCCGACATCGGCACGAGTACCAGTCCCGGTGGCCACAGCGGATTCCGGTCCACGGGAAGCAGGGCCACGCCGAGCCCCGCCGCCACCAGCCCCGCGACGGTGAACGATTCGGAGGATTCGAACGTGATGCGCGGCCGGAAACCCGCCGCGGCGCAGCGCTCCTCGAGGATCCGGCGCATGCCGAACTCCGGGTGCATGGTGATGAAATCAGCGTCCGAAGCCTCGGACAGGTGCACCGAACCACGTTCCGCGAGGGGATGATCCGTGGGAACGGCGAGCGCCAGGCGCTGTACCGCGAGCAGCCCGAAGGCGACCGCACCCGTCGTGGGCCGCGGTGAGACGATCGCCAGATCGGCCTCGTCGGCCAGTACCCGCTCGGTGACCGTGCCCGCCGCGAACTGCGACAGCTCGAAGGTCACCCGCGGCTCCCGCTCGCGGAACCCGGAGACCAGCCGCGGCACCAGCTCCACACCGAACGAGTGCAGGAACGACAGCCGGATCGTGCCCTGGGAGGGGTTCCGCAGGTCGGCGATCTGGGTCCGCGCCGCCTCCAGCTCGGCCAGCGCGCGCCGCGCGTGGTCGAGGTAGATCTCGCCGCTCGCGTTGAGCACCAACCGTCCGTGCCGCCGGTCGAACAACGGGGCGCCGAGACCCGACTCCAGGCGGGCGAGGGTGCGTGACAGCGTCGGCTGCGTGATCCGCAACGCCGCCGCCGCGTCGGTCATGTGCGCCGTCTCGGCCAGCGTGATGAAGCGCACGAGATCGTCGTGCGTGCTCGATCCGCCCCGACCATCTGCGATCATGCGTTATTTCTATCAAGAATCCGAGAACCATGCATTTCACACATGGTTCGCGGAGGGGCATCGTGTCGTGATGTGACCGCCACCGTCGACACCGCCGAGATCGCACCGCTGCGCGCCGGGACCCCGGCGTACCGTCGGACCACCCTCGCGCTGTTCATCGCCGGGCTCACCACCTTCGGGTCGATGTACTCGACCCAGGCCGTGCTCCCCGAGCTGACCCGGGTGTTCGGGTCGGCCCCCGCGACCTCGGCGCTCGCGGTGTCCGTGACCACCGGCCTACTGGCGCTCGCCATCATCCCGGTCAGCGCGCTGTCCGAGCGGTTCGGCCGCACCCGGGTGATGACCGCGTCCGCGATCGCCGCCGTCGCCCTGGGGCTGGTGATCCCACTCGCGCCGTCGCTGGGCGTGCTGCTCGCGCTCCGCGCGCTCCAGGGCATCGCGCTCGCCGGCGTGCCGGCGGTCGCGATGGCGTACCTCGCGGAGGAGGTCGACGGGCGGGACCTGGGCGGCGCGATGGGCCGCTACGTCGCGGGCACGACGATCGGCGGGCTGCTCGGCCGCGTGGTGACCGCCGCCGGGCTCGACCTGCTGCCGTGGCGCGCGGCGATGGAGGTGTTCGCCCTCGCCGCCGCCGCGCTCACGGTGGTCATGATCCGCACCCTGCCCCGGTCGCGCTTCCACACGCCGGCCCGGGTCTCGGTCTCGACGACGGTGCGCGGCATGGCCGGCCACGTCCGCCGGCCCGCCCTCGCGGTGCTGTTCGTGCTCGCCTTCCTCCTCATGGGCGGCTTCGTCAGCGCCTACAACTACCTCGGATTCCGGCTGCTGGAACGGCCTTTCGGCTACTCCTCGGGCGTGGTGGGGCTGGTGTTCCTCATCTACCTCGCCGGTACCTGGTCCTCCGGTGCGGCGGGCCGGCTCGCGGACCGGCTCGGACGCCGACGGGTGCTTCTCGTCTCCATCGCCGCGATGGCCGCCGGCCTCGCGATCACGCTGCCGGACCGGACGGCGGCCGTGCTGCTGGGGATGATCGTGTTCACCGCGGGATTCTTCGGCGCGCACAGCGTGGCCAGCGGGTGGGTCGGAGCGCTCGCCACCGAGCACCGGGCGGAGGCCTCCTCGGGCTACCTGTTCTGCTACTACGCCGGCTCGTCGGTCGTGGGCGCCGCGGCGGGGATCGCCTACTCGTCGCTCGGGTGGGGCGGCATCGTCGCGGCCGTCGGCGTCGCGATCGCCGCGGCGTTCCTGCTCGCCGCGGCGGTGCTCCCGCGGTCCTTCGGCGATCGGACGGCGGGGACGGGCGGGACGAAGTAGCGTCGGTGCCATGCGCATCGGAGTTCAGCTACAGCCCCAGCATTTCGTCGACTACGGGTCGCTGCGGTACGCCGTGGCCAAGCTCGAGGACCTCGGCGTGGACGTGGTCTACAACTGGGACCACTTCTTCCCGCTCAGCGGCGACCCCGACGGCACCCACTTCGAATGCTGGACGATGCTCGCCGCGTGGGCCGAGCAGACGTCCCGGGTGGAGATCGGCGCCCTCGTCACCTGTAACAGCTACCGCAACCCCGACCTGCTCGCCGATATGGCGCGCACCGTGGACCACATCTCCAACGGGCGCCTGATCCTGGGCATCGGCTCAGGCTGGTTCCAGCGCGACTACGACGAGTACGGCTACGAATTCGGCACCGCCGGTTCGCGACTCGACGATCTGGCCGCCGCCCTGCCGCGGATCACCGAGCGGTGGGCGAAGCTCAACCCGAAGCCCACTCGCGACATCCCGATCCTCATCGGCGGTGGCGGCGAGAAGAAGACGCTGCCGCTGGTCGCGCAGTACGCGTCGGTGTGGCACTACTTCGTGGATCTCGAGACCTACCGGCACAAGTCGCAGGTGCTCGCGCAGGCGTGCGAGCACATCGGCCGCGACCCGAACGCCATCGCGCACAACGTCGCCATCCCGCGCGGCCTCGACGCCGACGGCGCCTTGAAGTTCGCCGACACGATGGTGAACGAGGGGGTCACCGAGTTCACCGCCGAGCTCGCCGCCCCGTCGTTCGACTACCGCGTCATCGAGGCGCTGCTGCGCTGGAAGGCGTCGCACTAGCGCCCGCGGGCCGGGGCGCGTAGGTCACCACCGCCGACCACGGCACGTCGCCGGGGGCGCGGGGATCGGGCTGCGGCCCCGCGGCCAGACGGTGCGCCTCCGGGGTGTCGAGCCGGCCGAGACGCACCGCGGCGGGGAACACGGGATCGATCCGCGTCGCGGCCCAGCCGCGGTCCTCGAAGTGCGCGGCACCGTCGGCGGGGAGGAAGCGCCACGGCGCACGCCGGAGGACGCCCCGATTCCGTTCCGCCACCAGCGCTCCCACGCCCGCGGCGCTGAGATCGAGCGCCCAGCGGTCGACGCCCGCCTCGCGCAGGACGGCGGCGAGCGCGTCGGCCTCCGCGGGGGAGAGGTACATGATCAGCCCCTCACTGAGGACGAGGGTACGGCCGGAGTGCTCCGCCAGAAGCGCGGCGAGTGCGCCGGAATCGGTGAGGTCCAGGGGGATTCGACGGATCCGGCACCGCGGCGTCTCGCCGGCGAGGAGTGCCTCCTTCTCGGCGACGATGCCGGGCAGGTCCACCTCCACCCAGTCGAGGCCGACCGGAAGATCCATCCGGTACGGCCGGGTGTCCAGTCCCGCACCGAGATTCACGACCCGGGTGCATCCCTCCGCTACCGCGCGCCGCACGGCGTCGTCGAGCAGCACGGTCCGGGTGACGAGGTACCAGGCGTCGCCACCGGCGGACGCGGGCTCGGCGCACTCGGCGATCGCGCGCCCCGTCGCCCCGGCGAGGCGCGCCGCGAGCGGGTCGCGGAACAGGGCGTCGGGCCGGGCCGACTCCACCGCGCGATGATGCGCGACCCAGCGTGCGGTGTCGTCGACGGTGCGGACGGGTTCGGTCATGATGTCCTCCAGATCCTCTATGAAAGTAGAGTGCTCTATGATTGTAGAGGAACTGCCGGGTTTCCCGGTTCCGCGTGAAACCGAGGAGGTGACCGGCGTGCAGGAGCGCAGGGTCGCGATCTGTGAGGCCGTGCTGGATCTCGCGGCCGCCGGCGGCAACCGGGCGGTGACGCACGGCGCCGTCGACCGCGCGCTGGGACTCCCCAAGGGCTCGGCCTCGTACTACTTCCGTACCCGTTCCGGCCTGCTCAGGGCCGCTATCGAGCATCTCGCCGGCCGCTCCCGCGCCGCGCTCGAGGAGGCGTCCCCGGACGCTCCCGCCGATCCGGACGCCGCGGCCGACGTCATCGCGGAACAACTCCACCTGCTGCTCACGGACCGGCGCCGGGACGCCCTCGCCCGGTACGCGCTCGTGACCGATGCCGCCGGCGCCGGACTCGCCGACTCCCTCGCGACGTGCCTCTTCTCACGCCCCCTGGCGACCGACCTGTTCGCGGCCCTCGGCACCGTCGAACCCGGCCCGGCGGCGGCCGACCTGGTCAGCCTCCTCGAGGGGCTCCTGTTCGACCGGCTGTACGGCGCGCGCTCCCTGGGCCCTCCGCCGACGCGCGAGGAGAGCGTCGCGGACCTCGTCGGGCCCGTCCGGCGCGCGATAAGCTTCCGGGCATGACCTACGGCACCCTGATCCTGCTTCGTCACGGCGAGAGTGAGTGGAACGCGTCCAACCAGTTCACCGGCTGGGTCGACGTCGCGCTCACGGAGAAGGGGAGGGGCGAGGCCGAACGCGGCGGCGAGCTGCTCAAGGAGAAGGGCCTGCTGCCCGACGTCGTCTACACCTCGCTCCTGCGCCGCGCGATCACGACCGCCAACATCGCCCTCGACGCCGCGGACCGGCACTGGATCCCCGTGGTGCGGGACTGGCGCCTCAACGAGCGCCACTACGGCAGGCTCCAGGGCCTGAACAAGGCGCAGACCAAGGAGCAGTTCGGCGACGAGCAGTTCATGCTGTGGCGCCGCAGCTACGACACCCCGCCGCCCGCCATCGATGCCGACAACGAGTACAGCCAGACCGGCGACCCGCGGTACGCGAACCTTCCCGCCGTTCCGCTCACCGAGTGCCTGCTCGACGTGGTCAAGCGCTTCATCCCCTACTACCAGGCCGTGATCGAGCCGCAGGTGGCCGAGGGGCGGACGGTGCTCGTGGCCGCGCACGGCAACTCGCTGCGCGCGCTGGTCAAACACCTCGACGCCATCTCCGACGCCGATATCGCCGGCCTCAACATCCCCACCGGCATCCCGCTGACGTACTCGTTCAACGAGGACGGCACCGTCGCCAACCCGGGCGGCACCTACCTGGACCCCGAGGCCGCGGCCGCGGGCGCCGCCGCCGTCGCCAACCAGGGCGGCAAGTAGCGGCGGACGCGCCTTCGCGGGGCGGTGCCGAGATCGATACCGCCCCTTAAGGTTTTACTCAGCAACCAGGGCTGTGTACGCGCTAGCGTTAGTCCATGGCTGACGTGACTGTGACCCACTCCCCGCAGGAGGAGCGCTACGTGCTCACCGTCGACGGAGTGCAGGCGGGCTACCTCGACTACCTGGACGAGGTGGACGTCCGCCTGCTCACCCACACCGTGGTCGACGCCGAATACGGCGGCAACGGCTACGCGGCGGTGCTCACCAAGGCGGCGCTCGACGACATCCGGGACTCCGGGAAGAGCGCCCGCGCGGTGTGCTCCTACGTCGCGGACTACGTGACCAAGCACCCCGAGTACGGCGCCGTTGTCGAGGTCGCCGCCGACCGGTAACCCGCAGTTCACCGGTAGTTCGCACGGATCGCGAAGGCAGCGAACCCGGGTACACTGACCGCGTGACTTTGGCCCTCTGCGCGGTATCCGCACTAGTAGGCGCCCTCCTCGGGTGGCTCGTGCACCGCGTGCGGGACCGCCGCGCCGCCGAGCCCGTCGTGACGGACCCCACGCGACTGACCGTCGCCGGACTGCAGAACGCGGTGTTCCGCGAATCGCCCACCGGGCTCGTCGTCGTCGACCGCTTCCGCGACGTCATCCTGCACAACCAGCGTGCCGAGGAGTTCTCCCTCGTGCGCGAGCAGCTGCTCGACGACCGCGTGTGGTCCACCGCCGAGCGCGTCCTGGCCACCGGACTGACCGGCACCGTCGACCTCACCGTCACGCGGCGCACCGACCGCGCGACCGTGGCCGTCCGGTGCCGCGTGGACCGCATCGACGGACTCGAGGACGACGAGCGGTACGCCGTGGTCTACGCCGACGACGACACCGAGAACAAGCGCATGGAGGCCACCCGGCGCGATTTCGTGGCCAACGTCTCGCACGAGCTCAAGACCCCCGTCGGCGCGATCGGCTTGCTCTCCGAGGCGCTACTCGAATCCGTCGACGACCCGGAGGCCGTGGCCCACTTCGGCTCCCGGGTGCTCGCCGAGTCCAATCGCATGGGCAACATGGTCAACGAACTGATCGCGCTCTCGCGCCTGCAGGGCGCCGAGAAGCTGCCCGACCTCGGGCGGGTCGAGGTCGACGACGTGGTCGGCGAGGCCGTGGCCCGCGCGCAGATCGCGGCCGAGGCCAACAACATCTCCCTCATCGTCGACGAGCCCTCCGGCATGGAGATCCGCGGCGACGACACCCTGCTGCTCACCGCGCTCTCCAACCTCATCTCCAACGCGATCGCCTACTCGCCGCAGAACACCCAGGTGTCCATCAGCCGGCGGGCCAGGATCGTCGACGGCGCACCGTCGGTGGAGATCGCGGTGACCGACCTCGGTATCGGCATCGCCCCCGAGGACCAGGAGCGCGTGTTCGAGCGCTTCTTCCGCGTCGACAAGGCGCGGTCACGGATGACCGGTGGCACGGGCCTCGGCCTGGCCATCGTCAAGCACGTCGCTGCGAACCACGGCGGCGCCATTAAGCTCTGGAGCAAACCGGGCATGGGATCGACGTTCACGCTGGTACTCCCGGCGCTGTCGCACCCCGGCCCGGCGGAGCCGGAGCTGGAAGACCACAGCGAGGAAGTACTGCGGTGACACACGTACTGATTGTCGAGGACGAGGAGTCGCTGGCCGACCCCTTGGCGTTCCTGCTCCGCAAGGAGGGGTTCGAGACCACTGTCGTGACGGACGGTGCCGAGGCGCTCCGGCACTTCGACTCGGCCGGCGCCGACATCGTCCTGCTCGACCTCATGCTCCCCGGCATGAGCGGCACCGACGTCTGCAAGCAACTGCGGGCCCGTTCCTCCGTGCCGGTCATCATGGTGACCGCGCGTGACAGCGAGATCGACAAGGTCGTCGGCCTGGAGCTCGGCGCGGACGACTACGTCACCAAGCCCTACTCAGCACGCGAGCTGATCGCCCGCATCCGCGCCGTGCTCCGCCGCGGCGCCGACACCGCCGCCGCGGACGGCCTCGACGACGGCGTCCTCGAGGGCGGCCCCGTGCGGATGGACGTCGAGCGGCACGTCGTGACCGTCGAGGGCGAGTCGGTGACCCTGCCGCTCAAGGAGTTCGACCTGCTCGAGTACCTGCTGCGCAACAGCGGCCGCGTGCTCACCCGCGGGCAGCTCATCGACCGGGTGTGGGGCGCCGACTACGTGGGCGACACCAAGACCCTGGACGTGCACGTCAAGCGCCTGCGCAGCAAGATCGAGTCCGATCCCGCGAACCCGAAGCACCTCGTCACCGTCCGCGGCCTCGGCTACAAGCTCGAGCCGTAGCGTTCACGCCGCTGTCGGCGAAGCCGAGCCACCGAACAGTAGGTAGCACTCGACGCAGACGAAATGCCAGGTCGGCGTATGGGCTAACACTGTTAAGTCGGGAGCCGGCCGGCGCGGCGTGCTCCCGTGATTGGTAAGGCCACTTGTCCTCTGGCCAATTCGGCGTAGGGTGGGCGCATGGAACTCAGTGCGATCGCCCGACGGTCCGCCGCGGACGAGGTGCACGATCAGCTGCTCGGGCAGCTCGTGTCGGGCGCGGCGCCGGCCGGGTCCAAGCTGCCCAGCGAGCGCAGGCTCGCCGAGGTGCTCGGGGTGTCGCGGCCCGTCGTGCGGGAGGCCGTCGCGCGGCTCGCCGCCTCGGGCCACGTCGACGTGCGCCAGGGCGACGGGATCACCGTCAACGACGTCACGCGCACCGGCGGCCTGGACCTGTTGCCGCACCTGCTGATCGACGCGCCCGACGGTGCCGTGGTCAACCCGCCCGTCGTACGCAGCGTGCTCGAGGTGCGCGCCCACCTCGGTCCCTGGATCGCCGAGAAGGCCGCCGCCCGCTCCGCGGGCGCGCTCGCCGAACCGCTCACCGCCGCGCTCGCCGAGATCGAGGCGGCCGACAGCGGTCACGCCCAGCAATCCGCCGCGCTGGGCTACTGGGAGCACCTCGTGCGTGGGTCGGACTCGATCGCGATGACGTTGATCTTCAACGGGATGCGGCGTGTGTACGAGCCGATGCTCGGCGTGGTCGCCGATGCGGTGGCCGCCGCCGAACCCGCCGAGCGCTACCGGGCGCTCACCGCGGCGGTGCTCGACGGGGACGCGGACGCGGCGCACGACGCGGCCGCACTCGTGCTCGGCGGTGCCACCGAGGTCCTCGCCGGATTCCTCGACCGGATGGAGCAGCCGTGACCACCACGACCCGTCGAACCTCCGGCCGCGGAGTCACTCTGGGCGCCGCGGCCCGCGAATTCCTGCGGCACCCCTCGCCATGGATGATCCTCGCCTACCTCGCCGGCGCGCTCGTCGCGCGCGTCGCCGTCGGCGGGGGAGGGCCGGTCGACCTGTGGGCGCCGCTGGTGTTCGTCGCGCTGTTCCCGTTCCTGGAGTGGGTGATCCACGTGTTCGTGCTGCACTGGCGGCCGCGCACCGTCGGGCCCGTCACCCTGGACACCCTGCTCGCCCGCGACCACCGCCGGCACCACGCTGCACCCCGCGACGTGGACCTGGTGTTCATCCCCACCCGAGCGCTGCCGTGGGTGATCGCCGGGCTGGGCGTGGCCGCGCCGCTCGGCGTGGGCGCACTGGTGGGCGCGCCGCTGCCCGCCGTCCTCACGTTCATGCTGGTCGAAGCGGCGGCGCTGCTCGGCTACGAGTGGACGCACTACCTCGTGCACACCGACTACAAGCCGCGCACCCGCGCCTACAGGGCGGTGTGGCGCAGCCACCGACTGCACCACTTCAAGAACGAGCACTACTGGTTCTCGGTCACCACCGCGGGGACGTCCGACCGGGTGCTGCGCACCTACCCGGATCCGGCCGCCGTCGAGACCAGCCCCACGGCGAAGGACCTGCACGGCCTGGACGGCCTCACCGAAAGCGCCTAGAGCTCCACGTACTTCATGTCGTAGGCGTGCCGCTCGCCCTGCGTCCGGGCCGCCGCGACCGTCGCGGGGTGCACCGCGACCAGGGTGTCGCGGCGCGCCTCGCACTCGCGGGCCAGGAACGCGTAGGCCTCCGCGCCGATCAGCTCCGTGAGCTCCGGCGCATAGCTCTGCCACACCTGCTGCGCACCGACGTGCGCCTCGGGAGAACCGGTGCAGTACCACTCCAGGTCCAGCCCGCCCGGGCCCCAGCCGCGCCGGTCGTACTCCGCGATCACCGTCTTGAGGATCTGCTCGCCGTCCGGCCGGTCCACCCACTCCTGGGTGCGCCGGATCGGAAGCTGCCAGCACACATCGGGTTTGACGGTGAGCGGCTCGACGCCCGTGCGCAACGCCATGGCGTGCAGGGCGCAGCCCTCGCCGCCCTCGAAGCCCGGCCGGTTGTGGAAGATGCACGCACCGTCGACCCGGCGGGTGCGGATCGCGGGCTCGCCCTCGAGGTCGTCCTCCTCGAGGTAGCCCTTCTTGCCCATTCCCTTCCGCCGGAACTGCCAATCCGCGTCCGTGAGCTTCGCGACCGCCTTCTTCAGGCGCTTGCGGTCGTCCTTATCGGAGAGGAACGCCCCGTGGCTGCAACAGCCGTCAGTCTCGCGCCCAGGCTCGATGCCGTGGCACGCGGGCGTCCCGAACACGCACGTCCAGTGCGAGAGCAGCCACGTGAGGTCCGCGGAGATCAGATGGCTCGGATCCGCCGGATCGGTGAACTCCAGCCACTCCCGCGGGAAGTCCAGCGGGACTTCCGGGACGGGGCGGCCCACACCGGGCATCGGAAGGTCGGTCACCGTGCCCACGGTAGTCGGGTCTAGATTGGCACCGTGAGATTGGGAGTCCTCGACATCGGGTCCAATACGGTGCACCTCCTCGTGGTGGACGCTCACTGGGGCGCGCATCCCACCCCCATGAGTTCGACCAAGGCCACGCTGCGGCTGGCGGAGAAGATCGAACCGAGCGGCCGGCTCAGCCAGGCCGGCGAGGACTCGCTGGTCGAAGCCGTCCGCGAATTCACCACGATCGCCCACAGTTCCGGCTGCTCCGAGGTCATGGCGTTCGCCACCTCCGCGGTCCGCGACGCCAGCAACACCGACACGGTGCTGGCCCACGTCAAGGACGCCACCGGCGTGGACGTGGAGATCCTCTCCGGCGTCGACGAATCGCGCCTCACCGCCCTCGCGGTGCGCCGCTGGTACGGCTGGAGCGTGGGCCGCGTGCTCAACATCGACATCGGCGGCGGCTCCCTGGAGATGAGCAACGGTGTCGACGAGGAACCGGACGTCGCCCTCTCGCTTCCCCTCGGCGCGGGCCGCATCACCCGCGAGTGGCTGCCCGACGATCCGCCCGGCCGCCGCCGCGTCAGCATGTTGCGCGACTGGCTGGACGCCGAGATCGCGCCCGCCGCCGCGCGCCTCGAGTCCGCGGGCGCGCCGGACATGTTCGCCGGGACGTCGAAGACGATGCGCACCCTCGCCCGCCTGACGGGCGCGGCACCGTCGTCCGCCGGGCCGCGCGTCAAGCGCACCCTGACCGCCTCCGGGCTGCGTCAGCTCATCGCGTTCATCAGCAGGATGACGGTGGCCGACCGCAAGGATCTCGAGGGCGTCAGCGCCGACCGGGCCGGCCAGATCGTGGCCGGCGCGCTCGTCGCCGAGGCCGCGATGCGGGCCACCGGGGCCGAGACCCTGGACATCTGTCCGTGGGCGCTGCGGGAGGGCGTGATCCTGCGTTATTTGGACACCCAGGCAGGATTCACCCCGGAAAATTCCACTAAAGGCCAGTAAATACGCTAGGTAGAATGGCAGACCGCCGCGCGCCGCATGACAGAGGCGCCACGGTGAAGACGTAGAATCTGCCGCAGACCACTAAAGACGCGGGTGCCGGTGCGAATGCACGCGACGCGCGCGGAAAGGCCCCACAAGGGGCCCGACATCTTCAGGACGGTGACTTCAATTGAGTGACGAGCGCATCTCCGTAGCTGAGCTGCTCGCCCGGGGTGGCGGGGGCGACAAGCCCGCGCAGGGCGGTCGTCGTCGCCGGCATCGCGGCGGCGAGAACTCGGTCACCGTCGCCGAACTGACCGGCGAGATCCCCGTCGTCCGCGACGAGGAGCAGCCGGCGGACCAGCAGTCGCAGGCCGCGCCCCAGGAGGCCCAGCAGGCCCCCGCCGAGCAGGCGCAGGCCGCGCAGCAGCAGCCCACCGCGCAGCAGCCGGCGGCGCCCCAGGAGGCGTACGAGGAGCAGGCCCCGCAGGCCCAGGCGCAGCCCGTCTCCGAGCAGCCCGCCACCGAGCAGGCGCCGGCCGAGCAGGCATCGGCGGAGCAACCCGCCGAGGAGGACGAGGACGACGCGCCGACCACGTCCTCCTTCCTCGCCGCCGCGGTCCAGACCGCCCGCTCGGACGACGAGACCGGTCAGGCCGAGGTCGTCGAGGCGGAGGTCGTCGACGAGACCGCCCAGGCCCCGCAGGCGGCCGCGCAGGACGCGTACGGCGCAGCGCAGGCGGCCGCCCCCGAGGCGGACGCCGAGCACCACACGAACGAGAAGCACGTCGAGGCCAACTACGCGTGGTCCCAGTGGGACGACGTCAATGCGGCCGGCGCCGCCCCCGGCATGGCCACCGCCGACTTCAACACGGCGCAGGTCCGCGAGCGGCAGGCCCGCTTCGCCGAGCCGCCCGCCGAGGACACCGTCGACGTCAAGCCCGTGGGCGACGTGCCGGCGGCCCCCGACACCGCGGCGCTGAGCGCCCAGCAGATCGACGACGCCCGCGACGGCGGCACCGCCGAGCAGGCCCCCGCCTTCCTCGCCGGCGACGACGCGCAGGACGCCGAGCCCGCGAAGACCGAGGCCGCGGAGAAGGGCGGCGGCAAGAGCTGGCTGCTGCTCGCCGGCGAGGTGATCCTCGGGATCGCCGCGGGCGCCGGCCTGTTCTACGGCTTCTTCAAGCTGTGGAACTGGGGCGGCGGGACCCTGACGATCGCGCTCACCGTGGTGCTGGCGTTCGTCGTGATCATCGGCATCGTGACCTTCACGCACTACCTGCGGAAGACCACCGACTACCTGACCCTGGGCCTGGCCCTCCTGGTGGGCCTGGTGATCACCTTCGGCCCGCTGGTCATGAGTCTCGCGCAGAGCTGACGGCGGGTACCTTCGAAGGAGTGAAAGGGATCGAGATCGGGCTGTCGACGGCCTCGGTCTACCCCGAGAAGCTCGAGGACGCGTTCCGCTACGCCGCCGAAACCGGCTACGACGGTGTGGAACTCATGGTCTGGCACGAATCCGCCAGCCAGGACGTGGCGAACGTCGCCGGGCTCTCCATGCGCTACGACGTGCCGGTGCTGTCCGTGCACGCCCCCTGCCTGCTGATCAGCCAGCGCGTGTGGGGCAGCGACCCCATGGCCAAGCTGGGCCGCGCCGTGACCGCCGCCGAGGACCTGGGCGCGCGCACCGTCGTCGTGCACCCGCCGTTCCGCTGGCAGCGCCGCTACGCCGAGCACTTCGTGGACCTGGTCAACGAGCTCGAGGACACCAGCGACGTGTTCATCGCGGTGGAGAACATGTTCCCGCTGCGGTTCGACGCGTTCTTCGGGCGCCGCGGCGAGGCCGTGGAACGGCTCAAGCGACGCGGCAGCCCCGGCACGGCGGTCTCCGCGTTCTCCCCGTCGATCGACCCCACCGACGTGGGCTTCGCGCACTACACCCTGGACCTCTCGCACACCGCGACCGCCGGGATGGACGCGCTCGACCTGATGGACCGGATGGGGGCCGGGCTGACCCACCTGCACCTCACCGACGGGCTCGGCGCGGCCGTCGACGAGCACCTCGTGCCCGGCCACGGCACCCAGCCGTGCGCCGAGGTGTGCCGGCGCCTGGCCACGTCGGGCTTCGACGGGCAGGTGGTCCTGGAGATCGCGACGGGCTCGGCGAGAACCCCCGAGGAGCGTCGTGCGATGCTCAGCGAGGCGCTCGAGTTCGCGCGGGACAACCTGCGGGCCGAACCGGCCGCCTGACGACGTCCGGGTCGCCGCAGGCCCGGACCCTGTGGCGTGGAGGAGAGAGCACATGGCAACGTTCGCGGAGCTGACCGCGGTCACCCCGGCACCCGGCGGCTTCACCGCCGACATCGACCCCACCTGGTCCGTGGGGCGCAAGGTGCACGGCGGCGCCCTCCTCGCCGTCACCGCGTCCGCGGCGCGCGCCGCCCACCTGGCCGGCGGCGGCGAACCCGCGATGGAGCCCGTCGTGATCTCGGCCGAGTACCTGGGCGCACCGGACCCGGGCACCGTCGAACTGCGGACCGACGTGCGCAAGAGCGGTCGCACCACCTCCGTGGTGAACGTCGAGGCCGTGCAGGGCGACCGCGTGTACGTGCAGGCGACCGTCACCCTCGCCCGGCGCGACACGGACGAGCTGCTCGCCGAACCGGGCCCCCTGCACGACCTGCCGCCGCAGCCGCCGGCGGACGCCCTCGCCTGGGATCCCGAACACCCGGCGGCGAAGATCTTCAAGGTGGGCCGGGTCGCCGAGGTGCACTACGACGCGTCGACCCTGCCCGTCCTGACCGGCGAGACCGGGCCCGCCGAGACCCGCGGCTGGGTCCGCCTGCGGCAGGAGCCCACCACCCCGCTGTTCGCGCTGCTGGCCACCGACATCTCGCTGCCCGTGGTGGCGAATCTCGGCAAGGTCGGCTGGGCGCCGACGCTGACCCTCACCGCGACGGTCCGCCGCGAGCCCGCGCCCGGATGGTTGCGCTTCCGCGCGGCGGCGCCCATCGTCGGGGAGCGGTGGTTCGAGGAGGACCACCAACTGGTCGACGAGGCCGGGCACGTCGTCGCCACATCGCGCCAGCTGGCCATGGTCCCGGCGCAGAACCCCTGACACGAAGAGGAGTGAGATGAGCGAGAACATCGCCCTGATCGGCGGCGGACGGATCGGCGAGGCGCTGCTCGGCGGCCTCGTCGCGGCGGGCCGCGAGCCGGCGAGCCTCACCGTCGCCGAACCGCACGAGGGCCGGGGCGGCGAGCTCGCGGATCGCTACGGCGCCCGGGTCGTCACCACCGTCGGGGAGGCGGTCGACGGTGCCGACCTCGTCGTCATCGCCGTCAAACCCGACGTGGTGGGCGCGATCCTGCCGGAGATCGCCTCCGCGCTGCGGCCCGGCGCCGTGGTCGCGTCGGTGGCCGCGGGCGTCCCCACGACGACGTACGAGGCCGCGCTGCCCGACGGGACGCCCGTCGTGCGGGTCATGCCGAACACGGCCATGCTCGTCGGCCGGTCGATGAGCGGGATCTCCGCCGGGCGGGACGCCGCGGAGGCCGATGTGGCGCTGGTGCGCGGCGTCATGGAGGCGGTGGGGCAGGCGCTCGTGGTGCCCGAGGCGAAGCTGGACGCGCTGACCGCATTGTCCGGTTCCGGGCCGGCCTACGTGTTCCTCGTCGCCGAGGCGATGATCGACGCGGGCGTGGATCTGGGGCTCACTCGGGACCAGGCCTCGACCCTCGCGACGCACACGATCGCGGGTGCAGGTGCACTAATGGTTGAGACTTCTACGTCGCCCACGGAGCTTCGGGCGGCCGTGACTTCGCCCGGCGGCACGACGGCCGCAGCGATCCGTACACTGGAGAAAAATGGCCTCCGACCTGCGTTTTACGACGCGACCCGGGCATGTGCGGAGCGTTCGGCGGAGCTGGGGAAGCTTTCCTAGAAGGTTCGGTTAGCTCACTCCCGTCGCATTATTCCCATTGGTACCGCTAAGCTGCTCGAAGCACGTGCGTGTCAGGTCCGCCGGAGGGGAAGCCGGCGGCGCGACATGTGCCGGAGGTTAGGGATTACATGGCGTCTGCAAACAAGAACAGCAAGCCCGCCGAGATCGGTGCCGCGGCCCAGCCCGCTGCAGCCGGTTCCTCGTTCCTGACGGTGGCCGAGGTGGCCACCCTGATGCGGGTGTCGAAGATGACGGTCTACCGCCTGGTGCACAACGGCGAGCTGCCTGCCGTGCGCGTCGGCCGCTCGTTCCGGGTGCACGAGAAGGCCGTGCACGACTACCTTCAGACCTCGTTCTTCGACGCGGGCTAGAAACGCTCCGATCGAGGTGCGCGGCCCGGGCGGATTTCGCCTGGGCCGTCGCGGTTGGTAAGGTAGAAAGCCGCTGCGTGGACGCGGGTGGCGACGATCGTGTCGCAACACTCGGCCGCCGCGCGCCCCGTACCGAGCAACACGACTGAAGAACGCGAGGAACCCATGGGTTCAGTGATCAAGAAGCGCCGCAAGCGCATGTCGAAGAAGAAGCACCGCAAGCTGCTCCGCCGCACCCGTGTGCAGCGTAGGAAACTCGGCAAGTAGGCCTTCGCGTCACAGTTTCACCAGAACCCGCCCGCATCCGGGCGGGTTCTCGTGTTTTCCGGTTACCCTTCAGTAATGAGTGAGTCGGTCGTCAGTGCGCCGCGCGTCGTCATGGTGACGGGCGCGTCCACTTTCGTCGGCGGCTACCTCGTGCGCCGGCTGGCGCAGCGCCCGGACATCGAGCGCGTGATCGGCGTGGACGCGGTGCCCCCCACCAAGGCGATGCATCGCCGGATGGAGCCCGCCGAGTTCATCCGCGTCGACTACCGCAGCCACATCTTCGGCAAGATCATGGCCACCAACGAGGTGGACACCGTGGTCCACGCGGCCACCTCGGTCACGGACAACCACTTCCCGTCGACGTCCACGAAGGACGCGATCGTCTTCGGCTCCATGCGGGTGTTCGCCGCCTGCCAGAAGTCCGAGACGGTCAAGCGGGTCATCATGCGCTCCTCGACCCAGGTGTACGGCTCGCGCTCGCGCAACGCGGCCCTGCTCACCGAGGACCTGGTGGGCGGCGTAGCCGCCAGCGGGCACCCGCGGGACCTGCTCGACGCGGAGGCCTACGCCCGCAGCATGGCCCGCCGCCGCACCGACATCGACCTCACGGTGCTGCGCCTGGCGCCGATCGTCGGGCCCAACATCGAGACCCTCATGCTCTCCCTGTTCGACCGCCCCGTGGTGCCGTCGATCATCGGCCGCGACGCGCGCCTGCAGCTGTTGCACCAGGACGACGCCCTCGGCGCCCTGGAGCACGCCGTGGTCGCGGGCCGGCCGGGCACGTACAACATCGCGGGCGACGGAGCCATCTCGATGTCGCAGGCGATCCGCCTCACCGGACGCATCCCGCTGCCCGTCGTGCGGGCGACGTTCGGGCCCGCGGCCGCCGCGATCCGCGGCCGGGCCGGCAGCCGCAGCGACAAGGTGCAGCTCGACTACCTGAGCCACGGGAACGCGTTCGACACCACCCGCATGCGGGGCGATCTCGGGTTCAGTCCCCGTTTCAGCACGCGGGAGGCGATGGTCGACGTCGCACGCCACGGGCCGACAGAACCTACAATCGGTGTGGAGTCGATCACGGCGGTCGAGCAGCGGGTCGCGGCCCTCGCTCGGCGGTTCGCCGGGACCACCCCCGACTACGGCACGGCTGGACGGTAGAGAGATGACCAACGCTTCGGGCTCGCAGCACGCGAAGGTGCTGCAGCTTCCGGTGTCCATCGACACCGCGCGCTCCGCAGGGCGGGAGCGCGCGCAGCAGAGGCACCCCTCGTCGCTGACCGGCGCACCGTCGAACCAGGGGGCCGCGCGGTCCCGTGCCGCGACGGTCCACCCGCTCAACACCGACTTCACCCCGGAGCCCCCGGCCGAGCCCGGCCTCGGCTGGCGTGAGCGCGCCGCGGAGTCCGTGGTCGACGGTGCCGCGTTCGTGCGCGAGCGGCTCAGCGGCGATTACGACATCGACCCGTTCGGGTTCGACCCGCACCTCACGGACTCGCTGTTCCTCCCGGCGCTGCGGCCCGTCTACGACAAGTGGTTCCGGGTGGACACGTCCGGCGCCGAGAACCTACCCCGCGAGGGCGGCGCGCTCCTGGTGGCCAACCACTCCGGCGTGATCCCGCTGGACGGCCTCATGACGGCCGTCGCGGTGCACGACAACCACCCCGATCAGCGGCACATGCGGCTGCTCGCAGCGGATCTCGCGTTCGAGTACCCGTTCATCGGCGAGGTGGCGCGCAAGATCGGCGCCACCGTCGCCTGCAACGCCGACGCGGAAGCGCTGCTCAAGCGCGACGAGCTGGTGGCCGTGTGGCCCGAGGGCTTCAAGGGCATCGGCAAGCTGTACCGGGACCGGTACAAGCTGCAGCGGTTCGGCCGCGGCGGCTTCGTGACCGCCGCGATCCGCGCGCAGGTGCCGATCATCCCCGTGTCCATCGTGGGCGCGGAGGAGACCTACCCGATGCTGGCGGACGTGAAGCCCATCGCGCGGCTCCTCGGCCTGCCGTACGCGCCGATCACGCCGTTCTTCCCGTGGCTCGGGCCGCTCGGCATGATCCCGTTGCCGTCCAAGTGGCACATCGAGTTCGGCGAGCCGATCTCCACGGAGCAGTACGCGCCCGCGGACTCCGACGATCCGATGGTGGTCTTTGAGCTCACGGACAACGTCCGCGAGACCATCCAACAGTCGCTGTACCGCATCCTCGCGCGCCGCAAGAACATCTTCCAGGACTTCTAGGCGGCGCGGCGGCTACTCGTCGCTGAAGTGCTTGATCAGGGCGGCGGCGCCGCCCACGGCCACGCCCACGCCCACGGCGGTGGGGACACCGATGCGGGCGGCCTTGCGGCCCGTGCGGTAGTCGCGGATCTCCCAGCCCCGCACCCGCGCCACGTCGCGCAGGTCGGAATCGGGGTTGATCGCGACGGCCGTGCCGCACAGCGACAGCATCGGCACGTCGTTGTGCGAATCGCTGTAGGCGGTGCAGCGCTTGAGGTTCAGGCCCTCGCGGATCGCGAGCGAGCGCACGGCGTGCGCCTTGCCGAGACCGTGCAGGATGTCGCCGACGAGCTTGCCGGTGAACACCCCGTCCTCCGATTCGGCGACGGTCCCGAGGGCCCCGGTGAGGCCCAGCCGGTCGGCGATCGTCTGCGCCAGCTCGACGGGGGTGGCGGTCACCAGCCACACCTGCTGGCCCGCGTCGAGGTGCATCTGCGCCAGCGCGCGGGTGCCGGGCCAGATCTTGTCGGCGATCACCTCGTCGTAGATCTCCTCGCCGAGCGACTTGAGTTCTTCGGTGGAGCGGCCGGCGATGAACGACAGCGCCTTCTCGCGGCCCGCGGCCACGTCCTCGGAGTTCTCCTTGCCGGTGAGACGGAACTTGGCCTGCGCCCACATGGCCGACGCCATGTCCGAGTAGCTGAAGTAGTTCCGCGCGGCCAGGCCGCGGGCGAAGTGCACGATCGAGGCGCCCTGCACCATCGTGTTGTCCACGTCGAAGAACGCCGCCGCGGTGAGGTCGGGCGGCACGACGCCGTCCTCGCGGGGCCCCTCCTTCTCGATGAGCGCCGAGTACGCGGCGTCCGCGCTCGCCTCGCCCGCCTCGTTCTGCCGACGAACCTCGGCGCTGACCTGGTCGGACACGAGCCACCTCCCACTCACACGTGATCTCCCCCAACCTTAGCGGCGCACGTGCGGCGCCGGGTGGGACACTCGACACATGGCGACGATCACCCTGCTCACGCGCGCCGGGTGCGCGATGTGCGCCCGCGCCCACGACGATCTGACCGCGCTGCTCGAAGAGGTGCGCGCGGCCGGCGGCGACGCCGGATACGAGCAGGTCGACGTGGACGCCCCCGGGAACACGGAGCTGCGCGGGGAGTACGGCGACATGCTGCCGGTGGTGCTGCTCGACGGGGAGCAGCACAGCTACTGGGAGGTCGACGCGGCGCGGCTGCGGGCCGATCTCGGCGCGTGAACGGCCGTTAACACCGGCGGGGGCCGTCTCCGGCGCCCGCCCGGGGCCCGCGCAGCGCGTAGGTAAGCCTCACTGCGTTTTCCTTCCGGGTGCGAAGCGGGGTACCGTGCAGGGACGGGACAACTACGTTCTGTAGTTCCCGCGTGATCTTCTGCGAAGGAGCAGCCAGGGTGTCGGTACTGCTGTTCGGCGCGTCGCACCGCAGCGCGCCGGTGTCGGTCCTCGAGAAGCTGGCCATCACCGAGACGGATCGACCCAAGGTGCTGGCACAGCTCATGGAGTCGCCCCACATCGACGAGGTCATGGTCGTGACCACCTGCAACCGGGTGGAGATCTACGCGGTGGTCGAGGCCTTCCACCCCGCGCTCGAGGCGGTGTCCGACGTCCTCTCGACGCGCTCCGGGCTCACCATCAACGACCTCAGCAAGCACGCCTTCGTGCGGTACTCCGAGGCCGCGGTCCAACACCTGTTCTCCGTCGCCAGCGGCCTGGACTCGATGGTCGTGGGGGAGCAGCAGATCATCGGGCAGATCCGCGGCGCCTACGCGGCGTCCGACGAGCACCAGGTGGCCGGCCGGGTCATCCACGATCTCGCGCAGCGCGCCCTGCACGTGGGCAAGCGCGTGCACACCGACACCGGCATCGACAAGGCGGGGGCCTCCGTGGTGTCCGTCGCCCTCGACCGGGCGCAGGCCGTCCTCACGCCGCAGGGCGGGAGCGTGCGCCGCGCCGTGGTGGTGGGGGCCGGGGCGATGGGCGGCCTCGGCGTCGCGCACCTGGCCCGCGCCGGGGCGGTCGACGTGACCGTCGCCAACCGCACCCTGGACAAGGCGGAGCGCCTCGCGCAGGCCGCCCTGGACGCCGGGGTCGACGGTGCGCGGTCCGTCGCCATGGACGGCCTCGTCGACGCCCTCGCCGACGCCGACGTGCTGATCGCGTGCACCGGCGCCGTCGGCAGCGTCGTGAGCCTCGCCGACGTGCACTCCGCGCTGGCGCAGCGCACCGTCGACACCGATCTCGTCGTCTGCGATCTGGGCCTGCCCCGGGACGTGGATCCCGCGGTCTCCGGGCTGCCCGGCGTCGCCGTCATCGACATCGAGACCCTCTCCCGCGAACCGGGGGCGCAGGCGGCCCAGGAGGACGCCGACAAGGCCCGCCGGATCGTCTCGGACGAGCTGGCCGAGTACCTCTCGGCGCAGCGGTCCGCCGAGGTCACGCCCACCGTCACGGCGCTGCGGCGCCGGGCCGCCGAGGTCGTCGAGGCCGAGATGATGCGCCTCGACTCGCGCCTGCCGGGGCTGGAGGGCGCCGACCGCGACGAGGTGGCGCAGACGGTGCGCCGCGTCGTCGACAAGCTCCTGCACGCCCCGACGGTGCGCGTGAAGCAGCTCGCCGCCACGCCGGGCGGCGATTCGTACGCCGAGGCGCTGCGCGAGCTCTTCGAACTCAAGCCGGGCGCCACCGGCGCCGTCTCCGCGACCGAAGGATCCGACGAAACCCGTGCCTGAAGCGACCGCCGAAGCGCAGACCATCCCGAACCCGATCCGCATCGGCACCCGCGGCTCCCAACTGGCCACCACGCAGGCCGGGACGGTGCGCGACGCCCTGATCGAGGCCGGCTACGCCGCCGAGCTGGTCATCGTGACCACCCCGGGCGACCTGAGCTCCGATCCGGTGGAGAAGATCGGCGTCGGCGTGTTCACCTCCGCCCTGCGCGACGCGCTGGCGAACGGCGAGGTCGACGTGGCCGTGCATTCGTACAAGGACCTGCCGACGGCCCCCGACGACCGGCTGTCGATGCCCGCCGTACCGGCCCGTGAGGACTCCCGCGACGCCCTGGTGGCGCGCGACGGTCTCGTGCTCGGTGAGCTGCCCGCGGGCTCCGTGATCGGCACCTCCAGCCCCCGGCGGGCCACGCAGCTTACAGCACTGGGTCTGGGTTTGGAAATCCGCCCCCTACGAGGCAATCTTGATTCTCGGTTACGCAAAGTCGCCGATGGCGAACTCGACGCGATCGTGGTCGCGCTCGCCGGACTCAAGCGAATCGGTCGCCAGAACGAGGTGACGGAGGCGCTCGATCCGGTGCAGATGATCCCGGCGCCCGCACAGGGCGCACTCGCCGTCGAATGCCGTCACGACGATGCGGAGCTGCATTCCGTGCTCTCCGAGCTCGACGACGCGAGGACTCGCGCGGCGGTCACCGCCGAACGCGCCCTGCTCGCCGAACTGGAAGCCGGATGCACCGCGCCCGTCGGTGCGATCGCGGAGGTCGTCGAGTCACTCGACGACGACGGTCGGATCTTCGAGGAGCTGTCCCTGCGCGGCGTCGCGCTCGCGGCGGACGGCTCCGACTCGGTCCGAGCCTCCGTTGTCGGTCCGGTGGGCGACGCCGACGCGCTGGGCACCGCGTTGGCACGGGAGCTGCTCGACCTCGGCGCACGCGACCTGCTCGCGTAGCACAGAACGAGCGCCCTGCCCGCCGCGCACGCGGTCTTGACCGAAGAGGCCGCGCGCGCACCGCTAACAGGACTACTGGGAGCCGATACATGAGCCGCACTGCACAGTCCGCGACGGCAGCCGACACCGCCGTGGTGTCCAGCCGCCCCGCCTCCGCGAAGGCGTCGAAGCCCGGCCGGGGCAAGGCCACGGCGCCGGGACGGATCACCTTCGTGGGTTCCGGCCCGGGGGACCCGGGGCTGCTGACCCTGCGTGCACAGCAGACTATCGCGCAGGCGCGCACCGTCTTCACCGACCCCGACGTTCCGCAGGCGGTCGTCGACATGGTGGGCGTGGAGCTGCCGGTCGAGCCCATCGAGGCCGGCGAGAACGCCGAGGCCGCGACCGAGACGAAGGGCCGCAAGAACGAGCCCGCGTTCCGCAACCCCGCCGAGGTGTCGCCCGCGCTGGGCGAGCCCGCCGACGTCGCCAAGACCATGCTCACGCAGGCCCGCCACGGGCACGACGTGGTGCGGCTCGTCGCCGGCGACCCGCTGTCGTCGAACGCCGTGCTGGCCGAGGTGAACGCGGTCGCCCGCACGCAGGTCGCCTTCGAGATCGTCCCGGGGCTCTCGCCCGCCACCGCGGTCCCCACCTACGCCGGCATGGCGCTGGGCTCGGCGCACACCGAGGCCGACGTGCGCGGCGAGGTCGACTGGGCGGCGCTGGCCGCCGCACCGTCGCCCCTGGTGCTCAGCGCCACCGCCGAGCACCTCGCGGACACCGCCTCGTCGCTCGTGGAGAACGGCCTCGCGCCGCAGACCCCGGTCGCGGTCACCACGCAGGGCTCCACCTGCAAGCAGAAGACCGTGGACGCCACGCTGGCCACGCTCAACGAGGCCGCGGCCGGCCTGCCCGGCCCGTTGGTGGTCACCGTCGGCAAGATCGCCGGCAACCGCACCAAGCTCTCCTGGTGGGAGTCGCGGGCGCTGTACGGCTGGACCGTGCTGGTGCCGCGCACCAAGGAGCAGGCCGCCGACATGTCGAGCCGCCTGCGCGGGCACGGCGCCATCCCCATGGAGGTCCCGACCATCGCGGTCGAGCCGCCGCGCAGCCCCGCGCAGATGGAGCGCGCGGTCAAGGGCCTCGTCGACGGCCGCTACCAGTGGGTGGTGTTCACCTCCACCAACGCGGTGCGCGCCGTGTGGGAGAAGTTCACCGAGTTCGGCCTGGACGCCCGCGCGTTCTCCGGCGTGAAGATCGCCTGCGTGGGCGAGCAGACCGCCGCGAAGGTGCGCGCCTTCGGCATCGAGCCGGAGCTGCTGCCCACCGGCGAGCAGTCCAGCCTGGGCATGCTCGAGGTGTTCCCGCCCTTCGACGACGTCTTCGACCCGGTCAACCGGGTGCTGCTGCCGCGCGCCGACATCGCGACCGAGACCCTCGCCGAGGGCCTGCGCGACCGCGGCTGGGAGATCGACGACGTGACCGCGTACCGCACGGTGCGCGCAGCGCCGCCGCCCGCGTCGACCCGCGAGATGATCAAGACCGGCGAGTTCGACGCGGTCTGCTTCACCTCCAGCTCGACGGTGCGCAACCTGGTCGGCATCGCCGGTAAGCCGCACGCCCGCACCATCGTCGCGTGCATCGGCCCGAAGACGGCCGAGACGGCGATCGAGTTCGGCCTGCGGGTGGACGTGCGGCCCGAGACGGCGTCCGTCGAGGACCTCGTCGAGGCCCTCGCCGCGCACGCCTCCCGGCTCCGTGCGGAGGGTGCGCTGCCCCCGCCGCGGAAGAAGCCGCGCCGCTCGCGGTCGTAGCGGCGGCGCCGATGCGGCCCGCTCGCTCCGCTCCCGGCACCGTCCGTAGTCTGGGAGACATGACGTTCCCGCAGGTGCGGCCGCGACGGCTGCGCACCACGCCCGCCGTCCGCAGGTTGGTCGCCGAGGTCTCGATCGAGCCCCGGCAGCTGGTGCTGCCGATGTTCGTCCGCGACGGGATCGACGCACCGGTGCCGATCTCGTCGATGCCGGGAGTGCAGCAGCACACCCTCGATTCGCTGCGCGCCGCCGCCGAGGAGGCGGTCTCCGCGGGCGTGGGCGGGCTCATGCTGTTCGGTGTGCCCGACGATGCCGACAAGGACGCCGAGGGCAGCGCCTCCTGGGACCCCGACGGGGTGCTCAACCGTGGATTGCGCGCGCTGCGTGAGGATCTGGGCGATTCCACCGTGATCATGGCCGACACCTGCCTGGACGAGTTCACCTCGCACGGGCACTGCGGCGTGCTGGACGCAGAGGGGCGCGTGGACAACGACGCCACCCTGGAGCGGTACGCGCTCATGGGTGTCGCGCAGGCGCAGGCCGGGGCGCACATGCTGGGCCCGTCGGGGATGATGGACGGACAGATCGGCGTGCTGCGGTCGGCGCTGGACGCCGCTGGGCAGCAGGACGTCTCGTTGTTCGCGTACACCGCGAAGTACGCGTCCGCCTTCTACGGGCCGTTCCGCGAGGCCGTCGGTTCCTCGCTGCAGGGCGATCGCCGCACGTACCAGCAGGACGCCGCGAACCGCCGGGAATCGCTGCGCGAACTGGAGCTCGACGTGGCGGAGGGGGCAGACCTGGTGATGGTCAAGCCCGCCATGAGTTACCTCGACGTGCTGGCCGACGTGGCCGCGGCGTCGCCGGTTCCGGTTGCCGCCTACCAGATCTCGGGTGAGTACGCGATGATCACCGCGGCCGCGCAGAACGGCTGGATCGACCGCGACGCGGCGATCCGCGAGTCGCTGCTGTCGATCCGCCGCGCCGGCGCCGATGTGGTGCTCACCTACTGGGCGGTCGAGGCGGCCCGGAACGTCGCGCGGGGTGCGTGGTGACCGGACCCGAGCAGGGCCCCGTCTGGCCCGGTCCCGGCCCGCAGCCGCCGACGTGGCCCGCGCCGCCGCCGCAGCCGAAACCGGAGCGTCCGCCCCGTCCCTCGGACGTGGTCCTCTCGGTGCAGCTGTGGATCTTCGTGATCGCCACCTTCACCGTGTCCATGATCGCGCAGATCGTCGCGAACAAGGGCTCGGAGGCCGTGCGCGCGCAGTACGAGCGCGACATCCAGGGTGAGGGCCCCGGGCAGAAGATGATGCGCGAGCAGTTCCCGACCTTCGAATCCTTCGACAACGCGATCTTCGGCGTCGCGCTGTTCGCGGTGATCACCGGCGCGATCGTGACCGGCGTGCTGGTCTACCTGATGTGGCGCGGCCAGTCGTGGGCCCGGGTCGCCCTGCAGCTGGTGGGCGCGTTCATCCTGGTCCAGGGCGTGTTCGCGTTCTTCTCCGATCAGGCGCTCATCGCGGTACCCGCGATCCTGGCGGCGATCGCCATGGTGGGGGCGCTCATCACGAGCAACAGCCGCGAGGCGATGGAGTACTTCAAGCCGGGCTTCGCGTCGAGGACGCGGCGGTGACGGACGCAGCGGTGGCGCCGCTGTACGCGGAGCGGGGACTCTCGCGGATCTGGCTGATCTGGGCGCCGCTGGCGACGGTCCTCATGATCGTCACCCAGTGGCTGCTGCTGGGACGCACCTCGGACTGGTGGATGTGGGTGATCCTGGGGCTCATGGCGCAGCTGTTCGTGTGGCTGCAGGTGAGCGCCGGCCGCACGCATGTGAGCGTTGAACTCACGCCCGAGACGCTGCGCTGCGGCGACGAATCGATCGCCGTCGCGGACATCGCGGAGATCCTGCCGGGCAAGGCGCCCGACCATCCGAAGAAGGCGGCGCCCGAGGACTTCCCGTCGTGGACCTCGGCACGCACGATGGGCCGGCTGTCGTCGGTCCCACGCCGCCGCTACGGCATGGGGATCCGGCTCCGGGACGGGTCCGTGGTGCAGGCGTGGGCCCGCAACGACTACGCCCTGCGGGCGGCGCTGGAGCCGCTGCTCATGCCGGCGGGATGAGCCCGGCGACGGTCCGCCCGCCCCTGTTCGTGGTCTGAATTCCGAACGTCGGGTTCAGGCGCTACTGCCAGGCGGGGCGGGTGTCGCCGCGCAGGGCGGCGAGGCCGCGGCGCACGCGCTCGGTCTGCCGCGGCGACATCGGCGGAAGGGCCTCGGGGTGGAACCAGGCGATCTCGAGCGATTCGTCGTCGGCGACGTGCGCCTCCCCGGACACGTACCGGCACAGGAACAGGATCGTGAGGTACTGCGCAGCATCGCCGTTGGGGTAGGTGACGGGATCGTCGGTGCGCAGCGCCAGCAGGTCCAGGACCTCCGCCTCGACGCCGGCCTCCTCGCGGATCTCACGGACGATCGCGTCTGCGGGCTGCTCTCCGGGCTCCAGGATCCCGGCGATCGAGGCCCACGCGCCGGTGTCCGACCGCCTGCCGAGAAGGACCCTGCCGTCACCGTCGACCACGACGGCCGCGACGCCGGGCATCCACAACAGATCCGTACCGATCTTCTCGCGCAGGCTGCGCACGTACTCGGGGATGGGCATGCTGGTCAGGGTACGCACGATCGGCTGCTCGAGAGGATCGCGATGCTGGACGAATTGGTGGCGGCGCAGGTGGGCAGGGGTGCGGTGCCGGGCGTGGTGGCGGCGATCGACGGCCCCGGCGGTCTCGACGTGGCGGTTGGCGGCGAGCGGGCACCGGGCGTGGAGATGACCCGCGACACGGTGTTCCGCATCGCGTCCATCGGGAAGCCGATCCTCGCGGCCGCCGTGCTCGCGCACGCCGAGCGCGGCACGCTTGCGCTGGACGACGATGCGGCGCACTGGCTTCCGGAGATCGCGGCGCCGCGGGTGCTGCGCGATCCGGGCGGCCCGCTCGACGACACTGTGCCCGCCGACCGCCCGATCACGGTGCGCCACCTGCTCTCCTTCACCGGCGGCCTGGGGATGGTCTCGGATTTCGGCGCGCCCCTGATGGCGGCGCTGTTCGGCGAATTGCACCAGGGCCCGCCCGATCCGCAGGGCACGCCGCCGCCCGACGAGTGGATGGCCGTCGCCGGGCGGCTGCCGCTGGCGCACCAGCCGGGGGAGGGGTGGACCTACAACACGGGCGCCGATCTGCTGGGCGTGCTGCTGGCGCGGGCCACCGGCGGCACCCTCGGGGAGGCGCTCGACGAGGCGGTGCTGGCCCCGCTCGGCATGGCGGACACGGCCCTCCACGCCGGGCCCGCGCAGCGCGGACGCCTCGGCGATGCGGTACAGAACGGCCCCGACGGCTTCGTCGTGGTCGACCCGGCGGACGGGGCGTTCACCTCGCCGGCGGTGTTCGAGTCGGGCTCGGGCGGGTTGGTCTCGACCCTCGACGACATGCTGCGGTTCGGCCGGATGCTGCGCGGCGAGGGCGCCCTCGACGGTGCGCGGGTGCTCGCCCCGGAGGCGGTGCGCTCGATGCTCACGCCGCACGTGCCGCCGCAGCCGGGCAACGTGTTCCTCGACGGCGCCGCGTGGGGCTACGGCGGCGCGGTGGACGTGGCCCGCGACAAGCCGTGGAGCGTCCCGGGCCGGTACGGCTGGATCGGCGGCTCGGGCACGGCGTTCTACTACTACCCGGACACCGGCCGGGTGGTGGTGTGGCTCAGCCAGTTGCAGCTGGACGGGCCCGACGAGTTCGACGTGATCGGCAGGTTCCTCACCGCCGCGGTCGAGTGACCGTGGCGAATGTACCCCTAGGGGGTATATTTGAGTCGACGGTCCGCGCGACGATGGACAGCAGCGGCCGTCGCGACGAAGGAGTGAGGAATGGCAGTGGAGAGCAACTACACCGTGACCGGGATGACCTGCGGCCATTGCGCCGCGTCCGTGCGCGAGGAGATCTCGGAGATCGCCGGCGTGCAGGGTGTGGACGTGAACGTGGAGACCGGCGCGGTCACCGTGACGAGCGACGCGGACCTCGACCGCGCGGCGGTCGACGCGGCCGTCAAGGAAGCCGGTTACGCGCTGGCCTGAGGTTCACCGGTTACGGTGGAACCATGTCTGAGCAGGGTTTCGGGGACTTCGAGTTCGAGCGCAAGTTCTTCGTGCGCGAGGTCCCCGAGGCCGCATCGCTCGACCCCGCGCCCACGCTGATCGTGCAGGCCTACCTGTTCGCCGCGGACGGATACGCCGTGCGGGTGCGCGTGCAGGGGCCGGCCCCCGAGGATCCGACCGACGATCCCGGTGTGCTCATCGACGCGCTCGGCGACGCGACGACCGGCACCATGGCCGCCAAGGGGCCCGCCGTGAGCGGCACCCGCTACGAGGCCGAGCGCGAACTGGATCCGCTGGTCGCCGGGCAGATCGTGCGCCGCGCCGACCACGTCGTCGCCAAGGTCCGCCACTCCATGTGGCTCGGCGAGGACGGCTGGGTGATCGACGAGTTCCGCGGCGCCAACGCACCGCTCGTCATGGCGGAGGTGGAGCGCGGAGGGCCCGTCGTGGACCTCGCCATCCCCGACTTCTGTGTGACCGAGGTGTCCGAGGACGACCGGTTCCGCAACGAGTACCTCGCTCACGTCCCGTTCGGCGGCTGGGCCGACGCCTACCGGCGAGAGCTCGCGCTGCTCGGGCCCCGATTCGTGCACTCGCTCGGCGAGAACCGCCTGGGCGGCGTCTGAACTCAGCCGAGTCCAGGCGCGCGCCAACCGCCGGGTGGCAGCATCTCTCCGCATGAGGAGGCACGATGCTGCACGCGGGTGAGGACTTCGCCGGGTACCGGATCGAGCGGATGCTCGGGGCCGGCGGGATGGGGGAGGTGTACGTCGCGCGGCACCCGCGGCTGCCCCGATCCGATGCACTGAAGGTATTGGCCCCGCAGTTCGCGGCCGATGCCCACTACCGCGCGCGGTTCGAGCGCGAGGCCGACCTGGCTGCCGCGCTCGCGCATCCGGCGATCGTCATGGTGCACGACCGGGGTGAGTTCGAGGGCCGGCTGTGGATCGCGCTCGCCTACGTCGACGGCGCCGACGTGGCGAGGATCGCCGCCGCGGGACGGTTGCCGAACGCCGAGGTTGTGCGGATCGTCGCCGCCGTCGCGGACGCCCTGGACTACGCCGGCGCCCGCGGCCTCGTGCACCGCGACGTCAAACCCGCCAACATCCTGGTCAGCACCGACCGCCGGATCCTGCTCACCGATTTCGGCATCGCCCGGATGGGCGACGAGGCCTCCGACCTCACCGGCACCGGGGTCACCGTCGGGACGCTCCAATACGCCTCCCCCGAACAGCTGCGTGGGCTCACCGTCGGGCCGAGGTCCGATCAATACTCCCTGGCGTGCACCGCCTTCCACCTGCTGGCCGGGTCCGCGCCGTTCGCGGACAGCAACGCCGCGAACGTGATCGCCGGCCATCTCGCGGCGCCGGTGCCGACGGTCCGCCGCGCCCGCCCCGATCTGACGCCGCAGGTGGACGCCGTCCTCGCGCGGGGCATGGCGAAGGATCCGGCGCACCGGTTCGGTACGAGCGGCGAGTTCGCGGCCGCGCTGGGAAGGGTGCTCCAGGCCTCGCCCGGGTGGGCACCGTCGGCACCTGCGCCGCACGACCCCGACCGGACGCACCTGCGCGGGCGGGAACCGGTCCCCGCCCCGACGGTGCCCGCCGCCCGGCGGACCGGACGCGCGGCCGCCGCGATCGGCCTCGTCGCGCTGCTCCTCGTGGCGGCCGCCGGATACGGCGGATACCGGTGGCTGCGCTCGCCCGGCGCCGGAGACGGGCCGACCGCCGCGGCCGCCGCGCTGCCGCGCGTGTCCTCGGTGCCCGCGCTGCCGTCGCTGGCGGCGAAACCCGAGAAGCCGCGCTGGGAGGTGAGCGACGACTGGGACTTCCTCGACGCGACCGAGCGGCTGGCCGCGTTCCAGGTGCGCTCGCGGCCCGGCGGGATCGCGGTCGTGGACGCCGCGACGGGGCGGCCCACCCGCCCGGTGATCGCGCTGCCGAACCTGCAGCGCGTATCGGGCTGCGCCGCGCGCGAGCGGCGGCTCGCCTGCGTGGGGGAGTCCGGCGCGCAGGAGCCGCTGCTCGCCGTCGTCGACCTGGAGTCGGGTGCGGTGTCCACGAAACCCGTGGGGGACAAGGGGGATGCCGCGTTCGTGGGGGAGAACGCGGTCTGGCACACCGAGAAGGAGGCCATCGCCTTCCGCCCCGACGGCACCGAGGCCTGGCGCTTGTCGGCGGAGACCGTGCAGATCCATCCCACGGCGGGCTTCGCGGTCGCGATCGCCGCCGCGCCGAAGGGTGACCCGTTCGGGAAGGGCATCGTCACCGTGCTCGACGGCGGTGGTCGGGAAATGCTGCGCCGCGAATACGAAGCGGGCCGGCAGTCGCCCGTCGTGCGGACGTCGATGACCGGCCTGCTGCTGGAGACGCGCGACGCCCTGGAGGTGGTGGCCCGCGACGGCACCGTCCGCCCCGTGGCCGGCGGTTGGCAGGGCGCCCACGACTGCTTCTGTGATGCGCCGCCGTCGCTGCCGGTGGTGTGGCGGGCGGAGGGCGACCGGACCGTGGTCGCCGCGATCGACCCGGCCACCGGCGAAACCCTCTGGTCGCGGGCGATGTTCGGCAAGCGGGTCTCCGGTGCGGAGGGCTCGGCGACGGTCGAGGTGCGCGGCGCGGGCACCGCGATCATGGGGAAGCGCACGCAGTCGAACACGAGTGGCTCCGATACCACCGCGTACGACATCCGCGACGCCTACACCGCCGAGGGTGGCGACGTCTTCTTCGGCCGCACCGGCGAGATCGTCGGCAGCGACGGCACCCGCGCGCTGGTGCGCCTCTCCTCGCCGAGCGGCCTCGCGGCGTACGCCGTGGGCGAGGTGGCGGAATCGTGGGCGCTGCCGTTCAGTGCTGCGCCGTTCGTCGAGGCGGGCGGTGTGTATGTCGGCAATCGGAGGGTGATGTAGATCTCCGCCCGTGGTCGGTTGACGCCACCTGTATTAACGCTGTTAACTTAACGTCGTTAATACAACTGGAAGGGACGCCCGATGATCGACGCACTCACCCGCTTCGTCGCGCGCCGCGCGAAGGCGGTGCTGTTGCTCAGCGTGATCCTGCTCGCCGCGTCGGGCCTCGCCGGCGCCGGCGTCGCCGACAAGCTGCAGGCCGGCGGCTACGTCGATCCCGAGGCCGAGGCGATGCAGACGTACGACCGGATGGCGGACGACTTCGATCGCGGCGGCCTGCCGCTGGTTCTCGCGATCGCCGCGCCCGAGGGCAGGACGCTCGCCGACACCCCGGAGGCCGCCGGCTACGCCACGGGCCTCATCGACGGCCTCCGCAAGGACTCGCGTGTGGAGAGCGTGGTCGACGGGTTCTCCGCGCCCACCCCGATGTTGCTCAGCGAGGACAAGCGCACCGCCCTCATCGTGGCGTCGATCGCCGGCGGCGAATCCCAGGCGCCGATCAACGCGCGCGACATCGTCGACGGGTTGCCCGCGCCGCCCGCACCCGTGACCATGACGCCCGGCGGGCAGGCGTACAGCTACGAGCAGATCAACGCGCAGTCCAGCAAGGACCTCCTGATGGCGGAGGCCGTGGCCATCCCGATCACCTTCCTGGTGCTGGTGTGGGTGTTCGGCGGGCTGATCGCGGCAGCGATCCCCGTGCTCGTCGGCATCGCCGCGATCATCGCCACGACGGGCATCCTGCGCGCGTTCACGGCCGTCACCGACGTCTCGATCTTCGCGCTGAACCTCACCACGGCGATGGGTCTCGCGTTGGCGATCGACTACACGCTGCTCGTGCTCAGCAGGTACCGGGAGGAGGTGACCGTGGGACGGGCCCGGGGCGACGACCCGTCCACCCTGCGACGGGACGCGCTGCGCCGCACCATGACCACCGCGGGACGCACCGTGATCTTCTCCGCGGTGATCGTCGGCCTCTCCCTCGCGGCCATGGCGATCTTCCCGATGTACTTCCTGCGCTCGTTCGCGTACGCCGGCGTGGCCGTGGTGCTGTTCGCGGCGCTGGCCACGCTGATCCTCACGCCCGCGATCCTCACCGTGCTCGGCGACCGGGTGGACGCCCTGAAGATCGGCCGGCGACGTCCCGAACCCGAGCCGCAGCACAGTCTCTTCTACCGGTTCACGCAAGTGGTGCTGCGCCGCGCGGTGCCGATCGGGCTCGCGCTCACCGCGCTCCTGCTGATCCTCGGAACTCCGTTCCTGAACATCCATTTCGGCTTCCCCGACGACCGCGTGCTGCCCTCGAGCGCGTCCTCGCACCAGGTGGGCGACACCATCCGCTCGGACTTCTCCGAGGATGCCGCGGGGCAGGTGAGCGTGGTGCTCACGTCGCCGGTCGACGACGGTGCGGTGACCGACTACGCCACCCGGCTCTCGCAGGTGGGCGACACCGGCGCCGTGGTCGCCCCGACCGGGACGTACCTGCACGGCACCCGGGTGTCCGACGGTGACCCGACGGCGCGCGCGGCGAACGGCACTGTGCTGCTGACGGTCTCGTCCACGCTCGACCCGCTGTCCGGCGACGCTTCGGACCAGCTGGACCGGCTGCACGGGGTCTCCGCGCCCGCCGACGCCTCGTTCGGCGGCTCCGCGCAGCTCAACCGGGACTCGGTGAACTCGATCATCGACACCCTGCCGCTGGTGCTGCTGGTGATCGCCGCGACAACGTTCGTCCTGCTGTTCCTGCTCACCGGCAGCGTGGTGTTGCCGCTCAAAGCCCTGGTGATGAACGTGATCTCGCTGTCGGCGGTGTTCGGCGCGCTGGTCGCGATCTTCCAGTGGGGCTGGCTCGGCGGGCTCGACACCACGGTGACCGGCGCGATCATCGCGAACATGCCGGTCCTGATGTTCTGCATCGCGTTCGGACTCTCCATGGACTACGAGGTGTTCCTGCTCTCCCGGATCAAGGAGTTCTGGGACCACTCGCCGGTCAAGGATCACGCGGCCAACGACGAGGCGGTGGCGCTGGGCATCGCGCGCACCGGCCGGGTGGTGACCGCCGCCGCGCTGCTCATGGCGATCGTGTTCGCCGCCATCGGTTTCGCCGGCGTCTCGTTCATGAAGATGTTCGGCGTCGGCATGATGATCGCGGTCCTGCTCGACGCGACGCTGATCCGGATGCTGCTGGTGCCCGCGTTCATGCGGGTCGCCGGGACGTGGAACTGGTGGTCGCCGGCGCCGCTGCGGCGCCTGCACGACCGCTTCGGTCTGCGAGAATCGTGACACCATGACGATTCCGGGACGGCGTAGGCGCAGCAAGCGCGGCGACGGGGAGCGCCTCGCCGGCGACATCCTCGTGGCCGCCACCGAACTGCTCATCGAGACCGGCAGTGCCGAGGCCGTGTCGATCCGCGGGGTGGCCCAGCGCGTCGGGGTCACGCCCCCGTCGATCTACCTGCACTACCCCGACAAGCAGGCGCTGTTACGCGCAGTCGTCGCCCGATTCCTCGAGGGCCTCGACGACGCGCTGCGCGCCGCCGAGCAGGACGCAGCGACGCCGCTCGACGCGGCCCGCGCCCAGGGCCTCGCGTTCGTGCGCTTCGCCGTCGAGAACCCCGAGCAGTACCGCCTCGCGGTGATGGAGCCCTCGGAGTTCGCCTCCGACGTGGACGTGATGCTGAACAATGCAGCTTTCAGTCACCTCGAGGAAACCGTCCGACGGCTCCAGGAAGTGGGCTACTACCCGCCCGGTGACCCACGCCCGATCGCGCTGCAGATGCTCACCGTCGTGCACGGCGTCGCCTCACTCCTCGTCGCGAAACCCTTCCTGCCGTGGGGCGACGAACTCGAGTACGCCGACCGCGTGATCTCCGGCGCGTGCCTCGGGATCGCCCTGACCTCGGGGCTGCCGGAACTGCCCGACGGTGCCGAGGCCCTCCGGATCGTCCAGAACCTGCGCGACGGGCTCTGAGTCGCGTCCGGCGGCACGGCGCCGCACAGGAAAACCCGTGCGACCTGCTCGTTCGCGGGAGCAAACAGCTTGACAACGATCTGTATAGACCGCACTATACAAATCACACGGTGACGCACGTCACCGCGGCACGCAGTTCCGCTCCAGCACGAAGGGCCGCCGAGATGACGACGAACGCGAAGGCCCCGCTGCGGGAACGCCGCACCATCGACGTGGTGCCCGATTCCGAGCGGCACGGCACGCCGCGCAGCCAGTTCACGCTGTGGTTCGGCGCCAACCTGCAGATCACCGCGATCGTCGACGGCGCGCTCGCCGTGGTGTTCGGCGCCGACGCGCTGTGGGCGATCCTCGGCGTCCTCATCGGCAACGTCGCGGGCGGCGCCGTCATGGCGCTGCACGCCGCGCAGGGCCCCAGGATGGGCCTGCCGCAGATGATCTCCAGCCGCGCACAGTTCGGCGTCAAGGGCGCCGCGGTCCCGTTGATCCTCGTGATCCTCATGTACCTCGGCTTCGCGGCCACCGGCACCGTGCTCGCCGGGCAGGCGATCAACCGGATCATCGGGGTCGACGAGCCGGCGGTGGGGATCGTCGTCTTCGGGGTCCTCACGGCGATCGTCGCGGTGGTGGGCTATCGGCTCATCCACATCGTCGGCCGGATCGCGACCGTGGTCGGGATCGCCGGCATCGCGTACCTGGTGGTGCGGCTGTTCAGCACCTACGACGTGGGGGCGGCCGTGGGGGTCAAGGGGTTCGACGTGGTGACGTTCCTGCTCGCCGTCTCTCTGGGTGCCGGGTGGCAGCTCACCTTCGGCCCGTACGTCGCCGACTACTCGCGGTACCTGCCGCGGTCCACGCCGGAGCGCACCACCTTCTGGGCGACGTTCTGCGGCAGCGTGATCGGCTCGCAGATCTCCATGACGTTCGGCGCTCTCGTCGCGGCGTGCGCGTCGAAGGCCTTCCTGGGCAATCAGGTGGGCTTCCTCGGCGACCTCGCGGGGCCCGCTGCCGCCGCGATGGTGGTGTACCTGGTGATCGTCGTCGGCAAGCTCACGGTCAACGTGCTCAACGCCTACGGCGGATTCATGTCGGTGCTCACCACCGTCACCGCGTTCGGCGGCGGGTCCAGGATCTCCTCGCTCGCCCGCACCCTGTACATCGTGGGCTTCGTCGCGGTGTCCGTGCTCATCGCGGTGGCCGCCAGCGCCGACTTCCTGGAGAACTTCAAGAACTTCGTGCTGGTGCTGCTGATGGTGTTCACCCCGTGGAGCGCCATCAACCTCATCGACTACTACGTGATCTCCCGCGAGCGGATCGACGTCCCGGCGCTGTACGACCCGGCGGGCCGGTACGGGTCGTGGAACGCGGCAGCACTGGTGGCCTACGCGGCCGGGGTGCTCATCCAGATCCCGTTCCTCGCGCAGAAGTTGTACACGGGACCGGTCACCGAACTGCTCGGGGGAGCGGACGTCTCGTGGATCGTCGGCCTGCTCGGGACCGCGGCGATCTTCTACCCGCTGGCGAAGCGGACGTCGCGCGCACCGTCGGCGATGATCTACCCCGCGGGCTTCGAGTCGGAGCCGGCGCCGGCGGGACGGTAGCGCGGCCGCTACTGGGCGGCGACGCTGTTGCGCGGATCCAGCATCGGTACGTCGAGGGCGGCGGCGGGGATGCCGAACGCGTCGACCAGGGAGTCCGCGATCGGGCGGGCCTTGCCGCACAGCTCGTTCACGCCGCGGCGGATGGCCTTGGCCCGCTCCACCGATACGTGCCGGTGCATGAGGTACCAGCCCAGGTCGCGCTCCAGCAGCGAGTACACGTACAGGTTGCGCATCAGCTTGAGCGCATCGCGGGTCTCGCGGTCCTGCACGTCCGTGATCACGTCCACGAAGCTCTCCAGGACGATCCGCTCGATGTGCGCCTCGCCGACCTTGATCAGGTGGTCCTGGGTCTCGGTGAACACCTCGAGCGGGTCCGCGTCGTCGTCCTTGGCGCGGCGCATCCGGTCCGCGGCGGTGCGCAGCAGATGGTTCTCCCGATTGCGGAGCAGGCGCAGCTGCGTGCCCGGGTGGGTGAGTTCGCTCTCCTCGGTGTCCTCGTCCGAATCGTCCATCAGCGTCTGCACCACCTGGCGCGCTGCGGTCTTCTCCAGCACCACGTCGCGGGCCATCTCGGCGACGAACCGCACCCAGCCCACGGCGTCGAGGCCCTGCACATCGGCCGCGTACGCGGTGAGCTGCTCCTTGGCGACCAACTGGGTGAGCACAAGGTTGTCGCCCTCGAAGGTGGTGAACACGTCGATGTCGCCGCGCAGCAGGGGAAGCCGGTTCTCGGAGAGGTATCCGGCGCCGCCGCACGCCTCCCGCGCCGCGCTGATCGCGTCCGACGCGAGCCGGGTGTGGCCGGCCTTGATCGCGGCGGCCTTGCCCTCGATCTCGCGCGCGTAGTCGGCGTCCACGGCCTCCGGGTCGCCCGTCTGCAGCTCGTGCAGCTCCGCCGTGAGCTCGTTCTGCGCCAGCGCGAACGCGTAGGCGCGGGCCACCAGCGGCAGCAGCCGGCGCTGGTGCGTGCGGTAGTCCAGCAGGAGCAGCTCGTTCTCGCCGCCCGGCGCGTCGAACTGGCGGCGCACCAGCGCGTACTTGGTGGCGAGGGTGATGCCCAGGCGCCCCGCGGCGCCGGCCGCGGCGCCCACCGTGACGCGGCCGCGGATCAGCGTGCCCAGCATGGTGAAGAACCGGCGATTATCGGATTCGATGGGGCTGGAATAGGTTCCGTCCCCGGCGACGTCCGCGTACCGGTTCAGCAGCTCCGCGCGCGGGATGCGCACGCGGTCGAACACGATGCGGCCGTTGTCCACACCGGGCAGGCCGCCCTTGTAGCCGCAGTCCGAGGTGGTCACGCCGGGCAGGTCCGCGCCGTTCTCGTCGCGGATCGGCACCACGAAGCAGTGCACGCCGCGGCCCGTGGGCTCCTCGCCGGGGCCGCCGGTGATGAGCTGCGCGAACACCGCGGCCCAGCGCGCATGCTTGCCGGCGCCGCCGATGTAGTCCTTGCGCGCGCTCGACGTGGGGGAGTGGATCTCGAACTCGCCCGTCTCCGGGAGGTACGTCGCCGTGGTCTCCAGCTCCTGCACGTTGGAGCCGTGGCCCGTCTCCGTCATCGCGAAGCAGCCCACCACGTCCAGATCGATCAGCCCACGCACGTAGGTGTCGTGGTGGTGCCTCGTGCCCAGGTTCTCCACGGCGCCACCGAACAGGCCCCACTGCACGCCGGCCTTCACCATCAGCGACAGGTCGCCGTAGCCGAGCGTTTCGATCGCGGTCACCGCGGCGCCCACGTCGCCGGTGCCGCCGTGCTCGGTGCGGAAGCCGTCGGCCGGGAAGCCCAGCGGCACCATGTCCTTCATCTGCGTGAGCATCAGCTCGCGGTACTCGTCGAGCCCCAGCCCCGCCTTGGGGACCACGTCCCCGGCCTGGATCTGCTCGCGCACCGTGTCCCTCGTGGCGGCCCAGCGGCCGTCGAGGATGGCGCGCAGCGCTGCGGTCAGTTCGGGCGACGATGCCGGTGAGGGCGAAGCACTCATGCTTCCCACCGTACCCACCGAGGGTGATTCGCGAGGGTTTCGCGATCAGGATCACCCGCGGCAGGGCCCGAGCGGCTCAGACCTGTTGCAGGCCGCGCACCCCGTCGCGGATGTCGAAGGACGCCGCTGTCTCCACGGGCGCACCGGGCTTCGAGACGTACGGCAGCACGCGGTAATCGGCGCGCATCGACTCCGGTGTGATCCGGGTGCTGATGTAGCCGCGCTGATTCCGCAGCAGCCGGATGTGCGGGTTGTCGCGCAGCTGCGCGGCCTCCTTCGCGCTGTGCTCGGCCGAGCCGTCGCCGCCGCTCGTGATCGACGTGGCGGTCAGCTCGGACGCCACCACCGCGTCGCCGCGACGGATGTCGTTGGCGTAGTGGGTGTGCACGTCGCCGGTGAGCACCACCGGGTTGCGGGTCCCGGCCGCCTGCCAGCCGTCCATCACGCGGTCGCGCGAGCCCACGTAGCCGTCCCAGCCGTCCGGGTTGTAGCCCGCCGCGTCCGTCGGGTCGTAGTCGATCGGCGCGAACATCACCTGCTGGCCCAACAGGTCCCAGCGCGCCTTCGACGCGTGCAGCCCGTCCAGCAGCCAGCTCTCCTGCTCGGCCCCGGTGAGGCTGCGCGCCGGGTTCCGGTTCTCCGGATCGGTCGCCGGCAGCTTGTCGTTCCCCACCTGGTCGTCGCGGTACTGCCGGGTGTCCAGCATGTGGAAGGTGGCGAGGTCGCCCCACTGCACCCGGCGGTACAGCCTCATCGACAGCCCGCTGGGCACCTGCGCGCGCCGCAGCGGCATGTTCTCGTAGTACGCCTGGAACGCGGCGCGGCGCCGCTCCAGGAAGTCGGGCTGCGGCTTCTCCGGCTTCTCGTAGATCTCGCCCGCCCAGTTGTTGTCGATCTCGTGGTCGTCCCACACGACCACCCAGGGGGCCGCCGCGTGCGCGATCTGCAGGTCCGGATCGGACTTGTACTGCGCGTAGCGCTGCCGGTAGTTCGCCAGGGTCTGCGTCTCGGGCCCCTTGTGGTCCCGCACGTTCCCGGTCTTGAGCTCGTACCCGCCCGCCTCGTACTCGTACTGGTAGTCGCCCAGGTGCAGGATCAGCTGCGGGCGCTCCTCGGCGAGGTGCCGGTACGCCGTGAAGTAGCCGTGCTCGTACTGCGAGCAGCTGGCGAAGGCCATCGCGAGCGGCGTCATCGAACCCGGTGCGGGCGTCGTGTGCGTCCGCCCGACCGGGGAGAGGGCGCCCTCGGCGCGGAACCGGTAGAAGTACTCCCGCCCCGGCTGCAGGCCCGCCAGCTCGACGTGCACGCTGTGCCCGGCCTCGGGGGCGGCGGTGGCGTCGCCGCGCTGCACCACCTTGGCGAAGCGCTCGTCCTCGGCCACCTCCCACTGCACCGGGAACGCCCGCGACGGGATGCCGCCCATCCCGTCCTCGGCGAGCGGGTCCTTCGCGAGCCGCGTCCACAGCACAGCGCCGTCCGGAGCGGGATCGCCCGATGCGACGCCGAGCGCGAACAGGTCGCCGCGCGGGGTGGCGCCCGGCGCGGAACCCGGCGCCGAGCTCGGCGCGGAGGAGCCGCCGTTCGACGCGCAACCCGCGCTGAACAGGGCGGCCGCTCCCGCGGCGCCGAAGAGGAGTGTGCGACGGTTCACAGAGGGCGAGGGCATGGCTGCACCGTGCCGCCCGCGGGTGACGCGAGCGCGTCCGCGGCATGAGCAGCGGGTGAACTCCCCTGGACGGTCGCTACCGGCGCGCCGCCTCGAACGACTCCCAGGCACGCCGGATCTCGGCCGACGGGTCGTACTCCACCCGGCTCTCGTCGTCGATGACCAGTGTGGCCCTGGAGGTTCCGTTGTAGGTGGGCCACTCGCCGGCGGGACGGCCGGTGCGCGAGAAGGTGATCCAGTCCCGCTGCATCCCGTCGGACACCCGCATCGCGATCCGCCGGTCGCCCAGCGCGCCCATGACCCAACCCGTGACGCCGTGGTACACGCCGAACACCGCCATCAGCTCCGAGGCGTGAGTCGGCCCGTAGCCCAACAGGTCCAGCGTCTTCGGCGAGAAGTCGTACCGGTAGAAGTACGTGGGCTGGTGCTTGGCGTGCGCCTGCGCGATCCGCACGGACGGCGCCCAGAACATGAAATCGCCGATCAGCCGGTTGATCGCGGGAACGCTCGGGTACGACGGGTACGCGGCCGTCAGCGCGTCCACCCGATCCTGCGGCGCGCCGAGGGTGTGCGCCGCGCGGTCCGCCGAGGGCTTGCCCATTCCCGGCATCTTCGTGAACAGCGTCGCCTCGGTGCGGTTGGTGCCGATGATGAGCGGCACCTGAGCGCCGCGCCCCGCGGCGATCGCGACCTCCGGATCCTCCGGGAGGAAGTCGCCGTCGACCGTGGGGCCGTAGGGGACCACGCCGAGCTGTTCCCGATTGACCTCGCCCATCAGGTGATTGCCGGTGCGGCCCAGCTCCTCCGAGGTGGACGTGTCGATCGCCTCGGGTCCGCCGAGCATCTCGACGAACCGCTTGCCCCAGCCGCGCGCGGTGGTGGCGTCGACGGTGAGCTCGGGCGCGGAGCTCTGCGCGATGGCCCGGTGGAACAGGCCGCGGGCGGCGGGCGTGGCGAGCAGCGTGGTGACGGCGTTGCCGCCCGCGCTCTCGCCGAAGATCGTGACGCGCTCCGGGTCGCCGCCGAACGCGGCGATGTTGCGGTGCACCCACTCCAGGGCGGCCACCTGATCACGCAGGCCGAGGTTGCCGTCGATCGGCCGCTCCGCGGTGGAGAAATCAGTGAGGTCCAGGTAGCCCAGGGCACCCAGCCGGTAGTTGATCGACACGAAGACCACGTCGCCGCGCTCGACCAGCGAGTTGCCGTAGTACAGCGGCGTCGCGGAGCTGCCCATGAGGTAGGCGCCGCCGTGGATGAACACCATCACCGGGCGCGGCGTGGTGGCCGGGCGCGCCGGGGTGACCACGTTGAGCGTGAGGCAGTCCTCGCTGGTGGGCTGGTACTCCCGGAACCCGATCAGCGTGTACTTCTTGTTCTGCGGCGCGGCGTCGCTGAACTCGGTCGCCGCGCGCACCCCCTCCCAGGGCCGCACAGTCTGCGGCGCGCGGTAGCGCAGCGGGCCCACCGGCGGCGCCGCGTAGGGGATGCCGCGATAGGCGTGCACGGACCCCTGGTCGAGGCCCCGGAGCTCGCCCGCGTCGATCCTGACCCGCGGGCCGTCGGACTCCTCGCGGGTGGCGTCGGCTGCGGTAGCCGTCATGGATTCCCTCCGTCCGTCGTCGGTCCCGCACCGTCGACCGACGCGGCGAGCTCCGCGATGTCGCGCTCGAAGGCGCGCACGATCGGCCAGGGATCGGGCACCTGCTTCTTGCAGGCGATGACTCCGATGTTCAGTGTGCCCTCCTGCGAGAAGACCGTCACGTTGAGACCCGCGCCGTGGAACACCGGGCCCAGCGGGTACATCGAGTGGATCCGCGCGCCCAGGAAGTACAGCGGGAAGTCCGGGCCCGGCACGTTGGAGATCACCAGGTTGTAGACCACGGGGTGCAGCTCGGGGATGTTGTTGTCGCCGTAGAGCTTCGCGCCCAGCTGCATGATCGACGCGGGCGCGAACTGGGCCCACGAGCGCAGCAGGTTGTCGTCCAGCTCGCCGTGGTGCTCCTTGCTCGTGGCCACTCGCTCCCGGATCGCCTCGAGCCGCCCGACGGGGCCCTCGACGTCCGTGGTGAGCCGGGTGAACATGCCGGTCACCTTGTTCGTGCCCTCCACCAGGGTGGCGCCGATCTCGGCCTCGTGCACCGATACCGGCACCATCCCGACCAGCGGCTGCTGCGGCAGCTCGCCCCGGTCGTGCAGGAATTCGCGGATCGCGCCGGACACCGCCGCCAGCACCACGTCGTTGACCTTGACGCCGTAGTGGTCCTTGATCAGCTTGACCGTCTCCAGCGGAACGTTCGCGAACGCGATGGACCGGTGCCCGGTGATCGCGCTGTTCAGCGACGTGCGCGGCGCGCTGAACGGGGCGGGCATCGCCTCGCCGCGCCGTGCCCGCGACCACCACTTCACCGGAACCGGCAGCGTCCGCGGGATGAGCGAGACCAGCGACAGCGGGCGCATCAGGACGTTCCGCGCACCGTCGGCCGCGAGCTCCCAGACGGGCGCGCCCCCGGTCGAACGGCCCACCATCTCCGGGTCCAGCGGCGGCGGCTCGGGCGTCAGCGAGCACAGCTGGGCCATCAGGCCCGCGCCGGTGACCCCGTCGACGCCCGCGTGGTGCATGCGCATCATGATCGCGATCCGCCCGTCGGCGAGGCCCTCGATCACCCACATCTCCCACAGCGGCTTGCTGCGGTCCAGGGGCAGCCCGGCCACGTGCGCGCACAGCTCGGCCAGTTCGTGTTTGCCGCCCGGCGCGGGCGCCGCCACCCGGTGCACGTGCGCCTCGATGTCGAAGTTCTCGTCCTCCACCCACACCGGGTGGTCCAGGTTGATCACCGAATCGTGCAGCTTGCGCCGGAACGCCGGCATCGCGGTGATCCTGCGCGCCAGCTCGGAGCGCAGGTCCTCGAACCGGTAGCCGCCCTCGACGGTGCCGGGGTCCAGTTCGAGGATCCCGGACACGTGCATCAGCTGCGATCGGGATTCGAGGTAGAGGAAGGAGGCGTCCAGCCCGCTGAGCCGTTCCATGTGCGTGCTCCCCTTGTGTGAGGTGTCGGGCCCCTGGCTGGAACCTGTTCCACTATACGAGGCGGGTGCGCTCCGCTGCGCTCAGTTCCCCGGGATGGTCCGGGAGGCCCGCCTCCTACACCCTGTAGTTGACGAGTTGCCCTCGTTTGGGACACTGGAGGTCGTGAGTTCCCCCGAAACCCCCGCAGCGACCAGCGCCGCGCTCTTCGAGCGCGCAGCAGCATCGATCCCGGGCGGCGTGAACTCACCCGTCCGCGCCTTCTCCGCCGTCGGCGGAACGCCCCGGTTCATCACCTCCGCCACGGGCTCGCAGCTCACCGACGCCGACGGCAACACCTACGTCGACCTGGTCTCCAGCTGGGGCCCGATGATCCTCGGGCACGCGCACCCCGCCGTGGTCGACGCCGTGCAGCGGGCCGCGTCCACCGGCCTCAGCTTCGGCGCGCCCACCGAGGCCGAGGTGGAGCTCGCCGAGGAACTCATCGCGCGGGTGGCCCCCGTCGAGCGGGTCCGCCTCGTCAACTCCGGCACCGAGGCCACCATGAGCGCCGTGCGCCTGGCCCGCGGCGTCACCGGTCGCGGCAAGATCGTCAAATTCTCCGGCTGCTACCACGGCCACGTCGACGCGCTGCTCGCCGACGCCGGCTCCGGCGTCGCCACCCTGGGCCTTCCGACCAGCCCCGGCGTCACCGGCGCCCAGGCGGCGGACACCCTGGTCCTCCCGTACAACGACCTCGACGCCGTCCGCGAAGCCTTCGCCCGCTACCCGGGCGAGATCGCCGCCGTCATCACCGAGGCGGCCGCCGGCAACATGGGCGCCGTCCCGCCCCTGCCGGGCTTCAACGCGGGCCTGCGGGAGATCACCGAGGCCGACGGTGCGCTGCTCATCCTCGACGAGGTCATGACGGGTTTCCGGGTCAGCGCCGCCGGCTGGTACGGGCTCGACCCGGTCGACGCGGACCTGTTCACCTTCGGCAAGGTCATGTCCGGCGGCCTGCCCGCCGCGGCCTTCGGCGGCAGCGAGCGCGTGATGAACCACCTGGCCCCGCTCGGCCCCGTCTACCAGGCCGGGACCCTGTCCGGGAACCCCGTCGCCGTGGCAGCGGGCCTCGCGACCCTGCGCAACGCCACCGCCGACGTGTACGCCGCCCTCGACGCCAACAGCCGCCGGCTCGGCGGCCTCATCGGCGACGCGCTCACCGCCGAGGGCGTCACCCACCACGTCCAGTACGCCGGGAACCTGGTCTCGGTGTTCTTCGCCGGCGGCCCCGTCACGAGCTACGCCGAGGCCAAGGCCGCGGAGACCTTCCGCTTCGCCCCGTTCTTCCACTCGCTGCTGGAGCAGGGCGTGTACCCGCCGCCGAGCGCCTTCGAGGCGTGGTTCGTCTCCGCCGCGCTCACCGACACCGATTTCGAGACCATCGCGGCGGCCCTGCCCGCCGCCGCCCGCGCGGCCGCCGCCGCCCGGGCGCAGTAGAAGGAACCCGCCCGTCATGACCCAGGACCAGACCCAGACGATCGTGCACGTGATGCGGCACGGCGAGGTGCACAACCCCGACGGCATCCTCTACGGGCGCCTCCCCGGCTTCCGGCTCTCCGACCGCGGTCGCGCGCAGGCGCAGACCGTCGCGGACGCCCTCGCCGATCACGACATCACCCAGGTCTTCGCCTCGCCTCTGCAGCGCGCTCAGGAGACCGCCACCCCCATCGCCGCGGTGCACGGGCTCGGCATCATCACCGACTACGAGCTCATCGAGGCGGGCAACCGGTTCGAGGGTCTCAAGGTGTCGGTGGGCGACGGTGCGCTGCGCCGGCCGGAGCACTGGGCCAAGCTGCGCGACCCCTTCACCCCGTCGTGGGGCGAGCCGTACCTGCAGATCGCGCACCGCATGCTCGGCGTCGTCGACATCGCGCGGGAGCGGGCCCGCGGCCACGAGGCGGTACTGGTGAGCCACCAACTCCCCGTCGTGACCCTGCGCCGGCACCTGGAGGGCAAGCGCCTGTGGCACGACCCCCGCAAGCGGCAATGCTCGCTGGCCTCCCTGACCAGCCTCGTCTACGAGGGCGACGCGCTCGTGGACCTCGTCTACTCCGAGCCGGCGGGCGCCTCCGACCCGCTGGCGACCGGCGCGTGACGCGCTCGGCCCGGGCCGCCCGCACCGCCACCCGCCGTGCGCTCGCCGCCCTGATCGTCGGCGTGGTCGCGGTGACCGCCGCCGGCTGCGTCCAGTTCACGGACCAGAGCGGCAAGGGCGGCGTGATCGCCCCCAACGGCAAGACCAAGCACTTCTACGAGCCCGGCAAGCGCAGCACCGTCGGCACCCTGACCGGGCGCAGCGTGGCGGACGCGAACACCAGGATCTCGCTGTCCGACTTCGCGGGCAAGGTGGTGGTCATCAACGTGTGGGGCTCCTGGTGCGCGCCGTGCCGGATCGAATCCCCCGACCTGGAGCGCGCGTACGTCGCGACCAAGGACAAGGGCGTGCAGTTCCTCGGCATCAACGTCCGGGAGACCGCCGGTGACGACGCCGCCCGCGACTTCATCGCCTCGCAGGGCCTGACCTACCCGTCGATCTACGATCCGCCCGGCCGCACGCTGCTGGCCATCGGCGAGCAGTACCCCACCACCGTGGTCCCGATGACCTTCGTGCTCGACCGGCAGCACCGGGTGGCCGCGACCTATCTGACGACGGTCGCCGAGAAGGAACTGCTCGGCACCATCGACACCGTCCTCAAGGAGCAGTGATGGGGGAGGCCTTCGCGAATGCGGCCGTGTCCGGGCCGCTGATCGTCGCCCTCGCCGCGTGCGCGCTGGCGGGCCTGGTGTCGTTCGCGTCCCCGTGCATCGTGCCGCTCGTGCCCGGCTACCTCTCGTACCTGTCCGGCCTGGTCGGCGCCGAGGCGCCCGCCGCCACCGTCGACGAGGCGAAAGCCGGTGCGCGCGCGGGGCGTTGGCGCGTCGTGGGCGCCGCCGGCCTGTTCGTAGCCGGGTTCACCGCGGTGTTCCTCCTGATGACGATGTCCGTGTTCGGGCTCGCCACGTCGATCCGGCTCAACGCCGAGACCCTGATGCGCATCGGCGGCGTGGTCACCATCGTCATGGGGCTCGTGTTCATCGGGCTGGTCCCGCTGATGGACCGCGACGTGCGGTTCGCGCCCCGGCAGTGGACCACCCTGGCCGGCGCGCCGCTGCTCGGCGGCGTCTTCGCGCTCGGCTGGACCCCGTGCACCGGCCCCACCCTGGCCGGGATCCTCTCCGTGAGCGTGGGCACCGAGGCCGCGCCCGCCCGCGGCGCCGCGCTCATCGTGGCGTACTGCCTGGGGCTGGGGCTGCCGTTCGTCGTCCTGGCTCTCGGTTCGACGGTGGCCGTCCGCGCCGTCGGGTGGCTGCGCCGCAACTCCCGGAAGATCCAGGTGTTCGGCGGGGTGCTGATGATCCTCGTCGGCATCGCCCTGGTCACCGGCTACTGGGCCGAGCTGGTGGACCTGGTGCGCCGAATGTTCGTCTCCGACACGGTGATGCCGATCTGATGACTGCTCCCCTCTCGCAATCCCTGCCCCGCCGCGTGCTGGCGACGTGCCGCAACACGTGGCGCTCGCTGACGTCGATGAAGACGGCGCTGGTGCTGCTGTTCCTGCTGGCCGTCGCCGCGATGCCCGGCGCGCTGCTGCCGCAGCGCGACATCGATTCGCAGGCCACCGCGAAGTACATCGACGATCACGGCACGCTCGGCGAGCTCATGGACAAGCTCCAGCTCTTCGACGTGTTCAAGTCGATCTGGTTCACGTCGATCTACGTGCTGCTGTTCGTCTCGCTCGTGGGCTGCATCGTGCCGCGCCTCGGCGAGCACGTGCGCGCCCTGCGCACCCCGCCCGTGAAGACGCCCCGCAACCTCGCCCGGATGCCGCGGCACACCGAGCGTGAGTCCACCGAGGATCCCGAGGCCCTCGCCGCGACGATGCTCGGCAACATGCGCGGCTGGCGCAAGGTCAGCCGCGCGGGCGGCAAGGGCGAGGCCGACGGGGTCGTCACCGTCTCCGCCGAGAAGGGCTACCTCCGCGAGGCCGGGAACCTGCTGTTCCACGCGTCGCTGCTGGGGATCCTGGTGGCGATCGGGGTGGGCCACCAGTTCGGCTATGAGGGCTCGCGGATCGTCATCGCGGGCGACGGGGGCTTCTGCAACTCCTCGTCGAACTACGACACCTTCCGCGCGGGCAACCTGGTCGACGGCACCGGCCTCGCCCCGTTCTGCCTCCGCGCCGACGACGTGCAGGCCACGTTCCACCCCAACGGCCAGCCGGACATGTTCCGCACCGAGGCCTCCTACCAGGACCGCGACGGGCTGCGCGAGGACACCTGGCAGAAGTACTCGATCGAGGTCAACAAGCCGCTGCGCACCGAGGGCGTGCGCGTCTACATGCTGGGCCACGGCTACGCGGGCACGTTCACGGTGACCTACCCGAACGGCGCCGTCCGCACCCAGACCATGCAGTTCGCTCCGCAGGACAAGTTCTCGTTCCTCTCCTCGGGCGCCCTGCGGTTCGACCCGCCGGGCGACCTCTACAGGACCGAGGACGAGCGCCGCGCCAAGCAGATCGGGATCGAGGGGCTGCTCGCCCCCACCAAGCGGCTCGACGGTTCGCTGCTGACCTCCAGCTTCCCCGCGCCGAACGACCCCGCCGTGGCGGTGGACGTGTACCAGGGCGACACCGGGCTGGACACCGGCAAGCCGCAGAACATCTTCGCGCTGAGCCGCGACCAGATCGACTCCGGGCGCCTGGTGAAGAAGGCGCGCGTGAACCTCGACGTGGGGCAGGCGACGACGCTCGAGGACGGCACGCAGGTGCGGTTCGACGGGGTGAAGAACTTCGCGGCGCTCCAGGTGAGCCACAACCCGGAGCAGGGTTGGACGCTCGGCTTCGCGATCGGCATGCTCGCCGGGCTCATCGTCTCGCTCACGGTGAAGCGCCGCCGGGTGTTCGCGCGGCTCACACCGCGCGAGGGCGGCGGTACCGTGGTGGAGATCGCCGGGCTGGCCCGCACCGACGAGGCCGGCTGGAACGAGGACTTCGAGGAGCTGGCCGACCGGCTGGTGGGGCGGAACGCGACCCGCCCGCAGAGATCCGATGAGGAAGAGACGAACTGATGGGTCCTGACATCGACGCCGACCTGGCCAAGTACTCGGACGTGCTGTTCACCAGCGCGACGGGGATCTACGCCTTCGCGCTGATCCTGCTGGTCGTGGAGCTGGCGACGTCCAGCGTGGACCGGAGCGCGGCGCGCGACCGCAGCCGCGAGCTGGTCGCGGCGGGGGGCGCCCCCATCGCCACGTCGTCCACTCCGGGGCTCGTGGTCGACGACGCGCCGCGGCGCGGCCGGTCGGAGCGCATCGGGCGGATGGGCTACGCGGTGGTCGCGGCGGGCCTGCTGCTGCACATCGCGTCCATCGTGTGCCGCGGCCTCGCGACGGACCGCATGCCCTGGGGCAACATGTACGAGTTCGTCGCGATCACCTGCGCGGGCGCGGTGCTCGCGGGCCTGATCATGCTGCGCTCCACCGCGACCCGCCCGATCCTCGTGTTCGTCCTGGTGCCGGTGCTGGTGCTGATGTTCGTCGCCGAGGGCGTGCTCTACACGACCGCGGGCCCCGTGGTGCCGGCCCTGAAGTCGTACTGGCTCGCGATCCACGTGTCGATCGTCTCGGTCGGCTCCGGCATCTTCCTCGTGTCCGGCGTGGCGAGCCTGCTGTTCCTGCTGCGGCGGCACTACGAGGCGCCGGACGGGACCGTGCGCGCGCCGTCGGGCGCCTTCGGGACGCTCGTCGAGCGCCTGCCGTCCGCCAAGGTCCTGGACCGGGTGGCGTACGGCACCGTGATCGTGGCCTTCCCGCTGTTCAGCGCCGGCGTGATCTGCGGCGCGATCTGGGCGGAGGCGGCGTGGGGCCGGGCCTGGGGTTGGGACCCCAAGGAGACGGTGTCCTTCATCGCGTGGGTGATCTACGCGGCGTATCTGCACGCCCGCGCGACGTCGGTGTGGCGGCGGGCCGCACCGTATCTCAACATCCTCGGATTCGTTGCGATGTTCTTCAATCTGTTCGTCATCAATTACGTGGTGAGCGGTCTCCACTCGTACGCCTGACATTTCCGCGGAATCGCGAAACATGCGAAAGGGCGCCACATCCCGTGCGGGAGTGGCGCCCTTTTTCCGGTCGAATCGCGGACGATGACGGGACGGCTACTGCGTCGTATTCTGGTTCAGTAGAGCAAAGACCTCGGAGGCGCGGAAGCGACGATGCCCGCCGGGGGTCCGCACGGAGCCGAGCAGGCCCGCGCCCGCCCACCGGGTGACGGTCTTGGGGTTCACGTTGAACAGAGCGGCCACCTGGCCAGGGGTCATGAGTCGTTCGGGCTGACGGGGCGCGGCCGCACGCAGATCGGCGGGGCGCTGGGCGGTGTTGGGGTGTGCCGTGGTCATGATGCCCAGTATGCAGTGATTTGCCCGAGTGTTCGAACCCCTATCCAAGTGTCAAGTATTGGTAAAGTCGTATTTCGGACCGGAGGTAGGCTTGGGGGGTGACCGATTCCTCCCCCTCCGCAAGCCCGCAGTCAGGCGCACCGTCGGACTCCGAAATCGGCGCCGCCAAACGCGGCCTGGCGCGCGATATTCTTTTATATACGCTGTTTCGCTTGGCACTTGTCGCAGTGATCGTCGCGGTGTTCTACGGAATCGGCCGACTCATCACCGACGAGGTGCCCCTCATTCCGGTATTCCTGTTCGCCATCGTCGTGGCGCTCCCGCTGTCGATGGTCGTGGGCAAGGGACTGCGCGATCGGGTGACACGCAACGCCGCCGTCGTCGACAGCAAGCGCAAGGCCGAGCGCAACGACTTCCGCCGCCGGCTGCAGGGGATGGACGAGTGACCGTCGTCTGCGACCGGAGCGCCGACCGCTCCTGGGTCGACAACGCCGTCCGCCTCATCGAGGCCGACGCGCGCCGCAGCGCCGACACCCACCTGCTCCGGTTCCCGCTCGGCGAGTGGGGGGTGAAGGCCGGGGTGCAGCTCTACCTCAAGGACGAGACCACCCACATCACCGGCAGCCTCAAGCACCGGCTGGCCCGGTCCCTGTTCCTCTACGCGCTGTGCAACGGCTGGGTGCGCGAGGGGACCACCGTGATCGAGGCCTCGTCGGGCTCCACCGCCGTCTCCGAGGCGTACTTCGCCAAGTTGCTCGGGCTGCCGTTCGTGGCGGTGATGACGAAGTCCACGTCGCCCGCGAAGGTCGCGCTCATCGAGCGCGAGGGCGGCACCTGCCACTTCGTGGACCGCGCTGACCAGGTGTACACGGAGGCGGCCCGGCTCGCGGACGAGCGGGGCGGGCACTACATGGACCAGTTCACGCACGCCGAGCGGGCGACGGACTGGCGCGGCAACAACAACATCGCCGAGTCGATCTTCTCCCAGTTGTCGCTGGAGGAGCACCCGGAGCCGGCGTGGATCGTGGTCGGCGCGGGCACCGGCGGTACTTCCGCGACGATCGGGCGGTACATCCGGTACCGGCGGCACGCCACGCGGCTGTGCGTCGTGGACCCGGAGAACTCCAGCTTCCTCCCGGGCTTCGAGGCGTCGGACTGCGGTGTGGAGACCGGGAGGTCCTCGCGGATCGAGGGCATCGGCCGCCCCCGCGTCGAGCCCTCCTTCATCCCCGACATCGTGGACCGGATGGTCGGCGTGCCCGACGCGGGCTCCATCGCCGCGGCGCGGGTCGCATCCTCGCTCCTGGGCCGCCACGTCGGCGGATCCACGGGCACCAACCTCTGGGGCGCGTTCGGCGTGCTCGCCGAGATGGTGGCCGCGGGCACGTCGGGCAGCGTGGTCACGCTGCTCGCGGACGACGGTGACCGCTACCTGGACACGTACTTCGACGACGCCTGGGTGTCCGGGCAGGGCTTCGACCTGATCCCGCCGACGCTCACCGTCGAGCGGTTCCTGGCCGACGGGTCCTGGCGGGAGTAGGGCGGGTCACCCGCCGAACGGCACCCCGGTGAGGCGCTCGGAGACCTCCCACATCCGGCGGGCCTCCTCCCGGCCGCTGATCCGGCTGTACGGCGCGTGCTCGGCGGGGGCGCCGCCCAGGTGACGGAAGCCCTTGGGGCCGTACAGCTTGCCGCCCGCATCCGGTGCCGTCGCGGCGAGCAGCGCGGGGAGCTTCGCGGTCTCGACGGTGCCCACCAGCACACCCCGGTTCGACAGCCGCCGGATGGCCCGGACGGCGAGGGTGTCGCCGTCGCGGCCGATCTCGGGGCGCGCGGCCAGCAGGTTCGTGGGCGCCACGCCGGGGTGCGCGAGATTGCTGCTGATGCCCCAGCCGCGCTCCCGGCTGATCCGGTCGAGCTCGAGCCCGAACAGCCCGAACGCGATCTTGGACTGGCTGTAGGCGCCGGCCCCGTCGTAGGAGCGTTCCCAGTTCAGGTCGTCCCAGTTGATCGCCCGCTCGTTCGCGGCGATGCTGATCTGCGACGTGACCCGCGCCCCGCCGGCACGCAGGAGCGGCAGCAGGTGGGCGACCAGGGCCACGTGCCCGAGGTGGTTCGTGCCGAACTGCAGCTCGAAGCCGTCCGCGGTGGCCTGCCGGGTGGGCGGCGTCATCACGCCGGCGTTGTTGATGAGGACGTGGACGGGCCGCCCGTCGTCCAGCAGCGACCGGCCGAGCGCCGCGACCGATTCCAGCGACGACAGGTCGAGGGTTTCGACGGTGACCGCGGCCGAGGGGCTCTCCTCCCGGATCGCCGCCACCGCCGCCTCCGCCTTGGCGGGGTTGCGGGCGGGCAGCACCACGTCGGCCCCGGCGGCGGCGAGGCGCCGGGCGATGCCCAGTCCGATGCCGTCCGTGCCGCCGGTGACGACGGCGCGGCGCCCGGCGAGGTCGGGGAGGGTGATGTCGATCGGTGCTCTGCTCATGCATCCACCGTGGCAGCGGCGGGGATCCCCATCCAGGGATCGTCGATCCCCGGATACGCGGGCCGGGGAGGGCGCGCCGCGGCCCGCGCGGCAGTACCGTCGGATTTCAGGAGCAGCGGGTGCGCTCCGGGACGCTCGACGGTGCTCGAGGGGAGTTGAGTGCGGATGATCGACCGGGAGGGGCTCGCGGAATTCCTGCGGCGCCGGCGCGCGGCGCTGCAGCCCGAGGACGTGGGGCTGCCGCGCGGGCGGCGCCGCCGGACGGAGGGGCTGCGCCGCGAGGAGGTCGCGGCGTTGTGCCACATGTCCGCCGACTACTACACCCGGCTGGAGCGGCAGCGCGGCCCGCAGCCGTCGCAGCAGATGATCGCGTCGATCGCGCAGGGCCTCCATCTCAACCTCGACGAGCGGGATCACCTGTTCCGGCTGGCCGGGCACACCGCGCCGCCGCGCGGCGCGACGGGCGACCACATCGGGCCCGGGTTGCTGCGTGTGTTGGACCGACTGGCCGACACCCCCGCCGAGATCGTCACCGAGCTGGGGGAGACGCTGCGGCAGACGCCGCTGTCCGTGGCCCTGACCGGCGACACCACCCGGTACACCGGGCCGGAGCGGAGCGTCGGCTACCGGTGGTTCACGGACCCCGGTTCCCGGGCGATCCACCATCCGGAGGATCACGAGTTCCTGTCGTCGATGTTCGTGTCGGGGTTGCGGGCGGCGGTCGCGCTCCGCGGGCAGGGCTCGCGGGCGGCGGAGTACGCGGACCTCCTGCTGGCCCGCAGTGCGGAGTTCGCGACGCTCTGGGAGGCGCACCCGGTGGGGATCCGCCCGAGCGCGGTGAAGCGGTTCGTCCACCCGGACGTGGGCCTCCTCGAGCTGGACTGCCAGCACCTCGTGGACCCCGAGCAGTCCCACCTGCTGCTGGTGTACACCGCGCAGCCCGGCTCGGAGAGCCACGAGAAGCTGGGGCTGCTGGCCGCGGCGGGCGAGCCCGCACTCGGGTGATCGCGCGAGCTCTGGTCGCTCCCGAAAAGCCATGCGCGGCACGCATAGGTGGATCGTCCCTGTTCAGAGGCATTTTCCGGCGGTCTGGCCATGCGTCGCACGCATGACGCGCGGCGGGGTGCGCGGGCGGTGTCCGCCGGATAGGACTGCTACACGAGCCTGAGGAATTCGTCCGTGGCACCGGTCGGATCCGGAAGGCAGAGCAATTCCACCCTCTCGGGGCGCAGGAGGTGCACGATCGCTGTCCTCAGGCCCGGGAGCAGCGGGCCGCCGCGTAGGAGGACGGCGAACTCGACCCGCCCGGCGCGGACGGCCGCGAGCGGATCGTCCAGGACCACGGGCTCAGCCCGCAGCGTGTTCCCTCGATTCCACCGCGCCATCGCGCTGTCCAGGCGGACGGGGATCGGGAGGTCGGCGCGGTGGGCGAAGCGCAGGGCCGGAGGGCGCTCGTCGTTCAGGGCGCGCAGCTCGTCGAAGCCCCCGACGATCCGCTCGATCAGCGCGATCGCCGGCTGCGCGCCCGCCGCCTGCTGTGATCCCGCAGGTCCCCGCTGGAACAGGGGGAACCCCACCAACTGTTCGGCGGCCGCGACCGAACGGGTCACCGTGGACTGCGCGATGCCGTGGACCCGCGCTGCCTCGCTGATGCTGTGGGTGCGCGCCACGGTCGCCACGACGCGAAGCCGTTCGATGTCCGACATGCAGGGACGGTACCGCCAGGGGCTGACGATTCCGTGCGCCCGTCAGGCGCCGAGGAACAGCGCCGCCGCCGCGGCGACGGACCACACCAGCATCGCGAGGCCGGTCTGTGCCAGGGCCGGGATGAGCGCGGGGCCCTGGCCGCCGCGGACCACGGGGAGCGCCGCGCGTACGGCGAGCGGCGCGGAGAGCAGCGTCAGGAGCGCCCACGGGGTGGCGACCGCTGCCAGGGCGAGGCCGAGCACCGTCGGGACTGCCACCAGCACGCCGAACAGCACCCGGGTGCGGGAGTCCCCGAGCCGCACGGCGAGGGTGATCTTGCCCGATTCGCGGTCGGTGGGGATGTCGCGCAGGTTGTTGGCGACCAGCACCGCCGAGCTGTACGAGCCGATGGCGCACGCGGCCAGCACGCCCGTCGCGTCGATACGGCCGGCCTGCACGAACTCGGTGCCGAGGACCGCGACCAGGCCGAAGAACACGAACACCGCGATCTCCCCGAAGCCCTGGTAGCCGTAGGGGGTCTTGCCGCCGGTGTAGAACCAGGCGCCCGCCACGCAGGCCAGGCCCACGAGGATCAGCCACCACGCCGATGTCAGCGAGAGCGCCACTCCGGCCACGCCGCCTACGCCGAAGCACGCGAACGCCGCGCGCTTGACGGACGCGGGGGAGGCCAGGCCGGACCCGACGAGCCGCAGCGGCCCGACGCGGTCGTCGTCGGTGCCGCGGATCCCGTCCGAGTAGTCGTTCGCGAAGTTCACGCCGATGATCAGCGACAGCGAGACGACCAGCGCCAGCAGCGCCTTCCACCACACCGCCTCGCCGAGGAACCCCGCCGCTCCGGTGCCCGCGATCACCGGGGCGATCGCGTTCGGGAGCGTGCGGGGCCGGGCTCCTTCGAGCCACTGCGCGGGGGATGCCATGCGCCCAGCCTAAGCAGTCGTCAGAGGATCGTGGTGTCGAGGTCGACAGTGGTGCGGTCGAGTTCGGCCAGCAGATCGAACTCGGTGTGCGCCTTGGGCAGCTCGTAGGTGAAGAAGTAGCGCGCCGCCGTGCGCTTACCGCGGTAGAAGGCGTCCTGCAGCGCCGCCCCGTCCTCGCCGTACGTGGCGAGGGCCTGATCGAGCCACAGCCACGCCACCACGACGTGGCCGAGCCCGTCCAGGTACGCCGTGGCGTTCGCCAGCGACAGCTCCGGATCTCCCGCGCCGCCCACGGCCATCGTGACCTCGAGGGCCCGGGCGGATGCCGCCCTGAGCTTCGCGGCGAAGCCGGCGAGCTCGGCCTTCTCGGCGGCCCGCGCCGCCGTGGCCTCGATCCGGCCCAGCAGGGCTCCGAACGACGCCCCGCCGTGCTGCGGCACCTTGCGGCCCAGGAGGTCGAGGCCGTGGATCGCCTTGGCGCCCTCGTGGATCGCGTTGAGCCGGTTGTCCCGGTACAACTGCTCCACGTTGTAATCGCGGGTGTACCCGTAGCCGCCGTGGATCTGGATGGCGTAATCGTTGGCCTTGACGCCGAACTCGGCCGGCCAGCTCTTGACGATCGGGGTGAGGAAGTCGAGCAGGCGCTCGGCGGCGGTCCGGGCGGCGTCGTCGGCGGCGGTGGCCGCCTCGTCGATCAGGCGCGCCGCGTACAGGGTGAGGGCGAGCCCGCCCTCGGCGTAGCTCTTCTGCGCCAGCAGCATCCGGCGCACGTCCGGATGCTCGATGATCGGGACCTGCGGACCGTCGAGCGCCGTGACCGGACGCCCCTGCACCCGGCCCCGCGCGTACCCCAGTGACTGCAGGTACGCGGTGTAGGCGTTCGCGGAGGCGGTGTAGCCCACCGCGATCCGCGCCTCGTTCATCATCTGGAACATCTGGATCAGGCCGCGGTTCTCCGTCCCCACCAGGTAGCCGGTGGCGCCGCCGCCCTCCTGGGGGTGGCTGCCGTCGCCGAACGCGAGGAGGCAGTTGGTGGTGCCCTTGTTGCCCATCTTGTGGTTCAAGCCCACCAGGGTGACGTCGTTGCGGGCGCCGACCTCGACGGCGCCGTCGGCGCCGTCGTTGACCAGGAACTTGGGCACGATGAACAGCGAGATGCCCTTCACGCCGTCGGGCGAGCCGGGCACCTTCGCGAGCACGAGATGCACGATGTTCTCGGTCATCTCGTGATCGCCGCCGGTGATCCACATCTTGGTGCCGGTGATGCCGTAGCTGCCGTCCTCGCGGCGCTCGGCCTTCGCGGTGATGTCGGCCAGCGCGGAGCCCGCCTCCGGCTCGGACAGGCACATGGTGCCGGTGAACCGGCCCTCGAGCATCGGCTCGACGAACAGCCGCTTCTGCTCGTCGGTGCCGAACGAGCGGATGACGTTGGCGTTGCCCAGCGTGAGGCCGGTGTAGACGGCGGTGGGCAGGTTCGCGGCGTTGAGCCAGGCGAACGCGGCCTTGGCGACGACCGACGGGAGGCCGATGCCGCCCTCCTCGGTGGGGATCTCGCCGGTGAGCAGCCCGGAGTCGAAGATCGCCTTGATGCCCTCTGCGGTCGCCGGCAGCGTGACGACCTTTCCGTCCGGCCCGACGGTGGGCTCGTGCGCGTCGGCCTCGCGGTAGTGGTTGGACAGCTTCTTCACGGCGATGTCCGCGGCCAGGTCGAGGGCCGCGTCGAAGGTCTCGCGTGAGTGCTCGGAGAACCTGTCGTGCTTGGTGAGCTCCTCGGCGCCGAGCCATTCGTAGACGAGGAAATCGACGTCGCGGGGGCTGAGCAGCGGGGTCTGCGCTGCGATGTTCTGCTTCACGGGTCTCCGATCCGAGCCAGGACTTACTGCTGAGTAAGATTACTGCTCGGTAAGCTTACAAGAGTTTCCTTCACTCGTGAAGATTTGTGAGCCGGGTCGCCAGCGCCCGCCGGTCGATCTTCCCCGGGCCTCGCCGCGGCAGCTCGTCGACCAGGTACAACGCCCGCGGCGCCGCCGTCCGGTCCAGCTCGGCCGCCACGGCCCGTCGGACCTGCTCGACGGTGACCGTCGCCCCCGGCTCGGCCACCACGGCCGCCGCGACCGCCTGGCCCAGGCGCTCATCGGGCTGTGCGAACACCGCGACCTCGGCGACGCCCGGCACGCGCGCGAGGACCGCCTCGACCACCTGGGGGAGCACCGTCAGGCCGCCCGTGGAGATGGCCTCGTCCAGCCGGCCCGTGACCGCGAGAACCCCGTCGGTCAGCGTCCCCGCATCGTCGGTGCGGAAGAAGCCCGGCTCCGCGAACGCGGGGTGCTCGGGCAGGTTCCGGTAGCCGAGCGCCACCGTCGGGCCGCCCAGGACGACGCGGGACTCCGGGCCGTCGAGGCGCACCTCCACGCCGGGGAGGGGCGCACCGTCGTACACGCACCCGCCCGCGGTCTCGCTCATCCCGTACGTGCGCACCATGCGGATCCCGGCCGCGAGCGCGGCCTCACGGACCGGCGCGGGGCACGCGGCGCCGCCGATGAGCACCCCGTCGAAGCGGGCGAGCGCCTCGGTCGCGGCCGGGTCGGCGAGGACCTTCACCAGCTGGGTGGGCACCAGCGACAAGTAGCGACGGGACGCGGTCATCCGCGCGAACCCCTCCGCCAGGCCCGACGGTGCGAATCCCGCCGAGACGTCGAGCCCGACGGGCGCGTGGCCCGAGGCCAGCGAGCGGAGCATCACCTGCACCCCCGCGACGTGGTGCGGGGGCATGGCGAGCAACCACTGCCCGTCGCCGCCGAGGCGTCGCGCGGTACCCGCGGCGCTCGAGGCGAGGTTCGCGCGGGTCAGCACGGCGCCCTTGGGGATTCCGGTGGTGCCCGACGTGGCGACCACCAGCGCGGCGCGCTCGTCGATGGGGGAGCCGGCGGCGAGCGCCGTGGTGAGCCGTTCGGCCTCGCGCGGATCGCGCGCGGGGACCGGCAGCCACGCCGGGGCGGTACCCGCGAGCAGGGCCTCGAGCTGCGGGAGGGCGGATTCGACGGTGTCGATCGGCAGCGGCTCGAGGTTCACGGGTCGAGGCTACTGGGGCGGATCGTCGTCGTACCGCAGTGGCGCATCGTCGAAGGGCCAGCCCTTGATCTCGAGGCGCTCGCGCACGCGGGTGATGTCCTTCTCCAGCGGCAGCTCGTGGGTGCGGCCGCTGATCGCGACGGCGGCGTCCACGCGGGTGATCGGGTCGACGCCCTCGGGGGTGAGGTGCGCGTCGTTGATCAGCTCGCGTGTGACCTCCTTGACCTCGTCCTTGGTGAGCTGGCGGTCCAGGAGCGCGAGGAGCGGCTGGTAGTCATTGGTCGGCACGCCGTCCGGGTAGCCGGCGCGCAGCCAATCGACGATCTTCGCGATGAAGCCGGGGCCTGAACTCATCGACGAATCACCTCCGTGTACCTAGGGGACGACCCCCTACCCTTGCCCTCAAGGATAGGGGGTCGGCGGGCCGTTCATTCAACGGCGTAGCGAATGATCAGCCGGCGTGTGCGCTGGTGAAGCCGGTGAGCGGCCACCCGCCGGCGGCCAGCTTGGCGGCCACCTGATGCAGCTCCTCGTCGCTCGGCTCGGTCTGCGTCACCTTGGTGATCGCGGCCTCGATCTCGTCCTTGTGCACCTCGTCCGGGCGGACGGCCAGCAGGCGGCCGATCACGGCGTCGGTCTCGTCGTCGGTCAGGGACCGCTTGAGGAGTGCGAGCAGCGGGAAGTAGTCCTTCGGCGGGACGCCCTCCGGGTAGCCGGCGCGGAGCCAGTCGAGGACCTGCGCGAGGACGTTGTCCTGGGTGTTGTCGGTGCTCATGCGTTCCGCCCCTACTTCTTCTCGAACCACGGGTAGATGTTGTCGAAGGTGAGCTCGTACTTGAAGCCGGAGGCCACGATCATCGCGACGCCCAGCACCACCGCGACGATCACGATGAGGAAGGCGATGGCCGCGAGCGCGTTGCCCATCGGGTTCGGCTTGTGGACGGTGCCGTCCTCCTGCTCGTGGCCGTTGCCGATCGCCAGGCCGCGGACGCCGACTGCGAAGAGGGCGGGGAGGCCGGCGCCGAGGACGAGTCCCACGAGCAGGACCTTCCACACCGCGTCGAGGGCGAGGGAGATGGTTTCCATGTCTTAGACCTTCGCAATCTTCTCGGCGGCGGCGGTGGGCGCGACCGAGTTGGTCTCGTCGTCCCACTCGGCGTTGACGTTCTTGGAGTCGACCTTCTGCTGCTGTGCGCGCCAGTACATGTAGCCGGAGAGCGCGCAGAGGACGGCGAAGGCGACCACGGGGCCGGCGAGGCCGGGGATCTTGGCGGCGACGACCCACATGACGGCGCCGACCACGGCGGCGGCGGGGAGGGTGATCAGCCAGGCGGCCACCATGCGCACGGCGACGTTCCAGCGCACCTTGGCGCCGGGCTTGCCGACGCCCGAGCCGAGGATGGAGCCGGTCGCGACGTGGGTGGTCGACAGGGCGAAGCCGAGGTGGCTGGACACCAGGATGATGGTGGCCGAGGAGGCCTCGGCGGCCATGCCCTGCGGGGCGCTGATCTCGATGAGGCCCTTGCCGAGGGTGCGGATGATGCGCCAGCCGCCGAGGAAGGTGCCGAGCGCGATGGCGGCCGCGGCGGAGAACTTCACCCACAGCGGGACGCCGTGGGTGTCGTCCCAGAACAGGAAGCTGCCGCTGGCCTCGGGGGTGCCGGCGCTGTAGCCGATGAGGGCCAGGGTGATCACGCCCATGGTCTTCTGCGCGTCGTTGGTGCCGTGCGCCAGCGAGACGAGCGAGGCGGTGCCGATCTGGCCCCAGCGGAATCCCTCGTTGGTGAAGCGCTCGGCGACGCCGGCGACGATCTTGAAGATGAGGAACGTGCCGACCGCGGCCACGATGCCGGCGACGACCGGGGCGAACAGTGCGGGGAGTACGACCTTGCCGATGACACCGTCGAGCTTGCCCTGGCCGATCCAGACCACGCCACCGGTGCCGAGGGCGGCGATCGCAGCGCCGATCATGCCGCCGAACAGTGCGTGCGAGCTGGAGCTGGGCAGGCCCAGCAGCCAGGTCAGCAGGTTCCAGACGATGCCGCCGATGAGGCCGGCGAGAACGATGATGAGCAGTGCGCGTCCGTGATCGGCCGTGAACTCCGCCTTGGGCGAACCGTCCTTGTTCTGGATCTTGATCACCGCGTTGGTGACGGTCAGCGCGACCTCGACCGACAGGAACGCGCCCACCAGGTTGAGGATGGCCGACAGGCTCACCGCGGTCTTCGGCTTCAGGGCACCGGTCGCGATGGAGGTGGCCATCGCGTTGCCCGTGTCGTGGAAGCCGTTGGTGAAGTCGAAGGCGAGCGCCGTCACGATCACCAACAGCAAGATGATCAGTTCGCTGTTCATGACGAGAATCTTGCGGCCCGGAGGGGCATTCCACCAAACGGGTGAGATGCGCCTGACATCCTTCTGACCTGCAGCTTCCTACGAACCGGATCATAGTTCATCTGATGTTCATACAGGGGTTGGCGAGTGGCTTCCGGGCTGTGTCCGAAATATCCCGATTTTGCGTGTACCCTGCGATGGCGGATGACGCGTCACGACTACTATTCGCGCATGGCGACATTGGATATCCGGGTGCTCGGCCAGGTCTCGTTGTCCGTCGACGGGGCGCCCAACGAGGTGTCGGGCGTGAAGCCCCGGTCGGTCCTCGCGCTCCTGGTGATGAATCGCGGGCGGGCGGTCACCGTCGACTCGCTGAGCGAGCAGGTGTGGGATGGCAACCCGCCCGCATCGGCACGGGCCAGCCTCCAGGTGTTCGTGAGCGGCCTCCGCAAGGCGCTCCGGGGGCCCGGCGCCGGCTCGGGCCTCGACGCGCTGCTGGTGACCTCCGGTTCCACCTACCGCCTCGATCTCGAGCCCGAGCAGTCCGACGTGGGCCGGTTCGACTCGGCCCGTCGACGGGGCGCCGAGCTCGCGGCCGCCGGCCGGTACGACCAGGCGTCGCTGATGTTCGCGTCCGCCCTGGCCGAGTTCCGCGGCGATGCGGTGGCCGACCTCCGCGGGCTGCAGTTCGCCGACAACTTCGCGATCGGCATGGCGGAGGAGCGCGCCGCGGTGCAGTCCGCGATGTACGACGCGGAGATCGCCGCGGGACGCGCGGGGTCCGTGATCGGGGACCTGCGCAGGCTGGTGTCGGAGCACCCGCTGCAGGAGCCGCTCTGGGGCCAGTTGATCACGGCGCTGTACGTCACGGGCCGGCAGGCCGATGCGCTCGAGGCCGCCCGCGAGTTGCGCCGCACCCTGGCCGACGAGCTGGGCGCCGATCCCACTCCCGCCCTCGTGGAGTTGGAGGGCAAGGTGCTGCGGCAGGAGCCGATGGCGTTCGCGCAGGCCCGCCCGCAGCAGGCCTCGGGCCGCGCGTTCGAGAAGACCGAGACCGACGCCGCCGCCGAGTCGGTGGGGCCCCGCGGTGTGCTCACCGCGCCCGACGGCACGGAGCACGAGGTGCACGGCGAGGTGCGCCTCGGCCGCCTCCCGGACAACGACGTCAGCATCGACGACACCAAGGTCTCGCGCGAGCACGCCGTCATCACCGGCTCGGTGAGCGGGTTCTCCGTGCGCGACCTGCAGTCCTCCAACGGGACCTTCGTCGGGGAGCGCCGGGTGTCCGGCCTGCTCCCCCTGTCCGACGGTGACGCACTCACCCTGGGCCGCACCACCTTCCACTTCCGGGTGGTCGAGGAGTAGGCGCGCGCCGGTTCGGGCGGCCGACCCACGTCACTCGGTGGCCGATACCGCCGCCGCGAGGGTCCGCCAGCGGCGGTGGCGGTGGCGGAAGATCGCGCGCACGAACAGTGCCGCGAGCGCGCCACGCGCACCGTCCTCCACCTCGACCTCGTCGGTGTACCGGCACCGGTCGGGCCCGAGCGGCTCGAACGTGAGGCGGTGATTCCACACCCGCACGGGCCCGCCGCGCTCGTTGGTGTAGATCTCCCGTTCGTCGAGCCGCCGCACGCTGATCTCGTGGGTCCAGGTGGGGATCACTCCGAGCCACCGCACGCGGCCCCGCGCCGTGAAACCCGGCTCCACGGGGACGCCCGGGGGCGGCGCCTCGCGCATGTCGAACGACAGCACGGGGGCCAGCACGAACAGCATCACGTCGGGCACCGCCGCCATCGTCCTGGCCTTCGCGGCGGGCAGCGGCAGCTCGGTGCTAATGGAAACGACTGTCATGTACGCACGATACCGCCGCGCGACCGCCGGGTGCGGGCCGTGCTCGCGCCGGGGATCAGCCCTTGAGTTCGGTCGCCAGCTGGACCGCGGCCTTCTGGTCGAAGGAGCCGCCGATCTGCAGGCGCGGACCGTCGACGGGTTCCTGGACGAGCGGCGCACTGATCACCCGGCCCTCGTGCACCATCGCCATCTGCGATCCGCGCAGCCGGGCGGTGGCGCGGCGGACCGCCTCGCTCGCGCCCGGCGCGAGCGTGACCTCGACGACCCACGAGCCCGACGGGGTCCGCACGGCCTTCGCGTCCCGCGGCGTCGTGGCGACGTACGCCGCGGACAGGTCGAACACCGAGCGCCCGTCGGGGCCGCACGCGCGGTAGCGGTCGCCCGGCGCGGGGTGCTGCGGGACGATCGTGCACGGCGGGGCCGAGGGCGGTCCGGCGACGAGCGTCGCCTTCCGGAGTTCGAGGGTGTCCTTCGGGGCGGCGCCGGCCGTGCCGCCGCCGGCGATCATGCCGAGGCCGACGGTGACGGCGGCCGCGGCGCGGAGTCCGCGTTTCATTGCTCTTCCTCACGACGACTGTCCCGAGGCTACCTCCGGGGCGGCGTTCCGCGCGGCGTCACGGCGAGGATCGCAGGGCGTCCCGCAGGAGGGCGGCGGCATCGTCGGACGTGCGTGGCCGGCGCCGGAGGAACCTGCCGACCACGGACCTCTTGTCTCCGGCGTGACGCGGAACCACGTGCAGGTGAACGTGATCGACGGTCTGGAACGCGGCCCGCCCGTCGTTGACGACGAGGTTCACGCCGTCGGCGCGCAGCGCCCCGTCGCGCGCGGCGAGGGCCAGACGGTGCCCCAGCGCGAACATGCGGGCGCCGAGCGCACCGTCGAGCTCGGACAATCCGGACGCGTGCCGTTTCGGGACCACGAGCGTGTGGCCGCGGCTGAGTGGTCGCGCGTCGAGGAACGCGATCAGGTCGTCGTCCTCGTGGACGACCGCCGCCGGCGACTCGCCCGCGATGATCGCGCAGAAGACACATCCCGGCATGGCGTCAGCGTAGACCGCGCATAAGGGTGATTATCGCCACGTGCGCGTGCAGTTCCGCGTCGATGCTGCGACTAACACAATGAGAGATGCGTGGTAGCGCACCATGGAACGACGAACGGACTGAGGACATGAAGGCTCGCAGCGTGCGATCGACGCTCATCGGGGCGGCATCGGTACTGGTCATCGGGGCTCTCGCGGCTCCCGGGCCGGCGTCGGCAGCGCCTCCGCCCGCCGTGCTGACCGCGGCCGACCTGCCCGCCGGGTACACCGGCTACCGGACCAAGGTGCAGTCGGGGGAGGTCGCGATGGTCCCGTCGGGCGACACGTCCGCGCGGTGCCTCGACGCCACCGCCGCGGCGGCCACGGCCACCCGCGGCGCGCAGAGCCGGGAGGCGTCCGCGCAGCGCGACCGCTTCACGCTCATGGTCGCGGCGCTCTCGGCGCCCGCCGGTGCGCAGCTCGGCGACCTGCTGGATCGCTGCTCCACCGGCGACCGGACCTTCCGCCCGGTGGCGGCCCCCGCCGATCTCGCCAGGTTCGCCCCGCGCCTGTACTGGGACTCCGCGGGCGACGAACGCGTCGCCTACGTCACCGTGCGGAACGCGACGGTGGTGGTGCGCACCGTCGGGCCGGCGGAGCCGTTCTGGGAGACGCTGCGCAAGCAGGTCGCGCTCACCGACCGGTAGCGGTCAGTAGTACCAGGGGAAGGGCGACCAATCGGGGGAGCGCTTCTCCAGGAACGAATCCCGGCCCTCCACCGCCTCGTCGGTCATGTACGCCAGGCGGGTGGCCTCGCCCGCGAACAGCTGCTGCCCGACGAGGCCGTCGTCGGGAAGGTTGAAGGCGTACTTCAGCATCCGCTGCGCCTGGGGGCTCTTGCCGAGGATCTTGGCCGTCCACTCCAGGGCGACGTCCTCCAGCCGGTCGTGGTCGACGACGCGGTTCACGGCGCCCATGCGGTGCATGTCCTCGGCGCTGTAGACGTCGCCCAGGAAGAAGATCTCGCGGGCGAACTTGTTGCCCACCTGCTTGGCGAGGTACGCGCTGCCGTAGCCGCCGTCGAAACTGCCGACGTCCGCGTCCGTCTGCTTGAACCTCGCGTGCTCGCGGCTCGCGAGCGTCAGGTCGCAGGTCACGTGCAGCGAGTGCCCGCCGCCCGCGGCCCAGCCGTTGACCAGGGCGATCACGACCTTGGGCATGAACCGGATGAGCCGCTGCACCTCGAGGATGTGCAGCCGTCCGCCCTCGGCCTTCGTGCGGACCTCGTCGACGCCGTCCGCGGTCGCGGCCTCGACGTCGGAGTCGTGGCTCGTGGCGTACTGGTAGCCGCTGCGGCCGCGGATCCGCTGGTCGCCGCCGGAGCAGAACGACCACACGCCGTCCTTCGGCGCGGGTCCGTTGCCGGTGAGCAGCACCGCGCCCACGTCGGCCGACCGCCGCGCGTGGTCCATCACCGCGTACAGCTCGTCCACGGTGTGCGGCCGGAACGCGTTGCGCACCTCGGGCCGGTCGAACGCGACGCGGACGGTGCCCTGCTCCTTGTGCCGGTGGTACGTGATGTCGGTGAGGTCCTCGAATCCGGGGACCGGCTGCCACAGCTCCGGGTTGAAAGTCACGTGACCGACCTTACTGTTCCGGTCGGCCCGAGAGGGTTGGGGCGGCGTGGTCCACGGCGTAGAATTAGTTAAGTGATCGAATTAATTATCGCGCTCGGGGTGCGCAGCAGCGAGATCTTCCGCGTCGCGCCCGACGGGGCCGTCACCACGGTCCGGCGCGGCGCCCGCGGGGAGAGCCCCGACGGTGTGGTCGTGTCCGGCGGCCGCCTGTACTGGACCACCATGGGCCGGCCCGAGGTCGGCGACGGGGAGGGCGAGGGCCGCCTCGACTACTCCGCCCGTACCGGCGGTGTGCACACCGCGGACCTCGACGGCGGCGACGTCCGCGACCTCACCGAACCGGGCGCCGTCACCACCGGCAAGCAGCTCGCGACCGACGGGGCCGGCCGGCTCTACTGGGGCGATCGCGAGGGCTGTCGCGTGAGCAGCGTGCGCGTGGACGGCACCGGCCGCACCGACCTCGTCGTCAACGCGCCGCAGCCCGACCGGATGGCCGAATGCGTCGGCGTCGCCGTGGATCCCGCACGCGGGCACCTGTACTGGACACAGAAGGGGCCCGCGAAGGGAGGGCGTGGCCGGATCCTGCGCGCCGGGCTCGAACTCCCCGCCGGGGAGTCGCCCGGGACCCGCACCGACATCGAGGTGCTGTGGGACGGGCTCCCGGAGCCCATCGACCTCGAGATCGTGGGCGACCGCCTGTACTGGACCGACCGCGGCGCCGAGCCGGCGGGCAACACCCTCAACCGGGCGCCGCTGCCCGGCCCGGGCGCGCGCGGCACCGGACCCGAGATCCTCGCCGGCGGCTTCGCCGAGGCCATCGGGCTCATCGTCGACGAGGCCGCGGGCCTCGCCTACGTCTCCGACCTCGGCGGCCGCATCCACCGCGTCGCCCTCGCCGACGGCGCCACCGAGGTGTTCGCCGACCTCGGCACCCCGATATCCGGAATCACCGCACTCCACACGACCGCAGTACCCGAGGAGGCCCGCGCATGAGCTACTCCCACACCTTCGACACGATCAAGCACCGCCCCGTCGCGGTCGTCGGCGCCGGCACCCTCGGCCGCCGCATCGCCCTGATGTTCTGCAGCCGCGGCGGCGAGGTCCGCATCCACGACCCGAACGCCGAGCAGGCGCAGGCCGCCGTCGACTACGTCGCCGAGACCCTCCCGGGGCTGGTGGCCGACGGTCGCGCGGGCGCCGTGGGGCGGGCCGTCGCGGCCGGCGACCTGGCCTCCGCGCTCGACGGTGCCTGGCTCGTCGTGGAGGCCGTGCCCGAGCGGCTCGACATCAAGATCCCGCTGTGGGGCGAGATCGATTCCCTCGCACCGGCGGACGCGATCCTCGCCACCAACTCCTCGTCGTACGCCTCGCGCCTCATGAACGAGAAGATCGCCGACAAGAGCCGGTTCTGCAACATGCACTTCTACATGCCCCCGCGCGCCAACGCCGTGGACCTGATGTCCGACGGCGAGACGGCGCGCGAGGTGCTCGACACCCTCGAGGCGGTGCTCCCCGAGTTCGGGGTGCTGCCCTTCGAGGCCAAGAAGGAGAGCACCGGCTTCATCTTCAACCGGATCTGGGCCGCCGTGAAGCGCGAGTCCCTGGCCGTGGTCGCCGAGGGCGTCGCCACCCCGGAGGACGTGGACGGCATGTTCAAGGCCAACTGGCACATGCCTGCCGGCCCGTTCGCGATGATGGACGGTGTCGGGCTCGACGTGGTGCTCGACATCGAGAACCACTACGCCGCAGAGGATCCCCACCTCCCGGAGGGGCCGCGCCGCCTGCTGCACGAGTACGTCGACAGCGGCCGCCTGGGCGTCAAGACCGGCGAGGGCTTCTACCGCTACGACAGGGAGGGCGAGCGGGCCTAGGCTGGACGGCGTGGTGGTGGACCTCGACGACCTGCTCGCGACCGCCCGCGTGGTGCGCCTGCCCATGCGGGTGCGCTTCCGCGGCATCACCGCCCGCGAGGCGGTGGTGTTCCGCGGCCCCGCCGGCTGGGGCGAGTTCGGCGCGTTCGAGGAGTACGACGACGCCGAGGCCGCGAACTGGCTGCGCGCCGGGATCGAGGCCGCGCACGTCGGCTTCCCCGCACCGCTGCGCACCGTCGTCCCCGTGAACGCGACCGTGCCCGCGGTCCCCGCCGAGCGGGTCGCGTCGGTTCTTGAACGGTTCCCCGGCTGCCGCACGGCGAAGATCAAGGTCGCCGAGAAGGGGCAGGAGCTCGCCGACGACCTCGCCCGGGTCGCCGCCGTGCGGAAGGCGTTGCCCGGCGGAGACATCCGGGTGGACGCGAACGGCGGGTGGACCGTGCCGGAGGCCCACGAGGCGATCTCGCGCCTCCTCGACGACGGTCCGCTGGACTACGCCGAACAGCCCTGCCGCACGGCGCCGGAGCTCGCCGAGCTGCGCGGCCTCCTGGCGGGCGCGTGCGATGTGGCGGCCGACGAATCCATCCGCCGTGCAAGCGATCCCATGCGCGTCGCGGAACTCGGCGCCGCCGACGTGGCGGTGGTCAAGGTGGCCCCGCTGGGCGGGGTCCGCGCCGTGCTCGACGTGGCCGCCGCCCTCCGCGCCGCCGCCGGAGTGCGGGTCACCGTCTCCTCCGCACTGGACACCGCCGTCGGACTCTCCGCCGGGATCGCGGCCGCCGCAAGCATTCCCGAGGGCAATGCCGCCGGCCTCGGGACGGGAGGCTTCTTCACGGAGGACCTCGGAAGCCACCCGCTGACCGACGGTGCGCTGCGGGTCGCCACCGTCGCCCCGGCCGAGCGGGAGATCGCCGCCGTCGAGGTGACCGGGGACCGTCGGGACTGGTGGCTGGACAGGCTGCGGCGGTGTCACGCCCTCCTGTGATGGTTCAGGGCCAGGGCGCGTAGGCCCAGCCCAGCAGGCGGTGCGGCCGCGGGTTCGGGCTGTCGATGATCTGGATCTGGCTGCCGTCGCCCCAGCCCCGTTTGAGCCCCTGCACCGCGCCGCTGAGGTAGCGGCCGTTCCCGAGCGAGATGTCCACGTGATAGCCGTAGTCGCTCTGCGTGAACACCAGTGCGCCGCGCGGTGCCGGCAGGTCCGGGTGGCCGCGCCCCTTGGCGGCCAGCGCCTCGTAGAACGAGCGGGCGTGATCGCGGGGTATGCCGGTCGCGGTGGTGCGGCCGTAGGCGAAGTCTACGAAGTCCTCGCAGCCGTACTCGCCGAAGGTGTCGGTGCCCAACAGGGTCATGCCGCGCGCGATCGCGGCCTCGGGGTCCGCCGCCTGCGCCGGGGGAGCGCCCGCGACGGCGATCGCGATCACGGCGACGACCGACGCCAGTATTCGTTTCACCCGTTCCTTTCTAGTACTACGCGCCCTGTGCGGTGCGGGAATGCGCGATGACGCCGGGCGTACTGACAATGTCGGTGGTGGCGTCTATGGTCCGGGGCATGGAGAACCTGATGACCGAGCTGGGCGCCGCGCTGACCGGTGACCCCGAGGATCGCAAGGCGGCGCTGGACGCGCTGTGGGCCGGGATCGACCCCTCCGACCACGCCGCCAGGTGCATCGCCGCGCACTTCATCGCGGACGCGCAGGAGGACCTCGGCGTGGAGGTCGAGTGGGACGAGCTCTCCCTGGCCGAGTCCCTGCACGTCTCGGACGCGGAGCTGCAGGCCATCCATCCCACGATGTCCGTCGCCGGGTTCATGCCGTCGCTCTACCTCAACCTTGCCGACGGGTACCGCCGGCAGGGCCGGTTCGAGGAGGCGGCCGACAAGCTGCAGACCAGCCGCGACTTCGATTTCGCGCTCGACGATCCGCAGCAGGAGGCCGCGGGCTACTCGGCGATGATCCGCGGCGGGCAGCAGAAGGTGGCCGAGCTCATCGCCGCGCGCGACACCACGAAGGTGGCGCAGGACGGGGCGCCGCCGGCCTAGCGGCGCCCGTCACGGCCGGGGGAGGTCGCGCAGGTGGCGCGCGCCGTCCTCGTCGCCCTGCTCGAACAGCGCCCCGATCAGCAGCGTGCGCAACGCGCTGGTCCGGAGGGCGGTGTCCGCGTGCTCGGGCAGCGCCGAGTCGATCGCGGTGAAGCCGTTGATGAGCGCGACGACGCCCCGGGCCTGCGCGGGCGTCGCCTCGGTCCCGGCCAGAGCGGCCGCGGCGAGCGCCACCCGATCGGCGGCTTCGACGTACTCGGCGACCACGGCGCGCGACTCCGGATCCCGCGCGGCGCGCAGGTACGCCTCCAGCAGCGCCAGCGATTCCGGGTTCCGCGCGGCCGCGGATGCCGCGAATGCCGCGATCACCTGGTCGGGCGTCGCGTCGGCGTCGGCGAGCTGAGTGGACAGCGCGTCCAGTCGGTCGAACTCCTCGGCGACGAAGGTCCGCATCGCCTCCACGGTGAGCTCGTCGATCGAGGCGAAGAAGTACCCGATGGACGTGGTGGGCAGGCCGGCGCGCGCCGTGACGGCGCGGTGCGTCACCGACGCGTAGCCCGTCTCGGCGACGATCTCGACCGCGGCGTCGATGAGGGCGCGCCTGCGTTCGAGCGTGCTCTGCCGGTGTCTGCGCTCCTCCACGGTCGCGAGTCTAGGCCGCGCAGGAAGTCTGTACAAAGTTACAGACTATGGCTATCGTCGAGTCTGTAACTTTGTACAGACTCGGCCGCGGGGCCGGGGAGGGGCAGCCATGACCACCGACATCACCGCCTCGTCGTGCCGCGTCCACGCGGTCGCCGACGACGTGCTCGGCACGCTGGACGCGACCGCCGTGGCCGCCGCGATCGACGCGGGCGCCTTCTCCGCCGCCGACGCGGCCGATGCCGCCGTGGCCCGGATGCGGGCCGTCGACGCCGAGGTCGGCGCTGTCCGCTGGTGGGGCGCGCCCCGCGGGGCGGGGGTCCGGGCGCCGCGGGGCGCCGCGTTCCACGGCGTCCCGTCGGCGATCAAGGAGAACACCCCGTTCGCGGGCCTGCCCACCACGATCGGCTCCGCGGCCCTGCCGGACGCCCCTGCGGCGAAGTCCGGTCCCGTCGCCGAGCAGTTCCTCGCCACCGGCCTCAACGTGCTCGCGTCCACGGCGATGCCGGAGTACGGCCTCACCGCGAGCGCCGAGTTCGCGGACGGCCGTGCGCCCGTGCGGAACCCGTGGGACACCCGGTACACGGCGGGTGGCTCCTCCTCGGGTGCGGCGGCGCTGGTGGCGTCCGGCGCGCTGCCGATCGCGCACGGCAACGACGGCGGCGGCTCGATCCGGATCCCCGCCGCGCTCAACGGCCTCGTCGGGCTCAAGGGCACCCGCGGGCGCACCGTCGGCGCCCCCGAGCTGAAGGTGTTGCCCGTCAACGTGGTCAGCGAGGGCGTGCTCACCCGCACGGTGCGCGACACCGCACGCTACTTCGCCGCCGCCGAACGGCACCAACGGAATTCGGCGCTGCCACCCGTCGGGCACGTTTCCGGGCCCGGTCGTCGCCGCCGGATCGGGCTGGTCACCGAGTCCGTCACCGAATACGGCATCGACGAGGCGTGCCTCGCGCCGGTGCGCTCCCTCGCCGAGGAACTCGCGGCGCAGGGGCACGAGATCGTCGAGCTGTCGATGCGCGACCTGCACCTGGACGGCGGCTTCGTCACCGACTTCCTCACCTACTGGGGCCTGCTCGCGGCTCTCGAGGTGGCCGGCTCGGCGGCCGCCGCGCGCGGGCGGATCGACCGCGCCGCACTCGATCCCGTGACGCGCGGCCTGCTGCGCGCGGGGCGGCGCTCCGCGCTGGCGATCCCCGGTGCGATCCGCCGGCTGCGCGCCGTCGAGGGCGATTACGAGCGGATGTTCGTCGAGCGCGGCGTCGACGCGATGCTGTCGCCCACCATGACCCGGCCCACCCCGCGGATCGGTCACCTCGATCCGGGGCAGCCGTTCGAGGAGTTCATGGCGCGCACCGTGGCGATGGTGGGGATCACCCCGCTCAACAACGTCAGCGGCGGCCCCGCGATCTCCGTACCCTGCGGCATCGACTCCGCCGGCCTGCCGCTCGGGGCGCAGTTCGCCGGGCCCGCGGGCACCGAGGCGACGCTCCTCGAACTCGCCTACGAGGTCGAGGAGATCCGCCCCTTCGCCCGCATCGACGCCTGATCCGGATCGCTGTGCCGACGGTCCGCGGTCAGGAGGCTGCCGGGGTGAGCGCGTCGGCCAGCGCCGCCGCGGTCTCGGGCGAGACGTCCGCGGGCCGGTTCAGGCGGACGCGGTCGATGTAGCTCCGGCGCGCGGCCTCGGCGGCGCCGGGGCAGGCGTCGGCGAGCAGGGCGATGGTCTCGCGCACGTCGGTGGGAACGTAGCCGGGATCGGCCGATGCGGCGTTGTCCGCCGCGAACGATCCGTAGCCCTCGGCCAGGCGGTGCAGGAGGCGTTCGTCGATAGCCATCACCTCAGGCTAACGACGGGGCGCGCTCCCTGGAAGGGGCTGGAGCGCCTCGATCCTCGTCAGCGGAACCAGGACCGCTTGCGGGGCGGGGTGGGCGTCTCCTGCGTATGGCCGGGGCACCAGTCCCGGGCCGGCACCGTCGCCCGCACGGCGTCGACGTGGGAGCCGCACCCGGCCCAGGTGGTCCTGCCGCAGGTGCGGCAGCGGACTGCGTGGCACATCGTGGGGAATCCTTGTTCGGTTCTGTGGCGTTTCACGACGAACCTAGCATCCCCCTGGGGGGTTATGCAATGATGGCTGGAGCCCATCGATGCCGAGGAGAAGGGAAGAGGGATGCCCGAATTCACCATGAGCAGGACGATCGCCGCGCCGTACGCGGAGGCGGTGCAGCGGGTGCGCGACGAGTTGGCGGAGGTCGGTTTCGGCATCCTCACCGAGATCGACATCGCGGCCACGCTCAAGGCGAAGCTCGACGTGGACGTGCCCGCCAAGGTGATCCTCGGCGCCTGCCGCCCGCAGCTCGCCCACGTGGCCCTGGGAGTCGACCCGCGCGTCGCGGCGCTGCTGCCGTGCAACGTGGTGGTCAGCGCCGCCGGCGAGGGCTCGCTCGTCGAGGTCATGGACCCGAACGTGATGCCCGAGTTCACCGGCACCGAGGCCCTCGCCGAGGTCGCCGGGGAGGCCCGCGAGCGCCTGTCGACGATGCTCGCCGCCCTCGAGCCCGAGGCCGGCCGGTGAGGATCCCCGACGAGGACGCCAAGCCCGTCGTCACCCGGATGAAGCGGGCGCACGGCCACCTCGCCACGGTGATCCGCATGCTGGAGGAGGGGGAGGAGTGCGAGGACGTGCTCACCCAGCTCGCCGCCGTGAACAAGGCGCTCAGCCGCAGCGGCTACGCCCTCGTGGCCACCGGCCTGCAGCACTGCATCGTGACCGAGGGGCCCGAGAACGTCGACCGGCAGAAGCTGGAGAAGCTCTTTCTGGCGCTCGCCTGACGGGCGGAGTGCGTCAGCTCAGCTCGTCGACCTCGACCGTGAAGCCCTGCGCGCGAAGACGATCCGCCAGAGCGTCGCCCATCGCGACCGCGGGCGTGAGCACGCCCGCGCGATCCGGGAGCGCCGCGCCGCCGCGCGCGGGGTCACCGTCGAGCGCGAGGGCCAGGCTGGACTCGCCCAGCATGACCGCGGTCCCGCTGTAGCCGGGATCGAGCTTCGCGCCGATCGTCGAGCGGTAGCGCCGCCCGCCGGTGGTGCGGGTGTAGACGTCGGCGATGAAGGAGCCGTTCGCCTGCGACTTCTCGCTGGGGCCCTCGCCGGGCTGCGGCAGGATCCTGTCGAGCACCGGGCGCAGCGGCTTGATCGCGAGGGCGCCCATGCCGACCGCGAGCGCACCCTGCACCACGTGCGAGCCGATCTTCGAGACGATCGGCGGGCCGGGGATCGCCATCGTCTCCCGGTAGCTGAAGTCCGGGCCGTACGCGAAATCCAGCAGGCCGTTCGAGCGGCGCACCACGCGAGTGTTGTAGCTGGCCATGAAGAACGGGGCCAGCGAGCCGCGCAGCGACGGGTCCACGGTGGACGCGTCCACCACCGACAGGTCGCCCGGCTGCGACGGCGTCTCCCGCGCCGGATCCACGGTGAGCGAATGCGGGCGCCCCGCGATCCGCCGCGCCTCCCTGTCCGCCGCCACCTCGTCCGCGAGCCCGATCGCCGACGCGATGGTGCCGCCGCTGGCGCCGCCGCGGAGGGAACGGATCACCAGGGTCGTGGAGCCGAGGGTGCCGGCGCCGTCGGCCTGCGCCTTCTCGTACACCAGGAACGTGCCGAGATCGGAAGGGATGGAATCGAACCCGCAGGAATGCACGATCTTCGTACCGCTCGCCACCGCCTGCTCGTGGTACTTGTCGATGGACCGTCGCGCGAACAGCACCTCGCCGGTGAGGTCCGTGTAGTGCGTCCCGGCGTTCACGCACGCGCCCACCACGGTCTCGCCGTACAGGGCGTAGGGGCCGACGGTGCTGCAGAGGACGGTCGTGCGGGCGGCCATCGCGTCGAGGGTCGACGGCTTGTCCACGTCGGCGACCACGACGCCCCAGTCCTGTGCGCCCGCGCCGAGTGAGTCGCGCAGCTTCTCCAGCTTCGCCTGCGTCCGCCCCGCGAGCGCGATCTTCACGCCCGCCGGCGCGTGCGCCGCCAGGTGCTTGGCCGTCAGCTCCCCGACGAAGCCGGTGGCGCCGAAGACGATGAGGTCGAATTCCCGGGTTCCCGCGGTGCTCATGAACCCAGGCTAGTCATACCTCCGGAGGCGTGCCTCCGCGGCCGATCGTGCTGCAGGCCGCGGCGCGACGCCCACGACTCACGCATCGACGGTGACGGACTCCTCCTCGGAGCGGCGCGACGAGCGCAGGCGCCGGAAGCCGCGGGCCGCGGCGGGGGCGAGGAACAGCATGAGGACCACGCGGATCAACTGCGCCGCCACCACGAAGGTGATGTCCACGTTCGACGACGCGGCCACCGCGAGCACCGCGTAGATGCCGCCCGGGGTGGTGGCCAGGTACCCGTCGAGCGCGGAGACCCCCGTCATCGCCGACAGCGCGAACCCCAGCCCCGCGCAGACCGCGCCGAGCGCCACGATGAGCAGCGTCGCCCACGGCAGCAGCCGCGCCATCGACCGCAGCGACTCCCGGGTGAAACCCACCCCGGCCTGCCAGCCGATCACCAGGTACCCCGCGAACACCAGGGCCGCGGGCACCGTCGCGCCCGACGCCACGCCCGTCAGCGACCCCGTCGCCGAGATCAGTAGAGGTCCCAACAGCCCGCCCGCCGGGAGCCTCGTCCACCGGCCGATCAGCAACCCGGCGCCCACGCAGACCGCCGTGAACACGAGGTCGAACCACCACGGCCGGCCCGGGCCGTCGTCCATCATCGACCCCGCCCCCGCGACGTGCGGATACAGGGCGGCCACCAGCGGCAGCGACACCGTCACCAGGCCCACCCGGAGGTACTGCACCACCGCGACGGTCCGCTCGTCGCCGCCCAGCTCGCGCGCGATCGCCACCAGCCCGGAGGCGCCGCCCGCCACCAGCGCGAGCGACCCGGTGATCGAATCGGTGTCGCGCCGCAGCCCGAGCAGGGCGCCCGCCGCCACCGAGAGCAGGAGCGTCGCGAAACCCACCAGCAGCGCCGCCGGCCACCGCGAGCCCAGCGCCGCGACGGTGTGCGCCTGCATCAGCGTGCCGATGTAGGCGCCCAGCACCGCCTGCGCGCCCAGCTGCAGCGGGCGAGGCACGTCGCCGGGGGAGCGGCCAGCCAGCGCCATCGCCGCCGCGCACAGCAGCGCCGCGAACAGCGCGGCGCTCGGCACGCCGGCCGCCCCGAGCCCCGCCGCCGCCAGGCAGGACGCCGCGGCGAGCACGGCCCAGCGGCCGAGGCCGGTCGGGAGGGAGGCGGGAAGGCTGCGCACGCTCACAAGTATTCGCTTCCGAATCGGGCGTGGCAACTCGCGAAACGATCAAAAGTATGAAGTAAAATCTTGGTATGTCCGATGTCGGCGAACTCCGCTACGCAGTCCACGCCCTGGTCCGGGAGCTGCGCGCGCACCGTCGCCCCACCGAACTCACCGAGACCCAGTACGCGATCCTCGGCGGCCTCGACCGCGGCGGCCCCGCGACCCCCGCCGAACTCGGCGAGGCGCACCGCGTACGCGCCCAGACCCTCACCCCCGCCCTCAACGCCCTCGCCGCCGACGGCCTCGTCCGCCGCCGCCGCGACGACGCGGACCGTCGCCGGCAGTTCGTCGAACTCACCCCCGCCGGCCGGGCCGTCGTCGAGGCGGACCGGGACGCCCGCAACGACTGGCTCGACTCCGTCATGGACGAGCGACTCACCGAACTCGAACGCGGCGTGCTCCTCCTCGCCGCCCCCGTGCTCGCCAAGCTGGCCGACGGATGACGGTGCGCCCCGGCGCGCGGTCGTAAAGTGGTCGCCATGCACAGTCCGAACCCGTCGACGCTCCAAGCACGCGTGATCGTCGACGAACTGGTGCGCGGCGGCGTCACCGACGTGGTGCTGTGCCCCGGCTCCCGCAACGCGCCGCTCGCCTTCGCGGCGCACGCCGCCGACAAGCGCGGCGAACTGCGGCTGCACGTGCGGATCGACGAGCGCACCGCCGGCTTCCTCGCGGTGGGGCTCGCCGCCGCCGCGCGCAGGCCCGTCGCCGTGATCATGACCTCCGGTACCGCCGTCGCGAACCTCAGCCCCGCGGTGTTCGAGGCCAACTACGCCCGCGTGCCGCTGCTCGTGGTGAGCGCGAACCGGCCGTACGAGCTCCTGGGCTCCGGCGCCAACCAGACCGTCGAACAGTTCGGCATCTTCGGCACCCAGGTGCGTGCGGCCCTCAGCCTCGGCCTCGCCGAGCCCGGCCTGGACCGGAACTCGCAGTGGCGCAGCGCCGTCTGCCGCGCGCTCGCCGCCGCCCGCGGCGCCCGCACCGGCAACGCCGGCCCCGTCCAGTTCGACATCCCGCTCCGCGAACCCCTCGTGCCCGACGACCCGTCGCCCGAACTCGCGCAGGGACGGCCCGACGGGGGCCCCTGGACCGTCGCGCCCGTCGCCACCCTCGACGTGCCGCTGCCCATCGACCTCAGCCCCGACACCGTCGTCATCGCCGGCCACGGCGCCGGCCCCAACCCGGCACTGCGTGGCCTCCCCACCGTCGCCGAACCCACCGCGCTCCAGGCGAGCGCCGAGATCGCGCCCCGGCAGCTGCACCCGTGGGCGCTCTCCGCGCTCAAGCCCACCCAGGCCATCATCTGCGGCCGGCCCACCCTGCACCGCGAGGTCAGCGCCCTCCTCGCCGACCCGGACGTCACCGTCTACGCGGTCACCACCGGCCCCCGCTGGCCCGACGTCTCCGGGAACGTCGCCGCCACCGGTACCCGCGTGGTGCCCGTCGGCGAGCCCGACCCGGCGTGGCTGGAGCGCTGCGCCGCCGCCGACACCGCCGCCCGCGCCGCCGTGACCCGCGGCCTCGACGAGGGCCCCGTCACCGGCCTGCACGTGGCGCGCGCGGTGTGCGCCGCCCTCGCCGACGGCGACCAGCTGGTGGTCGGCGCCTCCAACCCCGTGCGCGACGTGGCCCTCGCCGGGCACCTGCCGACCGGCGTCCGCGTGCTCTCCAACCGCGGCGTCGCCGGCATCGACGGCACCGTCAGCACCGCCGTCGGCGCCGCGCTCGCCGCGCCCGGTCGGCGCACCGTCGCCCTGATGGGGGACCTGACCTTCGTGCACGACGCGTCCGGGCTGCTCATCGGGCCGCACGAGCCCCGCCCCGACAACCTCACGATCGTGGTCGCCAACGACAACGGCGGGGGCATCTTCAACCTGCTGGAACAGGGCGAGGAGCGGTACTCCGGGGCGGAGTACGACGGTGCCGCCGCCCGCGTCTTCGGCACCCCGCACGGCACCGACATCGGCTCGCTGTGCGCCGCCTACGGCGTGCCCTACCGGCTCGCCGAGCTGGGCGAACTCGCCGCCCTCGCCACCGCGGACGGGGCCGGTGGCCGGTTCCAGGTGGTCGAGGTGCGCACCGAACGTGCCGGCCTCCGCGCCCTGCACGCCGGAATGCGCGCCGGCATCACCGGGGGCGGCCGGTGAGCCGGGTGGTGCTGCGCCGCATCCAATGGGTGCTGCTGTGGGCCGCGATCCTCATCACCGTCCTGTGCACGATCCTGGTGCTCGCCGCGTGGCGCGACGACAAGGCCATCGAGCGCGACCTCGGCTCCGTGACCGCAGAGGTGCTGTCCGCGAGTCCCACCCGCTCGACGATCAGCTTCTACACACCCGACGGCGTGAACCACAACCCGCCGCTCGGCGTGCTGTACCCCAGCGACCTCACCATCGGCGACCGGATCCAGGTCGAATACAACCGCGCCGACCCCGAACTCGTGCGCGTGGCCGGCCGCACCGCCGCCGTCGCCGTGCTGCCCGCCGCGTCCGTCGCCGTGGGGACCTGGCTCGTGATCGGCTCGGTCATGGTGCTGCTCGCCGTCGCGCACCGCCGCGCCGACGGCGACACCGGTACCCCGGCGCAGGAAAGTTCACCTGCCGTTCCGCGACGGGACAACCGGCGGGAGTCCTGACGGTCACCGTCCCGCGTGACACTCGGCTCGTGCGTATCGCCATCGTCGCGGAATCGTTCCTGCCGAACGTCAACGGGGTGACCAATTCGGTGCTCCGGGTGCTCGAACACTGCCGCCGGACCGGCGCCGAGGCACTCGTCATCGCCCCCGACACCGTCGCGGGGGAGGACCCGGCCCCGCTCGAACACCTCGGTTTCCCCGTGCACCGGGTGCCCGCGCGGATGCTCCCCAGGATCTCCTCGCTGCCCATCGGCCAGCCGGGGATGCTCATGGTCGACGCCCTCCGCGAGTTCCGGCCCGACGTGGTGCACCTCGCCTCGCCGTACTTCCTCGGCGCCGGCGGCCTCGCCGCGGCCAAGCGGCTCGGGGTGCCGACCGTCGCGATCTTCCAGACCGACGTGGCCGGGTTCGCCGGCTCCTACGGCCTCGGCCCGCTCGAGCGCGCGGCCTGGTGGTGGACGCGGCAGATGCACAAGCAGTGCGACCTGACCCTGGCACCGTCGTCGGCCTCCGTCGCCGACCTCGAGGCGCACCGCATCCCCCGGGTGAAGACGTGGGCCCGCGGCGTCGACGGCGAGCGCTTCGCCCCGTCGCACCGCAGCGACGACCTGCGAGGCTCCTGGCTCGGCGACCGCCCCGACCGGCTCGTCGTCGGATTCGTGGGGCGGCTGGCCGCGGAGAAGCACGTCGAGCGCCTCGCGGGCCTCGCCGGCCGCGACGACGTGCAGCTCGTGATCGTCGGCGACGGTCCCGACCGGCCGAAGCTGGAGAAGCTGCTCGGCGCCGGAACCGGCGGCGCGGTGTTCACCGGCCAGCTGGGCGGCGACGACCTCTCCGCCGCGTACGCCTCCCTCGACGTGTTCGTCCACCCCGGCGAGCACGAGACCTTCTGCCAGGCCGTGCAGGAGGCCCTCGCGTCGGGCGTCCCGTCGATCGCCCCGGACCAGGGAGGCCCCCGCGACCTGGTGTCGCACTGCCGCAACGGCTACCTGCTGCCCACCGGCGAGTTCGCCGACCTGCTCCCCGGCGTCATCGACACCCTCGCCGACCCGGCGCTGCGCGCCCGGTTCGGCGACGCCGCCCGCAAGTCCGTGCTGGCCCGCACCTGGCCCGCACTGTGCGACGCCCTGTTCGGTCACTACGAGAGCGTCATCGCCCGGCCCGCCACCGGCCGCGGTGTCCGCGCCGTCGTGTAGTTTTCGGGTATGGCCAGGGCTTCCCTCGATAAGCGGCCCGGCGAGGTGGCGTCGATGTTCGACGGTGTCGCCCGCCGGTACGACCGCACCAACACGCTCATGACCGGGGGCCTGGACCGCTACTGGCGCCGCCGCACCCGGCAGGCGCTGCAACTCAAGCCCGGCGACCGGGTGCTCGACCTCGCCGCCGGCACCGGCGTCTCCACCGTGGAACTCGCCCGCTCCGGCGCCTGGGCCGCCGCGTGCGACTTCTCCACCGGCATGCTCCAGGCCGGCGCCTTCCGGCGGGTGCCGATGGTCGCGGGCGACGCGATGGCGCTGCCCTTCGCCGACGACTCCTTCGACGCCGCCACCATCTCCTTCGGCCTGCGCAACGTGCAGGACACCGCGGCGGGCCTCAGCGAGATGGCCCGCGTCGTCCGGCCCGGCGGCCGGCTCGTGGTGTGCGAGTTCTCCAACCCGACCAACGGCGCGTTCCGTTCGCTGTATGAGAACGTCGCGCTGCAGGCGATCCAGGTGGTGGCCCGCGGATCCTCGAATCCCGAGGCCTACGCCTACCTGGCGGAATCCATCAAGAACTGGCCCGACCAGGAACGCCTCGCGCAGATCGTGCGCGACGCGGGCTGGGGCGACGTGGCGTGGACGAACCTCACCGGCGGCATCGTCGCGCTGCACACCGCGATCCGCCCGCTAGGCTGAGGTCGTGGAGAAGACGGTAGCCGGGGTCGATCTGGGGTCCGACGAGTTCGCGGACGGGATCCGTGCCGACCTCGCCCGCGTCGAGCGGGTCATCGCCGACGGCATCGCCGAGGCGCACGGATGCGTCATCGAGGAGGCCCTGCACCTCTTCGAGGCCGGCGGCAAGCGGTTCCGCCCCATGTTCACGGTCCTCTCCGGCCGCATCGCCGGGCAGCCGTCCGATCAGGTGATCACCGCCGCCGCCGCGATGGAGCTCACCCACCTCGCCACGCTGTACCACGACGACGTGATGGACGAGGCGGACACGCGCCGCGGCGCACCGTCGGCCAACGCCCGGTGGGGCAACTCGATCGCGATCCTGGCCGGCGACTACCTGTTCGCCCGCGCCTCCGCCTACGGCGCAGAGCTCGGGCCGCGCGCCGTCGGCGTCATCGCGAAGTGCTTCGGCGAGCTGGTCACCGGCCAGATGCTCGAGCTCAAGGGCGCGCAGGACTCGGATCCGGTGCAGCACTACCTCGACACCATCTGGGGCAAGACCGGCAGCCTCATCGCCACCTGCGGCCTGCTCGGCGCGCTGCACGGCGGCGCCTCCGAGGAGCTCGCCCAGCGCATGTACCGCATCGGCGCCGCGATCGGCATGGCCTTCCAGATCAGCGACGACATCATCGACATCAGCTCGGTGGCGCAGCAGTCCGGCAAGACGCCCGGCACCGACCTGCGGGAGGGCGTGTGGACCCTCCCCGTCCTGCACGCGCTCCGGGACCCGGGGCCCGACGGTGACCGCCTCCGCGCGATCCTCGTCGGCCCGGTCACCGACGACGCGCTGGTCGCCGAGGCGATCGAGCTGCTCGGCCGGTCCGACGGCATGAAACAGGCCCGCGTCATCCTCGAGGGCTACGCCGACGACGCCCGCACCGAGCTCGCCGAGCTGCCCGAGTCCGAGGCACGCACGTCCCTGGAATCGCTCGTGACGTTCACGGTCGCGCGTCTGGGCTGAGCCCCGCCAGTGCACGCCCACGCCAATCAGATCCGCACGGTTCTGCTGCTGGCTCTCGTCTCCGGTTTCGTCATGGCCACCGGAGCGATCTTCGGGCAGACGGTGTTCCTGCTCTCCATCGTGTTCGCCGCGGGCCTGTGCGCCTACCTGTACGTCGTGGGGCCGTCGCTGCCGTTGCGCGCCATGCACGCGCGGCGGGTCTCCGAGATCGAACAGCCGCACCTGTTCCGCGTGGTGCGGGAGCTCTCCACCGTCGCGCGGCTGCCGATGCCGGCGCTGTACGTGTCGCCGACCTCCGCGCCCAACGTGTTCGCGGCGGGCCACGGCCCGTCGCACGCCGCGGTCTGCTGCACCGAGGGGCTGCTGGAGCTGCTCGACGAGCGGGAGCTGCGCGCCGCCCTCGCGCACGCGCTCACCCGGATCGGCTCCCGGGACACGCTGACCTCGTCGATCGCGGGCGCACTCGGGGCCGTGATCTGCGGTTTCGCCGGGTTCGGCTACCTGCTCGGGTTCGGCGACGGGGGCTCGCGCCGTAGCCGCGTGGTGGAGGCGATGCTCTCGGTGCTCGCGCCGATCGCCGGTGCGCTCATCCGCCTCGGGATGTCGCGGACCGTCGAGTACCGGGCCGACCACGAGGGCGCACTGCTCGCCGGCGACCCGCCCGCGATGATCAGCGCGCTCCGCAAGACCGAGGACGGCGTCGCGTGCGCGCCGCTGCCGCCGGAACCGGAGATCGGCGTGCACGCGCACGCGATGATGGTGTTCCCGTTCCGGGAGGGGGAGAGGTACACCCGCTCCTTCCGCACCCAGCCGCCGCTGGACGACCGCATCGCGCGCCTGCAGTCCCTCACGGCCTAGGCGAGGCCCTCCCGCGCACGCGGCGCCTCAGCCGCGGATCGGCGCCCGGTGGGGGAGAGCCGACCCGCGGGTGAGAATGAACACAGTGCCGGGAGTCAGCGGTAGTTGACGAACTGCACCGCGATGTCGAGGTCGGCGCCCTTGAGGAGCGACTGGACGGACTGCAGATCGTCGCGCGACTTGCTGGTCACGCGCAGCTCGTCGCCCTGGATCTGCGCCTTGACGGACTTGGGGCCCTCGTCGCGGATCAGCTTGCTGATCTTCTTGGCGTTCTCGCTGGTGATGCCCTCGACGAGGGTGCCGGTGATCTTGAACGTCTTCCCCGAGGCGACGGGGTCCCCGGCGTCGAAGGCCTTGAGCGAGAGGCCGCGCTTGATCAGCTTCTCCTGGAACACGTCGAGGCCCGCCTTGGCGCGCTCCTCGGCGTCGGAGGTGATGACGACCTTGTCCTCGCCCGAGAACTCGACGGTGGTGTTCGTGCCCCGGAAGTCGTATCGCTGGCTGAGCTCCTTCGAGGCCTGGTTCAGGGCGTTCGCCACTTCCTGGCGATCGATCTTGCTCACGACGTCGAACGACGAGTCGGCCATCCGTTGACTCCTTCTTTGCTGACCTGCGGGTTTGCGTAGCCCCCGTGGGAGCGTTGTATTCTAACCGCCGCTGCCCTTCAGGGCGGCGAAAGGCACGTTGCCCGAGCGGCCAATGGGAGCGGACTGTAAATCCGTCGGCTTACGCCTACGTAGGTTCGAATCCTACACGTGCCACCAGCTCCGACCCCCGGCGTGAGAGCGCTGGGGGTCGGGCGCTGTCAACGGCAGTGACCAGCGGATTTGTTCAATCTCTTCCGCCGTGTGTACTCTCGTTGAGGCTTCTGGAGTGCCGGTGACGGTGCCCGGGACAGGCCCCCTTAGCTCAGTCGGCAGAGCGTTTCCATGGTAAGGAAAAGGTCGACGGTTCGATTCCGTCAGGGGGCTCGCTAGACCAGTGCAATGTGCTGATAGCTCAGGGCGGTGTAGCTCAGCTGGTTAGAGCGCACGACTCATAATCGTGAGGTCGGGGGATCGAGCCCCCCCACCGCTACAACTGATATCGATCGTGAAAGAGGAACCGTCGTGGCTTCATCGACAGATGTTCGCCCCAAGATCACCTTGGCGTGCGAGGTGTGCAAGCACCGGAACTACATCACCAAGAAGAACCGGCGCAACGACCCCGATCGCCTGGAGCTGAAGAAGTTCTGCCCGAACTGTGGCTCGCATCAGGCGCATCGCGAGTCGCGCTGATCTAACTCAACGTCGACGAAGGGGAGGGTATCCGGTGCGGATGCCCTCCCCTTTGGCATACTGCCCTTCAGCCCATTCACGTTAGGTAGGTTCGACACGTGAGCAATGACATCGATGTGCCGGGTGGACCGGTCACCGAGCAGCTCAGCCATGATGAAGTCGCGGCCCGTACCGCGGCCGCGGTCGGTTACAACTACGAGTACCACGAGAAGTACTACGTGAGCCGCGAGAAGGTGCGCGAGTTCGCGCACGCGAGCCAGTTGACCGACCCGATCCACCACGACGTGGAGGCCGCGCGCGCCGCGGGCCACGCCGACCTGGTCGCCCCGCCGATCATGTTCTCGCTCATCGGGATCATCGCCCACCGCCCGCTGTTCGAGAACGCCATCGTCGGCTACGGCCGGCGGCCGGTCGTGCAGTCGGAGCAGAAGGTGCACTTCCACGCGCCGATCCTGGCCGGGATGACGCTGACCACGCACGTGCACTTCGATCAGTTCCGGCAGGCCGCCGGCGTCGACCTGATCGTGACGCGCAACGAGATCTCCGACCAGGACGGCAATCCGCTGGTCACGTCGTGGACCACGCTCGCCGGGCGTTCCGGCGAGGACGAGGATCCGGCGTTCATGCAGGCTATGGAAAAGGTGATGATGTATGGCGCTTCGTAACTTCGCGGACGTGGCGGTGGGCGAGGAGCTCCCCGAGCGGACCTTCGAGCTCACCCGCGGCGACCTCGTCAACTACGCCGGCGTCACGGGCGACCCCAACCCCATCCACTGGTCGGATCACATCGTGAAGATCGCCGGCATGGACGACGTGGTCGCGCAGGGCATGCTCACGATGAGCCTCGGCTCGAACTACGTCACCGAGTGGCTCGGCGATCCGGTGGCTCTCAAGGAGTACAGCGTGCGCTTCACCGCGCCGGTGTACGTCCCGGCCGATCAGAAGGCGGAGCTGCAGTACTCCGGCAAGATCAAGTCGCTCGATCCCGAGACCAAGACCGGCGTCGTGATGCTCACCGTCAAGCAGGGTGAGCGCAAGATCTTCGGCAAGCCGATCGCCACCGTCCAGTTCGCCTGACGGTCGTTTTGAGGTGCGGCGCCGATGTGCCGTACACTGAACTGTCTGCAGCTTCGGCGGGCGTGTTCGACGCATGCCCACCGAAGGTTGTGGAGTGCGGGCCTCAGGGCCCGCAAAGGGGTGTAGCTCAGTTGGTAGAGCAGCGGTCTCCAAAACCGCAGGTCGCAGGTTCGAGTCCTGTCGCCCCTGCCCAGGCGGGCGTTCGGCCCGCCGAACGACCAGTGGAGGGATTTGCGTGAGCGACGAGCACGACGACGCGACCACCGGCAACGCCGGGGACAGCGCCGCCGAAGACGGCGCACAGCAGGCCCGCCCGTCGGGTAAGCGTGGCAGCGGCCGCCGCGGCCGGACGGCGCTGGCCGAGCCCTCGGAGTCGGCGACGTCGGCGGAGTCCTCCGCCCCGGCACGCGGTGCGGCGACGAAGAAGCAGTCGCGCAATCCCTTCGCGGCCATCTGGCTGTTCCTGCGGCAGGTCGTCGCCGAGCTGCGCAAGGTCATCTGGCCCACGCGCAACCAGATGGTCAACTACACGATCATCGTGCTGGTGTTCGTGGTGGTCCTCACCGCGTTCGTCAGCCTCCTGGACCTCGGCTTCGCGAAGCTGATGTTGTGGGCGTTCAGCTGATCAGCCGATACGCCCCCACGAAAGACGAGACGGAAGGAACTTCGGCGCTGTGAGCACCCCGGAGCAGAACGAGACGGAGCAGGAAGTCCAGGCGGACGTCCTGCTCGACGACGCTGCGGAGGCGCCGGTCGCCGAGGAGCCGGCCGGTGAGGCCCCCGAGTCCGACGCCGCCGTGAGCGACGCGGAGACCGCTGAAGCCGAGGCCGTCGAGGCCGAGGAGGAAGAGGTCGACCCCGTCGAGGAGCTGAAGGCGCAGCTGCGCACCGCCCCCGGCGACTGGTACGTCATCCACACCTATGCGGGCTACGAGAACAAGGTGAAGGCCAACCTCGAGACCCGTGTCCAGAACCTCGACGTCGGCGACTACATCTTCCAGGTGGAGGTCCCCACCGAGGAGGTCACCGAGATCAAGAACGGCCAGCAGAAGCGGGTCAACCGCAAGGTGCTGCCGGGCTACATCCTGGTGCGCATGGACCTCAACGACGAGTCGTGGGGCGCCGTCCGCAACACCCCGGGTGTCACGGGTTTCGTCGGCCTGACCAGCAAGCCTTCGCCGCTCACGATGAACGAGGTCGTGAAGTTCCTGCTCCCCGAGAGCGCCCGGACCAAGCCGGCGAAGGACAAGGGCGCGGGCGCCGCGTCCGACGGTGCCGCCGCCGCGACCGGCGGTGCCGTGTCGCAGGGCCCCGCGGTCGAGGTCGACTTCGAGGTCGGCGAGTCGGTCACCGTCATGGACGGCCCGTTCGCCACGCTGCCCGCGTCGATCAGCGAGATCAACGCCGAGCAGCGCAAGCTCAAGGTGCTCGTCTCGATCTTCGGTCGCGAGACCCCGGTCGAGCTGGCGTTCAACCAGGTCGAGAAGATCAACTGACGCGGGCGCACGCCCCGCGAAGACTTCCCACGTCGCCCATCGGCGTGGGGTGGAAATAAAGGAAACTGAGGATGCCCCCGAAGAAGAAGAAGGTCGCCGGGCTCATCAAGCTTCAGATCCAGGCCGGGCAGGCCAACCCTGCTCCGCCCGTGGGTCCCGCGCTTGGTCAGCACGGCGTCAACATCATGGAGTTCTGCAAGGCGTACAACGCCGCGACCGAGTCGCAGCGTGGCAACGTCATCCCCGTCGAGATCACGGTCTACGAGGACCGGTCCTTCGACTTCAAGCTGAAGACTCCTCCGGCCGCCAAGCTGCTGCTCAAGGCAGCCGGCGTGCAGAAGGGCTCGGGAGAGCCGCACAAGACCAAGGTCGCCAAGGTGACCTGGGATCAGGTGCGCGAGATCGCCGAGACCAAGAAGGAAGATCTGAACGCGAACGACGTCGATCAGGCCGCGAAGATCATCGCCGGCACTGCTCGCTCGATGGGCATCACCGTCGAGTAACTCGACCCCGTCGAGGACGTCACCGGGAGGCACCGCCTCCCGTGGGAGGGCCGGCTCGGCCCGCGGAACCACTCACTGCCCACAAGCCGGGCAAGAACGAAAGAGCAAGAGATGAGCAAGAACAGCAAGGCCTACAAGGCCGCTGCCGAGAAGGTCGACAAGGACAAGCTGTACAGCCCGCTCGAGGCTGTCACGCTGGCCAAGGGCACCTCCTCCACCAAGCAGGACGCCACCGTCGAGGTCGCCATGCGACTCGGCGTCGACCCCCGCAAGGCCGACCAGATGGTGCGCGGCACCGTCAACCTGCCGAACGGCACCGGTAAGACGGCCCGCGTGATCGTCTTCGCCGTCGGCGACAAGGCCGAGGAGGCCAAGGCCGCGGGTGCCGACGAGGTGGGCGCCGAGGACCTGATCGAGAAGATCCAGGGCGGCTGGCTCGAGTTCGACGCCGCGATCGCCACCCCGGACCAGATGGCCAAGGTCGGCCGTATCGCTCGCGTCCTGGGCCCCCGTGGCCTCATGCCGAACCCGAAGACCGGCACCGTGACGCCCGACGTCACCAAGGCGGTCAACGACATCAAGGGCGGCAAGATCAACTTCCGCGTCGACAAGGCGGCCAACCTTCACTTCGTGATCGGTAAGGCATCCTTCGACGCGAAGCAGCTGGTGGAGAACTACGGCGCCGCGCTGGACGAGGTCCTGCGCGCCAAGCCGTCGGCGGCCAAGGGCCGGTACCTGAAGAAGGTCACCGTCTCGACGACCACCGGACCGGGCATCCAGGTGGACCCGTCGCGCGTGAGCAACCTCGCGGAGGAGGAGGCCTAGCCTCCGTCCCCTTCAGGGTCTGAACGCGAGAAGCCCCCGATCACTCCGCCGGAGTGGCCGGGGGCTTCTTCGTGCCCCGGGTCAGAGCAGGAGCGACGGGGCCGTCGAGGCCACGCCGACGAACAGCGCGATGATCAGGACGTAGGCCAGTACCGCCAGCAGGGCCATGCCGGTGAACACGGCGCCGATGATCGTGCCCACCAGCGCCATCGTGTTCCGGTACCCGCGCTCCTTCGATTTCTTCAGCGCGATCCAGCTGACGATCAGGCCCACGGGGGAGCAGGCCGCCACCGACAACACCAGCCCGACGATGCCGAGTGCGCTGTCCGGGTCCTGCGGCGGTTCGCCGTTCGGGCCGGGCATGGGGCCCGCGTAGGGCTGCCCGGGCGCCGGGTACTGGTACTGGCCGAACCGCGGGTCGTAGCCGCCGTACTGCGCGCCGTACTGCGCCGAGGCGGGGTCGTAGGGCTGGTACGGATCCTGCCCGCCGGGTGTGCTCATCCGTCCTCCGGTTCCTGGTCCGTTACGCCGTGAGCCCGTAGGCGAGGCCTATGGCCATGCTCACCGCGCCCACCACGATGCCGACGAGCGCGATCGTGTTCTTGTAGCCCCGCGACTTCGACTTGTTGAGCGCGATGATCGAGACGATCAGCCCGGGCAGCGAGCAGAAGACCGCGAGCACCAGGCCGACGATGGCGAGGGTGGTGTTGGGGTCGTTGATCCGCTCACCGTTCGGACCGACGGGTGCCTGGCCGTACCCCGGCTGGCCGTAGCCGGCCTGGTCGTACCCCGGCTGGGGGTAGCCGGGCTGCGGGTACCCCGGGTACTGCGGTTGCCCGTACCCCTCCGGTCCCTGGGGCGAGCTCGGATCCTGGCCGTACGGCTGACCGGGGTTCTGGGGCCCGTTCGGATCGCTGGGCGTCGACATCGAGAATCGTCTCCTTAGTACAATGAATCATGCTGTCTCCCTCAGAGTAACGGAGCGCTCTGGGATTCCGCTTTCGGCGGGCTTGGCGCCCGGCGGCGGCGCGGCACTGTCGGTGCGGGTGGGTACTCTCGCGCCCATGGACGACGAGAAGCTGCTGGCGCGGATCGGGGCGCTCCTGCGGCAGGCGGAGGGGACCGACAACGAGCACGAGGCCGCCACGTTCACGGAGGCGGCGCAGCGGCTGGCGACCGCCGCGTCGATCGACCTCGCGGTGGCCCGCGCGCATCATCGCGGTAAGGAGCGCGCCCGGGTCGTGCCGGAGCAGCGCACCGTCCGGATCGGGGAGGCGGGCCGGCGCGGGCTGCGCACGTTCGTCGAGCTGTTCGTGGCCATCGCCGCGCCCAACGACGTGACGTGCGACGTGGCCTCCAACTCCACGTTCGTCTTCGCCTACGGCTTCGCGGAGGACATCGACGCGTGCGAGGCGCTCTACGCCTCGCTGGTGATCCAGATGGTCCGTGCCTCCGACGCGTACCTGCGGTCCGGGGCGTACAAGTCGGAGACGGTGCAGCAGCTCTACGAGGACCGGCGTACCCGCCGCCGCTGGGTGGAGGAGAAGCCGCTGGCCGCGGTCACGGCGCGGATCAACTTCCAGTCGGCCTTCGCCGCGCGGATCGGCAAGCGCCTCGCGGAGGCGCGCGCGGCGGAGACGGCGCACCGCACCGAGCAGGGCGAGCCGGGGACGGCGGTCGCCCTGCGGAACAAGGAGATCGAGCTCAAGGACTTCTACCGCGCGGAGTCGTCGGCCCGGGGCAGCTGGCGCGGGTCGGCGGCGTCGGCCGGGTACTCCGACGGCGCGCGCCGCGCCGGCGACAGCGCGGGCCGCTCCGCCCGGCTCGGCGCGCATCACGAGATCGGTGGCGGCAGAGGCGCTCTGGAGCGGGGCGGCAGGTGACCAAGCGGCTGGGGTGGCTGATCGGCGGCGCGGTGGCGCTCGTTCTGGTCGTCGCCGTGGCCGCCGGCGTCCTCGTCGCGCGAGTACTCATGTCCGACGGTGCGCGGCCGTCGGGCGGACCGTCGGGCACGCCGGTCGACGGCCGGTGCGGCCTGCCCGGTGCGAGCTCCACGACCCCGATCACCGACCGCGTGACGGCGGGCCCCGTGTCCTTCCCGGTGTCGGCGGCGCCCGGGTGGACGCCGCAGCGGTACGTGCTGTTCGCGCCCGGCGCGCAGTCCGTGGGGCTGCGCCAGGGGATACCGGGCCAGAAGTGGGACGCGCACGCCGAGATCGGGCTGACCACCTTCGCCCCGCGCCTGCCGGTGGCCGAGGCCGCCCGCCGGATGATCCCGTGCATCGTGGACAGCAGCAGGTACGACTCGTACGGGCCGCGGCTCGAGGGGCTCACCGAGCCCGAGGCGATCACGGTGGACGGGGTGCCCGCGGCGCGGGTCACGGGGCGGATCCTGGTGCGGCGCGCGGGCCTGTCCGTGGTGGGCGATGTGGTGACGGTTGTGGTCATAGACTCGGCACCGCAGGCATACTTCGAGTCGGACACTCCGATCGGTGACGAGGAGCGGGCGGCGGTGGCCAGACAGATCTTCGAGCAGCTCAAGGTGGCGAGGGACGTATGAGCAACCCGCAGGATCCGTACGGACAGCAGCAGCCGGACCCGTACGCGCAGGGCGGATACCAGTACCCGTACGGGCAGCAGCCGGGGCAGCCCCAGTACGGGCAGGGGTACGGCCAGCCGCAGTACGGGCAGGGTTACGGGCAGCAGGGCTACGGCCAGCAGCAGTACGGCCAGCAGTACGGCTACGGCGCACCCGGGCAGCCCGGCGCCCCGGGCGGGCCCGGCGGCCCGCAGAAGCCGAACCGCACCGGCCTGTGGATCGCCGTCGGCGTCGCGGTGCTGCTCGTCATCGCGGTCGTGATCGCCGCCGTCGTGGTGATCGGCAACTCGGACGACGAGCCGAGCGCGTCCTCGCCGTCCACATCGGCTTCCCAGGGCGACCCGTCGACGGGCGCCGCCAGTTGCGGGCTGCCGGGCACCGGCAAGGCCTCCGAGGTCAAGGACCGGGTGGTCTCGGGCCCACTGTCGTTCCCCGTCTCGGCCGCGCCCGGATGGACTCCCGAGAGCTACACGGTGTACGCCGAGAGCATCGCCGCCGCCGGGCTGGAGAAGGCGATGGGCGACGGTCAGCCGTGGCAGGCCGGCGTGGAGATCGGGCAGACCAACTTCGGCGAGAAGCTGGACGGCAAGGACGCGGCGCCGCGGATGATCCAGTGCATCGCCGACGGCGCCGGCTACCAGAGCGCCACGTCGAAGAAGGTCGAGAAGTCCGCGCCGGAGGCGATCACCGTGGACGGCGTGCCCGCTACGAAGATGACCGGCAAGGTGCTCGTGCAGGCCCCGGGGGTCACTGTTCCCGGCGACGAGCTGACGATCCTCGTGATCGACTCCGCGCCCCAGACGTACGCGCTGTTCATCGTCCCCATCGGCCGGGCCGACATGGCCGCGACGGCCAAGGCGGTGCAGGATCAGCTGAAGGTGGCGAAGGACGTCTAGGGACGGGCAGCGGGCCGCGGTCTACCGGGCGGAGGAGCTGGTCCGCGGCCTGTTCGAGCACTCCGCGGGCGGGCGCACCGTCGACGTGCTCGGTGTGCCGCTGACGCTGCCGCCCGAGGCCCGGTTCGGGTCGGTGGACTCGGTGCAGGCCTACGTCGACCGCGTGCTCGGCCCCGGCGAGGTGCGGGTCCGGGCCCGCGCGGGCGCCACCGGCGCGCACTACGAGCGGGGAGCGGACCGTCGCCCGACGGTGGCGGTGCCCGCCGGGCGCGACGGGGCGTGGGCGTTGCGGGAGCTGGTGGTCCTGCACGAACTGGCGCACCACGGCGCACCGTCGGACGCGGCGGCCGCCGCGCACGGGCCCGAGTTCACCGCGGCGTTCGTCGACCTCGCGGCGCGGGTCATGGGCCCGGAGGCCGGCCTGGCCCTGCGCATCGTCTACGCCGAATCCGGCGTGACCATCGGCTGACCGGCGACGATTTGGCGTAGCCCGCCGGTTCCCGTACTCTGGTCCCTCGGAATCCGGTGTCAACCGGATCGTTCCACCAGAGACCGTCGGTCATCGGGCGCGAGCCCGATCGAAGGTCCGGCCCCGAGCCGGCGACCCACGCAGGAGGACGAGGATTCTTCACCGAACCCCGTGCGCCCTGCGCCGGGGTTCTCGTCGTTTCGGGCCCGAGCCTTCTCCGTCGGATGACACGCAAGAGAGGAGGCGAAGTATGGCAAACGCCGAGAAGGTCGCCGCGGTCGCAGAGATCGCCGAGCAGTTCTCGAAGTCCACGGCCACCGTGGTCACCGAGTACCGCGGACTGTCGGTCGGTTCCATCACCGAGCTGCGTCGCTCGCTCGGGGCGGGTACCACCTACTCCGTCGCCAAGAACACCCTGGTCAAGCGCGCCGCGGCTGACGCCGGCGTCGAGGGCCTGGACGAGCTGTTCGAGGGTCCCACCGCGATCGCCTTCATCGAGGGTGAGCCGGTCGAGGCCGCCAAGGCGATCAAGAAGTTCGCCAAGGACAACAAGGCCCTGGTCATCAAGGGCGGCTACATGGACGGCCGTGCGCTGTCCGTGGCGGAGATCGAGCGCATCGCCGATCTCGAGTCGCGCGAGGTGCTCCTGGCCAAGCTCGCCGGTGCCATGAAGGGCAACTTGGCGAAGGCCGCTGGCCTGTTCAACGCTCCCGCCTCGCAGGTGGCCCGCCTGGGCGCCGCGCTGCAGGAGAAGAAGGCCGCCGAAGAGGCTGCCGCCTGATTCCGCTGATCCAGCGAACCTCCCGCGGGCACCGCGCGCGGGAACATCACCACCTTGCCTCGCGGATCAGCGAGCAAGACTGAACGGAAGGACGCCACCATGGCGAAGCTCACCACCGACGAGCTGCTTGATGCTTTCAAGGAGCTGACCCTGCTCGAGCTCAGCGAGTTCGTGAAGGCTTTCGAGGAGACCTTCGAGGTCACCGCCGCTGCTCCGGTCGCCGTCGCGGCCGCCGGTGCTGCCCCGGCTGCCGGCGGCGACGCCGCCGCCGCTGCCGACCAGGACGAGTTCGACGTCATCCTCGATGGCGCCGGCGACAAGAAGATCCAGGTCATCAAGGTCGTCCGCGAGCTGGTTTCGGGCCTCGGCCTGAAGGAGGCCAAGGACCTCGTCGAGGGCGCCCCCAAGGCGATCCTGGAGAAGGTCGACAAGGAGGCCGCCGACGCCGCCAAGGCCAAGCTCGAGGAGGCCGGCGCCTCGGTTTCGGTCAAGTAATAACCGAACCGCACGTCAGTGCTCTGACCGCCCCGTCGCCCAGTGCGACGGGGCGGTTCGCGTTTCCGGGGGCGCCGGCGCCGCCGGATAGAACAGGTCCGGTACCGCGACCAGCGGTGACTGGGGTACTGTGCTCCCAGCGGTCTGTGGCGCGAGCCACACCTAGGAGAGCGACGAAAGGTCTCGACAGTGGGTGTCGAAGTAACTACCAAGAACCTGACGAAGTCGTTCGGGTCCCAGAACATCTGGTCCGACGTCTCGCTGACCCTGCCGGCGGGTGAGGTCTCGGTTCTGCTCGGCCCCTCCGGTACCGGTAAGTCGGTGTTCCTCAAGTCCCTGATCGGTCTGCTGCGCCCCGAGGAGGGCCAGATCATCATCGACGGGACCGACATCCTCACCTGCTCCAGCTCGGAGCTCTACGAGATCCGCAAGATGTTCGGCGTGCTGTTCCAGGACGGCGCCCTCTTCGGCTCGATGAACCTGTACGACAACACGGCCTTCCCGCTTCGTGAGCACACGAAGAAGAAGGAGAGCGAGATCCGTCAGATCACGATGGAGAAGCTCGAGATGGTCGGTCTGGTCGGCGCGGAGGACAAGCTCCCCGGCGAGATCTCGGGCGGTATGCGTAAGCGCGCCGGCCTCGCCCGCGCCCTGGTGCTGGACCCGAAGATCATGCTGGTGGACGAGCCGGACTCGGGCCTGGACCCGGTGCGTACCACCTACACCAGCCAGCTGCTGATGGACATCAACGCGCAGATCGACTGCACCACCCTGATCGTGACGCACAACATCAACATCGCCCGGACCGTTCCGGACAACATGGGCATGCTGTTCCTCAAGCACCTCGTCATGTTCGGCCCGCGCGAGGTCCTGCTGACCTCGGAGGAGCCGGTCGTCAAGCAGTTCCTCACCGGCTCGATGATCGGCCCGATCGGCATGTCGGAGGAGAAGGACCAGGCGCAGATGGCCGCGGAGGCCGAGCGCGTGGCCGGCGGCCACTCCGACGGCGGCGTGGACGTGCCGGACGAGATCGCCCCGCAGATGCAGCCGACGCCGGGCATGCCGGTGCGCCAGGGCGTCGCCCGCCGCAAGGCACGCGTGCGCGAGATGCTGCCGTCGCTGCCGGCGAAGGCGCAGACGGCCATCCTGAGGGACCTGGAGGGGGAGCCCGCGGCCGACGCCGCGTACGCCGCGGCGGGTTCGCCGGAGGCGCCCACGGTGGTGCTGGGCCAGGGGGCCGAGTACCAGGGGCAGGCCCAGGGCGAGGTTCCCGCCGGCTACGAGGTGCGGCAGCCCCTCAGCCAGGACGACAACCCCACGGATCACCTTCCCAAGGTCGAAGACCGCTGATCGACGCGCAGCCGCGCTCGGAGCCCGCCGGGGCGCCGGGCGCGGCTTCGTCGTTCCCGACGGTCCGCGGCCCCGTCGGGCGGGGGAGGCGCACCGTCGGACGCCCCGGCGGTCACGGGACTCTCACCTGATTTTCGAAGAGAACGGCGGTTTCGCTTGACGTTCTCCCCGATTCGGGTCACAGTTATCGGCAGGACGTACGCCTCGACGTCGCGGTTCGCACGGCAGCCAGCCCGCGGGCCCCGGTTCGGCGAGGGTGTTCGATTCACCTGGCGTACGGTCCTTGCGCACGGCCCCTCAGGGGCCTAGTCTGGACTGCCCCTTGCGGGGGTGGTCTCCCTCTGCTAATGTTGGACGTTGCGCTGGCTGCCTCCTGCCCATCTGAATATTCGTCTCCTCCTAGAGGGCGTTTTCTCTGCGGGTTGCCGTCGGCACGATTTTGGCAACGTTACTAGGCACAGCAGAGGACGCATCTTGGCAGTCTCCGTCTCCAGCCAGACTCAGAACGATCAGAACGCGGTGGTCCCGGGGGCCCCGAAGCGCGTGTCGTTCGCGAAGATCTCCGAGCCGCTTCCGGTTCCGGGACTGCTCGATCTCCAGATCGATTCCTTCGAGTGGCTCGTGGGCTCGCCCGCGTGGCGTGAGAAGGCCGCGGCGCGGGGCGAGGCCCAGCCGACCGGCGGCCTGGAGGACATCCTCGCGGAGCTCTCGCCCATCGAGGACTTCTCGGGTTCCATGTCGCTCTCCTTCTCCGATCCGCGCTTCGACGAGGTCAAGGCCTCGATCGAGGAGTGCAAGGACAAGGACATGACGTACGCGGCGCCGCTGTTCGTCACGGCCGAGTTCATCAACAACAACACCGGTGAGATCAAGTCGCAGACCGTCTTCATGGGCGACTTCCCGATGATGACGGACAAGGGCACGTTCATCATCAACGGCACCGAGCGCGTCGTCGTCTCGCAGCTGGTCCGCTCGCCGGGCGTCTACTTCGACGAGACCATCGACAAGTCGACCGAGAAGCCGCTGCACAGCGTGAAGGTCATCCCGGCCCGCGGCGCGTGGCTCGAGTTCGACGTGGACAAGCGCGACACCGTCGGCGTCCGCATCGACCGCAAGCGTCGCCAGCCGGTCACCGTGCTGCTCAAGGCGCTGGGCTGGACGAGCGAGCAGATCCTCGAGCGCTTCGGCTTCTCGGAGATCATGCGGTCCACCCTGGAGAAGGACAACACCGCCGGCACCGATGAGGCGCTGCTCGACATCTACCGCAAGCTGCGCCCGGGCGAGCCGCCCACCAAGGAGTCCGCGCAGACCCTGCTGGAGAACCTGTTCTTCAAGGAGAAGCGCTACGACCTGGCTCGCGTCGGCCGCTACAAGCTGAACAAGAAGCTGGGCCTGCCGGCCAACGAGGACGGCACGCAGCCGCTCGTCCTCACCGAAGAGGACATCGTCGCGACCGTCGAGTACCTGGTGCGCCTGCACGAGGCCCCGTCGGAGCAGCTGACGTACATGACCGTGCCGCAGGGCGAGGAGGTGCCCGTCGAGGTCGACGACATCGACCACTTCGGCAACCGCCGCCTGCGCACCGTGGGCGAGCTGATCCAGAACCAGCTCCGGGTGGGCCTGTCCCGCATGGAGCGCGTGGTGCGCGAGCGCATGACCACGCAGGACGTCGAGGCGATCACCCCGCAGACCCTGATCAACATCCGCCCGGTCTCGGCGGCGATCAAGGAGTTCTTCGGCACCTCGCAGCTGTCGCAGTTCATGGACCAGAACAACCCGCTGTCGGGCCTGACCCACAAGCGCCGCCTGTCGGCGCTGGGCCCGGGCGGCCTGTCGCGTGAGCGCGCCGGCCTCGAGGTCCGCGACGTCCACCCGTCGCACTACGGCCGCATGTGCCCGATCGAGACCCCTGAGGGCCCGAACATCGGCCTGATCGGCTCGCTGTCGGTGTACGCGCGGGTCAACCCGTTCGGCTTCATCGAGACGCCGTACCGCCGCATCGCCGACGGTGTCGTCACCGACGAGATCGTCTACATGACGGCCGACGAGGAGGACCGCTACTACATCGCGCAGGCGAACGCGGCCACCGACGACCAGGGGCGCCTGACCGACGACCGCGTGCTCGTGCGGAAGCGCGGCTCCGAGGTCGAGATGGTCCCCGTCTCGGCGGTGGAGTACATGGACATCTCGCCGCGCCAGATGGTGTCGGTCGCGACGGCCATGATCCCGTTCCTCGAGCACGACGACGCCAACCGTGCCCTCATGGGCGCGAACATGCAGCGTCAGGCCGTGCCGCTGGTCCGTAGCGAGTCGCCGCTGGTCGGCACCGGTATGGAGCTGCGCGCCGCGGTCGACGCCGGCGACGTGGTCATCACGGAGAAGCCGGGCGTCGTGGAGGAGGTCTCGGCCGACTTCATCACCGTCATGGCGGACGACGGCACCCGTGCCACGCATCGCCTGCGCAAGTTCGCGCGGTCGAACCAGGGCACCTGCGCCAACCAGCGCCCGATCGTCAACGCGGGCCAGCGGGTCGAGACCGGCCAGGTCCTGGCCGACGGCCCCTGCACCGACAACGGTGAGATGGCGCTGGGCAAGAACCTGCTCGTCGCGGTCATGCCGTGGGAGGGCCACAACTACGAGGACGCGATCATCCTCTCGCAGCGCCTGGTGGAGGAGGACGTGCTCACGTCCATCCACATCGAGGAGCACGAGATCGATGCCCGCGACACGAAGCTGGGCGCCGAGGAGATCACCCGGGACATCCCGAACGTCTCCGACGAGGTGCTGGCCGACCTGGACGAGCGCGGCATCATCCGCATCGGTGCCGAGGTCCGCGACGGCGACATCCTGGTCGGCAAGGTCACCCCGAAGGGCGAGACCGAGCTGACCCCGGAGGAGCGCCTGCTCCGCGCGATCTTCGGTGAGAAGGCGCGTGAGGTGCGCGACACCTCGCTGAAGGTGCCCCACGGCGAGACCGGCAAGGTCATCGGCGTCCGCGTGTTCTCGCGCGACGACGACGACGAGCTGGCCCCGGGCGTGAACGAGCTGGTCCGCGTGTACGTGGCCCAGAAGCGCAAGGTCCAGGACGGCGACAAGCTGGCCGGCCGCCACGGCAACAAGGGCGTCATCGGCAAGATCCTGCCCGCCGAGGACATGCCCTTCCTGCCGGACGGCACCCCGGTCGACATCATCCTCAACACGCACGGCGTGCCCCGTCGTATGAACATCGGCCAGATCCTGGAGACGCACCTCGGGTGGGTCGCCAAGACGGGCTGGGACGTTCGCGACGAGAACGGGAACATCCCGGACTGGGCGTCGGCGCTGCCCGAGGAGATGTACAGCCAGCCCAAGGACACCAACACCGCCACCCCGGTGTTCGACGGTGCCCGCGACGAGGAGCTGGCAGGCCTGCTGGGCTCGACGCTCCCGAACCGCGACGGCGACGTCATGGTCGGCGGCGACGGCAAGGCGACGCTGTTCGACGGTCGTTCCGGCGAGCCGTTCCCGTACCCGGTCGCGGTGGGCTACATGTACATCCTGAAGCTGCACCACCTGGTCGACGAGAAGATCCACGCCCGTTCCACCGGCCCGTACTCGATGATCACGCAGCAGCCGCTGGGTGGTAAGGCGCAGTTCGGTGGCCAGCGTTTCGGCGAGATGGAGTGCTGGGCCATGCAGGCCTACGGCGCGGCGTACACGCTGCAGGAGCTCCTCACCATCAAGTCGGACGACGTGGTCGGCCGCGTGAAGGTGTACGAGGCGATCGTCAAGGGCGAGAACATCCCCGAGCCGGGCATCCCCGAGTCGTTCAAGGTGCTCCTCAAGGAGCTCCAGTCGCTCTGCCTCAACGTCGAGGTGCTGTCGTCCGACGGCGCCGCGATCGAGATGGCGGACGGTGACGACGAGGACCTCGAGCGCGCTGCTGCCAACCTGGGCATCAACCTGTCGCGCAACGAGAACGCCTCGGCCGAAGACCTCGCCAACTAACCGCCGACCGAACAACTGAGGAGAGAAGTGCTCGACGTCAACTTCTTCGACGAACTGAAGATCGGTCTGGCGACCGCCGATGACATCCGTAACTGGAGCTACGGCGAGGTCAAGAAGCCCGAGACCATCAACTACCGCACGCTGAAGCCCGAGAAGGACGGCCTGTTCTGCGAGAAGATCTTCGGACCGACTCGCGACTGGGAGTGCTACTGCGGCAAGTACAAGCGTGTCCGCTTCAAGGGCATCATCTGCGAGCGCTGCGGCGTCGAGGTCACTCGCGCCAAGGTGCGTCGTGAGCGGATGGGCCACATCGAGCTGGCCGCTCCCGTCACCCACATCTGGTACTTCAAGGGCGTCCCGTCGCGCTTGGGCTACCTGCTGGATCTGGCGCCGAAGGATCTCGAGAAGATCATCTACTTCGCCGCCTACGTGATCACCGAGGTCGACGAGGAGCAGCGGCACAACGAGCAGTCGACGCTCGAGGCCGAGATCGAGTCCGAGAAGAAGGTCCTCGCGGACCAGCGGGACGTCGATCTGGAGAACCGCGCCAAGAAGCTGGAGGACGACCTGGCCGTCCTCGAGGCCGAGGGCGCCAAGGCCGATCAGCGCCGCAAGGTCAAGGACGGCGGCGAGCGCGAGATGCGGCAGATCCGCGACCGCGCCGGCCGCGCCATCGACGAGCTGGACGAGATCTGGACGACCTTCGTCAAGCTCGCTCCGAAGGACATGATCGTCGACGAGAAGCTCTACCGCGAGCTGCAGGACCGCTACGGCGAGTACTTCAAGGGCGCCATGGGCGCCGAGGCGATCAAGAAGCTCATCGAGAACTTCGACATCGACGCCGAGGCCGAGTCGCTGCGCGAGACGATCCGTTCGGGCAAGGGGCAGAAGAAGCTCCGCGCCCTCAAGCGGCTCAAGGTCGTCGCGGCGTTCCAGCAGTCGGGGAACTCGCCGCTGGGCATGGTCCTCGACGCGGTGCCGGTGATCCCGCCGGAGCTGCGCCCGATGGTGCAGCTCGACGGTGGCCGCTTCGCCACGTCGGACCTGAACGACCTCTACCGTCGCGTGATCAACCGCAACAACCGCCTCAAGCGACTGATCGACCTCGGCGCGCCCGAGATCATCGTCAACAACGAGAAGCGGATGCTGCAGGAGTCCGTCGACGCGCTGTTCGACAACGGCCGCCGCGGCCGTCCGGTCACCGGACCGGGCAACCGCCCGCTGAAGTCGCTGTCGGATCTGCTCAAGGGCAAGCAGGGCCGGTTCCGCCAGAACCTGCTCGGCAAGCGCGTGGACTACTCCGGCCGTTCGGTGATCGTCGTGGGCCCGCAGCTCAAGCTGCACCAGTGCGGCCTGCCGAAGCTGATGGCGCTGGAGCTGTTCAAGCCGTTCGTGATGAAGCGCCTGGTGGATCTCAACCACGCGCAGAACATCAAGTCGGCCAAGCGCATGGTGGAGCGGCAGCGCCCGCAGGTGTGGGACGTCCTCGAAGAGGTCATCGCCGAGCACCCGGTGCTGCTCAACCGTGCGCCCACGCTGCACCGCCTGGGCATCCAGGCGTTCGAGCCGCAGCTCGTGGAGGGCAAGGCCATCCAGCTGCACCCGCTCGTGTGTGAGGCCTTCAACGCCGACTTCGACGGTGACCAGATGGCCGTGCACCTCCCGCTGTCCGCGGAGGCGCAGGCCGAGGCGCGCATCCTGATGCTGTCGTCGAACAACATCCTGTCGCCGGCGTCGGGCCGCCCGCTCGCCATGCCGCGTCTGGACATGGTGACCGGCCTGTTCCACCTGACCACCGAGAAGAAGGACGCCCTGGGCGCCTTCACCCCGGCGGCCGAGGATCAGCCGGAGACGGGCGTCTACTCGAGCCCGGCCGAGGCGATCATGGCGGTCGACCTGGGCGACCTGTCGATCCAGGCTCCGATCAAGGTGCGGCTGACCGATCAGCGTCCGCCGGCCGAGATCGAGGCCGAGCTGTTCGACGGTGCCTGGGAGCGCGGTCAGGCCTGGACGGCCGAAACCACGCTGGGCCGTGTGCTGTTCAACGATCTGCTGCCGATCGACTACCCGTTCGTCGACGAGCAGATGCCGAAGAAGCGCCAGGCCGTGATCATCAACGATCTGGCCGAGCGGTACCCGATGATCGTGGTGGCGCAGACGGTCGACAAGCTCAAGGACGCCGGCTTCTACTGGGCCACGCGTTCGGGTGTCACGGTCTCGATGTCCGACGTGCTCGTTCCGCCGAGCAAGAAGGAGATCCTGGACCGCTACGAGGAGCGCGCCGACGGCATCGAGCGCAAGTACGCCCGCGGTGCCCTCACCTCGGGTGAGCGCCGCGACGCGCTGGTCGAGATCTGGAAGCAGGCCACGGACGAGGTCGGTAAGGCCATCGACGACTTCTACCCCGAGGACAACCCGATCACGATGATCCCGAAGTCGGGCGCCACCGGCAACATGACCCAGGTGCGCAACCTGGCGGGCATGAAGGGCCTGGTGACGAACCCGAAGGGCGAGTTCATCCCGCGTCCGATCAAGTCCTCGTTCCGTGAGGGCCTGACGGTGCTGGAGTACTTCATCAACACCCACGGTGCTCGTAAGGGTCTGGCCGATACCGCGCTCCGTACCGCCGACTCGGGTTACCTGACCCGTCGTCTGGTGGACGTCTCGCAGGACGTCATCGTCCGCGAGGAGGACTGCGGCACGTCGCGCGGCATCCTGGTGCCGCTCGGCGAGAAGCAGGCCGACGGTTCGATCATCCGCGATGCGCACGTCGAGACCTCGGCGTACGCCCGCACCCTGGCCGAGGACGCGAAGGACGACAAGGGCAACGTCGTCGTCGAGCGCGGCCACGACCTCGGTGATCCGCAGATCGAGGCCCTGCTGGCGGCCGGCGTCGACCAGGTGAAGGTGCGCTCCGTGCTCACCTGCACCACCGGTACCGGCGTCTGCGCCACCTGCTACGGCCGCTCGATGGCCACCGGCAAGCTGGTCGACATCGGCGAGGCCGTCGGCATCGTCGCCGCCCAGTCCATCGGTGAGCCCGGTACCCAGCTGACCATGCGTACCTTCCACCAGGGTGGCGTCGGTGACGACATCACCGGTGGTCTGCCGCGAGTCACCGAGCTGTTCGAGGCCCGTGTCCCCAAGGGCAAGGCCCCGATCGCCGAGGTCTCCGGCCGGATCCGCCTGGAGGACGACGACCGGTTCTACACGATCACCATCACGCCGGACGACGGCAGCGAAGAGGTCGTGTACGACAAGATCAGCAAGCGCCAGCGCCTGCGCGTGTTCAAGCACGACGACGGCTCCGAGCGCCTGCTGGCCGACGGCGACCACGTGCAGGTGGGCCAGCAGCTCCTCGAGGGCGCTGCCGACCCGCACGAGGTGCTCCGCGTCATGGGCCCGCGTCAGGTGCAGGTGCACCTGGTCAACGAGGTCCAGGAGGTGTACCGGTCGCAGGGTGTGTCGATCCACGACAAGCACATCGAGACCATCGTTCGCCAGATGCTGCGTCGCGTGACGATCATCGATTCGGGTGCCACGGAGTTCCTGCCCGGTTCGCTCACCGAGCGCGCCGAGTTCGAGGCCGAGAACCGTCGCGTCGTGGCCGAGGGCGGCGAGCCCGCGGCCGGCCGTCCGGTGCTCATGGGCATCACGAAGGCGTCGCTCGCGACCGATTCGTGGCTGTCGGCGGCCTCCTTCCAGGAGACCACCCGCGTGCTCACGGACGCCGCGATCAACACCCGCTCCGACAAGCTGGTGGGCCTCAAGGAGAACGTCATCATCGGTAAGCTCATCCCGGCCGGTACGGGCATCAACAAGTACCGGAACATCCAGGTGCAGCCGACCGAGGAGGCCCGCGCGGCCGCGTACTCGGTGCCGACCTTCGACGATCAGTACTACGGCCCGGAGGGTGCGTTCGGCGCACCGTCGGGCGCCGCGGTGCCGCTCGACGATTACGGCTTCTCCGACGGCTACCGGTGACGTAGTCAGCCGAATCCGGCCCCCGACCTGTTCGCAGGTCGGGGGCCGTTTTCGTCGGCCCGACGATGCGGTGGCCCAGGGGGCTGTTGCGCTCCGGCCTCCTGATGTGTACGGTGTGAACATCAAATGTTCACGCCGTGAACACAGAGGCTGAGGAGCCGATGATGACCGTGACCTCCGATGCGACCGCGGCTCCGACGAAGCCGTGGGCGAACCGTTCGAAGTCCTGGATCACCGGCATGGTGCTGACCGTGCTGATCTGGGCGTTCCTGGTGTTCGACGTGGTGGGGAAACTGACCAAGCCGCAGGCGGTGATCGACGGGACGCTGCAGCTCGGATTCCAGGAGAAGCACATCCTGGTGATCGGGCTGGTGCTGCTGGTCGGCGTGGTGCTGTGGACGATCCCGCGGACCGCGGTGATCGGCGCGATCTACCTCACCGGTTACCTGGGCGGGGCGGTGGCGATCAACCTGCGCGCCGAGCAGCCGGTCGCGGGCTTCGTGCTCTCGGGCGTGTATGTGGGCGTGCTGATCTGGGTCGCGATGATCCTGCGCCGCCCGGATCTCCGCCGCGCGGTCCTCGGCCGGTGACCGCTGCCGTGGCCGACCGCGCGCAGATCATGCGCTGGCTCGAGGCCGAGCGGCGCAGTATCGCCGACCTCCTGGAATCCCTGGAGCCGCAGCAGTGGTCGGAGCGGTCCGCCTGCTCGGAGTGGACGATCCACCAGCTGGCGGCGCACATCACCACGTCGACCGGCGACACCGTGCTGGCCACGGTCCGCGGCCTGATCCGGGCGCGCGGCGATTGGAACCGGATGAACGCGCGGGCGGCGATCGACATCGCCGCGCAGAGCTCTCCGCCGCAGGTGATCGCGCGGATCCGGGAGACGGCGGCGTCCCCGAGGCGGGCGCCCGGCGCGGCGCCGATCGATCCGCTCGTCGACATGTTGGTGCACGGCCAGGACGTCGCGATGCCGCTGGGGATCGCGCGCGCGATGCCCGTCGAGCCCGCCGTCGCCGCCCTGGACCACGTCGCGCGCAGCCGGTTCTACCCGGGACGCAAGGCTTTCCGCGGTCTGCGCGTGGTCGCCGAGGATGCGGACTGGTCGGCGGGGGAGGGCGACGAGGTGCGCGCACCCGTGTCCGCCCTGCTCCTCGCCGCGACGGGCCGCCCCGCCGCCCTGGACGCCGCGGCCGGCCCGGGTGTCGCCGCCCTGCGCTCGCGGCTCTGAGTCGCGCCGTCAGACCCGCGGCCTACTCCGGTCGACGGGCGGCTGGACGAGGCGGATCTCGGTGGACTCCCGGGCCATCGCCCGGCGCTGGTAGGTGCCCTCGATCCGCCGCCCGTCGACGTCCCCGGACAGGGAGAGGGAATCGGGGGATCGCTGGGACGCGGCCAGCCGCACCGGCGCGGCGCCGGCGCCGGACCGGAGGAGGAGCGCACCGTCGGACACCGTGAGGCCAAACGGTTGCACGGTGCCGTCCGGCCGCTGCGTCACGACGCTGTCCTGTGCCGAGCCCTGCGCGGGCCGGCCGGGCGTGCCGCGCAGGGTGATCGCGACGGCGGTCCACACCGGGCCGGACGACGCGGCGAGGGCCGGCGCACCGTCGACGGTGAACGACGTCGCCCGCCAGGTTCCGTCGAGCGGACTGCGCGGGGTGTCCATGCTCCGCCACCGGTCGACGTTCTGCGCCCCGACGGCCGCCATCACCGCGAGGACCGCCGTCACGACCGCAGCCCGGGCCCATAGTGGTCCGCCGGATGTGCTCCGCGGCAGGATGATCCGCAGCAGTGCGGGCCAGGACGGTGTCGTGAGTGCGACAGCGGTCAGCAGCAGCTCCAGCGACAACAGTTTGACGGGCACGTCGTAGAAGAGGTTGAGCAGGACGATCTGCGTCAGCGCCACGATCGCGAGCATCGCGCCCGCCGGCCGGGTCCTGCGGAACAGCAACAGGATTCCGGATGCCACCTCGATCATCCCGGTGATCACCGTGTACGGCGTGGAGGCCGCCATGGATCCCCACAGCATCGAGAATCCGCCGGTGTCGCCGACCGACTGCAGTTGGTGCGCGGGCAGATTCATGTATCCCATCTGGATCGGGACGGCCTTGGCCAGGCCGTAGATCAGCATCGCCACGGCCAGGCTGATCGCGGCGATCCCGCTGAGCGCGCGGTAGGCGCCGCGCAGGTCGGGGTGGTCGCGGTCGAGCATGGCCCAAACCGCGGATCCGGCCAGTGCCACCACGATCCAGCCGAGGTGGAACTGCCACGCCCAGGCCATGTCGCTCCCGGTCGCCGCGTCCACGTCGACGGGGCCCGTGCCGGTGAGGGCCGCCCCGATCGTGGCGAAGAACGACCACACCGGGTCGACGACGCCGCTGATCGACAGGCGCGCGAGGAGTTGGCTCAGCAGGATGCCGTCGACGAACAGGACCAGCAGTCCGCCGCCGACCGTCAGTCCCGCCATGCCGGCGAACGTGCTGCGCGCGGTGGCGTGGGGTGCGGGTCGAGGTGAATCCATGCGTCCCACACTAAACACAATGATATAGGAATGCCTAACCTTGCTTCCTTCCGGGCGAAACGGGCATACTCGCTAGTCGCCGGTGCTACCGAGCGCCGCGGACGAAGGGGTGGGTGGATGTTCACGAAGGTTCGAGGTGCCGCGACGGCGCTGCTCTGCGCCGTCGCGCTGGCCGTGGCGGGCTGCGGTTCGGGGGCGGGGGGTGACGCGCCCGGCGACGCGCGCACCGTCGCCACCGTCAAGGGCGAGGTGCGGATCCCCGAGGCGCCGAAGCGTGTGGTGCTGCTGAACTACGCCCTCGCGGGCTACCTCTACGACCTGCGGCTTCCGGTCGTGGCGATGACGCCCGAGTTCACCGGGAAACCGTCCGAGCCGAACGGGGCCTGGGCCGGCGATTTCAGGTCCGCGGGGACGAGGTTCATCCCGTGGCCCGCGGAGGGCTTCAGCATCGAGGAGGTCGCCGCGCAGAAGCCCGACCTCATCGTGGCCGGCGGCATCGGCCTGCCGTTCAAGCAGGCCGACGACGCCTACGACAAGCTGTCCGCGATCGCGCCGACGGTGTTGGTGGACAAGAAGTACGAGACGTGGCAGGCGCAGTTCGAATACCTCGCCGGCGCGGTGTTCGGGAAGCCGCAGGTGTACGCCGACGCCGTGCGGAAGTACGACGAGAAGATCGCCGAGGTGAAGGCGTCGATCACTCCGCCGCCCGCGCCCGCGGCGTTCGTCTCCATGACCGGCAAGGGCGTGGCGCACGGCCTGGTCGAGGGGCGCGGCGTGCCGGGCGAATTCGCCAAGGTGGGCATCGCGTCCGCCCCGATCTTCGCTTCCGGCCGCTTCCGGCCCTTCTCCCAGGGCGGCGATTCCTACGAGGTCTCGCCCGAGCTCATCGCGAGCACCTTCGATCAGCCGACGCTGTTCGTCATGGCCTTCAACAACGCGAGCACGGCGAGCGTCGCGACCCTGCGGCAGCAGCCGGTGTGGGCGGCGCTGCCCGCGTTCACGGCGAACAGCGCCCACGACCTGCCGTACTGGGTGCAGCGCCCGGACTTCGACCGCGCCATCGCGACGCTCGACCTGGTGCGGCAGATGTTCCCGAAGAGGTAGCCCCGCGGTCAGGCCGGCCGGATCCGCACCGGCTGGCCCGGCCGCAGCTGGAACGCCGCGGACAGCGACCGCCGGTCGAGGACGGCGATCACGGGGTAGCCGCCGGTCACCGGGTGATCGGGGCCGAAGATCACCGGCTGCCCACCGGGCGGCACCTGGATCGCGCCGAGAGGCACTCCCTCGCTGGGCAACTGGCCCTCGCCTGCCGGGGCGAGCGGCGGACCGTCGGACCTGTCCAGCCGTACGCCGATCCGATTGCTGGTGGCGGAGGTGGCCCACCCGCCCGCGAACAGGTCCCGCGGCGCGGCGAACCGGTCGGCCCGCGGACCCAGGTGGGCGAGCAGGGTGACGGTCCCCGACACGGGCGCGGGCACGGCGGCGATGCCGACGTCCGGGATCGCGCCCGACGGTGCGCCGATCGCCAGCCGGTCGCCCGCCTCGAGCGGGCGGGAGAACCCGCTGAGCACGTCGGCGCTCCACGAACCGAGGACACGGGTGCCGGGGCCGGAGAGTCCACCGCGCACAGCCAGATACGTCCGCAGCCCCGCCGTCGGAGGGCTCAGCACCAGCCGGGCTCCGGCGGGAAGGGCACGCGCGTACGACATCCCGACGGGGCGTCCGTCGACCTCCACCCGGACCGGCGCGCCCGTCACGGCCACGACCGCGGGCTCGGTGAAGCGGACCGTGAGGCCGCCGAGGGTGGCCTCGACGACGGCGGCGCTCTCGGCGTTCCCGACCAGGCGGTTGGCGAGTGTGGCGGCCGCGGCGTCGGCGAATCCGGACCGGGGCACGCCCTGGTGTGCGGAGCCCGAACGGCCGGCGTCCTGCACCAGGGCGAGCGGGCCGGGTGCCTCGACGGTCAACTCAGGCATGGAACTCCACCGCCGATCCGGGGCGCAGCAGCGCGCCGCGCTCGGGGTCGAACAGGCGCTCGGGGGCCTCGATCCTGCCGATCAGGTTCCAGCCGCCGGGGGAGGGGCGCGGGTACACGGCGGCGTAGCCGGCCGCGAGCGCCACCGATCCCGCGGGCACGTGCGCGCGCGGCTGCGCGTGCCGGGGGAGGTACAGCGGGGAGCCGGGCACCACGTCCTCGCGCATCAGATACCCGAAACCCGGTGCGAAGCCGAGGAATCCGACGGTCCACGGCCGCGCGCACAGCGACGAGACGAGAGCATCGCGTTCCGCCGGCGCCGCGGGGAGGTCCGGGCCGTCGAAGGTCACGGCGAGCCGCAGGACCTCGCCGCCGGAGTCCGCGCCCGTCGCCGCCGCGGCGGCGACGGATTCGATCGCGGACCGCCGGAGCCGGGGGCCCTCGACGAGCACGGTGGTGGCGCCGGCCACCACGTCGAGCGCGCCGAGCTCGTCGCGGCGGGGCAGCAGCGCGGCCGCCACGGCGGCGGCGTGCGCCCCGTCGGCGCACTCGAGCAGGAGGGCCTCCGGGCCGGCGGTGCGGAGGCCGACGGCGTGCGCGCCCGCGGGCGCGTTAATCGCGGCCTCCGGTGAACGCGACAGGCGTGATGCCCTTCTCCTGCAGCGCCGCCCGGACCGCGCGCGCCGACGCGACGGCGCCCGGGGTGTCGCCGTGCAGGCAGATCGATTGCGCGTCCACGTCCACGGAGCGGCCGTCGATCGTGCCCACGGTGCCCTCGGTCGCCAGCCGCACCGCCTGCGCGGCGATCGCCTCCGGATCGTGGAGAACGGCGCCGGGCTCGCGACGGTCCACGAGGCGGCCGTCGGGAGTGTAGGCGCGGTCGGCGAAGGCCTCCCGCACGGTGCGCAGCCCGGCGTCGCCGGCCAGGCGGAGCAGATGGCTGCCGGGGGCGCCGAGGATGGACAGGCCCTGATCGAACGCCAGCACCGCGTCGACCACCGCCCGCGCCTGCGCCTGCGAGGTCGTCACCGCGTGGTACAGAGCGCCGTGCGGTTTGAGGTAGAGGACGCGGGTGCCCGCCGCGCGGGCGAGGCCGTGCAGGGCGCCCAGCTGGTAGAGCACGTCGGCCCGCAGGTCGTCCGGCGCCACGTCGATGAACCGCCTGCCGAACCCGGCCAGGTCCCGATAGCCCACCTGCGCGCCGATCACGACGCCGGCCCGGGCCGCGAGCTCGCACGTGCGCAGCAGCGTGAGCGGATCGCCGGCGTGGAATCCGCACGCGACGTTGGCGCTGGTCACCACGTCGAGCAGGGCCTCGTCGTCGCCCAGCGTCCAGCGTCCGAAGGACTCGCCCATGTCCGCGTTGAGGTCCACCGGTGCTCCCCTTCGGTCGTCGTCCCGCCCGGCGCGTGGTCGCCGGAAGCGGACGTAGGAGTGAACGGTACGACAGTAGTATCGACCCCGACGGGTCTTTGAACAAGATTGTTGAACAAAATCTGGCGGGGTGATGGATACCGACGGGGACGACTTCGTTAGCGTTCGAGGTGTGGAGACAGCTCGGGGAGGCGCCGCGACCCACGTCCCGGTGGCCGAGGCGGTGGCCGCGCGCGTGCGCGACCGGATCTTCGACGGTGTGCTGCCCCCGGGCATCCAGCTCTACGAGGAACAGCTCGCCGAGGAGCTGGGGGCCTCGCGCAACACCCTGCGCGAGGCCTTCCGCCTGCTCTCCCACGAGCGCCTGGTGCAGCACGTCCGGCACCGCGGCGTGTTCGTCCGGACCCCGACGGCCGACGATGCCCGGGACCTGTGGCGCGCCCGCGAGGTGCTCGAGTGCGGCGCTCTCGCCGCTGCCCGCCGCGCGGCGACGCCGCCCGCGGCCGGCGTCGACCTGGAGGACCTGACGGTGCGCGCCACCGCGGCCGCCGAGCGCGGCGAGTGGGCGCAGGTGGGCACCTACAACGGCGAGGTGCACCTGGCGATCTGCGGGCTCGCGGGCAGCGCGCGCCTGGTGGAGGAGGCGCGCCGGCTGCTCACCGAGATCCGCCTCGTGTTCGTGGCCGTGGGCGGCGCGCAGGTGGTGCACGAGCCCTGGCTCAGGGCGAACGCCGAACTGGCGCGGCTGATCTCGGCGGGTGATCTGACGGCCGCCGAGGACGCGCTGCGCGACTACCTGCACCGCTCGGGCGAATCCATGGTCGCGCTGTTCCACGCCCGCGACGCCGCCGCGCGCTGAGTCCCGGACGCTAGACCGGCACGATCTCCGAGCCGAGCGGCAGCAGCGACAGGCGGATCATCTTGAAGTTGGCGATCGCCATGGGGATGCCGATGATCGTGAGGCACAGCGCGATACCGGTCACGATGTGCCCGATCGCCAGCCAGATGCCCGCGACCAGGAGCCAGATCACATTGCCGACGGCCGAGGCCGCCCCGGCGGTGGGCCGGTCGACGACGGTGCGCCCGAACGGCCACAGCGCGTAGTTCGCGATCCGGAACGACGCGAGCCCGAACGGGATCGTCACGATGAGCAGGCAGCACACGATCCCGGCGACCGCGTAGCCCACGGCCATCCAGAACCCGCAGAACACCAGCCAGATGATGTTGAGGAGCACCTTCATGCGCCCAGTATGCAGGCGCCCGGGGCGTCGCAGGTCAGGCGGTGCGCGGCGTCACGGTGTGAGGGAGTACACGGAGGTCGCGGTGCCGGAGAACACCGCCGAGCGTTCCCGGTGCGAGGCGTCGCCCACGATCTCGGTGGCCAGGTCCAGGACGTCGGAATAGCCGGCCCGCAGCAGGCACACGGGCCAGTCGGAGCCGAACATCACCCGGCCCGCGCCGAACGCGTCGAGCACGTGCCGCCCGTACGGGAGGACGTCCTCCGCGGTCCAGGCGCCGGGCGGGCACTCGGTCACCAGGCCCGAGAGTTTGCAGGCGACGTTGGGGAGTTCCGCCAGCGCGGAGATCCAGCGCGCCCAGCCGTCCCACTCGCCGCCGATATCGGGCTTGCCGGCGTGGTCGAGCACGAACATCGTCGACGGTGCGCGGCGCGCCAGCTCCAGCGCCGCCGCCCGCTGCGGCCCGCGCACCAGGAGGTCGTAGGTCAGTCCCCGTTCGGTGGCGGCGGCGAGGCCGCGGGCGACGTCGGGCCGGAGCAGCCACGCGGGATCGGGCTCGTCCTGCGCCAGGTGCCGGAGGCCGCGCAGCGCGCCGCCACCGGGTGCGGCGGCGAGCGCGTCGAGATCGTCGGCCACCGCCGGCGAGGTCAGGTCGGCCCAGCCCACGACGGCCGTCACCGGCCCGGGACCGGCGGCCGCGGCGAGCAGGTCGAGCGTCTCGGCGGCGGTGCCGAGGGCCTGGACCGCCACGGTGGCCGTACCCGACGGTGCCGCGTCCGCGAGGTCGACGGTGCCGAAATCGCGGCGGATGGTCGCGAGTCGCGGGTCGTCGAGCCAGCCGTGATCGTGCCGGTCCAGGGACCAGAGGTGGTGGTGCGCATCGACGATCATCGCGGGGCCGCTTCGCCGGCGGGGAGCGACCAGACCAGCGCGATGCCGTGGTCGTCGCCGGAGTAGTCGTCCTCGATCTCGAGCAGCCCGGCCATCCTCGCCTGCCAGGGCACGTTGGCGGGGTGCGCGGCGAGGCGCCGGCGCATGGCCCGGTAGTCGTCCACCTCGACGAGGTGGAACAGCTCCCTCCCGTCGCGCCAGATGCGCCACGCCCGCACGCCCGCATCCCGCAGCGCCGCATCGAGATCCGCGGGGATCACGGCGTGCACCCGGTCGTACTCCTCCTCGGCGCCGGGCTTGAGCCGGGTGTGCAGGGCGATCGTCTCGGTCACGACCGCGCCGCCCGGTCCGGGCGGGGGAGCGGCACCACGCGGGTGAGCTGGGTGACGTGGCCGGGGTTCAGCTCGTCGAGCGAGTTCACGCCCAGCAGGCGCATCGTGCGCCGCACCTCGTCGGCGAGGATGGTGATCGCGCGGTCCACGCCGGCCTCGCCGCCCGCCATCAGGCCGTACAGGTACGCGCGTCCCACCAGCGTGCTGCGCGCGCCGAGCGCGATCGCGGCCACGACATCGGCCCCGGACATGACGCCGGTGTCCAGCAGGATCTCGGTGGCGCCGCCGAGATCGGCGGCGACCTCCGGGAGCAGGTGGAACGGCACGGGAGCCCGGTCCAGCTGCCGCCCGCCGTGATTGGACAGCACGATGCCGTCGGCACCGAGGTCGGCGCACCGCCGGGCGTCGTCGATGGTCTGGATGCCCTTGACCACCACCTTCCCCGGCCACTGGTCGCGGATCCACGCGAGGTCGGAGTAGTCCACGGTGGGATCGAACATGGTGTCCAACAGCTCGCCGACGGTGCCGGACCAGCGGTCGAGCGATGCGAACGACAGGGGCTCGGTGGTGAGGAAGTCGATCCACCAGTGCGGGCGGGGCACCGCGTCGAGCACGGTGCGCAGCGTAAGCGCGGGAGGGATGGTCATGCCGTTGCGCTTGTCCCGCAGGCGCGCCCCGGCCACGGGGACGTCCACGGTGACGAGCAGTGTGTCGTACCCCGCCGCGGCCGCGCGATCGACGAGCGCCATCGACCGCTCCCGGTCGCGCCACATGTACAGCTGGAACCACTGGCGCCCGCCCCGGCCCGCCTCGGCCACCTCCTCGATCGACGCCGTGCCCATCGTGGAGAGCGAGAACGGGATCCCGGCGCGGGTCGCGGCGCGCACCCCCGCGAGTTCGCCCTCGGTCTGCATCATCCGGGTGAACCCCGTGGGGGCGATCGCGAAGGGCAGGGCCGACGGTCCGCCGAGCACCGTCCGCGCGGTGTCCACGGAGGCCACGTTCCGGAGGATCTGCGGATGGAACTCGATGTCGGCGAACGCCTGCCGCGCCCGCGCCAGCGAGAGCTCGGCCTCCGCGGCGCCGTCGGTGTAGTCGAACGCGGCGCGCGGCGTCCGGCGCTGCGCGATGCGGCGGAGGTCGGCGATGGTCTGGGCGTCGTCCAGCCGCGCGGCCCGCCGGTCGAGGCGGGGCGGCTTCACGCGCATGAGCGGCGCGAGGTCACGCACCTTGGGCACCTGACGGCGCATCAGTCCTCCGATCTTTGACGAAGCGCTTTCGGTGATGATAGCCGGAGGGCGCACAAAGCCCCGGCGTGTTGACGCATAGACATCGGATGTTTACAGTCAACGCTGTGACTCACCACACATGGTCCACGGTACCCGGGGCGGGTGCGCTTCGCGCCGGAGCCCCGGTCCTGATCGCGAGGGGGCGTCGATGAGGCTGCGCAGAGTGGGTGAAGCGGGCCGGGAACTGCCGATCGTCTCCGCGGGCGACGGCCGGTGGTTCGACGCGTCCGGCGTCGTCGCCGACTACCGGCCGGACACGATCGGCGCGGCCTGGCCCCTGCTGACCACCGCGATGGCCGAGGGGTGCCTGCCGGCCTTCGACCCGCGCGGCCTCCGGGTGGGGGCGCCGGTGGCGCGTCCCGGCAAGATCGTGTGCGTCGGGGTCAACTACCTCGCGCACGCCGAGGAGACCGAGCACGAGAAGCCGGCCGAGCCGGTCGTGTTCCTCAAGACCTCGGCCACCGTCGTCGGCCCGCACGACGCGATCCTCATACCCCGCGGCTCCGTCGCGACCGACTACGAGGTGGAACTGGCGGCCGTGATCGGCAGCACCGCACGGTATCTCGACGACGCGGAGCAGGGGCTCGCGTGCGTGGCCGGCTACACCGTCTCCGACGACGTGTCCGAACGCGACTTCCAGATGAACCACGGCGGCACCTGGGACAAGGGCAAGAACTGCGAGACCTTCAACCCCCTCGGGCCGGAACTGGTGACGGCGGACGAGATCCCGGACCCGCAGCGCCTCGGGATCGGGCTCACCGTGAACGGCGAGGTGCGGCAGGAGGCGAACACCGCGCAGATGATCTTCGGCGTCGGCGAGATCGTCCGCTACCTCAGTCGGTTCATGGTGCTCGAACCCGGCGACGTGATCAACACCGGGACCCCGGCCGGCGTCGCGTTCGGCTACCCGGGGGACAAGCCGTACCTCCGCCGCGGCGACGTGGTCGAGGCCGCGATCGAGGGGCTCGGCGCGCACCGCTCGCCCGTCGGGGCGGCCTGAGATGGGAGCCGTGTTCACGGAATTCGCCACGCACGACGTGCGTTTCCCGACGTCCAGGGATCTGGACGGGTCCGACGCGATGAACGTCGACCCCGACTACTCCGCGGCCTACCTGGTGCTGGGGACCGACGCGGGCGACGGGCTCGAGGGGCACGGCTTCGTGTTCACCATCGGCAGGGGCAACGACGTGCAGAGGGCCGCGATCGAGGCGCTCGCGCCGTACGTGCTCGGCCGCGCCGTCGACGCGGTCCTCGAGGACCTCGGCGGCATGTGGCGCGAACTGGTCTACGACGCGCAGTTGCGGTGGCTCGGCCCGGAGAAGGGCGTCATGCACATGGCGATCGGCGCGGTGATCAACGCCCTGTGGGACCTGCGGGCCAAACGCGCGGGCCTGCCGCTGTGGCAGCTCCTGGGCGAGCTGTCGCCGGAGGCCCTCGTGGATCTCGTGGACTTCCGCTACCTCACCGACGCCCTGACCCGCGACGAGGCGCTGGAACTGCTCCGCGCCTCGGTACCGGGCCGGGAGGAGCGCGCTGCGGCGCTGCGGGAGCGGGGCTACCCCGCGTACACCACCTCGCCGGGTTGGCTCGGCTACTCCGACGAGAAGCTGGTGCGCCTGGCCCGGGAGGCCGTCGCCGCCGGGTTCCGGCAGATCAAGCTCAAGGTGGGCGCCGACGTCGACGACGACGTGCGCCGATTCGCGCTCGCCCGCGCCGCCGTGGGCGAGGACGTCCGCATCGCCGTGGACGCGAACCAGCGGTGGGACGTCGCGGACGCGGTGGCGTCGATCGAGCGGCTGCGCGAGTTCGTCCCGTGGTGGGTCGAGGAGCCGACCGCACCCGACGACGTGCTCGCCCACGCCGCGATCCGGCGGGCCGTCTCGCCCGTGCGGATCGCCACCGGCGAGCACGCGCACAGCCGGGTGCTGTTCAAGCAGCTGCTGCAGGCGGAGGCCATCGACGTGCTGCAATTGGACTCGACCCGCGTGGCCGGCGTCAACGAGAACATCGCGATCCTGTTGCTGGCGGCCAAGTTCGGCGTGCCCGTCTGCCCGCACGCCGGCGGCGTGGGCCTGTGCGAGCTGGTGCAGCACCTGTCGATGTTCGACTATGTCGCGGTGTCCGCCACCGTCGCCGATCGCACCATCGAGTACGTCGACCACCTGCACGAGCATTTCCTCGACCCGGTGCGGATCGTCGACGGCGCGTACGCGGCCCCCGCGGCGCCGGGCTTCTCCGCGCAGATGCGGGACGAGTCCATCCTGCGGTACACCTTTCCGGGCGGGGCGGAATGGGCGGAGGGAGCGGCGTCATGACCACCGAGTTCGAGGGCTTCCGCGCCGTCGTGACCGGCGGCGGATCGGGCATCGGCCGGCGCACGGCCGAGGAACTGCTCGCCCGCGGCGCGGCGGTGGCGGTGCTCGACCTGGACCCGTCCACCGCGCCGGACGGCGCACATCCGATCCGCTGCGACGTGGCGGACGACGACGCGGTCCGGTCCGCCGTGGCGGCAGCCGCGGCGCGCCTGGGCGGCATCGACGGCCTGGTCAACAACGCGGGCATCGGCGCCCAGGGCACCGTCGAGGACGGCGACCTGGACGAGTGGCGCACGGTGTTCGAGATCAACGTGCTCGGCATCGTCCGCGTGACGCGGGCCGCGCTCGGGCACCTGCGGGAGTCGAAGGCGGCCGCCGTCGTCAACACCTGCTCGATCGCCGCGACCGCGGGGCTCCCGCGGCGCGCGCTGTACAGCGCCTCCAAGGGGGCGGTGGAGTCGCTGACCCGCGCCATGGCGGCGGACCACGTGCGCGAGGGCATCCGGTTCAACTGCGTCAACCCCGGCACCGTCGACACCCCGTGGGTGCGCCGGCTGCTGGACGCGGCGACCGATCCCGAAGCCGAGGCCGAGGCCCTGCGCCGCCGGCAGCCCACGGGCCGGCTGGTGAGCGCCACCGAGGTGGCCGGGGCGATCTGCTACCTGCTCGGCCCCGCGGCCGCCGCCACCACCGGGACCTCGCTCGCCGTCGACGGCGGGATGAGCGGCCTGCGACTCCCGCCGCAGCGATGACCGAGCCGCAGCACGCCACGGGCCGTCCCCTCGGGCGCGGCGGACTGCGGGTGGGGCCGTTGGGATTCGGCGCCGCCGCGATCGGGAACCTGTTCAGCGAGGTCGACGACGCGCAGGCGACGGAGGCGGTGCGCGCCGCCCTCGGCGCGGGCCTGCGCTACTTCGACACCGCGCCGCACTACGGGCTCGGGCTGTCCGAGACGCGGCTCGGAGCGGCCCTGGGCCCCGAACGGGACGTGCTGGTGTCCACCAAAGTGGGGCGCGTACTGCGGCCCGCCGCAGGGGATCCGGGGCCCGACACCGAGGGCTTCGCGGTGACCGCCGGCGTGGAGCGGGTGTGGGACTTCAGCCGCGACGGCGTACTGCGTTCGATCGAGTCGAGCCTGGAGCGGTTGGGCCGGGACCGGATCGACGTGGTGTTCGTGCACGATCCGGACGACCACTTCGCCGAGGCGATGGACGGTGCGTTCCCCGCGCTCGACGAGTTGCGACGCCAGGGCGTGATCACCTCCTACGGCGCCGGGATGAACCAGTCGGCGATGCTCACCCGGTTCGTCCGGGAGACGGACCTCGACGTCGTGCTCGTCGCCGGCCGGTACACCGTGCTCGACCGCGGCGCCGCCGAGGACCTTCTGCCCGCGTGCGCGGAGCGCGACGTGTCCGTGGTCGCGGGCGGCGTGTTCAACTCGGGGATCAGCGCCTCGGCCGAACCCGGGCCCGGCGCGATGTACGACTACCGGCCCGCGACCCGGACGGAGATCGAGCGCGCGCGGCGGGCCGCGGGGATCTGCCGCGACCACGGCACCACGCTCCCGCACGCGGCGGTGCACTACCCACTGTGCGATCCCACGGTGAGCACCGTCCTGATCGGTATGCGCAGCGCGCAGGAAGTCGCCTCTGACCTGCAGCTTCTCCGAGAGGAGCCGCCTCGGGCGCTGTGGGACGACCTGGCAGCCGTGTTGTGACGCGCGGGGCGTCCGACCGTCGATATCATCGACGGATGTCGACAACCGAGGGGGCCGGGCGGGTGTCGCGTACCGACGACGCGATTCTCAAGCTCAAGGCGATGATCACTGACGGCGAGCTGCCGGCGGGGAGCCGTCTGCCCAACGAGGCCGACCTCGCCGAGCGGCTCGGACTCTCCCGCAACTCCCTGCGCGAGGCGATCCGGGCGCTCGCCATGCTGCGGATCCTGGACGTCAAGCAGGGCGACGGCACCTACGTCACCAGCCTCGAACCCACCCTGCTGCTGGACACCATGGGGTTCGTCGTGGACTTCCAGCAGGACGATTCGGTGCTGCACTTCTTCGAGGTGCGGCGCATCCTCGAGCCCTCGGCCACCGCGATGGCCGCCCGCAGGATCACCCCCGAGACGCTCGCGGTGCTCGAGGACACGCTCGCGCTCGGCGGGCCGGACGCGTCGGTGGAGACGCTGGTGGAACAGGACGTCCTGTTCCACCGGACCATCGCCGAGGCCTCGGGCAATCCGGTGCTCCGCGCGCTCATCGCCGGGCTCTCGGGCCCCACGCTGCGGGCGCGGATCTGGCGCGGCTACGACCAGTCGGGCGCGCGGGAACGCACCATCGCCGAGCACACGCAGATCTACGAGGCACTCGCCGCGGGCGAACCCGATGTGGCGGCGGCCTGCGCGACGGTGCACATCGCCGGCGTGGAATCGTTCATCCGGCACGCGATGGACGAGCGGGCGGCGGCGCCCGGGGAGTAGTCGTACGCTGGGGACATGACTCTGTTCCAGCGCGCGGCGAAGGTCTTCAACGCGGGATTCACGCCGCTCCTGTCCCTGCCCGTGGTCGGCCCCGCGCTCGGGAAGTCGATGGTCACCTTGAGCTACACCGGCCGCAAGTCCGGTAAGCGGTTCTCGTTGCCCGTCGCCTATCGGCGCAGCGGCGCCGACCGCGTGACCATCGCCGTCGCCCTGCCGGATCAGAAGCAGTGGTGGCGCAACTTCCTCGGCGAGGGCGCGCCCCTCACGCTGCACTTCCCCGACGGTGACCGCACCGGCCACGCCGTCGCCACCCGCTCCGACAGCGGCGTCACCCTCGCGGTCGACCTGGCCTAATCCAGCGCGGCCGCGGCGGCGTCGACCTTGGCGCGCAAGGCCTCTCGGATCTCGGGCGGATCGAGCACCGTCACCTCCGGGAGCGTGGCCCACAGCACCCACTCCGCCTGGTCGCGGTCCCGGAACACGGCGACGCCGGCACCGTCGGGCCCGGGCGGCGTGACCCGGGCGGCGAACATGGTGAGCTTGTCCCAGGCGTCGGGCGTCGCCCGGACGGTGACGGGCACCGTGGCCAGGGCGGTCCGGAAGGACGTGCGGGACTCCTCGAACTCGGCGGCGAGATCCACCTCCGCGGGCCGCTCCGCGGGATCGGAAAGCACTGTCACGGAGGAGAACCGGGAAGTGCGATAGGTTCGGCGATCGCCGTCGCGCAGCGCCAGGAGGTACCAGCGCTGACCGGCGTGCACGAGTCCCACCGGGTCCAGCAGTCGCTCCGCGGGGGCGCCGCCCCGGGCCGCGTACACCGCGCGCACGCGCAGGCCGTCGATCACCGCGTGCTGCAGGTCGCCGAGGAACGGCTCGGGTTCGGGGACCCGGGCGAAACCGTCGGGGCGCACGTGGATCCGCTGGGCTGCGGCGGCTGCCTCCCGACGGTGCGCCTCCGGCAGAGCCGCGGCCACCTTGCGCATGGCGCTGGCGAAGGCGGGGGAGACGGGCGCCCCGGCGAGCAGGGCCTTCGCCTCGTCGAGCGTCAGACCCGTGAGGTCCGTGCGGTACCCGGGCAGCAGGCGGATGCCGCCGCCGTGGCCGCGGTCGGTGTAGACGGGCACCCCGGCGGCGGACAGCGCCTCGACATCGCGCAACACGGTGCGAGTGGACACTTCGAGCTCGCCCGCGATCTGCGCGGCGGTCATGGAGCCGCGGTGCCGCAGCAGCATGAGCAGCGAGAGGAGGCGGTCGGCGCGCATGGGAGAACTCTCCCAGACCAATATGACAGGAGGTGTCATATTAGGCGGGTTGACTGCACTCATGACCGATACAGCAGCCCTCACCGACCCCCGTCCCGCCTACGCCGCCGCCACCGAGTGGATGCACTCGCTCCTCGCGAACGTCACCGACGAGCAGCTCGCCCTCCCCACCCCGTGCGACGAGTTCGACGTCCGCGCCCTCGCCGAGCACCTCATCGCCGTGGTGATGCGCGCCGAGGCGCTGGCCACCGTCGCCACCGTCGACGGCCAGCCGTTCCGCGCCGAGGAGTACGACGCCACCACCTACGCCCGTATCCGCGAGCGCGCGCTCGCCGCCTGGGCGGAGGCCCCGCTCGAGCGGGAGGTCGCGGTGCCGTGGGGCGTCGTGCCCGGCTTCGCGGCCCTGGGCATGTACGTCAACGAGACGCTCGTGCACGGCTGGGACCTCGCGGTCGCCACCGGCCAGGACGCGGAGTTCCCCGAGCCCGCCCTGCCCGAGGGCGTCCTCGCCGTGGTGAAGAAGGCCCTGCCGGCCGATTACCGCGGAGGGGAGGTGCCCTTCGGCCCCGTCGTGGAGCCGCGCGCCGAGGCCGGCCCCACCGAGCGCCTCGCCAATTGGAGCGGGCGGTCCGCGCAGGGCTGGGTCTGATGACGGCGAAGACCGTCGCGCTGTTCCATTCCGTGCTCGGCGTCCGCGAGGGCGTCCTCCTCGCCGCGGAGCGCCTCCGGGGCGCCGGGCACGCGGTGCGCGTGGTGGACCAGTACGCGGGCCGGGTGTTCGACGACTACGCCGAGGCGTCCGAATACGCGGAGGGCGTGGGCTATCCCGCACTCATGGCCTCGGCCCTGGAGGCCGTCGCCGACCTGCCCGACGGCTTCGTCGCCATGGGCTTCTCCAACGGCGGCGGCATGTCCACGTACGTGGCCTGCCATCGCCCGGTGGAGCGGGCGGTGCTCTGCTCGGGCGCGCTGCCGCTGGAGATGATCGGCCTCGACCGGTGGCCGGCGGGTGTGCCCGCGCAGCTGCACTACACCGTGGACGACCCGTTCCAGCGCCCCGGATCCGTGGCCTCGGTGATGGATTCCGTCAGCGCCGCGGGTGCGGTGAGCGAGTACCACCAGTATCCGGGCGCGGGGCACCTGTTCACGGACCCCTCCCTGCCCGCGGAGTTCGACGGTGCCGCCGCCGAAGTGTTCTGGGAGCGGGTGCTCGGCTTCGTCGGGCGTTGACGTGGAGTGCGGTTCAGGTCGTAGCGTCGGGACATGAGCATCGAACTGAACCACACCATCGTCGCGGCGGCGGACAACCTCGAGACCGCGCGTTTCCTCACGGAGATGCTCGGCCTCGAGGGCCCCGTCGCCGTGGCGGGCGGGCACTTCCAGCAGGTGAAACTCGCCAACGGCGTCGACCTCGACGTGATGACCGTGGCGCCGCCCATCCATCGCCAGCACTACGCGTTCCTCGTCTCGGAGCGGGAGTTCGACGAGATCTTCGGCCGGATCACCGACCGCGGCCTCGAGTTCTACGCCCACCCGGACGGCTCCGGGCGCGGGGAGATCAATCACAACTTCGGTGGCCGGGGCGTCTACTTCTTCTCGCCCGACGGACACGCCCTCGAGGCCCTCACCGTCGCCTGACCCGTCAGAAGGGCGGGGGTTCGGGTTCGGTGTTCGGGACGAATTCGACGCCCTGCTCCTCGGCCTGCTTACGTTGCCCTTCCAGCTCCTTCCGGAGGCGTTCTTCGGCGCGCTTCGTGGCCTTCTCGAGTCGGATGCGGCGGTTCTTGGTGCGTTCGTCGCGGCGTTGTTGGGCGCGGTGTTCGGCGTGGGTGTCGAAGGTCGGCGGTTCGGTCTGCTCTTCTGGTTCGGTGCGGGCAGGGGTGTCCCAGATGAGTTTCCCGAGGCCGGGGAGGATGTCCTGGGCGGCGCCGGGTGGGGTGAGCCAGATACCGCCGGCGGGGTGCCGCCATTCGACGGTGCCGTCGTCGAGCAGGTCGGAGAGCCATCCGGTTTCGGTTTTGATGCGGTGGTGGAATCCGCAGAGTGGTACCAGGTTCCCGGGGCCGTGTTTCCCGGCGACCGTCGTCCGGCCGCCGCGCGCAGGATTGCGGTGGTCGTATTCGGCGACGTGATCGGCCTGGCAACGGGTGGACGGCACGCTGCAGCCGGGGAACACCCACGTCGGGTACGTCAGCCGCATGATCAGCAGTTGGTATTGGGTGGGTGTGTAGCCGGAGGATCCGGTGATGTGGATCTCCCCGGTCGCGGGGTCGCGCTTACCCAATGTGCGGATGGTGGTGTCACAGTCGGCGATCAGGTCGTTCGCTTGCTCCACGGTCACCGGCCCGGAGATCCCGAGCTCGTCGCACACCACATACGCCCCTCCCGACGAGTCCGGAGGCGTCGACGCGCGCTGTGCACCCGAGTCGCCGGAGGCGATGTCCCCGGTTTCGTCTACGTCGTCCGCGGCGTTCGTGAGGTCCGCATCGTCCGAACGGTCTGCATTGTCTTCGTCGTTCGTGACGTCCGTGCCGTCCGCGTCGTCTGCCTCATCCGCGGTGTCTTCGGCGGCGGGTGGTTCGTCGAACAGGGTGATCGCGTCGTCGACCGCACCAGCAGTGGTGGCGGGCTGGGGTTCGGCCGCGGCGGGTTCCGGTGGGCGGAGGTCGGATTCGTTGAGGAGGATCAGTGCCAGGGCTTTCACTTCCGATGACACGGCAGCGGTGCGGGGTTTACGTTCCTTGAACCGGCAGGCATCGTCGGAACACTGGCAACCGAGAGTCTCGTAACCCTCGATCAACGCCGCATGCGCGGCGACCTGCCGCTCACCCGGCGTCCGCGGATCCTTCCGGCAGGTGGTCTTGAGCATGTCGGCGAGGAGGGCGGCGAAGCGGATGCCGTGTTCCTTGGACACCACCGCCTCGATATCGACCGTCCCATCGGCACGCGCGTGCATGTCGATGCCGAAGCGGGGCTTCTTCTCCGGGACCTGGGGGACGGCGTCGATGTCGATCCGCACCAGGATCTGCTTCGCCGCCTCCTCCACCGCCGCCGCGGTCACCGCCACATCGGGATCGGTGAGCGTTCCCGCGAGCCACGCGGCCATGCGGACGTCGAACTCATGGAGCACGCGGTCGTCGATGATCGCCGACGCGTACCGCAGGACGGCGTAGAGCTGTTGGTTCGTCACGATGCCGGTGGCGCAGACCGCGAATACGCGCGGCAACCGTTCGCGGAGGTCCAGTCCGCGGTGCACCGCCGCGGAGGCGCCGCCCCGCCCGACCTGCAGCACCGCACCCACCTCGGCGACCAGTTCGTCCCAGTCCCCGACGAACCGGCGATCGGACTCGGTGCGGCACCGTCGGGCATCGTCACGGACGGAGAACAGCTGCGAGAGCACTGCGTTCTTCCTCGCCTCCAACCTGTTCGCCTCGGCGAGCACCGAGCGCAGGTCGGCCAGCAGGGCGCCGGCGTCGAGGCCTGCGACGTCCCCGAACTCGGGCGGCAGCGGTCGGCGGACCGCTCTCCCGTGTTCGAATGCATCGCCTGTCTGGCTCATATATTCGATACTACTCCGCTCACGACGATATTGCTACAGCAACAAGTGGACTGATTCGCCTGGCTCCCACGGCGTTCGGCATCGCCGTCGTGCTCGGAGGCATGCGTGCGGCGCATGGCTGTTCGGAAACGAACCGCCCCCCGCGCCCCGTCGCCGCGCCTCGCCGTCGCGCCTCGCGATCGTGCCCGGGTCTCAGTCCTCGAACAGTGCGCGGATGTCCGACGCGGCGAGGCGGGCGTCGAAACCGCCCTCGCCGCCCATGACGGATTCGAACAGCGCGGCCTTGCGCTCCTTGAGCGCCATCACCTTGTCCTCGATCGTGTCCGCGGAGACGAGCCGGTAGACCATCACGCTGCGGGTCTGTCCGATGCGGTGCGCCCGGTCGATGGCCTGCGCCTCCGCGGCGGGGTTCCACCACGGGTCCAGGAGGAAGCAGTAGTCCGCCTGCACCAGGTTGAGGCCGAATCCGCCCGCCTTGAGCGAGATGAGGAACACCTGCACCTCGCCGGAGGTGAACCTCTCGATCGCGGCGGCCCGGTCCGTGGTGGAACCGTCTAGGTACGCGTACGCCACGCCCTCCTCGTCCAACCGCTCCGCGGCCTTCCGCAGGAACCCGGTGAACTGGCTGAACACCAGCACCGCGTGTTTCTCCTCCAGCAGCTCGTCGAGCTTCTCCGCGAGGTAGTCCAGCTTCGCCACGTCCTCGACGGCCAGGTCCTCGTCGACCAGCGACGGGTCCAGCGCCAGCCGGCGCAGCATCGTGAGCGACCGCAGGATCTCGAACCGGTTGCCCTCGAAATCGTCCAGCAGGCCCAGCAGTTTCGCGCGCTGGTCGGCCAGGATCCGGTCGTAGGTGTGCCGGTGCTCCTCCGAGAGCTCCACCTGTACCACGGATTCCGTCTTCTCCGGCAGGTCCTTCGCCACCAGGTCCTTGGTGCGGCGCAGCATGAACGGGCGTACCCGTCGTCGCAACCGGGCGAGCCGGTCGTCGTCGCCGCCGCGCTCGATCGGGCGCCGGTACTCCTCCGCGAACCAGGACCGGCCCGGGAACAGTCCGGGCACGGTGAGCGCGGTGAGGGCCCACAACTCCTCGAGGTGGTTCTCCATCGGCGTGCCGGTCACGGCCAGCGTGAACCGCCGGTCCAGCAGCGACACCGCGGCGAAAGCCTTGGAGCGCGGGTTCTTCACGAACTGCGCCTCGTCCAGGATCACGCCGGACCAGGACACCGTGGCGTACTCCTCGGCGTCCAAGCGGAGCAGCGTGTACGAGGTGAGCACGACGTCGGCGTCGCCGACCGCCGCGCCGATCGACGCTCCGGACTTCCGCGACGTCTCGGAGATCGTCGCGACCTTCAGGTGCGGCGCGAACCGGCGGCACTCCGCGGCCCAGTTGCTCACCACGGACGTCGGCGCCACCACGAGGAACGGGCCCGGCGCCGGGGCCTTCTCATGCGCCCTGCAGATCAGCGCGAGCGTCTGCAGCGTCTTGCCCAGGCCCATGTCGTCGGCCAGGATGCCGCCGAAGTCGTTGTCGTACAGGAACACCAGCCAGTCCAGGCCGTCGCGCTGATACGGCCGCAGCTCGGCGTCGAGGCTCGATGGGGGCTCCTGCCGCACCAGATCGCCCGCCGTGAGCGCCCCCACCCGGCGGGACCAGTCACCGTCGAACTCGGTGGCGTCCGCGAGCTCCGCCAGATCGTCCACCAGGCCCGCCTGGAACCGGCTGATCCGCAGGCTCCTATCCCCGCGATCCCCACCGCGCTCGCCCGCCTCGTCGCCGCGCGACCCCCGCCGCTGCCCGCGGGCGGGCAGGTCCCGCGCCTCGCCGATCAGCTCGCGCAGCCGGTCGAAGCGCTCCCCGTCCACCCGGGCGAGCACCCCGCCCGGGGTGAGGATGGTGTCGTGGCCCGCGGCGATCGCGGTGAACACGTCGCGGAAGGGCACCTCCTCGCCCTCCACCTCCACGGCGACCTCGAGGTCGAACCAGTCCATCGACGGAGATCCCGCGTCCTCGCCGCGCACCCGCACGGACACCGTCGCCGCGCTCTCGGCCCACCGGAACCCTGGATCGTCGGTCACCTCGACGACGATGCCCGGCACCGTCCGGAGCACGGGCGCCGCCTCGGCGAGCCACACGGCGGCCTCGGTGCCGCGGTAGAAGCCCTGCGAATGGTCCACGCTCACAGCGGCTTCCCGCAGCGCGGCCGCCATCGCCCGGGTGATCCGCTGCTGGCCGACCGCATCGGCGATACCGGCGGGCTCGGAACCGAGCGCGTAGTCGCGCGCCTCGCCGCCCACCGTGTAGCGCCATTTCCAGTCGACCTCGAGCTCGCCGGCCTCGGGGTAGTAGCGGGCGGTGCACACCAGCTCCGGGCCGGACACCTCGACCTCGCCCACCAGCTGCTCGGGATCGCGCACCGGCGCGACCGCTGACAGGTACGGCAGGTACTTCTCCCGCAGCTGCGGCATCGCCGCGGCGGGCACGTGCACCGGGGTGAAGCGTCGCATCGCCGTGGTGTGCGCGGGCGAGAGCGGCGGCTCCAGCGGCGCCAGCCGCAGCTCCTCGCCGTCCTGCTGGAACACGCCGATCGCGCGCTGCGCGCCCAGCAGCCCGCCGGTGAAGGGCCGCGGACCGTCGCCGAAGTCGATCTCCCGGTCCAACTCCACCCCGTCGCCCGACGGGTGCGCGACGAGCCCGAGCCGGGTGGCGGGGCCCAGGAGCACCCGCCCGCGCGGCTTCTTGGTGAGCAGCGGCACGCCCGCGTCGCGGACGGTGCGCAGCTGCTCCCACAGCAGCGGGGTGTCGATCATGCCCACGTCGGCCCACGCGTCCACGCCGTACAGCGACCACAGGACGAGCTGGGCGAGCGGCGCGAGAACCTCCCGCTGCGCCGGCGCAACCCGCGGCGCCGACGCGATGGTGCGCCACCGCACGTCGCCCGCGACCCAGCTGCCCTCCCGCATGCCGGGCGTGGCCAGGCGGACCTGCAGGCGCTGCCCGGTGGTCACGCCGCGCTCGTCGACGTCGAACTGGAGGGCCACCGGCAGCGTCGCGGACACGGCCCGCGGCTTCTCCGGCAGCAGGGAGTCGAGCTGGCGCTGCCACGGATCCGGCATCTCGACGGCGGAGTCCTCGATGTCCTCCGAGGTGAGCTCGAGCAGGAGCGCGGCGCCGTGCTTGCAGTTGAGCGCAACGGGGCAGGTGCAGATGCACCGCACCGGCCGCCACCGGGTGCCCACCTGCTCGATCCAGACCCGGGTGTCGTACTCGCGGGCGCCCGCGACGACGCCCGACACCAGCCGCTTCTCGTCGTCCCATTCGAGGTCGCCGACGAGGCCCGTCCCCACGTACTCGCCGGCCCGGCGCACCGTGGGTGCCCCGAAGAATCCGGTCAGGTCCTCGGGGGTGAACGAGGGCCCGCTGCTGGAAGTCGATCCGCTCATGGTCAAGCGGACAGTCTACCGCCGCCGAGCCGACGGTGCCCGGTTCTCCCCGCTCCCCGGGGCCGGCGCGATTCAATACACACGGGATGCGAGGGTTGCATCTCAGATTCCTAGGAGCGCGTCCCGCATCCCGTCGACCTGGGCGCGGAGCGCGTCCGCCACGGCCACCACCTCGCGTCGCCGGGCGGCCTCGGGGCGCACCACCATCCAGTACTCCAGCTCGACGGACACCTCGTCCGGCAGCACCCGCACGAGGTCGGCGTGGGTGTCGGCGAGGAAGCAGGGGAGCAGGCCGAGGCCGGCGCCGGCGCGGGTCGCCTCGACGTGCACCAGCACGTTGGTGGAGCTGAGCCGGTCCGACATCTGCGGCACCAGTTCGCGGGCCAGGTCCAGGTCGTCGACCGTGAGCATCGACTCGATGAAGTAGACCAGCGGCACGCCCGCCAGTTCCTCGCGCGCGCTGGGGGTCCCCGTCGCCGCGAGGAACGCGGTGCTGCCGTAGAGCCCGAGCCGGTACGGCCCCAGCAGGCGGGGTTGCACGCGGAACGTCGCCGGCCGGCCCACGACCACTTCGATGTCCACGCCGGAGCGGGTCGACGGTGCGCGCCGGGTCACCGTCAGCAGGTCGACCGACAGCCGCGGGTGCGCCGCGCCGAGCCGCGCGATCGCGGGCGCCACGACGCGCGCGGAGAATCCGTCGGTGGCCGCGACCCGCACCGTGCCGTGCAGATCGTCGTGGGTGTCGGCGCGGAGCGCGGCGAGGGTCTCCTCCACGGATTCGGCTGCGGCCAGGGCGGTGCGGCCGAGGTCGGTGGGCTCCCAGCCGCCGGGCGCGCGGGCCAACAGGGGACCGCCCAGGGCGCGTTCGAGCGCGGCCACCCGGCGGGACGCGGTGGTGTGGTTGATGCCCAGCAGGTCGGCCGCCGCCGTGTACCGGCCCGTGCGGGCCACGGCGAGCAGCGTCAGCAGCCCGTCGGCGCTCGCCTCAGAGGTGTGCATCGATGCAGATCCATTGCGCGTCGGTGATCATTGTGTCTGCGAATATAGCCATTCATACTCCCCTGAGGATGATGTGCGTCACAGTGGCACATCGAATGTGACCCGATGACCCGGGTCCCCAGCGAGGAGAAGTGATGGCCGACAAGGACCTCGGGAAGCCGACGGCGCTGCGCAAGATCGTCGCGGCGTCGATGGCCGGCACCGTCGTGGAGTGGTACGAGTTCTTCCTGTACGGCATCGCCGCCACGGTGGTGTTCAACAAGATCTTCTTCCCGCAGGGCGAGAGCGAGTACGACGCGATCATCGCGGCGTTCGTCACCTACGCGGTGGGCTTCGCGGCCCGGCCGATCGGCGGCATCGTGTTCGGGCACCTGGGCGACAGGATCGGGCGCAAGACGCTGCTGCAGGTGTCGATCCTGCTGATCGGCGTCGCGACCTTCCTCATGGGCTGCCTGCCCACGTTCGACCAGATCGGGTACTGGGCGCCGTTCCTGCTCGTCGTGCTCCGGTTCATCCAGGGCTTCGCGGTGGGCGGCGAATGGGGCGGCGCGGTGCTCCTCGTCGCCGAACAGTGCCCGGACCGCTCCCGTGGGTACTGGGCGTCCTGGCCCCAGGCCGGCGTGCCGGGCGGCAACCTGGCCGCCACCGTCGTGCTGCTGGTCCTGACGAACACTCTCTCCGATGCGGACTTCCTCAGCTGGGGCTGGCGGATCGCGTTCTGGCTGTCCGCGGTGATCGTGCTCGTGGGCTACTACATCCGCACGCAGGTCGACGAGTCGCCGCTGTTCGAGGAGGCGCGCGCCGAGGTCGAGCGCGAGAAGGAGATGTCCTACGGCGTCGTCGAGGTGATCAAGCGGTACCCGCGGGGCGTGCTCTCCGCCATGGGCCTCCGGTTCGGCGAGAACATCTTCTACTACCTGGTGGTGACCTTCTCGATCACCTACCTCAAGACCGTGGTGAAGATGAACACCGGCGACATCCTCAAGTGGCTGCTCATCGCGCACGCCGTGCACTTCGTGGTGATGCCGCTCGCGGGCGCGCTCACCGACCGGATCGGCCGCCGGCCCGTGTACTTCGCGGGCGCCGCGCTCGGCGCGACGTGGGGCTTCTTCGCCTTCGGGATGTTCGACACCGGAGAGCCGGCGATGGTGGTGCTCGCCGTGACGATCGGCCTGGTGTTCCACTCGCTCATGTACGCGCCGCAGCCGGCGATCATGGCCGAGTCCTTCCCCACCCGGATGCGCTACTCGGGGGTCTCGGTGGCCGCGCAGGTCACGTCCATCGCGGCCGGCTCGCTGGCCCCGATCATCGCGACCAACCTGCTCAAGGACTTCGGCGGCCCGACGCCGATCGCGATCTACCTCGCGATCGCCTGCGCGATCACCTTCGTCGCCGTCTTCTTCGTGCGGGAGACCAAGGGCATCGACCTCGCCACCGTCGACGACGAGGACCGCGCCATGCTCGACCTCGCCGCGCGGGACGCCGGGGCGAAGGCGTGAGGGAGCCCGTCCGGGCGATGGTCACGGGCGGGGCCGCGGGGATCGGCGCGGCCGTGGCCCGGCGGCTCGCGGCCGACGGTGCCGCGGTCACCGTCGTCGACCGGGACGGCGACGCGGCCGCCGTGGTCGCGCGGGAGATCGGCGGCACCGCCCTCGCGCTCGACCTCACCGACACCGCGGCGCTCACGGGGCTCGAGCTCGACGTGGACGTGCTCGTGAACAACGCGGGCGTGCAGCACGTCGCGCCGATCGACGAGTTCGACCCGCAGTGGTTCCGGCGGATCCTCACCCTCATGCTCGAGGCGCCGTTCCTGCTCACGCGCGCCGCCCTGCCCGGGATGTACGAGCGCGGCTTCGGCCGGATCGTGCACGTCTCCTCGGTGCACGGGTTGCGCGCCTCGAAGTACAAGGCCGCCTACGTGGCGGCGAAGCACGGCGTGGAGGGCCTGTCCAAGGTGACGGCGCTCGAGGGCGGCGACCGCGGCGTCACCAGCAACTGCGTCAACCCCGGGTACGTGCGCACCGCCCTGGTCGCCGAGCAGATCGCCGAGCAGGCCGCGGCGCACGGCATCTCCGAACAGCAGGTGACCGACGAGGTCTTCCTCGCCCGCCCCGCGATCAAGCGACTCATCGAACCCGCCGAGGTCGCCGGGTTGGTGGCGTGGCTGTGCGGGCCCGAGGCGGCGATGGTGACGGGCGCGTCGTACACGATGGACGGCGGCTGGACGGCGAACTGACCGGGGCCGATCCGATGTGAAGAACGCGCGCCCGCGTCGCGACGACCCGCCGGAGTTGGATCGCGGTTGTCCCAACGGTTACCGTACGTAGGACCTGTGACCAGGTATGACAGTGCCGTATTAGGGATTTGAATCAGTGGGTGTGGACCAGACCATGAGCGGAAGCGGCACCGAGCCGACGGGGGAGACCGCGCCGGAGAAGGTGACCGCACCGCCGGCCCCCGAGCGGGTCACCGGGCATCTCTACCAGCTCGACATCGTCCGCATCGTCACCTTCGCGGGCGTCATATTCGACCACTGCGTCTCCGGCACGACATTCCCGTTCAGCGTCGCCTCCAACGCGGTGCAGACGGTGTTCCACTACACCCGCAACGCGTTCTTCGCGCTCACCGGCTTCGTCCTCGTGTACCAGTACCGCGACCGGAAGCTGGACGCGATCGACTTCTGGCGCCGCAGATACAAGGCCGTCGGCCTGCCGTTCGTCGTGTGGACGGCCTTCTACTGGCTGTACCACATGTACATCATGTGGCCGCCGGCCTTCTCCAACGTCTGGCGGACCTTCGAGACCTGGGAATCGACGAAGGCCGCGTTCAAGGTCCTCGGGTACGACCTGCTCACCGGCGACGCCTGGTACCACCTGTACTTCGTGTTCGTGACGATGCAGGTGTACCTGATCTTCCCGCTCGTCCTGAAGTTCCTGCGCTGGACCTGGGGCTACCACCGCTACCTGCTCGCGGCCAGCTTCGTGTTCCACATGGGCCTGCTGCACTACATGTCCAACGTGCGGCCGGAGATGTTCAACTACGGCATCCTCGCCAAGCTGTGGAACCACCTGCCCGCCACGGTGCTGCCGTACCAGTTCTTCACCCTTCTCGGCTGTGTCGCGGCGATGCACCTCGAGGGCGTGCAGCGGTTCATGAAGCGCTACCGCTTCTACATCATCGGGCTCGCCGTCCCGGTGCTGGTGGCCACGCTGTTCTACTACTACCGGCTCACCGAGCTCGGGATGTTCCCGGTCACCGCGTCCAACGTGTTCAAGCCGTACGCGGCGGCGATGTTCATCATGATCATCCTGAGCCTCTACGCGGCGGGCACGTACTGGTCGGATCACCGGACCCCCGGCTCCTTCTGGGACAAGTTCCTCAAGACGGCGTCCGACCGCTCCTTCGGCATCTTCCTGGTGCACGGCTTCGCGCTGCAGGAGCTGGCGCCCACGATCCAGCGCTTCCGCCTGGAGGTGTACGCGCCGATCGTCACCGTGATCACCTTCATCGTCACGGTGTTCCTCACCGTCGGGATCTCCGAGGTGCTGCGCCGCACCCCGGTGAGCCTCTACACCACGGGCCGCAAGATGATCCCGATGGCGAAGCAGAACCTGCGCAACACGCTGCTCATCGGCGGCGCGATGGTGGTCGCCGGCGCGATCGCGTTCTGGCCGCTCGCCGTCCCGGCCGGCGCCACGGCGATGATCTTCGGCGCGTTCCTGCTGCTGTGGCAGCCGCTCGGGCTCACGGTGTTCGCGGGCCCCGCCGGTGCCCGCCCGAAGGAGCCGGCGAAGGCCTGACGGGCCCGCGCTAGCGGTGCGTCGCGGCCGCCTCGAACAGCCAGGACATGACGAGGGCCCCGGGGTCCGGGACGCCCTTCACGGTGTCGCCCAGGTAGCTGGCCCGACCCCGGGACGCGGCGCTGCCCGCGGTGGCCGCGACGCCCTCCGAGGCGGCGGCCGCAGCCTCGTCGAGGGACCCGCCGCCGTCCAGCACGTCCGCGGCGGGTGAGATCGCGTCGACCACGGTCTTGTCGCCCACCCGCGCGCCGCCGAGCTCCTGCACGGCGTCGAGCCCGGCCCGCACCCCGCGGGCGAAGCCGGCACCGTCGGCCTCCAGGGCCCGGCCGAGCTCGGTGAAGAAGGTCCCGAACACAGCGCCGGAGGTGCCGCCCGCCCGCACGAGGTAGGCCGTGGAGATCGCCTCCAGGACGGCGCCGTCGGAGCCCCGGAGCGGCAGCGGGTAGTGCCCGAGGGCGGCCTCCATGTTGGTACCGAAGTCGCCGTCGCCCGCCTTGCGGTCGAGCTCCGTCAGCTCGCTCACGGACTGCTGCACCCGGTCCACCCAGGCGGAGATCCAGGCGTTCGGCTCGCCGTCGGCGGCGGAGTCGTCCGGGCGGGCGTGCTCGAGCGGGTCGGTGTGCGACGGTGCCGTGGCCGCGTGCGGCCAGCCGGGCGCGGAGGTGGGGGCGTCCCACAGGCGCACCAGCTCGTCGTCGAGGGGGACCACGGTGAGCGAGGCCCCGGCCATGTCCAGCGCGGTGACGAACCGGCCGACCAGGGACCGCTCGACCTCGATCCCACGCTCGCTCAACTGCTTCACGGCCTCCGCGAACAGGACGCCGGTCTCCAGGTCGGTCACCGCGCCGAGGTTGTTGACCACCACGAGGGCGCGGCCGCCGGAGGCGAGGCCGGTGCCGGGCAGGATCCGGGTGAGCAGGTCGGTGACGATGTCCTCGGCCCGCTCCGCGGGGCGCTCGTCGCGGGCGCGTTCGCCGTGGATGCCCACGCCGAAGGCCATCTGCCCGTCGGGCAGGTCGAACGACGGTGCGCCCGACCCCGGCACGATGCACGCCCCGAAGGACACGGACATCGACCGCGCGGTGGCGGCGACGCGGCGGCCGACCGCGGCCACGTCGGCGAGGGCGCGTCCCTCGTCGGCGGCGGCCCCGCAGATCTTCTCCACCACGATCGTGGCCGCGGTGCCGCGCCGGCCGGGGCCGGACGTGTCCTCGGTGGCCACATCGTCGTCCACGAGCACCACGTCGGTCGCGATGGCGGGCTCGTCGCCGTCCGGGGCGGCCGCGAGGCGCCGCGCGACGGCGAAGTTCATGACGTCGCCGGTGTAGTTCTTCACGATGTGCAGCACCCCGGCGCCGGTGTCGACGGCGCGGGTGGCGGCCGCGACCTGAACGGCGTTGGGGGAGGTGAAGATCAGGCCCGGGCAGGCGGCGTCCAGCATCCCGGCGCCGACGAAGCCGATGTGCATCGGCTCGTGCCCGGAGCCGCCGCCGGAGACGAGGGCGACGCCGGAGCCGCGGCCCGTGCGGCGGGCGACGAACCCCGCGTCGTGCCACGCGGCGTCGGGGTGCGCGGCGAGCACGCCCCGCAGCCCGTCGGTGAAGAGGGAGTGCGATGAGTTCTCGAAGCGAGCGCGTACTGTCACGCTCCCCACGCTAGCGGGGGATGTGCAGTTCCGCGTGCCCATCCGCGACGATCGCAAAGGCCGAGGTGGGGAACTTGCCGAGGGTGAACGTGGGGTCCAGGATCTGCGCCGCGTCGGCCAGCCCCGGATCGTGTCCGACGACCACGACGGTGCCCGCATCGCCCCGCTCCGCCTCGACGATCTGCAGGATCTCGTCGCCCGATGCGCCGTACAGCTCGCGGACGTACCGCACGGGCGCGGCGATCTCCGCCTGCTCGAGCGTGGCCCGGGCGCGCTCGGCGGTGGAGCACAGCACCAGGTCGGGGGAGTGGCCGAAGCGGCGGATGGACTTGCCCGCCAGTTTGGCCTGGCGCAGCCCGCGCGGGGCCAGCGGGCGGTCGTGATCCTTCACCTTGTCGGGATAGGCGGACTTCCCGTGTCGCAGGAGGATCAGCGTGTCCATGCCGCCCACTCTACGGGGTGTACCACTGCCGCAGCCGCCCCGAGCCGGGCGCCGCGGGCCCGTCGTCCAGGTCCAGCAGCACGACGGTGCCCGGCGTGAACGCGGGGAGCTCGGCGCCGGGGTCGAGCAGGGAGGCGGCCTCGGGGACGCCGGGGAAGTGCGCCACCACCAGCAGCACCGGGAGATCGCCGGGCACGCCGTTGATCTCGTCGAGGATCTTCTGCCCGGTGGATCCGTACAGCGCCTCGGTCGCGGTCATCGGGCAGCGCAGGCCCGTGGCGTGGAAGGTCTCGACGGTGCGCCGGGACGAGGACACGAGCGCGAGCTCGGGGGCGAGGTCCTGCTCGGTGAGCCAGAGCGCGGATCGGCGGGCCTGCTCGCGACCCGCGTCGGTGATCGGGCGGGCGTCGTCGGGGGCCGCCATCCCCGCCTCGCCGTGTCGCATCAGCGCCAGCACCGTCATGGATCCATCCTGCCTCGGATCAGATCGGTACATTGGGGACATGGCTGGAAAAGAGCTGGACCCGGCGCGCAAGCAGGCCGCGTTGGAGGTCGTGAAGCAGCATCCCGGGATGGTCGCGGCGATGGCGGCGCCCGCGGTGGTCATCGTGGCGGTCGGCTGGGTGGTCGGCGGCGCGGGGCTGGGCATCCTGCTGCTCATCGCCTTCGGCGCCCTCGGCGCGGTCGGGGTCTCGCGGCTGCTGCGGAGGCGCTAGGCGCGTGCGGGTCGACGCCTGGCTGTGGGCGGTGCGGCTGACCAAGACCCGGTCGGCCGCGGCCACCGCGTGCCGTGGCGGGCACGTCCGGGTGAACGGCGCCACGGCGAAGCCGGCCCAGCACATCGTCGTGGGCGACGAGGTGCGGCTGCGGCTGGGCGGCCGCGAGCGGATCGTCGAGGTCGCCACCCTCATCGCGAAACGGGTGGGCGCGCCCGTCGCGGCCACCTGCTACATCGACAACAGCCCGCCCCCGCCCCCGCGGGAGATCGTGCTGTCGATGCCGCAGCGCGAGCGCGGAGCGGGTCGGCCCACCAAACGTGAACGGCGCGAGACGGATCGGCTTCTCGGCCGGGGGTGATTCCGGTTCCCCGAGGTCATTCCTCGGCCCAGAGCCCCGCACCCTCCAGCATCGCGACCACGTGTCCGGAGCATTCGGTGAGGTGCTGCTCCATGGCCCTGCGGACCCGGCGGGCGTCGCCCACCTCGAACGCGTCGACGATCTCGTCGTGGTGCGCCCGTAGGGATTCCACATCGGATTCCAGGGCCGCGTAGAACCGGTTCGGCAGGTGCTTCACCACGCCCATCAGCAGCCGCGTGAGGCGATCGGATTCGGCGGCCAGGTTGATCTGCCGGTGGAACTCGTGGCCCAGATCGCCCACCCGGGCGGTGTCGCCGGCCCGCGCCGCGGCGGTGGTGGACTCGTTGATCTCGCGGAGCCGCGCCACCAGCTCGGGGGTCGCCTTCTTCACGGCCCGCGCGGACAGCTCGCCCGACAACTGCGACAGCGTCCAGAACAGGTCCCGCACGTCCTGCCGGGTGAAGGCGGCCACCTGGAAACCGCGGCGCGGCACCAGCGTCACGAAACCCTCACTGCGCAGCGTCAGGAGGCCCTCGCGCACCGGAGTGATGGAGACGCCGACGGCCTCCGCGATAGGCTCCATGCGAAGGAAGTCGCCGGGTCGCATCCGGCCGGTCATGATCTGCTCGCGGACGTACCCGGCCACCTGGTCGGGCAGTTGCCGCCGCTTGGCGCCCGCCCGCGTGGGCGCCTCGTTCCTGGGTGCCACCGTCCGGCCTCCTCGATCCGGCGAATACTTTTCGACATCAAACACAGTATCCGCCGTCGGCGTTCCGACGCGGCGAACCCCGCCAAGGAGGACACGGATGACCGCCCGAGTCAGGCGCGCCGTCGCCGCCGACGCCGAGCCCGTCGCTGCGCTCGCCGCGCGCACGTTCCCGCTCGCCTGCCCGCCGGCGCTGCCGCGGGCGCACATCGCGGACTTCGTCGCCCGCAACCTGGGCGCCGACGCCTTCGCGCGGCACATCGCCGCGCCCGATCACCGGGTGTTCGTGGTGGACGGTGCCGGCGGCCCCGTCGGGTACGCGCTCGTGCTGCACGGCGTCCACGACGAGGGGCCCGACGCGCTGCGCGGCGCACCGTCGGCCTACCTGTCCAAGCTGTACGTCGCCCCGGACCGGCACGGTGCCGGCGTCGCGCGGGTGCTGCTGGACGCGGTCCGCGAGGACGCCGACGGCCTGCCGGTGTGGCTGGGCGTCAACGCGGACAACGCACGCGCCAAGCGGTTCTACGCCAAATCGGGGTTCGTCTCGGCGGGGCTTCGGCGCTTCTCGGTGGGGGCGACGGAGTTCGTCGACGACGTGCTGGTGCTCGACGGGGCGGGGGAGTAGAGCCGGGTCGGCACGTCGCGGCCGCGGAGCACCACCGCATCGGTGAACCGCCAGTGCTGGGTCTCCGATGCGCGGGCCGCCAGGATCGCGGGCTCGGCGGCCACGGGCAGCGAGGTGTCGCGCTTGGCCACCTCGGACAGCCGCGCCGACTCGTTCACCGGGTCCCCGATCACGGTGTACTCGTAGCGCTCGATCGCGCCCACGTTGCCGGCCACGACGGTGCCGAACGACACCCCGATCCCGGCGGACAGATCGGGCACCGCGGCGGGGAGCCGCTCCGCGATCCGGCGGGCCGCGCGCAGCGCCCCGGCGGCCGGATCCGGGTGCGGCAGTGGGGCTCCGAACACGGCGAGCACCGCGTCGCCCTCGAACTTGTTGACCAGTCCGTCGTTCTCCTCGACGGCGGTCACGATCACCTCGAAGAACCGGTTGAGCAGCTCCACCACCTCCGTGGCGGGTCGCTGCCGGGCGATGGTGGTGGAGCCGACCACGTCGACGAAGATCACCGCCACCGTCTGCTCCGAGCCGCCCAGCTCGACGCCCCGCCCGAGCGCCGCCGCCGCGACGTCGCGGCCCACGTGCCGGCCGAACAGGTCCTGCAGGCGTTCCCGCTCGCGCAGGCCCGTGGTCATCGAGTTGAACCCGGCTTGCAACTCGCCCATGTCCGAGCCGTCGAAGATCCGGACCGTGACGTCGGAGTCCCCGTCGCGCACCCGCCGCATGGCGTCGCCCAGTACGCGCAGCGGCCCGACGAGGGAGTCCGCGTTGAGGATCACCAGCAGCGGGCCGGTGAGCAGCGAGATCGCCGCGAGCGCCGCCACTCCGATGAAGATGTCCGTCTTGGAGGTGTCGTCGCGGAAGGTCCCGAAGATCACCACGATGAAGATCCCGGCGAGCGGTACCCCCGAGCCGATGGCCCACGCGGAGGCGGCGCGCATCCGCAGGCGGCCGCGCCGGGGTGCGCGGAAGCCGGCCTCCAGGGCCTTGGCCGCGGCGGGCCGCAGCGCGAATTCCGTGATCTGATAGGAGATCGCGCAGACCACGAGGCCGCTGAGACCCGTCACCAGAGCGATCTTGGGGATGAGTTGCGGGTCGAGGATCCCGTAGCCCGCGGTGATCACCACGGTGCCGATCGCCCACAGCGCGGCCTGCAGCGCGGTGAGCCGGAACGGCGCGACGAGGGCGGCGCGGGCTTCGGCGGCGTCGGGGTCCTCGTCGCGGATGGACCAGCGCAGGGAGCGGACGATCCGGATGGTGCCCACCGTCGCGCCGATGAGGAAAGCGATGCCGATGTAGACCGGCACCACGAGGAAGTTCATCCACCACCCGTCGATCCAGGGGATGGGCGGCTGGGGGATGCCGACGACGGCCAGGCAGACCGCGAGGACCACGCCGATGAGGTTCGCGACGATCACGCCGATCGTGATGACCAGCTGGACCCGCACGCGGGTGCTCTGGGGGCTCGCGTCCGCCGGGCCGAGCAGCACCGATCCGTAATCGGAGCGCAGGCTGGGCAGCTTCATAGGCCGAAACTACAGGCTCCGGCACGGACATCGGGCCGGACTCGTGGTAGACAGTTATCAACGGACTGTCTATATGACGAGGTAGTGATCATGACTATCAGCGATACGGGAACGACGCGGGTGCCGTCGGCCGGCCTGGACCGCGGCGGATTCGAGCAGACTCTCGCGGACCTCTCGGACGCCTCGGTGCACCGGAACTTCGACCCGTACCTGGACATCGACTGGGATTCCGACGAGCTGGCGATCGACCCGGCCGACCGCGCTGGGTGCTCGACCCGGAGTTGGACTACATCGGCCGCAGCGCGTGGTACCGGGCGCAGCCGCTGGAGAAGCGGATCGCCATGGGCGTCTGGCGCCAGGCGAACCTGGTCAAGGCGGGCCTGCAGTTCGAGCAGATCCTCATCGCCGCGCTCATGCAGTACTCGTTCGTGCGCCGCAACGGCTCCGCCGAGTTCCGCTACGCCACGCACGAGGCGCGCGAGGAGTGCAACCACACCCTCATGTTCCAGGAGTTCGTCAACCGCACGGGCCAGGACGTGCCGGGCGCGCCGCGGTGGTTCCGCAGGGTGATGCCGCGGCTGACGCGGGCCGCGGTGTGGGCGCCTCCGGGCTTCTTCGTGGGCGTGCTCGGCGGCGAGGAACCGATCGACCACATGCAGAAGCGGCAGCTGCGGGCGGGTTCCACCCAGCACCCGGCGATGACCGCGATCATCGCCATCCACGTGGCCGAGGAGGCGCGGCACATCTCGTTCGCGCACGAACTGCTCGAATACCGGGTGCCCAGGATGAGCCGCATCCAGCGCGGCATCCTCTCCATCGTGATGCCCGTGGTGATGTGGTCGCTGAACAACGTGATCATGGTGCCGCCCAAGGAGTTCTGGGAGGCCTTCGAGGTGCCGGACGAGGTGCGCCGGGAGATCTTCTGGCGTGATCCGGCGAACCGCCGGATGCGGGCCGACGTGTTCGGCGACGTCCGGGCCCTCGCGCACCGCATCGGCCTGATGAATCCGGTGTCCCGCCGCGTCTGGCGGCGTCTCGGCATCGACGGGCGCGAGTCCCGGTTCCGCGGCGAACCGCAGTACGACGCCGCCTGACGGCGGGGCGGGCGGTTACAGGCCGCCCTTCTCCAGGAGGTCGTCCAGCTTGGCGTAGCCGTCGTTGACGCCCACGTCCATGCCGCTCGCGAGCATCCCGTCGCGCGACTCGAAGCTGTCGAACAGTGACGTGGAGTGCAGGCGGGTACGACCGTCGCCGAGGTCCTCGAAGGTCATGGTCTCCAGCGAGACGGCGTCGGGCATCCCGTCGAAGGTGAAGGTCTGCACGATCCGGTCGTCGGTGACGTCGTGGAAGCTGCCGTGGAAGCCGTACTCCTCGCGGCCGTTCTCGCCGTGGCGCACGCTGAGGTACGACCAGCTGCCGCCGGTGCGCGCGTCCCAGTGCGTGATCTCGGTGTCGATGTCCGACGGGCCGATCCACTGCGTGTAGACCTCGGGATCCGTGTGGGCCCGGTGCAGCTGCGCCGGCGTGGCCCGGAACTCGCGGGTGATGGTGATGGCGGGGAGCGAGGGGGAGGCTTCGATCCGGGCCTCGTTGTCGGTGGTGGTCATGATGGTTCTCCTTCGGTGGTGTGGGGTGTGTCGTCGTGGTGGTCGTGCGTCGGGGTGTCCAGGTCCGCGAGGACGGCGTCGAGGCGCCGGTAGCGCCGCTCCGCGCGGCGCCGGTAGCGCTCGATCCATCCGTTCATGCGGTCGAACATCTCGGCCTCGAGGTGGGCCGGGCGTGATTGCGCCTGTCTGGTCCTGCTGATCAGGCCGGCTGTCTGTAGCACCGCGAGGTGCTTGGAGACCGCCTGGATGCTCACGTCGTAGTGTTCCGCGATCTCGGTGAGGGTGGCGTCGCCGTCGGCGAGCCGGGCCACGATGTCGCGGCGGGTGGGGTCCGCCAGGGCGGCGAACGCCTTGTTCAAGAGTTCCTGTTGCTCGTCCGTGTGGGCCTCCTTCCAGAGTGTTCAACCGATCTGTTGAATAAGACGGTACACCCGTCGCTCGCCGTGTTCAACCCCTTGGTTGAAAAAGGTTTCCGCGCGTCCCCGCGGACTCTTCCCGCGATCGTGATTCGATCCCGCGATCGCCCTGGTGATCGCGGGAAAAGCGGGGTGTCGCGGGAAGCGGTACCCGCCCCGTCGGGCGGCGTGGGTGATAGGAACAGTGCATGCGCCCGCCCGCCTTCGTCGCCGATTCCCTCCGGGTTCCACGCCGTGGAGGTCCGACATGTCCGTGCTGAGGCGGGTGCTGCTCGCGCTGACCGCGGTGCTGCTGGTGGCGGGACCGCTACCGGCGCAAGCCGATCCGGCGCCGCCCGGCGTGCTGCGCGTGGGCACCGAGGGCGTCTACCAGGTGTACAGCTATCACGACGACGCCGGGCGGCTCACCGGCTACGACGTGGAGATGATCACCGCGATCGCCGAGAAGATCGGTAAGCGCGTCGAATTCGTCGAGACGCCGTGGGACTCGATGATGGCCGGCCTCGAATCGGGGCGGTTCGACCTCGTCGCCAATCAGGTGACCCGCAGCGACGAGCGGGCCGCCAAGTACGACCTGTCGGACACCTACCTGCAGACCGGCGGATCGATCCTGGTGCGCAAGGGCGACACCTCGGTGCGCTCGATCGACGACATCCGCGGGAAGACCGCGGCGCAGAGCATCACCAGCAGCTGGTCCGGCGTCGCCGAGAAGGCCGGCGCCCGGATCGAGGCGGTGAACAGCTTCACCGACGCCGCGAACGTCCTCGCGCAGGGGCGGGTGGACGTGGTGGTCAACGACACCGGCGTGGTGCGCAACTACCTCAAGGTGACGCCCGGCGCGCCCGTCGAGATCGCGGCGGAGACCCCGGACAAGTCCGAATCGGTGTTCGCGGCGCGGAAGAACTCCGGGCTCCTGCCCGAGATCAACCGCGGCCTCAACGAGATCCGCGCCGACGGCACCGCGGCGCGCATCTCGGACCGGTTCTTCGGCGCGGGCGCCCAGGAGGCCGCCCACGGGTCGAGCACCTGGGACATGGTGCGCCGCAACCTGGTCCCGATGGCGCAGGCGACGGTCACCAAGACCATCCCGCTCACCGCGATCAGCTTCGTCATCGGCCTCGCGATCGCCCTCGTCGTGGCGCTGGCGCGGATGTCGAAGCGGCGGGCGGTGAGCGGTCTCGCGCGCGGCTACATCTCGATCATCCGGGGGACCCCGCTGCTGGTGCAGCTCGTGATCATCTTCTACGGGCTGCCGCTCGCGGGCGTGGTGTTCGATCCGTTCCTCGCCGCCGTGATCGCCTTCTCGCTCAACGTGGGCGGCTACGCGGCGGAGATCATCCGCGCGGCGATCGGGGCCGTGCCGCGCGGGCAGTGGGAGGCGGCCACGACGATCGGTATGGACTACCGCACGTCGCTGCGCCGGATCATCCTGCCGCAGGCGGCGCGCACCGCGACCCCGCCGCTCGCCAACACCCTGATCTCGCTGGTCAAGGACACCTCGCTGGCGTCCGCGATCTTGGTCACCGAGCTGTTCCGGCAGGCCCAGATCGCCGCCGCGCCCACCTACGACTTCTTCATCATGTACGTGGTGGCGGCCTGCTACTACTGGGTGATCTGCCTGGTGCTCAGCCTCCTGCAGTCACGCCTGGAGGATCGATTCGAGAGGTACGTGACGCGATGACCGACCTGATCTCGGTGCGGGGCCTGACCAAGTCCTTCGGCGACCGGCCGGTGCTGCGGGGCATCGACTTCGCGGTGCCGGAGGGCACCGTCACCGTCGTCATCGGACCGTCCGGTTCCGGCAAGACGACGGTGCTCCGCTCCCTCAACGCGCTCGAGCTGCCGGACGGGGGCACCGTCACCGTCGGGTCGGAGACGCTCGATTTCGCCGCCGGGGAGCCGGGCAGGGCGGCACTGGCCCGCTATCGCGCGCAGAGCGCGATGGTGTTCCAGTCGCACAACCTGTTCCCGCACAAGACGGCGCTGGAGAACGTGACGGAGGGGCCGATCGTGGTGCAGCGCAGGCCCGCCGGCGACGTGGAGGCGGAGGCCCGGGCGCTGCTCGACCGGGTGGGGCTGGCCGACCACGCCGACAAGTACCCGCATCAGCTGTCGGGCGGGCAGCAGCAGCGCGTCGGCATCGCCCGCGCGTTGGCGCTGCGGCCGAAGGTCGTGCTGTTCGACGAGCCCACCTCCGCGCTGGATCCGGAGCTCGTCGGGGGCGTGCTCACGGTGATGCGCGACCTGGCGACGGAGGGCCGCACGATGGTGGTGGTGACGCACGAGATGGCGTTCGCCCGCGACGTGGCCGATCAGGTGCTGTTCGTCGACGGCGGGAAGGTGCTGGAGTCCGGGCCGCCCGCCGAAGTGATCGGCGATCCGCAGCAGGCCCGCACCCGCGAATTCCTCGATCGCATCCTCCATCCGCTGTGATGCCGCCCCGGCTGCGGCAGGGACCTCTACCGAGCGAAAGGTGCACCACGTGAACGTGTTCCGGCAGGTCGACGTCTTCTCCGAGGAACCGCTCCTCGGCAACCCGGTGGCCGTGGTGCACGACGCCGACGGGCTGACGGACGAGCAGATGGCGGCGTTCGCGCGGTGGACGAACCTCAGCGAGACCACTTTCCTGCTGCGGCCCACCGACCCCGCCGCCGACTACCGGCTGCGGATCTTCACCCCGGGCGGGGAACTGCCGTTCGCCGGGCACCCGACCCTCGGCAGCGCGCACGCGTGGCTCGAGGCGGGAGGGGCGCCGCGCACCCCTGGGACCCTCGTGCAGGAGTGCGGCGCCGGGCTGGTGCGGCTGCGGCGCGCGGGGACGCTCGCCTTCGCGGCCCCGCCGCTCGTGCGCAGCGGGCCGGCCGAGCCGGAGGTCGTCGAGCGCGTGGCTGCGAGCCTGCGCCTCGCACCGTCGGACCTGCTGGCGGTGCAGTGGGTGGACAACGGCCCCGGTTGGGTCGCGGCGCGGCTGCGCGACGCGGACGCGGTGCTCGCGCTGGAACCGGATTTCGCGACGATGGGGGAGCTGCAGGTGGGAGCCGTCGGCCCGTACCCCGAGGGCGACGAGCGCGCCGTCGAGGTCCGCGCCTTCTGTCCTGATCTCGGCGTGCCCGAGGACCCGGTCACCGGGTCCCTCAACGCCGGCCTGGCGCAGTGGCTGATCGGCGACGTGCTGCCCGGCCGCTACATCGCATCGCAGGGCACGAGACTCGGCCGCAGCGGCCGAGTCCACGTCGAGCGCGCAGACGGCGAGACCTGGATCGGCGGCGCGACCACCACCACGATTCGCGGCGAGCTCTCCCTCTAGGAGACCCGGTCCGTGATCGCCGACGCGATGCCGTAGGTCGCCGCTCCGGCGTGTAGTCGGGCGTCGAAGGTGGCCACGGACACCGGGATCGCAGGTGTTACACCTCTGCGCCGCCGCGGAGGATCCGGCGCAGCGACAGGTCCCCGTCCAGTTCCAGCAGGTCGGCGCGGAGGCCCGCGGCCAGCTCCCCGCGGTCCTTGAGCCCCAGCAGGCGGGCGGGCGTGGTGGCGCCTGCGCGTGCGGCGTCGGCGAGCGGAACGCCGGCGTGCCGGACGGCGCGGACGAACACGTCGTAGACCGAGGCGGTGCCGCCGGCGATGGCGCCGGGAGCACCGTCGGGCGTAGTGAGCCGCGCGACCCCGCCCCCGACGGTCACGTCGAGCGGCCCCAGCGTGTACTGCCCGTCGGGCATGCCCGCGGCCTGCATCGCGTCGGAGATGAGGGCGACGTGGTCGGACCCGACGGTGGCGAACACCATCGCCACGGTGCCGGCGTCGAGGTGCACCCCGTCGCCGATGATCTCGGCGACGGCGCGGCCCTCGCCCGCGACGGTGAGCGCGGCCCCGACCGCGCCGGGGTGCCGGTGGTGCATGGGGTGCATGCCGTTGAACAGGTGCGTGACGCTGACCGGCCCCGTGGGCGTGCCCAGGGCCGCGGCGACGGTGTCGTAGTCGCCCGCGGTGTGGCCGACGGAGACCACGGCGCCGGCGTCGGAGAGCAGGCGCGCGAGCTCGTCGAAGTGGGCGGTCTCCGCGGCGACGGTCATCGACGCGATGCGCCCACCCGCGGCGTCCAGCAGCCGCGCGAGCAGCGCCGGATCGCCGTCGATGATGTACCGCGGGTCCTGCGCCCCGCACACCTCCTGCGCCAGGAACGGCCCCTCCAGATGCAGCCCCGCGACGGTGCCGTCGTCCACCAGCGGGCTCAGCACCGCGATCCGCTCGAGCAGCTTCTCCGGCGCGGCGGACACGAGGGACGCGAGCATCGTGGTGGTGCCGCGGCGCAGGTGGTGCTCGGCGGCGGCCCGCGCACCGTCGGCGTCGGAGTCCGGGAAGCCGAACCCGCCGCCCCCGTGGCAGTGCACGTCGATCATGCCCGGCACGTACACCAGGCCGGTCGCGGGCGGAACCGTCGCCGGAGGGAAGGCCGAGGCCGGGCCGACCTCGCTGATGAGACCGTCGGCGAGGGCGACGACGCCGTCGTCGATGGTCCCGGACGGCGTGACGACGGTGCCGCGCAGCAGCTCGGTCAAGCGATCATCTCTGCTTCCTCGTCTTCGTCCTCGCGCCCCGGTGTCTTGAGGTTCCGGCGTGTGATGATGAACGAGAACGTGAAGTAGTAGATCACGGCGTAGACGAGCCCCATGGGTATGAGCCACAGCGGGTTGGTGGCCTTACCGAAGTTGAGCACGTAATCGATGGCGCCCGCGGAGAACGTGAAGCCGTGGTGGATGTCGAGCCAGTTCGCGATGAGCAGCGAGCTGCCCGTGAGGAGGGCGTGCACCAGGAGCAGCGGCCAGGCCACGAAGATGAACGAGAACTCGAGCGGCTCCGTGATGCCGGTGAGGAAGCTGGTGAGCGCGACGGACACCATGATGCCGCCGACCATCGTGCGGTTCTCGGGCTTGGCGCAGCGGTAGATCGCGAACGCCGCGGCGGGCAGGCCGAACATCATGATGGGGAAGAAGCCCGTCATGAAGGTGCCGGCGGTGGGGTCTCCCTGGAGGAACCGGGAGACGTCGCCGTGCACGATCTCGCCCGACGGTGCGCGGTAATCGCCCAGGATGAACCACACCACGGAGTTGATGATGTGGTGCAGGCCGAGGGGGAGCAGCAGCCGGTTGACCGTGCCGAACACGCCGCCGCCGACGACCGAGTTCTCCGCGACCCAGGTGCCGAGACCGGTGAGCGCCCAGTTGAACAGCGGGTACGCGAACGACATGATCACGCCCACCACGATCGCGGCCGAGGCGGTGAGGATGGGCACCAGCCGGCGGCCGGAGAAGAAGCCGATGTAGTCCGGCAGTTTCGTCTTGTAGAAGCGTTGCCAGAGGACGGCGGACAGGATGCCGATCACGATGCCGCCGAGCACGCCGTAATCGACCACGGCCGGTTCGCCCGACTTGTCCACCTCGCCCGCGAGGACCACGGGCGACATGGCCTTCTCGACCGCCTGGAACGAGAGGTAGCCGACGAGCGCGGCGAGCGCGGTGGAGCCGTCGGACTTCTTGGCCCAGCCGATTGCGATACCCACGGCGAACAGGATGGGGAGGTTGGAGATCAGGGCGTCGCCGGCGCCGCCGATCACGGCGGCCACCGTCTTCATCGACGACCAGCGGCCGAGCAGATCGTCCTGCCCGAGCCGGAGGAGCAGCCCCGCGGCCGGCAGCACCGCGATCGGCAGCATGAGGCTGCGGCCGAGTTTCTGGAGACCGCTCAGATCGAGCCTTCGTGCTGATATACCGGAACCGGAGTTGGAACTCATTTCTCGCTCCTGTCGAGTGCAGGTCAACTAACCTGACGACAGGTTATAACCAGTTGTCGCGGCGTGCGTGGGTTTCGTCGCAAACATCTCGTCTAGGAAGGCGGCGAACATGGCCAAGGCGCAGGACATCGTGAACGGGCTCGGCGGGGCCGACAACATCGAAGAGGTCGAGGGCTGCATCACCCGCCTGCGCTGCGAGGTCAAGGACACCGGCAAGGTGGACCAGGCGGCCCTGAAGAAGCTGTCGCACGGAGTGATGATCGCGGGCTCCGCGGTGCAGGTCGTCGTGGGCCCGACCGCCGACGCGCTCGCCGAGGAAGTGCAGGACCTCCTGTGACGGATGTGCTGGCGCCGGTCGCCGGGCGGCTCCTGCCGCTCTCGGCGGTGCCGGATCAGGTCTTCGCCGGCCAGATGGTGGGCTCGGGGGTGGCCATCGAGCCGTCGGTCCCGCCCGACGGTGCCGAGGCGGTCGTGGGTTCGCCGGTGGCGGGCACGGTGCTCAAGCTGCACCCGCACGCGGCGATCGTGCTGGGCGACGGCGGCGCCGGGGTGCTGGTGCACGTCGGCATCGACACCGTGAATCTCGGGGGCGAGGGGTTCACCCTGTTGGCCGAGGAGAAGGCGAAGGTCGTCGCCGGCCAGCCGCTGATTTCCTTTTCGCCCGAGGCGATTCGGCAACGTGGACTCAGTGCGATCTGTCCCGTGGTACTCATGGACTCCAAGCCGGGCGCGATCGACGATCCGGCCGAGCGCGATGTCGCCGCAGGAGATGTGATCTTCTCGGCGTGAGATTGGAAGGCCGTGGGAGACAATCTTTTTCAAAGGCTCCGGCGGCAGGGGGTGGCCGGGGTGATCGACAAGTGTCTTAAACCTCTCACTTCGTTGAGTACAGTTGCGCGCGAAGAACAAAGGCTCGACGGTCGTGAGGCATTCGAAGGACGGGTGCCCCGCCAATGGTGTGGTGATGCGGGAGGTTGTGTGGTGAGCTCGGCGGGGAGCGTCGACGGGGTCGATCGGAGCCCGTCGTGAGCGCGGACCTGATCAGCCATCTCATCACCGTCCCGTTGTTCACGGGCATCATCGGCTACATCACCAACTGGACCGGCATCCTGATGCTGTTCGAGCCCAAGAAGTTCTACGGGTTCAAGTTCCCCGGGATGGCCACCCTCTATCCGTTCCTCCCGCGTCGCGTCCAGGTGATCCCCGCGATCCAGCCCGACGGCCGCGTCGGCTGGCAGGGCATCGTGCCCTCGCGCGCGGAGAAGATGGCGAGTATCGCCGTCGACAAATCGCTGAACAAGGTCGGCAGTATCGCCGAGTTCTACGAGGTGATGGATCCCGAGCACGTCTCGGAGGTGTTGACCCGCGCGTCCATGCCGATGATCCCGTCCATCGTGGAGAGCGTGATGCAGCGCGAGAACCCGCGCCTGTGGTACTCGCTGCCCGAGGACGTGAAACTGCTGGTGTACCGGCGGGTGTCGGCATCCCTGCCGCAGGACGTCCGGAAGATCACGTCGACCATCGGCGAGAACATCGACGACTACATCGACGCCAAGCTCATGGTGATCCGGTACCTCACGGCGAATCCGAAGGTGCTCAAGGACATCTTCTACAACATGGGCCGGAAAGAGCTCGTGTTCATGCAGAACTTCGGCTTCTACTTCGGCTTCCCCATGGGCTTCATCCTGGTGGCCCTGCTGCACTTCTTCCCGTACTGGTGGCTGCTCCCGCTGGGCGGCGTGGTCATCGGCTACGTGGTCAACTACATCGGCATCCTGATGATCTTCGAACCGATCCACCCCAAGTGGTGGGTGCCGTGGAAGCAGGGGCTGTTCCTCAAACGCAAGAAGGAGATCGCCGAGCAGTACGCCATCGTGATGGCGGACAAGGTGATCACCATCGAGAACATCTGCGACGAGCTGTTGCACGGCCCGCGCTCGGACCGCACCCGCGCCACCGTCGAGACCGTGCTCCGGGATTCGATCGACAACGCGGCGGGGTGGGCCCGCGGGTTCGTGAAGCTCTCGGTGGGATTCGAGGCCTACGACCGCGTGCCCCAGCTGGTAGGAGTGGAGGCGATGAAGGTCGCCGAGGCCACGGTCAACGACCCGAAGTTCGTCGCCGAGCAGCAGTGCAAGGTGCGGACGTTCGTCGTCGAGCGGATGAACAAGCTGAGTCCCGAGGACCTCAGTGAGCTGCTCCGGTCCGCGATCAAGCAGGATGAGTGGCTGTTGTTCCTGCACGGCGCGGTGCTCGGTTCGTTCGCCGGGTTCCTCCATCTAGCGATATTCGGGGTGTAGACGTGAGTGACGAGTCCGGGGCCGCGCGGCGCGACGCCGCCAAGCGGCGGGCGAAGACCGACGGTGCGCGGGAGGCGACCGCCTCGGAGCGCTGGGAGATCGCGACGCGGGACGCCGACGTTCCGGCCGTGGCGGAGCCCGAGCAGGCGGGCGGCGGAGGCCTCCTCGGTGCGCTCGGCCGGGCGTCGAACTCGGCGCTGAACCTCGGCCGCGAGGTGGGCGGCTCCGCGCAGCGCATCACCCGGCAGTTCGTCAACGAGGCCGAGCATCTGGTGGACGTCGCGCTCACCGAGCCCGCGCCCCGGGAGATCGTGCACGGGGAGATCGTCGAGGAGTTCGAGGACGAGTTCGAGCAGCCCCCGATCCCGTCGGGGGAGGAACTGCGGAAGAAGGGCAACCGGCTACTGCTGCAGTCCGCGCAGTCGCCGCTCCCGGACGCCCCGCACCCGGCGTTCGAGTACATCCTCATGCAGCTGTGCCCCGACGAGGCCCGCATCCTGCGGCTGCTGGTGCTCGAGGGCGCGCAGCCCGCGGTGGACGTGCGGACCAACCGGCCCTTCGGCGTCGGCTCGGAGACCGTGGCCGCGGGCCTGTCGATGATCTCGGAGGTGGCCGGCTGCCGGCACGCCGAGCGGCTCCCGTCGTACCTCGGCAACCTCAACCGCCTGGGCCTGATCTGGTTCTCCAAGGAGCAGGTCGAGGTGCAGCGATACGAACTGCTGCAGGTGCAGCCCACGGTGATGGACGCGATGGGCAAGGCGGGCCGCTACGCGAAGACGATCCGGCGCCGCATCGAGATCACCCCGTTCGGCCGCGACTTCTGCGGCACCTGCTTCACCTTCGATTGAGCCTCAGCCCGCCACGATGTCCGCGAGGAGGTCTGCGGCCGGGTCCGTGTGCACCAGCCAGCCCAGGTGGCTGGAGCGGAGCGTGCGCACATCGGAGGGGTTGCCGGGGGTGAGGGCGTCCGCCTCCCGGATGAGGCGGTCCTGCATGGCGATCGGCATGCTCTCGTCCTCGCTGAGCCGGATGTAGGTGCGCGGGACCGTTCCCCACGTGTCGGCGCGGGCGCGGTCGGCGGCGCCGCCCACGTCGAGGTTCTCGTCGGGCTGGAAGGTCGTGAGGAACGTGCGGAACTCGTCCTCGGTCCCGTCGGCGAGGAACAGCTTCTTCACCGCGGCGAGCGACGCCGGATCGGCGGTGCGGAAGTCGCACCGGAGGGCGGCGATGTCCGCCGGATTCGCGGCCACCAGGCCGGCCAGCGCCGCGCCGTCGAACGAGGCCATCTCCGGGGCCGTCTGGTAGGCGTCCACGTCGAGATCGACCGGTGCCCATGCGGATGCGTACACCATGCGGTCGATGAGGTCCGGGCGCGCGTTCGCCGCCGCGGTGAGCGTGATGCCGCCGCGGCTGTGCGCGAGCACGGTCACGGGGCCGTGCTCGCGGGCGCGTTCGAGCACGCCGATGAGGTGGGCGGCGTTGTCTGCCAGGGTGACTCCGGCCATGCTGCTGGGCGCGGCGGCCAGCGCCTCTCGGTCCTGCGGCGCCTGGTAGGCGGCGGGGAAGGTGGCCTGGAATCCGTGGCCGGGCAGGTCCACAGCGAGGGACCGCACGCCGCGCAGCGCGAGCGCCGCCTGCAGCGGTGCGAAGGAGAACGAGTTGGCGAACGCGCCGTGGACCAGGACCAGTGTGGGGGAGGTGGAGGTCATCGACCAGAAGCTACCACGATGTCCGGGTCCGTCAGCCGGGGTCGGTGACCGTCATCTGGACCTGGTAGCGGTCGGAGCGGTACCAGGAGTAGCTGTGCTCCACGCGCGCGGCGCCGGAGAAGGAGACCCGGTCGAACGCGAGTAGCGGTGCGCCCGAGGGTACTCCGAGGAGGCGGGCCAACTCGCCGTCGGCGGAGATGGCCCCGATGGACTGTTCGGCGTGGTCGATCGCGTGGCCGTACTCGCTGCGCAGCAGCTGATAGATCGACTGCGTGAGGTCGTGCCGGTCGAGCCCGGGCGCCACGGTCTCCGGGTACCAGGCGTCGTCGATGGAGATCGGCACCCCGTCGGCCAGGCGGAGTCGCTTGATGTGGAACGCCTTGTCCGCGGCCCGGATCTGCAACGCCGAGGTGGTGGACGGCGGCGGGACCCGCAGCTCCGTCTGCAGCACGACGGTGGAAGGTGCCCGGCCGAGGCGGCGCATGTCCTCGTGGAACGACGCGAGGTGCAGCTGCGACCGCGCGGGGTGGTCGGCGACGAACGTGCCCTTGCCGCGGATCCGCACCAGCGTGCCCTCCGCGACCAGCTGCCGGAGCGCCTCGCGCACCGTGATGCGGGAGACGCCGTACTCCTCGCACAGCTGCCGCTCGCTGGGCAGGGCCGCTCCGGGAACCAGATCCTCGGCGCAGCGCTGCTCGAGGAGTGCCCGGAGCTGCTCGTGCTTCGGAATCGGGCCGTCCGCGATCATCAGCTCATCTTGTCACACCAGGTAATGACCAGTACGGATTTGCAGGGCCGTCAGCGCACCCCGGCCACGCGGAATTGGATGCTGATCCGCGGCTCGGCGTGCGGGACCTTGGGCACCGCGTGCTCCCACGTGCGCTGCGCCGATCCACCCATGGCCAGCAGGTCGCCGTGGCCCACGCTGAGCCGCGTGCTGGCGCCGCCGCCACGCGGGCGCATCAGGAACGGGCGGGTGGAACCGAGCGAGACGATCGCGACCACCGTGTCGTGCGTGCCGCCCCTGCCGATGGTGTCGCCGTGCCACGCCACCGAGTCCGCGCCGTCCCGGTACAGGCACAGCCCCACGGAGGTGAACGGCTCGCGCAGGTCCTCCCAGTACAGCTCGCTCAGCTCCCGCCGGGCCTCCTCCAGCGCCGGGTGGGGGAGCGCGGCGCCGGTGCCGTAGAACCGCAGCAGGCGCGGCACCGGCAGCGTGCGGTCGTACATGCGGCGGCGCTCGGCGACCCACGGCACGTCGTGCTGGAGCGCCGCGAACAGCCCGTCGGGATCGTGCTGCCACCCCGTGCGCACATCGAGCCATGCCCCCGCGCCGAGCTCCCTGCGGTGGCCGGCCACGTCGAACAGCCCGTCCTGTCCTGCTACCTGCATGAACCGGAGGGTACGGAAACGGTGCGACAAGTTCACGGCTGCGAACGTAGGCTGGACGGGTGCGATTCGGACTCTTCATCCCGCAAGGCTGGCGTCTCGACCTCGTCGGCATCGACCCGGCGGACCAATGGTCCACCATGAGCGGCCTCGCGAGCCGGGCCGATACGGGGCCCTGGGACTCGATCTGGGTGTACGACCACTTCCACACCGTCCCCGTTGCCACCCACGAGGCCACCCACGAGGCGTGGACGCTGATGTCGGCGTTCGCCGCCACCACCGAGCGGATCAAGCTCGGGCAGATGTGCACCGCAATGAGCTACCGCAACCCGGCGTACCTCGCGAAGGTCGCCGCCACCGTCGACCTGATCTCGGGCGGGCGCACCCAGATGGGCATCGGTGCGGGCTGGTACGAGCACGAGTGGCGGGCCTACGGCTACGGTTTCCCGCCGCCCGGAGAGCGGCTGGGCCGCCTCGAGGAGGGCGTGCAGATCCTGCAGCAGGCCTGGCGCGACGGGGTGTCCACGCTGGACGGCAAGTACTACCAGGTGGACGGGGCGATCTGTGAGCCGAAACCGCTGCAGGACGGCGGCCTTCCGCTGTGGCTGGCGGGCGGCGGAGAGAAGCGCACGCTCAAGATCGCGGCGAAGTACGCGCAGTACACCAACTTCGACGGCACCTTCGAGGGATTCGCGCACAAGTCCGATGTGCTCAAGCAGCACTGCGCGGAGGTCGGAACCGATTTCGACGCGATCACCCGCTCCGCCAACTACAACATCGCGATCGGCGAGACCGCGACGGACGTGCAGTGGAAGCTCGACGAGGTGCGCCGCCGGTACGCCGCACACGCGCCGATCGAGGAGTCCGACGCCACGATGGGTGCCTTCTACGGCATGCCGGGCGTCGGCACGCCGAGCGAGATCGTGGACAACCTCACGAAGCTCGAGGCGCAGGGCATGACCTACGCGATCTGCTACTTCCCCGAGCTGGCCTACGACACCACCGGCCTGGAGCTGTTCGAGCGCGAGGTCATCTCCGCGTTCTCCTGAGCCGGCTGAACGGGCTTCTGCTCGTTCGACTTCCACGGCATCTCCGCGCGGCGCTCCGCGTGCACCGGGCAGTAGTGCCACGGGTCCTCGCGGGCGGCGCGGGGCGGGAGGTTCCGCCGCGGCGACTCCAGATTCGGGGCGCCGCGCGGGACCCGGCCGTGCTCCCTGTCCAGGGCGTCGCGGGCCCGCGGGTGCCGGCGGTACCGCGGCGGCAGCGCCGCCATGACGCCGCGCACCAGCAGTCCGAATGCGCGGAATCCGATGGCGTCCAGTCGCGTCCACTCGAAGCCCAGCTTGTCCCGGATCGACTGGTCGTACAGGCCCACGGTGATCCACATGGCCAGCGCCCGGCCCGGCGTCATGATCGCCCGCCACACCGGGGGCGGCAGCCGGCGCAGGCCCGGGAGCGGCGGCAGGGTGGTGAGATCGAGGACCTGCCGGGCCGCCGGGTGATCGATCAGCACCTCGCGGCACATCCGGTCCCAGTACTCGAGGAACTCCTCGTAGGTGTCCGGCACCGGCCGCATGGACACGCCGTAGCGGGCGTACCACTCGCAGGACTCGTCGAACAGCCGGCGCTTCTCGGCCTCGGTGAGCTTCGGCCCGAACGCCTCCGCGGAACGGATGTTTCCGTACCAGAAGGTGGCGTGCGCCCAGTAGAAGACGTCGGGATCCAGGGCGTGGTAGCGCGCACCGTCGGGCATCGCGCCCTTGATCTCCCGGTGGTAGTCGCGCACCTGCCGGCCCGTGGCCTCGGGGTCCTCGTCGAAGACGGTGCCGATGATCGGGTACAGCGACCGGTAGAGCCGTTGCCAGCGCTCACCGAAGAAGTCGGAGTGCTCCCACACCGCCGCGCCGAGCTTGGGGTGCATGTTCTGCATCGAGCCGGACCACGGGCCGCTGAGCATGCCCCGCCAGTCGCCGAAGGACCGCCAGGTCACGCTGTCCGGGCCGAGAGGCGACGCGGGTGTGGCCATATCTCACGATAGCGCGCCGGATCTTCACCCGGGACGATTTCGACAACTGATGTTGTCAGGTCGCCTCCCGGCCACCGGACAGGCCGGCGAGGCGACGCGCACCGTCGGCCAGCACCTCCTCGCGCTTGGCGAACGCGAACCGCAGCAGGTGCCCCCACCGGGCCTGGTCGTCCGCCAGCGCGGCCACCGGGACCGCCGCGACGCCGACGGTGCGCGGCATCTCCCGGCAGAGCGCGCCGGCATCGTCGTACCCGAGCCGCCGCGCGTCGGCGGTGACGAAGTACGTGCCCTCCGACGGGTGCACCTCGAAACCGACGTCCACCAGTGCCTTCGTCAACAGGTCGCGCTTGGCCTGCAGGTCCGGCGCGAGTCCCGCGAGCCATGCGGTCTCGTGGTCCAGGGCGTGCGCCACCGCGTGCTGCAGCGGGGTCGCGCCGGTGAACGTGAGCCACTGCTTCGCCGCGCGGCACGCGTCGGCGAGCTCCCGCGGCGCCGTGATCCAGCCGATCTTCCAGCCGGTCACGTTGAACGCCTTCGCGGCGCCGGAGATCCGCACCGTGCGCTCGCGCATCCCGTCGAAGGTGGCGAGCGGGCGGTGCGCGCGGCCGTCGAACAGCAGGTACTCGTACACCTCGTCGGTGAAGCAGAGCAGGTCGCGCTCCACGCAGGTCTCGGCGATGAGCCGCAGGTCGTCATCGGAGAGCACGGTGCCCGTGGGGTTGTGCGGCGAGTTCACGATGATCGCCGCCGTCTTCTCGGTGACCGCGCCGCGCAGCATGTCCGGGTCCAGGCGGTACCGGCCGCCGTCCTCAACGAGCGGCACCACCACGCGCCGCGCGCCGGCCATCGCGACCGTCGCCGCGTACGAGTCGTAGAAGGGCTCGATGAGGATCACCTCGCGGCCGGGCTCCACGAGGCCGAGCACCGCGGCCGCGATGCCCTCGGAGGCGCCGACGGTGACCAGCACCTCGCCGTCGGGGTCGTGGACCAGGCCGTAGTCGCGCTCGACCTGCGCGGCGACGGCGCGCCGCAGCTCGGGCAGGCCGTCGCCCGGCGGGTACTGGTTCATCCCGCCGTCGATGGCGGCCTTCGCCGCGGCCAGCATGCCGGCGGGGCCGTCGGTGTCCGGGAAGCCCTGCCCCAGGTTGACGGCCCCGGTCTCCGCCGCGAGCGTGGAGATCTCCGCGAAGATCGTCGACGTGAACGGCTGCAATCGATCGACGGTGCGCATGCCCGCAGCCTAGTGCCGCGCGTGGCTACTGTGGAGGCATGACCTCCGCCGTCGTCGTCGGATCCGGACCCAACGGCCTCACCGCGGCTGCCGCCCTCTCCCGCGAGGGGGTCGAGGTGACGGTGCTCGAGGCCGAGCCGACGATCGGCGGCGCGTGCCGGTCGGACGAGCTGCGCGGCACCGTCGTCGACCGGTTCTCCACCGGGCACCCGCTGGCGTTCGCCTCGCCCGCGCTGCGGGACGTGGGCCTCGACATCGACTGGGGGACCGCCGAGCTGGACGTTGCGCACCCCGTCACCGACGACCGGGGCGGCCCCGTCGGCACGCTGGCCGACGTGCCCGATTGCGGGCCCGCCGTGATGGCCGCGTTCTTCGGCCCGCTGCCCGAGCTGCCTCTGCACCCCGCCGAGGCGGTGCGGTGGGGTCCGCGGTTCATGCTCCCGGCGTCGGCCACCGCCGCCGCGCTCGGCCGGGTGGGCGGCGCGGTGTTCGCCGGCGTCGCGGCGCACGGCATGGTTCCGCAGCACCTCCCCATGACCTCGTCGCTCGGCTACCTGCTGTCCGGCGTGCGGCCCTGGCCGGTGCCGCTCGGTGGGTCCCAGGCGATCTCGGACGGGCTCGCCCGCATCGTCGAATCGCACGGCGGAACGATCCGCACCGGCGAGCGGGTGACCGCCCTGCCCGACGCGGATATCGTGATGCTCGATACCGGGGTTCCCGCGGCGCGGGAGTTGTTGGGGGACAGGGCGCCCGGGTGGCTGCGTCGCCGCGCCCGACGGTGGCGGTTCGGCCCCGCGGCGTTCAAGGTGGACCTGGTTCTGGACGGCGGCATCCCCTGGGCCCGGGACGAGCTCCGACGGTCCGCGTTCGTCCACCTCGGCGGGACGGCCGCGGAGATCGCCGAGAAGGAGCGCATGGTGAACCGCGGGCGGATGCCCGGCCGGCCCGTGATGATCCTGTCCCAGCAGTACCTCGCCGATCCGTCGCGGTGCGCGGGGACCATGGTGCCGGTGTCCATGTACGTGCACTGCCCCAACGGATTCCCCGGCGACCTCACCGAGAACGTCCTCGCCGAGGTGGAACGGCACGCCCCCGGATTGCGCGAGCGCGTCGTGGAGTCCCGGTCGGTGGGGCCCGCCGGGATCGAGGCCACGAACGCGAACCTCGTGGGCGGCGACATCGCCGCCGGCGCCGCGATCCCGTCCCAGCTGGTGCGGCGACCCACGCTGTTCGCGCCGTACCGCCTCACCGACGGGGTATACCTCTGTTCCGCCTCCGCCGCCCCGGGGCCCGGCGTGCACGGCATGGTCGGGTGGCACGCGGCCAAGGCCGCGCTGCGCGCACTCTGAGGACGGTACCGCGGTGACCTGCGCGTTTGTCCATTCGTCTTGACAGACTGTTGTGTTTTCCCAACAATAGATTGCATGAGCCCGGTCAGGCGTGAAGATTCTCTACCCATCTTCAATCGCATCGGCGTCCTTCGAGCGGAGCGGCGGATGAGTCGCGCCGCCCTGGCGGCGGAGATCGACGTGAACCCTCAAACAGTGGGGGCGCTGGAACGCGGGGACCACTACCCGAGCCTGGACCTCGCCTTCCGGATCTGCGCGGTCTTCGACCTCCCCGTCGAGGCCGTGTTCTCCCGGACCGAATTCGGGCCCCTGTCGACGGAACTGTATGGACGCAACGAGAGAGGCGGACGACGATGACCACGAACATGATCACCCGATACCAGGACCGCCGGACCCGGAGGTTCCTGGAACAGGAGAAGCGGACGGCGGGAATGCTGCCGAAGTGGCGCACCAGGTCTCGGCGGCGGAAGCTCGTCGTGGCATTGGCCGCCGTCTACGCCTTCATGTTCGTCGTCGGGGTGCTCTGTCACGTCGACGTTCGATGGGCGCCGCTGCTGTGGCTTCCCGCGTGCGCGCTGTTCTTTCCGCTGTGGACGACGATCCAGATCGTGTCGGGCAGGCAGGGCGACGCGCCGGCCGACACGCTCGACGAATGGGAGGTGCAGCAGCGCAACGAGGCACGATCGATCGGGCTCAGCGTCACCCAGACCCTCGTGCTGATCGCGGCCTGCTACGCCATCTTCACCGCGGTGATCTCCCAGCCCGACGGGAACAACGCATGGCACTACGCGTCCGGCCTGTTCACCCTCGTCGCGCTGCTCGTCGGCATGTCGACTCCCGCGATGCTCCTCGCCTGGACGCGGCCCGATCCCGATACCGAGGACGCGGCGTTCTGAACGCTTAAGCAACGCCACCGAATAGCGGTAGAAATACTCGCTGGACCCGCCGCGTCGGCTCGTCCAGTATCGAGGGTGAAGAGCTCCGATACTGACGAAAAGGGGTGGCAGCCCATGCGATTGATCGACCGTCTCGCGGATATCGCCGCGCGCTTCGGCGAATTCCGCCGCACCCACCTCGAGTTGATCGAGCGGCACCAGATCATGCTCGAGCCCTGGACCCACGACGTCATGCACTGGGGCGCCGACGGCACGCTGCACGGCACCGTGATCGCCGATCGGGCCCGCCTTCCCGTCACCCGCGGCGGCTGGTGCCCCTGCCGCCCCACCGATACCGCCCCACGTCGCGGGGAGTTGCCCCGGACCATCTGAGCCACGTCCGGTCAGAAGGGCGGGGGTTCGGGTTCGGTGTTGGGCACGAATTCGATGCCCTGTTCCTCGGCCTGCTTGCGTTGGCGTTCCAGTTCTTTCCGCAGTCGCTCTTCGGCGCGTTTCTTCGCCTTCTCGAGGCGGATGCGGCGATTGCGGGTGCGTTCGTCGCGGCGTTGCTGGGCGCGGTGTTCGGCGTGCGTGTCGAAATCCCGCGGTTCGGGTTGATTGTCGGTGGTGCGGGCAGGGGTGTCCCAGGTGAGTTGCCCGAGGCCTGGCAGGAGTTCCTGGGCCGCGCCGGGCGGGGTGAGCCAGAGGCCGCCGGCGGGGTGATGCCATTCGACGGTGCCGTCGTCGAGCAGGTCGGATAGCCACCCGGTTTCGGTCTTGATCCGGTGGTGGAATCCGCAGAGGGGTACCAGGTTTCCGGGGCCGTCTTTTCCGGCGACCGCGGTTGGTCCGCCTCGTTCGGGGTGTTTGTGGTCGTATTCGGCGACGTGGTCGGCCTGGCAGCGGGTGGACGGCACACTGCACCCAGGGAACACGCACGTCGGGTAGATCAGGCGCATGACGAGCAGCTGATACTGCGTCGGCGTGTACCCGGATGCCCCGGCGACGTGGACGTCGCCGGTCTCCGGATCGCGTTTGCCGAGTGCGCGGATGGTGGTGTCGCACTCGGCGATCAGCTCGTTGGCCTGGTCCGCGGTGACGGGGCCGGAGATCCCGAGCTCGTCACACATCACGTACGCCGCGCCCGGGGTGGGCCCCGGGGAGTCTTCGGCTGGCGATTCGTCGAAGAGAGTGGCCTCGTCGGCATCAGCGGCGGCGGGCTCGGGTCCGGCGGGTTCCGATGCGCGGAGGTCGGATTCGTTGAGGACGATCAGCGCCAGCGCCTTCACCTCCGGGGCGATCGCGGCAACGCGGGGTTTGCGTTCCTTGTACTTGCAGGCATCGTTCGAGCACTGGCAGCCGAGGGTTTCGTAGCCCTCGATCAGGGCCGCATGGGCGGCGACCTGCCGCTCACCGAGGGTGCGGGGGTCTTTGCGGCAGGTGGTCTTCAGCATCGAGGCGAGCAGACTCGCGAAGCGGATCCCGTCCGCCTTCGGGATCACCGCTTCCACGTCGACGGTGCCGTCCGCGCGGGCGTGCATGTCGATCCCGAATCGGGGCTTCTTCTCGGGCACCTGCGGTACGGCGTCGATGTCGATCTGGGCGAGGATCTTCTTCGCCGCCTCCTCGACCGCGGCGGCGGTGACGGCGGTGTCCGGATCGGACAACATTCCCGATAGCCAGGCAGCGATGCGGACGTCGAACTCACACAGCACACGCTCATCGATGATCGCCGACGAGAACCGGAGCACGGCGCACAGCTGCGGGGAGGTGACCTTGCCGGTGGCGCAGACGGCGAACACGTGGGGCAACCGCTCCCGCAGATCCAACCCGCGATGCACGGCCGCGGAGGCGGCGCCCCGTCCGACCTGGAGTACCGCACCGGTCTCGGCGACGAGCTCGTCCCAGTCCCCGACGAACTGCCGATCGGACTCGACGCGGCACCGCCGGGCATCGTCACGCACCACGAACAGCTGCGACAACACCGCGTGTTTGCGGGCTTCGAGGCGGTTGACCTCGGAGATCACTGCCCGCAGATCCGCCAGCAGTGCTCCCGCGTCCAGCCCGGCGACGCCCGCGAACTCGGGCGGCAGCGGCCGGCGGACCGCCCTCCCGTGTTCGAACGCATCGTCTGCCTGACTCATACATTCGATGATACTCCGCTGGCTGGCGGTGTGCTGCACAACACGTGGTGAATGTTGGCTGCTTACTGTCGATTTCGGCGCGGCCCGGTGGCGGGTGCGTCAGTCCGTCGTGGAATCGAGCGAGGGGCCGAGGATGTCGTCGGCGTCGACGATGCGGTACGCGTAGCCCTGCTCCGCGAGGAACCGCTGCCGGTGGGCCGCGTAGTCCGCGTCCAGCGTGTCCCGCGAGACGACGGAGTAGAAGTGCGCCGTGCCACCGTCGTGTTTGGGCCGCAGCAACCTGCCGAGGCGCTGCGCCTCCTCCTGGCGCGACCCGAACGTCCCCGAGACCTGCACGGCCACAGACGCCTCCGGCAGGTCGATGGAGAAGTTCGCCACCTTGCTCACCACCAGCGTGGAGATCTCGCCGGACCGGAACGCGTCGAACAGCGCCTCCCTCTCCTTGGTCTTCACCGAGCCGGTGATCACCGGCGCGTCCAGCGCGGCCCCCAGCTCCTCCAGTTGATCCAGGTAGGCGCCGATCACCAGAGTCGGAGCGCCCTTGTGCCGCTCCAGGATCGACTTCACCACCGCCACCTTGGTGGGCGCGGTGGAGCACATCTGGTACCGCTCGTCGGAATCCGCGGTGGCGTACTGCATCCGCTGGTTCTCGGTGAGCGTGACCCGCACCTCCACGCAGTCCGCGGGGGCGATCCAGCCCTGGGCCTCGATGTCCTTCCACGGCGCGTCGTACCGCTTCGGGCCGATGAGCGAGAACACGTCGCCCTCGCGTCCGTCCTCGCGCACCAGCGTGGCGGTGAGGCCGAGTCGCCTGCGGGACTGCAGGTCCGCCGTCATCCGGAACACCGGCGCGGGCAGCAGGTGCACCTCGTCGTAGATCATCAGGCCCCAGTCCCGCGAATCGAACAGGTCGAGATTCTTGTACTCGCCCTTCGACTTCCGCGTGAGCACCTGGTATGTCGCGATCGTGACCGGGCGGATCTCCTTCTTCTCGCCCGAGTACTCGCCGATCTCCTCCTCGGTGAGCGACGTGCGGGCCAGCAGCTCCCGCTTCCACTGCCGCCCCGCGACCGTGTTCGTCACCAGGATCAGCGTGGTCGCCTGCGCCCGCGCCATCGCCGCCGCGCCCACCATCGTCTTGCCCGCGCCGCAGGGGAGGACCACCACGCCGGAACCGCCCAGCCAGAACGAGTCCGCGGCGGTCTTCTGGTAGTCGCGCAGCTCCCACGGGTTCGAGTCGGTGTCCAGGGAGATCGGGTGCGATTCGCCGTCCACGTAGCCCGCGAGGTCCTCGGCCGGCCAGCCCACTTTGAGCAGCAGCTGCTTGAGGTGCCCGCGCTCCGACGGGTGCACCACCACGGTGTCGTCGTCGATCCGGGCGCCCACCATCGGCGCGATCTTCTTGTGCCGCAGGATCTCCTCCAGCACAGCCCGATCCAGCGACACCAGGGTGAGCCCGTGCGCCGGGTGCTTCACCAGCTGCAGCCGCCCGTAGCGGCTCATGGTGTCCACCACATCCACCAGCAGGGGCTGCGGCACCGGATAGCGCGAATAGGTGACGAGGGCGTCCACCACCTGCTCCGCGTCGTGCCCCGCGGCGCGCGCGTTCCACAGCGCCAGCGGCGTCACCCGGTACGTGTGCACGTGCTCGGGCGCACGCTCCAGCTCCGCGAACGGCGCGATCGCGGCCCGCGCGGCGTCGGCGAGCTCGTGGTCCACCTCCAACAGGAGGGTCTTGTCGGACTGGACGATGAGGGGTCCGTCGGTCATCTATCCATTGTGCCGCGCCGGGCGGAACTCCTGCTCGTCGCCGCGGTCGCGGACCACCACGCCGGCCTCGCCGAGCCGCAGCCGCAGGTCGCGGGCGGTGGGGCCTCGCTTCTCCGCGCGGGCGACGGCCCGCTCCCGGAGCAGGCGCGCGGCCTCGTCGCCCACGTCCCCGCGGCCCTCCACGTACCGGACGAATTCCGCCTCGTGGGGGTCCTCCGCCCCGCGCCACGGATACCCCGCCGCGGTGAACGCCTCCACCAGGCGGGCGCGCGGCACGCCGTCGGTGCCCGCGGCCGCGAGGAGCCGCCCCTGCCGGTCCAGCACGGTGAGCTCGCCGCCCCGGCCGAGGAACACCTCGCCGACCTCGGCGGCGGCGATCCACCGACGGTGCCCGCCGGCCTTGAGCTCCACGTGCTCCCCGTCGACCGTCACGTGCGCGACCTCGTCCTGCCAGGCCGCGACCAGCACGATCCCGCCCACCAGCCCCACCACCGCGAGCACGCCGACCGCGACGCCCACCGGGAGCTGTGCGGCGATGCGGAGCGGGCCCGGCGAACCGTCGACGGTGCGCTCCAACCAGCCGACCACGCCTCGCACGACCAGGCCGAGGCCCGCGCCGGCGGCGGTGAGTGCGGCCACGACCAGCGCCTGCAGCCAGGCGGGCAACCCGACGGTGCGGGCCGTGCGGGTGGATTCCGTGGTGCTCATGATTCCTCCGTTCGCAGGTAGGCGAGGGCGGCGCGGCGGACGTCCGGCCGGACGTCGCGATCGGCGAGGTGCGCGCCGTCGGTGAGGGCGATCAGGAACGCGGTCGCCTGCGCGGGGTCGAGGGAGGGGTCCACGGCGCCTTGCGCCTGGGCCCGCCCGATGAGCTCGGCGAGCGCCTCGCGGGCGATCCCGTCGGCCGCGGCGACCGTCTCCGCGAGCGCGGGATCTGCGGGGACCCGGCGGATCAGCTCCGCGACGAGGCCGACCGCGGCGGGATCGGTCGAGGTGCCCGCGAGCGCGTCCACCAGCAGCCGGATCCCGGACACCGGGTCGGGCTCAGCGAGGGCGCGGTCGCGCAGCTCCTCGTTGCGTTCGATGTCCGCGGCGAACAGTGCCCGGAACAGCGTCGCCTTATCGGTGAAGTAGTAGAAGACGGTGCCGGAGCTGACGCCGGCGCGCGCCGCGATGTCCGCGGCGCGCGCCCGCTCGAACCCCGACTCGGCGAACACCGGCGCCGCCGCGTCCAGGATCGTGGCGCGGCGGCGGGCGGTGAGTGCGGGATCGACGGTGCGGGCCATACGCACAGGCTAATCAATAACTGATCAGTCAGTCAAATAATTGTTCAGCGCGTGACGACCAGGCGCCGGGCGAGCACCGGCACCACGATCGCGGCCGCGGCCACGTGCGTCAGGATCAGGACCGCGGCCGACGCGGCGTCGAAACCGAAGGTCACATCGGGCACGCAGGACAGCACGAGCAGCGCCACGCAGGTGCGGACGAACGTCGACCGCGGGCGACGGGCACGGCGCGCGAACACCGCGGCGATCGCCACGGCGATCAGCGAGAAGACCATCGTGAGCTGCGCGAACCCGAGCAGGGGGATGGCGGCACCGTCGGGCCCCGCGAAGGTGACACCCGCGGCGGAGGCGACCGCGGCGATCGCGGTGGTGACGACGGACGCCCCGACCGCGGCGCCCAGTCCGTGCCTCCACACGGGCAGGCGGACGGCGGCGACGGTGGTCGGGGTGGCGGTGGCGGTGGTGGACATGGCGTGCTCCTCTTCCGGGTTCGACGGTGCCGGGCGGAACCGTTCTCACCCTGTCCACGAACGGCCCGCCCCGATTTCGACACCGCCCTCCGAGAAAGGCGCGGAGAATATTTCGCGAGGAACATCCGCGACGGGTGTCGTATCCGTGCCGCCGCGTTCGTGGACAGGGTGAGGGCGACCACCGGGGCCGCCCGCGACGAGAGGAAACACCATGACCGAGTACCTGCTCTCCGTACACGGGCCCGCCGAGCGCGGCGAGTACGGCGACTACGGCACCAAGGAGGCGATGGAGGAGGCCTTCGCCGCCACCGACGCCTTCAACGACCGGCTCAAGGCCGAGGGCTACTGGGTGTTCGCCGGCGGTCTCACCGAGGGGATGGCCGCCACCGTCGTCGACGGGCGCGGCGACGCCCCCGTGATCACCGACGGCCCCTACCTCGAGTCCAAGGAGCTCATCGGCGGCTTCTGGGTGATCGACGCCCCCGACCTCGACGTGGCGCTGCGCCTCGCCGCGGACGCCTCCAAGGCCTGCCGCGGCACGGTCGAGGTCCGCGCCTTCGACGGCGTGGCGTGACCGGACCGAACGCCGTACCCGTAGGGCCCGTGCCCCGCGCGGAGATCGAACGGGTCTTCCGCGCGGAGTACGGCCGGCTCATCGCCTCGCTCGTCCGCCGCTTCGGCGACATCGGCCTCGCCGAGGACGCGGCGGGCGAGGCGATCGTCGCCGCACTGGAGAAGTGGGGCGACTCCGGCATCCCGCCGAACCCGGGCGCCTGGCTCACCACCACGGCCGGCAACCGGGCGATCGACCGCATCCGCCGCGAGAAGCAGCGCGACGACAAGCACAGGGCGGCACTGGTGATGCACGACGACACCGAGCACGAGCCCACCGGCCCCGTCGAGGACGACCGGTTGCGGCTGATCTTCACGTGCTGCCACCCCGCGCTCGCGATCGAAGCCCGCGTCGCGCTCACCCTCCGGCTCCTCGGCGGCCTCACCGTGGCCGAGATCGCCCAGGCCTTCCTCGTGCCCGAGACCACCATGGGGCAGCGGATCACCCGCGCCAAGAAGAAGATCGCCGCCGCCCGCATCCCGTACCGGGTGCCCGAGGCGGCCGACCTCCCCGCCCGGCTGGACGCCGTCCTCACCGTCCTGTTCCTCGTGTTCAACGAGGGCTACCTCGCCACCGGCGACGGCGAACCCGTCCGCGCCGAACTCACCGGCGAGGCGCTCCGCCTCACCGGCGTGCTGCGCGGCCTGCTCCCCGGCGACCCCGAGATCACCGGCCTGCAGGCCCTCATGCTGCTCACCGACGCCCGCCGCGAGGCGCGGGTCCGCGGCGGACAGCTGGTGCCGCTCGACGAACAGGACCGCGCCGGCTGGGACCACGACGCCATCGCGGAGGGGCACCGCCTCGTCCGCGAATGCCTCGCGATCAACCGGCCCGGGCGGTACCAGATCCTGGCCGCGATCAACGCCGTGCACACCGACGCCCCCAGCGCCGACACCACCGACTACGCGCAGGTCGTCGCCCTCTACGACAGGCTCGTCGCGATCGACCCGTCGCCGATACCGAAACTCAACCGCGCCATCGCGATCGCCGAACTCGACGGTCCCGAGGTGGCGCTGGCCCTCGTGGACCCGCTGCCGCTGCAGGGCTACCACCCGTGGCATGCCGCCCGGGCGTACCTGCTGCGCCGGCTGGGGCGGACCGTCGAGGCCAAGGACGAGTACGCCGCCGCGATCGACGCCGCCGGCAACTCCGCCGAGCGCGCCTACCTCACCCGCAAGCGCGGCGAACTCGTCTGACTAGTCGGCGAATTCGGCGTTCGTCACCCGGTGCAGCGCGAACCGGCGGGGCGCGTCACCGTCGACCGCGGTGAGCTGGCCGTGGCGCACCGACTCCGGCACCACCACGTGCCGCGTGTACACCCCGTTCGCGTCCACATAGCCCAGCCGCACCGTCCGCCCGTCGCCGGCGGCGCTCTGCAGGAGCGTCATCAGCTCCGGACCCGACGTGCGCGCACCGTCGGACGGGGAGTCCTGCCTCCGGATCTGCACCACGGCGTCCGCGAGCTGCTCCGGCGTGGGCTGCGCCGCCGGTGGCCGCGGCCGCGGCACCGGCAGCCGTATCGACGACGGCCGCAGGTCCACCACCACGCCGCGCGAATCCTCCGCCGCCGCAGCGAAACCCGCCGCGGACAGGCCCGCGACCAGTTCCGCCAGCGGCGCCTGGCAGATCGCCACCGTGGGCGCGATCGCCCGCAGCGCAAGCAGATCCGCCGCGGGGGAGGCCAGCACCGCCGCGATGAGCGACGGATCGTCCGAGCGCAGGAAGGACGACGCCACCCCCGCGCGCAGCGCCCCGTGCCGCCGCGCCACATCGTCCACCAGGTACGTCAGGCCCTGCGGTACGGGCGTCACCGCGTGCGCCGCGAAGAACGCGTGAACCTCCGCCGATGTGCGCCCGGCGTCCAACGCGCGCCGCACCGACGCGTCCGTCACCCGGTACACGGCCGCGCCGCCCGCGGACTCCAGGTCGGCCACCAGCTCCACCGCGGCGGCGAAATCGTGCGTCGTCGGCCCCGGGATGGTGAGCGTCAGATCCGCCTGCAACAGGAACTCCTCGACCGGGGCCGGGAGCGCGGCGGCCATCGCCGCGGCCGTCTCGCCGCCCGCGGCCGCCGCGCGGCCCGCGGACGTCAGCGCCCCTCCCGCCACCAGGCCCACCACCTGCGCCTGCGCGACGATGCCGGCGATCGCGTCCAGCGTCAGGCGCCGGTACCAGGCCGGATGCGCGAACCGGATCGCGGCGTGCAGGCTCGCCGGGTCCGGCGCCGCACCCGCCGGGGCCGCCGCGAGGGCCGCCAGTACCGCCCGCCGGTCCTGCGGGGCGACGGTGCTCCGCGCCGCCCGGTGCAGCGGTCCCACGATGCCCTCCTCGCCGCGGGACCCGATCAGCGCCGGCTGCCTGCGCAGCTCCAGCCACGTGCGGGCCAGCAGCGCCCACCGGTCGGCGGGCTGCTGCCGCTGCCACTCGTCCACCGACACCGTGGGCGCGAACACCGAATCGTCGCTGTCCTCCAACTCGCCCTCGCCGACCAGGCCCGCCGCGGCCAGCAGCTCGATCACCAGCGCCGCGCGGTCCTCGTCGAGCTCCGCCGCCTTCGCCACCCGCCGCAGCTCGCGGATGCCGATGCCACCTGCCTTCACCCTCGCCGCCGGCACCCGGCCGAGCACCGACAGCACGTCGTCGGCGTGCCGCAGCAACTCCAGCGCCGCCACCGCCCCGGCACCGTCCGCGCCGGGCACGGGCGGACCGTCGAGCGCGGGAGGCTTGAGGGACGCGCCGATCGGCGGCTCCCCGCGCAGCCGGGCGCGCACCTCCCACGGCATCTCCACCGTCTGGTGGTCGACCCGCGCCAGCAGCCCCGCCGCCAGCAGCCGCTGCACCGGGTGCTCCGCCGACGTGCCCGGCCCGGCCGCGGCCGTGCGGCCCAGCGGCGACCCCTCGGCCAGGCGGTCCAGCAGCGCCCGCTCGTCCTCCCCGGCGCCCGCGAGCGCACCGTCGATCTCCAGGACGTCCCGCGGCGACGTGAGCTGCGGCGTGCGCCACGGCATCGCGTCGCGGACCGCGGGCGACGTGCGCAGATCCTCCTCGCCCCACACCAGGGCCCGCGTGCGCAGCTTCTCGACGGACGCCACCACCTGCTTCTTCAGCGCCCGGCCGCGCAACGCCCGGGCGACGGCGTCCGGGGTCGCGCCGCCCGAGCCCAGAACGACCTCGAGGACGGCCAGGTCCAGCAGGTTCAATTGCTCGGCGACGCGGCCCAGTGAAGACGGGCTCAGCAGGCGGGTCGCCAGGACCCCGAAACCCGCGGGCACCGGCGCGGCGACGTCGCGCCGCGCGTCCAGGAGCGCCGCGATCCGCGCGTCGTCCCGGCCGCGCAACCACTCCGTGAGGAGGGCCGCCGGGGTGACCGATCCCGCATTACTGCTCACCGATACAGAGTAGGTGGCGCGGCATGTCAGAATAATCTCGTGTCTGAGACCTCCATTGCGAAGAAGTCCGCGTACGTCGACAACGGCTGGCCCGGCGCCTCGGACGGCCACGCCGATCACGCCGTCTCCGAGTTCGCCGCCCCCGTCGTCGGCGCGCTGTCGCCCTTCGGTGAGCTGACGTTCCCGCAGGACCACATCCCGTACGTCCACCCGACCACGCGGATCAATCGCTGACGTGGGATTGACGCACGTCGACGACGCGGGCGCCGCCCGCATGGTCGACGTGTCCGATAAGGCCGTCACCGCCCGCACGGCGGTCGCGGCCGGGGTGTTCCGCACCACCGAGGCGGTCGTCGCCGCCATCGCCGACGGTGCGGTGCCCAAGGGCGACGTCCTCGCCACCGCCCGCATCGCGGGCATCATGGGCGTCAAACGCACCCCCGACCTGATCCCGCTGTGCCACCCGCTGCCCGTCTCCGGCGTCCAGGTCGAGCTCGAACCCCACGGCGCCGAGATCGCGATCACCGCGACCGTGCGCTGCACCGGACGCACGGGCGTCGAGATGGAGGCGCTCACCGCCGTCGCCGTCGCGGGGCTCACCCTGCACGACATGGTCAAGGCCCTCGACCCGGCCGCGCAGCTCACCGACGTGCGCGTGGTGACCAAGGAGGGCGGCAAGACCGGCCGGTGGACCCGCGGAGACGACGAGCGAACCGACGGAGGAACCGTTGACTGACCCCATCACCGTGCCGGTGACCGAGCCGCAGGCACCGGCCGCCACCGTCATCGTCGCCTCCACCCGCGCCGCCGCGGGGGAGCGCGAGGACACCACCGGCCCGCACATCGCCTCCTGGCTCGGCGAGCGCGGCTTCGACGTGTACGGCCCCGTCGTGGTGCCCGACGGCGAGGAGGTGGGCTCCGCGATCCGCTCCGCCACCCGCCGCGGCGACGCCGTCATCCTCACCACCGGCGGCACCGGCCTCACGCCGACCGACCGCACCCCCGAGGAGACCCGGGGCGTGCTCACCTTCGAGGTCCCCGGCCTCGCCGACGCCATCCGTGCCGCCGGCCTGCCCGGCGCGCCCACCGCGATCCTCAGCCGCGGCCTGGCCGGCGTCTCCGGGGCGACCCTCGTGGTCAACCTCCCCGGCTCCATGGGCGGCGTCCGCGACGGCCTCGGCGTGCTCGACGGGGTGCTCTCGCACGCGCTCGACCAGATCATCGGCGGGGACCATGCCTGGTGAGGTCGCGCTCGCGCGCGTGACCGAGGAACCGATCGACCTGCCGTCCCACGAGGCGGCCGTCGCCCGCGCCGAGGCGGGCGCCGTGGTCGGCTTCATCGGCGCCGTCCGCGATCACGACGGCGGCCGCTCCGTGACCCGGCTCGAGTACTCCGCGCACCCCACCGCCGCCCGCGTCCTCGCCGAGGTCGTGGAGGCCGAGACCCGCGCCGCCGAGGGTGTCCGCGCCGTGGCCGTCTCGCACCGCGTGGGCCCGCTGGCCATCGGGGACGCCGCGCTCGTCGTGGCCGTCTCCGCGGATCACCGTGCCGCGGCCTTCGCCACTTGCTCCCGGCTCGTCGACGCCGTCAAGGAGGCCCTGCCGGTGTGGAAGCACCAGCTGTTCTCCGACGGAACCGACGAATGGGTCGGCAGCGCGTAGCTGCCGACCCGTCGCCCGAGGCCGGGGTGGATTCCGGCGTTCGAACCCCGTCCCGCGGGACGCTGTGGCGCCCGCGCGGACCGGGGGAGTGACCTACTTCGTGGAGGCCGAATCGGGGCACGTCGTGACCCGGGCGGGGTCACACGGCTGGGGCGCCCACAGGGGGACGCCCAGGACACCCGGCACCACGGGGATGCCGAGCGCACCGTCGGGGATGGTGCGGCCGGGGTTCGCCGGGCGCGACGGGACGTTCGCGGTCGGGTTCTGCACGGGCCGGTGCGCGCCCTGACCGGTGCCCACCGCCGCCAGGCCGGGGCCGGGGACGCCGATGCCGTCGATCGCCGTGCCGCCCTGGCCGTTCCCGGCCAGGCCGGTCCCGATGCCCGTGCCACCGATTCCGAGACCGGGGATGGCCGTGCCCGCGATGACGGGCACCGTCGCGCCGCCGGCGCCCGCGGCGCCGTTCTCGAGGTCCTGACGGTTCGGCGTGGACGGAGGGTTCACGCCCGGTGCGAGCTTCTTGACGCCGGCGCCGGCGGGCGCCGGGGCGGCGGGCACGGCCTTCGCGGGCGCCGGCTTGCGCGGTGCGGGCTTCGCGGGGGCCGGAGCGGCCGGGAGGACTCCGGCGGGGACTGCGACAGGCGCGGGGACCGGGGGAACGCAGCCGCAGCCGGGATCGGCGAACGCGGGCGAGCTCAGCGCGAGACTCGCGGCGGCGAGGAGCGCCCCGAGTCCGGCGATCCTGCCGGTGGTGCGCGAGGACGGCGTGCGGTGAGCGAACATCGGTGGGTCTCCCTGCTGAAATCCTGAGCCGCGGATGCGGACGAGGGAACGCTAGCAGAGAGTGTGGAATTGCAAACTCGCGACCCTGTCGAGACACGGATATGTGGTGTACATCACAGGATGGTCACGGCCGCGGAGACGCGAAACGGGCCGACGGCGAGTGCCGTCGGCCCGTTCCGGTGCGCGTGTGCGGTGGGGCTCAGTAGCCCTTCGCAGCGGCCTGCTGCAGCATCGACAGCACGGCCGGATCGATCTGCTGGCCGCCGTTCTGGGCCTGCGAGATGACCTGCTGGATGTACTGCGAGTTGGCCGACTGGCCCGGCTGCACGGCGGGCTTCTTCGGCGCCGGCTTCTGGACGGGCTTCTTGGCCGCCGGGGTGGCGGGCTTCTGCACCGGCTTCTGCGCGGCGGGCTTCTGGACCGGCTTCTGGGCGGGCTTCTGCGCGACCGGCTTGCTCGCGGCCTCGGTGGCCGGGGCGGTGCGCTGGGTGGCGGCGCCGAGGCCGGTGCCGCAGGACGGCCAAGCGCCCTTGCCCTGGCCGGCGAGGACCTTCTCCGCGATCGCGATCTGCTGGGCCTTCGAGGCCTGGTTCGCGGTCGGGGCGTACTGGCCGCCGCCGTAGGAGGTCCAGGTGGACGGGCTGAACTGCAGGCCGCCGTGGTAGCCGTTGCCGGTGTTGATGCCCCAGTTGCCGCCGGACTCACACGAGGCGACCTGGTCCCACTGGGAGTCGGTGGCCGCGTTCGCGGCGGGGGCGGAGAGCGCGAGGCCCGCGCCGCCCAGCATCGCGCCGGTGGCGGCGACCTTGACGGCAGTACGTGCGGTGGTGGACTGCTTGCGGTGACGACCGGTCATCGTGTGAAGTCTTTCCTCTCTACGCGCGTGCGAAGTTAGCTGTCGGGTTCGAGCGAGAGGCTGCTCGGCCGGGTTCGGCTTGACCCCTAGGGCGTGTGCCCGGGCGACCGCGGTCGCGAGTGGTTCCTCCGCCTTCGTCCAGGTGTAGATCTGTGGAGCTGGATCCCCGTTCCGGGCACTGGACGAAGCTCTGCGCTGTGTCCGGATCGGGTGGCTGCTTGCTGCGGCCTCACGCGACGCTAGCAGAACCCGGCCCGTTGCCCAACCGTTACCTCGCCGTGACTCGCCGTGATGTGATCGATATCACTGCACAGCGGGGTGTGGGCATCTCGGGCTTGAGGCTTCAACCTCAGGTATCGGTTCAACCGGTCCGCGCGGTTCCGCTCAGCCGCCCGCGAACGGGGGCAGCACGTCGAGCGTCGCGCCCGCCGCCGGAGCGCTCTGGTCGCGCACCGCGACCTCGTCCAGGAGGTAACTGCACCGCGGCAGCACCGCCGCGAGCGGAGGGTGCAGGCCGGGGAGGAGGGCGACGACGTCGGCGACCGACGCACCGTCGGGCACGGTGACCGCCTCCTGCGGGACCCCCGCGGCCGCCCGCGCCGCCGCGAAGTACCGGACCGTGAGCTCAGCCACCGATCGCGCTCATCGGCCGCGGCGGCTGCAGGAAGGTGGGGTCGTCGATGCCGTGGCCGGCCTGCTTGCCCAGCATCGCGGCGCACCACGCGTCGGCGACCTCCTCGTCGGAGGCGTCGCCGCGCAGCAGTGACTTCAGGTCCGTCTCGTCCGTGGCGAACAGGCAGGTGCGGATCTGCCCGTCGGCGGTGAGGCGCACCCGGTCGCAATCACCGCAGAACGGCCGCGTCACCGAGGCGATGATGCCGACGGTGGCCGGCCCCCCGTCCACGAAGTAGCGCTCGGCGGGCGCGCTGCCGCGGGGCGCACCGTCGGGCGTCAGGGTGAAGCTCCGGCCCAGCTCGGCCAGCACGTCGCCCGCGGTGATCATGGAGCCTCGATCCCAGGTGTGCCCCGCATCGAGCGGCATCTGCTCGATGATCCGCAACTCGTAGCCCGCGTCGAGGCACAGCCGCAGCAGGGGCGCCGCGTCGCCGATGCGGCCGGGGCCGAGCACGGCGTTGACCTTGACGGGGGTCAGGCCCGCGGCGGAGGCGGCGCGCAGGCCGTTGAGCGCGTCGTCGAGGCGGTCCCGGCGGGTGACCTCGGCGTAGGCGTCCCGGTCGACGGTGTCCAGCGAGACGTTGACGCGGTCCAGGCCCGCCTCGGCGAGCCGCGGCGCGTGCCGTGCGAGCGACAGGCCGTTGGTGGTGAGGGAGAGCTCGGGGCGCGGCTCCAGGGCCGCGGCGTGCGCGACGATCGCCGGCAGGTCCGCGCGCAGCAGCGGCTCCCCGCCGGTGAATCGGATCTCCGTGATCCCGAGGTCGCGCACCGCGATGGTGAGCAGCCGGTTCACCTCGGGCGTGGAGAGCACGTGATCGTTCTGCAGCCACGTCAGGCCCTCGGCGGGCATGCAGTAGGTGCAACGCAGGTTGCAGCGGTCCGTGAGCGAGACGCGCAGGTCGCGCGCGACCCGCCCGTACCTGTCGACCAGCGGCTTCACGGCGTGCCTCAGCGATCCCGGGCGTGACCGCCGAGCACCACGGCGATCACCCCCGCGAGGAAGCCGGCGGGAGCCAGCGGGGTCAGCGCGTACACCCAGGTGGGAGCGGTGGTGCCGTGCGCCAGGAGCGGAGTGAGGAAGAGTGCGGCCACCGCGATCAGCCCGATCGCGAACAGCGCGATCGAGAGCGAGACGGCGACGGAAACGAACTTGCCCACGGGTCTAGACTAATGCCAGTGCGTCTCGCCGTTCGCGGGGCGCGTTTTGTTGTTCTATACGCAGAGCGGGTGACAAGGGTGCCTACCGGCAAGGTCAAGTGGTACGACGCGGACAAGGGCTTCGGCTTCCTCTCCCAGGAGGGCGGCGAAGACGTGTACGTCCGTTCCTCCGCGCTGCCCGACGGTGCCGAGGCTCTCAAGCCCGGTCAGCGGGTCGAGTTCAGCATGGCTGCGGGCCGTCGCGGCCCGCAGGCGCTCACCCTCACCGTGCTCGAGCCGGCGCCCAGTGTCTCCCGCGGCGCGGCCCAGCGCGGCGCCCGTCGCCCGGCCGCGAACCGTCGCCCGGCCGACGAGCTGCACGGGATGATCGAGGACATGATCCAGCTGCTCGACGGCGGCGTGCAGCAGGAGCTGCGCAAGGGCCGCTACCCGGACCGCAAGGCCTCCGAGCAGATCTCCAAGGTCCTCCGCGAGATCGCGCGCGAACTCGACGCGTAGTCGCGGAGCGCCGGGCTGTCTGACGTGGTCAGGCGCGGGGCGCGAGGAGCGGTAAGAAGCACTCGTCGACGATCTCCTCGATGTCCGCGACGGGCACCGGCTGCAGCGTCATGGCCATCTGGTGACGGACCAGGTCGCCGGGGAGGTTCACGATCCTGTCCGTGACGCGGCCGGGTTCGACCTCGCCGCGCTCGACACCGCGGGCGACGGCGTCGTGCATCGATCCGGCCCGTCGGCCGACCATCAGTCTCCGTAGGTCGGCGGGGGAGTCGCCCGACTCGTCGAAGAAGCCGCCGAGCCGGGTCTGGAACAGCACCATGAGCTCGACGCGGTGCTCCGACATCGCCCGGAGTAGCGCGATCGCGTCTCCGCGGAGGGACCCGGTGTCCGGTGGGTCGGAGACGGGAATCGTCCCCTGGTGCTCGACGGCGGCGCGGAGCAGCTCGACCCTGCTCGACCAGCGCCGGTAGAGCACCGAGCGCGAGGTCCCGGCGCGGGCCGCCACCGCCTCCAGGGTGAATTCGCCGTACCCGCGATCGACGAGCTGCTCCCACGCCGCCTCGAGGATGGCCGCCTGCAATGCCGCGCCCCGTCGCCGGGTGCGCGGCGCCTCCGTCGTTGAGTCCACTTGCGTATCTTATCAGCGCGGCGCATATTAGATACATGACTGTATCTAATGAGGAGTCGGAGCGGACGTCGCTGCGGCCACTCATCGCTACCCTCGTCCTGGGCGCGTTCGCCCCGATCCTCGACACCACAATGCTGGCCATCGCCGTCCACACCCTGGTGCTCGACCTTCGCACCGACGTAGGCGCCGTCCAATGGGTCAGCACGGCGTACCTCCTCGCGCTGGTCGTGTCGATCCCGCTGTGCGGATGGCTCGACGCCGTGCTGGGCGGCCGGCGCCTGTGGCTCGGCGCGCTGGTGCTCTTCGCGATCGGATCGGCGCTGTGCGCCGTGAGCTGGAACCCGCTGAGTCTCATCGTGTTCCGCGCCGTCCAGGGCGCCGCAGCGGGCGTCCTGATGACGAACATGCAGACCATCGCGGTGCGCGCCGCCGGATCCGCCTCGGTCGCGCGGGTGACGGCGGCGTTGAGCGTGCCGATCGCGCTCGGCCCTCTCGTCGGCCCGGTGCTCGGCGGCGCTCTGCTGCATTGGAGCGACTGGCGTGCCATGTTCGCCGTCAACATCCCGGTCTGTACCGCGGCGTTCGTCGCCGCCGTCCGGGTGCTGCCCGACGACGCCCCGAGGTCCGCCGTGACACGCCCGCGGCTCGACGCGAAGGGGCTGATCCTGCTGGCGCCGGGGATCGTGACGGTGTTCTACGGTCTCACCGAACTGGGCCGTGGCACGGTGTCGGTCGGCATCGTCGTGTGCGCGCTCCTGATCGGCGCCGCCCTGATCACGGCGTTCGGCCTGCACGCGGCGCGGGCGGGCGACGATGCCCTGGTCCGGGTGGGGCTGCTCCGCGGCCGCGCGGTCGCCGCGGCCACACTGGCGAGCCTGGTCGCCGGAGGCGCGTTGATGGGCGCGATGTTCGTCCTGCCGCTGTACTGGCAGACGGCCCGCGGCGAGGACGCGCTCGCCGCCGCCCTGCTGCTCACGCCCCAGGCGGTCGGGGCCTTCGTGCCGCGGTTCTTCGTCGGGAGGCTCGTCGACCAGTTCGGCCCGCGCGCGGTCGCCGCGTGCGCGTTCGCCCTCATGGCCGCGGCGACGGTGCCCTTCGCCTTCGCCACCCCGGAGACCGGGGCGATCCCGCTCGCGATCGTGCTCTTCGTGCGCGGGCTCGGGATGGGCGCGGTCCTGGTGCCGATCCTGTCCGCGGCCTACGTCGACCTGGCGCGCGAACAGCTGCCCCACGCGTCGATGTTCACCCGCGGCTCCCAACAACTCGGTGGGGCGATCGGTGTCGCTGCTGCGGCGCTCGTCGTGCAGGCCGGCCTCGGCCACCGGTCGCCGGCGGACGCCCTGCACCCCGCCTTCTGGCTGATGGCGGCGGTGGCGGCGGTCGGTGTCGCGGCTGCGGCGCTCCTGCCAGGGCCGCGGAAAAAGTCCCCTCGGATTCTGTCCGCGGCGGACAGGATGCCGCGCCGCTCCTGAGTGCTAGGGCCTCTGGACCAGGGCGTAGTCGCTGGCGAGGGTGTCGATGCCCCACACGGACTGCGCGATGAGGTTGCCGAACTGGTCCTGGATCGGCGACGGGACGCGGATCTCCACCGCCGCGAGCAGCAGTTCCTCGGTGGACTTGAGCACCAGCGTGGCCTCCTTCGGCTGCACGTGGGTCTCGGTCTGAATCGTCGCCCGGCCCAGCTTCGTGTCGTAGCGCTGGATGAGGATGTCCCAGGGTTTCGAGGTGATGTACTCCGGCAGCGAGATCACGATGGCCTTGCCGGGCTCGACCGCGATCTTGGCCGGCCGCGTCGGGGCGTCGCAGCGCTGGGTGGCGATGTCGTCGCAGAAGTGGAACGGCGCGACGTTCACCAGCTGGGTGCCGGAGGCGGCCTGCAGGGTGGGGCGTGCCTGCGGCTCGTCGCGCTTCTTCAGCGCGGCGGAGAACGTGAAGGCGAACAGCACCGCGACGGCGACCACGAACACGGCGCCGCCGATCAGGATGTTCCGGCTGGGCTTGATCAACTGACGACCCCGTTCATCGTGGGTGGGAAGTGTTCCGGGCGCTTGCCGCCGAAGCCCGGGATGAGTGAACCGCCGCGGTAGGTGAGCACGGTCTGCACGGTGCCGACGGCCATGATCGCCGCGACGGTCGCGAACCCGATCCACAACGTGGGCGGCAGCATCACGCCGAGCGCGGCGCCGCCGACCCAGCCGAGCTGCAGCGCGGTCTCGGACCGTCCGAACGCCGAGGCGCGGGACTCGTCGGGCAGGTCGTCCTGGATGGACGCGTCGAGCGAGACCTTGCCGACGGCGGAGGCGCCCGACGCGATGAAGGTGATGATCGCCACCACCACGAGGTTCGACAGGGCCGCCGCGACGATCGCGCCGATGCTCGCCGCGATCGTGGCCTGCACCACGACGCGGGCGGGCCTGGGCAGCTTCATCCGGGCTCCGATGCCGTTGCCGATGAAGTTGCCCACGCCGGCGGAGGCGCCGACCGCGCCGACCATGGCGAGCGCCGTGAACGCGTCCACCCCCGCCGCCTGCTCCGCCTTGGAGTAGAACGCGATGTACAGGGTGAGGAAACCGGTGAGCACGCGGATCGTGGTGTTGCCCCAGATCCCGGTCACGACGTTGCGCCCGAGCGGCACCCGCAGGTTCTTGAACGCGGAGCCCAGCGACGCGCGGCCGCCGCCGTCGGCACCGTCGAAACCGCCGTCCCGCGTCATCGCGCCGGTGTACGACATCGTGGTGGGCACCTCCCCGGCGGTGCTCTCCACCCACTTGGGGATGCGCATGCACATGACGGCACCCGCCACGGCGAACACCATGAGCACGTACATGCCGCCGGGGATGTGCAGCATCCGGCTCAGCCCGAACTCGGCGCCCGACGCGATCGCGCCGCCCACGCCCGAGCCCACCACCAGGCCGAACAGGGTGAGCCGCGAGTTCACGCGGGCCAGGTCGATCTGCGGCGGCAGCACGCGCGGCGTGACCGCGGATTTGAGCACCGAGAAGGATTTACTCATCACCATCATCGCGAGCGCGCAGGGGTAGAGCACCCACGGATCGAAGTTCACCGTGTTCGCGACGGGGTCGTACGTGCAGTTCGTGATGAGCAGGACCGCGAGGCCCACGCGGATCCCGAACGACGCGGCGAGCGCGACCCGCCGGCCGTGCTGGATGCGGTCCAGCAGCGGTCCCATGAACGGCGCGATGATCGCGAACGGCGCGATGTTCACCAGCAGGTACAGCGCGACCTTCGATTTGGACTCCGCCTGCGCGGCCGCGAAGAACAGGGTGTTCGCCAGCGCCACCATCATCGCGGCGTCGACCGCGTTGTTGAGGATCACCGGGTAGGTGAGCGCGGTCAGGCCGGACTTGTCGGCACCGTCGGCCTTCGTGGCGCGGTGCCAGCGGGCGATCCCGGCCTCGGTCAGTTCCCGCCCGCGCATGGCCGCCACCCGGGTGACGGTGATCTTGCGCGGCATCCGCCGCCGCTCCTCCTCCGCGGCGCGGCGGTCGGCCGGGGTCGGCGTGTCCTCGAGCGGCGGCAGGTGGTGGTTGGCGTTGTACTGCGGGCGCGGGGGCCGGGGGCGTCCCTGCTCGCGCCGGTCGGCGCGGGTCGCGTCGCCCCGGTCCGACGGTGCGCCGGCGTGGGCACGCGAAACCGGCCCCGGCCGTCGCCGGGGCTCGTCGGGGGGATACTGCCGCTGCCCCGGATGACCGCTCACGGGTCCCATTGTTCCGTATCCGCGCGAGTGGCGGCGGAGCGGCTTGCGGGGGCGGCGTCCGCGCTGGTGCGTACATACGGCACACTTGAAGCGTGAGTTCCGCATTGCAGTCAGGCGCCGCGGTGGATCTCGCGCGCGCCGTACTGGAAGCCGAGGAGGGCGCCCCCGTGGGGGCCCATGTGGCAGGCGTCGCCGAGGACGAGTACGCGGTCGCCCACTATTTCGAGGCGAACCTGCCCGCCTACCGCGGCTGGCAGTGGTGCGCCGTGATCGCCGCCAGCCCGGGCGGCGAGCTGACCGTGTCCGAGACCGCCCTGCTTCCGGGGCCCGGTTCCCTCACGGCACCCGACTGGGTCCCGTGGGACCAGCGGGTCCGCGCCGGCGACCTGTCGCCGGGCGATGTGTTGCCCCCGCGCGAGTCGGATCCGCGGATCGAGCCCGGATACCGCCTCTCGGGCGACCCCGAGGCCGACGCCGTGGCGGGCGAGATCGGCGTGAACCTCGAGCGCGTGATGTCCCGCGTGGGCCGGATCGACGCGGCCGAGCGCTGGCGGGAGGGCCCGTTCGGCCCGGATTCGGAGATGGCCCGCGCCACCCGCTTCCACTGCGGCGACTGCGCGTTCTACCTGCCCCTCGCGGGCAGCCTGCGGGCCGCGTTCGGCGTCTGCAGCAACGAGTTCTCCGCCGACGGCCACGTCGTGCACGCGCACTACGGGTGCGGCGCGCACTCGAGCGCGCAGGCACCGTCGGGCCAGGGCAGCCCCGCCTACGAGCCCTACGACGACGGCGCGGTGGAGAAGGTCCCTGCCGAGCAGGCCTGACGTGCCGGCGGCGCCGGGGGATCCCTTCGGCACGGCCGCGGTGCGCGACGCCGTGCTGGCCTCCTGGCGCGATTCGGCCACCCGGGCCGCCGAGGACCTGGCCGCCGAGCGGGACCTGGTCACCGTCGGCTACCGCGATCGCGTGGCGATCGAGCTGGCGCAGAACGCCGCCGACGCCGCCGCGGCCCAGGGCGTCGCCGGGGAGCTCGCGGTCTGGTCCGACGCCGCCGGCGTGCACGTGGCCAACACCGGTGCGCCGCTGACGGAATCCGGCGTCGCCTCCCTCTCCGCGCTGCGCGTCTCGCCCAAGTCGGCCGACGGTGCCGCGGGCACGGTCGGCAAGTTCGGGGTCGGCTTCGCCGCGGTGCTCACCGTGACCGACCACGTGCGGATCCGTTCCGCCGCGGGCGGGATCGAGTTCTCCGCCGCCCGCTCGCGGGAGGACGCCGGGCGCGACGAGGTGGCCGCCCTGCGGCTCCCGTACCCCGTCGACGAGCCTCCCGCCGCCGGTTACACGACCGAGATCGTGCTGCTGGGCGCCGATCCGGCGCTCGTCGGCGAGTTCGCCGACGAGGCCGAGGACCTGCTGCTGGACCTGCCCGCGCTGGGGCGCATCGTGATCGACGGTGCGCCGGTCCTGCCGCCCGCGCTGCCCACGGGCCGCGGCCCGCACGCCCGCTGGGTGCGCGGCGCCGGCGCCGCCCATCTGCATTCGCCCACCCGCACCGACGAGCCGCTCACCCTGCCGGTGCGGGTGATCGCCGACCTGCCCACCACGGCGGACCGTCGCCGCCTGCACCCGGACGCCGAGATCGCCCGCGCGGCCGAGGGGTACGCGGAGTTCGTCGCCGCGCAACCCGACCCGATGGGCCTGCTGCCGCCGCGCCGCCCGCCCGCGGGTCCGGTGGACGCCGCCCTCCGGGACGCCGTCGAGGACGAGCTGCGCGGGCACCCGTGGGTCCCGTCGCCCGACGGTCCGCTGCCGCCCGGCCGGACGGCGGTGCTCCCCGGCCTCACCGACGACCTGTACGAACTGCTCTCCGCCGCACTGCCACTCGTGCCGCCGGCTTTGTCATCGGCGCCCGACGCGGCGCGCCTGGTGGCGCTCGGCGCGCGCGGGCTGACCGCCGCGGATCTCGCGGACGCGGCTCCCCGTGACCGCGAACCCGATTGGTACGCAGCGCTGTACGCGGCGCTCGACGCGGCAAGGCTGCCCGCCGACGACCTCGGCGCCCTGCCCGTCCCGCTCGCCGACGGCCGGGTGGTGACCGGCGCCCGGGGCGCCACCGTCGTGGCCGGCGGCGCGGGCGACCTCGCCGGCGTGACCTGGGCCCGGATCGTGCACCCCGCGGCCGAGCACCCGCTGCTCGAGCGCGCCGGCGCGCGGCGGGTGACCCCCGCGGAGCTCGTCTCCGACCCGGCCCTCCGCGCCGAGGTGGACGACATCGACTGGGGCGCCGGACCGGACGACGGGGACGTGGCGCTCACCGAGGCCGTGCTCGGCTGCCTGGGCGAGGGCGGCGTCGCCGGGCCCGCGTGGCTCGGCGCCCTGCCGGTACCGGGCGACGACGGTGCGCTGTACCCCGCCGATGAACTGCTGGCCGGCGGCGCGCCCCTGCGGGCCGCTCTCGGCGACGACCACCCGTACGGCACCGTCGACCCGGGATTCCAGGAGCGGTACCCCGTGTCCGCGCTGCGCGCGATCGGAGTCGGCTGGACCTTCTCCGTGCTGCGGGAGGACTACCCGACGGGGCCCGACCCGACCCTCGACGGCGCCGAACAGTGGTGGGATCAACGGACCACCGAGCCGGACGAGCTGATCGCCGTCCGCGATCTGGACCTCGTTGAGCACTGGGATCCCGCGCTCGCCCTCCTGGCCGACCTGCCCGAGGTGCTGGACGACCCCGACGGCTACACGGCGTGGTGGCTGCGCACCCGCACCGCGGTCGGCGGGACGCGGCCGCCGGACGACGAGACCTTCGCCGGACTGATCGACCCGTGCGAGCACCCCGATGCGGGCCGGCTGGGCGCGGCGCTGTTCACCGGTGTCCGTACCGATTCCGACGCCCAACTGCTGGCGGACGCGCTCGCCGACCCGGACCGCGCACCGTCGCCCGGGGTGGTGCTCGCCGCGCACCGGGCGATCGCGGGCCGCCGCCTGGACCGGCTCCCCGCGCGCGTGCGCACCGTCGACGGTGCCCTCACCGACGCCGACGACGCCGCCGTCATCGACCGCCCGCACCTGCGGTTCCTCGGCGGCGCGGGGGTGTTCGGGGGGATCGGCCCGGCCGGCGACCTGGCCGCGACGCTGGACCTGCCGCTCGCGAGCGAGGAGTGGACAGCCGAGATCGTCACCGCGGGCGAGCGCTTCGCCCGGGGCGCGCACCCCGGCGTCGTACTGGCGCAGGCCGTGGGCGAACTGCCCGACGCGCCGCAGGTGGAGGTGCACCCCGAACTCGTGGTGCGGTTCGCCGGCCGGGAGCGGCGCGTCCCGTACTGGTGGACCGGGGCCGTGCTGCACGTGGAGGAGTCGCGATGGTGATGCCCGACGGGACGTGGCCGAACGCGCTCGACGGCGCGGTGCTGGACGCGATGCTGGCGATCCGCTCCGACGCGCTGACGGCGGTGATGCGGGCGGTGACCTTCGTGGGGAACACGCTGAGCCTGATCGCGATCGGCGTGGCGGGCGTGATCTGGCTGCTCGTCCGCGGGCACCGGCGATGGGCTGCCTACTGTGGTGTGACGGCGCTCGTGGCGTGGGGGCTGATGGGCCTGCTGAAGGTGCTGTTCGGGCGGGTGCGTCCGCCGATCCCGCCGCGCCTGGTGGAGATCGACTCGCTCAGTTTCCCCTCCGGACACGCGCTCAACTCCATGGTGGTCCTCGGCGTCTTCGCCGTCACCGTGTGCGCGCTCACCGGCAGGCGGTGGCCGCTCGCCGCCGCCCTGGCGGGGACCGCCGCGATCGGCATGAGCAGGGTCTACCTGGCCGCCCACTGGATGACCGATGTGCTGGCGGGATGGGCCGTCGGTGCCCTGGTCGTGGCGGTGGGACTGTGGATTTCGCGGCGCGCGGTCACACCAGTCCGCGCTGGGCCCCGCGATCGCCCCGCAGCGCCGCCCTCCGCTGGGCCGTGAGCACGGCCGCGCCGAACAGCCCGACGCCCACGCCGCACGCGCAGATGATCCACGCCTCGCCGAACGCTTCCCGAGCCACCAGGGTGACGACGAGGAAAAGGGCGAAAAGAACAGTTCCGACGATCACGACCGGCCGCGCCTCCGTGACCGAACGCGGAAGAGCGGGCGCCTGCAAGGGCTCATCCCCGGATTCGGAATGAACGTCCATGGGTTCTCCTGGGGTTCATGCGCGGAAATCAATCTGACGGATGTAGTCTAACGCCGTGACTGACAATGACGAACGGCTCGCGGGAGACCTCTCGCTCGCCGCTGTGCGGTTCGCCCGCCATCTCCGGGGCCGGCGACGCGACTCGCTCGTCTCCTTGACCCAGCTGTCCGCGCTCAACGCGCTCGCCAACGACGGGCCGCTCACGCCGGGCCAGCTCGCCACCCGGGAGAGGGTGCAGCCGCCGTCGATGACGCGCGTCATCGCCTCCCTGGCCGACCTCGGCCTGGTCCGCAGGGCGCCGCACCCCACCGACGGGCGACAGGTGATCGTCAGCCTCTCGGAGGAGGGCGAGCAGGTGATCACCGGCGAGGCCGCGGCCCGTGAGGCCTGGCTGCGCGGCAAGCTCGACGAGCTGACCCCCGAGCAGCGCGGCACTCTCAGTGGCGCCGTCGTCATTCTCAACAAGCTCATCGCGAACGAGGAGCCGCCGGTCGGATAACTCCGCCCAGCGCGCAAACATTTGCGCAGGAAATCAGCCGCGCCGGAATTCCTTTTCCGGCGCGGCTTTTCCATTTCGCCTTTCCGTGGTTCAAAACGTGGTTCCGAGTTCCGGTCGCCTATCGGTGCGGAACGGCGCGAGCGCGGAGGCGTCACCGTCGATCCGGCCGGCCCGCGCCATCGTGGCCGGGTCCACCGCGCCGAGGTACAACCCGGCGAGCGTCGCGCCCGACAGTCGCACCGACGGCGCCGCACCGGTGCGGGCGCATTCGGCCGCGCCCCCGGACACCGTGAGCCGGTACGCCTCACCGTCGACGCCGAGGACGAGATCCCCGTCGGCGCTGTAGGTCCGCGCCGCGAGTGCCGCCGGCACGTCGAGGAACCGCAGCCACAGCCGGTCCCGGCGGGCCGTGACACGCACGGACCTCGGATCGACCAGCATCTCGCGCAGCGGGTGGTCGCCGGGCAGGTCGGCCGTGACCTCGTCGAAGACGTCGAGCCCCAGCACCGCCTGCCACAGGTCCGCTTCCGCCTCCGCGGTGAGCGCCTTCAGGTCGTCCAGTGCGGCGCGGTCCTTCTCGTCGACCCGGTAGGTCGCGAAGCCGTCGGGGTGCAGCAGGTACCGGCGCGCCGAACCGCCCCAGCGGGCCCACTCCGGATCCGCGTGGAACAGCTCCCAGAACTGCTCCGCGGAAACCGAACCGGGGGTGGCCGCGTGCCAGCGGCGGTACAGCGCCTGCACGGGCTCCCGCGCCGCCGCGCCGTCGACGGCGCGGGTCCGGATCGGGCCGGGCAGGGGCGAGCGCAGGCGCGCGGTGCGCCGCGCGATCGTCACCTCGTCGGCGTAGGTCGCGGGCCCGTACCCGAACCGCTCGTAGATGGTGCCCTCGCTGGCGGTGAGGATCGCCACCGCCGCACCGTCGGCGACGTACCGGGAGTGCAACTCCGCCATCATCATCCGCAGCACACCGATCCGCCGGTGGCTCGGGGCCACCGACACCCAGGTGACGCCCGGCGCGCGCAGGCGGCGCCCGCCGGGCACCGTCAGCGTCAGATCGAACGAGCCGGCCACGCCCGCGAGCGTCCCGTCGGCGGTGTCCCGCGCCACCACGAACCGGTCCAGGTCGATCGTGCGGCGGATCAGCGGCCGCGCTTCGTCCTCGAACGGGGAGCCGAACGCGCGGACGTCGTGGGCGAACATCTCGGGCCAGTCGGCCTCGGTGGCGGTGCGGATCTCGATCACGGGAGGCGATACTAGGCTGGAGGTGTGCAGGCGCAACCGATTTATCCGATCTCCGACCCGGATGACCCGCGGCTCAGCGACTTCCGCGACCTGTCCAGCGCGGACAAGCGGCCGGACACGGCGCGGGGAGTGGTGCTCGCCGAGGGCGTTCCCGTGGTCGAACGGATGCTCGCGTCCCGGTTCGTGCCGCACGCGATCATGGGCGTGGAGTCGAAGCTGCAGCGCCTCGGCGACACCGCACCCGGCGTGCCCCGCTACCGGGTCACCGCCGACCTGATGGCGCGGGTGGTGGGCTTCCACCTCAACCGTGGCGTGCTCGCGGCGGCCCGCAGGCCGGCGCCGATCGACGTGGGGGAGCTGTTGGAGTCGGCGCGCACCGTCGTCGTGCTCGAGGGCGTCAACGACCACGAGAACCTCGGCGCGATCTTCCGCAACTGCGCGGGCCTCGGCGCCGACGCCGTGCTGTTCGGCCCGCGTTGCTCGGATCCGCTGTACCGCAGGGCGGTCCGCGTGTCCATGGGCCACGTGCTGCTGGTTCCGTTCGCGCACCTGCCCGCCGAGGGCTGGCCGGGGGAGGGGCTTGCGGCGTTGGCGCGGTACGGATTCCGGACGGTGGCGCTCACCCCGTCGGGCGACGGGTCCGTCGCCGAGGTGCTCGCGGACCGGCCGGACCGAGTCGCGTACCTGGTCGGCGCGGAGGGGCCGGGTCTCACCGCGGAGACGCTGGTCGCGGCGGACGCGCGGGCCGCGATCCCCATGTCGCGGGGGACCGACTCCCTCAACGTCGCCACTGCCGCGGCCGTCGCCCTCTACGAACGCGTGCGATCGTAGAGGTGTGAGGTACACGCCCGTCTACGCCGGCACCGCGGTCGCGGTGCTCGTCGCCGGGCTCACCGGGATCGTCCTGACGGTGCTGTTCCTCGCCGTGATGCTGGTGAACGTCCTCCTGGGGTTCGGCCTGCTCGCGCTCGGCACCGCCGGCGCCGCGCCGGTGCTGGTGGCGTACCGTCGGGCCCCCGTCGGGCGGTGGTTCTGCGCCGGCGTGACCGGCGGCCTCGTCGTCACCTGGCTGTCCGTGATCGCGGTGACGGCGAGTGGCGCCTTCGGCTAGGGCCGGCCGGGCCGCCGAAACTTAGGACTACTATCGGATCCATGCCGAGTGTGTTCGCGTCCCTCCGGACTCGGAACTATCGGCTCTGGGCCGGCGGGCAGTCGGTGAGCCTGGTGGGCACCTGGATGCAGCGGGTTGCGGAGGACTGGCTCGTCCTCGACCTCGCGCACGGGCGCGGTTGGGTGCTCGGCGTGGTGATGGCCCTGCAGTTCGGGCCCACGCTGTTCCTCTCCGCGTGGGCGGGGCTCCTCGCGGACCGCTACGACAAGCGGCGCGCGCTCATGTTCACCCAGACGGCGGCGGCCCTGTGCGCGGCCGCGCTCGCCGTGCTCACGCTGACCGGGACCGTCGCGCTGTGGCACGTGTTCATCATCGCGTTCGTGTTCGGCTGCACCGCCGCGCTCGCCGGGCCGTTCCGGCAGGCGTTCACCATCGAGATGGTGGGGCCGGAGCTGCTGCCCAACGCGATCGGCCTGAACTCCATGGTGTTCAACGCGGCCCGCATCGTGGGGCCCGCGATCGCCGGCCTGCTCATCGCGGGCGTGGGCACCGGGTGGGTGTTCGCGGTCAACGCCGTCTTCACGGGCGCGATCGTGGCCGCGTTGATCGCGATGCGGGTGGGCGAGCTGCATCCGTCGCGGCCGGTGGAACGCGCGAAGGGGCAGCTGCGCGAGGGTTTCCGTTACGTGCGCCGCAGGCACGAGCTGCTGCTGGTGATCGTCGCGGTGTTCTTCGTGTCCACCTTCGGGATCAACTTCCCGCTGGCGCTGTCGCTGCTCGCGCGCCAGGGGTTCGGGCTGGGCGCCGAGGCGTACGGGCTGCTGTCCACGCTGCTGGCGGTGGGCACCCTGTCCGGCGCGCTCATCGCCGCGCGCCGGACGGGGATGGCGTCGCTGCGGACCTGCCTGGTGGGCGGCACCGCGTTCGGGGTGGCGCAGGTGGTGGCCGGGTTCGCGCCGTGGTTCTGGGCCGTCGCGGCGCTTCTCGTGGTGGTCGGGTTCCTGCAGATGGCGTTCACCACGTCGGCGATGAGCATCATGCAGCTGTCCGTGGACCCCGAGTTCCGCGGGCGGGTGATGGGCATCTACATGCTCGCGTTCCTCGGCGGGACGCCGCTCGGTGCGCCGCTGTTGGGTGCCATCGCCGATGCCACGACTCCCGCCGCGCCGCTCCTCGTGGGCGGCGTGGTCTCCGCGGTCACCTGTGCCCTGTGCGGTGTTTATGCCCTTCGACGGTCCGCCGCCGAGGCGATCCGGGCGGGTTAGGAAATTCTGCAGGCCATGCGCGGCGCGCATGGGTGGGGGTCAGCGAGGCGCCTTCCGCGTCGCCAGTTCCGTGAACCTCAGCGCCGCATCGCACTCGGTCGCGAAGTCAGGCTCAGGTTCGCGGTCACCCGCCAGCATCGCCAGAGTGACGACGGTGCCGTGTTGGGACATGAAGACGGCGGCGCAACCCCGGGAGGGTGGGTCGACGGTGAGTGCCACCATTCGTCCGTTGATGACTCGGTCCACCTGCCACGTTCGGTCTGAGTTCTTCTGCTTGTACCCCTCAAGGGTCGTGCCGTTGCCTACCGTCTGGCTGTACGTCGAGTCGTGACCGAGGGTGCTGTTCCAATGGCAGCCGCGATAATTGGGTGAGTCGGAGATCGCCGCGTCGGTCGCCGATTCGGAAGCTATTCCGAGTACTTGGAGCTCAGCCGCGCTGTATGCCGTGCACGGCTCGAAAGACGATCCGTTGTTCCGGTCGTTCGTACGTTCGCTGATCGTCGGGGTGAACGGAAGTGATGCCGGCGCGGAAAGCTGGGCACCGGGGACCGCCACTCCGGAAACAGTGGTGGCGCATGCGCTGACAAGGGGGATTGCGAGCATCGTCGCGCCGAGTGCGCGTCGGTTCACCCGCCGGCCCCCGAGATGCTCGACTCGTTGGCGGATTCGGTGGTCTTGAGCGCTCGACCGTCCCTGCGAAGCCGATCCGCCCGCTGCTCGGCAGCATCGATGTGCCGCTTGAGATTCGCGCTGATCGAGTTCGTATGCGTGTGGACTGCGACTTTGATGTTGTGAGTCGCGGCGCGGCCTTCGACCACCTCGCCCAAGTAGTTGTTGAATCCCACGTCCGCGAGGGACTTGAGGACTGCCCGCAGTCGCTCTGCATGCCGCTCGTAGGCCTGGGCCAACTCCTCGGTGGGGTCGCCGTCGTGGACCATCGACGGCTTGTCCGCGATCCGCTTGTTCGCCTCGTCGCGGAGCGCATCGATGCGAGGTGTGCCCATGTCCGTCCTCCGCTCTTTCCCATTAGACGCATGAGAAGAGCGTTCGGTTCCGGATCGCCACCCGCCGACGGGCAGGGCGCGGCCGCGGACCGTCGGCGATCAGAAGCCGAAGAAGCTGCGGACCTTGCCCCGGTCGTCCTCGGGCCGCTGTTCCTGGCCGGGGAACTGCTGCTGCCCCTGGCCCTGCCAGTCCGCGGCCTGCGGCGGCGCCATGTCGGGGCGGGGAGGCTCGGGCGGGGTGCCGGCCGGCACGAAGTCGATCACCTGGATCCGCGCGGGATCGAGGTCCGTGGGCGCCAGGGGATGGGTGAACCGGAAGCCCAGCAGCTCCCGGTTCGCCTGCTCCGCGAACTCCATGGGATGGAACGGGAGCGCGCGGGGATCGGGTTCCACGCCCTCGGCGTACGTCAGCGGGTGCTCGCCCGCCCAGAACGGGCCCTCGAACAACTCCGGCAGGCCGTCGTTCTCCAGGATGTCCAGGGGATGCCCGGAGAACGACCGGCGCACCGTGCCGTCCTGCCGGTGGGCGAAGCCGCCGATCGCCCGCTCCGCGTCCGCGATGAGCAGGAACGCCCGCTTCGCGGGCACCAGGTCCCACCAGGCATCGTCGAGTTCGCTGGGACGCGAGACCCGCAGACCGTCGTGCGTGACCACCGTGAGGCCGCCGTACGACGCGACGTACACGTGGCCCGGCTGCGGATCCGCCGCGCGGGCGAGGGACTCGGGCCGGCCGGCGACGGGGCCGCCGAGCACCCGCTCGGCGATGACGCGGGACGCCTCCTCGTCGGGGCGGCCGACGATGGCCAGAATGCCCTTCGGCTCGGCGACATCGGTGAACCAGATCGTCGCCGCGGTAGCGCCCACGGCCTACCCGTTCTTCCCGCTGCGGACCCCGAGCAGCACGTCCTCCCAGGACGGCATCTCGGGATGCTTGCGCCCGTGTTGGGCCGCGTGCGGGGCCTCCGGAGCGGACTGCGGACCGCGGGCCGAATCGTCGCCGACCGCCCGGAGCGGCTCCTCGAGGATCGGCTCCTCGTCGACGGTCCGCTCGATGCTGCGCAGCGCGCGCCGCGCATCGGGATCGAGCAGCTCGCGCGCGATGTCGTCGACCGGCATCGCCGTGCCGCCGTGCGCGCCCGGCGCGAACCGGAAGTGCGCCTGGTTACTGGACTTGCCCACGCTCCAGCCGATCCGCACCACCCAGCGGTTGTCCGCGCCCTTGAACGCGTCCCACTCGGTGGTGTCGGAATGGCCGCGCTCGGCCAGCGCCGAGCGCACCACGTCGGCGAGATTCGCCTGCATCGGGCCGTCGCCGCGCACCGGGTGCGCCAGCTGCGACATCTCCGCCGCCCGCGACCGCTCCAGCAGCACCGGGCCGGCGAACCGCTTGATCCGGTGCGCGGGCGCACCCGTCAGGTCCACGATCTCGTCGACCGTGGCCCCCGCCCGGATCCGGGCCTGGATGTCCCGCGGGGACAGGTCGGAGCCGAGCTCGAGCTCGGTCTGCGTGCCCTCCCCGGCGCGACCCAGTTCGCCGCTCACCGCGGCCTTCAAGGTGTCGTCGATCGGCAGGCGGAAACGTCCCGCGGGGCCCTCGCAGACCACCGACGTCCCGTCGTCGTCCAGTCCCACTACCCGCAGTTCCTGCATGAATTCAGGGTAGGTTATCGAATCGTTACGCGTCGTTAGACACGCGCTCGACCACGAAATCGATGCACTTCGTCAACGCGGTGACGTCCTCGGGGTCGATCGCCGGGAACATGCCGATGCGGAGCTGGTTGCGGCCCAGCTTGCGGTACGGCTCCGTGTCGACGATGCCGTTCTCGCGCAGCGTCTTCGCGACGGCGGCGGCGTCGATCTTCTCGTCGAAGTCGATGGTGCCCACCACCTGGCTGCGCAGCGCCGGGTCCGTGACGAACGGCGTCGCGAACTCGCTGGCCTCCGCCCACTGGTACAGCCGGTCGCTGGAGTCCTTGGTGCGCGCGACCGCCCAGTCCAGGCCGCCGTTGCCGTTGAGCCACTCGATCTGGTTCGCGAACAGCAGCAGCGTGGCCAGCGCGGGGGTGTTGTACGTCTGGTTCTTGCCCGAGTTGTCGACCGCGATGGGCAGCGACAGGAAGTCCGGGGTGAACCGGCCCGACGCCTTGATCTCCTCCACCCGCGCCAGGGCGGCGGGGCTCATCAGCGCGACCCAGAGGCCGCCGTCGGCGGCGAAGCACTTCTGCGGCGCGAAGTAGTAGACGTCGGTGTCGGCGACGTTCACCGGCAGGCCGCCGGCGCCCGACGTGGCGTCGATCGCGATGAGCGCGTTCTCGCTGCCCGCGAGGCGGCTGACCGGCACCGCGACACCCGTCGAGGTCTCGTTGTGCGCCCAGCCGATGAGGTCGGCCGCGGGGTCGGCGACCAGCTCGGGGGCCGAGCCCGGATCGCTCGACACCACGACCGGGTCCCCGATGAACGGGTTGTTCTTGGCCACCGAGGCGAACTTCGAGGAGAACTCGCCGTAGGTGAAGTGCTGGCTGCGCTCCCGGATCAGGCCGAACGCCGCGGCGTCCCAGAACGCGGTGGTGCCGCCGTTGCCGAGCACCACCTCGTAGCCCTCGGGGAGGGAGAAGAGATCCTTGAGGCCCTCGCGGACACGGCCCACCACGTCCTTGACGGGCTTCTGCCGATGGCTGGTGCCGAACACCGAGGCCCCGGTGTCGACGAGCGATTGCAGCTGCTCCGGGCGGACCTTGGAGGGGCCGCAACCGAAGCGACCGTCGACGGGCTTGAGCGCGGCGGGGATCTCGATCGTCATGGCTAAAGCCTAATGGTGTCCCATCCGGGCACGTCCTCCGGCTGCCGCGCCCCGACGCCGGTGTACTGGGCCGACGGGCGGATCAGCTTGTTCGCCCGTTTCTGTTCCAGGATGTGCGCGCACCAGCCGGCGGTCCGGGCGCACGTGAACATGGCCGGCATCATCCGCACCGGCACACCCGCGTAGTCGAGCACCACCGCCGCCCAGAACTCCACGTTCGTGGAGATCGCGCGGTCCGGCCGGCGCTCCGCGAACAGGGCGTTCGCCTCCCGCTCCAGCGCCTCCGCCGCCTCGTACCGCGGCGCGCCCAGGTCCCGCGCCACCTCGCGCAGTACCGCGGCCCGCGGGTCCTCGGCCCGGTACACGCGGTGCCCGAAGCCCATGATCCGCTCGCCCCGGTCCAGCCGGTCCGTCACCGATCTGCGGGGGTCCCCGGTGCGGTCCACCTCGTCGAGCATCGGGAGCACGCGCGACGGTGCGCCGCCGTGCAGTGGGCCCGACAGGGCGCCCACCGCGCCGGACAGCGCCGTCGAGACGTCGGCCCCCGTCGACGCGATCACCCGCGCCGTCAGCGTCGACGTGTTCAGCCCGTGCTCCGCGGCCGTGACGAAGTAGGCGTCGATGGCGCGCACGTGATCGGGGTCCGGCTCGCCGTGCCAGCGGGTCATGAAGCGGTGCGTCACGGTGGGGGATCGGTCGATCACGTGCTGCGGCACCGCGGGCCGCTCCAGGCCGCGGGCCGACTGCGCCACGAAGCTCAGCGTCATCACCGAGGCGCGGGCCAGGTTCTCCCGCGCGGTCGCGTCGTCGATGTCCAGCAGCGGCTCGAAGCCCCACAGCGGTCCCAGCATCGCGAGCCCGGCCTGCGCGTCCACGCGCACGTCGCCGCTGTGGATCGGCAGGGGGAACGGCTCGGCCGCGGGCAGCGGGTTGCCCCACTCCCCGTCGACCAGGAGGCCCCACACCTCCGAGTAGGTGACGTGGTTGCGCACGAGGTCCGCCACGTCGACGCCGCGGTACCGCAGCACGCCGCCCTTCTTGTCCGGCTCCGCGATCTCGGTGGGGAACGCGACGACGCCTTCGAGCCCGCCCGGAATCTCAGTCATGGTGTGCAGCCTAGTGTCCGGCGGCCGGCGGCGGATCGGCCGCGGGAACGCGGGCGGTGCGCGGGGGTAGCCTGCTTCCGTGGACCTGTCTGCGATGCGCGAGAAGTACGACGGTGACGCCTTCGACCTGCAGCCGGAGGATCTGGCCGGCGGCTGGGTCCCCGTGTTTCGGGCCTGGTTCGCCGAGGCCGTGGCCACCGGGGCGCCCGAGCCCAACGCCATGGTGCTCGCCACCGTCGACGAGGCCGGGATGCCCGCAACACGCACCGTGCTGTGCAAGGGGCTCGACGAGCGCGGCGTGGTCTTCTACACCAACTACGGCTCCGACAAGGCGCGCGCCGTGGATGCGAATCCGGTTGCCGCCGTGACCTTCCCGTGGATCGCGATCCACCGCCAGGTGCACGTGCGCGGCGCCGTGACCAGGGTGACCGCGGAGGAGACCGCCGCGTACTGGGCCGAGCGTCCCCGCGGATCGCAGCTCGGGGCCTGGGCCTCGGATCAGTCGCGGCCCGTCGCCGGCCGCGCCGCGATGGCCGAGCGGTTCGCCGAGGTGGAGGCCAGGTTCGAGGGCGCCGACGTGCCCGTCCCGCCCGAGTGGGGCGGCTACCGCATCGCCCCCGAGGTGGTGGAGTTCTGGCAGGGCCGGGAGAACCGCGTGCACAACCGCGTCCGCCTCACCGCCCCCGACTTCCGCCCCGTCCGCCTCCAGCCGTGACCTACGCCCCCGCCGCCCCGCCGCCCCGCCGCCCCCGGCGGCGCCCTGCCTGACTTAACAGCGTTAGCCCAGATCGCGTCCTGCGGAAACGTCTGCAACTAACGCTGTTAAGTCAGGAGGCGGGGTGCGCGGCGGGGCGGAGCGGGCTCAGAGGGTGGAGCGGGTTCAGAGGGTGGAGTGGGTGATGCGGCCGGCCACCATCGTGAGGTCGACGGGCATCGTGCGCAGCCGGTGCGGTTCCGGATCCTCGCCGAGGGCGGCCAGGTCCGCGGGCTCGCCGACCGCGATCCGGCTCCGCGCCGACAGCCGCAGCGCGGTCTCCACGTCGACGGCCTCCCACGGCTGCCACGGCGGGGCCCCGTCGCGGGTGCGGGTCACGGCCGCGGAGATCGCCAGCCACGGGTCGAGGGGCGTCACCGGCGCGTCCGAACCGAAGACCACGTCGACGCCGGCCGCCAGCAGCGAGCCCACCCGGAACGCGTCGGCGGCGCGGTCGCCCCAGAACCGCGCGACCAGCCCGCGGTCGTCGAGCATGTGCTCCGGCTGGATCGACGCGCCGATCCCCAGCGCCGCCATCCGCGCCAGGTCCTGCTCCGTGAGCAGCTGCGCGTGCTCGATCCGGCCGCGGATCCCGGTGCACGCGAACGCATCCAGGGCCAGCGCGTTCGCCGCGTCGCCGATCGCGTGGATCGCCGGCGCGAGCCCCAGCGCGGCGCCGCGCCGGAGCAGCTCGGCCAGCTCCTCCGGCGGCACCTCCAGCGTGCCGCGGTCCATGGTGCCGGGGTACGGCGCGTGGCAGTACGCGGTGCGGGTGCCCAGCGAACCGTCGGTGATCACCTTGAGCGGGCCCACCCGGACGAGCCCGTTGACCGGGACGCCGGTGGCCGCGCCGCGGGCCTCGGCGGCGTCGAGGTCGCGCGGGTACACGCCCGCGTCGACCCGCACCGGCGGCGCCGCCCGGCGGCCCCACGCGCCCACGGCATCGTCGAAATCGAGGTCCACCACGCCGACCACGCCCCGTCGCCCGACGTCCGCGAGCGCCTCGCCGACCCAGCCGTCCGCCCGGTCCGCGATGAGCCCCTCCACGCGGGTGGCCGCGGCGAAACTCGCCGCCTCCCGCAGCATCCCGGTGTGGTCCAGGTCGATCGACAGCAGCCGGCCGAGCGCCGCGTTCGACCAGGAGCTGTGCAGGTCCGAGCTGATCACCATGACGGGCACGTCGTCGGCGATCTCGTCGAGCAGCAGGCGTGACGGTGCGCTGCCCCACAGCCCGTCGCGCATCCCCACCGCCACCACGGGCAGCCCCGGATCGGCGTGCGGCAGCCCGGCGCGGACGATCGCCGCGACCTCCTCGGGGCTGGTCGCGGGCCGCACGTCGATCCGGCGGGTGGACACCGCCCAGGTGCGCACGTGCACGTGCTCGTCCCACAGGCCGGGGATCAGGCGGCGGCCGTCGAGGTCGACGACGTCGCCGGCGGGCACCGTCGAGCGGGCGGGGGAGAGGCGGGTGACGACGCCGTCGTCGACGTCCACGTCGACCAGCCGGTCCCCGTCGATCCGGGCGCGCTCGAGCCTCACCGGGCACACGCTAGCGGGTGCCGCCCGCGCCGGGGAATCGGCTCGCGCGCGGTCCTGAGGAAGTCGTAGGATCTTTCGGGTGCCGAGACTTCTGGCCGACACGCGGCCGCTGCAGAACCCCGACTACCGGCGTTTGTGGTGGACGGGCATCGTCACGGTCATCGGCGCCCAGCTGACCGCCGTCGCCGTGCCCGCGCAGATCTACGCGATCACCGGATCGTCGGCCTATGTGGGCCTGACCGGTGTGTTCGGCCTGGTCCCGCTCGTCGTGTTCGGGCTGTGGGGCGGCGCCATCGCGGACGCACTGGATCGCCGGCTGGTGATCATCGGCACCACCCTGGGGCTCGCCGGGACGGCGCTGCTGCTGGCCGTGCTGCCGAACAACGTGTGGCTGATCCTATTCGCGTTCGCCCTGCAACAGGCGTTCTTCGGAGTGAACCAGCCGACCCGGTCGGCGATCTACGCCCGGCTGGTGCCGCCCGAACAACTGCCCGCGGCGAATTCGCTCAACATGACGGTGATGCAGTTCGGCGCCATCGCCGGCCCCATGCTGGGCGCGCCGCTCATCCCGGTGATCGGCGTGCACTGGCTGTACACGCTCGACGCGTGTTCGCTGCTGCTCACGCTGTGGGCGGTGTGGAAGCTCCCGTCGATCCGGCCCGAGGACCGCGGCCAGAACCTGGGGCTGCGTTCCGTGCTCGACGGGTTCGCCTACCTCGCCGGCCACAAGGTGCTGCTCATGAGCTTCGTGGTGGACATCATCGCGATGGTCTTCGGCATGCCCCGCGCGCTGTTCCCGCAGATCGCCCACGAGAACTTCGGCGACCCCGTCGAGGGCGGCTGGGTGTTCGGCGCGCTGTTCGCCGCCATGTCCGTGGGCGCCGTGCTCGGCGGCGTGCTCTCCGGCTGGACGTCGCGGGTGTCGCGGCAGGGGCTCGCCGTGGTGGTGATGATCGTTCTGTGGGGTGCCGCGATCGGCGGCTTCGGCGTGGCCGCCCACTTCAGCTGGCTGTGGGCGGCGCTGGTGCTGCTCGCGCTGGGCGGCGCGGCCGACATGTTCTCCGCCGCCTTCCGCACCACGATGCTGCAGGAGGCCGCCACCGACGACGTGCGCGGCCGGCTGCAGGGCGTGTTCACCGTGGTCGTGGCCGGCGGGCCCCGCATCGGCGACGCGGCGCACGGCGCCGCGGCCGCGACCGCGGGAGCCGCCGTGGCCGCCGCGGGTGGCGGCGTGCTGGTGATCGTGTTCGTGGTGCTCGCCGCGCTCGCAGTGCCCGCCTTCGTGCGCTACCGCGTCACCCGCTGAGGCCCCGCCCGCGTCGCGAAAATTCGCTGGAGAAGGTCGACGCGGCCATTATGGCCGCGTCCGCGCTGTGTAGTGCATTTTCGCGAGCGGGGAGAGGGTCACACGGGAAAGGAGACGCCGGTGAGCTCCTCGGACACCGACCACAGCCGCTGCTGCAGGCCGAGGTCGTAGGACTGCTCGCTCGAGGCCACCACCTTCGGAGCCCCGCGCCGCTCGCCGATCGCGTCGGGGCCGTAGTACTGCCCGCCGAGGGCGGCGGGGTCGGTGGCGGCGCGCAGCTGGGGGAGCGCGCCGTGCACCGCGTCGTGCGAGAACAGCGGGGTCACCACCTGCGCCACCTGCAGCGCCTTCGGCAGGTGCCGCGCCAGCTCGGTGTCCGCGATGCCCGGGTGCGCCGCGACGGCGACGGTGCCGTTCTCGGCGGCCCGCGCCTGCAACCGGCGCTGCAGCTCGTAGGCGAACATCAGGTTCGCCAGCTTCGACTGGCCGTACGCCGCGACCCGCTCGTAGGAACGCTCCCACTGCAGGTCGTCGAAGTGGATCGCCGCGCGGATCCGGTGCGCCAGGCTCGCGACGGTCACGACGCGGGACCCGGGCACGTCCAGCAGCAGGTCGATGACCTGCGCGGTGAACGCGAAGTGGCCCAGGTGATTCGTGCCGAACTGCAGCTCGAAGCCGTCGGCGGTGGTCTGCCGTGTGGGCGGGTACATGACGCCGGCGTTGTTGATCAGCAGGTCCACCCGCGGGGTGCTCGCCCGCAGCTCCGAGGCCGCGTCGCGCACCGACGCGAGTGAGCCCAGGTCGAGGCGCTGCACCCGCACGGTGGCGCCCGGGGCGGCGGCCGTGATGCGACGGGCCGCGTCGTCGCCCTTGGCGGTGTCGCGGACGGCGAGCACCACCTCGGCGCCGTGCTGTGCGAGGACGCGCGCCGTCTCGAAGCCGAGGCCGGTGTTGGCGCCGGTGACGACCGCGACGCGGCCCTCCTGCGACGGGACGTCGTGTTCGGTCCAGGTGGTGCCCATGCGGTGTCTCCTTCGGTTCATCCGGCGTTAATAGACCGCCGGTCTGTTGATTCGAGACTAAAAGACCGCCGGTCTGGTGTCAATAGACCATCGGTCTGTAAAATCCTCCGCATGAGTTTCCAGCGTGCGCGCAGTCCCGAACAGCGGGCGGAGCGGCGCGAGGCCATCCTGGCCACCGCCGACACCATGCTCGCCGAGATGCCCGTCGCCGATCTGACGCTCAACGAGCTCAGTCGCAGAGTGGGGCTGGCGAAGTCGAACGTGCTGCGCTACTTCGAATCCCGCGAGGAGATCCTGCTCGAACTGCTCGCCCGCAGCTCGCGCGGCTGGGTCGGCGAGCTGGGCCGCGCCGTCGACGCCGCGGTCGACCCGGCCACGTCGTTCGCCGACCGCACCGACGCCTACGCGGCGGCGTTCGCGCGCACGGCCGCCGCGCACCCGCATCTCCTCGGCCTCATCGCCGTCCAGGCGGGGGTCCTCGAGCGCAACGTCTCCGGCGAGGCCGTGCTCCGATTCAAACGCGCGGCCCGCGATCTCCTGGACGAGCTCGCGGAGGCGCTCGCCGCGGCGATCCCCGAACTCGGCCCGGCCGCGCCCGCGGCGTGCGCGCTCGGCGTGACCCTCGCCGGCGCCCTGTTCGTCCAGGCCGAACAGAGCGCCGCCTGCGCGGCGGCCTACGCGGCGGATCCCACGCTCGCGCCGCTGCACGTCGACCTCGTGCCCGCGTTGACCGCGGCCGTCGCCACCGTGATCGCCGGCGCCGCCGCCCGCTCCGCGCCCGGCGCCGGGGCGTGAGCGCGCCCGGGGGTTGCAGACCGTTGCGGCGGGTGCGGGCACCGTCGTCCGTGCACGGGACGCGTGGCGCGCCCGTACTATTGCGCCCATGACGGTGCAACCGGGGTTCACCATCGCCGGTGGCGGCTACACCGCCGAGATCGCCCGAACCGGCGCGGGCCTGCGGGGGCTGCGCCGCGGCGACGTGGAACTCACCGAGACCTGGGAACTCGGCGCGAAGCCGCCGCTCTCCGCCGGCGTCGTGCTCGCGCCGTGGCCCGGCCGCACCGAGGACGGCATCTACACCTGGGACGGGCGGGTGCACCGCCTCGAGGTCACCCACGAGGACACCGGCACCGCGAACCACGGCCTCGTGCGCTCCCTGGACTGGGACGACGTGGAGGTGGCGGACGACGCGGTGACCCTGGTGCTCGACGTTCCGCGCGCCACCGGCTGGCCCTTCGATCTGCACCTGCGGATCCGCTACGTCGTGGACGAGAACGGGCTCACCTGCCGGTTCGAGGCGGAGAACCGCGGCGCCGAGGACCTGCCCTTCGTCGTGGGCTTCCACACGTACCTCCGCGTGGGCGACGCCCCGGTCGACGAGTGCACCCTCGAACTGGGCGCGGAGCGGTGGCAGCCGCTGAACGCACGCCTCCTTCCCGACGGGCCGACGCGCACCGTCGACGGGACCGCGTACGACTACCGCGCACCGAAGTCGCTGCGCGGCGTGCGGATCGACACCCCGTTCACCGGCGCGGGCGGCCGCTACACACTGCGCGCACCCGGCGGGGAGGCCACACTGTGGGCCGGCCCGGAACTGTCGTGGGCCCAGGTGTTCATCGCCGACCCGGACAACGGGAAGGGGTACCCGGGGCGCGGCCCCGGCGGCGCCCCGGGGCGGGCCGTCGCGGTGGAGCCGATGTCCGGCCCGGGCAACGCGCTGCACACCGGGATCGACGTCGCGCGTATCGTGCCGGGCGCCGTGTGGTCCTGCGCGTGGGGTATCGCATGACGGGCAGTTCGGGCCGCTGGGACACCCTCCCGGTCGCTCCGAACCGCGATACCGCTAGGTTTTAGCCAGGTAGCTTTTTATCAGCCGACTACAGCGAGGGGATACGAACATTGTCCACCGATGACAACACCACGCCGGCGCACGCTACGGTCGCCTACCCCGGTGGCCAGACCGAGCTGCCGATCGTGAAGGCGACCGAGGGCAACGACGGCATCGCCCTCGGCAAGCTCCTCGCGGATACCGGTTACACCACGTTCGACGGTGGTTTCGTCAACACCGCGTCGTGCAAGTCGGCCATCACCTACATCGACGGCAACGAGGGCATCCTGCGGTACCGCGGGTACCCCATCGAGCAGCTCGCGGAGAAGTCGACCTTCATCGAGGTCAGCTACCTGCTGATCCACGGCGAGCTGCCGAGCCCCGAGCAGCTCGCGGAGTTCACCGCGAAGATCCAGCGGCACACCCTGCTGCACGAGGACCTCAAGCTGTTCTTCAACGGCTTCCCCCGCAACGCGCACCCGATGCCCGTCGTGTCGTCGGCCGTCAACGCCCTCAGCGCGTACTACCCCGATTCCCTCGATCACCAGGACCCCGCGCAGGTGGAGCTCTCCACCATTCGTCTCCTGGCGAAGTTCCCGACGATCTGCGCCTACGCCTACAAGAAGTCCGTCGGCCAGCCGTTCCTCTACCCGGACAACTCGCTGAGCCTGGTCGAGAACTTCCTGCGCATGACCTTCGGTTTCCCGGCCGAGCCCTACGAGGTCGACCCGGAGATCGTCAAGGCGCTCGACATGCTGCTCATCCTGCACGCCGACCACGAGCAGAACTGCTCCACGTCGACCGTGCGCCTGGTCGGCTCGTCGAACGCCAACCTCTTCACCTCGATCTCGGGCGGCATCAACGCCCTGTGGGGCCCGCTGCACGGCGGCGCCAACCAGGCGGTGCTCGAGATGCTCGACGACATCAAGGCCGCTGGTGGCGACACCAAGGACTTCATGAACAAGGTGAAGAACAAGGAAGACGGTGTGAAGCTCATGGGCTTCGGACACCGTGTGTACAAGAACTACGATCCGCGTGCGGCGATCGTGAAGCAGACCGCGGACCGCATCTTCGACCTCCTCGGCGTCAGCGACGAGCTGCTCGACATCGCGAAGGGCCTGGAAGAGGTGGCCCTCAGCGACGACTACTTCATCGAGCGCAAGCTGTACCCGAACGTGGACTTCTACACCGGCCTGATCTACCGCGCGATGGGCTTCCCCACGCGCATGTTCACGGTGCTGTTCGCGCTCGGCCGCCTCCCGGGCTGGATCGCCCACTGGCGCGAGATGCACGAGGATCCGTCCACCAAGATCGGCCGCCCGCGGCAGATCTACACGGGCTACACGGCCCGTGACTACCCCGGTGCCTGATGCCTCCGATTCGTCGGGACAACCTGCACCGCCTGATCAAGGGAGCTGAATTGACCAAGCCGGAGATCGAATTCCCCGAGGGCCCCGCGCCCACCGAGCTCGTCGTCAAGGACATCGTCGTGGGCGACGGTGCCGAGGCGCAGCCGGGCAGCGTCGTGGACGTGCACTACGTGGGCGTCGAGTTCGAGTCGGGCGAGGAGTTCGATTCGTCGTGGAGCCGCGGCGAGTCGATCAACTTCCCGCTGCGCAGCCTCATCGCCGGCTGGCAGGAGGGCATCCCGGGCATGAAGGTCGGCGGCCGCCGCCAGCTGATCTGCCCGCCGGCCCTGGCCTACGGCCCCGCCGGCGGCGGGCACCGCCTGTCCGGCAAGACCCTGGTGTTCGTCATCGATCTGCTGGGCGTCAGCTAAACAGTCTTCGCCGAGGGCCCCGCACCGTTTCCGACGGTGCGGGGCCCTCGCGCATGCACGGGCCGCGCGCCGGCACAGGGTTTCGGTTGCCCGAAACTTCAGATCCGGATAACCTGTGCTCGTGCTGACGCAGACGACTGAGCAGAAGGCGCCGAACGCGCGCGCGTTGATGCTGCTGGGGCCCGCGTTCGTCGCGGCGATCGCGTACGTGGACCCGGGGAACGTCGCGGCCAACATCACCGCGGGCGCCACCTACGGCTACCTGCTGGTCTGGGTGCTGGTGCTCGCCAACGTGATGGCGGTGATGATCCAGTACCAGTCCGCGAAGTTGGGCGTGGTCACCGGCCGCTCGCTGCCGCAGGTACTGGGCGACCGGCTGCCCCGGCGCGCGCGCCTCGCCTTCTGGGGGCAGGCCGAGGTGGTGGCCGCCGCCACCGACATCGCCGAGATCATCGGCGGCGCGCTGGCGCTCAACCTCCTGTTCGGGCTGCCGCTGATCTGGGGCGGGCTCATCGTCGGGGTCGTGTCCACGGTGCTGCTCACCCTCGCCGACGGCCGCCGCCAGTACCGCTTCGAGCTGGTCGTCGTGGGGCTGCTCGCGATCATCGTGGTCGGCTTCCTCGCCGGGCTCGTGGTCGCGCCGCCCGACGGTGCCGCCTTCCTCAGCGGACTCGTCCCGCGCCTGCAGGGCACGGAGACGGTGCTGCTCGCCGCGTCCATGCTGGGCGCCACGGTCATGCCGCACGCCATCTATCTGCACTCGGCCCTGGTCGTGGACCGGCACGGCGCGCCTCCGGCCGAGGGGCGGGCGGACCGCGCGCGCCGGCTGCTGAGGGTGACCCGGGTCGACGTGTCGCTGGCCCTCGTCATCGCGGGCGCGGTGAACATCGCGCTGCTGGTGCTCGCGGCGAGCGCGCTGTTCGGCCGGGAGGGCACCGATTCGATCGAGGGCGCGCACGCGGCCGTCGCCGACGCGCTGGGCCCGGTGATCGCGGGCCTGTTCGCGATCGGGCTGCTGGCCTCGGGGCTCGCCTCCACGTCGGTGGGCAGCTACGCGGGCTCGACGATCATGGCCGGGCTGTTGCGCCGGCGGATCCCGGTGCTCGCCCGCCGCGTGATCACGATGATCCCGGCGATCGGCGTCCTCGCCCTCGGCGTCCCGCCCACCGAGGCGCTCGTGATCTCGCAGGTGGTGCTCAGCTTCGGCATCCCGTTCGCGCTGCTGCCGCTGCGCCGGTACACCTCGGACCGGACGCTCATGGGGGAGTTCGCCGACGGTGCGCCGCTGCGCTGGGCCTCGGCGGCGGCCGCCGCGCTGATCGTGGCCCTGAACGTCGCCCTGATCTATCTCACGGCGACAGGCGCTGCGTAGCCTTTGAAACATCAAACCCGCCATGGTTTAATTATCACAACTCAGTGATGTCACAACGCGGAGATCATTCGCGGAAACGGCGGGAAGATGGCCATACGTGGATTGGCGGTGGCTCTGGGCGGCGCCGACGTCGCGGTCGCCCTGGCCTGGAACCTCGTCGCGCCGCCCGAGGTGAGCCGCGACCAGGTGGAATCGGGGACGCTCGCCCGGATGGCGGCCGCCCCGTCGGACGCCCTGGACTGCGGCGGCGGCCTGCGCGCCGAGGTGGGCGCCGCCCGCTCCTGCACACTCACCCGCGGCGGCGAGAAGTTCACCGTGAACCTGGTGGTCACGCGCGTGCACGGCACCAACGTCAGCTGGGACTCCACCGTCGCGGGCGAGCCGGTGACCGGCCGCCGGGTGACCGAGGCCGACCTCGAGGCCCGCGCCCTCGAGGCGGTCGTGAAGCAGCGACCGGGAGCCACCGTCGCCTGCGACGGTCCGCTGCCCGCCACCGTCGGGGCCACCCGGGCGTGCGTGGTCACCTCCGGCGGCAGGATCGGGCACGTGATCGCGACCGTGAACGCCGTCGACGACGCGAACGTCCGCTGGAGCGTCTCGGTCGAGCCCTGACGGACGGACCGAGCCGCCTAGCGGGTGCCGAGGAAGCGGTACCGGTCCAACCGGCGGCTGATCCGGATCGAGTCGGGGATGAGCGAGAGTTCCGCCAGGGATTCACTGACCGCAAGACCCACCCGGCGGGAGAACTCCGTCGGCTCGTCCGCCGCGTCGGGGCGCTCCGGGATCACCCGGTCCACCACGCCGTCGGCGAGCAGGTCCGCGGCGGCGATCCGCTGCCGCTCCGCCATCTCCGCCGCGTGCTCCGTGTCGTGGAACATCACCGCACTCGCGCCCTCGGGCGGCAGCGGGGCCAGCCACGCGTGCTGCGCGCACAGCACCCGGTCCGCGGGCAGCATCGCCAGCGCGCCGCCGCCCGTGCCCTGCCCGAGCAGCACCGACACCGTCGGTACGCGCAGCGTGACCAGCTCGGACAGGCAGCGCGCCACCTCTCCGGCCAGCCCGCCCTCCTCGGCCGCCGCGGAGAGCGCGGCGCCCCAGGTGTCGATCACCAGCACCAGCGGCAGCCCCAGTTCCGCGGCCAACCGCATGCCGCGACGGGCCGAGCGCAGCGCCGCGGGCCCCAACAGCGGGGGCGTCGCGGCCCCGTCGGGCTCGGCGCGGTGCGTCGCGTTGTCCTGCCCCACCACCACGCACGGGTAGCCCTGCACGCGGGCGAGCGACAGCAGCAGCGAGTGGTCGGATTCGCCCTCGCCGGTGCCGGAGAGCGGGACCCGGTCGGTGGCCGCGTGCCGCAGGAACGCGCGCACCCCGGGCCTGCCGGCCGCGCGGCTGATCCGCACGGAGTCCCACGCGGATCCGCCGTCGGGAGCGGGGGTGAGGGCCTCGGGGAGCCCGAGGTCGGGGGCCAGCGGGTCGGCGTCGGCGTCCCCGGCGAGGACGCGCAGCGTGCGGTGCGCCAGCAGGCGGACGAAGCGCAGCGGCACCACCCCGTCGATGAGGCCGTTCGCGAACAGGTTCTCGGCGGTCTGCACGCCCTCGGGGAAGGGCTCGCCGCGCAGCGCCTCGTAGACGCGCGGCCCGAGGAAGCCGATCCGCGCGCCCGGCTCGGCGACGGTCACGTGGCCCAGCGACCCCCACGAGGCGAACACCCCGCCCATCGTGGGATCGCGCAGGTACACGAGGTACGGCAGCCCGGACTGCTTGTGCAGCGTCACGGCCGCGGAGATCTTCACCATCTGCAGGAACGCGACGGTGCCCTCCTGCATCCGCGTCCCGCCCGACGTGGGCGTCGCGAGCAGCGGCAGTCTCAGCGCCGTCGCGCGCTCCACCGCGGAGACGATCCGCTCGGCGGCGGCCGCCCCGATGGAGCCGCCGAGGAACGCGAAGTCGCACGCGATGAGGGCCACCCGCTGGCCGCGGATGCGGCCCTCGCCGGTGATCACGGCCTCGTCGTGGCGGGAGCGCTGCCGCGCGCGGTCGAGCTGGGCGGCGTACTCGGCGTCGGGGCGCACGTCCACCAGGGGGCCGTCCCACGTGGTGAAGGTGCCGCGGTCGAGGATCGCGTCGATGAGGTCCTGCGCCGTGATCGCCATGGCTCCCAGGTTAGCGACGGTGGGAAACGGGCAGGCGGACAACGCCGGGGGAACAAGCGCGGCGGGTGTCGCGTTGCGCGGAGGGTGACTGTGCCGAATGTGAAACTGAATTCCGGAACCACCATCCCGCAGCTGGGCTTCGGCGTCTGGCAGGTACCCGACGACGGCGCCGAGGCGGCCGTCGCGGAGGCGCTGCGCGTCGGCTATCGCAGCATCGACACCGCCAAGGTGTACGAGAACGAGGCGGGCACCGGCCGTGCGCTGGCCGCGAGCGGCGTCGCCCGCGACGAGGTGTTCCTCACCACCAAGCTGTGGAACTCCGACCAGGGCTTCGACGAGACGCTCGCCGCCTTCGACGGTTCGCTGCAGCGTCTGGGCACCGACTACGTGGACCTCTACCTGATCCACTGGCCGGTCCCCGAGCACGACCGCTACGTGGACACCTTCAAGGCCTTCCAGCGCATCCGCGACGAGGGCCGCGCGAAGGCGATCGGCGTCAGCAACTTCACCGTCGGGGACCTGCGCCGCCTCATCGACGAGACGGGGGAGACCCCGGCGGTCAACCAGATCGAGCTGCACCCCGGCTTCCCGCAGGACGAGCTGCGCGCCTTCCACGCCGAGCACGGCATCGCCACCGAGGCGTGGTCGCCGCTGGGCCAGGGCGAGTCGCTGTCCGACCCGGTGATCACGGAGATCGCCGCCGCGCACGGCGTCACGCCCGCGCAGGCGATCCTCCGCTGGCACATCCAGCTGGGCAACGTGGTCATCCCCAAGTCGGTGACCCCGGCCCGGATCGCCGAGAACTTCCAGGCCTTCGGTTTCGAGCTCACCGCCGACGAGGTCGCCCGCATCGCCGCGATCACCGGCTCCCGGCTCGGCCCGGACCCGGAGACCTTCAACCTCCGCTGACCAGTTCCGCCACCGCGCGGGCCGCCTCGCGGCCCGCGCGGCGCCGTCACGTGGATCCGTCGGTTGATCGGCCGCAGTGAAGTTCCTCGTTTGCCGGGCTACTCCGATTCTGATCGCTATGGACACACGCGGGGTGGGGCGAGCTCATCGATGAGACGGGCCAGCGCGGTGGGTGCTTCGATGTGGGCGAGGTGGCCTTGATCGGCCAGGTGGTGCACGGAACTCCCGCGGAGGTGCGCCGCGATCTTCTCGAATGTGCTGCCGTACGGAGGAACGCCGACGTTGTTCGCGCCGATGATCAAGTCGATCGTGTTCGCCTGGGCGCCGATGAGACCGTCGATGGTGATCCGGGACAGTGCTTCGAGTTCGGCATGGAGTGGCTTGCTGAGACGCATCAATTCGGTCCATGTTGCATGGTCGGCGCGTAGTCCTTCGACGTATCCGTGAGAGAACCCCGAAACGTCGCGATTGATGATTTCGACGACGCGCCCCCAATCCGCATCGGCCGCGGCGCGGCGGAGCGCTGGAAGGGCGTGGCTACCGAATCCAGGTGCGACGGGCTCGTAGGCGACAAGGTGCTCCATCGACCGCTCGCGTGCGACGAGCAACGCGATCAGCCCGCCGTAACTCCAGCCGAACAGTGTGGCGGGATCGCCGATTGCGTCGAGCACACGGTGCAGATCCGCCATCTCCGTGTGCAGGCCGTAATCGTCACTGAGCGGGGTGGATGGATATCGTCCGCGACGATTGACGACAGCGACGGACGGCCACGCCGTCAGCGATTCCGCGACGTTCCGCCAACTCTGTGCGTCGCTCATGACTCCCGGAACGACGACGATGGAGGGTGCGTCCGGATCGCCGTAGATATCGACCGATACCCCGTCGGTGTCATCAACTCGTACGAACTTCTGAATCGATCGTTTCATAAATCTATTATGGAGCGTTTGATCTATAATGCAAGGTGTGAATAGTGGATCGGTCGGTCGCCCACCGGAGTTCGATCGGGACGACGCCGTTATCGAGGCAGCGCGACTGTTCTGGCGGCGCGGCTACTCCGGCACGTCGACGCGTGAGCTGAGCGCCGCCCTGGGGTTGTCGGTGTCGAGCATCTATGCGGCATTCGGCAGCAAGGCGGGATTGTTCGAGGTTGCCGTTCGCACGTTCGCCGAGCGATATCGCGCGATATACGAGTCGGCGTGCGTCGAGCGAGACATCGCAGTGGTTCTTCGCGACGTGCTCCACCAGTCGATCGAAGAGTTCACTCAACCGCTCGAGCGTCATCCCGGTTGCCTCGTGAGCAGCGCCGCGATGTCGGATGTCCCGGATGTGATCGACACGCGTGTTTACCTCCGCGAGCTTCATAGGTCGAATGAGGCGTTGCTGCGGAGACGGATCGAGCGGGCCCGCACCGAAGGGCAGATTGCGGCCCATGTGTCCGCTGTGGTTCTCGCGGCGTCGATCCAGGCCCTCTGGCATGGACTCTCCGTTCAATCCAATGACGGAGTCGGTCGGCGAGATCTCATGCGGATCGCCGACTTCTCTATCGCGGCGATCCTGGAAGCGTCTTCATAGACCGCCGGCAGGGCCGGCTGTGCTGGGCTGCGGCTCGCGGACGGCCGGAGCGGGACCGTCGAGCGTCCGTATCGGACAGATTCGGAGAGCGGCTTGAACACGGCAGACCTCATGTTCTCAAGCGGTCGGGGCTCACCCACGTGGCGGACTGCCGCCGCCAACCAGTTCCGCCACCGCGCGGGCCGCCTCGCGGCCCGCGCGGTTCGCGCCGATCGTGGACGCCGAAGGCCCGTAGCCCAGCAGGTGCAGCCGCGGCTCCCCGGCGACCTCCGTCGCGAGCCGCCCGGTCATCACGATCCCGCCGCCCGGGGCGCGCAGGTTCAGCGGCGCCAGGTGGTCCATCGAGTAGCGGAATCCGGTGCACCACAGGATCACGTCCGCGTGCACCCCCGTCCCGTCGGCCAGCAGCGGACCGTCGGGCGTGAGCGCGGCGAACATGGGGCGCCGCACCAGGACCCCGTCCGCGATGCCGCGGCGGATGGCGTCGTTGACGGGCAGCCCCGTCACGGACACCACGGACCCGGGCGGCAGACCCGCCCGCACCCGCTCGTCGACGCGGGCCACCGCGCGCCGGCCCTTGTCGGGGTCGAACGGCGTCTCGTCCCACCGCACCTCGCCGCGGGTGAACCACAGTGTGTCCGCGACGCGCGAGATCTCCAGTAGCAGTTGCACCGCCGTGATCCCGGCGCCGACCACCGCCACCGTCTTCCCCGCGAAGGGTTCGGCGGTGCGGTAGTCGTGCGCGTGCAGTTGCGTCCCCCGGAACGACGGTGCGCCGCGCACCGTCGGCCAGAAGGGGCTGTCCCAGGTGCCGGTGCAGTTGATGATCGCGCCGGGCCGGTACTCGAACGGGCCGTCCTCGGCGCGGCCCGCCACGAGGTACGGCCGGCCGGGATCGCCCGTGCGGGAGACCGACCCGACGTGGGCGGGGCGCTGCACGGGCAGCGCGAACTTCTTCTCGTACTCCCCGAAGTAGTCGGCGACGCCGGTTGCGGCGGGGATGTCGTCGCACTCCCAGCCGAGCGCCTCGCGCAGGCCCCACCCGGGCAGGTCGTGCACGTGGTTCGCGGCCCGGAGGGTCAGCGAGGGCCAGCGTTGCCGCCAGGCGCCGCCCGGACCCCGGTTGTGGTCGAGGACCACGAAATCATCGATCCCGAAGCGGGGCAGGAAGTATGCCGCGGAGAGACCGGCTTGGCCGGCACCGACCACTACGACGCGCGTCACATCAGTAGCGTAGATTGCCGGGCATGATCGGTTACACGCTGGAGGACAAGCTCGCCGTCATCGAGTTCCAACGCCCCGAGGCTCGGAACGCCCTGAACCCCGAACTCATGGACGGGCTGGAGGCGGCGTTCGACCGCGCGGAGGCCGACGGGGTGTTCGTCATCGTGCTCACCGGCCAGGGCACCGTGTTCTCCGCGGGCGCCGATCTCCGGTCCGGCGCCGTGCTGGACAAGAACTTCATGGAGCGCGTGATCCGCTTCTACCAGCGCGTGGAGTCGATGAAGCAGATCGTCGTGGCCGCGCTCAACGGCCCGGCGTACGGCGCGGGCGTGCAGATGGCGATGGTCTCGGACCTGCGGGTGCTCGATCCCAGCGCGTCGATCGCGATCCCCGCGGCGAAGCTCGGCGTCACCATCGACAAGTGGACGCTGCGCCGGCTGGAGGACCTGGTGGGCGGCGGCCACGCCCGCGGCGTGCTCATGGCGGCCCAGAAGATCGAGGCGGAGAAGCTGGCGGAGCTGGGCTTCGCGAATCTCATCGGCGACCGGGAGGCGGCGCTGGAGTTCGCCCGCGGCATCACCAAGCTGGCCCCGCTGTCGCTGCAGAACTACAAGGCCCTGTTCAAGAACGACGTGGCGCGCGAGCCCCTCACCGACGAGGAGGCCGGCCGGCTGCACGCCGTGTGGGACTCCGAGGACATCAAGGAGGCCATCATGGCGCGCATGGAGAAGCGCGACCCGAACTTCACGGGGCGCTGACGGTGCCGGGCCTGCGCACCGGCGCCGTCTTCGCGGCGGGGGCGGCGAGCGCCCTGGCCGGTTCCTCGGTACTCCGCGCGGCGCGGGGCCTGCGGCGCTCCATGGGCGCGCGGGTCGACACCGTCTACACGAACACGGACCCGGACAGCCCGCACGAGCGGTTCGACGCGGGCAAGATCGTCCGCGGCGTGGTGGGCCGCGCCCGGCACGGCCAGGGCCGCCCGTCGCGCCCGATCCCGCTGGTGGCGCACCCGAGCCCGGAACAGTCCTCGGACCTCGCGGTCACCTGGTACGGGCATTCGTCGGTACTCATCGAGGTGGACGGGTTCCGGGTGCTCGCGGATCCGGTGTGGGGCGAGCGGGTGTCCCCCTCGCCCACGATCGGCCCCACCCGGCTGCACCCGGTGCCGGTCGCGCTGAGTTCGCTGCCGCCGATCGACGCGGTGATCATCAGCCACGACCACTACGACCACCTCGACCTGCCGACCATCGACGAGCTGACCCGCGACCGCGACGTGCCGTTCTGCGTGCCGATCGGGGTCGGCGGGCACCTGCGCGCCTGGGGCGTCCCCGAGGATCGGATCGTGGAGCTCGACTGGGACCAGGCGCACGTCCTGCGGAGCACGGGGCCCGACGGTCCGAGCGAGCTCAAGGTCGTGTGCACCGAGGCGCGGCACTTCTCGGGCCGCGGCCTCACCCGCAACTCCACCCAGTGGGCGTCCTGGTCGCTCGTCGGGCCGAGCCACGCGGTGTTCTTCGGCGGCGACACGGGCTTCACGGAGCGGTTCAAGCTGGTCGGCGATCACTTCGGCCCGTTCGACCTGACGCTGCTGCCGATCGGCGCCTACGACCCGCTGTGGCCCGATGTGCACACCAACCCGGAGGAGGCCGTGGAGATCCACCGGATGATCGCCAAGCCGGGCGCCCCGCTGGTTCCGGTGCACTGGGCCACGTTCAATCTGGCGTTCCACGACTGGTCCGAGCCCGTCGAACGGTTGCTCGCGGCGGCCGAGGAGGCCGGCGTCACCACCGTGATCCCCATGCCGGGCGGCCGGGTGGACAGTCGGGACGAACGAGGAGGAACCGGTCGGGCCGACGACTGGTGGGCCGGTCTCGGCTAGCCTGAGCAGCATGGATTTCAAGAATCTCGTGGAAAAGGCCAAGGCCGCACTGGGCAAGAACCCGGCGGTCATCGACAAAGCGGGCGATTTCGTCGACAAGAAGACCGGTGGGAAGTACTCTTCGCACGTCGACAAGGCGCAGGATGCGGCGAAGAAGTTCTCCGGCGGTCAGCAGGCCGGCGGGCAGCAGAACCAGCAGGGCGGCGGGCAGCAGAACGTCGATCCGCAGGGGCCTCCGCAGCAGTAACCCGCTGACCCCGCTCCTTCGAGACGTCACCCACAACGGTTTCATCGGAAAGTAGCGGCACGGTCTCATGGGTCGTCATCACACGCCGGGCGAAGAACCGGCGTCGAAGCCGCGTGGCCGCATCGCGGCCCGCGCGGCCCTGGGGCTCGCCCTCGTCGGCGTGCTGATCGCGGGCCTCCTCGCCATCGTCGGCGGGAAGGTCTCCCCGTGCGACCACCGCGACACCTTCACCGTGATGGCGGACCCCGCCCTCGCCTCCGCCGCTCGTGCGGAGGCGGGGCGGGCGTCCGACCGGTGCACCACCTTCACCGTCCGCGAGGTCGCGGACGCGAAGGTGGCGGGCACCCTCGCCGGCGGCGGGGACACGCCCGATCTCTGGCTCGCCCCCACGCGCAACCGCGTCGACATCGTCGGCGCGCAGCTGGGCCGCGAACTGCCGAACGCGCCCGTCGCCTCCTCGCCGCTCGTGCTCGCGGGCGCGAAGATCCCGCAGCCGGGCACCTGGCTCGAGGCGCTCACCTCCGCCACCATCCGCGCCCTTCCGGCGGATTCCGCGCACAGCGAGGCCCCGGTGGCCGCCGCGGTCTCGGAATCGCAGCGGCCGGGCGCCGATCAGCAGGCCCTCACCGTCGCGGTGGCGCAGTACGCGCAGGCCGCGAAGCGGGTCACGGGGGAGCCCGTGTCCGCGGCCGCCGCCGAGGACGGCGTGGTCGTGGTCCCCGAATACGCGTTCATCGCCGCGCAGAAGGCCGGCGGCGCCATCGCCGCGACGGTGCCGAAGACGGGCGCCCCGCGCGACGAGCTGGTGCTCGCCGTGACCGCGCCGGCCGATCGCGCGGACGCCGCGCGGACCGGCTCCGAGCGCCTCGCGTCGGCGTTCACGTCCCCGGAGGGCCGCGACGCCCTGGCCGGAGCCGGCCTCCGCGGCGTCGACCTCACCCCGGAGCCCGAGGGCGGCGTCGGCACCGTCGCGCGGCTGCCCGATCCCGATCGCGCTCAGCTGGCCCGCGCGGTGCAGGCCTTCACCACTCTCGCGGTCCCGCTGCGCGCCCTCGTCGTGGTGGACACGTCCGGCTCCATGGCGGAGAAGGCCGGGAACGTGACCCGGATCCAGATGCTGGCCAACGGTTTCGCCAAGGTGGTCACCCAGATCCCCGACGCCAATTCGGTGGGCCTGTGGACGTTCTCGATGGGCCGCGGCGGCGGCCCCGACTGGACCGAGGTGGTGGCCACGGCCCGCCTCGACACCCCGCGCGGCGACACGTCCCAGCGGCAGGCCCTGCTCGACGGGGTGAACGGGCTGCCCGCGAAGGTGGCCGGCGGCACCGGCCTCTACGACACGACGCTCGCCGCGTACCAGCGGGCGGTGCAGGGTTTCGATCCCGCGTACTCCAACTCGCTGATCCTGCTCACGGACGGCGGGAACGAGAAGAACGGCGGCCTGGACCTGGACGGGCTGGTGACTCGGCTCAACCAGTTGGTGGATCCCGCCCGCCCGGTGAACATCCACACCGTCGGCATCAGCAAGGACGCGGATCTGCCGGCGCTGAAGCGGATCGCGGACGCCACGGGCGGCACCGCGCAGTCGGCCGAGACGGAGGAGCAGATGCTCACCGACTTCGTCACCGCCGTCGCCAAGCGCGCCAAGTAGCCCCGCGGGCGGAAGTCGGGCCGGGCGTGCCCCGGCCCCTCGGGAGTGCCCCCGACACGAATCGAACGTGCGACCTGATCTTTAGGAGAGATCCGCTCTATCCAACTGAGCTACGAGGGCGTGCGGGCACAGTTTAGCGGCGCCTCCGCGAACCGGTACATTCGGACGCCGGAGTTGCGGTAGCAGCGGCGGCGGACAAACGGGGGATGAGCGCGTGCCCAGTGGCATCACAGTGGTCTTGATCGTGCTCCTCGCCGCGCTGGCCGTGGTGCAGCGACGGGTGGTGGCGCGCTGGGAGACGCGGGCCGCGCGCCGCGCGGGCACCGTCGCGGTCCTGGTGGCCGCGGTCCTCACGCTGTGCTCGGCGGTCGGGCTGCTGGCGGGCGGGGGCGCGCTCGCGCCCGACGGGGTGCGGTGGATCAGCGCCGCCGGTCTCACCTGGCTGGCGGTGGTCTTCTACCTGCTGCTCACGTCGATCGTCCTGCTGGTGGTGTGGCTCGCGGCCCGGATCGTGCGCCTGATCCGCCCGTCCACGGCCGACGGTGCGCGGCGCCTCCTCCGGGGCATCGCCCTCACGGGGATCGTGGGCGGGGTGGCGGCCACCGGCTACGGGTTGGTCGAGGCGGCGTCGCCGCGGGTCACCCACACCCCGGTGCGTCTGGCGTCGATGCCGGAGGGCTTCGGCACGCTGCGGGTCGCGCTCATCACGGACATCCATGCGGGCCCGGTGCGGACGCGGTCGTTCGTGCAGCGCGTGGTGGACGAGACGAACGCGCAGAACCCCGACGTGGTGCTGCTGGGCGGCGATCTCATCGACGGCACCGTGGAGCGGATCGGGGAGGACCTGGCGCCGCTGAAGGATCTGCGCGCGCCGCTGGGCGTGCTGGCGGTGACCGGCAATCACGAGTACTACGCCGACGACGCCGCGAACTGGGTGCGGCGCTGGCGCGAGGTGGGGGTGCGGCCGCTGCTCAACGAGTCCGCCCGGCTCGAGCGCGGCGGGGCGGCGGTCACCGTCGTCGGTGTGAACGATCGCCGTGGGAAGGCGCCGCTGGCGCCGGATTACGTCGCCGCGCTGGCCGGGGTCGCGGCCGAGGATTTCGTGCTGGCGGTGGCGCACGAGCCGCTGCAGGCGCGGGAGTTCGCCGCGCGCGGCGCGGACCTGCAGGTGTCCGGGCACACGCACGGCGGCCAGATCTGGCCGTTCCGGTTCTTCGTGCGGATGCAGCAGCCCGTGCTCGCGGGCTTGGAGTCCGTCGACGGGCTGCCGATCTACACCAGCCGCGGCGCCGGTGCCTGGGGCCCGCCGGTGCGGGTGGCCGCGCCGCCGGAGATCGCGGTCCTGGAGCTCAGCCGGGGCTGACGGGTTCGGTCGCGGGGATCGTCAGGTCCCAGGCGCGGTGCCCGGCGGGCAGCCGCGCACCGTCGCCCGTGCCGAGCCGCTCGCGCAGCGTCCCGGGTTCGGCGGGCCGGTCCGGGACCAGCCCGCGGCGCCGGAGCTCGGGCACGAGGTGCTCGGTGAGGTCCTCGAACGTGCCCGGCATGGTGACGTACATGAAGTTGAAGCCGTCCACCCCGGCCGTCTCCTGCCAGCGCTGCAACTCGTCGGCGACGGTGATCGGGTCGCCCGCGAGCACCGGCCCGCGCCCACCGATGCTGACGAACCGGGCGAGTTCGTCGACGGTCCAGGTGCGGTCGGCGTCGCGGGTGAACAGGTCCAGCGCCGACCGGTTGGCGTCGGTCGTCACGTGGGTGAGCGGGGCGTCGCCGGGGAGCCCGGAGAGGTCGACGCCGGTCCAGCCGCCGAACAGCGCGAGCGCGCCGGTGGTGCTCGCGGACGCGCGGTAGTCGTCGAGCAGGGCGCGCGCCTCGGAGGCGTCGGGCCGGACGATCGCGGTGAGGCCCGCGATCACCTTGACGGAGTGGGGATCCCGGCCGGCGGCGGCGACCTCGGCACGGAGGGCGTCGACGGTGCCGCGCACCGCCTCGGGGGTCGGACCGATGACGAACACGGCTTCGGCGTGCCGCGCGGCGAACCGCCGCCCGCGGGGCGAGGCCCCGGCCTGGAACACGACGGGCGTCCGCTGCGGCGACGGTTCGCAGAGGAAGGCGCCGGGCACGGTGTAGTGCTCGCCGAGGTGGCCGATGTCGCGCACCTTCGCGGGGTCCGCGTAGACGCCGCCCGCGCGGATCACGGCGTCCTCGGCCCAGGAGTGCTCCCACAGCTTGTAGCAGACGTCGAGGTACTCGTCGGCGATGTCGTACCGGGTGTCGTGCGGTATCTGGGTGGTGAAGCCCAGGTTCTTCGCCGCGGAGTCGAGGTAGCCGGTGACCACGTTCCACCCGATCCGGCCGCGGGTGAGGTGGTCGAGCGTCGTCATCCGGCGGGCCAGGGCGTACGGCTGTTCGTAGGTGGTGGACACGGTGACGCCGAACCCGAGATGTGTTGTGGCCGCGGCCATCGCGGAGACCGCGAGGATCGGGTCGTTGACGGGCACCTGGATCGCGGACCGCACCGCCTCGTCGCGGCTGCCGCCGTACACGTCGTAGGTGCCCAGCACGTCGGCCAGGAACAGGGCGTCGAAGCCGCCGTCGTCGAGCAGGCGGGCGAGGCCGGTCCAGTGGTCGAGGTCCGTGTACCGGGTGCTCGCGTCGTCGTCGCGGTTCCACACGCCGGCGGACTGATGGCCGACGCAGGACATCGCGAAGGCGCTGAGGATCATCCGGGTCACGCGGGGACCTCCTGACGGTCGGTGTCGCCCGACGGTGTCGCGGTGTCGCCCGACGGGGCCGTGCCGCCGCGGGCGGGCGCGGTCTCGGGCGCGGCGAACGCGGCGGCGGCGGTGATCGCGGAGATGAGGGCGAGGTAGCCGGCCACCCACCACGGTCGTCCGCCCGCGGCGTCGAGCGCGGCGGCCGCGATGAGCGGGGTGAGGCCCCCGCCGAGGACGGCGCCGATCGCATACCCGAGGGAGGCCCCGCTGTAGCGCACCTCCAGCGGGAAGAGTTCCGCGAAGTACGCGGCCTGCGGGCCGTACTGGCTGTCGTGACCCAGCGTGATCGCGATGACGAAGGCCCCGACGATCGCGGCGCCGGACCCGGTGTCGATGAGTAGGAACGCGGGCGCGGCGAACGCGACGGTGAACACCGCGCCGAACAGGTACACGGGACGCCGGCCGACGCGGTCGGAGAGGGCGCCCCACAGCGGGGTCGAGGCCAGGCCGAGGACGGACACGGTGAGCGTCGCGACCAGCACGACCGAGGCCCCGTCGGAGCCGATCCGGCGGGTGATGTAGGTCAGCAGGAACACCGTGTACAGCGTGTACAGGCCGTTCTGGCCGATCCGCATCGCGGTGGTGAGCGCCACCTCGCGGGGGTACCGGCGGAGCACGTCGAGCACGGGAGCCCGGCGGACCCCGCCGGACTCGCGGAGCGTTACGAACTCGGGAGAATCGGCCACGGTGAGCCGCACGACCAGCCCGACGATCACGAGGACCCCGCTGAGCAGGAACGGGATCCGCCAGCCCCAGGCGAGGAAGGCGTCGCCGCCGAACGCGGCGCGGGTGACGGCGAAGGCCGAGGACGCCAGGATCATGCCGAGCGCGGAGCCGGTCTGCGGGAAGGCGCCGTACAGGCCGCGGCGCCGGGCGGGCGCGTGTTCCACGGTGAGCAGAACCGCTCCGCCCCACTCGATCCCGGCGGAGACCCCCTGCAGCAGCCGGAACGCGGTGAGCAGCAGCGGCGCGGCGAGTCCGATCGACGCGTATGTGGGCAGCAGCCCGATCCCCACGGTCGCGAGCCCCATGAGCAGCAGCGAGGCGACGAGCACCGTGCTGCGGCCGATCCGGTCCCCGAAGTGTCCCGCGAGTGCCCCACCGAGCGGCCGGGCCGCGAAACCGACCGCGTACGTGGCGAACGCGGCCAGGGTCCCGCCGGCGGCGCTGGCGTGGGGGAAGAACAAGGGGCCGAGGACGAGAGCCGAGGCGGTGCCGTAGAGGTAGAAGTCGTACCACTCGACGGTGGTGCCGATCATCGACGCGGCCACCACCCGTCTGCGGTCTCGGAGGTTCGACGGGGTCTCGGTCGCGGAAGTCACTTCGGACACCCTGCTGCCGCGGGCGGCGCTGGTCGAGGGTTGGGCTCAGCCCGAGTCGATCAAAGCGCCGTGCCGGGGCGTGCGCGATGCGCATAATCGGCGCATGGCCGAGCGGATGAGGATGCGGGCGACCACGGAGGTGGGGCCGGTCCGGGTGAGCGTCGGCAACGGCGCCAAGGCCCGGAAGCCCGCGCCGAAGCCGATGCGCGCGCCGTCCACGCTGCGCCGCGCGGCGCAGCGGCTCCCGCGGAAGGCGGAGCTGCCGCCGCCGGTCGCACCGGCGGGCTGGTACCGGGACCCCGAGGACGAGGCGCGCATGCGCTGGTGGACGGGGGAGAAGTGGACGCGGCGGTTCGCCGATCCGCAGGCCGTGCCGCCGGTGCGGTCGCGTACGGCGTCCGCGCCGCCGCGGATCGCCGTCGCGAAGCCGCCGCGGCGCCGCCTGCTCCCGAACACCCCGTTTCCCGGGCGGGCGAAGCGGGGCGCGGTTTCGTCGGCCCGGACACCGCGGCGGACGGGACGGGGCTAGCCCCGCGCCTCCTGCGCGCCGCGGGACGCCAGCTGGTCGGCGAGCTCGTTGCCCTCGTTGCCGGCGTGGCCCTTGACCCAGCGCCAGTCGATCTCGTACCGGTCGGCGACCTCCACGAGTCGCTGCCACAGCTCGGCGTTCTTCACGGGCTGCTTGCTCGCGGTCTTCCAGCCGTTGCGCTTCCAGCCGGCCACCCACTTGGTGATGCCGTTCTTCACGTACGAGCTGTCCGTGTAGAGGATCACGGGGTACGGCTTGGTGATGGCCTCGAGCGCGGAGATGGCGCCCATCAGCTCCATGCGGTTGTTGGTGGTGTCCTTCTCCGCGCCGTAGAGCTCCTTCTGGTGGTCGCCGAACCGCAGCACGGCTCCCCAGCCCCCGGGCCCGGGATTCCCCAGGCACGCCCCGTCGGTGTAGATCACGATCTCGTCCGCCACGAGTGACAAGGGTATGCGGCGCTGGGCGCTACGGTGAAACCGTGCCGAACAACCACTATCACCACCTCGTCTTCGGCGACGACGCGCTGGAGCGGCAGCGGCGCAACGGCAGCTACGTGGCGTACGGGCGGCAGATGGAGCGCGGCGACGACGGTCCGCAGCAGCTCACCGACCGCGAGCTGCTCATGATCTCGCGCGCCGACCAGTTCTGCCTCGCCACCGTCACCCCCACGGGCTGGCCCTATCTGCAGTACCGGAGCGGCCCGGCCGGTTTCGTGCGGCACGATCCGGAGTCCGGGAAGCTGCGGTTCGTGGACGTGCCGGGCAACAATCAGTTCGTCACGCTGGGCAACCTCGCCGACGACGACCGCCTGGCGATGTTCTTCGTGGACTACCCGCGGCGCATCCGGCTCAAGGTGTTCGGCCGCGGCGCCGTGCTGGAGCGCGGCGACGCTCGGGCCATCGAGATCACCGTCGAGGCCTACGACTGGAACTGCTCGCGCAGCATCATCCCGCGGTACGACCGCAGCTACCTGAAGGAGCTCTCGCTGGCGCACCAGAAGGCGGCGGACGAGCGGGAGGCCGAGCTGCGCGCCGAGATCGAGCGGCTCAGGGCCCGCGTCGCGGAGCTGGAGGGCTAGAGCGGCTGGGTGGGGCCGTCGAAGTGCGGCGCCCCGTCGGACCGGGGGATCCGGCGCGTCTCGGGATTCGGGGACACGCGCACGGGCCGCGGCGGCCGCTTCACCACGACCGTCTCCTGCTGGGACGGCGTCGGCGGCGCGGGCGGTGCAGGCGGCGCCGGCACCAGCGTGGGCCAGTCGCGGTCCCACTCGGGCTGCGGGCGGCGCCGGGAGACCGGGGAGATCGCGGTGTCGTGGTGCGGTGCGTCTGGGTGCTCCGGTTCGGCGTACGACGGTGCCGCGGTCGGGTTCGACGGTGCGCGAACAGGTTCGGCGGGAGCAGCCGGGCGGGCCCACACCTGCTGCGGCAGCGGCGCGTGCGGGACCGGCTGCGGGGCATGCGCGTACGGCGCCTGCGGCGCGGACACGACGGCGACCGGGGCGGACCGTCGGGCGAGGGTGATCACGAGGGCTCCCGCGAGAACCGCTGCGGCCCCGACGATCACGACGTACGGGCCGTAGGCGGCGGTGGTCTGCACGTCGAGCGTTACGCCCTGTGCGGACACCGTCTCCCGCCCGACGGGGACGAGCAGGGCGTACACCCCGACGCCCGCGGCGCCGAGACCGCAGGCGGCGGCGACGGCCCCGCAGATCCGCGCGGTCGCCGCGCCCGCGAAGGCCGCCGTGCCGGCGAGCGCGACCGCCGCGACGGCGAGGGCGATCACGGTCCAGCCCGCCCAGGCCGCACCGACGGGGACGCTCGACGACGCGTCGGCGCCGCCGATCGCATCCATGGAGACCGCGCCGGTGCCGGTCACCGTCGCGGTGAGCGACGACGGCAGGCCGGGCAGCCTCGGCAGGTCCGCGGTCACGGTGAACCAGGGCAGGAACGCGGCGACGGCCACCGCGACGCCGCCCCCGGCCGTGAGCACGAGGGCCCCGAGGCGGAGCGGCGCGCGGTGCGGAGCGGGCGGTACGGGCGGGTGATCCTGCGGGGAATCGGGCATTGCGGGCCTCCTACGGCGATGTGACCGCAACGCTAGGGAGGAGTGGTTGGCAGTCGCTGAAGTCGCGCCAAAGCGGAGGCTACTCACCGGTACACTGGGTGGATGACACAGCAACGGGGGAATTGTCCCAAAGCGGTGGTCGGGTGACGGCCGTGGCGCATCCGGGGCAGGACACCGGGGAGGACGCGAAGGGCCGCGCCAAGACACGGCGCCGCCTGATCCGCGCGGCGTACTTCGTGTTCGCGCAGAACGGCTACGGCTCGACCACCGTCAAGATGGTGTGCGAGGCCGCGGGCTTCACGCGGGGCGCGTTCTACTCGAATTTCACCAGCCTCGAAGAGCTGTTCATCGAGGTCTGGCGGTACCACGTCCGGTGGATCATGGACGTGATGGCCAAGGTCGTGGACACGCACGTGGTCAAGGGCGCCGACTACGGCCAGCTCATCGAGATGGCCGTCCGCGCCATCCCGGTCAACGAGCGCTGGCAGCGGGTGAACGGCGACTTCGTGGCACTGTGCACCCGCACGCCCGAGCTCAACCAGACGGTGCGCGACGCCCAGCAGATGTTGCTGGCCAACATGATCCCCACCGTCATGCACGTGCTGGAGGCGGCCGGCCGTCGCGTGACCAAGCCGGAGGCGTTGGGGTACGCGCTGCTCGCGGTGCACGAGGGCACGGCCAGTTACTGCGTGATCGACCCGGACAACGAGACGCTCAAACAGAACCGGATCGACCTGCTGGCCGCGACGCTCAACATGTACAGCGAGCCGATCGCTTGAGCCGCACCGCGCTGCTCATCGGGATCGGCGTGGGGGACCCGGGGCACGTCACCGTGGCCGCCGTGGACGCGATGCGCGCGTCCGACGCGATCTTCGTGCTGGACAAGGCGTCCGCGTCCTCGCTCACGGGGATCCGCCAGGAGATCGTCGACCGGTTCGCGCCCGGCACCGAGATCGTGCTCGTGCCCGACCCGCCGCGGGACCGGTCCGCGGAGCGCGGCGCCGAGCGGCCCGACGGTGACTACCGGCGCAATGTGGACGCGTGGCACGACGCGCGGGCGCGGGCGCTCGCGGAGGCGATCGCCGAGCACGTGCCCGACGGGGGCTCGGCGGGATTTCTGGTGTGGGGCGACCCGTCGCTCTACGACTCGACCCTGCGGGTGATCGAACGGGTCGCGGCGACGATGGATCTGTCGCCGCGTGTGATCCCCGGTATCACCAGCGTGCAGGCCCTCACCGCGGCCCACTCGATCCTGCTCAACCGGGTGGGCGAGCCGATCCACATCACCACGGGCCGGCGCCTGGCCGAGGACGACGGCCGCAACACCGTGGTGATGCTCGACGCGGACTGCACGTTCCGCGAGACGGCCGAGCCCACCGATCACATCTACTGGGGCGCCTACCTGGGCACCCCCGACGAGATCCTCATCGAGGGTCCGGTCGGCGAGGTGGGCGAGCGCATCGCCCGCACCCGCGCCGAGGCCCGCGAGCGGCACGGCTGGATCATGGACGTCTACCTGCTCCGCAGGCCGTGACGTCGGTCAGTTCAGCGCGGACAGCACCCGGTCGGCCAGCTCGGGCCGGCAGATCACCAGGTCGGGGAGATAGGGGTCGGGGTTGTTGTAGGTGAGCTCGGAGCCGTCGAGTCGGCTGCAGTGCAGCCCCGCGGCCCGCGCGACGCCGACGGGCGCGCACGAGTCCCACTCGTACTGCCCGCCGGCGTGCAGGTACACGTCGACCCGGCCGGTGACCACGGCCATCGTCTTCACCCCCGCCGACCCGAGCGAGACCGGTTGCAGCCCCAGCTGATCCGCGACGCGGAACATGCCGGGGGTGGCGCGGCTGCGGGAGAGGGCGAGGTTGCCGGTGAGCGGCCCCGTCGGCGCGGCGACCGTGTCCGACCGGTACACCGTGCCCATCGCGGGCAGCGAGACCGCGCTGTGCACGGGCTGCTTCCCGTCGGTGAGGGCCACGTGCACCGCGTAGTCGGGGCGGTGTGCGGCGTAGTCGCGGGTGCCGTCGAGCGGATCGATCACCCACACCCGGTCCGAGGTGAGGCGTTCCGAGGAGTCGGGCGCCTCCTCGGAGAGCACCGCGTCGTGCGGGCGGTGCCGGTGCAGCACCCGCGCGATCCACGCCTGCGCGAGGCGGTCCCCGGTATCGCCGAGCAGGCCGTCCTCCAGCAGCGATCCGTGCCGGATGGACTGCAGGATGCGGCCCGCGCCGTCGGCGATCTCGGCCGCGAGTTCGATGTCGGACAGAGCGCCACCGTCGTAACGGCCGGAAAAGGTCATACGCCCACCCTAGAGTGGGTCCATGCCGGAGCTTCCCGAGATCACCGCGATCGCGGACTACGTGGCCGAGAAGGCCGTGGGCACGCAGGTCCGCCGCGTGGACGTCGCCGCGTTGTCCGTCCTCAAGACGTACGCGCCGGGCCCGCACGATCTGGTGGGCGCCACCGTCACGGGCACGGAGCGGATCGGCAAGTACTTCGTCCTCTGGACCCGCAAGCCCGACGGTGCGCGCATCGCCCTCGTCACGCACCTGTCGCGCGCCGGGTGGCTGCGCTGGTCGGACAAGCTCTCGCCGACCCCGCTCAAGCCGGGAGGGAAATCGCCGATCGCGCTGCGCGTGCACGTGGGGCCGGAGGGGGAGGGCTTCGACCTCACGGAGGCGGGCACGCAGAAGCGGCTCGCGGTGTGGATCGTGGGGGACCCGGACGAGATCGAGATGGTGTCCACCCTGGGGCCGGATGCGCTGGCGGTCACGCGGGACGAGTTCGCCGCGATCCTGGCGGGTTCGCGGGCGCAGCTGAAGACGGTACTGCGCGATCAGCGCACGCTGGCCGGTGTGGGCAACGCCTACTCGGACGAGATCCTGCACGCGGCGAAGCTCTCGCCGTTCGCCACCGCGAAGTCGCTGGACGCGGACCAGGTGGACACGCTGTACGCGGCGATGCGGGCGGAACTGCAGGACGCGGTGGAGCGGTCCGTGGGACAGCACGTGGCCACGCTCAAGGCGGAGAAGCGGTCGGGGATGAAGGTGCACGGCCGCACCGGCAGCCCCTGCCCGGTGTGCGGGGACACGGTGCGTGAGGTGTCCTTCCACGACCGCTCGTTCCAGTACTGCGCCACGTGCCAGACCGGCGGCAAGGTGCTGGCCGACCGTCGGATGTCGAAACTGCTGAAATAGCGCCAAAACACCCGGGTACGGAGGTTTGGCTGCGCGCGGTGAATAGGCGTGCCTTACCTTCTACACATGATCTGGGGTGATGCCGTCCCGAACTTCCTGATCGGCCTGCGCGAGGGCCTGGAAGCGGGACTGATCGTGAGCGTCCTGCTGGCCGCCGTGAAGAAGGCCGGCGGCTCGCGGATGCCGGTGTGGTTGGGCGCTCTCGGGGCGGCGTCGCTGTCCCTGAGCTTCGGCGCGGTGCTGACCTTCACCGCGTCGGAGCTGTCGGCCACGGCGCGGGAGGTGGTCGCGGGCACGCTGAGCGTCCTCGCGGTCGCGCTGGTGACGGTGATGATCTTCTGGATGCGGCGCACCGCCGCGTCGCTGTCGAAGAGCCTGCGCGGGAACGTGGAGGCGGCGATGGCGCTCGGCGCGGGCGCCCTGGTGCTCACCGCGTTCTTCGCGGTCGCACGGGAGGGCCTGGAGACCACGCTGTTCCTGTGGACCGCGGCCCGCGCCTCCGGCGACGCCGTGGCGCCCGCCGTCGGCGCCGCGCTGGGCCTGCTCGTGGCGTTCGGGCTGTGTGCGCTGCTGTACCGGCAGGCGGTCCGCCTGGACCTCGGGAAGTTCTTCACGTACACCGCCGTGCTGCTCATCGTGGTCGCGGCGGGCGTGCTCGCGTACGGCCTCGGCGACCTGCAGAACGCCGGCGTGCTGCCGGGCCGCACCTGGATCGCGTTCGACCTCACCGGGTCGATCAGCCCGGACTCGTGGTGGGTGGCGCTCATCGGCGGCATCACCAACCTGGCGCCCAGGATGACGGTGCTGCAGGTGTTCGCGTGGCTGGCGTACCTGGCGGTGGTGCTGTGGGTGTTCCTCCGCACCACGCCCGCGCCGCTCTCCGTCGAGGGGAAGGGCCGGTTCGAGGCCTGGGCGGAGCGGCTCGCCGGACGTCGGGTGGCGCCGGTCGCCGCGGTCGTGGTGCTCGTGCCGCTGGTCGTGGCCGGCCTGATCATCGCGGTCCTCCCGTCCAAGCCCGCCGCCGCGGGCGCCGTCACCGTGACCGAGGCGGAGTGCGCCCGCGGATTCACCGGCGCCGGCCCCGGCCCGCAGCGCGTCACGGTGACCAACAAGTCGGGGAAGTCGGGGGAGGTCACGCTCGTCGACGGCGGCGACGCGGTGGTCGGCGAGATCGAGACCCTCGGCCCGGCCACCACCGCCGACCTCTCGGCCACGCTGGGGAACGGGACGTACCAGTTCGTCTGCTACATGGCGGGGGAGAAGCCCACGCGGTCCGAGCAGTTCACGGTGAGCGGTGCCGCGGGTGAGGCTCCCAAGGCGGTCTCCCGCGTGACCGAGGACGACCTCGACGCCGCCAACGCGAAGTACCAGGACTACGTGCTCTCGGTGCTGCCCGGGGTCGAATCGGCGCTCGGCCGGGTGAAGGCCGCGCTCACCGGCGGCGACACGGCCGGGGCCGAGCGCGCCTGGCTCGACGCCATGACCGCGTGGGAGCGGGTGGGCGCTTCGTACAACAGCTTCGGCGACGCGGGCACCGCGGTCGCGGGCCTGCCCGACGGGTTCGCCGGCGGCGTGCGGGATCCCGAGTTCTCCGGGATCCGGCGCATCGAGTACGGCCTGTTCACCGCGGGCGAGGCACCGGGTGCGCTCGCCGCCCAGGTGGACACCACCGTCGAGGGCCTGCGGAAGGTGCGCGCCGACCTGCGCTCGGACGACGTCGCCGGCGACCCGATCACGCTCACCAAGCGGGCGCAGGAGATCCTCGAGGACGCCCTGCGCGACCACCTCACCGGCGTCAGCGACCAGGGCTCGCACAGCGGCTACGCGGCGACCGCCGCGGACGTCGACGTGACCCGGTCGGTGCTCACCATCCTCGAGCCGCTGCTCGCGCCCCGCGCTCCGGACCTGGTGTCCACGGCCCGTCGGGAATTGGACGACGTGACGCGGGCGCTCGACGCCGTCAAGCGACCCGACGGCACCTATCCGCCGCTCGACGCACCGCCGCTCGCCCAGCGGCAGAAGATCAACGGCACCGTGGGGCAGGCTCTGGAGACGCTGTCCGCCGTGCCCAACCTCCTGGAGATCCCCAAGCATGAGCGATGAGAAGAGCGGCGGCACGGACCGCCGGAAGTTCCTGCAGGGCACGGCCGCCGGGGCCGTGGGCGTGGCCGCCGTCGGCGCCGTGCTGGCCGGGGGAGCCCGGAGCGACGCCCAGGGATCGGGCCCTACCGTGCGCGACGCGTACCCGTTCGAGGGCGAGCACCAGTCCGGCATCCTGACGCCGGTGCCCGCAGAGAAGCAGGCCGCGCTCATGGTGGCCGCGTTCGACGTCGTCGCCCCCGACCGGGCGGGCCTGGAGGCGTTGCTGCGCACCGTCACCGAGCGCGCGCGGTTCCTCACCGAGGGCGGCACGCCCAAGGACCTCGGCGTGGGGAAGCCCCCGTCGGACAGCGCCGTGCTGGGGCCCGTGGTCCCGGCCGACGGCCTCACCATCACGCTGGGCGTGGGCTCGTCGCTGTTCGACGGCCGGTTCGGGCTCGCCGAGCGGAAACCGAAGCGGCTCAAGCCGATGACCACGTTCCCCAACGACCAGCCCGACCCGGCGCAGTGCCACGGCGATCTGGTGCTGCAGCTGTGCGCGAACAACCCGGACACCGTGCACCACGCGCTGCGCGACATCGCCAAGCACACCCGCGGAGCGATGCAGCTGCGCTGGAAGATGCAGGGGTACGGCGCCGCCCCACGGCCGAGCGGCGCGTCCCGGAACCTCATGGGATTCAAGGACGGCACGGCCAATCCGGTGGGGCGGCAGGCGGAATCGCTGATCTGGGTGACCGGATCGGAGGAGCCCGAGTGGGCCCGCGGCGGCAGCTACCTCGTGGTGCGGCTGATCCGGATGATGGTCGAGTTCTGGGACCGCGTGTCGATCGCGGAGCAGGAGGGCATGTTCGGCCGCAGGCGGGACTCCGGGGCGCCGCTCGACGGTGCGCAGGAGACCGACGATCCCGACTTCTCCCAGGACCCCGAGGGCGATGTGATCCCGCTGGATTCGCACATCCGCCTGGCGAATCCGCGCGAGGGCGAGAACACGGAGAAGCAGCGGCTGGTGCGCCGGTCCTACAACTACGACCTGGGCCTGGACATGAACGGGAACATGGCCTGCGGACACGTGTTCATCTGTTTCCAGCAGGACCTCGAGGCGCAGTTCGAGGAGGTGCAGAAGCGCTTGATCGACGAGCCGCTCACCGATTACGTGACGCCGTTCGGCGGCGGCTACTTCTTCGCCGTCCCCGGGGTGCGGGACTCCTCGGACTTCCTGGGGTCCGGCCTGTTCCGCTAGCTCGACGCGTTCGGCGGGGAGACGTCGTCGCGCTGGGAGAAACGCGCGCCCGGGGCGGCGCCGGGAGGACGACCATGCCGCCGGCCCCCGGGTGATCGGGGCCGGCGGCATGTGGTCGGGCCACGCCTCCCGCGGCAGGTGAGTGCCGCGACGGGCTACTTGATGACCTTGTCCTCGCCGTCGTTCTTGCCGGTCTCGGGGTCGTAATCGCCCAGGAGGAAGTCGCCCTCCGCGGCCTCGTCCTCGATCGCCTCGGAGACTTCTTCGGCCTGCGCGAGCGCGGCGTTGCGGCGGGCGATCGTGACCGCGCCGCCGGCGACGGCGCCACCGAGAGCGAGGGCGGCGAGCCACGGCTTGTTGAGGCGGTCGCCCAGCAGGTGGTCGACGGAGTACTTGCCCGGGCCGGTCAGGGCGAGCGCGGCCGCTGCGACGCCGAGCGTCACGGGGTACTCGTTGCCGCCGCCCTGCGCGGCGAAGCCGTTCGGGCGGTGCACCTCGGCCGCGACGAGCATCGCGCCGACGCCGCCCGCGGCTGCCAGCGGGGTGGCCGCGCCCAGCGCGAGGGCCGCGCCCGCCAGTTCGCCGGCGCCGGCGACGGCCGCGTTCGGCTTGCCGGGGGCGAAGCCCATGGATTCGAAGCCCTGCGCGGTGGCGTCGAGACCGCCGCCGCCGAACGCTCCGAACAGCTTCTGCGCGCCGTGGTAGGCGAGCGCGCCGCCGACGGCGGTGCGGAGCGCCAGCAGGCCGAGGTCACGTGCGGTGTCGGTGTTTCCCATGCGGAAGTCCTTCCAGCGGAGTTCGTGGTGTCACCGGGCTTCAACCGGACCGTGGTCCTGATGATTCCGGTGTGTGATGCAGTTCACGGCGCACCGCGGACTCGGCGCACGATGCCCGCCACCGAGGCTATGCCTCCGCCGTCCATCCCGCTCGCGTGCGGAACCTGATTCACACCACCAGCTGGTCGGCGAGGTCGGGGGAGGCGGTGGTCCCGCCGGTCGCCCGACGGTACGCGGCCCCCACCAGCTCCACCGCGCGCGCGAGCTGATCGGGCGGCAGGGAGTAGGGGATGCGGATGTTGCGCTCCAGCGCACCGTCGATCCCGAACGCCGAGCCCGCTGCGATCCGCACCCCGAGCCCGGCGGCCGCGGCGGCGGTGGCGGTCCCCACCGGGCGCGGCAGGGTCACCCACAGGCACAGCCCGCCGACCCCGGCGCTCGTGGTGGCCCCCGGGAGGTGCTCCGCGACCGCGTCCGCGGCGACCGCACGCGCGGTGCGCAGCGAATCCAGCCGCGCGGGAAGGAAATCGCCCAGATGGTCCAGGGCGTAGCCGGCGGCGAGCTGCTCGAAGACGGCGCCGGCCAGGTCCATGTCGTGGCGCGCGGCGGTGAGGGAATCCGGCGACGTCTCCGTGCGGATCCACCCCACGCGCAGGCCGGCCCACACCGTCTTGCTCGCGGATCCGATCGTGATGATCTGCGCACCGCGCGGCGCGAACGACGCCAGGGGCCGGGGCGCGGGGCGGTCCAGGGCCAGTTCCGCCATGGTCTCGTCCACCACGACGGGCACCCGGTAGCGGGCGGAGATCTCGCAGAGGCGCGCACGCCCGGCCTCGTCGAGCAGCAGCCCCGTGGGGTTGTGGAAATCGGCGATGGTGAAGATCATCCGCGGATTCTGTTGCTTCACCACGGCTTCCAGCTGATCGAGGTCCCAGCCGTGTTCGGGGTGCAGCCCCACGGCCACGGGCCGCGCGTTGTGCCGGCGGATCGCGAGGATGGTGCCGTGGTGCGTGGGCTGCTCGATCAGCACCCTGTCGCCGGGGTGCACCAGGGTGTCCAGCACCAGCCGCAGCGCGTGCTGCGCGCCGGAGGTCACCAGCACCTGCTCGGCGGTGGTGGGCATGCCGCGGTCGGTGTAGCGGCGCGCGATCGCCTCGCGCAGCGCGCGAATCCCGCCGGGGTACAGGCCGATTCCCGCGAGGTACGGCGGCGCGCATTCGAGCGCGTGCCGGTAGCCGTCGTGCACGATCTGGTCGGGCGCCGACGGCGCCGCCACGTTGAGCCGGATCAGGTCGGCCTCCGCGCCGGTGTCCGCGGGCTCGGCGGGAACCGAGTGGGGGAGCGTGAGCACGCTGCGCGCGCCCTGCCGGGACTGCAGGTGTCCGCTGTCGCGGAGCTCGGCGTAGGCGGCGGTCACCGTCGTCCTGCTGACGTCCAGATGCGCGGCGAGGGCCCGTTCGCTCGGCAGCGCCGTCCCGACGGGGACGCGGCCGTCGAGCACCAGGAGCCGGAGCGCCTCGGCGAGCGCGAGGTACGCCGGACGGGGCGCCCGGCGCGCCGGGCAGGGGCCGCCGTCGGGCCTCCAGGCCCCGAGCTGCTTCGTCAGAGTGGCCGCGCCGATCGTGCCAGTTGCGGGGAACATGAGGCCAGTATCTCAGAACTGGCTATGGATTACAGGTCCAATCGACGACAGGGTGGTCGTCATGATGGTTCGACTGTTGAAGCTGTTCGTCGGGTTGTGGCTGTACGGCACCGCGATGGTCGCGATCCTCCGCGCCGGCCTCGGCAACATGCCGTGGGACGTGCTGCACCAGGGGCTCGCGGAGAAGGTGGGCATCTCGGTGGGCGTGGTGACGATCGTCGTGGGTGCGCTGGTGCTGCTCGCGTGGATCCCGATCCGGCAGAAGCCGGGCTTCGGCACGGTGGCCAACGTCATCGTGATCGGCGTGGCGTTCGACGTGATGGCGCCCCTGTTCCCCGAGAACCCGGCGCTGGTGGTCGCGGTCCCGATGATGCTGGGAGGCATCGTGCTCAACGCCTTCGCGACCGTGCTCTACATCGGTGCCGGCATGGGGCCCGGCCCGCGCGACGGGCTGATGACGGGCCTCGTCGCGAAGACCGGAGGCTCGGTGCGGGTGGTCCGCACCTCGATGGAGGTCGTCGTGGTGGCGATCGGTTTCCTGCTGGGCGGCACGCTGGGCATCGGCACGGTGCTGTACGCCGTCGGTGTCGGCCCGTTGATCCAGCTGTTCGCCCGCACCGGGCTCGGCGGCCCCGATCTCGCGCGCCGCGCGGATAGGGTGGGGGAATGCGAATCCTCATCACCGGTGCGAGCTCCGGGCTCGGCGAAGGCATGGCGCGCACGTACGCGGAGCGCGGCGAGGACGTAGGGCTGCTGGCCCGCAGGCTCGAGCGGCTGGAGGCGCTCAAGGCCGAGCTCGACACCGCGCCGCACGCCGGGGCCGTCGAGATCGGCCGCCTCGACGTCACCGACTTCGACGCCGTGCCCGGCGCGATCACCGACGTGGTCTCCCGGCTCGGCGGCCTCGATCGCGCGATCATCAACGCCGGCATCGGCAAGGGTGCGCCGCTCGGCACGGGCAAGACCCACGCCAATCTGGAGACGGTGCAGACCAACCTGACCGGCGCGATCGCCCAGATCGAGGCCGTGCTCGAGGTGTTCCGCGCGCAGGGCCGCGGCCACCTGGTGCTGATCTCCTCGATCGCCGGCCAGCGCGGAATGCCGAAGGCGCAGACCGCCTACTCCGCCAGCAAGGCCGGCCTCACCGCGATCGGCGAGGGCCTGCAGGCCGAGTTCGCGGGCAGCGACATCACCGTCACCGTGATCAAGCCGGGCTTCATCGAGACCGCGATCAACAAGGACGTGAAGACCTCGATGAAGGCGCCCCTCGACGATGGGGTCAAGGCCCTCGTCAAGGCCATCGACCGGGAGCCGAAGGAGGCCGCCGTCCCGTCGTGGCCTTGGACCCCGCTCGGCGCCGTGCTCCGGCACGCCCCCGACGAGCTCACCCGCCGCCTCATCTAGTCGCGCCCGCGCCTCGCCACCCACCCGCCGGGCGTCTCCCTATAGGGCCGCGCCTCTCCCCATGCCCCCGGTCAAGGGGAGAACGCGCTCGCTGTGGGGAGAGGCCGTCCCCCTAGGGAACGCCCGGGTCGACGGTCCGCGGTCCGACGGTGCGCGGCCCGCTCCGCGGGGCATCCCCCGGGAGGACTAGGGGGCCAGCCCTGAGGTGATGGGATCGCAGATGGGTGCCCGGCCCGGATGTGCCCGGCCACCGAAGTTCCTAGCGTTAGCAGGGACGAAAGGTGGTGCGAGATGCGCACATTCAGCAAGTCCATGACCGCGGCGGTCCTCACGGCGGTGGCCCTCACGCTCGGCGGCGTTGCGGCGGCCAACGCGGCCCCCGACGACTACGACTACAAGACCGGCAGGCTCGGCGCGCCGTGCAGCTACCCGGTGGGCACGCTCGCCCTGGAGCAGTCCCAGGGCTTCGTCCTCACCTGCACGTCGAACGGCACGTGGCAGATCCCCGACGAGCCGTGACGGCTAGACCGCGCGGCCGCGGTGCCCGCGGTACCAGCGCACCTCGGCGTCGGTCGACGAGTCCCCGGCGGGGGCGGGCGCACCGTCGGACGCGATGACCGGGAGCAGGGCGTTGGCCTGCACCTTGCCCAGTTCGACGCCCCACTGGTCGAAGGCGTTGATGCCCCAGACCGCGGCCTCGGTGAACACCTGGTGCTCGTAGAGCGCGATGAGCTGGCCCACGACCGACGGCGTCAGCTTCGGCGCCAGGATCGTGGTGGTGGGGCGGTTGCCCGGCATCACCTTGTGCGGCACCACGGCGGGATCGGTGCCCTCCGCGGCGATCTCGGGCGCGGTCTTGCCGAACGCCAGCACCTTGGTCTGCGCGAACAGGTTGCTCATCAGCAGGTCCTGCATGGTGCCCACGCCGTCGGTGGTGGGCAGGTCGTCGGTGGACTCGGCGAAGCCGATGAAGTCCGCCGGCACGAGCCGCGTGCCCTGGTGCAGCAACTGGTAGAAGGCGTGCTGGCCGTTGGTGCCGGGCTCGCCCCAGAAGATCTCGCCGGTGTCCACGCCGACCGCGGTGCCGTCGATCCGCACCGATTTACCGTTCGACTCCATCGTGAGCTGCTGCAGGTAGGCGGGGAACCGGGCCAGGTCCTGCGCGTAGGGGAGCACGGCGCGCGACTGGGCGCCGAAGAAGTCGGAGTACCAGAGGCCGATGAGCCCCAGCATGATCGGCGCGTTCTGCTCGATCGGGGCCTGCGCGAAGTGCTCGTCGACGGCGCGGAATCCGCCCAGGAAGTCCGCGAACTGCTCCTTGCCGATCGCGCACATGACGGAGAGGCCGATCGCCGAGTCCACGGAGTAGCGGCCGCCCACCCAGTCCCAGAACCCGAACATGTTCGCGGTGTCGATGCCGAACGCCGAGACCCGCTCCGCGTTCGTGGACACGGCCACGAAGTGCTGCGCCACCGCCTCCTCGCCCCGGCCCAGTCCCTCCAGCAGCCAGCGCTTGGCGGCGTGCGCGTTGGTGAGCGTCTCCTGGGTGGAGAAGGTCTTCGACGCCACGATGAACAGCGTGCTGGCGGGGTTGAGCCCGTACAGCGTGGACACCACGTCGGCGGGGTCCACGTTGGAGACGAAGTGGCAGTTCAGGCCGGGCTGCGTGTACCGGCGCAGCGCCTTGTAGACCATCGCGGGCCCCAGGTCGCTGCCGCCGATGCCGATGTTCACCACGTCGGTGATGCGCTCGCCGGTGGCGCCGCGCCACTCGCCGCTGCGCACCCGGTCGGTGAACGCGCCCATCCGGCCGAGCACCGCGTGCACGTCGCCGGTCACGTCCTGCCCGTCGACCGTCAGCTCCTGGCCTGACGGGGCGCGCAGGGCCGTGTGCAGCACGGCCCGGTCCTCGGTGGAGTTGATGTGCGCGCCGGTGAGCATCGCGTCCCGGGTGCTCTCGACGCCTGCGGCGCGGCCGAGCGCGGCGAGCAGTCCCAGGGTCTCCCGGGTGACGCGGTGCTTGGAGTAGTCGATGTACAGATCGCCCACCTCGAAGACCAGCTCGCCGCCGCGCGCCGGGTCCTTCTCGAACAGCTCCCGCAGGTGGAGGCCGCCGATGTCGCGATGATGCGCAACGAGATCCTGCCAGGCGGGGGAAGCGGTGATGTCGTTGTCGCTCATGCGGTCCAGCCTAGTGTCCTGCGGGGGTTTCCGCCGGGCGGTTATCGTGACTTGCATGGCTACCGAGCAGCGTGTGCGTGACCTTCTCGACCGCGTCCCGACGGGGCTCTTCATCGGAGGGCGGTTCCGTGACTCCGCTTCGGGGGCAACCTTTCCGGTGCACGATCCCGCCACCGAGGAGGTGTTGACCGAGGTCGCGGACGCCACCGCGGAGGACGGCGCCGCCGCCCTGGACGCCGCGGCCGCCGCCGGGCCGGCGTGGGCCGCGACGCCCGCCCGCGAGCGCGGCGAGATCCTGCGCGCCGCGTACAAGGGCCTGATCGCCCGCACCGACGATTTCGCGCTCCTGATGACCCTCGAGATGGGCAAGGCGCTGCCCGAATCGGCGAACGAGGTGAAGTACGGCGCCGAGTTCTTCCGCTGGTTCTCCGAGGAGGCGGTGCGGATCGCCGGCCGCTACACCCCGGCGCCCGCGGGCACCGGCCGGATCCTGGTGAGCAAGGCCCCCGTCGGGCCGTGCCTCGCGATCACGCCGTGGAACTTCCCGCTGGCCATGGGCACGCGCAAGCTGGGGCCCGCGCTGGCCGCCGGCGCCACCATGCTGGTCAAGCCCGCGGGCCTGACGCCGCTGACGATGCTGCTGCTCGCCGAGGTGCTCGCGGAGGCCGGGGTGCCCGACGGGGTGGTGTCGGTGCTGCCCACGTCGAAGTCGTCGGCGCTCACCGGTCCGCTGCTGGCCGACCCGCGGCTGCGCAAGCTCACCTTCACCGGCTCCACCGAGGTGGGGCGCAAGCTCATCGAGCAGTCGGCGCCCGGCATCCTGCGCACCTCCATGGAGCTGGGCGGGAACGCCCCGTTCGTGGTGTTCGACGACGCCGACGTGGATCACGCCGTGGCGCAGGCGCTGCTCGCGAAGCTCCGCAACGGCGGCGAGGCGTGCACCGCGGCCAACCGGTTCCACGTGCACGAGTCGCTGGCGGAGGAGTTCACCGCGAAGCTCGTCGCGGGGATGGAGAAGTACGTGCTCGGCCCCGGCGCCGACGAGGGCGTGACCATCGGTCCGCTGATCTCGGCCGATCAGCAGGGCATCGTGTCCGAGCTGGTGCAGGACGCGGTCGCCAAGGGCGCGACGCTCAAGCTCGGCGGGGTCGCCCCGGAGGGCAAGGGCCACTACTTCCCCCCGACGGTGCTGGGCGACGTCCCGGCCGACGCGCGGATCCTGCGCGAGGAGGTCTTCGGGCCGGTCGCGCCGGTCACCACCTTCGCGGACGAGGACGCGGGGGTGGCCGCGGCCAACGACACCGAGTACGGCCTCGCAGCGTACGTCTTCACCCGCGACCTGGACCGGGCGCTGCGCGTCGCGGACCGGATCGAGAGCGGGATGGTGGGCGTGAACCGCGGCGTGATCTCCGATCCCGCGGGCCCGTTCGGCGGCGTGAAGGCGTCCGGTTTCGGTCGCGAGGGCGGCAGCGAGGGGATCGAGGAGTACCTCGAGACCCGGTACATCGCCCTGCAGTGACGCCGGCGCCGCGGGTCACAGCGCGGCGATGCCGGTGAGGATCAGGTCCAGGCCGGCGAGGAACTGCTCGCGGTCGTCGTGGTCCGCCATGCTCGCGGCGATCTTCCGCAGGAACGGGAACTCGCCGGGGTCCAGCGCACGCCATTCGGCCGCGATCTCCCCGAGGAACCGCTCGCGGTCGGGCGCGCCGGGCTCGATGTGGTTGCGGGCGTTCGCCGCGTTCTCGCTCGCGGATCCCAGGATGTAGCTCTCCACCGCGGACGCGGCGTGGAACAGGTCCTTCTCCGGTGGGTCCAGAGCCATGACCGCGGCGCCGATGCGCTCGGCGACGAGCCGGTTCGCGGGCTGGCGCGGGTCGGCGCCGAGCTGCGGCGCCACCCACGGGTGCACGTCGATGGTGTCGAAGAGGCGCAGCGCGAGCGCGCGGATTGCCTGGCGGGGGTCGGAGTCCTTCGGCGCGGCGAGAACGGGGCCGAGCACGGCGTCGGCGGCCGCGGCGAGCAGTTCCCGCTTGCCGGCGACGTGGTGGTAGATGGCGCCGCTGCCGGTCTCCAGTCGCGCGCCCAGGGCGCGGAAGGTCAGCGCGCCGGGGCCCTCGGCGTCGAGGATCTCGATCGCCGCGGCCACGATGCGGTCCTTGGTCAGTGCGTCGGAGCGCCGGGCACGGCTGGGCACGGCATCGATCTTGACACAGGTGGAACGTTGTTCCAAACTGTTTTGGAACAACGTTCCAAACACGGAGGAGGGCGGGATGACAGTCACGATCATCGGGGCCGGGCTCGGCGGCCTGGTGCTGGCCCGCGTCCTGCACGTCCACGGCATCGAGGCCGTGGTCCACGAGGCGGAGGCCTCACCCGGCGCCCGCGCCCAGGGCGGGCAACTCGACATCCACGACCACGACGGGCAGGTCGCGCTCGCCGCCGCGGGGCTCACCTCCGAGTTCCGGTCCCTCATCCACGAGGGCGCCGAGGCCATGCGCGTCGTCGACCGCGAGGGCACCGTCCTCCTCGACGAGCCCGACGACGGCGCCGGCCGCCGCCCCGAGGTGCTCCGCGGCGAGCTGCGCCGCATGCTCATCGACTCCCTCCCCGCCGGAGCGATCCGCTGGGGCCACAAGGTCGACGGCGCGCGCCGCCTCCCGGGCGGCGGGTTCGAGGTGCGGTTCGCCGGCGCACCGTCGATCAGGACGGACCTGCTGGTCGGCGCCGACGGTGCCTGGTCCAGGGTTCGCCCGCTGCTCACCGCCGCGAGGCCGGTCTACAGCGGCAACACGATCATCGACGGCTACCTCTACGACGTGGACCGGCGGCACCCGGAGATCGCCGGGGTGGTCGGCGGAGGCGCACTGTTCGCGCTCGCCCCGGGCGCCTGCCTCGGCGCGCACCGCGAGCCGCTCGACGTGATCCACAGCTACATCCAGCTGGTGCGTCCGCTCGAGGAGATCGAGGCGATCGACCTGTCCGCGCGCGACGAGCTCGCCGCCGAGTTCGCGGACTGGTCGCCGGACCTGCGGCGCCTCATCACCGACGTGGAGATCCCGTTCACCGCGCGCCCGCTGCACGTGCTGCCCGTGGGAATCCGCTGGGACCGCGTCCCCGGCGTCACCCTGATCGGCGACGCCGCGCACCTCATGCTGCCCGCCGGGGAGGGCGCGAACCTCGCCATGTTCGACGGTGCCGAGCTCGCCCGGGCCCTCGTCGAGAACCCCGGCGATCCGGAGGTCGCGCTCGCGCGCTACGAGGCGGAGATGTTCGCCCGCAGTGCGGAATCCGCGCGCGAGGCGGAGCGGGCGATCGAGCTGGTGGTGGGGGAGAGCGCGCCGCACGGGTTCGTCGCGATGTTCACCGGCTGAGCCGGCGCCCCGTCGGGCCGGGCGGGAGCGTGCGGCGGACCGTCGGGCCCGGGGAGCGCGGGTTACCGCCCGAGCGGGCCCCGGCCCAGCCGCAGCAGGAGCATCGCGAGGGTGTGGCCCTCCCGGCCGAGCTCGGAGAAGCGGTCGAGCACCTTCATCTCGCGCGAGTGCACGAGCCGCGGCCCGCCGGACGCCATGCGCGTCTGGCCGATGATCCGCGACACCTCGGTGCGGCGCTTGATCGCGGCGAGGATCTCCGCGTCGAGGCGGTCGATCTCCTCACGCAGGGCCGCGATCTCCTCCTCGGCGAGGGGAGTCTGCGCGCCGGTGTCGTCAGGTGTGCTCATGCTGAGAATTTTTCCACAGGTGCGGCACCTACCATCGAGCACCGTGCCGGGTACGACCACTGCGCTGACCCCGCGCCGCATCCTGTGGTGCGGGGCCGCCCTGCTGATCCTGCTCCAGCTCGTGCTGCGCGGCTACGTGCTGGCGCGCGGGAACTTCTACTGGGACGACGTGGCCTTCCTGGGCCGGGCCTCCCGCCCGCTGGGCGACCTCGACGCGTGGTTCACCGACTACGACGGCCATCTCATGCCGGGCACCCTGGTCACCGCGGCCGCCCTGACCAAGGCGGCGCCGCTGAGCTGGCCGGTCGCGGCGGGCTCGCTGCTGCTGTTGCAGGCGGTCGCCTCGCTGACCACGCTGCGCGCGCTGGTGATCGTGGCGGGAAGGCGCCCGATGGTGCTCGTGCCCCTGGTGTTCGTGCTGTTCTCGCCGCTCACGCTCACCGCGATGGCGTGGTGGGCGTCGGGACTCAACGCGCTGCCGCTGCAGATCGGCCTCGCGATCGCGGTGGCCGAGACGGTGCGGTACGTGCGCGGCAACCGGCTCTCCCTGCTGTGGGCGATGCTCGGATTCGTCGGCGCGCTGTTGTTCTTCGAGAAGGCGCTGGTGATCCCCATCGTCGCGGTCGCCACGGTGTGCCTGCTGCCGTACTTGCGCGGGCGCCCGGTGCGGCCGGTGCTGCGCCGCGGGTGGCCGCTGTGGGCCGCGTACGGCACAGTCGCGATCGGGTGGTTCGCGGTGTGGTTCGCGATGACCGCGTCGCGGCCGGGCCAGCACACGATCCAGTTCACCTCGAAGGCGCTGTTCCGATCGGTGAACTCGGTGGTGGCGCCGGCCGCGCTCGGCGGCCCGTGGACGTGGCGGCGGGAGAACCCCGGGCCACCCGTCGTGGTGCCGGACGTCGTGATCACCGTCGTCGGGCTGCTCGCGATCGCCGCGATCCTGTGGGTCACGTGGCGCCGCACCCCGCGGGCACTGGCGCCGTGGGGCTTCGCCGCCGGCTACTTCTGCCTGTCGGCGGCGCCGGTGTTCTTCCTCCGCAGTTCCGAGTACACCTCGGCGCTGCTGCCGATGTCGCTGCGCTACTTCGCCGATTTCGGCTGGGTGCTCAGCCTGGCCGGCGCGCTGGTGCTCACCGCGCGCACCCGGCACCGGCCGCTGCCGCCCCGGCTGTGGACGGCTGTCGTCGTGTTCTTCGTGGTGAGCAGCAGCGTGTCGACGCTGCGCTTCGCCCCCGTCTGGGCGGACAACCCGACGGGTGCGTATCTGGAGAACCTGCGCGCCGGCGCCCGCGAGTACGCCGATCGCCCCGTCCTGGAGCAGGAGGTCTACCAGGACGTCCTGGTGCGCCTGCGCTATCCGGACAACCTGATCTCCCACGTCACCGGCACGCTGCCCGAGCGGCCGCGGTTCGGGCCCACGTCGACCGAGGCCACCGTCGTCGACGAGGATGGCCGGTTCGTGCCCGGCAAGGTGACCCGGGTGCGCTCGGTCCCGGCGGGGGACATGCCCGGTTGCGGCACCCGCGTCGACGACGGTGCGCCCGCCACCCTCCGGTACGAGGGGCCGCTCGCGTACTGGGAGTGGGTCGTCGAGCTCAACTACCTCGCGTCCGCGCCGGGCGTGATCACGCTGCGCCAGGGCCGGGCGGGTCCGACGGTGCGCGTGCCCGTCCAGCGCGGCCCGCACACCCTGTACGTGCGGGTGCCCGGGACCGGTGACGGGCTGGTCGCGCAGTCCGAGACGAAGGGGCTGCTTGCGTGCGTGTCGGGTGGCCCAGTCGGGTTGTTGATCCCGCGCTCGATCCCGGACCCGGCTCCGAACCCCGCGCCCCGCTGACCTGGCGCTATACCCACGGTGTGGGTACGATGCTGCGACACTGCGGCGTTCAGTGTCTCAAAGCTTCTGAGAATCGGTCGTAAAGCCCACGGCGTGGGCGTATGGTCCGATCCGTCCGAATCGACTGTGATCGGACTCACTCACTTCTGGGTCTCGAAGGGCTTGTTCATGAACGTTGCAGGTCGACATCTCACTTCCCATCGCTACGCCGGGGCGGGCGTCGCGATGGCCACCGCCGCCACGCTGGTCGCCGTGCCGATGACCGCGTCCGCCGCGGGCATCACCGCCCCCGCCGTGCCGCCGATCGTCCAGGACGTCTCCGGCGCCGCGAGCGCCCTCGCCAACTGGGCCCTGGCCTCGGGCATGACGTTCGTGACCGACCCCGTCACGGGACTCACGAAGCTCGTCACCGATCAGCTCGGGAACGGCGCCACGATCGTCGGCGCGGGCGGCGAGTTCGGCGAGGCGCTCCTCGGGTACCTGGAGGAGCACCTCGTCGCCAACCTGGAACGCGCGCAGCAGCAGATCGCCGACGGGGAGTTCGGCGCGGCGTGGACGACGCTCGCCACGACGGTGACGGGTTCGCTCCTCACCCCGGCGATCGGCCTGCTGCCGCTGATGGACGAGCTCGGTGGGCAGCTCGGGCCGCTGGCCGACGGTCTCAAGGCGGCGACGTTGCCGCTCATCCTCATGGCGCTCGGGCCGCTGTCCAGCGCCATCGACGTACCCGGACTGGTCCTGGACGGCGTCGCTGCGGCCTTCACGGAGCTGCGCGCCGGGAACCTGGACGCGGCGATGACGTCGATGCTGAGCACGATGTCGGACGCGAACGAGAAGGTGATCGGCGCGCTGTTCGGCGAGAGCGGCGCGATCGCGGGGGCCGCGGGCCTGCTCCCCGCGATCATCGCGGGCATCGCCGGATCGGACTGGGCCTCGCAGGGCCCGTTCGCCACCAAGGACGGCACGAGGGTCGCCTTCTCGACGGTCTCCGCGTCGACGCCGGCGGCGAGCCCCACCGCGGTCCCGAGCCTGCCCGCGTTCCCGGACTTCGGTGCACTGTTCGAGCAGCTGCAGGCGGGCCTCGGGCCGGTGATCGAGCAGTTCACCGGTGACGGCGCGTGGATCCCCAGCGTCGGCGACGTCTTCGCCACCATGCTGGCCAAGGTGGCGGCGGGCAATCCGGCCGGCGGCTTCGGCGACGTCGCAGCGAAGGCCAAGGGCATCACCCTGCTCTCGTTGCTCGGGCTGGGGATGCCCGTGGCCGACTTCGTGAACCCGTACCTCGGCCCGATCGGCGCGGGGCTCGCCGATCCGGAGTCGCAGGCGGCGTTCATCGGCGGCGGGAACGCGGCGCTCATGCTCCTGTTCGACACCCCGACCATGGCGCTGAAGGGCGCCCAGGACGTGGTGACCGCGATGGCGACCGGCGATCCGACGAAGGTGGTGGCGGCGCTCGTCGCGAGCATCGAGAAGGTCGCGACGTTCGTCAACACCAACCTGGTTACGCCGGGCGGGTCTCCCTACAGCACAGGGCTTCTGCCCGCCCTGTCGATCATCGGCGGCAACATCGCCGATCAACTGACCGGGCGCGCCGAGCCGGCACCGGCCGACGATGCGGCGAGTGTCGCCGTCGCGAAGGAGTCTGTGGCGGAGAAGGTCTCGGACACCTCCTCCTCGTCGCCCGCCGAGACTCCCGCCGCCCGGCCCGACACCCAGCCCACCGCCCAGCCGGTTGTGGATGCCGAGCCCCAGGCGCCCGTCACCGAAGCGCCTACGACCGAGGCGCCCACGACCGAAGCGCCTGCCGAGGTGCAGGAGCCGGCAGCTGAGGCCCCGGAGGCTCCCTCCGAGGAGCCCGCCTCCGAGGCTCCCGCCACCGACGTGCAGGAGCCGGCCACCGAGGCTCCCGCCGAGGAATCCGGCGCGGGCTCGGGTGAGGCCGGCTCGGGCAGTGCGGAGGCCGAGGACACGGGCTCTGGCGCGGGCTCCGAGGCTGCCGCGGCCTGACCCCCCCTCGCGAATATTCGCTCCAGAGGCCGGACGCGACCACTATGGCCGCGTCCGGCCTCTCCCGTGCATTTTCGCGACGACGTGGAGTCGTGACCCGAACCTGTCAGGGGTGGCGGCTAGGCTGGGCGGGAGATGAATAACGCAGCACCGCAGCAGTCCGGACTCCGCCAGCGCACGCCCTTCTCCCGCCCGCCGGAGAAGCAGGAACGCGGCCAGGAGCTGCTGGAAGGGCTGAACCCGCAGCAGCGTGCGGCGGTGCTGCACGAGGGGGCACCGCTGCTCATCGTGGCCGGCGCGGGATCGGGGAAGACGGCGGTGCTCACCCGCCGCATCGCGTACCTGCTGGCCGCACGCGGCATGCACCCGGGCCAGATCCTCGCCATCACCTTCACCAACAAGGCCGCGGCGGAGATGCGTGAGCGCGTGGCGCAGCTCATCGGTCCGCGCGCCAAGATCATGTGGATCTCCACGTTCCACTCCACGTGTGTGCGCATCCTGCGGGCCCAGGCCGGCCTCCTGCCGGGGATGAACTCCAACTTCTCCATTTACGACGCGGATGATTCGCGCCGCCTGCTCACCATGATCGTCAAGGACATGGGGCTGGACGCGAAGAAGTTCGCGCCGCGCGCGCTGGCCACGCAGATCAGCAACCTCAAGAACGAGCTGATCGGCCCGGAGGAGGCGTCGGCGGACGCCGCGAAGACGGGGGAGCCGTTCGCGGTCACCGTCGCCGAGGTCTACGGGACGTACCAGGCCCGCCTGCGCGGCGCGAACGCCTTCGACTTCGACGACCTCATCGGTGAGACGGTGGCGCTGCTGCAGTCGCACCCCAACGTCGCCCAGTACTACCGCCGGCGGTTCCGGCACGTGCTGGTGGACGAGTACCAGGACACCAACCACGCGCAGTACGTGCTGGTGCGTGAGCTGGTGGGCCTGGAGACGGACGCGGACGGCGTCACGCCCAGCGAGCTCTGCGTGGTGGGTGACGCGGATCAGTCCATCTACGCCTTCCGCGGCGCCACCATCCGCAACATCGAGGAGTTCGAGCGGGATTTCCCGAACGCGGAATCGATTCTGCTGGAACAGAACTACCGCTCCACGCAGACCATCCTCTCGGCCGCGAACGCGGTGATCTCCCGCAACTCCGGCCGCCGCGACAAGAAGCTCTGGACGGATCAGGGTGACGGTGCCCTCATCACCGGCTACGTCGCGGACAACGAGCACGATGAGGCGAGTTTCGTGGTCTCCGAGATCGATTCGCTCGCGGACAACGGGATCAAGTACTCCGATGTCGCGGTCTTCTACCGCACCAACACGGCCGCCCGCGCGCTGGAGGAGGTGTTCATCCGCCACGGCGTGCCCTACAAGGTGGTCGGCGGCGTCCGCTTCTACGAGCGCAAGGAGGTCCGGGACCTGGTGGCCTACCTGCGTGCCATCGACAACCCGAACGACACCGTCAGCCTGCAGCGCATCGTCAACACCCCGCGCCGGGGCATCGGCGACCGCGCCCAGGCCTGCCTCACGGTGCACGCGGAGAACCGCGGCACCACGTTCAGCCAGGCCGTCGAGGATGCGGTCGACGGCGGCGTCGCCATGCTGAATCCGCGCTCGCGCAACGCGATCGCCGCATTCTCCGGCCTCATGGCGGAGCTGCGGCGGATCGGCGCGGACGAGGATTCCGATATCGGTGACCTGCTGGACGCGGTGGTCGAGAAGACGGGCTACCGCGCGGAGTTGGAGGGTTCCTCGGACCCGCAGGACGGCGCTCGGCTGGAGAACATCGAGGAGCTGATCAGCGTGGCGCGGGAGTTCTCCGCGCAGGACTTCACGGATGTCGTCGCGGAGGAGGGCGCGCCCGAGCCGGGCTCGCTCGCGGCGTTCCTGGAGCGGGTCTCGCTGGTCGCGGACGCCGATCAGGTCCCGGACGGTGAGGCCGGCGTGGTCACCATGATGACGCTGCACACCGCGAAGGGCCTGGAGTTCCCCGTCGTGTTCGTCACGGGCTGGGAGGACGGCCAGTTCCCGCACATGCGTGCGCTGGGCGACGAGACGGAGCTCGCCGAGGAACGTCGCCTCGCCTACGTGGGCATCACCCGCGCCCGCGAGCGCCTCTACCTCTCCCGCGCGATGATCCGCTCCACCTGGGGCGACCCCATGCAGAACCCCGAGTCGCGGTTCCTCGCGGAGATCCCGCAGCACCTCATCGACTGGCGTCGCCTGGAGCCGAAGCGATCGCAGTTCGGCGGCCAGCGCGGCGCGTTCGGCCACGACCGGCAGTCCTGGGGCGGCCAGCAGTGGGGCGGTCAGGGCCGGTCCCAGGGGGCCGACGGTGGCTGGCAGCCCAAGAAGGCGCGCCCCTCGCGCCGCGCGAACAAGCTGTCGCTGTCCGTCGGAGACAGGGTGTCGCACGATTCGTTCGGCCTGGGCACCGTCACCGCGATCACGGGTGCGGGCCCGATGGAGCGGGCGACGTTCGACTTCGGTTCCGCCGGCACCGTCACGCTGATGACGTTCGGCGGGCTGCCGATGGAGAAGCTCTGACGGCGGGCGGAGTGGGGCCACCCGGCCCGTGAACGCAAGAAAGGGCGCCCCATCGGGGCGCCCTTTCTCGTGAAGGCCGTGTCAGACGCGCACGCCGCGCTCGGAGAGCCACGCCTGCGGGTCGATCTTCGCACCGTCCGGGGTGTGGACCTCGAAGTGCAGGTGCGGGCCGGTCGAGTAGCCGTTGTTACCGACCCAGCTGATGAGGTCGCCGGCCTTGACGGTCTGGCCCTTCTGGACGTTCACGTTGTACATGTGGCCGTAGACCAGGGTGGTGCCGTCGGTCAGCTTGACCTTGATCCAGATGCCGAAGCCGGACGCGGGGCCGGCCTCCTCGACGACGCCGTCGGCGGCGGCGAACAGCGGGGTGCCGAGCGGGGCGGCCAGGTCGAGGCCGCCGTGCTGGGCGCCCCACCGGGTGCCGAAGTTCGAGGTGAGCTGCGCGCCGTTGACGGGTGCGGTGACCTTCGGGCGCATCGAGTCGATGACCTTCTTGTCGTCCGCGTCCTTGCGGGCCTTGCCGCCGGCGAGCGCGCCGGCGAACTGGTCCATGTCCTGGGCGGCGGGGAGCGGGGCGGCGCGGCCGGCGTTGGCCTCCGGGCCCGACGGGGGCGCGACGGGCTGCTGCGAGGTGGCCGGGCCCTCCGAGGAGGTGTTGGCGACGGCGGCACCGGCGACGGTGGCCCCCGCGGCGAGCGCGAGGAGCGCGGCGCGGCCCTTGAGGGCGTGCGGGGCGGGCGCGACGCGGTGCTTGCCGCCACGGCGGACGGGCTCGGGCGCGACCTCGGGGGCGATCTCCGGCGACTCGAGGAGCGCGGTCTCGTCCTCGACGGGGGAATCGAAGCGCGGGGTGCCGGTGAACAGCACCTCGGGGATCATGAGGTCCTGCGTCAGCTCCGACTTGGAGGGACGGTAGACCAGCGCGTTCTCGGCCTCGGGCGCGTCGGCCCAGGTCTCGGCGTACGCCTCCTCGAGGCGGGATTCGATCTCATCGAGTGGGATGATCGCGGTGATCGACTCATTGTCGAGAACCTGCGTGGCGCCGTCTGCGCGCACCTCGCGGGAAGCCTCGCGACTCCGTGTCATACTCGCTACTCCAGTCGTAAAACCGCACTTCGGACCGCGAAAATCGGTCCGGTGACGTCTCGATCGTGACCGCTTCGTGATCAGCTCCCGTCGACGATAACGAAATGATTGCGACGAGACAACCTCTAGGAGACGCGCGTGTTCAAGTGTGGGGCGGGTCACAATGAGATTCCACATCGGCATCATGAGCATCGTGAACTGCGGGAATCGCGCCGGACGTGGTCGTCGTCGGCGTCGTAGTGGTGCGGCGCTCCGGGCAGTTCCCGGCGCTCCGCACCGTCCCTGACCGTTTGCAATCGACGCGTGGACCCCGGCGGCGTCGGCCCCGAATCCGCGCGGCGGTCACAGGTCCTCCTCGTCGCGGGCCGTGAGCACGTCCCAGCGCACGGCGGTGACCGACGGTTCCATGCTCAGCTGGCTGATCGCGGTCTCGAGGCCGCGGTCGTCGCGGCCGTCGGACGTGAGCGTGGCGCGTACCTCCACCTGGCCGCCCGCGGTGTTGCTGGAGCCGATGGACTGCAGGTGGAAGGCGGTGCGGGAGAGCGCCTGCACGAGCATGACGCGCACGTGGGCCTCGTCCTCGTCGCGGGTGACGGCGACGAATTCGTAGCGGCTCGGCGCCTCCTTGCCGGTGTCGGGTGCCCTGTCCATGACGTGTCCGACGGAGCGGAGCGCGGTGTTCACGGCGACCACGGCGACGGTGCCCACGGCCGCGGCGAGGTACAGCCCCGAACCGGAGAGCGCGCCGACCGCGGCGGAGCACCACAGGGTGGCCGCGGTGTTGAGTCCGCGTACGGACAGCCCGTCGCGGAGGATCACGCCGCCGCCGAGAAAACCTATGCCGGAGACGATCTGCGCCGCGACGCGGGTGGGGTCGCCACCGTCGAAGCCGAACGCGGACAGGACGACGAACAGCGCCGACCCGAGCGAGACGAGGGCGTTGGTGCGGAGTCCGGCCATTCGTGCGCGGTACTGGCGCTCGAGGCCGATCAGGGTGCCGAAGCCGACGCCCGCGAGGATGCGGAGCACCATGTCGACGGTGGTGAGGTGGGTGGTCGTGTTCATGGGTGTGCCTCCGGACGAGGGCACGCCGAATCGCGCCGGCGCGACGGCGGCGGCGAGGCGTGCGTGAAGGGTGGATCGTCGTTCGGCGATCAGCCGAACACGGTGCGGCTCAGCGCGGGTCCGCGGTGAGGCGGAGGGCGCCGATCGGTCGACTGCGACTGTCGTCGGGCACGTGCATCACCTCCGCGGTTCGTTTCCGCGCGCCGGAGGAGGGAGTGAAGAAGTGCGCCCCTCCATGTCAGACCTTCAGCACTTCGCGGCGTGAACCCGTGGGGACGGGAGCCAATCGGGGCTCACCCTTAATCCGGATGAACCTGTCCTGACCCGGGGCGTCTCTCGACGTTCGGGGTCGCTGGCCTGTTTCCGCGAAGGAGCCTCAGCGAACGATTGGCGCCTTGCGTGCTCCAGCATGACATGCGGGTTCGCGCCCGACAAGCCGAGTAATGTGGCCCGCCATGGAGGTACGTACGGCCGGTGCGCCGGAGAACGGTCCCGGCACCGCGCGGGAGCGGGCGAAGGCCGCACGCCGCCGCGAACTGCTCGCGGCCGCCGCGACCCTCATGGCCGAGCGGGGGTTCGCGGGCGTGCGGCTCGAGGACATCGGCGCTGCCGCAGGGGTTTCCGGTCCGGCGATGTACCGCCACTTCGCGGGCAAGCAGGACGTCCTGGCCGCGCTCCTGGTGGAGATCTCGGAGTACCTGCACGACGGTGGCCGCCGGGTCGCCGAGGAGCACGGCGACGATCCGCGAGAGGCGCTCCGCGAGCTCGTCGACTTCCATGTGGACTTCGCCACGTCCGAACCGGACCTCATCCGCGTCCAGTACCGGGACCTGTGGTCGCTCGCGCCGGAGTCCGCGAAGCAGGTACGCCGGCTGCAGCGCCAGTACGTCGAGATCTGGGCCGATCAGCTCACCCGGATCGGCGGTGACCCGGTGGAGAACCGCGCCGCGGTGCACGCCGTGTTCGGCCTCCTCAACGCCGCGCCGAGCCTGCCGACGATGCCGCAGCCCCGTCTGCGCGCCCTCCTCCGCGAGAAGGCCCGCAGCGCTCTCGGCGTCTAGCCCATCCCCTCGCCGCGCCCACCCCTTGCGTGCCTCTCGTCGCACCCGCCCCTCGCGATAGAACGCCGTGGCGGTTTTTCTGACCTGCGGTTCTGCTCGCCGTGACGGTGTTCAATTGTGAGGGGGTGGACAGGTGGCGCGCGTCACAGCTACTCTGGCATTCGGTTAATGGCGGATAACTCAAAGGGGTCTTCTGTGGCATTCCGCGAGGAACACGAGGCGAACGTCGCCGAACTGCGCGAACGACTCGACCGGGTGGCTCTCGGCGGCGGCGAGCGCGCCCGGGAGCGGCACGTGAGCCGCGGGAAGCTGCTGGTCCGCGAGCGCATCCGCCGGCTGCTCGACGTGGGCAGCCCGTTCCTCGAGGTGGCGCCGCTCGCTGCCGAGGACATGTACGACGGGAAGGCGCCCTCGGCGGGCGCAGTCGCCGGCATCGGCACCGTCTCCGGGCGGCAGGTGATGATCGTCGCCAACGACGCGACGGTCTCCGGTGGCACGTACTACCCGATCACGGTGAAGAAGCACCTGCGCGCGCAGGAGATCGCGATGCAGAACCGCCTGCCCTGCGTCTACCTCGTGGACTCCGGCGGCGCCATGCTGCTCAACCAGGACGACGTGTTCCCCGACCGCGAGCACTTCGGCCGCATCTTCTACAACCAGGCCACCATGAGCGCCGCGGGCATCCCGCAGATCGCCGCGGTGCTCGGCAGCTCCACCGCGGGCGGCGCCTACGTGCCCGCGATGAGCGACGAGACCGTCATCGTGCGCGACCAGGGCACGATCTTCCTGGCCGGCCCGCCGCTGGTAAAGGCCGCGACGGGCGAGGACGTGACCGCGGAGGACCTCGGCGGCGGCCTCATGCACTCCACCAAGTCCGGCGTCACCGACCACCTCGTCGACTCCGACGACGAGGCGCTGGAGAAGGTGCGGCAGATCGTCGGCCGGCTCGGCCCCGTCGGCGAGGTGCAGTGGGACGTGCGCCCCGCGCTGCCGCCGGCCCGCCCACAGACCGACCTCTACGACGTGGTGCCCACCGATCCGAAGATCGGCTACGACGTGCGCAAGGTCATCGAGATCATCGCCGACGGAGGCGAATTCGACGAGTTCAAGGAGCTGTTCGGCACCACGCTGGTCACCGCCTTCGCGCGGATCCACGGCCACCCCGTGGGCATCATCGGCAACAACGGCGTCCTCTTCGCCGAGGCGGCCCAGAAGGGCGCGCACTTCATCGAGCTCTGCGACAAGCGCCGCATCCCGCTGCTGTTCCTGCAGAACATCACCGGGTTCATGGTGGGCCGGCAGTACGAGGAGGGCGGCATCGCCAAGCACGGCGCGAAGATGGTCACCGCCGTCGCGTGCGCCCGGGTCCCCAAGTTCACCGTGATCGTGGGCGGTTCCTTCGGCGCCGGCAACTATTCGATGTGCGGCCGCGCGTACTCGCCGCGATTCCTGTGGATGTGGCCCAACGCGCGCATCTCCGTCATGGGCGGCCCGCAGGCCGCGGACACCCTCGCCTCCGTCCGCCGGGACAAGGACGGGATCGAGGAGTTCAAGGAGGGCGTGCGCGATCAGTTCGACCGCCAGTCGCAGGCCTACTACTCCACCGCGCGGCTGTGGGATGACGGCGTGATCGACCCCGCCGACACCCGCACCGTCCTCGGCCTCGCGCTCGACGCGGCGTCCCGAACGCCGCTGCCCGAGGTCTCCTACGGCGTCTTCCGGATGTGAGCTGACATGACCAAGATCGAGAAAGTCCTCATCGCCAACCGCGGCGAGATCGCCTGCCGGGTCATCGAGACCCTGCAGCAGCAGGGGATCGCCAGCGTCGCCGTCTACTCCGACGCGGACGCCGGCGCCCGGCACGTCCGGATGGCCGACGAGGCGGTGCGGCTCGGTCCGGCGGCCGCCACCGAGAGCTACCTCCGCATCGAGAAGGTGATCGACGCGGCGCGCGCCACCGGCGCCGACGCGGTGCACCCCGGATACGGATTCCTCTCGGAGAACGCCGCGTTCGCGCGCGGCCTGGCCGACGCCGGCATCGAGTTCCTCGGCCCGCCGGTCGAATCCATCGAGACCATGGGCGACAAGATCACCGCGCGCGCCGCCGTCGTCGAGCGTGACGTCCCGGTGGTGCCCGGCATCAGCCGCCCGGGTCTCACCGACGCCGACCTCATCGCGGCGGCGGACGACATCGGCTTCCCCGTACTGATCAAGCCCAGCGCGGGCGGAGGCGGCAAGGGCATGCACCGCGTGGCCGATCCGGCCGAGCTTCCCGCGGCGCTGGCCGCGGCCCGTCGCGAGGCCGCCGCGGCCTTCGGCGACGACACCTTGTTCCTGGAGCGCTTCGTGGACACCCCGCGCCACATCGAGGTGCAGGTGCTGGCGGACAAGCACGGCAACGTGATCCACCTCGGTGAGCGCGAGTGCTCGCTGCAGCGCCGGCACCAGAAGGTGATCGAGGAGGCCCCGTCGGCATTGCTCGACGAGGCCACCCGGCAGAGCATCGGCCGCGCCGCCTGCGACGCGGCGCGCTCGGTCGGCTACACGGGCGTGGGCACGGTGGAGTTCATCGTCTCCGCGCACAGGCCCGACGAATTCTTCTTCATGGAGATGAACACCCGCCTCCAGGTGGAGCACCCCGTCACCGAGCTGGTGACCGGAGTGGACCTGGTGGAGCAGCAGATCCGCGTCGCCAACGGCGAGAAGCTCGCGATCGCGCAGGAGGACGTGACGCTCACCGGCCACGCCGTGGAGGCGCGCGTGTACGCGGAGGACCCAGCCGCCGGGTTCCTGCCCACGGGCGGAACCGTTGCGGCGCTGCGCTATCCGCGGCACCGGCGCAACGGCCCGATCCGCGTGGACACCGGCATCACCGCGGGCAGCGTGGTCGGCAGCGATTACGACCCCATGCTGGCCAAGGTCATCGTGCACGCCGAGGACCGCGAGCAGGCCCTGCGCCGGCTCGACGAGGCGCTCGCGGGGACTCAGCTCACGGGCCTGCGCACCAACGTCGACTTCTGCCGGTTCGTGCTCGCGGACGCCGACGTGGTGACCGGGAGGCTCGACACCGAGCTGCTGGACCGCTTGGCGCCCACCTACACCCGCCCCGAGCCGACGGTCCGCGCCTACGCGGCCGCGGCCTTGACCGCCGTCGCCGACGCCGTGGGCACGGGCCCCTGGGGGACCGAGACCGGCTGGCGCATCGGGGGAGCGGCCCCGACCGTGATCCGGTTCGCCGGGCCGGACGCCGGCGCAGTCGAGGTCGCGGTCCTGGGGGACCGCGTCACCGTCGAGGGCGGCGACGGTGCGCCGTGGTCCGGCAGCGCGCGCCTGGACGGCGAGCGGCTGTCCGTGGACGGCTTCACCACCCCCGTCACGGTCACCGTGGACGGCGGGACCTACTGGGTGAGCGGCGAGGACGGCACGCACGAGCTCACGCTCGCGCGGTGGGCGTCCAAGGACCGGGACGGCAAGCACGACGACGAGGTGACCAGCCCCATGCCGGGCGCCGTGGTCGCTGTGCCGGTGGAGGACGGTCAGCGGGTCGCGAAGGGGGACACCCTGGTGATCATCGAGGCGATGAAGATGGAGCAGCCGCTGACCGCGCCGCACGACGGCACGGTGCAGGTCGCGGTTCGTGTGGGAGACAAGGTGACCGCGGCGCAGGTGTTGGCCACGGTCACGGTGAACGAAGCGGGAGAGAACTGAGATGGAACTGACCAGCGAATACGCCGACCTCCGGGACACGGTGCGCGACTTCGCGAACCAGGTGGTGGCTCCGGTCTCCGCCAAGCACGACGAGGAGCACTCGTTCCCCTACGAGGTCGTGAAGCAGATGGGCCAGATGGGCCTGTTCGGCCTGCCCTTCCCCGAGGAGTACGGCGGGATGGGCGGCGACTACTTCGCCCTGGCCCTCGCGCTTGAGGAGCTGGGCCGCGTCGACCAGTCGGTCGCGATGACGGTGGAGGCCGGCGTCGGCCTGGGGGCCATGCCGATCTACAAGTTCGGCACCGAGGAACAGAAGCAGAAGTACCTGCCCAGCCTCGCCGCCGGCGAGAACCTCGCGGGCTTCGGCCTCACCGAGCCGGGCTGCGGTTCCGACGCCTCGGGCACCGCCACCACGGCCAAGCGCGATGGCGATTCGTGGGTGATCAACGGCTCCAAGCAGTTCATCACCAACTCCGGCACGGACATCACCAGCCTGGTGACCGTGACCGCGGTGACCGGCACCAAGCCGGACGGCCGCAAGCAGATCTCCACGATCATCGTGCCCAGCGGAACCCCCGGCTTCACCGTGGAGCCCGCCTACAACAAGGTCGGCTGGAACGCCTCCGACACCCACCCGCTGAGCTTCTCGGACGTGCGCGTGCCCCAGGAGAACCTGCTGGGCGAGGAGGGCCGCGGCTACGCGAACTTCCTGTCGATCCTCGACGAGGGCCGCATCGCCATCGCCGCCGTCGCCACCGGCGCGGCGCAGGGCTGCGTCGACGAGTCGGTGAAGTACGCCAAGGAGCGCAACGCGTTCGGTAAGCCGATCGGCGAGTTCCAGTCCATCGCCTTCGCGATCGCGCGGATGGAGGCGCGGGCGCACACGTCCCGCGTCGCCTACTACGAGGCGGCCCGTCTCATGCTGGCCGGAAAGCCGTTCAAGAAGGAGGCGGCCATCGCCAAGATGATCTCCTCCGAGGCGGCGATGGACAACGCGCGCATGGCCACGCAGATCCACGGCGGCTACGGCTTCATGAACGAGTACCCCGTGGCGCGGCACTACCGCGACTCGAAGATCCTGGAGATCGGCGAGGGCACCACCGAGGTGCAGCTCATGCTGATCGCGCGCTCGCTGGGGCTGAACTCATGAACGTGCCCGAGCCCACGAAGCGCGTCACCCAGCGCGGCCTGTGGTTCGACGAGTTCGAGGACGGCGTGCTCTACGAGCACCGCCCCGGCGTCACCGTCACCGAGGCCGACAACGTGCTGTTCACCAAGCTCACGATGAACACCCAGGCGCTGCACCTCGACGCGCACTGGGCGTCGCAGCAGCCGGGCTTCGGCGGCGAGCGCCTGGTGAACTCGATGTACACGCTCTCCACCCTCGTGGGGCTGTCCGTCGCCCAGCTCACCCAGGGGACCCTGGTGGCGAACCTCGGCTTCTCCGAGATCGCCTTCCCCGCCCCGGTGTTCGCCGGCGACACGCTGTACGCCGAGACCCTGTGCACCGGCAAGCGGGAATCGAAGTCCCGCCCGGGGGAGGGCATCGTCAACCTGCGCCACGTGGCGCGCAACCAGGACGGCGCCGTGGTCGCCGTCGCGGAGCGCTCCACCCTGGTGCGCAAGGCACCGTCGGGCGAGGAGGCGTAGGTGCACCACCATGAGGACCTGAACGCCCCGGCCTGGCGGCCGCCGGGCCCGGCGATCCTGTTCTGCCCCGCCGACCGCCCCGAGCGGTACGCCAAGGCCGCGGAGCGGGCCGACGCGGTGATCCTCGACCTCGAGGACGCCGTGACCGCCGACGCGCGGCCCGCGGCGCGCGAGGCGCTGATCGACAACGACCTCGATCCGGCGCGGACCATCGTGCGGGTCAACGCCTTCGGTACCCACGACTTCGCCGAGGACATCGAGGCGCTGCGGCGCACCGCGTACCGCGTGGTGATGCTCGCCAAGACGGAATCGGCGCACCAGCTGGACCGGCTGGCCCAGGTGGACGGGCTGCAGGTGATCGCGCTCATCGAGACCCCGCTCGGCGCGGTGAACGTCACCGAGATCGCGGCGCACCCGCGCTGCATCGGGCTCATGTGGGGCGCCGAGGATCTGGTGGCCGCGATGGGCGGCCGCTCCTCCCGCTTCGCCGATTCCACGTACCGCGACGTGCCGCGGCACGTGCGCTCGGCGACCGCGCTCGCTGCCGCAGCGCACGGCAAGCCGGCGTTCGACGCGGTGCACATCGACATCGCCGACACCGAGGGGCTCGCCGCCGAGGCGGAGGACGCCGTGGCCCTCGGCTTCGCCGCCACCGTGTGCATCCACCCCTCGCAGGTGGCCGTCATCCGCGCCGCCTACCGACCCACGGACGACGAGATCGCCTGGGCCCGCGAGGTGCTCGAGGCGGAGGCCGGGAACAACGGCGTCTACCAGGTGCGCGGTCGGATGATCGACGCCCCGCTGCTCGCCCAGGCCCGCGCGATCATCGGTAGAGCCGAGTAGACCGCCCGCGCCGACAGACCCCGTCGATCCCGCCTTCCGAAGGAGCCCGCCATGACCAGCCCGTCCTACGACCGCGGGGACGCCGAACCCGCGCTGCTCACCTGCACCATCGGCGCCCAACTCGAGATGACGGCGGACCGGTTCGGTGACCGTACCGCGCTCGTCGATGTGCCCACCGGCCGCCGCTGGACCTACGAGGAACTGCTCGCCGACTCGCGCGCGTTCGCGGCGGGGCTGCTGCGCAACGGGATCCGGCCGGGCGATCGGGTGGGTGTGTGGGCGCCCAACACCCCGGAGTGGGTGATCGTCCAGTTCGGCACCGCCCTCGCGGGGGTGATCCTGGTGAATCTCAACCCGTCGTACCGGCAGCGCGAGCTGGAGTACGCGCTGAACCAGTCGGGGATCGTCGCCGTGTTCACGATGACGGCGTTCAAGACCTCCGAGTACGCGGCGATGGTCGAAGCCGCCCGCCCCGAGGCGCCCGAGCTGCGCGACGTGGTCACGTTCGGCTCCGAGGCGTGGGAGGGCTACCTCGCCGCCCCGACGGAGGACGAGGTCGGCGCGCTCGCCGACCTGGGCGACGAGCTGACCGCCGACGACCCGATCAACATCCAGTACACCTCGGGCACGACCGGATTCCCGAAGGGCGCCACGCTCACCCACGCCAACATCCTCAACAACGGGTACCTCGTGGGCGAGCTGCTGGACTACACGGAGAAGGACGCGATCTGCATCCCGGTGCCCTTCTACCACTGCTTCGGCATGGTGATGGGCAACCTCGCGGCCATCACGCACGGCGCCGCGATGGTGATCCCCGGCCCGGCGTTCGTGCCGCAGGACGCGCTCGCCGCCGTCGCCGCGGAGCAGTGCACCAGCCTCTACGGCGTGCCCACCATGTTCATCGCGGAACTGGCCCTCGCCGAATTCGACGACTACGACCTGTCCAGCCTGCGCACCGGGATCATGGCGGGATCGCCGTGCCCGGAGGAGGTCATGCGCAAGGTGGTCGATCGGATGGGCATGCGTGAGGTGTCGATCTGTTACGGCATGACGGAGACGTCGCCGGTGTCCACCCAGACCCGCACCGACGACGCGCTGGAGTTGCGCGTCGGCACCGTCGGGCGGGTGGGGCCGCACCTGGAGGTCAAGGTGGTGGACCCGATCGACGGCACCGAGGTGCCGCGCGGTGAGGTGGGCGAATTCTGCACGCGCGGTTACTCGGTCATGAAGGGCTACTGGAACAACGCGGAGAAGACGGCCGAGGCGATCGACGCCGACGGTTGGATGCACACCGGCGACCTGGCCACCATGGACGAGAACGGCTACGTGCGGATCACCGGCAGGATCAAGGACATGGTGATCCGCGGCGGCGAGAACATCTACCCCCGTGAGATCGAGGAGTTCCTCTACACCCACCCGGACATCCTGGACGCCCAGGTGATCGGCGTGCCGGACGAGAAGTACGGCGAGGAACTCATGGCGTGGATCCGGTTGCGCGACGGCGTCGAGGGATTCACCGCCGACGACCTCAGGGCCTTCGCGGAGGGCAAGATCGCCCGGCACAAGATCCCACGGTACGTCCATGTGGTCAGCGAGTTCCCCATGACCGTGTCGGGCAAGATCCGTAAGGTGCAGATGCGCGAGGAGTCCGTGAACCTGCTGGGATTGGGAGAGTAGAAGGCATGCATTCGATCGACAGGTTCGCCGAGTTCGCCGGCGTCCCGACCGGCGACTACGACGCCGTGTTCCGGTACTCCGTCGAAGAGCCGGAGGCGTTCTGGGGCGATGTCTGGGACTTCTTCGAGCTGGGCGAGCGCACCGGGCCGGTGCTGGAGGCGCGGCGGATGCCCGGCGCCCGGTGGTTCCCCGAGGTGCGCCTGAACTACGTCGACCGGGTGTTGAAGTACGCCGGCCTCCCCGGCAACGCGATCGTCGGTCTCTCGGACGACGGTACGCGCGTGGAGATCCCGTGGTCCGAGCTGCCGGCGCGGGTGTCGGCCACCGCCGAGCTGTTGCGGTCGCTGGGTGTCGGCGTGGGTGACACCGTGGCGGCGTACCTGCCCGACGAGCCGTTCGCCGTGATCGCGTTCCTCGCGACCGCGTCGCTGGGGGCGATCTGGTCGGGCTGCGGGCAGGACTACGCGCCGGAGGGTGCCGCGGGCCGCATGGCGCAGCTGGAGCCGACGGTGCTGTTCGCCCGCGACGGATACCGGTTCGGCGAGAAGGACGTGGACAAGCGCGCCGACACAGCCGAGCTCGCCGGTCTGCTGAACGTGCCCGCGTCGCACGTGATCACGGAGCTGCCGGAGCCGACGGCCGAGACGCCGGAGCTCCAGCCTGTACAGGTGCCGTTCGACCACCCCCTGTGGGTGCTGTTCAGCTCGGGCACCACCGGCAAGCCCAAGGGCATCGTCCAGGGCCACGGCGGCATCCTGATCGAGCACGTGAAGGTTCTGGGCCTGCACAACGAGATCGGCCCGGGCGACGTGTTCTTCTGGCACACGGCGCTGAGCTGGATGATGTGGAACTACCAGGTGGCGGGCCTGCTCGTGGGCGCAACGGTGGTCACGTTCTCCGGGCACCCGCTCGCGCCGACCGCCGACCGGCTGTGGCAGGTCTGCGAGGACGAGGAGGTCACCTTCTTCGGCACCAGCCCGGGGCAGCTGCAGGCGTCCCGCAAGGCCGGCCTGAACCCGGGCACCGATCACCGCCTGGTGCTCAAGACCATCGGCAGCACCGGCTCGCCGCTGGCGCCCGACCTGTTCGTGTGGGTGGACGAGCATGTGGCGCAGGGGCTTCCGGTGAGCTCCGTGTCCGGGGGCACCGACGTGTGCAGCGCGTTCTGCGGCGGCACCGCGTCCGTCCCGCACGTGCCGGGCGAGCTCACCGTCCGGTACCTGGGCTGCGCGCTCGAGTCCTGGGCGCCGGACCGCACGCCGCTCGTCGGGGAGGTGGGCGAGATGGTGATCACGCAGCCCATGCCGTCCATGCCGATCCGGTTCTGGAACGATCCCGACGGGGCGAAGTACCGCGGCGCCTATTTCGAGCACCAGTGGACCGACGGGATCGCCGAGAACCTGTGGCGGCACGGGGACTGGGTGGAACTCACCGACCGCGGCTCGGTCACCATCCACGGCCGCAGCGATGCGACGTTGAACCGCAACGGCATCCGCATGGGTTCGGCGGACATCTACGAGGTGGTCGAGGCCGTCGACGAGGTCGCCGAGGCGATGGTCGTGGGCGTCGACGGGCCCGACGCCAAGTACTGGATGCCGCTGTTCCTCACCCTGATCCCCGGCGCGGAGATGACCGACGATCTGGTCCAGCGCATCCGCACGGACGTCAAGACCCGGCTCTCCCCGCGGCACGTGCCCGACGAGGTGATCCTCGCCCCCGGAATTCCGCACACCCGCACGGGCAAGAAGCTGGAGATCCCCGTGACCGGCATGCTCGCCGGTCGGGACGTGAGCGTGGACCCCAAGTCCGTCGACGACCCGGACCTGCTCGCCTGGTACGAGGAGCAGGGCCGCTCCCACGCCTGGTAGGGGACGGAAGGTCCGCTAGCGTTCGTCGACCTTCACGTCGTAGTCCACCGAGCCGTCGCCGTTGACGGCGGTGGCGGTGATGGTCATGCCGAGCTCGTCGCCGTCCTTGGTGAGCGTGCACCGCTGGGTGGCGCCGACCTCGCGGCGGAGTCCGCCGGCGCAGACGACCGAGTCCGGCTCCGCTCCGAACTTCTCCGCCAGTCGCTTCGCGGTGTCGGAGGCGATGCTCGACGCCGGGACCGTCGACGGGGTCGGCGTGCCGGAGGTGACCTCTGCTGACACGGTGCACCCGCAGGCCACCACGGCCAGCGCGGCGAGGGTGGATGCTGCGCGAAGGTGATGAGCGGACACGGCACTCCTATCGGTCGATGCGTACGGAACTCACTCGCCACAAACTCGGTGCCCCGACTTGGCGCGCGGTTAACGGGGGATTGGGATGCAGGTGCGGAGCGTCGCAGGGGAGGGCCGATTCGGGCACAATACGACGTGTGAAACGCGCCCTGGTTGTGATCGCCGTGGTCGCGGCCGCCGTGACCGCCTGCGGGACAACGATCGAAGGCGTGGCGACGGCACCGTCCTCGGTCTCATCCTCGTCCGCGCCCCCGGTTCCCGTGGGTTTGGACACGAGCGGTTTCCGCACCGATCCCGCGCCCGTAGGCCAGGAAGCCGATTCCGTCTGGATCGTCGAGGGCAACCGGATGCTGGAGCAGGTCGTCCTCCCGTCGGAGGTGGATCCGGGCCTCGCCGCGGAGGTGCCCGGCCAGGAGGCCGCACCCGCGCTGCACAGCCTGGAGGTGACCGCCGTCCCCGAAGGCCTGCGATCGCCGCTGAGCAGGATGAAGGTCGGAGTATCCGTCGCGAGGGCGGACCGCCCGACGGGTTCCGCTCGCGAACTTCGTGTGGGGCTCTACCGGTTCCACGATTCGGCCGTCGCGGACCAGGTCCTGGACTCCGAGGGGTACGAACAGCGGGGGAGCCCGCGCGTCACGGTTCCCGGTGTGTCCGGTGCCGCTGCCGTGGAGTCCGCGCCGGGTGTCGTCGACGCGTTCGTCTCCGTCGAGTCCCTCGTGGTGCACGTGCATGCGCGGGCGCGCGACACGGCCGCCGCCGCAGAGCTCGCGGGGAGGACGTTCGCCCGCCAGTTGCCTGCGTTGCGCGCGTTCACGCCCACGCCCGAGGGAGCCCTCCGCCGGGTTCCCGTGGATCCGGCGGGAGTCCTCCGTCGGACCGTCGCGGAGACCACCGCGCCCGAGGACGTGCTGCGCTGGATCGGGGCGTTGACGGTGCCGATGTACGAACGTCGTGTCGCGGATCCGGAAGGCGTGCAACGATTGCGCGCGGCCGGCGTCGACGCCGTCGGGTGGAACGTCGGCCGCGTGTACCGCGCGCGCGACGAGGCCGCGGCACGGGGCCTCCGCCCGGATCGGGCGCGGAACCCGTCGATCACGCCCGCCGTGGGCGTGCCTCAGCTCGGCGACGCGGTGGGCTGCTACACCCGCGCAGGGGGTGACCCGTTCTGCGAACTGGTCGTGGGCCGCTATTACGCCTGGGTCCCCGCGGGCGATCTCGACTTCGCTCGTCGGGCCGCGGCCGCACAATGGGTGATCCTGACACGGAATCCATAGGAGGAGAACATGGGTCGATGGAATGCCGCGCTCACGATCGCCGTGGTGGCGTCGCTCACCGCGGGTTGCAGCACTGTCGTGGAGGGGACGGCCGTGCCGGACCCGAACGACCCGCTCGTCACCCTGGATGCCGGGGGCATATCGACGAAGCCTCGGAAGGTGGAGACCTCGAAGGATCAGCAGGATGTGCTCGCGGCCAACATCCTCGCGGAGAAGACCCTGTACGCCTGGGATGTGGACCCCACCTACGTGAAGCTCGAATCCTTCGGCGTGCGGGCAGCCGCGCAATCCTCGAACCTGTCCGATGTCGTCGACGGTGCGGACGCCGACGCGATCGGACGTCGAGGGATGCTCTACGGATTCGTCTCCGGTAGAAGCAACGACGCGCCGGGGCAGCGCGAGGGGCTGTCCGTCGCCGTGCTCCGCATGAACGACGAGGCCGCGGCGCGCGGCGCACTCGACGACCATCGCACGAGGGTCGGCGCCGGCGCCGAGCGCATCGGGGACCGCACCGACATCGTCGCGACCAAGCGCGACCCGACGTCGTCGCGGCCGAACACCGTGTACGCGATCATGGCGGCCGTGGGGCCGCACCTGATCGTGGTGCGCTCGGGCGTAGCCGACGCCGCGAAGTCCCGCGATCACGCCGTGGTCGCGGTCGACAAGCAGCGTGACCTCTTGGCCGGCTACACGTCGCCCGGCGCGGACACTCTCGATTCGCTGCCCGCGGACAAGGACGACATCGTGAGTCACACGGTGACTCCGGACCCCCTTGAGCAGGGAAAGCTGACGCTGGAGTACGGGTTCCGTGAGGGGCGCGCCCCGCTGCACTGGGACACGGACCCGCTCGCGACGGCCCGCCTGCTCGAGGACTCGGGTATCGACCTGGTGGGCATCGGCCGCAACGCGGTGTACCGAGCGCGTGACGATTCCGGCGCCCAGCGCTTCGTGGACGCCGCGAGCAGGTTGCTGAGTAAGGAGGAACAGTCCGCCGAGTTCTCGATCGACGGGCTGCCCTCCGCCAAGTGCCGTACCTACGCGGTGAAAGGGACGATCGAGATGGTCACGCGCGCCACGTGTTACGTGAGCCAGGGCCGCTACGTCGCCGAGTACTCCGACCAACAGAAGGAGCGGGTGCGCCAGGTGACCTCTGCCGGCTACCTCCTTCTGCGCGACTTGGCCTGACGTTCATCGACTCGGCTCCCGCGGCACGGTGCACTTCCCGCGACGTGTCCGCCGCTTCCCGCTACACACCGCCGTTCCCGCGATCGCCATGGCGATCGCGGGAACAACTCGCTGTCGCGGGAGACCGCTCGCGGCTGCGCGGGAACAGCTCACGATCGCGGGAAGGACTCGATGTCGCGGGAACGGGCCGCCGTCGATGCCGGCGCCGGAAAGTACCCACCCGGGCCACGACGCGGCGCGTGCCCTCCGCCACGGATCACAGATGGCCGGAGGTGCACTGCCAGGACATGATCGAGCCGCCACCGGACAGCGAGATGGCGCTGCGCTGCGCCGCGTAGAGCGAGCGGCCGGTGCCGCCCTGGAACCGGTAGCGGGTCTGCGCCACGGCGCCGCACCCGTTGGCGAACGAGGCCAGTACCTTGCAGCTTCCGTAGCCGCAGGAGGCCAGCGCGGCCCGCTGCGCGGCGCCGGCGGTGGGGTAGTCCCACGAGCGGCCGGTGGCGCCGTTCGAGGAGACGGCGATCGCGCCGTAGTTGACGGCGGCGTTCGCGGCGGGGGCGGCCGCGATCTGGATGCCGCCCGCGACGCTCGCGGTGGCGACGGCGGCGACGATCGCCTTCTTCGAGATGGTCTTCATGACAACGCCTTTCAGGGGAACGAGCAGGGAAGGAACGAGGAACAGGACTGGAGGGTCAGCGCGGGAGTGCCTCGCCGGCCCCGGGCTTGTCGGTCGGCTCGACGGGGCTGACCTCGGGCTTGGTGACCGTCACCCTCTCGCCCCATTTCGAGAAGGTGAGCGTGATGGAGCCGGCGTCGGAGGGCTTCACCTGCAGACGAACCAGCTGCTTATCGCCCGACGGCTGGATCCACGCGGTCGTCGGCACCGGGACGCTCTTATCGGGCGCCACGCGTGAACCGGTGATGCTCGCGATCTCGGTGGCGGGCACGGTGCCGGAGACCTTGGTGGTCTTCTGTCCGTCGATCGTCTCCTCGCCGACCGCGGTCGCGCCGGTCATCGTCGCGAGGATGTTGGGCACGCCCTTCTCGGCGTCGAACAGCGCGGACACGTCGTAGATCGACGCACCGTCGCCGTAGTCGACGTACCTGTCGCCCAGGATCGCGGCGTACATCGTGCCGTCGAGGTAGGTGAACCGGCCCTCGGACTTCCCTCCGATGTCGATGGTCGCGGTGCCCTTCGCCTGCGTGGCGGGCGTGACGTTGAGGTCACCGTCGACCGCGGTGACCGGCATGTTGGGCACCTTCCCGTCCACGGCCACGGTGAAGTGGACGCTGGTGACCTTCTTCGCGGCCTCCGACGCGGCGGTGACGAGCGCGGGCGCGTCGACGTTCGAGGCGGATGCGGTGGCGGCACCCGCGTCCGCCGAGTCACCGCCCTTGTCGGAGCAGCCGGTGAGGGCGACGGTGAGGGCCGCTGCCGCGGACACGGCGGCGAGCACGGGGCGGGTGGGTTTCATGGGTACTGGCTCCTTCACTGGGGACTGCGGTAACAGTCGGTGAAGGCGCTTAAGCCGGACTTGCGACGGCCTGAATCGCCCGGGGCCGCCTCGCCCCGTCGGCCTGGGCCGGGCACGCCCCGTCGGCCTGCCAACCGGGCTCGGTCGCCCGAATCCCCGCGCCCCGCAGAAGCTACTGACCAGTAGGTAAGATCGGGGCATCGCCCCAGGTCACACCCCGTTGCGCGCCTGCTGCGTGGATCGCATCACGTGACATACGTCATTTGTCAAGGGTCCTCGCAGCAAAGAATGCGTGGAGGCATAGAGTCGAGGCCGAACCCGTGGTCGAGCGGGTTGGACCGAGTAACCAGACAGATGGTGAGCTGATGGATCTCTTCGAATACCAAGCGAAGGAACTGTTCGTCAAGCACGGCGTGCCGACCTCGGCGGGCCGCGTGACGGACAACGTCGCTGACGCCCGCGCTATCGCCGAAGAAGTCGGCAAGCCGGTGATGGTCAAGGCGCAGGTGAAGGTGGGCGGCCGCGGTAAGGCCGGTGGCGTCAAGTACGCCGCGACGCCGGACGACGCGGAGCGCTACGCGAACGACATCCTGGGCCTGGACATCAAGGGCCACGTCGTCAAGAAGCTCCTGGTCGCCGAGGCGAGCGACATCGCCGAGGAGTACTACATCTCCTTCCTGCTCGACCGCGCGAACCGCACCTACCTCGCGATGTGCTCCGTCGAGGGCGGCGTCGAGATCGAGGTCACCGCCGAGGAGAACCCCGACGCGCTGGCCAAGGTCGCCGTGGACGCCACCAAGGGCGTCGACCTCGCGCTGGCCCGCGAGATCGCCGAGAAGGGCAAGCTGCCCGCCGAGGTGCTCGACGCCGCGGCCGTGACCATCCAGAAGCTGTGGGAGGTCTTCGTCGCCGAGGACGCCACCCTGGTGGAGGTCAACCCGCTGGTCCGCACCCCCGACGACCAGATCCTCGCCCTCGACGGCAAGGTGTCGCTCGACGAGAACGCGGACTTCCGCCACCCCGATCACGAGGCCTTCGCCGACGCCGGGTCCACCGACCCGCTCGAGCTCAAGGCCAAGGAGAACGACCTCAACTACGTCAAGCTCGACGGCCAGGTGGGCGTCATCGGCAACGGCGCCGGCCTCGTCATGTCGACGCTGGACGTGGTCGCCTACGCCGGTGAGAACCACGGCGGCGTCAAGCCGGCCAACTTCCTCGACATCGGCGGCGGCGCCTCGGCCGAGGTCATGGCCGCGGGCCTCGACGTGATCCTCGGCGACGCACAGGTCAAGAGCGTCTTCGTGAACGTCTTCGGCGGCATCACCGCCTGCGACGCGGTCGCCAACGGCATCGTCGGCGCCCTGAACACCCTCGGCGACACGGCCTCCAAGCCGCTCGTCGTGCGCCTCGACGGCAACAAGGTCGAGGAGGGTCGCAAGATCCTGGCCGACGCGAACCACCCGCTGGTGACGCTGGCCGAGACCATGGACGAAGGCGCCGACAAGGCCGCCGAGCTGGCGAACAAGTAAGGGAGACAACAGAAAAATGGCTATCTTCCTGACCAAGGACTCGAAGGTCATCGTCCAGGGCATCACCGGCGGCGAGGGCACCAAGCACACCGCGCTCATGCTCAAGGCCGGCACCAACGTGGTCGGCGGCGTCAACGCGCGCAAGGCCGGCACCACCGTGAAGCACACCGCCAAGGACGGCAACGAGATCGAGCTCCCCGTCTTCGGTTCCGTCGCCGAGGCGATGGAGAAGACCGGCGCGGACGTCTCCATCGCGTTCGTGCCCCCGGCCTTCTCCAAGGACGCCATCGTGGAGGCGATCGACGCGGAGATCCCGCTGCTCGTCGTGATCACCGAGGGAATCCCGGTGCAGGACTCCGCGTTCGCGTGGGCCTACAACGTGGACAAGGGCGGTAAGACCCGCATCATCGGCCCGAACTGCCCCGGCATCATCACCCCGGGCGAGGCCCTCGTCGGCATCACCCCGGCCAACATCACCGGCACCGGCCCCGTCGGCCTGGTGTCGAAGTCGGGCACCCTGACGTACCAGATGATGTACGAGCTCCGCGATTTCGGTTTCTCGACCGCCATCGGCATCGGCGGCGACCCGGTGATCGGCACCACCCACATCGACGCCATCGAGGCGTTCGAGCAGGACCCGAACACCAAGGTGATCGTCATGATCGGCGAGATCGGCGGCGACGCCGAGGAGCGCGCGGCCGATTACATCAAGGCGAACGTCAGCAAGCCCGTCGTGGGCTACGTCGCGGGCTTCACCGCTCCCGAGGGCAAGACCATGGGCCACGCCGGCGCCATCGTCTCGGGCTCCTCGGGCACGGCCGCAGCGAAGAAGGAGGCCCTCGAGGCCGCCGGCGTCAAGGTGGGCAAGACCCCGTCCGAGACCGCCGCTCTCGCCCGCGAGATCCTGCAGTCGCTGTAACGCACCACAACTCGGTTCGCGACCCCGCCGCCCTCAGGGTGGCGGGGTCGTCCCGTGACAGCGGCCCGACTGTGCGCCCTCCAGGCCCCGGAACGCCAGGTACAGCACGAGCGCCGCGGCCGCGAGGCCCGCGCCCAGCACGCACTCGCCGGTCCATCCCGCGAGCGGCCACAGCGCCGCCGTCGCCGCGGAGCCCAGTGTGCCGCCGAGGAAGAACGTGCCCATGAACACCGCGTTGATCCGCCCGCGCGCCTCGGGTCGCAGCGAGAACACCACCGCCTGAGAGGAATTCAGCGCGGCCTGCTGGCCCACGCCGAGCAGTACCAGGCCGAGGATCAGCGCGGGCGGTCCGACGGCGCCGCCCGCGGGGATCATCACCAGCCACCCCGCCGCCTGCAGCGCCAGGCCGCCGATCGTCATCGACGGTCCGTGGCCGCGGTCCACGAGCCGGCCGATCCGCGACGCCGAGAGGGCGCCCACCGCGCCCAGCAGGCCGATGGCGCCGATCGCCGACGGCGCCCAGCCGTACCGCGGGCCCGCCAGGAGGAACGTCACCGCCGCGCCCTGCACCATGAACGACGCGAGAGCCAGCCCGACGAGCACCGACCGCAGCCGCAGCACCGGCAGCTCCCGGATCAGCCCCGCCATCGACCCCAGCAGCCTCCGGTACCCCGCCGCGTCGATGCCCTCACGGCCAGGATCGTGCCGGGGGAGCGACCGGGACAGGGCCGCTGCGACGAGGACGAGCATCGCGGCGAGCGCGAAGTAGGGCGCGCGCCACCCCGCCAGATCGGAGAGGACGCCGGAGGCGAAGCGGCTCACGATCGTCCCCAGCACCAGCCCGCTCATCACCACGCCCACCGCGTGCGCCTGCTCGCGCGGCCCCGCCAGCTCCGCCGCGTACGGCACGATCACCTGCGCGCCCACCGAGGTCACGGCTGCCAGCGTGGATGCCGCGAGCAGAACCGGGCCGGCGGGCGCCGAGCCCGCAGCGATCAGCGCGAGCGCCGTCACCAGCAGCAGCGCCAGCGCGAGCGGCCGGCGGCGGACCGCATCGGCCAGGGGGACCAGCAGCACCAGGCCGACGGCGTATCCCGCCTGCGCCGCGGTGACCAGCATCCCCGCGGCGGTCTCGGACATCGCCAGCCGCTCCTGCAGCAGCCCGAGGATCGGGTGGGCCAGATAGTTCCCGGCCACCGACAGCCCCGTCGCCAGCGCCATCAGGCGGAGCAGGCCGGGGCGCACCGTGGGCGGCGTGGCGGTCATCGTCATCCCTCGATGATCGCCGCCCGTCGATCATGAGTACAACGTATTGTTTCGATGGAATGATCGATGAGGGAGATGCATGGAGCTCCGGCAGCTGCGCTCCGTGATCGCGGTCGCGGAGACGCTCAACTTCACCCGCGCCGCACAGCGCTGTCACGTGGTGCAGTCCGCGCTGAGCCACCAGGTCGCGGCGCTCGAACGCGAACTCGGCGCCCGCCTCTTCGACCGCACCAACCGCTCGGTCCGGCTCACCGCCGCCGGCGAGGCGTTCCTCCCGCAGGCCCGCGCCGCCCTCGCGGCCGCCGACCGCGCCGTCGACGAGGTGGCCGCGACCCTCGGCGACGTCCGGGGCACCGTCACCGTCGGCACCATCCCCACGTTCACCGCCTTCGGCGTGGTCGACGTGCTTCGCCGGTACCGCGGCGCGTATCCCGACGCGGTGGTGCGGATGCGCTCCGGCGCCAGTGAGGTGCTCATCGACGACGTGCGGCGGGGCTGCCTCGACGTGGCGCTGCTCGGCGTCCCCGAAGGGTTCTCCACCGCGGGTGTGGTCGCGCGCCGCCTCGCCTTCGACGAGCTCGCGCTCGTCGTGCCCGCAGCCCGTGCGGTCGACGGTCCGCTCACCCTGGCCGAGGCCGCCGAGCATCCGTTCGCCGACTACCCCGTGGGCGGCGCCGGCCGCGCGGAGTCCGATGTCGCCTTCGAGCGGGCCGGGGTGCGGCGCACCGTCGCGTTCGAGGTGGACCGGTCCGAGACCATGCTCGACCTCGTCGCGGCCGGGCTGTGCGTCGGCGTCGCCGCCCCCGCCACCGTGCCCGACGGTGCCGGCCTCGCGACGGTGCCCCTCGTCGACGGTCCCACCCGCATCCAGTTGCTCGCGCACGCGACGCTCCCCAGCCCCGCTGCCAGGGCTTTGTTGACCGTCGTGGACAGCGTTCTTCCTGAGGTGAACAGCGGATTCGCAGGTTCGGGTGTATAGGGTGGTGAGGTACTGGTCCCCGCGGGGACCGAGTCGACATTTCGGGGAGAGACGGACATGACCTACTCAGGTGGAGGCTACGGCCAGCAGCCGGGCCAGGGGGGCTACGGCCAGCAGGGCTACGGCCAGCCCGCGCAGCAGGGCCAGCCGGACTACAGCCAGCAGGGATACGGCCAGCCGGTCGGTCAGCCGGGCGGTCAGCCGGGCTTCGGCCAGCAGCCCTACGGCCAGCCGCCGCAGCAGGCCCAGCCCGATTACGGCCAGCAGGGCCAGCAGGGGTACGGCCAGCCGGGCTACGGCCAGGGCTACCCGCAGCAGCAGTACCAGGGCTACCCGCAGCAGGGCTACGGCCAGCAGCAGTACGGCGGCTACCAGCAGCAGGCGCCCGCGGCACCGTCGAAGCCTCTGGACCTGGCGCTCGTGCTGTCCATCGCCACCGCCGCCCTCGGCGTGATCACCTTCCTCCTCGCGTTCCTGGACTTCGCGTCCATCACCGTGACCTCCCCGCTGGGCAGCGGCTCCATCACCCGCACCGCCGACGGCTTCGAGCATCAGGCGCTGTTCTCGCTGACCCTGGCCCTGGCCGCCGGCATCGCCGCGGGCCTGAGCCTCATCTCCAAGGGCAACACCGGCCGGACCCCGGCCGCGGCCCTCGCGACCGCGGGCTTCCTCACGCTGCTGGCCGGGCTCTTCGCCTGGGAGAACCTCGCCTACGGCTTCTGGATCGCGCTGGTCTTCGCGCTGCTGACCGCCGCCGCGGCCATCGCATTGGTCCTCGTGGACTCGGGCGTCATCGCCAACCCCGCCGACCAAGCCGACACCGCGGACGCGACCGCCACCGCCGCGGCGGGTGCCGCCGCCACCCCGGCCACCGACACCCCGCAGGCCCCCGTCGCCGGCGCCACCGAGGTCGCGCAGGCCCCGGCCGCGCAGCAGGACCCGGCGTCCACGTCGTCGCCGTCCAACCCGTCGGCCCAGTCGCAGTGGCCGAGCTACGGCGGCTACACGCCGTCCACGCCGAGCGCACCGTCGGTGCCCTCGACCCCGTCGGCGCCGTCCACCCCGGGCTACTCGACCCCCGGCGTCCCGTCCACCCCGGCGAACGCACCGTCGAACCCGGGCGCCTCGGCGTCGGGCGACGAGGTGACCACTGCGTTCGGCAACGCCCCGAGCACCCAGGCGTTCGGCGCACCGTCGAACCCGGTGCACGGCGCGCACTCGGCCGACGAGGGCGACAAGCCGCAGCAGAACTGATCCCGCGCGGCGCGCCTGATCCACTATCACCCGCTGAACATGCACAGTGGTCTAGATGAGTGACTCAGCGCGCGCCGCCGGGCCGGGCTCGAGCGAGACCCGGCCACTGTTCGTCATGGCCTTCGGGCCGGCGCTGATCACGCTGGCCACGGCGCTGGTGCTGAGCGCGATCGTGCTCGGCACCTCGGCCACCGGCTTCTCCGCCATCACCCCCACCGTCGCGGGGCTCTGGCTCGCCGTGCACCAGGTGCCGGTCACCGTCAGCGACATCACCCTCGGCGTCCTGCCGCTCGTGCCCACCGTCGCGCTGGTCGCGGGCGTCGCCCGGGCCGCCCGCCGGGCGGGCGGCACCGGCAGGAGCTTCGCAGAACTCCGGTCCGTGCTGCTCTGCGCCATCGCCGGTCCGGCGCTCGTCACCGCGATCGCCCTCGCCGTCGTCAACGACGCGGCCGGCCGGTTCACCATCGGCACCCCGCCGCCGCTCACCGCCTTCCTGTGCACCGTGGCGGTGCACCTCGGCGGCGCCCTCCTCGGGCTCGCGCCTGCGTACTGGGGCGACGCCGCCCACTTCCTGCGCATCCCCACCTGGGTCGACGACTGCGCGAAGCTCGCCGGCCGCGCCCTTCTCGCGTTCGGGGCCGTGGGCCTCGCCATCGTCGTGGTGCGGCTGGCCTGGCAGTGGCAGACCGTCCTGGAACTGATCCGCTCCGGCAACGACGCCGTCGGCATGATCTCGCTGGTGGTCCTGTCGCTGCTCTACCTGCCCAACGTGGCGATCGGCGCCGCCGCCCTCCCGCTCGGTGTGGGCGTGCAGCTGGGCCCCATCTCGGCGAGCCTGTTCTCCGCGGCCCCCGGCCGCGCCCCGGCCGTCCCGATCCTCGCGGTGCTCCCGCAGGGCGCGTCCCCGTGGTACCTGCTGCCGCTGCTCGCCGTGCCGGCCGTCGTGGCCGTCCAGGTGGGCCGACGGTGCGCCGCCCGCTCCCTCGACCTCGGCCCCACCGTCCGGGAGGTGGGCGTCACCGCGCTGCTCACCGCGGCCGGGTTCACCGCGGCGGCGTGGATCGCCGGCGGCGCCCTCGGCGGCTTCGGCTACGCCGGCGCCGACATCCCGCAGCTGTTCCTGTTCACTCTCGCGTGGATCGGCCTCGTCGGGGTCCTCGCCGCCCTCGTGATCCAGCAGTTCGGCGACTCCAGCGCGGTCCGCGCCGCCCGCCGGGCCGAGGAGCAGGCACCGTCGGGCTACACCACGTACGCCGACGAGGCCGACGCGGTGGACGAGGAGGTCGCCACCGCCCCGACGGTGGAGTTCGACCCCGTCGACCGGGAGGGCACGGGCCACCCGGACGCCGCGGAGGGTGTGGAAGACGCTCCCGCGGAGGACGATCCGCACGCCGACACCGGCGATTTCGACGCGCTCGCCGACGAGCCCACCCAGGAGGTGCGGCCCGTCCAGCGCCGCACCGGGCCGCACCGCGATCGGTCCATAGCGGACATCGAGGAGCTCGACAGCTACACCTTCGGGCAGTAGCCCGAACCGGCGGCGTTAGGCTGATCGCGTATCGGCCCACTCCCGAGGAGAGAATCCTGAGCACGCCCAGTGATGTCGCGCTGCCGCCGTGCGCGCCCGCGCGGATCGTCGTCCTGGCGTCCGGCACGGGATCCCTGCTGGAGGCCATGCTGGCCGCCGCGGCGGGGGAGGGCTACCCCGGCGCCGTCGTGGGCGTGGTCGCCGACCGGCCGTGCCGCGCCGTGGAGCTGGCCTCCGGCGCGGGCGTGCCCGCCGCCGAGGTGCCGCTCTCGGCCTACGGCGACCGCGCCGCCTGGGACGCCGCCCTCACCGCCGCGGTCGCCGAGCTGCGGCCCCACCTGGTGGTGGCGGCCGGTTTCATGAAGATCCTCGGGCCCGCGTTCCTCGCGGCCTTCGGGGGGCGCGTGATCAACGCGCACCCCGCCCTGCTGCCCGCCTTCCCGGGCGCCCACGCCGTGCCCGCCGCCCTGGAGCACGGAGTCAAGCTCACGGGCTCGACGGTGCACCTCGTGGACGCCGGGCTGGACACCGGGCCGATCCTGGCGCAGGAGGCCGTCGCCGTGGAGCCGGGGGACACCGAGGAGACCCTGCACGAACGGATCAAGGTCGTAGAGCGCCGGCTTCTCACCGAGGTCGTCGCCGCCGTCGCCCTGGGCGGCTACCGCACGGATGGACGAAAGGTCACGATTTCATGAGCAACATCCCCCTCAAGCGCGCTCTGATCAGCGTGTACGACAAGTCGGGCCTGGTGGAGCTCGCCACCGGCCTGGCGCAGGCGGGGGTCGAGATCGTGTCGACGGGCTCGACCGCGCGCACCATCGCCGACGCCGGCCTCGCCGTGACCCGCGTCGAGGACGTCACCGGGTTCCCCGAGTGCCTCGACGGCCGCGTCAAGACGCTGCACCCCAAGATCCACGCCGGCATCCTCGCCGACACCCGCATGCCCGAGCACCTCGAGCAGCTGCGCCGGCTGGACGTCAAGAAGTTCGAGCTCGTGGTGGTGAACCTCTACCCGTTCACCGACACCGTCGCCTCCGGCGCCACCGAGGACGAGTGCATCGAGCAGATCGACATCGGCGGACCGTCGATGGTGCGCGCCGCCGCGAAGAACCACCCGTCCGTGACCGTGGTGGTCTCGCCCGACGACTACGGCTCCGTGATCGACGCCACCCGCACCGGCTTCTCGCTGGAGCAGCGGAAGGCGTTCGCCGCGAAGGCCTTCCGGCACACCGCGGATTACGACGTGGCCGTCGCCTCGTACATGACCAACGTGGTGGCGCCCGAACCCGAGCAGAAGTTCCCGTCGTGGATGGGCGGCACCTGGGGCCGCGAGGCCGTGCTCCGCTACGGCGAGAACCCGCACCAGGCCGCCGCGCTCTACGTGGGCGGTGCCAAGGCCGGGCTCGCCCAGGCCGAGCAGCTGCACGGCAAGGAGATGAGCTACAACAACTACACCGACGGCGACGCCGCCTGGCGCGCCGCCTACGACTTCAACGAGCCGGCCGTCGCGATCATCAAGCACGCCAACCCGTGCGGTATCGCCATCGGCAAGGACGTGGCGCAGGCCCACCGCAAGGCGCACGCCTGCGACCCGGTCTCCGCCTACGGCGGCGTCATCGCGTCGAACCGCGAGGTGAGCCTGGAGATGGCCGAGCAGGTCTCGGAGATCTTCACCGAGGTGATCATCGCGCCGGGCTACGCCGACGGCGCCCTCGCGGTGCTGCAGCGCAAGAAGAACATCCGCGTGCTGCGGGCCGAGCCGCCCGTGCTGACCACCGAGATCAAGCAGATCACCGGCGGCCTGCTGGTGCAGGACTCCGACGCCATCGACGCCGAGGGCGACGACCCCGCCGAGTGGACGCTCGCCGCGGGCGATCCCGCCGACGAGGCCACCCTGGCCGACCTCGAGTTCGCCTGGCGGGCCTGCCGAGCGGTGAAGTCCAACGCGATCCTCCTGGCCTCCCGCGGCGCCTCCGTGGGCGTGGGCATGGGGCAGGTCAACCGGGTCGACTCGGCGCAGCTCGCCGTGACCCGCGCGGGCGACCGCGTGCTCGGCTCCGTGGCCGCGTCGGACGCCTTCTTCCCGTTCCCCGACGGGCCGCAGATCCTCATCGACGCCGGCGTGAAGGCCATCGTGCAGCCCGGCGGCTCCATCCGGGACAAGGAGGTCGTCCAGGCGGCCGCCGAGGCGGGAGTGACGATGTACTTCACCGGGACGCGGCACTTCTTCCACTGATCCCGCGTAGCGAACGCCCCCGAGGAGAATCATGGCCTCGGGGGCGTTCGCCGTTCGCGCCCCGCGTCGCCGCCCGGGCGATCGCGACGGACCACAGGAGGAGACGTCGATGCAGGTTCCACCCGAAGTCCGACCGCTGCTGGAGGCCGCCGTCGGACCCATGCCCGAGGACGCGGACATGCCCCTGCCGCCGATGGGACTTCCCGTCGACGAGGAGCGGGAACAGCGCAAGCGCGACCTCGCCGTCGCGTTCCGCGTGTTCGGCCGGCTCGGCTTCTCCGAGGGCGTCGCCGGCCACATCACCGCCCGCGACCCCGGGGACTCCGGCCTGTTCTGGGTGAATCCGTTCGGTATGAGCTTCAACCAGATCCGCGTCTCGGACCTCATCTGCGTCGACCACAACGGCGTCGTCGTGCACGGGCGGCGGCCGGTGAACAGGGCCGCCTTCGTCATCCACGCCCAGGTGCACGACGCCCGCCCCGACGCCGTCGCCGCCGCGCACGCGCACTCCGTCTACGGCAAGGCGTTCTCCTCGCTCGGCATCCCGCTCGCGCCGCTCACCCAGGACGCCTGCGCGTTCTACGAGGACCACGGGATCTACGACGACTACGCCGGCGTGGTCAACGAGACCGTCGAGGGCAAACGGGTGGCCGCCGCGGTCGGCGACCACAAGGCGGCGATCCTCAAGAACCACGGCCTGATCACCGTCGGCGGATCCGTATCCGCCGCCGCGTGGTGGTTCGTCACCATGGAGCGCTCCTGCCAGGCGCAGCTCGCGGCCATGGCCGCCGGCACGCCGCAGGAGATCGACCCCGACACCGCTCGGTTGACCCACTCCCAGGTGGGGAGCGACCTCGCGGGCTGGTTCCAGTTCCGGCCGCTGTGGGAGCAGACCGTCGCCGCGTCGCCCGACGTGTTCGACTGACGCGTCTCCCGCGGTTCTCCCCTCCGCTGCGTTCGGTCCCCTGTTCCACGCCGCGGGGAGTGAACGTGGCGGAGGGGAGAGGGCGGCGGTGCTCGGTGTCATCTCGAGACCTCGATCAGGCCGTTGCGCGCCAGGGCCGTGGTGAGGAGCAGCGGCAGCCGCCCCGGGGCGCGGAGCGTCCGCCAGCCCCAGCGCACCACCTCGATCCCGGCCGCGGCGAACGTCTCCTCGCGGGCCTTCTCCTCGGCGAGGGCGCCGGTGACCGCCCGCGACGTGGTGCCGTACTTGTCCAGGCCGTCGAACTCGCCGATCAGCGGGCCCCAGTCGAAGTCGGCGAAGTACTGACGGCCCTCGAGAACGTGTTCCCGCTGCAGCCGTGGCAGGGGTATCCCCGCCGACAGCATCTGCATCCGCGACCAGGATTCGCCCGCCGATGCGCTGCAGTCGACGGACAGCTCGATCGCCCGGCGCGCGACGGCGACACCCCGTCGCCGGCCCAGGCCGGAGAGACACTCCTCCAACTCGGCCACGGTCACGGGCGCCGGATCGTCCGGCGACGGGTAGCGCCGGCGGAGCCGTACCGCATCGATCGCGCAGACCGCGCGCTCGAGGTCCCCCGTCGTCGCCACGTCGATCGCGGTGCGGACGCGGGAGGTCGCACGGGCACCGTCGACCAGCACGATCTCGTGCCGGCCCAGCGGACGCGGATGGATGTGCGCGCCCCGTCGGACGCCTCCTCCGTGCCGCCGGTCGACGGTGAAGTGCACGAGCGAGCGGGCGGGCCGCAGGAACGGTATGCCGTGCAGGACGGCCGCGCTCTCATGGCTGACCACCGCGTTGAAGGCCGGTGCCGTGGCCAGCACCGTCGTGCGATAGCGCTCCCACGGCGGCTCCTCGTGTCCCGGAGGTGCGGGAACGGCGTACGCGCCGCGCGCCAGGCGTTCCAGTCGCCCGGAATCGACGGCGCGCGAGATGGCTGCGCTGCTCATTCCGGTGGCCAGCAGGTACCCGCGCCGCACGACGTCCCCCATGCGTCGATTGAACCGCGCGGGGCGGACGGCGCTCGCCGCTGTAGCGGGGGCTGCCGGCGGGTATCCACAGAATCCCGGTTATCCACAGGAGACGTGCTCCGCGGCGTCACCCGTTCTCCCCTCCGCCACGTTCACTCCCACGTTCTACGCCGAGGGGAGGGAACGTGGCGGAGGGGAGAGCAGGCGGGGTGTGCTCTGCGGTGGGGAGGGAACGTGGCGGAGGGGAGAGCAGACGGGATCAGTCGCGGGTGAGGTCGTCGAGGAGGGAGACGGCGGCGCGGGCGTACTCGCCGATCCAGCGGTCGTGGATCCGCTTGATCGGCACCGGCGCCAGGGTGAGGTGTCGCTCGCGGCCCACCTTGCGGCCGATCACCAACTCCGCGCGCTCGAGCACGCGCAGGTGCTGCAGCACCGTGGTGCGGTCCAGTCCGGGGAAGTGGGCGCAGAGGTCGCCGGTGGTGCGCGGCGACTCCTTGAGCACGTCCAGCATCCGTCGACGGGTCGCGTTCGCGAGCGCCTTGAAAACCGCGTCGTCGGCGTCGTCCTCGACCCCGCCGCCCGCTGTTTCCATGGTCCCGCCCGCCGGTTCCGCGCCGCCCGCCGCCGCCGCTCCACCCGCGGACGACGGCGCACGGTCGTCCGCGGCGGGCGTCTCCTCGCCGCCCTTGCGGCCCTTCCTAGACATGTTGTAGTTTTATCACATGTCAGCACTCAACGAACTCACTTTCACCGTCTCCGGCTACGTGGCGCGTCCCACGGCGCAGGTCTACGAGGCCGTCGCCGACCCGGAGCAGCTCTCGAAGTACTTCACCACCGGCGGCGCCCGCGGCCGGCTGGAGTCGAACACCGAGGTCACCTGGGACTTCGCCGACTTCCCCGGCGCCTTCCCCGTGCAGGTGGTCGAGGCGACGCCGCACTCGAAGATCGTCATCCGCTGGGACGCGGCAGAGGCCTCCGCCGCCGACGGTCACACCACCACGACCTTCGAGTTCGAGCCCGTCGACGACGACGCCCGCACCCTGGTCACCATCACCGAGTCCTCGTGGGCCGCCACGGAGGCCGGCGCGAAGAGCGCGTTCGGCAACTGCATGGGCTGGACCGGCATGCTGGCCGCGATGAAGGCCTGGGTCGAGCACGGCATCAACCTGCGCGAGGGCTTCTACAAGTAGCCCGCCGTCGACATCCGGCGCGCGCCCTGACACTGTGAAGGCATGTCCGACACCGCCGTCGCCCTCGCCCGCCGCGCCTACGAGACCACCGAGCCGTACCACGTGGTCGCCTACTTCAACCCGGGCATCCGGGATGCGGTGCGCGACCTCGGGATCGATCAGCACGCGTTCTACGTCGGTGCCCGCGCGGCGCCGATGGGGGAGGCGCACGCGTCCGTGGTGACCGCCGCCTTCTACAACTTCTCGCCCACCGTCATCGAGAACGGCTGGTCGCAGGCGCTGAACGCGGGCCTCGCCGAGATCGACGACCGCCGCTACGCGATGCTCGCCGAGCAGTACGGCACGATCCTGGCGGGCATCGACCCCACCGAGGTCGAGCGCATCGCCGAGGGCTTCGGCCGCCTGGTCGACGGTCTGCCGCTGTCCGGCCGCGCCCTCGCCGCGGCCTGGGCGTCGTCCCCGGTCCCGGACGCCCCCGCACTCGCGCTGTGGCGCCACCTGTCGGTGCTGCGCGAGTGGCGCGGCGACAACCACCTCGCCGAGCTCGTCCGGCACGGGCTCACGGGCCTCGAGGCCGGCGTCCTGCACGAGGCGGACCTCCCCGATCCGACGGTCCGCCGCCGGGTCATGGGCCGCCGGTTCTTCCGGATCACCCGCGGCTGGAGCGAGGAGCAGTGGGGCGAGGCCGTGGCCTCGATGACCGCGCGGGGCCTCGTCGAGGGCGAGCCCGAGGAGCACCGCCTCACCGGCGAGGGCATGAGCCTGTACCTCGACATCGAGGCCGGTACCGACGCCGTCAGCGCCGCTGCCTTCGGCGACGACGCCGCGGGACTCATCGACCGCGTGCGCCCGCTCACCAAGGCCGTGATCGACGCGGGCGTGATCCCCGGAACCGGGAAGAAGTAGCCCGGCCGGGCACCGTCGGAAACCCGGAACGGGCCGGGCCGTATTCCCGGCCGGGCCCGGATTTCGCTGCGGGCGTAGTCGGTAGGGCGCCCCCGGCGAATCGGCGTAGCGTGGACGGCGTGACTTCCGCACGCGCTGATGTACGTTCCGATCTCCCCACTGATCTCCCCGCTACGCTCGGCGGACTCCGGGCCTCCGGCCACGTCTACCGAGGGATCAAGGACGAGCTCCGCAACAACCTGCTCGCGGCGCTGCGTGCCGACACCGACCCGTGGGACGGCATCCAGGGCTTCGACGACACCGTCATCCCGCAGCTCGAGCGCGCTCTCCTGGCCGGTCACGACGTGGTGCTGCTCGGTGAGCGCGGCCAGGGCAAGACCCGGCTGATCCGCACCATCGTCGGCCTGCTCGACGAGTGGACCCCCGTGATCGACGGTGCCGAGCTCGGCGAGCACCCGTACCACCCGATCACCCCCGCCTCGATCCGCCGCGCCCGGGAGCTGGGCGACGAGCTGCCCGTCGCCTGGAAGCACCGCGACGAGCGCTACTCGGAGAAGCTGGCCACGCCGGACACCTCGGTCGGCGACCTGGTGGGCGACGTGGACCCGGTCAAGGTGGCGCAGGGCCGCAGCCTGGGCGACCCGGAGACCATCCACTACGGCCTCATCCCGCGCGCGCACCGCGGCATCGTGGCCGTCAACGAGCTGCCCGACCTCGCCGAGCGCATCCAGGTGGCCATGCTCAACGTGATGGAGGAGCGCGACATCCAGGTGCGCGGCTACACGCTGCGACTCCCGCTGGACGTGCTGCTGCTGGCCTCCGCCAACCCCGAGGACTACACCAACCGCGGCCGCATCATCACCCCGCTCAAGGACCGCTTCGGCGCCGAGATCCGCACGCACTACCCGCTGGACCTCGAGGACGAGGTGGCCGTGATCGAGCAGGAGGCCGACGTGGTGGCGTCGGTGCCGCAGTACCTCACCGAGGTGCTGGCCCGGTTCACCCGCGCGCTGCGCGAATCCTCCGCCGTGGACCAGCGTTCCGGCGTCTCGGCGCGGTTCGCGATCGCCGCGCAGGAGACGGTGGCCGCGGGTGCGCTGCACCGCGCGGCCGTCGGGGGCGAGGAGCTGCCCGTGGCCCGCGTCGTGGACCTGACGACGGTGCCCGACGTGCTGCGCGGCAAGGTGGAGTTCGAGGCCGGGGAGGAGGGCCGCGAGCTGGCGACGCTCGTGCACCTGCTGCGCCGCGCCACCGCCGAGACCATCTCCGAATACCTGCTGGGCGTGGACCTGGGGCCGCTGGTCGAGGCCATCGAGGCGGGCGGCCCCGTCGTGACCGGCGACGACGTGACCGCCGCGGAGCTGCTGGAGGACCTGCCCGAGGTGCCCGTGCTCGCCGAGGTCTACCGTCGGCTCGAGGCCGAGTCCCCGGGCGAGCGCGCCGCCGCCGCCGAATTCGCCCTGGAGGGACTGTATCTCGCGCGCCGCATCGGCAAGGAGGCCGACGACGAGGGGCAGACCGTCTATGGCTAGGAGGTCCGGCGACCACGCGGGCCGCCGCAACCGGCACCTCGCGCGGTACCGGCGGTACACCGGTGGGCCGGATCCGCTGGCCCCGCCGGTGGACCTGCGCGACGCGCTGGACGAGATCGGGCAGGACGTCATGGCGGGGATGTCGCCGCGCCGGGCCCTGCAGGAGTACCTCCGGCGCGGCGGCGAGAACCGCCGCGGCCTGGACAAGCTCGCCGAGCTGGCCAACCGCCGCCGACAGGAACTGTTGCAGCGCAACAACCTCGGCAAGACCTTCGAGGACGTGCGGCAGCTGCTCGACGATGCCGTGCTCGCGGAGCGCAAGGAGCTGGCGCGGGCGCTCGACGACGACGCCCGGTTCCAGGAGATGCAGATCGCCGACCTGCCGCCGTCGCCCGCGCAGGCCGTCCGCGAGCTCGCGGACTACCCGTGGCGTTCGCCCGAGGCGGCGCAGAAGTACGAGCAGATCCGCGACCTCCTCGGCCGGGAACTGTTGGACCAGCAGTTCTCCGGCATCAAGCAGGCGCTGGAGAACGCGACCGACGAGGATCGCGCCGCGATCCAGAAGATGCTCGACGACCTGAACGCGTTGCTGGACAAGCACAACGCGGGCGAGGCCACGCAGGACGACTTCGAGGAGTTCATGGCCGAACACGGCCAGTACTTCCCGGAGAATCCGCGGAACATCGACGAGCTGATCGACGCGCTCGCCCGCCGCAGCGCCGCCGCGCAGCGGCTGTACAACAGCCTCACCCCGGAGCAGCGGGCCGAGCTGGAGGAACTCTCCCGGGCCGCGTTCGGATCGCCGCAGCTGTCGCAGGCCCTGGGCGACCTCACCGGCAAGCTGCAGCAGGCCCGGCCCGGCGAGGACTGGTCCGGCAGCCAGGAATTCGAGGGCGACGAGGGCATGGGGCTCGGCGACGCCACCCAGGCGATGCAGGACATCGCCGACCTGGAATCCCTCGCCGAACAGCTCAGCCAGCAGCACGCGGGCGCGGCGCTCGACGACATCGACCTGGATGCGCTGCAGCGGCAGCTCGGCGACGAGGCGGTGGCCGACGCCCGGACCCTCGCCGAACTGGAGAAGGCGCTCAAGGACCAGGGGTACTTCGCCCGCGACCCGGACGGCGCGCTCCGGTTGTCGCCCAAGGCGATCCGGCAGCTCGGCCAGTCCATCCTGCGGGACGTGGCGCACCGCCTGACCTCCCGCGGCGGCGAACGCAACACCGCCCGGGCCGGCGCGACGGGCGAGGCCACCGGCGCCAGCCGGGAGTGGCGCTTCGGCGACACGGAGCCGTGGGACACCACCCGCACCGTACTCAACGGTGTTCTCCGCCAAGCGGGGGAGGGACGCACCGGGCCGGTCGTCCTGGACGCCGGGGACATCGAGGTGACCGAGACCGAGGCGCGCAGCCACGCCGCTGTCGCGCTGCTCGTGGACACCAGCTTCTCCATGGTGATGGAGGGCCGCTGGCTGCCCATGAAGCGCACCGCTCTCGCGCTGCACCAACTGATCTCCACGCGGTTCCGCGGGGACAAGCTGGCGCTCATCGGATTCGGCCGGCACGCGCGCACGCTCACCGTGGGAGAGCTGACCGGGCTGGACGGGGTGTACGAGCAGGGCACCAACCTGCATCATGCGCTCATGTTGGCGCAGCAGCACTTCCGTGCGCACCCGACCGCGCAGCCCGTTCTCCTGGTGGTCACGGACGGCGAGCCCACGGCGCACCTGGAGCGCAACGGCGAGCCGTTCTTCGACTACCCGCCGCATCCGCGGACCCTCGCGCTCACCGTGCGCGGGATGGACGCGGCCGCGGCGGCCGGCGCGCAGATCACCGTGTTCCAGCTGGGCGACGACCCGGGCCTCACCCGGTTCCTCGACGCGCTGGTGCGGCGCGCGGGCGGGCGGCTGGTGTCGCCCGATCTCGACGGGCTGGGCGCCGCCGTGGTCAGCGACTACCTGCGCAGCAGGCGCACGCGCGGCTGACGCCCGGCGCCGCGTCTACTGCTGGCGCACCTCGACCCCGCCCCAGAAGGCGAAGCCCTTCACCGTGATCCGCGGACCGTCGGGACTGCCGAGCTGCGGGTTCTTGTGCTCGAACGCGCCCATCACGCCCACGCCCTCCACGTGCACCAGGGCGCCGGGCGGCGCGATGATCTTGATGCCGCCCATCACCGCGTAGGCGTTGAGCGTGACATCGCGGACGAGGAACGTGGCCTCCCGCAGGTCCAGCGTGACACCGCCCCAGAACGCGATCGCCGTGTGCTCGGCGCCCACCGCGACCGGGCCCCGGACCTTGGTCTCGGACATCACGGCCCACTTGGTCTCGCTCACCCGGGGCAGCCCGGCCGGCGGGACCGACGGTGCGCGGTACGCCGGGGCCGGCGCGTCCGCGACGGCGGGCAGATCGACGACGAGGCGGTCGAGGTCCGCGAAGGTTCGCGCCTCGACCGCCTGCCGGGATCGATCTTCGTACTCGTCGAGGGAGAGCTGTCCGAGACCAAGGGCCTGGGACAGCATCTCCACCACGGTGTTCCGGTCACCGTCGGACGCCCGGAGGACGTCGCGGCGGCGGGGCTCCAACTCGTCGGGCATGCCCTCACTCTAGGCGAATCGCCCACGCGAGGGCGGCCCCTCGGAGAGGGAGTCCGCTCAGATGAGGCGGCCGACCACCGGGACGCGCTTGAGGACCGCGGCGAGTCCCGTGGGCTCGCTCTTGCTCTTCTTCGACTGGCCGTTGGTCCCCGCGGACTTCGCGGCGTCCTTGGCGTCCTTGGCCTTGGCGGCCGCCTGCGAGGACGCGGCCTTCGCATCCTTGGCCGGGGCCTTGGCGTCCTTGGCCTTGGTGTCGGCCTTCGCGCCGGAGCCGGGCTTCGCCTTCGGGGCGTCCTTGGCCGGCTTCGCCGAACCGTTGCCGATGGTCGCGGGGGCCTTGCCCTGGTCCGCGGCGTCGCGCTGGGCGGCGATCGGGGTGATCTTGGCCTCCGACGCCTTCACGGGCTTCTTGGCGGCGGCCTTCTTCGCGGGCGCGGCCTTCGTGGCCGGCTTCGCGGTCGTGCTCTTCGCCGCCGGCTTCGCCTCGGACTTCGCGGCGGTCTTGGCGGGGGCCTTCTTCGCCGGCGCCTTGGTGGCGGCCGACTTGGCGGGGGCCTTCTTCGCCGGAGACTTCTTGGCGGGCGCCTTCGCGGCCGCCGCGGGTTTCTTCTCCGCGGGCTTGGCGGCCGGCTTCTCCGCGGCCTTCGCCGCCGGGCCGGACGTGCCGGCACCGTCGAGCCCGAGCAGCGCCCACGCGTCCTCCCACTCGGCCACGGCGTCGGCCGTGACGGTGAGGTTCGTGTTCGCGGTGAGGGTCTTGCCGGGGTTCTTGCCCTCCCAGGCGGCGGCGAGCTTGGTCACGTGCGCGGCGTAATCCTCGGCCGAGACCAGCGCGATCGGCGCACCGTCGGACAGGTCGACGAGCGCCCACGCCGTGACGGGGGCCTTCGCGGTGCCCTCGGACTTGCGGGCCTGCCACGAATCACCCGTCGTGGCCTTGACGCGCAGGACGGTGGTCTTGCCGTTGGCGGTCACGGTGACGAGGGTGGTGCTGCCCTTCGTCTCGACCTCTGCCTTGCCCCCACGGGCCTCGACGGCAGAGACGAGCACGCCGACGGCCTGCTGTGCGGCGGTCTGAGCCATGAGTCTCTCCTGGAGTGTCAACGCGGCGAACCGTGCAGAGCGCCGCTCGTGGCCTTATTAACCCATGAGTAGCTTGGCCGACCCAAGCCGAAACGGGCGTCACAGGCGTAATGTGACCGGGTCGTCCGTCACATTCTTCAGGTGAGCAGGACCGCGATCAGCATGATCGCGGGTATCGACAGGCCCGTCGTGATAAGCCCGGCGTCCCTGGCCAGGAGCACGCCGCGGTTGTATCGCAGCGCGTAGACCAGCACGTTCTGCGCCGTCGGGAGGGCGGCGGTCACGGTCTGCGCGAACAGCGCGTGGCCCGTCTGGCCGAAACCGAAGCGCGACATGGCCCACGCCACCACCGGCATTGCGATCATCTTGAGCGCGGCGGCCAGCGCGATGTCGCGCCGCGGCGCCTCGCCCTTCTGCATCACCCGCACCCCGCCGAGCGACAGCCCGAACACGAGCAGGGCCATCGGCACCGACGCGTCGCCGAGCAGTTTCACCGGGCTCATCAGCCAATCCGGCGGGTGCCAGCCGACCAGCGAGATCACCAGGCCGACCAGGGCGCCGACTACGATCGGGTTGAGCAGGGGAGTGGCGACGGTGCGCCACAGCGGCGGCCGCGGCCCCGTGGCCCCGCGGCTCTCCGCGATGTCGAGCATGGTCAGCGCGATCGTCGAGAAGATGAGGATCTGGAACAGCAGCAGCGGCGCCACGTACGAGGTGTCGTGCAGCACGAACACCGCGATGGGGATGCCCAGGTTCGACGAGTTCACGTAGCTCGACGCGAGGGCGCCGATCGTCGCGTCGCTCATCGACCGCTTCCACAGCACCCGGACGATCACGTAGTAGACCGCCGCGATCGCCAGCGCCGATCCCGCGCTCACCGCGAGCCGCTCGCTGAACAGGACCGCGACATCCGTCGTGGCCAGCGCGTGCAGCAGCAGGGCGGGCGTGAGCAGGTAGAACACCAACAGCGACAGCTGCTTCTCCGGCTGCTCGCCCAGCACCCCCAGTCGTCCGACGAGCCAGCCGGCCGCGATGATGATCGCGATCACGGCGAACCCGGCCAGCACGGAAGTCACGCCAGAAGAGATTACGCGTTCGAAGTAGTCGCCCCGTCGCCCGCTGCCCGGGCGGACCGTCGGGCTTGGGCTCGCGGCGGACCGTCGGGCTTGGGCTCGGGGGTGACGCTGTCGCGGGGGTTCCGTCTCCCAGCCGGGGGAAGGTGTCCCGGTTGTTTTTGGGTGTCGCGGTCTCAGTTTCATGGGGGAGGGCGAATCGTGTGGGGGCTGCCTTCTCCCGGCTGGGAGACGGCACCCCCGCGGGAGCGAACGGGGTGGATCGACGGTGCGCGGGCGACGGGGTGGATCGACGGTGCGCGGGCGACGGTGGTGGGGGCGACGGGGTGCGGCGCCGCACACCCTCACGAGGCGGCGCCGCATCCCCGGCGGTCAGGAACGGGAGGCGCGGGCCGCGGCGCTCGACGAGGCGTAGGGCAGCAGCGCCATCTCCCGGGCGTTCTTCACCGCGAGCGCCAGCTTCTTCTGGTCCTGCGGCGACAGCCGCGTCACGCCGCGGCCGCGCAGTTTGCCGCGCTCGTTGATGAAGGTGCGCAGGAACTGCACGTCCTTGTAGTCGAGGGCACCGTCGGGCACCCGGACGTGACCGCGTTTGACGGCCGGGGTGCGCAGGGGCTTGCGGGCGGGCTTCTGAGCCATGGGATCCTCCTACCAACTCGACTTGCGGACGCCGGGCAGCTGACCGTCGTGGGCCATCTGCCGCACCCGGACGCGCGAGAGCCCGAACTTGCGCAGGTGCCCGCGCGGACGGCCGTCGGCGGCGTCGCGGTTGCGCACGCGCGTGGCCGAGCCGTCGCGCGGCAGCTTCGCCAGCGCGGCGACGGCGGCCGCCCGATCGTCGGGCGGGGTCGACGGGTGCGCGATGACCCGCTTGAGCTCGGCGCGGCGCTCGGCCTGCCGGGCCACGATCTTCTTGCGCCGCTCGTTGGCGGCGATCTTCGCCTTCGTGGCCATCAGCGCTCCTCCCGGAAGTCGACGTGCTTGCGGACAACGGGGTCGTACTTGCGCAGCACCATGCGGTCCGGATCGTTACGACGGTTCTTGCGGGTCACGTACGTGTACCCGGTGCCGGCGGTGGACTTGAGTTTGATGATCGGACGGATCTCGTTGCGGGCCATCAGATCTTCTCCCCTCGGCGCAGGATCTCGGCGACCACCGCGTCGATGCCGCGTCGGTCGATGGTCTTGATGCCCTTGGTGGACACCCGCAGCGTGACGGTGCGTCCCAGGCTGGGCACGTAGTAGCGGCGGCGCTGGATGTTCGGGTCCCAGCGGCGGTTCGTGCGCACGTGGCTGTGCGAGACCCGCTTGCCGAAGCCGGGCGCGCGGCCCGTCACCTGGCAGTGTGCGGACATGATTCTCCTTCTTGCGAACAGTTGTCGATAAGGTAACGTACTAGAAATGGGAATCATTTCCAACAGAACTCCGGTCCTGCTCCTGACCGGGTTCGGCGGGCAGGAGCGCGCGCTCGAACTCGCCGAACCCGGCACCGTCGTCATCCACCACGACCTGTCCGGCCTCCGGGAGGGCATGGTCGTGCGCACCGAGGCGACGGTCCGCCCCGACGGCACCGCCGAGGAGCGCGTCGCCCTCCTCGAACTCGCCCACGGCTGCGTCTCCTGCACCCTCCGCGAAGACCTGTTGCCGCTGCTCCGCGCCCTGCGCCGCCGGGCCGGCGTGCGCCGCATCGTCGTCCGGCTCGACCCCACCCTCGAGGCCGAGGCCCTGTGCCACGCCATCGAGCACGTCGTGGTCGAGATGGTCGGGGAGGTCCCCGGCCCCGCCGCCCGCGACGTGGAGGTCGTCGGCGTGATCGGCTTCGTCGACGGGCACACCTGGCTCGACGACGCCCTCGGCGAGGAGGACCTGCACGAGCGCTTCGCCGTCCCGGACGACGACGAGCGCACCGTTGCGCAGCTCGCCGTCGGGCACGCCGCCTGCGCCGACCTGCTCGTCGTCGGCGGCGACAGCCCCGACCCCACCCGTCTGCGGGCCGTGCTCCGCCGTCTCGCGCCCGGCGCACCCATCGCCCGCGAGCGCGTCCCGCTGGCGAACCTCCTGCAGCGGCTCCCCGGCCGCCGGCCGGCCCTGGAGCCGTTCGGCCCGCTGCTCGCCGGCTGCCCGCCCCTCGAGCCCGACGGGGACGTCCGGCTCGTCGAGTACAGCGGCCGCCGGCCCATGCACCCCGGCCGGTTCCACGAGGCGATCGACGTGCTGCTCGACGGTGTCGTCCACGCCCGGGGCCGGATCTGGCTCGCCACCAGGCCCGACGAGGCCCTGTGGCTCGAGTCCGCGGGCTCCGGGCTGCGCGTCGGGCCCGCCGGGCGGTGGCTCGCCGCAGGCGGCGAGGGCACGCCCGAGCGGTGGGCCATGGCGAACGCCGCGTGGGACGAGGAGCACGGCGACCGCGCCACCTCGCTCGTCGCGCTCGTCGCCGGCGCCGACCCCGACCGGGTGCTCGAGACCCTCCGCTGGGCGGAGCTCGACGAGCGCGAGTTCGCCGGCGGACCGTCGGCCTGGGCCGGCTGGCCCGACCCCTTCGGCGAGATGCACGCCGACCCGTGCGAGGACCTCAACCCCGACACCGCAGACCCCTCGGACGCAGGCGCCGGGACCGAACAGAAGGAGAACAGATGAAGCACGGAATCCACCCCGAGTACCGGCCCGTGGCGTTCAAGGACGCGTCCACCGGGAAGCTGATCATCACCCGCAGCACCGCGACGTCGGAGCGCACCGTCGAACACGATGGCGCGACGTACCCGCTGATCGTCGTGGACGTGACCAGCGATTCTCACCCCCTGTGGACGGGCAAGCAGCGGCTCGTGGACACCGCCGGCCGGGTGCAGAAGTTCCAGGAGAAGTACGCGCGTTTTGGCGGGCGCGCGTCGAGCCGGTAGACTGCAATGCTTGTGACGTTGGAAGCTCTCTGAGCTCGCGTCGGAGAAGCTTTTACGTCAAGACCGAAGGAAGAATCATGGCTGTACCGAAGCGTCGTATGTCGCGGGCGAACACGCATGCTCGTCGCTCGCAGTGGAAGGCGAACAACCCGGAGCTGCAGGCCGTGCAGGTCGGCGGTCAGACCCACCTCGTGCCGCGTCGCCTCGTGCGCGCCGCCAAGCTGGGCCTGGTCGATCTGGACCGCCGCTAAAAGAATCTTCACCGCGAAAGCGGGTCGACCTTCGAGGTCGGCCCGCTTTCGCGTATATCTGGATCACTCGGATCCTGTGGCCCTGGATCCGCTGAACGGTCACGAGGTGCGGCGTGCTGCTCGAGGTGCTGAACTACGCGGGTATCGCGGTGTTCGCCGCATCCGGCGCGCTCATCGGCGTCCGTAAGCGGCTCGACCTGTTCGGCGTGTGGACCGTGGCCGCGCTCACCGGCGTCGGCGGCGGCGTGGCCCGCGACGTGCTGCTGGGCATCCACCCGCCCGCGTCGTTCCAGGGCTGGGAGAACATCGCCGTCGCGTCGATCGCCGCGGCCGTCGTGTTCGTCTTCCACCCGCAGTTCGGCCGGCTCAAACGCTCGGTGCTGGTGCTCGACGCCCTCGGCATGGGCCTGTTCGCCGCGACCGGCGCACTCACCGCGCTGCACAACGACGCGTCGCCGTTCGCCGCGGCGCTCATCGGCATCACCACCGCGCTCGGCGGCGGCGTGCTCCGCGACATCCTGGTCAACGAGGTGCCGCTGCTCATCCAGGAACGCGACCTCTACGCCATCCCCGCCCTCACCGGCGCCTTCGCGACCGTGCTCGCCTCCACCTGGGGAGCCACCGACGCGCGCTCGCTCGTGGTCGGGTCGGTGCTGGCCTCGGGCTTCCGGCTACTCGCCCTGTGGCAGGGCTGGCGCGTGCCCATCGCGCCGGAGGACCTCGTCGGCCGCTTCCTCCGCGCCTGCCGCCGCCTCGGCCGCTAGCCCGTCGGGCGGACCGTCGGGCTTGGGCTCGGGGCGGACCGTCGGGCTTGGGCTCGCGGTGTGACGTTGTCGCGGGGTTTCCGTCTCCCAGCCGGGGGAAGGTGTCCCGGTTGTTTTTGGGTGTCGCGGTCTCAGTTTCATGGGGGAGGGCGAATCGTGTGGGGGCTGCCTTCTCCCGGCTGGGAGACGGAAACCCCGCGGCAGCGAGCCACGCCCGACGGTCCGCGGCGGCACCGAAGCACGTCCGGGGCCGTCGCGCAAGAGGCGGCGGCGGATCTGTGGATGACCGAGCGGCCGCCGAGAAACCTGTGGATGACCGGCGGACATGCTCTCGACCGCCGCCCCGTCGTGATGCACGGTCATAGCCGGGGGGGCTGATGTGGCGACATTGATCACGCGGGCGACGCTGCTCGCACAGGAATGGGACGACGACAGGATCCGCGACGCGATCAGGAAGGGGGAGTTCCGGCGCGTCTGGCCGGGGGTGTACACGCGGGCACCACGTGGGACGCCGTGGGCGGAGTACGTCGCGACGGTGCGTGCGTCCGCGCTGGCCGACGGCAATCGCGCGGTGATCAGTCATCAGAGCGCCGCGGCCCTGCACGGGCTGCCGATGCTCCGCCCCGACTACGCGCGCGTGCACACGACGGTCGACGGCACGCACGGCGGAGGTGTCATCAGCCGGCGCCGCCACGTGCACCCGCGGCCGCTCCACGCGAACGAGACGGGCGTCGTCGACGGGATGACGGTGACGGCGCGCGGGCGCACCGCGATCGACGTGGCGATGGCGGGAACGTACGAGCAGGCGCTGGCCGTGATCGACGGCGCCCGGCTGCGACGACGGTTCCCGAAACCGACCGATCCACCGCCGGTGCCGCTCCCCGAACTCGAGGCGGTGGTCGAGGCGCTCGGCCGCCGCCGCGGACGCCGGGTGGTGCTCCGCGCGCTGCGGGATTCGGTCGACAACAGCGAATCCGTGGGCGAGTCGTGGTCCCGCGCGCGAATGATCCAGTGGAAGCTGCCGATGCCGCTGCTCCAGCGCCCGTTCCACATCGATGGGCGCACCTACTACGCGGACTTCCTCTGGGGGAATCTCGTGGGCGAGTTCGACGGTGACGACAAGTACCGGTCCGACGCGGACCGTCGGGCGTACGAGAAGCGACGCGACAGCGATTTCGGAACCATCGGTATGACGGTCTGCCATTGGAGCTGGGAGGACCTGAACGACCGCCTCCGCTTCTTCAAGATCCTGACCAACGCGATGGACCGCGCGGGCGTCATCCCCCACGTCCCTCCCTTCCCGGGATGATCGGGGAGCGGCTTCGCCGGGGCTGTCTTCGGATTGATCGCGGAATCGCTTCGCGGGGCTCCGTCTCGCAGCCGAGGTGATCGTGGAGTCGCTTCGCGGGGTTCCGCCTCCCAGCCGAGGTGATCGTGGAGTCGCTTCGCGGGGCTTCGTCTCCCAGCCGGGGGGTCGTGGAGTCGCTTCGCGGGGTTTCCGTCTCCCAGCCGGGGGAAGGTGTCCCGGTTGTTTTTGGGTGTCGCGGTCTCAGTTTCATGGGGGAGGGCGAATCGTGTGGGGGTTGCCTTCTCCCGGCTGGGAGACGGCACCCCCGCGGCAGCGGAGACGGCACCCCCGCGGCAGCATCGACGGTCCGCCCCGCCCGCCGGCCCTCCTCGCCCGCCGCCTCGAGCCCGACGGTCCGCCGCCCGCCGCCCCCGACGGTCCGCCGCCCGCGGCAGCATCGACGGTCCGCCCCCGCCGCCCCGACGGTGCCCGACGGTGCGACGTGCGGAAAGGGGGCGTTAAGGGAATTCCTACGCGTCTTCGGTAAGACTGATACTTATGCGAATTCTGGTGGTCGACGATGACCGGGCGGTGCGGGAGTCCCTGCGGCGCTCGCTGACGTTCAACGGATACCAGGTGGACACGGCCGTCGACGGCCAGGACGCCCTCGACCACGTGGCGGGGAACCGGCCGGATGCGCTGGTGCTCGACCTGAACATGCCGCGCGTCGACGGGCTGGAGGTGTGCCGCAGGCTGCGCAGCGCCGGCGACGATCTGCCGATCCTCGTTCTCACCGCCCGCGACGCGGTGAGCGACCGGGTGAGCGGCCTGGACGCGGGCGCCGACGACTACCTCCCGAAGCCGTTCGCGCTGGAGGAGTTGCTGGCCCGGATGCGCGCGCTGATGCGTCGCACGGCACCGGACAACGGCGCCGACAGCGAGGTGCTGCGGTTCGAGGATCTCAGCCTGGACCCGGCCACCCGCGAGGTGCGCCGCGGCGAGCGGCCGATCAGCCTCACCCGCACCGAGTTCAGCCTGCTGGAGATGCTGATGAGCAACCCGCGCCGGGTGCTCACCCGCAGCCGCATCCTCGAGGAGGTGTGGGGCTACGACTTCCCGACCTCGGGCAACGCGCTCGAGGTGTACGTCGGCTACCTGCGCCGCAAGACGGAGGCCGAGGGCGAGTCGCGCCTGATCCACACGGTGCGCGGCGTGGGCTACGTGCTGCGGGAGACGCCTCCGTGACGGTGGAGCCCCGGGTATGACGGTGCCCCGTCACGCGCGCGCGGAACCGCCGCGGGAGCGGCGGCCGATGCGCGACCCGAACCCGATCACCCGCAACGTCAGCTTCCGTTGGCGGGTGACGCTGCTGGCCGCTGCGGTGGTGGGGATCGCGGTGGCGCTCATGGCGGCGTCGGCGTTCTTCGTGGTCAAGAAGGCCATGTACGCGGACGTCGACAATCGGCTGCACCAGCAGGTGGATTCGGTGGCGCCGGCGATGAGCTCGCCGGTCACGCAGTTCACCACGGTGATGATGATGCTCATGTTCCGGCCGGACATGGCGGTCAACCGCACGATGGTCGTCTACCCCGACGGGACGCCGTACAACTCGGGGGCCGTCCCGCTGGGGGACGACGAGCGCGCGGTGATCGCCGGGAAGAGCGCGGAGTCGCTGCGCTCGAACGGCGACAACCGGGTGATGGCCCGGCGCCTGGACAACGGCGTCACGATCGTGGTGGCCGAGGATCTGACGCCCACGAAGAAGCTGCTCAGCGAGCTGGGGACGGTGCTCATCGTGGTGGGGGCGTGCGGCATCGTGCTCGCGGCCGTCGCCGGCACGGCCGTCGCGCGCGGCGGGCTCAGACCCGTGCAGCGGCTCACCCAGGCCGCGGAACGGGTGGCGCGGACCGACGATCTGGCGCCGATCCCCGTCACCGGCCGCGACGAGCTGGCCCGTCTCACCCGCAGCTTCAACACCATGCTCAAGGCTCTCGCCGAATCCCGCGACAGGCAGGCCCGATTGGTCGCCGACGCGGGCCACGAGCTGCGCACCCCGCTGACCAGCCTGCGCACCAACGTGGAGCTGCTCATCGCGGCCCATCGGCCGGGCGCGCCGCCGATCCCCGACGAGGACCTGCAGGAGCTCTCCGACGATGTGATCGCGCAGGTCGAGGAGCTGAGCACGCTGGTGGGGGACCTGGTGGACCTTGCCCGCGAGGACGCCCCGGAGGCGGTGAACGAGGAGGTCGACCTGCAGCCGGCGCTGCTCAAGGCCGTGGAGCGGGTGGAGCGCCGCAGGCCCGACGTGCGGTTCGACGTGACCAGCTCGCCGTGGCACGTGTACGGCGATCAGGGCGCGCTGGCCCGGGCCATGGTCAACGTCCTGGACAACGCCGCGAAGTTCTCGCCCGACGGTTCCGTGGTGCGGGTCTCGCTCGCCGAGATCGGCGTGGACCGCGCGGCGCTGACGGTGGCGGACAGCGGCCCCGGCATCCCGTCGGAGGACCGCGACCTGGTGTTCGAGCGGTTCTACCGGTCGATGTCGAGCCGCTCGATGCCCGGCTCGGGCCTGGGGCTGGCGATCGTCAAACAGGTCGTGGAGCGGCACGGCGGAAACGTCACCGTCGGGGAGTCCGATACGGGGGGTGCGCTGGTGCGGTTCGAGCTGCCCGGCAGCCCCGTCGCGGGCGGCCGGGCACCGCAGGTCGTGCGGCGCGAATCCCGGACGCTGCTGCGCCGGGGAAAGTGACATCCTGCTCACAGCGACCTCACAGACAGCGCCTGCATCGTTGGTCTGGACGACGTAAGGAGGCGGTCTCATGACCGAGGGTCCGCAGCACCCCTACCAACCCGGTGACCAGCCGGGAACGCCCGATCAGCAGCCCCAGCCGCAGCCCGGCGGGGCACCGTCGGGCCAGGGCCAGGAGCAGCCCCCGCAGGGCGCCCACCCGCAGGCGCAGGGCGCCCCGCCCGCGCAGCAGACGTACCGGCCCACCCAGCAGTACTCGAACCCCTACGCGGCGATGCAGTACCCGTCCGGCTACCCCGGCCAGCCCGGGTATCAGGGCCAGCCGGGGCAGGCGGGCCAGACGGGCCAGGTCGGCCTACCGGGCGCGACGGGGCCGTACGGGCAGCCGGGCCAGCCGGGAGCACCCGGTCACCCGGGTGGGCCGGGGCAGGTCCAGACGATGCCGGCACCGTCGGCGCCCCGTCGACCGAGCATCGGCGCGCTGGCCGCCCTGGGCGTGGCGATCGCGCTGGTGGCCTCGCTGCTCTCGGTGACCGGCGCGTACCTGGTGTGGGGCGACGGGCAGACGTCGACGATCTCCGTCGCGAACGGCGACGGTGCGCAGGAGCCCGCGCCGAAGGGGTCGGTGCAGGAGGTGGCGCAGAACGTGCTGCCCTCGGTGGTCTCGATCGACAACGATCAGGGGCGCTCGGAGGCATCCGGCTCGGGCGTGGTGATCACCGCGGACGGCAGGATCGTGACGAACAACCACGTGGTCGCCGGGAACGGCCGGCTCACGGTGACCTTCTCCGACGGCAGTACGAGCAACGCGGCGGTCGTCGGGGCCGATCCGGTGACGGACCTCGCGGTGATCCAGACCGAGAAGCGCGGCCTCAAGCCGCTGGCCTTCGCGGACAGCTCACGGGTGGCCGTGGGCCAGGACGTGGTCGCGGTGGGCGCCCCGCTGGGGCTCGCGGGGACGGTGACCACGGGCATCGTCTCGTCGCTGAACCGTCCGGTGGCGACCAGCGGCAAGGATTCGGATCAGGCCACGGTGATCAACTCGATCCAGACCGACGCCGCGATCAACCCCGGCAACTCGGGCGGCGCGCTGGTGAACATGAGCGGTCAGCTGATCGGCATCAACTCGTCGATCGCGACGCTCGGCCAGTCCATCGCGACGGGGCAGCAGGGCGGCAGCATCGGCCTGGGCTTCGCGATCCCGGCCAATCAGGTGCAGCGGATCAGCAAGGAGCTGATGGATTCGGGCAAGGCGACGCACGCCGCGATCGGCGTCTCGGTGAGTACACAGCGGCCGGCGGCGGACCGTCCGGGCGCGGTGGTGGCGGAGGTGTCCCCGACGGGGGCGTTCGCGAAGGCGGGGATCCCGAACGGCTCGGTGGTCACGAAGGTCGACGACGTGAAGGTCACGGACGGGTACGGATTGATCGGGGCTGTGCGGTCGTACCCGCCCGGGGCTACGGTGACGGTCACGTACACGGAGCCGAACGGCACGACTCCGAAGACCACGCAGGTGACGCTCGATAGGTTGGACCGGTGACGGAAGAGGTGGAGATGTCCGTGGAGATGACGCAGGGCAGGGGCGCTGCGGCGCCCGATTGGCTCACTGACGAGGTGCTGGACGCGCCGGCGATCGCGGACGAGCCGTCGCTCGACGGTGCCGGGTCCTCGGTGACGGGGCGCGCGCTCGTGGTGGTGGTCGACGATCACGTGCAGCCTGGTGTCTCGTCGCAGGCGGGGAAGTCGGTGGGCACGCTGGTCACCGAGCTGCTCGAGGAGGCGAACTTCGAGGTGGACGCCGTGGTGGTGGTCCCCGCGGAGGAGGTCGCGGTGCGCAACGCGCTGAACACGGCCGTGATCGGCGGCGTGGATCTGGCGGTCACCATCGGCGGCGTGGGCGTGGGTGCCCGCGACGTGACGCCGGAGGCCACCGAGGAGATCCTGGACAAGAAGCTGCCGGGCATCTGCGAGGCGTTGCGCGCTTCCGGCCTGGCCGCGGGCGCTCCGGACGCGGGTCTGTCCCGCGGCCTGGCGGGTGTCTCGGGCAGCACCGTGGTGGTGAACCTGGCGAGCTCGCGGGCGGCGATCCGCGACGGGATGGCCACGCTGTCGCCGCTGGCGACGCACGTGATCCGGCACATCGCGGGCGGGGATGACCAAGCCCGATAGGCCCGATCCGGGCCGCCGCACGTACTCCGCGCGGGAGATCGCGCGGATCTTCGGCGACGTTCTTCCGACGCAGACGAGCGACGATCTGCCGAATGCCGCGCCCGATCCGGGCGCGGCATCCGGCGTTTCCGGCGCCGACGGTGACCGCACCGAGCGTTGGTACCGGGAGAACCGCCCTCCGCACCACGGGGGATGAAGGTTGCGTTTGTGCGTTCGACGGTCCGCGGTCCGGTTACGTTGTCCGTACGCGTCCTGAAAACATGCGTCTGCAAAGATGTGCTGTGACCTCGGACACCTTAGGGTGCCATGTGACGAGCGTCACGTCTTTCTTGATTTACAGTAAGGTTACGCGCGTGCGTTGCCTGAGTGAATTCTCAGGGGAAGGTTCCCCTAACCTATGTGCAGGTCAGTGGCCGAAACGCCTGGAAGCGTGCCCTAATAACCGCTGGCCCCGGGCTTTGTCATGTATTTCGAATGTTTAAAACGAAAATTACACTAACGGAATTGCATCGACCGAAACCGTTGCGGGCCTACGAAACCTGAGGATATGCTGCCCCGGAACCGAAGGTCGCCTCAGGCCTGCGGGGAACCGAAAGTGGTCCAGGGCTGTGAACAGATGGCTCGGGATGCGGTTGCGACTGGGTGAGTCGCTCGCCGACGCCTCAGACCGAGGCGACACACAGATAATTTCCTGGTGAGGGGAACGAATGAGCAAGATGAGCAAGGTCGCCGGTCGCGCCGGCGTCGTGGCGGTCGCGGTGGCGGCTGCTGCCTCGATCACGGCCGGCACCGCCAACGCGGGTCCGCTGCCCAGCGGTCAGAAGACGGTCCCGGCGCCGGACGGCTGGTCGGTCGTCCTGAAGTCGAACGGCAACTCCTCGGCGATCCAGCCGTCGATGGCCACGGCCCAGTCCCGCACCGCGTGGGTCACCTCCAACGGCTCTGTCGAGGTCAAGGCGCCCAAGGACGCCAAGGACATCCAGGGCAAGCTGGGCGTCGGCCTGGTCGTGGGCTGCCAGTTCCCCGGCCCCATCGGCGTCGGCATCTCCGTGACGGGCCCGGGTGCAAGCTTGGACTCGAAGGGTCCGTCCGCGAGCCTCGGCGGTGTGGAGCCCGAGCTCGAGGTCCCGCTGACCCCGGGTGCGACGGACAGTGCGTCGGGCTACGCGCGCAAGGACCAGCTCGGCTCGATCGACTCGATCAAGTTCACCAAGGCCGGCACGTACAACGTGACGGTCAAGGACTCGAACATCGACATCAAGCACTGCTCGGGGTACGCGCAGGCTCGTGTCGTGACCTGGGTCGAGATCAAGGGCAGCAACCGTATCCAGGGCTTCCTGTACGGCGCGCCGTTCTCGCTCGGCTGATCCTGATCCGACTGACCTGACTCTCTTGCCCGCCCTCCACCGGGCGGCGACATCCGAAGGACTTTTCATGAAGAAGCTCGCCTTCCGCTCGGCCGCGGTCGCGGCCGCCGCCGGCGTGGTGTTCAGCGGCGCCCTCTCCACGGGCGCGGCCAACGCCGATACGTTCATCCCGCTCCCCAGCGACTCCACCACCAACAAGGTGGGCGACGGCACCGTCGTCGTGTCGATCAAGAACCAGAGCGCCAAGCTCTCGCCGGGCATGGTCTCCCTGCCCACCACCCGCAACGCCTGGGTCTCGGGCGTCGTCTCCGCCAAGGTCAACGGCGGCAAGGCCGACGGCGGCTCCATCTCGGCCGGCTACGCCGTGGGCTGCCAGGTGGACGTGGGCTCGGCGAAGGTGACCGCCGGCGTCAACGCCGATACGGGCGCCTCGGTCGGCATGAACGGTCCGACCATCGAGCCGTCCGTGAAGGCCTCGACCGGCGCGTCGATCAAGCTGTCCGCGGGCAGCATCGGTACGCAGATGCTGACCTACGACCGCGCCACCTGGCCGGAGGCCGGCGAAGAGGTCTCGCCCGACTGGGCCGATCCCAGCAGCTCGTTCAAGTTCAAGGGCTCCTCGGGCTCGCTGACCTTCAACGACCAGACCATCGGTGTCGACGGCTGCGCCGGCTACGCGCAGGCCCGCTTCTTCGCCAAGGTGAAGACCAAGGTCGGCAACTCGCAGGGCACCACGATCCTGTGGAGCAAGCCCTTCACCCTGGGCTAAGAGCTTCAACCGCGAGGGCGGTGTCCACACGGACACCGCCCTCGTTCTTTCTCTCGACGTTTGCAATAGCGCAGTCGGCGTGGCGCCACCGACTGCGCGGATCGGTCATGGGCGCTGCACCCTTTCGCACCCCTGGAGAAGCAGACATGAATCGCAAGGCCACGTCCCTGTCCGCGCTCGTCGTCGCTGCCGCGGTCGCAATAGGCCCCGTCGCGGGCGCCATCGCCCAGACGTCCGCCCCGGCGCCCGCCGCCGCACCCGCGCCCGTGGGCGACCCCGCCACCCTCGCCGCGGCGCCCGGCGCCGCGGACACCGCCCCGGTGGCCCTCTCGGACCTCGGCTCCCTCGTCGTGGTCACCGACGAGGCGATCCAGGACGGCGCCGGAGCCGCCACGAGCGCCGTGCAGTCGGTGGCGTCGACCGCGACCGCCGCCGCGAGCGCCGACACGGCCGCCGTCGAGCTGCCGTCCGTGCCGCAGTCGGTGACCGATGTGCTCAACCTCGCCGGGCTCCCCGTGCAGGGTGTGTACCGGGTACTGCAGACCGGCCAGGGCATCTACACCATCTGGTACACGATGCTCACCTCCGTGCCGCAGGCGATCTTCAAGGGTGAGTTCGGTTCCGTGCCGGGCCTGTTCCAGACCGCCGTCACGGACTCGGTGAACTGGATCCTCACGGGGAAGGGCCCGGCGACCGAGGAGGAGGCGGCCACGACCGCCGCTGCCGCCGAGCCCGCGCCCGCACCCAACCCCTTCACCGCCGCGCTCGACGTGGCGGGGATCCCCGTCGCCACGGCGTACGCCGCGGGCCAGGCCGGCCTCTCGATCTACAAGAACTTCTACGGCCTGCTGACCTCGGTGCCCCAGGCGATCTTCCAGGGCAAGTTCGGCGACGCCGTCACTCTGGTCACCGAGGCCATCACCAAGTCGGTCACGACGATCACGGAATTCCCCGGCGCGCAGGTGAAGTCGGCTTCGGACAAGATCGATGCGCTCATCACGAGCCTCACGCCGAAGCCCACCGAGACCTCGACGGATTCGGTTGCGGCCACGTCGGCGGATGCGGACAAGACGGCACAGGTGGTCTCCGCGCCGACCACGTCGACGTCGACCGAGGAGACGACCTCGAAGAAGTCCGCTCCCTCCACGCCGACGTCCGCCGCGACGTCCACCGCGGCCCCGACGACCGCGGCCACGGGCACGTCCACCGCGAAGGCCGAGCCGACCACGGCCCCGTCGAAGGACAAGGCCGCCGCTACCACGGCCGCTCCCGAACCGACCGTGACGGAGGCTCCGAAGGAGACCGCCACGAAGGCGCCGGAGACGGAGACGCAGGCCCCGGCCGAGACCGCGACCGCGTCGAAGGAAGCGCCCGCGGAGACTCCCTCCGCGGAGTCGAAGGGGGCGTCGGAGAAGGGGGCCTCGGAGAAGGCCTCGTCCTCCTCCGATTCCGGCGCGAAGGGCTCCTCGGACTCGGCGGATTCGTCGACGAACTGAACCGTTCCCTGCCTCGACGGCGGTGTGCCTCCCTGTGGGGCGCACCGCCGTTGGCGTGTGCGAACCCGGTGCGGCCGCGGTGCGGTTCGGGTGGGTCTCAACCGCCGCTTGAGACCTCCTCGTCCTGGTGTGGGGGCCGCTGCGGGGGATGCGCCGGTCTGCGCACCTGCACTATTCGGTACAAAGCTCCGGTATCGGGACAAGCTCGACTTCTCTGCGGTGAACCGGATCACGTCGTGCTGGAGGGCGCGGCGGCGCGGTGCGACCGGCGGTCCTGAGCTGTCGCCGACGGGGCGGGGCGTGGCGACGGTGGCCGTGACCTGGGCGGGAGCGGGGGAGGTTCGACGGTGGCGGCCGCGCCGGCCGATCGGCGCCCGGGGCGGGCGTCACTCGTGCGGGGTGCGTCCACCATCGCTTCTCGTCGCTTCACGGTCGGTTTCAGGCCCACCTATTGAATTGCTAATGCAACGGCAAATGTCGATGTCGAGTGTTATTCATTCTTCCATTCCCGGCGGCTCTTTCTCTGCTGTCGGAGGGGGTTCGCCGAAAGATCCCTTACGTGTCAGGAATTCGAGGTCTCGGTGGTAATTTGTCGCCAGGCTGAGAACAGCTTGAGAACACTTTGAGGGAAAGTAAGAAAAATGAATCGAACCACCTCGCTTGCTGCCGCCTTCACCGCGGCAGCGATCTTCGCAACGCCGGTGGCGGGGGCCTCCGCCGCGACGACCTCGACCGCGCCCGCCGCTGTCGCTGCCAGTGCCGCGAGCGCGCCGGGTGACATCGCCCTGCCCGGCGCGGGTTCGTTCAATCCGGACCCGCTCGCAGTGCTCGCTCTCCCGTTCAGCAACTTCGAGCTGATCCGGACATCTGCCTTCGTTGTCACCGGTTACAAGATGGATAAGGCGGGCAAGGTTTTAGTCGACGAGAATGATGAGCCGCTCTTGACTCTTGATCAATTCGACGACGCAGAAAATAAGGCCGTGTTTGAAAAATTCGGCGGAGACTACGCCGCTTACGAGGCGGCAACGAAAGTTCCGATCAAGGCCAATATCTTCACGGCGGTGAGCGATGCCGTGAACAAGGTCGCGCTGAAGGGCGACTTCGCGACGGCGTCAGCCATGATCCAGGGCTACATGGCCCAGGTCGTCACTCAGGTGATGGATCTTCCCGGGGGGTTGTTCGACCTCAACGTGCGCGCGTTCTTTCCGCCGGAGTCCGTCGGTACGCTGGCCGTCGCCTCACCTGCCGCCGCGAACCCGTTCGCGCTCCCCACTGTCACTGAACTCCTCGACGTCGCTTCGATCCCGCTGTACAACCTGAACCAAGGGCTCGGCGCGACCATCGTGGACACACGAAAGATCGATGACGAGGGCAAACCCATCAAGGCCAACATCTACTCCGCGCTCAACGCCACAGTGAACCTGGCGCTGACGGGGAAGTTCAGCGAGGCGGCGGCGCAAGCGCAGGATTACCTGGGGCAGTTCGCCGACAACATGTCGAGCCTTCCGCGGGACGTGGTCGAGCACGACCTCGAGAAGCTTCACGCGGCGTTCCCCGTCATCCCCGCCCTGCCGAAGGGCGACGAAGGCCAGTCGAAGCCACCCGCGCCCGCTGTCGATGCGACAAGCGCCCGGGTGAGCGTCGGTGAGAAGGCCCCGGCGTCGTCCGCAAGAGAGGATGTCTCCGTGACCGGCGGGGGCGATCGAGGAGAGTCGTCGAGCGAGACCGTGACGGGCGGTGACGGCGGCACCATCGACTCCGATAAGGGACGCGACGTCCTGGATGTTGTCAAGGACGCTCTCGACGGTAAGAACGAGCCCGAGTCGGCCGGACCCACCGAGTCCGCGGAGCCTACGGGGGCCGAGCAGGCCGCGGACGAGGACAGCGGCGCCGATGACGCCGGGGCCACGCAGGAGGCGTCGGCGGAGTAGTCGGGGCCCGCACGCGAGCGGAATCGCCCGCCCTGATCGGGGCGGGCGATTCCGTGTTCCCGGGCGCCGACTCCGGCGGGTGGCGCTCGCGATCAGGCTGCGCATGGGGCGCGGGGAATGGGATCCAGGATGAAGGGGGAGCCGTTTCGGGGCATTTACGGAGTTCGGGAAACGCCAGGTGAGAGGTGTAAATGGTTGCGTTTGTCAGTTCTGCGTTAACTCCTCGTTTCCGCTGACGTAATGGGCTCGGCGGGTGCTAATTTGCTATCCAACCCCGCGTGAAAACCCCTCGCGCGGCGCTGGAAGGAAAGCATCCATGTCGTCGAGCTACACCCGTACCACCCTGTCCCTCGCCACAGTCGCAGTCATGGCGGCGGGCGCCCTCGCCTCGCCCGCCATCGCCGGAGCGGACTCCGTGATCCCGATCCGCGACGCGGTGCAGACCGCGCAGATCGGGTCGGGCGGATCGATCACCGTCAGCGTCAAGCGGCAGAGCGTGCGCCTCTCGCCGGGAATGGTCGCACTGCCCACCACGCGCAACGCGTGGGTCTCGGGCGTCATCACCGCGAAGGTGAACGGTAAGGACGCCGACGGTGGTGCGATCGAGGCCGGCTACGCGGTCGGATGTCAGGTCGACGTGGGCGCGGCGACCCTCACGGCCGGCGGAGAGATCAACGGCCCCAGCTTCTCCGGCGGCGAAACCGCAGGGCCGACGACGACCACGTCGACGGGTGGCTCGATCTCGCTCAGCGCGGGGTCGATCGGAACCCAGATGCTCACCTACGACCGCGCGACGGTCCCCAAGCCCGGCGACGAGGTCGCCCCCGACTGGGCCGATCCGGGCACCGGTTTCGACTTCACGGGGTCCTCGGGCTCCCTGACCTTCAACGATCAGACGATCGGCGTGGACGGCTGCGCCGGCTACGCCCAAGCACGCCTGTTCGTGAAAGTGACCGCCAAGGTCGGCAATTCGAAGGGCCGCGTCTTCGTGTGGGCCGACAGGTTCTCCCTGGGTTGAGTCCCGACAGCAGAAGAGGCGGCCTCCGTGGGAGGCCGCCTCTTCTCGTCCGTCAGTGGATCAGGGCTTCTGCGTGGGGAACTGGCCGGTGGGCGGCAGGGCGGCGTGGGCGCCCGCCTGCTGCGGCGCGGACTGCGCGGCGAGCAGGTCGCGGATCTCCACGAGCACGTCCACCTCGTCCTCCGCGGCCTCGCCCTTGCCCGCACGGGCCTTGAGCGCCTCGTACGGCATGATCAGGATGAAGTACACGACCGCGGCGACCAGGATGAAGTTGATCGCGGCGGTGATCACGGCGCCGAAGTCCACGATGGTCTTCTCGTTGCCGTCGATGATCTGCCACGCCAGGCCCTGCACGTCCTTGCCACCGCCGATCGACGCGATCAGCGGCTGCACGATGTGCTCGGTGAACGCGGTCACGATCGCGGTGAACGCGGCTCCGACGACCACGGCAACCGCCAGGTCGAGCACGTTCCCCTTGAGCAGAAAGTCCTTGAATCCCTTGAGCATGTGCCGTGGCTCCTTTGTGGCCGTGTAACGGGAGTTGCTTGTGAGGTTGTTCTTCACCATATGCTAGCGGGTATGAACCGACGCCGTGCAGTGGACGCGGGCGTTTCGGCGGGGGCGATTCTCGTGGTGGGAGGCCTTGCTGCCGGATGGTTCGGTGTGGAGCGCGCCGTGCCGACGCCGAAGACCCCCGTCTCCGACCAGGCATTCGTCCTCGGCGCCCTGCCCGGGCCCGAGGTGACGTTCCGCGCACCGTCGGGCTGGGAGAAGGTGCCCACCGGCCGCGCCGACGTGGTGCGCTTCACGCACCCCGCGGGCGGGACCCTCACCCTTCGCCTGACCACCGGGGTCACGGACTTCGACACCGCCGCGCCGCGCCGCCTGCGCGAACTGGAGATCGGGGGAGTGGACGCCCGGTTCACCGGGGACCTCCGCGGGGACGCCTTCGCCGGCCGCACCTGCACCGCCACCGGCGGCGGGCGCTCCGGCGACTGCGCCGTGGTCTCGCGCGCCGACCTCATCGTCACGGTCCTCGCGCTGCGCAGCGCCGACGGTCCGCCCGCCGACGTCGCGGCCGTGGTCCGGTCGCTGAAGGAGGCGTGACGATGGCGCGCCTGAAGACGGTGAGCATGTGGGTCTTCGTGGTGGGCGTCGTGCTCGGCGGGATCGTGGTGGGCCGCGACATGCTGCCCCGGTTCGCCGATGCGGGCGGGGCCGTGGCGGTCGCGGTGCCGATCATCGGCGTCGCCGCGGCCCTGGTCGCCGTGATCATCGCGGCCCTCGATCGCTCGCGCCTGCACGTGCCGGCGGCGTGGGCGCTGGCCTTCGCCTGGGGCGCCGTGGGCGCGTGCGGCCTCGCGCTGGAGATCAACGGCATCGCCTCGGACGCGGTCAACGACGTCCTCGACGACCCCGGCGCCACCCACTGGGGTGCCGCGCTTATCGGCCCGCTGGACGAGGAGGCCGTCAAGGGCGTCGGCATCGCCCTGCTCCTGGTGGTCTACCGCGACCGGATCCGCCGGCCGCTGCAGGGCTTCGCGCTCGGCGCCTTCGCGGGTCTCGGATTCCAAGTGGTCGAGAACGTCTCGTACGCGGTCACGTTCGCGCTGCGCGACGCGCAGTCCGATGTGACCGGCGCCCTCACCGTGTCGATCCTGCGGGCGCTCTTCGGGTTCCAGTCCCACTGGGTGTACTCCGGCCTGTTCGGGCTCGGCCTGATCCTCCTCTCCCGCGCGCACGTGCGGGCCCGGAACCGGATCGCCCTCGGCGCCGCGGCGGTCGCGCTGGCGTTCGTCCTGCACTTCTTCTGGAACGCGCCGAGCGGCGAGAACCCGATCGTCACCGTGCTCCTGCTCATGGTCAAATGCGGCCTGACGCTGGCCATCCTGGCCGGCGCGTGGACGTGGATGCTGTTCGAGCAGCGCCGCTGGCTGGCCTGGGCCGCCCACACCCCGGAGGGGATGCGGCTGGCCCCGGCCGCCGAGCTGGCCACGCTGCCCACCCGCGCCCTGCGCCGCAACGCCGAGCGCTACATCGCCTACTACTACGGCCCAGCGACGGCGGAGGTCGCGCGCGAGCGCCAGACGTGGCTGATCCGGGAGCTGACCCTGCGCGCCGCCTGACGCCGCTCACCGGAACACCACCGACAGCGGCGAACTGAGGGCCGCGGCCGCCACCGCGTGCGCCTCGGACTCCGACATCGCGAGCATCGCGGTCCGCGCCTGCTGCCGCGTTCCCTGCGGCGCCGCCGCGACGGCCACCGTCGCCTGCCGGGCGAGCACGAGCGGCGCACCGTCGTCCCGTTCGCCCGCCCGGGGCTTGCGCTGGGCGACCACGTCCACCACGTCGCCGGGGCGGAGCAGGTCCATCGTCGCCGAATCCTCCAGGGCGACGGGCACGAGCCGGGCCCCGGGCCGGATCTGTCCCGCGGTGCGGTCGGTGAGAACCCGCCGGTCGGTGAGGATCTCGCCCGCGCCCACCGGGCCGGTGACGGAGCGGCCGACGGCCTCGTCGGCCGCCGAGAGCGCGTCCTGCGGCGCGAGCTCGGCCGGCACCGTGCGCAGCCGCACGTCGGCCTCCGTGAGCTTCCCGCCCGGCCCCAGTTCGCGGGCGGCGGTGAGGACCTCCGCCTGCGGGCCGCTGGGCCGGCTGGTCACCGCGATGACGAGGGCCAGGACGGCCAGCAGGGCGGCCGCGGACCGTCGGGCGGTCAGCGTGCGGGCCCAGCCCGGGCGCAGCGCCGCGCGCAGCCGTTCGGTGCCGGTGGGCTGGAGCGATTCCATGCCCGGAATCTACGACGGTCCGCCCTCGGGAACCGGTCCGCACGGGCCCGGGAACGGTCGCCTGTGGATAACCCCGAACCTGTGGAGGAGCGGGCCCGCTCAGGCCTTCGGATCCTTGAAGTAGACGAGCTGGTGGGTGGTCGCGAGCAGGGTGCCGTTCCGGCCCCAGAGCTGCGCGTACTGGTCGAAATGGCCGTGCCCGAAGCGGGCGCCGACGGCGGTGCCGAGGAGGTGTTCGCCGGCCTGCTGATCGAGTTCCGCGGGGCTCGCGTGGAAGTACGTCGTGAGGGAGATCGTGCCCGCCGGGAGGTACGTGCCGCGACGGAGGAACGCGCGCGGGAAGAACGCGTCCGCGAGCGACGCCAGGGCGGGGTAGTCGAGGGCCCGGGCCGGCTTGTCGCGCAGCCACAGCGTGCTCTCGGAGGAGTCCGACGGGCCGTCGATGTTCAGGCTGCCCGTCACGAACCGGGTCTCGTAGTTCTTCGCCCACTCGATGAAATCGGGGAAGGGCTGCTCCGCGTAGTCCTCGGGGGTGCCCACCTGCGGGAACGCGATCTCCGTATCGCCCCAGGTCTCGCGGCGCGTGCCGAACACCGCGGTACCGGAGGCGACGGCACCGTCGCCCTGGTCGATCAGGAAGGTGAAGTGCTGATTGGTGCGGTTGGTCTTGAGGACCGTGACCGCGATGTCCCACGCGCCCTCGCTGATGGGGGCGGCGTAGTTGATGGTGAGGCTGAGCGGGTGACCCTGCGCCTCGGGGTGCCGCTGCAGGGCGGCGACGACCGTGGCTGCCGTGATGCCGCCGAACGGCCCCACCATGTTGTTGTAGGCCGGGTGGGTGTGCGCGCGGAACGTGCCGGGCGCCACCTGCTCGACGGCCGTGGCCTCGTCGAAGACGTGAGTCATGGAGACGACTCTAGGAAGTCGCCTTCTCGACCTTCTTGGCGGTATCGGTCTTCGTCTCCGACTTGGTCTCGGACTTGGCCGTGGTGTCGGCCTTTCCGGAGCGGGAGTCGGTGCGGTAGAAGCCGCTGCCCTTGAAGACGACGCCGACGGAGTTGAACAGCTTGCGCAGCGGGCCGCCGCAGTGGGGGCAGACGGTGAGCGGATCGTCGGAGAAGGACTGCACGGCGTCGAAGCTCTCGCCGCACTCCTTGCAGGCGTAGGAATAGGTAGGCACCTAGTGATTCTAGCTCGTCGTTAGCACTCTGGCGATTCGAGTGCCAACGCTGTGAGCGGATACGATAGGCGTATGACGGTTTCCTCGGCTGCAGGCCAGCGAACCGCGTCGCCCGCCCGTCGGATCGTGGACGCGGCCCGTGAGGTCATCGCCGCGAACGGCATCCCCGGCGTGAGCATGGACCAGGTGGCCAAGCAGGCCCACGTCTCGCGGAGCACGCTCTACCGGATCTTCCCCAACCGCGATCAACTGATCGCGCGGGTGGTGGCCATCGAGATCCGCACGCTGCGGCGCAAGCTCGACAAGGCGATCGTGGGATTCACGCCGCAACAGACGCTGGTCGAGGTGTTCGTGCTCAGCGTCGATCAGGCGGCGTCCAACCTCGCGGTGTCCAAGGTGCTCGCGGCGGAGCCCGAGTACTTCCTGCGCATCCCGCGGGGTGTGTGGGACCTGCTGATCCAGGGCATCGTGATCCGGCTGCGCAACTCCGGCGCCGAGCAGGACTACGCCGAGCTGTGCTCCGTCACGGATCTCATGTTGCGGATCACGGGCTCGCTGCTGTCCAACCCGCCCACCGGGCTCGACGTCTCCGATACCGACTCGCTCCGCGAGTACGGCGCCAAGTACGTCTCGCGGCTCTTGATTTAGCCGCGCCCTGTCGCGAATCTTCGCTGTAGCGGGCCGTCGAGGACATTATGGCTGCGTAGGCCCTGTGGAGAGAAGTTTCGCGACGCACGGCCGGGCGCAGAAGTTCATCCACAGGCGACCTCTCCGCGCGGCCCCGCGTGGGTCGCCGTGGGCGAGGCTCTCGGTATGGCGGACATCGACGCAGTGGTGCAGCAGATCGCGGCCGAGGACGGCGGCGTGGTCTCCCGGCAGATGCTGCTCCGATGCGGCGTCGCCGCGGAGGAGATCGACGACGCCGTCCGCCTGCGATACCTCCGCGTGATCCGTCGTGGCTGGTACGACGCGGGAGGCTCGGATCCGCGGGTGGTGGCCGCGGTCCGCGCCGGCGGCGTGGTCGCGTGCGTGACCGCCCTCGGCAGACGGCAGGGGGTGTGGGCGGTCCCGGACGCCGGGGTGCACATCCGCAGGTCGATCCACTACAGGCGCGGTGCGGTCGACACCGGTTGCCGCGGGTACCGCCCGCTGGCGAAGGCGCTGCGCGCCGTGGACCCGATCCCCGAGGCGCTGGCGTGCGCCGCGCGGTGCGCCGAGGCCGAGCAGTTCGTCGCGCTCTGCGATTCGATCCTGCGGCACAGGCCGGGGTGGACGCGGTCCGACATCGTGCCGCTCCTGCGCGGCGCCCCACAGCGGACCGTCCGGCTCCTCGACGAACTCGACGGCCGGGCCGATTCCGGCGTGGAATCGCTGACCCGGTACCGGCTGCGACGGGCGGGGATCCGCGTGCGGACGCAGGTCCGCGTCGACGGCGTCGGACTGGTGGACATGCTCGCCGGCGAGCGGCTGATCATCGAGTGCGACGGCAGGGAGCATCACCTCGGGGCGCAGTTCGGCAGGGACCGGTGGCGCGATCTCGTGGGGGTGTCCGAGGGGTACCTCGTGATGCGGCTGACCTACCGCGCCGTCCTCTACCAGTGGGACGAGGTGTATCCGTTCATCGCCGCGGTGATCCGGCGCCGGGATCACCGCGACCGTTCCGCGAAAGTTCGCTCAGCGGGGTGAACGCGACCACTATGGCCGCGTCGGCCCGCTGCAGTGCATTTTCGCCACGGCCGTGGACCCGGGCCTAGAACTCCACCAACCCCGACGGGGTGAGGGCCGCGTGGACCGGTACGTCGGTGGGCTCCGACGGCAACGCGTCCACCAGCTCGTGGTCGTAGACCACCGCGATCAACCGGGCGCCGCGCGCGGCGGAGAGCGACCGGTCGTAGTAGCCGGCGCCGCGCCCCAGCCGCACCCCCGCGCGGGACACCCCGAGCGCCGGCAGCAGGACCGTGGACGCCTGGGCCAGCGCGTCGGTGCCGAGCCGCGGCCCGACGGGCTCCAGCAGGCCGAACGGCCCCGGCGCGAGACCGTCGCTGTACTCGGCCCAGTCGAGCGGCCCGTGCTCGACGGGGCTCACCGGCAGCAGCACCCGCGCGGAGAGGGCGTCGAGCAGTGCTCGAGACCCCGGCTCCGACCCGACGGGGACGTACGCCGCGACGCACGATCCCAGCGCGATACCCCGTACCACCTGCGATAACGCCTCCGCGGCTGTGGCGCGAAACACAGGTGTGAGATCGGCGCGACCCGCCCGGAATCGTGCGCGCCATTCCTTCTTGGATGCGGAAGGCCGCAGGTCAGCGGGTTCGGGATCGGTCACCCGCCCATCCTCGCATCGTTACACAAGTGTGACCTCCCTTATGGTGGGGGGATGAACACAGTGCCGTCCCTCCCGAAGACCGCGGTTGTTCCCGCCGCCGGTCTCGGCACCCGCTTCCTCCCCGCGACGAAGACAGTCCCCAAGGAACTGCTTCCCGTCGTCGACACCCCGGGCATCGAGCTCGTCGCCGAGGAGGCCGCGGCCGCCGGCGCCGAGCGGTTGTGCATCGTCACCAGCCCCGGCAAGGACGGCGTGGTCGCGCACTTCGTCGAGGACCTCGTGCTCGAGGGGACGCTGGAGAAGCGCGGCAAGAAGGCCATGCTCGACAAGGTGCGCCGCGCCCCCAACCTCATCCACGCCGAGGCCGTGATCCAGGAGAAGCCGTTGGGCCTCGGCCACGCGGTCGCCTGCGTCGAGCCCGTCCTCGACGACGACGAGGACGCCGTCGCGGTGCTCCTCCCCGACGATCTGGTGCTGCCGATCGGCGTGCTCACCACGATGGCGAAGGTGCGCGAGAAGCGCGGCGGCTCGGTGCTGTGCGCCATCGAGGTGTCGCCCGAGCAGATCAGCAGCTACGGCGCCTTCGACGTCGAAACGGTCCCGGACGCAACGAATCCCGATGTGCTCCGGGTCAAGGGCATGGTCGAGAAGCCCAAGGCGGAGGACGCCCCGTCGAACTACGCGGCGGCGGGCCGCTACCTGCTGGACCGGGCGATCTTCGACGCCATCCGCCGCACCGACAAGGGCGCCGGCGGCGAGATCCAGCTGACCGACGCCATCGCGTTGCTCATCAGCGAGGGGCATCCGGTGCACGTGGTGGTGCACCGCGGTACCCGACACGACCTCGGAAATCCCGGTGGCTACCTCAAGGCTGCGGTTGACTTGGCACTGGACCGCGACGACTACGGTCCCGACCTTCGCAGTTGGCTGAAGGATCGACTCGACCGGTAGAACGCCCGAAGAGAGAGGCACATGAGCATGCGCTCCGTGGAGGACCATCTGGCACAGGTGACGGCGGCCGCGGTCGCCCCTCGGCCGGTGCGCGTGGGCATCTCCGAGGCGCAGGGGCTGATGTGCGCGGAGGAGGTCGTGGTCGAGAACGCGCTCCCCGCGTTCGACCAGGCCGCCATCGACGGCTACGCCGTGCGCTCGGTCGACGTGGCGGGTGCCGGCGCCCCGGATGAGGAGACCGGCGAGCAGATCGTGGTCGCGCTGCCCGTGGTGGGCGAGGTCCGCGCCGGCAACCGCCAGCCCACCCGCCTGCAGCCCGGACAGGCCGTCAAGGTCGAGACCGGCGCGCCCCTCCCGACCCTCGCCGACGCCGTCCTACCGGACAAGTGGACGGACGGCGGCCTGTCCAAGGTCCGCGTCGGGCACTCCGTCCGGTCCGGGCAGTACGTGCGCCGCACGGGCGACGACGTCCAGCCGGGCGACGTGGCCGTGCGCCGCGGCACCGTCGTCGGGCCCGCGCAGGTGGGCCTGCTGGCGGCGGTCGGCCGCGACAAGGTCCTGGTGCATCCCCGCCCGCGCATCTCCGTGATCTCCGTGGGGCGCGAGCTGGTCGACATCGATCGCGACACCGCCGCCGGGCAGGTGTATGACGTGGCCTCCTACGCGCTGGCCGCCGCGGCCCGCGACTGCGGCGCCGAGGTGCACCGCGTGGGCATCGTCAACAACGACCAGGTGAAGCTCCGCGACCTCGTGGAGGCGCAGCTGCAGCGCTCCGAGGCCGTGGTCATCACGTCGGCGCTCGGCGGTACCGCGTCGGACGAGATCTCCACGGCGCTGGCCGATCTCGGTGATCTCGCGGTGGAGCGGATCGCGATGCACCCGGCGTCGGTCCAGGGCTTCGGCGCCCTGGGGCCCGACGAGGTGCCCACCTTCCTGCTGCCGTCGAACCCGATGAGCGCGCTGGTCGCGTTCGAGGTGATGGTGCGCCCGCTGATCCGGATCGCGCTGGGCAAGCGGCAGCCGATGCGGCGCCTGGTGACGGCGAAGAGCGCGGCGTCCTTCGAATCCCCCTCGGGGCGCCGCGAATACGTGCGCGGCCAGCTCATGCGCGACGAGGACTCCGGCGAGTTCATGGTGGCGCCGATTCCCGACGCCGGCTCCCACCTGCTGGTCAGCCTCGCCGAGGCGAACTGCCTCATCGTCGTGGACCCGGAGGTCACCGAGGTCCGCGCGGGCGACGACGTGGTCGTCGCGTTCCTCGCCCAGCGCGGCTGACGTGCTCGGCACCGATTGGCAGGTACGGCTGGGCCCGCTGAACACGGCCGCGGGTCGGGTGACGCTGCGCCCCATCCGTTCTCGTGACGCGAGGCAGTGGTCGAGGCTGCGGCTCCTCAATCGCGCGGAACTGGAGCCGTGGGAACCGTCGGGCGCTACGGACTGGCAGCGCCGGCACGCCGTCTCGGCGTGGCCCGCGCTGTGCGCGTCCCTCAAATCCCAAGCCCGTTCCGGGACGCTGGTGCCACTCGTCATCGAGGTCGACGGTGCCTACGCGGGCCAGATCACGATCGGCAACATCGCGCGCGGCCAGTTGCAGAGCGCGTGGGTGGGCTACTGGGTGGACCGGTCGGTGACCGGGCGCGGGGTCGCGACCACGGCCGTCGCGCTCGCGGTGGACCACGGTTTCATCGGGCTCGGCCTGCACCGCGTGGAGGCGACGGTCCGCCCCGAGAACGTGGCATCCCGGGCGGTGCTGGCGCAGTCGGGGTTCCGCGAGGAGGGCAGGCTCAAGCGATACCTGCACGTCGACGGCCTGTGGCGCGACCATCTGCTGGTGGCGCTGACCGCCGAGGAGGTCGTGGATTCGATGGTCGCGCGGGTCGTCCGGTCCGGCCGGGCCTGGTTCTGAGTGTTACTCGTGTGACGTATTGAGATTTTTGGGGTTTAACTACGGCGCGTCGGGTGGGATCGACTGCCCAGGTGAAATAGCCTTATCCGCGACTTACACGGATGTTATCCGTGCTCGATTTAGCCGGAGGGAGCCGACATGATCCCGCAGACACTGCTCTGGGTGGGGCTGATCGTCGCGTGGCTGGTGGTGCTCGTCCCGATGCTCGCCGCGCGGCATCCCAAGGTCAACCAGGTGTCCGATGCGACGCTGAAGACGAGGCTGCTGCACCGCGGCGGATCCGCTTCGCTCGCGTTGCGGCGCAAGGTCCGCCCGACGGCGACCGTCTCCGGCGAGGCGGGCCGCCTCGACGACGAGGTGGACGACGAGGCCGAGGACGCGATCGACGAGCTGGACGAGGACGACGAGGTGCTGTTCACCTCGCGCACCAGGACCGTCGAGGCGCCCGACGCGGCGGAGGCCGACGCCGCCGCCGACGAGGTCGAGGAGGCGCACACCTACGTCGACACCGACGTCGACGACCTGCCCGAGGCCGGACCGCTGGACGGCGACACCGTCGAGATCGTGGCCGTGCGCCGCGCCGAGGTGGCCCCCGAGCCCGCCCGCCCCGCGCCCGCACCCGTCGACGACGAGGCCGCCCCGATCATGGTGCGCGCGACGGCGCCCGCCGCCGGACCCGCCACCGCCGCGCCCGCGGAGGCTCGCGACGTCCCGGCCGACGACGACCTCGTGACCGAGCCCGTGGACGTCGTCGAGCGGCCCACGGCCACCGTCGAACCCGAGGACGAGGCGGCGGACGAGACCGAACCGGGCGCCGAGACCGAGGCGGACGCCGACGCGCTCGACTCCGAGCCCGGCGACGTTCCCGCCGACGAGGCGTTGACCGAGGAGGTCGCCCCCGTGGTGCGCTCCGAGGTGGAGCACGACGACGCCGACGACGCGCCCCTGCGCCGCCGCGGCGGATTCGACCCGGAGAACGACGCCCGCCTCTCGGAGGCCCGCTACCGCTCCCGGCAGCGCGTCACGATGGTGCTCGGCGTGCTCGCCGTGGTCGCGCTCGGCGCGGGCCTGATGAACGTGCCGTACGCCTGGTACGGCCTGGGTGCCGTCGTGGTCGCTCTGGTGCTGTTCCTCAGCTACCTGCGCCGGACGGTGCGCATCGAGGCCGAGATCCGCCGGCGCCGGATGGCGCGGCTCGAGCGGGCTCGTCGCGAGCGAGAGCGCGAGGCCGAGGTCCGCGACGGCATCCCGGCGCACCTGCGCCGCGGCGGTTGCGTGGTCATGGAGATCGACGACGAGGATCCCGCTTTCGACCACCTGCCGCGCTACCGCGCCGAGGAGTTCGATTTCCTGCAGGACGGCGGCCGCGACCGTCGCGACCTGCACGAACCCATGGAGCGCAAGGTCGGTTAACGGTTTGCCGGTGGGGCTTGCTAAAGTAGTCGAGTTCCGCCAGGGGGCTATAGCGCAGTTGGTAGCGCGCCTCGTTCGCATCGAGGAGGTCAGGGGTTCGATTCCCCTTAGCTCCACCAGGAACACCGCAGGCCAGGAGGATCTTCCTCCTGGCCTGCGGCCGTTTCCGGCTCCCAGCGGGCGTCCCCGTGTCTCAGCCCTGTCACAAAGCCCCGGGAACCGCGGTTTCCGCGGCGCGACCGCGTGGGGGATATGTAGCGTGCGCAATCGTCAGGTCACGACAACGACGACTGTGTGAGTGATACATGAGTGACGAGAAGTCCGGCGCCGAGAGCCGCGAGCCCGACGAGGCACCCGAGCAGGAGACCTCCGAGGCGAGGGCCTCCGAGCAGGAGGCCTCAGCGGAGGTGACCGCCGAGAGTTCCGGCGAGACACCCGAGGAGGCTCCGGAGGAGGCCGCGGACGAGCAGCCCGCCGCCGAGAACCGCGCCGCGGCCCGGGGCGGCGCGACCGACGAGCGACCGGGAGCGACCTCGCGGCGCACCACCGTCCTGACCGTCGTGAGCACCGTCGCGGTCATCGCGGTCCTCGCCGGCCTGATCGCGGGCGGGGTGCTGCTGGTCCAGCGGACGGGCGAGCTGGACGACATCAAGCGGGAGCAGGCCGACCGCGCGCACGCGGAGAAGGTGGCCGCCGACTACGCCGTCGCCGCGTCGACGTTCGATTACCGGGACCTCACCCCCTGGCGCACCGAGCCGGTCAAGAATGCGACGCCCGAGCTGAAGAAGAAGTGGGAGGCCTCGACGGGTGCGATGAACCAGCTCCTGCAGCCGCTGCAGTGGGTCTCGAAGGCGACGCTGCTGGACGCCGTCGAGAAGTCGGTCTCCGGGCCCGTCCGCACAGTGACCGTGTACGTGCAGGTCGACGCCACGAACGTGCAGAACCCCGAGGGGCGCACCGTGGTCAGCGTCTACGAGGTCACGATGGACCAGGACAAGGGCTGGCTCATCTCCGATGCCGGTGGTCCGCCGGGGCTGGCCGATCCCACGGAACAGGGCGCCGCGGCACCCCCGGCGGGGCAGGCGCCCGCAGCGCCGGAGGCCGGGATCCCCGCCGCTCCCGAGCCCGCCGCGCCCGCGCCGCGGTAGCGGAGGCGATAGGGGAGGCGATCGCGGTCAGCGCAGGCTGATGTGATGTGGATCACACGCGCTTGAGTGTGCCGTAGCGGCACGGAGTCTCCTCGGTATCGACGGAATCGACACCGAGGAGAGGAAACGTCGTGATCGACCACCTGCACAGCGGGATGACCGCGAACGAGACCGAGCCCGAGGCCGCGAAGCCCACCCTGCTCGACCAGATCGGAGGGCCATGGGGATTCGTGTACTCCACGATCCCGGTCCTGGTGTTCGTCGCCTGTGCCTCGCTGACCACACTTCCGGTCACGGTCGCCGTCTCCGTGGCGACGGGGCTGGTACTCACCGCGGTTCGGATCGTGCGCGGTGAGAAGGCTGCGGCGGCGAGCGGAAGCGTCACCGGAGTCGCCGTCGCAGCGGCGGTCGTGGCGTTCACGGGTTCCGCCCGTGACTTCTTCGCCATCGGGATCTGGACGTCGCTGCTGATCGCGCTCGCCACACTGGCGACGGTCATCGCGCGGCGTCCGGTGACGGGCCTCGTGTGGAACGCGGTGCACGGCGGCGGCCACGACTGGCGCGCCGACGGGCCTTCGCTGCGCGCGCACGACATCGCCACGCTCGCGATCGCGATACCCAACGCGGTGCAGTTCGGGGTGAAGCAATGGCTGTACCTGGCGGACGACGTCGCGGGGCTCGGCATCGCCAAGATCGCACTGAGCACGCCGATCACCCTGGTGATGCTGGCCGTCGCCGTGTGGGCCTTCCGCCGCACCAGCGGCCGCCTGCTGCGCCCCACGGACGAGGTTCTCAGCGCCGGCTGATCACCCCGGCGATCGCCTGCCACGCGGTGAGGCCGAGGATCAGCACCAGCACGATCGCCGCTCCCACCAGACCGGCGCCGGGGGAGACGTCGAGCCCGGGGGCGGAGCCCGCCGATCCGCCGAACACGGCGAAATCGCCTGTGCGCGTGATCCTCGGGGCCGGGCCGAACGCGGTGAACGCCGCAGCGGCGAGCGCCACCAGGCTGAGCAGGGCGATCACGGCGGTGCCGTTGCGGTGCACCCCGCGCCACGCCTTCAGCAGGCCGGTGGCCGCGGCCAGGACCATCGTGATCGGGACGAGCCCGACCGCGGGTACGGAGGTGAGTCCGCTGATGTCGAGGAACCCCAGCGCGACGGTGATCCGCCCCTTGTCCGTGCACTCCTCGGGCAGGAGCTCGCACACCATGTTTCCTCCGCCGGTGCCGTACAGCCAGCTCAGGGGGCTGAGGGAGTAGAGCGTGCGCTGGTCGAACCGCAGCGTCAGGATCGGCAGGAACGTGAGGCCGAGGCCGAGCAGGCCGAGTACGCCCGTCGCCGCGGCCACGATCCGCCCCGTGTTCACCGCGGGCCCGTCTGCTCGCCGTCCCCGGGCGCGCCGATCACGTATCCGGACGACGGTGGGGACGCCGGGAACTGACCGGACGGCGGCCCTGCCGGATGCTGTTGTGCGGCACCGGGTGCGGGCGGGTACTGCTCGACGGGCCGCTGCCACGCCTGGTGGTGCTCCGGGGGCACGACAGCCGGCACGGGCACGCCGGGCACCGGGCCGACGGCTGGAACGGCCCCGTATCCGCCCGGGAACGGGGTGGCGGGCACCGGGAGGGCCCGCGCACCGTCGGGCACGGTGCGGTTCTCGCCGAGCTGGAGGAAGTTCAGCACCGCTCCTGCGGAGGCGATCACGCCGAACGTGAGCGCCAGGATGAGGCCGATGCCGGGGCTCACGTCGACGAGCCGGTCGATGAGTTGGTCGACCGTCGTGATGCCGTCACCCATCTCCGCCTGGAAGTCGGTGGACAGCTGCCCGTCCAGGCGCACGCTGGGCAGCGGGTCGGCGACGATCAGCACCAGCGCCAACAGGGTGCCGCCGATCGCGCTGACCGCGGACGCCAGCGAGCCCTGGCCGTGCCTGCCCAGGATCCCCGGGACGGCGGTCAGTGAAGCCACCAGGAGGAGCAGCGGGGCGGCCATCGCGATCATCGGCGCGGGGAGCAGGGCGCCGTAGAAGCCCATCCCCACCTCGACGGTGCCCGTCACCTCGTCGTCCGGCAGCGGTCCCGGGTCGACGGTCACGGTGTACAGGTCGAACAGGGAGCAGAACAGCACAGCCAGCCCGGCCACGACCGTGACGCCGGCGCCCACGCGCGCGGTGGGGAACGGCCTCCCCGGGCCCGCGGGCGTCGCCGGCCCCGGCTGCCCGGGGAGCGGTCCCGGCGGGTAGTGCTGCGGATATCCCTGTGCCGGAAAGCCTCCGGTGGGGGCGCCGCCGTACTGCGGCACCGGTCCCTGCGGTTGTGCCATCGATCCCCCTGAATCCGCGACGTTGCGACCGCAACGCCTCCGGTCAGGACAGTACGCCAGATCGGCCGGATGCTCCTACCATGTGTCCATGACGCCCCTGGAACAGCTTCGGCGGTGGGAGGACTCGGGTGGCACGTGGCGGGTGCTGCGGGCCGACGGTGACCGGGTCAGCGTCGCGCTGATGCGGTGCGACGGGGGCGAGATCGCGGACCGCCTGGACTCCGACGATCCGGAGCTGCGGGCCTACCTCGCCGGGGCCTGATTTCCGCGCGCCGGGACCTGCGGCATGGTCCGCTCCACGGCGAGCGCGAGTCCCTGTACGGCGGAGGCGATCTCGGATCCCGCGTCGGTGAGGCGGTACTCGGTGCGCGGGGGGTTGGTGCCCGCGGAGTAGCGGCTGACCAGCCCGTCGTCGACCAGGCTGCGCAGCGTCTGGGTGAGCATCCGGTCGCTGATGCCCTCCACCTGCCGCCGCACCTCGCCGAAGCGCTGCGGTTCGGGGGTGAGCCGCCCGAGCACCAGTGCGCCCCATCGCCCGGTGACGTGCTCGAACACGCGCCGAGAGGGACAGTTCTTCGCGAATACGTCGAAGTCCGCCATTGCTCCCACCTTACCTAACGCGTACGGATCTATTGCGCTTACGTTTAGTTTGTGCTTCCATGGTAGCACCGAAGCTTGAAGCTTCAACTATCAATCAAGGAGTCCCCGTGATCAAGAGTCTGCTCAAGACGCAGTTCGTCACCCTCACGCTCGCCCGGATCATCCTGGGCATCACCTTCTTCGCCCACGGCTGGCAGAAGTTCGTCACCAACGGCATTGACAACGTCGCCGCGGGCTTCGAGAAGGCCGACGTCCCGCTGCCCACGCTCGCCGCGTGGTTCGCCGGCCTCGCCGAACTGGTCGGCGGCGCGCTGCTCATCGTCGGCTTCGCCGTGCCCCTCGTTGCGCTGGTGCTCATCGTCGACATGCTGGGCGCCATCTTCACCATGCACATCGACAAGGGCTTCTTCGCCACCGGCGGCGGGATCGAACTGCCGCTCGTCCTCATCGCCGGCCTCCTCGCCGTGGCCGCTGTGCCCCAGGCCTCGCTCGCCGTGGACGCGCTGCTGCTGAAGCGGAGGGCAGAGAAGTGACCGTCGTCGTCTTCGGAGCCTCCGGCTACGCCGGCGGCCACATCGTGAACGAGCTGGTCTCCCGCGGCATCGACACCGTCGGGGTGGCCCGTTCGGTCGAGAAGGTGCCCGCGGGCGCCACCGCCGTGGCGGGTGACGTCACGGACGCGGCGTTCGTCGCGCGCACCGTCGACGGTGCCGACGTGATCGTCTCGGCCCTGCCGACCGCGGCACCGTCGGGCGACGGTGCCGACCTGTCCGCCTCCGTCGCCGCGCTCGTCGCCGCGGCCCGCGAGAGCGGGGCGCGCCTGGGTGTGGTCGGCGGCGCCGGCAGCCTGCTCGCCGCCGAGGGCGGCCCCAAGCTGGTGGACACCCCGTCGTTCCCCGACGCGGTCAAGCCGATCGCGCAGGAGCACGACCGCGTGCTCGACCAGCTGCGCACCGTGGCCGACGTGGACTGGTTCTACGTGAGCCCGGCCGCGAGCTTCGGCTCGTTCAACCCCGGCGAGCGGCGCGGCACCTACCGCACCAGCGGCGACCTGCTGCTCACCGACGCCGACGGGAACTCCGAGATCTCGGGCGCGGATTACGCGCTGGCCTTCGCCGACGAGATCGAGCGCCCGGCCCACCACCGCGAGCGGTTCTCGGTCGCGTACTGATTCCCCGCGGTCCGCGCTGCGTCGTCGTATCCTTTCCTCGGCTACCGGAGGCCGGCCGAGGGAGGACGATGGCGCAGCGCGAACCCGTGTACCAGGCGGTGCAGGTCCTGGCGAAGTCGATACTGGCGGCGCAGGGGCTGCGGGTCGAATACCGTGGGGTGCACAACATCCCCGCTGACGGCGGCGTGGTGCTGGCCGTGAATCACACCTCGTACGTCGACTTCCTGGAGGCGGGTCTCACCGCCCGCCGCGCCGGGCGCTGGCCTCGATACATGATGAAGGCCGAGCTCCGCGAGAACCCGTTCATCGGCTTCCTCATGAAGCACTGCAAGGCGATCGGCGTGGACCGCGAGCACGGCGCGGAGAGCTATCACGAGGCCGTGACCGCCCTGGAGGCCGGCGAGGCCGTGATCGTCTACCCCGAGGCGACCATCAGCCGCAGCTTCGAGCTCAAGGAGTTCAAGTCCGGCGCCGCGCGGATGGCCATCGAGTCCGGTTCGCCGATCGTGCCCGTCGTCGTGTGGGGCACCCAGCGGATCTGGTCCAAGGGCACGGAGCGCCGGATCGGGCGGCACCGCTTCCCGGTCGTCGTGCAGGTCGGCCCGCCCGTCCCGCCCGACGGTGACGACCCCGCCGCCCTCACCGCGCGGCTCCGGACCGCCATGCAGGAGGTGCTCGACGAGGCGCAGGACGGGTTCCCGGCCCCAGCGGGGGAGCTGTGGGTGCCGGCCCGGTTGGGCGGCGGCGCCCCGCCGCCGGAAAAGGCGCTTGAACTGGAGCGGGAGGAGTTCGCGCGACGCCGCGCCGCGCGTGAGCAGCGCGGTTCCTGACACCCTCGTCGACTGCACAACTTATTGGTAGGTTTGCCGGGATCACCGACCGCGAACTGGGAGGAACCAATGACGCAGCCGCCGAACGATCCCGGCGACGAGAACCCCGGCGGATTCCCGCCGCCGCCCCCGGGTGGTTACCCGCCCCCGCAGCAGGGCCAGGGCTTTCCGCCGCCTCCGCAGGGCGGAGAGGGTTTCCCTCCGGGTGGGCAGGGCTACCCGCCGCCGCAGGGCGGGCAGGGGTTCCCGCCTCCGCCGCAGGGCGGCTTCCCGCCTCCGCAGGGTGGTGAGGGTTTCCCGCCCGGTGGCCAGGGCTACCCGCCGCCGCAGGGTGGCCAGGGGTTCCCGCCTCCGCCGCAGGGCGGCTTCCCGCCCCCGCCTCCTCCCGGCGGATACGGTGCGCCGCAGTACTACGGCGGCGGCCCGCAGCGCTTCAACGTCGGCGACGCCGTCAACTGGGCGTGGAACAAGTTCACCAAGAACGCCGTCGCCCTCATCGTCCCCATCCTGGTGTACGGACTCGCCCTGATCGCGATCACGGTGCTGGGCTACTTCCTGCTCTTCTCGATCATCCTCGGCACCTCCACCACCGATGCTGAGGGATACCTCGAGATGTCGAGCGGGGGGACCGTCGGCGCGACGGTGGCCATGGCCGTGCTGACCCTCGTGCTCGGCATCCTCGGGTACATCGTGCAGGCGGCCTACGTGACGGGCCTGCTCGACATCGCGGACGGGCGCGAGGTCTCCATCGGGTCCTTCTTCAAGCCGCGCAACACCGGGCAGGTCGTCCTGGCCGCCGTCATCATCGGCGTCGTCAGCGCGATCCTGAGCGTGATCCCGTTCGTCGGCACCATCGCCTCCATCGTGATCGCGTTCCTCACGATGTTCGTGATCCCCGTGATCATCGACCGGGGGCTGCCCGCCATCGAGGGCTTCAAGCAGGGCTTCGCGGTGATCCAGCGCGATATCGGGAACTCGCTGCTGGTCTTCGTGATCTCGTTCCTGATCTCGCTGATCGGCGCGTGCCTGTGCGGCGTCGGCCTGCTGGTCGCCGCGCCCGTGGCCGGCCTTCTGATCGTCAATGCCTACCGCCTGCTCTCGGGTGGCCAGGTGGCGCCGCCCACCCCCTGACGACGACTGTCGCGACGAGGCCCGCTCACCGATCGGTGGGCGGGCCTTCGCGTTGTGACGTTAAATAAGACACAACCGTTGTTGAAAAAGGGGAGGTATCCGTGACACGACCACCGAACAATCCGGGGGACAACCCGCAGGACAACCCGCAGCCCGGGCAGCCCGGGCAGCCGCAGCCGCCGCAGGGCGGCGTTCCGCCTCAGGTGCCGCCTCCGCAGGCAGGCCAGGGTTTCCCGCCCCCGCCGCCCGGTGGTTACCCGCCGCCCGGCGGATTCCCGCCGCCGGAGCAGCCGTACCCGCCGCAGGGCTACGGCCAGCCCGGCTACGGGCAGCCGGGCTATGCCCAGCCGGGGTACTCCCTGCCGCCGCAGGCGCACTTCAACCTGGGCGACGCGTTCTCCTGGGCCTGGAACAAGTTCACCAAGAACGCCGCGGCCCTGATCGTCCCGATCCTGGTGTACGGCATCATCACGCTGGCCGTGATGTTCCTCGGCGTCTACCTGGTCGGCTCGTTCGGCGTCGACGGCTCGTCGATCGACGCCGACGGCACCCGGACGGTCTCGCTGACCACGGGGGGCTCGATCAGCTCCGCGCTGCTCGCGCTGCTCGTGAGCATCATCGGGTATCTGGCCCTGGCGTCGTACGTCACCGGCCTGCTGGACATCGCCGACGGCAAGCAGGTGGGCATCGGCTCGTTCTTCGCTCCGCGCAACGCCGGCCAGGCCGTGGTCGGCGCCCTGCTGCTGGCCCTGATCCAGGGCCTGCTCGCCCTGATCCCGTACGTGGGCGGCATCGCATCGATCGTCGTCGGCCTCCTCACGATGTTCGTGATCCCCACGATCGTGGACCGCAACGTGAGCGTCGGCGAGGGCTTCAAACAGGGCTTCGCCGTGTTCCAGAAGGACGCCGGGAACTCGATCCTCGTCTACATCATCGCCGGCCTGCTGTTCATCGTCGGCGCCGCGATCTGCCTGGTGGGCGCCCTCGTCGCCGTGCCGGTGGCCGCGCTCGTCATGATCAACGCCTACCGGCTGATCTCGGGCGGACAGGTGGCCGCGCCCACCCCGTAACCCGCGCTCAGGCCAGGAATCGGAGCACCCGTCGCGTGAACGCGGCGGGTGCTTCCCTGTGCACGGTGTGGCCGCCGGTGAGTTCCTCGTAGCTGCCGCGGGGCAGCGCGTCGGCCACCAGCTGCAGGTACTCGGGCCTGAGGAAGTCGGCCGGCCCGCCCGAGACCACCAGTGTCTCCTGCGGCGTCTGCGCGAGGCGCTTCCACCACGCCGGATCCGGATCGAACTGGGGCGACACCGAATCCATCATCGTCTTGTCGAAGCGGGACAGCGCGCCCGGCGTCTGCACCACCTGCTTCACGGCCAGCCACACCCGGCGCGGGGTGAGGGGCTGGTCCATCGCGTCCTGCACCTGGTTCGCGTGCTGCGCGACCGGCGGCATCTCCTCGAGGACCAGCCGCCGCACACCGTCGGGCCTGCGCCACGCGAGCCGCAGAGCCGTCTGTCCCCCGAGCGAGTGCCCCACCACGTCGAACCGGTCCAGGCCCACGTGGTCGACGACCCGCTCCGCGTCCGCCGCGAACTCGTCCAACAGGTACTCCGCGCTGTGGTCGCTGCCGCCGTGCCCGCGCTGGTCGTAGGTGATCGTGTCCCGGCCGGCCGCGCGCAGGGCGGCGGCCGTGCGCCGCCAGGTCCGGTGGTCGGCGGCCATGCCGTGGATCAGCAGGACCGGCGGGCCCGACGGTGCCGGGGCCCGCACGTGCTGCACGCGCAGCCGCACGTCGCCGGAGGTCACGTAGTCGTGTCGCACCCGGTCCACTGTGCCACCCGGCGGCGAGGCCTCAGCCCAGGAGCAGGCTGAGCCCCACGCACACCGCGGTGCCCGCGACGATGCTGAGCACGGCGTTCCGGCGGGCGAGGTGCGCGGCCACCGTCGCCGCGACGCCGGCGAGCTGCGGGAGTCCGTGCGCCGCGGCTGCGTAGTCCACCTGCGCGAGGCAGTAGACCGCGAGCACCAGTACCGCGCCGGCGGGCATCCAGCGGCCGAAGTCGGCGAGCAGCGGCGACCCGCGGAGCACCGCCGCGGGGCCGAACGGCACGAGCCGCAGCGCGAACGTGATCGCCGCCGCCACCGCGACTCCGGCCAGGAGGTAACCGACGCTAGGCACGGACCGGCTCCGCTCGCCGGGCGACGAGGTGGCGCGCCACGAGCATTCCCGCGAAGGCGCACATCGCGATCAGCAGCATGGCCCCGGGCGCCAGGATCAGCGCGATCCCCGCCGCGGCGAGCGCGAGCGCCATCGTGGTGCGGTCGGGGTCCTCGCGGAACGCGTCGATCGCCAGCACCGTGAACAGCGCGGTGAGCACGAAGTCGATGCCCGGCACGTCGCGCAGGAACGCGCCGCCGGCCACGCCGCCGAGGAGGGAGCCCGCGACCCACGAGGAGTGTAATCCGGCCTGCGTCAGCAGGATCCGGCGGCTGGTGAGCGTCTCCGCCGGTGCGGTGGTGATGAGTGCGAAGGCCTCGTCGCACAGGGCGTACACGCTGTACGCCTTCGCGGCGCGGCCGTGCACCAGGTGCAGCGGAAAGGTGAGGCCGTAGAACAGGTGGCGGGCGTTGACGAGGAACGTGGTGACGGCGATGGCGGCGAGCGGGGTCGCGGTGGCCAGCATCCCGGCCAGCAGGAATTCCACGGAGCCCGCGAACACGACCCCGGAGATGATCGGGGCCAGCCACCACGGCAGGCCGTGGCTCGTGACCACCACACCGAAGCCGATGCCGAGCACGAACAGGCCCAGCCACACGACCGCTGTTTTCGACGGAACTCCCATGCGAACAATTCTATTTCGGATATCACGCAATGTGCTTGCGTAATGCGACTGTGCTGGCGTTCGTGTGGCAATATTCGGGAGGTGGATGCGTTGGACAGGGCAATCATCGATGAGTTGGTCCGGGACGGCCGCCTCACCAACCAGGAGTTGGCGCAGCGCGTGGGTCTCACCCCGGCGCCGTGCCTGCGCCGCGTGCGGCGCCTGGAGGCGGACGGCGTGATCACCGGCTACACCGCGGTGCTCGACCCGGCCGCGCTCGGCCGCGGCTTCGAGGTGCTGATCCACGCGGACCTCTCGGCGAACGATCGCGCCTCGGTGGAGGCCTTCGAGGCGCGCATCGCCTCCTTCGACGAGGTGATCGAGGTGCGGCGCATGTTCGGCCTGCCCGACTACCTGATCCGGGTCCGCGTCGCGGATCTCGACGCCTACGAGCGGTGGGTCACCACGCACCTCATGGGCGATCCGGCGATCGTCCGGGTGGATTCGCGCATGACGATGAAGGTGGTCAAATGAGCGCCGATGCGTCGGTCGCCAGCCGCATCCTCGCCGCCGCGTGGCCGGGTGCCGTCGCCGAACCGCTGCTGGTGAGCGAGAACGCCACCTTCCGCGTGCGCGGCGGCCCGCGGCCCGCCGTGCTGCGGCTGCACCGCCCCGGGTACCAGGACGACGCCGCCATCGCCTCCGAGCTCGCGTGGATCGCGGCGCTGCGCCGCGACACCGCCGTGCCGCTGGTCGAACCGCTGGTCACCGCGGCCGGCCCGATCCTCGTGGACCCGGAAACGGGCCGGAGGGCGGTCCTGTTCGCCGAGATCCCCGGGGGCCCGGTGCCCGACGGTGCGCTCGACGCCGCCCATTTCGCCGAGCTCGGCGACATCGCCGCGGTGTTCCACGATCACGCGGCCGGCTGGACCCGTCCCGCCGGGTTCGCCCGCTTCGCCTGGGACGTGGGCGATCTGGTGGGGGAGCGCGCACGCTGGGGCGATTGGCGACGGGGCCCGGCCGTCACCGCCCAGCACGTGGCGGCGATCGAACCCGCCGCGGAGCGGGCGGCGCGCAGGGTGGACGCGCACGGCCGCACCCCGGACCGCTACGGCCTGCTGCACGGCGACCTGCGGGCCGCGAACCTGGTCACCAGCGGCGGCGGATTCACGGTGATCGATTTCGACGACAGCGGATTCGGCTGGCATCTCTTCGAATTCGCGGCGGCCGCGTCGTTCGTGGAGACCGATCCGCGGCTCCCGGAGTGGGCGCGGTCCTGGGCGGGGGCGTACCGACGCCGCCGGTCGTTGCCCGCCGAACACGAGGCACTGCTCCCGGACTTCGTGCTGCTGCGGCGATTGCAACTACTCGGCTGGTTGGGCACCCACGGGCACGCCGTGGAGGCGGACCCCGGGTTCGCGGACGGCACCGTCGAAGTGGCTTCCCGGTACCTAGCCGGGCGACTACTGTGAACGGGTGAGTTCCGATGCCTCGGTCGCCGCGCACGTGGTGCGTTACGGCGGCTCCTTCGCGCCCCTGCTGATCGACCGCGCCGAGGGGACGTACCTGTTCTCCGGGGAGCGGCGCTGGCTGGACTTCACGTCCGGCCAGATGAGTGCCATTCTGGGACATAGTCATCCGGCGATCGTGGAAACGGTGCGCCGGGAGATCGGCACGCTGGACCACCTGTTCTCCGGGATGCTCTCGCCGCAGGTCGTCACCCTCGCGGAGCGGCTCGCAGCCACTCTGCCGGAGCCCCTGAGTCACGTGCTGCAGCTGACCACCGGTGCCGAGTCCAACGAGGCCGCGCTGCGGATGGCCAAGCTGTACACGGGAAAGCACGAGGTGGTGAGCTTCTCGAAGTCGTGGCACGGCATGACGGCGGGCGCCGCGGCCGCCACCTACTCGTCCGGGCACAAGGGGTACGGCCCCACCGCGCCGGGCAACTTCGCGCTGCCCACCCCGAACGCGTACCGCTCCCGGTTCGTCGATGCGGACGGGAAGTACGACTGGCAGGCCGAGCTGGACTTCGGATTCGAGCTGATCGACGCGCAGTCCACGGGTTCCCTCGCGGCGTGCCTGGTGGAGCCGATCCTCAGCTCCGGCGGCGTCATCGACGTGCCCGTCGGCTACCTGGCCGCGCTCAAGCGCAAGTGCGAGGAGCGCGGGATGCTGCTCATCGTCGACGAGGCCCAGACCGGGCTGTGGCGCACGGGCGCCGGCTACGCCTTCGAGCGCGACGGTGTGGTCCCGGACATCCTCACGCTGTCCAAGACGCTGGGCGCCGGCCTGCCGATCGCCGCGGTCGTGACCTCCGCGGAGATCGAATCCGTCTGCCACGAGCGGGGATTCCTGTTCTTCACCACGCACGTCAGCGATCCGATGGTGGCCGCGGTCGCCACCACGGTGCTGGACGTCCTGGACGACGGTGTCGCGGCCTCCGTCGCGGCGCGCGGCGCCCGCCTGCGGGCGGGCCTGGACGAGTTGGCCGAGCGGCACGAGGCGATCGGCGACGTGCGCGGGCGGGGGCTCATGCAGGGGATCGAGCTGGTCCGCGACCGCGAGAGCAAGCAGCCCGCCGACGAGTTGGGCAAGCGGGTGACCGAACGGTGCTACGAGCGTGGGCTGCACATGAACGTGGTGCAGCTGCCGGGGATGGGGTCCATCTTCCGGATCGCGCCGCCGCTGACGGCCACGGACGCCGAGCTCGACGAGGGGCTCGCGATCCTCGACGCCGCGCTGAGCGGGTAGCGGAAAGAAATTCTCGCGGGACCGATGAGTTCCGGTGCGGAGACCGGTCTAACCCTGTGACGGCATCCGAGAGCGGATGCCACGGACACCAGGAGCCCCGACATGCACAAGATGATCTTCGTGAACCTGCCGGTCGCCGACATCGACCGCTCGCGCGCCTTCTTCACCGCCATCGGCTACTCGATCAACGAGAACTTCAGCGACGAGAACGCACTCGCCGTCGAGCTCGGCGAGAACAGCGCCGCGATGCTGCTCAAGACCGACTTCTTCGGCACCTTCCACGAGTCCACCACCGCCGCGCCCGGGGTCAAGGAGGTGCTCATCGCCCTCAGCGCGGAGAGCCGCGAGGAGGTCGACGAGGTGGTGAACCGCGCCGTCGCGGCCGGCGGCACCGAGGGGCGCGCCGAGGACCACGGTTTCATGTACGGACGCGCGTTCGACGATCCCGACGGCCACGGCTGGGAGATCATGTGGATGGATCCGGCCGCCGCCGCGGGCGGCCCGGACAACGCCTGACAGGACGTGACCATGACCGTGACCGACCCCGGCTTCGACGAGCTCACCGCGCCGCTGCGTGCCGAACTGCTCGCGCACTGCTACCGCATGTCGGGATCGGCCGCGGACGCCGAGGACCTCCTGCAGGAGACGTACCTGCGGGCGTGGAAGGCGTTCCACCGCTTCGAGGGACGGTCGTCGGTGCGGACGTGGATGTACACGATCGCCACCAACGTGTGCGTCACCGCTGCCACCGCCCGGCGGGTGCTGCCCGTCGGGCTGGGCGGCGAACCGTCGAACCCCCTCGAACCCGTGGTCCCGTCGCCGGAGGTGCCGTGGCTGCAGCCGCTGCCCGATGCGGCGCTCGGCGACCCCGGCGAGCACGTGGTCGCCCGTGAGGGCATAGGCCTGGCGATGGTGGCCGCGCTGCAGGTGCTGCCGGCCAAGCAGCGGGCGGCGCTGATCCTGCGCGACGTGCTCGGGTTCTCCGCGGCCGAGACCGCCGAGGCGCTCGGCACCACGGTGGCGTCCGCCAACAGCGCGCTGCAGCGGGCCCGGGCCTCCATCGGCGACGGTGCGCCGCAGGACGGCCGCAGGGTCGTGGAGCTCTCCGAGCGCGAGCGGGAGGTCTGGGAGGAGGTCTGCGCCGCGTTCGAGCGGCACGACATCGACGGGGTCGTGCGGATCCTCGCCGCCGATGCCACGTGGGAGATGCCGCCGATCCCGGGCTGGTACCGGGGCGCCGAGCAGATCGGCATGCTCTCGCGCACCCAGTGCCCCGCGCAGGTCGCGGGCGACCTGCGCATGATCCCGGTGGTGTGCAACGGCATGCCCGCCGCCGCGATGTACCTGCGCGACGGGGACATCTGGCTGCCTTTCCAATTGGACGTCCTGACCTTCACGGACGGCGCCCTCACCCACGTCTCGGCCTTCCTCGACCCCGCCGCTCTCTTCGCCCTCGCCGGCCTCCCGCCCACGCTCACCGCCTGACCCCGCCGGACCACCGGGGCACCCGCCGTCCCGCCCCGCATCCCGCACCTGTCGAGCACCGCCGTGCCGAGAAGATGACTCTCGGATTGTGTCCGGGATGGACATCGTGGCCGGGGTGGACGGAATTCGAGTGCGAGCGGCGAGGTGATGTCCGGGTGGTCGCGGCGTAGCCGGTTTCGCGTGCTGGAGGTCGCTGCCGCACAACGGACTCTCGGATTGTGTCCGGGATGGACATCGTGGCCGGGGTGGACGGAATTCGAGTGCCGAACGAGCGACGCCGGTAGCCTCCCGAACGGGGGGAGTACGGACTTCGGGGGGAGTCATGCACAATTTTCAGGAACGCAGGATGCCCGTGCGGGACCGGGAGCTGCTCGCGGCGTCGGTGCGGGTAGGGCTGGCGATGCTGGCGCGGGACGGCTTCGACGCGCTGACGCTCACGGGGATCGCGGAGCGGGTCGAACTGACCGGCGACAAGACGGTCTCCGAACGCACTCTGCGCCGCCGCTACGGCAGTCCGGCGCGGTTGCTGTTCGGCACGCCCTGGTGGCTGCCCGATCCGTACGACGCCATCGGTGCGGTACTGGCTCCCCGCCCGGATCGCACCGAGGCGCCGGTGTGGCCGAGCGGGCCCGAGGCCGAGGCCGCCTCGCTCGCGGGCATCGACCTGGACGGCGACAGAGGCGATTTCGATTGGCCGCCGGCGGAGTTCTTCACCCGCGCGGGCATCCCGGATCCGCTCGGTGACGTCCCGTCCCACTCGCCGGAACCGATCTCCCTGCGGGACTTCCTGCAGGACCTGCACGTCGTTCTGACCGGCCACCTCGTCGCCACGGGATTCGCCGCGTGCCTTGCCCTGGTCGAGGAATCGCGCCGCGAGCACGCCGAGGTCGACGCCTGGCTGGCCCGTTCGGAGGCGATGTGGGCGGACCGTCTGACCGATCCGCTGGCGAGGCTCTTCGGGTTCGCGCCGACCACCGCCGCCGTCGCCGCGCACGCCTTCCGCGCCGCCACCCGGGCGCTCGATCCCGCCCTCGCGGACCTCGCGCGCGCGATCGGCGGCGCGCGCCGAAACAGGCCCGGCGCGGCGCGGGCGGCCGCCGAAGCGGAGGACGCGCTCCTCGCCGCCCGATCCGCGGCGTTCGACCAGCTCGGCACGGTCCTGTCCGAACCGGACGGAATCCGAGTGCGGGCCGGACGGGGCACCGTCGAACCCGGCGGCCGCTACGGCGCCCTCCCGACACGACCCCCGGCGGCCGGCGCTGCGGGATGAACGGCGTTACGGGACGAAGCGGTAACCCATCCCCGGCTCGGTGACGAAGTAGCGGGGGTGTGACGGGTCCGGCTCCAGCTTGCGGCGCAGCTGCGCCATGTACACGCGCAGGTAGTTGGTCTCGCGCGAGTACGAGGGGCCCCACACCTCGTGCAGCAGGGTCTGCTGCGACACCAGCCGGTCCGCGTTGCGCACCAGCACGTCCACGATCCTCCACTCGGTGGGCGTCAGGCGCACCGCCTCGCCGTCGCGGATCACGGTGCGCGCCTCGAAGTTGACCTCGAAGGCGTCGGTGGTGACCGGCGCGGGGGCGTCGACCAGCCCGGTGCGCCGCACGTGCGCCCGCACCCGGGCCAGGAACTCGTCCATGCCGAACGGCTTGGTCACGTAGTCGTCGGCGCCCACGTCGAGCGCCTCCACCTTGTCGTCGCTGCCGTGCCGCGCCGACAGCACGATCACCGGCGAGGCGCAGAACTCGCGCAGCTTCGTCAGCACCGCGACGCCGTCCAGATCGGGCAGCCCCAGGTCGAGCACCATCACGTCCGGCGTGCGCTCCCGGGCGATCTGCAGCGCGGAGCGCCCGTCGGACGCGGTCTCCACCTCGTACCCGCGGGCCTTGAGGTTGATCCGCAGCGTCCGGCAGATCGCCGGCTCGTCGTCGACCACCAGCACGAACGTCACGAGATCTCCTCCGCTGTCACGGGCCGGGCCGACGGCAGCTCCACGATCATCGTCAGCCCGCCGCCCGGGGTGTCCTCCGCGGTGATCGTGCCACCCATCGCCTCCGTGAGACCACGGGCCACCGCGAGCCCGAGCCCCACGCCGTTCCCGGCGGGCGCGTCGCCCATCCGCTGGAACGGCGCGAACATGGCCTCGCGCTGCTCCTGCGGCACGCCCGGACCGCGGTCGCGCACGTGCACCTGGACACGGTCACCGTCGGGTGTGTGCACGCCGGACACCCCGACGGTGACCGGCGCCCCACCCGAGTGCCTCACCGCGTTCTCGACCAGGTTCGCGAGCACCCGCTCCAGGAGGCCCGGGTCGGCGAGGGCGGTCGGGGTCCCGCCGCTGTCGTCGCCCGCGAACTCGAAGGACAGGTCGGCGTCGGGCAGCGTGGTCCAGATCGCCGGCAGCACCTCCTCGACGCCCACCTCCCGGGTCAGCAGCGTGAGCGAATCCGATTGCAGCCGTGACATGTCCAGTAGGTTGCCCACCAGGGAGTCCAGCCTGTCGGCGCCCTCCTCGATCGTCGCCAGCAGTTCCTGCTCGTCCTCGTCGGACCACTCCACGTCGTCGCTGCGCAGCGACGAGACCGCCGCCTTGATCCCGGACAACGGGGTCCGCAGGTCGTGCGAGACGGCGCTGAGCAGCGCCGTCCGGGCACGGTTCCCCTCGGCGAGGGTGCGCGCCTGCCGCGCCTCGGCGCTGAGCGCCTCGCGGTCCAGGCGCGCCGCGGCGTGCGCCGCGAACGCCACCAGCAGGCCGTGCTCCGACGCCGAGAGCGGCGGTCCGGCCACCACCAGCGCCACGGCGTCGCCCACCCGCGCGGTGTCCGTGCCGTCCTCGGGCCTCAGTGGCGACTCGCCCCGGCCCGCCACCACGACCCACGGGTCCTCGGGGGTGTCCCGGCGCAGCAGCGACGCGCCGCGCAGGCCGAAGGTCGCGACGGCCTGCTCCAGCAGCGCCGGCAGTTCGTCCTCCGCGGTGAGCAGCGTGTCCGCGAGCGAGGACAGCACGTCGGCCTCCGCGCGGGCGCGCGCCGCCCGCGCCGTCTGCCGCGCCGCGATCGAGACCACCGCGCTCACCGCGATCGCCGTCAGCACGAACATCGCCACCGCGAAGGCGTTCTCGCCCGAGGCGATGGTGAACGTGAACATCGGCGGGGTGAAGTAGTAGTTCAGCAGCACCGAGCCCAGCAGTGCGGCGGGGACCGCCGGGCGCAGCCCGCCCACCAGCGCCACCACCACGGTGAGAACCAGGTACAGCATCAGCTCCGTGGGCATCGAGTGCCACTGGCGGGTGTGCGCCAGCGCCGCCGTCAGCAGGACCGGACCCGCCACGGCGAGGCCCCAGCCCGCGATCGTGCGCCGCTGCCCCAGCAGCGCCGAGTCGGTGCCGTCCACGCGGGGCAGGCCCCGTCGGCGATGCGATCCGGCCGCGCGCTCGTGGGTGACCACGTGCACGTCGATGTCGCCGGAACCGTCGATCACGGCGTCCGAGACGGACCGTCGGACGAGCGAGGCGAGCGGGCGGTGCCGCGACTGCCCCAGCACGATCCGCGCCGCGTTGACCGACACGGCGTACTGCAGGATCGCGGCGGCCACATCCTCGCCCGTGACGATCTGGAAAGTGCCCCCGAGGGATTCGGTGAGCCGGCGCAACTGCGTCAAGGCCGCGGGGGAGGCGCCGGAGAGGCCGTCGCTGCGCGCCACGTACAGCGCGCGCAGTTCTCCGCCTGCGCCCTTCGCGGCGAGCCGGGCGCCGCGCCGGAGCAGGGTCGCGCCCTCCGGCCCGCCGGTCAGCGCCACGACGGTGCGGTCGCGGGTCGGCCACGCCGCCGAGATCCCCTGTTCCGAGCGGTACTGCTCCAGCCGCTCGTCCACCCGGTCCGCCAGCCACAGCAGGGCCAGTTCGCGCAGGGCGGTCAGGTTGCCCACCCGGAAGAAGTGCGAGAGCGCCGCATCCACCTTGGACGGGTGGTAGATGTTCCCGTGCGCCATCCGGCGGCGCAGCGCCTCCGGCGTCATGTCCACGAGCTGCACCTGCTCCGCGTGCCGCACCACCGTGTCCGGGATGGTCTCGCGCTGCCGCACGCCGGTGATCGACTCGACCACGTCGCCCAGGGATTCCAGGTGCTGGATGTTCACGGTGGTCACCACGGTGATGCCCGCGTCCAGCAACTCCCGGATGTCCTCCCACCGCTTCTCGTTCCGCGAACCGGGGGCGTTGGTGTGCGCCAGCTCGTCCACCAGGGCGACGGTGGGGTGCGCGGCGATCACCGCGTCCACGTCCATCTCCTCGAGCACGGCGCCCCGGTACTCCACCTTCCGGCGCGGGATCACCTGCAGGCCGTGCACCTGCGCGTCCGTCTGCGGGCGGCCGTGGGTCTCCACGTATCCGACCACCACCGACGTGCCTCGGGCCGCGCGCCGGGCCCCCTCGGTGAGCATGGCGTAGGTCTTGCCCACGCCGGGCGCGGCGCCGAGGTAGACGCGCAGCTGCCCCTTCGGCATATCGTCTCCGTTACTTCGCGGTCTGCAGAGCGAGGTTCAGGGTGACCACGTTAACCCGCTCCTCGCCCAGGTATCCGTTCTGCCGGCCCTCGGTGTGCTCGGCGACCAGCGCCGACACCCGCTCGGGCGCCAGGCCGCGGGCCCGCGCCACCCGCGCGGTCTGTTGCCGCGCGTACGTGGGGGAGATGTGGGGATCGAGGCCGGAGAAGCTCGCCGTCACGGCGTCGGCCGGCACGTCCGACGGTGCCACCCGCGCGCCCGGCACGGAGTCCTCGGACGCGACGGCGTACCGCCGCTGGGCGATCTGCGCCTCCAGCTTCTCGCTGTTGGGGCCCAGGTTGGTGCCGCCCGTCGCGAGCGTGTCGTAGTCGCCCGTGCTGGGCCGCGGGTGGAACCACTGCGCACCGTCGAACTCCTGGGCCAGCAGCGAGGACCCGACCACGCGCCCGCCCGCGTCCGTGATCTGCGAGCCGTTCGCGCTGCCGGAGAACGCGATCCGCCCCACGCCCCACACGGCGAGCGGGTACGCCGCGCCGAGGATCACGGTGAGGATGAGCAGCATGCGCAGCCCGGCGAGGAGTTGGCGGGGAGCACCGGAGAGCATCGCGGTTCCTTTCATGACAGCCCCGGCAGCAGCGAGACCACGAGGTCGATGAGTTTGATCCCGAGGAACGGCGCGACGATCCCGCCGAGCCCGTAGATCGTGAGGTTCCGGGCGAGCAGCTTGTCCGCGGACTTCGCGGTGTACTTCACGCCGCGCATCGCCAGCGGGATCAGCGCGACGATGATGAACGCGTTGAAGATCACCGCCGAGAGGATCGCCGACTGCGTGCTGTGCAGCCGCATCACGTTGAGCACGTCGAGTTGCGGCGCCAGCGGCACGAACATCGCGGGGATGATCGCGAAGTACTTGGCGATGTCGTTGGCGATGGAGAACGTGGTGAGCGCGCCGCGGGTGATCAGCAGCTGCTTGCCGATCTCCACGATGTCGATGAGCTTCGTCGGGTCGGAGTCCAGGTCGATCATGTTCCCGGCCTCCTTCGCGGCGGAGGTGCCCGTGTTCATCGCCACGCCGACGTCGGCCTGCGCGAGCGCGGGCGCGTCGTTGGTGCCGTCGCCGGTCATCGCGACCAGCCGGCCGCCTTCCTGCTGCTGCTTGATCAGCGCCAGCTTGTCCTCGGGGGTGGCCTCGGCGAGGTAGTCGTCGACGCCCGCCTCGTCGGCGATGGCCTTCGCGGTGAGCGGGTTGTCGCCGGTGATCATCACGGTGCGGATGCCCATCTCGCGCAGCTGGGCGAACCGTTCCCGCATGCCGTCCTTGACCACGTCCTTGAGGTGCACGACACCCTGCAGGCGCGGCGCCGCACCGGGTTCCGCGTGCGCCACCACCAGGGGAGTACCGCCGGAGGCGGAGATCTCGTCCACCGCCAGGCGCACGTCCACGGCGCGGAGCGCCGCATCGTCACCGGCGCCGGTCGTCTCGGTGTCGCCGTGCTCGGCGGCCACCCACGCGAGGACCGCCGCCGCGGCCCCCTTGCGGACCCGCGTGCCGTCGGGCAGGTCCACCCCGGACATGCGTGTCTGGGCGGTGAAGGGCACGACGGTGCCGAGGCGCACCGTCGGGACCTCGTGACCGAGCGCCGCGGCCAGGTCCACGATGGACCGCCCCTCGGGCGTCTCGTCGGCCAGCGAGGCGAGCAGCGCGTGTCCGGCCAGGGTGTGCTCGGCCTCGGCCTTGTCTCCGAGGCCCGGCACGGGGTGGAAGGACGTGGCCCGGCGGTTGCCGTGGGTGATGGTTCCGGTCTTGTCGAGCAGCAGCGTCGAGACGTCGCCCGCGGCCTCGACCGCACGGCCGGACTTCGCGATCACGTTGCGCTGCACCAGCCTGTCCATGCCGGCGATGCCGATCGCGGAGAGCAGCGCGCCGATCGTGGTGGGGATCAGGCACACCAGGAGCGCCACCAGGATCACCACGTCGACGGCGCCGCCCGAGTAGATCGCCATCGGCTGCAGCGTGGCCACCGCGAGCAGGAAGATGATGGTGAGCACCGTCAGCAGGATGTTCAGCGCGATCTCGTTCGGCGTCTTCTGCCGGTTCGCGCCCTCCACGAGGCCGATCATCCGGTCGATGAAGCTCCTGCCCGGCTCGGTCTTGATCTCCACCACGACGTGGTCGGACAGCACGCGGGTGCCGCCCGTCACGGCGCACCGGTCGCCGCCGGATTCCCGTACCACGGGGGCGGATTCGCCGGTGATCGCCGATTCGTCGACGGTGGCCATGCCCTCGACCACGTCGCCGTCGCCGGGGATCACCTCGCCGGCGTCGACGATCACGAGGTCGCCGACCTTCAGTTCCGAGCCCGGGACCTGCTTCTCGCCCGTGGCGGTGCGCACGCGGGCCACCGTCTCCGTCTTGGCCTTGCGCAGGGATTCGGCCTGCGCGCGGCCGCGGCCCTCGGCGACGGCCTCCGCGAGGTTCGCGAACAGCACCGTGGCCCAAAGGAACACGGCGACGGACCACGCGAACACGGACGGGTGCACGACGGCGAGTGCGGTGGTGTACACCGAGGAGATCCATACGACGAACACCACGGGCTGGCGGATCTGCGTGCGCGGGTCCAGCTTCGCCGCGGCGCGCGGCAGCGCCGACTTCAGCTCGGTGAGCGAGAACGCGGAGCCGCGCTTCGGCTCCGGGGCCGGCTGCTGCGCCCGGGTCCGCGGCGCGGGAACGAGGGTGTCGCTCATCGAGTGACCTCCGAGATCGGTGCGAGCGCGAGGGCGGGGACGAAGGTCAGTCCGGCCACCAGGACCACGACGCCCACGGTGAGGCCCACGAACAGCGGGCGGTGGGTGGGGATGGTGCCCGACGTGGCGGGCACCGGATGCTGTTGCGCGAGAGCGCCGGCCAGCGCGAGAACGGCGACCATGGGCACGAACCGGCCGAGCAGCATCGCAGCGCCGAGCGTGTAGTTGAACCACGGCGTGTCCACGGCCAGTCCCGCGAACGCGCTGCCGTTGTTGTTCGATGCGGAGGCGTAGGCGTAGAGCACCTCGGACAGGCCGTGCGCGCCGTCGTTGGTCATGGCGGCCACGCCCTGCTCCTGGACGACGGTGGCCGCCGTGCCGACCAGCACCAGCGCCGGCATCACCAGGATGTACAGCGCGGCCAGGGTGATCTCCCGGCGGCCGATCTTCTTGCCCAGGTACTCCGGGGTGCGGCCCACCATGAGCCCGCACAGGAACACCGTGAGCACGGCGATCACGAGCATCCCGTACAGGCCGGAACCCACACCGCCCGGGCTGATCTCGCCGAGCAGCATGTTCACCAGCGCGGCGCCGCCGGCGCCCGGGGTGAGGCTGTCGTGCGCCGCGTCCACGGCGCCCGTCGACGTGCTGGTGGTGGCGGTCGCGAACAGCGCGGTGCCCCACTGCCCGATGCGCAGCTCCTGTCCTTCGAGGGCGCCGCCCGCGGCGCGGGTCGCGGTTCCCTGCCCGCCGAGCTGGGAGGCCACCGAGATCGCGAGGGAGATCGAGAAGATCACGCCCATCGCGCCGAGGATCGCGTAGCCGTGCCGGTTGCTGCCCACCAGCGTGCCCAGCATCCGCGGCATGGCCACCGGGATGAGCAGGATGAGGAAGATCTGGAACAGGTTGGTCGCGGCCGTCGGGTTCTCGAAGGCGTGCGCGGAGTTGGCGTTGAAGTAGCCGCCGCCGTTCGTGCCGAGCAGCTTGATCACCTCCTGCGAGGCGACCAGTCCACCGGTCAGCACCTGCTTGCCGCCCGCGATCGTGTCCACCTCGCGCTGCTGCCACAGTGTCTGCACCACGCCCTGGGCCATGAGGATCACGGCACCCACGGCGGCGATCGGCAGCAGCACCCGCAAGGTGATCCGGGTCAGGTCCACCCAGAAGTTGCCCAACCGGTCGGTGCGGGAGCGGACGAAACCGCGGATCAGGGCCACGGCGACCGCGATGCCCACGGCGGCCGAGACGAAGTTCTGCACCGCGAGGCCGACCGCCTGCGCCACCAGGTTCATCGCGGATTCCCCGGAGTACCACTGCCAGTTGGTGTTGGTGACGAAGGAGATCGCGGTGTTGAGCGCCTCGTCGATCCGCCACTGCTTCGGGTGCACGCCCGGCAGCAGGCCCTGCGCCAGCAGGATCGCGGTGAGCGCCACGATGCTCACCGCGCTGAACGCGAGCGCGGCGATCGCGTAGGTGCGGTGCCCCTGTTCTGCGTCGGGGTCGGCGCCCACCAGCCGGTACACGGCCCTCTCCACCCGCCAGTGCTTCGGCGTCGTGACCACGTGCGCGAGGTAGTCGCCCAGCGGCCGGTACGCGATGGCCAGCGCCGCCACCAGGGTGACGATCGTGAGCAGCCCCGCCGGGGTCTCGCCCATCAGAACTGCTCCGGGCGCAGCAGGGCGTACAGCAGGTACCCGAGGGTGAGGATCGTCGCGGCCAGGGCCAGCGCGTTGGAGATGTCCATGGGCTCCACTGGACCACCGCCGCGGCCCGGAATCGCGTTCCGTTAACGGCCCCCATGCGGGTCTTGACGCGTTCTTAGCGGATACTGCTGAGGTGACCTCAGCAGCTTCCTCCGATCCCTCGGATCAGTCACACGAAGCGCCGCCGGCGCAGCGCCAGAAGGTACCCGCCGAGGTCTGGGTCCTGGTCGCGGCGAGCTTCGTGATCGCGCTGGGCTACGGCGTGGTGGCGCCCGCGTTGCCCGCGTTCGCGCTCACCTTCAACGTGGGCGTGACGGCCGCCTCCGCGGTGGTCAGCGCGTTCGCGATCATGCGGCTCGCGTTCGCGCCGGCCACCGGCCCGCTGGTGAAATGGGCGGGGGAGCGCTGGATCTACATGGCGGGCCTGCTCATCGTGGCCGCGTCCACCCTCGCCGTGGCGTTCGCGCAGACCTACTGGCAGCTCATCGTGCTGCGCGGCCTCGGCGGCGTCGGCTCGGTGATGTTCACGGTCTCGGCCATGGGCCTGATGATCCGCATCGCGCCGCCGGACATCCGCGGCCGCGTGAGCGGCGTCTACTCCTCGAGTTTCGTGCTCGGCGGCATCTGCGGGCCGCTGCTCGGCGGCGCCCTGGTGGGCTTCGGGCTCAAGGTGCCGTTCATCGTGTACTCCGTGGCCCTGGTGATCGCCACCCTCGTCGTGGGGATCGCGCTGCGGGGCAGCTCCCTGGCCGGCCGGTCGGAGGAGTCCGGCGAACCGGGAACGACGGTGCGCGAAGCGCTCCGGGACACCGCCTACCGGGCGGCGCTGTTCACGGCCGTCGTCTTCGGTTGGGTGTACTCGATGCGGGTGTCGTTGCTGCCGCTGTTCTTCGCGGAGGTGCTGCACCAGGAGGCCGCCATCGCCGGATACGCGCTCGCCGCCTACGCCGCGGGCGACGTGCTGGCCATGTTCCCCGCGGGCCGCGCGTCCGACCGGTACGGCCGCAGGCCGTTCCTCGTGACGGGTCTGATCGTGGTGGCGGCGAGCACCGTCGCTCTCGGGCTCTCGGACTCCGTGCTGATCGCGTTCGCGGTCACCGTCGTCGCCGGGATCGGGACCGGCCTCGTCGCCCCGACCATCCAGGCCTCCCTCGCCGACGTGCTGCAGGGCCGCGGCCGCAGCGGCGGCGCCCTGTCGGCCTATCAGATGGCGCAGGACACCGGCACCATCACCGGCCCGCTCATCGCCGGCGCGATCGCGCAGTACTTCGGCTTCTTCTGGGCCTTCGCCGTCACCGGCGTCCTGTGCGTCCTCGCCGCCGCCGCCTGGCTCATGGCGCGGGAGACGCGCGCTCCGCACGGATCCGCCGCCGTGCGCTGACGCGATCCCGACGGGGCGCCGAGGTGCCTACTGCCAACTGGGCAACCACAGTTCGAGCCGCCACCACCACACGGGGATCGGCGTCGCGGTGAGGATCGGCCACAGCCAGGCGAAGTTGAGCACCACGATGGTCGCGTAGATGACCACCAGCCAGCGGCCCAACTGCAGCCGCTCGAACCCGAAGTACCGGGCGCGCCCGTCGAGCCCCAGTACCTCCCGGCAGATCAGCGCGATCATGATGCAGAGGAACGGCATCAGGGTGAGCGCGTAGAAGTAGTACATCTGCCGGTCCAGGTTGAGGAACCACGGCAGGAACGTCACCAGGTACATGAGGACCGGCGCGGCGTACGCCCAGTCCCGCTTGACGACCGCCTTCCACAGCGCCCACAGCACCACCGGGATCGCGATCCAGGTGAGCGCCGGGGTGCCCACCGCCATCACCGCCCGCACGCACGGCCCGTCGCCGCACATGCCCTGAGCCTGGTCGTTCGTGTAGTGGTACAGCATGGGCCGCAGGCCCATCGGCCACGTCCACGGCTTGGACTCCCACGGGTGGTGATTGCCCGCCGAATTGGTCAGGCTGTCGTGGAAGCCGAGGATCGTCTGCTCGTAGTAGATCAGCGAGCGCAGGGCGGCCGGCACCCAGCCGAACATCCCGCCCTCGGGCACCTGATTGCCCACGGCGTACCGGAACACGGCCGTCTCCGAGGCGAACCACGACCAGAAGGTTCCCAGGTACACCAGCACGGGCAGCACCGCCAGGGACATGCCCGACGGGACCAGGTCGCGCACCAGCACGCCCTTCCACGGCCGCAGCACCCCGTACTGCCGGCGATTGGCCACGTCGAACGCCAGCGACAGCACCAGGATGCCGATGAGGAAGTACGCGCCGGACCACTTCACGCCGCACGCCAGGCCCACCATGAGCGCGGCCGAGAACCGCCACCAGCGGAAACCCAGTCGCGGGCCGTACGGGGAGTCCTCGATCCGGCCCTGTTCGGCCGCCCGGTGGAACCGCTCCCGCATCTGATCGCGATCCACCAGGATCAGCGAGAACGCCGCGAACCCGAAGAACACCAGGAAGATGTCGAGCAGCGCGACCCGCGAGGACACCATGGTGAGGCCGTCGCACACGAGGAAGAGGCCGGCGAGCCCGCCGATCAGCGTGGACCGCGCCAGCCGCCGCGCCGCCCGGACCACCAGGAACACCAGGAGTGTGCCGCACACCGCGGACATGAACCGCCAGCCCATCGGGCCGTAGCCGAACAGCCACTCGCCGACCGCGATCATCTGCTTCGCCACGGGCGGATGCACGATCAGCCCGAAGCCGGGGTTGTCCTCGATCCACCGGCCGCTGTCCAGCACCTGCCACGCCTGCGGCGCGTAGTGCTTCTCGTCGAACACCGGGGTCTGCACGGGCCGGCTGCCGATGAACCCGTCGTTGCTCGGATAGCCCAGTGTGAAGAACCTGGTCGCGGCGGCGATGCCGGTGACCACCAGGGTGACCACCCAGCCGAACGCCCGGTCGGTCGCGCCGAACACCGCGGGCGGCAGCGTGGGGCCGGGACTCACGGTGGCGCGTACTGGGGGGCGCTCGGGAGCGGGCGTTGCCAGTGCGGTCACGCGCCCCATCGTAGGGTGTCACGTGTGGGATCCCCGGGAGTGCACGACGGCGCGGTGGCGGGAGCCGGGCGGCTGATCGTCGCGGGGGTGCCCATGGGCAACCCGGGTGATGCGACCGCGCGCCTGATCGCCGCGCTGGGCTCCGCCGATGTCGTGGCCGCCGAGGACACCCGCCGCGCGCGGTCCCTCGCCGCGTCGCTCGACGTCGAGATCGCCGGCCGGGTGCTCAGCTTCTACGACCACAACGAGCAGGGCCGCATCCCGCAGCTCCTCGACGCGCTCGCGTCCGGGGAGACGGTGCTGCTGATCACCGACGCCGGGATGCCGTCCGTCTCCGACCCCGGCTACCGGCTGGTCGCCGCCTGCGTCGAGGCCGGCCATCGCGTCACTTGCTTGCCCGGGCCGTCGGCCGTGACCACGGCGCTGGCGCTGTCCGGGCTGCCCGTCGAGCGGTTCTGCTTCGACGGCTTCGCGCCCCGCAAATCGGGGGCGCGACGGTCCTGGCTGGAGGAGCTCGTCGCCGAGCGGCGGGCCTGTGTGTTCTTCGAATCGCCGCACCGCTTGGCCGACACCCTCGCCGACGCGGCGGACGTGCTGGGCGCGGACCGTCGGGCCGCGGTGTGCCGGGAGCTGACCAAGACCTACGAGGAGGTGCGGCGCGGGCCGCTCGGCGAGCTCGCGGCGTGGGCGGCCGACGGGGTGCGGGGCGAGATCACCGTCGTCATCGCCGGCGCCGCGCCCACCTCCGCCGACCCCGAGGACCACGTGGGCGAGGTGCTGCGCCGGGTCGAGGCGGGGGAGCGGCTCAAGGACGCGTGCGCCGCCGTCGCGAAGGCGACGGGCGCGTCCAAGCGGGAGCTCTACGAGGCGGCGCTCGCCGCCCGCTGAGCGCTCGCCGCCCGCCGGGCCGGTGGCGTCACCCGTCCGGGTGGTTCTCCGCGATCGGCTCGCCGACGATGGAGGACGCCTTGTGCAGGCACTCGCGCCATTCGGCGCCGGGCTCCGAATCGATGGTGATGCCGCCGCCCACGCCGAGCCGCAGCCGCCCGTCCCGGGCCTCGACGGTGCGGATCGCCACATTGAGATCGAGTCCCGTTGCGGGGTGGTCGATCCCGATGGCGCCGCAGTACGTCCCCCGGGTGTGCTTCTCCCACTGGATGATCCGTTCCCGGGCCGCGAGTTTCGGTGTGCCCGTGACGGACGCCGGCGGGAAGGTGGCGTCCAGCAGCTCCGCTCGGGTGATTCCGGGCCGCTGCTCCGCGGTCACCGTGGAGACGAGGTGCCACACGCCGGGCGCGGGGTCCACGCTGAGCAGCCGCGGGGTGCGCACGGTGCCGGTCGCGGCCACGCGGCTCAGGTCGTTGCGCACGAGGTCCACGATCATCACGTTCTCCGCGACGTCCTTGGTACTGGCGCGCAACCGTTCCGGCGGCTCGGCGAGGGGCAGCGTCCCCTTGATCGGCCGCTCGGTGAGCAGCCCGCCGCGCTCGGTGAGGAAGGTCTCGGGGGAGAAGGAGGCCACCGCGCCCCAGTCGCCCTCCAGGTACGCGGCCTTCGTGGGCGCGGTGCGGCGGGCGATGTCGGCGAACAGGTCCAGCGGGTCCCCGTCGAGCGTCCCGTCGAACCGGGTGCACACGTTCACCTGGTACACGTCGCCCGCGCGGATCGCCTCCTGGCAGGCGAGCACGGCCGCGCGGTGGTCGCCGCGGTGCGGCGGCGTCCACGCGGCGCGCCAGGGCCGGCCGGCGCTCGGCGCCGCGGGGATCGCGAACGACGGATCGGTGCTCGTCCACCGGCCGTCGGCGCCGAGCAGCAGCAGCGGACCCGGCGGCCCGCCGACGACCTCGGGGACCAGGCGGTCGTCACCCGTGGCGTCGGGATAGCCGATCAGCCCCAGCCACGGCGCACCGTCGGGCGGGCGGCCCGGTTCGAGCGCGGGGGTGGGCGCGATCACCGCCCGATACGGGCCCCAGTCGCCGAGGAGCGCCGCGGGGCGCAGTCCACGCGCGCGCAGCGCACGCAGCATGTCGACCGGATGCACCGCGCAATCCTGTCATGGCGGTCGCCCACAACGGTTCCGGGTGGGTTTGGGGGTATCCACCTATGGACTCCGCGGGGGTGGCGGAGGGATGGTGGAGGAGATGAACGAACACGTGGTCACCCTCGACAGCGGCACCGCCCTCGGCGGCCGCCTGGCGTGGGCCCACGTCGGTACGACCGAGCTCAGCAACGTCGCGTTCTCCATCGACGGGGAGTTCGCCCGCATGGCCACGGCCGAGCCCACGCACGACACCTGCGTCCTCGGCGTCGACTACGACGTGGTGTACGTGTCCTACGGGGACTCCATCGTCCGGTTCCAGCTGATCGCCGACGGCACCGTGATCGCGATCGATCCCGTGCCCGCCACCGTCGACCATCTCCTGGAGTTCCACGGCGAGTGGCTCCTCCCCGGCTGACCCCCGCCCCGTCGCCCTCCCCATCGCCCCCGCGGCCGTCGGGCGTCGGTTCCCGGGGGGTTCCGTCTCCCAGCCGGGAGAAGGCGTCCCGGTTGTTTTTGGGCGTCGCGGTCGCAGCTTCATGGGGGAGGCCGAATCGTGTGGGGGCTGCCTTCTCCCCGCCGGGAGCGGCGAGCCGGATGCGCCGCAGCCCGGGCGTCGACGATTCCCGGATGATTCCGGGGGCCGGGCACCGATAGGCTGAGCGCACCATGGCTGCAGACAAAGTCTTCTACCTCACCACGGCGATCGCCTACCCGAACGGCGTGCCGCACATCGGGCACGCCTACGAGTACATCGCCACCGACGTGATCGCGCGGTTCAAGCGCCTCGACGGTTTCGACGTGTTCTTCCTGACGGGCACGGACGAGCACGGGCTGAAGATGCAGCAAACCGCGGCGAAGGAGGGCATCGAGACCAAGGCCCTGGCCGACCGCAACGCGCTGGCGTTCGAGTCGCTGCAGCGGGCCGTCGGGTCCACCTTCGACCGGTTCATCCGCACCACGGACCCCGATCACTACACGGCGTCGCAGGCGATCTGGGAGAAGATGGCCGCGAACGGCGACATCTACCTGGACACGTTCGCGGGCTGGTACTCGGTGCGCGACGAGGCGTACTACGCCGAGGACGAGACCTCGCTGCTCGAGGACGGCACCCGCGCGTCGATCGCCACCGGCACCCCCGTCGAGTGGACGGAGGAGGCGTCCTACTTCTTCCGCCTCTCGGCCTACCAGGACAAGCTGCTGGAGTTGTTCGAGCGGCACCCGGGCTACCTGGAGCCCGCGACCCGCCGCAATGAGATCGTCAGCTTCATCAAGGGCGGCCTCAAGGACCTCTCGATCAGCCGCACCACGTTCGACTGGGGCGTTCCCGTGCCGGGCGACCCGGAGCACGTGATGTACGTGTGGGTGGACGCCCTCACCAACTACCTCACCGGCGCCGGGTACCCGGACACGGACTCCGAGCGGTTCCGCGCGAACTGGCCGCCGCGGCTGCAGATGATCGGCAAGGACATCATCCGGTTCCACGCGGTCTACTGGCCCGCGTTCCTCATGAGCGCCGGCATCGAGCTGCCCGAGCGGGTGTTCGCGCACGGCTTCCTGTTCAACAGGGGCGAGAAGATGAGCAAGTCGGTCGGCAACGTCGTCGATCCGTACGCCCTGATCGAGGAGTACGGCCTCGACGCGCTGCGCTTCTTCCTGCTCCGCGAGGTCAGCTTCGGCCAGGACGGCAGCTACAGCCATGAGGCCATCGTGGGCCGGATCAACGCCGATCTCGCGAACGAGCTCGGCAACCTGGCCCAGCGCTCGCTCTCGATGATCAACAAGAACTGCCACGGCACGGTGCCGGCGCCCGGCGCGTTCACCCAGGACGACGATGCCCTGCTCGCCCGGGCCGACGGCCTGCTGTCGACCGTCCGCGGCCACGTCGAGAACCAGGCCCTGCACCTGTACCTGGAGGCGATCTGGGACGTGCTGGGCGAGACGAACCGCTACTTCTCCGCGCAGGAGCCGTGGAAGCTCAAGACGAGCGACCCGGAACGCATGGGAACGGTGCTGTACGTGACGGCCGAGGTGGTCCGGCAGGTCGCGCTGCTGCTGCAGCCGGTGATGCCGGAATCGGCGGAGGAACTGCTGACCCTGCTGGAGCAGCCCCGCGACAAGCGGACCTTCGAGGCCGTGGCGGGCCGCCTCAAGCCGGGGACGGCGCTGCCGAAGCCGCAGGGCGTGTTCCCGCGGTACGTCGAGGCCGACGCCGACCAGTGACGAGCCCGGCCGGCCCGCTCGGGCCGGCCGGCCCGCTCGGGCCGGCCGGACCCGGCGGTCACCGCGCGTTCGCGAGGATCGCGAACTGCGCCGCGCCCTTCTGCTTGGCGACGCCCTCGCTCTTATCGGAGACGGTGCCCAGGTAGCGGCCCACCGGCACGTAGCACCGGTACAGCCGGGCGTCGGTGTCGTTGCCGCAGGTCACCGAGGGCAGGGCGGCGATCGGGGCCACAGCCGGGTCCTCGGCGGCGAGGGACTTCGCGAGCGCCGTGGCCGCCTGGTCGTCCTTCGTGCGGTAGACGACGCTGTTGGCGGTCGCCACCAGGTCGATGCCGGCGTCGCGGTAGCGGCCGCCCTTGGTGATGTCGGCGATCCGGTGCAGCAGCCCGTCCAGCCCGAAGTAGCCGGAGACGAGCTGGGGGTTCTGCTCGTCGCTGCCGAGGGGCAGCGTGCGGGCGAGCAGCCCGTACTTGTCGGAGGTCAGGGTCGGGACCTGGGCGGCCGGGGTGGGGGAGAAGGAACGCAGCTTCGGCAGTTCCAGCTCGTAGGCCTTGTTGACGAACGTCGTGGCCTGCTCGGTGGTGGGGCCGGTGCCGCTGATGTTGACGACGAACTCGCCCTCGGCGAGGTAGCTGTCGACGGTGCCCTTCTTGAACTCGCCGGCCACCACCTTCTGCGCGCCGGTCACGGTGACGGACGGGGCGGCCTTCGTGGCCTGCCGGATCGCCTCGACCGCCTTGAGGGCGTTCTGCGGGTTGTCGAACCGGTACAGGCCGATCCGGACGGCCACCGACGGGTTCTCCAGCTTGTCGCCGCGCGTGGTGGTCATGCCGACCCGCATCTGGTTGTCGGAGAACGCCTTGTAGGTGGCGTCGGGCACGCGCTGGTTCAACTGGATGCCGGTCAGCACGGGGAAGGAGCGCAGGGCGGCCCCGCCGATCGTCATCCGGGGGTCCACCTCGTTCACCTGGATGAGCGCGTCGGCCATCCGGTTGCCCTCGGCCACCCAGGAGACGTCGCTCGTCGCGGCCGGGATGGTGCGGGGCTCGGTCGGGTAGGTGCCCGTGTCCAGCCCGGCGGGCACGGTCACCGTCGGGCCCGCCGACGGTGACGACGACCCCGCGACCGTGGCCTCGCCGCTGACGTTCGTGCCGCAGCCGGCGAGCACAGCCCCGCTCATGAGCAGGGCGGGCAGGATCGACTTCTTCATGTTGTCTCCTCGTTTCGACTGGCTTCGAGTCCACCAGCCGGCGCTTCCCGCGCTCTTAACACGGGATTAAACATGGTCCCCTCGACCGGCACGCCCGAAGGGCCGGGAAGAATGGCGGACATGGGTAAGAAGAAGCCGCCGCCTCCGCTGCCCGCGCCGCTGCCGGGCCTCGTCGACGCGCACACGCACCTCGACGGGTGCCGGGCCACCACGCCGGAGGCCGTGCGGGAGCTGGTGGACCGCGCCGCGTCCGTGGGCGTGCAGCGCGTGGTCACCGTCGCCTGCGATCTGGACCAGGCCCGGTACGTCGTCGAGGCGTCCCGCTGGGACGACCGGGTGTTCGCCGCCGTGGCGCTGCACCCCACCGACGCGCACCAACTCGAGGTCGACGGTGCGCGGGAGGAGCTCGAGCGCCTGGCCTCCGACCCGCGGTGCGTGGCGATCGGGGAGACGGGGCTGGACTGGTACTGGCTGGGCAAGCGCGACGGGGTCGCCACGCCGGAACAGCAGCACGCGTCGTTCGGCTGGCACATCGACCTCGCCAAACGGCTGGGGAAGCCGCTGATGATCCACAACCGGGAGGCGGATGCCGACATCATCGCCGACCTGGACCGGTTCGGGGCGCCGGAGACCGTGATCTTCCACTGCTTCTCCGGCGACGCGGCGATGGCGCGGGAGTGCGTCGACAGGGGGTACGTGCTCAGTTTCTCCGGCACCGTGACCTTCTCCAACGCTGTGCAGTTGCAGGAGGCGGCGCGACTCGTTCCCGACGATCAACTGCTGGTCGAGACCGACGCGCCGTATCTCACACCGCATCCCCACCGGGGTGCCCCGAACGAGTCCTACTGCGTGCCGTATACTGCGAACTACCTCGCTGACCTGCGCGGAATCGCGCCGGAAAGGCTCGCTGAGATGACCACCGCCACGGCGGACAGGGTGTTCGGCGAGGCCTTCGCGAAATCTTAATGCCCGGGAAACTGGCACATCGCCGCACTCTCCGTTACCGTACTGTGATGAAACGGCGACCTAACCGTCGCCGTTCGGCTATGTAGAAGATCCACCGCAGTCCACCACGGGAAGTCACCAGTGCCTGAACTCGACGTAGACAACGCCACATCCGAGGATCAGCGCGACGCGACGCAGCGTCCGTACCGGGGTGCCTTCGCCAGGTCCGGCGAGCGCACCTCCGAGTTCGACGTGAACCGCGTCTTCGGCCGCGTCAACGACATCGACGGCAACACGGTGGACCTCGAGGTCGATCCGGAGCTCCTCGAGTTCGAGGCCGACTTCTACGACGAGACCCCGGTCGTGGAGGCCCCCGTCTCCGAGGCCGGCGAGCCCGAGCCGCAGCCCCAGACGGCGTCCGACGACACCGGGAACGGCAACGGCGGCTCCCGCCTCGAGGCGCTCAACAACGGCCCCGTCCGCGCCATCACCGGCGCCATGCTGCTGTCCCTCGCCGCCGCGGGCGGCACGGCCGCGCTGATGTACCAGGACGTGACGATCACCGTCGACGGCCAGCAGCGCGAGGTCTCGACCATGAGCCGCTCGGTGGAGGGCATCCTCGCCGACGCCGGTGTCTCCGCGGGCGACGCCGACAAGGTGTCCCCGTCGCTGGGTGAGTCCGTCTCCACGGGCGAGCCGATCACGGTGCAGCACGCCCGCGAGGTGGCCGTCAACAACAACGGCAAGGTCACCAAGATCAAGACCACCGAGCAGACCATGGGCGGCGCGCTCCAGTCCGCCGGCCTCGGTGACTCGAAGAACTTCGTCTCCGTCCCGCTGGACGCGCAGGTGCCCCTCGACGGTGCCGCCGTCTCGGTCGCCACCCCGGTCAAGACCACCGTCATCGATTCCGGCAAGGCGATCCCGGCCGACGCCGCGGGCCGCACCGTCGGCGAGTACCTCGCCAAGATGGGCACCCCGCTGATCCAGCAGGACAGCGTGACCCCGTCGGCCTCGACCCCGGTCAAGCCCGGCATGACCATCAAGGTCGAGCGCAACCGCGTGAACACCGTCTCCGTCACGGAGAAGTACGTCGCCCCGCCCAAGAAGGTCGACGATCCCAAGCTCACCAGCGGCAAGACCGAGATCAAGGATCCGGGCAAGCCCGGCTCGCAGCAGGTCGAGTACCGCGAGACCGTGGTCGACGGCAAGGTCGTCAAGCGCGAGAAGCTCAGCGCCAACGTCACCGATCCGGGCGTGCCCGGCGTGACCGCCGTGGGCACCGCCCCGGGCGCACCGTTCGTGCCCATGGGCTCCGTGTGGGACCGCCTCGTGCAGTGCGAGTCCACCGGCAACTGGTCGATCAACACCGGCAACGGCTTCTACGGCGGCGTCCAGTTCGACTACGGCACCTGGCTGCGCCACGGCGGCGGCAAGTACGCGCCGCGCGCCGATCTGGCCACCCGCGAGGAGCAGATCGAGATCGCCCGCAAGACCCTCAAGGCGCAGGGCTGGAGCGCGTGGCCGTCCTGCTCCTCGAAGCTCGGCCTGTCGGGCAACTCGGAGTAGCCGACTAGACTCGCGCTGTGACCGGCGCCGAATTCAAGAATCAGGCACGACTGCTCGGCCCCGCGGAGATCCGCGGACTGGCCGGGCAGTTGTCCGTTCGGCCCACGAAGACGCTGGGGCAGAACTTCGTCCACGACCCGAACACGGTCCGCAAGATCGTGTCCGCGGCCGGCGTCCACCCGGACGATGTGGCGCTCGAGGTCGGCCCCGGGCTCGGCTCGCTCACCCTCGCGCTCCTCGACGCCGCGGCCGCCGTGACCGCCGTCGAGATCGACCCCGTTCTCGCGCAACAGCTTCCGCTCACCGTCGCAGACCGCGCGCCCGAGCTCGCCGGGAACCTCACCGTGATCGGCGAGGACGCGCTCAAGGTCACGGGGGAGCAGGTGGCCGCGGGGGGCGCCCCGACGGTCCTCGTCGCGAACCTCCCCTACAACGTCGCGGTACCGGTGCTGCTGCACCTGCTGGCCGAGGTGCCCACGCTGCGCACGGTACTGGTGATGGTGCAGCTGGAGGTCGCCGACAGGCTCGCCGCCGCCCCCGGCTCGCGGGTGTACGGCGTCCCGTCGGTCAAGGCGGCCTACTACGGCGCCGTGCGCAAGGCCGGCACCGTCGGGCGGGCGGTGTTCTGGCCCGAGCCCAACGTCGAATCCGGACTGGTGCGGATCGACCTGCACGAGCCCGCCGCGCGGGCCGATATCGACCGCGCCCAGCTGTGGCCGGCGATCGACGCGGCCTTCGCGCAGCGCCGCAAGACCCTGCGCGCAGCGCTCAGCGGCTGGGCGGGCTCGCCGGCGGCCGCGGAGGAGATCCTCGTCGCGGCCGGCGTGGACCCGCGCGAGCGGGGCGAGAAGCTGGGGGTGGAGCAGTTCGCGGCGATCGCGCGCGCCAGATCGGCCGCGCCGCGCACGCCCGCAACGGGTTCGGCCCCGTAGGCTGGCGACGTGCTGTCAGTGGTCCCCGAGTCCGTCACCGTGCGGGCGCCCGCCAAGGTCAACCTGCACCTCGGTGTCGGCGATGTGCGGCCGGACGGCTTCCACGAGCTCACCACCGTCTTCCAGGCGCTGTCCCTGCACGACGACGTGACCATCGCCCCGTCGGACGCCCTCACCCTGCACGTCACGGGCGACGGTGCGCGGGACGTCCCCGTCGACCCCACGAACCTCGCCGCCCGCGCGGTGGTGGCGCTGGCGGAGCGGTACGACAAGGACCCGTCGGTGCACATCGAGATCGCGAAGGGCATCCCCGTCGCCGGGGGCATGGCGGGCGGCTCCGCCGACGCGGCCGCCGCGCTGCTGGGCGCCGCGGCGCTCTGGGGCCTCGAGGTGTCGCGCGCGGAGCTCGACGAGATCGCCGCGACGCTCGGCTCCGACGTCCCGTTCTCGCTGCACGGCGGCACCGCTCTCGGCACCGGCAGGGGGGAGCGCCTGATCCCCGCGCTGTCCCGCGGTGAATTCCACTGGGCGCTCGCGCTCGCGCGCGACGGGCTCAGCACGCCCGCCGTGTACCACGAGCTCGATCTGCTGCGGCAGGCCGGCGATCCGCCGCGCGCTGGCACCCCCGACGGGCTCCTCGCCGCCGTCGCCTCCGGGGATCCGAACAGGCTCGCGCCGCTCCTGATCAACGACCTGCAGGCCGCCGCGCTCTCGCTCCAGCCCGGGCTGCGCCGCACCCTGCGGGCGGGCATGGAGGCGGGCGCGCTCGCCGGCATCGTCTCCGGCAGCGGTCCCACCTGCGCCTTCCTCTGCGCGGACGCGCAATCCGCGGTCGACGTGGGATCGGAGCTCGCCGGCGCGGGCGTGTGCCGGACGGTCCGCGTGGCCTCCGGCCCGGTGCCGGGCGCCACCGTCGTGCCCTGACAGGGCCGCCCGCGTTCCCGCGACGCTTCTCCGTTCCCGCGATCCCGCGCCGTTTCCCGCGACATCGCGGCCGGCTCCCGCGATTCTCCGCTGTTCCCGCGATCGCCACGGCAGTCGCGGGAACAGCGCGTGATCGCGGGAAGGGGAGGCGCGGGGCGCGGTCCGCCCGCCGCGCGGCACTGACGAAAAGTTCGTGTCCGCCCCTCCTTGTCGGATACCCCCTAGGGGTATAAAGTCGATCGCGAACCAGATACCCATAGGGGGTATCTCGACCGAGGAGGAATCCCATGGGACGCGAAGGGAGCCGGCGCATCGGCCGGACTCGTCCGTTGAATGCAGGAGGACGGCTCGCGCTGTACGGCGCCGGCGTCGTGGTCGCGTTCGGCGCGGCTTTCGGCCTCGCGGGAGCGGTGGTCCCCGATTCGGTCGTCGCGGGCTGGACGGAACGGAGTGGTGAGATGGAAAGTCATGGAGCACACGGCGGCCCGGAGGCGACGGCGACGTCGGCGGGCCTCAAGGGCCTCTCGCTCAGCGCCGAGGGCATGGTGCTGACGTCCGTCGCCGCACCCGCGGCGGTCGGCGAGCAGGGCACGCTGAGCTTCCGGATCGAGACCACCGCCGGCGCCCCGGTCACGCGATTCGCGCGCACCCACGAGAAGGACATGCACCTCATGGTCGTGCGGTCCGACGGTGCCGCGTTCCGGCATGTGCACCCGACACTCGACGCCGCGACGGGCACCTGGTCGCTCCCGTGGAGCTGGGCCGAGCCGGGCACCTACCGGGTCTACGCGGACTTCGCCGCGCAGGACGGGGCCGCGGCGACGCTGACCCGCACCGTGGAGGTCGCGGGCGGGTTCACGCCGGTGGATCCGGCGCCCTCGCGGGTCTCCACCGTCGACGGTTACACCGTCACGCTCGACGGTGACCTCGCCGCCGGCGCGACCCGGCCGCTGACCCTCTCGGTGGCCCGCGACGGCGCACCCGTGCGCGACCTCCAGCCCTACCTCGGCGCGTTCGGCCACCTGGTGGCTCTCCGTCAGGGCGACCTGGCCTTCCTGCACGTGCATCCGGAGGGCACCGAGCCCAAGGCGGGCGACCTCGGCGGGCCGGCCATCTCGTTCCAGGCCGCGGCCCCCACCGCCGGCCGCTACCTGCTGTACCTGGACTTCCAGGTCGGCGGCACGGTGCGCACCGCGAGCTTCGTCGTGGACGCGCAGCCCGGCGCGGCGCGGGACGGTGCGCGGAACGACGGCGCGCAGCCCTCGCCCCAGCAGACCACGATCCCCGCCCAGCCGCAGGACGGCGGCCATGGCGGGGACACCCACGACGAGACGGGACACTGACGATGAGTGACGAGGTCAAGGCCGCTCCCGAGGCGGCGATCGAGCTCGACATCGGGGGCATGACCTGCGCCTCCTGCGCCAACCGGATCGAGCGGCGGCTCAACAAGCTCGACGGGGTGGTCGCGACGGTCAACTACGCGACGGAGAGGGCGAAGGTGACCGCGCCCGCGGGCTACGACGCCGCGGCCCTCGTCTCCGAGGTCGAGAAGACCGGTTACACGGCCACGCCCGTCCCGGCGCGCGGCACCGCGCCCGCCGCTCCGGCCGGAGGGTCCGGGGAGACCGCCGAGGACCGCGAGGTGGACTCGTTGCGCACCCGGCTGATCGGCGCCGCGGCGCTCACCGCGCCGGTGATCGCGATGGCGATGGTGCCCGCGTTCCAGTTCACCTACTGGCAGTGGGCCTCGCTCACGCTGACGGCGCCCGTGATCGTCTGGGCCGCATGGCCGTTCCACCGCGCCGCGTGGGCCAACCTGCGACACGGCACCGCGACGATGGACACGCTCATCTCGATGGGCACCCTGGCCGCGTTCCTGTGGTCGCTCTACGCGCTGTTCCTGGGCACCGCGGGCACTCCCGGCATGGTGCACCTGTTCGCGCTGACGCTCGCCCCGTCCGACGGGGCCGCGAACATCTACCTCGAGGCCGCCGCGGGCGTCACGACGTTCGTCCTCGCCGGCCGCTACTTCGAGAAGAAGTCCAAGCGGCGCGCGGGAACCGCGCTGCGCGCGCTGCTCGAACTGGGCGCGAAGGAGGTCGCCGTGCTGCGCGACGGTGCCGAGGTCGAGGTGCCGGTCGAGCAGCTCGCGGTGGGCGACGAGTTCGTCGTGCGCCCGGGCGAGAAGATCGCCACCGACGGCGTCGTGACGTCCGGCTCCTCCGCCGTGGACGCCTCGATGCTCACCGGCGAATCCGTCCCCGTCGAGGTGGGGGAGGGCGACGCCGTCACCGGCGCCACCGTCAACGCCGGGGGCCGCCTGGTGGTCCGGGCGACCCGCGTGGGAGCGGACACCCAGCTCGCGCGAATGGCGGAACTCGTGGAGGACGCGCAGACCGGGAAGGCCCGCGTGCAGCGCCTGGCCGACCGCATCTCCGGCGTGTTCGTGCCGATCGTCATCCTCATCGCCGTCGTCACGCTCGGCGCCTGGCTGGGTGCGGGCTTCCCCGTGTCCGCGGCGTTCACTGCGGCCGTCGCGGTCCTCGTGATCGCCTGCCCGTGCGCCCTCGGCCTCGCCACCCCGACCGCGCTGCTCGTCGGCACCGGCCGCGGCGCGCAGCTCGGCATCCTCATCAAGGGCCCCGAGGTGCTCGAATCCACCCGGCGCGTGGACACCGTCGTGCTGGACAAGACCGGCACGGTCACAACCGGCCGGATGACCCTCGTGGACGTGATCACCGAACCGGGCGCGGACCGCGACGAGGTGCTGCGCCTGGCCGGCGCGCTGGAGGCCGCATCCGAGCATCCGATCGCCCGGGCGATCGCCGCGGCCGCCGCACAGGAGTACGGAACGCTCTCCACCCCAGAGGGGTTCGCGAACGTCGAGGGTCGGGGCGTGCAGGGCGTGGTCGACGGGCACGGCGTGATCGTGGGCCGCGACGCGCTGCTGCAGGACTGGTCCCTGCGCCTGAGCCCGGCCGTCGCCCGCGCCAAGCGGGACGCCGAGGAGCAGGGCAAGACCGTGGTCGGCGTCGGCTGGGACGGCGAGGCCAGGGGCATCCTGGTGGTCGCCGACACCGTGAAACCCACCAGCGCGGAGGCGATCCGCGGCCTGCGGGGACTCGGCCTGACGCCCGTGCTGCTCACCGGCGACAACGACGCGGCGGCCCGGCGGATCGCCGCCGAGGTGGACATCGACGAGGTGATCTCCGAGGTCATGCCGCAGGACAAGGTGGATGTGGTCGCCCGGCTGCAGGGCGAGGGCCGCGTGGTGGCCATGGTCGGCGACGGAGTGAACGACGCGCCCGCACTGGCGCACGCCGACCTGGGCCTGGCCATGGGCACCGGCACCGATGTGGCGATCGAGGCCTCCGACATCACGCTGGTGCGCGGTGACCTGCGCGCCGTGGTGGACGCGATCAGGCTGTCCCGCAGGACCTTCGGAACCATCCGGACGAACCTGTTCTGGGCCTTCGCCTACAACGTGGCGGCCGTGCCCGTCGCGGCGCTCGGGATGCTCAACCCCATGCTCGCCGGCGCGGCGATGGCGTTCTCCAGCGTCTTCGTCGTCGGCAACAGCCTGCGGCTGCGGGGATTCCGCAGTAGCGCGGGCGGCTCGAAGAACCCCGCAACCGAATCACCGAGAGGAAACACCATGAGCTGCTGTGGAAACCACGATACCGCCCCCGTCGAGGCATCGACTGCCGAGGACCCGACCGGCGAGGCCGTCGCCGGGAAGGACGCGGATGCGACCACCTGCCCGGTGATGGTGGGCAACCCCGTGGTCAAGTCCACCGCCGAGGCCGCCGGACTGTTCCGCGACTTCGAGGGCGAGCGGTTCTACTTCTGCTGCCCCGGATGCGCGCCGAAGTTCGACGCGGACCCGGCGAGGTACGCGGCGAACGCTGCCTGAGACGCGCTGACGACGGCGGTGGCCCGACCGGACGGCCGGGCCACCGCCGTCCGCGTATGACGCCGTGCCGACGGGGCTCAGCGCCGCACACGGCGTTGCCGGGGCCGCGCGCGCGGCGCGCCCGCCCGCAGGAGTTCGGTGGCCGTTTGTTCGTCGATGACCAGGTGGCTGATCGCGCCGGCGCCGAGCGCGCCGAGCGTGCCCGGGATGCGGCTGGAGCTGGCCACCACGCACAGCCGGCGCGGCACCAGCGCGAGCCGCCCCAGGTCGGGGCCGCTGGTGCGCTCGTTGATCCGCAGATCCGCCCAGCTCCCGTCACCGCGGACGAACGTCGTGCAGACGTCGCCGACGACACCCGCGTGCTTGAGCGCGGTGATGTCCTCCGCGTCGAGGTAGCCGCCCGCGTAGACCTGTGAGGTCAGCTGGCCCCACCACGAGCCGACGCCGAACACGACGAAATCGCACCGTTGCTGCAGGTCGACGACGCTCGCGATGGATCGCTCCCGCCAGAGCGCGGCTTTGGTGGCCGGATCGTCGAAGAACGCCGGAACGGGGAAGAACACCGGGCGCGCGTCGAACGCGTCGCACGCCCGCCCGAGGAGGTCGCTGACGTACCGGACCTCGGCGCTCGCGGCGTGCACCGCGCCGTTGAGCTGCACCACGGTTCCGCCGCGCGTCCGCTTGGGCACGAGGTGTTCCATCACGCTGGACACGGTGGTGCCCCACGCCACCCCCATGACCGTGTCGTCGTCGAACCAGTCGCTCAGCAGTCGACCCGCGGACCGGGCGACCTGGGTGAGGCGGTGGCTGTCCGTCGCGGTCTCGCGGACGGGCACGACGTGCGCTTCGATCCCGAACCGTTTCGCCAGTTCGGCACTGAGGCCGCCGGTGCCGTCCCCGGACCTGATGTCGATGCGCACGATGCCGCGCCGGCGGGCCAGGTTCAGTTGCCGCGAGACCGTCGAGCGGGAGACGCCCGCGCCGGCCGCGATCGTCTCCATCGTCTCGTCGCCGTAGTAGTACAGCGTCGCGACGCGGCGCAGTTCATCGTCCGACCACGGGTGGGACTCCATCGTCGCGCTCCATCCGTTCCGGTGTGACGGGCATCACTGCACGTATGTGCACAGCGTAGAGAAAACGTTCCGAAGATGCCACGCTGATGTCATTGCAACACGAAACGGAGGCATGATGACAGCACTGAACGCGCAGGCCCGGGAGGCGGCGCTGGAGGCCATGAGCGAGGATCGCGGCCTGGACGTCCTCGTGATCGGCGGAGGGGTGACCGGGGCCGGCATCGCCCTCGACGCGGCGACCCGCGGCCTCAGGGTCGCGGTGGTCGACGCCCAGGACTGGGGCGCCGGCACCTCCAGCCGGTCCAGCAAGCTGGTCCACGGGGGTCTGCGCTACCTGCAGATGCTGGACTTCAAGCTGGTGACCGAGGCCCTCGGCGAGCGCGGGCTGCTGCTCGACCGGCTGGCGCCGCACCTGGTGCGCGCCGTGCCCTTCCTCTATCCACTGCGCGCCTGGTACGAGCGGGTTCCGGTGGGTGCGGGCATCGCGCTCTACGACGCGCTCGCCACGATCGGCACGCGCAACCGCGCCGTCCCGTTGCACCGTCACGTCTCCCGCGAGGGGGTCGCCAAGGAGTTCCCGGCCATGAAGGCGTCGGCCTGCCGCGGCGCCATCCGGTACTACGACGGGCAGGTCGACGACGCCCGGCTCGTGCTCGCGCTGATCCGCACCGCCGCGCAGTTCGGGGCGTTCGCCGCGAGCCGCACCGAGGTCGTCCGGCTGACCGAGGACGCGTCGGGTCGCGTGACCGGTGCCGTCCTGCGCGACCTGGAGACGGACACCGAGCGCACCGTGAGGGCGGACTCCGTGATCGGCGCGACCGGCGTCTGGACCGAGGACACCCAGCGTATGGCGGCCCCCGAATCGGGGCTGCGGGTGTTGGCCTCCAAGGGGATCCACGTCGTGATCCCGCGCGATCGGATCGCGGGCGATTCCGGCGTGATCCTGCAGACCGAGAAATCGGTGCTGTTCATCATCCCCTGGTCCCGGTACTGGGTCATCGGCACGACGGACACCGCCTACCACGGCGACCTCACCCATCCGGTGGCCAGCGAGGCCGATATCGATTACGTCCTGGGGCACGCCAATTCGATCCTCGAACAGCCACTCACCCGCGGCGACGTGGTCGGGACCTGGGCCGGACTGCGCCCACTACTGCAGCCCGAGACGAAGGGCGACGGCACCTCTTCCGCGAAGGTCTCGCGCGAGCACACGGTGACCGAGGTGGTCCCGGGGCTGGTGTCCATCGCGGGCGGGAAGCTGACGACCTACCGCGTGATGGCCGAGGACGCCGTCGATTTCGTGCTGGGCGCACAGCGCGCCGCCGGGCTTCCGTCCGAGACGGCGACCACTCCTCTCATCGGCGCGGCCGGCTACCACGCCTACGCCCGGCAGGCGCCGGAGATCGCCCGCAGGTACGGATGGTCGGACGCGATGGTCTCGCACCTGCTGCACCGCTACGGATCCGCGTTGCCCGAACTGCTGGAGATGGTCGACGCGCGGCCTGACCTCGGGCGTCCGCTCGAAGCGGCGCCCGCGTACCTCCGTGCCGAGATCGCCTATGGTGCAACGCACGAGGGCGCGCTGCACGTCGAGGACATGATGACGATCCGGACCCGCCTCGTGTACGAGGTGGGTGACCACGGCATCGCCGCGCTGGGCGAGATCGTCGACATCATGGCGTCGGAGCTGGGCTGGGACGACGCCCGCCGGCGCACCGAGGCGGAGGCGTATCGCGCCCGCTGCGCGGCCGAATCCGCCGCCGCGTCCGCGCCCGACGACGCCGCCGCCGAAGCCGCCCGCACGCGCGCCGGCGACGTCCTCGCCGATCTGACCGGTGCCCGGCCCACCACGCTCGCCTGAGCGCCGCCGATCACCCGGATCCTTTCCCCGTACCTTTCGACCGATTCGCCGCTCGCACCGGCGAGCCGAGGAGTGCCCATGATCGACACCGTCCTACTCGCGGACCCGGCCGCCGGCCCGGCGCTGTCCGCCGTGTTCGTCTCCGAGGTCTTCGGAACCGCCGTCCTGCTGTTGTTGGGATGCGGCGTCGTGGCCAACACGATCCTGCCGAAGACGAAAGGGGGTGATGCGAACTTCCTCATGATCGGCCTCGGCTGGGGCATCGCCGTCTTCGCGGGCGTCTACGTGGCGTACCGGTCCGGTGCGCACCTCAATCCCGCTGTCACGGTGGGGATCCTCAGCAGCGGGGCCGCGGAGTACGCCCCGGGCGTTCCGGTCACCGCGGGGTCGACCGCCACCTACTTCGCGGGGGAGTTCCTCGGCGCCTTCCTCGGTGCGGTGGTCACCTGGCTGGCCTACTGGAAGCAGTTCGACGCGCACGCGGACCCCGGCGTCAAACTCGGCGTGTTCGCGACGGGTCCCGAGGTCCGCTCGTACCCGCACAACGTGCTCACCGAGGCGGTCGCGACGTTCGTCCTGGTCCTCGCGATCCTGGTGCTGGGGAAGACCCCGTCGGGCCTCGGCCCGCTGGCCGTGGCACTGATCGTGGTCGGTATCGGCATCTCGCTCGGCGGCCCGACCGGGTACGCGATCAACCCCGCCCGCGATCTCGGTCCCCGCATCGCCCACGCCCTGCTGCCCATCAAGGGCAAGGGCGGAAATGACTGGTCGTACGCATGGGTGCCCGTCGCGGGGCCGCTCGCGGGAGGCGTGATCGCCGGACTCGTCGGCGGGCTGTACATCTCATGATCGATCCACCTGAAACAGCGGACTCCACAGTACATCTCACTGCAACCACCCACCGAGAGGATTCGACGATGAGCGACACCACCTATGTGATGGCGATCGACCAGGGAACCACCAGCAGCCGGGCGATCGTCTTCGACCAGCGCGGCCGGATCGTGACGACGGGCCAGATGGAGCACGAGCAGATCTTCCCGCGCGCGGGCTGGGTCGAGCACGACCCGATGGAGATCTGGGCGAACGTCCGCGAGGTCGTCGCGGTGGCACTGTCGTCCGCAGACATCTCGCTGCACCGGATCGCCGCGGTCGGCATCACCAATCAGCGTGAGACCGTGGTCGTCTGGGACCGCAACACCGGCGAGCCGGTGTACAACGCGATCGTCTGGCAGGACACCCGGACCAAGGACATCGTGGAGCGCCTCGCCGCGGAGGAGGGCCCGGACCGGTTCAAGGAGAAGGTCGGGCTGCCGCTGGCGACCTACTTCACCGGCCCCAAGGTGATGTGGATCCTGGAGAACGTCGAGGGCGCCCGCGCCCGGGCCGAGGCGGGGGACCTCCTCATGGGCACCACCGACTCCTGGGTGCTGTGGAACATGACGGGCGGTCCGAACGGCGGCGTGCACGCCACCGACGTGACCAACGCCTCCCGCACGATGCTGATGAACATCGAGACGCTGGACTGGAATCCGGAGATCTGCGCGGAGATGGGCATCCCGCTGTCGATGCTGCCGGAGATCCGCTCGTCGTCGGAGGTCTACGGCACCGGCCGCAAGCACGGCATGCTCGCGGACGTCCCGATCTCCGGCATCCTGGGCGACCAGCAGGCGGCGACCTTCGGACAGGCGTGCTTCGAGGAGGGCATGGCCAAGAACACCTACGGCACAGGCAGCTTCCTGCTGCTGAACACGGGAACCACGCCCGTGCACAGCAAGAACGGGCTGCTCACCACCGTCTGCTACAAGATCGGCGACGCGCCCGCGCGGTACGCGCTGGAGGGATCCATCGCGGTCACCGGTTCGCTCGTGCAGTGGATCCGCGACAACCTCGAGATGATCACGGACGCCTCGCAGATCGAGGATGCCGCGCGCCGCGTCGAGCACAACGGCGGCGCCTACATCGTGCCCGCCTTCTCGGGCCTGTTCGCGCCCTACTGGCGGTCGGACGCCCGCGGCGCGATCGTCGGGCTGACGCGCTTCGTGCGCAAGGAGCACCTCTGTCGCGCCGTCCTGGAATCCGTTGCGTACCAGACCCGCGACGTCGTCGAGGCGATGCACGCGGACGCCGGCACGGCGCTGACGGAGCTCAAGGTCGACGGCGGCATGACCGCCAACGGCCTGCTGATGCAGTTCCAGGCCGATCAGCTCGGCGTCGACGTGGTGAAGCCGCAGGTCGCCGAGACCGCGGCCCTGGGCGCCGCGTACGCCGCCGGCATCGCCGTGGGCTACTGGCAGGGCGAGCAGGACGTCATCGACAACTGGGCCGAGGACCGTCGCTGGACCTCCACCGCCGATGAGGCGGAACGCGCTCGGCTCTACCGGAATTGGGGGAAGGCCGTGCAGCGGACGCTCGACTGGGTCGACGACGACGTGCTGTAGCCGTCAGCCCTCCAGGGACTCGCCGAGTTCGAGCCAGCGGAGCTCCTGCTCCGCCAGCTCGTCCTCGAGCGCGGAGATCTTCTTCATCTCCTCGGCGAGACCGGCGTAGTCGCCCTGGTCGTGATCGGCGAGGGCGTTCTTCGCCGCGGTGACCTGGTCGGTGAGCTTGCCCATCCGGCGCTCGACCGAGGCGATCTCCTTCTGCGCGGCGCGCAGCTCGGCGCCGCTCAGGCCCGACGGGGTCTCGGCGGTCGACGCCGCGGACGACCCAGACGACTCGGTGGGCGCCCCGGCCGGGCCCGTCGCGCCGGCGTGCTGGGCGCGCCGCAGGGCGAGGTACTCGTCGACGCCGCCCGGCAGGTGCCGCAGCCGCCGCTCGAGGATCGCGTACTGCTGATCGGTCACCCGCTCCAGGAAGTACCGGTCGTGGGACACCACGATCAGGGTGCCGGGCCACGAGTCGAGGAGGTCCTCCATCGCGGCCAGCATGTCGGTGTCCAGGTCGTTCGTCGGCTCGTCGAGGATCAGCACGTTCGGCTGGTCCAGCAGGATCAGCAGCAGCTGCAGCCGCCGCTTCTGCCCGCCGGAGAGGTCCTTGACCGGCGTGGACAGCTGCGCCGAGGCGAAGCCGAGCCGCTCCAACAGCTGCGCGGGGGTGAGCTCCTGCGCCTTGGAGCCGCTGCCCACGGTGAAGCTCGTCGCGAGCCGCGAGAGCACCACCCGCACCGGGTCGTCGAGGTGGTCCTCCAACTCGTCGAGGCGCTGGGTCAGCGTGGCCACCTTCACGGTCTTGCCGCGCTTGACCGTGCCGGACGTGGGGGACACGGCACCGTCGACCAGCCCGAGCAGGGTGGACTTGCCGGCACCGTTCACCCCGAGGATGCCGGTGCGCTCGCCGGGCGCGATGCGCCACTCGACGTCGGAGAGCACGGGCTTCTCGCCGTACGAGACGGACACGTCGAGGATGTCGACCACGTCCTTGCCGAGCCGCGACACGGCGAGCGACTGGAGCTCGGTCTTGTCGCGGATCTCCGGCACGTCGGAGATGAGGGCGTTGGCGGCGTCGATCCGGAACTTCGGCTTCGAGGTGCGGGCCGGTGCGCCGCGGCGCAGCCACGCGAGCTCCTTGCGGGCCAGGTTCTGCCGCTTCTGCTCGATGGACGCGGCCTGCCGGTCGCGTTCCACGCGCTGCAGGATGTACGCGGCGTAGCCGCCCTCGAAGGGCTCGACGATCCGGTCGTGCACCTCCCACGTCGCGGTGCAGACCTCGTCCAGGATCCACCGGTCGTGGGTGACCATGAGCAGCCCGCCCTGCCCCGCGGGCCAGCGGTTCTTGAGGTGCCCCGCGAGCCACTGGATGGCCTCGACGTCGAGGTGGTTGGTGGGCTCGTCGAGGATCAGCACGTCGTGTTCGCCGGTGAGCAGCTGCGCGAGCTGCACGCGCCGCCGCTGCCCGCCCGAGAGCTCGCCGAGGCGCCCGTGCCAGGGGAGATCGGTGAGCAGCCCCGCGATGATGTCGCGGATCCGGGCGTCGCCCGCCCACTCGTGCTCCTCCGCGTCGCCCACCACGGAGTGGGCCACGGTGTCCTCGTCGTCGAAGAGGTCGGTCTGGGTGAGCACGCCCACCCGGACACCGCCGCGCCGGGTGACCCGGCCCGAATCGGGCTCGCGGGTGCCGGCGAGCATGCCGAGCAGGCTCGACTTGCCGTCGCCGTTGCGGCCGACGATGCCGATGCGATCCCCGTCGTTGACGCCGAGGGAGACGGAGTCGAAGACGGTTTTCGTCGGGTACTCGAGGTGCAGCGCGTCCGCGCCGAGAAGATTCGCCATCGGGACCCCAGGTTACGCGGGTACCTGGCATACTGATTTAGTTGGATATGCGAGTAAATCGGAGGAGTGGGCAGTGAGCGACATCGCGGTCGAGAACGTCGAGGCGGAGATCGTCACCACCGTGTCCGGGGGCACCGGCCACATCGAGCTGAACCGGCCGAAGGCGCTCAACGCGCTCACCACGGGCATGGTGCACGCGATCGACGCCGCGCTGCGGTCCTGGGAGTCCGACGATGCGGTGACCCGCGTCCTCATCACCTCGGCGTCGCCGAAGGCGTTCTGCGCGGGCGGCGACATCCGGGCCATCCGCGACCAGGTGGTGGCGGGCGAGGACTTCACCCCGTTCTTCCACGACGAGTACGCGATGAACCAGCGCCTCGCCGAGTTCCCCAAGCCCGTGATCGCCCTCATCGACGGCGTGAACATGGGTGGCGGCGTGGGCGTCTCGATCCACGGCTCGCACCGCGTGGTCTCCGAGAAGGCCATGATCGCCATGCCCGAGGTGGCCATCGGTTTCCTCCCCGACGTGGGCGCCACGTACATCCTGGGCCGCCTGCCGCAGGGCGTCGGCGCGCTGATGGGCATGACCGCCGCGCGGATCGGCGCGGGCGACGCGCTGGCCGTCGGCCTGGCCACGCACTTCGTCCCGGCCGACTCCATGGGCGAGCTTGAGTCCGCCCTGCTCGCGGGCGAGGAGCTCGACGGTGCGCTGTCCCGCCTCGGAGGCGACGCCCCGGCCGGCGTCCTGCCGCTCGATGAGGTGGCCGACGTGTTCGGCCGCAGCTCGGTGACGGAGATCCTCTCCGCGCTGGCCACGACGGAGGGCGCGTGGGCGGACACCGCCCGCGAACAGCTCGCCACCGCCTGCCCCACCTCGGTGGTCGTGACCTTCGACCTGGTGCAGGAGGCGGCGGACCGCACGCTGGAGCAGTGCCTCGCCGCCGAGGCCCTCGTGGGAGCCCGGCTCATCCGCCGTCCCGATTTCGTGGAGGGCATCCGCGCGGTGCTCGTCGACAAGACCCGCGATCCGGAGTTCTCGCCCGCCACCGTCGGCGAGGTCGTGGAGGCCGAGGTCGAGGCGCTCCTCGGCGACGCCCCGTAACGACACGGCCACGCTCCTCGATAAGCGGATCGCACACAGGCGTCGTTCTGCGACAGTGGACACCGAGGGAGGGTGACCGCTGACCCGCGGGCTTCGAGACGACGGAGCACGGGCGCCGCTGCGAATCGGACGACCGGTGTCGTAGGAGGAGCCGCATGCAGGTATTGGGCCCGTGGACGGACCCGGAAACACTCGGGGTGCTCGGCGGGGGGAAGAGCCACGGGCTCGCCCTCCTGGAGAGGAGCGGCCTGCGGGTGCCGGAGTGGTCCGTCGTGGGCACCGACGCCTTCGACACCCTCGCACGGGACTCCGGATTCGCCGGCCTGATCGAGGACTTCCACAGCGCGGCAGAGGAATCCGAGGCCCATGAGCACGCCGCGCGGATCCGCGCGGCGATCGCGTCGGCGGAGCTCCCGGCGCCGTTGCGCGAGCTGATCGCGGACGCCTACCGCGCCGTCGGCGAGGGCGCGATCGCCGTGCGCTCCTCCACGACGGTGGAGGACGGCGCCGAGGCCTCCTACGCCGGCCAGTTCGACACCTTCCTCAACGTCAACGGCCTCGACGACGTGACCGACCGGGTCCGCCGCTGCTGGGTGTCCGCGTTCACCGAGCGCTCCGTCGGCTACGCGTTCGCCGCCGGCCGGCGGCCTTCCGGTGGCGTCGCCGTGGTGCTGCAGCGGCTGGTGGACGCCGAGGTCAGCGGGGTCGTGTTCACCGCCAACCCGATCACCGGCGCGACCGATGAGACCGTGGTCAGCGCCGTGTACGGACTGGGCGAGGGGCTCGTATCGGGCGCCGTCGACGCCGACACGGTCACCGTGGACGCGGGCGGGGCCGCGGAGGTGGTGGTCGGCGAGAAGGCCACCAGCTTCCGGCCCAGCGGGTCCGCGGGGGCGGTGCAGCTCCCCGTCGCCGACGGTGCGCGGGGTGAGTGCGCGCTCCCGCCCGATCGCGTCCGGGAGCTCTGTTCGCTGGCGCGCGACCTGGCCGCCGCCCTGGGCGAGCCGCAGGACGTCGAGTGGGCGCACGACGGTACCGACTTCTGGTTCCTGCAGTCGCGCCCGATCACCGCCATCGCGCCCGCACTCCCGGCGGCGGCCGAACCGGATCCCGCGCTGCTGCTGCGCGGGGCGGGAGAGCCGCTGGCCGCCGGCGACGCCCGGATCTGGGACAACTCCAACATCATCGAGAGCTTCAGCGGACTCACCTCGCCGCTCACGTTCACCACCGCCGCCGACATCTACAGCCGCGTGTACCGCGGCTACGCCGCATCGCTGCGGGTGCCCGCGGCGCAGCTGCGGCAGATCGACGAGTGGACCCCGTACATGCTGGGCTGCTTCCACTCCCGCGTCTACTACAACCTGCTGCACTGGTACCGCATGGTCGGCATCGCGCCCGGGTACCCGCTCAACCGCAAGGTGCTGGAGGCGGCGCTCGGCGTCAGCGAGCCGCTCGACTCCGGCACGGCCGGCGCGCTCCGCCCGTTCACGTTCGACGGTCCGCTGCAACGCCTGCGTTCGCGGCTGGTCACCACCGCGACGTACGCGCGGCGACTGTGGACGATCGACGCGGTCGTCGCCGATTTCCTCCGCGAGTTCTACCGCGTGTACGACGATTTCGAGGCGGTGGACCTCGACGCGATGTCCGGCGCCGAGGCCTACGAGGCCTACCTCCGCGTGGAGGGCGACCTGGTGCGGCGATGGGGGCCGCTCATGGTGCTCGACGCGGTGCTGCTCACCCTGACCGGCTCGATGTACGCGCTCACCAAGGTCCTCCTGCCGAGGGCGCCGGAGTGGTTCCTCTACGCCGTGATCGGCCCCGGCGCCGATGTGGAGTCGGCGGAGCCGGCCCGCGCCATGACCGCGCTGGCGGAGCGCGCCGCGGCCGACCCCGCGCTGCGGAGCCTGATCGACACCGCGGATCCCGCCACGATCGACGCCGCGGTCCGGTCCGGCGCGCACGAGGACTTCCGCGCCGGACTCGACGACTACCTCGCCCGGTACGGCTACCGCAGCCTGGACGAGCTCAAGCTGGAGGTCCCCGACCTGCACGAGGATCCCTCCTCGGTGTACCTCATGCTGCGCAGCGGCCTCGCCCGCGCGGCGGACGCCCCGGGGGTACCGGGGGAGACCGCCCCCGTGCAGACCGCGGACGAGTACCTGGACGCGCACCTGCACGGCGTGCGCCGCCGGGTCTACGAGCGGCTGCGGGGCAAGGTCTCGCGGTGCGCCGCCCACCGGGAACGCCTGCGGTTCTGCCGGACCCGCGCCTTCGGCATGGTCAAGCGGCTGATCCGGGTGATGGGCCGCGACCTCGCGGCCCGCGGCGAGATCGACGACTTCCGCGACGTCTTCGAGCTCACCATCGACGAACTGCGGGACGCGTACCGGGCCCCGGAGGCCGGCGCCGGTCTGCGTGACCGGGTGGCCGCCCGCCGCGCCGCCCGGGAGCGCGACGCGGGGCTGGTCGCGCCCGAGCGCTTCGAGACCCGGGGCCCGGATCTCGGCGACGCCGAGCTCGCAGCCCAGGGCTGGGTGCCCGTCTCCGACGTCGCCGCCGCGGCCGACGGCGTGGTGCTGCGGGGCTCGCCGTCGGCCGGCGGGATCGTGGAGGGACGCGCCGTGGTGATGACGGAGCCCGGCGACGTGGCGGGCGGGGTGCTCGTCGCGTACCGCACGGACCCGGGCTGGGTCGCCGCGCTGCCGTCGGCGTCGGCACTGGTGATCGAACGCGGGAGCCCGCTCACCCACGTCGCGATCGTGGCCCGGGAGCTGGGTGTTCCCACCGTGGTCCAGCTGCGCGGCGCGGCGGGCGCCATCCGGACCGGAATGCGCGTGCGGGTGGACGGGACCGCCGGGACCGTCACCGTGCTCTCGGGAGGAGACGACGATGCGTAGGTACGAGGGGCTGTCCGGGGTCGACGCGGTGCGGGGCTGGCTCCACGATCCCGCCGAGGACCGCGGCGTCCACCTGGCGTCGGAGGGCTCGGGCGCAACGTTCCGCAGCTACGCCTCGATCGCCGGTTCGGTCCGCGACGTCGCCGCGGTGCTGCGGGTGGACGGAGTCGGGACCGGAGACGGCGTCTGCGTGCTCATGCCCACCGATTTCGACTGCGTCGCAGCCGTCTACGGCGTCTGGATGCGCGGCGGCACGGTCACCCCCGTGACGCCCCCGACGTTCGCCGACCTCGACGAGTACACCCGTCACGTCGCGGAGATCATCGAGCAGGCAAAGCCGGTGGTCGTCGTCACCATCGCCGGTCTCGTGGACCTGGTGCGCGCGGCGATCGGCCGCAGCGACCGGCCCGGGGTCCGGGTGATCGCGCTCGACGCAGCTCTGGCCGACGGGGCTGTCGGGGCCGGCGGCGCACCGGCCGACGAGCCCTTCGGCGCCCCCGGGCCGTACGCGCTGCTGCAGTTCACCTCCGGTTCGAGCGGCTCCCCGCGCGGTGTGCGGATCAGCTGGGACAATGTGGCCGCCAACACCGCGATGATCGCGCGCACCCTGGGCTGGAGGCCCGGCGAGGCCATGGCCTCCTGGCTGCCGCTGTATCACGACATGGGCCTGATCGGCGGCTTCCTCACCACGGTCACCGTGCAGGAGGACCTGCACCTGATGCGGCCGGACCAGTTCATCCGCGACCCCGCGCGGTGGCTGCGCGCGATGACCGTCGCGGCGCACAGCATGGCACCGTCGTTCGCCCTCGGCTACGCCGCGCACCGCGTCCGCCCCGAGGCGATCGCCGACGTCGATCTCTCGGGGTGGCGCTCGCTGGCCGTGGGGGCCGAACCGGTGGACGTGCCCGATGTGCAGGCGTTCTGCCGCCTCGTCGGCCCCCGCGGATTCGATCCCCGGGGCATCGTCGCGGCGTACGGCCTCGCGGAGAACACGCTGATGGTCACGGCATCCGGGCCGGAGCTTCCCCTCACCGTGATCCAGCCCGAGCCGTCGTCGCTGCGTTTCGGCGAGCGGATCGAGATCCGCGATCGCGCCGGATTCGAAACCGCGCACGAGTATTCGGGCGAGCGCTGGATCGTGGGACTCGGGCGGCCCGACCCCGCATCGCCGGTCCGGATCGTCGACGCCGACGGCGCGCCCCTCCCCGACGGATCACTGGGCGAGGTCGTGGTGGGCGGCGCGTCCGCGTCCGACGGATACACCGGCGACGGCGCGGGATCCACGCGCATCGCCGACGGCGAGGTGTTCACCTGCGATGCGGGATTCCTGGTGGACGGCGAGCTGTTCGTGCTGGGCCGCATGGCCACCAGCATCAAGGTGCGGGGACGCTCGGTGTTCATGGAGGACATCGAGGGCGCCGTCGCCGCCGAGTGCGGCCTGATCAAGGGCAGGCTGGCTGCGGTCGCCCTGCCCGCGGCCGGGTCACAGGGCGTGGCCCTGTTCGCGGAGGAGGCCCCCGGGCCGTGGATCTCCCGGGCCCGCACGCTGATCCGGGGCATGCTCGGACCCGCGCAGACCGTGACCGTGGTGACGGGCCCGCGCGGCACCATCGAGAAGACCTCCAGCGGCAAACCGCGCCGTCGCCGGCTGTGGGAGCGCTACGACGCCGGCCTGCTGGACGACGTGGAGACGCACGAGAGCGACGGAACTTCGGCGGCACCGCACGCGCCGACGCTGAGCGCTGAGCGGGTGTCGGAGCTGCTGGACGCCGCACTCGATTCGGTCACGATCCCCGCCGATTGCCTCGTGCTGTTCGAGGGCTCGCTCGCTGAGGGATTCGGGAACGAGGGCTCCGATGTCGACTTCCTGGTGATCGCGTCCGGCGGAGGCGAGCTGCCGACGCTGCCCTCGGTGCTGTTCGGCGACGGCCGGCGCCTCGAGGTCAGGACCCGGACCGCCGGACAGATCCGGGCGCAATTGGAGGAGGTCTCCGCCGCGGCCGCCGCCGACCGGATCCAGGACCTCTCCGAGGACGTGCTCAACCGGTGCCAGCGGTTCCTGCGGTCCACGGTCGTCCGCGACGGCGCCGCCGTCGACCTCGCGGAGCTGCGCGCGATCCTCCCCGCCCCGCGCTTCGCCCGGATCCTGGAGCGCTGGTGGACGTTCCGGGTGGAACAGGTGATGCGGCACGTCCAGGCCCTGCGCCTGCTGGGAGAGGACGAGGAGGCGCGGGGGTGGGCCCGCGACGCCCTGGTGCAGGCGGCCAAGGCCTGGTGCGCCCGGTCCGGGGAGACCTATCTCGAGACGAAATGGCTGCCACGGCAGCTGGAGCGGGCCGGGCGCGGCGGCCACGACGCGCCCGCCGCCCGCCTCCGCGAGGCCGCCGCCCGGCTGGACGGCGATCACGGCGACTGGTGGGACGAGGTCGAGCCCCTGATCGCCGAACTGGCGCACGGCGAGTGGTCGGATCCCGGCGAGGTACGGCTGGCCCGGGTGGACGGCGTCACCACGTGGGACGTCGCCGGCCGGGTGCACGTGGTGCGGGGCGGCCGCGACGTGTTCGCGCTCTCCGAGGACGCCGCGCGGGTGTGGCGCACCGTCGTGTTCCGCAGGCCCCTCGCGCAGATCGCGGCGGCGGAATCGGGGATCGGCGATCGCGATCATCGCGCCGCGCTCGCCGAGTTCCTGCGCCTCGGGTTGTTCGGGATCACGTGGGGGCGAACCGGCCCCGTCCGGCCCGCGTTCGCGATGTGCGAGCCCGCCGCGGCCGCGACGCCGTCGCCGTACACCGGCGATCCGGTGCTCTCGTTGGCGGGGATGAACCTCCCGGACGGGGCGACGGCGGCGCTCGCGCCGCTCCCCGCCGACCGGTTCGCCGCCGCGGCACTGGATCTCACGTGGGCGAATGTCGTGGCGGAGAACGCCCGGGAGGATCTGGTGGGCGCCGTCAAGAGCGGGCAGGCCGAGGTGGCCGCGGTGGCGGCGCACCGCCTGACCGCGATGTGCACGCGGATGGTGCTCGCGGCGTACGCCGTCACCCCGCTGCCCCCGGACGTGGCGCCGCTGCGCACTCTGCGGCGCATGGTCCCGGCGCGGGCGGTACACCGGGGGCGGGTGCTGGACGCCGTCGGTGCCGCCGCCTCCGTCGATTTCGCGGCCGCCGTCGCGGACGGCGACCCGTTGGACGGGCTGCGGGTGCTCGACGATCTGCTGGGCACCGTGCGCGAGGTGATCGGCGGGCTGCGCTTCCCCGCGTCGTTCGACTCCCGCGAGCAGTGGCGGCGCACGCTGGAGGTCAGCTACGACTGGGTCCGCATCGGCAACAATCTGGGGGTGAAGCCGCCCCTCGCGGAGGCCGAGGACCTGCTCGCGACCGGCGGCGCGCAACCGCATGCCGGCGCCGACCGGGGGGAGGCCCCATGACCGGCCCGCAGCGCGACGCCGACACGGTGCTCTCCGTGATCGCGATGATGGCGCCGCCGAGCGACCCCGGAGCCGCCGCACCGCAACCCGTTCCGGCCGAGTCGCTGCGCGACGGCGACCGGCTCCGAGAGGACCTGGGGTACGACTCGGTGCGGCTGATCGAGCTCACGGTGGCGCTCGAGGAGGCCTTCGGGCTGCCGCCGTTCCCGTCCGAGCGCCTCGCCGGGGTGCTCCGGGTGGGCGACGTGCTGCGGCTCATCGACGGGGCGAGGGCCGGATCATGACGGGCGGGGTGCTGCTCACCGGTGCCTCCGGTCTCGTCGGGGTCGAGGTGGCCGCCCGCCTCGAGGCGTCGGGCGTCCCCGTCACCGCGGTGCTGCACGCGGCGCGTGGTCTCGTCGGGAACGACGGTGCGCCGCGCACCGTCACCCGGCAGGTGGTGGGCGACGTGCAGTTGCCCGGGTTCGGCCTCGACGCCGCGGTCGCGGGGGAGACCTCGCTCATCGTGCATTGCGCCGCCACCACCGCGTTCGACGCCACCGACGAGGAGTACCGGCGGCTCAACGTGGCCGGCGCGGAGCACGCCGTGGAGCTGGCGCTCGCCTGGGACGTACCGCTCGTGCACGTGAGCACGGCGTACGTGTGCGGCCTCCGCGGTGGACGCGTGCTGGAGGACGAACTGGATGTGGGGCAGGAGTTCGGTAACCGCTACGAGCGCAGCAAGTTCCACGCCGAGCAGATCATCGGGGCGGCGCGCGACCGCGGGCTGCGTGCCGCGGTGGTGCGGCCGGGGATCGTGTCCGGCGCCTCCGCGGACGGCACGATCCGCGATCACAAGAACCTCTACACCGTGGTCAAGCTCATGGTCGAGGGCAAGCTGCGGACGCTGCCGGGCCGCTACGACGCGACGCTGTCGCTGGCCCCCGTCGACCACGTGGCGGACGTGATCGCCGCGGTGGCCGGGCGATTCCACGACGGCCGCGGAGCGGACGTGGAGGGCCGCACGTTCCACGCCCTCGGGGCCGACGTGCTCACGCTGCGCGAGCTGTCCGACGTGCTCGCCGAGTACCCGTCGTTCGCGGTCGCGCGGTTCGTCCCGGAGTCCAGCTTCGACGACGGTGCACTCGACCGCCTCGAACGCGAGTACTACCGGCGCGTGGGGTCGCTGTACACCAGCTACTTCGCCCGCAAGCTCGACTTCTGCACGGAGAACTCGGATGCGCTGCTCGGCCGCGCGGCGCCCCCGTCGGGCCCGGAGTACCTGCGCACACTCCTCGATCACAGCCTGGAGGTCGGCTACCTCGGTGCGCCGCTGACGAGCATCGGTGACGTCCTGGCAGCGGTGCGGGGGAGCCGATGATGCTGACCCGTTTGAACCGCTCCGCCGCCGATGTGGACACCTACGTGATCGAGTCGGTGGGACAGCTCCGTGCGCGCGGGATCGACCCCGTCGACTTCGCGGAGCGGCACACCATGCTCCTGCTCAAACCCGATGCGATCCTCGCGCGCGCCGTCGAACCCACGCTGGAGTGGCTCGCGCGCAACGGTTACCGGGTGGCGCACGCCGAGCGGATCACCGCGGACCGGCACCTCGCGCGCGCGATGTGGCGCAGCTCCTGGATCACGGCGTCCGCGGAGCGGCGGCGCCTCGCGGACCTGCTGGTCGGCGTGTGCGACGCCCTCGTGCTGGTGGTCGCGGCGGATCACGAGCAGGCGGAGCCGGTTCCGGTCCGCCTCACCCGGGAGAAGGGTGCCACCGATCCGCGCGGCCGGTCGCCGGGCGACCTCCGGCACGCGCTGGGAATCCACAGCCACCTGTTGAATCTGGTGCACACGCCGGACGATCCCTTCGACGTCCTGCGGGAGCTGGCCATCCTGTTCGACGAGACCGTGCGGGCGCGGGTCGTCGCGGCGGTCCAGGCCGCCGACCCCCGCGCGGACGGTGCGGCCCTGGCCCGGGAGCTGGCCGGGGCGCTGTACGCCGACGCCCCCGCGCGGAGCTTCGAGCGGGACGAGGCGCACCGCCGGGTCGCGGCGGACCTCGCGGCCGCGGGCGCGGCGCTCCCGGACCCGCCCGGAGGAGCGGACCGGCGCGATCAGGACGCCGCCGCCGCGGAGCTCCTGCGCCGGGTGTGGGCGGAGGGCGTCGACGCCGACCCCTGGTCCGTCGTCGTGCTCGGCTCCCACGTCCTGCCCCTCAGCGCCCCGAACCCCCTGCACGACACCACGAACAGCGATGCGGCGATCCCGCGGTCGCGGACCGGAGGCAGTCATGACGATCAGTAGCGCCCACGGCGCGGCGGGGGAGGACCGGCTCTCCTGCAGCCCGGACATCGAGCACGACCGCACCGTGCCCCGCCAGCTGGTGCATCGCTGCGCGGTCTCCGAGGTGTTCCTCACGTCGTTCGCCTCCGAGCCGCGCGTCGTGGACGGCGTTCCCGTGTACACCCTGGGAGCCCAGCTGCCCCGCGCGCACGCCTACTACGGCGATCACCGCGGGCCGCAGGCCGGACACCACGATCCGCTCGCGGTCATGGAGGTCGCGCGGCAGGCGGGGATCGCCGTGAGTCACGAGTTCTTCGGCGTGCCCATGGATCACGCGTTCCTGGTCCGGGTGTTCGACGGTGTCGCGGTCCCCGGCCCGCGGTGGGAGGCGGGCTCCGAGCCCGCCGATCTCACCGTCGACCTCCGCGTGACCCGCGAGCACGTCGCGGACGGCCGCCGCACGGGACTCGACGTGGTCATGGACATCGCGAGCGAGGGCGAACCGATGATGACGATCCTCGGGTCGCTCAGTTGGATGCCCCCGCGGGCGTGGACGGGGATGCGCCGGACCGTGCGCGAACGGATGGGCCTGGGACAGCGGCCCACCGGCGTCCACCCGGCGACCCCGGGCGGGGCCGCGGAGGTGGGGCGGGAGGCGCGCCGCAACGTGGTGATCGGCGCGGTGAGCCGCAGCGGTGCGCGGGCCGAGGCCCCGCTCGTGGTGGACACCACGCATCCGTCGCTGTTCGATCACCCGCTCGACCACGTGCCCGGCAGCCTGCTCCTGGAGGCCGCGCGGCAGTTCGCGGTCGCCACCGCGGGTTCGCCGACCCGGCGGGCCGCCACGCTGCGCAGCCGGTTCGACGCGTTCGTCGAGCTGGACGTGGCGACCACGTGCCACGCGCGGATGGCCGGCTCCCCGGTGGGTTCCGGGGTGGCAGGAGCCGAGGACGCACCGGATTCGGTGGTGGTGCGGGTCGAGCAGGCGGGCCGGACCTGCGCCGAGATCGAGGTGGAGTTCGTTCCCGTTCCGGCGGAGGGCGCGGTCCGGGAGTGAACACGACGGTGGATGCTGCCGCGGTGTCGCCGGCGCGGATCGCGCGCTTCACGGCGGTGATGTACAAGCCGCACTACGTGCTCTACGGCGTGCTGTGGGTGCTCGCCCTGGAGGGGACCGCTGCCGTCGTCACAGGCGGGGAGTGGGCCCCCGGCGCCGCGACCGCCGTCCGCGCGGCGGTGGTGGTGATCGTCCTCCTGTACCTGCGCATGGTCGACGAGCAGAAGGATCTCGACTACGACCGCGTGCACAACCCCGATAGGCCCCTCGTCACCGGGGCCGTCACGGCGGCGGACCTGCGGGCGGCGATGGCGATCATCGCCGTCGTGGCGGTGGGCGCCTCGGCGGCGCTCTCCGCGGGGTCGGCCCTCGCGATCGCGGCCGTGCTGCTGTACGGGCTGCTGCTGTGGCTGCTGGAGGCGCGATGGCCCCCGATGGGTGGGTCGGTCGTGCTCAACCTCGTGATCACCTACCCGGTGCAGCTCCTGGTGACCGCCTACGTCCTGGTGTCGGCGATGGACACCGGCGAGGTGCCGCGAGCGGCGGGCGCGGCGTGGACCGCCGCGATCTTCGCGGGCGCGTTCCTGCAGTTCGAGTTCGCGCGCAAGACGTCTCGCGGCCCGCATCCCGGCGAGGCGTACTACTCGTCCGAACTGGGGGTGCGTGCCAGCGCGATCGCCGGGCTCGGGTTCGCCGCGCTCGCGGCCGTGGCGGCGGTCCTCCTGATCCGGCCGTGGAACCTGCACGGTGCTGCGGCCGTGCTCGGCTGGAGCCCGGTCGTCCTGCTCGCCCTGCCGGTGTCCGGGGCCGTGCGATTCGCACGCTCCGGCGAGGACGAGTACCCGATCGCGCCCGCCCTGCTGTTCGTCCTCGCGCTGTACACCGCCCTGCTCGGCGTCGCGCTGACGGCGGGTCCGTAGATGCCGCAGCGTGGTTCAGGCGTACGCGCGCGGCCCCAGAACGACGGGCAGCGCCGACGGTGCCGGCACGAAGTCCGTCGTCGACGGGGACGGCGGGCCGCCGACGGGGCGCGGTTCCCGGCTGGAGTACAGCGAGGCGGTGGCGAGCAGGATGATCGTCACCGCGAAGTTGCTTCCCGGGCAGTGGCGTTCGCCCACGCCGAACGGCAGCACCGCCCGCTTGTCGATCTCGTGCGCGCGTTCGGCCGTCCAGCGGTCGGGGTCGAATCGATCCGGATCGGTGTAGTACCGCGGGTCGTGGTGCACCAGATACGGGCTGTACACGATCATGGAATCCGTTGGCAGGGTGAGGGTCGCACCGTCCGGTCCCGCGGCGTCGCCCCGCCCGAACTCGACCGACCCGTCGGCGTTCTGCGAGCTGATCCACGGCCCCCACATCCGCAGCGTCTCCTGCACCGTGCGCCGCAGGTACTCCAGCCGGGGCAGGTGCTCGGGGCCCGCCGGTCCGGCGCCGACCACCTCCGACACCTCGGCGCGCACCCGCGCGGCCACGGCCTCGTCGCTCATGATCTCGTGCCACACCCAGGCGAGGATCGACGCGGTGGACCCGACGCCGGCCGCCACCATCAGAATCAGCTCGTCGGTGACCTCGTCGTCCGACAGCGTGGCACCCGTCTCCGGGTCCACGTGCCGCACCAGGGCGGAGAGCACGTCGTTGCGCTCCTCGTCCGCCGTGCGGTACGCGGCCACCACCGCGCCGATCTCGCGGCGCAGCGCCGCCGCCTTGTCGGAGAACCGGCGGTTCGCGCGCAGCCGCAGCCGCTGCACCGACGCCGGCAGGGCGCCGCGCACGATCACCTGCGAGAGCAGCCACGGCATGTCCTGCCGGATCCGCTCCGAGGCGGCGGCACCGAAGTCCGCCGTGAACAGCGTGGACGTCACGGTGCGCAGGATCAGCCCGTGCGCCTCGATCATGAGGTCGACACGACGGTCGAAGGGCAGCGACTGCGCCCACTCGTCGGCGATCCGGGCCGTGGTGCCCGCGTACTCCGCGATCCGCCCGCTGCGCAGTGCGGGGGCGATCATCCTGCGGCGCAGATCGTGCGCCTCGCCGCACAGCACGTTGGAGGCGCCGCGCACGGCTTCGTGCATCGACTCCTGGACGTCGCGGCGGTGGAACTCGCCCGCGGTCCGGAACCCGACCTCCCGGATCAGTTCGGGCGTGGTGAGTACGTAGGCCCGCTTCGGGCCGAGGTCGATCCGCACCACCGGCCCGTCGCGGCCGAGATCCCGGATGAAGTCCAGCCCCTTCCGCAGCGCGACGGCGCTGTGTCCGAGGACCGGAAGTGCGCCCGGGGCACCGGGAACCGCGGACGGATCCGTGGGGAGGGCGGTGCGCCGCCGGGCGCGGGCGGTGATCTGGTCCAGGTAGAGCACCTCGATCTCGTCCGTCCGGGCAGACTGGCGGACGTCCGCCGAGCGGGCCGCCGCTCGGGCGGCGGCGAGCCGGTCCGGCCGGTCCCGGAGCGCCGCGAGTTCCGCGGCGATCGCCTCGGCGGAGTCGTCCCGGGTGCGGAACCCCGCCCCCTCCGGCACGTTCTCGGCGAGGTTCGGATCGGAGTACAGCAGCGGGGTGCCCGCGGCCGCCGCCTCCAGCGCGACGAGGCCCTGCGTCTCGTATCCGGACGAATTGAACAGGACCACATCGTGATCCCGCATCGCCGCGATCACCTCGGGGCGGCCCACCCGGCCGTGTATCCGTATCCGTCCGTCCCGCTCCGCGAGGTCCCGGGCCGCGTCGAGCAGCGGACCGTCGCCGAGGACGTCCAGGGTGACGCCGGGGGTGGCGAGCACGGCCTCGATCGCCTCCAGCGGGCGCTTCTCGGGCGAGATCCGTCCGCACCACACGGCCCGGAGCGGCCCGCCCGCCGGTTCGACGGGGCGCCGCTCCTCCGCGGGGAGCAGAGCGTCGTCGACGCCGCCGGAGATCACGTGCAGCGGCGTCTCCAAGCCGTGTTCGCGCAGCCGCGCCGCGAAGTGCGCGGTGGGCGCTATCACCGCGTCGGCCGCCCTGGCCTGCGCGATCATCACGCGCCACGCGTTGTGCGCGGCGGCGGACTCGTCGACCTCGGGGATGCCCTCCCGATGCGGGACGAACGCCGAGTGCAGCAGCCGCAGCGCCAGCGCGGATGCCGCGGGATTCGGCGAATTGGCCTCCAGGAAGCGGTCGTCGCGGCTGTGCATCGTCTGGACCAGCGGAATACCGTGCCGAGCGGCGTGTTTCGCGCCGATGGCTCCCACCCCGTAGGTGGTGTGCACGTGGACCACGTCGCAGCCGTGCCCGGCGAGGGCCTCGTCCACGATCCGGGTGTTGGCCCGCGAGGGAAGGACCGCGGGAAAACCGTTCACCTGCAACCCGAGTACCGGCCGGAGCTCGACGGTGCCCGGATCCTCGCCGGGGCCGGGCGGCGTGAACAGGGTGACCCGGTGGCCGCGCCGCTCGAGTTCGCGCCGCTGGTCGTTCACCGAGTTCTGGATCCCGCCGAGAGTGCCCGGGTGGAAATCGGAGAACATCGCGACGTGCAGGCCCGCTCCATCCATGACCCGACGATAGCCACATTCGACGAAAGGTGCGAGAAGTGAAGATAGCGATCCCGTTGACGGGGACCCGCGGCGACGTCCAGCCCGCCGTCGCGCTCGGCCTGGAGCTGCGGCGCCGCGGCCACGACGTGCTCGTGGGCGCGCCACCGAACCTCGTCGAGTTCACCCGGCTGGCGGGGCTCGACGCGGTGCCGTGCGGACCCGATGTGGCGCAACTGTATTCGTCGGAGGAGGGACAGCGTGCGCTCGCCGCGGGGAGCAGCCTGAAGCTGATGCGCATGGTGGGGCAGCAGATGGACGAGTACGGCGAGCGGTTCAACCGCGAGGTCATCGAGGTGTGCGGCGGCGCCGATGTGGTGGTGTCCACGCTGCTCACGGAGGACCGGGCCGCGTCGGTCACGGAGGCCACGGACACCCCGTTGGTCACCATGCACGGGTTCCCCGGAAGGGCCTGCCGCAGCTATCCGTTCCCCGGGGCGCTGCCCCCGGACAGGACCTACCCCGCCGCGGTGAACGCGCTGACGTGGGGCGTCTCCGAGAACGTCCGCCGGGTGGTGTTCCTGAAGTACCTCGCCGCGCTGCGGAAGGACCTCGGGCTGGGATTCTCGGCCGCGACCCCGTCGGAGATGCTGGCGAAACGGGGTGTTCCCGAAGTGCAGATCTACGACCCGGCGTTCGTCCCGGGGCTGGCCGAGGAGTGGGACGAGCGGCGCCCGCTCGTCGGCTTCCTGGAGCTCGGGCGCGATGCGCGGGAGAGGATCGGTGAGGGCGCCGACCGGCACGCGGAACTCCTGAGCTGGATCGACGCCGGCGATCCCCCTCTGTACTGCGGCTTCGGGAGCATGCCGATCCGGGACGTGGCGTCCACCATCGCGATGGTCGAGCGCGTGGCCGCCGCCATGGACCGTCGCGTCGTGGTCAGCGCGGGCTGGAGCGATCTCGCGGCGCGCGAGTCGACGGCGGGGGACCGGGTGCACTACACCGGCGCGGTGGCGCACGACGTGGTGTTCGACCGGTGCGCCGCGGCCGTGCACCACGGCGGGATCGGGACCACGTACGAGAGCCTCCGCGCGGGGCTTCCCACGCTGGTGTGCTCGGTGTCCTTCGATCAGCCGATGTGGGGCGGCCAGCTGACCCGGATGGGGGTCGGGGCGCACGTGCCCTTCGTGCAGCTCGACGAGGCGCGACTCACCGCAGGTCTGGAGACGGTTCTGCGGCCCGACACCGTCCGTCGCGCACAGGATCTCGGCGCCCGACTGCGGTCCCGCGGCGACGCCGTGGCGCGCACCGCGCAGATCGTGGAGGACGCCGCCCGCTGAGCGGCGGGACCGGGCGGGCGCCGAGGCCAGTCGCCCCCGACTGGCTATGGACCGGCGCGACGGCGGGCGGCAGGCTCGCCTCCATGATCGTTTCGTGGGCCGCGATGGCGGGGATGTGCGCGACGGCGCTGGCGATGGTGCTGACGCCGGGGCCGAACATGATGTACCTGGTGTCCCGGAGCATCGGCCAGGGGCGCGCCGCCGGGCTGATCTCGCTGGGCGGCACCGCCGTCGGCTTCCTCGTGTACATGACCTCGGCGAATCTCGGCCTCGCCGTGGTGTTCGTGGCGGTGCCGTGGCTGTTCGTGGGGTTCAAGGCCGCGGGCGCCGCGTACCTCGGCTATCTGGCGTGGCGGGCGCTGCGGCCCGGCGGGCGAGGGATCTTCGAGATCGGTGAGCTGCCCCGGGATTCGCGCGCGAAGCTCTTCCGGATGGGCCTGGTGACCAACCTGCTCAACCCCAAGGCGGCCATCATGTACGTGGCGCTGATCCCGCAGTTCGTCGATGCGGCGCGCGGGCACACCACGGCGCAGGGCTTCCTGCTGGGCGGCGTCCAGATCTCGGTGTCCATCGCGGTGAACGCGGGCATCGTGGTCGCCGCCGGCGCGGTGGCGGGTCTGGTCGCCCGCCGCCCGTCGTGGGCGGTGTGGCAGCGGCGGATCACCGGCACGCTGCTCGGCGCCGTCGCCGTCCTGCTCGCCCGGGAGGTACCGCAGCGCGCCCGTGTCTGAAACCGGCGCGATCCCGCATCACGCGGAAGTATTCGCATCCCGACCGGGATCGACGCCGGTTTCGGTAGGCGGTCAGCCCACCTGGTAGGTGCCGGTGGCGCTGGCCACTAGCGCGTCCGCGGTCTCGGAGTACATGTCGCAGCGCACGTGGCTGGTCTTCCGGCCGGTGGACAGGCGGTGCGCGCGCACGCGCAGCCCGTCCTCCACGAGCGGGGCGATGAAGTTGATCGAGAGCGACGCGGTCACGCCCCGGAGCTGGTCCGGCACCGGGCGCCCGGCCCACGCGGCCACCATCACGCCGATGTCCGCGGCGGCGCCGATGAGGCCGCCGTGCACCATCGTCCCGACCGTGGTGAGGTCGGGCCGGTAGGGAACGAGGAGGGTGGCCGCGCCGTCGGAGATCTCCTCCAGGCGCACGCCGAGGAGCGCGACGAACGGCGACGCGGGGAGGAACTGCTTCATGATCTCCGAGCCGTCGGCGACGTCGGGGTTCAGCTGGTCGGGCGAGACGGTCATCGCATTCTCCTAGTCGTACTATGATAACGAAGTATGACTAGGATAGTGTCATGGAATCGCTCCTGACGGAACCCTCGGACAAGCGTCGCCGGCGCACGCGCGCCGCGCTGCTGAACGCGGCGCGCACACTGTTCGCCCGGCCGCAGGGATACCGCGGCACCTCCGTGGACGAGCTCGCCTCCGCCGCCGATGTAGCGCTGACCAGCATCTATTCGAACTTCCCGGGCGGTAAGGCGGACGTCTACGCCGTCCTCGCATGCGTCGTCGGCCACGAACACGTCGACGCGATGGCCGCCGCGGTGCGGGACGCTCCGCCCGGGGCCGCGGCCGCCGAGGCGGCGTTCGAGGAGTACCTCGATTTCCACGGGCGCGAGCCCCTGGCTTTCCGACTGCTGGGGCTCACCGACGTGCACGGCGAGGACTCGGACGTGGTGCGCGCCGCCCGCGCGGAGGTGCGCGGCTGCCTCGCGCGGGCTCTCGGCGTGGTGATCGACGCCGTCGGGGAGCCCGCGGACGCGGCCCGCGCCGAGGTGATCCAGTGCTGGGCGGGGATCAACGGCCTGCTCGCCCTGGCCGCACGCGGCCTGATCGAACAGGCGGAGGCGGACCGCCTCATCGGCGAGGTCCGCGCCCGCGGCGCCGCCCGGCTCTGACGGCGCGATGCCGCTCAGTCCGCGGCGGCGACGAGGGGGGCGAGGGTGAGGGAGGGCATCTCCTTCTCGATGTACTGCAGCCGCCACTTGTCCGAGAACAGGGCCAGCAGCGCACCGTCGTTACGCTCGAAGACCTCCACCCCGCGCTGCCGGTTCAGCTCGTCCGCGCTGGCGGAATCGGTGCGGCGGGCGACCGAGTACCCGAGGTGCTCCACCTGCACGTCGACGTTGAACTCGGTCTTCATCCGCGCGACGACGACCTCGAACTGCATGGGGCCGACGGCGGCCATGACGGGCGCGGCGTCGCCGCGGACGTCGTTGCGCAGCAACTGCACCACGCCCTCGGTGCCCAGCTGTTCGATGCCCTTGCGGAACTGCTTGTACTTGCCGGCCGAGTTCGCGCGCACCACGGCGAAGTGCTCGGGTGCGAACGAGGGGATCGGCGGGAACTGGATCCTGGCACCGTCGAAGAGCGTGTCACCGGGCGCCAGCGCGTTCGCGTTCACCAGGCCCACCACGTCCCCGGGGTAGGCGGTCTCCACCGTCTCCCGGTCGCGGCCCACCACCGTCATCGCGTACTTGGTCGCGAACGGCTTGCCGGTCTGCGCGTGCGTGACAACCATGCCGCGCTCGAACTCGCCGGACACGATCCGCATGAACGCCAGGCGATCCCGGTGCGCGGAGTCCATGCCGGCCTGCACCTTGAACACCACGGCGCTGAACGGGGCGGTCACCTCGCGGACCGATTCGTCCACGCCCTCCCGGGAGCGCGGCGGCGGCGCGAGCTCGACCAGAGCCTCCAGTAGCTGCCGCACACCGAAATTCAGGATGGCCGAGGTGAAGATGACCGGCGAGGTCTGGCCCGCCAGGTACATCTCCTGATCGTGGCCCTGCCCCATCTCCAGCATGAGCTCGGTCTCCTCGACCGCCTCGGCCCACACCTCGCCCTCCCGGTCCAGCGCGGCGTCGGTCGAAAGGTGTTCCTCCGGAGCGATCTTCGCGCCGCCGGCGGTCCGGGTGAAGTGCACGTACTCGTCGTGGCGCACATCCCGCAGGCCGCGGAAGTCGCCGGCGATGCCCACCGGCCAGTACAGCGGGGTGGGGGTGAGGCCGATCCGCTCGGAGATCTCGTCCAGCAGTTCCAGCGGCGTGCGGCCCGGGCGGTCCCACTTGTTGATCACGGTGATCACCGGGATCCCGCGGTGCCGGCACACCTGGAACAGCTTGAGCGTCTGCGGCTCCAGGCCCTTCGCCGCGTCGATGAGCATCACGGCCGCGTCGACGGCGGTGAGCACGCGATAGGTGTCCTCGGAGAAATCCGCGTGACCGGGGGTGTCCACCAGGTTGATCACGGTGGGCTCCGCGTCCGCGGCGTCCCCGGCGGGGAGGTAGGAGAACTGGAGCGCGGTCGAGCTCACCGAGATGCCGCGCGCCTTCTCCATCTCCATCCAGTCGGAGACGGTCGACTTGCGGCCGGCCTTGCCGTGGATCGCGCCGGCCTCGTTGATCACCCGGGCGTGCAGGGCCAGCGCCTCCGTCATCGTCGACTTGCCCGCGTCGGGGTGGCTGATGATGGCGAACGTGCGGCGGCGGGCGACCTCGTCGGCGATGGAACTCACGATCGGCCAGTCTACCCGTTCGCGCAGGTAGACCGCGCCGCGGTCACGCGGGGCGCGGCAGCGCGTAGACCAGGTGGTCGGGCGGGTCGGCGGGGTTGTCCGCCGGGATGTCGACGTGGCCGAGGCGGGAGAACCCGGCGCGCTCCAGTGCCCGCCAGGAACGCCGGTTCCCGGCGGCCACGGCCACGATCACGCTATCGGCCCCGAGGTCGGCGAAGATCACCTCGCACATCGCAGCGATCATCGCGCTGCCGAGCCCGCGTCCCGTCGCGAAGTGCGAGCCGACGAGGTAGTCGATGCCCCAGTCCCCGGGGCCCGCGACGACCAGCGGCGCGAGGCCCGCGGCCTCCTCGGGGTAGTCGACCCACCGCTGCCGCTGGACGAGCCCGAACGGGGCGCCGTCACCGTCGAGCGCGAGCCAGTCCTCGGACGGCTCGGCCCCGTCGACGGCCCGGCCGAAGTCCAGCTCGATCGCCTCCGGCGAGACCTCGTGGTTCCACCAGCGGCGGTTGTGCGGTTCGGACAGCCAGATCGCGAGGAGCCCGAAGTCCTCGCGGGCGACGCGGCGGAAGGTGATCACCAGGCGTGCACCGTGTTCTGCGCGGACTCCAGATCGCCCGAGATCAGCAGCTCGACGGCGTCCGCGGCGTTGGCGATCAGGAGCGGGACCTCCTTGCGCTCGGCGGCGGAGAAGGCCTTGAGCACGTAGTCCGCGGGATCCTGGCGGCCCGGGGGCCGTCCGATGCCCGCGCGCACACGCAGGTACTCCTTGGTGCCCAGGTGCTGGGTCAGCGAGCGCAGGCCGTTGTGGCCGCCCTCGCCGCCGCCGCGCTTGAGCCGCACCAGACCGAAGTCGATGTCCAGCTCGTCGTGGATCGCGATCACGTCGGTGGGCTCCACCGAGTAGAACCGCGCGAGCGCCGCGGTCGGCTGCCCGGAGACGTTCATGAAGGACTGCGGCTTCGCGAGGTACACCTGACGGCCCGCGAGGCGCGCGCCCGCGACCTCCGCGCCCGACTTCTTGTGCCGGGAGAAGGAGGTGCGGGCGCGCGATGCGAGCTCGTCGGCCACGTCGAAGCCGATGTTGTGGCGGGTGCCGGCGTACTTCTCGCCCGGGTTACCCAGCCCTACGACGATCAGCGGCCGGTCGTTCACCGCTGTTACTCGGCGGACTCGGCGGCGGCCTCGGCCTCGCCCTCGTCACCCTCGTCGGCCTTCGGGGCCTCGATGATGTTGACGATCAGGGTCTCCGGATCGGACACCACGGTGACGCCCGCGGGGAGCTCGATGTCGGCGGCGGTGATCTGCGTGCCGGCCTCGAGGTTGTGGACGTTCACGGTGAGCTGCTCGGGGATGCTCAGCGCGTCGGCCTCGATGTCGATCGAGGTGGCGTCCTGGGTGACCAGGGTGCCGCCGGCGGCGATGCCCTCGATCTCGACGTGGACCTCGACGACGACCTTCTCGCCCTTCTTGATCACGAGGAGGTCGGCGTGCTCGATGTAGTTGCGGAGCGGGTGCACCACGACCTGCTTGGTCAGGGCGAGCTGCTGCTTGCCGTCGATGTCCAGGTCGAGCACGGCGTTGGTGCCGTCCTTGCGCAGGATCGCGGCGAAGTCGAGCGCCTTGACGGTGAGGTGCTGGGGCTCGGTGCCGTGGCCGTACAGGACGGCGGGGACGAGGCCGTCGCGACGGGTGCGGCGGGCGGCACCCTTGCCGAACTCGGTGCGGACGGCGGCGGCGATCTTGTTGGTCTCGGACATGGTGCTCCTACGTGCGGTAACGGGCCTCGGCGCATCGAGGCGGCCGCACGGGGCGCGCGGGAAGTCCCGCGGGCAGGGCGTTCGCGTCGATAACGGCGGCCCGGAGCCGCCCTCGCCGAGAAGGTCGCCGATCAGTCTACCGAACGCCCACCTCAGGCGCGAAATCGAAGCTTCTCCAACGCGTCACGTCCAGTTCGCGCGGGCGCCACGCACCGCACGGAACATCGACCCGTGAACAACTCCCCGCTGTGGTCTCCGCAGGACGTCGCCGAACGGTTCGTCGACGCCCTCGGCAGCGGCGACTACGAGATCGCCGAGCAGTTGCTCGCGAAGGACGTGGTGTACACCCGCACGTCGTGGCGCACGCTGCGGGGCCGCCGTGCCGTGGCGCGGCATTTCCGCAGGTACGAGCGGTCACGCGTGGAGCTGCAGTCGGTGCTCCTGTCCGCGGTGGGCGCCGACGGGATCGCGCTCACCGAGCGGGTCACCGCACTCGTCTACGGCCCGCTGCGGGTGCAGTTCTGGGTGTGCGCGCGGTTCGAGGTGCGGGGCGGCCGGATCGTGGCCTGGCGGGACTACTTCGACTTCGTCGACGTGGCCAAGGCGGTCGCGCGGGCGATGGCGGGCGCCGTCTACGCCCCCGCCCGCCCGCACCTCCCGCGGACCGCGGTCTGAGGGAAGCATCGGCGCCGTCGCGGGGTTGCACGGGGCATGAGTGTTCTGGGAGATCTCGGTATCTGGCGGGCGTCCACCCTGGTCGACGGTGCTTTCGCGCGCCGCGCGGAGGAGCTGGGCTACGGCGCGATCTGGCTGGGCGGGTCACCCGGCGGCGATCTCGCGGTCGTGGACCCGCTGCTGGAGGCCACGTCGAACCTGACCGTCGCGACGGGGATCCTCAACATCTGGCAGGACGACGCGCGCTCGGCCGCCGCGGCCTTCCACCGGATCGAGGCCCTGCACCCGGGCAGGTTCCTGCTGGGGATCGGCGCGGGCCATCGCGAGGCGAGCGCCGACTACCGCACGCCCTATCAGGCCCTCGTCGAATACCTCGACGTGCTGCAGGCCGAGGGCGTGCCCGCCGCGCGGACTGTGCTCGCCGCGCTCGGCCCCAAGGTGCTGCGCCTGGCCGCGGACCGCACCGCGGGCGCGCATCCGTACCTCACCACCCCCGAGCACACCCGGCGGGCGCGGGAGATCCTGGGCGACGGGGTGCTGCTCGCGCCGGAGCAGAAGGTGGTGCTCGACGACGATCCCGCGCGCGGCCGGGAGACCGGCCGGCGGACCGTCGACTTCTACCTCGGCCTGCAGAACTACGTCGCCAACCTGCGGCGACTCGGGTTCGACGATGACGACGTCGCGAAGCCCGGCAGCGACCGCCTGATCGACGTGCTCGCCGTGCACGGCGACGGCGACGCCCTCGCCGCGGGGGTGCGGGCCCACCTCGACGCGGGTGCGGATCAGGTCACCGTTCAGGCCCTCGGCGAGGACCCCTGGCCCGCCCTGGAGGCGATCGCGCAGCGCCTCGGGTGACCGTGGGGCACGATGGTGCCCGTGGACGTGAGAGCCGTAGCTGCAGCAGAGATCGCCGACTTCGCCGTGGAGCCCTTCACCGCGGAGGGCACGACGCACGACGTGTACCGCAAGGGTGAGGGGCCGGCCGTCGTCGTCATGGCGGAGATCCCCGGCATCACCCCCAAGGTGCTCGCCTTCGCCCGCCGCCTGGTGGACGCGGGTTTCACCGCCGTCGTGCCGCACCTGTTCGGGGTGCCCGGCCTGGACGCGGGGAACCCGAAGAAGGTCGGCGTGCGCGGCATGGCGCTGGCCGGGGCCTCGCTGGCGCCGCTGTGCGTGAGCAAGGAGTTCACCACTCTCGCGGTGGGGAAGTCCTCGCCCGTGGTCACCTGGCTTCGCGCGCTGGCCCGGCAGGAGCACGAGCGCTGCGGCGGCAAGGGCGTGGGAGCCGTGGGCATGTGCTTCACCGGGGGTTTCGCGCTCGGCATGGCGGTGGACAACGTGCTGCTGGCGCCGGTGCTCAGCCAGCCGTCGATGCCGCTGGGCGTCACGGCGAGCCGCCGCCGGAACATCGACATCTCGCCGCAGGACCTCGAGACGGTCAAGGTGCGCTGCGCCAAACAGGGCCTGAAGGTCATGGGCCTGCGCTTCAAGGGCGACAAGATGGTGCCCGACGAGCGGTTCGCGTTCCTCCGCGAGCAACTCGGCGACGCCTTCATCGCGGTCGAGCTCGACGACGACGACGCGAACCCCGACGCCCTCATCGCGCCGCACTCGGTGCTCACCGAGCACCTCATCGACGAGCCCGGCCAGCCCACCCGGGACGCGCTGGATCGGGTGGTCGCGCTCATGCGCGACACCCTGCTCTAGCGGCCCCGGGCCTGCGGGCCACGGCGGGCTGCAGAGCGGCTACGCCCCGCCGACGGGTGCGCCCTCGTCCTCGTCGTCACCGTCGGGCGACGCGGGCGGACCTCCCTCGGAGACCGATCCGCCGGCGTGCTCCCGCACCACCGACAGCTGCAGGCCGTCGTCGTCGGCGTCCACCCGCACGGTGTCGCCCTCCCGCACGTCGCCCCGGAGCAGCATCGACGAGAGCCGGTTGTCGAGCTCCTTCTGCACCGTCCGGCGTAGCGGTCGCGCACCGAACTGCGGCTGGAACCCCTCCTCGGCCAGCCAGTCCTCGGCCTTCTCCGTGACGTCCAGCTCCACGTCCTGCGCGCGCAGCAGCCGCCGCGTGTTGTCCAGGATCAGGTCCACGATGCTGCGGATCTGCGCCCGGTCGAGCCGGTGGAAGATCACCGTGTCGTCGATGCGGTTGAGGAACTCCGGCCGGAAGTGGCCGTTGAGCCGCTCCTTGACCTGCGCGATCACGTCGTCGGTGAGGTCGCCCTCGGGCGCGTTGAGGATGATGTCCGAGCCGATGTTGCTGGTGAGGATCACGATCGTGTTCTTGAAGTCGACGGTCCGCCCCTGGGCGTCGGTCACGTGCCCGTCGTCGAGCAGCTGCAGCAGGATGTTGAAGACGTCCGGGTGCGCCTTCTCGATCTCGTCGAACAGGACCACCGAATAGGGCTGGCGCCGCACCTTGTCGGTGAGCTGCCCGGCCTCCTCGTAGCCCACGTAGCCGGGAGGCGCGCCGACCAGCCGGGACACCGTGTGCTTCTCCTGGAACTCGCTCATGTCGAACCGGATCATCCGGTCCTCGTCGCCGAACACGGAGGCGGCCAACGCCTTCGCCAGCTCTGTCTTGCCGACGCCGGTGGGGCCGAGGAACAGGAACGAGCCGATCGGCCGGCCCGGATCCTTGAGGCCCGCGCGGGCGCGCCGCACCGCCTCGGAGACCGCGAGCACCGCCTCGTCCTGGCCCACCACCCGCTGGTGCAGGTCGTCCTCCAGGCGCAGCAGCTTCTCCTTCTCCTCGGAGGTCAGATCGGCGACGGGGATACCGGTGCGGCGCGAGATCACCTCGGCCACGTCGGTCACGGTGACGCTCGGCTCGCCGCCCTCGGGGCCGGCCGCGGCCAGCCGGTGCTCGGCGTCGGCGATCTGCTTCTTGAGGTCGTCCGCGGCCTTGTAGTCCTCCTTCGCGACGGCGCTCTCCTTCTCCCGGTTCAGCCGTGCCACCTCGTCCTCGATGGACCGGGTGTCACCGTCGGAGGTCTTGGTGCGCAGCCGGACCCGGGCCCCGGCCTGGTCCACGACGTCGATCGCCTTGTCCGGCATGAACCGGTCGGTGATGTACCGGTCCGAGAGCTCCGCCGCAGCGACGAGTGCCGCGTCCTCGTAGTGCACCTGGTGGTGCTCCTCGTACACGTCGATCAGGCCGCGGAGGATCTCGATGGTGTCGTCCACGCTCGGCTCGCTCACCATCACCGGCTGGAACCGCCGCTCCAGCGCCGCGTCCTTCTCGATGTACTTGCGGTACTCGTCGATGGTGGTGGCGCCGATCGCGTGCAGTTCGCCGCGGGCCAGCGCGGGCTTGAGCATGTTGCCGGCGTCCATGGAGCCCTCGCCGCCGCCACCCGCGCCGATGATGGTGTGCAGCTCGTCGATGAACACCACCAGCTCGCCGGAGTTCTCCCGGACCTCGTCGAGCACCTTGGTGAGGCGCTCCTCGAACTCGCCGCGGTACTTGCTGCCCGCCACCATGGAGCTCACATCCAGGGCGATCACCCTGCGCCCCGCAAGGGTTTTCGGGACGTCGTCGTTGACGATGCGCTGAGCGAGGCCCTCGACGATGGCCGTCTTGCCCACGCCGGGGTCGCCGATCAGGACGGGGTTGTTCTTGCGGCGCCGGGAGAGGATCTCGATGGTCTGCTCGATCTCCTCGGCGCGGCCCACCACCGGGTCCACCTTGCCCGCGCGGGCCTCCGCGGTGAGATCGCGGCCGTACTCGTCGAGGGTGGGCGTGGCGCTGTCCTGCTGTGCCCCCTGCGGCACGCCGGCCCTCCCGGGCTTGGCAGGCCCGCCGGGTGCGGCCCCGCCCGGGGACGAGATCCCGCCGCCCGAAAGGGCCTGCGCGGCCACGGTGTCGGGGTTTCCCGCGATCCCGAGCAGGAGGTGCTCGGCCCCCACGTAGGACTGCCCGCTCTGGGCCGCCTGCTGTTGGGCCAGCCGCAGCGCCCGCCGCGACGCCGGGCTGAGCGACGGTGCGCCGTCGGCCCCGTCCGGGGTCGCGCCCGCCTGCGCGGCGGACTTCATCGTGGCGGCCAGCTTGTCGGGGTCGAGGCCCACCTTCGAGATCACCTCGCGGGTGGGCTCGTTCAGCGCTGCGGCGTACAGCAGGTGCTCGGGCGTGATCTCGCTGTTGCCCCAGTCGGCCGCCGCGATCTGGGCCTCGCTGAGCAGTTCCTTGGCCTGGTCGTTGAGCAGCCGGTTGAGGTCGACGCGCTGCACGGAGGGCCGCCGCGCCATCGAATCGCCGAAGAACCGCTGAAAGATGTCGTCGAAGACGCCGTCGATGTCGCTCATGTCTGTCCTCTGTTCTGCTGGTCGATGAGGCCGGCGCCGGGGGCGGCCGGGAGGGGGTGAGGTGGGTCAGCGCCGGGCGGCGAGCGGAACGGCCGCCTCGGGCGTGTACGCGAGGAACGTGAACGTCTCCTGCAGGTACAGCTCGACGGTGTCGGCGTCGTGGCCGAGATAGCCGATCTCCACGTCGGTGCCGAGCCGGAGATCGAAATCGCCTCCGCGGGTGGTGAGCACGAACGCGCCGTCGATCGCCGGGGCCCAGATGATCTCGCCGTCCACGAGCCGGTTGAGGTGCTCGCGGATCGGGTAGCCGTGATCGGAGGTCTCGCTCACCTCGGTGTACACGTCGGCGGACAGCAGCACGGAGTAGGGCCCGTCGACGCCGGCCAGCCGCAGGTCGCTGAGGGCCTGGGAGACCGCGTCCGGGATGTCCGTGGGGTCGTCCGGCAGGGTGATGCTTCCGCCCGACGCCGTCGCGCGGATCCCGGGGATGGACGCGGCGGGGTAGCCCTCGAACACCGCGCGGTCCTCGGCGAACGCGAGCTTCTGCGCGGCGTCCTTGACGGGATCCCAGTCGGCGTCCTGCGCACCGCGCTCCACGGAGTCGATGGCCTTGCGGCTCAGGCTGAACGGGACGCGGAGGCGCACCAGCGGGCGACTGTCGCGCAGGTGCGCCTGGACGCCCTCGTCGGGGCCCGCGACACCCACCAGGTGCCCGGTGCCCACGGCGGATGCGGTGGGACCGGCGGGCTCGCTGACATCGACGACGCGGCGGCCGGCGATGTTCCGCTGGAAGGTGCGGCTCGCCTCGGTCTCGATCTCGTCCCACGCCTCCGAGGTGACGGGCGCGAGGTCGCGGTAGAGGTTGTTCATCACTGCTGTCCTTTCAGGCTGCCGATGTGGAGGGATCCGTGTGCCGGGGCCGGGGCCGGACCGGTCGGGGCGGGCTCCTCCTCGCCGGCCGCGGCGGGGAGGTCCGGCGGTGCGTCGAGCCAGTCCGCCGACGGGGTGAAGAACAGGCACCCGGTGTGCGCGGTGGAGAAGTCCAGGATGCGGTCCGTGTTCCCGGGCGGATCGCCGAGGAACATGTTGCGCAGCATGTGTTCGGTGACCTCGGGGTCCCGCGAGTAGCCGATGAAGTAGGTGCCGAACTCGGCGCTGCCGAGCGATCCGAACGGCATGTTCTGCCGCACGATCTGCAGCTGGTCGCCGTTCTCGTCCTCGATCACGGTGAGCGCGATGTGAGCGTCCTTCGGCTTCACCTCGTCGGCCATCTCGATGTCCTCGAGCTTGCTGCGGCCGATCACCCGCTCCTGCTCCTCGACCGACTGCGCGCGCCACGCGGCCATGTCGTGCAGGTACTTCTGCACGTGTACGTAGCTGCCGCCCGCGAAGTCCGGGTCCTCGTCGCCCACGGCGGTCGCGGCCACCGCAGCGGCGCCCGCGGGATTCTCCGTGCCGTCCACGAAACCCAGCAGGTCCCGGTCGTCGAAGAACCGGAAGCCGTGCACCTCGTCGACCACGGTCACGGCGTCGCCGAAGGATTCGAGCACTCGCCACGCCAGCTCGAAACACATGTCGAGCGTGCTGGCCTTGACGTGCAGCAGGACGTCGCCGGGCGTCGACGGTGCGCGATGCCGCGGACCGTCGAGCTCGACGAACGGGTGCAGGGATGCGGGCCGCGGCCCGGAGAACAGGCGGTCCCAGGCGTCCGAGCCGAACGAGGTGACGAGCGTGAGATGTTTGTCCGGATATCGGAATCCCACGGACCGGGTGAGCCCGGAGAGGTTGTCGAGCGCATCGTGGACGTCGGCCTCCCGGCCCTCCTCGATGGTGGCCACGACGAACATCGCGGCCTGCGTCAACGGGGTCAGAACGGCTTGATTCGGGACCACGATTTTCACACTAACTCCGCCCGTCGGTTCGCGCCGGAGAAGCACCGCGGCGTCTCGGCGTGCGCGGAATCCGGCCCGTGCGATGATGGTCCGCGCACGGACCGTCGCGTCGCCGCGGAGATGCGCGCGCGGCGAATCGACCGGAGGGAGCCGAGATGACGTGGATCGCAGTGGTGGTGTTGGGCGTCGTGGCGCTCGCCGGGCTGGTGTTCGCCTGCCAGGTGTCCGCGCCCCGCCGGCCGGCGTCGGACGCCACCTACACCGCGAACGCATTGACCGCCGCGGGCGCCGTCACGGTGTCCGCCGTGTGCGCGGTCGTCGCGACGCTCCTGATCGCAACGTCCTGATCCGGCCCTGATCTCGCTCCGGATCCCGCCGTCGTACCGACCGGACCTCAGCGACGGCGGACACGCCCTCCGGGTCGCCCTGGCACTGCTCGTGCCGGGTGTGCTCCTGATCATCGCGGGCCTTCCTGAGTTGATCGTGTACGCCGAGTTCGGCGCGTTCGCGGGGATGTACGGGCGGGGCGAGACCGGCCGCCCGCGGATCGTCCACCAGCTGCAGGCGGGTGGGCTGCTCACCGCCGGCGAGGCCCTGGGCATCGCGCTCGCACGCTTCGAGGGCTCGCACTGGTTGCTGGTGGCGGTGGGCGTGGCATTCGCCGCCATCGGGTCCGTGCTGGCCGACGCGGTGCGGCTGCGGCCGCCCGGACCGTTCTTCTTCCTGTTCGCGTTCGGCGCCACCGCGACGCTGCCCGCCGGCCTCGCCCCGGCCGGCCAGGCGCTCGGGATCTGCGTGGCGACGGTGCTGTTCGCGGTCGCCGTGGGGACCGTGGGCCGGCCGCATCCGCTTCGGGGCCGCCCGTGGTGGGACGGCATCGCGCTGGTGTTCCGCCGCCCCGCGCCGGGGGTGGGGATCCACGCCCTGCGCTACGCCCTCGCCGTCGGTCTGGCGGGCTGCGCCGGCGTGCTCGTGGGTGTGGACCACGCCAACTGGGCGATGGCCGCGGCGGCGGTGCCGCTCGCCGTGATCGACGCCGGGCGGCCGTCCGATGCGGAGACGGGCCTGGTGCTCACCCGGGCCGCGCACCGCACCGTCGGGACGTTCGTGGGGTTGCTGGTCACCGCCGGCCTGCTGGCGCTCGGGCTGGGGCCCGCGGCGCTCGCGCTCATCGCGATCGCGCTGCTGTTCCCGACGGAGCTCTACATGGCCCGGCACTACGCGGTCGCGATCGGCTTCTTCACCCCGCTGATCATGCTTCTGACCGAGCTGGCCGATCCGACGGACCCGATGCGGATGCTGCTCTACCGCGGCGTCGACACGCTGATCGGCGTGGTCGTGGGTGTCGCGGTGGCGCTGCTGGTGCGCAGCCCGGCCGAGCGTCCCCGCTGAGGCCGGGCCGCGCACCGTCGGGGATCAGGCCTGCGCGCCGGGGCTGGCCGAGCCGTCGGCGGTGTACGAGCTCGCGCCGACGCCGGCCAGCGCGCCGCCGTCCACGATGAGGTACTCGTCGCGGATGGGGACCCGGCGAAGAAGTCCTCGAGGATCTCGCGGGTGCCGGCGGCGTACCGGGCCTGCGCGGAGAGCGTGGTGCCCGAGACGTGCGGCGTCATCGCGTGGTTCGGCATGGTGCGCCACGGGTGGTCCACGGCCGGCGGCTGCGGGAACCAGACGTCGCCGGCGTAGCCCGCCAGCTGCCCCGACTCGAGGGCCGCCACCACGTCGTCGCGGACCACGATCTCGGCGCGCGCAGTGTTCACGATGTAGCTGCCGCGGCGCATCGTCGAGAGCAGCTTCGCATCGAACATGTGGTAGGTCTTCGGATGCAGCGGGGCGTGGATGTCCACCACGTCCACCGAGCTCACCAGCGATTCGACCGAGTCGTGGTAGGTCAGGTTCAGCTCCTGCTCCAGGTCGAGCGGCAGGCGGCGGGTGTCGAAGTAGTGCAGCCGCACGTCGAACGGCGCGAGGCGGCGCATCACGGCCTGCCCGATGCGGCCCGCGGCGATGATGCCGACGTCCATGCCCTCGAGGTCGTACGCGCGCTCCACGCAATCGGCGATGTTCCAGCCGCCCTCGATGACCCACTTGTACGACGGCACGAAGTTCCGCACCAGCGTGAGGATCTGCATCACCGCGTGCTCGGCGACGCTGATCGAGTTGCTGTAGGTGACCTCGGCGACGGTGATTCCCGCCTTGATCGCGGCGTCCAGATCGACGTGGTCCGAACCGATCCCGGCGGTGAGCGCCAGCTTCAGGTCGGGCGCCTTCGCGATCCGCTCCGCGGACAGGTACGCCGGCCAGAACGGCTGGGAGATCACCACTTCCGCCTCGGTGAGGTGCCGCTCGAACTCCTCGCCGTCCTTATCGGAGGTGACGATCAGCTCGTGCCCCGCGGCCTCCAGGTACTTCCGCAGGCCCAGCTCGCCGGAAACGCAGCCGAGCAGTTCGCCGGGCGTGAAGTCGATGTCCGCGGGGGAGGGGATCGTCTGGCCGCCGGGGTAGGCCTCGATCAGCGGGATGGAGTCCCGGGCGTACTCGGGCGGGTATCCGGTGACGGGGTCCGGGTACAGCACACACAGGATCTTTGCCATGATGACTCCTCGAATCGGCGAGTGGGAGAACTGATTTCGTCCCTATGCATCTACTCTCGCCGTGTTCCGGCCCGGCGTCCAATACCGGTCTCCGGTCGGCCGATAGGCGGCGCCGATCACCGCAGGCAGGGCCTCAGTCGGCGCCGGCCGCACTCTCCGCCAGCGCCCGCGCGAGCACCGACTCCGGTTCGCCGGCACTGCGGACGAGCGCCACGGAGGTGGCGAGGTCGCCCGCGCCCTCCAGCTCGACGGCCCGGGTCCCCGACGGTGCGCGGTACGTCGCGATCCAGGCGCGCGGCACGATCGACGCCCACCGCCCGGCGCCGGCCATCGCGAGGAGCGTCGCGACGGAGTCGGCCTCCAACCGCGGCGACAGCCGCACCCCGTGCGCCCGCGCCGCCGCGTCGACCAGGTCCCGCCCGTGCATGCCCTCGTGCAGCAGGCACATCGGCAGCTGCGCGGCGTCGGCCCACGCGAGAGGACCGTCACCGTCGGGCAGGAGGTCCTCGCGCGCCACGAGCGCGAGCCGGTCCGTGTAGAGCGGCGTCACCGACAACCCGTCGACGTCGACGCCCCCGGCGTAGACGATGCCCGCGTCCAGCTCGAACCGGCGGATGCGCTCGACCACGTCCGCGGAGCGCAGGCCGGCCCACACCCGGACCCGGACCAGCGGGTGCGCGGTGCAGAACGGGTCGGTGAGGAACGCCGCCGAGGTGGCGGCCGCGGGGATCACGCCGAGGCTCAGCTCCCCGCTGAGGCCGGTGCGCAGGGCCGTGACCTCGTGCTCCAGGGCGTCGCGGTCGGCGAGGATGCGGCGCGCCCAGGGCACGAGCCGCTCGCCCTCGGGGGTCAGGCCCTCGAAGGCGGAGCCGCGCAGCACGAGCGGAACGTCGAGCTCGTGCTCGAGCTTGCGGATCGCCTCGGACAACGCCGGCTGCGAGACGTAGCAGGCGCTCGCCGCGCGCGCGAAGTGCCGCTCGCGCGCGAGGGCGACGAAGTACTCGAGCTGCCGGAAGAGCATCGCCCTCCGCTACAGGATCTCGTCGACGGCCTCGGTGGGGCGGGCCATCCGGGTGCCCTTGGCCGTCACCACGAAGGGCCGCTCGATGAGCTTGGGGTGCGCCACCATCGCGTCGAGGAGTGCATCGTCGGTCGCGTCGGCGAGGCCGAGGTCCTTGTACTCCGCCTCGCGGGTGCGCACGGCCTGGCGGACGGTGAGCCCGGCATCGTCGATCAGCTGCTTCAGCTCGGCCTTCGACGGGATCTGGTCGAGGTACTTGACCACCGTCACCGTCGCCCCCGCCTCCTCCAGCCGGGCCAGCGCCTGGCGGGACTTGGTGCAGCGGGGGTTGTGATAGATCGTCGCGTCCATACGGGTCAATCTAGCCCGTGACGGCGAGCCGCACGTGGACGGTGTCCCCGGCATCGACGCCCTCGGCGGTGCGCACGGCCTTGTTCACCGGAAGCACGTAGGTGCCGCGCGCGGCGTCGGGGAAGACCGACGTCGCCCACGTGGTGCCGCCGAGCGTCACGGAGACGCGAACGCTCCCGAACCCCGGCCTGGAGGGATCGACCGCGTCGGCGATCTCGTCGGCCAGGTGGTTCGGGAGCGAGACGAAGCGACAGGCGGCGAAGACCTCCGAGAGCCAGATCTCGGCGCGGAAGTCGCCCCGCACGCCCGTCACGATGCGGTCAGGCGTTGCCGTTGAACAGGCTCGTCACCGAGCCGTTCTCGAAGACCTCGCGGATGGTGCGGGCCAGCAGCGGCGCGATCGACAGCACGGTGAGGTTCTCGAACCGCTTCTCGGCCGGGATCGGCAGCGTGTTGGTGGCGATCACCTCGCGGGCGCCGCAGCTGGCGAGGCGCTCGGTGGCCGGGTCGGAGAGCACGCCGTGCGTGGTCGCGATGATCACGTCCTTGGCGCCCGCCTCCTTGAGCACGCCGACGGCGCCGGCGATGGTGCCGCCGGTGTCGATCATGTCGTCGATCAGGACGCAGGTGCGGCCGGCCACGTCGCCCACGACGCGGTTGCTCTTGACCTGGTTGGGCACGTTGGGGTCGCGGGTCTTGTGCACGAATGCCAGCGGCGCACCGTCGAGCGCGTCGGCCCACTTCTCGCCCACCTTGACGCGGCCGGCGTCGGGGGAGACGACCACCATGTTGGCGGTGCCGTAGTGCTCACGGACGTAGTCGGCCAGCATCGTCTGGGCGTGCATGTGGTCGACGGGGCCGTCGAAGAAGCCCTGGATCTGATCGGTGTGCAGGTCGACCGTGATGATCCGGTCGGCGCCCGCGGTCTTGAGCAGGTCCGCGACGAGGCGGGCGGAGATGGGCTCGCGGCCGCGGTGCTTCTTGTCCTGCCGGGCGTACGGGTAGAACGGCAGGATCGCGGTGATCCGTTTGGCCGAACCTCGCTTGAGCGCGTCGATCATGATCAGCTGCTCCATGAGCCACTGATTGACCGGGTACGGGTCGCTCTGCAGCACGAACGCGTCGCTGCCGCGCACCGACTCCTCGAACCGGACGAAGATCTCGCCGTTGGCGAAGTCCCGGGCGGTCTGGGGCGTGACCTCGATCCCGAGCTCGTCGGCGACCTGCTGCGCCAACTCGGGGTGGGCACGACCCGAGAAGAGCATCAGGTTCTTCTTGTTATCGATCCAGTCGTTCACTGCTCGTCAATCCTCGCGATAGCCTGCTGGGCTGCCTCGGCTGAGCTCGTGCCCGGACGCCGGCGCAGTACCCAATCGTCGATGTTTCGCTGATCCGCGGCGGACACCGCCAGAGCTCCGGGCGGCACGTCGCGCTTGATCACGGTACCCGCTCCGGTGTACGCCCCGTCGCCCACCTCGACCGGGGCGACCAACATCGTGTCGGATCCGATCCTCACGTGGTCGCCGATCACCGTTCGATGCTTGTTCACCCCGTCGTAATTCACGGTCACCGTCGCGCACCCGATGTTGGTGCCCACCCCGACGGTCGCGTCGCCCAGGTAGCTCAGGTGCGGGAGCTTGCTGCCCTCGCCGATCCGGGCGTTCTTGGTCTCCGCGAACGCGCCGATCTTGCCCTTGGCGCCCAGGTCGGTGTTCGGGCGCAGGTAGCTGAACGGGCCGACGGTGGCGTCCTCGCGGATCGTGGCCGAGTGCACCTCGCTGCGGAGCACCGTGGCGCCGGCGCCCACCGTCGTGTCGACGAGGGTCGTGTCGGGCCCGATCACGGCGTCCTCGCCGATCCTGGTGGTGCCGCGCAGGTGCGTGCCCGGCTCGATCCGCACGTCGGCGGCGATCGACACGTCGACGTCGATGTAGGTGTTCGAGGGGTCGACCACCGTGACGCCGCCCAGCTGGTGCCGGGCGACGATGCGCCGGTTCAGCTCGCGGCCCAGCGCCGACAGCTGGACCCTGTCGTTGCAGCCGGCCACCAGCATCTCGTCGTCCACGTGGTCGCCGCGCACCAGCAGGCCGGCCGAGCGCGCGATGCCGATGACGTCGGTGAGGTACAGCTCGCCCTGCGAGTTGTCCGGCCGCAGCTGCGCCAGTGCGGCGACGAGCTGCGCGTGGTCGAAGGCGTACACGCCGGAGTTGATCTCCGTGATCGCCAGCTGCTCGGCGGTCGCGTCCTTCTGCTCCACGATCTGGGTCACCTGGCCGTCCTGCGTGCGCAGCACGCGGCCGTAGCCGGTGGGGTCCTCGACCGCGGTGGTGAGCACGGTGACGGCGGCCCCGTCGCCGTCGGTGTGCGTGCCGAGGAGGTCGGTGAGGGTGGCGGAGTCCAGGAGCGGCACGTCGGCCGCCGTCACGACGACGGTGCCGGTGAAGTCGGCGGGGAGGGCCTCGAGGCCGGCCTGCACCGCGTCGCCGGTGCCGCGCTGCTCCTCCTGCACGGCGACCAGGATCTCGTGGTCGAGTTCGCCGGCCGTCCCGAGCGCGGCCTCGGCCACCCGGTCCCGATCGTGGCCGACGACCACGACGAGGTGGTCCGGGCGGGTGCCCGATGCGGCGTGCAGGGCGTGTCCCAGGAGCGTGCGCCCCACGATGCGGTGCAGCACCTTCGGCGTCTTGGACCGCATCCGCGTGCCCGCGCCCGCGGCGAGGATCACCACCGCCGTTCCGTTCGTCATCGCCTGGTTTCCTCCGCTGTCGTGGTGGTCTGCTGCGCGTCGATGGTCGGCGCAATCCTACGAGAACCGCCTGAGCGCAGCGTCCGTGGCACAATGCTTGGCGGCGGTTCCCGCAGGCGCGGGGCCCGTTCTCCCGTGGTGTAATCGGCAACACTTCTGATTTTGGTTCAGACATTTCAGGTTCGAGTCCTGGCGGGAGAGCTGTCGTCGTTCCGACCGCGGCCGATGTCCGGGCTCACGCCCACCAGCGACGGAGGGCGGGATCTGCCGGATTCGTCAGTCGTCGCGGTCCGGCCGGGCGCGCTCCCACGGCGCGACGGGGCCGGGGACGGCGCGGAAGCTCCGGTGCGTGTCCGGCCGCTCCACGGCGCGCCAGCGCTCCGCGACCTCGGGGCTGCGCGCCTCCAGCTTCGCGGTCAGGTGCGCCCACTCGAGGTCCAGCTGGCCCGTGGTCACGTCGATCGCCGGCGCGACGGCCGCGGGGTCGTCGATCCGGGTGCGGTCGAAGGCGTAGCCGCGGGCGTCGGCCTCCTCGGCGACGGCGGCCAGGTACACGCACACCGCCGCGAGCGGATCTGCGGCCTCCCGGAAGCGCTCCAGCTGGGGGTGCCGCGTGTAGCCGCGGGTGCGGCCGGCCAGCACGCCCTGCGCCAGCAGCGTCTCGCGCCAGCAGGCGAGCAGGCCCTGCCGGTCCAGATACCGCGGGTGCAACGACCAGATGCGCATGCGCCCACGCTATCCGCGGGCAAGCGGCGGGCAAGCACCGCATAAGGGCTGCGGGGCTCAATGACTCCCATGACCGAGCAGAACCCGCCGCAGCCGGCACCGCAGAACCCGTATCCCGTCCCGCCACACCAGTACCCGGCCCAGCAGTATTCGCCGCAGCAGTACCCGCCCCAGGCGCCGCTCTTCCATGCGAAGTTCAGGAAGCACACGGGCCTGCTGATCCTGGCGCTGTCCAGCGACGTGCACGTCGCCGGCAGCTACGAGGACGTCAAGCGGGCGTACCGCGGCGCGCAGCTGCACAACGCCTGCCTCGGCTGGTGGGGCGTGATCTCCCTGCTCGCCTACAACTGGATCGCGCTCATCGGGAACCTCTCCGCGATGAGCGACGTGAAGCATCAGGCGAGGGCCGCAGGACTCGACGTCTAGCGGCCCCCGCCTCCGCGCGGCTCTCGCCGTGGTCTGTGACTCGTCGCGAATATGCACTGGAGCAGGCAGACGCGGCCATAGTGGTCGCGTCCAGTCCGCCGAGCGAAGTTTCGCGGAGGGTTCCGGGGCACGTCTCCCACGGTGCGCGGAGAACCTGCTCGCCCCCGTACACCCCGCTGAGAATCAGGGCTGCACGTTCACCGAGTACGAGGCCGCGGCGTCGCGCACGTCCAGGACGTACTTGCGGGACTGGTTGTAGACCATCACGGCCTTCTCCCAGCCCTCCGCGGTGGTGAGGTCCTTGCCCGAGACGCACAGGTACCGGGCGGCCGTCATCGCCGCGTCGTCGATGTTGTCGGGATCGGCCCTGCCATCGCCGTTGGCGTCCACCCCGAACCGCTGCCACGTCTCCGGGATGAACTGGAACGGGCCCATCGCGGCGTCGAACTTGGCGTTGGGGCGGTGCGGGTCGGTTCCGGTGGCCCGGATCTCCTGGTTACCGTTCGTCCCGTCCAGCGGCACGCCGCGGATGGGTGGCGACACCTTGCCGTCCGGCGCGATCGTCGCGCCGTGATAGGTGCCGTGCTTGCTCTCGATGAACCCGATGCCCGCCAGCGTCGTCCACGTGATCCCGCACTCGGGGGTGCGCTGGCGCAGCGCCTCCGCGGCGTTGCCGTACGCCTGCAGCGAGATCACCGGGATGCCGGTGGCCACGCTGATCGGCGTCGCCCAGTCCCGCAACAGGTCCGACGTGCGGCCGGGGCCGTTGACGTCGATGTAGGGGATCGGGGCGCCGGGCCCGGGCGGGATGCCCTGCGGGATGTCGACGCGCTCGCCGAAGGTGCCGCACGCCGCGGTCGCGAGCACCGCGGACGCCGCCGCGACTGCGGCGGCCGCGCGGATACGGGCAGTGACCATGGCGGTGGGACTCTCTCCTGCGAGGGGGTTCGGGCTCATCGGACTAACGTCCGGTGTCGCCTGCCGGGTTCCCGACGTGACCGTCGTCCCAGGCTGCGGCCCACGAGTCTACCCCGCCCGCGGCCATCGCCGCCTCCGCCTTCCGCACCCCGTCCATGAAGGTCAGGAGCGTGCGGCGGTAGTCCAGTTCGAAGGACGCGTCCTCCAGGGCGGGGTCGACGGTGACGGTGCGCACGTCCGCGGGCACCAGCTCGGGTGGGAAGCCCGCCGCGCGCAGCCGCTCGAACACCTTCCCGGCCAGCGCCAGCGCGGGCTGGCCCAGCGAGATGGAGTCCAGCACGGAGCCGCGTTCGCCGCGCTCGAGCCGCTTCTGCCGCTCCCAGTTCTCCGCCTGCGTCGCCACGTCGACCTCGGCGCCGTCGGCCAGGTGCGGCGTGCGCCTGCGCACCTTGTCCGACAGGGTCCGGGCCACGTCGTCGATGTCGAACGGCTCCGGGCCCTCCTGCGCGATCCGGGCGTGGAACACCACCTGGAGCAGCAGGTCGCCCAGCTCGCTGCGCAGCTCGGCGCGCTCGTCCGGGCCGGCGCCGGGGGCGTCGAGCGCGGCCACCGCGTCGGCCACCTCGTACGTCTCCTCCACGAGGTAGCGCAGCAGGCTCGCGTGGGTCTGCTCCGACTCCCAAGGGCCGGTGGTGCGCAGGTGATCGATGAGGGCGACGGTGTCCAGTACTCCCAGCCCGGCGGGCGGAGCGGGCGCGATCACCCGTGCGCCCCGCGCCCGGAGCGCGGTCACCGCCGGGTGCCGGGCGTCGGAGGAGAGCACCGTCGCTCCCGCCGGGACCTCCGCGCCGAGCGCCGGGCGCCCGTCGGGCAGGTTCCACGCGATCCGTACGGGCAGCTCCTCCGTGTAGAACACGGGCCCGGTCAGCGCGCCGAGGGCTTCCACGGGGACGAGTGCGGGCAGCGCGGGATCGACGAGGACGACGGTGCCCGGCGCGCTGCCGGTCGCCTCGGTCACGCCGTCGCCTCCGGCCGCGCCGCGACGGGCGGCTGATCGAGGCGCCAGTAGCCGGCGCCCTTGCCGTCCATGGCGGCGAGGAAGTCGGCGACCACCTGCAGCAGCTCGATGTCGCGCACCCGGTCGCTGCCCACCCCGCCCCCGCCGGTGCGGGGGAGCGGGAAGGTGACCGTGCGCGTGGTCGCCCGGTAGGAGCCGCCGGGGTACAGCCGTTTGAGGCGCAGCTGCTGCGAATCGCGCAGCTCCATCGGCGAGACCCGCAGAGTGGTTCCGGTGACGGTGATCTCGGTGACGCCGGCCGCGCGGGCCAGCGACCGCAGCCGGGCGATCGCGGCGAGCCGCTCCACTTCGACGGGCGGCGGCCCGTACCGGTCGGTGAGCTCGGTGAGCACCTCGGCGACGGCCGCATCGTCGTGCGCCGCAGCCAGTTTGCGGTACGCCTCCAGGCGCAGCCGGTCCGAGGTCACGTAGTCCGGCGGGATGTGCGCGTCCACCGGCAGGTCGATGCGCACCTCCTTCTGCTCCTCCTCGATGGTGATCGGTTTGCCGTCGGCCGCGGCGCGGAAGGCCTCGACGGCCTCGCCCACGAGGCGCACGTACAGATCGAATCCGACGCCCGCGACGTGGCCGGACTGCTCCGCGCCCAACACGTTTCCGGCGCCGCGCAGTTCGAGGTCCTTCATCGCGACCGCCATGCCGGCGCCGAGCTCGTTGTTCTGCGCGATCGTCGAGAGACGGTCGTAGGCGGTCTCGGTGAGCGGTTTCTCCGACGGGTACAGGAAGTACGCGTAGCCGCGCTCCCGGGAACGGCCCACGCGGCCGCGGAGCTGGTGCAGCTGGGAGAGGCCGAGGTTCTCCGCGCGCTCCACTATGAGCGTGTTGGCGTTGGAGATGTCCAGTCCGGTCTCGACGATCGTGGTGCACACGAGGACGTCGAACTCGCGGTTCCAGAAACCCTGCACGGTGCGCTCCAGCGCCTCCTCGCCCATCTGACCGTGCGCCACCACCACGCGGGCCTCGGGAACCATGTCGCGGATCTGCTTGGCGGCCTTATCGATCGAGCTGACCCGGTTGTGCACGTAGAACACCTGGCCGTCGCGCAACAGCTCGCGGCGGATGGCGGCGGCCACCTGCTTGCCGTCGTAGGCGCCCACATAGGTGAGCACCGGGTGCCGCTCCTCCGGCGGGGTGAGGATCGTGGACATCTCGCGGATGCCCGCCATCGACATCTCCAGGGTGCGGGGGATGGGCGTGGCGCTCATGGTGAGCACGTCGACGTTGGTGCGCAGCGCCTTGATGTGTTCCTTGTGCTCCACGCCGAAGCGCTGCTCCTCGTCCACGATCACGAGCCCGAGGTCCTTCCACCGGACACCGATCTGCAGCAGGCGGTGCGTGCCGACCACGACGTCGACGCTCCCGTCGGCCAGGCCCTCGAGGACCTGCTCCGTCTCGAACCTGTCCGTGAACCGGGACAGGCCCTTCACGGTGACGGGGAAGCCCTGCATCCGGTCGGTGAAGGTCTGCAGGTGTTGTTGCGCCAGAAGCGTGGTGGGCACCAGGACCGCCACCTGCTTGCCGTCCTGCACGGCCTTGAAGGCCGCGCGTACGGCGATCTCCGTCTTGCCGTAGCCCACGTCGCCGATCACCACGCGGTCCATCGGGACGGCCTTCTCCATGTCGGCCTTCACGTCGCCGATCACCGTCATCTGGTCGACGGTCTCGGTGAACGGGAACGCGTCCTCCATCTCACGCTGCCACGGGGTGTCGCCGGCGAAGGCGTGCCCGGGCGCGGCGTTACGGGCGGCGTAGAGCTGCACCAGCTCGCCCGCGATCTCGCGGACCGCCTTGCGCGCCTTGCGTTTGGTGTTCTGCCAGTCGCTGCCGCCCATCCGCGACAGCGCGGGCATCTCGCCGCCCACGTACCGCGACAACTGATCCAGCGACTCCATCGGCACGAACAGTTTGTCGCCGGGCTGGCCGCGCTTACTGGGCGCGTACTCGATCACGAGGTACTCGCGGCGGGCCCCCGCCACGGTGCGCTCGATCATCTCCACGAACTTGCCGATGCCGTGCTCGTCGTGCACCACCAGGTCGCCCGCGCTGAGCGCGAGCGGGTCGACTTGGTTGCGGCGCTTGGCCGGGAGTCTGCGGCCGTCGCCGACCCCGGCGACGCGGTTGCCGGTCAGGTCGGGCTCGGCGAGCAGCACCAGGCTGAGCGCGGGCACCGTGAGGCCGGTCTGCAGGCTGCCGCGCAGCACGCCGACGGTGCCGGGTCGCGGCTCCTCGCCCGCCGCCAGCTCGGCCGCCGGGACCTCCGCGTCGCGCAGCCGTTCCAGGATGCGGGCGCGGGTTCCCTGGCCCGCCACCACGATCACGCCGCTGCCGCCGGACGCGGCGTGGGCGCGCAGCGTGGCGAACAGCTTCTCCGCCTCGGTCTCCGAGCCGCGCGGCGCGGGCGCGTGCTCGGCGTGCACCGTGAGGTGGGTGTCGTCGTCGGTGTCCGGCCCGGCGGCGAGCGGCGACACCGTCCACCACGGGCGTCCCTGCGCCGACACGGATTCGTGCACCTCGTCGAGGGCGCGGTAGGCGCTGGCGCCCAGGTTCATCCCGCTCGGGTCGAGCGGCGCCGACGAACCGAGGGCGGCCGCCGTCCAGGACGCCTCCAGGAACTCCTGCCCGGTGCGGGCGAGGTCCGCGGCGCGGGTGCGGATCTTCTCGGGATCGAGCAGCAGGGTGTGCGCCCCCGCGGGCAGGACGTCGGTGAGCAGCTGCAGGTCGCCCGGGAGCAGCGCCGGGATGAGCGCCTCCATGCCCTCCACCGGGATGCCCTGTGCCAGCTTCTCCAGCATCTCCACCAGCGCGGCGTCGTTCTCGTGCTCCGCCTTGAGTGCCGCCGCGCGTTCGCGGACATCCGCGGTGAGGAGCAGCTCGCGGCACGGGTACACGTGCACGGTGCCCACCTCGACCTCGGGCTGCGACCGCTGATCGGCTACCGAGAAGGCGCGCAGGTCCGTGATCTCGTCGCCCCAGAACTCCACGCGTACAGGGAGATCCGTGGTGGTGGGGAACACGTCCAGGATGCCGCCGCGCACGGCGAACTCGCCGCGCTTGCCCACCATGTCCACCCGCGTGTACGCGAGCTCGACGAGGGTCTCGATGAGCTCCTCGAAGTCGTGCTCCACGCCTTCGCGCAGCGTGATCGACGGGGCGTCACCGAGCCCGGGCGCCATGGGCTGGACCAGGGAGCGGACCGTCGCGACCACGGCCCGCAGGGGTTCGCCGTACTGCTCGTCGCCGGGGTGCGCCAGCCGGCGCAGCACCTGCAGCCGTCGGCCGACGGTGTCCGCGCCGGGGGAGAGGCGCTCGTGCGGAAGGGTCTCCCAGCTCGGGAACTGCGCCACGGCGCCGTCGCCCAGCGTCTCCCGCAGCTCGGAGCTGAGGTCGTCGGCTTCGCGACCGGTCGCGGTCACCACGAGCACGGGGGCACGACGCGCGAGGGCGGTGACGAGGAAGGGCCGCGCACCGTCGACCGCCGTGACGGTGAGGTCGGGCTTGCCCGCGGCGTCGGCGAAGGCGGCGATATCGGGATCTGCGGCGACCGCCCTGGTCAGTCCGGAGAGCGAGGGGAGTGTCGAGGGGGCGGCGTCAGGCACCGATCCAGTGTATTGGCGCGGGCCGACACGTGCCGACGGGCCCGGCGCCCGGTCAGCCGCGGGTGTCCGAGGGTGCGTACCGGGCGAGGAAGGTCGCCACGGCCTCCTCGGCGACCGCATCCGATTCCTGCTGCGTACAGCCCCTCCGGCCGCCTGTGAGAGTGAGCCGGTTGAGCGGCGCGGCGAGCGCCAGCCAGGTGAACTGCTCGGCCGCGGCGGCCGGATCGTCGATGTGGAGCAGGCCCCGGGTGGCGAGGTGCGCGAGCGCCTCGGCGAGGAGGGCCTGGTTGCGATCCCAGCTCCGGCGCACGTAATCGTCGGCCACGTCGGGGAAGCGCTGTGCCTCGGCGGCGACCAGAGTGCGCATGCGCAGGACGGGGCTGCTGAGGACCCCGGCCTGGAGCGTGCGGGCGAGCGCGCGCAAGCCCTGCGCAGCGTCCTCGGTCGCCATGAGGGCGTCCAGGTGCGGGCGCATCGCATCGCGCCCGCGGTCGACCCAGTCGCGGACGACCGCGGCGTAGAGGTCGTCCTTCGACGGGTACTGGCGGTAGAGGGTCTGCTTCGAGATCCGCGCGCCCGCGGCGACGGCGTCCATCGTGGTGCCGCCGAACCCCCGGTCGAGGAACAGGCCGCGGGCGATGGCGAGCAGGTCCGCGCCGCTGCTGCCGCCGGGCCGGCCGCGGAGCCGGGGTGCGTCGGGTGCGGTGTCCATGCCGAAATAGTACTGGACAGTACTGGGATCGTGGGCGTAGAGTACTCATTAGTACTAAAGGAGGACGTCATGATCGTCGCAGGTATCGCAGTCGCCGCCCTCGTGGCGTTCGTTCTCAGCTCCGTCTACTACGTGCTCCTCGCGCCGGTGGAACAGCGGGCGCTCGGGGGCCGCGCGCTCGACCGGGGGAGGCTCGGGCCGGCCAAGGTCGCCGCGGAGGTGCTCCGCACCGTCGTCGTCGCGGCCGGGTTCGCCTGGATCGCCGACCGGTCCGGCCTGCTCTCGCTCCCCGGCTCCCTGGCGCTCGCGCTCGTGCTGTGGGTGACCTTCCCCGCCGTGCTGCTCACCGGCTCGATCATCTGGGGAACGGGTCCCGTGGCAGACCGCCGCGATCCACGCCGGTGACTGGCTCCTCAAGCTCCTTCTCATCGCCGTCGCGGTGGGACTGCTCCACTGACCCGAAGGGAAACGCCATGTCCGCCACCACAGGTCCGCTCGACACGACCTTCACCGCCGTCCTGCGGCGCAGCGATGCGAAGGGCGGGTGGACGTACGTGAAGCTCGACGGGTCCGCCGAGTACTTCGGCACGCGAGGGCTCGTGAAGGTGTCCGGAACGATGGACGGGATCCCGTTCACCAGTTCCTTCATGGCGCTGGGCGACGGGACGCACAAGCTCCCCGTCGCCGCGAAGATCCGTCGCGAACTCGGGAAGCAGGAGGGCGATTCGATCACCGTGCACCTGCAGCAGCGCCTGAACTGACCGGTCCCGCGGCCGGGCGTTGACAGGTGACGCGAGTCACCATAGGTTCGGTCCGTGGCGAAACTGACACACGGGTTCCGTAAATTCGTTCGACGGGGTGCGGTGCTCGTCGTCGCCACGGTGGTCGCCTCCGCGGGAGTGGTGATCGCCCCCGCGAACGCCGTTCCGCCGATCGTCGAGCCGGCCCCGCCGGCTGACTCCTTCTACGACGCCCCGGCGGATCTCGCCGATATGAAGCCCGGCGAGATCGTCCGCAGCCGGCCCACGAGCGTCCGTTCCCTGCAGGTCATGCCGGTCAACGTCGACGCCTGGCAGCTGGCCTACCGCACCACCGGTATGGACGGCGTGCCCGACATGACCGTGACCACGGTGATGGTGCCCCGCGGGAAGAAGCCCACGAAGCTGCTGTCCTACCAGGCCGCGTCCGATTCGACGTTGCGCGTCTGCCAGGCGTCCTACTCCCTGACCAAGGGCGGCCCCGTCGAACTGGGCAACCCGTCCGGCCCGCTGACCTTCGGGATGCCCGCGGCGGAGATGCTGTTCGCCTCGGCCGGCCTCAACGAGGGCTGGGCCGTCGCGATGCCCGACCACGGCGGCGGGGACGACCGCTTCCTCACGCCCCGCCAGCCGGGCTGGGCCGTGCTCGACGGCATCCGCGCGGTCGAGAACTTCTCGCGCCTCGGGCTGAACGAGAAGACCCCCGTGGGCCTCATGGGCTACTCCGGCGGCGCCATCGCGAGCAGCTGGACCATCGAGGAGCAGCCCGAGTACGCGCCCGAGCTGAACATCCGCGGGGCGGCGTTCGGCGCACCGGAGCGCGACCTGGAGGCGTCGCTGCGCAGCGTCAACACCTCGCTGCTGGCGGGCCTGATCCCGTTGGCGCTCTCCGCGATCGGTAAGGATTCCGAGCCATTCCGGAAGGCGCTCGACGGCGCGCTCACCCGGGGCGGGCGTGACCGGGTCAACGAGACCCGGCGGCACTGCATGCCGCAGAACGTCGTCTCGAACCTGTGGTTCGACTACCGGGTGAACCTCTCCAAGCCGATCGACGACGTGCTGAAGATCCCGGCGATCCGGAAGGCCATCGACGAACGCGGTGTGAGCGGCCGGATTCCGAAGGTCCCCGCCTACGTCTACAACGGCATCACCGAGGAGGTCGCGCCGATCACCGGCACGGACAAGCTGGTGAACTCCTACTGCCGCGGCGGTGCGTCCGTCACCTACCGGCGCGAGGAGCTGCCGCCGAACCCGGTGCCGCAGTTGATGACCACGCACGGCACAGTGGTGATCACGGGAGCCGGCGGCGCGATCGACTGGATCAAGCAGCGGATGAACTCCACCGGGCCCGCGCCGAAGGGCTGCGACATCCGCGACGTGCTCAGCAGCGGCCTCGAACCCGCGGCGCTGCAGACCTTCGGGCAGTCCATCGGCGCGATCATCGCCACCCTCGTGAACGCACCCATCGGCGCGGGTCCGCGCCCCTGACACTCCCTCCCGCTGCGACCGCGGACGGCGGACCGTCGCGACCCGCGTCCCTGCCCCGTTGCCGTGCGTGGGCCGCTGCAGCGGGGGTTCCGTCTCCCAGCCGGGAGATGGTCTCCCCATGGTTTTTCGACGTCCCCTCGACAGCTTCCATGGGGACGCCGGATCGGATGGGGGCTGCCTTCTCCCGGCTGGGAGCCGGAAACCCCGCGACGCGAGCCGGAAACCCCGCGACGCGAGCCGGAGACCCCGCGACGCGAGCCGGAGACCCCGCGACGCGAGCCGGAGACCCCGCGACGCGAGCCGGAGACCCCGCGACGCGAGCCGGAGACCCCGCGACGCGAGCCGGGTACCCGCGACGCGAGCCGGGTACCCACGACGGGAGGCGGGGTGATCGCGGACGGAGGCGGGTTGTGCCGGGCGGGGGAGTCAGTGGACGCCGAGGGCGCGGAGGGCCGCGGCGGTGCCGCCCGCGGCGAGGATCACGAGGGGGAGCGGGCAGCGTCGCCACGCGAGCACGCCCGCCACGCCGACGCCGGCGATCCGCGCGTAGCCGGCGGCCTCCTGCCCGTCCGCGACGGCGGCCGTGACCATCACGCCGGCGAGTAGGGCGAGGGCGCACAGGTCGACGGTGCGCCGCACGCCCGGGCCGAGCTCGAGCCTGCCCGCCACCGCCGGTCCCGCCGCGCGGAACGCGAACGTCACGGCCGCGAGCGCGGCGCCCGCGCACAGCACTGCGATCACGGCCAGGCCCCCGAGGTCACTCGGAGCAGCGGAAGCGCGAGGAGCGCGACCGCCGGCGCCAGCCCGGGCGGCGCGTACGGCACGGCGGCCAGGGCGAGCAGTGCGGCGAGCGCGAGCGGATTGCGATTCCTCTTCTCCCGCAGGGCCGGGACGAGCAGGGCGAGCAGGACCGCGGGGAACACGGCGTCCAGGCCGAGCGCCTCGGGGGAGATCACGGAGCCGATTCCCGCGCCGGCGGCGGCGGAGAGAGGCCAGGCGATGAGGATGCCGGCGCCCGCGTAGGTGAGGCCGCGTCGGCCGGCCTCGGGATCGCGCTGCGACAGGGCGAGCGCGATCGACTCGTCGTTGATGAGGTGGATCCGGGCGAGGCGGGCGGCGCCGCTGCCCAGGTACGGTGCCGCGGCGAGGCCGTACGGCAGGTGTCGGACGTTGACCAGGGCGCCCGAGGCCAGCGCGAGCAGCGGCGAGCCGCCGGTGGCGACGAGCCCGACGAACAGCATCTCCGCCGAACCGGCGAGCACCAGGACGCCGAGCGCCGGCGCGAACCACCAGGGCAGGCCCGCGGCCACGGTCTGCGCCCCGTACGCGAGGCCGATGCACCCGACCGCGGCGGACAGTAGCGCCGCCGACCGGGCGAGGGGGTCCTTCCGAATCGTTCGCTGTTCCGTACGCACGTCCATTACGATGGACCTAGAGCCAACTGTTCGTCAAGTCGAACGATGGGAGTTTCTGCCGAACATGTCGAGTGTGCCCATTCTCGCGATCGCCGCCGGCATCCAGCGCGAGCGCGCCCGCGTCGGCTGGACCATGGCTGAGCTCGCCCGCCGCGCCGGCGTGGCCAAGTCGACGTTGTCGCAGCTCGAAGCCGGTACCGGCAATCCCAGTATCGAGACCCTGTGGGCGCTCGCCAACGCCCTCGAGGTGCCGTTCGCGCAGCTGCTCGGCGGCGGCACGATGGAGGTGAAGATCGTCCGAGCGGGCGAAGGCGCCACCGTCCCATCCGATTCCGCCGACTACGCGGCGACGCTGCTCACCGCCTCACCGCCCGGCGTGCGGCGCGATGTGTACCGCATCGACGCCGCGCCCGGATCGCGGCGCGAGTCCACGGCGCACGCCTCGGGCACCGTCGAACACCTGCTCCTGTGCAGCGGATCCGCCCTGGTCGGGCCCGCCGACGCGCCCGTCACGCTGTCGCCGGGCGACTTCATCAGCTATGCGGGCGACGCGCCGCACGTGTTCGAGGCGCTGGAGCCCGGCACCCGGGCGGTGCAGATCAGCGAGCAGCACTGACCTGGTCGGACGGCAGCGCGCTCGGCTCGATCGCGACGGGGTTGTCCTTGAGCCCCGTCAGGCCGTACCAGGACAGGTTCACGATGTGCGCCGCCACCACCTCCTTCGGCGGGGTGCGCACCTCCAGCCACCACTGCGCCGTCATGGCGACCATTCCCACCAGCGCCTGCGCGTACAGCGGGGCGAGCTCGGGGTCGAGCAGCTTCTGCTCGAACTCGCCCTCCAGGTGGTTCTCCACCTGCCCGACGAGGTCGTTGAGCAGCGTCGAGTAGCCGCCGGAATGCTCGACCGAGCTGTTGCGGGTGAGGATCCGGAAGCCGTCGGAGCGTTCCTCGACGTAGGTGAGCAGCGCGAGCGCGATCTGCTCGATCCGCGTCTTGGACCGGTCCTCGAGCATGGCGCGGGAGAACACCTCGAGGACCATTTCCATCTCGCGGTCCACCACCACGGCGTAGAGGCCCTCCTTGCCGCCGAAGTGCTCGTACACCACGGGTTTCGAGACTCCGGCGTTCGCCGCGATCTCCTCGATGGTGGCCGCCTCGTAGCCGCGGTCGGCGAATACCGAGCGCGCGGTGTCGACGAGTTGATTGCGCCGCTCGGCGGCGGTCATCCGCTTCCGTGGCTTGGCGGTGGTCACTGCGGGTCCGGCTCCGACGACGGCGCGGGCTTCGGCGATGTCACCGGGCTCGGCGACTCCTGCCCGTCCCGGGCCTTCGACTCCTGCCCGTCCCGGGCCTTCTGCTCCTGCGCCGCCTGCACCTGCGCGGCGACCTGAGCCCTGTACGCCGCCTCGGCCCTGTCGTGCTGGCGCTTGATCAGCCTGCTGGCGAAGATGAGCCCGACGAAGAAGAGGATCTCGAACACGATGGCCGCGACGTACAGCAGGCGCGCGGTGGTGGTGGTCGCGTCGGTGAGGCGCCACACGAGCACGCCCAGTACCAGCAGCAGCACTGCCCCCATCGGCTTCAACTGCAGCCCGTTGCTGAACGGAAGCGGCTTCTCACTCATGATGGTCGATTCTACTTACCGCCCGATGAGCACCGTGAGGTCGGCGAACAGGTCGAGCAGCGGCTGCGGGAACAGGCCCAGCGCCACCACCGACGCGGCGCCCAGCCCGATGGCGAATCCGGTGAGCGGGTCCACCGCCGGCGGCGCGGGGGCGAACTCGTGCGGCGGCGCGAAGTACAGGGTGACGATCACCCGCAGGTAGAACACCGCCGCCACGGCGGAGGCGAGGACGCCGACCACCACCAGCCAGGCGCCGCCACGATCCGCGGCGGCGGCGAACACCGCGAACTTCCCGATGAACCCGCTGGTCAGCGGAATCCCGGCGAACGCGAGCAGGAACAGGGCCATGGCGCCGCCGAGCACAGGATTCGTGCGGCCCAGCCCCGCCCAGCGGTCCAACTCGCCCACCTCCTCGGGCGTCCCGTCGGCGCCCGACTCGCGGACGGCGCCCGCGACGGCGAACGCGCCGACGGTGCTCAGCGCGTACACGGTGAGGTAGAACGTCACGGCGCCCATGCCGCGTTCGGTACCCGCGAACACACCCACCAACAGGAAACCCGTGTGCGCGATGGCCGAGTACGCCAGCAGCCGCTTGACATCGGTCTGGGTCACGGCGGCGACGGTGCCGACCACCAGAGTGGCCACGGCCACCACCGCGATCACCGGCCGCCACGGCACATCGGCGAAGCCGACCAGCGTCAGCCGCACCAGGGCCCCGAACGCCGCGACCTTGGTGGCGGACGCCATGAACGCCGTCACCGGGGTGGGCGCGCCCTGGTAGACGTCGGGCACCCAGGAGTGGAACGGTACGGCGCCCACCTTGAACAGCAGGCCGACGCCGATGAGCGCGGCCCCCGCGACCCCGAGCACCGCGTCCTGCGGTGCCGCGTCGAGCGCGGTGTCGCCCGTCGCCGCGAACCGCAGGGCCACGCCGAACAGGAGGATCGCGGAGCTGAACGCGCCCAGCAGGAAGTACTTCAGGGCCGCCTCCAGCGGCAGCAGCCTGCGGTGCCGGGCGAGCGCGCACATCAGGTACAGCGGCAGCGAGAACACCTCGAGCGAGACGAACAGCGTGAGCAGGTCGTCCGCCGCGACGAAGGCCATCATGCCGCCCAGCGCGAACAGCATCAGGGGGACGGATTCGGTGTGCGTCAGCGGGTTCCGGCGCGCCACCATCATCGCCAGCGCCGGTAGCGCGGAGACCAGCAGGATCCCCTGCATCGCGAGCGCGAGCCCGTCCACGGCCACCGCGCCCAGGAGTGCGGCGCGGGGCGGCGCACCGTCGGCGGCCAGGACGCACACGGAGACGAGCGCGGCGACCACGGCGCATCCCGCCAGCGCGCCGTGCACGACGGTGCGCGACCGCGACGGTGCGAACGCCTCCACCAGCACGCCCACGACGGCCGCGCCGAACACGATGATCATCGGCAGGATCTGCGCGTACTCGATCGACGGGTTCATCGGGCCACCGCCGCCACCGTGGGCGCCACACCGGGGTTCACCGCGTCCAGGGCCGGCGCCGGGAACAGGCCGAGCGCGAACAGCGCGACCACCAGGGGCACGAGCACGAGCAGTTCGGCCGGCCGGGCGTCGTCGACGGTGCGCGTCACCTCGTCGGGCGCGGAACCGGTGAACATCCGCTGGTAGGTCCACAGCACGTAGAGCGCGGACAGGACCAGCGCGGACACCGCGACGACGGCGGCCGCAGCCCAGCGCGGGTAGGTGCCGACCACCACGAGGAGCTCGGAGACGAACGGGCCGAGTCCGGGGAGCGACAGCGTGGCCAGGCCCGCTATGAGGAAGACCGCCCCCAGCCTCGGCGCCCGCGACCACGCGCCGCCGAAGTCGGCGATCCGCCGGCTTCCGCGCCGCGCCACCAGGATCCCCGCCGTGAGGAACAGTGCCGCCGTGGCCATGCCGTGGTTCACCATGTACAGCACCGAGCCCGCCTGCGCGTCCCCGGTCCGGGCGAACACACCGAGGATGATGAACCCGAAGTGGGAGATGGACGTGTAGGCGATGAGAGCCATCACGTCGGTCTGCGCGATCGCCAGCATCGCGCCGTAGACGATGCCGATCACCGCGAGCACCGCCACCCAGGGCGCGAACTTCGCCGCGGCGTCGGGGAACAGGGTGAGGCAGTAGCGGAGCATGCCGAAGGTGCCCACCTTGTCGACCACCGCCATCATGAGCACCGCGGTCGGGGGAGTGGATTGCACTGCGGCGCCGGGCAGCCAGGTGTGCAGCGGCCACAGCGGCGCCTTCACCGCGAACGCGAACAGGAAGCCGAGGAACATGAGGTCCTGCGCGAGGCCCGGGCCGGGACGGGCACCGTCGGCCAGCGCCCGCAGGTCGAAGGTGCCGGACGCGGCGTAGAGGCCCACCACCGCGGCGAGCATGATCAGCCCGCCGGCCAGGTTGTAGAGCAGGAACTTCACCGCGGCGCGGGAGCGGACCGCGGGATCGCTTCCGGTGCCGCCGTATCCGCCGATGAGGAAGTACAGCGGGATCAGCATGGCCTCGAAGACGAGGTAGAAGAGCAGCACGTCGGTGGTCACGAAGCTCATGAGGACCCCGGCCTCCACCGCCAGCGTCAGCGCGACGTACGCGCCCGCGCGGCGCCCCCCGCCGGACGCCTCCCGCCACCCGGCCAGCAGCAGGATCGGGACCAGTGCGGCGGTGAGCAGCACGAGCACGAGCCCCACCCCGTCGAGCGCGAGCCGGTACCCGGCGCCGAACGACGGTATCCAGCGGTGCGATTCGGCGAACTGGAAACCGCCCGCGGTGTCGAACACCGCGGCCAACCCGACCCCGATCCCCAACGCGGCGAGCGCGGACACGAGGCCGATCCAGCGCGCGGCGCGGGGCAGGGCGGCGGCCGCCACGGCCCCGATCGCCGGGGCCGCCCACAACAGCGTCAACCACGGAACGTTCATGAGACCCACACCGCCGCAGCGCCGATGAGGAGCGCCGTCCCCGCCAGCATGGTGAGCGCGTAGCTGCGCGCGAAGCCCGTCTGCCACCGGCGCAGCCCGCCCGATGCGGCGCGCACGCCCCCGGGCAGGAGGCCGACGGCACCGTCGACGCCGCGGTGCTCCAGCGTGGCGAGCCCGGCCGTCGCGGCCCGGCCGGGCCGCATGAACACGGTCTCGTTGACGGCGTCGCCGTACAGGTCACGACGGGCCGCCCGGGTCACCGCGCTCACGCCCGACGGTGCCTCGAGCGGCACCGCGCGGGTGGTGCGCACCGCCACGGCGACACCGACCGCCACCGATCCGAGCACGATCGCGGTGACCGCCCAGGCGGGGACCGCGTGATGCGCCTCCGGCGCCGAACCCACTGCGGGGGCCAGGAAGTCGGTGAGCCGGCCGCCGATGACGAACAGGCCGCCCGCCGCGATGCTGCCGACCGCGAGCACCACCATCGGTGCGGTCATCACGCTCGGCGACTCGTGCGGGTGTGTGCCGTCGCGCCAGCGCGGGGCGCCGAAGAAGGTCAGGATCATCACCCGTGTCATGTAGAAGCCGGTGATCGCCGCGCCCAGGATCGCGGCGCCGCCCAGGAGGAATCCGGCGAAGCCGCCGTGGCCCAGGGCGGCCTCGATGATCGAGTCCTTGGTGTAGAAGCCGGAGAGCGGCGGGATACCGATGATCGCGAGGTAGCCGAGGCCGAACGTGACGGCCGTGACCGGCATGACCTTCGCCAGGCCGCCGTACCGGCGCATGTCGGTCTCGTCGTCCATCCCGTGCATCACCGAACCTGCGCCGAGGAACAACCCCGCCTTGAAGCAGCCGTGCGCCAGCAGGTGTGCGATCGCCAGGGCGTAGCCCGCGGGCCCCAGCCCGGCGGCCAGCACCATGTAGCCGATCTGGCTCATGGTCGACGCGGCGAGCGCCTTCTTGATGTCGTCCTTCGCGCAACCGATCACGGCGCCGAAGAGCAGCGTCACCGCGCCGACCGCGAGCACGAAGCCCTGCGCGACGGGCGCCGCCTCGAAGACGGGGCCGCATCGCACGATGAGGTACACGCCGGCGGTCACCATGGTGGCCGCGTGGATCAGCGCGGATACCGGCGTGGGTCCCTCCATGGCGTCGCCCAGCCAGCTCTGCAGCGGCACCTGTGCGGATTTGGCGCACGCGGCCAGCAGGAGCAGCAGGCCCAGCCAGGTGACCGTGCCCTCCTCCGCGGCCGCCGCGGCGGGGAGGAACTCGCCGAACCCGGTGCTGCCGAACGTCGCCAGCGTCACGGCGACGGCGAGGGCGAGGCCCATATCGCCGACGCGGTTGACCACGAAGGCCTTCTTGGCGGCGGTCGCGGCCGACGGCTTGTGCTGCCAGAAGCCGATCAGCAGGTACGAGGCGAGACCCACCCCCTCCCAGCCGAGGTAGAGCACCACCAGGTCGTCGGCGAGGACTAGGACGAGCATCGCGCCGAGGAACAGGTTGAGGTAGCCGAAGAAGCGGCGTCGTCCAGGATCGGACGCCATGTAGCCGATCGAGTAGACGTGGATCAGCGTGCCCACGCCGGTGATCAGGAGCGCGAAGCACACCGACAGTTGATCGAGCCGCAGTGCGAGGTCCACCGACAGGGAGCCTCCGGAGAACCAGTGGTAGAGCACGGTTCCCACGGAGCGGTCGGCCGCGGGCCGGGCCAGCAACTGCGCGAACGCGACGGCGGCCACGACGAAGGACGCGGCCGCGACCACGGTGCCCAGCAGGTGCCCCCAGGCGTCGGTGCGGCGGCCGCCCAACAGCAGCACCAGTGCCCCGGCGAGGGGGATCAGCGGCAGAGCCGCGAGGAGTCCGGTCATGTCACCGCCTCAGCAGGTGCGGTTCGTCGACGGAGACCGACCGCCGGGCTCGGAAGATCGCGATGATGATGGCGAGGCCGACCACCACCTCGGAGGCGGCGACGACCATGGTGAAGAAGGCAAGCACCTGGCCCTGCGGCACCGCGTGCAGGCGTCCCGCCGTGACGAGCGCCAGATTGGCCGCGTTGAGCATCAGCTCGACGCACATGAACACCACGATGGCGTTGCGCCGCAGCAGCACCCCGGCCGCGCCGATGGCGAACAGCAGGGCAGCGAGGTACAGGTACAGGTGCGGGTTCACGGCGACACCTCCTCGTCGAGGCGGCGGGCGGCCGACGGCGGCTCGTCGTCGAGCGTCGGTGCGCCGGGAAGCGCGGGGCGGTCGCCGGGCCGGCGAGGCGTGAGCGTGTGGTTGACCGAGTCGGGGGAGGGCGAACCGTCGGGCAGCAGCCCGGGGAGGTCGACGGCGTTGCCCCGCGCGTACACCCCCGGGTTCGGGAGGGGCGTGGCGCGGCGGCCCTCACGGAACCGCCGCACCGACAGCTCCCGCTGGGAGAGGGCGGTCGCGATGCGCTCGCGGTGCGCGAGGATCATCGCGCCCAGCGTCGCGGTGATGAGCAGCGCCGCCGTGAGCTCGAACGCCCACACGTACCGCACGAACACCGTGTCCGCCAGGGCCTCCACGGAATTCGGCTCCAGCCCGCCGCCCGCGGGGGACGCCTCGCGCAGCGTGGCGCGGGCGATCAGGGTGACCAGCAGGATCCCGAACCCGAGGCCGGCGACCGCGGCGGCCACCCGGTGCCCGCGCAGCGTCTCCACCAGGGAGTCCGAGGAGTCGACGCCCACCAGCATCACCACGAACAGGAACAGCATCATCACGGCGCCGGTGTAGACGACCACCTGCACCACACCGAGGAAGATCGCGCCCTGCGACACGTACGCCACCGCGAGCAGGATCATGGTGGCCGCGAGGCACAACGCCGAGTACACCGCCTTGGAGGCGAGCACGACGCCGAGCGCGAACAGCACCGCCGGGATCGCCACCACCCAGAACGCGATCTCCTCGCCCGTCACTCGTCCACCTCGCCCCGGTAGTAGTCGGCGGACGTGGTGCCCGGGCGCATCGCGTGCGGCGGGGCCTCCTCGCCCGGCTGCAGCGGCGCCAGCAGCCGGTCCTTGTCGTAGATGAGCTCGGTGCGGTCGCCGTCGGCCATCTCGTAGTCGTTGGTCATCGTGAGTGCCCGGGTGGGGCAGGCCTCCACGCACAGCCCGCACCCGATGCACCGCAGGTAGTTGATCTGGTAGACGCTGCCGTAGCGCTCGCCGGGGGAGTACCGCTCCTCCTCGGTGTTGTCCGCGCCCTCCACGTAGATCGCGTCCGCGGGGCAGGACCACGCGCACAGCTCGCAGCCGATGCACTTCTCGAGTCCGTCGGCGTACCGGTTGAGTTGGTGCCGGCCGTGGAACCGGCCCGCGGTGGGCTCCTTCTGCTCGGGATAGTTCTCGGTGACGGGTTTCGAGAACATGGTGCGCAGGGTCACGCCGAATCCGGCGAGGCCGAGGGGATCAGCCATGGGAGGCCTCCTTTTCTGGCTTCTCGTTCAGCTCGCGGCGGGTGGGCTCGGGGAGGTACTGGCCGGGCATCGGCGGCACCGGGAAGCCACCGGCCATCGGATCGAAGGGCACCGACAGGTCGGCCGCGCCGGGCGGTGGCGGCGTCTCCTGCTGCCGGCGGTGCCGCCACGCCAGGAAGCCGACCACGGCCAGCGTGAACAGGACCGAGACGGCAGGCGCGAGGACGGTGGCGTCGTGGCCGGCGAGCGCCCACGCCTGGACACCGGCGGCCACCAGGATCCACACCAGCGCCGTGGGGATGAGCAACTGCCAGCCGAACCGCATGAACTGGTCGTAGCGCAGGCGCGGCAGGGTGGTGCGCAGCCAGATGAACGCGAACAGGAACACCCACACCTTGCCGACGAACCACAGCACCGGCCACCAGCCGGAGTTCGCGCCGTCCCACATGTTCAGCGGCCAGGGCGCGTGCCAGCCGCCCAGGAACAGGGTGGTGGCGAGCGCGGAGACCGTGGTCATGTTCACGTACTCGGCGAGCATGAACATCGCGAACTTCAGGGAGCTGTACTCGGTGTGGAAGCCGCCCACCAGTTCGCCCTCGGCCTCGGGCAGGTCGAACGGCGCGCGGTTGGTCTCACCCACCATGGACACCACGTACACGGCGAACGAGGGCAACAGGAGGAACACGTACCAGACCCGGTCCTGCGCGGCGATGATGCCCGACGTGGACATCGTTCCCGCGTACAGGAACACCGCGGCGAAGGAGAGGCCCATCGCCACCTCGTAGCTGATCACCTGCGCAGTGGAGCGCAGGCCGCCGAGCAGCGGGTAGGTCGACCCGGAGGACCAGCCCGCCAGCACGATCCCGTACACGCCGATGCTGGTGATCGCGAGCACGTACAGCACCGCGACGGGAAGATCGGTGAGCTGCAACGGGGTCCGGGTACCGAAGACCGAGACCACCGGGCCGAAGGGGATCACCGCGAACGCGAGGAACGCGGGGACCGTGGCGATGATCGGTGCCAGCAGGTACACAGGCTTGTCCACGCCGGCCGGCGTGATGCCCTCCTTGAGCGCCAACTTGATGCCGTCGGCCAAGGACTGCAGGAGGCCGAAGGGGCCCACCCGGTTCGGCCCGACGCGGTGCTGCATGCGTGCCATCACCTTGCGCTCGATGAGGATCGCGGCGAGCACGGTGACCACGAGGAAGGCGAAGACGCCCACCGCCTTCGCCAGGATCAGCCACCACGGGTCCCGGCCGAACGCCGAGAGGTCGACGGGGGCGTGCGGCCCGAGGACTGAGGGAGGGCGGTTCATCGCTCCACCCCGATCCGCACCACGGCGCCCGTGCCCGAGCCGAGCGTCGTGGCGACGGTCGAACCCGGCGAATTCCGGGGCAGCCACACCACCCGGTCCGGCATCGCCGTGACCGCCAGCGGCAGCGTGACCGTTCCCCGCTCGGTGGAGACCGACACGGGCTCGCCGTCGGCGGCGCCGATCTCCGCGGCCGTCGCGGCGGAGAGCCGCGCCACCGGGGGCCTCGCCGTCGCGGCCAGGTTCGGCTCGCCGTCCTGCGCGCGCCCCAGGTCCAGCAACTGCCGCCACGTGGCGAGCAGCGCCTCCCCGGGGCCCGGCTCCGGGAGGTTCACGGGTACAGGGGCGTCGACGGTGCGCCGCGCCCCGTCGACGGTGCCCAGCCTCCGCAGTGCGGTGCGCGCGCCGTCGGAGTCGGTGAACCCGAGGTCCGCGTGCATGGCGGCGGCGAGGACGGCGAGGACGCGGGCGTCGGGGAGTGCGCTCGGGGTCGGGAGCGCCGCCGCGAACGAGCGGCCACGGCCCTCCCAGTCGACGAACGTGCCGGCGCGCTGCGTCATCGCGGCCACGGGCAGCACCACGTCCGCGCGGGCGGTGACCTCGGATTCCCGCTGCTCCAGGCTGATCACGAAGGCCGCGTCGAGCGCGCGGCGCGCGGCCTCGGGATCGGGGAGGTCGGCCACCTCGACCGCGCCGCACACCAGGGCGGCCAGCTCGCCGGCCTCCGCGGCGGCGAGGATCCCCGTGGTGTCCCGGCCGGGGACCTCCGGTACCGGTGCGTCCCAGGCCTTCCCGATCTCGGCGCGGTGCGCGGCGTCGTCCACGGAGCGGCCGCCGGGCAGGAGCCCCGCGAGGGCGCCCGCGGCCACG
>NZ_HE997626.1:233252-296791 GCF_000312385.1 Tsukamurella sp. 1534 | reverse complement strand
GCTCTCCCACGAGGATCACCGACCCCGCCGGGAGGCCGTCGGCCAGTGCGGGATCCGTGAGGGCCGCGGCCTCGGCGCCGGGCCGGCAGGCCAGTAGCTCGCCGCGGAGCCTGCCCAGCCCGCGGGATGCGAAGGGCGCGACGGACAGCACGCGGGTACCTCCGGCGCGGACGGCCTTCCGCAGCCGCAGGTGCACGATGGGGGACTCCTCCTCCGGCTCGAAGCCCGCGAGCAGCACCGCGGGCGCCGCCTCGAGGTCCGCGTACGTCACGCCCCCCGCGGCGCCCGAGGCGAGGAACGACGCCTCCTCCGCGCTGTGCGGCCGGGACCGGAAATCGATGTCATTGGTGCCCAGCGCGATCCGCGCGAACGCGGCGTACGCGTACAGATCCTCGACCGTGCCCCTACCGCCCGCGAGTACCCCGGCGGCGCGGTCCGCCAGGCCCCGCGCGGCCGCGTCGATCGCCTCGGGCCACGACGCGGGGTGCAGCGCACCGTCCGCCCCGCGGACCAGCGGGCCCGTCAACCGGTCCGGGAGGGTGGAGGAGGCGAAGGCCCAACGGCCCTTGTCGCAGCTCCACTCCTCGTTCACGTCGGGATCCTCACCGGCCAGGCGCCGCAGCACCTCGCCGCGGCGGTGGTCGACGCGCAGCGCGCACCCGCTGGCGCAGTGCTCGCACGAGGACGGGGTGGACGTCAGGTCGAACGGGCGGGCCCGGAACCGGTACCTCGTGGACGTGAGCGCGCCCACGGGGCAGATCTGCACCGTGTTCCCGGAGAAGTAGGAGTCGAGCGGCTCGTCGCCCGCAGTGCCCACCTGCTGCAGGGCGCCGCGGTCGAGCAGCTCGATGAAGTCGTCGCCCGCGATCTCGTCCGCGAAGCGCGTGCACCGCGCGCACAGCACGCACCGCTCACGGTCCAGCACCACCTCCGCGGAGATCGGTATGGGCTTGGGGTAGGTCCGCTTGTCGGCGGCGGGGAACCGTGACTGCGCCCGGCCCGACGACATGGCCTGGTTCTGCAGCGGGCATTCGCCGCCCTTGTCGCACACCGGGCAGTCGAGCGGATGGTTCACCAGCAGCAGCTCCATCACGCTGCGCTGCGCGCCCGCCGCGGCGGTGGACGTGGCCTGCGTGCGCACCACCATCCCGTCGGTCACCGTGGTGGTGCAGGAGGCGAGCGGCTTGCGCTGGCCCTCCACGTCCACCAGGCACTGTCGGCAGGCGCCGGCGGGCGCGAGCAGCGGGTGATCGCAGAAGCGGGGGATGGCGATGCCCAGCTGCTCCGCGGCACGGATCACGAGCGTGCCCGGGGGCACCTCGATGTCGATGCCGTCGATGCTGGCCTTGACCGTGTCCGTCACCGCGCACCTCCCGCCGGCTCGGGGGCCTCCCGCATGGCGGCGGCGGGGTCGAACGGGCAGCCGCCCTCGGCGACGTGCCGCTCGTACTCCTCGCGGAAGTACTTCAGGGACGACACGATCGGGCTCGCGGCCCCGTCCCCGAGCGCGCAGAACGCCTTGCCCAGCACCCCGTCCGCCACCTCGGCCAGGGTGTCGAGGTCCTCCGCGCGGCCCTCGCCCTGTTCCAGGCGGCGCAGCAGGCGCACCAGCCAGTAGGTGCCCTCGCGGCACGGGGTGCACTTGCCGCAGGACTCGTGCGCGTAGAACTCGAGCCAGCGCAGCACCGCGCGCACCACGCACGTGGTGTCGTCGAACACCTGCAGGGCCTTGGTGCCCAGCATCGAACCGGCGCCGGCCACGCCCTCGTAGTCCAGGGGCACGTCCAGATGCTCGGCGGTGAGCAGCGGCGTCGAGGATCCGCCCGGCGTCCAGAACTTCAGCTCGTGCCCCGGCCGCACACCGCCCGCGAGGTCGAGCATCTCGCGCAGCGTCACGCCGAGCGGCGCCTCGTACTGCCCGGGCCGCAGCACGTGCCCGGACACGGAGTACAGCGTGAACCCGGGCGACTTCTCGCTGCCCATGGTCTGGAACCAGTCGATGCCGTTCGTCACGATCGCGGGGACGCTGGCGATCGACTCCACGTTGTTCACGCACGTGGGGGAGGCGTACAGGCCCGCCACCGCGGGGAACGGCGGCCGCAGCCGCGGCTGTCCGCGGCGCCCCTCCAGCGAATCGAGCAGTGCCGTCTCCTCGCCGCAGATGTACGCGCCGGCGCCGCCGTGGACCGTGAGCTCCACCGCGAAACCGCCTCCGCCCAACGGCTTCCCGAGGTACCCGGCCGCGTACGCCTCGGCGACCGCGGCGCGCAGCCGGCGCTGCACCCCGAGCACCTCGCCGCGGATGTAGATGAACGCGTGCCGCGCGCGGATGGCGTAGGAGGCGATGATCGCGCCCTCCACCAGCGTGTGCGGGGACGCGAACATCAGAGGCATGTCCTTGCACGTGCCCGGCTCGGACTCGTCGGCGTTCACCACGAGGTAATGCGGTTTGTCGGCACCGGGCTTGGGCTCCTCGCCCTCGCGCAACTGCGGGATGAAACTCCACTTCAGGCCGGTGGGGAAGCCCGCGCCGCCGCGGCCGCGGAGGCCCGAGGCCTTGACCAGGTCGATCACCTCGTCGGGCGGCATCGCCAGAGCCCGGTCGAGGGCCGCGTAACCGCCCGCCGCGCGGTAGGACTGGAGGGTCCAGGGTTCGGGGTCGCCCCAGTGCGCGGAGAGCACGGGGGTCAGGCGCGCCGTCATGACTCCGCCTCCCGGGCCGCTCGCAGGCCGGCCAGCGTCGGCTCGCCGCCCACCCCGGAGGCAGACACCGCGCCCGGACGGTCGTCATCGAATCCCGCCAGGAGCCGGGAGGTTTCGCGGAACCCGCAGAGCGGGGCGCCACGGGTGGGGTTCGGCGGGGTACCGGTGCGGAGGGCGTCCACCAGGGCCCGGGCGCTCGCCACCGTCTGGTCGTCGAAGTACTCCCAGTTGACCATCACCACGGGTGCGTAGTCGCACGCCGCGTTGCACTCGATGCGCTCGACGGTGACGGTGCCGTCCTCGGTGGTGCCGCCGGGCTGGACGCCGAGGTGCGCGCACAGCGCGTCGAGGATCGCGTCGCCGCCCAGCACCGCGCACAGCGTGGTGGTGCACACGCCCACCAGGTATTCGCCGGTGGGGCCGCGGCGGTACATGGAGTAGAAGGTGGCCACCGAGACCACGTCGGCGGCGGTGAGCCCCAGTGTGCGGGCGCAGAACTCGATCCCCGCGGGGGTGATGTAGCCGTCCTCGGCCTGCACCAGGTGCAGCAGCGGCAGCAGCGCGGAGCGGGCCTCGGGATAGCGGGCCACGAGGACTGCGGCGTCGGCGTCCAGGCGGGCGGTCACGTCCGCCGGGTACGCGGTGCGGGCGCCGGGCCGGTACAGCTGTACGGACTCCTGCGGCCGGGCGCCGAATTCGGCGAGCGGTACGAACACGGGATCGGTCATCGGTCGACGCCTCCCATCACCGGATCGATGCTGGCGACCGCGGCGATCACGTCGGAGACCATGCCGCCCTCGCACATCGCCGCCACCGCCTGCAGATTCGTGAACGACGGGTCGCGGAAGTGCACCCGGTACGGGCGCGTCCCCCCGTCGCTGACCGCGTGCACCAGCAGTTCGCCGCGCGGCGCCTCCACGGACACGGCCACTTGGCCGGGCGGCACCGCGAAGCCCTCCGTCACCAGCTTGAAGTGGTGGATCAGCGATTCCATGGACTCGCCCATGATCTCGGCGATGTGTGCGCGCGAGTTGCCCAGCCCGTCCGGCCCCACCGTGAGGTCGGCCGGCCAGCCCAACCGGGCGTCGTCGATCATCACCGGTCCCGGCCGCAGCCTGTCCAGGCACTGCTCCACGATGCGCAGCGACTGCGCCATCTCCTTGACCCGGATGATGTACCGCCCGTAGCAGTCGGCGCCGTCGTCGGTGATCACGTCGAACTCGTAATCCTGGTATCCGCAGTACGGTTCGGCGCGACGCAGATCGTGCGGGAGGCCGGTGGACCGGAGCACGGGGCCGGTGATGCCCAGCGCCATGCAGCCGGTGAGGTCCAGGTAGCCCACGTTCTTGGTGCGCGCGATCCAGATCGGGTTCTCGTTGAGCATCGACGCCATCGCGTCCAGCTCGGGCGGCAGCTCCGTGAGCAGCGCGCGGATCTGCGGCACCGCCTCCTCGGGCAGGTCCGCGGCCACTCCGCCGGGACGGATGTAGGCGTGGTTCATCCGCAGGCCGGTGATGGTCTCGAACACGTCCAGGACGTGCTCGCGCAGCTCGAAACCCTTGAGCATGGGGGACACCGCGCCCAGTTCCATGCCGCCCGTCGCCAGCGCCACCAGGTGGCTGGTGACCCGGTTGAGCTCCATCATGAGCACCCGGATCACGGTGGCCCGCTCCGGGATCTCCTCCGTGACGCCCAGCAGCTTCTCCACCGCCAGGCAGTAGGCGGTCTCGTTGAACAACGGCGCCAGATAGTCCATCCGGGTGACGAACGTGGTGCCCTGCGTCCAGTTGCGGAACTCGAGATTCTTCTCGATCCCCGTGTGCAGGAACCCGATCCCGCAGCGCGCCTCGGTCACGGTCTCCCCGTCCAACTCCAGGATCAGGCGCAGCACGCCGTGCGTGGAGGGGTGCTGCGGGCCCATGTTGACCACGATCCGCTCGTGGCCTACCGCCTCGGCGGCGATGTCTTCCCAGTCGGAGCCCATGGCGGTGTAGGTGGCGGTCACGAGTACGACCTCCGCGATTCGGGCGGCGCCACTTCCGCGCCGCGGAACTGCACCCCGATGCCGCCCAGTGGGTAATCCTTGCGCTGGGGATGTCCGTCCCAGTCGTCCGGCATCTCGATCCGGGTGAGCGACGGGTGCCCGTCGAACACGATCCCGAAGAAGTCGAAGGTCTCCCGCTCGTGCCAGTCCACGGTGGGGTACACGGAGAACAACGACGGAACGTGCGGATCGTCGTCGGGGCAACAGGTTTCGAGGCGCAGGCGCCGACCCCAGGTGATCGACTGCAGGTGCGTCACCGCGCGCAGCTCGGCGCCGGCGTCCTCGGGGAAGTGCACGCCCGAGGTCCCCAGGCACATCTCGAACCGGAGGTCGGGCTCGTCCCGCAGCCGCTGCGCCACCGCCACCAGGTGCTCGCGGGGCACCCGCAGCGTGACCTCGCCCCGGTACACCACCACGGCGTCCACCGCGTCGGCGAAGGCCGGCGCACCGTCGGTCTCCGCGAGCGATTCCCGCAGCGCGGCGACCACGCCGCCGTACCCCTCCGGCAGGGGCTCGGCGCCCTGCCCGGGCATGGCGACGGGCCGCCGGATCCGGCCGTAACCCGATGTGTCCCCGGTGCCCTCGCTGAACATGCCGCGGCGCGTGCGCACCACATCGGGCGCGGGCGCGGCCGGTTCGACGGCGCGCTCCGGCTCCGGTGCGTCGGGGCGGTCCGTCATCGCAGCAGCCCCTTGAGCTCGATGGTGGGCGTGGCCGACAGCGCGGCCTCCTCGGCGGCGCGGCGCGCCTCCTCCCGGTGCACGCCCATCGGGGTGCTCCCCACCTTGTCGTGCAGCGCGATGAGCGCGTTGAGCAGCATCTCCGGCCGTGGCGGGCAGCCGGGGAGGTAGATGTCCACCGGCACCACGTGGTCCACGCCCTGCACGATCGCGTAATTGTTGAACATGCCGCCGGAGCTTGCGCAGACCCCCATCGCCAGAACCCATTTCGGCTCGGCCATCTGGTCGTACACCTGCCGCAGCACGGGCGCCATCTTCTGGCTGACCCGGCCGGCGACGATCATCAGGTCCGCTTGGCGCGGCGAGGCGCGGAAGGCCTCCATGCCGAACCGGGCGATGTCGAACTTGGGACCCGTGGTGGCCATCATCTCGATCGCGCAGCAGGCGAGGCCGAACGTGGCGGGCCAGAGCGAACCCTTCCGCGCGTACCCCGCCACCGTCTCCAGCGTCGACAGCAGGAACCCGCCCGGGACCTTGTCCTCTAATCCCATGCGAGGCCTCCCCGCCGCCACTCGTAGACGTAGGCGACCGTGACGTTGACGAGGAACAGGGCCATCACGAACAGCCCGTAGCCGCCGAGGACGTCGAAGTGCACGGCCCACGGGTAGAGGAAGACGATCTCGATGTCGAAGATGATGAACAACATCGCCGTGAGATAGAACTTCACGGGGAACCGGGCGGAGCCCTCGGGGGTGGGGGACGGGTCGATGCCGCACTCGTACGCCTCGAGCTTGGCGCGGTTGCGCCGGCGGGGACCGACGAACCGCGCGACGCCGACGGAGAACACGGCGAAGGCGGTCGCTATCGCCCCGAGTACCAGGATCGGCACGTACAGGTTCACGGCCACGCTCCTTCCGCCTCGTGTGCGAAAACCCGAAGGGGAGAACCGGTTAGGCTCCCCTGACCTGGATTGTGAGCTACGCCACAACTATAGGTCCGATGACTCGTTGGGGGCCCGGTTTCTCCATTTCGGGCGGGCGCGTGTCGCCTATCCGGGGGCGGGGGCCAGGAGCCGCGCGGCCGCGGCGGCGAGCTCGAAGGGATCGAGCGGGTGCGAGACCCAGCCGTCGGCATGGGACCACCGTGCCAACCAGCCGTCGGCCTTGCGGGCGATGATCACCAGCAACGGCGGGCACGGCTCGATCTCGTCCCGCAATTGCCGCGCGACGCCCATCCCTCCGGCCGGCATCGCCTCCCCGTCGAGGATCGCGAGGCTGACGCCGCCCCGGTCGAGCCGGTCCACCACCGCGGCGGCCGTGGCGGTCTCCACCACCTCGATGGCGGGCAGGGCCGGCGCCGGACGGGTGCCGAGGGCGGCGATGATCTCCGCGCGGTGGTGCGCGTGCGAGGAGTAGACGAGGACGAGCGGGGCTGCGCCGGTCATGCCCTCACGATAGGACCGCGCCCGACGCGGTGTCCGGATAATGACGAGCAGCGACATCCGGGTGCGCCCGTAGCCGGCTCTTCCAGGCGTTCGCTCCGTAGGTGTCGAAGATCGGGTTCTCCGGATCGGCGGTGACCCCCGTCCGCAGTTCCGCGGGCAGCGGCAGATGCGGCATGCGGGCGTCGACCGACGGATTGAAGAAGTAGGGCACCGAGATCCGGTCGCCGCCGGCGCCGCGGTTGACCACCCGGTGCTCCGTGGCGTGCAGGTAACCGTCCGTGCCCACCTCCAGCATCTCGCCGATGTTGACGATGAACGCGCCCGGTACCGGCGGAACGTCGATCCACTCGCGCTCGCCCGGCGGCAGCACCTGCAGGCCCTCCGAGGACGGATCAGCCAGCAGTAGTGTGAGCACCCCCGAGTCCTTGTGCGCCCCCACGCCCTGATCGGTCCGCGTCCCCGCGGGGTACCGGACGACCTTGATGAGCGTCGCCGGGTCGTGCGCGAAGGCATCGTCGAACACCCCGGGGTCCGCGCCCAGCGAGCGCGCCCACGACCGGAGCAGCGCCAGCGAGATCCGGGAGAGGTCCGCGTCCCAGCGCTCCATCACCGCGCGCAGCCGCGGCAACCGCTCCGGCCACTGATTGGGGCCGAGCAGGTTGCGCCAGTCCGGCCCCGGCCCGGACGGCGCGGGCGATTCCCGGCCGATGTCGATCTGCTCGCGCCAGTCGACGGCGCCGCGCGTGCGCTCGCCGCCCAGGCGGGTGTAGCCGCGGAAGTGCGGCGAGCGCAGCATGGCGATCGCGTCTTTGTCCCCCTGCGGCAACGCGAAGAACGCGCGGGCCGTATCGAGCACCTCGTCGATCCGGTGCCGGGGCAGCCCGTGCCCGGTGAGGTGGAAGAAGCCCACGTCGTGCGCGGCGGCCCGGACCTGCGCGTCGAACCGCGCCGGATCGGTGTCCAGGAGGGACATGTCGAGGACGGGGACGGTGCTCATGCCCGGAGGGTAACGCCGGAGCGTTCCCACTGGTCGGGATCGGATCGCGGTGATTGCTGCGGGTGCGCGCGCCGGACTTCGCGTCGTGGTGGCCGGGCACTAAGCTGGTCCACGACTTGTCGTGTGATCGGCCAGCCCCCATAAGGAGAACCGTGTCCGAAATCATCCAGGTAGGCGCCCGCGAGATCCTCGATTCCCGTGGCAACCCCACGGTCGAGGTCGAGATCGTCCTCGCCGACGGCAGCTTCGCCCGCGCGGCGGTGCCCTCGGGCGCGTCCACCGGCGAACACGAGGCCGTCGAACTGCGCGACGGTGGCGACCGCTACCTGGGCAAGGGCGTCACCAAGGCCGTCGAGGGCGTGCTCGAGGTGATCGCCCCCGAGGTCATCGGCATCCCCGCCGACGAGCAGCGCGTGATCGACCAGACCCTGCTGGACCTGGACGGCACCCCGGACAAGAGCCGCCTCGGCGCCAACGCCCTGCTGGGCGTCTCGCTGGCCGCGTCGAAGGCCGCCGCCGAGTCCGCCGCTCTCCCGCTGTTCCGCTACCTGGGCGGCCCGAACGCGCACATCCTGCCCGTCCCGATGATGAACATCCTCAACGGCGGCGCCCACGCCGACAGCGGCGTCGACGTCCAGGAGTTCATGGTCGCGCCGATCGGCGCCGAGACCTTCAAGGAGTCGCTGCGCTGGGGCGCCGAGGTCTACCACTCGCTGAAGTCGGTGCTCAAGAGCAAGGGCCTCAACACCGGCCTGGGCGACGAGGGCGGCTTCGCCCCGTCCGTCGGCGGCACCCGCGAGGCGCTGGAGCTCATCTCCGACGCCATCGGCAGGACCGGCCTCAAGCTGGGGACCGACGTGGCGCTCGCGCTCGACGTCGCCGCCACCGAGTTCTACGGCCCCGAGGGCTACAAGTTCGAGGGCAAGGTGCTCTCCGCCGCTGAGATGGCCGACTTCTACGGCAAGCTGGTCGGCGAGTTCCCGCTCGTCTCCATCGAGGACCCGCTGTCCGAGGACGACTGGGACGGCTGGGTCGATCTCACCGACGCGATCGGCGACAAGGTGCAGCTGGTCGGCGACGATCTGTTCGTCACCAACCCCGAGCGCCTCGAGGACGGCATCGCCCGCGGCGCGGCCAATGCGCTGCTGGTGAAGGTCAACCAGATCGGCACGCTCACCGAGACCCTGGACGCCGTCGCCCTGGCCCACAACAACGGGTACAAGACGATGATGAGCCACCGTTCCGGCGAGACCGAGGACACCACCATCGCGGACCTCGCGGTCGCGGTGGGCAGCGGCCAGATCAAGACCGGCGCGCCGGCGCGCTCGGAGCGCGTCGCGAAGTACAACCAGCTGCTGCGCATCGAGGAGGAGCTGGGCGACGCCGCGCGGTACGCCGGCGACACGGCCTTCCCGCGCTTCGAGTTCAACAACTGACGGACGAGGGGAGTACGGCAGAGTGAGCAGCAGGTCCCGCGTCGTCAGCGCGCGCACCCTCCGGGACGGAGACCGTTCCGAACCGAGGAGCGCCGGGCGCACCGTCGTGCTGTTCCTCGTGCTGTGCGTCCTCGCCCTCACCCTCGCGGTGCCTGTTCGGACGTACCTGTCCGAACAGGCTCGCGAGGACAAGGTGACCGCGGAGCACTCCCAATTGCTCAGCGACATCGCCGCGCTCGAGGAGCGCAAGCGGCTGCAGGGCGACGACGAGTACGTCAAGCAGCAGGCCCGCATCCGCCTGCAGTACGTGATGCCCGGCGAGACGCCGTACCGCATCCAGCACCCCGGCGCCCCGGAGCAGACGCCGGAGCAGATCGAGGCGGAGAAGGCCAAGCAGAACCCCTGGTACACCAACGTGTGGCGCACGATCGCCGTCCCGCACTGATGCCCGGCGAGGCAGCGGTCGCCCAGGCCGATCTGGACCGGGTGGCCGAGCAGTTGGGCCGCGCCCCGCGCGGCGTGCTCGCCGTCGCGTACCGCACCCCGGACGGCGAACCCGCCGTCGTCAAGACCGCGCCCCGGCTGCCCGACGGTACGCCGTTCCCGACCCTCTACTACCTGACGGACCAGCGGCTCACCGCGGAGGCCAGCAGGCAGGAGAGCGCGGGCCTCATGCGTGAGATGGAGGCGCTTCTCGCCTCCGACGCCGAGGTCGCCGCGAATTACCGTGCCGCCCATGAGCACTACCTCGCCGAGCGGAACGCGATCGACGACCTGGGCACCGATTTCACCGGCGGCGGCATGCCCGACCGGGTGAAGTGCCTGCACGTGCTCATCGCGTACGCGCTGGCCGAGGGGCCCGGCACCGTACGGCTGGGTGACGAGGCGGTGGCGCTCGCCGCCGCGGCCGGGCTGCGCGGCAGCGCGGTCCCCGCGGACTGGCCGGAGCCGGCGTTCCCCTGGGGCGGCGAGTGACCGCACCCGGCGCCGCCGGCGGTCCCGTCGTGGCCGCGATCGATTGCGGTACCAACAGTATTCGCCTGTACGTGGCCCGCTCCGAGGGCGACCGCCTGGTGGAGCTCGCCCGCGAGATGCGGATCGTCCGGCTCGGCCAGGGCGTGGACGCGACCGGCGAGTTCGCTCCGGACGCCCTCGACCGCGTGCGGGCGGCGCTGCACGACTACGTCACGCAGGCGCTGGAACTGGGCGCCACCCGAGTGCGGATGGTGGCCACCTCCGCCGCGCGCGACGCCGGTAACCGCGACGCGTTCTTCACCCTCACCGCCGAGGAACTCGGCAGGATCGCCCCCGGCGCCGTCGCCGAGGTCATCGAGGGCACCGAGGAGGCGGAGCTGTCCTATCGCGGCGCCACCGCCGGGCTCGCCGTGGCGGATCCGGTCCTCGTCGTGGACCTGGGCGGCGGCTCGACCGAGTTGGTCGAGGGCTCGGAGGGCGAGGTGGCGCACGCCTTCTCGGCGAACATCGGCTGCGTGCGGATCACCGAGCGGGCCCTGCCCGGCGACCCGCCGTCCGCGCAGCAGGTCGACGAGGCCGTCGCCGTGATCGACGCCGCGCTCGACCAGGCCGTGGCCGCGGTGCCGATCGACGGCGTCCGCACCTGGGTCGGCGTCGCCGGCACCTTCACCACGCTGGCGGCACTCGCGCACGGACTCGCGGAGTACGACCCCGCGCGGATCCACGCGTCCCGCGTGCCCCTGGACGACCTCGTCGCCCTCTGCCGGAAGCTGGTGGGCATGACCGCGGCGGAGCGGCTGGCGCTGGGGCCGATGCACCCCGGTCGCGCGGACGTGATCGGCGGCGGCGCCCTCGTGGCCATGCGGCTCGCGGAACGTCTCGCCGCGGTGGGCGTCAGCGAACTCGTCGTGTCCGAACACGACATTCTGGACGGCGTGGCGATGGGCCTGGCCGCGGTCCCCCAGAATTAACGCGTTGTTGACCTCCTTCCCAGCGTTCCCGCACGGCGGGAGCAGGTTTCGCGGCTTACCGTGATGGGGTGACCCAGGCGAAGGGAGCGGACATGCAGAACGTGACCGGTGCGACCGATCTCGAGGAGAGCGTGATCGTGGTGCTCGACGGCACCGCGGCGACAGCCGAGATGGTCGGGGAGATGACCCGCGCGGGTACCAGGGTCACGGCGGTGGGCAGCTCCTTCCGCGATGTGGTGGCGGTGCTCAGCGGCGACGTCTACGTGATGGTCGCGGACCTCGCCGACCCCGAGCAGTGGGACACCGCGGTGCTGCGCGCCGAGCGGCGCAACGGCCCCGTCGGGCGGGTGCTGGACCCGGCGGGCGTGCTCGCCGCGCGCGCGGCCTGACGGGCTCCGCTCCGGCTCCCGTGCGGGCGCTCCGGTCCTGGCCGCCCGGGCGGTCTCAGTGGGCCAGCTTGAGGCCGATCACGCCGCCCACGATCGCCATGATGCACACGACCTTCACCAGCGACGCGGACTCCTGTCCGGTGGCCATCGCATAGATCACCGTGAGTGTGGCGCCGATGCCCACCCACACGGCGTACGACGTGCCGACGGGCAGTTCCCGCATCGCGTAGGCCAGGCCGGCCATGCTGGCGACGAGCGCGATGCCGAACACCACCGACGGAGTGAGCTTCGAGAATCCCTCGGACCTGCCGAGTGCGGTGGCCCAAACGGCTTCGAGCACACCGGAGATGACGAGAACGATCCATGCCATGATGCGAACCTCCTTGACGTTCGCACCGTCTTGTCGCTGACCGGGTACGGTGCGCCTCGTCCGGATGTCCTGTCGACGGCTTCGAGGGTACCCGACCCGCGTGCGATGGCAACTCCGCTCGTGGGGTGGATCGTCGCGACTTGACGACACCGAATGCCCCGCACCCGGATCGCGCTGTGCCCAGCGGCATCCCGTCAAGCGCGCGACAGCCACCGTTGTCGGAACTTGCGTGATCGAGCAGTCTCAGTACCGTCGGGGCCATGTCGGATCTAGCACTGCAGCTCAGCGAGAACGGTCGGCAGTGGCTGATCCACACGCCCCTCGAGATCGGCATGTACGTGCTGCTCGCGGTCGCGTTGCGGTTCGTGCTGCACAAGGCGATCGACCGCCTCGTGCGTGGCAACCGCCGCGAGGGGCCGCCGAAGCAGCGCCGGTTCGGGCTCGGATCGCTCGGGGGCGGCAAGCTGGCCGCCGTCCGCCGCCGCGACGAGGACCCGGCGCGGGCCGAGCGGAACCGGGAGAGCCGGGCGAGGCGGGCCCAGCGGGCCGAGACCATCGGCTCGGTGCTCAAATCGGCCGTGTCGTTCCTGGTGCTGATCTGGGTGGTCATCCAGTCGCTGGCGATCATGGGCGTGAACGTGGCGCCGCTCATCGCGTCGGCAGGCGTGGTGGGCGTCGCCCTCGGCTTCGGTGCGCAGAACCTGGTGCGGGACTTCATCTCCGGCATCTTCATGCTGATCGAGGACCAGTACGGTGTGGGCGATGTGGTGGACGTGGGCGACGTGACGGGCACCGTCGAGACCGTGGGCATGCGGATCACCACCATCCGCGACGTGCAGGGCACGCTCTGGTACGTGCGCAACGGCGAGATCGTGCGGGTGGCCAACTTCAGCCAGGACTACGCGGTGGCGTTCCTGCAGCTCCCCATCTCGTACACCGCCGACGTGGATCTCGCCTGCCGGGTGGCGGAGGACGCCGCCGTCGAGGCCGTGGGTGACGAGCCGCTGTCCGGGTACGTGCTGGGGCCGCCCGAGATGCTCGGCGTGGACGGGGCGACCGCCGACCGGGTGAGCCTGCGTCTCACCGTGCGGGTGCGGGCGAACCAGCAGTGGGCGGTCGAGCGCGAGCTGCGCCGCCGCATCCTGCGGGCCTTCGACGACAACGGCATCGCCCCGCCGTACCGCACGGGAATTCCGGTGTCGCTGACGCCGAACAGCACCGCGGAGTGAGGGTGCGGCGTTACCGTCGAGGGGTCGGCTGAAACGGCCGGCGTGCCGGCGGAGCGGAGGCGCCATGCGCAAGGTCACCTTCTCGATGGGGATGACGGCCGACGGGTACATCGTGGGCCCCGACGGCGAATTCGACTGGTCCGTTCCGGCGCCCGACGTGTTCCGGTTCGCCTGGGACGAGGTGCGCGCGCTCGGCGTGCACCTCATGGGGCGGAAGCTCTACGAGACGATGCGGTACTGGGAGACCGTCGATCCCGCAGCGCTCGACCCGGACGAGCGGGGGTTCGCCGCATCGTGGAACCCGCTACCCAAGGTCGTGTTCTCCCGCACGCTGACCGAGGTCGATGGGAGCGCCGCCCGCCTTGCGACCGGTGGGCTGGCGGAGGAGATCGCGCGGCTTCGCGCGGAGCCGGGGGAGGGGGACATCGGGATCGGAGGCGCGACCCTCGCCGCCGAGGCCGCGCGCCTCGGGCTCATCGACGAGTACCGGATCCGGACCCATCCCTTCCTCCTGGGCGGCGGCCTCCCGCTGTTCCCGCACGACGGACGGCAGGAGAAGCTCGAGGTCCTCGACACGCGCGCCTTCCCCTCGGGCGTCACGTTCACCCACTATCGAGTGGTCCGGTAGAACCGCCCCGACGGTCCGCCCGCCCGTCGGTCCGCCGACCGCTCGGCTTCCCGCGACAGCGCGCCGTTCCCGCGATCACCATGGCGATCGCGGGAAGGAACGACGATCGCGGGAGGTCGCGCGGGAGCAGGCATTGATCGCGGGAGGAGCAGATGATCGCGGGAGCGTGAATCACGGGTCTGATCGAGGTCCGGATAAGACGCTATTGATGCCGTGCTAAAATAACGACAAGTCTACCGCGAATCTGTAAATACGCGTGTTGCACTAGAGGCCGGGGTGTGGTTACAGGCACCGCCGGCCTTGTCCATATCTCGGGCCGCGAAGCCCGCTACTTCTCCAGCACGCGGACCTCGGAATTGTGCCACTGTGGAAGGTGGAGCCGGAAGGGATCCGTGCACCACCGAGGAGCACCCATGGCCACCCCTGAAGCGGAACTCGTCGCGCACCGTCGGAAATGGCCCTGGATCGTCGGCGCCGTCGTCGTGGGCCTGCTGATCTTCGGCATGACCTGAGTGCCCCCAGTCGGACTCGAACCGACACTGCGCGGATTTTAAGTCCGCCGCCTCTGCCAATTGGGCTATGGGGGCGCGAGGACAGCATGCCAGGTCGCCGGGCGGCCGGCTCGATCGATCAAGCCCTCGCGGCGCACCGGAGGTGTGCGGGCCGCGCGATCGCGCATGCCTCCTCGCGCACCGAACCGGCCGGGTGGATCGAGTGCACCAGCCCTTCGCCAACGACTTCTCGGTGCCGATGCGGGAGACGGTGCGAACGGAATCTGTCAATCGCGGTTGACACCCTCCATGGTGTCAACGTAGATTGACAGCGTGAGCTCACCACCCACCCTCGTCGGATCGGCGGCATCGGAGGACCCCTCGGAGGGGCTGCGGGCCGTCGTCGCACTGCGGAAACTCGCCGATCAGCTGGAGGCGGTCCAAGTGGCCAACGCCCGCAGTCTCGGTTGGTCCTGGCAGGACATCGCGGAACGCCTCGACGTCTCGCGCCAGGCGGTGCACAAGAAGTACGGAAAATGAAAGGAGCCAGTCGTGTTCGAGAGATTCACCAAGAGCGCCCGGGTCGCGGTCGTCATCGCCCAGGAGGAGGCGCGCGACGCCGGCGCCGAGCGCATCACCCCCGTCCACCTCATGCTCGGCGTGCTCGACAGCGCCGACGGGGCGCTGAAGGCGGAGCTCGCCGACATCGGGCTGACCGCCGACGCGGTCCGGGAGTCGTCCGCCGGCCGCGTGCTCACCGACAGCGACGCCGACGCGCTCCAGGGCATCGGGATCGACGTGTCCGCGGTCGCCGACGCGGTCTCCGACCGTTTCGGGTTCGACATCCGCCGGCCCATTCGCAAACGGTTCCAGACCGGCAACATCGCGTTCGGCCCCGGCGCCAAGAAGACGCTCAAGCTCGCGCTCCGCGAGGCCGTGCACCGCAAGGACCGCAGCATCGGGGCCGAGCACGTCCTGCTCGGGGTGATCCGCAGCGACGATCCGGACGCCCTCGCGGCGATCGCGGCGGTCATCGAGAAAGAGCAGCTCAGGGGTCGTCTTTACGGGCTGCTGGATAGTACGGCCGCCTAATCGTGGTGCTCCGCCTCGCGGCACGGGTAAGCTTTTCGTAAAGGGGTTCGGCCGATTCGGGAACGCACCGGCGGGCGAGTTCGTTGTACAGAGTGTTAGTGCACATGACGAGTGAAAGGACACCTCGGTGCGCGAGAGCAGCAACCCGATCTTCCGTAACCTGAAGGGCGGAAACGGGCAGGCGGGTGCGCCGCAGGGCTACCCGCAGGCCACCTTCCCGCAGCAGGGTCAGCAGGCCGGCTACTCCCACGGTCCCGGCGGCTTCGAGCGGACCGCCAACTTCGGCATGGGCGCGGCCGCCGCGGGCCAGGGCATGCAGTTCCAGCAGCAGCCCCAGGCCCCCTACCAGCAGGACGCCGGCACCCGGCCGATGACCATCGACGACGTGGTCACCAAGACCGCGTCGACGCTCGGCGTGCTCATCCTGTTCGCGATCGGCTCGTACTTCCTGGCCAGCTCCAACCCGGGCCTGGCCGCCCCGCTCGCGATCGTGGGCGCCATCGGCGGCCTCGTGCTGGTGCTCATCGCCAGCTTCGGCCGCAAGAGCGACAACCCGGCCATCGTGCTCTCCTACGCAGGCTTCGAGGGCCTCTTCGTGGGCGCGATCTCGTTCGTGTTCGCGAACTTCATGGTCAGCGGCGTCAGCGCGGGCGCGCTCATCTCGCAGGCCGTTCTCGGCACGATCGGTGTGTTCATCGGCATGCTCGTGGTCTACAAGACCGGCGCCATCCGCGTGACGCCGCGCTTCACCCGCATGCTGGTCGGCGCCATGATCGGCGTGCTGGTGCTCGCGATCGGCAACATGGTGATCGGCATGTTCACCGGCAGCGTGGGGGTGCTCCGCGACGGCGGCCCGATCGCCATCATCTTCTCGCTCGTCTGCATCGCCATCGCGGCGTTCAGCTTCCTGCTCGACTTCGACCAGGCCGACCAGCTGATCCGCGCCGGCGCACCGTCGAAGGCGGCATGGGGCGTGGCCCTCGGCCTGACCGTCACCCTGGTGTGGCTCTACGTCGAGATCCTGCGCCTGCTGAGCTACTTCTACAGCAGCGACTAGCAGTGCACCGCCGGCACCCGCCGGCACGACCTCGAGGCCCCCTCCGGAATCGCCCGGAGGGGGCCTCGTCGTATCGGCGTGGTCATCCGAGCCACACGTCGACTTCGCCGCCCGGTGCCCGAACGCCCGGCTCGGGCGACTGCCCGACCACCACACCCGACCCGGTGCCCGCCTGCACCCGCAGCGAGAGGTCCGCCTCCGCCGCCCGCTCGGCGGCCTCCTCGGGCAGCAGGCCCCGGAGGTCGGGCACCGTCGGGCCCGCCGGAACGGGGGCGGCGCTCGACGGTGCGCCCGCTCCGCCCGACGTCGCCGTCCGGGACTCGGGCGGGGCGGCGACCGCGAGACCGACGAGCGCGGCGCCCGCCGCCGCGCACACCGCGCCGGCCAGAGCGAGGCGACGGCCCCGCCGGGAACGACGGACCGGAGCCGTGCGCTGCACCGGCTTTCGCGCCGTCGCGGCGGGGGAGGCGCCGACGGTGCGGGGGACCGGGCGCGGGGGTGTCGCCGGACGAGGCGCCAGCGCGCGCACCAGATCGGCGACCAGCGCGCCCGACGACGGGTAGCGCGCGGCGGGGTCCGCCGCGAGCCCGCGGTGCAACACCGCGGCGGTCCGCGGCGGCAGCGTGCGCGGCAGCGGCGGGATCGCCTCGGCCAGCTGCGCGGCGAGCACCGCGGTGCGGGCGCCCCGGAACGGCGGCGCGCCGGTGAGCAGTGTGTGCGCGGTGGCGGCGAGGCTGTACTGGTCCGAGCGGTGATCGCATCCCTCCGCCGTGAGCACCTCCGGCGCCGCGTAGCCGACCGTGCCCACCGTCATCCCGAACGCGGTGATCCCCGCGGGCCGGTCGATCGTCTTGGCGATCCCGAAATCGGCCACCTTCACCTGCGCGATGCTGTGCCCGTCGCCCACCAGGAGCACGTTGTCCGGCTTCACGTCCCGGTGCACCACGCGGTGCCGCGTCCACGCGTAGTCCAGCGCGGACGCCACCGCGCGGAGCACGGTGAGGGCGACCGCGGGCGGCAGCGGCCCGCGGCGGGAGATCTCGCCGGCGGAGACTCCGGCCACGTACTCCATCGCGATCCACGGGCGCCCGTCCGCTTCACCGCGGTCGTAGACCTCGACGATGTTCGGGTGCGTGAGCCGCGCGAGGATGCCGGCCTCCTGATGGAACCGGGCGAGCGTCTCCGGCGTCGACGGGGCGGGCTGCGCGCGCAGCACCTTCACCGCGTCGAGCCGGGGGAGCCGCGGGTGGCGGGCGAGGTACACCTCGCCCATCCCGCCGGAACCGAGGCGGCGGACGACGGTGTACCCGCCGATCCGCGGCAGGACGGTGGTCGGTGGGTCGGTACGCACGGCCACGATGCTGCTCGGCGCCCGTCACCGCGCGGTGGCGGCGCCGTCCCGGCCGGGTCTCAGCCCGGATGCGGATGTCCCTCGCCGGTGCGGTGCTCGGCCCGGCGCAGGCGCCCCGTGAGGCTGCGGGCGTCCGCCGCCTCGGACACCTCCGGCGGCTGCGGCAGCGGCCCGTGCCACTCGCCGAGCACCGCGAGCACCTCGGGCAGCAGCAGGCGCGCGGCCAACTCGTAGCCCGCCGCCGACGGATGGAAGTGGTCCGGCGAGAACATGGTCTCCGGTGCCTGCAGGAACTCCGGGGTCAGCGTGTCCGCGAACGGCACCGGATGCCCGCCCGCCGCCAGCACGTGCGCCCGCTGCCGCGCCGCCAGCTGCAGGCCGTAGCTGCGGATCACCGACCGCAACGGCTGCGGGATCGCCTGCACCACACCGATGTCCGGGCAGGTTCCCACCACCACCTCGGCACCCGCATCGCGCAACTGCCGGACCGCGGCGCCCAGGCGCCGCGCCGACGGCTCGATGCCGTTCAGCGCCGTCACGTCGTTGGCGCCCACGATGATCACCGCCACATCGGGCACGTGGCCCGCGATGAACGTCGCCTCGATCTGCCCCGCCAGGCCCCGCGATGTGGCCCCGACGATCGCCTTCACCGCCAACTGCACGGTGCGGCCCGTCTCGGCGACCACGCCCCGCGCGATGAGAACGCCGGGCGTGTGCTCGGCATCGTCGACCCCGAGACCCGCGGCCGTCGAGTCCCCGAACACCATGATCTTCACGTCGGCCGGGTGCGCCGGCCCGGGTCGCGCCACCTCCGTCGTGCCGGGGGAGTAGACGCCGTCCTTCGACGGTGCCTTGTCGGTGCGGTGGGGGATGACGGTGCGGGCGGTGCGCGCCTGCCGGTTCAGCAGGGTGTAGGCGCCCCAGGTGGCCCCGGCGCCGCCGACGGCGGCGGCCGATGTGTACAACGCGTCGCGGGTGAGCCTGCTTCGGGAGTACCCCATGCACCCAATCTAAGGGGCGCGGACCGATCCGTGTGTGCGGCGCGGCGGGGCGCGGCACGCTCCGCGGGCGGCGGAGAGCGGATCCGGCCGCGCGGTGCGGGAACGCCTTCTGGGACGATGGGAGCATGCGTATCGCAGGACACGTCAGCGAGTTGATCGGCGACACCCCACTGGTTCGGCTGAACTCCGTGGTCGCCCCCGGATCCGGCCTGGTCGCGGCCAAGCTCGAATACCTCAACCCCGGCGGGTCCAGCAAGGACCGGATCGCGGTGAAGATGATCGACGCCGCGGAGGAGTCGGGCGAGCTGAAGCCCGGCGGCACCATCGTCGAGCCCACGTCGGGCAACACGGGCGTGGGCCTCGCGATCGTCGCGCAGCAGCGCGGCTACAAATGCGTCTTCGTGTGCCCGGACAAGGTGAGCGAGGACAAGCGCAACGTGCTCAAGGCGTACGGCGCCGAGGTCGTCGTGTGCCCGACCGCCGTCGCGCCCGAGCACCCGGACTCGTACTACAACGTCTCCGACCGGCTCACCCGCGAGATCCCGGGCGCGTGGAAGCCGAACCAGTACTCCAACCCCAACGGCCCCGCGTCGCACTACGAGACCACCGGTCCCGAGATCTGGCGCGACACCGAGGGGAAGATCACCCACTTCGTGGCGGGCGTGGGCACCGGCGGCACCATCACCGGCACCGGCCGGTACCTCAAGGAGGTCTCCGGCGGCGCGGTGAAGGTGATCGGCGCCGACCCCGAGGGCTCCGTGTACTCCGGCGGCACCGGCAGGCCGTACCTCGTGGAGGGCGTGGGCGAGGACTTCTGGCCCACCGCCTACGACCCCGACGTGCCGGACGAGATCATCGCCGTCTCCGACGCCGACTCCTTCGAGATGACCCGCCGCCTCGCCCGCGAGGAGGGACTGCTCGTCGGCGGCTCGTGCGGCATGGCCGTCGTCGCCGCGCTCCGCGTCGCCGAGCGCGACCCCGACGCCGTGGTCGTCGTGCTCCTGCCCGACGGGGGCCGCGGCTACCTGTCGAAGATCTTCAACGACAAGTGGATGTCGAGCTACGGCTTCCTGCGCGCTCCGCTGGATCCCAAGGAGCAGGAGTCGCTCGTGGGCGACATCCTGCGCGGCAAGAAGGGCGAGCTGCCCGACCTGGTGCACACGCACCCGTCGGAGACGATCCGCGACGCCATCGAGATCCTCGCCGAGTACAACGTCTCCCAGATGCCGGTCGTGGGCGCCGAGCCCCCGATCATGGCGGGCGAGGTGGCCGGGGCCGTCACCGAGCGCGAGCTGCTCTCGGCGGTCTTCGAGGGCCGGGCGAACCTCGCCGATCCGGTCAGCAAGCACATGGGCCCCGCGTTCCCGCTCATCGGCGCGGGCGAGCCGATCTCGGCCGCCAACACCGCTCTGCGCGAGTCCGACGCCCTCATGGTGATCGACGACGGCAAGCCCGTCGGCGTCATCACCCGGCACGACGTGCTGAACTTCCTCTCCCACGGCAAGTAGAAAGGGCCGCACCATGAGCGAGCAGAAGAGCGCGATCGACAAGCATGCGGCGCAGGGCTTCTCGACCCGCGCGATCCACGCGGGCTACGAACCCGATCCGCTGACCGGCGCGGTCAACGTGCCCATCTACGCCAGCTCGACGTTCGCGCAGGACGGCGTGGGCGGCATGCGCGGCGGCTTCGAGTACGCCCGCACCGGCAACCCCACTCGGCGCGCCTACGAGGCCAACCTCGCCGCGATCGAGGAGGGCACTTTCGGCCGCGGCTTCGCCTCCGGCATGGCCGCCACCGACACCCTGCTTCGCGCCACCCTGCGCCCCGGCGACCACCTCGTGATCCCCGACGACGCCTACGGCGGCACGTTCCGCCTCATCGACAAGGTGTTCTCGCAGTGGGGGATCGAGCACACCCCGGCCGCCGTGAACGACGTGGACGCCGTGCGCGCCGCGATCCGCCCGAACACCAAGCTGGTGTGGATCGAGACGCCCACCAACCCGCTGCTCAACATCGGCGACATCGAAGCCCTGGCCGAGGTCGCGCACGCCGGCGGCGCGAAGCTGGTGGTGGACAACACCTTCGCCAGCCCCTACCTGCAGACCCCGCTCGCCCTGGGCGCCGACGTGGTGCTGCACTCGGTCACCAAGTACTTGGGCGGGCACAGCGACACGGTGGGCGGGGCCCTCGTCACGAACGACGAGCAGCTCGACACCGATTTCGCGTTCCTGCAGAACGGCGCGGGCGCGGTGCCCGGCCCGTTCGACGTCTACCTCACCCTGCGCGGCATCAAGACGCTCGGTGTGCGGATGGACCGGCACTGCGACAACGCCGAGCGTGTGGTCGAGTTCCTGCAGGGCCGCCCGGAGGTGTCGACGGTGCTGTACCCGGGCCTGGAGGGGCACCCGAACCACGCCGTCGCGGGCAAGCAGATGAAGCGCTTCGGCGGCATGGTGTCCGTGCGCCTAGCCGGAGGCCGGGAGGCGGCGCAGCGGCTGTGCGCCCGCACCGAGGTGTTCACCCTGGCCGAGTCGCTCGGCGGCATCGAATCGCTCATCGAGCACCCCGCGGCCATGACGCACGCGTCTACCGCCGGCTCGCAGCTCGAGGTCCCCGAGGATCTCGTCCGGCTGTCCGTGGGTATCGAGGACATCGGCGACATCCTCGCCGACCTGGAGAACGCCCTGGGCTGATCCTCCCCAGCTGTACGCGGCACCGCAGGCCACTCGGCCCGCGGTGCCGTTGTCGTTTCCGGGCCGGAGCGGCTCGCGAATCTTCGCTGCAGCGGCCGGTCGCGGCCATAGTGGCCGCGAGGCCGCTCAGCAGTGCATTTTCGCGGGGCGCGGCGTAACGACTCGGTCACTATCACGCCTCACGACTTCCGATATGAGGAATCTGAGACTAGTGTGGCGCATGTTGTAGAAAATGACACAAGTGGCTGGAGTGAGTTCTTGAGGCCGAATCAGAGCCGGAAGGTCCGCAATTACGCGGTCATGGGCAGTGCGGTGGTGGTCGCCGGTGCGGTGGCGGCCGCATGCACACTGGGCGGTTCGTCCTCCAACGACGCGGGATCGAGCCTCACCTTCGATCCGTTGCCGTCGTCGGCCCCGTCGGGCGCGTCCGCCGCGCCCAGCGCAGGGGTCAACCCGGGCAAGCTCCCCAACGGGCAGCCCGCGGCCACGCCCGCCCCGCCCGCGCCGCCGACCATGACGGTCGTGGTGCCCCCGCCGAACGCGCCGAAACCCGCCGCCGGCGCGCCGACGGTGCCCGCCGGCCCCGCCGCGCCGCCCACCCCGGCGGCGGGTGGCGCACCGTCGAACGGTGGTGGTCAGCAGGACGGCGCACCGTCGAACGAGCGGCCCGCACCGAGCAGCTCCGCCGCCCCGTCGCAGGTCAGTAAGCCCGTCATGCTGGCCGACGGCACCGTCGACTGCGCCAAGAGCAAGTGCGTCGCCCTCACCTTCTCGGGCGGCCCCGGCCCCGCGACGCGGCAGTTCCTGCAGACCCTCGACGCCCACGACGCACACGGCACGTTCTTCGTGACCGGCGCGCAGGTGAACCTGAACCCGGACATCATGACCGCGATCGCGGGCACCGGGAACGAGGTGGGCAACGGCACCTGGACGCAGCCCGACATGACGACGCTGTCCGATGCCGAGGGCACGGACCAACTGCAGCGGACCAACGAGGCCATCAGGAACTCGGTGGGCACCACGCCCACGCTGTTCCGGCCGATGGGCGGGCACACCTCGCCGGCGGTGGTGGACGCGGGCAAGAGGCTCGGGCTGAGCCAGATCCTCTGGGATCTCGACTCCCGCGACTACGCCTACCAGGGCGATCCCGACGGGCTGACCAAGGTCCTGCTGCAGGCGAAGCCGGGCCAGATCGTCATGCTGCACGACACCTTCGAGGCGTCCGCCACCGCCCTGGACCGCACCCTCACCGAGCTGGAGAAGCAGGGCTACGCGTTCGTCACCGTCAGCCAGCTGCTGCGGTCGCGCTCCGCGGGGTAGAGCCGCCCGATACGCGAACGGCCGGCCACGATGCACATCGTGGCCGGCCGTTCGCGTTCGATCAGGTCATGCTGATCAGGAGTGGTAGGGCTCCGCGCTCACCAGGGTCACCTTGATGGTGGCACCGCTGGGGATCGTGTACTCGCGGGTCTCGCCGACCTTCGCGTCGATCAGCGCCGCGCCGAGCGGCGAGCTGGGCGAGTAGACCTCGAGGCCGCCGTCCTGGGCGCCCTCCTCGCGGGTGGCGATGAGGAAGGTCTCGGTGTCCTTCTCGTCGCCGTCGTAGTACACCTTCACCACGGAGCCGGGAAGTGCCACACCGGACTGGGTGGGCGCCTCGCCGACCTTCGCGTTGTTGAGCAGCTCCTGCAGCTGGCGGATCCGCGCCTCCTGCTGGCCCTGCTCCTCACGTGCCGCGTGGTAGCCGCCGTTCTCCTTGAGGTCGCCCTCTTCGCGGCGCTCGTTGATCTCGGCGGCGATGACGGGGCGGTTGGCGATCAACGCGTCCAACTCGTGCTTGAGGCGCTCGTGCGACTCGGGGGTCAGCCACGTCACCTGAGTGTCCGTCATGTCACTTCCGTTCGTCGTAGTGGTTCAGGGCCCGCCTGCGCGCCGACGGGGCGCGAGCGGGCCGGCCCCGGGCTGGCCGGGGCCCGTAAATGCAGCAATACACGGTTCCCCGCGGAACCGTGTATCAGCTCATGATAGCACGATACCGGCCCCGAAGCCCGAGTTCACGCCGCCAGGAGCGCCTGCTGGTACGTCGGCTCGTGGCGTTTGAGGAAGGCGCACAGCGCGTAGCTGAGCGGCATGATCACGATCTCGACGAGCGTCTTCCACACGAACCCGAGGATCAGGTAGTTCAGGAACTGGCCGGGGCTGGTGAAGCCCAGGGCGGGCGCGGCGATCGAGCAGAACACCAGGGTGTCGAAGAACTCGCCGACCACCGTCGAGCCCAGTAGTCGCGACCACAGGTGCTTCTCGCCCGTCCACTCCTTCATCTTCACCAGGACGAACGAGTTCATCAGTTCGCCCACGAGGTAGCCGGCGAGGCCGGCGATGAGGAACCGGGGCACCACGCCCGCGACGGTCTTGAAGGCCTCGTCGTTGGGCCAGCCCGGCGCCGCGGGTAGCAGCGTGGTCACCCAGAAGCACAGCGCGGCGAGCGCGAGGATCGCGAATCCCGTGGCGATCACGCGGCGCATGGCGCGGAAGCCGTAGACCTCGGAGATCACGTCGCCGAGGACGTAGGCGAGGGGGAACAGGTAGAAGGCGCCGTCGGTGGCGATCCCGTCGACCTGCAGGCCGAGGATGTTCAGGTGCAGGTCCGGGGCGAACAGTACGGCCTTGGTGCCGGTGATGTTCGAGATGATCATGACGCCGACGAAGAGGCCGACGAGCATGGGGAAGTAGGGACTGGAGATCGTGGCGAACGCCGGCGCGCGCTTGCGGGCCGGCCGCCCAGACTTCGGTTCGGTTCCGGGTGTGTTGTCAGTGCTCACGAACGGTCAAGGTACGCGGGTACGTCCGTTCCGCAACCGAACACGTCCCCCACGGCCGGCGGTTCGGTGGTGCGCACCTCGCTGGTCGCCACCACCACGGGCTCGCTCGACGGGGCGACGTAGAACTCCCGGCGGCCGATCTCGTTACCGGCCTTGTCCTTGGCGTACACGATGCAGCTGACCGGCTGCGACGGGTCGTTGCGGGTCACCGTGACCTGCACTTCCACCGTCGTGTCGGAGACGATCTGATAGCCCGCGGTCTCGCCCTTGACGGGCTGGCGCGCGAACTTGTCGTAGCCCAGCCAGGCGATCCCGAGGCCCGCGATCACCACGACGACGAGGCCGATGATGAACAGCCGCCTCGTGCGGGCGGGATCCTGTTCGTCCGGATACCGGTCGGACGGTCGGACGGGGGCGGTCGACATGACCTCCATGGAAGCACACCCGCCGCAGCGGACCGTCGGACGATCGTGGAAGACTGGCGGGCATGACCGGATACCGGCTTCTTGCCGTTCATGCACACCCGGACGACGAGTCGAGCAAGGGTGCCGCCACCATGGCGCGGTACGCGGCCGAGGGCGACGACGTGCTGGTCGCGACGTTCACCGGCGGCGAAGCGGGGGACATCCTGAACCCCGCGATGGACGTCCCGGGCGTCAAGGACCGCCTGCCCGAGGTGCGCCGCGAGGAGATGGCCAAGGCCGCGGCGATCCTCGGCGTCGAGCACCGCTGGCTGGGCTTCGTCGACTCGGGCCTCCCCGAGGGGGACCCGCTGCCCCCACTGCCCGAGGGCAGTTTCGCGACGCTGCCCGTCGAGGTGCCCACCGAGGTGCTGGTGCGGCTCATCCGCGAGTTCCGTCCGCACGTGATGATCACGTACGACGAGAACGGCGGCTACCCGCATCCGGACCACATCATGACCCACACGGTGTCGATGGCCGCGTACGAGGCCGCCGCGGATCCGGAGCAGTACCCCGACGCCGGTGAGCCCTGGCAGATCTCGAAGGTCTACTACAGCCACGGCTTCCTCCGCGGGAAGTTCCAGTCGTTCGCCGACGAGTTCGAGAAGAACGGCCTGCCGAACCCGTACGACGAGTGGCTGGCCCGCTGGAAGGACGAGAAGAACGACATGATGGCCCGCGTCACGACGCAGGTCGAGTGCGGCAAGTACTTCCCCGTCCGGGACGACGCGCTGCGCGCGCACGCCACCCAGATCGACCCCAACGGCCCGTTCTTCGCGGTCCCGATGGAGTGGCAGCAGCGGCTGTGGCCCACCGAGGAGTACGAACTGGCCAAGACGAACGTCAGCACCCGGATGCCCGAGACCGAGCTGTTCAGCGGGATCGAGCTGTGATGGGCGGACTCGTCCACCTCGCCGCGGAGGTCTCGTTCCTCGCCGAGCCCAAGCCCAAGGGCCCGGAGTTCGGCAAGGCCACGCCGCTCGGCCTGTTCGTGATCGTGGCGCTGCTCGCGGTCACCTTCCTGCTCATCCGGTCGATGAACAAGCACGTCAAGAACCTGCCGGAGTCCTTCGACGACGAGCAGCCCGGCGAGGGCGACGAGGCCGGGGGCACCGACCACGCCGGCATCGAGTCGCCCGACGGTGCGCCCTCGTCCGGCCGGGACGCCGACGGGCCGGACGGGCCCGGCGGGGAACCGCCACGCCCCTGACCCCCGTGGCAGGCCCCTCCGGCCTCGTCAGTCCGTGAATCTGCCTCGGTCCGGGACGAATCCGTGGTCCACGCCCCACAGCACGGCCTGGGACCGGGTGCTCACGCCGATCCGCCGGTAGCACGAGCGGATGTACGTCTTCACCGAATTGATGGACAGGCCGGCGTGTTCGGCCACCTCGACGTTGCTCAGACCCTGCGTGATGAGCGCCAGGACCTCCGACTCGCGCTGCGTGAGTCCCTCCTCCCGCCCGGGCCAATCGCCCGCCACCACCCGGCTCGCGCGCCCGTCGAGGTGCACGGCCTGCTCGCCACGGTGGATCGACCGAAGGGCGGACACGAGCTCGGACGCGGGCAACCCCTTGGCGATGTACCCGTGGGCGCCGTTGCCGAGGGCCGCGTCGATCAGGCTGCGGTGGAGGTTCCACGAGTACACGACGACCTTGGAGACGGACGCGTTCCGGGAGAGCCTGCGCACCTCGGCGGCGTCGCCCTGCGGGTTCGCGTAGGAGTCGTAGAGCGCGATGTCGACGGATTCGCGCACCGCGGCGTTGACCGCCATCTCGACCACCCGGATGTGCTCCTCGTAGGCGCGGAGCATCGCCGCCACTCCCTGGACCACGACTTCGTAATCGTCGACGATCGCCACCTTGATCGGGTTCACCGACGCAGTGTACCGAGTGTGGGCTTCACCCTTACGGGTGAAGACAGCGCGGTGGGTGATCGTGATAGGAATTGCAGGCGGGTCCGGGGCGGCACGGAAACGACGTTTTCGATACGCCGATTCCCGGGCGCCGACCGCGACAACGGAATAGCGGGAGCGTGCGCCGGAGAAATGCTTCGATGCGTGCGTCCTGACCGACGAAAGGCTCGAAAAGAATGACCTTGTCACTGAGCATCCTCGGATGGATCGTCATCGGAGGCATCGCGGGTTGGGGCGCATCGAAGCTGATGAACACCGATGCGCAGCAGGGGATCGTCCTCAACATCGTGGTCGGTGTGGTGGGCGGACTCCTGGGCGGCTTCGTCCTGCAGCTGGTCGGCGTGGACGTCGCCGGTGGCGGCTGGTTGTTCAGCTTCCTCACCTGCCTCACCGGCGCCTGCGTCCTGTTGTTCCTCGTCGGTCTCGTCACCGGCCGTCGCGGTCCCCGCCGCGGATAGACGCCGCCCGTGCCGCGGGCGGAAACCATGAGACACAGGAGGTTCGAATGGGTATCAGCGACAAGTTCGAGAACAAGGCGGAGGACCTGAAGGGCCGCGCCAAGGAGGCGACGGGCGCCGCCACCGGCGACGACGACCTCAAGAACGAGGGCAAGAGCGACCAGGCGACGTCGGCCGTCAAGCAGAAGGTCGAGGACGTCAAGGACAAGGCCAACGAGGTGATCGGGAAGGTCACCGGCGACTGACCGTCGCCGCACGACTCGGGCTCCCGCAGCCGTCCGGGCGCATTCCGCGCGACGACGCTGCGGGAGCCCCGCGTTTCCGGGCCCCACGCCCGGCGAAAAGGGAGAGGAAGGAATTATTGGCGGAAGGCGGAACCGGTGGAATGGAACTGCTCCTCATCGCCGACCCTGGACTCGCCACGCAGAGAATGAATGCGATGGCCGACGATCTGGCGGCCGGCGTGAAGAACGAATTCGGGGAATCGTCGCCCGTGTCGACCCGCACGCGATTGGTCCGATTGTCACAGGATTACGCACTCGACACCCGTGCCGCGCGCTCGTTGGAACGCGAATTCCCGGGAATGGACACGACGGTGCTCATCACCGAGATGCCGCGGCGCACCCGCGGCAGACCGCTCCTCACCGAGGAGGACGAGGACCGGCGCGAGTCCGCCGAGGTGTGAGGCCCGGTGACCGACCTGATCGACGCCGACCTGCGGACGGCGCTGTGCCTCACGTTCCTGGCCGTCGCGTCCTGGCTGCTGGCGCGGCGGACGTGACGGCCCACGCGACGTCGTCCACCGCCATCCACGCGCCGTCGGCCACCGTCGACGGGGTCACGCCGCTGAACGCCACCACGTCCCGATGGAGATGGGACTGGTCCGCGTAGCCGGCTTCGGCCGCCACCGCCGCCGCCCGCCTCCCGGTGGCCAGACGGTGCGCCGCGTGGTCGAAGCGGATCAGCCCCGCGGCGCGTTTCGGGGCGATCCCGGTCTGCGCCCGGAACCGGGTCCACAGGCGCTTGCGGCTCCACCCGACATCGGCGGCCAGCGCATCGATCCGGGCCCGGCCGCGGGTGCGGACCAGCAGGTCCCAGGCCCGGACGACCTCGGGATCCAGGGCTCGCCCGCCCTCCGCGCGGGCGAGGAGCAGCTCCTCCGCCAGGGAGAAACGTTCCTCCCAGGACGGCGTCTCGTTGAGACGGTGCCGGATCCGCCGCGCGTCGCGGCCCCACAGGTCGTCGAGCGAGGCCAGGTCGTTCCCCAGCTCGGCGGGGGAGACGCCCAGCACGGCGCGGGCGACGACCGGGGACAGCCGGACCTGGATGCACTCGATGCCCGTGCCCCGCACGCGGACGGCTCCGTGCAGGAACCCCAGCGCGACGTCCCCGCGCCGCTGCCTGCCGCTGACGGTGTCCACGACGCGCGGACCGTCGCCCAGGGCCAGCGCGACCGAGACGGCCGGGTGCGGGACGACGCGCACGTCGACCGGCGCCGTGCCCGCGGTGCGGAAGCCGGCCATGCGGATGCGCGGCGGCCGGCCGGGGCCGGCCCGCCGGACGACCTCCCAGCCGGCGATCGGTCCGTGCACCATCGGGCCCATGCCGCCAGGCTAGCCCCTCCGACCCGCGACATTCGTTCAGTACTCCGCGGCACCCGCGGGGCAGGCTGGCACCATGACCGACACCCTCATCCCCCGTGTCATGCACGCGCTCACCACCGGCGACGACGACCAGATCCGCGCGGTGTTCACCCCGGACGCCGAGTGGCTCTCGCCCGCCGGCAACGCCGTCGCCACCGCGCTCGGCGCGCCCCACCACATGGTCGGGGTGGACGCCATCGCGCGGTTCTTCGGCACCGACTTCCCCCGCCTGTTCCCGGAAGGGCTCGACCCCGTCGTCACCGGCGCGCACGGCGACGGCACGAGCGCGACCCTGGAGGCGACGGTGCGGGGGAGGCTGCCCGGCGGCCGGCTGTACGACGTCGACTACTGCTTCGTCTTCGACGTGCGCGGCGACCGGGTCCACCGCGTCCGCGAGTACGCCGACACCGCCCGCGGACACCGCCTGATCGGCGACCTCACGGCGTGACGGCCCGCCGCGCCCGGCCGGAGCCGCGCCGACGGTCGGTGCCCGCACCTACGCTGGTGGGGTGACCAACCAGCTCGCACAGGCCACCAGCCCCTACCTGCGGCAGCACGCCGACAACCCCGTCCACTGGCGGGAGTGGTCGGACGTGGCCCTCGCCGAGGCCCGCGAGCGGGACGTGCCGATCCTGCTCTCCATCGGCTACGCCGCGTGCCACTGGTGCCACGTCATGGCGCACGGGTCCTTCGAGGACGAGGCCACGGCGCGGCTCATGAACGAAGGCTTCGTCTGCATCAAGGTGGACCGTGAGGAGCGCCCGGACCTGGACGCGATCTACATGAACGCCACCGTCGCCATGACGGGCCAGGGCGGCTGGCCCATGACGTGCTTCCTCACCCCGTCGGGGCGTCCGTTCTACTGCGGCACCTACTACCCGCCGCAGCCGCGGGGCGGGCAGCCGAGTTTCACGCAGCTGCTCACCGCCGTCGGCGAGACGTGGCGCGAACGCCGGGACGAGGTGGACCGGGTCTCGGAGAAGGTGGCCGACCACCTGCGGCAGGCGGCGGCGGGCCTTCCCGACGGTGCGCCCGCCTCCCGGCAGGACCTCGCCGCCTCCGTGCAGGCGATCTGCGCCGACGAGGACCCGTCGGGCGGGTTCGGGCGCGCCCCGAAGTTCCCGCCGTCCGCCACCGCCGAGGCCCTGCTGCGGCATCACGAGCGCACGGGAGACCCGACGGCCTACGGGGTGGCGGCGCGGTGCGCGGAGGCGATGGCCCGCGGAGGCATCTACGACCAGCTCGGCGGCGGCTTCGCGCGGTACGCGGTGGACGCAGACTGGGTGGTTCCGCACTTCGAGAAGATGCTCTACGACAACGCGCTCCTGCTGCGGTTCTACGCCCACTTCGGGCGGCGCACCGGCTCCCCGCTGGCGCTGCGGGTCGCGGAGGAGACCGCCGATTTCCTGCTCCGCGACCTCGGCGTGGACGGCGGCGGCCTCGCGTCGTCGCTGGACGCCGACACCGTGGTCGACGGGCACTCCGTGGAGGGCGCCACCTACGTGTGGACCCCGGGGCAGCTCGCCGAGGTGCTCGGCGACGCCGACGGTGCCTGGGCGGCAGAGGTTTTCGCGGTCTCGGAGCGTGGCACCTTCGAGCACGGCACGTCCACGCTGCAGCTGCGGGGCGAGCCCGATCCGGTGCGCCTGGCCGACGTCCGGCAGCGGCTGTTCGCGGAGCGTGCGCGCCGCCCGCAGCCCGCGCTCGACGCGAAGGTGGTGTCCGTCTGGAACGGGCTGGCGATCACCGCGCTCGCCGAGGCGGGCCGGACTGACGCCGCCGAGGCGTGCGCGCGCTACCTGCTGGACCGGCACTGGAACGGAGACCGGTTGCGGCGCAGCTCTCTCGGTGGCCGGGCGGGCGACGCGCCGGGCATGCTCGAGGATTACGCCGCGGTCGTCACCGGCCTGCTCGCGCTCGCGCAGCGCACCGGCGACACCGCCTGGTCCGATTCCGCCGCAACGATTCTCGACGCCGCGATCGGCCGGTTCTCCGACCCCGCGGGGGAGGGGAGCTGGTTCGACGCCCCCGCCGACGGGGAACAGTTGCTCACCCGTCCGCGTGATCCCGCGGACGGCGCGACCCCGTCGGGCGCGAGCCTGATGGCCGAGGCGTTGACGTACGCCGAGTTGCTGCTCGGGGAGCGCTACGCGGCGCTCGCCGCGGCCACCCGTGCGCGCTCGGGCGAGCTGATCCGGCGGGTCCCGCGCGGCGCGGGGCACCACCTCGCCGTCGCGGAACAGGCCGCCGCCGGGCTGCAGATCGCCGTCGCCGACGGTGCCGGGGCCGCCGCGCTGCTCGCGGAGGCCCGGCGCCTGGCACCGGGCGGCGCGGTCGTCGTCGCCGGGGAGAAGGACTCGCACCCCCTGCTGGAGGGGCGGGGCCCCGTCGACGGCAGGGCCGCGGCGTACGTGTGTCGCGGCGCCGTGTGCTCCCTGCCCGTGACCGACGGTGAGAGCCTCGCCACAGAAATCGCAGGGTAAGGCTGTGCTATGTTCATAGGCGTGGGTATGACCGCGCGTTCGTATTGGCGCTTTACCGAGGCTCCGGGTGGGGCCGTCGGCGAAGCGCGCATGCGCGGATAACCGAAACACCACAACCCGGAGCCGAGGCAGCGAGCGATCGCTGCCTTTCTCATTGGCACCGGGTGTCCCGTCTGGTGCCGTATCCCACCAGGAAGGTTGACATGACCATCGAGCTCGAGAGCCCGGCCTCCACATCGAACCGTCGGGTCTCCGCGTTCCACGCGATCCCGTCGCCGGTCGCGCTCCGCGAGGAACTCCCTCTGCACCCGCGCCTGGCCGCGCAGGTCGAGGCCGACCGCGCCGCCGTCGCCGACGTCATCGCGGGCCGCGACCAGCGGCTCCTCGTCGTGGTGGGGCCGTGCTCCGTGCACGACCCCGAGGCCGCCCTCGACTACGCCCGCCGGCTCAAGCCGATCGCGGACGAGCTGGCCGACGAGTTGCTCATCGTGATGCGCGTGTACTTCGAGAAGCCCCGCACCACCGTCGGGTGGAAGGGCCTCATCAACGATCCGGGCATGGACGAGTCGTACGACGTACCCCGCGGCCTGCGCACCGCCCGCCGGCTGCTGCTCGACATCCTGGAGATCGGCCTGCCCGTGGGCTGCGAGTTCCTCGAGCCCACCAGCCCGCAGTACATCGCCGACACCGTCGCGTGGGGCGCGATCGGCGCCCGCACCACCGAGTCGCAGGTGCACCGCCAGCTGGCCTCCGGGCTGTCGATGCCGATCGGCTTCAAGAACGCCACCGACGGCAACGTCCAGGTCGCGATCGACGGTGTCCGCGCCGCCGCGGCCCGGCACGTGTTCTTCGGCACCGACGACGACGGTGCCGCCGCCGTGGTCGAGACCGTGGGCAACGACAACTGCCACATCATCCTGCGCGGCGGCCGCGGCGGCCCGAACTTCGACGCCGCCTCCGTGGCCGACGCCGCGCAGGCGCTGACGACATCGGGCCTGGAGCAGTCGGTGATGGTCGACTGCTCGCACGCGAACTCCGGCAAGGACCACGTGCGCCAGGCCGAGGTGGCTCGCGAGATCGCCGCCCGGATCGGCGCGGGCGAGAAGGGGATCAGCGGCCTCATGCTGGAGTCCTTCCTCGTGGCGGGCGCGCAGCAGCCCGGCCCGGGCCCGCTGGTCTACGGCCAGTCCGTCACCGACAAGTGCATGGACTTCGGCACCACCGACGAGGTCCTCCGCGACCTGGCCGCCGCCGTCCGGTGAGCCCCTGCCGCCGCACCCCGTCGTCGCGGGAAGCGACGGGCGAAGCGGGCCGGGGCACGGGAGACTAGATTGAACCCGTGGCCATCGAACCGGATACCAAGGACTGGACGTGGGTGATGGAGCGGTCGTGCCCGGCCTGCGGATTCGATCCGTCGACGGTGCGCCGCGCCGAGGTGGCCGAGCGGATCGCCGCATCGTCCGCCGGATGGGACGGCGTGCTGGCCGATCGGGCCGCGCGTGAGCGCCCCGACGACGGGACCTGGTCGCCGCTGGAGTACGCCTGCCACGTCCGCGACGTGCACGACCTCATGCGCGAGCGCCTCGGACTCATGCTGAGCTACGACGAGAGCGCCTCGGGCGGAGCGACGTTCGCGAACTGGGACCAGGACGCGACGGCGACCGAGGAGCGCTACCACGCGCAGGATCCGGCCGTCGTCGCCCGCGAGCTGGCCGCGGCCGCCGCCGCGTTCGCCGGCGCCTACCGCGCCGTCGACGATGGTCAGTGGCAGCGGAAGGGGCTGCGCTCCAACGGCTCCACGTTCACGGTCGCCTCGTTCGCCGCCTACGCCCTGCACGATCTGGAACACCACCGCGTGGACGTCGGGCTGCCCGCCCGGCCCGCCGCCGAGACACAGGAGGAGTCCCATGGCTGAAATCGCCGTCGTCACCGGTGCGAGCAGCGGCATCGGCGCCGCGACCGCACGGCACCTGATCCGCGCGGGATTCGACGTGGTCATCGGCGCCCGCCGCCTCGAACGGCTCGAGGACCTCAAATCGCAACTGGAGGCCGAGTTCCCCGAGCGCGTGGTGACCGCGCTGCCGCTGGACGTCTCGGACACGGCGTCGGTGCAGGCCTTCGCCGACGCGATCGGTGCCGTGGACGTGCTGGTCAACAACGCGGGCGGTGCCCTCGGCGTGGACAGGATCGAGACCGCCGACGAGGCCGACTGGTCCCGCATGTACGACATCAACGTCCTGTCGATCCTGCGCATGACCCAGGCCCTGCTGCCCAAGCTGCGCGCGTCCCCGGCGGCCAGCGTCGTGACCATCGGGTCCGTGGCGTCGACTGAGGCCTACGAGACCGGTGGCGGATACAACGCCGCCAAGTTCGGCGCCCGCGCCGTGACCCGGGTGCTGCGCCTGGAGCTCAAGGGCGAGCCGATCCGGGTCATCGAGATCGATCCGGGCATGGTGGAGACGGAGTTCTCCCTGGTGCGGTTGGGCGGCGACGCCGAGGCCGCGGACAAGATCTACGAGGGGGTGGACAACCTCACCGCCGACGACGTCGCCGACGCGGTCACCTGGACCGTCACCCGCCCGCCGCACGTGAACATCGATCAGGTGCAGATCATGCCCCGAGATCAAGTAGCGGCGCGGAACGTGCACCGGAGGAACGTCTGAGCCGTCCCCAGATGCCCCGCGACAGGTAGCGGCGCGGAACGTGCACCGGAGGAACGTCTGAGCCGTCCCCAGATGCCCCGCGACAGGTAGCGGCGCGGAACGTGCACCGCCGCAGCTGAATCAGCGCAGCGTCAGCACCAGCTGGTCGCCGTCGGCCGCCGTGGTGATCCGCGTCGCGGAGGTCCCGACGAAGGACTGCAGGACGCCGCCGCGTGGTCCCGACGTGATGAGGTCCGTGACCCGCGAACCGTCGGGCCGCCGGTCGGCGCGGAGCACGCCCGGATTCTCGTCGTCGGATGCGGACAGGCTCAGATCGACCTGCAGGGTGCAGGGGCCGGCGATGGGAACGTGCTCCGAGCGGCCCTCCGTCATGCCCATCGCGACGGACTTGGCGGACCAGCCGACGACGCCGTCCCCGGTGAACCGGTAACTGATCGTCGAGGACTGCGGCCCGTCCACCACCGCCGCCGGCTCGGCGCGCACCGTCTGGGCCGGGCCCCGGTCGCCGGGGGCCGTCGGCTCGGGTGAGCCGGGAATCAGGATGACGGTGGGGGAGGAGTCGCCCGTCTTCGGATGCCCGACGGTGAGCTCCCCCGTCGTCGGGCGGTCGACGGCGCACCGTCGATCCTCGCGGTCGGAGGCCTGTGCTCCGCACCCGGCCGGGCCCGCCAGCAGCGCGCCCGCGGCGAGGAGACCCGCGGACCGTCGGGCGTGCGACGTGCCCCGCATACCGAAACGGTACCTGCGATAGCAAACGAACGGAACCCTCTAACCGGACACCGGGGTGGATACCGTGCGCGAAAAACGATCACCACGATCGTTACCCTCCTCCGGGCGCCCGGGGTCTGGAAGGGTCTCTACACCGTGCCGCAGACGCGGTACGGACCGAGAGGACCCCCATGGCAGGCGAGCCCCCGCTGCTGCGCGTCAAGAACGCGGTGATCGAGCCGCTCCCACACACCGTCCGGTCGTGGCTGGTGCGCCTGGTGGCGCTGCTGGCGTTCCTGGCGGTGTGGTGGCTGATCAGCGGACTGCACCTGATCGACGAGAAGTTCCTGCCCACCCCGAAGGCGGTGTGGGACGCGGCGGTGCGCGCCAGCACGTGGCACCAGATCGCTCCGGGCGTCCCGCGCGAGGTGCTCGGCGAACAGAACTACTTCCTGTGGGAACACCTGGTGGCCAGCCTGCAGCGGATCATCGCCGGCGTCGGCGCGGCGATCGTGCTGGGGCCGCTCCTCGGCTTCGCGATGGGTACGTCGAAGACCGTCAACACCATCATCGAGCCGTACCTCAACTTCCTGCGCGCGCTGCCGCCGCTCGGCTACATCGGCCTGCTGATCGTGTGGTTCGGGATCGGCGACACCTCGAAGATCTGGCTGCTGTTCCTGGCGGCGTTCCCCGCCATCGCGATCTCCACCGTGAACGGCGTGCAGGGCGTGAGCCAGGATCAGATCAACGCCGCCCGCGCGCTCGGCGCGAACCGGCTGCAGACGGTGCGCGGCGTGATCGTCCCCGCCACCCTGCCGGAGGTCATCAACGGCATCCGGATCGCGGTCGGGTTCGCGTGGACCACTGTGGTGGCCGCCGAGCTCAACAACGGCATCCCCGGCATCGGCGGCCTCGCCTACCTCGCGGGCCAGCAGCTCAACACGCCGCTCACCATCGCCTGCATCATCGTCATCGGCATCACCGCGCTCGCACTCGACGCGCTCATCAAATGGATCGGCGTGCTGCTGGTCCCGTGGAAGGGGAAGGCATGAACCGCCTTGCGCGCGTGGGCCTCAAGGCCGCGGCGATCGCCACCGTGGGGCTCACGCTCTCGGGCTGCATCGTCGAGTCCGGCAGGCCGGAACAGTCCAGGTCCCTCGGCGGGGCCACGCCCTGCCCCATCGCCCCGGACCCGACGGTGACCGGCACCGTCCGGATCGGCTGGCAGGAGATCCCGAACGGGGACCTCGTGGTCAAGGACACCGGCGTGCTCACCGCCTGCCTGCCCAACGTCAAGACTGTGTGGAGCAAGTTCAGCTCGGGCGGCGACGTGATCCAGGCGTTCGGCGCAGACTCCCTCGACATCGGCCTGCTGGGCAGCGCGCCCGCCGCGAAGGCCCTGTCGGCGCCGCTGAACATCGACATGAAGGTGATCTGGGTCCAGGACCGGATCGGCGCCGCCGAATCGCTCGTCGCGAAGGACCCCGCGATCGGGTCCGTCGCCGACCTCCGGGGCAAGCGGATCGCGGTGCCGTTCGCCTCGACCGCCCACTACAGCCTCCTCACGGCGCTCGACAAGGCCGGCGTCGGCGGCACGGCGCAGGTGATCAACCTCAGCCCCGAGGCCGTCCGCGGCGCCTGGAACGGCGGGCAGATCGACGCCACGTACATCTGGGAGCCCACCCTCGGGCAGCTCGGAGGGAAAGTGCTGACCACCAGCGCCGACGTGGCCGGGCAGGGCGCCCCGACGTACGACCTCGAGGGCGCCCGCGGCGACTTCGTGCAGAAGAACCCCGCGTTCCTCAAGGCCTGGACAGCAGCCCAGAGCTGGGCGGCCACCCTGCTGGCCAGCGATCCGAACAAGGCCGCCGAGCACATCGCCGGCCAGCTCGGCGTGCCCGTCGACCAGGTGCTCACCCAGGTCAAGGGCTATTCCTACTTCGACGCCGCGAAGCAGGCCGAGCCCGCACTGCTCGGCGGGCAGCTCGCGGCCGACGTCCGCAGGACCGCCGAGTTCCTCCTGGACCAGGGGCAGGTCCAGGGCGTGGGCCCCGCCCAGCACTACTCCGACGGGGTGTACGCCGACGGTGCCCGCGCCGCGGCCGCCGCCCCGCCCGCACAGTCCGGCCAGGAAGGCGGCCCCCGATGAGCGACACCGAACGCGTCGAATTGACCGGCGTCGGAAAGACCTACGACACCGCGAGCGGGCAGACCGTTGCGCTGCAGCCCACCGACCTGACCATCGAGCCGGGGGAGTTCGTCTCCATCGTCGGCCCGTCCGGCTGCGGGAAGACCACCCTGCTGCGCCTCATCGCCGGGTTCGAGGACCCGACCGACGGGATCGTCGAAGTGGGCGGAGCGAGGGTCACCGCACCGTCGGCCGACCGGGGCGTGGTGTTCCAGGCCCCCACCCTCTACCCCTGGCTCACGGTGAGCGGGAACGTCGAGTTCGGCCCCAAGGTCAGCGGCGTCGGCAAGTCCGAGCGGCGCGCGTCGGCGCAGAAGATGCTCGACCTCGTGGGCCTCGGCGACTTCGGGGAGAAGCGGCCCTACGAGCTGTCCGGCGGTATGCAGCAGCGCGCGCAGATCGCGCGCGTGCTGGTGAACGATCCGGCGATCGTGCTCATGGACGAGCCGTACGGCGCGCTCGACGCGCTCACCCGCGAGCGGCTGCAGGTGGACCTGCTGAAGATCTGGCGGGACGCGGGCAAGACCATCGTGTTCATCACCCACTCGGTGGACGAGGCGGTGTTCCTCAGCACGCGTGCGCTGGTGATGAGCGCCCGGCCCGGCCGCGTGGTCATCGACCGGGCCGTGGAGCTGCCCGGCGACGGCCCCGGTGTGGTGCGCGACCCGTCGGTGATGGCCACCCCGGAGTTCCAGGCGATCCGCACCGAACTGGCCGAGGCGATCTACGCGGCCCACAGCTGAACCTCAGCGGCCGCATAGGTGCACGGGCGTAATGTGGCCACCGTGGTGAGTGCCCCCAAAGTTCCCGTGTCGTTGCCCACCGGCCCCGCGCGGAAGCTCGTCGCACCCGCGTACGCGCTGTACGAGCGGCGCCTCATCTCGGAGCTGACCAACGCCTACCGCGACGGGGCCCAACGGCCCCGGCACGTGGCCGTGCTGTGCGACGGCAACCGTCGCTGGGCCCGCGCCGCCGGGTTCGACGACGTGAGCCACGGCTACCGGATGGGCGCGAAGAAGATCGCCGAGATGCTCGGGTGGTGCGACGAGGCCGGCGTGGAGATGGCCACCATCTACCTGCTGTCCACCGAGAACCTGCGTCGCGACCCGGACGAGCTCGCGGCCCTGCTGGAGATCATCACCGACGTGGTCGAGGAGATCTCGGCACCGGACAAGAACTGGTCGGTGAAGATCGTCGGTGCCATGGCGCTCCTGCCGCCCGACGCCGCGCGCCGGCTCACCGAGGCGGCCGAGAGCACCGTCGGGCGCACCGGGACGCACGTCAACGTGGCCGTCGGATACGGCGGGCGCAAGGAGATCGTGGACGCCGTGCAGTCGTTGCTCGCGTCGAAGCTCGCCGACGGCGCGACGGCGGAGGAGCTCGTCGAGGCGGTCACCGTCGACGGCATCGATCAGCACCTCTACACCAAGGGGCAGCCGGATCCGGACCTCGTGATCCGCACGTCGGGGGAACAGCGGCTGTCCGGTTTCCTGTTGTGGCAGAGCGCCTACAGCGAGATCTGGTTCACCGAGGCCTATTGGCCGGAGTTCCGCCGCGTGGACTTCCTGCGCGCGCTGCGCGACTTCGCCGCCCGGCACCGCCGATTCGGGGCCTGACCGGCGCGCGGCCCCGGAGCGCGCGAGAGAACGTTCACTCACATGAGGGTGGTGATCAGGCTCACATGATGTTACGGTCTTTTTATCGGTCGTAACATCGAGGAGGCGGCATGACACAGCTGATGGAGTCCGGCGTCACGGGACGGATCACCGAGGCCGCGGCGGGGGAGCCGCGCAGATACGGGCCGGAGAGCCCGTTCGTCGACCCGCTGGGGATCACCGGCACGGCCGCCGGGCAGTGGGCCTTCCTCCCCATCAACGGTGCCGCGTTCCTGCTGCAGCTCATGCATCCCGTGATCGGCGACATCGTGGGCGAGTACAGCGCCGCGTTCACCGACCCGATCGGCCGCGCGGTCCGATCCATGGACTCGGTGCAGCGCTGGTACTTCGGCGGCGCCGGGGCGATCGAGGAGGGCTACCGCCTGCGCGCCCAGCACCAGCCGCTGCAGATGCGCAACGCCGACGGCAAGCACATCAGCGCCCTGAACCCGGAGGCCTACGCGTGGGTGATCGCCACCGGCGCGCTCACCATCGCGGACTCCATGCCCCGCTCGCTCGGCAGGCCGGTCGCAGACGCCGAATACGACCGGATCCTGGCCGACTCCCACAAGATCGCCGACATCGTGCAGGTCCCCGAGGGGCACGTGCCCTGGGTCCGGGGCGAGTTCGAGGAGTACTACGACGGGATGGTCGAGAAGCTCGTCGCGCACCCGGTCGCGATGCGCTTCCTCGACGACTTCGCCCACGGCAGCCCGGCGCTGCCGCCGGAGACCGGCCCGTTCTTCCGCGCGGTCGAGCCGCTGCTCAAGCCCGTCGGCATCACCGTCAACCGGGCGGTGTACCTGCTCACCGTCGGCGTGCTGCGCCCCGAGATCCGAGAGATCCTCGGGCTGGGCTGGACCCGCCGCGAGGAGAAGGGCTACCGGTTCGTCACCGCCGCGATCCGGAGGGCGTCGTCCGCACTGCCGGAGCGACTGCGGTTCACGCCGCTCGCGTACCACGCCCGCGGCCAGGCGCGGGCCATCCAGGCCATGCAGGGCCGGGATCTCCCGGATTTCACCGCGTTCCAGCGCCAACGGGCGGCGGGCTGCCCGTTCGGCTGATCCGGGAGCACCCGGTCGACGGTGCGCCGGATCAGCCGGTGACGATCGGCACCAGGGCGGTGCGCGCGTACCTCCGCGCGGCGTTCTCGTCGTCGATGTCGAAGGGCGCCGGCGGAATGGTGAAGCACGCGGTCGTGAGCCGCGCCAGGGCGTCCGCGCGAATCTGAATCTCGTTCGGGGGCATGGAGTTCGTGTTCTCGTCCTGGGCGAGGACCGCGGCGACGAACTGGATCCCCAGGTCCATCGTCTCGATGCGGTCGTCGGCGAACAGGGTGGCCCGCTCCTCGACCGCCCCGCGCGGGAGGAGCGTGCGGCCCAGGCCGCAGCACAGGACGAAGACCTCCTCGATCCGCGTCGGCACGTGCGGGGTCCGTTCGATCACGTCGACGGTCTGCAGCCACAGCCTGCCCAGCGCCCAGGCGATGGCCGCGGACAGGATCTCGTCCTTCGAGCCGAACTTGCGGAACAGCGTCATCCGGCTGGCGCCGTACTCCCTGGCGATCGCGTCGACGGTCGCGTGCCGGGTTCCGGTGCGGCCGAGCACGCGCAACGCCGCCCGGTAGACCGCGGCGTCGGCGTCGCTGACGTCCGTGCGGGCGCGCGCCAACATCAGCAGCTCGGGGAGCGAGGCGCCGGGTCGGGTCATGACCCGCATCGTAGGCCCGTTGTCCGGCATGTGGAGCCGCACCATGCTGATCCGCACGGGCTGAGCCGGTTTCATCGCCGGTCAGGGCAGCAGCACTCCCCAGTAGAGCGCGAGCGGAACGAACGCCGCCGTCGCGAGCCCGAGCAGGCCCAGCCGCGCCGTCGCACCCGGCGCCGCTCCACCGGCACGGGCGGTGGCGACCGCGGTCCACGCGCCGCCGGCCACCGCCGCGGCCGCCATGCCCTGCGCCGCCAGCCAGGCGAGCGGACGCCCGAGCACGAGCGGCCCGAGATCGGCCTGCGGCGACATCAGGTGCACCAGTAGCCCTCCCGCGACGGCGGTGCTCCCCGCCATCGCCGTCGCCGTGAGGGCGGCGGATCGGGGCAGCCGCCACCGCCGGCGGGCGGCGGTCAGCGCGAAGCCGCCCAGGCCCACGCCGAGCACCGCGAGTCCCGCCGCCTGTGCCGCGCCGCCCTCCCACCGGGCGAGCGGCGCGACGGGGGCGCTGGAGAGCGCTTGGGCAGGAGGTGGGTCCGCGAACGGCGCTGCCGCACTGCCGGGGAGGCCGTGCACCCAGTCGGCGACGATCCGTTCGTACTCGGGGGCGAGCTCGGGGCGTCGATCGTAGCCGTCCTCGGTCACGTGCGCTCCGTGGTCCGCGTTCGGGATCACGCGAAGCGTGTAGTCCCGCTTACCGATCCGATCGAACAGATTCCGGAAGCCCGTGAGGCTCTCGCCGGGTGGGGTGAGCCGGTCCTTCTGTCCCCACACCGCGAGGACCGGCATCCGCAGCCGCGCGAGCGCCGGCTCGGAGTCGTGGCCCGCGTTCGCGAACACCCCCGCGCCGACGATCTGCCGCAGCGCGGTGGGCGCGAACCGGTCGGCGAGGGACCCCCGGACGCCCGCGAGGTGCAGCCGGGTCCGGTTGGCCCAGTCCTGCTGCCGTGCTGGTGATTCGATGTTCGCGGCCACGGTGATGAGGAACGCGGTGTCCGGCGCGCGCGACGCGGCGAGCGGCGCGACCCAGCCTCCCTCGGAGAGCCCCCACAGTCCCACGCGGCGCGGATCGGCCAGCCCGCTGGTCCGCAGCGCCCGTACGCCAGCGAGCGCGTCGTCGGCGAGGCGGGAGAAGTCGCGGTGCGCGGGCGTGTAGTCGTCGGTCCGCTTGTCGTAGAGGAGGGCCGAGACGCCGGCGCGGGCGAACGCGGTCGCGAACCCGGCGTACCGCTCGCGCTGTTCGGCGTCCTCCCGTCCGGTGCCGGAGCCGTGAACCAGGACCACACCGGGCACGGAGCGGGCGCCCGGCGGCGCGAACACCACCCCCGGGGTCGTGGTGCCGTCCCCGCGGTCGACGGTGACCGGATGTCGCTCGACGTGATCGGGTTCCTCGGCGGCGGCGCGGGGGAGCGGCCCCCAGGCGAGGGCGGCGGTGACGGCGAGGACGAGAGCGATCCGGATCGACGTGGTGTGCGGACTCATGCGACCACGCTCGCAGGGGGCGGCCGCCCCGGCAATCACCCGAGCGGGGGAGCCGTCCCACCCCTGCGGGGAGGCCCCGCCCTGCCCGTCGCGACGGCGCGCCTGCGGGCTCGCCGGCCGGGTCCGCCGGCCGGGGTCGCCGAAGAAGCCCCTGGTCATAGGGCGCCGGAAGGAGGATCATCGATGCATGAACACGTCCGTCGCCGAGATCGGCCCCGATGTCTTCCGGATCTCGACGTGGGTGGACGCGGTCACCCCGGACGGGTTCACCTTCAACCAGTTCCTCATCCGCGACGAGCAGCCGTTCCTGTTCCACACGGGCATGCGGAGCCTCTTCCCACTGGTGTCCGAGGCCGTCGCCCGCCTCATCGCGCTGGAGGACCTCCGGTGGGTCGCCTTCGGCCACGTCGAGGCGGACGAGTGCGGCAGCATGAATCGGTTCCTCGCGGCCGCGCCCACCGCCTCCGTCATCCACGGCGAGCTGGCGTGCACCCTGTCCCTCAACGACATGTGCGACAGGCCACCCGTCGCCGTGCCCTCGGGGCCCGAGGCACAGCCGCTCGACATCGGCTCCCACCGGTTGCGATTCCTGTCGACCCCGCACGTTCCGCACAACTGGGAGGCGGGCCTGTGGTTCGAGGAGGAGACCCGGACCCTCTTCGCGGGCGATCTCCTAACCCATACCGGGCACTGCCCGGCGATCACCGACTCCGACGTGGTGGACGCCGCGCTCGCCGCCGACGGCATGTTCCACGCGACCGCCCTGACCAAGGAACTCGGCTCCACCCTGGACGACCTGGCGGCGCTGGACCCGCGGACGCTCGCGATCATGCACGGTGCCTCGTACGAGGGGGACGGGGCGGGGCAGCTGCGGGCCCTCGCCCGGGGCTACGCCGCGATGTGATCCGCCCGCCGGTCTCGCCTAGAGCTTGCGCAGGCGCACGCGGTTGATCGAGTGGTCGGAGTCCTTGCGCAGCACCAGCGTCGCCCGCGGACGGGTGGGCAGGATGTTCTGCACCAGGTTGGGGCGGTTGATGCCGGCCCAGATGCCCTCGGCGCGATCGCGCGCCTCGATGTCGGAGAGTCCGGCGTAGTGGTGGAAGTGCGAGGCCGGATCCGCGAACGACGTGGTCCGCATCGACAGGAAGCGGTCCACGTACCAGCGCTCGATGTCCTCGATCCGCGCGTCCACGTACACCGAGAAGTCGAACAGGTCCGAGACCATGAGTCGCGGCCCGGTCTGCAGCACGTTGAGTCCCTCCACGATGAGCACATCGGGCCGGCGCACGTGGATGAACTCGTTCGGCACGATGTCGTAGAGCGTGTGCGAGTAGACGGGGGCCGTCACGTCCTCCGCGCCCGATTTCACCGCCGTGACGAAGCGCAGCAGGGCCCGCCGGTCGTAGGACTCGGGGAAACCCTTGCGGTGCATGATCCCGCGGCGCTCCAGCTCCGCCGTGGGGTATAAGAAGCCGTCGGTGGTCACCAGGTCCACCCGCGGGTGCGAATCCCACCGCGCCAGCAGCGCCTGCAGCACGCGCGCCGTAGTCGACTTGCCCACGGCGACCGATCCGGCCACGCCGATCACGAACGGCACCTGCGCGTCGTGCCGCTGCTCGCCGAGGAACGTGGCGGTGGCGGCGTACAGCCGCTGCCGCGCGGCCACCTGCAGGTGGATCAGACGGGACACGGGGAGGTACACCTCGGCGACCTCGGCCAGGTCGATCTGCTCGCCCAGACCCCGCAGGTGCGACAGGTCCTCCTCCGTCAGCGACAGCGGGGTCGACTGCCGGAGCTCGCGCCACTGAGCGCGGTCGAGCTCGATGTACGGGCTCGGTTCGCTCACGAGGCGACTCCCTGGCGCGCCGGGGCAGACATGTCCTTAGTCTGGCACGCATGACCGAGCTCAGTGTCACCGACCGCTACCTGCGGCTCGGGTTGCGGTTCGACCGCGTCGAGAACGGCTTCGTCGACGCGTACTTCGGCGACCCCGAGCACCGTCGGGCCGTGGAACGCGAGGACGCGCCCGCCCCCGCCGACCTCGCCGTCCAGGCCCGGGACCTGCTGCGCGACCTCGAATCCGACACCTCTCTCGACGCGCAGCGCCGCGAGTTCCTGCGCGGGCACGTGGCGGCCCTGGAGTGCTCGGCCCGCAAGTTCGACGGTGCGCCGGTCGGCTTCGTGGACGAGGTGAAGGCGTACTTCGACGTGCCCATCGCGCCGCACGACACCGCCGACTACGAGGCCGCGCACGAGGAGCTGGCCGATCTGCTGCCCGGCCCCGGCCCGCTGCGCGAGCGCCTGCAGGCCCAGCGCGAGCGGTTCCTGGTGCCGCCCGAGCGCGTGCCCGAGGTGGTCGACGCGCTGGCCGGTGCGCTCCGCGAGGTGGTCCGCACCCGGTTCCCGCTGCCGGAGCGGGAGACCGTGGCGTTCGAGATCGAGCACGACAAGCCCTGGTCGGGTTTCAACTACTACCTCGGCGACTACCGTTCCCGGGTGGCCGTCAACGGCGACCTCCCGCAGTACCTTTCGAGCCTTCCGCACCTGATCGCGCACGAGGCCTATCCGGGGCACCACACCGAGCACTGCCGCAAGGAGCAGCTGCTGGTGCACGGAGGGAACCAGCCCGAGCAGACGATCTTCCTGGTGAACACCCCGCAGTGCCTCATGGCCGAGGGGCTCGCGGACCACGCCCTGGGCGCCGCGATCGGGCCTGGCTGGGGCGCGTGGGCGCAGGAGATCTACGCCGACCTGGGCCTCGCGTTCGACGGGGAGCTGGCCGAGGCGATCGCTAACGCCTCCGCGGGACTGCTGCACGTGCGGCAGGACGCGGCGCTGCTGCTGCACGACCGCGGCGGCACCGACGACGAGGTGGTGGCGTACCTGCGCCGCTGGGGACTGGCGACCGAGAAGAGCGCGCGGCAGTCGCTGCGGTTCCTCGGCTCCCCGCTGTGGCGCGCCTACATCAGCACGTACGTCGAGGGCTACGCCCTGCTCGGCGGCTGGCTGGACGAGGCGGCCCCGGGGGCGCCGCGGCTCGATCGGTTCGGCCGGCTGCTCGACGAGCCGCTGACCCCGTCGGCGCTGCGCCGGGAGTTGGCATCCGCCCGGTGACCTGCTGGTCGGAACACCTAGGATGAACGCATGAGCGATTCCAGCGTGAACTCCGCGTCCCTCGCCGAACTCGACCCCGAGGTCGCCGCCGCCATGAACGGCGAACTCGCGCGCCAGCGGGACACGCTGGAGATGATCGCCTCCGAGAACTTCGTGCCGCGCGCCGTGCTGCAGGCGCAGGGATCGGTGCTCACCAACAAGTACGCCGAGGGCTACCCCGGTCGCCGGTACTACGGCGGCTGCGAGTACGTCGACGTGGTGGAGGACCTGGCCCGCGCCCGCGCCAAGGAGCTGTTCGGCGCCGACTTCGCCAACGTCCAGCCGCACTCGGGCGCGCAGGCCAACGCGGCCGTGCTGCAGGCCCTGATGGAGCCGGGCGAGACGCTCATGGGTCTCGATCTCGCGCACGGCGGCCACCTCACGCACGGCATGCGGCTGAACTTCTCGGGCAAGCTCTACGAGAACGTCTTCTACGGCGTGTCCAAGGAGGACCACCGGGTGGACATGGACGAGGTGCGCAAGATCGCCCTCGATTCGAAGCCCAAGGTGATCGTCGCCGGCTGGTCGGCGTATCCGCGCCACCTCGACTTCGCGGCGTTCCGCTCCATCGCCGACGAGGTGGGCGCCCACCTCTGGGTCGACATGGCGCACTTCGCCGGCCTCGTCGCCGCGGGCCTGCACCCGAGCCCCGTGCCGCACGCCGATGTCGTGTCGAGCACGGTGCACAAGACCCTCGGCGGCCCCCGCTCCGGCATCATCCTGGCGAAGCAGGAGTGGGCCAAGAAGCTCAACTCCGCGGTCTTCCCGGGCCAGCAGGGCGGCCCGCTCATGCACGTGATCGCCGCCAAGGCCGTCGCCCTCAAGGTGGCGGGCACCGAGGAGTTCCGGGAGAAGCAGCAGCGCACGCTCGACGGTGCGCGGATCCTCGCCGAGCGGCTGGGCGGCAAGGACGTGGCGGACGCCGGCGTCACCGTGCTCACCGGCGGCACCGACGTGCACCTGGCGCTCGTGGACCTGCGCAACAGCGATCTGGACGGCCAGCAGGCCGAGGACCTGCTGCACGAGGTGGGCATCACCGTGAACCGCAACGCGGTGCCGTTCGACCCGCGCCCGCCGATGGTCACGTCCGGCCTGCGGATCGGCACCGCCGCCCTGGCCAGCCGCGGTTTCGGCGAGAAGGAGTTCACCGAGGTCGCCGACATCATCGGCGCCGCGCTGGCGCAGGGCAAGGACGCCGATACCGCCGCGCTCCGCGCCCGCGTCTCCGCGCTGGCGCTGGAGGTGCCGCTGTACGACGGCCTGGAGGACTGGGGCCTGCTGTCCCGGTGAACCGGGGTTTGCGGTGGGCAATGCCCCGACCAGGGATTTGAAGGCCGGGCAGCGCCTGCTTTAGAGTGTCCCGGTGACTTCCAGCACTTCCGAGGACCTGACTCTCGCCATCGACAAGGCGCTGCCGGACATCCGCGCAGAGTACGTCGACGCGGGCGACGCGTGGCAGCCGCACGACTACGTCCCGTGGGACGACGGGCGCAACTACGCGTTCCTCGGCGGCGAGGACTTCACCCCGGAGGACGTCAAGGTCCACCCGGTGGTGAGCAACGGCCTGGTCCTCGGCCTGCTGACCAAGGACCACCTGCCCTCGTACCACCGCCTGCTGGCGCAGCACCACCTCATCGAGTCGGACTGGGGCAAGTTCGTCGGCCACTGGACGGCGGAGGAGAACCGCCACGCCATCGCGCTGCGGGACCACGTCGTGGTCAGCCGCACCTTCGACGTCGAGCAGCTGGAGGCCTGGCGCCTGGAGGCGGTCACCCGCGGCTACCGCCAGTACGAGGGCACCCGCGAGGAGATCCAGGTCGCGCAGCAGATCGCCATGGTGATGGCGCACGAGGCACTGTCGGCAGACTACTTCGACCGGCTCGCCGATTTCGCCGAGAAGTCCGAGGGCACGCCCGCCGGCCTGGTCACCACCCTGCGCAAGGTCGCCAACGACGACCGCGTGCAGCTGCAGTACTGGGGCAAGCTGCTCGACGTGGCGCTGGACGTCAACGAGGGCTACACCAAGGAGGCCCTGGTGGAGCAGGCGCGCGCCGCGTCGGCCATCGGTGCGGAGACCGCCGAGGGGCTCGACGAGGCCCGTCGCGTCGTCCTCGAGGCCGAGATCGCCACGCCCGAGCGCGACCGCGAGGTGCTGAACACCCTGCTCGCCCGCTGGGGTCTCACCCTGTAGTTCAGGCGTAACGAACTGTTCACGAACGCGCCGCGCAGCCTCCGGGCCGCGCGGCGCGTTCGGCGTTAGTTTGGCGGTGACGGATTGCGGGGAAGCATTTCGTCCCGGGAGGTTCCAACCGACGTGACTGGCGGACCAGTGACAGCGAGAGGGCCGGCCCCGGTCCTCGTCGACGACGTGTAGCTACGCACGCGAACTCGGCGTTTGGGACCCCTGGCCGGAGCAACAGCCCTGCGTGGGCGCCGCGCAGGCTAGGAGCGTCACCGTGACCACGACTCGGATCTCCACCGTCGGCGGGCCGACGAGTTCCACCCCGGACGTCCCCCGGACGTACGTCCTCGACACCTCCGTCCTCCTCTCCGATCCCTGGGCCACCACGCGGTTCGCCGAGCACCACGTCGTGCTCCCGCTCGTGGTGATCAGCGAGCTGGAGGGGAAGCGGCATCACGCCGAACTGGGGTGGTTCGCCCGGGAAGCGCTGCGTCTGCTCGACGACATGCGGCTCGAGTACGGGCGTCTGGACCAGCCGATCGCCACCTCGGGCGGCGGCACGGTGCAGGTGGAGCTCAATCACGTCGACCCGATGGTGCTGCCGGTCGGCTTCCGCACCGAGACCAACGACTCCCGCATCCTGGCCTGCGCGCTCAACCTGCGCGCGGAGGGCCGGAACGTGGTGCTCGTCTCCAAGGACATCCCGTTGCGCGTCAAGGCCGGCGCGGTGGGCCTGCCCGCGGACGAGTACCGCGCCCAGGACGTGGTGACCTCCGGCTTCACCGGCATGGAGGAGCTCGAGGTGGCGCCCGCGGCCATCGACTCGCTGTTCGCCGACGGCGTCGTCGACATCGACGAGGCCCGCGACCTGCCGTGCCACACCGGCGTCCGAATGCTCGGCGGCACGTCGAGCGCCCTCGGCCGGGTGACCGCGGACAAGCAGGTGCAGCTGGTGCGCGGCGACCGCGAGGCCTTCGGGCTGCACGGCCGCAGCGCCGAACAGCGCGTCGCGCTGGACCTGCTGCTGGACGAGTCGGTGGGCATCGTCTCGCTGGGCGGCAAGGCCGGCACCGGCAAGTCGGCGCTCGCGCTGTGCGCGGGCCTGGAGGCGGTGCTGGAGAAGCGGACCCAGCGCAAGGTGGTCGTGTTCCGGCCCCTGTACGCGGTGGGCGGGCAGGAGTTGGGTTACCTGCCCGGCACCGAGAACGAGAAGATGGGCCCCTGGGCGCAGGCGGTGTTCGACACCCTCGACGGGCTGGCCTCTCCCGAGGTGATGGACGAGGTGATGTCGCGGGGCATGCTCGAGGTCCTGCCGCTCACCCACATCCGCGGCCGGTCGCTGCACGACTCCTTCGTCATCGTCGACGAGGCGCAGTCCCTCGAGCGCAACGTGCTCCTCACGGTGCTGTCGCGCCTGGGCTCGGGCTCGCGGGTGGTGCTCACCCACGACGTGGCGCAGCGCGACAACCTGCGGGTCGGCCGGCACGACGGCGTGTCCGCCGTCATCGAGAAGCTCAAGGGCCACCCGCTTTTCGCGCATGTCACGCTCACCCGCTCGGAGCGGTCCCCGATCGCGGCGCTGGTAACCGAGATGCTGGAGGAGTTCGCCCCGGGCGCCTGAGTCTCGTAGGTTCGACGGTGCCGGGCCGCCCGGTCCGGCACCGTCGAACCCGGGAGAGGGGACATGCCGCAGCTCCGTGAGGCCAGGACCGAGGACCACGCCGCGATGGTGGGCGGTGTCCAGAGATGGTGGGGCGATTCCCGTAGCCCCGAGGAGTCCCGCGAACTGTCGCTGCTGCTGCCGCGGTTGTTCCTGCAACACTTCGCGCGCACCAGCCTGGTGCTCGAGGACGAGTCCGGCGTCCGGGCGTTCCTCGTGGGATTCGATTCCGCGGACAGGCCGGACGAGGCGTACATCCACTTCGTCGGGGTCGATCCGGCGCTGCGCGGGCGGGGCGCCGCGCGCCGCCTGTACACCGCGTTCTTCGAGCGCGCCGCGGCCGCCGGGCGCACGACGGTCCGCGCCGTCACGTCGCCGCAGAACCGGGGCTCCATCGCGTTCCACCGGGCGATGGGGTTCGAGGCCGAGCCGGGCGACCGCGAGATCGACGGTGTGCCCGTGCACACCGATTACGACGGCCCGGGGCAGGACCGGGTGGCCTTCCGTCGCGCGCTCTGACGGCGGCCGGCGCCGGAATTCCGCCCTGGGGTGGATGTTCTCGCGGCGCACGGTGGCTAGCGTTCCGGTATGACACTCGGAACGGTCGATCGATGGACCACCCTGCGGGCCCGCGCGAACTCCTTCGCCACCACCCGCCTGGGCCCGGTGGCGCGTGCCGCGACCCGCGTGCACTCCCGTCATCCGGACAGTCCTGCGGCCGTGCTGATCACCCGGTTCTGGCTCTCCGCACCGGTACTGCGCCTGACGGTGCGCGGCCGCACGTCGGGTGAGCCGCGCACCGTCTCGCTCATGGCGGTGTTCCGCGGTCCCGACGTCGTCGTGATCGGCGGGAACGCCGGCGCTCCACGGACGCCGAACTGGTTCCGCAATCTCCGCGCCGCGGGGGAGGCGACCGTCGAGGTGGACGGCCGGTCCTGGCCCGTGTTGTTCCGCGAGGTCCGCGACCCCGCCGAGGTCGAGGACTGTCGGCGCCGGTTCGCCGAGGTCTACCCGGGGATGCTCGTGTACGCGGCGCACTCGCCGCGGGTCTTCCCGGTGGGGGTGCTGAGCCCCGCCTGACCGGGCCCGTTGCCATACCTAGAACCACAAGGTACAACTGATACCAAGCGGTTCTAGGTATGGAGGACGACGCGTGCACATCGACAAGGACCTGGTCGCGGCCTCCGCGACGCCGATGGTCCTCGCCATCCTCTGCGAGGGCGAGACCTACGGCTACGCGATCCTCACGCGGGTGCGTGAGCTGTCCGGCGGGAAGCTGGAGTGGTCCGACGGGATGCTCTACCCGCTGCTGCACCGGCTGGAGCGGCTCGGCCACGTCACGCACCGGTGGGAGACCGCGGACACCGGGCGCCGCCGCAAGCACTACGCGATCACCGCCACCGGCCGCGCGGCGCTGGCGGAGCGGCGCAGCCAGTGGCGCGCGGTGAGCGAGGCCCTCGACGAGATCTGGCTGGAGATCGCCGAGCCCCGGAAGGGTCTCGCGTGAGCGGCGTGGACGCCCAGGTCCAGCAGTGGCGCGGGTACCTGGAGGGCCGCCGCCGGATGCGCGCCGACGAGGTGGACGAGCTCGAATCGCATCTGCGGGAATCGATGCAGGACCTGGAGGAGCGCGGCCTCGACGCCGACGAGTCGTTCCTCGTCGCCGTGAAGCGGATGGGCTCGACCGATGCGATCGCGCACGAGTTCGCCCGCGAACACTCCGACCGGCTGTGGAAGCAGCTGGTTCTCGGCGGCCCCGTCGAGGAGGCCGGCCGGCGGCACGAGCTCGCCGTGGTGCTGGCGCTCGGCGTCGCCGCCGCGCTGTCGACGGTGGCCTCGGTCCACCTGCTCGGCGACGCGGCACCCCGGTTCCTCGGGTTCGCCGTCGCACCGTTCCTGGCCGGCTACTTCGCGTGGAAGCGGGAACTGTCGCGGCGCACCGTCGCGGCGCTCGCGGGTGTCTTCGCGGTCCTCGCCGCCGTGCTCGCGCTGTACCCGTTCCGTGCCGGCGGCGACACCGAGATCCTCACGGCCATGGCGGTTCCCGCGGTGCTGTGGTGCGGCGTCGCCGTCGCGTACACGGGCGGGGAGTGGCGCTCGGCGCCTCGGCGGATGGACTTCGTGCGGTTCACCGGCGAGTTCGTCATCTACTTCGTGCTCATAGCCCTGGGCGGGGGCGCCGTCACAGGCCTCGCCGTGGGGGCGCTGTCCGCCGTCGGCATCGACGCCGAGGTCGCGGTGGGGGAGTGGATCGTGCCCGCGTGCGCGGCGGGCGCCGTGCTCGTGGCGGCCTGGCTCGTGGAGGCGAAGCAGGAGGTGATCGAGAACATCGCGCCCGTGCTCACCCGCATCTTCACCCCGGTCACGCTGCTCATGCTGGTCGTGGTGCTCGGGGCGTTCGCTTCCCGGCCCGGGCTGGTGGGTGCCGACCGCGACCTGCTGGTGCTGATGACGGTGGTCCTCGTGCTCGTCGTCGGACTACTGCTGTACGCGGTCTCGGCCCGCGATCCCCGTCGCCGGCCCGACGTGTTCGACCGGCTGCAGGTGGCCCTGGTGGTGGCCGCCGTGGTCGTGGACGCGGTGGTCCTGGTCGCGATGGTCACCCGGATCGCCGAGTTCGGCACGTCGCCGAACAAGGTCGCCGTGCTCGGGCTGAACCTACTGCTCGTGGTGGTGCTCGTCCGCTCCGCCTGGCTCGGGCTCGGATTCTGCCGTGGGACACGGAGGTTCGGCGACGTGGAGGAGTGGCAGACGGCGTCGCTGCCCGCGTTCGCGGCCTGGGCGGCCGTGGTGGCGCTCGCCTTCCCGCCGCTGTTCGGTTTCATCTGACGGCGGCCGTCGTCTCCCGGCGCCGGTACTGCGACGGACTCATCCCGTGGTGGCGCTTGAACGCGGCGCTCAGCGCGAACGCCGATCCGTAGCCCACGCGCCGGGCGACGGCGTCGAGCCCGTCGTCGGACGAGGTGAGCGCGTCGGCCGCCAGGGTGAGGCGCCACCGCGTGAGGTAGCCGCCCGGTGGATCGCCCACCGCCTCCCGGAACCGGGCCGCCAGGGTCGCCCGGGACACGTGCAGCGCGGCGGCGAGCGAGGCCACCGTCCACGGTGCCTCGGGCGACTCGTGGATGAGGTCCAGGGCGCCGGCCACCGTCTCGTCGACGGTGCCCGACAGCCAGCCGCGGCCGGTCGTGCGCGCCGCGGCGCGGATCGCGGAACAGACCACGACGTCGAGCAGGCGGTCGATGACGAAGCTGTGGCCGGGCCGCGGATCCTCCAGTTCGCGGCGCAGAAGCCCGAGTAGCGCCTCGTCGACCTCGCCGGGCGGCAGCACCGTGAACTCCGGGAGTTGCCCGACGAGGTGCCGGCCGACCTGGGACGCCGACGCGTACGTGCCCACCAGCAATTGGTCCGGGCCGTCGTCGTGGTTGCCCCAGGTGAGCAGGCCGCGGTGCGTCGTCGACCGCATCGACTCGGTGAGCGGTACGCAGGTGCCGCCCTGTTCGATCCGGACTGTCGGCGGGCGGCCGGGTTCGTCGGCGACGACGTACCGCGGCCCGTGCGCGATCAGCGCGACCGCGCCCGCGTCGAGCCGGATCCGCTCGCCGCCCGCCGCGTCGATCCAGGCGGCGCCCCGGTCGACGGCGATCGCGGTGAGCGGCGCACCGTCGTCGACGTCCACCGACCACGGAGGCGCCATCGAGAGGCGCAACGAGAACAGTCCGTGGGCGCGGAGCCCGGAGACCATGCGGAAGAGCGGATCCACGCCCTCCAGGCTAGACGAATGCGTATGGATACACCGCATCCGCGTATGGATTCCGCTAACGCGGCCACTCATGCTGGAGGCATGACACTGAGACTCCTCCTCGGATCCGCGGCCCTGCTCAGCGCCGTGCTGACGGGCTTCTACTTCGCGTACGCCACGGTGATCACGGCGCAGCGCGCCGCCCCCGACGGTGCCGAGGCGATGCGCAGGATGAACGCCGCCGTCGAGCGGCCGCCCTTCATCGCGGTCTTCCTGCTGGGGGCGCTGCTGGCGTTCATCGCCCTGATCCGGCTGGTCATCGGGGGTGGCGTGGATGTCCGGACGGTCGCGGGGGTGGCGGGCGCGGTCGCGGCGATCGCCGCCCTCGCGCTGACGATGGCCGTCAACGTGCCCCTCAATCAGCGCTTGGCCGCGGGCACCGTCGAGTGGGTGGAGTTCGCCCGGACGTGGGGCGCGTGGAATCTGACCCGGATGTGGTTGTGCGCCGCCGGGACGCTCGGCCTCGCCGTCGCGGCGCTGCGGTGAGCGCACCGTCGGGCACGGTTCCCGCAGGTAGGGCAACCTAACCAGGACCGCCGATATGCCGGGGAATACCCTCGATACGTGACTTCGAACAGCCCCGAATTCATCTATTCAGACCTGCTGCCCATCGGCCCGGATCAGACGCCGTACCGACTGATCACCACCGAGGGCGTGTCCACGTTCGACGTGGACGGGCAGAAGTTCCTCAAGGTGGAGCCGGAGGCGCTGCAGAAGCTGACCGCGGAGGCGATGCACGACATCAGCCACTACCTGCGGCCCGCGCACCTGAAGCAGCTGCGCAGGATCATCGACGACCCCGAGGCGTCGGGCAACGACCGGTTCGTGGCGCTCGACCTGCTCAAGAACGTCAACATCTCCGCCGGCGGGGTGCTCCCGATGTGCCAGGACACGGGCACCGCCATCGTCATGGGCAAGAAGGCCGAAGGCGTGCTCACCGGCGTCGAGGACGGCGAGTGGATCTCCCGCGGCGTGTACGACGCGTACACCAAGCTCAACCTGCGGTACTCGCAGAACGCGCCGATCACGATGTACGAGGAGAAGAACACCGGCACCAACCTGCCCGCGCAGGTGGAGATCTACGCCACCGAACAGGGGCCGAAGGGGCCGGAGTACAAGTTCCTGTTCATGGCCAAGGGCGGCGGCTCGGCCAACAAGTCGTTCCTGTTCCAGGAGACGAAGGCGATCCTCAACCCCGATCGCATCCTGAAGTTCCTCGACGAGAAGATCCGTTCGCTCGGCACGGCGGCCTGCCCGCCGTACCACCTGGCGATCGTCATCGGCGGCACCTCGGCCGAGTTCGCGCTCAAGACCGCCAAGTACGCCTCCGCCCATTACCTGGACGAGCTGCCCGAGTCGGGTTCGATGGCGGCACACGGGTTCCGGGACAAAGAGCTGGAGGAGAAGGTCTTCGAGCTGACCCAGTCCTTCGGGATCGGTGCGCAGTTCGGCGGCAAGTACTTCTGCCACGACGTCCGCGTGGTGCGCCTGCCCCGGCACGGCGCCTCGCTGCCCGTCGCGATCGCGGTGTCCTGCTCCGCGGACCGCCAGGCCCTGGGCAAGATCACCGCCGACGGGGTGTTCCTCGAGCAGTTGGAGACCGACCCGGCGCAGTACATGCCGGACGCCGGTGTGGCCGAGGACATCGAGGGCGGCGCGGTCGTGGAGATCGACCTGAACCGGCCGATGCCCGAGATCCTCGCGGAGCTGTCGAAGTACCCGGTGAAGACGCGGCTGTCGCTGACCGGCCCGCTCGTGGTGGCCCGGGACATCGCGCACGCCAAGATCAAGGACCTGCTGGATTCGGGCGCACCGATGCCGCAGTACCTGAAGGACCATCCGGTGTACTACGCCGGCCCCGCGAAGACCCCCGAGGGCATGGCGTCCGGCTCGTTCGGCCCCACCACAGCAGGCCGCATGGACAGCTACGTGGACCAGTTCCAGGCCGCGGGCGGCTCGATGGTGATGCTGGCCAAGGGGAATCGCTCGAAGCAGGTCACCACGGCCTGCGACACCTACGGCGGCTTCTACCTCGGCTCGATCGGCGGCCCCGCGGCGCGGCTGGCGTTGGACTGCATCAAGTCGCAGGAAGTGATCGAGTACCCCGAGCTCGGCATGGAGGCCGTGTGGAAGATCGAGGTCGAGAACTTCCCGGCGTTCATCGTGGTCGACGACAAGGGCAACGACTTCTTCACCGATCCGTCCGGTGAGGTCGCGCTTCCGCTCAGCGGCATCCGGATCCGCTCCAAGGAGCGCTGACCCGCACCCGTAGCGCGCACTGTGACGGAACCGTGGAGGGTCGCAGTGGTGTTCGTGTGCGCGTCGCGGGGACGGAGGAGGAGTTCGTGACGCAGGCACCCCTGATCCGGCGGCTGGCCGCGTTCGGCGCCGTGGGCCTGGCCGGAGCGGCCACTGATTTCGGTGTGCGGCAACTGCTCCTGGAGATCGGCGCGGCGCCCACCGCGGCGCGAGCGGTGAGCTACATCGCGGGCAGCACGGTGGCCTACTACCTCAACAGCCACTTCACATTCGCGGGCGACCGTTCCCGGCTGGAGAAGACGCGCGCCGCCGTCGTGTACGCGGTGTGCTTCGGGCTGGCCGTCGTCGTGGACCTGATCGTCCGGAAGACGCTTCCGGACGCACCGCACGTCCTCGTCGTGTCCTGGGTGATCTCGCAGGCCGTCGCCACCGGGGTGAACTTCGTGCTGCAGTCGGTGTGGGTGTTCCGGGCACACCGGGAGTGACAGCGGGCCGCGACCCGCCCGACGGGGGCGGGGCACGGCGTGGGCCCGCGGCGGTTACCCGGCAGTCGGGCGGAGCACCGTGACAGCGAAATCGGCGCCGTCGTGCCAGGGTTTCACGTCCCACGTCGCGAGCCGGATATCGGTGCGCAGGCCGGCCTCGGCGGCGAAGGCGTCGAGCGCCTCGGGGGAGAGACCGCGGTCCACGTGGAACCCCACGATCGCGAACCCGCCGGGCGCGAGATGGCGCCGGAAGTTCTCCAGCACCGAGACCTCGGTGCCCTCGGCGACGAACACGAGCACGTTCCCGGCGCACACGATCGCGTCGAACGGCTCGGCCTCCCCGTGAGCGGCGAGATCCATCTCGGCCAGATCCTGCACGATCCAGCGCGGACCGGGATGGTCGGCCTCGGCTGCGGCGATCAGCTTCGGGTCCACGTCCACCCCGACCACGTCGTGCCCCACGGAGTGCAGGTAGCCGCCGATGCGGCCGGGCCCGCAGCCGGCGTCGAGGATGCGCGCCCCGCGCCCGACCATCGCGTCCACCAGCCGGCCCTCGCCCGCGAGGTCGGCGCCCTCCCGCGCCATCGAGCGGAACCGCTCGATGTACCACTCGCTGTGGCCTTCCTTGGTGTCGGTGAACCAGCGCGGGGTGCTCATATCTCGAATCTACTGATCCCGTCCCGGCCCGCCCCACCCCGATCCGGGAGAGTGCAACCCCTACTGTCGGAGAACGCCCGACACGGTCCCACTGACAAGCGGGGCGCACTAAACTCACGCCGGTGAGATGGAGACCGAGTTTCACACCGGTGGCGTGCCTGGTGGGCATGGCGATCGTCGGGTGCGGTGCGCCGTCCCCGGCTGCGCAGAGCCCCGGGCACGGCGTCCCCGTCCACGAGCTGGAGGTCGCTCAGATCGGCGCGGCGAAGCGCCCGGCGACCACCACCCCGGTCGGCACCCCGCTGTACGCGCGGTTCGCGACCGGCACCGCACTGGGCGCCACCGGCCAGGCACTCACCGCGTCCCTCGGGGGCGTCACCTACCGCGGTGCCACGGGCGTCTGGGTGGGTTGCGAGGGCACCGCGTCGACGGCGCTGTTCGGTCTCGGCGGGGAGTTCTCCACGCTCACCGGCGTACTGGGGCTCCAGCCGCACACTCCCGCCGCGCTGGCGGTGCGGGTGTCCGTCATCGTCGACGGGGACACCCGCCTCACCCGCGTCCTGCGCCGGGACACCCCGCCGGTCACCGTCTCCGTCCCCGTCGGGGACGCGCGCTCGGTCACCGTCGCCGCGCTCGCCACCGAGGGCGAGTGCGCCCCCGCCCCGGCGCCCTACGGGGCGATCGGTGCGGCCTCCCTGATCTGACCTTCGACGGTGCCGGGCGCGTGCCCGGCACCGTCCGGGCTTCAGCGTTCGCGGTCGAGGTTCGCCATCTTCAGCACGTCGAGGCGCCGGTCCAGTTCCTCCAGCGACAGGTCGTCGCCGATGAGCCCGCGGTCGATCACCGTCTGCCGGATGGTCTTCTTCTCCTTCAGCGCCTGCTTCGCGACCGCCGCCGCCTCCTCGTAACCGATGGCCGAGTTCAGCGGCGTCACGATCGACGGCGACGATTCCGCGAGCGTCCGCAGCCGCTCCTCGTTCGCCTCCAGCCCCTCGATGCACCGGTCGGCGAACAGCACGGACACGTTGGCCAGCAGCTTCACCGACTCGAGCACGTTGCGCGCCATCATCGGGATGTACACGTTCAGTTCGAAGGCGCCGTTGCCGCCGCCCCACGCCACCGCGGCGTCGTTCCCGATCACCTGCGCGGCGACCTGCGTAACTGCTTCGGGCAGAACCGGATTCACCTTTCCGGGCATGATCGAGCTGCCGGGTTGCAGGTCGGGCAGGGCGATCTCGCCGAGGCCGGTGAGGGGGCCGGAGCCCATCCAGCGCACGTCGTTCGCGATCTTGGTCAGCGAGATCGCGACGGTCCGCAGCGCCCCGGACAGCTCCACCAGCCCGTCGCGCGCCGCCTGTGCCTCGAAATTGTCCTTCGCCAACCGGATCTCGTCCACGCCGGTCAGCTTCACCAGTTCCGCCACGACGAGGGAACCGAACCGGTCGGGCGCGTTGAGTCCGGTGCCCACCGCGGTGCCGCCGATGGGCACCTCGCCCACGCGGGGAAGGGTCGCCCGCACCCGCTCCACGCCGGCCTCGATCTGCCGGGCGTAGCCGCCGAACTCCTGGCCCAGAGTCACCGGCACCGCGTCCATCAGGTGGGTGCGACCGGACTTCACCACGTCGCGCCACGCCGTGGCCTTCGCCGCCAGCGCCGCCTGCAGGTGTTCCAGCGCGGGCACGAGCGAGGTCACGGCGGCCTCGGTGGCGGCGACGTGCGTCGCCGTGGGGAAGGTGTCGTTCGAGCTCTGCGACATGTTCACGTCGTCGTTCGGGTGCACCGCGACGCCGTTCGCGCCGGCGATCGACGCGATCACCTCGTTGGTGTTCATGTTGGAGCTCGTGCCCGAGCCGGTCTGGAACACGTCGATCGGGAACTGGTCGTCATGCGCGCCGTCGGCGATCTCCCGCGCCGCCGCGATGATCGCCGCCGCCTTCTCCGGCGCCAGCAGCCCCAGGTCCTGGTTCACCTGCGCGCAGGCGGCCTTGAGCAGCCCCATGGCGCGGATCTGCGCCCGCTCCAGCGGCCGGAAACTGATGGGGAAGTTCTCCACCGCGCGCTGCGTCTGCGCCCGCCACAAGGCGTCCGCGGGGACGCGGACCTCGCCCATCGTGTCGTGTTCGATCCGGTATTCGCCGTCAGAGTTAGCCATACCTAACCCTAACCCCGGCCGTGGGCCGGGGTCAGGGTTGTGTGGGAAGGATCTCGGCGGGAATACCGCGGGGCGCGGGGCCTACTTCTCCTCGAACATCGGCGCGTAGGTCTTGAGCTTGCCCAGGCGGTGTGTGGCGTCCACCATGCGCACGGTCCCGGACTTGCTGCGCATCACGATCGACTGCGTGGTGGCGCCGTCCGCGCGGTACCGCACACCGCGCAGCAGGTCGCCGTCGGTCACGCCGGTCGCCGCGAAGTACACGTGCTCGCCGCGCACCAGGTCGGTCGTCGTGAGCACCTCGGTGGGATCGATGCCGAGGTCGGCGAGGCGCCGCTTCTCCTCGTCGGACGACGGGGCGAGCGTGCCCTGGAACTCGCCGCCCATGCAGCGCAGCGCGGCCGCGGCGATGATGCCCTCCGGGGTGCCGCCGATGCCGACCAGGATGTCGGTCTTCGCCTCCGGGCGCGCGGCGGCGATGGCGCCGGCCACGTCACCGTCGGAGATGAGCCGCACGATCGCGCCCGTCGCGCGGATGTCGGCGATCAGCTGCTCGTGCCGAGGCCGGTCGAGCACCGTCAGCGTCACGTCGGTGACCTTGATGCCCTTGGCTTTCGCCACCTTCGCGATGTTGTCCGCGATGGGGGCGTTGATGTCGATGACGCCCGCGGCCTCGGGGCCCACGGCGATCTTGTTCATGTAGAACACGGCGGACGGGTCGTACATCGCGCCGCGCTCGGACACGGCGAGAACCGCGATCGAGCCGGGCATGCCCTTGGCCATCAGCGTGGTGCCGTCCACGGGGTCCACCGCGACGTCGGTCGACGGTCCGAAGCCGTTGCCCACCTCCTCGCCGTTGTACAGCATGGGCGCCTCGTCCTTCTCGCCCTCGCCGATCACGACGACGCCGCTCATCGAGACCGTGGACACCAGCTGCCGCATGGCGTCCACGGCGGCACCGTCGCCGGACTCCTTCTGGCCGCGTCCCACCCAGCGGCCCGCGGCCAGCGCGCCCGCCTCGGTGACCCGCACGAGCTCCATGGCCAGGTTGCGGTCCGGGGCGATGGGGTTCTGATCGGAACGATCGTGCGTGTCGGACATGCGGCAATCCCTTCAGCGGTTCGGCACGGGCGGGTGTGGCGCCCCCTGCTCTGCCGCGATTCTTCCATGCCGCCTCGGATGCTCCGCCGGGCCTTCGGGATACTGGACGTCGTGGCTGAGAAATCTCGACTCCTGCAGGGCCGGCGCGACCTGGTGCTCACGATGGTGCCCCTGATCGCGCTGTGCCTGCTCGCGGTCTTCGCGTCGGGGAATTTCCGCTTCGGGTTCGGTGCGAACCCCGACGAGGAGACGGTCGACCCGATCGATCCGAAGTCCGTCTACGCGCTCTCGGCGCAGAACCTCCGCTTCCCCGTGCGGATGCCCGCGGGCCCCGGCGTCGAGAACGGAGTGCCGGCGGAGTGGAAGGCCACCGCCACCCGCGACGAGGACATCACCGGCGGCACGGTGTTCACCGTCAATTACGTGACGCCCGAGAAGAATTCGCTTCAGGTCTCGCAGTCGAACGCGCCTCTGCCGAACGTCGTGGAATCCGTCTTCGGTGCCCGCGCCTCGCAGTCGGGCACGATCCCCATCGGCGCCAGGACGTGGGCCGTGTACGGGCCGAACGAGAAGAACCGCAGCGCATGGGTGCTCAACGAGACGGGCGCGGTCGTGGTGTTGTACGGGTCGGCGACCGTGCCGCGGTTCACCGAGATCGCGACCGCGATCCAGGATCAGCAGCCGCTCCCGGCCGCTGCCGGCGGCGCGGCCCCGCCGGCCGACACCCCGGCGCCGGCCGGCACGCCGAACTAGCGCCTACTCCTCGGCCTCGCCGAGCGCCTTCTCGATCCGCTCGCGGGCGCCCGCGAGGTGCTCCTCGCAGCGCTTGGCGAGCGCCTCGCCGCGTTCCCAGAGGCTCAGCGACTCGTCCAGGTCCAGGCCGCCCTGCTCCAGCAGCCGCACCACACCGGCGAGCTCGTCGCGGGCCTGTTCGTAGCCCAGCTCGGCCACGGGGGTCGACTCGTCTGCTGCCAACTCAGTTCTCCTCGGTTTCGGGGGACAGTCGTTTCACGCCCATCACGGCGGCGGTCGCGGCACCGTCGGGCACGCGGACCCGCAGCTGCGTGCCGGGCGCGATGTCGTCGATGCTGCGGATCACCGGGTTCTCGCCGTCCGGCGTCACCTTCTGCACCACCGCGTAGCCGCGGGCCATCGTCGCGGCGGGGCCGAGAGCGGTCAGGCGCGCGGCCAGGTGTCGCACGGTGTCGGACTCGCGGTCGACGGTGCGCCGCACGTCGCGCCGCACATCCCGCAGCAGGCGGTCCACGTCGTCGGCCCGGTCGTCGACGATGCGCGTCGGGTGGGCGAACACGGGGCGCGAGCGCAGGGCGTCGAGGGCGTGGGTCTCGCGGGAGACCCAGCCGCGCAGCGCCGCCGCCGCCCGTTCGCGGAGCTCGACGACACGGGCCAGTTCGGCGCCCACGTCGGGCACCACGCGCTTGGCCGCGTCCGTCGGTGTGGCGGCGCGGACGTCGGCGGCGTGGTCGCACAGCGGGTTGTCGGGCTCGTGTCCGATCGCGGACACCACGGGGGTCCGGGCCGCGTGCACGGCCCGGCACAGCGCCTCGTCGGAGAACGGCAGCAGATCCTCCACGCTGCCGCCGCCGCGGGCCATGATGATCACGTCCACCTCGGGGTCGGCGTCGAGCGCGTGCAGTGCGGTCACCAGCTGCGGCACCGCCGACGGTCCCTGCACCGTCGCGTACTCGGCGCGGATCCGCACGGCCGGCCACCGGCTCTCGGCGATGGACCGCACGTCCCGCTCGGCCGCGCTGGCGCGGGCCGTCACCAGCCCGACGGTGCGCGGCAGGAACGGGAGCGGGCGCTTGAGCCGCGGGTCGAACAGGCCCTCGGCGTGCAGCAACTGCCGTAGCCGCTCGATTCGGGCGAGCAGCTCACCGATGCCCACGGCGCGGATCTCGGTGATCCGCAGGGAGAGCGAGCCGCGGCCGGCCCAGTAGGTGAACTTGCCGCGGACGATCACCTGGGTGCCCTCGGTGAGCGGCACCTCGGACCGGTCCAGCACCGCGGGCAGGCAGGTGACCTGCAGCGAGACGTTGGCCGACGGGTCGCGCAGCGTGAGGAACGCGGTGCCGCCGCCGCGCCGGTTGAGCTGGGTGATCTGGCCCTCGACCCACACCTCGCCGAGGCGGTCGATCCACTGCGCCACCTTCATGGAGACGACGCGCACGGGCCACGGGTGCTCCGCCGTGGAAGGCCCGCCGCCCGACGGCGCTGCCGGGGGAGTGGTCACCGATGGAGGCGGTTCTCGAGCATCGTGAGGAACGGCGCCCGCGAGCGATGACCGCGCTCGTACTCGACCAGCGACCGCAGGTCGTCGGCGCTGAGCCCGGGCAGGCGGCCGCGGAGCTGCGCGAGGGTCAGTTCCGTGTAATCGATCCGGCGGGCCGCGTCCGGCAGGTCAGCATCGGCCTCGACCGTCGCGGTGCCCGCGGGCGACGGGGCCGGGGCGGGGGAGCTGTAGAGCGCGTAGCGGCCCGCGCCCGACGGTGCCTCCTGCTCCGGAGCGTCCTCGGCGGCGGCCGGGGCGGGGTCCTCCGCATCGCGTGGCGGCTCAGGGACCGCGGGGGCCTCGGCGCGACGAACGTCACCGAAACCCGCCTTCGGCGGATCCGGCAGGTCGAGGTCGACGTCCTCGTCGTCGTCGAAGGTCGCCCACGCGGCCTTCTCCTCCTCCTTCGCGGGGAAGATCGTCTCGATCGCGGCGTCACCGCGAACGGCCAGGTCGGCGAGGTCCTGCTGCATGCGGATGAAGGCCTGAGCGGACAGGCTGCCGAGGGTGACCGGTGCGGTCACGGCCCCTGTGACGATCTCCTGGCCCTTCTCGGCGGCGAACGAGACTGCACCGGCCGCGACGCGGACCATGAACGGTAAACGGCTCATGTGTCCAGGGTGCCTCATCGAGGCAGCGGTGTCGCCGTCAGGTGCCGTAGCCTGGAGGCATGAGTTCTGGCAAGCGGGTCCTGCTGGCCGAGCCGCGTGGCTACTGCGCGGGCGTCGACCGTGCGGTGGAGACGGTGGAGAAGGCACTCGACAAGCACGGCGCCCCGGTGTACGTGCGCAAGGAGATCGTGCACAACCGGCACGTCGTGGAGACGTTGCAGGACAAGGGCGTGATCTTCGTCGACGAGGCCGACGAGGTGCCCGAGGGCTCGCTGCTGGTCTTCTCGGCGCACGGCGTCTCCCCGGCGGTGCACGCCGGTGCCGCCGAGCGCAGCCTCCGCACGATCGACGCGACGTGCCCGCTGGTCACCAAGGTGCATCAGGAGGCCAAGCGCTTCGCCCGTGACGACTACGACATCCTGCTCATCGGCCACGAGGGTCACGAGGAGGTCGAGGGCACCGCGGGCGAGGCGCCGGAGCACGTGCAGCTGGTCGACGGCCCGGACTCCGTGGATTCGGTCACGGTGCGCGATGAGGACAAGGTCATCTGGCTGTCGCAGACCACGCTGTCGGTGGACGAGACCATGGAGACGGTGCGCCGCCTGCGGGAGAAGTTCCCGAAGCTGCAGGATCCGCCGAGCGACGACATCTGCTACGCCACCCAGAACCGCCAGGTCGCGGTGAAGGCGATGGCGGCCCAGTGCGATGTGGTGATCGTCGTGGGGTCCAACAACTCGTCCAACTCGAAGCGGCTGGTCGAGGTGGCGCTTCAGGCCGGCGCCCGCACGTCGTACCTGATCGACTACGCCCGCGAGATCGATCCCGCGTGGCTCGAGGGGGCGCAGACGGTGGGCGTCACCTCCGGCGCATCGGTGCCGGAGATCCTGGTCAAGGGCGTCGTCGAGTACCTCGACGGGGAGGGCTTCTCCGACGTGGACACGGTCACCACCGCCAACGAGACCCTCGTCTTCGCCCTGCCGCGCGAGCTGCGGCCCCGCGCCCGCGCTTGATCGACGCTTCCGTCGACGCACCTCGTTCTACGCTGGGGCGCATGGAGCCCCTGACGCCCGACCAGGTCCACAACGTGCACTTCTCCAAGCCGCCGATCGGGCGGCGCGGGTACAACGAGGACGAGGTCGATGCGTTCCTGGACCGCGTCGAGGAGTCTCTGCGCGAGCTGCACGCCCGGCTGGCCCGGTACGAGGGCGGTCAGTCCTTGTAGCGGTACCGGCGGATCTGCCGCCGTTCGGGAGCCGGCTCCGGCTCGGTGAAATCGTCACGGAAGTTGGTCTCCGGCTGCTCGTCGCGCTGGGGCCGGTACCGCGGCGCCCGGTAGTGCTCGTACCGTCCGGGAGCCGACGGGGCGTCCCCGGTCCGGCGCGCGCGGTCGCCGTCCTTGCCGAGGCTCGGCAGGTCGGGCTGCGCGGCGCGGCTGCCGGAGATGCGCGGCAGC
>NZ_HE997626.1:218269-232979 GCF_000312385.1 Tsukamurella sp. 1534 | reverse complement strand
CCCGCGGATCCATCGCTTCGCGGCCCCGGGGGTCGCGCTGCATCGGGCGCGGACGCTCGGTGGGGCGCGGACGGCCACCACCACCACCGCGCGGCACGTCGCCGGGCGGGACCTCGCCGCCACGCTCCGGGGCCGGGCGGCGCGGCGGGTGCGGCCGGCGGGGCGGCAGCGGGTCGGGGCGCACGACGCGGTTCTGGGCGGTCACCGGGGCTCCCTCGTCCCGGTCCTCGCGTCGTGCGGCGGAGCTGCGGCCGCGCGGGCGGCTCTCCGACACACCCGCGGCCTTCGTGGCGTCCTTGGCGTCTCGGCGTTCGTCGCGGGTGCGTTCGCGGTCGCGGCTCGACCGGCCACCGCGGCGGGTCGCGCCACTCTGGTGGCGCTCGGAACGGCGCCCGGAATCGACGAGCGCGGCGGCTCCGGCGGCGGTGGCACCGCCCGCGGCGGCACCCCCGGCGGCGGCCGGCGTGGGCCGCATCCGCTCGAACGCGGCGCGGAGGCGTTCCCCCACGGGCAGGCCGGCGGATTCGGCGGGCTTCTTCGCGGCCGACTTCGCCGCGGCGGGCTTGGTCGCCTTCGATGTGGCGGCACTCTTCTGCGCGTTCCGGGCGGTCGCGGTGTTCTTGCGGTACAGCACCAGCCGCGCCGCGCCGATCGCGACCACGATCACGGTGATCCAGAACATCCACGGGAACAGCGAGATGAACGGGAACAGCACGTCCGTGAGGATCTGGCTGGTGCTGCGCGGGCTGGGAAGCGAGAACCACCGGTAGATCGGGATCGCGAGCGCGATCACGAGCGGCGGCTGCACCATGGCGGTGAACAGCGCACGGTTACGGACGGCGAGGACGGCGACGATCGCGCCGACGCACATCGCGATCATGCCCGCGTTGTTTCCGGCGAACGAGTCCGCGGCGAGGGCGCCGACCCCGGTGAACGCCAGGAGCGTCAGGACGGCGCCCCACCACGGCAGTCCGGGAACCGTCGCGAGCACGGAGCGCTCGTCGACCGGCACCTGGGAGCGGGACGGGGGGAACTTCGACACAGAAGAACCGTACCGGTTAACGCTGCGAGAACCGAGAATGTGCAGCGGTGGGGACTGCGCGCGGCGCGACGTCGATCAGTTGCGGATCGGCGCGCGTCCCGTCCGGCATCGAGCCGAACTCCGACAGCCGCCGGGCCGTCACGCCGACCCGCGCGTTGTACGAGCCGACGGTCGCGTTGAACGCTTCCACCGTCCTACCCAGGGACGAACCCAGCGACGTGAAGTGGCTGTTCAGGACGTCGAAACGTTCGCTCAGTTCACGACCGAGGGCGTGAATGCGGGCGGCGTCCTCCCCGAGGGCGTGCTGGCGCCATGCCAGAGCGACCGCTCGGAGCATCGCCACAAGGGTCGTCGGTGTGGCGAGGACCACATTCCGATCGAGCGCGAATTCGAGTAGATCGGGGTCCGCTTGGAGCGCCGCGTCGAGGAACGCCTCCGCCGGGACGAACATGACGACCATCTCCGGGGAGCCCACGGCGTCCCAGTACCGCTTGCCGGACAGCTGCACGACGTGGGAGCGGAACCGGCGGGAGTGATCGGAGAGCAGTGCGGCGTGCTCCGAGGGCGGCGCCTCCAGCAACTGCAGGTAGGCGTCGAGCGGCACCTTGGCGTCCACCGCGAGGTTCCGCCCGCCCGCGAGGTGGACCACCATGTCCGGCCGGACCTTCGCATCGCCCACCTCGGCGCCGACCTGGGTGGAGAAGTCGCAGTGCCGGCTCAGGCCGGCCAGCTCCACCACGCGTTCCAGTTGCAGCTCGCCCCAGCGGCCGCGGACCGTCGACGACTTCATGGCCGAACGCAGGGTCGCGGTCTCGGCGCGCAGGGCCTCGCTGGTGCGGGCGACGGTGCCGATCTGCTCCCGGAGGCCCGCGAACGCGGCCACCCGGCTGCGCTCGGCGACGGCGAACTCGTGCCCCAGCGCGTCGAGCGTCTGCCGCAGAGGCGAGAGCATCGCGTTCACCGGACCGGCGATGGCGTCCGGTGCGGGTGGGCCCGCGGCTCCGGTGGGCCGGTCCGTGAAGACCCGGACCAGGATCGCGCCGCACGCCGCGCCGACCAGCAGCGCGAAGAGCGCGACGAGCAGGTGGGTGACGTCCATACCGGCAGCATGGCCGCCGGGACTGACAAGTTTCCGGTCAGCCCTGCGCGGCGGAGCCGGAATCGCCGTCGGGCGGGGTGTCGCCGCCGCCCGCGCCGGCCTTCGAGCCCGGCGCGGGCGCGGGGTTCCTGCCGAACAGACGGTCCTTGAGGCTCGCCTTGGGCGGCTTCACGGGCTCGGGCGGCGGCGTCTCCCCGGTCTTCTCGTCCACCAGCTCGCCCAGGTAGCGGAACAGGACGGCCAGCGCCGCGGCGACGGGGACTGCGAGGAAGGCGCCGATGATGCCGAACTGGGTGCCGCCGAACGCCACGGCGAGCAGCACGACGACGGGGTGCAGGTTCATCGACTTCGACTGCAGCATCGGCGAGAGCACGTTGCCCTCGAGCTGCTGCACCGCGATCACGATCAGCAGGACCAGCAGGGCGGTGGTGAAGCCGTTCGTGACCAGCGCGACGACCACCGCCAGCGCGCCCGCGACGAACGCACCGACGATGGGGATGAACCCGCCGAGGAAGGTGATCACGGCGAGGGCGGCCGCGAGCGGGACGTCGAGGATCACCAGGCCGATGCCGATGAACACGGCGTCGATGAGGCTCACCAGGGCCTGCGTCCGGATGAAGCCGCCCAGGGTGGCCCAGATCCGGCTCAGCAGCTCCACCAGGTGGTCGGCCACGGGAGTACCCGAATGGCGGCGCATCCACGGCAGGAACTTGTCGCCGTCCTTGAGGAAGAAGAACGTCAGCATGCCCACCATCACCACTGCGACGACGGCGGATCCTGCGGCGCTCACGCCGGTGAACACGCCCGTCGCGATGGATTCGGCGCTGGACTGCAGCTTCTGGGTGATCGAGTTGACGAACCTGCTGATCTGCTCGTCCTGGAGGTTCAGCGGCGGCCCCTGGACCCACACCTGGATCTGCCGCACGCCCGCGACCGCGCTGTCGGCGATCTGTTGGGACTGGTTGCCGACCGACGGTGCGATGGCCCCGATGATGCCGCCCAGGACCGCCAGGGCGAACACGAGGACGGAGATCGTCGCCAGGGCGGGCGGGAACCCGCGGTCGCGCAGCCAGCGCACCGGCGGCCACAGCACGGTGCACAGCAGCAGCGCCATGAGGATGGGCAGCAGGACGGTCCAGAATTCGGCGATCAGCCACGCGAACACGAACAGCATCGCCGCGACGGCGACGACGCGGATGCTCCACGCCGCCAGCCAGCGGCCGGCTTCGCCGTACACCTCGCTGCGGGTGGGCCGGGCCCCCGAACTCTTCTCGCTCGAATCGGTCACGCTGCGATCGTATGTGCCTCGTGGCGAAGCAGCCATTCCTTGGCGGCGAGTCCCCAGCGGAAACCGCCCAGCGAGCCGTCGAGCCGCAGGACACGGTGGCACGGGACGAACAGCGCGGCGGCGTTCCGGGCGCACGCCATCGCGGCGGCGCGCACCGCGTCCGGGCGGCCCGACAGGTCCGCGTACGCCGTGTAGGTCACGGGGCTCCCCGGTTCGACGGTGCGCAGTACCTCCCACGCGTGCTCGAGGAACTCTCCCGAGCGCTGGCGCACCGGTACGGGGTCGATCGCGGCGAGGTCTCCGTCGTGGAAGGCCCGCACGGCGTCCGTGACGGTGCCCAGGTCGCGGAGCTCCGCCGCCGAGGCGGGCCGCAGCGACGGGTGCACGAGGGACAGGAGCTCGGCGCTGTAGTCCGTCCATCCGGAGGCGAGCACGGCACCGTCGGCGTCGACGACGGCGGTGAAGGGCCCGATCGGCGTGCGGACGGTGGCGGTGGAGGCGGTCATGCGGTGGTCCTTCCGGAGGCGGAGTCGGGGATGCCGAGGGTGTGGTTCCACAGGTGCAGTGAGACGTAGCTGCCCCAGGGGCTCCAGCGGTTCTCGGTCACGTCGAGGCGCAGCAGCTTCGCACCCTTGGCCACCACCAGGTCGGAGGCCAGCAGCGTATCGGGGTCGGCGAGGAGGCGCATCGCCACGTAGTCCGCGGTCCACGGGCCGACGCCCTTGAGCCGCAGCAGGATCGCCCGCGCGTCCGCGCGGGTGAGGCCCGCATGCAGGTCGAGTTCCCCCGAGGCGAGGGCGGCGGCCGCGTTCCGGACCGCGGTGACGCGGGCGATGGGACCGGTGAGCACCTCGCCGCCCCGGTCGGCGATCGCGGCGGCGGTGGGGAAGGCGCGGTGCACACGGCCGGCGGGATCGTCGATCTCCTGCCCGAGCGCCTGCACCAGGCGGGCCTGGTGGGTCGCGGCGGCGGCGATCGAGATCTGCTGTCCGATCATGGTGCGCAGCAGCAGTTCCGAGGGGTCGACGCAGCCGAACAGGCGTATGCCCGGGGTGACGGCGATGAGGGGAGCGAGGCGGGGGTCCGCGGCGAGCGCCCCGTCGACGGCGAGGGGGTCGGCGTCCAGGTCCAGGAGGTGGCGCAGCCGGGCCACCGCGACCGACAGGTCGCTCATGGCGGCGAGCGAGAGGGTGGCGCGCACGTATCCGTCGCGGGCGGAACCCAGGTCGACGGTGGCGATCCCGTGCCCGCCCGGCAGGTTCAGCACGCGGGTGTAGCGATCTCCGTCGGCGTGCTCGAGCCCGCTCACGGCGTGCGCGCGGAGGAACCACCTGACCCAGTCGGTGGCGAACGGCCCGCGCAGGGGGAGCCGGAGCGTGAGCTCACCGGTGCTCGTCGGCGCGCCCCGCCCTGTCGCCCGCAGTTCCGACGGCGTGCGGGCGAACACCTCGCGGACGGTGTCGTTGAACTGCCGGATGGAGCGGAAGCCTGCGGCGAAGGCGATGTCCGAGAACGGCATCGAGGACTGCTGGATGAGGATGCGGGCGGTGTCGGCGCGGTGGGCGCGGGCCAGCGCCAGCGGCCCGGCGCCGAGCTCGGCCGTGAGCACGCGGACGAGTTGCCGCTCGCTGTAGCCGAGCCGGCGGGCGAGCCCCGCCACCCCGGACCGGTCCACGGCACCGTCGGCGATGAGGCGCATGGCGCGGGCGGCAAGATCGGATCCCAGGTTCCAGCGCGGCGATCCGGGCACGGCGTCGGGGAGGCACCGCCGGCACGCGCGATACCCGGCGGCCTGCGCGGCGGCCGCGGTGAGGTGGAAGGAGACGTTCTCCGCCTTCGGGGTGACGGCCGGGCACGACGGGCGGCAGTAGATCCCGGTGGTGGCCACCGCCGTGTAGAACTGCCCGTCGAACCGGGCGTCCCGGCCGGTGATGGCCCGGTAGCACCGGTCGAAGTCGAGGTGGGGCGAGGTGATCGTCACGCCTTCGACTCTGGCAGGCCGACGGTGCCCGCGCTAGCGGGTTTCGGACACCGTCGTCCCGGCCGTCAGCAGCAGCGTGCGGTCACCGTCGCCCCGTCGTACCGGGCCCGCCAGTACTCGCGCTCGGTCATCACCGGTTCGCCCGGATGGTTCTTCCGACGGTGCGCCACGTACCGCTCGTAGTGGTTGTCGCCCATCACGGACGCCACGTACCAGCGGACGGATCTCAGTGCCCGGAGCGCGGGATGTCCAGGGCGTCCCATTCGTCCTGCACCTTCCGTTCGGTGGGGGTCATGATCAGCCCGCTGGGGCCGAACAGGTGGCTGGGCACGGGCGCCTCCTCGGTGAGCGGGCGGCCCTTGCCCTGCACGGTGCGGTAGACGGTCCACAGGCCCATGACGAACACGACGAGCACCATGAGCGCGAACACGATGGACAGGGTGCCCTGGATGAAGGTGTTGCGCACCACGGCGTCGATGGCCTCGGGGGTCTTGGCGGAGCCGAACTTCTCGAGCCCCGCCTCCGCGGCGGCCTTGTAATTGCTGTGCTGCTTCCAGTAGCCCACGTTGGGGTCGCCGCTGAAGATCTTCTGCCAGGAGGCGGTCATGGTGACGATGAGGTCCCAGACGAGCGGTATCGCGGGGATCCAGACCCACTTGTAGTAGCCCTTCTTGACCACCACGACGACGACGACCGTGAGCGCCATCGCGGCGAGCAGCTGGTTGGCGATGCCGAACAGCGGGAAGAGGGTGTTGATGCCGCCCAGCGGGTCGGTCACGCCCATCAGCAGGATGCTGCCCCAGCCCGCGACGACGAGCAGGGAGGCCGCCCAGGCGCCGATCCGCCAGCTGGGATCCTTGAGCCGCTTGAACGGGCCGCCCAGGTTGCTCAGCGCGTCGGAGACCAGGAACCGGGCGACGCGGGTCCCGGCGTCCACGGTGGTGAGGATGAACAGCGCCTCGAACATGATCGCGAAGTGGTACCAGAAGGATTTCATCGCCGTGCCGCCGAACACCTGGTGCAGCACGTCGGACATGCCGAACGCGAGCGTCGGCGCGCCGCCGGTGCGGGAGACGATGGACTCCTCGCCCACGTCCTTGGCGGCCTGGCTGATCTCGGCGCCGCTGATCGGGTCCCCGCTCAGTCCGAGCGAGTTCACGTACGCGGCCGCCGTCTCCGCGGTACCGCCCGTCTTGGCGACGGGCGCGTTCATGGCGAAGTAGAAGTGCTGGTTGATGATCGACGCGGTGATGAGCGCCATGATCGCGACGAACGACTCGGTGAGCATGCCCCCGTAGCCGATGAGCCGCATCTGGCCCTCTTTCTCCAGCATCTTCGGCGTGGTGCCGGAGCTGACCAGGGCGTGGAAGCCGGAGAGTGCGCCGCAGGCGATGGTGATGAACAGGAACGGGAACAGCGAGCCGGCGAACACGGGACCGTCGCCGCGGGTGGCGAAGTCGGAGACCGCGGGTGCCTCCATCATCGGCCGCGCGATGAGGATGCCGATCGCGAGCAACACGATGGTGCCGACCTTCATGAAGGTCGAGAGGTAGTCGCGGGGCGCGAGCAGCAGCCACACGGGCAGCACGGAGGCGGCGAAGCCGTAGATGATGATCGCCCAGCTCAGCTGTACCGGCGTCAACGTGAACAGCTCCTGGCCCCAGCTGCTTTCGCCCACGTAGCGGCCGCCGATCACCGCGGCGAGCAACAGCACGCAGCCGATGAGCGACACCTCGGACACCCGGCCGGGGCGGAGGAAGCGGAGGTAGACGCCCATGAACAGGGCGATGGGGATCGTGGCGGCGATGGAGAACACGCCCCACGGGCTGTGTCCCAGGGCCTGCACCACGACGAGGGCGAGCACGGCGATGAGGATCGTCATGATGGCCGCGATGCCGATGATCGCCGCGGCGCCGCCCACCGGGCCGAGTTCGTCCCGGATCATCTGCCCCAGTGACCGTCCGCGGCGCCGGGTGGCGACCCACAGCACGAGGTAGTCCTGGACGCAGCCGGCGACGAGGGCGCCGACGATGATCCAGATGGTGCCGGGCAGGTAGCCCATCTGCGCGGCGAGCACGGGGCCGACCAGCGGACCCGCGCCCGCGATGGCGGCGAAGTGGTGCCCGAACAGCACGCGTCGGTCGGTGGGCAGGTAGTCGGTGCCGTTCTCCAACACCTCGGCCGGGGTGGCGTGGTCGTCGCGCGGCCGCACCACCTTGAGTTCGATGAGCCGGGCGTAGAACCGGTAGCCGACGACGTAGGTGCACACGGCGGCGATGACGAACCACACGGCGTTGATGGATTCGCCGCGGGCGAGGGCGATCATGGCCCAGCCGACGGCGCCGAGGAGCGCGATCGCGCCGAAGATCAGCTTGTGCTTCGTGGTGATCGGGCTGCGGTCGATGATCGCGACCGGCGGCTGCGCGGGATCCGTGCGGACGTACGTGATGTCACCGTCGGTCTCCGTGACCGGTGATGCGGTCGGAGCGGACACGTGGCCTCCTGGTGGGAGTCGAGTGAGGGAGTTACGCAAGGGTCATCGTTGCATCCGTGCGCGGGGTGTGTTCGCGGATTCGGACGCAGCAGAAGGGGCCGGGCGCGCGCAGGGGTGCGGCGGGGTTCGCGGGGCGCGTCTTCGCGAACGCTGGGCGCCAGAACATCTGATGTCTGACCGACGCCATGCGTTCATGTGCTTGCGTTACGCTATCCACCCCCGGTTATTGACATGCAAACATCCGATGTCTAATGTGATGCAGCACACAGAGGAGTTGCATGTCCATCCTGATTGAACACGAACCTCGCGTTCGGCGGGCGGCACTGCGATGAGTGCCGGCACCGGCTCCGGGCCGACACCGCCGGGCGAGCGCGCACCGTTGATCCGCATGCGCGGCGTCACCAAGCGGTTCCCGGGCGTCGTCGCGCTCGACGACGTGAGCCTCGACGTGTTCGCGGGCGAGCGGGTGGCTCTCGTGGGGGAGAACGGCGCCGGGAATGCCTCGACGCTTGTACAGCACCTTCTTGTCCACGAGAAGCGTGATCCCCTTAGCAGCGGTGGCCGGATTGATCCGGTAGAACGCCGCCAGGTCGTTCGTGGAAGGTGCTTGCCCCTCGTCGACGAGGGAGCCGTCGATGATCGAATCCTCGACGTACTCAGCTATCTGCTGGAAGATCGCACGTCCTTCAACGATCATCGCCACCTCCACCACACTGGTTACTTACATGACTAACTAACCATGCCAGCTGGACACGCTTCGCGCACACGTACACACGAGATGACGCACCGACCAGATATAGTTCCTTCATGGAAGGAACTGATTCGGTTTGGGTGATCATTCGAGAGCTGCATCGGGTCGCGCAGCTGCAGCGGCGGGCGGCGGCCGAGTCACCGCTGGGACCGGTGCCGCTGGGGTTGCTCAATCTCGCTGCGCAGAAGCCGGTGTCACCTTCGGACGCGGCGAAGGAGCTGCAGGTGCCGCCGCAGTCGATCACGCGCGCGGTGGCCGACCTGATGGCGGCCGGCCTCGTGTGTCGCGTCGGTAATGCGACGGACGGTCGTTCGTACTCGCTTGAGCTCACGGAGGCTGGGCTGCAGGCCCGCGCGGATTTCCGGCGGCAGCTGTCGGCGGACTTCTCCCGTCTGCTCGCGGACTGGGACCAGCAGGAGATCGATGTTTTCGCAAACCAACTGGGGCGTCTTGTCGACGCCCTGGCCACCGATGCCGCGGACGGCCAGGGCGCAGCGCTCACGGCGAACCCATGGCGGCAGAAGGTGGAGCGACAGTGAGCGACATGAGTGAGCAGGATGGTGGCGTGCTGGTGGTCGGGGGCGGCTTGGTGGGCCTGGCTGCGGCCGCGTTTCTCGCTCAGCAGGGCGTCGAGGTGACTGTGGTCGAACGTCGCCGGGAAACCTCGCGGCATCCGAAGGCGCGACTGGTCAACGTCCGGTCCATGGAGTTGTACCGGGCTCTGGGCATCGACGACGAGATTCGGGCCGCCGGCGAGCCGAGTGCCGGTTTCGTGGTGGCCGACAACCTCTCCTCAGCGCACGAGTCCTGGATCTCGGCGCCGGAAGTGGCGGTATCTGGTGAGGGGCTGAGCCCGGTCGCTGGGTACGCCTGCGACCAGCAGCGGATCGAACCGATCCTGTGCAAGCGGGCCACCGCCCTGGGCGCCAAGGTGCTGTTCGATACCGAGGCCACCGAGATCCAACACCACACCGACGGCATCACCGCCCGGCTGCGACACCCCGACTGCGAACAGGCGATCAGCGCCCGGTTCCTCGTCGCGGCAGACGGTGCCCACAGCCCCATCCGGACCGCTCTCGGTATCGGGCTCGCCGGCGAAGCCGTGCCCGGAACGGCGGTCAGCGCCCTGTTCCACGCCGACCTCGAGCCCGCGCTGCGCGGCCGGTGGGCCGACGCCCTGATGGCGCGCGATGCCGGAGCCTTCCTCTTCGCTCGTGGCAACAAGGCCGACCGCAGCTGGCAACTGGGCACCCACCTCCGAGCGGACTGGCCATTGGATGATCCCGACGGCCTGGCCGCGCGTCTGGTGCCGGTCATCCGTGCCGCCACCGGCGTGCCTGACCTCAGCCCCGAGATCGAGAGTGTTCTGACCTGGACCACCGGCGCATTTACTGCCGAACACTTCCGCCACGGGCGAGTCTTTCTTGCCGGTGACGCGGCCCACCAGATGCCGCCGTACGGCGGCTTCGGTGGTAACACCGGCGTCCAGGACGCGCACAACCTCGCCTGGAAACTCGCGGCCGTCTGCCGTGGCGATGCCCCGGACGCTCTGCTGGACACCTACCACGGCGAACGCGCCCCACTGGTGGCCCTCACCGTCGCCCAGGCGCTGCTGCGTTCGCGTAAGACTCCCGGCCAACCTGCCCCCGACGAGCAGATCGACGCCACAACCCTGGCCCTCGGGTTCCACTACCCGCCCCCAGGCACCACGACACCGGACAAGACCGCAACCGTCGAGGACCCGGCCGCCCCGAGTGGACAACCCGGCACGCGCGCCGCCCATATCGCCCTCGCCGCCCCTGCCATCAGTACGTTGGACCTGCTCGAGCCCACCGCATTCACGTTCGTGGCCTCTGCCACCAGCCGCACCGCACTCGCTCTCGAGCGCCACCCGGTTCCCGGTGTCAGGGTCCGAACCGTCGATACCGCCAGCATCGACACCCGCCACCGGCAGCGGTGGGAGAACGTCTACAGCGGACCGCGCTGCGACGGCCTTCTCATCCGCCCCGACCAGGTCATCGCCTGGCGCGCACCGAAGAACGCGGCGAACAGTGAGATCGATGTGCCAACCGCCATCCAGCATGCGGCACTGGTACACAGCAGTGTGCACCCCGATTCTGATCGCCCCTCCCACTCAACCGCGTAGCGCCACATATCGATGAGACTCGCGAACCACCAAACGACCTGGATGGCAACCATGACTCCGCCACACATCAAACGCCACTAGTCGGGACTGCTGCATGAATTGGTGACATCTTGTCCTGCCCTACCGTTCGGGCTCCAGGCGCGCTGGGGCTGTCTGATTGACGGTGTGTGAGCCCGGCGGATTATCGGTCGACCGGGTTTAGTCCAGTCGGTCCGCGAAGTTGATCGCGAACGCGTTGAGGGCGGGTTTCCACCGCATCATCAGCGTGCCGTCCGCCGCCGGCCGGGTCAAGACTGCGGGTCACCAGCTACAGGCATTTCATCGCGGCGGCATCGTTCGGGAAGTATCCACTGGCCCGGATCGCTCGCCGATATCGAGCATTGATGGGCTCAATCGCATTCGTGCATATCACCCGCCAGATCTCGACGTCGTATCCGAGGAAGGGAACGAACTCTGCCCAGCCGCTATCCCAGAGTCGGATGATTGCCGGATAGCGTTGGCCCCTTGCTCGGTGAACTCGGCGAACCTCTCACGTGCCGCCGCTTCGGACGGGCGCGGTTCTCGCAGACCCCGATTCCGGGAAGTTCCTCTGCCGGTGCGCAGGAGAGACCTCCTCGGATCAGGCGATATCAGCGACGGCCTCTCATCCGAGCTCAAGAATTCGACCAGCAGCTCATCGAACTCCTCATCGACCTCGCGACGGCTCTATGGCATCGCCGCGACAGCTACGCCGTCGACGCGATACGGACTGCGTGGTCGAACTCCCAGCGGCACTACTACTCCGAGGACACCGCGCGCCGACGGACGAACTCCGGCGCAGGCTCGGGGCCGCCGTCCGCGGCGCACTGACGATCGTGCCGGCACCAGTCTCGACCGCTGAAACGGGCACTCGGCGTCCATCGAGCAGCCGTACGTCTGCCGCGAGGGCAATTGCGGCGGTTACGCTTTCACGCTCCGCAACGGCGAGGTGCACATGATGGTCAACAGTTCGACGGGATCATGGCCATCGAAACTATCGCATGATAGGTTGTGGCAGCAATTCTATCATAGACTCAATGCGACGATAACGGAGCACACATGAACACCTTTGACGTCGCGATCGTGGGCGCCCGGTGTGCCGGCGCCCCGCTGGCGAAGGTCCTCGCCGACCGCGGGTACGCGGTCTGTCTGATTGATAAGGCGCGGTTCCCGAGCGAGACCCCGTCGACGTGCGCGCTGCAGTCGAACGGCGTCGACGCGCTGGGCCGGATGGGAATGCTCGAACGGCTGCTGCAGGCGGGACCTCCGGTCATGACCCGCGTGACCACCTCGAGTACCCACTCGTCGTTCACCATCGACGTGGACCCGCAGGAGTACGGCCGAACGATGGGGATCAGCCGCTTCGCGCTCGACGACGCCCTCGTGCGGTCCGCAGCGGAGGCCGGTGCCGACGTGCGCACCGGGTGCGCGGCGTCCGAGTTGATCGTCAGCGACGGCCGGGTCGTCGGCGTACGTACCAGCACCGGTGACGTGTGCGCGAGCGTCGTGGTGGGGGCCGACGGGCGGAACTCGATGGTGGCGAAACACGTCGGAGCGGCGGAGTACTGCACCCGCCGGGCGGGAAGACTACCCACCTGGGCTGTCCTCGAAGGCGTCGATCCCACTGCGGGCTTCTTCTTCGGCGGCATCGGCCGCCCGACGCGCGGCAGCACCGGATTTCTGGGCCTGCCGCTCGAGGAAGGGCGCTACCTGGCGGCGGTCACCGTCCCCATGGATCTCGCCGCCGAATACCTGCAGGACCGCTACACCGGCTTCGCGAGAGAACTCGAACTCTTCCCGCAGATGGCCGACGCCGTGCGTGATGCGGACCGGGTCGGGCCCCTGCGCGTGCTCCAGAAGTGGCACAGCTACTTCCGCGTCTCCGCAGGGCCCGGGTGGGTGCTGGTGGGCGACGCCGGGAACTTCAAGGACTACTCGCTCGGCCAGGGAATGTCGGACGCGATGCGCCAGGCCGAGACACTCGCCGACGCCATCGACCTAGGCCTCCGCACCGGCGACGTGGACGAGCGCACGCGGCAGTGGTGGCGGTGGCGCGACGCCGATGCCTGGCAGATGTACTGGGCGAACTGCCTTCTGGGCGAGCCCTACCTTCCCTCGTCCATCGGAGACCTGATCTTCGGCGAAGGAGAAGCCGACGCCGCTGCAGCGCTCAAACTCGCAGGGATCATGAACAAGTCGGTCACGCCCCTGCGGGCCGTGCCGCCACAAGCATTCGTGCGAGCGGTACCCGCGGCGGCGGCGGAGATCGGCCGCCACACCCTGCACGACCGGCCGAACGCAGCCCTCGAAGTGCGAGCGCTGACGAGCATGGCCGCCTTCTCAGCCCAGCTCCTCATGAATCGCCCCAGCCACATACTCGGCTCGCGCCGCTTCCGAGCAACCCCGGGAACACTCACCTCCACTGCCGTTCAAGCAGATTGACTACCACCCGCCCTGGAACAACGCCACCCACCAACAGGCGACTGGCCCTGCTTGTCATCAAACTCATCGATCGTCCGAACAGACTCCGCAGATTCGCAGCACTCTGTGATCCGCGTGCCCCCTTCATTCGGAGCCAGCAAGGGCGTGGCGCGGGTGATTCGTGGCCCATCGATACGGAAGCCGGCCCCTCGGCAATCCGAGGGGCCGGTTCCCCGTAGGTCGTTCAGCTTCTAGGGGTAGAGCGGTGTCCCCTGCTCGCCGCGTTGGAAGAATTCGTCGATGGATCGGCGGATCCTGCCCCACCATGTCGTGCCATCTCCGCCGCGCGGATCGGCGTGGGTGGTCACGGCAGCTGCTGGACGGCGACAGCCTGCGGTCCGCGGTCGCCTGCCTGTGATTCATAGGACACGCGGCTGTTCTCGGCGAGGTCACGGAAGCCGCCGTTGCTGACGATGGCGGAGAAGTGGACGAAGAGGTCCTTGCCGCCGTCGTCGGGGGTGATGAATCCGAATCCCTTGTCGCTGTTGAACCATTTGACGGTGCCTTGAGCCATGTAGATCTCCTGTGCGGTGTGTAGGCAGAGACGGGTGTTTCGTCTCTGGGTTTGCGGGAGGTCTACGAAGCCGTAGGACTGGATTTCGATGATCGTCTGCCGCGTGAAGTCCTCGCGAGCGAATCACCAAGAAAGTCAACCAGTTCCAGGATAGCACAGGGTGAGGTTCGGCGGAGCCGCGGAAACGGACCCGGTGGACGCTCCGGAGGGAGTGCGCTCGTTCGCTGCGGGCCGGAGGCAGGTCGAGACCTGTACAGTCGGAATCATCGGCTGCCGACGGGGCTGCGTCCGCGGCCCGGCAAGGGTGAACTCCTCAATGCGCATCCCGCCGCCCCGGCGCCGATGACACGCAACTGATTGGAGCCATCTCATGGCGCCGCACCATGCACGAACGACACCCCATTTCGGAGGTCTGGTCGCTCCGCGTCCGCTGACCCAGCTTGAGCTCCTCAAGGAGCTGTCGGGTGTCGCCGAGGACAACGTCAATCGCCATCTCTCGATGACGAAGGACTGGAGCCCGCACGACTACATCCCGTGGTCCGACGGCAAGAACTTCGCCGCGCTCGGTGGTCAGGATTACGACCCCGAGGAGAGCCGGCTGGATGAGGTGGCCAAGGCCGCGATGATCACCAACCTCCTCACGGAGGACAACCTCCCCACCTACCACCGGGAGATCGCCGCCAACTTCTCCATGGACGACGCCTGGGGCCACTGGGTCGGCCGCTGGACGGCCGAGGAGAACCGGCACGGCATCGTCATGCGCGACTACCTGACCGTCACCCGCGGGGTGGACCCGGTCAAGCTCGAGCAGGCCCGGATGATCCACATGACCAACGGGTGGGACCCGCAGGGCAAGGTGGCCCAGCACACCGAGCAGACCGGCACCATGCTGCATT
>NZ_HE997626.1:140786-217402 GCF_000312385.1 Tsukamurella sp. 1534 | reverse complement strand
CTCGCTGGCCCGACTTGCTGCCCGTCGCGCAAGCTCGGGCTGACCAGCGGTGAACCGGCAGGCGAGAGCCGCCATCGGGACGTCCACCAATGCGCTCCGCCGCCGACGCTGCAGCAGGGCTCGACCAGCTTCTCCCTTAGTCCCCGACGTGATCGGAAGGCCCCGCCGGGACGGTGGCCCCCGGTGAACGCTTCGCACGCATCGCCGGAACACCTCCGCCAGTTGCTGCGCCGACCGTCTCGGCCCCCTGGCATTCCTCTTCGCGGCAGAGTGCTGCTGCCGCGCCGCATCGGAGGCCATGGCGGCGTCGATGGAGTCTGGTGGCCGCGCAGCCGCAACCTGAACGCCGAGTTCCCCAACGCGATCCCTGCCGTCGGCGTCCGGCTCGACGAGTTACGCCTCCTTCAGGCCAGCACCTCCGACTGGGATCCGATCGGCCGCCAGATCCGCACCGCCGACGGCCCCGTAGCGACCATGCTCGGCAACACGCCGGGCTTCATCACCTTGATCGGGACGAACGCGACCATCACCTTCGGCCTGATCCGCCCTGATTCCCCCGACGACGAAGCATTGATCCGCACCGGATTCCTCCTGAACACCTAAACGCCCTCCACCCGAAGGATTGAACATGAGCAGACCCACGAAGGCCGAGTCCCCTGCGTCTGGTCCGCGTCCGCGCCGACGCCGATGGCCGTGGATCGTCGGCGCAGCAGTAGTTGCCGTCCTCGCCTACGGCATGACGTAAACCGCTGTCTCCGTGAACCGGAGGCACACAGAGAGACCGCGCGGTGGGCACCGAGACCGACGCCCTCCCGCCTGGCGGCGCGGAGCGTATGCTCGGAGGAGAGTCCGATACTCCACCAGGACCCTCTTGGTGCTCCAGACTCAAGAACCAAGGGCCAAGCCCTGGATCGGAGCGTCCAATGACGCATCCACTCCCTACAACGCACCCCCGGCGACTGCGCCTCAAACCCGTCGGTGCCGCAGCTGGCCCCACCGACGGAGCGTGGTGGCCCCAATCCCGGGACCTCCGCACGGAACTTCTCGCGATAGCCGGGCCCATCCACGAGCGGCTTTCCACCATCACCACCGTCGGGTACTGCGCAGCGGAGTGGAGCCCCACTCCCGAACACTTCTCACTCGGTCGTCATCCGGTCCGCGCCACGGCGTCGGCGCGACTCGAACGAGGCACCGTGGAAATCGGCGGACCTGACGCGACCCTGACCATCGCGGTAATCGCCCCCGATGCCACTCCCGCCGCAGCACGCACCGCGATGGTCCTCGCCATGACCTCATCTTCTTCATCGGAGACAGCATCAGCGGATTCGACCACCACCGCCCGCACGCCGCCGGCAGCGGGCCAGCACATCATGAGCGCGCTGCCCGCTCGGACCTACCACAACGTCGACGGGTCCACCGAACGCTGGTGGCACAGCCGCGCTCTTACTCATCGACAGGTGACGATCGAGACGTCGGTCAAAACCCTCGATGATCACGATCAGCACCGCGAAGCCGTCGACATCGAACTACTCATCACCGACCAGCACAGTCCCCGACGGATCGGCATCCCCGTCGGCGTCCTCGACCAAGTCATCGCTGCACTGACCACAGCCCGAGGCGACGCCGCCCACGTCCTCGGTTCCGAACCCGCAGTTCGACACTTCACCGCGTGAACACCTCGGAGAACAGAAGGCCACGCCGCGAGAGATCAGCAACCCGCCGGGTGCAGGTCGGACTCGAGCGCGACAACCGCGGTGGCATCAGCGGCGTCTGGTGGCCACGCACCACCGACTACACCGCGGAGATCCACGACCTCACCTACCACTGCGGCCTCGCACTCGGCCGCACTATCGAACACATCACCTTCGCATGGAACCCCAGCTCGACACGCCGACGGCACCGCCTCGAGCACGGCGATCTCAAGCTCACCGGCCCCGCACCCGGGCAACCCAGAGAAGAAATGTGGCTCCACCCAGAAACCGGGATACACGTGCGCCTCCTGGTCGTCCCACCGCCGCCCTTGACTTCTCCGTGGGCACCGCGCCACCGCACACCAGAACAATGACCGCAGCCCATCACCGACGACTGAGGAGGCGCAATGCACACGTCCACCACCAAAAAGCCATCACGCCGATGAGCACACCACTGCCCACCAGCCTCCTGAACCAACAACACTTCTACATCCCGTGGGACAGGGAGCGCCCCGCCCACAAGCTCGGAGTCCCGCTCGCCCGCCGACTCCAACAGGCGCACGACAGGCCAATCACGATCGCCTGCCCAGACATGGCCAACGCGCCGATCCGAACCGTCGCAACCTCAGTAGTCACCGAGCGCGACGGCACCGTCACCGACGGCAGCATCGTCCTCGCCTACTGCCCCAGCCACCGCCTGGCCCGGAAATTCGTCCACCTCACCGACAGCCTGATCATCGTCGCCGAATGGCACACCGCCTCATACCTCGGCTGGGCCAAAATCACAGCCGCCCTCAACATCACCACCGGACAAACCCACCACGACGGCCTCACCAACGCAGGTCGCCGCGCCGTGGACCAGATCGTCGCCTGCGGCGACCTCAGCTGGACCGACACCCCCGCCCACAACACCGTCGACACATGCCTCAACCACCTCACCGCACTCGGCGAACTCGCCCCCGACGTCATCAGCGCCCACGCCCGCCACCACTGGGGCGCCGACCCCGTCCGCACCCTCGACAAACTCATCAACAACTACCTCGGACGCCCGCGACCAACACCGCCGGCGTCGCTGCGATTCACCTGACCCACACGGCGGCACCATCAGCCTCCTCGCCGTCGAAGTCACCTCCAACGCGGAGCCTGCCATCTCACCAACCTGCGGCTGCCCGGAAGGTCGATGGCTGTCAATATCGATGGATGTCGAATTCGATGCTGATGTCGATGCCAGGCCTAGGTTAGAGGTGGTCCTCCTCGGGCTCAGCGACGATGAACCCAACCCCAGCATCACACCGCACCGACTTCAACCGGCCACCCGGACGCCACAGATGCAGCTCCCACTCCGAATCAGGCGCGAAACTGGTGCCGCGCACCTCCCAGTACACATCGCCAATGAGGACACGATCCCCCATCTGCAGCTGCGACGGCCGCTTCATGACTGACATGACGAAAGCTTACGGCGACACCCCAGCTAGGCCGTCACATCCAGCAGCGTCGCCCTCCGCGTCACCCGCCTCAGCGCCTTGATCCCGTCCAGCGCCCCCTGCCTGGAGTCGTACATCTCGCTCGTCACGAGAGGCATATTGTGCTCGGCTTCCACAACGTAAAAGAACCGTCGGTCGATCGACTTCTTGAGCAGAATCCAGGGCATACGTCGCGCCTGTCATTGAGTGCGGGGACAGTAGCCCAACTCGTGACCAGACCGCAATAGACGACCTCTTCGGAAGAAGTCGTCGCGAGGCTACAGTCCGCAGTCAGTCCGCAGAATCAACGGCGCTCATCGCTCGCCACCGCCTTCAACGGTGTGAACTGCGCAGAATCATCGCAGCCAACACCTCCAATGGCGTCAAACGCCCAGGATGTAGTGCCGCTTCAATGTCTCATCCTGCACCCCCCGACAGTCAACCAAAAATTGACACACCGGGCCACGTCAACTCATCATTAACTCATGGTTGACATCAAGAAGAACCGCAGCTTCACCTGGGGTATCGCGCTGCTGTTCGTGCCGAGCATCCTCGGGCTCGCTTCGCTGTTCGACCTCATTCCGCACGTATGGTGGTTGCAGCTAATATTCGTGCTCGCCATCATCGGGTGTGTCGGGATCGGGTCCTACCTCGCCTGGTGGGGGAAGGCGCCTCGAGCGGCTCGAGGTGAGTGGCGTCCCTCGTGGACGCTTCCTGGGAGCGACGAGAAGTGAGCCACCTGTCCGAACGTCTACAAGCACGTCGTGGCGGACCTTTCGCCCGTCGCGGAGCCGACGACGCCAAGGGAGTTCGTGCAGGTCGTGGAAATCGCGAATGACATCGAGCACGGTGCGCGCGAGCTGCTGCAGCGGAGCGTACTGGCTGCTCGCAACGCTGGAGCGACATGGGGTGAGATCGGAGCCTCTCTTGGAATCTCGAAACAGGCTGCGCAAAAGCGATTCAGGGTGGGTGATGGGCGTCCTGCCGTCGAGCTCGATGCGAACGAGCGTCTCCTCGGCCCCGTCGGGATGGCGGATGAAATCGATGAGCTCAATCTCGCTGGGCGATACGGGTGGCACAGCATCGGGTTCGGGGTCGCGCACCATCACGTCGTGTACTCGGACACGCAATGGGAGCACTCCCGCGTTATCGGTAGCAGGCAGGTATCGAGGTTCGTGAAACGGGACGGATGGACAATCGTCGGCCGCGCGTTCCCCTACGCGATCTTCAAGAGGAACACCGGAATTCCTGCGTTGCCCGAACCTGACGGCGGCGCGCAATCCGCTCCATACGGCCGCGGTCTCGCAGGGCCTCCCGCAGCTGGGCTCCCGGCCTCGATCTGGTCAAACTCTGCGATCTGCCGGGCCATCGTGCAACCCGCCGGTCGTGGGTGTGGAGGGTGGGGCGCACGTGCTGGCAACCGGAAACGGGGCGACCCCATCACCGAGGCGTCCACGCTGACACAACGCTTCTGGTGCCCGGTCGGTGGTGTCGAAGAGGGGCCGCGTTGTCCGTCGCACCCCTGCGGCGGTCCGGTCGCCGGCGCCGTCCTCGAAACCGAACTCATTGACCGGCTACACCCGCGAAGAAGTCAGTCTCCCCGGGACACTCCTTCACGACCCGACGAGCCGCAGGACATGAGAGGACCTCGGGAACGCTGCCCCGAACTTCTGGGAAGCAGAAGTAGCCGCGGTCGTCGCGCATGATGCGGTAGTCGTGAGCGATTGCCAACATCGCCCCCGCGCCGAAGGTGTGGCCGTTGATCGCCGGTCCCGCCACGCGTATTCATGCGGGCGGCCCCCGCGACGGTGACCGAGATCGGCCGCCACGCCCTGCACGACGACCGACCCAACACCGCACTCGAAGTGCGCGCGCTGATGGGGTCGTCCGGGCTGTAGCGATCCTCGGCTTCACTGCGCGTACTGGGCGTCGGAGAAGTTGACAGCCGCCAGGCTGACCGGAATTTGGCGGTTAGATTGAGGGACCAGAAGTCTGTTCGCCCAGTTGCGTGCGGAAGAACTCGGCCTCCGGCGTGTTGGTGCCGACAACGATCACCGGGTTCGAAGCGGGCACCCACAGGCCGCTGCCCTGAGGTATATCGATCATATCGCCGGTTCCGGAACTCTTGCTGCGCACAGTGATCGTGCCCTCTGTGACCACCATCAGTTGTGGTCCGCGGGCGTCGAGCTCGACCGACGGCGCGCGATTGGGCACCGTCCGGTCCAGTCGCACGCGTGAGACCCGGAACTCGAGGGCGGGTGTCGAAAACACTATCTCCGGTCCCACCGTCGTCGCCGACGGTGACAGTTCCGACGGCGCGCGGGGAGTGAAGTCCAGCACGCGTAACAACTCCAGCACATCCACATGCTTGGGCGTGAGCCCCCCTCGTAGTACGTTGTCCGAGTTCGCCATCACCTCCACGCCGGCGCCACCGATGTATGCGTGTAGGTTTCCCGCCGGGAGGTACAGCGCCTGCCCGGGCTCCAGCACGACCCGGTTGAGCATCAACGCCGCCAGCACGCCGGCGTCATCGGGATATCGCTCGCCCAACGTCAGCGCCAACCGCACCTCGCCCCGGAACCGCGCCTCGCCGCCTCCGAGATACTTCACACACCCGGTCAGCAGTGCAGAAATTAGCTCTGCCACTTCAGGTTTCGGCAAAGTAATCCATTCCGTGAAGAGCGTGCGCAGGCCGCGCGAATCCGGTTGGCAGGCCAGTAGCTCCACGGAATGGTCGAGCTGCGACACCGCAAGCGCGCGAAGAAGTTCGACGGTGGCGCCTACTTCGCGGAAGCCAGCCAACGCATCGAACCGGGTGAGGGCGATGATGATCTCCGGTTTGTGCGCCGCGTCCCGGTAGCTCCGCTCCGGTGCGTCGATCGGTATTCCCGCGGCGTTCTCACGTGCGAACCCGTCCACCGCTTGCGCAGCGGACGGATGCGCCTGCAGTGACAACGGTTCGTCAGCCGCCAGCACCTTCACCAGATACGGCAACCGGTCCCCGAAGTCCGCTCGGCAGGACGCACCCAGCTCACCCTCCGGGTCCACCGAGATCGCGGTCAGCAGATCACCGCCGGGTAGGCGCGCAGGATCCGCCGGATGCGCTCCGAACCACAGCTCGGCCTCCGGATGTTCCGACGGCCACGGCCGCCGCTGCAGCGACGCCAGCACCGTGCGCGAACCCCACGAATACGGCCGGATCACACCCTCGATGCGCTGCATCTCACCCTCATACCCACGTCAGTGCCACCTCCTGACCGCCCCTTCATCAGGTCTGCTCGCCTGCAGGTTTCGGGAGCAACCAACCCCGATCCGGCGCAATGGTGATGTGGACGTGGTCCATCGGAGAGAGGATCTCACTCGCGACCGGGTCCGACACGGATGCCACGATCGTGCCCGACTCGGTCTCGATCTCGTATTCCACGTTCTCCCCGTGGAAGATCGTGGTGAGCACGCGCCCTACGTCGCCCTGGACTTCGGACGAGTCCGCGGGCTGCAGTCGCACCGACTCGGGCCGGACCATGAGAAGAGCCTCGGTGTCGCCCTTCACGGAAGGGTGGCACGCCGTCTCGAGCTCTTGGCCGATCGCGATCACCCGGGCGCGTCCGGCTTCGGGCTCCCGCTCCACCATCACATCGAGGAAGGTGGCGCGGCCGATGAAGTCCGCAACGAACACGGATGCGGGCGTTCGGTAGACGACGGCCGGTGGATCGGCCTGCTCGATCCGTCCATGGTTGATCACGACCACACGATCGGAGAGGGTCATCGCCTCGTCCTGATCGTGCGTGACGAAGATGCTGGTGATGCCGAGACGTCGCTGCAGGCGCCGGATCTCATTGCGCATCGACACCCGTAGCTTCGCGTCCAGATTCGACAAGGGCTCGTCGAAGAGTAGGACCTTGGGGCGCATGACGAGCGCACGGGCGAGAGCGACCCGCTGCTGCTGACCGCCCGAGAGCTGGTGCGGTGCCCGGTCGGCGTAGTTGGTCAGGCTCATGATGCTCAGGGCCGTGTCGACCTCCTCCTGCAGCCGGCCGGCAGGTGTCTTCTTCAGTTTCAACCCATAGGCGACGTTCTCCCGCACCGTCAGGTGAGGGAACAGCGCGTACGACTGGAATACCATCGCCATCGGGCGATTGTTCGGTGCCACCCGGATCATGTCGGCCCCGTCGACCTCGAGAACGCCGGAGGTGGGCTCCTCGAACCCTGCGATCATGCGCAAAGTTGTGGTCTTACCGCACCCGGAGGGACCGAGGAGGGTAACGAACTCGCCCGGTTCAATTTCGAGGTTGATCCGGTCGACCGCGCGGGGGGCGCCGGGAGCGTACTCCTTGACCAGGTCGCGCAGCACGATCCGGCCGGATGCCGTACCGGGGGAATCCGCGGCCGCCAGTGCCGCGGGATCGTCAACGAGCGTGTGTGCGTCCACGGAAGATCACCTTTCGAACGAGGAAGTTGATGGTGAGAATCAGGCAGAGGACAATGATGACCAGCACAGTGCAGTAGGCGAACGCGTTGCCGAAGCGGCCGGCGTCGACCTCCGCCAGGATCTGCGCGGTCATGATCTTCAGTCCGGGAGTCGTCAGGAAAACAATGGGCGACAGAGTCGTCATCGACCGGGCGAACGCGAACGTAAGGCCTGTCAACAGCGCGGGCTGGATCAGCGGCAGGGTGACCTTGCGGAAGGTCGTCCCCGAGCCCGCTCCAAGGGAGGTCGACGCTTCCTCGATGGCGGGGTCGATCTGGCTGAGCGAGGAGATCCCCGCGCGCTGTCCCGACGGCAGCGAACGCACGATGTACACCATGACGATCGCGATGCCGCCGGCGAAGCCCGCCCCGCCACCGGCGAGGGCCGGCAGCAGCTGCACGCCGAACACCGTGACGGGCATCATGTAACTCAACGCATATCCGATACCGAGCACGGTGCCGGGCACGGCAAGCCCGAGCATGCCGACGAAATCCAGCAATCCGGCTGTGCGGCGAAGTTTGCGCACCACCAGCCACGCGATCAGCATGCCCAGCAATCCGGCAATGGGAGCAGAGATCAACGCCAACGTGGCCGTGTCGATCATCGCCTTCGAGCCGATCCCGGTGAGTACAAACCGGAAGTGATCGAGCGTGAACTCGTTGTTCACGCCGGGGACCCTGAGGAAGCCACCCACGATGACCGTGGCGTAGATCATCACGATCAGCGCACTGAGCAGGCCGGTCAGCACCAGGATCGGGATCCGCACACTGGGCGCGGTGATCAGCTCGCTGTGCCCAGTCGGTTTGCCGGTCACGGTGACCACGCTCCGCTTGGACGTCCAGTACCGCTGGATCAGGAAGACCAGCAGGGCCGGCAACAGGATGGTGATCGAGTACGCCGCGCCCGCGCTGGTGTTGAACTCGCCGGTCACGGCGAGATAGGCGCGGCTGGACAGCACAGTGAAGTCGCCTCCCAGCACCAGCGGATTCGCGAGATCCGCGATGCCCTCGACGAACAACAACAGGAACGAGCCAGCGAACCCGGGGATCAGCATCGGCAGTGTCACCGACGTGAGGATCTTCAGCTTCGACGCCCCGAGCCCGGCCGCAGCTTCGTCGAGGCTCGGGTCGAGGCTCTGCAGCATGCCGCGGAAGTTCATGTACGGCACAGGAAAAAACGACAGCACGAGCACGAGAACCAGGCCGGGCAATCCGTAGATGTCGAACTCGAGACCAAGCAATCCGTTGGTGACCACCCCATTGCGGCCGAACAGCGTGATAGCGGCGGTGGCCACAGCGAACGGCGGGGCCACGATCGGGATCATCGCCAGCAGATGCAGTGCGCGCTTACCACGGAAGCGAAGTCTGACCTGGGCGTACGCGAAGATGAATCCGACGACTGTCCCTAGCGCACCCACGAGGAGGCCGAGGAACAACGTGTTGAGCACGATGCGGCGATTAACCTCGTCGGTAACGAGGGCGCCGAGCACGTCGAGCCCTGCGGGCGAGAACGCCGCGATGGCGAGTTTCGCGATCGGGTAGCAAATCAGGAGCGCCAAGAGTGCGGCCACGCCAAAGCCGAGGGCACCCGCGCTGCGGTCGACGGGAATCCTTGAACGGCGTTCCTTCGACGGCACCCCCGCCGGGGGCGCGCCAGCCCCACCTGCCACTGTCGCGGCTATCGAAGTAGTCATGTGCGCGCCTACCCCTTCGGCTTCGGCGCCACGTCGGTATCGAACCGCTTGGTCAGCGCCTCACGAGCGGCTCCCGACGCCTTGATGTCGGCGTGCAGGAGCTTCACTTTGGTCAGGTCCACCATGTCCGCGGTGTGCTTCGCGCCTGGATTCGACGGAATGCTATAGGTCTTGACGTTGGAGGCCAGCTCTTGCGCCTGGGGGGTGAGCGTCCAGTCGATGAACTTCTTGGCGGCTTCGGAGTTCCTGGCGCCCTTGATGAGCGAGACCGCCCCCACCTCGTACCCGGTGCCCTCCGACGGGACGGTGGTCTGGAGCGTGCTGAAGCCCTCGTTGATGTACTTCTGGCAGTCCTGAGCGAACACGATGCCCGTGGCGATCTCGCCACGGCCCGCCATCCGGCCCGGCGCGCTCCCGGTCTTCGAGTACTGGAGGATGTTCGAGTGCAAATTGCGGAAGTAGTCGATCGCCGCGTTCTTGTCGCCATTGTGGAGGTCGACCTGTGTCCAGACCGCCTGATAGGCGGTGCCGGATGTACCGGGATGCGCCATCGCGATGTTCCACTTGAGCCTGGGGTTCAACAGATCCTGCCAGGACTTCGGGGCTTCGACGCCGACCTTCTTCAGGACGTCCGTGTTCGAGCAAAAGCCGAGCACGCCGACATAGACGCCCGTCCAGAACTGGTCCGGGTCCTTGTACTCCTCGGGAATGATGGCGGCATTCGGCGAGACGTACTTGTCGAGGAATCCGCGGTCCGCCGCTGCTTGGTGCCCCTCGGCCCCGCCACCGAACCACGCGTCGAACTCGGGGGACGCACCGGTCGCGGTGAGCCGGGCCAATGCCTCACCGCCGCTGAGACGGACGTAATTGGCATTGACCCCCGTGGCCTCGGTGAATTTCTGCTGGATCAGCTGGCACCAGTCCTCCTGCGGTGTACAGATGAATGTGACTCCGTCGGAGCCGGATCCCGCGGAACAACCTGCAAGGGTGGTCGCAGTTCCGACGAGGACCGCCAGATTGCGGAGCATGCGGCGCATGAGTACCCCTCTCGATGTGGTGATTACAGTCACAGTAGATCGACCGGAACGGATTTCCGGGCCGCAGGCGGTGACGGTTCGGTGATGAACGGTGATGAAATTGTCACCGTTTTGCGGAGGTCACGGGACTAAGCTGATCTCATGCGAGGGTTGAGACTCACTCTGTGTGGGGTGTTCCTCGGTTGCACGGCCGCTGCGGTGTTCGCCGTCTTCGCGCACGGTGCGCCCGCCACCGTCGCGGTCATCCTGGCGATCACGTTTCCGTGGGCGGGAACGGTGATCGCCTATCGTGCCGCAGCCGACCGTCATCGCGTCATCGACCGCTCCACGGAGCTCGATGCCCGTCGTGCCGACCAAGTCGCGGTTCTCAGCCACGAGATTCGAACGCCCCTGGCAGTGATCCAAGGCGCGGCCGAATTGCTCGCCGAGCGCCGCGACGGCGATCTCACCGATACCCAGGTGAAATTCGTCCGCCGGATCGAGGACAACGCCGTGCGCATCCACACCTTCGCCGACCAGATGCTGATCCGCGCCCGCCTCGACGCTGGGCTGTTCGTGGTCAGCCGCAAGTCCGTTGATCTGCGAGTCCTGTTCCGGGACAGCATCGATGAGATCCGCGACGTCACTCCGGCGACCGTGATTCTCGACGCACCCGGAGCACCGGTCAACGCGCCGATCGACGCCCAGCTAATCCGGCAGGTGCTGATCAACCTCATCAACAATGCTGCGCGCAGCGCGCCCCCAGGCGGCCGGATCGATATCCGGCTCGCACGCAGCGAGGGGGAGGTCCTGGTCTCCGTCGCAGACGGAGGAGTCGGAATGACGGAAGACCAGCGCGAGCGCCTATTCCAAAAGTTCTCCACCGGTCGCCCGCTCGGAAACGGCACCGGTATCGGATTGTTCGTCTCTGAGCAGCTCGTAGAACTGCACGGTGGCCGCATGCACGTCGACACCGTCACCGGGAAAGGGACCACCATGATGTTCACCCTGCCCCTGTCCATTCCGCGATCGTCCTCCCCCGGGCCCACGCCGCACAGAAGGCTCCGCCTATCTGGCCTGCCCGGCAAGGCCGGCGGTGTGCGATGAGCGCACAGCCGTTCGCCTTCATCGTCGACGACGAACCGGCGATGCTGGACATCGCCTCGTTCGCGCTGGAAACGCAAGGGTTCCGCACCGCGACGTTCTCCACGGCAGAGGCGGCATGGGCGGCACTGACCCGCACGCGCCCCGACATCGTCCTGCTCGATGTGATGCTCCCCGCGGCGTCAGGAATGGATCTGTGCCGCAGAATCAAGTCAACGTGGCACATCCCCGTCATCTTGGTCACGGCCAAAGGGGAGGCACATGACCGGATCTCGGGCCTGGAGGCAGCCGCGGACGACTACGTCACCAAGCCCTACCACCCTCGCGAACTAGCCCTACGATCGCAGCGTTTGGTGCGGCAGCCCGACTCCGCGCAAGCACTGCACACCGTCTGGGGCACACTCAATCTGGACACCACTAACAACGCCGCCGCCCTGGGCGGCAACCACATTTCGCTCACCATCAACGAGAGCAAGTTACTCAACGCGTTCCTGACCCATCCAGGCATCACCCTCAGCTACGACCAGCTCCTCATGCTCGGATGGGGAGAGTCCGAACGCCTCGGACACCGGCAGATGATCAAAGCCGCGATCTACCGACTACGGCACAAACTTGACGAAACCGTCCCCGGCAGTTCAGCCCTCGTTGAGAGCGTTCGAGGCACCGGGTACAAACTGCGCTCACCCGGCTCGAGCACGGCACGCGATACCGCGCAGCAGTGATTCGCACCGACCGACATTGCATGAAGACACACTTGACTACCGACCAACGTGCGCCGATCCTCGCGATCACGCGGCGTCCCGTCGCTGGATGTGACATAGGCACGGCTGAGCGCCACAGCCGCTAACTGGAAGCGCGTTCAAAGTCCGGTGTGGGCGACATAATTTGCCGGGTCTCGCTTAGCTTCGTAGAGCGCGGCGTCGGCGATGGCAATCGCGTCGTTGAGTGCCGATGGCGAAACCGATGAGGCCGTGCATATCCCGACCCGGCCCTCAATCGGAGGTGGGCCGACCCCAGTGCGACTTACCAGCGCGCGCAGCGCATCAATAATGCCAGTGAGGGCGTCGGGAGAGCGGCGGGTAACGATCACGATGAATTCGTCGCCGCCCACCCGTCCGATGAGCGCGTCGCTGAGCGCGGCTTTGAGTGTGTCGGCGGTTATCCGAAGTCGGGTATCTCCGGCGAGGTGCCCGTGCGCATCATTGTACTCCTTGAAACGATCGAGATCGAGCATAGCGACCAGGCCGACGTTCTGATCGTTCTTCCGAAGTACTGTCCGGAAGGCCTGCCGAATGCCGTGACGGTTGTAGAGGCCGGTCAACTGGTCGCGATTGCGTTCGGTGTAGACCTGTCCGATGCCTCTCCGACCGAACTCGATGAGGACTTGGATGATTGTGGGCAGGCTCGCAATGACGGTGACCGCGGGAGCGATGAAGATATACAGGTCCAGAAGCGACCTGCCATGGACTACGACAGCCTCGACCGCGTAGCCGACGACGATAGTGAGCGCAAAGGCGGCCTGCGCCATCAAAAGGCGCCATCCAAGCAGAAACGCGGTCAGCATGGCAATCATGCCAAAATAGATGGTGCCACAGATACGAGACTCGGGGGCACTGAGGATGACAGTGCCGAGAAACGTCAGAACGTCCGAGCACACAATGAAGAAGATTGCGTGAGTCAACGTTGGAGCACGATCGCGGATCCACCAGATTCCCAGTACTGCGCTCGCCAGAAGTATTGCTACATACACCGTAGACATCACGCCAGGGCGCGGTCCGAGAGGATGCCACAACATCGGAACACTCAGCGGCAACATCATGATGGCCAGCCCCCCAACGACAACACGCATAGCAGCAGGCCCACCCCGAACTCTCGCGATCCCCGTCGTCATGAACTCGTACTCTTTGCGCCCCGCATTACGCCATGCGACAGGGTCAAGCAACTCGCGCATCGCATACCGCACCCGCCTGCGGAGGGCTACTCCGGATCGCCGGGCGCGAGGGGGCGAGGACGGTCGGTGAGATGTGCTCACCAACGTCAGGCTACGCGCTTCAACACCGTGGCGATACAGTCTTCGAGGCGTGTCCACGAAGGGCAAATCGCGCCGGATCTGAGCTGGGAACGCGGCACCCCGCGCACACCATCTCGCCGCAAACAGAGGAATCCGACTTGCAATCGACGGACGCGGAGGGCTGTTAACAACTTGCTAGTAAGTCGACGCTGATGAAGCTCCTCAGCGGGGTCGAGACCCCGGACGAGGGAACGATCGAGATCGACGGTGCGCCGGTCGAGTTGACGTCGCCGGCACAGGCCCGGTCGCTCGGCGTGAGCATCATCCACCAGGAGCTCGGCCTGGTGCCGGAGCTGACGGTGGCCCAGAACGTCACGCTGGGGCGCGAGCGCAGCCGGTTCGGGGTGCTCGACACCCGTGGCGCCGCGCGGGACACCGCCGCCCTGCTCGACCGGCTGGGGATGATCCTCGATCCGAACGCCCGGATCAAGGACCTCACCGTGGGCAAGCAGCAGATGGTCGAGATCGCCCGGGCACTGTCCGAGGACGCCCGGCTGTTGATCCTGGACGAGCCGACGGCGGCGCTCAACGACGCCGAGGTCCGCACCCTGTTCGAGCTCATCGACCGCTTCGTCACCGACGAGACCGGGGTCGTCTACATCTCGCACCGCATGGACGAGCTACCGCGGATCTCCGACCGCGTCGTCGTGCTCCGGGACGGCGCGAACGCGGGGCAGCGGCCCACGAGGACGACGTCGATGAACGAGATCATCGAGCTGATGGTCGGCCGCGAGATCAAGGACGATCAGCGCCCCGAGGCGGCCGCCGAGGTGGGCGAGGTGATGCTCAAGGTCGACGGGCTCAGCAGCCGGTACCCGTTGCACGACATCTCGTTCGAGCTGCACCGCGGGGAGATCCTCGGGTTCGCGGGCCTCATGGGCGCGGGGCGCACCGAGCTCGCCCGGGCCGTCGTGGGCGCCGACCCGATCACCGCGGGCACGATCGAGGTGGCGGGTGTCGCCGTGCGGATCGACTCCCCGGCGACCGCCGCGGGGCTCGGTATCGGCTACCTGTCGGAGGACCGCAAACGGTTCGGCGCCGTCGTCGATCAGACGGTGCGCGACAACATCGCCCTGTCGTCGCTCGCCGCCCACACCCGGTTCGGCGTCGTCCGGGACGGCGAGTTGGACGAGGTGGCGACCGCGATGGTGGACAGGCTGCGGATCAAGACGCCGTCCATCCGGCAGGCGGTGCGCAACCTGTCCGGTGGCAACCAGCAGAAGGTGATCATCGGCAAGTGGCTGGCGCGCGACTGCGACATCCTCATCGTGGACGAGCCCACACGGGGCATCGACGTGGGGGCCAAGGACGAGATCTACCGGCTGCTCGAACAACTCGCGAGGGCGGGCAAGGCGATCATGGTGATCTCCAGAGACCTCCCCGAAGTACTACGGCTCTCCCATCGCGTCGCGGTGATGGGGGAGGGCCGCCTCGCCGCGATCCTCGACGGGGCCACCGCTACCCAGGAGACGATCATGCAGAACGCCACCCGGTTCCACGAGACGGCGGTGCAGCGATGACGGCCACCACTGCCGAGAAGTCCGGCGGGGAGGGGGCGTTCGGCCTCGTGCGGTGGGTCCGCGGCCAGATGCAGCAGTTCCTCGCGTTCGTCAGTCTCATCGTGATCGTCGTGTTCTTCTCGCTGGCGAACCCGAACTTCCTCACGCCCAGCAACGTCACCGGGATCTTGGTGGCGTCGGTGACGATCGGGCTGCTGGCCCTGGGGACCACCGCGGTGATCATCTCGGGCGGCATCGACCTCTCCATCGGTACCGCGATGATCCTCTCCGGTGTCATGACCGGCGTGTTCCTCGTCAACTGGAATCTGCCGCTGTGGGTGGGCGTGCTCGGCGGCGTCCTGTTCGGCGCGTTCGTCGGACTGGTCAACGGCCTCGTCGTCGCGTACCTGGGCATCCCGCCCTTCATCGCGACCCTCGCGATGATGCTCGTGACCATTGGTGCGTCCCTGGTCATCTCGGGGACTCAGCCGATCCGGTTCACCAAGGTCGACGGGTTCAGCGACATCTCCAACGCGTCCCTCATCCCCGGCGCCCGGCTCCCGATCAGTGTGGTTCTCCTGGCGGTGATGGCCCTCATCGCGGGCTTCGTGCTCGCGAAGACGCGTCTCGGCCGGTACTCCTACGCGATCGGCAGCAACGAGGAGGCCACGCGGCTCTCCGGGGTCGACGTGCGCAGGTGGAAGGTCGCGATCTACACCTTCTCCGGGTTCTTCGTGGGGCTCGCGGGCGTCCTCGCCGCCGCGCGGCTCAACTCCGCCCAGCCCACCGGCGGGCAGGGACTGGAACTGGAGGCGATCGCCGCGGTCGTCATCGGCGGCACGTCGCTCGCGGGCGGACGCGGCACGATCACCGGCACGGTGATCGGGATCCTGATCATGAGCGTCCTCACCAACGGCCTGCGGATCATGTCGATCCCGCAGGAGTGGCAGTCGATCGCCGTGGGCGCGGTGATCCTCGTCGCGGTGTACATCGACATCGTCCGCAAGCGCACCTGAGCCGGCCACGGCGCACCGTCGTCGCCACGTCCCGAGAGTGACCCAACCCCATCCCGACCCAGGAGGAAGCCCGTGTTCAACCTCTCATCCGCGCCCCTGAGGCGAGTGTTCCGCGCGGCCACGGTCACCGTGGCCGCAGCCGCGGCGATGACGGCGATGACCGCCTGCTCGGACGGCGGCTCGTCGTCGAACAGTGGCCAGATCGCCATCGTCTCGAAGGGCTACCAGCACCAGTTCTGGAAGGCGGTGGACACGGGCGCGCAGCAGGCGGCCAAGGACCTCGGCAAGACCATCACGTTCGAGGGGCCGGACAGCGAGACCGAAGTGGAGCAGCAGGTGCAACTGCTGCAGACGGCACTCGACCGCAATCCCGCGGCCATCGGCATCGCGGCGCTCGACTCCGCCGCCGTCGCGCCCCTGCTGCAGCAGGCCAAGGACCGGAACATCCCGGTGATCGCGTTCGACTCCGGTGTGGACAGCGACATCCCCGTGACCACAGCGTCCACGAACAACCTGGCCGCGGCCGGTGAGGCCGCGCGGCACATGGTGGAGGCGATCGGCGGCCGGGGCAAGGTGGGCGTGATCGCCCACGACCAGACGTCCAAGACCGGCGTGGACCGTCGCGACGGATTCGTCGACTGGGTGAAGAAGAACGCCCCGAACGTGCAGATCGTGGACATCCAGTACGGCGGCGACCCCGCGAAGGCGGCCGACCTGGCGTCCACGATGCTCGAGGCGCACCCCGATCTCGCGGGCCTGTACGGCACGAACGAGGGCGCGGCGACCGGCGAACGCTGCGCAGCGCAGCGGCAAGAAGGACCTGAAGATCGTCGGATTCGATTCGGGCGCTGCGCAGATCGACGCGATCAAGTCGGGCCTGATGCTGGGCGCGATCACCCAGAACCCGGTGGGGATCGGCAAGGAGACCGTGCAGGCGGCGGTCAAGGCGATCAACGGCGAGACGCTGCCGAAGACGATCGACACCGGCTACTACTGGTACGACAAGACCAACATCGACGATCCGAAGATCGCGGGCAGCCTGTACCGGTGAGGGTGTCGGCGCCCCGGGGGCGCGGACGGCACCGGACGGTGTCGCCCGCGCCGTCGGGGGAGCGGTGACTCCCGGCACGTAGACTGAGCCCCCGTGAGCCTTACCCTCGGAATCGTCGGACTGCCTAACGTCGGCAAGTCCACCCTGTTCAACGCCCTGACCAACAGCGAGGTCGAGGCGGCGAACTACCCGTTCGCCACCATCGAGCCGAACGTGGGCGTGGTGAACCTGCCCGACCCGCGCCTGGATCGCCTGGCCGAGATCTTCGGCTCGGAGCGCATCCTCCCGGCGACGGTGTCGTTCGTCGACATCGCCGGCATCGTCAAGGGCGCCTCCGAGGGCGAGGGCATGGGCAACCAGTTCCTCTCCAACATCCGCGAGGCCGACGCGATCTGCCAGGTGGTGCGCGTGTTCTCCGACGAGGACGTGGTGCACGTGGCCGGCAAGGTGGACCCGCTGGCCGACATCGAGGTGATCGCCACCGAGCTGATCCTCGCCGACCTGCAGACCATCGAGAAGGCGCTGCCGCGGCTCGAGAAGGAGGCGCGGAAGAACAAGGAGGTCGCGGAGACGGCCGAGGCCGCGAAGGCCGCGCAGGCCGTGCTCGAGGACGGCAAGACCCTGTTCGCCGCCGGCTTCGACACCACGCCGATCCGCGAGCTGCACCTCATGACCGCGAAGCCGTTCCTCTACGTGTTCAACTCCGACGAGGGGGTGCTCACCGACGCCGACAAGCGGGCCGAGCTCGCCGCCGCGGTGGCCCCCGCCGACTCGGTGTTCCTGGACGCGAAGATCGAGTCCGAGCTGCTGGAACTCGACCCCGAGGACCAGGCCGAGATGCTGGAGTCCATCGGCCAGGACGAGCCGGGCCTGGACTCTCTCGCCCGCGCGGGCTTCCACACCCTGGGCCTGCAGACCTACCTCACGGCCGGCCCGAAGGAGTCCCGCGCCTGGACGATCCGCAAGGGCGACACCGCCCCCAAGGCCGCCGGCGTGATCCACACCGACTTCGAGAAGGGCTTCATCAAGGCCGAGATCGTCTCCTTCGCCGACCTCGACGCCAACGGAACGATGAACGCCGCCAAGGCCGCCGGCAAGGTCCGGATGGAGGGCAAGGACTACGTCATGGCCGACGGTGACGTGGTGGAGTTCAGGTTCAACGTCTAGCCGCGATCCTGCGCGCGGCCGAGCGCATCCGCCGTGCGGTCGTGAAGGGCCGGCCGAGCCCCGCAGGCGTCGGGGCTTGTCACCCGGTCCCGGCGGGTGTGAGATGAGCTCATGTCGCTGGTCGAACGCTGTCTCGAAGCACTCGCTGCGCAGTTGGGGCGGCCGAGGGGCCGCATCGGTCGGATGATCGGACTCGCTCTCAACCGCGGGAATCGCTCTCTCGTCGGCGCTGCGATCGACGCGTCGGGGGCCACCACGGGTGCGGCGGTCGCGGACGTGGGCTTCGGTGGCGGTGTCGGACTCGAACTGTTGCTCCGGCGGGTGGGCACCCCCGGGCGCGTCCACGGCGTCGAGGTCTCGGACACGATGCTCGCGCAGGCCCGCAACCGATTCGGCCGCGAGATCGCCGACGGACACCTCGTGCTGCATGAGGCGCCGATGGAGGCCCTGCCGTTCGAGGACGGTGCGCTCGACGCGATCGTCTCCACGAACACCATCTATTTCGTGGAGCACCTGGACGTCGCGCTGGCCGAGCTCGCGCGGGTGCTCCGCCCCGGTGGGACCCTCGTTCTCGGGATCGGCGATCCCGAGCGGATGGCGTCGATGCCGTTCACCCGGTTCGGGTTCCGCTTGCGCCCGATGCGGGACGTGTCGGTCGCGATGGACGCGGCCGGCTTCACCGGCAGTGTGGCGAAGCAGGCCGGGGGCGGCCCGACCCCGAGTTTCGTCGTCGTCGGGACGCGGTCCTGACGGTGCCGCTGCCCCGCCGCGAACGATCGGCAGGGCGGCGGTCGCGTCGAGTCCGTCGGCGTTACGGGCGGATCAGGACCTTGAGGCTCGTGCGGTCGTCCATGTCGCGGTAGCCGCCCGGGACACCGTCGATGTCGGTGGCGGCGTCGAAGACCCTGCCGGGCTCGATGGTGCCGTCGAGGATGTCGGGCATGAGCTCCTCGATGTAGGCGCGCACGGGAGCGGGCCCGCCGGCCAGGCGGATGTTCCCGCCGAACAGGCTCGAGAACCCGACCGGGGCGGCTTCGTACTGCGGGACGCCCACGCGGCTGATGACGCCGCCCGGGCGGACGACGCCGAAGGCCTGCTCGTAGGCGGGCATGTGCCCGACGGCCTCGAGCACCGCGTGGGTGCCGTGCCCGCCGGAGAGCTCGCGCACCTTCGCGATTCCCTCCTCGCCGCGCTCGGCGACGACGTCCGTGGCGCCGAACGCGCGGCCGAGGTCGGTCCGGTCCTCGTGGCGTCCCATCAGGATGATCTGCTCGGCACCGAGCCGCTTGGCCGACAGGACGGCCATGAGCCCGACGGCCCCGTCGCCGATCACCGTGACGCGGTGCCCCGGCCGCACTCCGGCCGTCTTCGCGGCGTGGTAGCCGGTGCCGAGGACGTCGGCCAGCGTCAGGAGCGACGGGATCAGTGCCGAGTCCGGCGCGACGGGCAGCTTCACCAGGGTGCCGTCGGCCAGCGGGACACGCACCGCCTCGGCTTGGCCGCCCTCGTCGGCGATGCCGTCCCAGAACCCGGCCTCGTGGTGGATGCACGACGTCTGCAGGTTCTCCCGGCAGAACTCGCACACGTTGTCGGAGATCGCGAACGGCGCGACGACGAGGTCTCCCTTGGTCAGGCTGGTGACGTCGGCGCCGACCTCCTCGACGACGCCGATGAGCTCGTGGCCCATGCGCGCCGGCCCGTTCGCGGCGGTCATCCGGTGGTAAGGGTGCAGATCGGAACCGCAGATGCAGGAAGCGGTGATCCGTACGAGGGCGTCGGTCGGGTGCTTGATACGGGAGTCGGGGACGTCCTCGATCCGGACGTCGCCGGCTCGGTACATGAGTGCTGCGCGCATGAGTGTTCTCCTTCGTGGACGGGTGAGTGTCAGTGGGACGGGGCGGGTTCGACCGGGCGGCGGGCGATCATCGCGAGTGTGATGGTCGGGGCCAGTGTCAGTGCGACGACGACGGTGCCGACGGCCGCGGGGCCGGACAGGCCCAGCGAGGAGGTGAGTGCGGCCCCGGCGATCGTGGTGCCGATCGCGGTACCGGCGTTGAACGCGGCGACGGCGAGCCCCGAGCCCAGCGTCGCCGCTCGGCCCGCGTAGCCGACGGCGAGGTGGATGAGCACGCTGTTCGCGCTGAGTCCGAACGCGCCCAGCAACACCACGAGGGCGACCGTGGTCCATGCCGATCCCGTGAACAGCGCCATCGCGAGGAGCACGACAGCGGTCATCGCGGGGGTCGCGATCGTCACCGCGTGGGCGTGCCGGTCTCCCAGGCGGCCGCCGAGGAGGGTGCCGAGGAAGGAGCAGACACCGAATCCGGCGAGCACGGCGGGCACCAGCGCGACGGGCACCCCGGCCTGGCCGGTGAGGACCGGCGCGATGAACGAGTACGCCGCGAGCACGCCACCGGTCGTCGTGAGGCACGCGGCCAGGACCAGCCAGAGCCGGGGCGACCGGAGATCGCCGAGCTCGGACCGGACCGATTCGCCCTGCGGCTGCGGGGCGTCGGCGGGCACCAGCCGGCCGATGAACACGACGGCCATCGCCGCCGCCACGGCGAGGACCCAGAACGTGCCACGCCAACCGAGGTGCTGCGCGACGAAGGCTCCGATCGGCACGCCGAGCACCGTGGCCAGCGAGCCGCCCGCGGCGACCACCCCGACCGCAGTGGACTTCATCGACGGGCCGACGGTGTTCGAGGCGACGACTGCGGACACCGCCCAGAACGCGCCCGTCGCCAGGGCCGTGACGAAGCGCGCCGCCATGAGGATTGTGAGATCCGAGCCGAGCGCGACGACCACGTGCCCGACGACGAACACGACCAGCGCGATCACGAGTGTCAGCTTCTTCGACAGGCGCATCGTCAGCAGCGCCAGCAGCGGCGCGCCCACGACCATACCGACGGCGAACACCGTGATCAGCGACCCGGCCTGGCCCAGGGAGATGCTCAGATCACGGGAGATCTCGGGAAGAATGCCGGCGACGACGAACTCGGTGGTGAGCATCAGGAACGTCCCCAGAGCCAGGACGTGGACGACCGGGGGGAGGCGCGAGAGCGCGGGGGCGGCGGAATCCTCGGGTGCGGAAGCCGCCAGGGCTTCGTGGGGCATGCGTGAGACCTCGTTCGACGGGAAGCTGGTGCGGACTCGTCCATTCCACCCCCGCCCGTGGAACGGATGAAGGTCGGATTCATGGGGGTAGAGGTTCGACCCCCTTCGGACGCGGGATCGCTCCTACCCTGGAGGCATGGACAACCGCGACGACATCCGCGGCTTCCTCGCCAGTCGGCGCGCGAAGCTCACCCCCGCGATGGTCGGCCTCCCCACCAGTTCGCGGCGCCGTGTGCCCGGCCTGCGCCGCGAGGAGGTCGCGGTCCTCGCCGGCGTCAGCACCGAGTGGTACACGCGGCTGGAGAAGGGCCACATCGGCGAGGTCTCGGAGGAGGTGCTCGACGCGGTCGCCGTCGCCCTCCGCTTCGACGACGACGAGCGCACCTACCTCCATGACCTCGCGCGCGCGGCGAAGCCCGCCCACCGCAAGGCCACCCGCCGCCGCGACGTCCCGCTCGCCCCGCAGGTGCAGTGGATGCTCGACTCGGTCACCATGTCGGCCGCCTTCGTGCGCAACGGACGCCTCGACGTCATCGGCTCCAACCCGCTCGGCCGTGCCCTGCACGCGCCGATGTTCGCGAGTCCCACGATCGTGGACGGGAAGCCCAACTTCGCCCGCTACCACTTCCTCGATGAGGGGTCGAAGGACTTCTTCGTCGATTGGGAGGCCGGGGCCGCGGCCACCGTCGCACTGTTGCGCGCCGAGGCCGGGCGCGAACCCTATGACAAGGCCCTGCGGGAACTGATCGGCGAACTCTCCACCGCCAGCGACGAGTTCGCCACGTACTGGGCGGCGCACGACATCCGCATCCGCCACGAGGGCACCAAGCGACTGCATCACCCCGAGGTCGGCGAGCTCGAGCTCACCTACCAGTCCGTCGACCTCCCCACCGGCAAGCGGGCCTGGCACGACTTGTCCTTCTACACCGCCGAGCCCGGCTCGCAGCATGAGGCGAGCCTGAAGCTGCTGGCGAGCTTGGCGGCACCGGCCCTCCGGGCAACGCACACGACGAAGGGCTGACGCCTGCAGCGCGGATGCGCAGTGGTCGTGCGGCACTCGCAGGTGTGGAGGCGGAGGAGCTACTCGGGTACTGCAATGACTTCTCTGTTGCGCGGGAGGGTGCCGTGGAACGACAGCGGAACCGCACGGGCTCGTTCGACGTCAATACGGTCGATCGCCTGGATGTGGAGGTGGGGTTCGGTGCTGTTGCCCGAGTTTCCGCAACGCGCGATGGGGTCGCCGGTGCGAACACGTGCGCCGGGAACCACCCGCGCGCTCGACCGCTGGAGATGGCACAAGGCGATGACGACGCCGTCCTTCTCGATGAGGACGTGATTGCCGGCGAGTGCCGGCCACCCACCGGCCAAGCGTCGCCGTTGCGTCAGGGCGTAGCCGATCGAGGGGACGCCGCGATAGGCGTCATGATCGGTCCCGTCGTCGTTGATCGCGACGACCGTTCCGTCCACCGGAGCAAGAATCGGGCGACCGTAACCGGGGAAGCGGTCGGGCGGTTCCGAGTGAAGGAACGACCCCATGCGCATGGGGGCGCTCCGTCCGTCGGGTGTCACTGGAACGAAGTCGATCGCGTGCGATGAGGCGAATGCCGAGGTGCCATGGCTCGGCACCCGATCGGCCGGGCTGTTCTGCACGCGCCAGGTTCCTGTGAAGGGGTACGCGACATCGAAACCTGCTTCCATCACAACCTCCGTCCAGCATCATTGTGGCCCGTCGCCGCATCGGTTCCTCGCGACATGACGACCGGGATGTGTCTCACAGCCCGCTTCCGTGCGAACTGATCAGTCGACGGGCTACTGGTTGAAAAACGTCTCCAGTACACGGGCCATGAGTTCGGGGGCGACAACGTGTCCCTGCCCGTCGAGCGTGTGTCGTTCGGTCTGGGGGGTGGCAGCGACTATCGCTGTGGCGGCGCGGTCGAAGAAGTCGGTCGGGAGGCCCGCCATCTGGGGCTCGGTGATGGGGCCCTCGGTGGTCACCAGGACCGACTGAGTGATGCGGGAAAGCCGGTTCGTGGGGAGGTTGTAGTCGTTGAGGACCACGGCGTCCTTGACGAGCGTGTGGGCGAGCGCGACGGACGGGGCCCAGTACGGGTGTTGTCTGCCACTCGCGATGTCCGCGTCGGGTCCGCCGGTGAGCCTCATGAACAGTTCCAGGAGCTCCTCGTCCCGGCCGGCCTTGTACGCCTCGTGGGTGTCCGCGAGGTACTGGTCGAACCTCGGCCGTAGGTCGTCCCCGATCACGTACGGCACATCCCACACCGCGATCTTGTCGATCGCCGAACCTGCCGCTGCTGCCTCCAGCGCGAGGGCGCCGCCAGATGAGGCGCCGTACACGTGAGCTGAGCCGCCGGTTGTCGCAATCAGCGCGTCGAGGTCTTCCACCTCCCGCGCTACGGCGTACGGCGGCGTATTGCCGCTGGCGCCCCGGCCGCGGCGTGCGTAGTTGTAGACCGTGAAATGGTCGGCAAGGAGCCGGGCCAGCGGCGCGTTCTCAGCGCCGTCGTCCAGTGTGCCGCCGACGAGGATCACCGCCGGGCCAGTGCCTTGCCGGTCGTGGGCGATCCTCGTGCCGTCGGCGGACGTCACACGAAGTGTCATCTCGTTCACTGCTTCTCTCCAATTCTCGATGCGTGGTCGTCACCGTCGGAGCATGTCGACCGGGGTTGCGTGACGTGGGTTGTCGCCCGTCACTTGCCGTGTGTACCGACGACTGCGGCTGTGGCGGAGGTCACAGGATCGATACTCCTAATATAGGAGTAAACACACCTGTTGTGCAAGTACGATCGGGGCATGAGCAAGAAGCGGCTGTTCGACGACCCCTGCGGCATCGCGCGAGCGCTGAACGCGGTCGGCGAGCGGTGGGCGTTGCTCGTGGTGCGGGAGCTGGTTTTCGGCCCGAAGCGCTACTCCGACCTACATCGCGGGCTGCCGCAGATGAGCCAGAACGTCCTCGCGCAGCGCTTGCGCGAGCTCGAAGCCGACGGTCTGGTGAGGCGAAGACGCCTGGGACCGCCTGCGCCCGCCGCCGTGTATGAACTCACCGAGCGGGGGCAGGAGCTGGAGCCCGTGCTCCGCGCGCTCGCCCACTGGGGCAGTCGCGCGCCGCTGCCCGTGGACGGCGCGGCGGAACTGAGCGTCGACGCGCTCCTGTTCGCCCTGCGGGCCACCTTCGATCCGGCACTGGCGGGGGAGCTGTCGCTGCGCTGCCAGGTGGATGTCGCGGGCGATCGGTTCCGCATCACCGTTGCGGGTGGGCGCATCGAGGTGGATCGCGGTGAGCACTCCGACCGCGATGCGTCGCTGACCGTGCCGGAGGCTGCGACGTTGCGCGATCTGGTGTTCGCCGGTGCGACGCTGCACGACGCCGTCGAGCGGGCAGGCGCCGAGGTGGCGGGCGATACCGCGCGGCTCGCCGCATTGCTGCGCTGCTTTCCCGCAGCCGTGCGGTATCCCGCGCCATAGGGCTCGGTCCGTCGGGCCCGTTTCACCTGGCTCCCGCGTCTGCGGAGGAAGTCGCCGGGGGTGGGGGCGATCCGTGGTCCTCAGGCGCCGATGGTGAGATACCCCGGCCGACAGTGCGACTCCGTCGCGGCGCCGACCGCCGGGTGCCCGTCAGGCGGCCCTATCGGGGGATCGAGTCCCCGGGGAATCCGTGGCAGGGGTGCACCTGACACGTCATCATCCCGGCCCGCACACACGGGTCCTCAGCCATGATCGCGGTCGCCTCCTCCGCCGGCACGGTCATGACGGCGACACCGCACGTCGTATCGGAGCCCACCGGGCAGAGGACCGCGATCACGCCGTCGGCGCGCAGTGTGACCATGCGCCGCTGGTGCTCGAGCTCGACGGCGTCGGCGCCGTCCATCGCGCGGTTCGGACCCCACGCGAGGAGCGCGATGCTGAGCGGCCTGGCGGTCGCCGCCAGGTCCTGGATGTCCTTGTCCGTCACTGTGACGCCCATGCCTGCCCAGATCTCCCGATGGTCCTGGTGAGCTACGGCGCCGACGTGGTCGAACGGAGCGGCGTTCCGGCTCATACGTCGACCGTAGCCCCGCTGGAGGTCCTTAATAGGCGGTTCGCGTTGCGCAACCAGGGAATCCGGGCGCACGGGGCGATTTCCGGCGCCGTGCACCCGGATCCGGCCGGCTTCACGCGACGGCGGTCCCCTCCAGTTCGACCATCTGGCCGGGTATCGCCAGGCGGGCGACGCCGAGCATCGTCGTCGTCGGCGCGACCCCGGCGGCGCCGAGCCGCCCGGCGAGTACGCCGTAGTGCGGGAACAACGCGTCCACGTCGGTGGTGTAGACGTTGAGCCGCACCAGGTTCGCGAGCGACATGCCCGCCGCGGTGAGTACGGCCTCGAGGTTCGCCACGGCCAGCGCCAGCTGCGCCGCGATGTCTCCGTCGTGTTCCGGTCCGCCGGCCGCGTTCATCGCCGTCTGCCCGGAGATGTACAGGGTCCGTGCCTCGCCCGAGACGACCTCTCCCTGGTTGAAGCCCATCTCCTGTGACCAGGTCACCGGGTTCACTGCCGTGCGTTCCATTTCTGCTCCGATCATCGGTGTCGCGCCGATCGACGGCCGGTCGGCCGCCGTCCTCGACGTGCACATCGAGGCTTCCAACGAATCACGACACCTTCTGTCGTGATTCTTGGTAAGCATGGATTCGTGCGAGCGGACCGATTGGTCTCGCTGATTCTGCTGCTGCGCAGGCGAGGCCGCATGACGGCGGACCAGCTGGCGAACGAGCTCGAGGTCTCGTCGCGGACGGTGCTGCGCGATATCGACGCGCTCTCCAGCGCGGGCGTCCCGGTCTACGCCGATCGCGGCCGCCACGGCGGCTACTCGCTGTTGCCGGGATTCCGTACGGAGCTGACCGGGCTGAACCACGACGAGGCTCTCGCGCTGTTCACCGCGGGAGCGGGCCGGGCGGGCACCGTGTTCGGGCTCAGCGCGCCGCTGGCCTCGGCGATGCGCAAGGTCGTCGATGCACTGCCCGACGGGCACCGCACGAGCCTGGACGACGCTGCTGCGCGATTCCTGGTGGAACCCGAGATCGACCTGCTGTCCCGGCGGGCGATCCCCGAGCACGTGGCCGAAACGGTGATGAACGAGGTCCGCGCAGCGGTGCTCACCGGACGCCGGCTTCGCTTCGACTACGCGGCGCCGGGCGTGCCGCGCGGTCGGCGCACGGTGGATCCGATCGGACTCGTCACGGTTCGCGGCCGCTCGTACCTGCTGGCGATCAAGGCCGGTGAGGATCGCACGTACCGTCTGTCCCGGATTCTCAGTGCCGCAGTGCTTCCCGATGCGGCGGAACGCCCAGCGCAGGTCGATCTGGACCGCATCTGGGCCGAGCGCACCGCCAGGTTCCTCTCGGAGGATCACATCGCCGTGGACGTCCGGGTGAGGTCGTCACGCCGCGACGAACTCCTGGACGCGGCCCGTGCCGTCCGCTCGGAGGAGAATGCGGAGAACGATTGGGTGCGACTGGACGTGGCCTTCGAGGATCTGCGACACGCGTCCTGGGCGGTGTGGCAGCTCGGATCCGACGCCGAGGTCCTGGCGCCGGAGACTCTGCGCATCGAACTGCGCGATCGGGCGCTGCGACTCGTTACCCGCTACAGCGGACCTACGCCGGAAGTGTGATCGAACCGTGCCGGGAGCCGCGCGGGCGTGCCGCGGGATGAGTGCCGGCTCAACGGGAGTCTGAGATGCTTCCGGTGTGATCGCCCTCGTCTCCGCTCCGTCGAATCTGGGTTTGCGGCCGCCGGAGCGCGGCGCCGTCCCCGGTACGCACAAGGCCCCCGAGGCCCTGCGTGAGGCTGGGCTGTTCGACGATCTCCTGCGCGCCGGCGCCCGCGACGCCGGGGTGGTGCTTCCAGGACGCTACGTCGACGACGATCCCGTGCGGCCGCCCGGCCACGTCCGGAACGAGCGGGCGCTGGTCGAGCATGCCCGGCGTCTCGCCGATCGCCTGGCCGTTCTGCTGGACGGTGGCGCCGCGCCGCTCGTCCTCGGCGGCGATTGCAGCCTGCTCATCGCGGCGGGACTCGCGGTCGCGGGCCGGGGTGGGGCCGGCCTGGTGCACATCGACGGCCACACCGACTTCCGGCACCCCGGGAACAGTGACGAGTGCGCCAGCGTCGCCGGTGAGGATCTCGCGGCCGCAATCGGGCTGCATTGGGACGCGATCGCGGACATCGACGGCCTTCGCCCCTACTTCGCTCCGGAGCGCGCCGTCCACATCGGGCACCGCCACGACGACGAGGCGGTGGACGAGGTCACGGAGCGAATCGGGCTGGTCGTCTCGGCGGCCGACGCCGCAGCGGAGGATCCCGCGCGTCTCGCGGAGCGAGTCCGCGAGGTCGCCGGCCCGGCCTATTGGCTGCAGATCGATGTCGACGTCCTGGACCCGCAGGTGATGCCGGCGGTCGACAGTCCCGATCCGGGTGGCCTCCGGGTCGAGGAACTCGTCGCGGTGCTGGAGCGCCTCGCCCCCGACGCCGTCGGCGCTTCCGTCACCGTCTTCGATCCCGACCTGGATCCGGACGGGCGGTACGCGCGCACCGTCGCCGATGTCGTCGTCCGGGGACTCGGGCGCCTCGGGACCGCAGCGATCGTTCCGCCGGGGCCGGCGTGAGCGCGGGGCGGGACCCGACGGGCCGTGTCGAAATACCTGTCGGTGGTTCGTTGTATAGATGAAGGCGATGACCGTCCGGGTCGTTGCCGCGCCGACCACGAGGACTTCGCCATGACCACCTCCACCGAACCGATGGACCTTCCGGCCGATCCGCCGAGGGACCTCGGTGCCGACGCGACCCATCAGCCCGGCCGCACGCCGCTCGTGATCAAACTCCTGGTCGCGGCCACGTTCGTCGTGATCCTCAACGAGACGATCATGATCAACGCCATCCCGCGGTTGATGACCGACTTCCACGTCGACGCGCGCGCCGCCCAGTGGCTGTCGACGGTCTTCATGCTCACGATGGCCGCGGTCATCCCGGTCACCGGCTGGTTCCTGCAGCGCGTCAGCACCCGCACGGCGTACGCGGTGGCCATGTCCACGTTCAGCGTCGGCACGGCGCTCGCCGCGGCGGCCCCGACGTTCGAGGTGCTGCTGGCGGCCCGCGTCGTGCAGGCGGGAGGCACCGCGGTGATGATGCCTCTGCTCATGACGACCCTCATGACGGTCGTACCCGAGAGCGATCGCGGCCGGGTGATGGGCCAGGTCACGCTGGCCATGTCCTGCGCGCCGGCGCTCGGCCCGGCGGTGTCCGGGATGATCCTGCACCTGGGCTCGTGGCGCCTGATCTTCGTGTTCGTCCTCCCGATCGCAGTGCTCGTCGGCGTCGCCGGGATGCGTCAGCTGGAGAACGTGGGCGATACGGCGAGCACTCCGGTCAGTTGGCTCAGCGTGGTGCTCGCCGCGGCCGGATTCGGCAGCCTGGTCTACGGCCTGAGCGAGATCGGTTCGGGCGGATGGACGGGCCCGGCGCTCACCGTGGCCGCGGGTGTCCTGCTCATCGTCGCTTTCGCCGCCTACCAAGTGCGGCTGCAGCAGCGCGAGATGCCGCTGCTCGACCTGCGTGCGTTGCGGCACCGCACCTTCGCCGTGTCATTGCTCCTCATGACGGCCGGGTTCATGGCCTTTCTCGGTTCGATGATCCTGCTGCCGCTGTACCTGCAGGACCTGCGCGGCCTGTCCGAACTGCAGACCGGGCTGCTGGTGATGCCCGGCGGTCTCGCGATGGGCCTGCTGGGCCCGAAGGTCGGCAAGCTCTACGACCGGGTCGGTGCGCGGCCGCTGGTGATCCCCGGATCCGTCGGCATCGTGCTCGCGCTCGCGGCGCTGAGCCGCATCGGGGCGACCACGCCGTACCCGGTCATCGTCGCGATCCACGTCGCGCTCATGGTGTGCCTCGCCGCCATCTTCACCCCGGTCTTCACCGTCGGACTCGGCGACCTGCCGGAGCACCTGTACTCGCACGGGTCCTCCCTGCTCGGAACCCTGCAGCAGGTGGCGGGCGCCATCGGCACCGCCGCGCTGATCGTCGTCATGTCGAACCGCTCCGCGCAACTCGCCGAGACGGGCTCCTCCCAGCCGGAGGCCTTCGTCGGCGGACTGCAGTGGGCCTTCGCCGCCGCCGCCCTGATGGGCGTCGTGGTCGTCGCGTCGTCGCTGCTGCTGCCCGCCAAGGTCGACGGTGCCGCGCCCGCCGGAGCGCATCACTGACCGACAGCGGCACCGGCGACTCCGGGACCGGGGTCAGTCCCCGAACTTCTCCAGGAGCGCGAGTGCGGACTCCTTGCCGAGCCGGTGGGCGGCGAGCGGGCTGTCCCCGGTGAGGAGGTTGCGGTCGCGCGTCGTCGCGCCGCTCATGTCGTCGTTGACGACCTCGAGACCGGCGGCGCGGAGGCTCTCGCCGAGCTTCCACGGCATCGCGCCGGGGAGGTAGCCGATCTCGATGTTCGCGCCGAAGTCGAGGGAATCGGGGAACGCGACCAGCTCGTAGCCCGCGAACGGGTTCGCATCCCGCCCGATCCCGGCGGCGAGTAGGCCGGCGGGCCCGTGGCACAGCGTGATCACGAGGCGGTCGTTCTCCAGGAAGTAGCGGAGCGCCTCGCCGACGTCTTCGCTGAACGGCACGCCGTTCATGGCCGCGTGCCCGCCGGGGATGAAGATCGCCGCGTAGTCGTCCAGGCCGCCGGCGATCGCGTCGGACAGGCGCTTCGGCGCCTTGAAATCGTCGGCGGTCGCCTCCCACGCGCTCGCGACGGCCTCGTCCTCGCGGGGATAGGCCCACCACTCGAACTTCCCGGGGCCGCCGGTGACGGTCGCGATATCGATGCCGAAGCCGGCCTCGGCGATGTGGTGGAGGGGGAGCAGCGTCTCGACGGGGTGGTTTCCGGTGGAGAAGAAGGTCTCGTTCTGCATGAGCATGTACCGCTCGTGGGCGGCGGTCACCAGGACCTTCCAGCGCCCGCCCCGGTACTTCTCCTCGGTCGCCAGACCGTCGAAGTCGGTTCGTGGCGCGGTGTACTGGGACAGCGAGTACGGCGACGGGAAGAACGCCCCGTCCTCGGCGGGGTCCGCGGTGGGATTGCGGTCTTGCTGGGCATTATCGTTTGCTGAACCAGTCATATGTTCAACATACGATATGGGGGTGGCTGAGGCAAGTGCATTAGCCTGTGATCGATGAATGACCGGGCTACCGCACTCGAAGCGTGCGATTTGGGGTGGTCGATCGCGATGATCGGCCGCGGGTACGCGGCCGTGGTCGACCCGGTCTTCGCGGACGTGCCGCGGGGCGCCCGCGGGTATCAGCTCCTGCACACGGTGATTCACAAGAGCATCCGGTCGCAGACGGCTCTCGCGGACTACTTGGGAGTCGACCGCACCGTGATGCCGTACTTCGTCGACGACCTCCAGGCCGCCGGCCTCGTCGAGCGCCAGGACGACCCCGCGGACCGTCGGCGGAGGATCGTCGCCGCCACCCGGCACGGGAGAGCGCGGTACGCGGAACTCTCCGAGCGGGTCCTCGAGGCCGAGAGGGTGTTCTTCGGCGACCTCCCCGACGGGGAACGCTCGGCATTCGTCGCGACGCTCGCGACCATGGCGCACCGCAGCCGCGAACTCGCGGCGCAGCGACGCTGACGACATCCGCCGGCGATCAGCGCGGGGAGAGGACGAAGACCCTGGCGCCACCTTCGTAGGCGCGCCGCAGGTCGGTGGGGTCCGGTGCGCCGTCGGCGGTGAATCCGATGTCGTTGAACGACGCGAAATTCTTGTTGTCCGCGGCGATCACGCCGTACAGCTCCATCACGCCGGCCTCGTCCGCGACCACCGTCACGTCGGCGGTCCGACGGTGCCCCGCGAGCTGGATGTCGATCGGCTCGCCGGTGCGCAGGTTCTTCCCCCACGGGAACGGCGATCCGACCAGGAGATCGCTGCCGCGCTTGGTGTAGGCCACGGGTACCTCGAACACCTTGCCGGACTTACGCCCCACCACGTACAGGGTGAGGAGCCGTTCGCCGAGGAACGACGAGACGCCGGGCACCCGCAGCAGAGTGCGCATCACGGCGTTCATCAAGCCCTGCAGCGGCATCGTCTTCGCGGTTCCCGCGGTCCGGCCCATACTCCGACGGTAACCCCAGATCGCCCGCGCGGCCAGTGCGACTGACGCGGGGCCGGACCTCGCCGCAGGTCCGCGCGGACCCGCTCCCCGTCACCGCATGCCACGACTGCTCCCTTCGGCATAGGATCCGACTGTGCTCGTGTCGGCGCTCGACCCCGGTCGGACAGGTGAGAGGAACGCCATGGATCTGTTCGCGCGCATCGCGGTCACCGATCTACCGCGGGCGATCGCGTGGGGAGACGCGCTCTTCGGCGCCGTCGAGTCCTTCGCTCCCAACGACGTCGAGCACGTGTGGACGCTCGAGGCGCACCTCCACGTCTACGCCGAGCTACTGCCCGAGCACGCCGGCCACAGCTCCGTGACACTGTTCGTCGACGACTACGGCGCCTTCCTCGCGGGAGCGGAGAGCCGTGGTCTCGCCCCGTCCTCGGTGGAGGTCTACGAGAACGGTGTGCGGAAGGCGCTGTTCCACGACCCCGACGGCAACGAGGTCGGGATCGGCGGCGCACCGCCGGGCGCGGAGGACTGAACGATGCGATTGAACGTGCACACCACCCTCGAGCCCACCGGCCCGGCCACCGCGATCGTTCTCACCGAGGAGCAGGTGACCGCGCTCGGCGGCGGAAAGCGGGCCGCCGTCCGCGTCACCATCGGTGATCGCACCGCGCGGCTGCGGCTCGCCGCGATGGGCGGCTGTTACTTGATCGGCATGTCGAAGGCGGCGCGGAATGAGCTCGCGGTGGAGATCGGCGACACGGTCGACGCGACCATCGAGCTCGACGACGCCGAGCGCACCGTCGAGGTTCCCGACGATCTGGCGGCGGTCCTCGATGCGGAACCCGGCCTGCGCGCCGCGTTCGACGCGCTCAGCTATACGCGGCGCAAGGAGTACGCCCGCGGCGTCGCGGAGGCGAAGAAGCAGGAGACGCGGGAGCGGCGGATCCGGGCGGTGGTGGACGGCGTCCGCGGTTGAACCTTCACGGGATCTAACTGTGGCACGGGTCACACCATCGGCGGTAGAATCATCGCGACGTGGGGGCCTCGTAGGAGGTGCTCGATGAAGCGAACGACACGAGTGGCGGCCGTCGCGATGATCGCGACTGCACTGTTCGGAATCGGCGGGACCGCGTACGGCGACCCACCGCCACCGCCGCCCAAGCCCGGGACCAGTTGCGGTGTCAACAAGGTGATCACCAGCATCAACACGTGCGCGCAGATCAACTCCCACTGCACGGGGTACGACATGATGCTGATCGGTCGCGTCGACAAGTTCGGCCACTGCGTGATCCCGGGTATGAACGGGACGACCTGGTGACGTGACGTCGTGACCGACCTGACGCTGCTCCTGGTCGGCGTCGTCGGCGGAATCCTGGCGGGGGTCTCGCCCTGCGTTCTCCCGGTGTTGCCGGTCGTACTGGTCGGCGGCGCCGGGGCGGCGCAGGGCGGCGAGCGTGCGCCGTCGAAGGCGCGGCCCGTGGCCATCGTGGCAGGCCTCGTGCTGAGCTTCTCGCTGTTCACGCTGTTCGGCAGTCTCCTCCTCTCACTGCTGCACCTGCCCGCCGACCTCATCCGGTGGGTGGGCATCGCCGCCCTGCTGCTGCTCGGCCTCGCGATGCTCTTCCCGCCCTTGGAGAGGTTGCTCGAGCGACCGTTCGCCCGTCTGCCCCAGCGGGTTCCGGGTGGCAGGTCCGACGGTGCCGGCGGCGGCTTCCTGCTGGGTGTCGCGTTGGGCGCCGTGTACGTCCCGTGTGCGGGCCCCGTGCTAGCGACCATCGCGGTGGCCGGGGCGACGGACCGGATCGGCCCGCGCACGCTGCTGCTCACCGCCGCGTTCGCGATCGGCACCGCGATCCCACTGCTCGTCGTGGCCCTCGCCGGCCGCGGGCTGGCGGATCGAGTGAAGGCGTTGCAGCACAGGCAGAGGGGCATCCGCGTGGCCGGGGGAGTGGTGGTGATCGCGCTCGCCGTCGCCCTCGCGCTCAACGTGACGGACGTGATCCAGCGGCGCATCCCCGACTACACCCAGGCCGTCGGCGGAAAGCTCGGCGCCGCAGTCGCTCCCGCCGTCGCCGGGACCGGATCCCTGCAGCGCTGCCAGCAGGACGCCTTCACGGGTGGCACCGCGCTCGCCGACTGCGGGAAGGCGCCGGAGATCGCGGGCATCACGGCGTGGCTCGGCGACCGCACGGAACCCCGCACCCTCGACGCGATGCGCGGAAAGGTCGTGCTCATCGACTTCTGGGCGTACTCCTGCATCAACTGCCAGCGCGAGCTCCCGCACGTCGAGGCGTGGTGGAAGAACTACCGCGACAGTGGGTTCGAGGTGATCGGCGTGCACACCCCGGAGTACGCCTTCGAACGCGATACGGGCAACATCGAATCGGGGATCGCCAAGCTGGGGCTCACGTTCCCGGTGGCCGTCGACAACGACCACGGGACCTGGAACGCCTACCGCAACGTCGCCTGGCCGGCCGGTTACCTCATCGACGCCACCGGCACCGTCCGCCTCGTGACCCTCGGCGAGGGGAAGTACGACAAGACGGAGGAGTCGATCAGGTCCCTCCTGCTCGCCGCCCGGCCCGGCGCGCACCTGCCGTCCGCCACGGACCTCCCCGACACCACGCCGCGCACCGTCGGGCAGACGCCCGAGACGTACCTGGGTGCCGCGCGCCAGCAGAACTTCGCCGGTGACGGGTACGAGCCCGGAACCCGCACGTTCACCCCGCCGCCCACACTCGATCAGCACCGGTTCGCCCTCTCCGGAACGTGGACCGTCGGCCCCGACGACATCCGGGCGGGGGACGGCGCGCGGGTGACGCTCGCCTATCACGCGCGGCGGGTGTACCTGAACGTCGCCGGAACCGGCACGCTCACCGTCACCGAGGACGGCGCCACCCGGACGGTGCCCGTATCGGGGCCGCCGGACATCCGCACCGTCGTCGACGGCGCCGAAGCCCGATCGGGGAACGTGACCGTCGCCCTGTCGCCCGGACTGACCGCGTACTCGTTCACCTTCGGCTGAACGCGGGAGGTGGCCGACTGCGTGATCGCGGCGCACACTGGGGAGACGTACCGCTTCCACCGAAGGAGTCCGCCATGGCGGGTAACGAGAATCCGTTCGGCTTCGGGCCCGGCGAGTTCGACGATCTCGCACGCGAGGCCCGCGACATGCTGGGCAGACTCGTGGGCGCGGCCGGCGGGCGCGACGTGTTCTCCGGCCTGTTCGACGAGGCGTCCCGGCGGCCCCGCCGGGAACCCGAGACCGCGGGGGAGGCGGGAGACGGCGTGTGGGCGGTCATCGCCACCGCCGAGGACGGCGGCGCCCGCGTGGAGCAGGTGTACGCCACCGAGATCGAGGCCCTGCGCGCGCATCAGCACAACACGGACGCCACCCGGCGGGTCCGGTTCCTGCCCTACGGGATCGCGGTCAGCGCTCTGGACGACTGACGTCCGGATCGGACTCCGGGGCCACCGCGGCGTCGGTCTCCGCCGGCGGCTCGGGCCGCATCCAGAGCCACACCGCCACCGTCGCCATGATCGCGGTGCCGAGTGCTGCGGTCCACCACATCGGAGTCACCAGGAACAGGATCACCGCGCACACGGCCATGCTGCCGATCGCCGCGTACTTCGCCTTGCGGCTCACCGACCCCGTCGCCTGCCAGTCGCGGATCATCGGACCGAACACCTTGTGCTCCAGAAGTTTGCGATGCAGCGTGTCGGAACCGCGTGCCGCACAGAACGCCGCCAGCAGGATGAACGGCGTGGTCGGCAGCAGGGGCAGGGCCACCCCCAGGATGCCGAGCCCCAACGCGAGATAGGCCAGTACCCACCACGCCCACCGAAACCGCGACCGCTCCGCCATACCGCCAGTGTAGGAGCACCGCCCTGCCCGGAGCGGATGCGATTCTTCGCGGACGTAGCATCGATCACATCGCACGAGAAGTCCACCGAGAGCCAGGAGGCCACGAATGTCCCAGTACCGGGCGCTGATCGCAGAACTCGCCGACGATGCCGTGACGTCCCGCGTGGAGGTCCGCGACGCCGCGGCACTCGAGCCCGGACAGGTGCGGATCGAGGTCGAGCACTCCGGCGTGAATTACAAGGACGCTCTGGCGTTCACGCCCGGCGGCGGTGTGGTGCGCTCGTACCCGATCGTGCCGGGCATCGACATCGCGGGCACCGTCGTCGAATCGGCGTCCGACGATTTCGCGGCCGGCGACCGGGTGGTGGCCCACGGCTACGACATCGGCACCGCCCACGACGGCGGCTACGCGGAGCAGGCCGTGGTCCCGGCGGAGTGGGTGGTGCGGCTGAGCACGCTCACCACGCGAGAGGCCGCGACGGTCGGGACCGCCGGCTTCACCGCCGCGATGAGCGTGGCGGCGATCGTCGACCGCGGGATCAAGCCCGGCGACGGTCCGGTCGTGGTCACGGGCGCGACCGGCGGGGTCGGGTCGGCGAGCATCGACCTGCTGTCCGGACTCGGCTACGACGTAGTGGCCTCCTCGGGCAAGCCGGAGGCCGCGGACAGGCTGCGCGAACTCGGCGCGTCCCAGGTGATCGGCCGCCTACCCGAGGACCCCGACGCGAAGCCCCGAGCCCTGGGCAAGGGGACGTGGGCCGCGGCCGTCGACTGCGTGGGCGGTGCGGCGCTGGCCGAGGTGATCAGCACCCTGCGCTACGGCGGCGTGGTCGCCGCGAGCGGCCTCACCGGCGGCACCGGCCTCCGAACCACCGTGATGCCGTTCATCCTGCGCGGAGTGGCCCTCGAGGGCATCGATTCGGTGCAGCAGCCGATCGCGGCCCGTCGTGCGCTGTGGAGCAGGATCGGGACCGACCTGCGGCCCCGTCACCTGGACCTGATCGGCAACGACATCGGCGTCGACGGCATCGCCGGGGTGGTCGACGCGCTCCGCGACGGCACCTACACCGGCCGCGCGGTCGTCGACACCACCCGCGGCTGGTAGCGGCTAGCGTGGTGCCCATGAAACCCGGTGACAAGGCCCCCGACTTCGAGCTTCCCGACCAGGTCGGCGAACCGCGCAGGCTGAGCGACCTGCTCGCCGCCGGCCCGGTGGCGCTGTTCTTCTACCCCGCCGCGTTCACCCCGGGGTGCACCAAGGAGGCCTGCCACTTCCGGGACCTCGCCACCGAGTTCGCGGACGCCGGCGTGCAGCGCGTCGGCATCAGCCGGGACGCCGTCGCCAAGCAGCAGGACTGGGCCGCAAAGCACGAGCTCGGCTACCCGCTGCTGTCGGACGTCGACGGCGCCGTCGCCTCCGCCTACGGCGTGCGGCGCGACGGCCTGCTCAAGCTGGCCGGGATGCCCACCAAACGCACCACGTTCGCGATCCGCGCCGACGGCACCATCGCCGACGTCATCGCCTCCGAGGTGAACATGCAAGCCCACGCAGACAGGGCGCTCGCCGCCCTGACGGCCGGCCGCTGAATCGCGGTCAGACGTCCCCGTGCTCGACGAGCCAGTCGAGCAGCGAGGACGTCTCGCGCCAGTGCTTGCGGATCTGCGGCACCAGCTTCGGCGAGTGGATGACGTCCTCGAAGCCGTAGTCCCGCATCACCGTCAGCGACCGGTGCCGGAGGAGTTCTATGCGCGGGTGGTCGACGTCCCACCCGCGCGGCGCCGTCTTGAGGGTGTCGCCGCCGATCTCCCATCCCCTGCGCCGCAGCTTCGCCACGATCTGCTCCAGTTCCGGTCCGAAGCGGTCGTGGTCGATGGCCTTGCGGAAGGCCGCGAGCCGCGTGGGGCTCGCCTCGTAGAACCCCGCGCCCACGCGGACCCCGGGCGCGCCGATCTGCACGTAGTAGCCGGTGGCGGGGCCGACGCCGACGAACGCGCCCTGATGGGTCTTGTACGGAGTCTTGTCCTTCGAGAACCGCACGTCGCGGTACGGCCGGAAGATCTTGGCGGTGCCGAACTCGTCGGCCAGCGCGTCGGTGAGCGCGGCCATCGGCTCCGCGACCGCTGAGCGGTAGACCTCCTTGTGCGCCTCCCAGAACACCTTCGAGTTGTCGGCCTCGAGGTCGTCGTAGAAGTCGAGCGCCGCCTCGGGGAAACCGCTGAAGCTCATGGTCGTGAGGCTACCGCTCGGCCCGATTGCGATCGGGCGCACGGGCTGCGATTGCGTGTAGCAATGGACCCGTGAAGAATAGGAAATATGAACGGTGGGGCGGGGGAATCGCCGGCGGTCGCGCCGATGGTCGTGCGCCTGGGTTTCCGGCCGGCCGGCGTCGCCCTTCTCCTCGGCTGGATCCTCTCGGGGATCGCGATGCTGGCGGTCCTCGTCACGGTCTTCAAAGAAGGGGGCGGCGGATCCGCCGTCGTGATCGGTGCCCTGTCCCTGGCGATCGCCGCCGGGATGTTCGGATTGGTCGCGTTCCTGCTCATGAGCATCGACGAGGGGCGGGAGGATGCGGTCATCGAGCCCGACGGGGTGGTGTTCCTCCGGGTGCCGTACCCGGGCCTGCAGTCGTGGGGCTGGTCCGAGATCACCCGGATCACCACGTCCGAGGAGTCCGCGCGCGGTGTGCGCCTGGCCCTGGTGTTCCACTTCCACGTCGAGGATGAGCGCAGGCTGTGCGAGATGGAGCACGCGGTACCGGCCGCGACGAGGTCGGACAAGTTCTGGTTCCGCTCGTACTCCGTTGCGACGGTCCGCGTCACGCCGTTCCACACGCCGTCGCCCCGGGCGGTGAGCCGGTACATCTACTCCGTGGCGCCGGAGCTGGGGCTCGAGCTGATCCCGCCGCGGCACCGCCCCAAAGGCTATCCGTGGCGGGACATCAGCGGCGACGGCACGCGGTAGGTGCTCTGGGCACGTACGCGAACCTTCCGGAAATCAGGTCGTGAACTGACCGGTGGTCGGCTTAGTGTCACCCTATGACAGTCAGGCAGGTCCAGATCACGTTCGATTGCGCGGATCCGAAGAAGGTCGCGCTGTTCTGGTGCGAGGTGCTCGGCTACGTCGTTCCGCCGCCGCCCCCGGGCTTCGCCGATTGGGACGCGTTCGAGCAGACGCTGCCGCCGGAGGCCCACGGTTCGGCGTTCGCCTGCGTCGACCCCACCGGCGCCGGCCCGCGCCTGTTCTTCCAGCGGGTGCCGGAGGGCAAGACGGTCAAGAACCGGGTGCACCTCGACGTCCGGGTGGGCGCGGGGATGGTGGGCGCCGAACGCCTCGCCGCCCTGGAGGACGAATGCGCGCGGCTGGAGCAGCTGGGCGCCACCAGGCTCTACCTGCAGGAGGCCGACGGGGTGAACGAGTCCTGCCTCACGATGCAGGACGTGGAGGGCAACGAGTTCTGCCTCGACTGACGGCGGCGCCGCGGGAAACCGGGTGGCGACGGTGCGCCGCCGCCCGGCATAATCCCCGGCGTGATCCGTCTTCGCCCCTGCGCGGGAAGCGCTGAGTACCCCGAGCTCGTCCGGATCTGGCGCAGCGCCGTGGACGCGACCCACCATTTCCTCGCCGACGCGGACCGCGACGAGATCGAGGGCGCGCTGGCCGGGGCGTACTTCCCGCAAGTGACGCTCACCGTCGCGGAATTCGACGGGCGTCCAGCGGGATTCGCCGGAACGGCGGGCGCGGATCTGGCGATGCTGTTCGTGGACGCGCCGCACCGGGGCCGCGGCGTGGGTGGTGCACTGCTCGAGCACGCGATCACCGAGCAGGGCGTCCGCACCGTGGACGTCAACGAGCAGAACGAGCAGGCCGTCGCCTTCTACGCCGGCAAGGGGTTCGTCGTCGCCGGCCGCAGCGAGCGCGACGGTGAGGGCAGGCCGTATCCGCTGCTGCACCTCGCCCTCGACGCCGGGGCGCGCAGCTAGCGGGCGAGGGCGGCGCTCCCGCGCGGCGGAAATCCCTCCGGGCGCGTGTCGATTACCGGTCGGCTCGATCGTCATCCCTGTGCCCCGCCCCTGGGGCACAGTGGAACGAGGAGGAACATCATGCGCTACGCACTGCTGCTCAACAACGCCGAGCCCGGCCCGGGCGAGATCGCCGACGAGGTCATGCTGCAGATGCAGCAGGCCATGGCCGACTACACCGCGGCGCTCGAGGCCGCGGGCGTCTTCGCCGGCGCCGACATCCTGGAGCCCGTCGGGCAGACGGTCACCGTCACCCGGCGCGACGGTGACCTCCGGGTCCAGGACGGCCCCTTCGCCGATACCCGCGAGGCGCTGGCGGGCGTGTTCGTCATCGACGTGCCGGACCGCGATGCGGCGATCGCCTGGGCGGAGAAGCACCCCGCCAGCCAGTACGCGGTCATCGAGGTCCGCAAGGTGGCCGCCGCGTGCGACAAGGGCGTCTGGGGCGGCGGCACCACCGACGCCGGCTGATGGAGGCCGACGCGCGGGTGCGGGCGGAGAACGCCGCCCGCACCTCGTACGGCCGCCTGCTCGCCCTGCTCGCCGCACGCACCCACGACGTGGCGGCCGCGGAGGACGCCCTCGCCGACGCCTTCGAGCGGGCGCTCGACCGGTGGCCGGCGGACGGCGTCCCGGACGACCCCGAGGCCTGGCTGCTCACCGTGGCCCGGAACCGCCAGCGCGACAGGTGGAAGTCCGCGGCCGAGCGCACCTCCGTGCCGCTGGAGGACCGTCACGACGGCCCCTCACTGGAGGAGCAGCCCGACCGGCGCCTCGAACTGCTGCTGGTGTGCGCGCATCCCGGGGTCGCCGGGGCCTCGGTGCCCCTCATGCTCAACACGGTGCTCGGTTTCACCGCGGAGCAGATCGGATCGGCGTTCCTCATCCCCAGCACCACGATGGCGGCGCGACTGACCCGCGCGAAGAAGCGGATCAAGCGCGACGGGGTGCCGTTCGAGATCCCGGCCGCAGCGGATCTGCCGGACCGGCTCACGCGGGTCCTCGAAGCCGTCTACGGCGCGTACAGCATCGAATGGCCCACCCCGCCGCGGGAGCGCCACGCGCTGCTGCTCGGCCTCGCGGAGACCATCACCCAGGCGGCGCCCGCCGCGGCGGAGGCGCACGGCCTGGCCGCGCTGCTGTTCCTCACCAGCGCCCGCCTGCCCGCGCGGACCGACGAGGACGGCCGCTACATCCCACTGGCGCAGCAGGACCCGGCGCGGTGGGACGCCCACCTCATCGCCGCCGGTCATCGCCACCTGCGCGCCGCGCACGCGCTGGGCACCGTCGGGCCGTTCCAGCTGGAGGCCGCGCTCGGCGCCGTGCACTGCGCGCGGCGCGCAGGGGAGCCCCCGGACTGGCGGGCCCTGCGACGGCTGCACGAGGCCCTGCAGGCGCTCGCGCCCACCCGGGGCGGGGCGGTGGCACTCGCGGCCGTGATCGCCGAGACCGACGGTGCCGCCGCCGGTCTGGCCGCGCTGGACGCGGTCGACGACACCCGGGGGTTGCAGTCCGCGTGGGCGCTGCGGGCGCACCTGCTGAGCGCGCTCGCCGATCCCGGCGCGAAAGCCGCGTACGACAAGGCGATCTCGCTCACCACGGATCCGGCCGAGCGCCGGCACCTCGCCGCACGCGCCGCCCGAACCGGACCATAACGGCACGAACAGGCGCGAAGCGGATAGGGTCGGGCCATGTCCGACAGCGATGGAATCCGGGTCGGCGACCCCGAACGACAGCGCGCCGTCGAGCTGCTCGGCGAGGCGATGGCCACCGGCTACCTCACCGTGGAGGAGTTCGACGAGCGCACCCACGCCGCCTACCGCGCGACGCATCGTGGGCGGCTGCGCGAACTCGTCGCCGACCTGCCCGTCGCCGACCGCCTGTTCCCGCCGACGCCCGTCGAGGTCGCCGCGCAGTCGCCACCGGAGGTGCTCGGCATGGACTGGGGCAGCGTCGTCCGGCGGGGCGTGTGGACGGTCCCTGCCCGGCTCCGCATCGAGGGCACGATGGGGACCGCGAAGATCGACTTCCGCCGGGCCGATTTCCCGTACGGACGAGTGGAGATCGACGTGCAGGTCTCCGGCAGCACGGTCAAACTGCACCTCGGGCCATCGATGCAGCTGGACCGCAGCGGGCTGGAGGCGACGGGGTGGAGCTCGGTGAAGGAGAAGCTGGGCGGTGCTCCCGGGCCCGGCGGTCCGTCGGTGGTGCTCCGCGGCTCGCTCGCCGCGATGAGCACCCTGGTGCTGCGGCGCTGAGCGGGCGCGGTCGCTACCCCGCGGTCTCCGGACGGTACGTGGACAGCACCTCGCGCACGGCGGCGTCGACGGCGGCGTGGTCGATCCCCAGGTCGGCGAGCATCGTCGCACCCGGGCCCGCGTCCTCGGCGAGGATGCCGAGCAGGATGTGCTCGGTGCCCACGTAGTTGTGCCCCAGGCGCAGCGCCTCCCGCAGGATCATCTCCACGGCCTTCTTGCCCGCGGGAGTGAACGGGATCATCTCCGGGACATCGGTGTTCTCCCGCACGGAGATCCGCGCCCGCACGGCCTCCTCGGTGACGCCGCGCCCCACGAGGAGCCGGGCGGCGATGCCCTCCGGCTCCCGGAACAGGCCGAGCAGCATGTGGTCGGTGTCGATCACGGTGCTGCCCGCGGCGCGCGCCTCGTCCTGCGCCGCGACGACGGTGCTGCGCGCGCGGGGCGTGAACCGCGAGTACGGCGACCCCGACGCGCCGATGAGCGCCGCCGCGTCGATGCTCGGCGGCGCCGACCGCTGCTGCGCCGCCTGTTTGGTGACGCCCATCGACGAGCCGATCGATGTCCAGGTGGCCCCGCTGCGGCGCGCCTGATCCACGAAGTGGCCCACCAGGTGGTCGGCGGTCTCGCCGAGATGGGACGCGACGGCCACGGCGTCCGTCAGGTGTTCCAGCGCAGTGCCCTCGGGGTGCAGGGCGTGCACGGTGCGGATCAGGTCGTCGAGTCCGATCGGAGCGGGGGTGTTGTCAGCCATGCGTCAATCATGAGTTGACAACTCCGGCGTGTCAAGACGGGGTTGACGCCTCGATCAGGCGGCGTTCCCGTCGCGACCCAGACGCTCCGCGATGCGCGCCGCGGCCCCGCGTGCCGTCGCGTGCCGCGCCGCGTGCGCGTCCGGGTCGGTGGACTCCCCGTCGTGCAGCAGTACGAGGCTCGAGTCACCCGCCCCCGAATAGCCGGCGATCCCGGTCACCAGCTGGGCGTGCATCGCGTCGCGATAGCCGTACTTGTCGTAGGCGCGCGCCCCCGCGGCGCCGATCCCGAAGAAGTGCAGGTTCTTCGGCGCGCGGAGCACGACTCCGCTGCCCGTGTCGTCGTAGGCCCAATCGCGGGTGAACACCCGGTCGATCCACCCCTTGAGGGTGGACGGGAGCGACCACCAGTACACGGGGAACACGACCGCGATCAGGTCGAAGCCCTCCAGGTAGCGCTGCTCCTCGCGTACGTCGCCGGGGAGCGGTGCGTCGCCGCGGTAGGCCGCCACGTCCGCGGCGCGGAAGGCGGGGTCGAAACCCGCGAGGAGGAGGTCGTGAACCTCGACGTCCACGGCGCCGCCGTCCCGGAGGCCCGCTGCGACGGCGCGGGCGGTGGCGGCGGTCGCCGCGTCCGCATCGGGGTGGGCGGTGACGACGACGGCACGGAGGGAATCGGTCTGCTTTGTCATACTGGCAGCATGAACCCTGACATCAGTGTCATAGTCAAGCCCGCGATCCGGATGCGCGATCTGTGCGCCCGAACGGGCGCGACACCGCGCATGATCAGGCACTACGAGAAGACCGGAATCCTCGCGCCCGGCCGGCAGTCGAACGGGTACCGCGCGTTCACCGAGGAGGACGTGCAGACGGTGCTCGACGCGCGGTGCCTCATCGAGGCGGGCCTGTCCGCGACGGAGACCGCGGAACTGGTGGGCATCGTGTGCGGTGAGGGCGTGCCGCCCGAGGAACTCGACGCGGCGCTCGTGCGGATCGCCGAGCGCCGGACGGTGCTCGACGAGCGGATCGATCAGCTGGTCTCGGCCCGGGCCAAACTCGACGAGCTGCGCGACCACGTTCAGGAGAACCGGTGATCGCGGGGGCGGGTACCGACCGGCGCTGACCGAATCGGAGATATCGCCCGTCACCTGCGGTGATTCGCCTCCCTGTCGTACCCTGCCACCCATGCGTGCAACGATTCTGCTGGTGGTCGCGGTCATCGTCGCGCTCCTGGGCGCACCGTCCGTGGCCGCCGCCCCGTCCCCGTACTGCGGTTCGCCCCTGACGGCGGCGGAGAACCGCCGGATCGTCGCGTTGTCGGATCCGGCCACCCTCCCGCGCACTCCGACCTTCGAGACCCTCGACGCGGTCACTGTGCGGCAGCGCGCGATCGCCGACATCCTTGCTGCGCACAAGGATTGGCGGGGGCTGTTCGGTGTCGGCATGGACGGCGTGATCCGTGACGCGGTCACCCCGACGCAGCGCGACGAGGCGGCGCTGGATGATCCGCGCTACGCGAAGACCCTCTCCATCGATCTCGTGTCGCGCTATCTCGCGGCCGTCCACGCACAGTTCACCGGTGGCGCCGTCCCGTCGTGGTGGGCGAACTACTTCCGGCTCGCCACGCGCTGCGAGCTCCCTCCCGGACGCGTCGCGATGGCGGGGTACAACGCACACATCACGGTGGACCTCGCGTACACCGTCGCGGCCGCCCGTAGCCGCCCGCACAACGCCCTCGACTTCTACCGCATCGTGGACTCGATCGCCAAGAACGGCAACGTGATCCCGGAGCGGAGCAAGCGCATCTACGGTGCGGACCTGTGGGGTCTGTGGACCTTCTACTTCTTCGGTCAGGGCCTCGACCGGATCGTCGGCGCGGGTGTGGCGTCGAACCTCATGCTGCGCGCCGCCGACGACGGCTACAACACGCTGACCTTCGCCAACGGTCTCGCGCTGCAGGACCCCGGCGCCCGCCCCGCCGTGAGCGGAGGGATCCTCGCGTTGTGGCAGACCGGGGAGATCGCGTTCGACGTGCTCTCCGGGATCGGCGGCCTCGGCGCACCGGTGCCCGCGCCGGGCCCCGTCGCGCCCGCCCCGCCGCAGTCGGTGGCCGCGGCCCGTCGCTGATCGCGCGGGGATGCGATAGTACGACGATGACCGTCGAGAGAGTCGCCGCCCACAGCGCGGCGATGCCGTTCAACCGGTGGGTCGGTATCGCGGTGGTGAGTGCGGACGAGTCCGAGGTCGTGCTCCGTCTGCCGTACCGCGAGGACTTGTGCCAGAACGCCGGAGGTCTCCACGCCGGCGTCATCCTCGGGTTGCTCGAGAACGCCTGCGGTTTCGCCGCGGGCCTGCACATCGGCCCCGGCGTCGTCACCCACTTCGACTCGCAGTTCCTGCGCCCCGCGCACGGGGAGGCGTTCGTCGCCGTCGGGCGGGTCCTCAAAGCCGGCCGGAGGCAGGCGTTCTCCGAGGCCGACGCCTACATCGAGGTCGACGGTGCGCGGGGCCCGCTGTTCGCGACCGCCCGGGCCACGCTGGTGCCGACCGGCACCGACTGAACGATGGAAGGCTAACCGCGCGAACGGATCCGCCGGAACCCGCGGTATCCGCCGTACAGCACGAGCAACAGCGCGAACCACGGGAGGGCGGCGCCCGCGACCACCAGGAGCCACCGGCCGGCGCCGAGCAACGCGTCCCAGCCGTCCTGCAGCCCGCCGACGAAGCCCGAGCGGTCGGCCCCCGGTTTCGGCGCCTCGACGGTCACCGTCACCGTGGACAGCGCCACCTGTTCGCCGATCGAGGCCCGGCGCGACTGCAGGCTCTCGAGTTCCTGCTGTCGCTGGGTGAGCGCGCCCTCGGCCTGAATCACCTTGTCGGAGGTGTCCGCCCGACCCAGGATGTCGGTGAGCCGGTTCACGGACAGCTGCGTCGCGCGGATCCGGGCGTCGAGATCCACCACGGCGGCGGTCACATCGTCGTGCTCCAGGCGGACGGAGCCCACCTCGCCCAGCCCGGACGCCTCATCGACGAGGGCGCTCACCTTGTCGCCGGGCACTCGCAGCTCCACGGTGGCCGACGTCGTCTCGCCGCCGGTCTCGCGCCGCTCGTCCACGCGGCCACCCATCTTCTCCGCCGCGGCCACCAGGTCGGCCACCACCTCGCGGGGGTCGCCCGCCGTGAGTTCCACTGTGCCCGTCGTGATCACCTGGCGATCCGGCTGTGCCCGGGGCGGGGTCGACGGTGCGGTCGGCGCCGAGGCCGGGCCGGGGAGGGCTCCGGCACCGGGTGCCGGGGTGCCTCCCGTCAGTGGGGCGCTGAAGCTCTTCTCCGCGCGATCGGCGGGGGCCGACGACGATCCGCCGGTCAGCTGCGTGCCCGCGATCACCCCGCCGCCCACGGCGACCACCGCGACGGCCGCCGCTGCGGCGAGGCCGGCGGAGCGCCTGCGGTGGCGCGCCCGGAGGTCGCCGATGTCGTCGTTCACCTCGCGCAGAACGGTGTCGCGCATCCGGTCGATGCGATCCTCGGTGAGGATCTCGCCGGGGGTGTGCTGCGTGGTCATGACTGCTCCCTCAGGGTGCTCAGGTCGGCGCGCAGGCGGCTGCGCAGCCGGGAGACGCGGTTGCGCACGGCGGCGTGGGTGACGCCCAGCTCGCGCGCAGCGCTGTCGTAGGTGTGCTCGCCCTCCACGCAGAGGCGGTACAGGCGGCGGTCGGTGGGGGACAGGGCCTCGACGGCGGCGGCGATGATCCGCCGGATCTCGGCGGACAGCACCTCGTCCTCGGGTGACGGCGCACCGTCCGGTCCCGCGGCGTCGGCGTCCAGCGGGGCTGCGCGGTCCCGTGCCGCCGCCAGCCGCCTGCCCACGTTGAGCGCCGTGTACCGCGCCGTGGTCAGCAACCACGGCAGCACGGATTCGTCGACGATCCGCACCTCGCCGATACGACGCCAGAGCGTGAGGAAGGTGTCCTGGGTGGTCTCCTGCGCGGCGTCGGCGTCGCGCAGCACGGTGTAGGCCTGCCAGTAGACGGGCCGCACGTGCCGGTCGTAGATCTCCGCGAACGCCGCGCCGTCGCCGCCCGCCGCTCGGGCGAGCAGCGCGCGGTCCGCGGCCTCGTCGGTGGTCATCGTGGTGGTCACACCCCGTTACTGTCGCCGGACCCCGTCACCGTCTCACGGTCGCCCGAATCCGCTGGTCAACGCCGCCGGACCAGCGACGGGCGTGTCGCGGCCGGGGCTCAGCCGCTGAACAGCTTCGCGGCCGCGGCGACGGCGTTGTACAGGCCGTACAGCAGCGGTACCAGTACCACCGACCAGGTGATCACGAGTTGCGCCGTGTGCTTGGGCTGGGGCGAGTGGTCCATCAGGCCTCCTTGGTGCGGTCGGCGCCGGAGGCGGCGTCGACGGCGTCGATCACCGGACCGGTCTCGTGCCACCGCTCGGCGACGGGGCGGATCAGCAGATTGGCCACGAAGCCGACGGCGAGTATGGCCACCATGATGAGCAGTGCCACGCGGTAGTCGCCGGCTTGCAGCGGTACCGCGTTACCGGCGGCGTCGACGGCGTCCTTCTTCGAGTCCAGGACGCGGTTCACGATGAGCGGGCCGGCGACGCCCGCGGTGGACCAGGCGGTCAGGAGGCGCCCGTGGATCGCGCCCACCTGGAACGTGCCGAAAAGGTCCCGAAGGTACGCCGGCACCGTCGCGAACCCGCCCCCGTAGAACGAGATGATCAGCGCGCAGAACACCACGAACAGCGCGGTGGACGACGAGCCCACGGTGGTGAGGGCCAGGTACAGCAGCACCCCGCCGCCGAGGTACAGCGTGTACGTGTTGCGCCGGCCGATGTAATCGGAGGTGGTGGACCAGCCGAGTCTCCCGGCCATGTTGGCCAGCGAGAGCAGCCCCACGAAGCCGGCGGCCACGGTCGCGGTCACGGTCGAGAGCCCGTCGTCGCCGCGGAAGAAGTCCTGGATCATGTCCGCCGCCTGCTCCAGGATGCCGATGCCCGCGGTCACGTTGCACAGCAGCACCACCCACAGCAGCCAGAACTGCGGCGTCTTGATCGCGTTCGCCGCGGACACGTTCCCGGCGGCGGCGACGGTCTTGACCCGGGCCGCCGACGGCCCCGCGCCCGGCGGGGCGTAGCCGGGTGCGGGAACACGGATCGTGAAGACTCCCATCATCATCACGAGGAAGTACACGACCCCCAGCGTGATGAACAACTTCATCACCGCGGTGCCGCCGGCGGCGCTGCCGCCGTAGAACCCGATGAGTTCCTTGGACAGCGGGGAGGCCACCATCGCGCCGCCGCCGAAGCCCATGATCGCCATGCCCGTGGCGAGGCCGGGCCGGTCGGGGAACCACTTCATCAGCGTGGACACCGGTGAGATGTACCCGAGGCCCAGGCCGATCCCGCCGACCACGCCGTACCCGAGGTAGACGAGCCACAGCTGGCCGGTGGCGATGCCCAGGGCGGCGATGAGGAAGCCCGCGCTCCAGCAGCACGCCGCGGTGAACATGGTGCGGCGCGGGCCCACCCGGTCCACCCAGGTGCCGAACACGGCCGCGGAGATGCCCAGCATCACGATCGCGATGGAGAAGACGATCCCGATCATCGTCTTGTTGGTGTGGAAGTGCTGGACCAGGGCGTCCTTGTAGACGCTCGTCGCGTACACCTGCCCGATGCACAGGTGGATGGCCAGGGCCGCGGGCGGGATCAGCCACCGGCTGTACCCCGGCGGCGCGACCGAGTGATCCCGGTCAAGGAAGGACAACGCGGGCATGGAGCCTCCTCGGCACGTAGTGGCCCGCCGACGCGCCCGACGGTGCCCGTGCCCATGCCAGCACACCGGCGCCCTCCGCGTGTACTGATCCGTGTGAACGGGATTACCGGCCAAGTGTCGTGCGCGTGCCGGAACGGGGGATAGGGTGGGGCCATGCCGAGGTTCAGCCCCCTCGAGTGGCCCGTGGTGCGCCAGCTCCGCACCGGTGACGCGTTCGGTCGCGGACCGGCGGTGGAGTCCGCGCGGACGCGCGGGATCGAGCCCCGTACCCGCACCGCGGACCGCGTGGTGCAGAGCGTCTGCCCCTTCTGCGCCGTCGGCTGCGGCCAGAAGGTGTACGTCAAGGACGAGAAGGTCGTGCAGATCGAGGGCGACGAGGATTCGCCGATCTCGCGCGGCAGGTTGTGCCCCAAGGGTTCCTCCAGTGAGCAGCTGGTCAACAACCCACTGCGACAGACCGCGATCCGCTACCGCGCGCCGTACGCGACGCAGTGGCAGGACCTGGACCGCGATACCGCGATCGACATGATCGCCGACCGGTTCATCGAGGCCCGCCGGCACGGTTGGCAGGACTACGACGAGCACGGCCGGCCACTGCGGCGCACCATGGGCATCGCCTCGCTCGGCGGCGCGACCCTGGACAACGAAGAGAACTACGTCATCAAGAAGCTCTTCACCGCCGCCGGTGCCATCCAGATCGAGAACCAGGCCCGCATATGACACTCCGCCACGGTTCCCAGTCTGGGAGCCTCGTTCGGTCGCGGTGGCGCGACGCAGTCCTTGCAGGACATGGCGAACGCCGATTGCATCGTGCTCATGGGCGGCAACATGGCCGAGGCCCATCCGGTGGGCTTCCAATGGGTCTCTGAGGCGAAGGCGCGCGGGGCGCGCGTGATCCACGTCGATCCCCGGTTCACCCGGACCTCCGCGGTCGCGGACAAGCACATCGCGATCCGCGCGGGTTCCGACGTGGTGCTGCTCGGCGCGCTCATCAACCACGTCCTGGCGAACGAGCTGTACTTCCGCGAGTACGTGGTCGCGTACACCAACGCGGCGACGTTGATCAACGAGGACTTCCGGGACACGGAGGACCTCGGCGGCCTGTTCTCGGGATTCGATCCCGAGACGGGGAAGTACGACCCGTCGACGTGGGGCTACGCGCACCCCGAGGGCGGCACCGTCGAACCCCCGAACGGGACCGAACACGGCGGCGCCGCGTCGGACCGGGCCGCGGGCGATCAGCTGGGCGCGGCGGGCGCGCCCCTGGCGGAGTCCGCCGTGCTGCGAGACGAGACGCTGCAGGACCCGCGCACCGTGTTCCAGATCCTCAGACGGCATTTCGCGCGCTACACGCCCGAGATGGTCGAGGAGATGTGCGGAATCCCCGCCGCGGACTTCGAGTACCTGGCCCGGTCGATCACGGACAACTCGAACCGCGAGCGCACCACGTGCTTCGGCTACGCGACGGGCTGGACGCAGCACACGCTGGGCGCGCAGTTCATCCGCACCGCGGCGGTCCTGCAACTGCTGCTGGGCAACGTGGGCCGGCCGGGCAGCGGCATCATGGCGCTGCGCGGTCATGCGTCGATCCAGGGGTCCACGGACATCCCCACGCTGTTCAACCTGTTGCCCGGCTATCTGCCGATGCCCTCGGTGCAGCAGCGCACGCTGAGCGACTACCTCGCGACGGTGGGTTCGCCGCAGCAGAAGGGGTACTGGGCCTATTCGGACGCGTACACCGTGAGCCTGCTCAAGGCGTGGTTCGGCGACGCGGCGACGGCGGAGAACGACTACTGCTACGACTGGTTGCCGCGGCTCGACGGGCCCGCCGGCACGTACCAGACGGTGGTCGACATGCTCGAGGACAAGGTGGACGGCTACTTCGTGCTGGGTCAGAACCCTGCGGTCGGCTCGGCCAACGGGCGGCAGCAGCGGCTCGCGATGTCGCACCTGAAATGGCTCGTGGTGCGTGACCTCAACATGATCGAGTCCGCGACGTGGTGGTACGAGGGCCCGGAGGTGGAGTCCGGCGAGCTCAAGACCGAGGAGATCGGCACGGAGGTCTTCTACCTGCCCGCCGCCACCCACGTCGAGAAGTCGGGCTCGTTCACCCAGACCCAGCGCATGCTGCAGTGGCGGCACCAGGCGGTGCAGCCGCCCGGGCAGGCGCAGAGCGAACTGGACTTCTTCTACGAGCTGGGCAAGCGGATCCGGGAGAAGCTCGCCGGGTCCACGGACGAGCGCGATCGGCCGCTCCTGGAGATGACCTGGGACTACCCGCCGGACGAGCACGGCAACCCCGATCCCGAGGCGGTGCTGGCGGAGATCAACGGCTTCCACCTCACGGGGGAGAAGGCGGGCACCCCGCTCAGCTCGTTCACCGAGATGAAGGCGGACGGTTCCACGTCGGGTGGGTGCTGGATCTACACCGGCGTCTACGCAGGTGGCGAGAACCAGTGCGCGCGAAGGGCTCCGGGCGGCGGCCCGGGGCTCACCCAGTCGCAGTGGGGCTGGGTGTGGCCCGCGGACCGTCGGATCCTGTACAACCGGGCTTCGGCCGATCCGGACGGCAGGCCCTGGAGCGAGCGCAAGAAGTACATGTGGTGGGACGCCGAGGCGGGCCGCTGGGCCGGGCCCGACGTGCCGGACTTCCCGGCGACCACGCCGCCGCACCACCGGCCGGAACCGGGGGTGGGCGGCGCCGAGGGGCTCGCGGGCGACGACCCGTTCGTCATGCAGGCCGACGGCAAGGGCTGGCTGTTCGCCCCGTCGGGCCTGGTCGACGGTCCGCTGCCCGCGCACTACGAGCCGCAGGAGTCGCCGGTCCGCAACGCCGTGTACCCGCAGCAGCAGGCGCCGGCGCGAGTCCTGTTTCCGCGCACCGACAACCTGGACGCGCCGAGCGCCGGGGACCGCGGCGTGGAGGTGTACCCGTACGTCTTCACCACGTACCGGCTCACCGAGCACCACACCGCGGGCGGCATGAGCCGCTGGTCGCCGTACCTCGCCGAGCTGCAGCCCGAGATGTTCTGCGAGATCTCGCCGGAGCTCGCCGCGGAACGGGGCTTGGAGAACGAGGGCTGGGCCACGATCGTCTCGCCCCGCGCCGCGATCGAGGCGCGCGTGCTGGTGACCGACCGCCTGAGGACCTTGCGGATCAACGGGCGGGACGTGCACCAGGTGGGCCTGCCGTACCACTGGGGCGTCGGCACCGACGCCGTGGTGAGCGGCGACGCCGCGAACGACCTGATCGGCGTGACGCTGGATCCGAACACGCAGATCCAGGAGTCGAAGGTGGGTTCCTGCGACGTGGTCGCCGGTCGCCGGCCGCAGGGCCGGGCGCTGCTCGACCTGGTCCGCGCGTACCGGGAACGCGCGGGTGTGACGGTCGAGACCGACAATGTACGGCTCACCGAGCCGCGTCGCGAGACGGTGTTCCCGGACCCGGCGGAGGACGATCCCGAGCGGGAGGGGCGGACCCGGTGGTGACGAGAGATACTGCGACGAGGAGGTGTGGCTAGATGGGACAGCTGTCCGGACCGACCGACCCGAGCGCCGACGCGCACTGGCACCGCCACGAGCACCGCAAGGGCTTCTTCACCGACACCTCGATCTGCATCGGTTGCAAGGCGTGTGAGGTCGCGTGCAAGGAGTGGAACCGCAACCCGCGCGACGGCGATCTCGAACTCACCGGCATGTCCTACGACAACACCGAGGCGCTCGGCGCCAGCACGTGGCGGCACGTCGCGTTCGTGGAGCAGGGCGCGGAGCGGATCGCCGCGGCCCGCGAGTCCGGCCGCGAGCTGGTGGCCCTCGGCATGCCCGGCGTCCGCGGATCGGAGGCCCCCGCGGCCGCCGAGGAGATGCCGGCGTGGGGCGAGGTGGACGTCACCCCGCCCGACACCCCGGAGTTCCGGTGGCTGATGAGCTCCGACGTGTGCAAGCACTGCACGCATGCGGGCTGCCTCGACGTGTGCCCCACCGGCGCCATGATGCGTACCGAGTTCGGCACCGTCGTGGTCCAGTCGGACGTGTGCAACGGCTGCGGTACGTGCGTGGCGGGCTGCCCGTTCGGCGTCGTCGAGCGACGGGGCGACGGCACGTTCGGCACCACCAACGGCGAGGGCCACCGCAAGGGGGAGCAGCCGCCGGTCTCCAAGCGCGGCATCGCCCAGAAGTGCACCCTCTGCTACGACCGGCTCCTCGACGACGAGACGCCGGCCTGCGCCAAGACCTGCCCCACCACCTCGATCAAGTTCGGGGATCACGACGACATGGTCACCACCGCCCGTGAGCGCGTGGCGCAGCTGCACGCGCAGGGGATGACCGAGGCGCGCCTGTACGGCGCGAACGAGCTCGACGGGGTCGGCGGCACCGGATCGGTGTTCCTGCTGCTCGACGAGCCCGAGGTGTACGGGCTCCCGCCGGACCCGCGGGTCTGCACCGCCGACCTCCCCGAGATGTACAAGCGGGCAGGCGTGGCCGCGCTCGGCATGGCGGCCGCCGCCGCGGTCTCGTTCCTCGGCGGCGCGCTGCGGCGAGGGGGCCGACGATGACCCACTCCGAGTTCGACGAGGTCCGTCCGCCCGAGCCGCCGCGCCGGCGGAAGTGGCGGAAGAACCCGCCCAAGAACCGCCCCGGCTTGGCGGGCGGCGGCGACGGCAGCCGCGAGGTGTTCATGGTGCCGGACGCCGAGTTCGGCTCGTACTACGGCAAACCCGTGGTCAAGCCGCCGCCGTGGGAGTGGCCCGTGGCCGCGTACCTGGTGCTCGGCGGCGTCGCCGGAGGCTCCGGCGTGCTCGCGCTCGGCGGCCAGCTCACGGGCCGGTCCGCGCTGCGCCGCAACGCCCGGCTCGGCGCGCTCACCGCGGTCGGCCTCGGCGCCGTCGCCCTCATCGCCGACCTCGGTAGGCCGGAGCGGTTCATCAACATGATGCGCACCGCGAAGGTGACGTCCCCGATGAGCATGGGCTCGTGGATCCTCTCGGGCTACGGCACGGGGATCGGCATCGCCGCGGCGGCGGAGGTGGACCGCCTGACCGGTGAGCGCCTGCCGCTGGGCCCGCTGCGCCGGGTGCTGCGTGCCGTGGAGGGCCCGGCGGGCTTCGGCGCCGCCGCATTCGGGCCGCCGCTGGCCGTGTACACCGCTGTACTGTTGTCGGACACCGCAGTTCCCACCTGGAACGAGGCGCACCGCGACCTGCCGTTCGTGTTCGTCAGCTCGGCGTCGCTCGCTTCCGGCGGCCTCGCGATGGTCACCACCCCGACCGCCGAGACCGGACCGGCCCGCGCGTTCGCCGTAGCCGGCGTGCTCGGCGACATCGCCGCGATGAAGTACATGGAGTCCCGCATGGACCCCGTCCTGGTGGAGCCGCTGCACCACGGCAAGCCCGGCGCGATGCTCCGGTGGAGCGAGCGGCTCGCAGTCGCCGGCGGTCTCGGCGCGCTGCTCGGCGGGGGACGCCGCCCGGTCGCCGTCGCCTCCGGCCTCGCGCTCCTCGGCGCCTCAGCGCTCACCCGGTTCGGGGTGTTCGAGGCCGGGCTGGAATCGACGCACGACCCGAAGTACGTCATCGAGCCGCAGAAGCGGCGCTTGGCCCGGCGCCGCGCGGCGGGACAGACCGGAGATTCGATCACCACCGCCGAATAGCGGTACGCGGTCAGCGGATCGCGATACCCGGCCCGGCGGTGGTGCGGCCGATCACGGGGTATCCGGGCACCTCGCCCACGACGAGGAGCCCACCCGATGTCTGCGCGTCGGCGAGCAGGAGCAGCGCCTCCTCCGGGGCGCCGTCGGCGTCCAGGTGCGGCGCCACCCAGTCCAGGTTCCGGCGGGTGCCGCCGGAGACGTATCCGTCGCGCAGCGCCTCCCGCGCACCGTCGACCAGTGGAACGGCGGCGGCGTCGATCTCCGCGCCGACCCCCGAGGCGCGGCACATCTTGAACAGGTGCCCCAGCAGTCCGAAGCCCGTGACGTCGGTGGCCGCGCGGGCGCCCGCGGCCAGCGCCGCGGCGGCGGCGTCGCGGTTGAGCGCGGTCATCGTCGCGATCGCCGCCTCGGACACCTCACCCGTGCGCTTGTGCCGGTTGTTGAGCAGGCCCACGCCGATCGGCTTGGTCAGGGTCAGCGGCAGGCCCGGCTCAGCGGAATCGTTGCGCAGCAGCCGGTCCGGATGCGCGATGCCGGTGACGGCCATGCCGTACTTCGGCTCGGGATCGTCGATGCTGTGGCCGCCGATCACCGGGCAGCCCGCCTCCTGCGCGACGGCGAGTCCGCCGCGGAGCACCTCGGTCATGAGCTCGAGCGGCAGCGCGTCGCGGGGCCAGCCCACCAGGTTGATGGCCATCACGGGGCGCCCGCCCATGGCGTACACGTCGGAGAGCGCGTTCGCCGCGGCGATCCGGCCCCAGTCGAACGCGTCGTCCACGACGGGCGTGAAGAAGTCGGCCGTCGACAGGACCGCGAACTCGTCGGAGAGCCGCACCGCCGCCGCGTCGTCGCCGTCGTCGAGCCCCACCAGGACGTCGGGGGAGGCATGGCCGGTCAGTCCCCGGACCGCCTCCTCCAGCTCCCCGGGAGGGATCTTGCAGGCACAGCCGCCGCCGTGCGCGAACGAGGTCAATCGGGCGTCCGTCACGGCTCCACCGTAGCGGCGTCTATCTTGGACCGCGGAGGTGTCTGAGTTCCTGGTGGGCTCCCCGGTCTTCAAAACCGGTGAGGTCGAGCATCTCGGCCTGGCGGGTTCGATTCCCGTCCACCTCCGCCAGCTTTCGGCAGCAGCGCAAGGAGGGCCCGTGACCGATCCCCGCCGGTTGATCCCGCGCACCGACGCGCTTCTCGCCCGCCCCGCCGTCGTCGCCGCGTCCGCACGCCTCGGAGAGCGCCGGGTGCGGGCGGAGATCACCGCCGCGCAGGACGCGGCCCGGCGGGGCGCCGCCGCCCCGGAGGACGTGGCGGACACGGTCGAGCGCGCACTCGAAGCCGCGACCGTCACGTCGCTACGGCCCGTGCTCAACGCGACCGGCGTCGTCGTGCACACGAACCTGGGCCGAGCTCCGCTCTCGCCCGCCGCACTCGCGGCGATGACGGCGTCCTCGGGCTATGTGGACGTGGAGCTCGACCTGGACAGCGGTGCCCGCTCGAAGCGCGGTGCCGGGGCGCGGGCCGCGCTGCTCGCCGCGTGCCCGGAGGCGGGGGAGGCGCTCGTGGTCAACAACGGCGCCGCGGCCCTCGTGCTCGCCACCACCGCACTCGCCGCGGGACGCGAGGTGGTCGTGAGCCGGGGCGAGCTCATCGAGATCGGTGCCGGGTTCCGCCTCCCCGACCTGATCGCGTCGACGGGGGCCCGCCTGCGCGAGGTGGGCGCGACCAACCGCACCCACGCCCGGGATTACGCCGACGCGCTCGGACCCGGCACCGGATGCGTACTCAAGGTGCACCCCAGCAACTTCCGCGTCGAGGGCTTCACCTCGGGCGTGGACATCGCGGAGCTGCGCGCACTCTGCGGCGACGTCCCGCTCGTCGTGGACATCGGCAGCGGCCTGCTCGCCGCCGATCCGGCGCTCCCCGGCGAGCCCGACGCCCGGTCCGTGCTCGCCGCGGGCGCCGATGTGGTCACCGCGAGCGGCGACAAGCTACTCGGCGGCCCCCAGGCGGGCGTCCTCCTCGGCCGCGCCGACGTGATCTCCGGCCTCGCCCGGCACCCGCTGGCCCGCGCCGTCCGCGCCGACAAGCTCGCCCTCGCCGCGTTGGAGGCCACCGTCTCCGGGCCCGACGCCCCCGTCGTGCGGTACCTGCACGCCGACGCCGACTCCCTCCGGACGCGGGCGGACCGGCTCGCCGCCCGCGTGGGCGGCACCGTCGTCGCGCACGACGGCCGCGTGGGCGGCGGCGGGGCGCCCGGAGTGCCGTTGCCGGGGTGGGCCGTCCGCCTCCCCGAGGCCTACGCACGCCCGCTGCGGCTCGGCGATCCCGCGATCCTCCCGCGGGTGCACGACGGGGCCTGCCTGGTGGACCTGCGGTGCGTCCCCGAGGAATCCGACGGCGACGTCGCGGACGCTGTGCTGGCGGTGGCGGCGTGTTCGTCGTAGCCACTGCCGGCCACGTCGACCACGGCAAGTCCACGCTCGTCCGCGCCCTCACCGGGATCGAACCCGACCGCTGGGAGGAGGAGCGGAGGCGGGGCCTCACGATCGACCTCGGGTTCGCCTGGACCGCACTACCCTCCGGCCGTGAGGTGGCGTTCGTGGACGTGCCCGGACACGAGCGGTTCCTCGGAAACATGCTCGCCGGACTGGGGCCCGTGCCGGTGGTCTGCCTCGTGGTCGCGGCCGACGAGGGCTGGCGCGCCCAGTCCGGCGACCACCGGGACGCGCTCGCCGCGTTGGGGATCGAGCACGGCCTCGTCGTCCTCACCCGCATCGACAAGGCTCGCGGAGACGTCGCTGAGGTCCGGGCGCGGGTGCGCCGGGAACTGGCGGAGACAGGACTGGCGGAGGCGCCGATGGTGGAGGTCTCCGCCGTCACCGGTGCCGGTCTGGACGTTCTCCGCGTTGCGCTCGACGACGTACTCGCGGCCGTGCCCCCGCCTGATCCCGGTGCCGCCGTGCGGTTCTGGGTGGACCGGGCGTTCACCGTGGTCGGCGCGGGCACCGTGCTCACCGGCACCCTGCCCGCCGGTACGGTCCGTTCGGGTGACGAATTGGAGCTCATCGGGGCCGACGGTGCGCGGCGCGTCACCGTGCGCGGGCTCCAGCGCCACGGCGGCGACGCCGCGGAGGTGGGACCCGTCTCCCGCGTCGCGGTGAACCTGCGCGGCGTCGCGCCCGAGGGGGTGCGGCGCGGCGACGTCCTGGTCACACCCGGAACGTTCCCGCTCACCGCCGTGATCGACGTGCGCGCCACCGGGATCGATCCCGACCACGGAGTCCCCGAGTGGCTCACGGTGCACGCGGGGACCGCGGCGATCCCGGCGCGGGTGCGTCCGTTCGACGGCGACCACCTCAGGCTCACACTCGCCCGGCCCGCGCCCCTCACCCGGGGCGACCGGCTGGTGTTGCGGGACCCCGGCGCGCACCGGATCGTCGGCGGCGCAAGGGTGCTCGATGCGGACCCGCCCGCTCTTCGTCGCCGCGGCGACGGTGCGCGCCGGGCCGGCGCCCTCGCCGGGCTGGAGGCCGGTGAAGGCCTCATGGCGGAGGTGGAACGGCACGGCGCGGTCTCCCGGGAGAGGTTGGCGGGACTGGGGTTCGGCACCGTCGTGCCCGGCGGCGTGCGCGTGATCGGGGACTGGTGGGTGCACGAGGACGCCCTCGCGGAGTGGCAGCTGCGACTGCGTGCACTCGTCGACGAGCTGCACCGCACGGATCCCCTGGCCGCGGGCCTGTCCCTCGGGGCCGCCCGGGACGCACTGGCACTCCCGGACCCGTCACTCCTGCGGACCGTCGTCGACGGCGCGGGCGTCGAATCCGCCGGCGGGGTGCTGGCCCTGCCCGGCCACCGCACCGACCTCGGTCCCGCGGAGGCGCCCGTGGCGGAACTCGAGCGTCGCCTCGCATCGGCGCAGTTCGCGGCCCCCGAGGCGGACGACCTGGCCGCGCTGAAGTTGGGGACCAGGGAACTCGCCGCCGCGGAACGGGCGGGCAGGCTGATCCGGCTGGCCGACGGGGTGGTGCTCTCGCCGAAGGCGCCGGCTCTGGCGATGCGCGAACTCGCGCGCCTGCCACAGCCGTTCACCACCTCGGAGGCCCGTCGAGCGCTGGGCACCACCCGCCGCGTCGCGATCCCGCTGCTCGAACACCTCGATTCCCGGGGCTGGACCCGCCGCCTGGACGCGGGTCACCGCGAAGTCGCGCGCTGACGCATCCGCCCGAGGAGGAACGGGCCGAGCACCGGCGCCGTGAGTGCGCGGATCATCGTGTCCTGCGCGAACAGGTGGACCCGGCTCGGGGGAGCGAACCGTGCCATGCCCACCCGGGCCTGCTTCTGCCGGTCGCTCACCTCGCCGCGCAGGCCCGCCTCCCAGTCGGCGAGTGCTGCGGCGAGGGCGTCGGGATCCGTCCCCGGGTGCTAGGCGAGGGCCGCGCCCAGGCGGTCCGCGCCCGCCAGCGCGAGCCCCGCGCCGTGCCCGGCGAACAGCGAGACGCACCACGCCGCGTCACCCAGGAGCGCGACGCGCCCCCGGCTCCACGACGGCAGGACCACGTGGCTGACCGCGTCGAAGTAGACGTCCCCGGCGTCCCCGGCGCGGTCCAGGGCCTCACCGAGACCGCCGCCGAGGTCCCCGAACCGCTCGGCGACCGCAGCGGCGGGGCCGGCCGCGAGATCGTGATCCACCGCGTTCGTCCGGTAGGTGAAGAAGACCGACGCGCGGTGTCCGCGCGGGCGGAACGCGGCGGCGGTGCGGCCCACGTCGATGAAGGTGTCGGCGGTCTGCTCCGCGAGCCCCGCGGGCGGGGAGTCGAGCGGTACGGCGCCCACCACGTGATCCAGGGGGACGACGGCGTCGGAATCCGGGCCGAACACCAGCCTGCGGACGCCCGAGTGCAGGCCGTCCGCGCCGATCACCAGATCCGCATCGAGGGCGGTGTCGTCGCTGAGCGTGACGCGGACGGGGTCCGCCCCGTGATCGCTCACCGCGGTGACCGTCGTTCCGAAGCGCAATTCCGCCCGCTCGCGGACCGATTCGTACAGAACCGATTCCAGGTCGCCGCGGAACAGGGTGATCGCGCGGTCACCCAGTGAGGTCTCGGCGAGGGCCGCCGGCATCCGCAGCCGCGTGGTGCCGTCCGTGCGCACCAGGTTGGACGTGAACACCCCCTGGTCGTGCTCGCGGAGCGCGGACACCAGATCGAGCGCCTCGGCGGCGTCGAAGCCGGAGCCGAGCAGGTTCACGAGGTAGCCGCCGGACCGGCGCGCGGGCGCGCGCTCGACGATCGTGACCCGGTGACCGTCGCGGGTGAGCCGCAGGGCCGTGGCGAGTCCGGCGATGCCGGCGCCGGCGATGAGGACGTGCATGTGGTCTCCCGAGGTATGAGCGAGTGATCAAACAGAGTATGAGCGAATGTTCATACCGACGCAAGCGGGAGGTGGAAGGCCGGTTATGATCGCGGTGTGCCCAGGGGAGTCGCGATCGACGGAGCTCGGCAGCGCATGTTCGCGGCGGCCGAGACGGTGATCCTGCGCGACGGTGCCGGCGCCCTGCGCGGGCGCGCCGTGACTGCGCAGGCGGGCGTCGCGACCGGCTTGCTGCACGCGCACTTCGGGGACTTCGATGCGTTCCTCGAGGCCTACGTCGTGGACCGCAGCTTCCTCCTCGCCGGCGAGTCGGCGGCGCTCGCGCAGGGCGTCGCGGAGGACGGCCGGAGCGTATCGGATGCGCTCGCCGACGGCCTGGCCGCGCTCCCGCGCCGCGAGGCGGGCGCTCTGGTGCGCCTCCTCGCGGCGCGCCCCGATCTGGTCGCCCGCGCGGCCGACACCCTCGGAGAGGAGGCCTCCGGGTTCGCCGGCGTCACCGGCGCCGTCGCCGAGCGGCTCACCGCTGAGCGCGCCGCGGGACGCCTCGCGCCGGGGGCGGCACCCGCGCCGCTCGCGTACGCGGTGGTCGCCGTGCTTCAGCGCGCCTGGTGCGAAGGGCTTTCCGAGGCGCACTGGCGCGCGATCCTCACCGCGCAGCTCGCGGGATTCACGGTGCCGCAGAGCTGATCGCGGGCCGCACAGACTGTGGTGCCCGGGCGGCGCACGGGGTTATGGTCGGGTATGGCCACGATCGTGATCGTCGGAGCGTCCCTCGCCGGGGCGAAGACTGCGGAGGCCCTGCGGGACCAGGGCTACGACGGGGACCTGGTCCTCATCGGGGCGGAGGAGCACCGCCCGTACGAGAGGCCGCCCCTGTCCAAGGGCTATCTGCAGGGGTCCGACGATCGCAGCAGCGTGTTCGTCCACGACGAGGGCTGGTACGCCGACCATTCCGTCGATCTGCGCACGGGCGTGCGGGCGACGCGCATCGACCGGGACGCGCGCACCGTCGAGCTCGATGACGGCACGTCGGTCGGGTACGACCAGGTGGTGCTCGCAACGGGCTCTCGCCCGCGCGAGTTCCCGGACGCGCGGGGCGCGCTCTACCTGCGCACGCTGGACGATTCGGACCGGCTGCGCGAGGCGATCGGCGGCGGCGGACGCCTGGGGATCGTGGGTGCCGGATGGATCGGCCTCGAAGCGGCCGCCGCGGCGCGGCAGGCGGGCATGGACGTGACCGTGGTGGAGCCGGCGCCGCAACCGTTGATCGGCGCCCTCGGGCCCGAGGTGGGCGCGCTCTTCGCGGACCTGCATCGCGCTCACGGCGTGGACCTGCGGACCGGCACCAAGGTGGAGTCCGTCCTGCCCGACGGTGCCGGCCTCACGCTGGAGGGCGGGGAGATCGTGTCCACGGCGGCGGTGCTCGTGGGCATCGGCGCCATCCCGAACATCGAACTCGCGAAGGAGGCCGGCCTCGATATCGAGGGCGGTGGCGTGGCGGTGGACGCCGGTCTTCGGACATCGGACCCCGCCGTCTTCGCCGTCGGTGATATCGCGGCGGCCTGGCATCCGGTACTGGATCGCCGCGTGCGCGTGGAGCATTGGGCCACCGCGCTCAATCAGCCGGCCGTCGCCGCGGCCAACCTGTTGGGCGGATCGCAGCAGTACGACAGGCTGCCCTACTTCTTCAGTGACCAGTACGACCTCGGCATGGAGTACGTGGGCCTCGCCGACGATTACGACTCCGTGGTACTGCGCGGCAGCGCGGAATCCGGTGAGTACGTGGCGTTCTGGCTCGCGTCGGACGGCCGCGTGCTGGCGGCGATGAACGCCAACGTGTGGGATGTCGGTGACGCCGTGCGCGAGCTGATCGGCTCGGGGCGCCCGGTGGACGCGGCACGCTTGGCCGATACCGCGGTGCCGCTGAGCGAGGTGTGATCCGCGTTCCCGAAATGTGGTGCGAAGCACAGTGTCCCGCGTCACAATTAAGTGCATCGCTTAAAGATTGGAACCGCGCGGGCGTGGTCGGTGTACTGGATCCCATGAACGACTTCCGCACCTTCGACCATCTCACTGCCGATGCCCCCGCCGCCTCGGTGTACGCCCGCATCGCCGACCTCCACGACGAGGCTGTGCTGCCCGAGTGGGCCCCGCGCCCCGCGGCGCCCATGACCGTTCTGCGCGACGCCTGGCGCCGGTTCGTCGACGCCCAGCCGGCCTATGCGGGGCAGTCCTACCTGCGCGCCTGACCTCGGATCACTCTCGCCTGGGGGCTTTTCCTGTGGGGGCCGCCCGGGGTGGATGGGTGGCGACTCGCCTTCTGAAGGCCATGCGCCCCGCGCATGGTGGAACGTGACCGAAACCAGCTGCTGGGGACGGGAGTTCCGAGCGCATTTGAGGTAGCAATACCTGCGCGAGCGGAGTATTATCGAATGTATGAGCCAGGCAGATGATGCATTCGAACACGGGAGGGCGGTCCGTCGACCGCTGCCTCCCGAGTTCGGGGACGTCGCAGGCCTCGACGCGGGCGCCCTGCTGGCCGACCTGCGCTCGGTGCTCGTCGAGGCGAACCGCTTGGAGGCCCGCAAGAACGCTCTGCTGTCCCGGTTGTTCGCCGTTCGTGACGATGCCCGACGGTGCCGGGCCGAGTCCGATCGCCGGTTCGTCGGGGATTGGGATGAGTTGGTCGCCGAGGTGGGTGCGGTGCTGCAGGTCGGGAGGAGCGGCGCCTCCGCCGCGGTGCACCGCGGGCTGGACCTCCGCGAACGGTTGCCGCGCGTGTTCGCGGTCTGCGCCACCGGCATCGTGACGAACCAGCAGCTCTACGCCGTGCTGCGGTACGCGTCGGCGATCACCGACGAGTACGTGCTCCACGAATTCGACGTCCGCATGGCCGCCTGGCTCGCGGGAACGCTCGCCGATCCCGATGTCGCGGTGACCGCGGCGGCGGTGGAGGAGGCGGCGAAGCAGATTCTGGTGCGGATCGACATCGACGCCGTTCCCCAGGTGCCGGAGAAGAAGCCCCGCTTCGGGATCGACATGCATGCGCGGGCGGACGGCACCGTCGATGTCGAAGCGATCATCCCGAAGGCGGACGGGATCCGGTTCGCCGGTTTGCTTGCGGACATGCTGAAGACCACCTGCCGGAAGGATCCGCGGACGCTGGGTGAGCGGCAGGTCGCCGCGCATGCGGCGTTGATCGAGGGTTACGAGACTCTCGGCTGCCAGTGTTCCAACGATGCCTGCCGGTTCAAGGAACGCCGACCCCGCACGGCGGCCGTGGCATCGGAAGTAAAAGCCCTGGCACTGATCCTCCTCAACGAATCCGACCTCCGCCCACCGGAACCCGCCGCATCCGAACCCCAACCCGCCACCACGACGTCCGAAGCCTCCACCGCCGAGTCCGCAGTCGATGACGTGATCACCCTGTTCGACGAACCACCCGCCGCCGAAGGCACCGCGGATGAGGCAGACGACGCGGACGGTGCGGACGTCACGAACGACGCCGACGGTGCGGACGTCACGAACGACGAAGACAATGCAGACCGTTCGGACGATGCGGACCTCACGAACGCCGCGGACGACGTATCCGGAACAACTGGGGACATCATGTCCGCCGACTCGGGGGCGCAGCCCACGTCATCTCCGCCGGACACGTCGGGAGGGGCGTATGTGGTGTGCGACGAACTCGGGATCTCCGGGCCGGTGACCGCGGAGCAGGCGAACGACCTGATCGCAGACTGCGACACCACCATCCGGGCCCTCGGCAAACGAGACCCGGTCACCGGCGAGGTTCACGTCGCGGGGGCCTCCGGCTACACCCCCACCCAGTACCAGCTGCTGATCATGCGGTTGACGTACCCGACCTGCGTGTTCCCAGGGTGCAGTGTGCCCTCCACCCGCTGCCAGGCCGACCACGTCGCCGAATACGACCACCGCAACCCCGAACGCGGCGGACCCACAACGGTCGCCGGGAAACACGGCCCCGGAAACCTCGTACCACTGTGCGGATTCCACCACCGCATCAAAACCGAAACCGGATGGCTGTCGGACCTGCTCGAGGACGGCACCGTCGAATGGCACCATCCCGCAGGAGGCATCTGGCTCACCCCACCCGGCGCCGCCCAGGACATCCTCCCCGGACTCGGGAAACTCATCTGGGACACCCCTGCCCGCACCCTGAACGAGGAACCCGAACAGCCGCAGACCTTCGACACCCACGCCGAACACCGCGCCCAGGCCCGCCGCGACGAACGCAGCCGCAACCGCCGCATCCGACTCGACAAGGCCACAAAACGCGCCGAAGAACGACTCCGCAAAGAACTCGAACGCAAACGCGAACACGCCGAGGAACAGGGCGTCGAGTTCGTCCCGAACACGGAACCCGAACCGCCGCCGTTCTGACCGCCCGTGCTAGCGATTGCCGCGCAGGAGGCGCTCGCCCGCCTCGGTGCGGCGGTAGAGCACCTCCCGGCCGCTGCGGGCGCTGTCCACGAGGCCGTTCTCCCGCAGTACCTTCAGCGCCTGAGACACCGCGGACGGCGTGACCTCGAGTCGGCGGGCGAGTTCGCTCACCGCCATCGGCTCGTCCAGGGCGTGCAGCGCATCGGCTTTCGCCCCACCGATCAGGCGGCGCAGTGCACCGGGCGGGACCACTCGCATCGACTCCGTCAGCGTCGCGCTGCCGCGCGCGGGATACCCGACGTGCGGCGCCGCGGTCTCGGGGGAGTGGGCGCTCACCAGGCGCGTCACGAACAGGCTCGGGAACAGCGTGAGGCCCCGCCCCGCCGCCGCGTACTCGCCCGACGCCCGCGGGTACGCGAGGTCGAGCCGCAACCGGCCGTCGCGGTCCCAGCTCAGGTGGGGCGTCAACGAGGCGAACAGTCGGGTGGGGCCGCCGAGCGCCAGCTCTCTGCCGCGGAAGGTGATATCCGCCTCCAGGATCCGATTGAGCGCGGGCCAGATCGGCGCGATCGCCACCCGGTGGTACCGCTCCAGGGCCGCTGCGATCCGCGCGCCGGCGTCGTCGGAATCCAGCAGCTTCGCCAGCGCCGGTGAGGGTTTCGCCCCCTCCCGCAGGTCGTCCAACTGCGCGTGCACCACCGCGCCGTCGGTGGCCGCGATCGCCGCGAGCCCGTCGGCCAGCGTGGGGCGGGCGTCGCCGAGATCGGGCATCGGCGTGAGGAAATCGGGGATCGCGTTGCCGGACGGGGCGATCAGCGCATCGATGACGCGGTGGTCGTACAGGTCGCGCTGGGCCTGTGCGTTCTGCCGCCAACGCTGCAGGTGTGGCGCGGTCCGCTCGCCCGGGCGGAGGTGGAACAGGCTCAGCGCGGCCTCATTGAGCGGGGACAGGACGAAGCGCACGCCGGACATGTCCGCGACATCGAGCACGTACGTCAACATGAGGCAGCCAGTGTATGCGTGCCCCTGCCGCCGCGACGGGGGATCGCCCGATCAGGCTCGGGTCACGGCGTACTGGATGAGATCGGGGCGGGCCACCAGCTTCCGCGTCGCGATCACGCCCAGCCACCACCACGCCACCCCGCCCACGACGAGGGCCGCCGGCACACCCAGCCACCCGGCAGGCCCGGGGAGCAGGGCCGCCAACAGGGCGCACGGCACCGTCGTGACCGCCAGGACGCCCATGGAGCCGAAACTCCACCCGATCGCGGCGCCGCCCGCGGAGTTCCGGGTCGAGAAGGACATCATCTTGCGCGCCTCGGGCACGGGGTAGGGGGCGGCGACGGAGGCGTACGCGACGAGGCCGCCTCCCACGCCGAGCATGCACACGATCACGGCCGCGGGGACCGCCACCCGGTCCAGCGGATCCGCGCCGAACGCCCGGACCACGACGGCGGCGGCGATCGCGATCGGCGCATTGACCAGCGCCCAGGCGATCTGGCGTCCTCGGACGTCGGGGCCGGCGGCCGACGGAATCATCGCGAGGTGCCAGAACGCCTTGCCGTCGAGCCCGTAGAGGTTCAGGGCGGCCATCACGCTCATCAGCAGCGCCATCCACGGACCCCACCGGGCGTTGAACGGGAAATCCTCGCTGAACAGCGGGATCACGCCGCTCATCACCGCGAACGCGATCGGCATGAGCAATTGGTACCGGCGCCGCACGTCGCCGAACCACAACGAGAGCTCCCGGGTGACGACGGCGCCCAGCGGGGTCGCGCGCCACCCCGCCCGACGGTACGCGGTGCGGTCCCGGGTGCGCCCCGACCCGGTGGGCAGCGGGACCTGCCCGGTGAACAGGCGGCGCACCAGCCACTGCCACGCCGCGAGGGTGAGGGCGGTGAGCGCAGCGAGGCCGAGGAGTGCGGCCGCCGCCACGGCCCAATCGCCCTCGGCGGCGCGCTCGACGGCGGTCAGGCCCCATGCGAACGGGATCGCGTACGTGATCATCGGGGCGCCGGAGGCTGACGCGATCAGGTCGTTGAGGGCGAACTGCGCCGCGTAGAGCGCGCAGAAGCCCGCCACGAACAGGAGCAGGGCCGCCTCGCGGGCGCGTCGCGAGCGCACCGCCTGCGACAGCGCCAGCGCGATGACCCGCGACAGCGCGACCACGAACAGGGCCGTCAGAGGGGCCGCGGGGAGGGCGAGCAGAACCGTGGCCGGGTCCCGGACGGCGGCGTATCCGACGACCGCCAGGCTCGCGACCAGGGTGAGCGGCACCGGGATCCCGATGAGCGACGCCGTGAACAGGGCCCGCGCGAACCCACCCGCCGGGAGCGGGAGGAGGGTGAACTGGCGCGGTTGGAGAACGCTGTCGGAGAAGCCCGACATCGCGGGGAGATACGCCCACATCGCGCCGAGGGCGACGAGTGATGCGGCGACCCACGCGCCGGCGTCGGGGTCCCGCGCGGCGCCAGCGGCCACCCCGCCGAGGACCATCCCGATCGCTCCGAGCGCCCCGGCGACGCCGAACAGGATGTTCGCCGCGAGGCGCCCGCCGGTGGCACGCCGCTTGTAGAGCGCCCACTGCATCGCGGCCACGGTGCGCGCGAGTCCGCGCGCTGCGGGCGGCGGCCCGGTCAGCCCTGCAGCCACGAGAGCCCGCCCGTGTACGTGGTGCCGCCGACCAGCCGCACGAACGCCTCGTCGAGCGTGCCCCCGGCGCGCACCTGATCGACCGTGCCCGCCGCGGCGACCCGTCCGGCGTTGATGACGGCCACGTGCGTGCACAGCTCGCCGACGGTGGCCATGACGTGGCTGGACAGGATCACGGTGCCGCCGGACCGGACGAACTCGACCAGGATCGAGCGGATCGTGGCGCTGGACACCGGATCGACGGCCTCGAAGGGTTCGTCCAGCACCAGCAGGCGCGGGCTGTGCAGCAGCGCGGCCGCGAGCCCGATCTTCTTCGTCATGCCCGCCGAATAATCGGCGATGACGGTGCCGCCCGCGTCCGCGAGGCCCAGCACGGCGAGCAGCTCGTCGCGCCGCGCCGCGATCACCTCCTCCGGCATGGCGCGGAGCCGCCCGAGGTAGGTGAGCAGTTCGCCGCCCGTGAACTGGTCGGGGAGGGAGAGCCCGTCGGGCAGGACCCCGATGAGCTGCTTCGCCGTCATCGGGTCGCCCCACACGTCGACGCCGAAGACCAGGCTGCGGCCGTGGGCCGGCCGCAGCAGGCCCACGGCCATCGACAGAGACGTGGTCTTCCCGGCGCCGTTGGGCCCCACCAGCCCGAACATCGATCCCTGCGGAACCCACAACGAGACCCCGGCCACCGCGGGCTTCCCGTTGAACGCGACGTGCAGGTCCTCCAGGAGCAGAGCGGGCGGCGGGGCGGCGGTCATGGACCCGACGCTAATTCACGATGGCACAACGGGCAACGCGGATCCGTCCCCCGACCGGGCGGGCGGTCAGGACTCCCGGAACTCCTCGGAGGTGAGGCCCTGCTCCTCGGCCTTGCGCAGCTCCACGCGCCGGATCTTGCCGCTGATCGTCTTCGGCAGCTCGGCGAACGCGATCCGGCGCACCCGCTTGTACGGGGCGAGGTGCGCGCGGCTGTAGTCGAAGATCGCCTTCGCCGTCTCCTCCGTGGGCGCGTAGCCGCCGGCGAGCACGATGTAGGCCTTGGGCACGGCGAGTCGAAGCTCGTCGGGCGCCGGGACCACCGCGGCCTCTGCCACCGCCTCATGCTCCAACAGAACGGATTCCAGTTCGAACGGGCTGATCTTGTAGTCGCTCGACTTGAACACGTCATCCGTACGACCGACGTACGTCAGGTAGCCCTCCGGGTCCTTCTCCGCCACGTCGCCCGTGTGGTAGACGCCGCCCTCCATCACCTTGGCCGTCTTCTCGGCGTCGCCGTGGTACCCGACCATGAGGCCCAGCGGCCGCGGGTCCAGCCGGAGGCAGATCTCGCCCTCGTCCACGCCCTGTTCGCCGGTCGCGGGGTCCACCAGGACCACGTCGTAGCCGGGACACGGGCGTCCCATGGAACCGTCCTTGAGGGGCTGGCCGGGCGTGTTCGCCACCTGCACCGTGGTCTCGGTCTGGCCGAACCCGTCGCGGATGGTGACGCCCCAGGCGTCGCGGACCCGGGAGATGACCTCCGGGTTGAGCGGCTCGCCGGCGCCGACCACCACGCGCGGCGGCGCGGTCAGCGCCGCCAGGTCGGCCTGGATCAGCATGCGCCACACCGTGGGCGGGGCGCAGAAGCTGGTGACTCCGCACCGCTCCATCTGCTTCATCAGCGCACCGGCGTCGAACCGCGCGTAGTTGTAGATGAACACGCACGCCTGCGCGATCCACGGCGTGAACACGTTGCTCCAGGCGTGCTTCGCCCAGCCGGGGGAGCTGACGTTGAGGTGCACGTCGCCGGGGCGCAGGCCGATCCAGTACATGGTGGACAGGTGCCCGACGGGGTAGCTGGCGTGCGTGTGCTCGACCAGCTTCGGGGCGCTCGTGGTGCCGGAGGTGAAGTACAGGAGCAGGGTGTCGTCGGCGTGCGTGGTGTGCGACGGGGTGAAGGCGTCGGGCGCCGAGTACGCGGCGGCGAACGACTGCCAGCCGTCGACGGGATCGCCGACGGCGACGCGCGAGACCCGCGCGTCGGAGGGCACCTGGTCGGCCAGTTCGCTGCGCACGATCACGTGCTTGGCGCCGCCGCGCGCGATGCGGTCCGCGATGTCGGCCTCGGCGAGCAGGGTGGTCGCGGGAATGACCACGGCGCCGAGCTTGATGGCGGCCAGCATCACGTCCCAGAGCTCGACCTGGTTGGAGAGCATGAGCAGGATCCTGTCGCCCGGTTCCACGCCGCGGTCGCGGAGCCAGTTGGCCACGCGGTTGCTGCGGGCGCTCATGTCCGCGTAGCTGAACTTCGACTCGGAGCCGTCCTCCTCGACGATCCACAGGGCGGGAGCGTCGTTGTCCTTCGCCACGACGTCGAACCAGTCGAGGGCGAAGTTCCACTCGTCGAGCTGGGGCCAGGTGAACCGGCGGCGCGCCTCGTCGTAGTCGTCAGCGAGCTCGACCAGCAGGTCGCGCGCCGCGAGGAAGTCTCGATACCCCTGTGTGCTAGCCACTTTCAGATCCTCCGGTTGATTACTTGGATATCCAAGTATATAGTGATGGGCGACACATCGCGCAAGGTTGAACGATGTACCGGTTCCGAGGAAGGACTCACCATGACTGCTGCGCAGACGCGGACGATCCCGCACTTCATCGACGGGCGACGGGTGGAGGGCGCCGGCCGCACCGCCGACGTGTTCGACCCCAGCACGGGCGAGGTCCAGGCCACGGTGCCCCTCGCCACCACCGCCGAGGTCGACGACGTGGTGGCCCGCGCGAAGAAGGCCCAGGTGGAGTGGGCGGCCTACAACCCGCAGCGCCGCGCCCGCGTGTTCATGAAGTTCATCGAGCTGGTCCACCAGAACATCGACGAGATCGCGTCACTCCTCTCCAGCGAACACGGCAAGACGCTCGCCGACGCCAAGGGCGACGTGCAGCGCGGCATCGAGGTGATCGAGTTCTCGATCGGCATCCCGCACCTGCTCAAGGGCGAGTACACGGAGGGCGCCGGCACCGGTATCGACGTCTACTCGATGCGCCAGCCACTGGGCGTCGTCGCCGGTATCACGCCCTTCAACTTCCCGGCCATGATCCCGCTGTGGAAGGCCGGGCCCGCCCTGGCCTGCGGCAACGCGTTCGTCCTCAAGCCCTCCGAGCGGGACCCCTCCGTGCCGGTGCGGCTGGCCGAGCTGTTCGTCGAGGCAGGCCTGCCCGAGGGCGTGTTCCAGGTGGTGCACGGCGACAAGGAGTCGGTCGACGCGCTGCTGCACAACCCGGACGTCAAGGCCGTCGGATTCGTCGGCAGCTCCGACATCGCGCAGTACATCTACGAGACCGCCGCGCAGAACGGCAAGCGCAGCCAGGCCTTCGGCGGCGCCAAGAACCACATGGTGATCCTCCCGGACGCCGATCTGGACCAGGCCGTCGATGCGCTCATCGGCGCCGGCTACGGCTCCGCGGGCGAGCGGTGCATGGCGATCTCCGTGGCCGTCCCCGTCGGCGAGGACACCGCGAACCGCCTGCGCGAGCGCCTCGTGGAGCGCGTGACCGCGCTGCGCGTGGGCCACAGCCACGACCCCAAGGCGGATTACGGGCCGCTCATCACCCCCGCCGCCGTGGAGCGCACCAAGAGCTACATCCAGCAGGGCGTCGACGCGGGCGCCGAGCTCGTGGTGGACGGCCGGGAGCGCGCCAGCGACGAGCTCACCTTCGGCGACGCCGACCTGTCGAAGGGCAACTTCCTGGGCCCGACGCTGTTCGACCACGTCACCAAGGACATGTCGATCTACACCGACGAGATCTTCGGCCCGGTGCTGTGCATCGTGCGCGCCAAGGACTACGACGAGGCCCTGGCGCTGCCGACCGAGCACGAGTACGGCAACGGCGTCGCGATCTTCACCCGTGACGGCGACGCCGCCCGCGATTTCACCTCGCGCGTCGAGGTGGGCATGGTCGGCGTGAACGTGCCGATCCCGGTCCCGGTCGCGTACCACACCTTCGGCGGCTGGAAGCGCTCCGGTTTCGGGGATCTGAACCAGCACGGCCCGCACTCGATCCTGTTCTACACCAAGACCAAGACGGTCACCTCGCGCTGGCCGTCGGGCATCAAGGACGGCGCCGAGTTCTCGATCCCGACGATGCACTAGGAGAGTCGATGCCCTACCCGAATCTGACGGGGGACGACTCCGCCATCGTCGAGATGGCCCGGGACTTCTCCCGCAAGCGGCTCGCGCCCTACGCCCTGGAATGGGACGCCACCAAACACTTCCCGGTCGAGGAGATGAAGGAGGCGGGCAGCCTCGGCATGGCCGCCATCTACACCCGTGAGGATGTGGGCGGCTCCGGTCTGCGCCGGCTCGACGGTGTGCGGATCTTCGAGGAGCTCGCCAAGGGTGATCCCGTGACGGCCGCGTTCATCTCGATTCACAACATGTGCACGTGGATGGTGGACACCTACGGATCCGAGGAGCAGCGAAGGGAGTGGATCCCCAAGCTCGCCCCGATGGACGTCATGGCCAGCTACTGCCTCACCGAGCCGGGCGCCGGTTCGGATGCGGCCTCGCTGACCACCAAGGCGGACAGGGACGGTGACGACTTCGTCCTCAACGGCACCAAGCAGTTCATCTCCGGCGGAGGGGCGTCCGACCTGTACGTGGTCATGGCGCGCAGCGAGGGTGAGGGCGCGCGCGGCATCTCGACGTTCCTGGTGGACAAGGGGACTCCCGGCCTGTCCTTCGGGCCGGCGGAGGTGAAGATGGGCTGGCACAGCCAGCCCACGACGCAGGTGATCTTCGAGAACGTGCGGATCCCCGCTTCCCGCATGCTCGGCGGGGCCGAGGGGGCGGGCAAGGGCTTCGGCATCGCGATGAACGGCCTCAACGGCGGCCGGCTCAACATCGCCGCCTGCTCCATGGGCGGCGCCCAGGCCGCCTACGACCTCGCGTTGCAGTACATGACCGAGCGGGAGACGTTCGGACGGAAGTTGATCGACGAGCCGACTATCCGGTTCACGCTCGCCGACATGGCGACCTCGCTCGAGGCCTCGCGCCTGATCCTCTGGCGCGCGGCCACCGCGCTCGACGAGAACGACCCGGACAAGGTCGAGCTGTGCGCGATGGCCAAGAAGTTCGTCACCGAGACCTGCTTCCAGGTGGCCGACCAGGCGCTGCAGCTGCACGGCGGGTACGGCTACCTGCACGAGACCGGCGTCGAGAAGATCGTGCGGGATCTGCGTGTGAACCGGATCCTCGAGGGCACCAACGAGATCATGCGGATGGTGATCGGTCGCGCCGAGGCCGCCCGCATCCAGGGCAAGTAGGAGAGGCACTTCCATGAGCACGATCGCATTCCTCGGCCTCGGCCACATGGGTGGCCCGATGGCCCAGAACCTCGTGGCCGCCGGGCACACCGTGCGGGGCTTCGACCTCGTCCCCGCGGCGCAGGACGCGGCGCGCGAGGCCGGCGTCACCGTGATCGACACCGCGGAGGAGGCCGTCGCGGGCGCCGACGCCGTGGTCACGATGCTGCCGAACGGCGCCATCGTGAAGTCCGTGTACGACGCGGTCCTGCCCCACGCGGGCCGGGGCACGTTGTTCATCGACAGCTCCACCATCTCGGTCGACGACGCCCGCGAGGTGCACGCCAAGGCCGAGGCCGCCGGCATGAAGCAGGTGGACGCTCCCGTCTCCGGCGGCGTCAAGGGCGCCGCCGCCGGGACCCTCGCCTTCATGGTCGGCGGCGACGACCCGGCCTTCGAGGCAGCGCAGCCCGTGCTCGACCCGATGGCGGGCAAGGTGATCCACTGCGGCGGCTCGGGCAACGGCCAGGCCGCGAAGGTCTGCAACAACATGATCCTCGCGGTGCAGCAGATCGTCGTGGGTGAGGCCTTCGTCCTCGCGGAGAAACTGGGCCTTTCGGATCAGGCGCTGTACGACGTGGTGACCGGGGCGACGGGCAACTGCTGGTCGCTGCACACCAACTGTCCCGTGCCGGGGCCCGTACCGACGGCACCGTCGGGCAACGAGTTCAAGCCCGGCTTCGCCGCCGCCCTGATGAACAAGGATCTGGGTCTGGCGATGGACGCGGTGGCGTCCACCGGCTCGGTCGCGCCGCTGGGGACTCAGGCCGCGGAGCTGTACGCCGCGTTCGCCCAGGACAACGGCGGTCTAGACTTCAGCGCGATCATCAACACGCTGCGCTAGCAGCGGCACCGACGACGGAAGTCGTGTCGGCGACGAGGAGGGCGAGCGCGATGGACGAACCGGACGGCCGGGACCCGATCGCGCTCGCCCGCAGCAACTGGGAGGAGGCCGGGTGGGGCGGTGACATCGCCGTGGGCATGGAGGCAGTGACCTCCGTGATGCGTGCGCACCAGATCCTGCTGGCGCGGATCGAAGCCGCGCTCAAGCCGTTCCGGCTCTCCTTCTCGCGGTTCGAGCTCCTGCGCCTGCTCGCGTTCACCAAACACGGCGAGTTGCCGATCTCCAAGGCGAGCACCCGCCTCCAGGTGCACGTCTCCTCCGTGACGCACGCGATCGACCGGCTGGGGGAGGCGGGCCTCGTCGAGCGCCGGCCGCACCCCACCGACGGCCGGACCACCCTCGTCGCCATCACGGAGCCGGGCCGCGAGCTCGTCGAGAAGGCCACCGTGGTCCTCAACGACGTGTTCGCGAACATCGGTATGCCCGACGACGAGGCGACGGCGCTCGTCGAGTCCATCCGGACCCTCCGCCGCTTCCACGGCGACTTCTAGACCGGGGCGGGCTCCCGCGGGTCGTCCGCCGGCGACGGGGTCGCGGCCGCGGTCATCGCCGCGCCGACGATCCCCGCGGTGTTCTGGAAGGACGCGGGAACCACCGGCACTGTGGTGGTGAGGTGGTGCGACCACTGGTCGGCGTCCCGGCTGATGCCGCCGCCGAGGATGAAAAGGTCCGGGCGGAGGAGCTTCTCGTACTCGGCGAGGACGCGGGAGAGGTGCGTCGCCCAGGTCTCGTAGGACCAGTTCCGCCGGTCCTTCACGCTGCCGGCCGCGATGTGCTCGGCGATCCGGCCGTCGACCTGGAGATGGCCGAACTCGGTGTTGGGCACCAGGTGCCCGTCGTGGACGAGGGCCGAACCGATGCCGGTGCCGAGCGTGAGCACGAGCGTGAGGCCGCGTCTGCCGACCCCCGCGCCGCACCGGATCTCCGCGAGGCCCGCCGCGTCCGCGTCGTTCACGACGGTGGGAGCGAGCCCTGTCGCCGCAGTCAGCAGGGCCACCGCGTCCGTCCCGATCCAGGTCGGGTCGATGTTGGCGGCCGTGCGGACCACCCCGTCGGTCACGACCGCGGGCACCGTCATGCCGAACCCGCGCGTCCAGCCGAAGTGCCCGATCACCAGGCGGACCGCCTCGGCGACCGCCGCGGGGGTCGCGGGAGTCGGCGTGGGCACTGTGAACCGCTCGCCCACGAGCTCGCCGGTGCGGACGTCGACGACGCCGCTCTTGATGGCGCTGCCGCCGAAATCGATTCCGAGTGCAGTGTTGTCAGACACCGTTGAGGACCTCGCTCCGCACGGGCGCGCCTGCGCGCGACGGCTCGGGGGAGGCGCGGAAGTCCGCCTCGCGGTACCGCTCTGCGGGCACCGTGCGCAGGCGAGTGATCGCCTCCGCGAGCGGGACCAGCCCTATGGACTGTCCCTGGAGGGAGACCATCATGCCGTGCCGGTGCTCGTGTGCGGCGATCGCGGCGTTGATCCCGAACCGGGTGGCGAGTACGCGGTCGAACGGGGTCGGGGTGCCGCCGCGCTGGACGTGCCCGAGCACCGTGGTCCGGACCTCCTTGTTGATCCGCTTCTCGATCTCGGCGCCCAGCTGATGGGCGACGCCCGTGAAGCGCTCGTGGCCGAACTCGTCGATCCCGCCCACGCGCAGGGTCATGCCCTCGGGGTCCGGCTTGGCGCCCTCGGCGACGACGCAGATGTAGGAGTGGTGGCCGCGCTGGAAGCGGCTCTTGATCTCGGAGCACAGCCGGTCCACCTCGAACGGCGACTCGGGGATCAGGATGCTGTGCGCCCCGGAGGCCATCCCGGCGTGGAGCGCGATCCACCCCGCGTGCCGCCCCATCACCTCCACCAGCATGACGCGCTGGTGGGACTCGGCGGTGGAGTGCAACCGGTCGATGGCCTCGGTGGCGATGGTCACCGCGGTGTCGAACCCGAAGGTGGTGTCCGTACGGTCGATGTCGTTGTCGATCGTCTTCGGTACGCCCACCACCGGGATGCCCTCGTCCGCGAGCCACGACGCCGCGGTGAGCGTCCCCTCGCCGCCGATCGGGATGAGGACGTCGACGCCGTTGTCCTCCATGACCTCCCGGATCCTGCCGAGGCCGGCGCGGAGCCGGTCCGGGTGGGTGCGGGCGGTGCCGAGCATCGTCCCGCCCTTGGTGAGCAGGCGGTCGTTGTGATCGTTGTTCTCGAGGGGCGTGCGGCGGTCCTCGAGGAGGCCCCGCCACCCGTCGCGGAAGCCCACGACGGACGAGTCGTAGCGCTCCGCGGAAGTGCGGACGATGGCGCGGATGACCGCGTTGAGACCGGGGCAGTCGCCGCCGCCGGTGAGGACACCGAGCCTCATCTGGATGTGTCTCCTGGTCGTGTCTGGATCAGTGGTCGTTCTCGCCGATGCGGTGGACGTGGATCAGGTTGGTGGAGCCGACAGTGCCGGGGGGAGCCCCGGCGACGATGACGACCTGGTGGCCGCGCGCGTACCGCCCGCAGCCGAGCAGTGTGCTGTCGACCTGGTCGATCATGTCGTCGGTGCTGTCGACGGCGTCCACGAGGAAGCTCTGCGTCCCCCAGGACAGGGTGAGCTGGTTGCGGACCGCGGGGTGGGGCGTGAACGCGAGCAGCGGCAGGTGGGTGCGCAGTCGGGACAGGCGGCGCATGGTGTCGCCGGACTCGGTGAACGCGGCGAGCGCCGCCACCTCGAGCCGCTCGCCGATGTCGCGGGCGGCGTACGAGATGACGCCCGGCTTGGTGCGCGGAGTGTGGGTCAGGTGGTGGACGGGGACGGGACCCCGCTCGGCGGTGCGGACGATGGAGGCCATGGTGCGGACGGTCTCGATGGGGTACTTGCCGACGGACACCTCGCCGGAGAGCATCACGGCGTCGGCGCCGTCGAGGACGGCGTTGGCGACGTCGGAGGCCTCCGCGCGGGTGGGCCGGCTGTTCTCGATCATCGACTCCAGCATCTGAGTGGCGACGATGACGGGTTTGGCGTTCTCGCGGGCGATCTGGATGGCCCGCTTCTGCACCAGCGGCACCTGCTCGAGGGGCAGCTCCACGCCGAGGTCGCCGCGCGCGACCATGATCGCGTCGAACGCGAGAACGATCTTCTCGAGGTCCTCGACGGCTTCGGGCTTCTCGAGTTTGGCGATGACGGGGAGGCGCCGTCCGAAGCGGTCCATCACCTCATGGACGCGTTCGATGTCGGCGGGCGAGCGCACGAACGACAGCGCGATGAAATCGACGCCCAGCTGCAGCGCGAACTCCAGGTCCTCGATGTCCTTGTCCGACAGCGCCGGAACCGACACGTTCATCCCCGGCAGGGACACGCCCTTGTTGTTGGAGACCGGGCCGCCCTCGGTGACCTCGCACACCACGTCGTTACCGTCGACCGCGGTCACCCGCAGCCCGATGTTGCCGTCGTCGACCAGCAGCCGATCGCCCGGCTGCGCATCCTTGGCCAGCTCCTTGTACGTGGTCGAGACCCGATCGTGGGTGCCGACCACGTCCTCGACGGTGATCCGCACCGTCTCCCCGGCCTCCCACACCGTGCGGCCGTCGCCGGCGAACCGGCCCAGCCGGATCTTCGGGCCCTGCAGATCCGCGAGGATCCCGACCGCGCGGCCGGTCTTGTCCGACGCCGCGCGCACGCGGTCGTAGTTCACCTGGTGGTCGGAGTGTTCGCCGTGGCTGAAGTTCAGCCGCGCGACGTCCATCCCCTCCTCCACCAGAGCGAGGACCTTCTCATCGGTGGCGACGGCGGGGCCCAGTGTGCAGACGATCTTGGTTCGACGAGTCACGAACGGCCTTCCGGTAGTGGGATCAGAGAGTGCTGGCGGTCGCGGGCCGGGCCCGGTCACGGGGGCCGACGACCTTGACGAGGCGGGACTCGCTGACGACGACGGCCCGGCCGTCGTCGAACGCGACGCTGGCCCTCCCCGTCGTCAGGACCGCGAGAACCGTTCCGTAGGTCGAGATCTCGCTGCGGAGCCGGACGCGGTCACCGCGCGAGAGTTCGGTCATCGTCGGCCGCCGGCGCTGATGGACCTGCCGGCCGACCGGAGGTCGTTGCAGGCCTCGACGATCCGCTCGGCCATGGAGGTCTCGGCGGCCTTCATGTAGACCC
>NZ_HE997626.1:0-139880 GCF_000312385.1 Tsukamurella sp. 1534 | reverse complement strand
GTCGTGTGCTCCTGAACTGGGAGGGGAAGTGTCAGAGGGACTTGCCGACGAGGCCGGCGAGGTCGACGAGGCGGTTGCTGTACCCCCACTCGTTGTCGTACCAGGACACGACCTTGGCCTGATCGTCGATGACCTTGGTCAACCCGGCGTCGAACAGCGAGCTGTGCGGGTCGGTCACGATGTCCGAGGAGACGATCGGCGCGTCGTAGTACTTGAGGATGCCCTTGAGCGGCCCCTCGGCGGCGGCCTTGAGCGCGGCGTTGATCTCGTCGGCGGTGCCCGGCTTCGCCAGCTGCGCGGTCAGATCCGTCACCGACCCGGTGGGGATCGGCACCCGCAGCGCGTACCCGTCGAGCTTGCCCTTGAGCTCGGGCAGCACCAGCCCGATCGCCTTCGCCGCACCGGTCGAGGTCGGCACGATGTTGATCGCCGCCGCCCGGGCACGCCGCAGATCCTTGTGCGGGCCGTCCTGCAGGTTCTGATCCTGCGTGTACGCGTGGACCGTGGTCATCAAACCCTTGACGATGCCGAACTCGTCGTTGAGGACCCTCGCCAACGGGCCCAGGCAGTTCGTGGTGCACGAGGCGTTGGAGATGATGTCCTGACTGCCGTCGTACGCATCGTCGTTGACACCCATCACGATCGTGATGTCCTCACCCGAGGCGGGCGCGGAGATGATCACCTTCTTCGCACCGGCGTCCAGGTGGCCCTGCGCCTTGTCGCGGGCGGTGAAGATCCCGGTGGACTCGACCACGATATCCACCCCCAGATCACCCCACGGCAACGCGGCCGGGCCCTCCCGCACCTCGAGGGCCTTGATCACCTGATCACCGACCCGGATCTCATCACCGGTCGCCGACACCTCGGCGTCCAGGCGCCCCAGGATCGAATCGAACTTCAGCAGATGCGCCAGGGTCTGATTGTCGGTCAGGTCGTTGACCGCCACGATCTCGATGTCCGTGGTGCCCAAAGCCTTCTGGGCCGCCACCGCGCGGAAGAAGTTACGGCCGATCCGACCGAAACCGTTGATGCCGACGCGAACTGTCATGGGTGCTCCTTTGAGGGAATCGTTCGTGGCCTGGATTCGCACGAGGCGTGGACCGGGCCGTGGACGGGCGCTGCAACGACTCCACGATGCACCGAAGTGGGTGCGTATTTGAAGCGGTTGCCCGGATCACTCAGGATTACGCGGACGGAGTGTTCAAGACGTGAACACCGGCGCGGCGCCGGAGCCGCCGATGGCCAGGGCGATCGCGCCCAGCAGGTGTGCCCGGGGACCCAGCTTGGAGGCCCGGATCCGGACCGCTTGTGCCGCAGTGGGAACGGCGCGCCGATCGATCGCCTGCCGCATGGCCGGAAGGATGATGCGCGCGGCCTGCGCCAGCTCGCCGCCGATCACGATCAGCTCCGGATTGAGTACGTTGCAGAGGTCGGCCAGCGCGAAGCCCGCGTAGTGCCCGACCCGCTCCAGTGCGTCCTGGCAGTCGCGGTCGCCCAGGCGGGCGAGATCCACGGCCTTCGCGACCGTGGGACTGGCGCCGAGCAGGGGCCGCAACGCGGTGGTCACCGCCCGCGCCGAGGCCACCGTCTCCAGGCATCCCCGCTTACCGCACCGGCACGCCTCGCCCGCCTCGTCGGCGGCGACGTGGCCGATCTCCCCGGCGGTACCCGAGGTGCCCGCGAACGGTCTGCCGTCGAGGATGAGGCCCGCGCCGACGCCCTCGGACATCTTGAGGTAGACGAGGCTCTGCGCGCCGATCCCCGCTCCCCAGCGCCGTTCCGCCAGCGCGCCGAGGTTGGCGTCGTTGTCCACCGCCACCTCGACCGGCAGGTCGAGCACGTCGGTGGCGAGCGCGGCGGCGTCCACACCGATCCACGGGGGAAGGATGCCGTGCAGCCCGACCCTGCTCGTCGCCCGCTCGACGGGGACCGGCAACCCCAGGCCGGCGCCGACGATCTCGTCGCGCCGCACTCCCGCCCGGTCGAGTGCGTCACGGACCAGCCGCCGGACGACGGCCAGGCCGCCGGGGGCGGAGATCCGCGGGTCCACGGGCGCTCGGAGCTCGCAGAGCAGGTCCCGGTTCTGGGCACTGACCCCCACGTTGATGTGCCGGAAGCCGTAGTCGACGCCCACGACGTAACCGGCGTCCTCCGCGAGCCGCACGATGCGGCGGCGCCCCGGACCGTCGTCCACCTCGAGCCGGCCGATGTCCACGAGCGCGCGCACGATGTTGGAGACGGTCGCTGCGGCCAGGCCCGTCTCCCGGGCGAGCTCCGCCTGGGTGAGCCTGCCGTGCCGGCGCAGCGCCTCGGTCACGAGGTCGCGATTGCGGTTCCGGAGCGCGGACGGCGATCCGGGACGGGCTTCCGGCACGGTTCGTCACTCCTCGCTGCGCAGGGGCGGCGCGGTCGACGGGGAGCGTCGCGTGACCACAGCCGGGTGGATGCGCGTCAATCCTCGCAGAGCGTGGCGGAGCGCGGGCCGGGATGGACCTGACCGGTCGGTAACCTCGCGGCGCGGCGGACGGACCAATAGGCTTGGCAGCCGTGCACGCCACCGGAACCTTCACCGTCGAGCCCGCGTACCCGGACTCGCTCGCCCCGCTCGCCGAACTCGCGCACAACCTGCGCTGGGTGTGGCACGGGCCCACCCAGGACCTGTTCGCCGCGCTCGCCCCGGTCACCTGGACGGCCACGCGCGATCCCCTCGAGGCCCTGCGCGGCGCCGAACAGGCCCGCGTGAACGAGTTGGGCGCCGATGAGGAGTTCGTCGCGCGGGTCCGGGCGGTCCACGCCGACCTCCGCGACTACCTGAGCCGGCCCGCGTGGGCGGACGGGCTCAAGGACGGCGCGAAGGCCGTGGCCTACTTCTCCATGGAGTTCGGGGTCAGCCAGACGCTGCCCAACTACTCCGGAGGCCTCGGTGTGCTGGCCGGGGATCACCTCAAGGCGGCGTCCGACCTGGGCCTGCCGTTGGTGGCCCTCGGGCTGCTGTACCGCCACGGGTACTTCCAGCAGTCGCTCACCGCCGACGGCTGGCAGGTGGAGCAGTACCCCGAGCACGATCCGCGCCGGCTCCCGCTGAAGCCGGTCACGCTCTCCGGCGGTCACCAGCTGGTGGTCTCGGTGCCCCTGGAGGGCGGCCGCGTGCTCAGCGCCGCGGTGTGGCGCGCCGAGGTCGGCCGGATCCCACTGCTGCTGCTCGACACGGACATCGAGGCCAACGACGCCGACCTCCGGCCCGTCACGGACCGGCTCTACGGCGGCGACGCGGAACACCGCCTGCGCCAGGAGATCCTGCTGGGCATCGGCGGCGTGCGCGCGGCCCGCGCCTACTGCGACCTCACCGGTCATCCGGGCATCGAGGTGTTCCACGCCAACGAGGGGCACGCCGGCTTCCTGGGGCTCGAACGCATCCGTGAGCTCATGGCGACCGACGGGCTCAGCTTCGACGAGGCCACCGTTCTCGCGCGTACCTCCACGGTGTTCACCACGCACACACCGGTTCCCGCGGGCATCGACCGGTTCCCGGTGGGCCTGGTGCGCCGCTACTTCGGCGACGGTGCACAGATGTGCGCGCTGCTTCCCACCGTCCCGCTGGACGCGGTGATCGCGCTGGGCGCCGAGGCCGATCCCGGGGTGTTCAACATGGCCCACATGGGTTTCCGGCTCGCGCAGCGCTCGAACGGCGTCTCGAAACTGCACGGCGCCGTCAGCCGGGACATGTTCGCCGGCCTGTGGCCGGGCTTCGAACCGGCGGAGGTGCCGATCGGCGCGGTGACCAACGGCGTGCACCGCGGCACCTGGGCGCAGCGCCTCATCACCGAGCGCGCCTCCGATCCGCTGTCCCTGCCGGACGACGCGCTCTGGCGCCTGCGGAACACGCTGCGCGCGCGGCTGGTCGAGGAGGTGCGCCGGCGCACCCGCGCCGCGTGGCGGGAGCGGGGCGCGGTCGACGCCGAACTGGGCTGGACGGACCGCATGTTCGACCCCGACGTGCTCACCATCGGCTTCGCGCGCCGCGTGTCCACGTACAAGCGACTCACGCTCATGCTCCGCGACCCCGAGCGGCTGCGCGCGTTGCTGCTCGACGAGGACCGGCCGGTGCAGGTGATCATCGCGGGGAAGAGCCACCCTCACGACGACGAGGGCAAGCGGCTGCTGCAGCAACTGCTGGCCTTCACCGACGACCGCGCGATCCGGCACCGGATCGCGTTCCTGCCCAACTACTCCATCGGTATGGCGGGATACCTGTACCACGGCTGCGACGTGTGGCTGAACAACCCGCTGCGCCCGCTCGAGGCGTGCGGCACGTCCGGCATGAAGAGCGCCATGAACGGTGGCCTCAACCTGTCCGTGCTCGACGGCTGGTGGGACGAGCTGTACGACGGGCAGAACGGCTGGGCGATCCCGTCGGCGGTGGGCATCGACCCGGTGCGCCGCGACGACATCGAGGCCGACGCGCTGTACGACATCCTCGAACACGACGTGGTCCCCACCTTCTACGAGCGCCGCGACGCCGACGACGCGCCCGCCCGCTGGCTCGCCAAGGTGCGGCACACGCTGTCCGTCACCGGTCCCGACGTCGCGGCGGACCGGATGGTGCGCGAGTACGCCACCGACTACTACCGGCCCGCGGCGCGGTCGGCGCGGGCCACCCGGCCGCTCATCGGCGAGCTCGTCGACTACATCGCCAAGGTCCGCGCCGCGTGGGACGGCGTGCGCGTCGGCGCCGCGACCGCGCGGGTGATCCCCGACGGGGTCGACCTCACCGCCGACGTCGACCTCGGCGGCCTGGAGGACGGCGACGTCCGCGTGGAGGCCGTCATCGGCGGCGTCGACGAGGCGGGGGACGTCGTGGGCGGCACGCCCGTCCGCCTGCACTTCGACGGTGAGCGCTACCGGGCGGTGCTCCCCGGCCGGGTCGGCCGGTTCGGCTACGCCGTCCGCGTCCTCCCGCAGCACCGGCTGCTCACGGGCCCCGCGGAACTGGGCCTCGTCCGGTACGCGCGATGAGCGTCCTCGCCGTCGACCTCGGCGGCACCAAGGTCGCCGCCGCTGTGGTCGAGCCAGACGGGACGGTCGTCGAGGCCACCCGGCGCCGCGCGACCACCGGCCCGGAGGCCACGGTGCAGGAGCTCGCCGAGCACGTCTCCGGGGTGGTCCGGGACGCGCTCGCGGCCGCGGACGGAGCCGAGATCGAGGGCGTCGGGCTCGCCGCCGCGGGCCCGGTGGACGAGGCCGCCGGCACCGTCCGGCCGATCAACCTCCGTGCCCTGCACGGCTTCCCGCTGCGTGACACCGTGGCCGACGCCGCGGGTGGCCTCCCCGTCGAGTTCCGCCGTGACGGTGTCGCCATCGTGCTCGCCGAGTACTGGCTCGGGGCCCTGCGCGGACACGACGACGCGCTCGGCATGGTCGTCTCCACCGGGATCGGCGGCGGTCTGATGGTGGGCGGCCGCGCACTCGGGGGCAACGCCGGGCACATCGGCCAGGTGGAACTCTCCGGTGTCACGGGCGGGGACTGCCTGGGGCGCACCACCATGCTCGAATCCGTCGCGTCCGGCCCGCACATCGTGGAATGGGCGCGCTCCCAGGGATTCCCGGGGACGACGGGGGAGGAGTTGGGCGAGGCCTACCGGGCCGGCGACCCGCTCGCGGTGGCCGCGGTCCGACGGTGCGCCGACGCCCTGGGGCAGGGGATCGGCAGCGCGCTGGCGCTGGTCCCCGTCTCCGTGGTCGCGATCGGCGGCGGATTCTCCCGGGTCGCCGACGATCTCGTCGATCAGGTGCAGGAGGTCGTCTCCGCGCATCCGCTGCCCTACGTGGCTGCCGCGCGCGTCGTGCGCGCGGGCCTGGGATCCGATGCGCCGCTCATCGGCGCCGCCGGCCTGGTGTACCGGAGGGATCTGCTGCCGTGACCCGGTGGTTGCTCGCGCCGCGCGACGCCCGAGCGTTCTGGGCGTCGTCGGTGATACCGAGCGACCAGTTCCTGCTCTACTGCTTCGATCACGGCGGCGCGCCGTCGCCCTCCGCCGCGGAGGTCGCCGACCAGGTGATCGCGCGCGCCCCCTCGGTGCCCGACCTGCGGCTCCGGGTGGCGCCCGCCCCGCTGGGACTGGAGCACCCCGCCTGGGCGCCGTGCGATGTGATCGACGTGCGCGAGGGGGTCGCGCGGCACTGGGACCGCGTCCCGGAGGCCGTGGCCCGGCTGTTCGCCCGGCAGGTGGACGCCACCGTCGTGCCCTGGAGGCTGCACGTCTTCCCGCACGTCGCGGGTGCTCCCCGGTGCGCCGGCACGGCGACCGTGGTCGTGCTGCAGATCGCGCACGTCCTCGCCGACGGGCGCCGGTCCGCCGACATCGCGCGGCGGCTGTTCGGCGCCGAGGCGCCCGGCCCGGAGCCGGTACCACCCCCACCGCCGCCGGCGCCGGTACGGGCGGCACGCGGGCTCGCGGGCCTGCCGATCGCGTTGGCGCGCACCGTCGCCCGCGGCATCGGGGTCGGTGGAGCGCGCGCCGAGATCGATCGGCGCACCCGCGCGGGCGAGCTCCCGGAGCCCGTTCCCGGCTGCCCGCCGACGGTGCTCAACGCGCGGCCCGACGAATCGCGGGACGTGCGGATGCTGGTGCGCGAGGGTGCCCGGGTAGCGGGCACGGCGACGGTGACCGTCGGCGCGCTCACCGCGGTGTCGGTCGCCGTCGAGCGGTACCTGCGCCGCCGGGGTGGGGCGGTTCCCGAACGGCTCTGCGCCGAGGTGATGGTGGCCCGGCCGCCGCGCGGCGACGAGCGGAACGCGTTCGGGAACGTGTCGGTGCCACTGTTTCCCGGCATCCCGGCGGAGGACCGGCCGGCCCGGATCGCCGCCGCCCTCGACGGTGCCCGCCGCCGCGCCGGAAGCGGCCTGTGGCGCACCGTCGGCGCTGCGGACGACGCTTCCCCGGCCGTGCTCGCGCAGCTCGGGGTGCACGCGTTCGACCCCGGACTGCGGCCGGAGCTGATGGCCGGGACCACGGTGCTGTCCAGTGTGAACCGCGGCCCCGCGGACCTCCGGCTGCTGGGCGGGAGGTCCGCGTTCACCGCCGGATTCCCCGCACTGTCGCCCGCCATGGGGCTCACCCACGGCGTGCACGGACTGGGGGACGCCGTCGCGATCTCGGTGACCAGCAGCCGCACCGCGGTGCCCGACCCGGACGCCTACGCCGCGATCCTCGCGGAGGCGCTCGACGCCCGTCAGGCCTAAGGCGCCGGCCCGGTCGTGTCCCCCCGGACGAACTGGACGTCCATGGCGCGGTTGGGGAGGGGCGCACCGTCGAGCGCGGCCAGCACCGCCTCCGCGGCCATCCGGCCCATCTCCACGATCGGCTGCCGGATCGTGGTGAGCGCGCGCGTGAACCCGTCCACCCGGATGCCGTCGAAGCCGACCACCGACACGTCCTCGGGGACGCGGAGGCCCCGGCTCTCGGCGGCCCGGACCACGCCGACGGCGAGCAGGTCGGACTGCGCGATCACCGCCGAGACCCCCGCGTCGAGCAACGGGCCGGCGGCGCGGAATCCCTCGTCGATGGCGGTGTCGGAGGTGGCGACGGTGGGTGCGCCCGGGTACGCGGAGAGGGCGCCGTCGGTGCGGGCGGCCTCCACGGTGCCGGGCGGCAGGCGGACGACGCCGACCTCGCGGTGCCCGAGCCCGCGCAGGTGATCGGTGAGGAGGCGGGTGGCGGCGCGGTTCTCCACCCCGATGCAGCCGCGGTCGTCGACCTGATTGCCCGCCGTCACCACGGGGACGTCGCGGCGCTCCATCACCTCGCGCAGCAGGTCCAGGTTGACCGAGCAGCCGGCGGCGACGACCCCGTCGACCGGGAGCGCGCGCAGGCGCTCCTCCGGTACGGAGTCGGGGATCAGGAGGACCGAGGTGTTACCCGGCGCCACGGCGGCCGAGACCCCGTCGAGGATGCCGATGATGACCGGATCGCGGAACGCGCGGCGGGCCTCGTCGTCGATCTGCACGCCGACGATGTCGGTCCGGCCGCTGCGCAGCGAACGTGCCCGGGGGTCGGGCCCCTCGTATCCGAGCTCGGCCGCGGCGGCCAGCACGCGGGCGCGCGTGGCCTCGCTGATCGGCTTGTCCACCCCGAACGCGTGCGATGCGGTGGAGAGCGAGACCCCCGCCGCCTCGGCGACGTGGACCAGCGTCACACGGTTTGACCCTCTTGCCATGGGGACTTAGCCTAGCAACAGCAATCGAAACGTTTCGAAGGGGTGAGTATGAGCGTGGACTTCCGAGAGCGCACCGCGGCGCCGGGAGCGTCCGTCACGGCATGGCGGAACGCGGTGTTCGCGATCTTCGCGCTCAGCGGCCTGACCTTCGCCAGTTACCTGGGCCGGCTCCCGCAGGTCCGTGACGACCTGGGCGTGAGCACCCTGCAGGTCAGCCTCCTCACCTTCGGCTTGGCCGTCGGCTCGGTGGTGGGCCTCGTGGGTTCCGGGGCCCTCGCCGCCCGGTTCGGCTCGCGCCGGGTGATGGCCGTGACGCTGCCGCTGCTCGGGGTGTCGATGATCGCCGCCGCGGCCTCCGCCCAGGCCGGGGTCTACGCCGCCACCCTGGGCGTGTTGGTGATCGTCGGCCTCGCGCACGGCATCACCGACGTGTGCATGAACCTCTCCGGCGCCGAGAACGAGCGCGCCCTCGGCAAGACGGTGATGCCCGCCTTCCACGCCGCCTTCTCGATGGGCACCGTGATCGGCGCGCTCACCGCCGCCGCGGCCCAAGCCGCGCAGATCCCGCTCCTGCCGCACCTCATCGGCGTCAACGCCGTGCTGCTGATCGCGGGCTGGTTCGCGCTGCGCCACGTGCCGTACGTCGCGCACGACGCCGACGAGCACGCCCCGGTGTCGCGGCGCGAGCGACTCGCCGTGTGGCGTGAACCGCGCACGCTCCTCATCGGCCTCATGGTGCTGGGCATGGCGCTCACCGAGGGCAGCGCCAACGACTGGCTCGCCCTCGCGATGGTCGACGACCACGGCACGTCGAAGACCGTGGGCACCGTCACCTTCGCGGTTTTCGTGACGTTCATGACCATCGGCCGGCTCGCCGGCACCCGCGTCCTCGACCGCCACGGCCGTGTCGCCACCCTGCGCGCCTGCGGCCTCCTCGCGCTCGCGGGCCTGGCGATGGTGATCTTCGGACCCACGTGGCTCGCCTTCCCCGGCGTGGCGCTCTGGGGGCTCGGCGCGTCGCTCGGCTTCCCCGTCGGAATGTCGGCCGCCGCCGATGATCCGCGGATGGCCGCCGCCCGCGTCTCCGTGGTCTCCACCATCGGCTACCTGTCGTTCCTCGCCGGACCGCCGGTCATCGGCGCCCTGGGGGAGTACATCACCCTGCTCTACGCGCTCATCGTGGTGCTGGTCGCCGTCGCCGTCGCGGTCGTGGTCGCCCCCGCCGCCCGCGAGCCCGCCCGCTCCGCGTGACCCGCCCCGCACCGTCGGGCCGACCCTAGCGGGAGAGGCCCTCCCCACCGGTGGCGCGCATTCCCCATGACCGGCGTCAAGGGGAGAGCGTCGTGTCTATGGGGAGAACTCGATGCGGGTCGACGGCGCGGCCTGTGGATGACCGCGGTCCTGTGGAGAGACCCGTCCGTCACGGCGTCGCGGACCCTCGTCGTGGAGGACCGGTGCGGCACGATCGCGACATGGGGGAGTTGTTGACGCGGGACCTGCTGCTTGCGCAGGGGTGGACGCACAGCGGGATCCGTCGCGCGATCAGGCGGAACACATTGCGGATGCTCTGGCGGACGATCTACACCGACGAGCCGCCCGGGCCGCCGTGGGTCGAGTACGAGCGCATGGTGCGCGCCGCGGCGACCGTCGGCGGGTGGGGCGTGCTGAGCCACCAGAGCGCCGCGGTGCTCTGGGGCCTGCCCCTGCAGCGTCCGGACTACTCGCGCGTGCACACCACCATCGACGAGCGGCACAAAGGCGGACTGGTCAGCGGCCGCAGGCACGTGCACCCCCGGTCGCTGCCCGCCGAGGACGTGGTGACCCTTGACGGCCTGGCCGTGACGTCCCTGGCGCGGACCGCGGTGGACCTCGCGCTCGCAGGCACCTACGAGCAGGCGCTCGCGGTGTTCGACGGTGCGCGCCTGGTCCCGCGATTCCCGTCCGCGGGGGATCGGCCGACGGTCCCGCTCGACGACCTGGTGCGGGTGATCGACGGGCTCGGGCGCCGGACCGGGCGCGAGACGATGCTCCGCGCGCTCGCCGACTCGGTGGAGTGCAGCGAATCGGTGGGGGAATCGTGGTCGCGCGCGGATGATCGAGTGGAAGCTGCCCGCGCCGCTCCTGCAGCAGACCCTGGTCGCGGGTGGGCGGACCTATTACCCGGACTTCCGGTGGGGACGACTGGTCGGAGAGTTCGACGGGGACGGTAAGTACGAGTCCGATGCGGACCGGCGGCGGTACGAGAAGAGGCGGGACAGCGACTTCGCGACCATCGGCATGAGCGTCTGCCACTGGACATGGGAGGACCTCGTCGGTCGCGAGCGCTTCTACCGGATCCTCACGAAACAACTGCACAACGCCGGCGTCATCGGATCGATTCCGCGGTTCCCGGGCTGAGCCGCCGCGCACCGTCGGGCCGACCCTAGCGGGAGAGGCTCTCCCCACCGGTGGCGCGCATTCCCCATGACCGGCGTCATGGGGAGACGCCGCTCCCTATAGGGAGGCCGCGAGTGGGGGGAGCGGGAGGCTAGCGGAGGAGCTGCCAGGCGAAGGCGGCCGCGAGGGCGCCCGCGCCGTTGAGGCACCAGTGCAGCGCGATGGGCGCGATGAGGGAACCGCTGCGGGCGCGGAGCCAGGTGAACACCCAGCCGGCGAACGCGGTGGCGACGACGGCGCCCGCGATGCCCGCGATCTGGGCGAGGGGGCCGGCGCCGAGGATCTTGGTGAGCCCGGCGTTGCCGCTGGTCAGGCCCAGGGACGAGGCGATGTGCCAGAAGCCGAACAGCAGGGAGCCCGTCACCATCACCCAGCGGAACCGCAGCGCGCGCGACAGGGTGCCGTGCAGCGCCCCGCGGAAGGCGAGCTCCTCGGGGATCACCGTCTGCAGCGGGATGATCACCATCGATGCGATGACGGCGGTGGAGAAGGTGGCGTAGCGGTCGTTGAGGAACAGGCCCCGGGTCGCCGGCAGCAGCGCGCCGATCGCGATCACGGTGACCACCAGCAGCACCGCCGCGGCGGCGTACTTCGCGCCGGAGCGCCAGTGCTCGCGGCCCAGGCCGAGTTCGTGCCAATCCAGCCCGCGGTGCCGCGCGATGCCGATCAGCAGCACCGCGGAGATCGGGACGGCCACCAGCGCGGCCCAGCTGCCCGTGAAATGCGCCACCAGATTGGTGGCCACCAGCACCGCCACGACGACCGCCACGTCGACGTACGGCCGCACACCGGACACCGTCGCACGCAGGGCGGACGGGTCGTGAGTGCTGGGCTGGGCTGAAGTCACCTCATCCACTGTCCAGGTCGGCCGCGGTTCGCGCAACGAGTGTGACGATGGTTAGGGTGTGAGCCCGTGACGTCCGACCACTCCGGGCCGGCGTCCCGCGGCCGGCTGCGCCGTGTGGCGCTTCCAGCCTTCGCTCTCGCCGTCATTGCGCGCATCGTGTGGATCTTCGCCGGCGAACACAACTCCAACTTCGTCGATCTGCGCGTCTACTACGAGGCCGCGCAGCGCGTGGCGGAGGGCGGACTGTACGACTTCGCGCTCATCGAGTACACGCCCCAGCAGCCGCTGCCGTTCACCTACCCGCCGTTCGCGGCCCTGTTCTTCTTCCCGCTCCGATTCCTGCCGTTCCCCGCCGTCGCCGTGCTGTGGTTCGTGCTCACCGTGGGCCTGATGTTCCTCACGGTCCGGATGTGCCTGGCGATCCTCGCCGCCGCACGCGGCGAACCGTCGCGCCTGGGCGACACGTCACTCGACCACACGCTGCTGTGGACCGGCGCAGTCCTGTGGATCGACCCCGTGCGCACCAACCTCGACTACGGGCAGATCAACGTGGTGATCATGACCATCGGGGTGTGGGCGGCGTACCTCCTGGCGCGGACGGCGTCCGACCCGTCCCTCGCGCTGCGGCCCGCGAGGGTCGACGGTGCCGCGGGCGCGCTCGTCGGCTTCGTCGCCGGCATCAAACTGACCCCCGCCGTGGGCGGGCTCTTCCTCCTCGCGCGCGGGCGCGTGTGGGCGGCCGCGTTCTCCGCCGCGGCGTTCGGCGCCACCGTGGCCGTCAGCTACGCCTTCCTACCCACCGAGACCCGCCGCTACTTCACCGAGCTGATCGGCGAGACCGGCCCCATCGGCGCCCCCGACAAGCCGGACAACCAGGCGTTGCGGGGCGTCATCTCCCGGTTCGTCGGCCACGACGTGGGCAACGGGCCGGCCTGGATCGCCGCCGTGGCGGTGGCCGCCGCGGTGCTGTTCGCCGCGTGGTGGGTCGTGCGCCGCGGCGACGTCTTGATCGCTCTGGTGCTGGTGCAGTTCCTCGGCCTGCTGGTGTCCCCGATCTCCTGGATCCACCACTGGGTGTGGCTGGTTCCGCTGCTCATCTGGGTGGTGCACGGCCCGCTCGGCCGGTGGGGCGGCGCGGGGTTCGGCGCCCCGGGCGCCGCCTACACGCCGCACTCCACCGTGGTGGCCGTCGTGCTCGCCGTGATCGGGTACATCGGCGTGCACATCGCCGACAAGGGCTTCCGCGCCCTCGGCGTCCAGAGCGGCCCTGTGTGGGCCTTCTGCCTCGCCCAGGGAGCGATCGCGGCCGCGGCGCTCGCCGGGCTGATCCTCGCGCACCGACGGGAACTGCGGGCCGTAGTCTGAGCCGATGAACAACCTCGGGCGGTTCGGCATCGCGATCGTGACCACTGCGGCCCTCGCGCTGAGCGGCTGCGCGACCGACACCGCGCCCTCGCGCTCGAGCGACGCGCCGTCGGCCGACGGGTCCGTGACCCTGGTCGCCCACGACAGCTTCTCCCTCCCCGACGGCGTGCTCGCGGAGTTCACCAAGGAGACCGGCCTCGCCGTGAAGACGGTGACCCTGGGCGACGGCGGCGAGCTCGCCACGAAGCTGTCGCTGACCCCCGGCAATCCGCCCGGCGACGTGGCGTTCGGCGTGGACAACACCTACGCCGCCCGCCCGGTGCGCGCCGGCGTCTTCGACGAGTACGTCTCGCCCGCCGCGGCGAACGGCGCCCAGCAGTACGCGCTCGCGGGGATGCCCCAACTGACCGCGGTCGACTACGGCGACGTGTGCGTCAACATCGACACCCGCTACTTCCGGGACAAGGGCCTGCCCGAGCCCGCGACGCTGCAGGACCTCGCCGACCCGCGGTACAAGGGCCTCACCGTGGTCGAGGACCCCGAGACCGCGTCGCCCGGCATGGCCTTCCTCGCGGGCACCGTCGCCGCCCTGGGCGACGGCTGGCGAGACTACTGGGGCGGCCTGCGCGCCAACGACGTCTCCGTGGCGCCGAACTGGACCACCGCGTACTCGACGGACTTCTCCGGGTCGGCGGGCAAGGGCCCCAAGCCGATCGTGGTGTCCTACGCCAGCTCTCCCGCCGCCGAGGCCGGTGCGGACGGCACGCCGCCGCCCACCCGGGCCCTGCTCGACACCTGCTTCCGCCAGGTCGAGTACGCGGGCGTGCTGCGCGGCACCAAGAACTCCGACGGGGCGCGCAAGCTGATCGACTTCCTGCTCTCGCCGAAGGCGCAGGCCGCCGTCCCCGACGCGATGTTCGTCTACCCCGTGACCCGCGACGTGCCGCTGCCCGAGGCCTGGGCGAAGTACGCGCCCGTCCCGGCGAAGCCCGCCACGACGACCCCGGACCGCCTCGCCGACGAGCGCGACGGCTGGATCCGGCAGTGGCGGCAACTGATGGGCCGGTGAGCCGTTCGGTGAACCGGGGCTCCGGCGCGCGGCTCGCGCTCCTCGCCGCGCCGCTGCTGTTCGTCGCCGTCCTCTTCCTGTGGCCGGTGGGGGCGATCGTCGCGCGCGGCCTCACCTCCGACGGGCCCGGTGCCTGGGACGGATTCACCGGTGCCGGCGGGCTGGGCCTGGTGTGGTTCACCGTGTGGCAGGCCGCGGCGTCGACGGCGCTCACCGTGGCACTGGGCCTTCCGCTGGCCTGGCTCACCGCCCGCGCGACGTTCCGCGGGCAGTGGATCCTCCGCGTCCTCGCGACCGTGCCGTTCGTGCTCCCCACGGTGGTCGTCGGCGTCGCCTTCCGCACCCTGTTCGGGCCCGGCGGCGCGCTCGCGTTCCTCGGCCTGTCCGAGACCGTGTGGGCGGTTCTCCTCGCGCACGCCTACTTCAACGTGTCCGTGGTCGCCCGCATCGTGGGCGGCGTCTGGGCGGGCGTGGACCCGCGCGCCGAGCGCGCCGCCCGCACGCTGGGCGCCGGTCCGCTGCGCGCCTTCGTCACGGCGACGGTGCCCGCGCTGCTGCCCGCCGTCGCCTCCGCCGCCGCGGTGGTGTTCCTGTTCTGCGCCACCAGCTTCGGCATCGTGCTCGTGGTGGGCGGCAGCCGGTTCCGCACCCTGGAGACCGCGGTCTACCAGGAGGTCGTGGGCGCCTTCGACCTGCGTACCGCCTCGCTGCTCGCGCTCGTGCAGATCGTGATCGTGGTGCTCGCCGTGACGCTCAGCGCCGTCCTGCGGGTGCGGGCCTCGAGGCCGTCCGCGGGTGCGGCGCCGCACCGGCACCGGCCCACTCGCGGCGGGCGGATCGCCGTGGCGGCGGGCGTCCCGGTGAGTGCCGTGCTGCTGCTGTTCCCCCTCGCGGCGCTGGTGCAGCGGTCGCTGCGGCCGGATCCCTCCGGCGCGCCGAGTCTCGACGCCTACCGCGGGCTCACAGCCGATTTCGGCGGGGTGGTCCCCGTGAAGGCGCTCGTCATGTCCCTGGTGACCGCCGCACAGGCGGGCGCGATCGCCCTGGCGGTCGGCACGCTGGCGGCCGTCGCGATCTCCCGCTCCCACGGCGTGCTGAGCCGGTTCGCCGACGCCGTGGTGATGCTGCCGCTCGGGGTCAGCGCCGTGACCCTGGGGTTCGGCTATCTACTGGCGCTGCAGTCGTTCCCGGCCGTGCGGGAGTCGCCCGCCGTGCTGCCGTTCGTCCAGGCCCTCGTCGCCATGCCGCTGGTGGTGCGGGTCCTGGTACCCGCACTCGCCGCCGTCGACCCGCGGCAACGGCAGGCGGCCGCGGTGCTCGGCGCGTCGCCGGCCCGCGTGTTCGCCACTGTCGACCTGCCGGTGATCGGCCGATCCGTCGCCGTCGCGGCGGGTTTCGCGTACGTGATCACGCTTGGCGAGTTCGGCGCCGCGAGCTTCCTGGTGCGACCGGGGCAGATGACGCTCCCGGTGCTGATCGGGCGGATCATGAGCAGGCCCGGATGGGACAGCGCCGCGCTCGCCGCGGCGTGTTCGGTGCTGCTGGTGGCGGCCACGATCGTGGTGATCGCCCTCGTCGAGGGGCTGCGCCGGGGAGAATCCGGGAGGGCCGAGTTCTGAACGGTACGAGCGACGTTCGACGGGGAGGGGAGCGATGCTGAGCATCAACGGCGCGACGGTGCGCTACGGCGACGAGACCGCGGTGCGCGGGGTCTCGCTCGACGTGGGCGCCGCGGATGCGCCCGTCACGGCACTGCTCGGGCCGTCGGGCTGCGGCAAGTCCACCCTGCTGCGCGCCGTCGCCGGGCTCGAACCGCTGGCCGGCGGCGCGGTGCTGTTCGACGGTGCGGATCTCGCCCGGGTGCCCCCGCACCGGCGCGGTTTCGGCATGGTCTTCCAGGACGGCCAGCTCTTCGGTCACCGCGACGTGGCCGGGAACGTGCGCTACGGGCTCGAACGGCAGGGGTGGGCGAGGGCCGAGGCCCGGGATCGCGTGGAGGAGCTGCTGGACCTGGTGGGACTACCCGGCGCGGGTGGGCGGCCCGTCGGGGAGCTGTCCGGCGGGCAGCAGCAGCGCGTCGCGCTCGCCCGGGCGTTGGCCCCGCGCCCGCGACTGCTGCTCCTCGACGAGCCCCTCTCCGCGCTGGACCGGCAACTGCGGGACCGGCTCGCGGGCGACCTACGGCGCATCCTCCGCGAGGCCGGTACCCCCGCGCTCATCGTGACCCACGACCACGGCGAGGCCGTGGAGCTGGCGGACACCGTCGCCGTGATGACCGACGGCGAGATCGCACAGGTCGACCGACCCGCCAGGCTGTGGCGGCGGCCCCGCACGCCCGAGATCGCGCGGTTCCTCGGATACACCGCCCTGGTCGACGCCGCCGTCGAGGCCCGACAGGCCGACAGCGCGCTCGGGCGGGTACTGGTCGACTGCCCCGACGGCCGGTTCCAGCTGGGCCTGCGCCCAGGCTCCGTGGTCATCCAGGCGCGCGGCGTACCAGCCCGGGTGGTGCGCTCCGTGCCCACCGTCGACGGGGTGCGGATCACGGTGGCCGTCGCCGCCGGCCACCACGAACTCGAGGCCGAGGCGTTCGCCGACACCCCGCCGCGCGACGGCGACACCGTGCACGTCGCGCTCAACCCCCGCCGCGTGGCCGTGATCGGATGATGCCGTGACCGACAGCGTGTTCAGCCCCCGGCAGGCCCGGGCCCTCCTCTCGATCGCCGACACCCTCATCCCCGGCGGGCACGGCGTCCCCGCCGCCCGCGAGATCGACTTCCTCGCCGCCGTCTCCCGGACCGCGCAGCACAAGATGCTGCCGCGGGAACTGCGCGAGCTCCGCGCGTTCCTCGACGTGTGGGACACCCGCGCGTTCGGGCTCGTGAACCGGATCGGGCCGCGACGGTTCTCGGCGCTGCCGCACGCCCGCCGCGAACGGGTGCTGCTGGGCTGGGGCGAATCCCCGCTCGCGCCGGTGCGCACCGTGTTCCAGGGCCTGCGCTCGCTGGTGATCGGCGCGTACTACATCGCGCCCGACAACACCGCCGCCCGCGCGGCGCTCGACTATCCGGAGGCGCCCGGACCGCTGCCCGGCGCGCCGCAGCGGCCGCTGCCCGTGCTAGCGCCGCCCGCGGGCGGCGCGGCGCTCACCGCCGACGTGGTGGTCGTGGGATCCGGTGCGGGCGGTGGCACGGCGGCCGCCGTGCTCGCGGCCGCGGGCCTCGACGTGCTGGTCCTCGAACGCGGCGGCTACCACGACGACCGCGACTTCGGCGCCGGCGAGTTGGACGCGCTCACCTCGCTGTACGCGGGGCCGCCCGCGATCTCCGCCGAGGGGCAGTTCTCGTCGTTCATGGCGGGCGGCACCCTGGGCGGCGGCACGGTGGTCAACTGGAGCACGTCGTTCGCGACGCCCGACCACGTGCGCGCGGAGTGGGCGGCGCACGGCGCGAAGCAGTTCGCGGGCGACGAGTTCTCCCGCTCGCTCGACGCGGTGCAGCGCCGCCTGGGCGTCAACACCGACTACAACGCGCCCTCACCGCGCGACGCGATCCTCGAACGCGGACTGCGCGCCCTCGGGTGGCAGTGCGACGCCATGCCCCGCAACGTGATCGGATGCGATCAGGGCGTCGAATGCGGCCGCTGCGGGTACGGCTGCAGGCTCGGCGCGAAGCAGTCGACCGCCAAGACGTGGCTGCACGACGCCGTGGCCGACGGTGCGCGGATCGCCGTCGGCGTCGACGTGCGGCGGGTGATCGTCGAGCGCGGCAGGGCGACCGGGGTGGAGGCGGTGACGGCCGACGGTGCGCCGGTCACGGTCGCCGCGAAGGCCGTGGTCGTCGCCGCCGGTTCCCTGCAGACCCCGCCGTTGTTGCGCCGATCGGGTCTGCGCAACAAGCGGATCGGCGAGAACCTGCGGCTGCACCCGGTGACCTCCGTCGCGGGCGTGTTCGACGAGGATGTGCGTCCCTGGGAGGGTGGGCTGCAGACCCGCTACTCGACCGAACACGCGGACCTCGACGGGAACGGTTACGGCGTCATCTACGAGACCGGTCCCGCCAACCCCGGAGCCGTCACCCTGTTCCAGCCGTGGCACTCCGCCGCGCAGCACGCCGCCGACATGCGGGCCCTGCGGAACACCGCGCAGATCGGTGTCCTGGTGCGCGACACCGGAAGCGGGCGGGTGACCGTGGGGCGCGACGGGGAGCCCGTCGTGCGGTACCGCCTGAGCGAGCGGGACGCCGAGCACATGCAGTACGGCGTCGAGGGCGCGACGCGGATCCTCGCGGCCGCGGGCGCGAGGTCCGTCCGCACGGCGCACCAGAACCGGGTGTCCGTGGACCTGCCGGGCGATCTCGACGCGTTCGCCGCCGCGGCGCGGAGCGAAGGCTACGCACCCGCGCGGTGCATGATGATCGCCCTGCACATCATGGGGACCGCCGCGATGGGCGGCAGCCGGGAGACCTCCGCCGTCGACCCCGACGGGGCGACGTGGGAGGTGCCGAACCTGGTGGTGGCCGACGCCTCCTGCTTCCCGACGCCCAGCGGGGTGAACCCCATGATCTCCATCGAGGCCATCGCGCACATGAACGCGTCGCGGCTGGCCGCGCGGATCGGCCGCTAGTCCCGGTCCTCCAGCGGCAGATACCAATCCGGGAGCGGTTCGGGTCGCAGCGCGGTGGTGTCGCCCGGGCGGGTGAGGGTGAGAAGGGCCCGCGCGATCTGCGGCGACCCGTCGATCTCGTCCGCGATCGCGGCGAGCCGAGCCGCGACCTGCGACTCCGGAAGGTCGCCCTCGATGTCGACCGCGGCCACGAGGAACAGCTTGTCGGCGCCCACCCACTCCATGTGCAGGAAGCTCACCTGCCGCACGTCGGGGTGGGCGAGCAGCGCGGCGAGGGTGACGTTGCGGGCGAGGGGCGTCGCGGCCTCGCCGGTGAGGAAGTCCATGTTGCGGCGGATGAGGAACACCGCCACGAAGCCCAGCAGCACGCCCACCGCGATCGACCCGACGGCGTCCCACACCGGATTCCCCGTGATCTGGTGCAGCGCCATCGCGCTCGCGGCGACGACGATGCCGATGAGCGCGCTGAGGTCCTCCGCGAACACCGAGCGCAGCACCGGGTTGGAGGTGATCCGCACGTACCGCAGCGGATGCAGCCAGCGCTCCTCGGCGCCCGCCCTGGTCTGCCGCAGCGCCTGCAGGAACGAGATGCCCTCCAGCACGAAGGAGATCGCGAGAACCGCGTACCCCCACGCGTAATCGGCCTGCTCCTCGGGAGCGCCCAACGAGCTCACGCCGTGCAGGACCGACACCGCCGAACCGACGCTGAACAGCCCGAACGCCGCGAACATCGACCAGACGTATCCGGAACGGCCGTAGCCGAACGGGTGCGAGGCGTCCGCGGGCTTCTCGGCGCGGCGCGCGCCGATGAGCAGGAACACCTCGTTACCCGTGTCGGCCCACGAATGCGCCGCCTCCGCGACCATCGCCGCCGACCCGGTGAACACCGCCGCCACCGATTTCGCGATCGCGATCAGGATGTTCGCGGCGAACGCGATCAGCACGGTCAGCATGCTCTCGGACTGCGCGCCGTCGCTCGCCCGCCGGTCGTCGGTGGCCATGGATCCTGATGCTAGGCCGATCGCCGCACCGGCGGGCATGATGGGATCCATGGGTGCATTCGATCCGTACGTCGCGAGTCCGCAGCGGTATGAGTCGGTTCCGTACCGGCGGGTGGGGGAGTCCGGCCTGAAACTGCCGGCCGTCTCGCTCGGGCTCTGGCACAACTTCGGCGACGACAAGCCGCTGCAGACCCAGCGCGACATCCTGCGCCGCGCCTTCGACCTCGGCGTCACCCACTTCGACCTGGCGAACAACTACGGGCCGCCGCCCGGCAGCGCGGAGCGGAACTTCGGCACGATCCTGGCCGCGGACTTCCGGCCCTACCGCGACGAGCTGATCATCTCCAGCAAGGCCGGGTGGGACATGTGGCCGGGCCCTTACGGATTCGGCGGGTCGAGGAAGTACCTGACCGCATCGCTCGACCAGTCCCTGCAGCGCATGGGCCTGGACTACGTGGACGTCTTCTACCACCACCGGCCCGACCCCGAGACTCCGCTCGAGGAGACGTTGGGCGCCCTGCACCAGGCGGTGCGCGCCGGCAAGGCGCTGTACGCGGGCGTCTCCTCGTACAGCGGGTCGCTCACCGCGCGGGCGCAGGAGATCATGCGCGACCTCGGCACGCCGCTCGTCATCCATCAGCCGTCGTACTCGATGCTCAACCGGTGGGTGGAGCGCGGCGATCCGGCCCTGCTGCGGACCACCGCGGCGGAGGGGATGGGGGTCATCGCCTTCTCGCCACTCGCGCAGGGGCTGCTCACCGACAAGTACCTGCACGGCGTGCCCGAGCGTTCGCGGGCCGCCGAGGGGAAGAGTCTCGGCGCCGGGATGCTCTCGGAGGAGAACCTGCGCCGCGTGCGCGGGCTCAACGACATCGCCGCCGCGCGGGGGCAGACGCTCGCCCAGCTCGCCATCGCGTGGGTGCTGCGCGATCCCGCCGTCACGTCGGCCCTGATCGGCGCCTCCAGCGTCGCTCAGCTCGAGGATAGCGTGGGCGCCACCGGCAACCTGGAGCTCTCCGCTGCGGAGCTCGCCGCCATCGACGAGTTCGCGGTGGACGGCGACGTCAACATCTGGCGGGGCGCGACGGAGTCGGTCTGACGGCCGCGCCCGGCATCAGTGCACCGCGGCGGCGTCAGCGCTGAGCAGCATCCCGGCCTCGGCGTACCGCGCCTGGGCCTCGGTGAGCGCGCTCTCGGCGCGCTGCAGGGCCGCGTTGCCCTCGCGGATCACCTCCGCGATCTCGCCCTCGGCGAGGCTCAGGGGCGCGGACGACCTCCCGGAGATGTCGGCGGCGGATCCGCGCACGGCACTGATCGCGTTGCTGATCGCGGATACGTACTCGTTCAAATGGCCAGACACTTCGTGATCCTCCCTTCGCGCTTGGCGATTATGCGCGCATTGCCGCAACGGAACGGACGTGGGGTCGGCTCACCGGTGATTCGTCCGGATTCGCCGGGCTGGCGAAGGCCCTCGACAACGCCCGCATCCTGCAGGGCTTCAAGAACGACGACGCCGCGGCCTACCGCGCCTTGACCTCGGCGCTGCGGCGCCCCAAAGACGGCGACACCGATGCCGACAGGGCGCGCGCCCTGGTCTTCCTGGTGGAGATCTCACCGTCGGCGGGGCACGAGCACGACGTTCCCGCCCTGGTGGAGCGGCTGAGATCGCTCCCCGTCGACAGGGAGGGCCTCGAACGCGCGGTCGCGACCGCCGCCGACCCGGGGGCGGTGTGGGCGTTGCTGGAGCCCGGCGCTTAGGCCGCGCGGGTGCGGCCGGGGTTGGCGCGCACCGACTTCAGGGACTTCTGCAGTTCCTTCTTGGTGGCGCCGTCCGCCGCCAGGCGGTTGAGCTTGTGGATCACCACGGGGCACCGCTCGCACCGCGTCTTCTTGCGGCAGCACTTCTTCTTGGGCTTGCGGCCCACGAGTTTGTGCGCCTTGGTCTTACTCACGTAGATAGGTTAGCGCAACCTAATGCCCGATGGAGAATCGTCACACCCGGAGGCCACGATGCGGGTCCCGGGCCGATCGGTGAGTAACCTGGGGACGACCAGGCGTGCCCGCACGCCCCCTTCTTCGTGTCCGCGTGAGCACTCACGTGCGCGCGGACGACATCCACCTCAGGAGAACCAACGTGGCTCAGCCCAGCTTCCGCAACGTCGCCATCGTCGCGCACGTCGACCACGGGAAGACCACGCTCGTCGACGCCATGCTGCGACAGTCCGGCGCGTTCGGCGAGCGCGCCGAACTCGTGGACCGCGTCATGGACTCGGGTGACCTGGAGAAGGAGAAGGGCATCACGATCCTGGCGAAGAACACGGCCGTGCACCGTGTGAACGCCGACGGCAGCACCACGGTCATCAACGTCATCGACACCCCGGGCCACGCCGACTTCGGCGGCGAGGTCGAGCGCGGCCTGTCGATGGTCGACGGTGTCGTCCTCCTCGTCGACGCCTCGGAGGGCCCGCTCCCGCAGACCCGCTTCGTGCTGCGCAAGGCGCTCGCCGCGTCGCTGCCCGTCATCCTCGTCGTGAACAAGACCGACCGCCCCGACGCCCGTATCGAGGAGGTCGTCACCGAGGCCCAGGACCTGCTCCTCGACCTCGCCTCCGACCTGTCCGACGAGGCGGCCGAGGCCGCCGAGCTCGCGCTCGAGCTCCCCGTCGTCTACGCGTCCGGCCGCGAGGGCAAGGCGTCGACCACCGCCCCCGCGAACGGCGAGGTCCCCGGCGCCGACAACCTCGACGAGCTGTTCCAGATCCTGCACGACCACATCCCCGCGCCGAAGGGCGACGCCGAGGCGCCGCTGCAGGCGCACGTGACCAACCTGGACGCGTCGCCGTTCCTCGGGCGTCTCGCACTGGTCCGGATCCACAACGGAACCCTCCGCAAGGGCCAGCAGGTCGCGTGGATGCGTGAGGTCGACGGCGAGCCCGTCGTCACGACCGCCAAGGTCACCGAGCTGCTGGCCACCGACGGCGTCGAGCGCAAGCCCGCCGAGGAGGCGACCGCCGGCGACATCGTGGCCGTCGCCGGCTTCGAGGACATCATGATCGGCGACACCCTCGCCGACCTGGAGAACCCCGTCGCGCTGCCGCGCATCACCGTGGACCACCCGGCGATCTCCGTCACCATCGGCACCAACACCTCGCCGCTCGTCGGCAAGGTCTCCGGCCACAAGCTCACCGCCCGGATGGTCAAGTCCCGCCTCGACTCCGAGCTCATCGGCAACGTGTCGCTCAAGGTCCTCGACATCGGCAAGCCCGACCAGTGGGAGGTGCAGGGCCGCGGTGAGCTGGCGCTGGCCATCCTCGTCGAGCAGATGCGCCGGGAGGGCTTCGAGCTGACCGTCGGCAAGCCGCAGGTGGTCACCCGCAAGATCGACGGCAAGGTGCACGAGCCCTACGAGCACCTCACCATCGACGTTCCCGAGGAGTACCTCGGCTCGGTCACCCAGCTGCTGGCCAATCGCCGCGGCCGGATGGAGACCATGGCGAACCAGGGGACCGGCTGGGTCCGCATGGAGTTCATCGTGCCCTCACGCGGGCTGATCGGCTTCCGCACCGACTTCCTCACCGAGACCCGCGGCACCGGCATCGCCAACGCGGTGTTCCACGAGTACGCGCCGTGGGCCGGCGAGATCCGCGCCCGGCACACCGGTTCGCTGGTCTCGGACCGCCAGGGCAGCGTCACGCCGTTCGCCATGATCCAGCTGGCGGACCGCGGCACCTTCTTCGTCGAGCCCGGCGCCGAGACCTACGAGGGCATGGTCGTGGGCATCAACCCGCGCGCCGAGGACCTCGACATCAACGTCACGAAGGAGAAGAAGCTGACCAACATGCGTCAGTCCTCCGCCGACGTGATGGAGACCCTCGCCAAGCCCATCAAGCTCGAGCTCGAGGCCGCGATGGAGTTCTGCGCCGCCGACGAGTGCGTCGAGGTCACGCCCGAGGTCGTCCGAGTGCGTAAGGTTCACCTGAACGCCACCGAGCGCGCCCGCGAGCGTTCGCGCGCCAAGTCGCGCGACCAGTCCGCCGGCTGATCCCTCGCGGCGCGACCGACGGTCGCGGCTACGGTGGTGACGGTTCCCCGAAGCCGGGGAGGAACGGGCAGAAGGGAGCGCCGGTGCGGCGGAAGTCGGTGGGCCTGACGGTGACGTCGGCCCTTCTGGCCGGCGTCCTCACGGGCTGCGTCGCCTCCCCGCCGCCGGCGGTCCCGGGGTCGGAGACGTCCGCGCCGCCGCAGCCGCCCGTCGTATCCGGCGCGACGGTGCAGGTGGCGATCGACACGCTGGGTGCGGGCTTCAACCCGCACCTGGCGTCGAACTCGTCCTCCGCGGCGCGGGCCCTCGCGGCCATGACGCTGCCCAGCCCGTTCCGCGAGGTCAAGGACCCCGACGGGAAGATCGTGCTGGCGCAGAACACGGATCTGGTACCCACCGTCGAACAGCCGGCGCCCCTGCAGATCGCGTACACCATCCGGCAGGACGCGCAGTGGTCCGACGGTGCGCCCATCGCGGCCGAGGACTTCGTCTACCTGTGGCAGTCGATGATCACCGCCCCCGACACCGTCGGCTCGGCGCCGTACCGGCAGATCGAGTCGGTCGCCTCCGGCGCGGGCGGCAAACAGGTGATCGTCACCCTCAAATCCCCGCTGCCCAACTGGCGCACCCTGTTCCAGAACCTGCTGCCCAGCCACCTGATCAAGGGCTCGCCCGGCGGCTTCAACGGGGCGATGCGCGACCGGATCCCGGCCTCGGGCGGCGGGTACCTGGTCAAGAAGGTCGACATCGCCCGCGACGAGGTGACCCTCGAACGCAATGACCGCTACTGGATGACCCCGTCCCGGGTGGAGCGCATCGTGCTCCGCAAGGGCGGCGGCGACGCGCAGCTCGCGAACTCCGTGCGCACGGGTGACGTGCAGGTGGTGTCCATGCACGGCGGACCGTCGCTGCTGGCGCAGTTGACCTCGATCTACCAGGTGAAGGCCGCCGAACAGGTGGACCCGCGCATGCTGTCGATGACGCTGAACACCCGCTCGAAGTTCCTCAGCGACGTCGCGGTGCGCCGGGCCCTGCTGGACGCGCTCAACGTGGACCTGCTCACCACCGTCGGGTCCGGGGGCGACACGGTGCGCCCCGCGCGGGCCCAGGTGCTCGCACCGTCGGATCCCGGCTACGCGCCCACCATGCCCGCGCCGGCCGCGCCCGCGGACGCCAAGGCACGGCTCGAACAGGCCCTGGCCGGTGCCGGCTACTCGGTGCAGAACGCGCCGATCCCGCCCAGCCAGAGCCCGCCGCCCACGCCGCCGACTCCGGCGAGCGCACCGACCACCACCGCGGCCCCCAGCACCGACGCCTCGGGCCTGCCCGTGCCGCCGTCGCCCTCGCCGGGAGAGAACGTGCAGCAGTTCGTGCGGGACGGCGTGCCCATGTTCCTCCGGATCGGCGTGCCCCGGGACAGCCAGGAGGCGTTCGCGGTCGCCAGCAACGCCACGGATCAGCTGCGCTCGATGGGCGTGTTCGCATCCGTCGTGCCGCTCGAATCGAACGTGCTCACCGGAACCGCGCTGCTCGACGGCTCGGTCGACGCGGTGGTGAACTGGACCGGCGTCGGGCCCACCCCCGTGGAACGGTTCGCCGGCCGGGTCGAGTGCCCGCCGCCACCGTCGTCCGAATCCGACCGCGCGTCGGCGACCCCCACGTCCACCCCGGATCTCGAGAACGACCCCTCCGCGACGACGGTGGGCGGCAACCTCTCCGGGCTGTGCGACGCCGAGTTGCAGGGCCTCGCCGCCGACGGACTGCGCGGCGGCCCCATCGACCTGTCCGCGATCGACGCCGAACTGTGGAAGCGCGCCACCGTGCTGCCGATCCTGCAGGACGTGTCCCTGGCCGCCATGGGACCCTCGGTGCAGGGCGTGAGCCTGGGCGGCCCGCTGTCGGTGGGCGTCTTCGGTGGAGTCGAACGATGGGAGCGCACGAAGTGACGCGCAGGCTGTTGCTGGTGCACGCGCACCCCGACGACGAGACCATCACCACCGGCGGCACGATCGCCAAGTACCTCGCAGAGGGCGCGGAGGTCACCGTGGTGACCTGCACCCTGGGCGAGGAGGGCGAGGTCATGGAGCCCCGCTTCGCGGAGCTCACCTCCGACAACGCCGATCAGCTCGGCGGGTACCGGGTGGGCGAGATCACCGCCGCCCTCGCCGCGCTGAGCGATCCCGCCGGACCCACGCTGACGCCCCTGTTCCTCGGCGGCATGGGCCGCTGGCGGGACTCCGGCATGGCGGGAACCCCCGCGGCGGAGCACCCCCGCGCGTTCGCCTCGGCGGAGCACCGGGAGGCCGTGCCCGGCGGGCCGGTGCGCGCGCTCGTGGACGTCATCCGGGAGCGGCGGCCGCAGGTCGTCGTCACGTACGACACCATCGGCGGGTACGGGCATCCCGACCACATCGCCGCGCACGTGCTCACCACGGCCGCGGTGGCCGCCGCCGCGGGCGGCGACGTGCCGGGCGACCCGTGGGCCGTCGAGAAGCTGTACTGGACCGTCGCCGGCCGCGGCCAGATCGACGACGCCGTGGTCGAACTAGGCGAGATCGCGCTGCCCGAGGGCTGGCAGGTGCCGCCCGGCCGGGCGCTGCCGACCCACCCCGACGACACGCTCACCGCGCTCATCGACGTCTCCGGCGTCGCGGACCGGAAGGTCGCGGGCCTGCGCGCGCACGCCACCCAGCTCGCGGTGGCCCCTGCGGGCAACACCTTCGCGCTCACCAATCTCATCGCCCAGCCCGTGCTCACGGAGGAGGCCTTCGTCCTCGCCGCCGGCACCGCCGCTCCGGGCCCGGACGGGCTGGAGCGGGACCTGTTCGCGGGAGTGGCGTAGATGGAGCCGGCCGACCGGGTGATCGTCGTGATCACCGCCCTCGGCGGAGCGGTGTGCGCCGTGGGCGCCACCATGTACCTCCACCTGTACCTCGGAGCGATGCCGTTCCCCGCCTCCGCGGTGCTGTTCGGCGGGTTGCTCGCGGCGATCTCCGTGGCGGCGCGGCGGCTCGGCGGGGAGCCCTGGCACGCTGCGCTCCCCGTGATCGCATTCCTGGTCGTGGTGGTGGCGTTCCTGCTCGGCGGGCCCGGTGGCAGCGTGATGTACACCGACTGGCGGCTGCCGCTGCTCGTGGTTTGCGGAATCGGGATGCCGGCCGCCGCGGGATACCTGGCATCATCGAGGGTGTGACGGACGCTTCCAAGCCGATTCCCGCTCCGCTGCCGATGCCCTCGGTGCCGAAGCAGGCGGCGCAGCCGTATCGACCGACCGCCTCCGCGATGCGGCGCGCACTGCGCCGCGCCCGCGACGGCGCGACCCTCAACGTGGACGAGGCGCAGGTCCTCCTCGCCGCCCGCGGTGAGGACCTCGCGGACCTGTGCACCTCCGCCGCGCGGGTGCGCGACGCGGGCCTGCAGGAGGCCGGGCTCCTCGGGGCCGACGGGACGCCGCAGGTGACGTACTCGAAGAAGGTGTTCATCCCGATCACGCGGCTGTGCCGGGACCGGTGCCACTACTGCACCTTCGTGACGGTCCCGGGCAAGCTGGCCGCCGAGGGACACGGCGCCTACCTCGAACCCGACGAGATCCTCGACATCGCCCGCCGCGGCGCCGAACTCGGTTGCCACGAGGCGTTGTTCACCCTCGGCGACCGCCCCGAGGACCGCTGGGAGGCGGCCCGGGTGTGGCTCGACGAGCGCGGCTACGACTCGACGCTCGACTACGTGCGGGCCATGGCGATCCGCGTGCTCGAGGAGACCGGCCTGCTGCCGCACCTCAACCCGGGCGTGATGAGCTGGGAGGAGCTCTCGCGGCTCAAGCCCGTCGCGCCGTCGATGGGCATGATGCTCGAGACCACCTCGGAGCGGCTGTTCACCGAGAAGGGGCAGCCGCACTACGGCTCGCCGGACAAGGATCCCGAGGTGCGGCTGCGCACCCTCACCGACGCGGGCCGGCTGTCCGTGCCGTTCACCACCGGCCTGCTCATCGGCATCGGTGAGGACGAGCGTGAACGCGCCGAGTCGATCATGGCCATCCGTAAGGTGCACAAGGCCTTCGGCCACGTGCAAGAGGTGATCATCCAGAACTTCCGGGCGAAGCCCGATACGGCGATGCGGTCCGTGGCCGACGCCGACCTGGAGGCCTACCGGGCCGCCATCGCCGTGACCCGCCTGGTGCTCGGCCCCGCGATGCGGGTGCAGGCGCCGCCGAACCTGGTGTCCGCCGAGGAGTGCCGGCTGCTCCTCGAGGCCGGCGTCGACGACTGGGGCGGCGTCTCGCCGGTCACCCCGGATCACGTGAATCCCGAGCGGCCCTGGCCCGACCTGGACGCGCTCGCGCGGATCACCGCGGACGCGGGATTCGAGCTGCGCCAGCGGCTCACGGCGCAGCCGAAGTACGTGCGCGCGGGGAATCCGTGGATCGACCCGCGCGTGGCGCCGCACGTCGCAGCCCTGGCGGACGCCGAGACGGGCCTGGCGGATCCGGACGCGATGCCGGCCGGGCTGCCGTGGCAGGAGCCCGACGAGGACTGGGCGTCGTCGGGACGCATCGACCTCAACACCGAGATCGACACCGACGGCCGCAACACCGATACCCGCTCCGACCTCGGATCCGCCTTCGGCGACTGGGAATCCGTGCGCGAGCAGGTGCTGTCCCTGTCCGCTCCCGAGCGGGTGGAGTCCGATGTGCTGTCGGCGTTGCGCGCGGCGGAGAAGAACCCCGGCGGTCTCTCCGACGATCAGTACCGCGCACTGGCCTACGCGGAGGACGGCGGCCTGGAGGCGATGGTCGCGCTCGCGGATCAGCTCCGCAAGGACGCGGTGGGCGAGACGGTCACGTACGTCGTGAACCGGAACATCAACTTCACCAACATCTGTTACACGGGCTGCCGGTTCTGCGCCTTCGCGCAGCGCAAGGGCGACGCCGACGCGTTCACGCTCTCGATGAAGGAGGTCGCCGATCGCGCCGAGGAGGCGTGGCAGGTGGGCGCCACCGAGGTCTGCATGCAGGGCGGCATCGACCCGGACCTGCCGTCCACCGGCTACGCCGACCTGGTCCGCGCGGTCAAGCAGCGCGTCCCCGGTATGCACGTGCACGCGTTCAGCCCGATGGAGATCGTCAACGGCGCGGCCCGCTCCGGTGAATCCGTGCGGGACTGGCTGATCGGGCTCCGCGAGGCGGGCCTCGACACCATCCCCGGCACCGCGGCGGAGATCCTCGACGACGAGGTCCGCTGGGTTCTCACCAAGGGCAAGCTGCCCACGTCGGCGTGGATCGACGTGGTGACCACCGCGCACGAGGTGGGCGTCCGTTCCAGCTCGACGATGATGTACGGCCACGTCGACAACCCGGCGCACTGGGTCACCCACCTCAACGTGCTGCGCGACATCCAGGACCGCACCGGCGGATTCACCGAGTTCGTGCCGCTGCCGTTCGTGCACCAGAGCGCGCCGCTGTACCTCGCGGGCGCCGCGCGGCCCGGCCCGAGCCGCCGCGACAACCGCGCGGTGCACGCGCTGGCGCGGATCATGCTGCACGGCCGTATCGAGCACGTGCAGACGTCCTGGGTGAAACTGGGCACGGCGGGGACGCAGGCGATGCTCCAGGGCGGTGCCAACGACCTCGGCGGAACACTGATGGAGGAGACGATCTCCCGGATGGCGGGATCGTCGCACGGATCGGAGAAGACGGTGGCGGAGCTGCACGCGATCGCGAACGGCATCGGACGGCCGGCGGCCGAACGCACCACGACGCACGCCCAGCGGGGTGCCGCGTGAACGCGCTGGAGCCGCGCGGCGGCGCCGTCACCGGCGAGGTCACGGACCTGGAGCTGGCGCGGACCGTCGGCGTGTTCGTCACCGTCACCCGGCCCGCCGTGGCCGGAGCGAGGATCGTCTCCACCCTCGTGGGCCTCACACCGATCCCGGTGGTGAACGGCTACCTCCGACGGGACGCCGACGGCCGCTCACGGTGGTGGGTGCTGCCCGTGGGCGCCGTGACCACCGTCGCCGTGGCGTGGCCCAGCGCCCTGGGTTTCATCGCGCGGGTGCTGCCGCTGCAGCCGTACCTCGGCTTCGCGAACCAGACCATCGTGGTGGTCGGCGTCGCGGGGGAGCACGGCGTGGACCGACTGCCCGAGCAGATCGACCTGGTGGCGCGCGTGCTGGCACGCCGGCACATCGACGCGCGTCAGCTGCTGGGGGCGAACCCCGGCTTCGAGGACCTGGTGCCGGTGCGCGAGACCGCGAACCGCGTGCGCGGCGGTGTCCGGTCCGCGATCGGCGCGGTGCGGGACACGATCCACACCGTCAAGTCGGCCCGCACGGCGCTGGACGCCCGGCCCCGGCCCGCTGCCGCGTTCGACACCCTGGGCAAGCTGCCCGTGATCGGCGCGATCTCCACCTACCTGGGCGAGCTCGCGACGCTGCCCGTCGTCGACTCCGGGGCGTCCGACGGCGCCAAGATCCTCGGCCTGGAGGCCGTACTGGCCGGCACCGCGTCGTCCGACGGCGCCCGCGAGGTGGACCCGGAATCCGAGGCGTAGCGCCGGATCGGTGTCGGTGGGCGGAGCTAGACTCGGCGCATGACCGCAGCTCGGAGAGTCGGCTTGATGTCGCTGGACGACTGGCGTGCCTTGGGGGAGGACAGCGTCGGGCGGTCGGAGCTTCAAGAGGGGGTCCTGATCGTGTCTCCGAGCCCGCTACCGCGGCATCAGAAGGCCGGGTTCGGTCTCGGAATGCAGGTGTTTCCGCAGTTGCCCGACGAATTCGAGCTCGTGCCCGATGTGGACGTCGTCATCGAGGAGAAGTTCCCGCCCACGGTTCGTCGTCCTGACCTCGTCGTCCGACAGGTGAGCTCGGCATCACGGATCACCGCCGATCAGGTGCTGCTCGTGGTCGAGATCCTCTCGCCCGGGACGCGCCGCCAGGATCTGGTGACCAAGCGCAGCGAGTACGCGGACGCGGGCATCCCGCACTACTGGATCGTCGATCTCGACAGCGGTCCGAGCGTCGAGGCTCTGCGTCTGGAGGACGGCGCCTACGTCGGCGACGTCGTCACGGGCGTCCTGGAGACGACGGTGCCCTTCGACCTCCGCGTGGATATCGACGCACTCGCTTGAGGACCGACGCCCGGGCCCGGAACGATCAGGAGATGAGGCCCACCACGGTCGCCGAGATGAACGAGACCAGCGTGGCGCCGTACAGCAGCTTCAGGCCGAACTTGGCGATCTGATCGCCCTGCTCCGGTGCGAGGGACTTCGCCGCGCCGGCGATGATGCCGATCGAGCTGAAGTTCGCGAAGGACACCAGGAAGGTCTGCACGATCGCGGTCGCGCGCTCGCTCATCACCACGGCACCGCCGGGGTTCTGCGAGGTGAACGACAGCATCGCCACGAACTCGTTGCTCACCAGCTTGGTGGCCATGATCTGGCCCGCCTGCACGCATTCGCTCCACGGGACGCCCGTGAGCCACGCCAGGGGCGCGAAGACGTGCCCCAGGACGTCTTGGAAGGTGGTGCCGCCGAAGATCGCTGCGAAGACGCCGTTGACGAGCGCGAGCAGCGCCACGAAGCCGATCAGCATCGCGGCCACGGTGAGCGCGACCTTCGCGCCGTCCAGGATGTACTCGCCGAGCATCTCGAAGAAGGACTGCTTCTTCTGCTCCGGGGCGGCGAACACGTCGTCCTCCGGCGCCACCTCGTACGGGTTGAGCAGCGAGACCACGATGAACGCGCCGAACAGGTTGAGCACGATGGCGGCCACCACGTAACGGGGCTGGATCATCACCATGTACGAGCCGACGATCGACATGGACACCGTGGACATGGCCGACGCCGACAGCGTGTACAGGCGGTTCGGCGGGAGCGTGGGCAGGATCTTCTTGATGGCGATGAAGTTCTCGGACTGCCCGATGATGGCCGAGCTCACCGCGTTGAAGGACTCCAGCTTCGGCATGCCCGTGACCTTCGACAGCACGAGGCCGAGGTACTTGATGATCTGGGGGAGCAGCCTGATGAACTGCAGGATGCCGATCAGCGAGGAGATCACGATGATGGGCAGCAGGACGTTCATGAAGAACGGGCCCGTGCCGTCCGGGTCCGTCTTGTAGTCGACGAGGCCGCCGAACACGAACGACGAGCCCTCGTGCGCGTACCCCAGCAGGTTCTTGAAGCCGCGGGACAGCCAGTCGATGACGTTCTTGCCGACGGGCGTCTTGAGCATGATCAGGCCCAGGACGAACTGGATCGCGATCATGCCCACGATGTAGGGGGCCTTCTTCTTGAGCATCCCGAAGTCCCTGGTGGGGAGGAACGCGAGCAGGAGGAAGACGACGAGTCCGAACACACCGACGATTACGTGCACGGGTGAATGAAATCATGAACGCGCCAGGTTAGGCGACACTTCTTTGTTAACCGCCCGTCGCGACCGGAATACTGGTGCCGAAGAGCCGTGGACGCCGAAGGAGATGACTGGTGACGTACACCATCGCCGAGCCCTGTGTGGATGTGCTCGACAAGGCCTGTATCGAGGAGTGCCCGGTCGACTGTATCTACGAGGGCAACCGGATGCTGTACATCCAGCCCGATGAGTGCGTCGACTGCGGTGCGTGCGAGCCCGTCTGCCCCGTCGAGGCCATCTTCTACGAGGACGACGTGCCGGACGAGTGGTCGGAGTACGTGAGCGCCAACATCGATTTCTTCGACGAGATCGGTTCCCCGGGCGGTGCGGCGAAGGTCGGCAAGATCGACTACGACCACCCGTTCGTCAAGGCGCTGCCTCCCATGAACACCGAGGAATGACGGACCCGGTGCGTACCCGCACCCCGCTGGCCTCGCGACTGCCGGACTTCCCGTGGGACACCCTGGTCGCGGCGAAGCGGCGGGCCGCTGAGCATCCGGGCGGCATCGTCGACCTCTCGGTCGGCACCCCGGTCGATCCGGTCGCGGAGCCCATCCGCCGGGCCCTGTACGAGGGCTCGGCGTTCCCCGGCTACCCGGCCACGATCGGCACGCTCGCGCTGCGGGAGGCGGCCGCCGCGGCGCTGTCGCGGAGGTACGGCACCGTCGGCCTGCCGGAGAACGCGATCCTGCCCGTGATCGGGACCAAGGAGGCCATCGCGCAGCTCCCGTCGGGCCTGGGCCTCGGCGCGGGCGACACGGTGGTCATCCCCGAGGTCGCGTACCCGACGTACGAGGTGGGCGCGCTGCTCGCCGGTGCCCGGCCGGTGCGCGCCGACGGCACCGCCCAGCTCGGCCCCGAGCGGCCCGCGCTGCTGTTCATCAACTCCCCGTCCAACCCCACGGGCAAGGTGCTCGGTGTGGACCATCTGCGCAAGGTCGTGCAGTGGGCCCGCGAGCGGGGCGTGATCGTGGCCTCGGACGAGTGCTACCTGGGCCTGGCCTGGGACGCCGAGCCGGTGTCGGTGCTGGACCCGCGGGTCTGCGACGGCGACACCACGGGCCTGCTCGCGATCCACTCGCTGTCGAAGACCTCGAACCTGGCGTCGTACCGAGCGGGGTTCTTCGCGGGGGATCCGGCGCTGGTGGCAGACCTCGCCGCCGTGCGCAAGCACGCCGGCGCGATCGTGCCGTTCCCCGTGCAGGCCGCCATGACCTACGCGCTGTCCGTGGACGAGCACGAGGCCGAGCAGCGCGCCCGGTACGGCGCTCGCCGCGAGGTGCTGCGTGCGGCGGTGGAGGGCGCCGGGTTCACCGTCGATCACTCCGAGGCGGGCCTGTACCTGTGGTCCACGCGCGGCGAGGCCTGCCGGGACACCGTCGACTGGTTCGCCGAGCGCGGCGTCCTCGTCGCGCCCGGCGAGTTCTACGGGCCGCAGGGCGCCCGGCACGTCCGGATCGCGCTCACGGCCACCGACGAGCGCATCGCCGCCGCCGCGGAGCGCCTGGCCTGATGCGCGCGGCCGGGGTCTCCGCCGCGTGGCGGCCGGAGCTCGCCGGGATGCTGCTGGAGGAGGCCCGGGAGGGCCGCCTGGCGTTCACCGAGGTGGTCGCCGAGAACGTGGACCCCGACGACGTTCCCGACGGCCTGTGGGCGCTGGCCGAGCTCGGCGTCGCCGTGGTCCCGCACGGCGTGGCGCTGGGGCTCGCGGGCGCCGATCTGCCCGACCCGGACCGCCTGCGCCGCCTGGGAGCCCTCGCAGAGCTGTTCGGCGCGCCCCTGGTGAGCGAGCACATCGCGTTCGTGCGGGCGGGCGCGGTCGGCACGGACGACGGTGACGGACCGCACGCCGACGTCCTCGAGGCCGGGCACCTGATGCCCTCCCCGCGCACGGCCGAGGCCCTCGACGTGCTGGTGGAGAACGTCCGGGCGGCGCAGGCGGCGCTGCCCGTGCCGCTGGCCCTGGAGAACATCGCGGCCCTCTTCGCGTGGCCCGAGGACGATTACGACGAGCCCGCCTACCTGGCGGAGCTCGTCTCCCGGACCGGCGTCCGCCTGGTCCTCGACATCGCGAACGTGTTCGCGTCGTGCACCGCGCAGGGGCTGGACCCGGCCGCCGAGCTGCGTCGGTATCCGCTCGAGGCGGTGGCGTACGTGCACGTCGCGGGCGGCAGGTTCGACGGTGCGCTGTACCTGGACACCCACGCCGACCCGATATGCCCGGAAGTTCTGGATCTCCTGGCGGTCTGGCGGGATTCACAGCGTTCTCTTGGGAGCGTCCGCGCAGGTGGCGGGGCGTTGCCCGGAGTGTTGCTGGAACGAGACGAGTCCGTGATCGAATCCGCCGTCCGGCACGAGATGCTGTGCCTGCGGGAGGTTCTCGCGATCGAGACGAGGAGGTGCTGACGATGGAAGCTCTTGTGATCCTGGTGCCGGCGCTCGTCCTTGGCCTGTTCGTGGTGGTCATGGTGCGTGCCCGGTCGTCGCAGCGATCGCCGCAGGCCCGGCGGCGGGCCGCCCGGCGCGGCGCGGGTACCGGCGGCGGGACCGGGTCGGCCTGGTTCTTCGGCGGCGGGGGAGACAGCGGCGGGGGAGGCGATTCCGGCCACTCCTGTGGCGGCGGCAGCTCCTGCGGGGGCGGCGGCTGCGGCGGCGGTGGTGGTTGCGGAGGTGGCGGCGGGGGCGGATCCTGACCGCCACGGCGCGCGACCGGCTCCGGGACCGCCAGGGCGAGGTCCTCGCGGACCTGCTCGCGGGACGGATCCCGGACGGGTTCGACGCGGATGCGGCGGCACTCACGTCGCGCGTCCTGTTCCTCAAGCGGTCCGGCGCCGCCGCGCGGGCCTTCCCTCCGCTCCGCGGCGTCCCGGAGTGGCCTGCTCCCTTCTTCGGTTACGCCGCGGAGCACGCAAAGGAGGACTGCTCGGCGCGCGACGCCCGGGACTTCCTCGCGTGGCTGCATGCGCACGGCGACGCCGGTCAGCGCGCCTGGGTCCGGCTGGAGGCGGTGCGGTCGGGTGCCCGACGGTGCGCCTGGGTCTCGGGCCGTCCGGTCGTGCGGGTCGCCGGGCGGGTACTGGGGGAGCCCCGGTTCGGCTGAGCCGCTCGAAGGCCGCGCCGACGACCGATTCGACCGGTTGTTCAGATATATTTTTTCCGATGCCGCTCTGTGTGGCGGGCGGCGTGCGGCGCGTGCTCGCAGTGCGCGCGCGTTGATCTGTTGACGTGAATCCGAGATCCGCTGAACGTGCAGCGCACGCAGTGACCGAGTGTCCGTGGGTTGTGTGGGATGTGTCACGGAAGAGAGAGAACGCTCTCTCACATCACCGCAGGTGCCGCGCGTTTCGTGCTCCTCGCTCGGTGTGGTTACCCGTAAGGAAACAACACCGATAGTGCGTTATAGCGATGTACGCTATTGCAAACGTGATGGTACTTCAGTCGGGTAAAGGTGGTGAGCGGTGTACAAGTCCATGAAGCGACCGCTGCTCGTCCTGGCGCTGGTGGCAGCGATCCTGCTCGCCGGCCTGGGGTTGTGGATGATCGAATCGCGGCTCGCCGCGCGGCATGGGGGCTGCCTCGTTCCGTCGCCGCGCCTGCTGGCGTCGGTCCAGGCCGGCGAGGCGACGGAGAACGGAGCCCACGACCCGTTCGACGGCCTCGGCCTCGAGCTCGGGTGCGGTTAGTCGGATCTCGTCAGTTCTTGTGCAGGGCGGCGTTGAGCTCGACGCCCTCGCTCCGCCACGGCACCACCTCGACCGCGCCCGTGACCGAGTTCCGCCGGAACAGCAGATTGCTCTGGCCGGCCAGGTCGCGGGCCTTCACCTGCGTCCCGTCGGGACCGGTCACCTTGGTGCCCGCGGTCAGGTAGAGGCCGGCCTCGAGGACGCAGTCGTCGCCGAGCGGGATGCCGAGGCCCGAGTTCGCGCCCAGCAGGCAGCGCTCGCCCAGGGAGATGATCTCCTTGCCGCCGCCGGACAGCGTGCCCATGGTCGACGCTCCGCCGCCCACGTCCGAGTGGTCGCCGATCACGACGCCCGCGGAGATGCGGCCCTCGACCATCGCGGTGCCCAGCGTGCCGGCGTTGAAGTTCACGAAGCCCTCGTGCATCACCGTGGTGCCCTCGGCGAGGTGGGCGCCGAGGCGCACCCGGTCCGCGTCGCCGATCCGGACGCCGGTGGGCAGCACGTAGTCCACCATCCGCGGGAACTTGTCCAGGGAGTACACGGTCACGTGCCCGCGCCGACGCAGGGCGGCACGCACCAGCTCGAAGCCCTCGGGGGAGCAGGGGCCGAAGTTCGTCCACACGACGTTGGCGAGCAGGCCGAACTGGCCCTCCAGGCTCAGCCCGTGGGGCTGCACGAGGCGGTGGCTCAGCAGGTGCAGCCGCAGGTACACGTCGTGCGCGTCCACAGGCGCGGCGGCGAGGTCGGCGATCGTCGTCTGCACGACGACGACCCGCACCTTCCGGTCGGCGTCGGGACCGGCGGCCGCGGCGAGCTCCGACGGTGCGCCCTCGGGCTCCTGCACGGTGCCGGTGGTGCCGGTGCCGTCGGTCAGCTCCGGCGCGGGGAACCAGGTGTCGAGCACCGTCCCGTCGTCGGTGAGGGTTGCCAGTCCGTACGCCTTCGCTCCAGTCACGTCGCTCAGACTACCGGGCGCGCCACGTCCATCGGCGACGGATGTTCGGTGACACCGTGCGATGTATTCACTAAGGTTCATGAGGTGTGCACGACGACGATGAGTGGTCGGTGACCGGTGCGGGGTGCGCCGAACGGCGGCACCCGGTTCGCGGCCGTGTGGTGATCGTCGCCCTCGTGGCGGGCCTTCTGGTTCTGGGGGGGATGACCGGCGTCGACACCGCGCGCGGGCATCGCGTCGACGATCCGCGCGAGAACAACTGTGCCGAGTGCTCCTTCGTCGGTGGACGTCTGTCGCCGGGCGAGGTCGGGCCACCCCGCCGCGTGCTCGATCTCGGGTCGTCGACGCGATGGCGGATCGACGAGGTGTCGTGGGCGGGCAGCAGTGATTCGGGGCCGCGCGGCGAGAAGGTCCGGGCTGGAACGTGTCCTGTGGCGTCGCTGACGTTCCCCATCCCCGCGGGGGAGATGACCGTCACCGAGATGTGCCCCGCAGCCGACTATGCAGGCGGGGAGACCGCCGTGTTCTGGCGGTGGGGCACGATGCGCTGGCACGGAGTCGTGATGACGCAGAGCCGTCGTGGCGCCGCTGTCATGGAGCAGCCGGTCACCGGCACCTACTACTACCGGATGGGTGTCTACACGGAGTCGGTTCATTAGCGTGCGAGGGCGATAGCCTGTCCGGGTGACTCTGGATCTCGCAGCCGACCCGATCGACCTGACCGCAGCGCTGGTCGACATCCCCAGCGTGAGCCGCGACGAGCAGCGGATCGCCGACGAGGTGGAGGCCGCGCTCCGGGCGCTGGACCGCTTCGAGGTGCTCCGGGTGGGGAACAACGTGCTCGCCCGCACGAACCGCGGCCTGCCGCAGCGCGTGATCCTCGCCGGCCACCTCGACACCGTGCCGATCGCCGACAACGTCCCGAGCCGGCGGGAGGGCGGAATTCTGCACGGCTGCGGCACCGTCGACATGAAGAGCGGTGACGCGGTCTTCCTCCACCTCGCCGCCACGATGGCCGAGCCCGCCTACGACGTGACGCTGATCTTCTACGAATGCGAGGAGATCGCCTCGAAGTTCAACGGGCTCGGGCGCATCGAGCGCGAACTCGAGGACTGGCTCGCGGCGGACGTGGCGATCCTCGGCGAACCGTCCGGTGGGCTCATCGAGGCCGGCTGTCAGGGCACGATCCGGTTGCGCATCAGCGCCTCCGGCACGCGCGCGCACAGCGCCCGGTCCTGGCTGGGGGACAACGCGATCCACAAACTCGGTCCGGTGCTCACCGCGCTCCAGTCCTACCGGGCGCGCACGGTGGACATCGACGGCTGCGAGTACCGCGAGGGCCTGTCTGCGGTGAAGGTCGAGGGCGGGGTCGCCGGGAACGTGGTGCCCGACGAGGCCTTCGTCGACGTCAATTTCCGCTTCGCCCCGGACCGTTCGGTCGACGAGGCCGTGGCCCACGTCCGCGAGGTGCTGGCCGGCCCGATCGCCGACGCGGCACTCGCGGTCGAGATCACCGACGCCGCACCCGGTGCCCTCCCGGGACTGAGCGCGCCCGCTGCCGCGAAGCTCGTCGAGGCGGCGGGCGGGCGGTTCCGCGCGAAGTACGGCTGGACCGATGTGTCGCGGTTCGCCGCCCGCGGCGTTCCCGCCGTGAACTTCGGCCCCGGCGACCCGAACTACGCGCACAAGCGGGACGAGCAGGTGGAGACCGCGCAGATCACCGAGGTGGCCGCCGTCCTGCGCGCCTTCCTCGCTGGGTAGGTTGGGCGGCATGGCAGCGGACTTCAAGCCCGACGACCCGCACTATCTCCGCTATCGCGGCCCCGTCCGCGTGCAGGGCGTCGCGGCGGCGGAATCGTCGACCACGGACCAGCGGCTGCTGGCCAACGCGGACGACGCCGATTGGTTGCACCGCGACCCCTGGCGGGTCATGCGGATCCAGGCCGAGTTCGTGGAGGGGTTCGGCGCTCTCGCCGAGCTGCCCGACGCCGTCACGGTGTTCGGTTCCGCGCGGATCAAGCCCGATTCGGCCGAGTACGCGATCGGGCGCGAGCTCGGTGCGGCCCTCGTCCGCGCCGGGTACGCCGTGATCACCGGCGGCGGCCCGGGGGCCATGGAGGCCGCGAACCGCGGCGCCAAGGACGCCGACGGGCTGTCCGTGGGCCTCGGCATCGAGCTGCCCTTCGAGCAGGGGCTCAACGACTGGGTCGACCTCGGCATCAACTTCCGCTACTTCTTCGTGCGCAAGACGATGTTCGTCAAGTACGCGCAGGCCTTCGTCTGTCTCCCTGGTGGTTTCGGCACGCTGGACGAGCTCTTCGAGGCGCTCACGCTGGTCCAGACCCGCAAGGTGACCCGATTCCCGATCGTGCTGCTGGGCTCGGAGTACTGGGGCGGGCTCGTGGACTGGATCCGCGGCACCCTCACCGAACAGGGCATGGTCTCGCCCGGCGATGCGGACCTGCTCACCGTGACGGACTCCGTCGAGGACGCGATCGACATCATCCTGCGCGCCGATGCGGCCCGCGAGGCCGAAGTGACCCCGGAGGATCCCTCGTGACCGCGATCGCGGTGTTCTGCGCCTCGCGCGCCGTCCCCGACGACTACATCCGCCTCGCCGAGGACGTCGGCGCGGCCATCGCCGCCGGCGGCGACTCGCTGGTGTGGGGCGGCGGCCACGTCTCCATGATGGGCGCGGTGGCACGCGCGGCCCGGGAGGGAGGCGCGCACACCCTGGGCGTCATCCCCACCGCCCTCGTCGACCGCGAGGTCGCCGACCACGGCGCCGACGAACTTCTCGTGGTGGACACGATGCGCGAGCGCAAGCAGCTCATGGACGACAACGCCGAGGCGTTCCTCGTGCTGCCGGGCGGCGTGGGCACCCTCGAGGAGTTCTTCGAGGCGTGGACCGCGGGGTACCTGTCGATGCACGACAAGCCCGTGGTGGTCCTCGACCACGACGGGTTCTACGCGCCGCTGCTGGACTGGATCGACCGCCTGGCCGAGCGGGGTTTCGTCGGCGCGCCCGCCCTGGCCCGACTGCACCGTGCGACGACCGTCACGGACGCCGTCGACGCGTGCCGGGGCGGAACCCCTGCACGGTAGGCTCGCGCTGTGAGTTCCGCGCAGAAGAACAGCACCGTCGGCATCGCCGATCTCGCCAAGGGCGTCGGCAAACTGGTCCCCGATCTCCCGCTTCTCGTCAAGGAGGGACCGTCGATCCTGCTGCGGACGCAGAACAGCAGGGAGACCATCGGCACCGTCTTCCAGAAGCGGGCCGCGAAGAACCCGTCCCGCGACTTCCTGCGCTTCCAGGGCGAGGGCATCAGCTACGGCGAGGCCAACGCCACCGTCAACACCTACGCCCGGGTGCTGCAGCGCCGCGGCGTCAAGGTGGGGGACGTGGTGGGCGTGGTCATGCACAACCACCCCCGGATGGTCCTGGTGATGCTGGCCATCGTGAAGGTCGGCGCCACCGCGGGCCTGGTCAACTACAACCAGCGCGGCGCGGTGCTCGCGCACAGCCTGAAGATCCTCGACACCGGCACGATCGTCACCGACGAGGAGGACCTCGAGGCGTTCGATTCGCTCGACGACGCAGACAAGCCGGCCGACGGGGTGCTGCTCACCGTCGAGGAGCTCGCGCGGCAGGCGCGCGAGGTGCGCGCGCAGGACTCGGCGGCCACCGAGAACCCGCCCGTGACAGCGACCCTGCCGGCGAGCACGCGCGCCTTCTACGTGTTCACCTCGGGCACCACCGGCATGCCGAAGGCGTCGATCATGACGCACTACCGATGGCTCAAGGGCATGTCGGGCTTCGGCGCCACCGCCGTCCGGATGCGGCCCGACGACGTCATGTACTGCCCGCTTCCGCTGTACCACAACAACGCCGCGCTCGTGGCCCTCGGTTCGGTGCTGGTCTCCGGTGCGACGCTGGCCGTCGGCCGCAAGTTCTCCGCGTCGAGGTTCTGGGACGAGGCGAACGAGAACGCGGCCACGATGTTCATCTACATCGGCGAGATCTGCCGCTACCTGCTCAACCAGCCGGCGAAGCCGAGCGACAAGTCCAACACCATCCGCGTGGCCGCGGGCAACGGCATGCGCCCGGAGATCTGGAGCGAGTTCCAGGAGCGCTTCGGCATCGAGCGGATCATGGAGTTCTACGCCGCCAGCGAGACGAACATCGCCTTCGTCAACGTCTTCAACATCAAGGGCACTGTGGGCCTGTGCCCCCTCCCGCACGCCGTGGTGGAGTACGACATCGACACCGCGGGCCCGGTGCGCGACGGCAACGGCAGGCTCACCCGGGTCAAGAAGGGGCACAACGGCCTCCTGCTCACCAAGATCACCAAGTCGGCGCCGTTCGACGGGTACACGGACGGGAAGGCCAACGACGCCAAGCTGATCCGCGACGGCTTCAAGGACGGCGACGTGTGGTTCAACACGGGCGACGTGGTCACCGCCCAGGGCTTCGACCACATCGCGTTCGTGGACCGGCTCGGCGACACCTTCCGCTGGAAGGGCGAGAACGTGGCCACCACCGAGGTGGAGGGCGCGCTCGACGAGGCCGGCCAGGTGGAGGGCGCCATCGTGTACGGCGTCGCGATCCCCGGCGCGGACGGCAAGGCCGGGATGGCGGCCGTCAAGCTGGCCGAGGGCTGGGGGTTCGACGGTGCGGCGCTCGCCACGGAGCTCCGGGATCGCCTGCCCGGCTACGCGATCCCGCTGTACGTTCGGATCGTCCCGAGCCTGGAGGTCACCTCCACCTTCAAGAGCCTCAAGGGCGACCTCCGCAAGCAGGGCTTCGCGGACACGGGCGAGGATCCGCTGTACGTGTTCGTCGGCGGCGCCGATGGTTTCGTCCCGGCCTACGACGGTTTCGCCGACGACGTCGCCGCGGCCAAGGTCCCGGACCTGCGTGGAATTCCCGGCTCGCCGGGGCGTGGAGTTCCCGGCTCGCCGGGACGCGACTGACATGGTGACGCCCGGGGTGCGAGACACGGTGTGCGGCCGCCCGGTCCCCACGGATCGGGCCCTCGTCATGGCCATCATCAACCGCACGCCGGATTCGTTCTACGACCGCGGTAGTTACTTCGCGGTGGACGCGGCGCTCGAGCGCGTGGACGCCGCCGTCGCCGAAGGTGCAGACGTGGTGGACGTGGGCGGCGTCAAGGCCGGCCCCGGCGAGCACGTGGGTGCCACCGAGGAGATCGCCCGCACGGTGCCGTTCATCGCCCAGGTCCGGGACAGGCATCCGGACCTGCTGATCAGCGTCGACACCTGGCGCTCCGCCGTCGCCGAGGCCGCGGTGGACGCGGGGGCGGATCTCATCAACGACACCTGGGCGGGTGCCGATCCGGACCTGCCGCGCGTGGCCGCGGCCACCGGCGCCGGGCTCGTCTGCTCGCACACCGGGGGAGCCGTCCCGCGCTCGCGGCCCTTCCGCGTGCGCTACCCGGACGTGGTGGCCGATGTGCGCGAGACGCTTCTCGCCGCCGCGGAGGCCGCCTACGCCGCGGGGGTGCGGGAGGACGGCATCGTGATCGACCCCACGCACGACTTCGGGAAGAACACCCACCACGGACTCGCGCTGCTGCGGCACCTCGGAACCCTGGTGGACACCGGGTGGCCGGTCCTGATGGCCCTGTCCAACAAGGACTTCATCGGCGAGACCCTCGACGCCGGGCTCGAGGAGCGGGTCGCCGGAACGCTCGCCGCGACGGCGCTCGCCGCCCACGCGGGCGCCCGCATGTTCCGGGTGCACCAGGTGGCCGACACCCGCAGGGTGGTCGAGATGGTGGCCTCCATCGACGGCCACCGCCCGCCCGCCCGCGTGGTGCGAGGGCTGGCGTGAGCGGGGCTTCCGAGCCCGCGCGGACCAGCGAGCGCGTCTTCGCGGAACCGTCGTGGTCCCTGGACGAGCTCGTCGCGGCCAAGCGGGGGCGCACCGTCTCCGTGGTGCTTCCGGCGCTCAACGAGGAGGCGACGGTCGGTGACGTGGTCGCCACGATCGAGCCCCTCGTGGGGACGCTCGTCGACGAGTTGATCGTGCTGGACTCCGGTTCCACGGACGCCACCGCCGAGCGGGCGCGCGCCGCGGGCGCCGCCGTGATCAGCCGCGAGGAGGCGATCCCGGGCGTGCCACCGGCCCCCGGGAAGGGCGAGGCGCTGTGGCGCGGGGTCGCGGCGTCGACGGGGGACCTCATCGCCTTCGTGGACTCCGATCTCATCGAGCCGGACCCGCGGTACGTGCCGCGGCTCCTGGGCCCCATGCTGTTCCACTCCGATGTGCACCTGGTCAAGGCCTACTACCGGCGGCCGCTGCGCGTGTTCAAGGCGGGCGAGGACCCGACGGGGGGAGGCCGCGTCACCGAGCTCGTCGCGCGCCCCCTGCTCGCGGCACTGCGCCCGTCGCTGCGGACGATCGTGCAGCCGCTGGGCGGCGAGTACGCCGGGACCCGGGAGTTCCTCGAGTCCGTGCCGTTCGCACCCGGTTACGGCGTGGAGATCGGCCTACTGCTCGACGCGGAATCGCGGTACGGCCTCGGCGGGATCGCGCAGGTCAACCTCTCGGTGCGCAAGCATCGCAACCGCGACCTCCGGGACCTGGGCGTGATGAGCCGGCAGATCATGGGAACGGCGCTGCGCCGGTGCGGGATCGAGGACTCGGGCGTGGGCATCACCCAGTACCTGGTGGAGCCGGGGCCGGACGACCGGTTCACCGCCGTCTCCACCGACGTGGAACTGGAGGACCGGCCACCGGTCGCCTCGTTCCGCGCGCCCTAACGGCAAGTACTTGACGGAGTGGAAAGTAGTTTCTAAGGTGGTGGGACCCGACCGAGGAGGCCCGCCGTGAACGAGTACGCGCATCCGACGCCCGATGAGGCGCGCAGGACACTCGCGGAGGCCGAGGGCCTCACCGTCGCAACCGTGTCGGACCGCGAGCGTCTCGAGCGCGGCCTGATCGGCATCGCCGTCGCGGTGGGCCTGCTGATCCCCGCGCTCCGGCTGACCGTCGGGAACCCGGAGGCGCCCACCTGGTTCCGTGCCGGCGGGATGGTCGTCGCGATGGCGCTGTACCTGGTGGCCATCATGGTCGCCGTGATCACCATGCGCCGCGCCTCCGCATCGCCGCGCGGCTTCACGCTGCGGTACAACCTGGGGCTCGCGGCGACCATGCTGATCTACGCGGCCTACGTGGCGCTCCAATCCGTGCGCGGCGACGCCGCCATCGGCTGGACGTGGACGATCCTCGCCGCCGTCGCGGCGGTGACGCCCGCCCTGCTGGCGGCGCGGTCGATCTCGAAGCTCGACGCGCGATGACGGGAACGCCCGGGGCGCAGGGCGGAACCCACGCCCGGCACAGGCTCGACGAGGTGATCCACGCCCCCGTCCGGTTCTCCATCGTGGCGGCCCTGGCGAAGGTGGAGAACGCCGAGTTCGCGGCCGTCCGCGACACCGTGGAAGTCTCCGATTCGGTGCTCTCGAAACAGGCGGCGCAGTTGGAGGCCGCGGGTTACGTCAAGGTCAAGAAGGGGTACGTGGGGAAGCGCCCGCGCACCTGGCTCTCGCTCACCGCCCGGGGGCGCAGGGCCTTCGAGGAACACCTCGCGGCCCTGCGCGCGATCGCCGGGGGCGCCTGACCGCGGGAGCTCAGGCGGCGCGTAGGAACGCGTCCAACGCCGCGGCCCCCGCCACCAGCGCCCGGCCGCGCGCGGTGAGGGCACCCTGCCACGCGTCGAGAGTCTCCCGCAGCGGCTCCACGCCGCCCGCCTCCCGCACTCGCCGGGTGAGCGTCGCGATGTGTCCGAGCCCGAATCCGCCGCGCCGCAGCTGCTGCGCCATCCGCGCATCGCGCAGGTCGGACTGCGAGAACACGCGGTACCCCGTCGCGCGGTCGCGCCGCGGCGCCACGATCCCCTCGCGCTCCCACGCCCGCAGCGTCGCGGGCACCACCCCGATCAGCCGGGCGACGTCGCCGACGAAGAGCTCGGGTCCGGCGCCGGCACCGTCGGGCGCCGCGAGCCCGGCGAGCGCCGAACGGACCCGGCGCAGCGTCGCCCGGTCGCCCGCCAGCTCCTCGTGCGCCTCGTCCAGGAGCGCGAACGCCCCGTCGGCGTCGCCGCGGTGCAGGGTGCGGAGGACGGCGCCCGCGCGTGCGTGACCGCACCCGGGCACCAGCGCGAGGAAGGCGGCCAGTGCCCGCGCGTGCTGCGGCCCGTACGCGCGATAGCCCGACGGGGTGCGCGCCGCCGCGGGCAGGATGCCCTGGTCCTCGTAGTTCCGGATCGCCTGCGTCGAGAGGCCGTGCGGCCGCGCCAGGTCGACGGGCCGCAGAACGGTTCGAGGGTTTTCAGCCATGGATCCAGGTGTTTCCGATCAAAGTTTCAACCGATTCTTCAACGATACCGTTGAAGGAATGACGGAGAACGCAATCGACCTGCCCGCCTTCCTCGACGACCTGCCCACCCCGACCCGCCTTCTCGCCCTCGGCGAGCCCATGCACGGCTCGGAGGACGTCCTGCGCGCCCGCAACGCGGTGATCGAGGATCTGGTGCTCCGCGCCGGCTACCGCTCGATCGCCGTCGAGTCGGACTTCCACGCGGCCCCGCTCGTCGACGAGTACATCCGGGGCGGCGACGTGGACCTCGAACGCGCCCTCGCCGAGGGCTTCAGCCACGTGTTCGTGCACACCCGCGAGGCCACGCGGGAGTTGCTCAGGTGGCTGCGGGAGGTGAACCGCACCCTGGAGGTTCCCGTGCGGTTCTACGGGTTCGACGGGCCGATGGAGATGGCCGCGGCGCCCGGCCCGCGGGCGTACCTGCTGCGGCTGCACGCCGCGCTCGCCGGGATCGACGACCGGGTGCCGAGCAGCGCGGAGGAGATCGAGCGGCTGGCCGGCCCGGACGAGCGGTGGACCGAGGAGCGGGCGATGTACGAGGCCGAACGCTCCGTCGGGCGCACCGCCGAGGCGGACCGGCTGCGCCTCATCGCCGACGACCTGTGCGCCGTCCTGGACGCCTCCGCACCGCGCCTGGCACCGTCGCCGGACGCCTGGTTCCACGTCCTGGCGGACGCGCGCACCGCGGTGGGGCTGCTGCGGTACCACGCGATGATGGCGACGGACGGTCCCGAGCGGCTCAGCCGCCTGATCGCGCAGCGGGACGCGATGATGGCGGACAACCTCGTGGCGATCGAGGAGCGCGAGGCGCCGCGCGGCGGCACCGTCGTCCTCGCCCACAACCGGCACCTGCAGCGCGAGTTGAGTGGGATGCGGATGGGCCCGCATCAGCTGTGGTGGTACGGCGGCGGCGCGGTCGCCGAGGCCCTGCTCGGCGGCGGGTACCGGTTCGTCGCCATGGACGTCGGCGCCGCGCCCGCCCACGGACTCGGCGTGCCGGCGCCCGGCACCGTCGAAGGCGAGCTCTACCGGGCGCAGGGGCCGAACGCGTTCCTCCACCGGGGCTCCGACCTGGCGCTCCGCCTGCGCGGGACCGCGACCCGGCCGGACCGGGACGCGCACGGCGCGTACTTCCCGCTCGAGGCCGAGCACCTCGCCGAGGCCGACGGTGTGCTGTTCCTCAAGGAGGTTCGGGCATGATGGCCCCATGGTGATCGTGCTGTACGTCCTGGGACTGCTCGCCGTCGCCGCGGTGCTGTACGGCGTGGCCGCGCTCGTGTTCGGGCGCGGGGACGAGACCCCACCGTTGGAGACGGGGGCCACGCCCACCGTGCTCCCCGCCGAGGACGTGACCGGAGTGGACGTCCGCGCACTGCGATTCCAACAGGTCGTCCGCGGGTACAAGCCCGCCGAGGTGGACTGGGCGCTCGAACGGCTCGCACGCGAGATCGATGCGCTGCGCACGGAACTGGCCGTCGAGCGGGACGCCGCCGCCGCGTCGGCCGATACCGCCGACGGGGACGAATAGAGACCGGTCGACCGCTGCGTGAACGATCCTCGCAGCGCACAGGCTAGAATGTACTGCGGACTCGTCCGGGCCTCGCCCGGTCGGGTGAAGGGATCTGAAGGGAGCAACGGATGGCGGCGATGAAGCCACGTACGGGGGACGGCCCCTTGGAGGCGACCAAGGAGGGACGCGGCATCGTGATGCGCGTTCCACTCGAGGGTGGTGGACGCCTCGTCGTGGAGCTCACCGCCGATGAGGCGGCCGCACTCGGCGAGGAGCTGCGCGGCGTCACCTCCTGAGGTCGGGCCATCCGTCACAGAAGTTCCATCAGCAGATCCCGCGCGGGCTTCCCGCGCGGGATCTGCTCGTCTCGGGAGTCACCATGGTGGACGTACCGCCCGGCCTCGCCGCAGTCCTGCCCGCGCTCGCGTGCCCGCACTGCGGCACCCCGTTCGATCCTGACGGCGGCACCCTGCTGTGCGCACGGGGGCACGTCTTCGACGTGGCGCGCCAGGGCTACGTCACGCTGCTCGCGGGTAACGCGGGCGGCCTGACCGCGGACGACGCGGACATGATCGCCGCACGCGAACGGTTCTTCGCGACCGGCCACTACGAGCGGTTCCACGCCGCGGTCGCCGGCGCCGCCGCGCAGTCGCCCGCCGCGTCCGGGCCCGTCCTGGACTGCGGAGCCGGCGAGGGGGAGTACCTCGCCCGCGCCGTCGCCGCGCGGGGCGGCACCGGCATCGGGCTCGACCTGTCGAAACCCGGCGCGCGGCGCACGGCCCGGAGGGGGCCGTCGATCGGCTCGATCGTGGCGAACGGCTGGGAGCGGCTGCCGGTGGGCGACGGCGCCGTCGGGGCGGTGCTGTCGGTGTTCGCCCCGCGCAACGCCCGTGAGTTCGCCCGGATACTCGCCCCCGGAGGGCTCCTGGTGGTGCTCACCCCCACCGGGCGGCACCTCGAGGAACTCGTGGGGCCGCTCGGGATGATCTCGGTCGAGGACGGCAAGGTGGCCAGGCTCGACGGTGCGCTGCACGACTTCGAGCTGATCGCCCGCGACGGGCACGAATGGATCATGGACCTGACCGCGGAGGCCGCGGCTGACCTCGTCGCGATGGGGCCGAGCGCGCACCACGGCTCGCCCGATTCCCGCGCGGCCGCCCTCGCCGAACTGGCCCGGGACGGGACCGCGGCGGTGACGGCGTCCGGGACCGTCAGCGTGTACCGATTGCGGGCGGGAGCCGGAGCCGGCGTCGGTTCCGGCGTCGGCTAGGCCCGCTCCGCCAGCGTGTGCCGGTACACGTCGAGGGTCTGGCCGGCGATCGTCTCCCAGCTGAACTCGGCGATGGCCCGCTCGCGGCCCGCGGTGCCGAACGTCGCCGCTCGAGCCGGGTCCGCGCACAGGGCGTTGACGCCCTCCGCGAGCGCCGTCTCGAACGCGGCGGTGTCCGCCTCGTCGTAGTGGACCAGGGTTCCGGTGACGCCGTCGTCGACCACCTCGGGGATGCCTCCGACATCCGATGCGACCACCGCGGTTCCGCACGCCATCGCCTCGAGGTTCACGATGCCCAGCGGTTCGTAGACCGACGGGCAGACGAACACCGTTGCAGCCGAGAGGATCTCGCGGATCTTCGGTGTGGGAAGCATGTCCTGGATCCAGTGCACACCGTCGCGGGTCTCCGCCAGCACGGCCACCGCGTCCGCGGTCTCCGCGGCGATCTCCGGCGTGTCCGGGGCGCCCGCGCACAACACCAGCTGCACGTCCGGATCGAACCGGTGCGCCGCGGCCACGAGGTGCTTGACGCCCTTCTGCCGGGTGATCCGGCCGACGAACGCGACGATGGGGCGGTTCGGATCGATGCCGCGCTCGGCCAGCGGGGAATCCTCCCCGAACGGTTCCACCGGATGCCACACCTCGGTGTCGATCCCGTTGCGCACCACGTGCACCCGTGCGGCGTCGAGCCGGGGGTAGGCGTCGAGCACGTCGTCGGCCATGCCCCTGCTGACGGCGATCACCGCGTCGGCGTACTCGACGGCGTTGCGCTCGGCCCAGCTCGAGAGCCGGTAGCCGCCGCCGAGCTGCTCGGCCTTCCAGGGCCGGCGCGGTTCCAGCGAGTGCGCGGTGAGGATGTGCGGGACGCCGTACAGCTGCCCCGCCACGTGCCCGGCCAGCCCGGTGTACCAGGTGTGGCTGTGCACCACGTCGGCCCCGGCGGCGAGGTTCGCCATGCGAAGGTCCGTGGAGAACATCTCGAGCGCGGTGTTCGCGCCCGCGAGCTCGGGATCGGGACCCGAGACGGTGACGTCGTCCATGTCCGGGCGGGGTGCGCCCATGCAGTGGACGTCCACCGTGCACAGGTCGCGGAGGCGACGCACGAGTTCGGTGACGTGGACACCCGCCCCGCCGTACACCTCCGGCGGGTACTCCCTGGTCATCATGGCGACGCGCATGCCGCCAACCGTAGAGCGTGCGCCCGTCGCGCGCACCCGAATCCGGCGACGGAGACGGTGCCCGTTCGCCTGTGGTTCGGTGCACGGTTCCCTGCGATTGGGCGCGCGTTGTTCACACCGGGGATCGAAGGTCGCGGAACCCTGCACGGTGTGCCCGTTTGGGGATAGCGTTGACGCCGTGAGCAGACAGCCGCGTGTATTGGGAATCGTCCTCGCCGGCGGCGAGGGCAAGCGCCTCTATCCGCTGACCGCGGACCGGGCGAAACCCGCCGTCCCGTTCGGCGGCTCGTACCGATTGATCGATTTCGTTCTGTCGAATCTGGTCAACGCCGGGTACCAGCGATTGTGTGTGCTCACCCAGTACAAGTCGCACTCGCTGGACCGGCACATCAGCCAGACCTGGCGGATGTTCGGATTCCGCGGCGAGTACATCACGCCCGTCCCGGCGCAGCAGCGCGTGGGCAAGCGCTGGTACACGGGCAGCGCGGACGCGATCTTCCAGTCCATGAACCTCATCCACGACGACGAGCCCGACTACATCGTGGTGTTCGGCGCTGATCACGTGTACCGGATGGACCCGTCGCAGATGGTGCAGGCGCACATCGAATCCGGCGCGGGAGTCACCGTGGCCGGCATCCGCGTGCCGCGCGCCGAGGCCAAGGCGTTCGGCTGCATCGAGGCAGACGAATCGGGGATGATCACGCAGTTCCTGGAGAAGCCCGCGGACCCGCCGGGTACCCCCGACGATCCGGACGTGACGTTCGCGTCCATGGGTAACTACGTGTTCAGCACGAAGGCGCTCGTCGAGGCGATCGTGGCCGACGCCGAGGACACCGACTCCGATCACGACATGGGCGGCGACATCATTCCCGCGTTCGTGGCGCGGGGCGAGGCCGCCGTGTACGACTTCAGCGACAACCAGGTGCCGGGCGCCACGGAGCGCGACGCCGGCTACTGGCGCGACGTGGGAACGATCGACGCCTTCTACGACGCGCACATGGATCTGGTCTCCGTCTACCCGATCTTCAACCTCTACAACCGGCAGTGGCCGATCCGCTGCGAGAACGACAACCTGCCGCCCGCCAAGTTCGCCCGGGGCGGCCTCGCCCAGGAGTCCATGGTCGGGGCCGGCAGCATCATCTCCGGTGCGACGGTGCGGAACTCGGTGATCGGCGCCAACGTCACCATCGGCGACGGTGCCACCGTCGAGGGGTCCGTCCTCATGCCGGGCGTCCGGGTGGAACCGGGGGCCGTGGTGCGCAAGGCGATCCTGGACAAGAACGTCGTCGTCGGCCGCGGCGAGATCCTGGGCGTCAGTCTGGAGCGGGAGCGCGAGCGGTTCACCGTCTCGTCGGGTGGCGTGGTCACCGTCGGCAAGGGTGTGCGTATCGGCTGACGCCCGGCACGGCCGGGCATGGGGGAGCGCTCGGTCTCATGACGCTGTGGTGGTGCATCACATAGGGTTTCGGCTCGCTGGCCATGCCGTGGCTGCAGCCGCACCCGAGGCTCGCTGACCGGGCGTCAGCCGCGGGCGAGCGCCGCGCGCACCTGATGGGCGACGGTGGTGTGCTCGGCGGACGCGGGGAGCGCGTCCACGGGCCACCACTGCAGTGCGTTGGATTCCTCGCTGATCGCGAGTTCCGGTGTGCCCGAACCTGGGGCGATCGCCCGGAACCGCAGGTCCAGGTGGCGGGTCGGCACGCCCAGTGAGCACGTGATCGGGTGCGTGTGCAGGGTGAGCAGGTCCTGGTCCACGGCGATCTCCGCCAGCCCCGACTCCTCCAGCCCCTCGCGCAGGGCCGCGTCGGCCAGCGTCGCGTCCTCGTCCTCGCAGTGCCCGCCGAGCTGCAGCCACTCGCCGACCCGCGGATGGTGCGTCAGCACCACGTGGGTACGCGCCTCGTTGAGGATCACCACGGAGGCGGTGATGTGTCCCGGTACGTTGGCCCGGGCGCACGCGTCGGGCTGCGCGTCGAGGAACGCCAGAACGGTGTGCCGGAGCGCGTCGTCGGAATCGGTGCGCGCGTCGAACCGGGCCAGGGTGTCGACGGTGGAGCTGTGCAGCGAAGCGAACGACATGGCCTCACACTACCTTTCGATCAGCATCTCTCCGGGCGGTAGGGGCTCGCGCGGGGAGACCGGTTCGGTCGGGTAGCCGACGGCGATCGCGCCGGCCGGCCGGAAGTCGGAGGGCAGGTCGAGCGCCTCGCGCACGGTGTCGGCGGCGAAGATCGTCGAGCCCACCCAGCAGCTGCCGATCCCGCGCACCGCCAGCGCCACCAGCAGCGACTGCACCGCGGCGCCCACCGCCACCGTGAACATCGTCTCCTCGGCGGCGGTGCGCCGCGCGTCGGGGTAGGCGTGGGCACCGTCGGGCACCATGAACGGCAGGATCAATTCCGGCGCGTCGTAGAGCAACTGCCCGCGCCGGACCCGCTTGGCCACCGATTCGGCTGTGCGCCCGTCGCCGGAGAGATCCTCCGCCCATGCCGCCTTCATGGCGTCCAGAAGCCTCGTGCGGCGCTCGCGGTCGCGGACCCACACGAACCTCACGGGATGCGTGTGATGCGGCGCAGGGGCCGTCAGGGCCTCCGCAACGGCCGCCTGAACATCGTCCGCCGGTACCGGCTCGTCGGCGAAGGCGCGCACCGAGCGTCGCAGGAGGAGCGCCTGCCGCCGCGCGGCGTCGACGCCGGTGTGGAACAGATCGTCCTCGCCGGGGCGCACCAGCCCGCGGGCGTTCGCGAGCGGGGAACCCTCGGCGGGCGAGCGGGTCTCGAAGCCGCGCACCACCGCCACCGGCACGCCGCCCAGCTTGCCCTTCACCAGATCCGCCGCGGCCGCCAGTTCGTCGGCGACCGCGATCTCGGTGACCACCAGGTCGTTGCCGTACGCGTCCACGGCGCCCGCGTAGGCGTGCAGCACCTCCATGCCCGCGGCGCCGATCGCGGCGTCGGTCTGTCCCGTGCGCCACGCGCGGCCCATGGTGTCGGTGATCAGCACTGCGACGTCCACGCCCAGAAGGTCTTTCAGGCCCGCGCGGACCGTCGCCGCGGAACCGTCCGGATCCTCGGGCAGCAGGGCGACGGTGTCCGAGGCGACGTTGGACGCGTCCACGCCCGACGCCGCCTGCACGACGCCCAGCCGGTTCTCGGTGATCCACGTGCGGCCCCGGGTGGCCAGCACCCGCACCGACTCCTCGGCGATCAGCCTGCGGCGGAAGGCGTCCCGCTCCTCGGGGTCGGACGGTGCCTCCAGTACGCGTCCCTCGGACTTGGAGAAGATCTTCGACGTGGCCACCACGACGTCGCCGTCCGCGAGCCACGGCGCACCGTCGGCGATCAGCCGCGCGACGTCCGCGCCCGGCTCGACCTCGCCGATGCCCAGGACCGGCAGGATCTCCAGCGAGCCGGCGCCGTGGTCGCGCCCCGGCCGGCTCACAGGCCCACCAGGTCCAGGCCGGCGTCGATCATCGCGGCGGTGGCCCGCGGCGAGCTCATCAGCAGCGGTACCGCCGCGACGGCGACCCCGTCGACCGCGACGCCGGCGTCCTCCTCGGCGACCAGCCACCCGTCGAGCACGCCGTTGCCGCTGCGGGCGCCGTAGTGCTCGCCGACGGCCTGCGCGCTGGTCTCGAGCCCGAGCACCGACAGGCAGCGATCGGCCATGCCGCGCAGCGGGGCGCCGCCGATCACGGGGGAGACCCCCACGACCTTGGCCCGCGTCGTCCGGAGCGCGGCGCGGATTCCGCCGACCGACAGGATCGCCCCCACAGACACCACGGGGTTCGACGGCGCGAGGAACACCACGTCGGCGTCCTCGATCGCCGCGATCGCGGCGGCGCTCGCCTGCGCCTTCCCGCCGGCCGGAGCGCCCTCGCCGCCGCCGACCTGCGCGAACCCGAACGTCTCGACGTCGGCGCGATAGCGCACCCACCACTCCTGGAAGTGGATCGCCTTCTTCGCGCCGTCTCCGGAATCGGGGTCCGCGATCACCACGTGCGTCTCGTGTCGCGCATCGGTGGCGGGCAACAGCCGCACGCCCGGCTGCCAGCGGTTGCACAGCGCCGCCGTCACCTCGGTGAGCGGGTAGCCGGCCGCCAGCATCCGGGTGCGGATCAGGTGCGTCGCGAGGTCTCGGTCGCCGAGGCCGAACCAGTCGGGATCGGCGCCGTACTTCGCGAGCTCCTCCTTGGCGTTCCACGTCTCGTCGCGGTGACCCCAGCCCCGGTCGGTGTCGATGCCGCCGCCGAGCGTGTACATGCACGTGTCCAGGTCCGGGCAGATCCGGACGCCGTGCATCCAGGCGTCGTCCCCGACGTTCACCACCGCCGTCACCGTGTGCTCGGGGGAGTCGTCGCCCGGCGCGGCGTCCGCCCGCGGCGGGAACGTCGTGGTTCCGAACCTCTCGCGCGCCCCTTCCAGGAATCGCGCTCCGCCGACACCGCCCACCAGCACCGTCACCTTCACCGGATCGAGGGTAGTCGCCCGTGAGATATGACGCGGATCACATCTCAACCACGTGTCGAGGTGCCGATTCTGAGGGTAGGGGTGGTATTAGCTAATTTCCCGGTTCAGCTTGACGTGGCGCCGGTTCGCGTGTGTAATCACAACCGTGTCATTCACTGCGTCGTGATCGAACGACGTACGGCACATCACCATCCGAGACACCAACGAACACCACGAAAGCAACGAGGGAGGCGGGCCGATGACGATCGACGCTCATCGTGAACCGTTCGGAAGCTTCTCCGGTGGGTCCGACCGTGGACACCTGAGCCTGGTGCCCACAGGTTTCGAGGAACTCTACGAGGCCATTGAGGACCAGTGGCAGGACCGTGCCCTGTGCGCGCAGACCGATCCCGAGGCGTTCTTCCCCGAGAAGGGCGGCTCCACGCGCGAAGCCAAGCGAATCTGCCTGGGCTGCGAGGTGCGTGACGAGTGCCTCGAGTACGCCCTGTCCAACGACGAGCGCTTCGGCATCTGGGGCGGCCTGTCCGAGCGCGAGCGCCGCAAGCTCAAGCGCGGCATCATCTGACCGACCGTCGCATCACGTCGCGTCCGGGCCGGCCAGGAGGATCTCCTCCGTCACGCCGAGGTAATTGCTGATCTGGTGAATCAGGATCGCGAGGATCTCCTCGAGCAGGTCGGCCTCCGTCTTCGCACGTCGCTGTAGCGGTCGCCGGAACAGGATCAGCCGCGGGCGGGTTCGGTTGCCCCGCCGGTCGATGCCGGCGGGAACGAGCCGCGCCAGCGGGATCGGGCCGTCCGCCTCCACCTCATCGGGCCACGTCACGTCGTCCGGGTCGCGCGGCAGGATCCCGGGCACGTCGTCCACCGCGATGTCCAGGTCCGTCAACCTGTCGTGCCACAGCACGTCGATCTCGGCGTACGCGTCGAGCACCACCTCGTCGAAGTCCTGAGTCCGCGTGCGGTGCGCCGGAAGCTCGCGCGGCACCAGCAGGCCGCGCATCCCGCGCTCCCGTCGATCCCTGGCCACGCGCCGCCGTCGCCGCGCGCGCTCGTCCAAGCGTGCTCTCATCGTTTCCTCAGTCTAGTCGCGAGAGGCGATAAGGCGGCCGTGGAGCGCCCTGCGGTGTGTCGGGGTACCCAACCCTCGACCCAGGGGTTAACCTTCTTGGCGTGAACCCCGTCCGTCAGTGCTGCCGCCCCGGCTGCCGAAACCACGCCGTGGCCACGCTGACGTTCGACTACAGCCAGTCGATCGCCGTGCTGGGGCCCCTCGGAACCACCAGCGAACCGCACTCCTGGGACCTCTGCGACTTCCACGCCGGCCGGATGACCGCGCCCCGCGGCTGGGAGATGCTCCGCAACCTCCCGGCGTACAGCGCCGCGGCCGTCGGCAACACCGCTCTCGAGGACGACCTCACGGCCCTCGCCGACACCGTCCGTGAAGGCGCATCGCGCTCGATGAGCGAGGCGGCGCCGACGGATTCGCCGATCCGCTCCCTCCCGCCGATCGGCGCCATGCGTCCCGTCCACGACGGAGTCACCGGGCCCCGCACGAGCCCGTCGTCGCAGCCGGTCGGCGGCCCGCCCAAGCACGCTGCCCGGCCGGGCCGGCGCGGGCACCTGCGGGTGCTGCCCGATCCCGTCGACTGAGCACCGCGGGGGAACGTCACCGAACGTCGGAGTTCCGAGCTGCAACCGATAGGGTGGGGCGTCCGCGCGAGCCCGTTCCGGGTCCTCGCATGCGTATCAACTAGGAGGTCATGGGGCCGTGGTGCGACCGCTGGAGTCGGTGCAGGCTGTCATCAAGGCGTACGACGTGCGCGGGCTCGTCGGAGAGCAGATCGATGACGACTTCGTCCGCGACGTGGGCGCCGCCTTCGGCGCGCTGGTCCGCGGCGAGGGGGCCGGCGAGGTCGTCGTGGGACACGACATGCGCGATTCGTCGCCCGCCCTGTCCACCGCGTTCGCCGAGGGGGTCACAGCGCAGGGCGTGAACGTCGTCCTCATCGGACTCGCCTCCACCGACGAGCTGTACTTCGCCTCCGGCGTGCTCGACTGCCCGGGCGCGATGTTCACCGCCTCGCACAACCCGGCCGCCTACAACGGGATCAAGCTCTGCCGGTCCGGCGCCAAGCCGGTGGGCCAGGAGTCCGGGCTGGGCGTCATCACCGAGCAGGTCGCCGACGGGGTCCCGTCGTACGACGGTGCCCCCGGCCGGGTGTCCGAGCGCGACGTGCTCGACGAGTACGGCGACTACCTGCGGAAGCTGGTGGACCTCTCCGGTTCCCGGCCGCTGCGGGTGGCCGTGGACGCCGGCAACGGCATGGGTGGCTTCACCGTTCCCTCCGTGTTGGGCCCCGTCGAGGCCCTCGACGTGCGCGCGCTGTTCTTCGAGCTGGACGGCGACTTCCCCAATCACGAGGCCAACCCGCTGGATCCGAAGAACCTCGTCGATCTGCAGCGGTTCGTGGTGGAGCAGGGCGCCGACATCGGCCTCGCCTTCGACGGCGACGCCGACCGCTGCTTCGTGGTGGACGAGAAGGGCGAGCCCGTCTCGCCGTCGGCGGTCACCGCGCTGGTCGCCGAGCGCGAGCTCGCGAAGAGCCCCGGCGCCACCGTCATCCACAACCTGATCACGTCCAAGGCGGTGCCCGAGATCATCGCCGAGAACGGCGGCACCGCTGTGCGCACCCGCGTGGGCCACTCCTTCATCAAGGCACGGATGGCCGAGACCGGTGCCGTGTTCGGCGGAGAGCACTCGGCGCACTACTACTTCCGCGAGTTCTGGGGCGCGGACTCCGGCATGCTCGCGGCGATGCACGTGCTGGCCGCGCTCGGCGAGCAGGACGCGCCGCTCTCGGAGCTCATGGGCGCCTACGACCGGTACGCGGCATCGGGCGAGATCAACTCGACGGTGGCCGACCAGGCCGGGCGCACCCGGGCGGTACTCGATGCTTTCGCAGACGAAATCCAAGGCACCGATGAACTGGACGGCGTGACGGTACAGTTGGTTTCGGGCGCCTGGTTCAACCTCCGAGCGTCGAACACCGAGCCCCTGCTGCGACTGAACGTCGAGGCCGCGAGCCCGGAAGAGGTGGAAGCGCTGACCGAGCGGATCCTGGCGATCGTACGTGCCTGAACGCGCCTCCCGCGCGGGCAGACAGGAGGAGACCGTGACGGACGTGGCCGATCTCGATGATCCGGCCGGGCTGATCGCCGCCGACGTGAACGGACATCTTCGGGCCGCCGCCCTCGCGGGCGCGCAGGTCCGCGCTGTGGCGTCCCTCGTCGACGAGGGCGCCCTCGCCCCGCTCGACGGGTTCGCGCCGCGCGCCGTCGTCGTGGTGTGCGGGGCCGGACCGGCCGCCGCCGCAGCCGGATTCGTCGAAGCGCTCACCGCCGGTCGGCTCGACGTGCCCCTCGTCCGCTCCACCGAACTTCCGCCCTGGGTGGGCGCTCTCGACGTGGTCGTCGTCTGCGGTTTCGACGCGGGCGACCTCGCGCTCGCGCGGGCCGTCTCCGTCGCCACCCGTCGCGGCGCCTCCGTCGTGGTCGCCGTGCCCATGGAGGGCCCCGTGGCCGAGGCCGCGGCCGGCCGGGCCATCGACCTCGGGCCGCGGCTGCACGTCCCCGAGCGGTTCGGTTTCGTCGGCGTCGCAGCGGCCCTGTTCGCGGTTCTCGGCCGCCTCGGCGGCAAGGAGCGCGACGTACCGCCGGGCGAGGGCTACCTGCACGAACTGGCCGAATCGCTCGATGAGGAGGCCGTGCGCGGCGCACCCGACCGCGACGTGGAATCGAACCCGGCCAAGCGGCTCTCCGCCCGCATGGCCGGGCGGCGCGTCGCCCTCACGGCCGACACGGCGGCGGGGCTCGCGGTCGCGGAGCACGCCGCATCGCAGGCGCTCACGCTGGGCGGCCAGGTCGTGGCCGCCGTGGGCCTCGCCGACGTCGAACTGGCGACCCCCGAGCTCTCCTCGGCACCGTCGGGCGGCGCCCTGGGGGCCGGCGACGGCGCCGCCGCGGACCCGCTGTTCCACGACCCGTTCCTGGACGGCCCGGTCGCCCAGGCGCCGCTGCGCGTGCTGGCCATCACGGCCGAGGAGCGCGCGCCCATGGTCGAGGCCCGGCTCCGGGCACTGCCCGACGTCGAGGCCCTGGCGGTCGACGAGGACGGCGACGCCGCGCGGAAGGCCGAGGGGGAGCGCGCGGACGCGACGGACCTGCTGGCGCTGGCGGTACGGTTCGATCTGGCGTCGGTCTACCGGCGCCTGACGGGGGAGGCGTGATGCAGCGGATCGAGGGCGTGATCAGGCCGTACGCGTGGGGTTCGCGCACGGTTCTGGCCACGATGCAGGGGCGGTCCGTGCCGTCGGCGCACCCCGAGGCGGAACTGTGGTTCGGCGCGCATCCCGGTGATCCCGCGCGTTTCGAGGGCGGCCAGGACCTGCTCACCGAGATCGACGCGGATCCCGACGGCGAACTCGGTCCCGCCTGCCGCCAGGAGTTCGGCGACCGGCTGCCGTACCTGGTGAAGGTGCTCGCGGCCGACGAGCCGCTGTCGTTGCAGGCGCACCCGTCGCGGGAGCAGGCCGCCGAGGGCTTCGCGCGGGAGAACGCCGCGGGCATCCCGCTGGACGCCCCCGAACGCAACTACCGCGACGCGTCGCACAAGCCCGAGGTGGTGATCGCGCTCAGCAGGTTCGAGACGCTGGCCGGGTTCCGGGACCCCGTCGCCACGATGGACCTGCTGCGGGCGCTCGCCGTGCCCGAGCTCGACTCGTACCTCGGCCTGCTCTCCGGCCAGCCCGATTCCATGGGGCTGCGCGCCCTGCTGACCACGTGGATCACCCTCCCGCAGCCGGCGCTCGCGGAGCTCGTGCCCGCGGTGCTCGGCGGCTGCGTGCGGTACCTGGAGAGCGGGGAGGAGCGGTTCCGCGGCGAGGCCAAGACCGCGCTCACGCTGGGGGAGCGGTACCCGGACGACGCGGGTGTGCTCGCCGCGCTCCTGCTGAACCGGGTGGTGCTCGAGCCGGGGCAGGCGCTGTACCTGTCGGCGGGCAACCTCCACATGTATCTCAGTGGCGCTGCCGTCGAGGTGATGGCCAACTCGGACAACGTCCTTCGCGGCGGGCTCACGCCGAAGCACGTCGACGTGCCGGAGCTGCTGCGGGTGCTGGACTTCACCCCGCGCTCACCGTCGGAACTGGCGCCCCGCACGTCGACCGTCGGCCCGGAGGTGATCTTCTCGACCCCCGCTCCGGAGTTCCGGGTGTCACGGGTGCGGCTCGACGGGACGGCCCTCAAGCGGGCGGCGTCCGTCGAGCTGGACGCACGAGGCCCGCAACTGCTGGTCGTGACCGACGGTGCGATCACGGTCCGCAGTGCGGGCCGGGCGGTCGACGTCCACGCGGGCAGCGGCCTCTGGATGGGGGCGTCGGATCCTGGGGTGATCGTGACCGCGCACTCACCGGCGGCGGAGTTCTTCCGCAGCCTGGTGGGCGGTCACTGATCCGCGGGGGCTCGGACCCCCGCGCGGCGGGCCGTCAGTAGCCGCCGGGGAGGTTCTCGTAGAACGTCTCCGGGATGTCGAAAGTCTGCATCGTGGAGACCGCCGACGCTGCGGGGAGCGCGGCCGTGAGCACCGCGAGCGGCTTCCCGTCGCGGGTGAGGAGCACGTCGTCGCCACCCTCGACGATCTTGAGCAACTGCGCGACCGTCTGGTCCGTGGTGTGAGCGAATGTCTTGGTCATAGGCCCGACGGTAAGTGTTACTTGCCGGTACGCCAACAACTTTCACGTACCGACAGGTAACACCCGCGGGTAACTTGCGGCGTTCGCGGGCCCGCCCCGGGTGTCCGATATGGGCCGGTCGGGCCGGTGGATCGGTTTCCATCGGTGGCGAAATGCCCCGTCCGGTGGGGCGCGTGGTGTTTGATGAATCGTCATACATCTGTCGAGGGAGCGACCATGGCCAACCCCCTGTTACGCACCAAATCCGTGGAGCAATCCATCGCGGACACCGAAGTGGTCGGAACGCGCCTGAAGAAACAGCTCACCGCGTGGGATCTGACGATCTTCGGCGTCGCCGTCGTCGTCGGTGCCGGCATCTTCACCATCGGCGCGTCGACCGCCGGCGACTTCTCCGGTCCGGCCGTCTCGATCTCGTTCGTCATCGCGGCGGTCGCGTGCGGGCTCGCCGCCCTCTGCTATGCGGAGTTCGCGTCGACGGTGCCCGTGGCGGGCTCGGCCTACACCTTCTCCTATGCGACGTTCGGCGAGTTCGCCGCGTGGATCATCGGCTGGGACCTCGTTCTCGAGTTCTCCATCGCCGCCGCGGCCGTGGCGAGCGGGTGGTCGAGCTACGTGGGCACGGTCTTCCACACGGGGGCGCCGGTGGTGCAGATCGGCGGGGTCAAGGTCGACTGGGGCGCGATGCTCATCGTCGCGGTGCTGACGGGGCTGCTGACCTTCGGTGCCAAGGTGTCCTCGCGCGTCTCCGCCGTCATCACCGCGATCAAGGTGGCCGTGGTGCTACTGGTGATCGTCGTGGGCGCCTTCTACATCAAGGGTTCCAACTACACCCCCTTCGTCCCCGAGTCGGTGCCGGGCGAGTCCACCGGGTTCAGCTGGAGCAACACGCTGTTCCAGGTGCTCAGCGGTGGAAGCGGGTCGACTTACGGCTGGTACGGCGTGCTCGCGGGCGCCTCGATCGTGTTCTTCGCGTTCATCGGGTTCGACATCGTGGCGACCTCGGCCGAGGAGACGAAGAACGCGCAGCGCGACGTGCCGCGCGGCATCCTGGGGTCGCTCGCGATCGTCACGGTGCTCTACATCGCGGTGACCGTGGTGGTCACCGGCATGACGAGCTACAAGGACCTGGCCACCAGCGCCGGGGACGGTTCGGAGAAGAACCTGGCCTACGCGTTCTCGCTCAACGGCGTCGACTGGGCTGCGACGATCATCTCGATCGGCGCGCTCGCCGGCCTCACGACCGTGGTCATGGTCCTCCTGATGGGGCAGAACCGCGTGCTGTTCGCGATGGCCCGCGACGGCCTGCTTCCCCGGCCGCTGGCCAAGACCTCCGACCGCGGCGTGCCCGTGCGGATCTCCGTGGGCGTCGGCGTGGTGGTCGCGATCTTCGCGGGTCTCGTGCCGCTCAAGGAACTGGCTTCGCTGATCAACATCGGCACGCTGTTCGCGTTCGTGCTCGTGTCGGTGGGCGTCGTCTTCCTCCGCAAACAGCGTCCCGATCTGCAGCGCGGCTTCCGGGCTCCGTTGGTGCCGCTGGTGCCGATCCTCTCCGTCGTCGCGTGCGGGTGGCTGATGCTCAACCTGTCCCTCGAGACGTGGCTCCGGTTCCTCATCTGGATGGCGATCGGCGTGGTGGTCTACTTCGTCTACTCGATGAACCACTCCGTCGCGGGCAAGCGCGAGCGCGGCGAGGTCGTGGAGTCACTGGCGGACTGACGTCCGGACGGACTGAGCACGTGACGGACCGCGGCCGGAGGATCTCCGGCCGCGGTTCCGTATGCGAGCGGCGACAACAATCGTCGTGCTGATCTGCCCCGGGAAACATCCGGTTTCACGATGGCATGACGGTCGGCGGCGCTGTCTCGCACCAGGGGCGATAGCCTGGAGCGCGTGACTACAGCGCTGACCGCCGACACGGCGAACGGAATCGATTTCAAGGTCGCGGACCTCTCGCTCGCGGAGTCCGGACGTAAGCAGCTGCGCCTCGCCGAGCACGAGATGCCGGGCCTGATGGCCCTGCGCCGCGAGTACGCCGACGTGCAGCCGCTCAAGGGCGCGCGGATCTCGGGGTCGCTGCACATGACCGTGCAGACCGCGGTGCTGATCGAGACCCTGACCTCGCTGGGCGCCCAGGTGCGCTGGGCGTCGTGCAACATCTTCTCGACGCAGGACGAGGCCGCGGCCGCGGTGGTGGTGGGCCCGAACGGCACTCCGGAGAAGCCCGAGGGCGTGCCGGTGTTCGCGTGGAAGGGCGAGTCGCTCGAGGACTACTGGTGGTGCGCGGAGCAGATGCTCACCTGGCCGGGGGAGCCCGCGAACATGATCCTCGACGACGGCGGCGACGCCACGATGATGGTGCTGCGCGGCGCGCAGTACGAGGCGGCCGGCGTGGTGCCGCCGGCGGAGGACGACGACCCGGCGGAGTGGAAGGTGTTCCTCTCCGTGCTGCGGGAGCGCTTCGCGCAGGATGAGACGAAGTGGACCACGATCGCGCGGTCGGTCAAGGGCGTCACCGAGGAGACCACGACGGGCGTGCTGCGTCTGTACCAGTTCGCGGCCGCCGGCGAGCTGTCCTTCCCGGCGATCAACGTCAACGACTCGGTCACCAAGAGCAAGTTCGACAACAAGTACGGCACCCGGCACAGCCTGATCGACGGCATCAACCGCGGCACCGACGTGCTGATCGGCGGCAAGAAGGTACTGATCTGCGGCTACGGCGATGTGGGCAAGGGCTGCGCGGAGTCGCTCGCCGGCCAGGGCGCGCGCGTGCAGGTCACCGAGGTCGACCCGATCAACGCGCTGCAGGCGCTCATGGACGGCTTCGACGTGGTCACCGTCGAGGGCGCGATCGGCGACGCCGACATCGTGATCACCTCCACGGGCAACAAGGACATCATCCTGCTCGAGCACATGAAGCTCATGAAGGATCAGGCGATCCTGGGCAACATCGGCCACTTCGACAACGAGATCGACATGGCCGGCCTGGAGAAGTCGGGCGCCGTGCGCACGAACATCAAGCCGCAGGTGGACCTGTGGACGTTCGGCGACAGCGGCAAGTCGATCATCGTGCTCTCGGAGGGCCGCCTGCTCAACCTGGGCAACGCGACGGGCCACCCGTCGTTCGTCATGTCCAACAGCTTCGCGAACCAGACCATCGCGCAGATCGAGCTGTGGACCAAGCCCGACGAGTACGACAACGAGGTCTACCGGCTGCCGAAGCACCTCGACGAGAAGGTCGCCCGCGTCCACGTCGAGGCACTGGGCGGCACGCTCACCAAGCTCTCCAAGGAGCAGGCGGAGTACATCGGCGTCGATGTCGAGGGCCCGTACAAGCCCGAGCACTACCGCTACTGATCGCCCCCGGTTCGGTTGCGGCGCAGACGGTGGCGCAACCGAACCGGAGACGGTTGTTCCGGTTCCGTTCGCGGGGAACGGGGTTCGGGTCAGCGCAGCCCGGATGAGCTGACGCACACCTTCCAGGCGCCGGACTCCTTGCGCAGATGCGCGGTGTCCGAGACCGTCTGGGGCAGGGTGACGGTCTGCCCGACGGGTTCGGTGGTCTCCTCCGCGGTGGCGGTGCCGGCGGTCTTGTCGACGGCCACGGACAGGACGGTGACCCGCCACGAACCGCCGGGCCCGATGAGCGTGTCGACTTCGGCGGCGAAGGTCTGCGGAGTGAACCGCAGCTGCAGCTGCTGCACGTCCGCTGCGCACCGGGTCTTGATGAGCGCGTCCATGTCCCGTGCGTTCACGGCCTGCGTCTCGGCCGCGATCACCTCGCGGATCCGGCGCTCGTCGTCGCCCGTCCGCGTGGACACGATGTACCAGGTGGTGGCCACGATGATCGCCACCACGACCGCCGTGGTCGCCACGACGATCCACACCGCGCGGTGCTGAGACCCCTTCGGGCCGTGCGGTTCACCGGGACCGCCGGGCGCGGGATTCCACCCCGGGGCGGAGCCGGGCGGGACGGTGCCCGGCGGGAGGACGGGGCCGCCGTGGCTCGGACCGGGGGGAGGCGGACCGGCGGGAGCGGGTGCGCCCGGTGCGCCGGACGGATCAGCCTGGGGCGGAGCCGGATTCGGTGTGACCGTCGCGGCACGCTGGCCGGACACCGCGTTTCCCGTCAGATACGGCGTGCCCGAAGCCGAGACGGGGCCGCCCGTCCCGTAGCTCTGCTGCTGCTGTCGCGGCATCGGGATCCCCAACTGCCGGTAGGTCTCCGGCGGCAGCACGGGGTACAGGTTCTCGCGCGGGTCAGTCGGTCGCATCGGCCCTCTCCTCGGGGACGTTCCGCTCGTGCTGCATCGCCTGCAGCAGCGCGGTGAGCGCGTCCAGTTTCTCGTGCACCTCGTCGAGCTCGCGGCGCATGTAATCGCGGCTCGCGGCGTCGCCGACGGCGATGCGCACGCCCGCGAGCTCGCGGGCCAGGAATTCGGTGTCCGCCTTGGTCTGCGCGGCGCGGGTGCGGTCCTCGTCGAGCGAGACCCGGTCACGGCTCTCCTGCCTGTTCTGCGCGAGCAGGATCAGCGGCGCCGCGTAGGCGGCCTGGGTGGAGAACGCGAGGTTGAGCAGGATGAACGGGTACGGGTCGAAGTGGTAGGTGAACCACAGCACGTTGAGCGCGATCCACACGATCACGATCACGGTCTGAATCGCGAGATACCGCCCGGTGCCGAGGAATCGGGCCACCCGCTCAGCGCCCTGCCCCACCATGTCGTCGCCGAGGTTGAGGCTGAACGTGCGCTTCAGCCGGGGGGTGTCGAGCCGCGAACGCTCCTTCACCGGGCCACCTCCTCACTGTCCTCGTCGCGCCAGTCCTCCGGCAGCAGGTGGTCGAGGAGGTCGTCCACCGACACCGCGCCCAACATGTGATTCTCGGCGTCGGTCACCGGCCCGCAGACCAGGTTGTACGCCGCGAAGTAGCGGGTGACGGCGCCCAGCGGGTCGTCGGGACCGAGCTGCGGCAGGTCGGTGTCGACGATGCCGCCCACCAGGTCGGCGGGCGGTTCGCGCAGCAGCTTCTGCAGGTGCACCGCGCCGAGGTAGCGGCCCGTCGGGGTGGCCGTCGGTGGGCGCACGACGAAGATCAGGCTGGCCAGTGCGGGCGTGATGTCGGGGTTGCGGGCGCGGGCCAGCGCCTCGGCCACGGTGGTCGACGGGGTCACCACGATCGGCTCCGGCGTCATCATGCCGCCCGCGGTGTAGGGGGAGAAGGTCAGCAGCCGGCGGACCGTGCCCGAATCCTCGGGGTCCATGACGGTCAGCAGCTCCTCACGCTGGCGGACGGGCAGTTCGCCCAGGAGGTCGGCGGCGTCGTCGGGGTCCATCGCCTCGAGGACGGCGGCGGCGCGTGCCTTCGTCAGGTGGGCGATCACCTCGGTCTGGTCGTCGGTGCTCAGCTCCTGGAGCACGTCGGCCAGGCGCTCGTCGTCGAAGGCTCCGGCGATCGCCAGCCGACGGGCCGTGGGCAACTCGCGCAGCGCCTGCGCGACGTCCGCGGCGCGCATGTCCTCGAAGACCGTCAGCGCCTCGGCGATCTCCTGGTCCGTGTTCGTCAGCGCCGTCGAGTTGAAGCCCGTGACGTGCGAGAGGTCCACGATGTGCACACCGCCCCGTCGGCCCAGGCCCCGGCCGCGCACGCGCACGGCGAGCCGGTGCACCACCCAGTCGCGCGTGCGGGTCTGCTCGATCCCGACGTCCACGACGGTGGCGTCGGCACCGTCGTACGACGCCCCCGGTTCGTCGACCCGGACGCGGCTGCCGAGGCTCTGGCCCAGCGCCAGCGCCTCACCGGTGCGCAGGTGCAGGCGGCGCAGGCTGACCGAGCCGGTGTTCAGGGTGACCGCGGCCGCCTCGATGCTCGTGACCCGCAGCATGGGCACGAAGATCCGCCGGCGGTTCGCGAGCTCGACGGCCAGGCCCAGCACCCGCGGCGCCTTCCGGTCCGTCCGCAGACCGATCACGGCGTCCCGTACTCGGCCGATCGACTCGCCGTCCGGACCCACGACGGGGAGGCCGGACAGTCGCGCGACGAATACTCTGGAGACAGCCGACATGGTGTTCAGGGTAGTTTCGATTCCGACATCCCATGCGAAGGAGGGCGCCGAATGTCCAATCCGATGCAGGGCCCGGGCGCGTCGAATCAGCCGGGCGGCCCTGGTGGTCGCGGCCTGCCGACGCCGCCGCGCGGTTGGCCCATCGGCTCGTACAACACCTACGCCGAGGCGCAGCGTGCCGTGGACCACCTGTCCGATCAGGAGTTCCCGGTCGAGAACGTGACCATCGTCGGGGTCGATCTGATGCAGGTCGAACGCGTGACCGGCCGCCTCACCTGGGGGCGCGTGCTCGGAGCCGGTGCCGGATCCGGTGCGTGGCTCGGCGTGTTCTTCGGCCTGCTCGTCGGCCTGGTGACCGGCGACATCGTGCCGACCCTGATCGCCGGCGTGGTCGGCGGCATCGTGTTCGGCCTGATCTCGGCAGCGATCCCGTACGCCGCATCGCGCGGCACCCGCGACTTCTCGTCGACGATGCAGCTGGTCGCCGGCAGGTACGACGTGCTGTGCGACCCGCAGCACGCCGAGCGTGCCCGCGACATGCTCGCCCGCCTGAACATCCAGTAGGCCTCGGCTCAACCGACTCCGCCCGCCCCGTGACGACACGGGGGCGGGCGGAGTCTTCTGTGTCTTCCGTCTCCCTGACCTGCGGAGACGGAAGTGCGTCGCGCGCCGTCGCGCCGAAGGTGTTTACCGGGTCGTGGAGTCCTGCTAAATTGCGATCAAGTGATAGTGATCACAAGGAGGACTCTCATGGCTGACATCCTGGGGCGCACCGGGCAGACCGCGTTCGACCAGCGGTACGTCGACACCCTGGAGGACCTGTCCGACGGATCCGTGCACCGGCGGTTCGACCCGTATCTCGACATCGACTGGGACTCGCCGGAGCTGAAGCTCGACCCGAACGACCCGCGCTGGGTTCTCCCCGCGACCCTCGACTCCCTCGGGGCGACGCAGTGGTACCGGGATCTGCCGGTCGAGAAGCAGATCGAGATCGGCCGGTGGAGGCTGGCGAACACCATCAAGGTGGGCGCAGCGTTCGAGTCGATCCTCATCCGCGGAATGATGCAGTACATCATGAAGCTCCCGAACAAGTCGCCGGAGTTCCGCTACTGCCTCCACGAGATGACTGAGGAGTGCAACCACATCCAGATGTTCCAGGAACTGGTGAACCGCATCGACGTGGACGTCCCCGGCATGCGGAAGCGGTTCCGCCGGGCGTCCCCGATGATCGGCGTGCTCGGCGGCTACGCCCACGTGATCCTGTTCATGGGCATCCTCGGCGGCGAGGAGCCGATCGACCACTACCAGAAGGCCATCATGCGGCACGGCGGCCAGGTGCCGCCGCTGGTGCTGCGCACCATGGAGATCCACGTCGCGGAGGAGGCGCGCCACATCTCGTTCGCGCACGAGTTCCTACACACCCACCTGCAGGGGATGACCAAGCGGCAGAAGCGGATCTGCGCGGTGGCCTTCCCGCTGGCGATGCGCTGGCTGGTGGGCGAGATCTTCACGCCGCCGAAGGAGTTCTTCGAGCGCTTCGAGGTGCCGCGGGAGGTGAAGCGGGAGGCGTTCTGGCGCGGCCCGACGGCCCGCGCGCTGCTCAACGACTACTTCGCCGAGATGCGCGCGCTGGCCGACGACCTGGGCCTGATGACGCCGGCGGGCAGGCTGATGTGGAAGCTGCTGCGGATCGATGGACACCACGCCCGCTACCGCGGCGAGCCGACACGGATGGCACAGGCGGCCTGACGCCGGCCTTGCGCGCGCAACGCGCCGACGTCCGGTGGGGCGCGCGTACCATGCCAGGTATGGCCACCACGACGAACGGGCCGGGATCCGGCTACGAGTTGCGGTGGCGTGCGCACAATTCGGAGCGGCGGGACCGGATCCTGCGCGCCGCCGCCGAACTGGTGGAGGAATCGGCTCCCGGCGCGCCGATCTCGGTGCAGCGCATCGCCGAACGCGCGGGGCTCGTGAAGTCCGTCGTCTACCGCCAGTTCAAGAGCAAGGACGATCTGACGCGCGGGCTGCGGGGCTACGTGGTGGACGAGTTCGCCGGCGAACTGGTCGCGGATCTCGACATCTCCATCGGGTCGCTGCGCGCGATCCTGCGGCGCGCCATCGCCAGCGCGGCGGCGTGGATGCAGGAGAACCCCCGCCTCGTCGACCTGATCCGCTCCGGCCCGACCGACGGCGCCGGCGACTGGCCGGACGCCATGAGCGAGCTCAAGCACCGCGTGGTCTCCCGGGCGAACGAGACGATCGACGGCGTCGCCGCGGCCACCGGACTCTCCGCGGAGGCCTTCGCCCGCGTGCCCTTCGTGGTCTTCACGATGGTCGAGGCGACTCTCACCGGATGGGTGCGCGGCGAGGAGGCGATCCGCGACCAGACCCGCGAGGAGGTCGTCGAATCGCTCACCGACATCACGTGGTTCGTGCTCGACGGTGCCGCCCGCGGCCTGGGCGTGCAGGTGGACCCCGACGCGGAACTGACAGTGGCGCTGAGCGAGCTCGGCACCGTCGGGGCGGACCCCGCGGCCGGCCGGCGCTGACGGTTCCGCGGCCGGTTTCGTGGGCAGGGCTCGAACCTGTCCTCGCATCTGGCACGATTATCCCGAATGTGGTTCATCTCACCGGCGGAGTCGACTAGCTTTTCGAAGCGACGCTTCCGGTCGGTAGCGGGATAGGAGCGACGCGTGGCGGGCGAACAGAGTCGAACACGCCGGAGCCGCGGGGCGCGGCTCGGCGCGATGGGAATGGCCACCGCCGTGGGAGCCACGCTGCTCGCCGGCTGTGGCACCGGTTCCGGCGGGATCGAGATCAGCGTGTACGTGGGCGCGGACAGCGCGCCGACCGTGGCGCGGGCGGCGGAGAAGTGTTCGAACGACGAGTTCAAGGTCGTGGGGTACTCCCTCCCGAAGTCGGCCGACGACGCTCGGCTGCAGCTGGCGCGTCGCGTCACGGGCGGCGACAAGACGCTCGACATCCTGGGACTCGACGTCACCTGGACGGCGGAGTTCGCGCAGGCGGGTTGGGCGGTGAAGGTGCCGGCCGACCTCGCCGAGCGCACGGCGAAGCGCGTTCTTCCCGGTCCGCTCAAGACCGGCATGTACAACGACGAGATGTACGCCGTCCCGGCCTGGACGAACACCCAGCTGCTCTGGTATCGCAAGGACCTCCTGTCGCAGCTCACCGGCAAGCCCGTGACCTCTCCGCCCAGGCTGACCTGGGCGCAACTGCTCGAGCTGACGGCGAAGTCCCGCGCGCAGCGCGGACCCACGCAGATCGGCGTGACCGCCGCGCAGTACGAGGGCCTGACGGTGTGGTTCAACTCGATGCTCGAGAGCGCCGGCGGCAAGGTGGTCGACGAGACCGGCAAGAAGGTGGTGCTCGGCGAGGGGAAGAACCGCGAGGCCGCCGTCAAGGCGCTCACGGCCATGAAATCGGTGGCGACCGCTCCCGGTCACGATCCGAGCTTCTCGCAGACGATGGAGACCGAGATCCGTCTCGGGATGGAGCGCGGCAACGCGCTGTTCGAGCTGAACTGGCCGTTCGTGCTGTCGGCGATGCAGGAGAACTCGGCGGCGGGTTCCGTGCCGTTCCTGCCGGAGATGACGAAGTTCGCGGACGTGGCGAAGGACCCGACGAACGATCAGCTCAAGCAGATGAATCAGGTGATCCAGAAGAAGTTCGACTTCGCGCGGTTCCCTGACCTCGCGCCCGGTGTGCCCGCGCGGCCCACGATCGGTGGCGGCAACTACGCCGTGTCTCCGACCTCCGTCCACCAGGAGCAGGCGTGGAAGGCGATCGAGTGCCTGACCAATGAGGAGTCCGAGAAGGCGTACGGCTTGGACGCCGGCACGCCGCCGGTGCTGCCGTCGCTGTACGACGATCCGGAGTACCTCGCCGTGTACCCGATGGCGAAGCTGATCCGGGATCAGTTGCAGGAGAACACCTCCTCGGTCCGGCCGGTGACCCCGGTGTATCAGGCCATGTCGACGCTGATGCAGGCCAAGTTGAGCCCGGTGGGCTCGTGGGATCCGGAAGCGCTGGTCGACGAATTGGCGACGGCCGCAGAGAAGGCCATCGATCAGAAGGGACTGGTCCCGTGACCGCGGCGACGACGAGCGGGGGCGCCGCCCCCGCACCGGTGAAGAAGGCGGCGCTGTCCCAGGGGCAGCGCGAGGAGCGCAAGCTGGGGTTGTTGCTGATCGCTCCGGCGGCGTTGGTGATGCTGCTGGTGACGGCGTATCCGATCGTGTACGCGTTCTGGTTGAGCTTGCACAAGTCGTCGTTGGCGGCGCCGGGGCAGGACGAGTTCATCGGGTTCGGCAATTACGGCACGGTGCTGCAGGATTCGTATTGGTGGCAGGCGCTGGGCGTGACGGCGTTCATCACGGTGGTGTCGGTGGTGATCGAGTTCGTGTTGGGCTTGGCGATCGCGTTGGTGATGCACCGGACGATCGTGGGCCGGGGGATCGTGCGCACAGTGGTGTTGATCCCGTACGGCATCGTGACGGTGGCGGCGTCGTTCTCCTGGTTCTACGCGTGGACGCCGGACACGGGCTATCTGGCGAACCTGTTGCCGGACGGGAGTGCGCCCCTGACGCAGCAGATCCCGTCGCTGTTCATCATCATCCTGGCGGAGGTGTGGAAGACGACGCCGTTCATGGCGCTGCTGCTGCTGTCCGGTCTGGCGTTGGTTCCGGACGACCTGTTGAAGGCGGCGTCGATGGACGGTGCGGGTGCGTGGACGCGGTTGACGAAGATCATCATCCCGCTGATGAAGCCGGCGATCCTGGTGGCGCTGTTGTTCCGCACGCTCGACGCGTTCCGGATCTTCGACAACATCTACGTGCTGACCAAGGGGGCGAACGGGACGGGCTCGGTGTCGATCTTGGGTTACGACAACCTGTTCAAGGCGTTCAACCTGGGGGTGGGGTCGGCGATCTCGGTGCTGATCTTCCTCTGCGTGGCGATCATCGCGTTCATCTTCGTCAAGGCCTTCGGCACCGCGGTGCCGGGCGCCGACCAGGACCAGAGGTAGGGGGCGCGGGTCATGGCATCGAATACCGTAGGGCGCAAGGTCGCCTGGAGCGCGATCGACATCCTGGTGGTGTGCTACGCGCTGATCCCCGTGCTGTGGATCGTGTCGCTGTCGCTGAAGTCCCCGGCGACGGTGACGGACGGCGAGTTCATCCCGAAGGGCGTCACGTTCGACAACTACACCGCGATCTTCGAGGGCAACGGGTTCGTGCGGCCGTTGATCAACTCGATCGGCGTGGCGTTGATCTCGACGGTGATCGCGGTGATCATCGGCATGTTCGCCGCGTATGCGGTGGCGCGGTTGAACTTCCCGGGTAAGAAGCTGTTCATCGGGGCGGCGTTGATGATCGCGATGTTCCCGCAGATCTCGCTGATCACGCCGCTGTTCAACATCGAGCGGGCGGTGGGGCTGTTCGACACGTGGCCGGGCCTGATCCTGCCGAACGTCACCTTCGCCCTCCCGTTGTGCGTGTACACGCTGTCGGCGTTCTTCCGGGAGATCCCCTGGGAGCTGGAGAAGGCGGCCAAGATGGACGGCGCCACCCCGGCGCAGGCGTTCCGTCAGGTGATCGCGCCGCTGGCGGTGCCGGGCGTGGTCACCGCCGCGATCCTGGTGTTCATCGCGGCGTGGAACGACCTGTTGTTCGGCGTCTCGCTGACCGCGACCGAGGCGTCGATCACGGCGCCGGTGGCGATCGTGAACTTCACGGGCAGTTCGCAGTTCGAGGAGCCGACCGGTTCCATCGCCGCCGCCGCGGTCATCATCACCATTCCCATCATCATCTTCGTCCTGATCTTCCAGCGACGGATCGTGGCCGGCCTGACGTCCGGTGCGGTCAAGGGCTGACGTCGGAAAACACTTGAGGAGACATCATGGCTGACATCGTCCTGGACCATGTGCGCAAGACCTACCCCGACGGCTCGACCGCCGTCAGTGACATCAACATCGAGATCGCCGACGGCGAGTTCGTGATCCTCGTCGGCCCTTCGGGCTGCGGCAAGTCCACCACGCTGAACATGATCGCCGGCCTGGAGGACATCTCCGACGGTGAGCTGCGCATCGCGGGGGAGCGGGTCAACGAGAAGGCGCCCAAGGACCGCGACATCGCGATGGTGTTCCAGTCCTACGCGCTTTACCCGCACATGTCGGTGCGGGAGAACATCGCGTTCCCGCTCAAGCTCGCGAAGCTGAGCAAGGACGAGGTCAACGCGAAGGTGGAGGACGCCGCGCGCACCCTCGACCTGACCCAGCACCTCGACCGCAAGCCCTCGCAGCTCTCCGGCGGCCAGCGCCAGCGCGTGGCCATGGGCCGGGCGATCGTCCGCAGCCCCAAGGCGTTCCTCATGGACGAGCCGTTGTCGAACCTCGACGCCAAGCTGCGCGTGCAGATGCGCACCGAGGTCTCCCGGCTGCAGAAGCGCCTGGGCACCACCATGGTGTACGTGACCCACGACCAGACCGAGGCCATGACCCTCGGCGACCGCGTGGTGGTCCTCAAGAGTGGTGACGTGCAGCAGGTCGGGCCGCCGCAGGAGCTCTACGACCGCCCGTCGAACCTGTTCGTCGCCGGGTTCATCGGCTCGCCCGCGATGAACTTCGTCCCGGGGCGGCTGACGTCGGTGGGCATCGACACCGCGCTCGGCGAGATCCTGCTGCTCGACGCACCGAAACTGGCGCAGAAGGCGCAGGCGGCCGGGAACACCAACGGTGAAGTGATCGTGGGCATCCGCCCCGAGCACTTCGAGGACGCCAGGCTGCTCGATCCGAACCAGCGCGTCGGCGGCCTGACCTTCACGGCCAAGGTCGACGTGCTCGAGTCCATGGGCTCGGACAAGTTCATCCACTTCGGCGTGCAGGACAAGAACGCGGGCCGGGCCGACGTGCTCGCCGACCTCAACGCCGGGGGCGACGTGCCGCCGCCGGCGGGGGTCGACGAGATCGTCGCCCGTCTGTCGGCCGACTCCGGTGCCGCCCGCGGCGCCGAGGTCGATCTGTACTACGACCCGTCCAAGATCGCCGTTTTCGACGCGTCCAGCGGCACCAATCTCGCCTTGTGACTTCGGTGCGCGTTCTCGCTGTCAGTGACGAGGAGGTGCCGGCGCTCGCGTTGGCGTCGTCGACGCTGCAACCCGACCTGATCCTGGGTGCGGGCGACCTGCCGGGGCACTACCTCGAGTCGTTGGTGGACCGGTACGGCGTGCCGTGCGTGTTCGTGCCCGGCAACCACGATCCGGATCACGGCGGCTATCGACGGTCGCGCGCGGGCTACACCCGCGGCGGCCTGCCGTGCGAGCCGCCCGGGCCGCGAGGCGGTATCAACGCCGACGGGAGGGTCGTCACCGTGGCCGGCCTCACCGTGGCCGGGCTCGGAGGATCCATCCGGTACTGCGGTGGCCCGAACCAGTGGACGCAGGGGCAGGCGGCCCGTCGCTCCTGGTGGCTGCGGCTGCGCGCTCGCAAGCGTGCCGTGGACGTGGTTCTCACGCATTCGCCCGCGCAGGGCGTGGGCGACGGCGAAGACCCGCCGCACCGCGGGTTCGCCGCCCTCGGTGGCCTCATCGGCGCGCTGCGGCCGCAGGTGTTCGTCCACGGGCACGTGCACCCGTTCGGCCACCCGGGCGCCGACCGCACGATCGGTGAGGTGCCGGTGCTGAACACGGTGGGGTACAGCTATTTCGAGATCATCCCCGGGCAGCCCGGGGGCTTCGAGATCAGGGAGCGGCGACGTGGCGCGTGACACGGGGTTCCCCGACGCCGACGCCCGGACCGATTTCGAGCGGTCGCGGCGCCGAGCCAGCATCGCGAAGATCGCGGCCTGGGTGCGGCGCCAGCCCGACGACGTCAACGACGTCCTGCCCTACGACGAGGTCGTGGGCGCGGTGGGCGTGGTAACCGAGCGGAGCCTTGGCCTGCAGGTGATCCCGCTGGCGCAGATCGTCGGCAGCGTGGATCGCACCCGCGATTTCGACCGCCGGTTCCGCCCCCGTTCGCCCGCGATGCGCGCTCGCTGGCAGCGCCTGGCGGCCGCCCAACGCCGGGGTGAGGCGATGCCGCCGATCGAGGTGAAGAAGGTCGGCGACATGTACTTCGTGATCGACGGTCATCACCGCGTCTCGATCGCCTTCGCGCGGGGCTTCGACACCATCGACGCGTACGTCACCGAGGTGGTGACGCGAGTCGGCGCGGACGGGATCGCGGTCCGTTCGGACCTGCTGATGAAGGACCACCGTCGCCTGTTCCTGGAGCGGGTCCCGCTGGCCGGGGAGGCGCGCGACCGGATCCGGATGAACAACGCCTGGGCGTACTCCGAGCTCGCGGAATCGGTGGAGGCGTGGGGTTTCCGGCTGATCCAGGAGGCGGGGGAGTACCTCTCGCGGGAGCAGGTGACCCAGCGCTGGTACGACGACGAGTTCTCGCCCGTGGTCGAGATGGCGAGGGACGCCGGGATCATGGAGTCCTCCACCGACGCCGAGGTCTACATGTTCGTCGCCTGCGAACGGTACCGGCTGGTGCGCCGGCACGTGTGGAGCCCGGAGATCATCGACGAGGTGTCCGGGCGCACGCGCAAGCCCTGGCAGCCGGGGCAGTTCTTCTAGCCCGCGGCGTCCCCCTAGACTCCGAGGAATGGCCCTGGTCGACGACGTCCGCACGCACCTGAACGAGCACTACGGTGCCAGGGGGTTCGCCCCGCCCGCCTCCGCGTCGGTCACGTTCCTCGGGCTGGCGCCGATGACGGTGCAGCGCTGGGTCGGCGACGGGGCGGTGGCGTTCGCGAGCCTCGGCTGCTCGCAACACCCGATGACAGACCCGGACGCGCTGGTCACTGCCGAGGACGGCCCGCGCGCCGAGGTCGTCGTCGAGCTGCGGCCCGCGCCGAACGGCCCGGGGGCGGCGCTCGACGGGGTGCACCGCGCGGTCGCGATCCTCGCCGCATCACCCGCCGTCGAGGGGCTCGTCCTCGCGCCCGACGCTCTCGTCGACCTCGGCCAACCGCTCTGGGCGGGAGCGCCTTTCACCGCCGTGCTGCTCGGACCGTCGACGGTCCCGGACCTGCCGACCGGGGGCGAACCGGTGCGGTTCCTCCGGGCCGACCCGATCACCGCGAACGAGGCGGCCTGGGTGCGGCTCAAGGGCGCAGACGGGCTGCGGGAGGCCTGGGCCGAAGCGGGGATCGACCCCGCGGACCCGGGCCGCCCCGCAGCACGTGCGGTCTGAGCGGCGGAGTCCCGGTCAGCGCAACCAGGCGGTGGCGTTCCCGGGCAGGGTCCGCCCCTCGATCTCCGTGGAGGTCAGCAGGATCTCGCCGGCGGGCAACTCCACCGGATCGGTGCCGAAGTTGGTGATCGAACGCCAGCCGTTGGGGCGCTCGAACGCGAGCACCTCCGGCGATTCGTGCTCGAGCCAGGTCAGCGACTCGTCGGTCTCGACGTCGGCGCGCACGCGGAGCGCCGCCCGGTAGAGGTTGAGCGTCGACGTGGGATCGTCGTCCTCCGCGTCGACCGAGTATCCGCCGAACCACGACGGCTGCGGCAGGTGCGCCGAACCCGTGCCGAACCCGAACGACGGCCCGCTCGTGGCCCACGGGATGGGCACGCGGCAACCGTCGCGGCCGATCTCCTTGCCCTCGGTGCGGAAGAACGTGGGGTCCTGACGGTCCGCGGCGGGGATGTCGCCCACCTCGTGCAGGCCCAGCTCCTCGCCCTGGTACAGGTACGTCGAACCGGGGAGTGCGAGCATCAGCAGCGTCGCGGCCCGGGCGCGGAGCTCACCGGACTCGGTGTCCACGTCGTCGTGCGAGCCGCCCGCGAGCGTCCAGGGATCGGCGTGCTCGCCGTAGCCGCGGGGGAGGCCGTACCGGGTCGCGTGCCGCACCACGTCGTGGTTGGACAGCACCCAAGTGCTCGACGATCCCGTCTCGGCCGCCTGCCGCAGGTTGTCGTCGATGATCGCCTTGAACTCCTTGCCGTCGAACTCGGAGACGAGGAGGTCGAAGTTGAAGGCCTGTCCCAGCCCGTCGGGACTGGCGTACGCGGCCAGGCGGGACTTGTGCACCCAGGCCTCGGCGACGGCGGTGCGCGGCGGCTGGTACTCGTTGAACACCTTGCGCCAGGCGCGGTAGATCTCGTGTACGTCGTCGCGGTCCATGTAGGGATGGTTCGGGTACAGCTGCAGCTCCGTCGCGCCGACCTCGGCGTACGGGGCGAACGGCTCGCTGAGGTCCTTGCGGAGGTAGTGCGCCACATCGATGCGGAAGCCGTCGACGCCGCGGTCCGACCAGAAGCGCAGGGTGTGCTCGAAATCGGCGCGCACGTCGTCCCGCTCCCAGTTCAGGTCGGGCTGTTCCTTGGCGAACATGTGCAGGTACCACTGGCCGGGGGTGCCGTCGGGCTCGGTCACCCGGTGCCAGGCCGGGCCGCCGAAGTGCGAGAGCCAGTCGTTCGGCGGCTCCTCACCGTTCTCGCCCTTGCCCTCGAAGAAGTGGTAGCGGTCGCGCTCGTGCGAGCCGCGGCCGGCGGCGACGGCCGCCTGGAACCACTCGTGCTGATCCGAGGTGTGGTTGGGAACGATGTCGACGATCAGCTTGATGCCGGCGTCGTGCAACGCGGCGCTCATGGCGTCGAAGTCCTCGAGAGTGCCGAGGCGGGGGTCCACGTTCCGGTAGTCGGCCACGTCGTACCCGCCGTCCGCGAGCTCGGACGGGTAGAAGGGGCTCAGCCACACGGCGTCGATGCCGAGCTCGCGGAGGTAGGGCACCCGCGAGGTGATACCGGGCAGGTCGCCGATGCCGTCGCCGTTGGAATCGGCGAAGCTGCGCGGATAGATCTGGTACACCACCGCCTGGCGCCACCAGTCGGCCGTTCCGAGGTCCTTGAGAACCACGACTCTCCCTTCGAAGACTTCGTATCACCTGAATTGTCGACGCGCGTCGACAACGTTCCGCCCAGCGTAGCGGAAACGTAGGATCGGCCGCGAGCTTTTCTTTTCGCGCGGCGACCGAGGAGGTGCACGAGTGGCGACCATGGCGGATGTCGCGCGCCTTGCGGGGGTCTCCCGCAGCACCGTCTCGTACGTCCTCAGCGGCACGCGCTCCATCTCCGAGGAGACCCGGCGGCGGGTCCTCGTCGCGATGGAGGCCCTCGACTACGCGCCCAACGCGCTCGCCCAGGCGCTCGCGGGCCGGCGCACGGGACTGCTGGGGTTGCTCCTCACCACCGAATCGCTCGGGCAGGGCGTCGACACGGCGGGGTACCTCACCGCTGCCGCCGACGAGGCCCGCGCCCTCGGCTCGCACATGCTGCTCCTTCCCGGGCCCGCGGACGACGCGGACTCGGTGCGGGAGACCGCGCGCCAGGGCCTCGTGGACGGGTTCCTCGTCATGGAGGTGTACACCGCGGACGCCCGCGTGGACTACCTGCGCGAGGCGGGCGTGCCCTTCGTCCTCATCGGCCGCACGGACGACACGACGGGAACGGCGTTCTGTGACGCGGATTTCGACGCGGCAGCGGAGGAGGCCGTCGCGCACCTGACGGCGCTCGGGCACACCGATGTGGCGGTGCTCGTGCGCTCCGAGGGCGACGACGGAGCGCACCGGCCGGGCGTCGATGTGCGGTCGGCCGCGGCGATCGACGCCGCGGTCACCCGACACGGTGTCCGGGCGCGGGTCCTCCCCACCCCGGCGACCTTCGCCGCGGGATGGGACGCCTACGCGGGCCTCGCCGCCGAGCCGGTCACCGCCGTGGTCATCTGCAACGAGACCGCCGGCCTGGGGTTCGTCTCCGCCGCGACCGCGGCGGGTGTGCGTATCCCGCAGGACCTCTCGGTGCTGTCCCTGTTCGCCGGCACCGAGGCCGGCGACCTCACGCGCCCCCGGCTCACGAGCGTCGGGCCCGACCACTGGGCGATGGCGAGCCGCGCCGTCGGCTATCTCGTGCGCCGCGTGGCCGGGGAGTCCGCCGAGGACCTGCAGGACCTCAGCGAGCCGGTGTTCATCGACCGCGGCAGCACCGGCGCGCCGGCACGCTGACCCGCTGCGCGCCGGCGGGCGGCGCTACAGCCATTTGATCTTCCGGAACACCACGAACAGTGCGATACAGGCCGCAGCCATGATTCCCAGGACGACGAAATAGCCGTAGGTCCAATGCAACTCGGGCATGTTGTCGAAGTTCATCCCGTAGACCCCGGCGATCATCGTCGGCACCGCGACCAGCCCGATGATCGCCGACATCTTGCGCATGTCCTCGTTCTGCTGCATCCCGATCTTCGCGAGTGCCGCGTCGATGAGCGAGCTCAGCACGTCGTTGTACGTCTCCACGTGGTCCGAGACCATCGCCTGATGGTCGAGTACGTCGGAGAAGTAGCGCCGGATCTCACCGGGGATGATGTCGTCGAAATCGCACGTGAGGCGCTTGAGGGCATGGGAGAGCGGGTTGATGCCGCGACGCAGCTCCACCACGTCGCGCTTGAGCTGGTAGATCTCGTCGACCTTGGTACGGGATCCGGCGCGGAAGACCTCCTCCTCGACGTGGTCGATATCGTCCTCGAGCAGGTCGGAGACCGCGACGTAGGAGTCCACGACGTGGTCCGCCACCGCGTGCATCACCGCGGACGGGCCCAGCTTGAGCAGTCCGGGGCTTCCCTCCAGCGTGCGGCGCACCCGGCGCAGGCTGCCGTGCTCCCCGTGCCGCACCGTGATCACGTGGTCGGGCCCGACGAGCACCATCACCTCGCCCGTCTCGACGATGCGCGCCATGGGATCGGTGCGATCGTGGCCCACGTAGTTGACCGTCTTGAGGATGAGGAACAGCGTGTCGTCGAACCGGTCCACCTTGGGGCGGGTGTGCGTGACCAGGGTGTCCTCGACGGTCAGCGGGTGCAGTCCGAATACCCGCGCCACCTCGTCCATCTGATGCTGATCCGGATCCAGCAGGCCCACCCACACGTAACCCTCGCCGCGCCGCCGCACCTCCTCGATGGCCTCGACGTAGCCGAACCGGCCGGGTAGTCGCTCACCGTCGATGTAGACGCCGCAGTCGACCACGGCCCGCGCCACAGGCACGGGGACGCGCGGCACCACCGGCTCGCGGGTGTCTCGGCGGATCGCACCAGGCCGGGGCATGGACGGCATGGACGGCATGCTCGAAATAGTAGCGCCGGGAGGGGGCCCGCCGTGGCGCTGCGGCGGGTGCGTGCCCGGTTCGCCCGGCCCGGCGGGTAGAAAGAGTGGCGTGAGATCTCCCAAGCTCCGTGCGGCCGCGCTGGCGGTCGCCGCGGTCGCCGTCGCGAGTTGCACCGACGGCGGCGACGCCGCCGATCTCGGGCCCCGCGGGACCGAGGGGACGGTCACCGTCGGATCCTCCGACGATGCCGCCTCTCGCATCGAGGCCGTGATCTACGCGAACGCCCTCCGGATGGCCGGTGGACCGGTCGAGACGCGGCTCGGGCTCGGTCCCGGCGACGCCGCCGTCGTCGCCGTCGAGCGGGGTGACATCACGGTGGCGCCGGCCCTGACCGGTGCGTTGTGGGAGCGCTACCGCCCAGGCGTGACGCCACCGTCGTCGACCAAGACCGACGGTGCCGAGGGCAAGGACCAGTGGGACGAGCAGTTCGTGGCTGTCAGTGGCGTCCTGCCCGAGGGGCTCGGCCTCGGCGACCCGACGCTCGCGCTGGACCAGTCGATGCTCTTCGTCGCGAAGGCGGCGCCGCCCGCATCGCTCCAGGGCTGTGAGGGCCTCGCGGGACCCGTGGCGGTCCCGGCGGGATCGCCCACCGACGTCGCCGAACGGTACGGCTGTACGACGGGGCCGGTCACCGTCGTCGTGGACGACGCCTCGGCCGCCCGTGCCGTGTCCGACGGGCGCGCCGCGATCGCGCAGCTGCGCACCCTCTCGCCGGCGGCGCAGGAACTCTCGCAGGTCGCCGACCCCGACGGAGTCGTCCCCTCGCGGGCGGTGGTGCCGCTGATGCGCCGGGACGGCCTCACGGTGGCGCAGAGCAAGCGACTGTCCGCGGTCGCGGGCGCGCTGACCACCGTCGACCTCGCGGCGATGGTGGCGTCGGTGGAGGCGGGGGAGAAGTCGCCCGAGGAGGTCGCCGCCGACTGGTCGGCGGAGAACCCGCTCAACTGATCCGGAAGACGAACGGCCGCGGGCACTGCCCGCGGCCGTTCGTCGTACGGGGATTCAGAGGCGCTTGTTGAGCTGCGTGTCGATCAGCGCGTTGACGCGCTCGTAGGCGGAGCCGCCGAGGCGGACCAGCACGTCGATGACCTTGGCGTCGGCGCCCACCAGCACCCGGCCGCGGTTCTTCTTGACCCCGTTCAGGATCGTGCGGGCCGCGTCGTCGGCCTCGGTGCGGGCGAGGTACTTGTCGAACAGCTCCGCGGTGTGCGCGGCGTCCTTGTCCTCGGCGCCGGTGGCGTTGCGGGCGATGGCCGTCTTGATGCCGCCGGGGTGCACGCAGGTGACGCCCACCTCGGGATGGGTGGAGAGCATCTCGATGCGGAGCGCCTCGGTGAAGCCGCGCACGCCGAACTTCGCGGCGTTGTAGGCGCTCTGGCCGCCCACCGACAGCAGCCCGAACAGCGAGCTGGTGTTGACGATGTGCGCGTCGCCCGACGCGATGAGGTGCGGCAGGAACGCCTTGGTGCCGTTGACGACGCCCCAGAAGTCGATGTCCATGACCCGGTCGTAGTCCTTGAACGACGTGGTCTCGACGGGCTCGTGGTGCGCGATGCCGGCGTTGTTGAACAGCAGGTTGACGGTGCCGTAGTGCTCGACGACCTCGTCGGCGTAGGCCAGCAGCTGCTCGCGCTCGCCGACGTTGACCACCTTGCTGTGCACCTCGGCGCCGCGGGCGCGGGCGAGCTCGGCGGTCTCCTCGAGGCCCGCGGGATCGTAATCGCAGAGGGACAGCTTGGCGCCCTCGTCGGCGAGTTGGAGGGCCAGCTCGCGCCCCATGCCCGACGCCGCACCGGTGATCACGGCGACCTTGCCGCGGAAACTCTTCATAGTGGAAATCCTCACACTGTCCGGGCTTGACCTGCCCGGATGCGCCGACGCTCGGCGTCCTTACTCGACAGTAGGGTCGCGAAGCGGCATATGTCAACGACCTATTGAGTAGGATTCAGTAGGTGACCAGAAAGTCCGTCGTCGCCGCGGTGGGGCGTAAGCGCACCCGACTGAGCCCCGAGGCCCGGCGCCAGCAGTTCATCGAGCTCGGCCTGCAGAGCCTCAAGCACCAGGCCCTCGAACAGGTGTCCATCGAGGAGATCGCCAGCCAGGCCGGCGTCTCCGCCGGCCTCCTGTTCCACTACTTCGACTCGAAGCTCGACTTCCAGGTCGCGCTCGTCGAGGAGCAGGCCAGGATCGTGGGGGAGGTGGCCACCCCCGAACGCGACCCGGAGGACATCACCGAGGTGATGCCGATCCTCAGCGCCACACTCGGCACCTACGTCGATCACATCATGGAGCACCGGCAGTCGCTGCTGCCGATGCTGGCCGGCGTCAGCTGGTCCGAGCCGAGGATCCGCACCGCCGTGAAGACCGTGCGGGAGCAGATCGTGAACCACTTCGTCCAGCAGGCCGAGGCGATCGGTATCGACCGCTCCCCGCGTTTCGTCCTCGCCGTGCACGGCTGGATCGCGGTCGTCGAGGAGACCCTGGTGCAGTGGCTGGATCAGAACGCCGGGTTCTCCGGCATGACGCGCGACGAGGTCGTCGACCACCTCGCCGGGATGTTCATGGGCATGGCGGGGGCCGTCGGGCTGGAGATCCCCGCCGGGGAGGGCGCCGCCGCCGAGGCGTGACGGGAGCGTGACGCGCCCCGTCGCGCGACGGAAAGGGCCGGCCTCCCCGCAGGGGAGACCGGCCCTTCTCGTGGACTCAGCGGATCAGGCGAAGGCCTCGTCGATGATCTGGGCCTGCTCGACCGCGTGCACCTTCGACGAACCCGAGCACGGGGCCGACATGGCGCGGCGCGAGACGCGCTTGATGCCGACCAGGCGGCTGTCCAGCTCCGGCAGGGCCAGGCCGAACGTGGGCCACGCGCCCTGGTTCGCCGGCTCCTCCTGGACCCAGCGGACGTCGGTCGCGTTGGGGTACTTGTCCAGCGTGGCGGGCAGGCGCCGCGAGGGGAGCGGGTACAGCTGCTCCATGCGGACGACCGCCACGTCGGTGCGGTTGTCCTTCTTCCGCCGCGCCTCCAGCTCGTAGTAGAGCTTGCCGGACACCAGCAGCAGCTGGGTGACCGCGTTGCGGTCGCCGCCGTCGACCTCGAACGCCGGATCGTCGATCACCGAACGGAACTTGCCCGTGGTGAAGTCCTCCAGAGGACTGACCGCGACCTTGTTGCGCAGCATCGACTTCGGCGTGAACACCACGAGCGGGCGGGTGATGCTGTCCATCGCGTGGCGGCGCAGCAGGTGGAAGTACGACGCGGGCGTGGACGGCATCGCGACCGTCATCGACCCCTCGGCGCACAGCTGCAGGAAGCGCTCGATGCGGCCCGACGTGTGGTCGGGGCCCTGGCCCTCGTGACCGTGCGGCAGCAGCAGCGTCACATCGGACTTCTGGCCCCACTTGGCCTCGCCCGAGCTGATGAACTCGTCGATGATCGACTGGGCGCCGTTGACGAAGTCGCCGAACTGCGCCTCCCAGCACACCAGCGCGCGCGGATCGCCCACGGAGTAGCCGTACTCGAAGCCCAGCCCCGCGAACTCGGTCAGCGCCGAGTCGTAGACCATGAACCGGCCCTCCGACGGGCCCCCGTCGGGACCCAGGTGGTCGAGCGGGGTGTACTCCGCCCCGGACTGCCGGTCGATGAGCACCGCGTGCCGCTGCGTGAAGGTGCCGCGGCGGCTGTCCTGGCCGGCGAGGCGCACGTTACGGCCGTCCTCGAGCAGGGTGCCGAACGCGAGCAGCTCGGCGAACGACCAGTCGACGCCGCCCTCGCGGGACATCTCGAAGCGGCGCTTGACCACGGGGGCCACGCGCGGGTGCACGGTGAAGCCCTCGGGCACGTTGGCGTACGCGTCGCCGATCCGCTGCAGGCGCTCCACGGGGACCGCGGTGGAGAGCGAGCTCAGCGGCTGGTCCTCGATGATCGACGGGGCGGGCTCGGCCTGGAACTTCTCGAGCTCCTTGACCTCGTTGAAGACCCGCTCCAGCTGGCCCTGGTAATCGCGCAGGGCGTCCTCCGCCTCCTTGGTGGAGATGTCGCCACGACCGATCAGGGCCTCGGTGTAGGACTTGCGGACGCCGCGCTTGGTGTCGATCACGTCGTACATGCTCGGCTGCGTCATCGAGGGGTCGTCGCCCTCGTTGTGGCCGCGGCGGCGGTAGCAGACGAGGTCGATGACGACGTCCTTGCCGAACCGCTCGCGGAAGTCGACGGCCAGCTTGGCCACCCACACGGAGGCCTCGGGGTCGTCGCCGTTGACGTGGAAGATCGGCGCGCCGATCATCTTCGCGACGTCCGTGCAGTACTGCGAGCTGCGCGAGTGCTCGGGCGAGGTGGTGAAGCCCACCTGGTTGTTCACCACGATGTGCACCGTGCCGCCGTTGGAGAAGCCCTTGAGCCCGGCCATGTTCAGCGTCTCCGCGACCACGCCCTGGCCCGCGAAGGCCGCGTCGCCGTGCAGCATGAGCGGCATGACGGGGTGCTTGCCCTCCGGCGGATCCAGCAGGTCCTGCTTGGCGTGGACGATGCCCTCCAGCACCGGATCCACCGCCTCGAGGTGCGACGGGTTCGCGACGAGCGAGACCGTGATCTCGTTCTCGCCGAACATCTGGTAGTACTTGCCCTCCGCGCCGAGGTGGTACTTCACGTCGCCCGAGCCGTGCGCCTGCGCCGGGTTCAGGTTGCCCTCGAACTCGGTGAAGATCTTGCTGTAGGGCTTGCCCACGATGTTGGCGAGCACGTTGAGCCGGCCGCGGTGCGGCATGCCGATGACGACCTCGTCGAGCTGGTGCTCCGCCGCCTGATCGAGAACGGCGTCCATCATCGGGATGACCGACTCCGCGCCCTCCAGCGAGAAGCGCTTCTGGCCCACGTACTTCGTCTGCAGGAAGGTCTCGAACGCCTCGGCGGCGTTGAGCTTGCTCAGGATGTACTTCTGCTCGGCGACGTTGGGCTTGATGTCCTTCGTCTCCACGCGCTCCTGCAGCCACTTCTGCTGCTCGGGCTCGAGGATGTGCGCGTACTCGATGCCCACGTGGCGGCAGTACGCGTCGCGCAGCACGGAGAGCACCTTGCGGAGCTTGAGCCGCTCCGAGCCGTGGAAGCCGCCGACGTTGAACGTGCGGTCGAGGTCCCACAGGGTGAGCTCGTAGGTGAGCACGTTGAGGTCGGGGTGCGACTCGAGCTTGTCGTTGTTGAAGCGCAGCGGGTCCACGTCGGCCATCAGGTGGCCGCGGGCGCGGTAGGCGGCGATGAGCTCGAGGACGCGGGCGTCCTTGTCGATGCCGTGGGCGGGGATGTCCCGGCGCCAGCGGATCGGCTCGTAGGGCACGTGCATCGTGCGGAAGATCTCGTCCCAGAACTCGTCGCTCAGGGTGAGCTCGTGCACGAAGCGCAGGAAGTCGCCGGACTCGGCGCCCTGGATGATGCGGTGATCGTAGGTGGAGGTCAGCGTCGTGAGCTTGCCGACGCCCAGCTCTGCGATCTTCTCCTCGCTGGCGCCCTGGAACTCGGCCGGGTACTCCATCGCGCCGACGCCGATGATGGCGCCCTGGCCCACCATGAGGCGGGGCACGGAGTGGACGGTGCCGATGCCGCCGGGGTTGGTCAGCGAGATGGTGACGCCGGCGAAGTCCTCCGCCGTGAGCTTCCCGGTGCGGGCGCGGCGCACGATGTCCTCGTAGGCGTCGACGAACTGCCCGAAGTCCATGGTCTCGGTGTTCTTGACCGCCGCGACCACGAGGCTGCGGCTGCCGTTCTTGCCGACCAGGTCGATGGCGATGCCGAGGTTGATGTGCGGCGGGGTCACCGCGTTCGGCTTGCCGTCGACCTCGGCGAAGTGCCGGTTCATGTTCGGGAACGCCTTGACGCCCTGCACCAGCGCATACCCGAGGATGTGGGTGAAGCTGATCTTGCCGCCGCGGTTGCGGGCGAGGTGGTTGTTGATGACCACGCGGTTGTCGAACATGACCTTGACCGGCATCGAGCGCACCGACGTCGCGGTCGGCACCTCACGGCTGGCGTTCATGTTCTTGACGACGGCGTTCGCGGCGCCGCGGAGCACGGTGCGCTCCTCCTCGGTGGGGAACTCCGAGGCCTTCGGCGCCTTGGGGGCCGGGGCGGGCTTCGCGGGCGACGACGGTGCCGGCGTGACGGGCGCGGCCGGGGCCGGGGTCAGCGTGGCGTCGGCGGCCTTGGCGGCCGTCTTCGCGGCGGACTTGTCAGCGGGCTTCGACGCGGGAGCGGCGGCAGCGGGCTGCTGCGGTGCCGCGGGGGCGGGCTGCTGCGGTGCCGCCGAGGCGGCCTGCTGCGGCGCGGCGCCGTTGCCGGACGCCTCTCCGGGCGTGTACTTCGAGAGGAATTCGTGCCAGCTCGGGTCGACCGAATTCGGGTCGGCCTTGAACCGCTCGTACATCTCCTCGACCAGCCACTCGTTTTGGCCGAAATCCGATACAGAACTGCTGCTCACGGCAGGTCCTCGCCTCGATTCATCATCGTCGTCTCATGCGTGTACCGCACTGGATCGCAGGCGGCACTGTCTGCGTCGTCCAGGGTAGTCCACCGTGGATTCCGCGCGACGCGTTACTCCGGTAACGCGGTTCCGGTCACATCCGAGGCGGAACCGTCGACCACCCGCAGGTTCGGCGAGGGCCAGGCGGTGGGGATCGGGCCGAACGCTTCGCGCGCGTTCTTGATGACCCCCTTGCCCAGGACGCGGTTGCCGCCGGCGCCGACGAAGGCGCCGATGCCGGCGGGCAGCAGCTTGCCCATCACCAGGGGCGCCTTCTTGAGCAGGAAGCGCTTGGTGAACATGTTCATGAGCTGCTTGTTCAGTTTGCCCAGGCCGGGGATGCCGGTCGGGTTCTTCTTCAGGTTGAGCAGGGTGGCGTTCTTCGCGCCGACGGTGGCGCGGAGCGCGCCCAGGCCGGCATCGCCCAGCACGGCGGTGAGGACGAGTGCCTTGCGCAGCTCCTGTTCGTCGATGGGGATGCCGTAGACCTCGGCGACCGACAGCGCGTACAGCGCCGACGCCTCCATGAAGACGACGGTCTCGGCGCCGACGGCACCGAACGCCGCGATGGTGCCCACGCCGGGGACCGCGGCGGTGGCGCCCGCCGCGGCGCCGGTGCCTGTGACCGCCAGCAGGTACCGCTTCTCCAGCTTCTCGACGATCTGCGCGGGTGTGGCGTCGGGATCGTCCTCGCGCAGCCCGGCGACGTACTTCGCGACGGCGGGCGCCTGCAGGCGCGACGTGCGGTCGATGACGTTGCCCAGAACGCCGCCGCCGTTGTAGCCGGCGGGCAGGTTGGGCTCGATGGGGGCGGGCTGGTTCGCCATGGTGACCTCCAGGGGTGAGCGGGCCCGTGTGGGCTCGTCCTTCTTCCCCTTGTTACCACCAGCGGCCGACATTCATTCCTCATCGGTGGACGCCGCGGCCGAACCGCGGCGTAGGGTCGCTGCCGTGCCGAACATCGACGAGCAGCCGTACACCCTGGTCATCCCGACACGGTGGAAGGACAACGACGTATACGGGCACGTCAACAACGTCGAGTACTACAGCTTCTTCGACACGGTGATCAACACGTACCTGATCCGCGAGGGCGGGCTCGACATCCACCGCGGTGCGACCATCGGCCTGTGTGTGGAATCTCACTGCCGCTACGACGCCCCGCTGGCCTTCCCGGAGTCGGTCACCGCGGGCCTCGCGGTGACCAGGCTGGGAACGTCGAGCGTCCGGTACGAGGTCACGCTGTTCGACGGTGCCGGCTCCCCGGCGGCCGCGGGCTGGTTCGTCCACGTCTTCGTCGACCGGGAGACGCGACGGCCCACCGGCGTCCCCGACGGATTGCGCGAGGCGCTCGGGAAGCTGGTCGTCACCCCTTCCGCGTAGTGTCCGCGCCATGGCCTTCCTGACACCCCTGCGCCCCGTGACCCTCGCGGGGCACCTGGTGACCCTCGAGCCGCTGTCGCACGATCATCACGACGGCCTGCTGGAGGCGCTGAACGACGGACGTCTGTGGGACCGCTGGTACACCTCCGTCCCGGCACCGTCGGGCCTGCGCGGCGAGATCGACCGCCGGCTGGGCCTGCAGGAGAAGGGGGAGATGATCCCGTTCACCGCGATCGACGCGCGGGGCTCGGTGCTGGGGATGACCACCTACTACGACATCGACCCGGCTGTGCCGCGGATGGAGATCGGGTTCACCTGGAACCGCGCCTCCGCGCACGGCACCGGCACCAACGCGGAGTCCAAGCTGCTGCTCCTCGAGCACGCCTTCGACACGCTCGGCTGCGAGTGCATCGGCCTCCGCACGCAGTGGGTGAACACGCAGTCGCGGGACGCGATCGCCCGGCTGGGCGCCAAACAGGACGGGGTGCTGCGCAGCTACCGCCGCTACCGCAACGGCGCGCTGCAGGACGCCGTCCTGTTCTCGATCCTCCGCCACGAGTGGCCGGCGGTGCGCGCGCACCTGCGGCACCGCCTGCGCCACCGGCACGAGGCGTACGCGGTGACCCCGGAGTAGCCGTGCCCCGTCCGCTCGCCGCCGCGCACGGACTCTGGCGCCCCGGACTCGGCCTCACCCTCTGGTTCACCGATGAGGCGGGCGAACCGACGGCCGAGCCCGACCCCGCCGCGCTGCCCGCCCCGATCGCCGAGCTGCTCGGCGATCGTCGCCCCCGGCGGTCCGCGTCGCTGACGGGCCCGTCGGGCCGGATGGTGGTCCCCGCGGTGACGCTGGGGCCCGCGCGGGCCGCCGCGCTCCTCGACGGGCTCGCCCCGGGCGACGGCGCCGGCGATCTCCGGTACCTGCGCTGGGTGGCGAAATCGGTCGAGCGGTTCGTGGCGGCCGGGGCCGTCGCCCCGGCCCTGCGCACCGACGACGGTGACGCCCTCGTGCGGTGGGCGCCCATCGAATCCGTGCAGTGGCGCACGTGGACCCAGTCGGCCGCCGCGGCCATGCCACCGGTGCTGCGCCGGTCCGGCGAGCTCGCGGCGATCCTGGACATGGCCTCCGAGCTCACCGACCGCTACGCGCGGCAGCGGCTCGGCGACGGGCCGTGGGCGTGGGTGGCCGCACCGTCGCTGCGCTCGCTCGTCACGGGGGAACCCCTGTCCGACACGGCGGTCCCCGATGCCGGGGCGCCCGCCGCGTGGACGGAATGGTCCGGCAGCGTGCGGTCGGCGGAGACGCTGCTGGTGCTGCGGCTCATCGAGCCCGACGGTAAGCGGCCGGGCGAGTTCCAGGCCGCCGGCGCACCGTCGGACGCGCCCTGGCGGCTCGAAGTGTGCCGGCGGGTTCCCGGCGGCGCCCCGCAGCGGGCCGAGCCCGCGCGGATGAGCCCGGTGGACCTGGACGACCTGGCGGGCGAGCTGGCCCGGGCGCTCGCGGTGTACCCGCCGCTCAAGCGGGTGCGCCAGGACGAGGCGTCGCTGGACTTCCTGCTCACCACCGCGGAAGCGGAGGCGCTGTTCCTCGAGGGCGCGCCGGGGCTCACCAAGGCCGGATACGAGGTGCTGCTGCCCGCGTCGATCGCCACCGTCCGCCCGGCGCTGCGGCTGACCGGCCGGGAGCAGCCGGGGCGCACGGCGCTCACCGTGCAGGCGGGGCTCGCGGAGATCAAGGACTTCGCGTGGCAACTGGCCGTCGGCGACGCGGTGCTCACGGCGAGCGAGCTGGCGGGGCTGGCGAATTCGGTGTCCGGGCTCGTGGAGATCCGCGGGCGGTGGGTTCGTGCGGACCGCCGCACCCTCGCGCAGGCCGCGCGGTTCGTGGCCGAACAGGGCGCCGAGGGGGAGGAGAAGGACCTCGGGGAGCTGTTGGGGCTCATCGCCGATCCCGCCGCGTTACCGGCGCCGCTGGCGGCGGTCGACGGCCTCGGCTGGCTCGACTCGGTGTACCGCGGCGGCACCATCGCGCCCGCCGAGGTGGATGCGCCGGCGACTCTCAAGGCCGAGTTGCGCCCGTATCAGCTGCGCGGCCTGCAATGGCTGGTCACGTTGTGGCGCAGCGGTATCGGCGCGGTCCTCGCCGACGACATGGGGCTCGGGAAGACGATCCAAGTGCTGGCGCTGCTGTGTCACGAGCGGCAGGAGGCAGGCGGAACCCCCGTCGCCGCGACCCTCCTGGTGTGTCCCATGTCGGTCGTGGGCAACTGGGCGGCGGAGGCGCGGCGCTTCGCCCCGGACCTGCGGATCCTGGTGCACCACGGGGCCGATCGAGCCTCCGGTGTCGCGTTCGCGGAGGAGGCGGCGAAGGCCGATCTCGTGGTCACAACCTTCGCGCTCGCGGCCCGGGACCGGGAGATGCTCGCCGGATTCCGGTGGGGGCGGGTGGTGGTGGACGAGGCGCAACACGTCAAGAACGTCAACACGGCCGCCGCGAAGGCCCTGCGTGCGATCCCCGCGCCGCACCGGGTCGCGCTCACCGGCACGCCCGTGGAGAACCGCCTCGAGGACCTGAGGGCTGCGATCGACCTGGTCAACCCGGGGCTGCTCGGATCCGCGCGCACCTTCCGCAACCGGTTCGCGCTGCCGATCGAGCGGGAGCGGGATCCGGCGGCGGTGCGCCGGCTCAGCACTCTCACTTCCCCGTTCATCCTGAGGCGGGAGAAGACCGACCCGAACGTCGCGCCCGAGCTGCCCGAGAAGTCGGAGTTCATCGTGCGCGCGTCTCTGACGAGCGAGCAGGCGGCGCTCTACCAGGCGGTGCTGAACCGGATGGTCGAGGAGCTCCGCGAGACCCGGGGGATGGGGCGGCGCGGGCTCGTGCTCGCATCGCTCACCCGGCTCAAGCAGGTGTGCAACCATCCCGCGCACTACCTGGGCGACGGTACGCCGCTGCTGCGTCGCGGACAGCACCGGTCGGGCAAGGTGGAACTGCTCGCGGATGTCCTGGAAACCGTTGCCGCGGAAGGGGAGCGAGCACTCGTCTTCACCCAGTACGCGGAGTTCGCGAGGATGCTGCAGCCGTGGCTCTCGGGCCTGCTCGGGGCCGAGGTCCCGGTACTCGACGGGGCGGTCTCCCGCGCAGATCGGGATGCGATGGTCGAGCGCTTCCAATCGGGCGCGGGTGCCCCCGCGCTCGTGGCGACGGTGCAGTCCGGCGGCACCGGGCTCAACCTCACCGCGGCGAATCACGTGGTGCACGTGGACCGCTGGTGGAATCCGGCGGTGGAGAACCAGGCCACCGACCGGGCGTTCCGGATCGGGCAGACCCGGGCGGTGCAGGTGCGCAAGTTCGTGTGCGCGGGCACCCTCGAGGAGCGGATCGACGGGGTGATCGCGGCCAAGCGGGAGCTCTCGGACATGACCGTGAAGGTCGGGGAGTCCTGGCTGACGGAGCTCAACAACGACGAGCTGTACGAGCTGATCGCGCTGCGCGAGGACGCGGTGATGTGATGGGGGCGAGGCGATATGGCGCGTAAGGCGAGGGACACCGCGCGGCCCATGGGTGGAAGTTGGTTCAGCCGGCGCCTCATCCAGCAGCGCGAGGAGGTGACGGAACGGCGCAAGGTGCAGTACGCCCGGCGGCTCTATCAGGAGCACCAGGTGTATTCGCTCGCGGTGGTGCCCGCCTCGGTCACGGCCACCGTGCAGGGCAGCCAGCTGGACCCGTTCGCGGTGTCTCTGTCCTGCGTGCCGGGGGATCCGGCGGCCGTCGTCTCGCTGCTGCTGGCGCAGGGTGCGGCCGCGGAGCTGCTCGCCGTGACCCGCGGCGAGCTGGGGCGCGCGCTGGGTGAGCTGGTGCTGCCCGAGAGCGCCTCGGACGTCGTCGTCGAGTGTGCGTGCCCGGACGATTCCGGGGCGTGCGTGCACGCGCTCGCGGTGACGTACGAGTTCTGCGCCGCCGCGGATACGGACCCGTCGCTGGTCCTGGACTTCGCGGGCGTGGCGCTGGCCGGATTGTTGGCGCGGGTCACCGCCGCCGATCGCGGGGAGGGCGGTGCCGCGCGAACGGCGGGCCCCGGTCGCGGTGCGGTGAATCGGGCGGTGGAGCGCGAGGGCGGGGAGTGGGACGCGGGTCCGGCGGCGTTCTACGGCGACGGCATCGCACTGCCGGCCCTGCCCGAGCCGGAGCCGGTCGATCCGATGACGCTGCTGGACCCGTCGCTGCTGCGGGCGGCGCTCCGCCGGACGGGAACGAAGGCCGCCGATGTGGCCGAGGCCCAGGACGAACTGGCCGAGCTGTACGAACGGCTCCGCGAGCCGCGCCGCTGACGGAACTTGTCGGTCCCGGTCACTACCCTGGGGTGGACCGATCGAGAAGGGGGTGACATGCGTTTCCTGCACACTGCGGACTGGCAGCTGGGTATGACCCGTCATTTCCTGGATGCGGACGCGCAGGCTCGCTTCACCGACGCCCGGCTGGACGCGATCACGCGTCTCGGCGCGGTCGCGCGGGAGCGGGAGGCCGAGTTCGTCGTGGTCTGCGGCGACGTCTTCGAGGACAACCGCCTGGCGCCCGCGGTGATCGCGCGCAGCCTCGATCGCATCGCCGCGATCGGCCGCCCCGTCTATCTGCTGCCCGGCAACCACGACCCCCTGGACGCGTCGTCGATCTACACCTCCGAGGTGTTCGCGCGGCATCGCCCCGAGAACGTCGTCGTGCTCGCCGAGCCGGGCGTGCACGAGGTGCTGCCGGGCGTGGAGATCCTCGCCGCGCCGTGGTTCTCCAAGCATCCGACCGGCGATCCCCTCACGGAGGCCGCGGCGGCCGCGCCGGCGCCCGCGGACGGCGTCGTCCGGATCGCCGTCGGGCACGGCGGCACCCTGCCCGTCGGCGCGCAGGACCAGCGCCTCATCGACGTGACCGCCCTGTCGGACCGGATCGCCGCGGGGTCGCTGCGCTACGTCGCCCTGGGGGACCGGCACTCGGTCACCGAAGTCGCGCCCGGAATCTGGTACTCCGGCGCTCCGGAGGTCACCAACTTCGATCACAAGGAGACGGCGTCCGGGTCCGTCCTCGTCGTCGACGTCGAGGGCGACGGTCCGCCCCGCGTCGAGCCCGTCCGGGTGGGCACGTGGGCGTTCGCCGCGCGCGAGTTCCCCCTCTCGGCGGATCGCGACGTCACGGCCGCGATCGACGCGTTGTCCGCCCTCCCGGACAAGGACCGCACGGTGGTCAAGGTCGGGTTCGCGGGCACCGTCGGGCTGGGCGAGAAGACGCGCCTGGACGCCGAACTGGAGGCGCTCCGAGCGCGATTCGCGTCACTCGAGATCTGGGAGCGGAAAACGGATCTCGCGGTGCTGCCCGGCGAGGCCGAACTGGAGTCGTTGGAGCTCACCGGCCCGGCCTCGGACGCGGCGCAGGAACTCCTGGGTGTGGCCCGGAGCGGCGGGGAGCGCGCCGCGGACGCCTCGGGCGCCCTGGCGCTGCTCTACCGGCTCACCCGCCAGGAGGTGGGCGCATGAGGCTGCACCGGCTGGCGGTCCGCGATTTCCGCGGCGTGGAGTCCCGGGAGATCGCGTTCGCCGACACCGGCGTCACACTGCTGCACGGCCCCAACGAGGCGGGCAAGTCGTCCATGGTCGAGGCCCTGCAGTTGCTGCTCGACGTGAAGGCCACGTCGAAGTCTCAGCGCGTGGAGGCGGTCTGCCCCGCGCACCGCGACGCGGGCCCGTACGTGGAGGCCGAGCTCACCGTGGGGCCGTACCGGTTCGTCTACGGCAAGCAGTACCACCGCCGCCCGGGGACCACGCTCACGGTGCTCGAGCCCGTGCCGCAGCAGCTCACCGGCGGCAGCGCCGAGGCCTGGGTCGCGGAACAGATGGCCACGCACGTGGATGGCGACCTGCTCTCCGCGCTCACCGTGCTGCAGGGGCCCGGGCCGGGCCAGCCGTCGCTCCGGGACAGCGCGGCCTTCGCCAAGGCGCTCGACGCGGCGTCCGGAGGCGCAGGTGAGGACGAGCCGGGAGCGGAGCGCCTGGCAGAGGCCGTCGCCGCCGAGCGGGCCCGCTACTTCACCCCCACCGGCCGCCCCACGGGCGAGCTTTCCGCTGCGCGGGCCCGGGAGGCGCGCGCCCGGGAGGCGCTCGACGCCGCGGCGGCCGCGCTCAGCGAGGTGGACGACGTCGTGGAGCTGCATGCCGCCGCGTCGTCGCGGCTCGGCGGGATCGTGGAAAGCCGGGGCGCGGCCGCCGCGGCCTTCGAGGAGGTGTCTGCGGAGAAGGAGCAGGTCGCTCGCCTGCAGGCGGCCCTCGCCCACGCGCGGTCGGCGCTCGAATCCGCGGAGCTGCGCGAGCGGCATGCGGGCGAGGAGGCGAACCGGCGGCGGCGCCTCGTGGCGCAGCAGGCGCAGTCGGTCGAGCGGGTGCGCGCCGTACGCGCCGCCCGGGACAAGGCGATCGCGGACCGGGAGACCCTCTCCGCGGAGGCCTCGTGGCTGGAGACCACCGCGCTCGAGCTGCAGGCCGTGGCCGCGGACCGGCGGGAGCGCAAGGCGCAGGCCCAGTACGCCGTCGACTACGCCCGCGAGGCGGTCACGTACCAGAAGATCCGTGGCCGGATCGAGCAAGCGGAACTGCTCGCGAAGGACGTGGAGGATGCGCGGAACCGGCTCGCCCGCAATCCGATCGACCGCCGCACGATGCAGACGATCGTCGCGGCGGAACAGCGGATGCAGCGTGCGGAGGCCCGGTTCTCGGCGCTCGCGGCCACCCTGCGACTGGAGCGGCTGGGCTTCTCCGACGTGCTGGTGGACGGCCAGAACATCGGCGAGGAGCCGGTGGACGTGGTGGCCGGGAACGGCATGGTGATCGACGTGCCCGGTGCCGTCCGGATCGAGGTGTTGCAGCGCGGGGAGAGTGCGGACGCGGCCGCCGAGGTGCGGCAGGCCTCCGCCGCGATGGTCGCTGCGTGCCGGGACGCCGGCGCAGCGGATCCCGAGTCGGCCCGTGAGATGCACGAGCAGCGGGAGGCCGCGGAGGTCGAGCTGCAGGAGGCGCGGATCGCGCTGGCGCATGCGCTCGGCGATTCCACGCCGGAACAACTCAAGGTGCTCGCGGAGGAGTCGGCGCAGCGGATCGTCGAGCTGGAGGAGGCCGTCGATCCCGATCTCCTCGCGGCGGACACCGAGGCGGCCAAGCGCAATCTCCTCGACGCCACGCACGCGGAGGTCACCTCGCGCGAAGAGGAGAAGCAGGCCCGGGCGCAGCTCGCCGCGAAGCACCGCGAACTGCAGGCCGTGATGACGGACGCGCAGGTGGCGGCGGATCGACTGCAGCACTTCGACAGCGCGTCGGCGGAGCTGACCGCGGAGCTCGCGGAGGCCCGCGAGCGCGCCGACGACGACGCGCTCGGCTCGGCGGCCGACGCCGCCGTCTCCGACCGCGCGGCGGCGGCCGCGGCGTTGGCGGAGCAGGAGCAGGCGGCGCAGGCGGCCGACGTGGCCGGGTTCGCGGGGCGGTTCTCCGCGGCGCGTGATGCGGCGGAGCGGGCCCGCGCGGCGGAATCGGCTGCACGGGAGGCGCTGGCGCAGTTGGAGGGCAAGCTCGCCCTGTTCCAGGCGGACGGCCGCCGGGACCGGCTCGACGCCGCGGAGAGCGAACACGTGCACGCCGCCCGCTCGCTGGCCTCGGTGGAGGAGCGCGCCAGGGCCGCGTCCCTGCTGCACGACACGCTGACCGCGCACCGGGACGCGCGCCGGGCCAGGGTGCAGGCGCCGTACCAGCGCGCGCTGGAGGAACTGGGGCGCACGGTGTTCGGCGATCCGCTCACCATCACGGTGGGTGACGACCTCACGATCGCGTCGCGCACCGTCGACGGGGTGACCGTGCCGTTCGAGTCGCTCTCCGGCGGCGCGCAGGAGCAGCTGGGGGTGCTCAGCAGGCTGGCGTGCGCGCGGCTGGTGGACGGCGCCGACGGCGCCCCGGTGATCTTCGACGACGCCCTCGGGCACAGCGATCCCACGCGGCTGGGCGCGATGGCCGACGCTCTGGTCGCCGCGGGCGAGTCCGCGCAGGTGATCGTGTTCAGCTGCGTGCCGGGAAGGTTCGACGCGCTCCGAGGCCGGGACGGTGTGTCCGAGGTGTCCCTCGCCTGATCAGACCTGTTCGCGCAGTTGGAACTTGAGCACCTTCCCGGCGGGGTTGCGGGGGAGCGCGTCGACCACGTGCAGGGCGAGGGGCAGCTTGTACGGAGCCAGGGAGTCCCTCGCGAACTCGCGCGCCTCCTCGAGCGTCAGGGAGGCGCCGGGTTTGAGCGCCACGATCGCCGTCACCGCCTCGCCCCACTTCTCGTCCGGCGTGCCGATGATCGCGACCTCGGCGACAGAGGGATGCCGGTAGAGAACGGATTCCACCTCGGCGGGGTACACGTTCTCGCCGCCGGAGATCACCATGTCCTTGACGCGGTCGACAACGGTGACGAATCCGTCGGCGTCCTGTTCGCCCACGTCACCGGTGTGGAACCAGCCGTCGTCGTCGATCGCCGCTGCGGTGGCGGCCTCGTTGCGCCAGTATCCGGGTGTCACCTGCGGGCCGCGCACCGAGACCTCGCCGCGCTCCCCGTCGGGGACGGGCGCACCGTCGGGTCCGAGGAGCGCGACCTCCGAGAGGGGGAGGATGTGGTGGCCGGCGGCGCCGACCTTGCGGGCGGTGTCGTCGACGCCCATGACCAGGGCCAGTGGGGCGGTCTCGGTGAGGCCGTAGCCCTGGCAGAACGGGATGCTCCGGCCGTTGTACAGGGTGATCAGCGATTCGGGGACCGGGGCGCCGCCGCAGGTGAACTGGCGGACCGAGCTGAGGTCCGCGGTCTCGAAAGCGGGTACCTGGCTCATGAAAAGGAACATCGCCGGTACACCGAACATCGTTGTGACGCGGTGCTTCTCGATGAGCTCGAGGGCGGCGGTGGGGTCGAAGGCCGGCAGGATCACCAGCTCGCCGCCCTTCTGCAGAGTGATCAGGGTGGTCACATTGAGGCCGCCGATGTGGAACAGGGGCGCGGCCACGAGGCTGACATCGGTGGACAGGGTGTCGAGGCTGAGGAGGGCGTTCATGTTGTTCCAGAACATGTTTCCGTGCGTGAGCATCGCGCCCTTGGGTCGGCCCGTGGTGCCGGAGGTGTACATGATGAGGGCCAGATCGTCCTCGCCGGGCGCTTGCGGATCGCTGATCGGCTCGGTCGCGCTCAGGGCGTCGTCCAGGCGTTCCCAGCCGTCGACCGGTGTGAGGGCGATCGCGCGGCGCAGGCCCGAGGACTCCCGGACCGGCTCGACGACCGCGGCGCGGTCGGCGTCCGCGACCAGCGTGTGCACGCCGGCGTCGGTGAGGATGTATTCGAGCTCGGCGGAGGTGAGGCGGAAGTTGAGCGGCACGAACACCGCGCCCGCGCGGGAGGCCGCGAACATCGTGGTGAGGAAGTCGGGGTGGTTGAAGCCGACGTATCCCACCCGGTCGCCGGTCTGCACGCCGCCCGCGACCAGCACGGCAGCGAGCCTGTCCACACGATCGGCGAACTCCGCGTAGGTCCAGGTGGAGTCGCCGTAGGTGACGGCGCGACGCTGGGCGCTGATCGCGGCGCGGCGCGCGATCCAGGAGCCGAGGTCGACCGGGGGACGTCCGGGCATGGGTGCCTCCTTGCGGGGTCGGGGCGATGTGGCACCGATCTTGACGTGCGTCGCCTCTGTTTGCGCGGCGATTTGCCAGATTCTCTGCAGTCGTGAAGGCGGCGCGCCCGTTGCGGGGCCGGAGAATGATGTACGGAAATTCGAGCCATGCGCGCGGCGCATCGTTGGGGCTATCGCGGCGCCTTCCGCGTCGCGAGCTCTGTGAACGTCAGCGCCATCTCGCACTCGGTCTGGTAATCCGGCTCGGGATTAGGCTTTCCTGGCGAAAGGACGGTCGTAATGACGATGCCGCGCTGCGATGAGAAGGCTGTGAAACAGCCGTTCGATGGTGGATCGATCGACATGGCGACGGTTCGACCATTCACTGTCCGATCAGTCTGCCAGGGACGGTCAGCGTACTTCTGCTTGTACCTCACGAGTGACTCTGTGTTTCCGACTGTCTGACTGAACATCGCATAACGGCCAGACCCACTGCTCCAATGGCAGCCTCGGTAATTTGGAGAGTCAGAGTATGCCGCATCGCTTGCGGTATTGGGGACGACTCCGATCAGCGACAGTTCTTCGGAAGTGTATGCGGTGCACGGTTCGAACGAAGTTCCATCGTTCCGTTCGTTCGTCCGTCCACTGATTGTGGGTATGAAAGGAAGCGTCGTAGCTACTGCTGCAGCAGCAGGTCCATGGCTAGGCTCTGCTTCGCCCGTGACCGATGTCGCGCACCCCGTAAGCATCGACGCTGCGAGCACCACAGTCGCGACGAGCCCGTTGAACTTCACCGACCGCTCCGCGAGACCTGGTCTTCGTTTGCGCTTTCTGTCGTACGAATCGACTTGTCGTCACCGCGGAGCTGGTCTGCTCGTCTGTACGCGGCTTCGATCTGCCTCTTGAGATTGTTGACGATCGAGTTGGCGTGGGTGTGAACAGCGACCTTAATGTTATGGGTAGCTGCCCGCCCCTCGACGACTTCGCCGAGGTAGTTGTTTGTGCCGACGTCCGTAAGGTCTCTTATGACCAGGCTGAGGCGCTCCGCGTGCCGTTCGTACGCGCGAGCGAGTTCCTCGATGGCGTCGCCGTCCTTGACCATCGAGGGCTTGTCGGCGATGCGTTTGGTGGCTGCGTCGCGGGCTGCGTCGATCGGTGGGGTGCCCATGTGTCCTCCGCTCTTTCCCATTGGACGCACGAGCGAGCCGATCGGTTCCCGATCAGCCGTTCTCCGCGCGCGCCTTGAGGGCCGCAAGCCCCTTCTCGAAGTCCTTGCCCACGAACCGGTCCATCGGGATCACCTTCCCCACCAGCGCGAAGAACCCCGTCGTCTCCCCGGTCATGGTCCACGTGACCAGAACCGACGCGCCCTGAGGCTCGATGTCGAACCGCACGTGATTCGTCGCAGCCATCGGCTTGAGGAACTCGAGGTCGACGTCCACCGACGAATCGGGCGCCGCGGCGGCGATCGTCATCCGGCCGGCCCCGGCCTTGCGGTTGCCGCGCCACCGGTACGTCGCGCCCGGCCCGTCCGACGGTCCGCTGTACTCCCGCTCCAACGCGGGGTCCAAGCCCTCCCACGGAGACCAGTGCCGCCACTCGTGAAAGTTGTTGATCAGGCCGAACACGGTCGCCGCCGGCGCCGTGATGACGGTGGACCGTACGACGGTGAATGCTCCCATGCGCTGAGATTAACCGGATTCAGTGCAACCGCAGCGCGAGCAGCCCGATCACCACCAGAACGACGGCGAGTCCTCCCATGCCCATCGTCAGGCCGGCGGCCGCGGCCACGCCGCCCACCAGCAGCGGGCCGCCCGCGTCGCCCAGTTCGCGTCCCACCTCGGCGGAGCCCATCGTCTGCCCGAGCCGCTCCTTCGGCGAGGTCTGCGCCAGGTGCGCGAACCCGAGGGGCGTCACGAGGCCCACACCGACGCCGATCAGCACGGCCGCGACGACGATCCCCGTCGGACCGGGGACGGCCACCGCCGCGAGGCCGACCGCAGCGACCGTCAGCCCGGCGGCGATCCCGGCACCGTCGGACAACCTGCCCGCGTCCCGGGCCCGCCCGGCCCGGGGCTGGACCATCGCCGCCGTGAGCGCGAGGACGGAGACGACCGCGCCGGTGAACACCGGGCCCATCCCGTGCTCCGCACCGGCGACCGGCAGGAACCCGACACCGACGGCGAGTACGCCCGTGGAGCCGGCGAGCGCGGCCGTGGGGAGGAGGAAGGAGCGGGAGCCGAGGCGGCGGGCCAGGTCGACGACGGTCTGCCGTGTCCGGGGCAGCGGCTCCAGCGCCGGCACGGACACCGCGGCCCAGCCCGCCGTGACGGCTGCGACCGCGGCGAGCGCCGCGAACAACAGGTCGTAACCGCCCACCCAGATCAGGACGCCGCCGATCAGCGGCCCCACCGTGTACCCCAGCCCCTTCCAGGCGCCGTAGCTGCCGAAGGCCCGGCCCTGCCCGGTCTCCGGGGTCAGGCGCGACACCATCGCGCTCGCCGCGGGGGAGAACGCGGCCGCCGCCGCGCCCTGCGCGAACCGCGCCACGCCGATCCACCCGGGTTCGCCGGCGAGGACGAAGGCTGCGGACGCGATCGCGAACCCGATCAGGCCGCCCAGCAACACCTTCCGGGGACCGATGCGGTCCGCGAGGGAACCGAACACGGGCTTGAGGAGGACTTCGGCACCGTCGTACAGGGCGAGCAGCAGGCCGAGCGCCAGCAACTGCGATCCGACGGAGCCCGTGAGCCCGCCCAGACTCGCCGCGATGCTGTGCGCGCCGAACGCGGTGACGAATCCCGCGGCGTAGAGGGGATGCAGGGCGCGTCGGCCCGCGGTCGCGGTCACGGGTCGAAGGTAGCAACCGGCGCGCGATGTGACGGTGCGCTCAGGGCGGTCCGTCTTTCGCGTTACTACACTCGCCTCCATGACTGCCCCCGCCGACACGTCGTCCGAGCTCCCCGCGTCCGGGCTCACCGCGGCCCAGGTCGCCGAGCGCGTGCGCGACGGCAAGGTGAACGCCCTGCCGAACCGCTCGGGGCGCAGCGCGTGGGACATCATCCGGGCCAACGTGTTCACCCGCATCAACGCGATGCTCGGCGTGCTGTTCCTGCTGGTGCTGTTCACCGGGTCGCTCATCAACGGGCTGTTCGGCCTGTTGATCGTGTTCAACTCCGGCATCGGCATCATCCAGGAACTGCGCGCGAAGAAGACGCTGGATTCCCTGGCCATCGTCGGGCAGGCGCGACCCGTCGTGCGGCGCGACGGCGTCGTCACGGAGGTCGGGCAGTCCGACGTGGTGCTCGACGACGTCATCGAGGTGGGGCCGGGGGATCAGATCGTGGTCGACGGCGCTGCCATCGAGTCGGAGGCGCTCGAGATCGACGAGTCCCTGCTCACCGGCGAGGCGGACCCCGTCGACAAGCGGCCGGGCGACGAGATCTTCTCCGGCAGCTTCGTGGTCTCCGGATCCGGCTCGTACCGGGCGACCAAGGTGGGCGCCGATGCGTACGCCGCCCGGCTCGCCGACGAGGCGAGCAAGTTCACCCTCGTCGATTCCGAGCTGCGCTCCGGGATCAACCGCATCCTCCAGGTGATCACGTGGCTGCTGGTTCCGGCGGGCGTGCTCACGGTGTTCAACCAGCTGGTGATCTCCCAGCAGGATCTCGATCAGGCGATCCTGGGAATGGTTGCGGCCCTGGTGCCGATGGTCCCGGAGGGCCTGGTGCTGATGACGTCCATCGCGTTCGCGGTGGGCGTGGTGCGGCTCGGCCAACGCAAGTGCCTGGTGCAGGAGCTCCCGGCCATCGAGGGGCTCGCGCGCGTCAACGTGGTGTGTGCCGACAAGACCGGCACGCTGACCGAGAACGGCATGCGATTGTCGGACGTGGTCGCCCTCGACGGTGATCGAACCGAGATCGAGACCGCCCTCGCCGCGATAGCGGCCCTCGACCCCCGGCCCAACGCCAGCGTGCAGGCGATCGCCGAGGCCTATCCCGACGCCCCCGCCTGGCGGGCGACGTCGATCGCCCCGTTCAGCTCCGCGAAGAAGTGGTCCGGGATCTCGCTCGCAGAAGGGGATTCGCCGCGGGGTGACTGGATCCTCGGGGCTGCGGACGTCCTGCTCGATCCCACCTCCGACGGTGCGCGGCGCGCCACCGAACTCGGGTCGACGGGGCTGCGGGTGCTGCTCGTCGCGACCACCGATCTGCCCGTCGACACCGAGACCGGGGACCTCGCCGCGCCGGGGAACCTGGTGCCCCGCGCCCTCGTCGCGCTGGAGCAGCGGGTGCGCCCCGATGCGCGCGGCACGCTCGACTACTTCGACTCCCAGGGCGTCGCCGTCAAGGTGATCTCCGGCGACAACGCCGTCTCCGTGGGGGCCGTCGCGCACTCCCTGGGCCTGGGCTCGCCCGATTCGTCGGTGGATGCGCGAAAGCTCCCGTCGGACAACGACGACCTCGCCGGCGTGGTCACGGACAACGTCACCTTCGGCCGCGTGCGGCCGGACCAGAAGCGGGCCATGGTGAAAGCGCTGCAGTCGCACGGAGACACCGTCGCCATGACCGGCGACGGCGTCAACGACGTGCTCGCCCTCAAGGATGCGGACATCGGGGTCGCCATGGGGTCCGGCAGTTCGGCGGCGCGATCCGTCGCGCAGATCGTGCTGCTGGACAACAGGTTCGCCACCCTGCCGTACGTCGTGGGCGAGGGGCGCCGCGTGATCGGCAACATCGAGCGGGTCGCCAACCTGTTCCTGACCAAGACCGTCTACGCGGTGTTGCTCGCCTGGTTCGTGGGCCTCGCCGGCATCGGCGCCAAGGTGTTCGGCTTCGCGCCGATCTCGTACCCGTTCCAGCCGATCCACGTGACGATCGCCGCGTGGTTCACCATCGGTATCCCCGCGTTCGTCATGTCCCTCGCGCCGAACAACGAACGCGCCAAGACGGGATTCGTGAGCCGCGTGCTGCGGCTCGCGGCACCGTCGGGCGTGGCAGTCGGCCTCGCGACGTTCCTCTGCTACCTCGTCGTCAACCCGGGCGGACCCGGGGTGTCGCTGGGGGCGAAGGCCACGGCACTGACCGCGGAGCAGATCCAGGCTTCGACCGCCGCGCTGATCACACTGCTCGTCGGGTCCCTGTGGGTGCTCGGGATCGTCGCGCGGCCGTACACCTGGTGGAAGGTCGCGCTGGTCGGGTTCTCGGTGCTGTTCTACGTGGTGTTGTTCTCGATCCCGCTGGCGCAGGAGAAGTTCTTCCTCGATATCAGCGATCCCGAGAAGGTCGGCATCGGCTTCGCATTCGGCGTCGTCGCGATCGTCCTGGCCGAGGTCTTCCGCCGCGTCGCTCCCGCTCTGTTCAACCGCGTCGCCCGCCGAAGGGCCTGACGCCCCGCGGCGGCGGCCTCCTCCGCGTCACGAGTTCACGACCGCACAGTGGCATGGTGGAGGCAGGCCTTCTCCAGGGCTGTTGACGGTGCGGAGAGGAGAGCGACGTGGTCGACGTGCACGAGGTCGAGGTGCGATTGGTGCGGGAGACTCTGGCGTCCCCGTTGGCGATCGCCTTCGCCACCGAGGACGAGGTGGTGTTGGTGACGCCCATCGACGCCGCGGACCTGCACCCGGAGGACGATCGGATCGTGCTCGACGAGCTGACGATCGACGGACCGGTGGAGCAGTTGGAGGGCCTGCTCGCCGAGGCTCGCTGCGCCGCCGGCCGCGAGTACGTGGAGCTGGGTGATCTCGACATCGTGCGCGTGGGTGGCGAAGTGCAGCTGCAGCGCCGACCCGGCGTCGTGCTCACGGGAACCTCGCCGTTGGTGCTGGCGGGGATCGTCGAGCGCGAGCGCGCCGGATGGATCAACCGCGAGGTGGATTACGCCCGCTGGACCTTCCCGTGCGGGGACAACCAGTTCGTCACCAGCCCGCTACGGGCGAAATTCGTGGCGAAGGAGCTCGCCGCGGCTCTGGGCTGACGGCGAAACTCGGAGGCCGGTGCTCAGGGCGACGGGAACCGGGAGCGCCAGGAGCGGGCGTCGGGGAGCGTGTCGCCGCCCGGCGTGCGCCAGTACGCGGCCAACAGGTCGTAACCGGCGTGCACCAGCCCTGCCTGCGCGGGCCAGCGCGCGGTGGTCCACCCCGGCTCGTTGTGCGCCGAGTCGATGCCCGAGCGCGTACACCCCTCGAGCTCGAAGTGCAGGCACCGCGCCGCCTCGCGTGCGGCCGCGGTGTCGGCACTCGACGCCAGGGCCACCAGCTGCGCGCCCACGGTCCGCACCCGGGCCGCCGTCCAGGCGAACGTCCGACGGTGCGCGCGGGGCGCCACGAAGTACATCGCGAGGAACGCGACGATCACGCCGATCACCGTCTCCACCAACCGGTCCCGGATCACGGGCAGCGCATCACCGTCGGTGACGCCGGCACCGCTCGCGAGGAGGGCGACGGGGGTGATGACCACGACGGCGGCCGCGTAGTTGCGCGTCACCAGGATCTCGATGGAGAACTGCAGGACCGCGACGATCGCGATGAGCGCGTACCCGCCGGGCGCCACCGCATAGATCGCGGCGTACAGGACCAGGCCGATCGCGGTCCCGAGGAACCGCTGCAACCCCCGCGCCGTGCCGTGGACCCGGTCGACGCCGGCCTGCAGCACCACGAGGGAGCTGATCGCCGCCCAGTGCGGACGGTCGAGGCCGATGGCCAGGCTGGCGAGTCCGGCGACGAGGCAGGCGACGCCCACGCGCAGCGCGGTGATCGTGGCGTGTGAGGACAGCGTCAGCGACCGGCCGAGCCGGTGGCGGACCGTCGGCTGCATCGACGACGTCGTGACCTCGCGCGTGGGATCGAACTCCGCGGGAGCGGAATCGTCGTCGGCCGCCGTGACGCGGTGGGTCGCTTCACGCAGACGCGCGATCAGCTGCGCGTCGGCCGGCCGCGTACCGGCGCGGGCGTCGTCCATCGCGGTCCACGCGGCGATGAGCGCCGACCCGGCGGCGTTGCGCTGCGCGGCGTTCCGCGGACTCTCGGGCGCCAGATACGCGTCCACGGCGCCCACCGCACGACCGGTGGCGGCGCGCTGCGGGCCCGACGAATCGGTGAGCGCCCCGGCCATCGACACCAGGATCGACGAGAGCACGCCCAACGCCGCAGCCGCGATCATCGAGCGCGGGTCGGCGCCGGATTCCGTGGCGACGAGCGCGCCCGATCCCACGATGGCGAAGAACAGCGCGCCCGGCGGCCCGAGCCGGAGGGCGTCGATGACGTACACGGCGACGACGCCGGGCACCGCCACCATGAGGACCGAGGCGATCCTGATCGGCGTGCTCGCGTGCGGCACCGTCTCACCCAGCGCAGTGCCGATCGCGACGCCGAGAACCAGCGCCACGCCCGCGGTCGCGACCACCTGTGCCCGGACGCGGTACGCGCGGCCCTCACCGTAGAGCACCGCGAACGCCCCGAACGTGGTGAACAGCGCGGCGGCGGCGTGCCCGGCCGCGACCATCGCCGTACCCGGGATCGCGACGGCGGCCGCCGCGCGGAGTCCCGCGCCCCACCGCCACGGGCCCGACATCGGGCGCGCGAAGACGATCGAGCGCATGCGGGCGACCTGGGGAAGCGGATCCGGTTCCGGCGTGCCTGTCACGCGCTCCATTGCATCATTGGACGCGGAACGAAGAATCCGATGGTGTGGGGTGCGCATGGGTGTGGAGATCGAGGGCTTCGCCGTGCACGTGGACACCGGCCGCTGGTCGGACGACGTCCTGCGTGGCGTGGACCTCGCGATCGGAGCCGGTTCGCTCACGGTGCTGATGGGCGGATCCGGGTCCGGCAAATCGATGCTCGCGAGGGCGGTCGCGGGTGCACTGCCCGCGTCGGCGGAGGTCGTGCGAGGCGGCGTCCGGGTCGACGGGGCGCGGGTCCAATCTCCGGGGCGCCCGAATGCAGCGGCCGTCGCGGGGTACGTGCCGCAGGCGGGCGTCGACGCCTTCGACGCGGCGAGCCCGGTCCGGGACGCGTTCCGGCGGTCCGCGGATCGCAGCGGCCTCGTCGTGGAGGACGCCTGCGCGGCCGTGGGGTATCCGGCGCACTGCGCGCCGCAACTACCGGCGCAGCACTCCGGAGGGGAGATCCAGCGGGCGGCGCTCGCGGACGCGATGCTCTCCGGCGCTGCGACGTTGATGGTCGACGAGCCGACCGCGTCGCTCGACGCCTTCCACGCGCAGCGGGTCTGGCACACCCTGCGCGATCAGGCCGACGCGGGTGTCACGGTGATGGTGATCTCCCACGACCTCCCGATCATCGAGCCGCTCGGCGTCGCCGACCGGTACGTGGTGATGGAGGAGGGGCGGGTTCTCGCCGACGGCGCCCCGCACGAGGTGCGGAGGTCGACGGTGCCGTCCGTCGCGGCCATCTTCCGCCCGTTCGGAACCTAGTACCGGTCCGCCACGGCGAATCTGCGGTAACGTCCATTTCGTGATTGCGAAAGCAAGATTGAATGAGGTGACAGCGTGGGGTGCGCCGGTGAGCGTGGCCGCCGCGCTGGTGGCTCCGGCTGCGGCGTTCGTACTGCTCTGGCAGGTCCGGACTCGACTCTCCGATGTTTTCGCGGCGGCGAAGACGACCGCAGTGACGGTGCCGGAGGACCTGAACGGCCAGGCGATCAAGTTCGTCGTGGCCACGGCGGCCGTGCTGGTCGTCGGCCTGCTGGCGATCGGTCGCGCGGAGGCGTTGAGCGCCGCCGCGCGGATCGCTCTCGTCGGGTGCGTCGGTGTGATGTTCCTGCACGCCGCGGTATTCGCACCGGACGTCTGGATCCGCGAGGTCACAGAGCCCTTCGGTTCGTACTACGGCCTGTTCACGATCGTCGAGGTCGTCCTGTTCGCCGCCGCGCTGATCGCGGAGTTGTATCGTGCGATTGCGGACTTCGACTTCGACGCCAGCCCCGACATCGAAGCCCCCGACGACGAGTAGCTCGCAAGCCCATCAACCGCTACGGCCGCGTCGATCTCCTGATAACTGATGCGCTGGGATACTTGGAACTCGGCCGCCCGGCGGTCCAATGCCGAAACCGGCACCCGTTCCTACCGCTCGCCCACACCGAAGCGGCAGCAGTCACCTGACAAGCGGAGGAAGCGGGTGCCGGAACGACGGGAAAGCCCCTACTTGCCGAACGGCTTCGGCGGCGCGCCGAGGATCGACTGGCACTTCTCCGAAACCTTCTGAACGTCCGGTGTGCGGTCATAAGCACCCCAACCGTCGACCTTGTTATAAGTGGGTGTGGTGATCCCATTGTCGTTGAAGCACTTGACCATGCTCTTCGACCACGCGTCGTATTCAGCGCTGAACTCAGGCGCCGGCGCCGGGCTCGGCGCTGCCTGAGCGACTGCGGCCATCGGGGCCAAAATCGCACCAGCGACAGCGAAACCAGCGAACAGCTGACGAGACGACCTAGGGAGCTTCGACATACCAATCTCCTTCATCACAGAATGTTCCGGCAATCCGTTTTGCACCGGTGAAACCGAAACTACGAAGCGCACGTCCCGGCAGCGCAATCGCCACGTCACATCCATGTCGTGAGATCTCAACCGGAGCCGCTGCAAGGCGTCACAGCGGGGGGGCGCTCTCGGTTGACATGGTCACGGGGCGGCGCGGGCGTTCGAGGGCAGGCGGTCAGCAGCCGACGGTGTGTCGCGAAGGCGGCGCGTCGCCGGGCGGTATCAGAGGCGGCGGTGTACTGGTCGGTCGCGTCGATCGATCTGTGCTGCAACAGTTCCTGCACCGATCGCAGCCCGCGCTCCGCGCGGTAGGCGACGGAGGCGAACCGGTGCCGCCGAACGTGGCGAGCTCGATCATCAGGCCCACGCGGTCGTCGGCCGCTGCGAGGGCCGCTGCGAGGTCGTCCTCGGCGCAGGCGCGCAGGACGAGGGGGCGTGGCGCGGCGGGCCTCCGACAGCGCCCATACCCGCGCCGGAGGATCAGCGGCAGGTCGACGGCGGCCGGCGGGGACGCCCCGAGCTGTACGGCGGTGCCGGTCGGGTCGGTCAGCTCGGCGTCGACGAAGCGGCGCGGCAGCGTGCCGTACAACACGCGGATGGGCGTGGCGAGAAGATCTCCTGAACCGGACTGCAGTCGAGTAGGGCACGAATCGGGGCGAGGCACCGTTTCGTGCGACTTGCTGCGGAGGCCATCGGGCGGGAAACCGGCTGACCAGCGGTGCCCCCGGCAGGATTCGAACCTGCGGCCTTCTGCTCCGGAGGCAGACGCTCTATCCCCTGAGCTACGGGGGCGCAGGGCTTAGCCAGGTTAGCGCATCGTCGGGCCGTGCACGAAACCGGCGTCGTCACGCCCGCGGAGCCGGGGCCCGTCCTGCCTGCTGGCGCAGACCGTGCGCACCCTAAGATGGACCGGTGACTCCCGCTGACCTTTCGGAACTGCTGCATGCCACCGCGACGACCGTGCTCACCGAGCGCGGCCTCGACGCCACGGTGCTGCCCGAACGTGTCACCGTCGAGCGTCCCCGCAATCCCGAGCACGGCGATTACGCGACCAACGTCGCGATGCAGGTCGCGAAGAAGGCCGGCGCGAACCCGCGCGACCTCGCCACGTGGCTCGCGGAGGCGCTGTCCGACGCCGACGGCATCGACGAGGCGACCGTGGCCGGCCCGGGCTTCCTCAACATCCGCCTCGCCGCCGATGCACAGAACAAGTTGATCGCGTCGATCCTCGACGCCGGAACCGCGTTCGGCCGGGGCACGAAGCTCGCGGACCAGAACATCAACCTCGAGTTCGTCTCCGCCAACCCCACCGGTCCCGTGCACCTGGGCGGTGCGCGCTGGGCGGCGGTGGGGGACAGCCTCGGCCGCGTCCTGGAGGCCGAGGGGGCGACGGTCACCCGCGAGTACTACTTCAACGATCACGGCGCCCAGATCGACCGGTACGCCCGGTCGCTCGACGCCGCGGCGCGCGATCAGCCGACCCCGGAGGACGGCTACGCCGGCGACTACATCCGCGAGATCGCAGCCACCGTGGTCGAATCCACGCCGGGCGTGCTCGACCAGCCGGACGAACAGCGCATCGAGACCTTCCGCTCCGCGGGCGTGGCCCTCATGTTCGATCACATCAAGCGGACGCTGCACGAGTTCGGCAGCGACTTCGACGTGTACACCCACGAGGACGAGATGTTCACCTCGGGCCTCGTCGAGCGGAGTGTCCAGCAGCTCAAGGACAGCGGCAACCTGTACGAGAAGGACGGCGCCTGGTGGCTCCGCTCCACCGACTACGGCGACGACAAGGACCGCGTCGTCATCAAATCCGACGGGGACGCCGCCTACATCGCCGGCGATATCGCCTACATCAAGCACAAGTTCGATCGCGGCTTCACGCTCGCGATCTACATGCTGGGCGCCGACCACCACGGGTACATCGGGCGCCTGCGCGCCTCCGCCGCCGCGATGGGCTACGACCCGGACCGCATCGAGGTGCTCATCGGCCAGCTCGTGAACCTGGTCAAGGACGGCAAGCCCGTGCGGATGAGCAAGCGCGCCGGCACCGTGATCACCCTCGACGACCTCGTCGAGGCCGTGGGCGTGGACGCCGCGCGCTACTCCCTGGTGCGTAGCTCCGTGGACACCTCGATCGACCTCGACCTGGATCTGCTGGCCCAGGCGAGCAACGAGAACCCCGTGTACTACGTGCAGTACGCGCACGCCCGGCTGTCGGCGATCGCGCGGTCGGCGCAGGAACTCGGCATCGAGCCGTCGACGGAGAACCTCGGCCTCCTCGACCACCCCCGCGAGGGCGATCTGGTGCGTACCCTCGGCGAGTTCCCCGCCGTCGTGGCCGGCGCAGCGAACCTGCGCGAGCCGCACCGCGTGGCGCGCTACCTCGAGGAACTCGCCGGCGCGTACCACCGCTTCTACGGCGAGTGCCGGGTGCTCCCGCTCGGCGACGAACAGCCCACCGACCTGCATCGCGCCCGCGTGGCCCTGTGCGCCGCCGCGCGCCAGGTGATCGCGAACGGATTGACCCTCGTGGGCGTTTCGGCCCCGGACCGGATGTGAGAGACCAGTGACCGAACTCGCACGGGACGTGTGGCCCGCGCACGCACGCCGCGGGAACGACGGTGCCGTCACCATCGCCGGGGTGTCCGCACCCGACCTCGCGCGGGACTTCGGAACCCCGCTCCTCGTGATCGACGAGGACGACTTCCGTGGCCGGTGCCGCCTCATGCGCGAGGCGTTCGGCGACGACGCCGCAGTGCACTACGCGTCGAAGGCGTTCCTCTCCATGGAGATCGCGCGCTGGGTGCGCGACGAGGGGCTGAGCCTCGACGTGTGCAGCGGCGGTGAGCTAGCGGTGGCGCTCAAGGCGGACTTCCCCGCGGACCGGATCGCCTTGCACGGCAACAACAAATCGGTCGCCGAACTGGATCACGCGGTGGAATCGGGCATCGGCCACATCGTGATCGACTCGCTCTCGGAGATCGCGCGCCTCGACGCGGTCGCGGGGGAGCGGGGCGTGGTCCAGGACGTGCTGATCCGCCTCACCCCCGGCGTCGAGGCGCACACCCACGAGTTCATCTCCACCGCCCACGAGGACCAGAAGTTCGGGTTCTCGCTGGCGACCGCGGCGAGCCGCGAATCCCACGCTGGGAACGACGGCGCGTCGCCGGCGATGCAGGCCGTCGACGCGGTGTTCCGCGCCGACCACGTCCGCCTGGTGGGCCTGCACAGCCACATCGGCTCGCAGATCTTCGACGTCGACGGGTTCGAGATCGCCGCCCGCCGCGTGCTGGAACTGCTGCGCGACATCGTGACCCGGTACGGCGCCGAGCGCACTCGCCAGCTCGACACCATCGACCTCGGCGGCGGCCTCGGCATCCACTACACCGAGCACGACGACCCGCCGCCCGTGCGCGATCTCGCGGCGAAGCTGCGCGGCATCGTCGAAACCGAGTCCGCCGCACTGGGATTGCCCACGCCGCGGCTCGCCGTCGAACCCGGGCGCGCAATCGCCGGCCCGCCCGGGATCACCCTCTACGAGGTGGGGACGCTCAAGGACGTCGCGCTCGACCCCGAGGAGGACGGCGACCCCGTCTCCCGCCGGTACGTCAGCGTGGACGGCGGCATGAGCGACAACATCCGCACCGCGCTCTACGGCGCCGAATACACGGCCGCCGTGGCGAACCGGGACCCGCAGGGAACGCCCGTGCTGTCCCGGATCGTCGGCAAGCACTGCGAGACCGGAGACATCGTGGTGCGCGACACCCAGACCCCCGACGACCTGGCGGAGGGCGACCTCATCGCCGTGGCCGCCACCGGGGCCTACTGCTATTCGATGTCCAGCCGCTACAACATGCAGCCGCGCCCCGCGGTGGTGGCGGTCAAGGACGGCACGGCGCGATTGATCCTGCGCCGGGAGACCGTGGACGATCTGGTGAGCCTGGAGGTGCTCTGATGACTGAACCCGTGAAGCGTGAGCTCGGTGTGGCCCTGCTCGGCATGGGCACGGTGGGCACCGAGGTGACGCGCATCCTCATCGACAACGCGGACGACCTGACGGCCCGCGTCGGCGCCCCGCTGGCGATCCGCGGCATCGCCGTGCGCGATCTCGACAAGGACCGCGGGGTGGACCCCGCGCTGCTCACCACGGACGCCGAATCGCTGATCGACCGCGACGACGTGGACATCGTGGTCGAGGTGATGGGCGGCATCGAACCCACCCGCAGCCACATGCTCCGCGCCCTGCAGGCGGGCAAGTCCGTGGTCACCGCCAACAAGGCTCTGCTCGCCGAGTACACGGGCGAGCTCGCCGACGCCGCGAACCGCAACCGCGCCGATCTCTACTTCGAGGCCGCCGTGGCCGGCGCGATCCCCGTGATCCGGCCCCTGCAGCAGAGCCTGGCCGGCGACTCCGTGGAACTCGTGGCGGGAATCGTCAACGGCACCACCAACTACATCCTCTCCAACATGGCCGAGCACGGCCTGGACTACGACACGGTGCTCGCCGAGGCCGGCCGCCTGGGCTACGCCGAGGCCGACCCCACCGCCGACGTGGAGGGCTACGACGCCGCCTCCAAGGCGGCGATCCTCGCGTCGATCGCCTTCCATACCCGGGTCAAGGCCGACGACGTGCACCGCGAGGGCATCACGGGCGTCTCCGCGTCCGACATCGAGGCCGCCAAGGCCTTCGACTGCACCATCAAGCTGCTCGCGATCTGCGAGCGGTTCACCGATTCGGAGGGCGCGCAGCGGGTCTCGGCCCGCGTGTACCCGGCTCTGGTTCCCCTCAAGCATCCGCTGGCGAGCGTCGACGGTGCCTACAACGCCGTCTTCGTGGAGGCCGAGAACGCCGGCCGGCTCATGTTCTACGGCGCCGGAGCGGGTGGCGCGCCCACCGCGTCCGCCGTGATGGGCGACCTGGTCGCGGCCGCGCGCAACAAGGTGCACCGCGGCCGTGGGCCGCTCGACTCGGTGTACGCGAACCTGCCCGTCGCGCCCATCGGCGACGTGCTCACCCGCTACTACGTGGCGATGGAGGTCAGCGACCGCCCCGGCGTGCTCAGCTCCGTGGCCAACGAGTTCTCCGCCCGCAACGTCTCCATCAGCACCGTTCGCCAGCAGGCCGACCTGCCCGGAGCCGGGGCGCGGCTGGTGATCCTGACCCACAAGGCCCCCGACGCGGCGCTCTCCGCCACCGTCGAGGCCCTGAAGAACCTGGACGTGGTGACCGCCGTGTCCTCCGTGCTCCGTCTGGAGGGAACCAATGACTAGCACCGTCCACACCCCCTGGCCCGGGCTGATCGAGGCGTACCGGCACCGTCTGCCCGTCTGCGACACCTGGGAACCGGGCTGGAGCCCCGTCACGCTGCGCGAGGGCGCCACCCCGCTGCTGCCCGCCAAGGGCCTGTCCGAGATCACCGGCTGCGATGTGCACCTCAAGGTGGAGGGCCTCAACCCCACCGGTTCCTTCAAGGACCGCGGTATGACCATGGCCGTCACGGAGGCCAAGGCCACCGGCAAGAAGGGCGTGCTGTGCGCGTCCACCGGCAACACCTCGGCCTCCGCGGCCGCGTACGCCGCCATCGCGGGTATCGAGTGCGCCGTGCTGGTGCCCGCAGGCAAGATCGCCATGGGCAAGCTGGCGCAGGCGGTCATGTACGGCGCCACGATCATCGAGGTCGACGGCAACTTCGACGACTGCCTCGAGCTGGCCCGCAAGACCACCGCGACCTTCGACACCATCTCGCTGGTGAACTCCGTGAACCCGGTGCGCATCGAGGGACAGAAGACGGCCGCGTTCGAGATCGTGGACGCGCTCGGCAAGGCACCCGACGTGCACGCCCTGCCGGTGGGCAACGCCGGCAACATCACCGCGTACTGGAAGGGCTACAGCGAGTACGCCGCCGACGGCATCATCTCCGCCCGCCCGCGCATGCTGGGCGTCCAGGCCGCCGGCGCCGCGCCGCTGGTGAACGGCGCCCCGGTGAAGGACCCCGAGACCATCGCCACCGCGATCCGCATCGGCAGCCCCGCGTCCTGGAACCAGGCCGTGGCCGCCAAGGACGAATCGAACGGCCAGTTCCGCGCCGCCACCGACGAGAAGCTGCTCGAGGCCTACCGCCTCGTCGCGCGGACCGAGGGCGTCTTCGTCGAGCCCGCCTCCGCCGCCTCCGTCGCGGGCCTGCTCGCCGCCACCGAGGACGGCTGGATCGAGAAGGGCTCCACGGTGGTGTGCACCGTGACCGGCAACGGCCTCAAGGACCCCGACACCGCGCTCAAGGGGGTGCCGGAGATCGCCCGCGTCGGTATCGATCCCGTTGCCGTGGCCGCCGCGATGGGACTGACGGAGTAGCCGCGCCGTGACGTTCACCCTGCCCGTGGGGCTCCGCGCGACGGTCACCGTCCCGGCTTCCAGTGCCAACCTCGGCCCCGGCTTCGACACGCTGGGGCTCGCCCTCGGCCTGTACGACGACGTCACCGTCGAGACCACCGACGGTGACCTCGAGATCGTCGTCGAGGGTGAGGGCGAGGGCGTCGTGCCCTCCGACGACCGCCACCTGGTGGTGGTCGCCCTGCGCCGCACGCTGGCGCACCTCGACGTGCGCGCGCCGGGGCTGAAGCTGCACTGCGTGAACAGGATTCCGCATTCGCGCGGCCTCGGGTCGTCCGCCGCGGCGGCGGTCGCCGGGATCGCCGCCGCCGCGGCCCTCGCCGCCGACGCCGACGCGCCCCGCGCGCTCACCGCGGCCGAGATGGTGGAACTGGCCTCCGAATTCGAGGGCCATCCGGACAACGCGTCCGCCAGCGTGCTCGGGGGAGCGGTCGTCGCGTGGACCGTTCCCGCGGTCCCCGTCCCCGACGTGGCCGGCTACCGCGATCACGCCGCCGCGAGCAGCGCACCGTCGGGACCCGTGCACTACGGCGCGCGCCGCGTGGACGTGCACCCCGACATCCGGGCGTACGCCTTCGTGCCCGACGTGGAGTCGTCGACGTCCGTGACCCGCGGAATGCTGCCGCGGCTGGTGCCGCACGCCGACGCGGCGTTCAACGCCTCGCGTGCCGCCCTCATCGTGCTGGCGCTCACCGCGCACCCCGACCTGCTGCTGGAGGCCACCGAGGACCGGCTGCACCAGCGGTACCGCGCCGCGTCGATGCCCGCGTCGTTCGACCTGGTGGGGCGCCTGCGTGCCGCCGGCGTCGCCGCCGCCATCTCCGGTGCGGGCCCGACGGTGCTGGCCCTGACGCCCGAGCCGCTCCCGGCCCGCCTGGCGGAGAGCGCCGGCACGCTGGGGTTCACGGTGCGGGAGCTACCCATCGCGGACGGCGTCTCCCGCGCCTGAGCTGCGGCGACCCGTCGCACTGCGACACGCGAGGGGGGACGTTGCCCGGGGCGGCGGGTGGCGCTACGATGGGCACCGTGTCCGACGGATATGATCGGACGCACTTCGGCACACAGCCACCTCACGCCTGATCCGAATTCCGGACAAGACGTCTGCATCCCCGCCCTCACCGCGGGGTCCGGCAGCCGAAGCGCAGAGAATGCACCTGAGATTCGAGCCTCACCTCGGCGACGTCCCCGCGAAAACATCGCAGGCGTACCCGAATCCCGGCGAGGCCCGGTAGGCCCCATGACCGCACGGCGGCTGGGGAACTGAAAGGAACTCCGTGACTGAAACGGATGTCACCACCAGCCCTGCGGAGACCACCTCCGCCGACGCCAGCACCCGCCGAGCGGACGAGCGGCGCCGGGGCGGCCTCAACGGCATGGTGCTCGCCGAGCTGCGTGGAATCGCGGGCGAGCTGGGGATCAAGGGGACCTCCGGAATGCGCAAGGGCGACCTGATCGCCGCCATCACCGCCCAGCAGGGCGCCGGCGCTCCGGCCGCCAAGGCGACCGCGCCGAAGAGCGCCCCCAAGACCGACGCCCCGAAGGCCGAGGCTCCGAAGGCGGAGGCTCCGAAGGTGGAGGCTCCCAAGGCGGACAAGGCCGACGCTCCCAAGGCTGACGCTCCGAAGGCTGAGGCTCCCAAGGCCGACGCTCCGAAGGCCGACGCTCCCAAGGCCGACGCTCCCAAGGCCGACGCTCCCAAGGCCGAGGCCCCGAAGTCCGACGCCCCCAAGGGGGACGGCGCACCGTCGAACACCCCGAAGGGTGAGGCGAAGGCCGAGACCAAGGGCGACGGCGAGCAGAACCAGCAGCGCGACGGCGGCCAGCGCCGCGAGCGCAACCAGCGCCGCAACCAGAACGACGGCCAGAACAACGACCGCCAGGGCAACGACCGCCAGAACAACGGCGACCGCCAGAAGAACCAGGGCGGCAACCAGCAGGGCGGCCAGAACCAGAACCGCAACGACAACCGCAACGACAGCAACGGGCCCGACGACGAAGAGGGCCGGGGCCGGCGCGGACGCCGCTTCCGCGAGCGCCGCCGCGGCCGCGACCGCAACCAGAACGACGGCGAGCCGCAGGTCAGCGAGGACGACGTGCTGCAGCCCGTCGCCGGCATCCTGGACGTGCTCGACAACTACGCGTTCGTCCGCACCTCCGGCTACACCGCGGGCCCCAACGACGTCTACGTCTCCATGAACATGGTGCGCCGCAACGGCCTGCGCCGCGGAGACGCCATCACCGGTGCCGTGAAGATGCCCCGCGAGGGCGAGGGCAACCAGGGCGGCGGCGGAGGCGGCGGCAACAACAACCGCCAGAAGTTCAACCCGCTCGTGCGCCTGGACTCGGTGAACGGCCAGGACGTCGAATCGGCGAAGAAGCGGCCCGAGTTCAACAAGCTCACGCCGCTGTACCCGAACCAGCGGCTGCGCCTGGAGACGGCGCAGAACATCCTCACCACCCGCGTGATCGACCTGATCATGCCGATCGGCAAGGGGCAGCGCGCGCTGATCTCCGCACCGCCGAAGGCCGGCAAGACCACGATCATGCAGGACATCGCGAACGCGATCGCCACCAACAACCCCGAGTGCTACCTCATGGTCGTCCTGGTGGACGAGCGTCCCGAAGAGGTCACCGACATGCAGCGCAGCACCAAGGGCGAGGTGATCAGCTCCACGTTCGACCGCCCGCCGGGCGATCACACCTCCGTCGCCGAGCTCGCGATCGAGCGGGCCAAGCGGCTCGTCGAGGGCGGCAAGGACGTCGTGGTGCTGCTCGATTCGATCACCCGTCTCGGCCGCGCGTACAACAACTCGAGCCCCGCATCGGGCCGCATCCTCTCGGGCGGTATCGACTCGACTGCCCTGTACCCGCCGAAGCGGTTCCTGGGTGCGGCGCGCAACATCGAGAACGGCGGCTCGCTCACCATCATCGCGACCGCGATGGTGGAGACCGGCTCCACCGGCGACACCGTGATCTTCGAGGAGTTCAAGGGCACCGGTAACGCCGAGCTCAAGCTGGACCGCAAGATCTCCGAGCGCCGTATCTTCCCGGCCGTCGACGTGCACCCGTCGAGCACCCGTAAGGACGAGCTGCTGCTCGCGCCCGACGAGGCCGCCATCGTGCACAAGCTGCGCCGCCTGCTGTCCGGCCTGGACAGCCAGCAGGCCATCGAGCTGCTCATCAGCCAGCTGAAGAAGACGCAGAACAACATCGAGTTCCTGATGATGGTGCAGAAGAACAGCGGCTTCGCGGACGCCGATTAACGGCGGGAATTTCTGCAGACGCGGGACGTTCTGGCATACTGGAACGTCGGTATGGGTTCCGGTTCACGGCTCTGGCGAGGTCAGAGGCGACCCGGCGACCACGAAAGAGAAGGACGGCACTTATGAAGCAGGGGATCCACCCCGATTACGTGGCCACCACCGTTGTCTGCGGTTGCGGTAACACGTTCGAGACCCACAGCACCAAGGCGGACGGACGCATCAACGTCGAGGTCTGCTCGCAGTGCCACCCGTTCTACACGGGTAAGCAGAAGATCCTCGACACCGGTGGCCGCGTCGCCCGGTTCGAGAAGCGCTACGGCAAGCGCAAGGCCGCGGCCGACAAGTAGCTTCTCCCGCGTACGCCCGTCCTGTCGCCTCACGGCGCAGGTCGGGCGTTGCGCGTTTGACGGCCCTGTCACGCTGCTGAAGTAGAGAAGGAATCCCATGAGCGCCGCGTCTCCCTCCGCGATCGACGACATCCTGGCCGAGTACGCCGGTCTCGAGCAGCAGATGTCCGACCCGGCGCTGCACAACGACGCCTCCGCGGCGCGCAAGGTGGGCAAGCGCTTCGCCGAGCTCGCCCCCGTCATGGCGACGCACCGCAAACTGGAGGCCGCGCGCGAGGACCTCGCCGCGGCCCGCGAGCTCGCGGACGACGACTCCTCCTTCGCCGACGAGGTGACTGCGCTGACCGAGCAGGTGGAGACCCTCGAGCAGCAGCTCACCGACCTCCTCGCGCCGCGCGACCCGCACGACTCCGACGACGTGGTGCTCGAGGTGAAGTCCGGTGAGGGCGGCGAGGAGTCCGCGCTGTTCGCCGGCGACCTCGCCCGCATGTATCTGCGCTACGCCGAGCAGCGCGGCTGGAAGGTCGAGACGCTCGGCGCGACCTACTCCGACCTCGGCGGCTTCAAGGACGCGACGTTCGCGATCAAGTCCCGCGGCCCCGGCGCCGACGGCACCATCGACGGGGTGTGGGCCCGGATGAAGTTCGAGGGCGGCGTGCACCGCGTGCAGCGCGTCCCCGCCACCGAGAGCCAGGGCCGCATCCACACCTCCGCCGCCGGCGTGCTCGTCTACCCCGAGCCCGACGAGGTGGAGGAGGTGCAGATCGACGAGTCCGACCTGCGCATCGACGTCTACCGGTCCTCCGGCAAGGGAGGCCAGGGCGTCAACACCACCGACTCCGCGGTGCGCATCACGCACCTGCCCACGAACATCGTCGTGACCTGCCAGAACGAGCGGTCCCAGCTGCAGAACAAGGCGCGCGCCATGCAGGTGCTCGCCGCGCGGCTGCAGGCCCTCGCCGAGGAGGAGGCCGAGGCCGCCGCATCCGACTCCCGGGCAGCGCAGATCCGCACCGTCGACCGGTCCGAGCGGATCCGCACCTACAACTTCCCCGAGAACCGGATCGCCGACCACCGCATCGGCTTCAAGGCGCACAACCTCGACCAGGTGCTCGACGGGGACATGGACGCCGTGCTCGACGCGCTCGCCGCAGCGGACCGTCAGGCCCGGCTCGAGGCCGAGTGAGCCCCAGGCCCACGCGCCTCGTCGCGGTCGCGGCGGCCCGGCTCGCGGAGGCCGGTGTACCGTCGCCCCGCGCGGACGCCGAGCTCCTGCTCGCGCACGTTCTGGACGTCGACCGCGGCAGGCTCGTGCTCGCCGACGACGCCACCGGGGACCAGGAGGCCGCGTACGGCGCCCTCGTCGCCCGCAGGGCCGCCCGGGAGCCCCTGCAGCACATCCTGGGCCACGCGGACTTCGGGACGCTCAGGCTGGCCGTGGGCCCCGGGGTCTTCGTCCCTCGCCCCGAGACCGAGCTCCTCGCCGCCTGGGCCGCATCCGTCGCCCGGCCGGGCGCCCGCATCGTCGACCTGTGCGCCGGCTCCGGCGCGCTCGGCCTGTACCTCGCGGCGACGGTGCCCGGCGCCCGCGTCGCGCTCGTCGAGCGCGACCCCCGCGCGCTGGAGTACCTGCGCCGCAACGCCCCGTCGACGGTGACCGTGCTCGCGGCCGACGTGCGCGACCCGGCTCTGCCCGGCCTCATCGGGGACGAGCTCGGGGGAGCGGACCTGGTGGTCTCGAACCCGCCGTACGTGCCCGACGGTGCGCCCCTCGACGCCGAGGCCGCCGCCGACCCGCACGACGCCCTGTTCTCGGGCCCCGACGGGCTGGACCTCCTGCGCGACCTGGCGCCGCTGGCCGCCCGGCTGCTCGCGTCCGGCGGGCACGTGGGGATGGAACACGACGACGCCAACGGTGCCGGGGCCGCGGAACTGCTGCGCCGCGCCGGATTCGCCGCCGTCACCGAGCACCGCGACCTGGCCGGACGGCCCCGGTACGTCACTGGCAGGATGGACGCGTGAGCATCGCGTACGACTGCACCGACCCCGACTCGCGCGCCGCGGGCATCGCCGCCGCGAAGGCCGCGCTCAAGGGCGGCCACCTCGTGGTGATGCCGACCGACACCCTGTACGGCATCGGCTGCGACGCCTTCGACAACCGCGCCGTCGCCGACCTGCTGGCCGCCAAGAACCGCGGCCCCGACATGCCCGTGGGCGTGCTCGTGGGCTCGTGGAACACCATCGACGGTCTGGTCAGCCGCGTCAGCGACGCGGCCCGCGAGCTGACCCGCGCGTTCTGGCCCGGCGCAGTCTCCCTCGTCGTCGAACAGGCCCCCAGCCTCGCCTGGAACCTCGGGGACACCCGCGGCACCGTCATGCTGCGGATGCCGCTGCACCCCGTCGCGATCGAGCTGCTCCGCGAGGTCGGCCCGATGGCGGTGTCCAGCGCCAACGTCTCGGGCAAGCCGCCCGCGTCCACCATGACCGACGCCCGCGATCAGCTCGGCGACTCCGTGGAGGTCTACCTCGACGGCGGACCGTCGGAGCACGCGCTCGCGTCGACCATCGTCGACCTGTCGGGCCCGCAGCCCCGCGTGCTGCGCGAGGGCGCCGTGAGCGGCGCCCGCATCGCCGAGGTCCTCGGCGTCACCGAGGAGTCCCTGGCCTGATTCGGGCCGAACGTCGCGCTCGCCGGAAACGGAACAGCGCCGAGGTCCTCGGAAGGACCTCGGCGCTGCGTCGACTTCAGGTGATCAGTTGCCGGGCGCGGGGGCCGGAGCCGGCGCGGGGGCCGGTGCCGGTGCCGGAGCGGGGGCGGGCGTCTCGGCGCCCTGCTCCGGGGCGGTCGCGCCGTCGAGCATGGAGGAGGGCTGGCCCGCGCCGCCCACATCGGTGATCTGCCAGTTCGCGTCCTTGTTCAGCGTGACGTTGTACACCGTGACCACGGTGCGGCCCGACGCGGACTGCACGTTGGTGGTGTCCACGCTGACGTACGCGTTCACCTTGTAGATCGGGCCCGACTGCGAGGTGACCACCGAGTCCATGATCTTGCTCTTGGAGACCCACTGCAGCGGCTGCAGCAGCTGGTTCATCGCGCTGGACGTGGCCTCCATCTTGGTCTTCAGCTCCGGGCTGACGCCGTTGACCAGCGCCTTCTGCCACGGGCCCAGGTCCCGGAAGTCGAACGACGACGCGCCGACGGCGTAATCGGCGGCCACCTTCTCGGCGTGCGACCGATCGGCCTCCGCGGCCTTCATGTCGTTGAGGTCGGACCGGCTGCTGTTCCACAGCACGCCGAACGTGATCGCCGCGGCGAGGAGGGCGATCACCGCGACGGTGACGACCACCGTCGTGACGGTCGACGGTGCGCCGCCGGCCTGCGCGGCCTGCGGCCGGGGAGCGGGGCGGGGGCGCTTGCGGATCGGGACGGTCGCCTCGGGCTCGTCCTCGTCGTCCTCGTCGACGACGGGGGCCGGTGCGGCCTTCTTCTTCGCCGCGGTCTTCACCGGGGCGGTCTTCTGCTCCGCGTCCTCGGACTCCGTGTCGTCGGACTCCGTGTCGTCGGCGTCGGCCTTCTCCGTCTTCGCGGTCGCCTTCGCCTCCTCCGCGGCGTCCTCGACGCTCTGCTTCGCGTCCTCGGCGGTCTCGGCGGGCTGCGTGGTCTCCTCGGTCGTCGCGTCCGCGTCAGCGGGTGTCTTGTCGTCCGGGGTGGAATCAGTCACTTGTCGCGTAGCCAATCGTGTCGTGGGTGGGCCGCCGTGGCGACCATTGCCGGGCCGGCCGGCGGTGCGTTACTTCTTCGGAGGGATGACCACCGTGAGGTTCGCGGCACCGTCGGAGCCGACCGTCTTCAACGCCTGCGAGAGTAGCGCGGCCATGTCGATCTGCGGCATGACGTCCGTCAGCGCCTGGACGACCGGAACCAGCGGCTCGTTGATCGGACCCAGGTTGGCCAGCAGTTTGCTGGTGTTCGGGGCGATCTTCATGAGGTTCGGGTTGATCGTCTTGGTCAGCACGTCGGGTGCGCCGGAGCCCTTCATCAGGACGTCCAGAGCCTTGAGCACCTCCACGTCCTTCTTGATGAAGGTCGCGGTGGCCGGGCCGAACTCCTCCAGCGAACCGGGCAGCCAGCTCATGTCCGACTGGTAGTCCTGGGTGTTCTCCAGCATCCGGCGGATGTTGGGCATGCGGGCCGAGATCGTCCGGGCCAGCAGGTCGCCGGCGGTGGAGATGTTCGGCAGGGCGCCCTGCGTGTTGTCGGTCGCCGCGGCCAGGGTCTCGGTGATGCCGCCCAGGTCCGTCGAGTTGATGCTCGACGTGAGGCCCGACACCAGCTTGAAGGTCTCCGGCAGCGACAGCGGCTGCTTGACCTTGGCCGTCTCGATCGACGCGTTCTTGTCCAGGTACGGGCCCTGCAGCGAGTCCGGCAGGAAATCGATGTACGGCTCGCCGACGGCCGAGAGCTGCTCGATCTTGATGCCCGTGCTCTGCGGGATGTCGTACTTCGAGTCGTACCGCAGCTTGACGGCGACCTTGCCGTCCGTGCGATCGATCGTCTGCACGTTGCCCACCTCGACGCCGCGCAGCAGCACCTTGGAATCGGGCAGCAGCTGATGCGCGTTGTCGAGCTTCATCTCGACCGTGTTCCACTTGGCGAACGGCCGGTAGTTCAGCACCGAGAAGGCGATGTAGCCGACGCCCAGCACCATGACCAGCGCGAACGTCAACAGGCTGAAGAAGGTGCTCTTTTTCACGGAACTGCTCCCACCATCCGAAGGTTCTTGACCGCCTGCTGGGCGGCCTCGGCGGAGGGGACGCCGCCGTTGGCGCCCAGCTCCTTGACGTTCACCTTGGCGCCGCTCGCCAGGAACGGGAGGATCTTGTTCTTGAGCAGATCCTCGAGGTTCGCGAGATTCGCCTGGCGGCCGTTCATGTTCGGCCAGCCGGGGAACATGAGCGGCTTGATCACCGTCGCCACCGTCGCCGTCGAGGCGTCCAGCAGGGGCGCGCTGAAGATCAGGGGAGAGAGGGAGTCGGACACCCGGCTGAGGATCTTGATCGCGCCCGTGGTGAGCGACAGCGTGTCGCTGAGCCAGCCGTCCTGCGGCTTGAGCAGGGCCACCAGGAGGTCGTCGTTGGAGTTGACCGTGTTCACCAGGCTGGCGACCGAGTTGATCGACTGCCGCACGTTGTCGTTCTGGTCGCCCAGGTCCACGACGGTCTGCGACACCGTCTTCACCAGGCCCGAGAGCTTCTGCGGATCGTCGGGCAGGTTGTCGTTGATCCGGCTGAACGTGTCCTGCAGCTGCATGAGGCTGCCGCTGCCGAGGAAGTTCGCCAGATCGCGGAGGATGTCCTCGATCTGCGTGGGCGGCTTGGTCTGCGACGTGGGGATGGTGGCCCCCGCCTTGAGTGCCTCGCCCGGCTTGCCCGGCGCCGACTTCAGCGCCACGTAGGTGTCGCCGAGGATCGTGTCCTGCTGCAGGGTCGCGGTGGCCGTGCTCGGCACTTGCACCCCGTCGAGGATCTTGACGTCGACGACGGCCTTGCCCTCCTGCAGCGTGACCTTCTGCAGCCGGCCCGCGTTCACGCCGTCGAACACCACCCGCGCCTTGTCGGGCAGGTTCAGCACGTTCGTGAAGTCGAGGTGCAGCGTGTAGCCGTCGCCGCCGCCGGGCTGGCCCGGGGCGGGGATGGACGACGGGTTGAAGTTGAGCGAGCAGCCCGCCAGGAGGGTCGTCGCGGCCACGGTGGCCACGCCGATCTTCGCGGAGCGCCGCGCGGCCTGGACCTTGATCGGATTTCGCATCAGTACGCCGCTCCCGTCGCGCGCAGGACCGTGGAGATGAGCTCCACGTTGACGTGGCCCGCGTCGGCGACCTTGCACTGGCCCGGCGCGAACCGGTTCAGGTTGTTGCAGGTCTGGGCGGGGTTCTTCGAGGGGACCAGCGCTGACGGCGGCCGGTAGGTGATCTTGGTGGCCATGGTCCGCTTGTCGACGCTCACCTGGAACGCCCGGATCAGCGGCGGCAGGATGTTCAGCAGGTCGCCGAACTGCTTGGACGTGGCGGCCATGACCGTCGTGGCGGGCACGGTGACCTCGAGCAGGGGCGCGATGAACGCGCCGTACTTGTCGAAGATCGAGGCGAGCGTCTTGAGCAGCGGCACCATCTGCGGGAAGGCGCCGATACCGGTGTCCATCAGTGGTTCGCCGATGTTCTTGATCCGCCAGGCGTACTTGGTGAAGAACTCGCGCATCCCGTCCCAGTTCTGCACCAGGCCGTCCGAGGCCGGGGCGAACGCGTCGAGGATCGCGGCCACATCGCCCATACCGGGGCCGGGGTTGCGCATCAGTTCGCCGAGCTTGTTGGTCAGCTGCGAGACCTCGGGGCCGGTGCCGGTGGTCGCCTTGTTCAGCGCGGGGATCGAGGCCATGGCCTCCTTGAACTCCTTGTCGCCGCCGGCGGTGGTGAGGTCGTCGACGACCTTCGACACCGACTGCAGCGAGTCGGTGATGGACAGCGGCGTCTTGGAGTTGGTGATGCAGGTGCCGGGGGACCACGTCGGGCCGCCCTTGTACGGCTCGAGCAGTTCGAGGCGGCGCTGGGCGACGAGGGAGTCGGCGATCGCGACCACGCCCACGTTGGTGGGCAGCTTGCGGTCCGCGAGGATGTCGAAGTCGACGCGGGTGGTCTTGCCGTTGGGCTTGATGTCGGTGATCTCGCCGACCGGGTAGCCGAACTGCGCCACCGTGTTGCCCTTGTACAGGCCGATCGCGTTGTCCAGCTCGGCGCAGTACGACTGCTTCTGGGTGGTGGCGCCCTTGAGGGCGACGCCGCCGAGCACGAGCGCGGTCGCGACGATGACCACGATGGCCGACATCGCTCCGCGCGAGGCGAGGAATTTACGCATCAGCAGGTCACCCCCGGGGACGGAATGCACACGTTGGTGGCGAGGAAGGTCTGTTCGGACTGGTTGAGCTGGACCGTGCCGTCCGGCGCGATCGTCTTCTGCAGGCCCTCGAGCATCTCCTTCGCCTGGGCGATGGTCGGCTCCGCCTGCTTGACGAGGTCCCGGGCCTTCGCGACCAGGGCGTCGAAGCGGGCCGCGAGCGGCTCGACGTTGTTGAGGTACACGTTGAGCAGCGGGGCGAGGCGCTGCACGATCTCGGTGGTGTTGCTGAGGTAGCTCTTGAACCCGGCCAGGTTCACCTCGGCCGCCGCGAAGAACGTGCTCATGTTCCGCATCAGCGACACCAGCAGCTCACCGTTCTGGTTCACCGTTGTCGAGTACTCGGACATCACCTTGACGAAGTCGCCGGCCTGGTCCTGCTGGCGCAGGATGTTGTCGAACATCCGGTTGAACGTGCCCACCGTGTTGCGGATCGATTCCGGCTGGTCCTCGAGGGCCTGGTTGAGCTCGGACATCGACTGCCGCACGGGGGTCGCCTTGATCTGCTGGACCTTCGGGGTCGCCTGCTGGAAGGTCTCGAGCAGGCTGTACGGCATCGACACGCGCTCCGGCGGGATGGCCTTGTCGCCCAGCGAGCTGGTGCCCATCGGGGTCAGCGCCATGTAGTAACCGCCGACCGTGGTGAGCATCTTCATGGTGGCCGTGCTCGCGTCGCCGACGAAGACGTTGCTCTTGACGCGGAACTTCACCCGCACGCGATCGTCGAGGAGCTCGACGCCCGAGACGGAGCCCACGCTGATGCCGGCCACGCGGACGTCCATGCCGCTCTTGACGGCCTGCGCCTCGCGGAGATCGGCGGAGTACTCCTTGGTGCCGGGCTGGAACACGAACAGGTAGCCCGCGATGGCGAGGATGATCGTCGTCACCACCGCTCCCGCGATGCCCCAGTTCAGCTGGCTTCGACGGTCCTGGGCGGCCGTCGGCATGGGTCGGTTGAACAGGTTCATTTTGCGCACACCGTCACCTTCTGTCCGGCCACGAACAGGTTCATCATGCCCGGCAGCTGCGCCGGGCCCTTCGAGCACTGCGTGTTCACGGCCCCGTTGGCCTGCGGCTTCGTGCCCTCGTTGAGGAGCTGCATGATGCCGGGGAGGGTCGCGAGGGCGTTGACCGCCTGCTCGGCGATCGGCATCGCGTTCGCGACGATCGCGTTGAGCGGGGGGTTCTCGTTGGGAGTCAACCCGAGCGCCGCGAGCAGCGCGTTGGTGCGGCTCACCACGCCGGAGGTCTTATCGGACCACTCGCGCATCGAGTCGACGTTGCTCGCCAGGGTCCGGGCGAACAGCTCCAGGTCCGTGATCACCTTGGTGAGGCCGGGGGAGGCCCCGCCGATGGTCTGCGAGATCGAGCCCAGGTTGGTGATCAGCTGGGTCAACACGCGCTGCCGGTCGTTGGTGGTCGCCATCAGCTTGTCCAGCGAGCCCAGCAGCGGGCCGAGCCCGTCGCCGTTGCCCTGGATGACCGCCAGCACCGACTGCGTGAGGTGGTTGATGTCGTCCGCGTTGAGGGTGGACAGCACCGGCTTGAGGCCGACGAACACGGTGGTGATGTCGAACGACGGCTGGGTCTGCTTCTCGGGGTACGTCGAGCCGGCCTTCATCTGCTGGCCGCTGCTCTTCGCGTTGCTCTGCACCTCGAGGAAGCGGGAGCCCGTGAGGTTCTGGTAGCGGATCGCCAGGTTGTCGTCGCTCTTGATCTTGCGGTCGCGCTGTACCGAGAACGTGACCAGCGCGTTCGAGAGCCGGTGGTCCGAGCTCTGCTGGACCTCGACGTCCTTGACCTTGCCCACCTGCACGCCGAGCATGCGGACGTCGTCACCCACCTTGAGGCCGGAGACGTCCTTGAAATCGGCCTTGAACGTGTCGAGGTCGCCCTGCGGCGGCCGGGTGAGAGCCTGCATCGTCAGCACCAGGATCAGGAGCATGACGGCCGCGAAGACCACGATCTTGACGGCGGTCACCTTGATGGACTTCATGGTGGGTCAGCTCCCTGCCTTCGGGGTCGTGGGGGCGCTCGGTCCGGCCGACGGTGACGCGGCGGTCGCGCCCGGCTTCGCCGCCGGGGTGCGCTCGCCGGGCTTGGCCGCGGGCTTGGGATCGCCCGGCTTCGGCGGCACGTACTCGAACTGCGGCACCGGCGGCAGCGCGGCTGCGACGGCCGGGAAGTCCACCGACAGACGGAGATTGAGCACAGGGCCGTTCGGAGTGTTCGGCATGGCCTTGCGCACGTTGTCGAGCAGCTGGCCGATCTGGATGCCGACGCCCGTCGCGCTGCCGTTCGGGAACGCGTTGAGCAGGGGCTGCATGAGGTTCACCAGCATGGGGGTGGCCGTGGACAGCCCGTCGATCGCGGCGGGGGAGAGGATCTTCTGCAGTGCCGCGGTGAGGCTGTCGCGCTCGTTGGTGAGCGCATCGATCGTCGCGGCGCCGCGGTTGACCCAGTTCTTGTCGTGCACGGGGCTGTAGTCGAACAGGGTGCGGGCGGCCGGGAGGATCGCGTTGATCGCCGAATCCGCGCTGCTGATCGCCTGCGTGATCTGCGGGAAGGTCTGCGAGGTGCTCAGGCGCTGGGTGTCCTGGACGGCCTGCGAGACGCTGCCCAGCGCTGTGAACAGCGGCAGCATGGCCTTCGACGAGGCGTCGAAGTTGAGCAGGATCTGGCTCATGTGCGGCCGCAGCGCATCGCTGTTGACGTCGCCGATGGTGGCGATCATGTTCGACACGGTGCTGTCGGTGATCGGCTTCGTCGGGGTGATCTGCGCCGACTCCTTGAGGGAGCCGCCCCCGTCGTGCGGGGTGAGGATGACCTCGGAGACGCCGAACAGGTTGCCCGCGGAGAACGCGGCCTCGACGTTGTTGGTCAGGCTCTTACCGTCGGACTCGGTCATCGTCAGGACGACGCCCTGCTGGCCGTTGGCGATGCGCTTGATACCGGTCACCTTGCCGACCTGCACGCCCTGGATGCGCACGGGCGCACCGTCGACGATGCCGGCGGCGACGGACGGCGTGCGCAGGGTGAACGTGAACTCGTCCTTGGGCCACAGGGCCTGAGCGAGCCAGATGACGAACCCGATGATCAGGATCACGGCGAGCGCGATGATGCCGCGGCGACGGAGGACCGAGCGGTCGATCGACATGCCGGGTACGGAGACGACTCCCATTGTTTACCCCTTGAAGTACACCGGGGAGCTGACGCCCCACAGCACGACGGTCATGACGAGGTCGAGGATGATGATGGTCACGAGGCTGGCGCGGATCGCGCGCCCGGACGCCGTGCCCACGCCCTCGGGGCCGCCGGAGGCGAAGAACCCCTGGTAGCAGTGGATGACGATCACCGCGACGAGGAAGACGGCCACCTTGACCACCGAGAAGATGATGTCGGAGGCGCTCACGAACTGACTGAAGTAGTGCTGGTAGGTGCCCGTCGGCATCGAGTACACCGAGGTCACCAGCCAGGCGCAGGCCGCCCAGGACAGGATCAGGGTGATCAGGTAGACGGGGACGACGGCGATGAGGCCGGCCAGCACGCGGGTGGTGACGACGAAGGACACCGACCGCAGGCCCAGGGACTCGAGGGCGTCGATCTCCTCGTTGATGCGCATGGCGCCGATCTCGGCGGTCATGCGGCAGCCGGCCTGGGCGGCGAAGCCGACGCCCGCCAGGATGGGGGCGAACTCGCGGGTGTTGGCGAACGCCGCCACGACCGCGGTGAGCGGGCCCATGCCGAGCAGGTTGAGGATGGCGAAGCCCTGCACGGCCACGGTGCCGCCGACCGCGATGCCCAGCACCGCGAGCACCGGCGCTGTACCGCCGCCGACGACGAGCGCGCCGCGGCCCCACGTGATGTCCGTGAGGATGTACATGATCTGCGAGCGGTAGTGCTTGATCGCGTGCGGGACGGTCCGGATGACCTCCGCGATGAACGACAGGATGTGGCCGAGGAGATCGAATCCGGTCCAGGCCGAGCCGGAGCCGCCGAACAGCCGGAAGAACCAGCGCGTGCCCCGGGGGCGGTAAACGGTTGCCATGGAGTCAGCCCACCTGGTTGCGGAAGTCGTTGCGGTACAGAGTCATTGGTCAGCCCACCTGCATCGGGAAGAACATCGTGGTGATCTGCGTGATGATCAGGTTGAGGATGAAGATCACCACGAACGAGAGGACCACGGTGGAGTTCACGCCGTCGGCGACGCCGCGGGATCCGCCCTTGGCCTCGAGGCCGCGCTGGCAGCCGATGATCGCGATCACGGTGCCGAAGATGATCGACTTGATGATCGAGATCCACACGTCCACGGGGTGCGCGAACGAACCGAAGGAGAGCCAGTAGGCGCCGGGCGTGACGCCCTGGTTGCCGACCGCGACGAGGTAGCCGGCGAGGGTGCCGACGCCCATGATGAGGATGTTCAGCAGCGGCGAGACGAACCAGGCGGCGAGCAGGCGGGGCACCACGAGGCGGTTGATGGGGTTGATGCCCATCACGCGCATGGCGTCCGTCTCCTCGCGGATGGTGCGGGCGCCGAGGTCGGCGGCGATGGCCGAGGCGCCGGCGCCGGCGAGCAGCAGGCCCGTGGCGATCGGGGCGCCCTGGGTGATCACCGCGAGGCCGCCGACGGCGCCGGACAGCGATTCCGCGCCGAGCTGGGCGATGATGTTGTTCACCTGGATCGAGATGATGATCCCGAAGGGGATCGCGATGAGGATCGCGGGTGCCGAGGTGACGCCGACCATGTACCAGATCTGGTTGAGCGTCTCCTTCCACTGCAGTTGTCCGCGAACGGTGTCCGTCACCATCGACACCAGAGTGTTGATCAGCATCCGGAACGTTCGACCGATGGTGCGGATCGAGTCCACGACGGTGCTGGAGAAGTTCTTGCTCAGGATCGACCAGTAGGACGGCCGTTTCGCCTTGCCCGCGTTGTCCGCAACGGTTGCAGTCACCCTGCACGTCCCCTCTCGACTGTGGCCAGACTGTGACTCGAACGACATGTTCTTTGGTGTATGACCGAGCACACTATAGCGGGTCTCAGGGTCCCTGTACTCCATTGGCCCGCTTCGCCGCCGCTAGGTGAGCGACTCGTCAGTAACTTTTCCGGAGTCCGGCGTCTCGCCCGTATCCGCTCAGGTCAACGGGGTGGCGCCGACCTGAGATCGCAAACGCACGGCCCGGCGGATCTGCGCGCCCGTGCGGTGCGAGTAGATTCGCACGCGTGCACATCGAAGCGTCGGGCGGGGCCGTCATCGGGGCCGGTTCCGCCGGGGTCCCGATGCGAGAACTACTGGTAGTCGGACTGACTGCTGCCGTTGTCACCTTCTTCGTCACATCTGTGGTGCGCGTGCTCGCGACGCGGTTCGGCGCGGTGGCGGTGCCGCGGGCGCGCGACGTGCACGTCGTCCCCACGCCGAGGCTGGGCGGTGTCGGCATCTACATGGGCATGGTCGCGGGCATCTTCCTCGCGGCCCAGTTGCCCGCCCTCACGCGCGGCTTCACCTATTCCAAGGACGCGGTCGCCGTTCTGGTCGCGGGTGGCGTCATCGTGCTCGTGGGGATCATCGACGACCGGTGGGGCGTCGACGCCCTGACCAAGCTCGTCGGCCAGATCTTCGCCGCGGCGCTCCTCGTCGTGATGGGGGTCGCGTGGAACGTGGTCTACGTACCGGGGATCAACACCACCGTCGTGCTCGATCAGCTCCAGGCCGGGCTCCTGACGGTCCTCGTCACCGTCGCCACCGTGAACGCGATGAACTTCATCGACGGCCTCGACGGTCTGCTGGCCGGCGTGGCCGCGCTCGCCGCGCTCGCCATCCTCGTCTTCTCGGTGGGCCTGATGTTCGAGTCCGGGGGAGACGCACCGTCGTATCCGCCGGCCCTGATCGCCGCCGCGTTGTTCGGCGGCTGCGTGGGCTTCCTGCCCCACAACTTCCAGCCGGCCCGGATCTTCATGGGGGACTCGGGCTCGATGCTGCTCGGCCTCACGCTCGCCGCGGCGTCCACCTCCGCCTCGGGCCGGATCTCGCAGAACGCCTACGGGTCGACGGACATCTTCACCCTTCTGCTGCCGCTGCTGCTCGCGGTCGCCGTCATGTTCGTGCCGATGCTCGACCTCCTGCTCGCGGTGGTGCGCCGCACCCGGGCGGGCGTGCACCCCTTCACCGCCGACAAGATGCACCTGCACCACCGACTGCTTCAGATCGGTCACAGCCAGCGCCGCGTGGTGGTGGTCATCTACCTGTGGGTGGGTGTGCTGGGCCTGAGTGCCGCGGCCTCCACGATGCTGCCGCCGACCCTCGTCGCGCCCCTCTTCGGAGCGGGTCTTCTCAGCGCTCTGGTTTTCACCGTGGTGCCGCGGATCGTGCCCCGGCTGCGAGAACGCTACAACGAAAGCCGGAGGTCAGGCGCGCCGTCCAATCGCTGAAACGAGTTATGTAGGACGGGCGTCCTGTAGTACTATCGTGTGTAGTTGATAGGCGGGATTCCAGCGGAACCCCCGTGTGGGGAGTGTCCCTACTTCTTGGTAGAGTCTCAGCCAATCACAAAGAATTCGTGATGTGACCCACGTCGCGGATTCGGCAGACGCCGCCCGGTCGCCGCGACAGACTCACTCGCGGGTGCGACCCCGACCCCGAAGGAGGGGCACATGACGACGCCGGCCCCCTCAGTCGACGGTCAGGCTGTTCGCAGCGTTGTGACCTTCGGTAATCCGTTCGTGATCCTGGCCGGCCTGACGGTCGTCGCCGCCGGTGTCGCCGCCTCGTTCGGTCACGTCTGGTTCGCCGCCTGGTTCTTCCTGGGCGGACTCCTCGCCCTCCTCAACGCGAAGCTCGCGGTCATCAAGGTCTCGATCGCCACCGCGGAGGAGGAGCCCCGCAAAGTTCCCGTCGCCGTCAACTCGATGGTCCGGCTCGGCGTGGTCTCGGCCATCGGCCTGGTGGTCGCCTACTTCCTCCGCCCGGAAGGCCTGGGCGTGATCTTCGGACTCGCGGTCGGTCAGATCGTGCTCGTACTCAACACTGTCATTCCGGTTCTGAAAGGACTCCGCCAGCAGTCATGAACACGAATCTGTACGCCGAGGGCTCGATCAAGGTCGCCCACTACAAGTCGTTCGAATTGTTCGGCATGACCTTTCACTGGGACACCATCCTGGCCACGGCGATCGCCGGGACGATCGTGCTCGCGCTGGCGTTCTTCCTGCGCGCCAAGGTGACCTCCACGGGCGTCCCGAACGGCGTCCAGCTGTTCTGGGAGGCCATCACGATCCAGATGCGCCAGCAGATCGAGTCGGCCATCGGCATGCGGGTCGCGCCGTTCCTGCTGCCCCTCGCCGTGGCGCTGTTCACGCTGATCCTGGCGGCGAACTGGCTGGCGGTCCTGCCGCAGCAGTACACCGACGCGGAGGGCACCCCGACGGAGATCTTCCTGCCGCCCGCCGCCGACGTGAGCTTCGTGTACGCGCTGGTGCTGATCGTCTACCTCGGCTACCACTTCGCGGGCTTCCGGGTTCACGGCCTGTTCGGCTACCCGGCCAAGGTCGTCAAGGGACACGCGATCGGCCTGGCGCCGATCAACGTGATCGAGGAGATGATCTCCAAGCCGCTGTCGCTGGCACTGCGACTCTTCGGCAACGTCTTCGCCGGCACGGTGATGGTCGCGGTGATCGCACTCCTGCCCGCCTACGTGCTGTGGTTCCCGAACTCCCTGTGGAAGTCGTTCGAACTGTTCGTCGGCCTCATCCAGGCGTTCATCTTCTCGCTCCTGACCATCCTGTACTTCTCCACCTCCATGGAGAAGACGGACCACCACTGACCTGCTGCGGCCACTCGGGCCTCAGTGCTGTAGACCCTGGTAGGCCGACTACCAGAAACCGAAAGGGAAACAAAGATGGCAGATGTGACAATCGCTCAGGGCGCGCTCATCGGCGGCGGCCTGATCATGGGTGGCGGCGCCATCGGCGCCGGTATCGGTAACGGTCTCGCCGGTTCCCAGCTCGTCGCCGGCATCGCGCGGCAGCCGGAGGCCCAGGGCCGCCTGATGACCCCGTTCTTCATCACCGTTGGTCTGGTCGAGGCCGCGTACTTCATCAACCTGGCCTTCATGGCCCTGTTCGTGTTCGCGACTCCGATCACAGCTGGCTAATACCACTCGTAGTAGACGGGAACCGACGTCATGCAGCTCGCTGAAGGAAACTTCCTCCTTCCCACCGCAGGGACCTTCTTCTCGTGCCTGATCATCTTCTTGATCGTGCTCGGGGTGATCTGGTTCTTCGTGGTGCCGCCGATCCAGAAGGTGCTGGACGATCGCGACAAGATGATCGCCAAGACCGCCGAGGACCGGCGCGCCGCGGCCAAGGGGTTCGAGGACGCCGAGGCCGAATACGCCGCAGGGATCACCTCCGCGCGCGCGGAGGCAGGCGGCATCCGGGACGAGGCGCGGGCCACGGGCCGCGCCTCGCTGGAGGAGCAGAAGCAGCGGGCTACCGCCGAGGCGGACGCGGTCACGCGCGAGAAGACCGAGCAGTTGCGCGCCGCGGGTGAGACCGCGGCCGCCTCGGCACGCGGTGATCTCGCTCCGCTCTCGGCATCGTTGGCCAGCCGGGTGCTGGGCTTCGACGTGACGCAGGACCCCGCCCTCAAGTCGAAGTTGGACGAACTCGCGAACGAAGCGGTGGTGAAGAACTGAAATGGCAGTCTTTCTCGGTAACCTGATCGCCTTCGCGGTCATCCTGTTCGTCCTGTGGAAGTTCGCGGTTCCGCCGATCCGCAAGCTCATGAAGGATCGCCAGGACTTCGTCCGGTCGCAGCTCGACGAGTCGGCCACGGCCACGTCGAAGCTCACCGAGGCCGGAGCGGCGGGCGAGCGCGCCCGCGATGACGCGGCCCGTGAGGGCAGCCGCATCCGCGAGGAGGCCCGCGGTGACGCGGACGCGATCCGCGAGGACCTCCGGTTGCAGACGGAGCGCGAGGTCGCTCGCGCCGGCGAGCACGGCGAGGGCCAGATCGCGCTCAACCGCGGCAACCTGATCCGGGGCTTCCGCGGCGCGCTCGGCGCCGAGGCCGTACAGGTCGCGTCCGGCCTGGTGCGCTCGCACCTCGAGGACCCGGCGAACCGGTCCGCCTCGGTGGACCGCTCGCTCGCGGAGCTCGAGAAGATGACCGAGGGAGCCGATTCCGCTCGCGTGAGCGAGGCCGACCGCGTCGGCAACCGGTCACTGCGCGCTTCCAGCCGCGAGTCGGTGCGCGCGCTCTCCGCGGGCTTCGACAAGCGCGTCGAGTCGCTCAGCGACGACGAGCTGGCCCGGGTCTCGGAGGATCTCGCGGACGTGGTGCACGTCCTCAACGAGCAGCCGGTGCTCCGTAAGCACCTCTCGGAGTCGTCGGAGTCGGCCGAGGCCAAGCGTCAGCTGGTGTCGAACCTGTTCGGCGGCAAGATCAGCGACGGTGCAGTGGTCTTCGTGCAGGACGCCGCGGCGTCCAAGTGGTCGGAGCCCGTGGACTTCGCGAACGCCGTGGAGCGGCAGGCCCGTGTGGGTGCGCTGCTCGGTGCCGAGCGCGCGGGCCAGCTCGACGCCACGGAGGACGAGCTGTTCCGCGCCGGCCGCATCCTGGAGGCGGAGCCGAAGCTCACCTCGATGCTGTCCGACACCCGGGTGCCGGCGGATTCCCGCATCGCCCTGCTGGACAAGGTCTTCGGTGCGCAGGTGAACAAGTACACCGCGGCGCTGCTGCGCCAGACGGTGCGCCTGCTGCGCGTCGGTCGCGTCGACGCCGGCGTGGCGTCGATCGCGGATCTGGCCGCGGCCCGTCGCGGCGAGTCCGTCGCGGTGGTCGAATCGGCCGTCGCACTGACCGACGCCCAACGGGATCGCGCCGCGGATCTGTTGGCCCGCATCTACCAGCGCAAGATCGCGGTGCAGACCGAGGTCGTGCCCGAACTGCTGGGCGGGCTGCGCATCACGGTGGGCAACGAGGTGATCGAAGGCGATATCGCCTCCCGCCTCGACCAGGCCGCCGAACAGCTGCCCCGATAACCACACACAAACTTCCACCACCACACAGAGGGAAACGAGTACTCATGGCTGAGTTGACGATCTCAACCGACGACGTCAAGGGCGCGATCGAACAGTACGTATCGACGTTCGAGGCCGACGCCTCCCGCGAGGAGATCGGCACGGTCTCCGACACCGCCGACGGCATCGCGCACGTCACGGGCCTGCCCGGCGCGATGGCGAACGAGCTTCTCGAGTTCCCCGGTGGGGTGCTCGGCGTGGCCCTGAACCTCGACGAGGACGAGATCGGCGCCGTCATCCTCGGTAACTACGAGGACATCGAGGAGGGCCAGCAGGTCCGCCGCACCGGCGACGTGCTGTCCGTGCCCGTCGGCGACAAGTTCCTCGGCCGCGTCGTGAACCCGCTCGGCCAGCCGATCGACGGTCTGGGCGACATCGAGGCCGAGGAGCAGCGCGTCCTCGAGCTGCAGGCAGCGTCGGTGCTCGAGCGCCAGCCGGTCGAGGAGTCCCTCGCCACCGGCATCAAGGCCATCGACGCCATGACCGCCATCGGCCGCGGCCAGCGTCAGCTGGTGATCGGCGACCGCAAGACCGGCAAGACCGCGGTCTGCATCGACACGATCCTCAACCAGAAGTCCAACTGGGAGTCCGGCGATCCCACCAAGCAGGTCCGCTGCATCTACGTCGCCATCGGCCAGAAGGGTTCGACGATCGCCGGTGTGAAGTCGGCGCTCGACGAGGCCGGCGCGATGGAGTACACCACCATCGTCGCGGCCCCCGCGTCCGATTCGGCCGGCTTCAAGTGGCTCGCCCCGTACACCGGCTCGGCCATCGGCCAGCACTGGATGTACCAGGGCAAGCACGTCCTCATCGTGTTCGACGACCTGTCTAAGCAGGCCGAGGCCTACCGCGCCATCTCCCTGCTGCTGCGCCGCCCGCCGGGCCGCGAGGCCTACCCGGGCGACGTCTTCTACCTGCACTCCCGCCTGCTGGAGCGCTCGGCGAAGCTGTCCGACGAGCTGGGCGGCGGTTCGATGACCGCGCTGCCGATCATCGAGACCAAGGCCAACGACGTCTCGGCGTTCATCCCGACGAACGTCATCTCCATCACCGACGGCCAGGTCTTCCTGGAGTCGGACCTGTTCAACAAGGGCGTCCGCCCCGCGATCAACGTCGGTACCTCCGTGTCCCGCGTCGGTGGCGCCGCGCAGACCAAGGGCCTCAAGAAGGTCTCGGGTTCGCTGCGTCTGGAGCTGGCGCAGTTCCGCGAGCTGGAGGCCTTCTCGGCCTTCGCCTCGGACCTCGACGAGGCGTCGAAGGCGCAGCTGGCGCGCGGCGCCCGCTGGGTCGAGCTGCTCAAGCAGGACCAGTACAGCCCGTCGTCGGTCGAGGACGAGATCGTCTCGATCTACCTGTGCGGCGAGGGCCACTACGACTCGGTCCCGGTCGAGGACGTGCGCCGGTTCGACGGTGAGCTGCTCAGCCACCTGCATCACGCCGCGGCCGGCGTCTACGAGTCCATCGCGGGCGGCAAGGTGCTCGAGAAGGATCAGGCCGCTGCGCTGGTCGCGGAGACGGAGAAGTTCAAGCAGAGCTTCCTGGCCTCCGACGGCTCCCGCGTCGTGAACGAGGCCGAGGCGGGAACCCTGCCCGCCGAGGACGTGGAGCAGGAGACGATCAAGGTCAAGCGCAATGGCTAATATTCGTGAGCTGCGCTCCCGGATCCGGTCGGTCAACTCGACCAAGAAGATCACGAAGGCGCAGGAACTGATCGCGACCTCGCGGATCACCAAGGCGCAGGCACGCGTGGCGGCCGCCAAGCCGTACTCCGAGGAGATGACCGCGGTGCTGTCGGAGCTGGCGAGCAACTCGGGGTCGCTGGACCACCCGCTGCTCACCGCACGGGAGAACCCGAAGCGCGCCGCGGTGCTCGTGGTGACGTCGGACCGCGGTATGTGCGGCGGCTACAACTCCAACGTGCTGCGCGAGACCCGTGAACTGATCCAGCTGCTGAAGTCGGAGGGCAAGGAGCCCGTCCTGTACGTGCTCGGGCAGAAGGGCGTCGACTACTTCACGTTCCGGGGCCAGCAGGTCGCGGGATCGTGGACCGGGTTCTCGCAGCAGCCCCACCACACGGACGCGGTGGCCGCCACCGAGGTGCTGGTGAAGCTGTTCGAGGCGGGTTCGCAGGAGTACGTCACGATCGACGGGGTCGAGACGCACGGCGTCGACGAGCTGCACCTCGTGTACACGCGCTTCGTCTCGATGCTCTCGCAGAACCCCGAGGTCCGCCGGATGGCGCCGCTCGCGGTCGAGGAGGCCGAGACCGAGCCGCGCAACTTCACCTTCGAACCGGGCGCGGACAGCCTGCTGTCGGCGCTGCTGCCGAAGTACGTCGCGACTCGCGTCTTCGCGGCTCTGCTCGACTCGGCGGCGTCGGAGAGCGCCGCGCGTCGTACGGCCATGAAGGCGGCCACGGACAACGCCGAGGAGCTCGCAGTCTCGCTCTCCCGCGAGGCGAACCAGCTGCGTCAGGCGCAGATCACCCAGGAAATCAGCGAAATCGTCGGTGGCGCCGGCGCCCTCGCGAACTAGGAAGTGGATTCATGACTACAGCAACCCAGCCCGCGTCGGCGGGCACCGCTGCGGCCACCGGTCGCGTGACGCGGGTCATCGGCCCCGTCGTCGACATCGAGTTCCCGCGCGGCGCCGTTCCCGACCTGTTCAACGCCCTGAACGCGGAGGTCACCCTCCCGTCCGTGGCCAAGACGCTGACCCTCGAGGTCGCGCAGCACCTGGGCGACAACCTGGTGCGCGCCATCTCGATGCAGCCCACCGACGGCCTGGTGCGCGGCACCGACGTCACCGACTCCGGCTTCCCGATCCGGGTGCCGGTCGGCGACAAGGTCAAGGGCCACGTGTTCAACGCCCTGGGCGACTGCCTCGACCAGCCGGGCCTCGGCCGCGACGGCGAGCAGTGGGGCATCCACCGCAAGCCCCCGGCCTTCGATCAGCTCGAGGGTAAGACCGAGATCCTGGAGACGGGCATCAAGGTCATCGACCTGCTGACCCCGTACGTCAAGGGCGGCAAGATCGGCCTGTTCGGCGGCGCCGGCGTCGGCAAGACCGTTCTGATCCAGGAGATGATCACCCGTATCGCTCGCGAGTTCTCGGGCACCTCGGTGTTCGCGGGCGTCGGCGAGCGCACCCGTGAGGGCACCGACCTCCACCTCGAGATGGAGGAGATGGGCGTTCTGCAGGACACCGCGCTGGTGTTCGGTCAGATGGACGAGCCGCCCGGCACGCGTATGCGCGTCGCCCTCTCGGCCCTGACCATGGCCGAGTACTTCCGCGATGTCGAGCACCAGGACGTGCTGCTCTTCATCGACAACATCTTCCGCTTCACCCAGGCCGGTTCCGAGGTCTCGACCCTGCTGGGTCGCATGCCCTCGGCCGTGGGTTACCAGCCCACCCTGGCGGACGAGATGGGCGAGCTCCAGGAGCGCATCACCTCGACCAAGGGCCGGTCGATCACCTCGCTGCAGGCCATCTACGTGCCCGCCGACGACTACACCGACCCGGCGCCGGCCACCACCTTCGCGCACCTCGATGCGACCACCGAGCTCTCGCGTCCGATCTCGCAGCTGGGTATCTACCCGGCCGTGGATCCGCTGACGTCGACCTCGCGCATCCTGGAGGCGTCGATCGTGGGCGACAACCACTTCCGCGTCGCCAATGAGGTCAAGCGCATCCTGCAGAAGTACAAGGAGCTGCAGGACATCATCGCCATCCTCGGTATGGACGAGCTCTCCGAGGAGGACAAGGTCACGGTGCAGCGCGCTCGCCGTCTCCAGAAGTTCCTCGGCCAGAACTTCATCGTCGCCGAGAAGTTCACCGGCGAGAAGGGCTCGGTCGTGCCGCTGACGGACACCATCGAGGCGTTCGACCGGGTGTGCAAGGGCGAGTTCGATCACCTGCCCGAGCAGGCGTTCAACAGCTGCGGTGGTCTCGACGACGTCGAGGCGGCCGCGAAGAAGATCGCCGGGAAGTGACCCGAATTGGCTGACACCGCTTTTCAGGTCGAGGTCGTCTCCGTGGAGGAGCGGCTGTGGTCGGGCGAGGCGACGTTCGTGATCGCCCAGACCACGGAGGGTGAGTTGGGTGTTCTCTCTCACCACGAGCCGCTGTTCGGCCAGCTCGTCGTCGGTGGCGCGGTCGCCATCGACACGGTGGACGGCGAGCGGCTCGCCGCAGCCGTCCACGGCGGCTTCCTCTCGGTGACCGGCGAGAAGGTCACGGTGCTCGCGGACGGGGCCCAGTGGGCCACGTCCCTGTCGGAGCCCGATGTGCGTCGCCAGCTGGAAGGCGCCGCGGAGGGATCCGAGGAGGAGGCGACCGCGCAGGGACAACTCCGCGCGCTCGAGTTCCTCGCAGGCAAGTAGAATAGGTTGTGCAGCGTGAAGCCGGTGGCCCGGTGAAAACGGGCCGCCGGCTTCGGGCTTTTCTCTTCAGCTGACGCGTAGAGAGGCGACGGTATGGGCGGAGTGGTATTCGGCGCGGTGGTGGCCGTGCTGGTGCTGCTCGCCGTGGGTGCGATCCTGGTCCTGCGCCTGTACAGCCTCCGCGTCGCGGGAGTCCCGATCATCCTCCGTTACCTGCCGGCCGAGCCGGAGCAGGGGTGGCGGCACGGCACCCTCCGCTACGACGACCACGAGCTGAAGTACTATCGGCTCTCCAGCGTGCGCCTCGGGCCCAGCTGGACCCTGCCGCGATCCGAGACGGAGATCGTGGGCCGCCGCGCGCCGGCCGGTACGGAGCTCGACGTGATCGACCGCGACATGGTGATCGTCGCGGTCTCCACGCCGGCGGGCGAGGCGGAGCTCGCCTTCGCCCGCGACGGCCTCACGGCGTTCCAGTCCTGGCTCGAATCGCGCCCGTCGTCGCGCCGCCAGCGGCTGCAATGACGCCTACTCGGTGCCGGCCGCGCCCTTCGCCCGCGCTCCGTCGCCGCCCCCGGGGCGCCACAGCACGTCCCCGTCGGGATTGGCCACGCGCGACAGGATGAACAACAGGTCCGACAGCCGGTTGAGGTACTTCGCCGGTAGCGCGGACACCGAATCCGCGTACTCCGCCTTGGCATCCCACGCAGCCCGCTCGGCCCGTCGGACGACGGTGCGCGCCACGTGCAGGTATGCGGCGAGGGGCGTTCCGCCGGGGAGGACGAACGAATCGAGCTTCGGCAGGCCGGCGTTGTACTCGTCGCACCACGCCTCGAGGCGGTCGACGTAGTCGGGGGAGATCCGCAGCGGCGGGTACTCCGGGTTCTCGACGACCGGATTGGAAAGGTCCGCGCCGACGTCGAACAGATCGTTCTGGATCCGGAGTAGGACGGCGCGGAGCTCGGGCCCGGGATCCCCGACGGTGACCGCGACCCCGAGCGCGGCGTTCGCCTCATCGCAGTCCGCGTACGCGCGCAGCCGCGGATCGGACTTCGGGACGCGGGAGAAGTCGCCGAGACCGGTGGTCCCGTCGTCTCCGGTGCGCGTGTAGATCTTGGTCAGGTGTACCGCCATGTCCCCAGGCTATCGCCGCCGCGGCACTGCGGCCGCCCGATGTGCCATAGGGTATTGCCCGTGGGTGAGAAGTTTCTGGTGCACGGCGGAGCCCGGTTGACCGGCGAGGTCACGGTGGGCGGCGCGAAGAACAGCGTGCTCAAACTGATGGCTGCGACGTTGCTCGCGGAGGGCACGTCGGTCCTGACCAACTGCCCGGAGATCCTGGACGTACCGCTCATGGCGGACGTACTGCGCGGCCTCGGGGCCGAGGTGGAGCTCGAGGGGGAGACGGCGCGGATCACGACGCCGGCCACCCTGAACCACCGCGCGGACTTCGACGCGGTGAAGCAGTTCCGCGCGTCGGTCTGCGTACTGGGGCCGCTGATGGCCCGGGAGCACCGCGCGGTGGTGGCGCTGCCCGGCGGCGACGCGATCGGATCGCGACCCCTCGACATGCATCAGTCGGGGCTGAGGGCACTGGGTGCCACGAGCTCCATCGAACACGGATGTGTTGTGGCACAGGCGGATTCGTTGGTCGGCGCGGAGATCACGCTGGAGTTCCCCAGTGTGGGGGCCACCGAGAACATCCTGATGGCGGCGGTGCTCGCCGAGGGCGTCACGGTGATCAGCAACGTGGCGCGCGAACCGGAGATCGTGGACCTGTGCGCGATGCTCGTGCAGATGGGCGCCGACATCTCGGGTATCGGGACCGACACCCTGATGGTGCGCGGGGTGGAGAAGCTGCACCCCACGGAGCACCGGGTGATCGGCGACCGGATCGTCGCGGCCACCTGGGGCTTCGCCGCCGTGATGACGCGCGGCGACATCACGGTCAACGGGGTGGAGCCGGAGACCCTCGGCGTGGTGCTGCGCAAGCTGCAGGACGCGGGGGCGACCGTGACCGAACGTGAGGACGGGTTCCGCATCGCCTCGCCGGAACGGCCGCACGCGGTGAACGTCGCGACGCTCCCGTTCCCGGGATTCCCGACGGACCTGCAGCCGATGGCCATCGGCATGGCCTGCGTCGCCGAGGGCACCTCGATGATCACCGAGAACGTCTTCGAGGCGCGGTTCCGGTTCGTCGAGGAGATGGTCCGTCTCGGCGCGGACGCCCGGACCGACGGTCACCATGCCGTGATCAGGGGAGTGGAGCAGCTCTCCAGCGCACCGGTGTGGTCGACGGACATCCGGGCCGGCGTCGGCCTGGTGCTCGCCGGCCTCTGCGCCGATGGAGTCACGGAGGTCCACGACGTGTTCCACATCGACCGCGGGTACCCGAATTTCGTCGGCAACGTGACCGCGCTGGGCGGCACGATCCAGCGCGTGTCCTGACGGGGCCGGAATCCGCACGGATCGACGCGTGGTTTCGCACCCATGACCAGCCGATTTGTGTTGTGCGGCCGAGGTGTGTAACTTATTTCAAGTCAGCGCGCCACGGCGCCGCCCGGACAGCCCACCGAAACCCGGTTCTACCTGGGAATTCGAAGTCGCTGCCGGATGTCGGAAACCGGGACGGTCGGAAACGATCATCGCGCTGGCCGCCACGGAAGAGAATCTCGAGATCTCGGACGCGCTCGTCGCGTTCGTGGGGCTTCTCCATGTGGTGGGCGGACTCAGAACCGGGTCCGGACGCACTCGCGAGAGCGAGTTGCGGACGAGAATCCGGTCTGCTAAGCTAGAACGGTTGCTCCGACCGAGTCACTTTGACAAGCAGAGAGCGACGATGTAACCTGGAACGGTTGCCTGCGAAGGTTTCCAATCCGCCAAAACACGATCAACCCCTTCAGGGGTCTAATCGGGCGGTGC